>NZ_CANNGQ010000001.1 GCF_947504145.1 uncultured Microbulbifer sp.
AAATCTTCTCTTTCGATTGGTAAATTTTTAACTTTCCAATCTTCTTTTTTGACCACAATTCTTCCTTGACGCTTAACAGTTTTATTCATACGCCTAAGGCGTTTGTTGTTCTCGCTTGTGTTTCCTGGCGTGAAAAGCTTTCAAGCTATGAAGTTTCAAATGAAATCATTAGTTTACAATTAAACCAATAATTGAACGCATCAGCAAAAGAAGCCGTGGGCTTTTGTTTCTGGATTTCAAATGGCGCTTTTGGTTGTAGTGATTTCGTTATAAATCATGCACTTAGCGTGTTCCATTCTGTGCACACGAGCCATAGGCTTCTGAAATCGGGATGTAGCGCTTAGATATATAGGAACGGCAGATGGGGGCGGTTCAGGGAGTTGGAGGCTCTTGCGTGCGTGCGCGTTAAGGCTTGGTTTGAGGCGCTTACATATTCGATGTGCAATAAAAAAGCGAATCACAAACGTGACTCGCTTTTTGGGCTGCGGAATATTCATTCTGCAGCGTTCACCTTGCTGTTACCGAAGAGTATCGGTAGCGATTGCCGGGTGGGATATCAGCCTTCTTCTTTCAGGTAGCGCTCGCGGGAAGCCATGACTTCAGCGCGTGCGGCGTCAGCGTCGGCCCAGCCGTCTACTTTTACCCACTTGCCTGCTTCCAGGGCTTTGTAGTTTTCGAAGTAGTGCTCGATCTGCTTGATCAGCAGCTCCGGCAGGTCGCCGATTTCGTTGACGTGGTCGTACAGCTTGGTCAGCTTGGTGTGCGGTACCGCCAGCAGCTTGGCGTCTACACCGGACTCGTCGGTCATGTTCAGTACGCCGATCACGCGGGAGCGGATTACGGAGCCAACCATTACCGGGTAAGGGGCTACAACCAGTACGTCCAGGGGGTCGCCGTCTTCAGACAGGGTCTGGGGTACGTAGCCGTAGTTGGCCGGGTAGAACATGGGGGTAGCTACGAAACGGTCTACGAATACCGCGTCTGCGTCCTTGTCGACTTCGTATTTGATCGGATCGTGGTTGGCCGGGATCTCGATGATTACGTTGATATCGTTGGGCAGTTCTTTGCCTGGGGAAACCTTGTCGAAGCTCATTGCTGGTCCTGACTAATGTGTGATCGGAAAATTTGGAGGCGGGATTATATACCCTGAGCGGTCGCGAACATAGTTGTCAGTGTGGCCGTTCAAATTTTGTTCAAGGCTCCGGGGTGCGGGGCTTGAACTATCCTGTAGGCAAGATTCTGCCCATCGCATTCCAATCGATTGAATGTGGTGGTGTGGCCACAATAACGGAGCATCTCATGGACGAGTCCACCGAACTGCCGCCTTCTTCGCCGGCATCTCTCACCACTTCTGTCTCTTCCCCGTCACCCGCGGCCAATGGCATGCCCCGGGCGCTGAACCCGCGCGATGTGCGCACGGTGGAGGAGGCCAAGCGGATCGTAGAGACGCGCAATCTGACCCATGTAAAGGTGGGCCTGTTTGATAACGACGGGGTGATGCGCGGCAAATACATGAGCCGGGAGAAGTTCTTCTCCGCCCTCGACAAGGGTTTTGCCTTCTGCGATGTGGTGCTGGGCTGGGATATCCAGGACCAGCTCTACGACAACGCCCGCTACACCGGCTGGCACACGGGGTACCCGGATGCGCCGGTGCGGATCCTGCCCCACACATGTCGCGAGGTGCCGTTTGAGGATGGCATGCTGCTGTTCCTGGCGGAATTTGAGGGAGCGGCGGAGGCGGTATGCCCGCGGGCACTGTTGCGGCGGGTGATCGAGCGCTGTGAAAAATTGGGCTTTGCGCCCTATGCGGCGCTGGAGTACGAGTTCTTTGTGTTCAATGAGACTCCGGATTCTGCCCGCGCCAAGGGCTATCGCGGCCTGAAGCCGTTTACCCCCGGCTGGTTTGGTTACTCGATGATTCGCAACTCCGTACACGCGGATCTGTACCACGAGATTCTGGCCTTCGCGGAGCACATGGATTTCCCTATTGAGGGGCTGCATACGGAAACCGGCCCCGGTGTTCTGGAAGCCGCGATCACCGTCGACAACGCAGAAGCGGCCGGTGACAAGGCGGCGCTGTTCAAAACCTTTATCAAGGTGCTGGCGGAACGGCGCGGTTTGATGGCGACCTTTATGGCCAAGTGGTCCAACGACTACCCCGGGCAGAGCGGGCACATTCATCTTTCCCTGCGCAATAAAAAAGACAATGCCTCGGCGTTTTATGCCGAAGGCCAGCCACACTCCATGAGTGACACCCAGCGGCACTTTCTCGCCGGCCAGCAACGGTTGATGCCGGAATTGCTGTGTATGGTCGCACCCACCATCAACAGTTACCGCCGCATGATTCCCGGTTTCTGGGCGCCCACCGATGCCACCTGGGGGGTGGAAAACCGCACCGCAGCGCTGCGGGTAATACCCGGTAGCGACAAATCCCAGCGCCAGGAGTACCGACTGGGTGCTGCGGATGCCAATCCCTATCTCGCGCTGGCGGTTGCGCTTGGCTCCGGTCTTTACGGTATCGAGCAGGGTTGGGAGCCGGGTAAGGCCGTGGAGGGGAATGCTTACGAGGCTGAGCATCCCGAGGAATTGGCTCTACCGCGCACTCTGTGGGATGCGGCGCAAAGGCTAAAGCAATCCGGGGCAGCGCGAGATCTGTTTGGCGACGCCTTTGTAGAACATTTCGCCGCCAGTCGCGAATGGGAAGAGCGGGAATACCGCAAGCATATCGGTGACTGGGAATTGCAGCGCTACTTCGAGATTATTTAATTCGTTCGACTGAGGCAGGAAGCCAGGCAAACTCATGCAAAAACTCCAGTGTATTTCTCCCATCGACAACAGTGTCTACGTCGAGCGCCCACTGGCCACAGAATACGAAATCCAGAATGCGCTCAGCCGCGCAGAGGGCGCGCAGCAACATTGGAAACAAGTACCGGTTTCTGAACGCGCGGCGCTGGTGCGGGTAGCGGTAAAAAACCTGCTACAGAAAAAAGCGCAACTGGCGGACGAGATCAGCTGGCAGATGGGGCGGCCGATTCAATACGCGGGAGGAGAAATCGACGGTCTCGCCGAACGCGCGCTTTATATGGCCGACCTGGCCGAGAGCACCGGCAGTCCACTGGCGGATATTGCGCTGCCGGAAAAGCCGGGGTTTACCCGCTTTATTCGCAGGGAACCCTTGGGCACCAGTTTTGTTATTGCCCCCTGGAATTACCCCTATCTCACCGCCATCAATGCGGTGGTGCCTGCTCTGCTCGCTGGCAACAGCGTGATTCTCAAACATTCGGCGCAGACGCCAGTATGTGCCGAGCGATTGGTCGAAGGGTTTATCGAGGCGGGATTGCCCGAGGGTATTTTCCAATATCTGCACCTGGATCACCGGGATGCGGAGCAGATCATCATCAATGGCGGCGTGCAGCATGTGGCCTTTACCGGATCCGTCGCCGGTGGCGCGGCGGTGGAAAGTGCTGCGGCCGGGCGCTTTCTCTCTGTCGGGCTGGAGCTTGGCGGTAAAGACCCTGCTTATGTGCGTGCGGATGCGGATCTCGAATACGCCGTAGCCTCAGTTGTGGATGGGGCCTTTTTCAATTCCGGCCAGTCCTGCTGCGGCATCGAGCGGGCCTACGTTCATGAATCTCTGTTTGATGAATTTGTGCGGCGTGCGGCGGCGCTGATTCGCGAATATCGCCTCGGCCGTTCCGACGAACAGTCGACGACACTGGGCCCACTCGTGCGCGCCAGTGCCGCAGATTTCGTGCGCGATCAGATCGATGAAGCTGTGGCGCAGGGCGCTCAGGCCCATATCGATGACGGGGATTTTCCGCTGGATCAGCGCGGCAGTGCCTATATGGCTCCGCAGCTGCTCACCAACGTCCATCACAATATGCGCGTGATGAGCGAGGAGTCCTTCGGCCCGGTGCTGGGGGTGATGCCGGTGGCAGGCGACGCCGAAGCAGTAGCGCTGATGAACGACAGCGAATACGGGCTCACTGCCGCCATCTATTCCGCAGACGAAAAAGCAGCGTTGTTGCTTGGCGATCAGTTACAGACCGGCACCGTGTTTCTGAACCGCTGCGACTATCTCGACCCGGCACTGGCCTGGACCGGCGTGAAAAATTCCGGCCGTGGCTGCACCCTGTCCGGCGTGGGGTTTGAGCATCTCACCCGCCCTAAATCTTTCCACTTCAAAATAAAGCCCTGAGTCAGACCATGTCCGACAATCATTTTTTTACCAACTGGAATTACCCCACCGCCATACGCGTCGGCCCCGGGCGCATCAACGAGTTGCCTCAGTTGTGCCGGGAAATGGGCATGGCCACACCCATGCTGGTCACCGATCCGGGGTTGGCGGCGCTGCCAATGATCCAGAGCGTTGTGGAAAACTGCCTGGTGGCGGGCGTGCCGTTGACGGTGTTCAGTGAGATAAAAGGCAACCCGACCGGTACGAACGTGAGCGACGGTGTTGCGGTGTTCAAGGCGCACGGTTGTGATGGCGTCATTGCGTTTGGGGGCGGCTCTGCACTGGATGCAGGCAAAGCAATCGCGTTGATGGTGGGGCAGACGCACCCCATCTGGGAATTTGAAGATGTTGGGGACAATTACCTCAAGGTAAACACCCGCGGTATGGTGCCGGTGATTGCGGTGCCCACCACCGCCGGGACCGGCTCCGAAGTGGGGCGCTCTTCGGTGATTACCGATGAGCACGCCAAGCTGAAAAAAATTATTTTCCACCCGCGCATGCTGCCGGAAATCGTGTTGCTGGATCCGGAGCTCACCCTGGGGCTACCTGCGCCGATCACTGCTGCGACGGGCATGGATGCACTGTCTCACAATCTTGAAGCTTTCTGCTCGAATAACTTTCACCCGATGGCGGAGGGCATTGCGCTGGAAGCGATGCGTCTGATCAATGTGTACCTGCCGCGGGCGGTCGCCGATGGCAATGACCTGGAAGCGCGCATGCAGATGCTGGTGGCCTCCAGTATGGGGGCCACCGCGTTTCAGCGCGGACTCGGCGCCATGCACGCCCTGGCCCACCCGCTCGGCGCGCTCTATGACAAGCACCATGGCCTGTTGAATGCGATTCTGATGCCCTATGTGTTGAGTGCCAATCAGGTGGCAATTGAGGAGCCCATGAGTCGATTGTCTCGTTACCTTGGACTGCCGACCGCCGGATTTACCGGGGTGCTGGACTGGGTGTTATTTTTGCGGCGAGACTTCGGTATCCCCAACACCCTGGCTGAAATCGGTATTGGTGACGAGGATGCGGATCAAATCGCACAGATGGCGTTTGCGGATCCCTCGGCACCGGGAAATCCGCGGCCGCTTTCAGTGGATGACTACCGGGAGATTTTTTTCAGCGCTTGCCGTGGTGATCTTTGACATGGCGCGCCTCAGGCGCGCCAAACGGTACAGGCGGCAAAATTTCACGTGATTCCGGTTGTGAATGTTTATCGCGGCTGCGCATTCGCATTGCGGATCAACGCCTGATAAAACCCGGTCGCCTTCACCATATTGTCGATGCTGATGCGCTCGTTGGTGCCGTGGAATCCGTGCACGTCTTCGCGGGTGACCAGCATGGGGTTGAAGCGATAATTGTTGTCGGCAACCGCCTCGTAGCGGCGGCTGTCGGTACCGCCAACAGTCAGCCCCGGCGTGGCAATCACCGGGCCGAACAGTGCGCGGGTGGTATTTGCCAGCAGGTGAAAGCCGGGCGCCTCATCACTGGATACTCGAGAGGCGGAATCCCCGCGGCGCATCACCACGTCGATACGCTCGTCATCGATGACGGTTTTCACATGCTGCAGGACATCATCAATGCTGTCCCGCGGGTGCAGGCGGAAGTTCACCGTGGCGGTGGCATTGATGGGCAGCACGTTTTCCTTGACGCTGGCGGAGAGCATGGTGGGCGCGGTAGTGGTACGCAGCATGGCAGCGGTACTACCCTGTTTTTCCAGTACCGCTTCGATACCGCTGCCGAACAACCACTGGTTGGCGAACATCAGCCGCTTTTCGAACGGCATATGGCGTGCCGCAGCATCGAACAGCTTGCTACTCAATCCCTCGAGACCGCCGGGCATTGGATTCTGGTTCAGCCGCACCAGGGCCTGGGCGAGCATATCCACCGCGGTTTCCGGCGGCGGCATGGAGGAGTGACCGCCCTGGCTCCGCGCCACCAGATCTACCGTGAGATACCCTTTTTCCGCCACATTGATACTGGCAATCGGGGCATCCACGCCGGGAATAAATCCGTGCAGCAGGAAGGAACCTTCGTCCAGGCTCCAGTCCAGTCGTACCCCCTCACTTTGTAATTTTTCCACCACCGCGGCGGTGCCGTGGTCACCGCCGATTTCCTCATCGCTGGTGAGGCTGATATAGACGGTGCGCTCGGGCTGGTAGCCCTGCTGCAGCAGGCCGGTGGTGGCTTCCATCAGGGCAATGGCTGCACTCTTGTCATCCAGCGCACCGCGTCCCCAGATATGGGTGTCGTCCACGGTGCCCGCGTAGGGAGGGTGTTGCCATTCCGCGTCGGTACCCGGGATGACCGGCACCACGTCGTAGTGCGCGGACAGCAAAATGGCGGGAAGTTCTGAGTTTTTCCCCGGCCAGGTGAACAACAGGGAAAAGGCCTGCTCTTCTTGCTTGCCCAGCCTCTGTGGCGGAATCGCGGCGTGGACTTCCGGGTAGGTCGCCGCCAGCCAGTCGATGAAGTTGTGGAATTCCTGCCGGGTTTCACTCTGCTCCAGTTGCGAGGAGATGGTGCGGAACTGGATTGCCTCGGACAGGTGGGTGGCAATGGTGTCGGCATCAAGGTCGAGAGGCTCGGGGTCGCCTACGGCGACCGTGGGCGGGGTAAAACTGAGCGTACGGATTACGAGCACGGACGCGAGTAGAAGAACCGCCACGCCGGCGCCGGCAAGGCATCGGTTGAGTATTCTGGTTTGCATGGTCAAAGTCTTGCATCGGTGTTTGACAGGCCCGGCGGTGGCACCGCGCGAGCCCGAATGGGTATTTGTTTACGGAACCTTGTTAAACGTGCGCGACGGGATACCTTAGAAACGGTACTCCAGCTCGATCCCGGCGGTGCGCTCCAGTCCGTAAAAATGGCGCAGGGTGCCGAGGAAGTCGCGGCTGGTGTCCACCAGATATTCCTCATCGGTGAGGTTGTGCACAAACAGCGCTGCATTCCAGGTATCCGCCTGGCTTTGCAGTCCAATCCTCGCATTCACCAGCTGGTAGGCATCCACCTGGCCAAACTGCACGGAATCACCGCTCGCCAGGGTGCGCTCGGTTTCGTTATCCGCAGTGTTATACATGCTGCCGCGGTAAATGTAATCCAGGCGCAGCAGCAGGTCGGCACCGATATTGTTGATCGGCAGGTAGTACTGGCCGCCCAGATTGAACGAGGTCTCCGGTGCGTTGGGCAGTTTGTTTCCGGAGAGGTCGCTGCCATAGGCGTCCGCGTTGGGGTAGCTGGCAAATTTCGCATTCAGCAGGCCGAGGGAGGTGTTGATGGTGAGATTGTCGCTGGCAAGCCAGGTGACTTCCGCTTCCAGGCCGGAGGTTTCCACTTCCGCGGCGTTGCGAATGGAAATGGACGTGGCGCCTTCCCCTAAGTCCAAAAACTGGTTGACCTGGTAGTTTTCGAACACGGAATGGAACAGCGCCAGGTTGTAGCTGAGCTGGCGGGACAGCGCGGTGCCCTTGAGGCCTATCTCAAACGCGTCGACCGTTTCCTTGTCAAAATCGGTGCCCGCGGCCAGGTCGCCGGCGGCGACAAAGTCGAGGTTGAACCCACCGCTTTTGAAGCCGCCGCTGTATTTTGCGTAGGTATTTACGTCCTCGCTCAGGGCGTAATTGATACTGACGGTCGGGGATACATGGGTGTCGGTACGCTTGTCATTCACGGCACCGGTAGCGATCTGGAACAGGGGCGCGCCCTGGCCATCGATGGCCCAGTCCACGTCCTTCTGCTCCTCGGAATAGCGCAGGCCAAAGCCCAGTTTCCAGTCATCGCTCAGCTGGTAGGAGCCGTTGACATAGGCGGCAATGCTGCTGGTATCCACCACCCCGGTACTGTACACCGGGCTGTCCGCATTGATCAGGCCGGGGACGCCATACTGCGCCTCCAGCAGGTTTTCAAACAGTTCCGACGAGGTCACCAGGCGATAGCTGTCGGCTTCCTGCTGGTACAGGTAGAGGCCGGCCACATAGTTGAAATCGTCCGCACCCGGCGACACCAGTTGGAATTCCTGGGTCAGCTGGTTGTAGTTGTCCGCGTAGTTGATTTCCGCCAGTTGGTAGGGGGAGTAGTCCATGTCGTTGTTGTAAGTCATCTCCGTGTTGCGGGACGCGGTGATGGAGCGCAGGGTGAAGTCATTCGCCAGGTTCCACTCCATGGTCAGCGCGGCGCCGCGGATATCCCGCTCCTCGCGCGGGTCCACGTTCATGGCCACCTGGTTTCTTTCCGGCGCGGCGGTGTCCGGCGCGGTGCCAAAGGAGTTGGTGACCGCCTCACCGGTGGCGGACAGGCGGTCGCTCTGCATGCCGTCCAAGGCCAGGATCGCATTGAAGTTGCCGCCGGCGTCGTACATCAGCTGGGCACGGTAGGCGCTGCCGTCCTGTTCGTTGAGCAGGTTGTTGGTGGTGAGGTTTTTGATATAGCCGTTGCGCTGCTGGCGGTTGACGGAAATCTTGCCGAAAAGGCTGTCGGACAGTGGCGCGTTGACGGTGGCAGACAGCTGGCGGGAGTTCATGCTGCCGTACTCGGCACTGACACTGCCGGAGAATTCATCCGTGGGCTTCTGGGAGATCAGGTTGATGGCGCCGGCCACGGTGTTCTTGCCAAACAGGGTGCCTTGGGGACCGCGCAGTACCTCGATGCGTTCCAGATCCACCAGATCTTGGTTGATCGCCGGGGACTGCCCCAGATAGACACCATCCAGGTAGACCCCCACGCGGGTATCGAAGCCGATATTGCGGCTGTCGGAACCCACACCGCGCATGCTTACCGAGGTGGTGAAATCGGTACCGGAGCTGATATGCAGGTTGGGTACAAACTGGGCCACCTCGGTCACCTGGCGCACGCCGGTCTGCTTGATCGCTTCCGCTCCCACATTGGTGATGGCAATGGGGACCTCGGTGATGCGTTCGGCGCGCTTCTGCGCGGTGACGGTGACTTCCTCCAGTTCCGCGGCGAAAGCGGCGGGGGCCATCTGGACGGTAATCGCGGCCGTTACGGCGGCGGCAAGGGTACAGGGTAGGGCGCGTGGCAGATAAAACGGGCGAGCAGGGCTGCGGGCAGTCATGGGGTTCTCCTGGCGAATTTATTGTTTTGGTGCCCCGGCATTGGTTTGTGCGGGGCTCGCGAGGGTTATAGCGGATCGGTGCCGGTGCGGCGTCCGGCCTCGTAAAGTCGGAGAGATTTGTTTGCCGGAAAAATCCGAACTTGCGAATCCGGATTTATTTTCCCTTTAAAATCAGATGGTTGCGGAATTCTGTTGGCGGCTGCGGTAGCGGCTGGGCGACGCCCCGAGGCGCTTTTTGAACTGCGAGAAAAAGGTGGAGTTGGAGTTGAATCCGGCCTGCAGGCCGATATCGGTGACCGACAGATGGGTGTTCGACGGGTCGGTCAACAGCTGCGCGGCCTCCTCCACCCGGTACTGATTGATGAAGTCGTAAAACGACTGGCCGGCAATACCGTTGATGGTTTCCGACAGGTGGTGCGGCGGAACCTGCAGCAACTCTGCCAGCTGCGCGATCTTCAGGCCGGGTTCCAGGTAGGGCTTTCGCTGTTGCATGGTGATCTGCAGCTGCCGCCACAGCGCCTCGGCTGAACTCTCGCTCAGGTTGCGCACGGTGGACTTTCTGGTGGCTGGTGTCGAATCGGTAGCGGTGTTAGCTACCCGCTGCCCCGACCCGGAATCGTCTGCTTCCGGTTCGGCGCGGTGCTCTGCTGACAGTCGGATACTGCGCTGGCGCAGGCCGAAACCGCCCAGCAGTACGCTGATGATCAGTGGTCCCAGTGCCTGCAGCAGCCCGGGGGTCAGTTCACGGGTGGGTGCCAGCCAGCCGTATATCTCCAGGAAAATACAGACCGCGGCGATGGCCAGGCAGGTCAGGCTCAGCACCCGCAGCCAGCTCAGGCCCACGGGCTCGATATCGGAATAGCTCTCCATCACCCGGCGCTGGTAAGGACGCAACAGGCGCAGTACCCAGATGGCGTAGGCGATGGACGAAACCATCGCCGCAGCCCGGTGTATAAAACGCGCGCGGGTGACCTCGCTGGTGGTGCATGCCGCTTCGCCGATACAGGGCGCGTTCAGCAGGTCGTCGCTCGCCACCTGCAGTTGCCACAGCCACAGCAGCGCCGAGGCCAGAGCCGGCAGCAGGTGCCACAGGTGGCGCTGCTGCCAGCGGAATTCCGGTTCCGTCAGCAGTCGGCAATAGAAGTACAGCAGGGGGCCGAAAAGCAGTTGCAGGGCAAACAGGGCGTAGAAGAGCGCCGACGGCGACTGCACCTCGGTGTGCGGTACATAGGCGAGAGCCAGCAGGCTCATCATCGCCAGTAGCGCGCCGAGGCAGCGGTTTGCACGGCGGTTACCCCAGGGAGCCATAAACAGCAGCAGCGCCAGGGTGAAACCGCTGGCGCCGCCAAACAGAATAACGAGGCTGGAGAGGTGCAGGGTGAACTCTTGGGTCAGGAGCATGGGCGCGGATACATCTGATGGCCTGGCTGAATGGGGACAAGCTTACTCAAAAGCCGTCAGCAGGTCAGTGATTTCTGCAATCAGGGCCGTTTCATCGCGGAAACTGTTGGTGGATTGAGTGGCCTGTACGGCATACCAGAGCACCGACAGGTAGCGGTATATCCGCTGCCAGTGAGCCAGCTTGTGCAGGTCGGCCTCACTGGCGGGGCGCTGCAGATACGCCGTGAGCAGATCCCGCTGCTGGCGGTGATCCAGCCGGTAGCCCTGTGCCACCGTCGCCAAGTCAAAGAAGGGGTCGCCGACCGCGGCGTACTCCCAGTCGATGGCGCGAAGGTTTCCGGAGTTATCCACAAGGAGGTTGTCCGGCAGCAGATCGTTGTGACACAGCCGCTCGGTCGCCGGGCTGTTGCGGTTGCACTGGAGTAGTGACTCCATCCTCGTACGCAGTTTCGAGAGAGCCGGGAAGAAGCGGGACGATGGGTCGATGGACTGCCAGTAGCGGTTGGCCTTGTCGGCAATGTCCAGGTGGGCGGAAATTGGCGGTAACCGGTGAATCCGCCGCAGCAATTCTGCGACTTGTTCAAGGGCCCGTGGAAGACTTGGATCCAGCGGCGCGCTGTGGATATATCGGGTCAGCAGGTAGCGGTATTCCAGGTCGGCATACACCAGCGGGGCGCACAGGCCCTGGGCGCTTGCCCGGCGCAGGGCTTCGGCCTCTGCGGCGCGGTCGAGATCCAGCGCGCGGGAGTTGGGCGCGTTGATGCGCAACACCAGCCTGTCATCACCGGACTGCAACAGAAAACTGCGGTTGGTCAGCCCGCCGGCGAGCGGGCCAATCACTTGCGGTGGGCGGTCGCTCCATCGCCGCCAGTCGCTGGCGAGAAGCTTAATCACCTCCGTGTTCATACGGCGACCGCTTGCCCGGAATCAACCTGCTGTTGCCGGTACAGCGCGTACCACTGGAAAAATCCGATCACCACCAGAATCACGTAGAGCACAAACAGCAGTGCCGTCAGGTACAGCTCGCGGTCGATGTACAGATAAATCGCGGCACCGTCGATGACGATCCAGTAGAGCCAGTTTTCCAGCACCTTGCGGGTCACCATATAGGTGGTTATGACCGCGCCCCAGGTGGTGAAGGAATCCAGGTAGGGCAGGGCGGCGCTGGTGTAGTTATCCAGCAGATAACCGAATACCAGAGTGAGCACGCCAACGCCTGCAAATGCGTAAAGGTGCATGGCTGCAGACCAGCGATGAATATGCAGTTTTTCACCGTCTCTATTGCGATGCCGCCACTGCCACCAGCCGTACACGGCGATCACCAGATAAAAAATCTGCAGTGCCGACTCCATCAACAGGCTGACATCCCAAAACAGGAACAGGTAGATGGCGGTGCTGGCAAAGGCGGCGTACCAGCACAGTATATTTTCCCGCATGGCGAGCAGCAGGTAGGTGAGTGCCAGCACTACCGCCGCCACTTCCCACAGGGTCATGGCGGCGTAGGCGGAGGCGATGGCTTCGCGAATTTCCGGGGAGACCATGAATCAAAGCCCGATGTTCGGGTTCAGGTCGCCATCGATAAATTTGCACACGAAAATCGCGCGCCCGGACTGCTCCCAGGATTTACGCATTTCCGCCTTCAGCACGTCCATCACCACATCGTAATCCCCGAACACCTGGGTGCTCATGGTGTTGGAGATTACCTGCAGCTGCGGCTGTTCGTTCAGACGCTGGATGAAATCCTTGATGGCCGGGATGTACTCATCTTTCAGCGGGTACATACTGATTTCTACGGAGAGTTGCATATCAAATCTCTTGAGTTATTGGGGGCGTTCCATGGAACCAGCTCGAGGCGGTACCGCTGCTGGGTTTACCTTTGCGAGACACGCCGTGAACCCATCCATGGGGGCTCGGCTGCGGCCATCCAGGCCGCAGACGGTCTCGCAAAGGTATACCCAGCATCGGTACCTTCACAGCAATTTCAGTTCACTGAATCAAAATGTATAGCTACCGGAGATACCCGCAGTGCGCGGTTCGCCGAGCTGGTAATACGCTTCTGGTGCATAGTAATTAGCCGGGTTGTTGCCGCCCTGATTACTGAAGTAGAAGCCGCGAGTGTAGATCACTTCGTCGGTCAGGTTTCTGCCCCACAGGGACAAATCCCAGTTGTCGCCTCGGTAGGTAAGGCGCGCATTGACCAGCTCGTAGGCGGTGGACTTTTCATTGTGGCTATTGGAGAAATAGAAGTCGTCCTTGCCTTCGAGTTCCACGCGCGCGCTCAGGTTATTGGTTAATGCATACTCTGCACCGGTGAAGTACTGGTAGTTGGGAGCGTGTGCCAGGTCGCGGCCATCGAGGTCTACCGGAGGCAGAGCCACTTCTTCACTGTCGTCCCGTGCGTCCACGTGAGTGCTGCTAATAAAGTCTACAAACTCGGCATTCAACCAGCCGAAAGTAGCGAAGAGTTGCAGGGCGTCGGTGGCCTGGAAGTTGATTTCTGCCTCGATACCGGTGCTGTTGCCGCCGGCGGCATTCGCCAGGTAGTCGTCAAATGAGGGGTTTTGTGGATCCGGGTTGAAAATGGACTGCTTGGCCTGGACGTTTTTGCGGTCCTGGTAGAAAGCAGAAAGCTGTGCCTGTAGCCGGTTTTCCAGCCAGTCACCTTTTACACCCAGCTCATAGTTCAGCATGCTTTCTGTATCGAACAGGTACGCATCAGGCCCAATAGCTTCGTTGTCATCGGCTACGGAATTGATGTAGCCGTTTACGCCACCCGCCTTGTAGCCCCGGGATAGGGTACCGTAAATCAGAGTGTTGTCATCGGCACTGAATTGCAGGGTGATATTACCGCCCCACAGGTTCTCATCATTGCTGTTGGTGACTTCAAGGTTGTCACTGTAATCCGCGCGGCGCTGCTCCAGGCGCAGGCCGGTGATCAATTCAAGGCGGTCCGTGAGCGCAGTGTTCAGCTGCCCGTAAATCGCCGCATTGTCGGTATCGAACTGACTGGTAAAGCTGGCGTTGCGCTCCAGCGCTTCTTCTTCGGTGCGCAGATACACTCCGGCCACCCAGCCGGTACTTCCACTAAACAGGCGGCTCTCGTCGGTTGAGACCATGCGTACATCGGCGCTCAGGTTGTCCCGGTCGCGCAGGTAATTGTCGGTGCCACTGTACTCCCAGGGATGGAAGCCAACGTAAGACCAGTCTTCATCGTAGCCATACTCGGTATCGGAACTGGCGGCGCTCAGTACGGAGTTAATGGTAAACAGGTCGCTGCCGCTCCACTGGGCGCTCACGGCTCCGGCGAGGGTTTCCTGGCGGTCCCAGCCCGGTTGGTCGGACTGTGTGGTGCGGGAGTTATCGAAGCTGAAGGCATCGTAGCCGTTATCCGCGTCCAGATAGAAGAGGGTGAAATCCAGCAGCAGGTCTTCGCTGGCTTGATAGCGCAGCTTGCCGCGGGCCACGGTCTCGTCAATATTGTTGGTGTCTTTGCTATCCAGGTAACGGTTGCGCACATAGCCGTCGGACTGCTGGTTCTGTACCGCGAAGCGGTAGCCCAGCTGTTCTGAAAGCGGACCGCTGGTCACAGCTGACAGAGTGCTGGAGCCGTAGCGGGCGGCTTCGGCGGAAACCTTTGCATAGGTGTCCGCGGTCGGTGCATTGCTGGTCATACTAACCAGACCGGCCAGCGCGTTGGCGCCGTACACGGTGCCCTGGGGGCCACGCAGGATTTCCACCTGCTGCATATCCAGGGTGCTGGCGGCGAGGCCCAGGCCGGTAAAGTCGATGCCGTCGACTATCAGACCCACGGATGGATTGACCGGGTCGATAAACTGGCTGCGCTCACCGATACCGCGGATCTGCACAAAGCGGCCGCGGGAGGCGCCGCTGGAGAAATTTACGTTGGGCGCCAGGTTCAGCAATTGCTCAAGGTTGGTCGCACCGCGGGTTTCGATGGCGGCGGCATCCAGTACGCTCACGCTGGTAGGGGTGTCCAGCTGGCTGGTGGCGCGCAGTTGGCTGGTGACCACTACTTCCTCGATGGCGGTTTCTGCGAGCGCGGCAGTGCTGATCAGCGCGGATACAGCACCAATGGCGTGGGCGAGTGGTTTGAAAAAGTTATTGGTCTTCATGGCTCTCTCGTACAAATCAGTGAGAGACCCGGAGCGCGACGTGAAGAGGGGAGCTTGAGGACTACCTATTCCTACGCCGGTATTAGCCGGATCAGGTTCAAGGGTTTACTGTCGAATCAACTAGGATTCACAGCATCTCAGGCTTTCGCCACCCCTTAGGTTGTGCATGAGTTTTTGCGGGCGCGATCCTATCAGATAAGCGAAGTGTCAGGAACTGTGGTGTGCACGGAGAACAGCTTCGATAGGATGGTCATATCTGAATCGCCATTTGTGCTAACTCGCGCAAGGCCAAACGCGTACAGGAGTTGATATGCGCGCTTTTTCACTACTGGACCTGTCGCCTATAACCGAGGGAAGCGACGCCCGCACGGCGTTGATGAACTCCCTGGATCTGGCACAGCATGCGGAACGCTTCGGTTACCGGCGCTACTGGATGGCCGAGCACCACAATATGGCCGGTGTCGCCAGTGCAGCAACGGCGGTGGCCCTGGGTCACATTGCCGCGGGCACTGAAAAAATCCGCGTTGCTGCCGGCGGTGTCATGCTGCCCAATCACGCACCGCTGGTGATTGCCGAGCAGTTTGGCACCCTCGCTGCGCTGTATCCAAACCGGGTGGACCTGGGGCTGGGGCGGGCGCCGGGCACTGATGGCGCCACCATGACCGCCCTGCGCCGCGATCCACTGCACGCCGCAGATCAGTTCCCGGAAGATGTGCGCGAGTTGTTGCACTACTTTGCCCCGGAGAGGCCGGGCCAACGGGTGCGCGCGGTACCGGGGGCAGGGCTGCAGGTGCCGATCTGGTTGCTGGGCTCCAGCCTCTACAGCGCGCAATTGGCCGCGGCCATGGGGTTGCCGTTTGCCTTTGCCTCCCACTTTGCCCCCGCCATGCTGGATCAGGCATTGCATCTCTATAGAACGCAGTTCAAACCGTCGGAATCTCTCGCTGAACCCTATGCGGCTGCGGCGATCAATGTGTTTGCCGCGGACGACGCGGTTGAGGCGCGCAAGCTGATGACCTCCATCGAGCAGCAGTTTGTCGCGCTGCGCCGGGGCACCCCCGGGAAAATCAAACCGCCGGTGGACGACCCTGAATCCATCGCCGGCCCCGCCGAGCGCATGCAGGTGGCGCAGGCGCTGGCGGAGAGCGCGGTGGGAACGCGGGACACCGTTGCCAAGTGGATCGACGGATTTCTAGAGCGAACCCGGGTCGACGAGTTGATCGTCACCGGTGCTATCTATGATCACAGTGCGCGCCTGCGCTCCTTCGAGCTGGCAGCGGAGATTTTGCGGGAGCGGGTGGATGGCTGAAACTGCCTCGATCGATCGGAAAATGCACTGGCGGTGGTTCCTCGCCCACTTTCTGTTTGTGCTGGTGGCGTGGACGGTGTTCATCAAATATCTATTCCCCATCACCGTTGCACTTTCCAGCGGCGCACCCTGGGACAGTCATGTGTACTGGGATTTGTGGCCTATTGCGCATTTATGGCTGGGCTGGGCAGTACTGAGGCAGCCAGGTTACCTGCGCACCCTGGCCATCGTGATGTCCGTGGTGGAGATCGTGATTATCGTCACCAAGTTTGCGCTGTTTCTCGCCGAGCCCGAGTGGGATATCTGGCGAACCAACTGGTTCGTCAACAAGGTCTTTGTGCTCGCCTGTTTTATTCTGGTTCTCGCTACTGCACTGGCGCGACCGCGCGCGTTGAGTGCTCAATAAATAGAGGAAGCCACCATGGAAGGTAAGATGCTACGCCGTCAATTTCTCAAAATGCTCGGGGCGGGTGTGGTCAGTGCCTGGGGTTTTCCGGGGATGGCCGGCGCACAGTCGTCGGCACTGCTGTCCAAACCAATCCCCAGCAGTGGTGAATCGCTGCCTGTCATTGGCATGGGCACCTGGCGCACGTTTAATGTGGGCAACGATCCCGAGTTACTTGCCGCCCGCACTCAGGTACTTAAAACATTTTTTGCCAGCGGTGGTGGCCTGGTGGATTCGTCTCCCATGTATGGCTCTGCAGCGGATACACTCGGCTTTGCACTGAAAAAGTTAGGTATCCCGAAAACACTCTTCAGCGCGGAAAAAGTATGGAGCCCCGCCGGTGGCACTACTCGCGAGCAGGTTGCCAGCCTGGCCGAACGCTGGGGATTGAAAACCTTTGATCTGGTACAGGTGCACAATCTGGATGACTGGCAGGAGCATCTCTCGGTCTTGCGCGAGCTGAAGGCCAGCGGTGTTATTCGTTATCTTGGAATCACCACTTCCCACGGCCGTCGCCACAACGAGTTTGAACAGGTGATGGCGAGCACCGAAATTGATTTTGCCCAGATGACCTACAACATCACGCACCGCGAGGTGGAGTCGAGACTGTTGCCACTGGCGGAGGAGAAGGGAATCGCCGTTATCGCCAATCGTCCCTACGACGGTGGCAGCCTGATCAAGGGGTTGAAACGCAGGGAAAAAGTGCCTGCTTGGGCAGCGGAGGAATGCGGCTGCCGCACCTGGGCGGATTTCCTTCTCAAATTTATCGTCAGCCATCCCGCGCTCAACTGCGCTATTCCGGCAACTACGCGGGTCGAGCATATGAATGAAAATATGGCGGCGGGCACAGCGCCGCTGCCCGATGCGAAGGCACGAGAGAAAATGGTCGCGTATATCGAATCTTTGTAAATCCATTCTTCCCTAAAAAGTAACTATTAAGTGGGCGCACCATGAGTGAGTGGAATAGCTACCAGATCCAGGATTTTGTTCCCTTCAGTGCGGATGTGTACTTCCGCATGCTGGAACGAATGGGGGAAACCTTCTGGCCGCTACAGTTATTCACCCTGGCGGTAGGGGTTGTGGCGCTGCTACTCGCATTGCGCGGAAAACCCCGCATAGCGCTTCTGCTCCTTGCGCCGGTATGGGTATTTGTCGGCGTGGCTTTTTTCGCACAGCGGTACGCGAGTCTGAACTGGATTGGGCAAGTCCTCAGTTGGGTCTGGATTGCGCAGGCGGCGCTGCTGGTTTTGCTTGCTGCGACAGGGCGCGGTACTGCTGATCGCTTGGAATTCCTTTCAGCAAGCACCATCACCGGCGTGCTGATATCCCTGATTGGTTTACTGATGTTTCCGTTGCTGGCGCCGGTACTTGGTGCCACTTGGACTCAGGCGGAAGTGTTCGGGTTGCATCCGGACCCCACAGCAGTGGTGAGCCTGGGTATCTTTATGATCGCCCTGCGCGGCTGGGCTCAATGGTTGACCTGCCTGGTTCCCCTGTTGTGGATAACGCTATCTGCACTCACTCTCCAGGTACTCGAGGCGCCCTGGTGGCTGGCCCTGTTCGCGGTAGTTGCCGCGGCTGTCGGCAACCTGATAAGGCAGTCTCGCGCCATGTTGTCTGGGCCAAAGAGTTAGAGTGTCCCTCCTCCCCCTGATCATTTTGTCAGGCCGGTTTTTATTTTTTGGTCAGGCACGTATAATCCTGCCCCAATAGAAAACCGCATCGATTTGGTCTGTTCGTTTTTTGAGCGGGTCGGTCGCGATGCACATTTCGCTGCACAGGCGGGAATAATGGGAGACCGATTGATGAAAATCGCATTGATGAACGAATTCAGCCAGGCATCCAAAAACGCCGTGGTTCTGAAAGAACTGCAGGACGTTGCCGGCGAACTGGGCCACACCGTGTACAACACCGGTATGAGCGACGACAACGATCACCGCCTCACCTACATCCACCTGGGCATCATGGGTAGCCTGCTGCTGAACTCCAAGGCCGTGGACTTCGTGGTAAGCGGCTGTGGTACCGGCCAGGGCGCACTCATGTCCCTGAACGCCTACCCGGGCGTAACCTGTGGCTATTGCATCGACCCCGCAGACGCCTTCCTGTTTGCCCAGATCAACAACGGCAACGCGCTGGCCATTCCCTTCGCCAAGGGCTTCGGTTGGGGCGCTGAGCTGAACATCCGCTACATGTTCGAAAAAGCCTTCACCGGCGTAAAAGGCCAGGGCTACCCGCCAGAGCGCAAAGAATCCCAGGTGGCCAACGCAGGCATCCTGAACCACATCAAGGAAGCCACCGGCAAAGCCTACCTGGACGGCCTCAAGGCCATCGATCCGGAACTGCTAAAAACCGCGGTAACCGGCGAGCGCTTCCAGGCCTGTTTCTTCGAAAACTGCCAGGACCAGGAACTGACCGACTTTGTTCGCAGTGTGCTGGACTCCTGAGTGATGCAGCGCTGAACGGGTGCCGATTCGCAAAGGCCGCTCCGGAATATCCGGAGCGGCCTTTTTTGTTTATAGTTCTTCGATATTTTTCAGGTTTTGGCTGAAGGTTTGGTTCAGGTATCTGGCAAGGGGCTGCGCAAATGTCTGATGGAAACCGAAGCGATATCGCGCCCTATCTTCGGGAGGGGGATCGTGTTGTCCTGTTCGATGGGGTTTGCAGACTGTGTTCTTTCTGGGCGCGCTTTCTGTTGAGGTTTGATCGAGATCGAAATTTCAAGCTGGCCACGGTGCAGTCTGAAGAGGGGCAGGCGATACTGTCTTTTTTTAATATGCCACTGGATGAATACGAAACCATGCTTCTGGTTGAGGGGAGTCGGATGTACGTAAAGTCTGATGCGATTCTTCGTGTCGTTGCGCAGCTCCCGTTTCCATGGTCGGCAGTGACCGGCTTTCGCCTGATTCCGGCTCCGTTGCGGGATTGGGTCTATGATCGCGTTGCGCGCAATCGGTACCGCCTCTTCGGGAAAAGATCGCAGTGCGCGATGCCCGATGCGGCCGATGAAGCGCGTTTCCTTACAAAAAAGAAACCTGAATGAATATGCCAGCGTTGAGCAATTACGCCCTTTGTCGGCTTTGTATCGCCTTTGTATGGTTGTACCACGGAGTGGTACCCAAATTACTCGGCCCGCATAGAGATGAGCTGGCGATGAACATGGCTCTGGGCCTGACGGTTAAAGATGCCGAGCTACTGGCGAGATTCGGCGGTGTATCGGAGGTGCTCCTCTCTGTTGCCGTGATACTGTTCTGGAAGCAGCGCTGGCCGCTGGTGTTGACCGCGGCCGCTATGGTTGCGCTGTTGATGTATGCTTTGGTCGCTGTGCCGGAACTGGCAATGGGGGCATTCAATCCGGTCACGACAAACCTTTGTGTGCTGGTGCTCTCTTTGGTGGCATTGAACCAGCTTGAGAAGTCGTCTTGTGCGTCTTGCTATGCGGGGTGACACAAGTCCCTTTCCCTTCCCTTTAGGTGCTGCCCTTCCTTCAATGGCACCGTGAAAGATGCGTGCTTCCCGTCGGCGCTTTCCTTTACACTGCTACTACCCATTTAATTCCCTGGCCAATGTTCGGAGTCCGTATGAGTCAGCCCGCTGTAAATTTCTGGCTGGATGCCCTGCCCAAAGCCTTCCTGGCTTACCTTAATGGCCGTCGTCTGGATGAGGTGGAGTGCATCGTCCCGGACCTGAATGGTATGTCTCGCGGCAAGGCGATGCCGCTGAACAAGTTCTCCCCAGAAGCGCCGATCTTTCTGCCCATCTCCATCTTCTACCAGACCATCACCGGTCAGGATGTGGAGATGGATATTGAAAACCAGTGGGCGGAGAGCGATATGGCGCTGGTGCCGGATATGTCCACCGCCATGGCGGTGCCCTGGGCGAAAACGCCGGCGCTGCAGATTATTCACGACTTGCAGGACCTGGACGGCAATCCAATCCCCTGTGCTCCACGCAATGTGTTGAAGCGGGTGATCGGGATGTATCGGGACAAGGGGTGGCAGCCGATCGTGGCGCCGGAGCTGGAGTTTTACCTGACCAAGCCGAATATCGATCCCAACGAGCCGATTCAGCCACCGGTGGGGCGCAATGGCCGTTCCGGCACCTCCCTGCAATCCTATTCCATGACCGCGATCGACGAGTACGGTCCGGTGATCGATACCATCTATGAGTACGCTGAGGCGGCGGGACTGCATATCGATTCGGTCATCCAGGAAGACGGCGCCGGGCAGGTGGAGTTCAATCTTACCCACGGCGATCCACTGTTGCTGGCGGACCAGGTGTTTTACTTCAAGCGCATCATCCGCGAGGCGGCGCTGAAGAACGGCATGTTCGCCACCTTTATGGCCAAGCCCATGCGCGATCAGCCCGGCAGTGCCATGCATATTCACCAGAGCGTGGTGGACTTGGCGAGCGGCAAGAATGTCTTTTCCAGTGAAGACGGCAGTGCCTCCGACCTGTTTCGCTACTTTATCGGCGGGACCCAGAAGCACCTGCGGGAGATCATGCCGTTTATCGCGCCCAACGTGAATTCCTACCGCCGGTTTGAGGGGGCGGATAATTCCAGTGCACCCACCAATACCGGTTGGGGCTACGACAACCGTGCCACCGGCTTGCGAGTGCCCAACTCCGGCGCCCAGGATCGCCGCCTGGAAAACCGGGTGGTGGGGGTGGATGCCAACCCCTATCTGGCCATTGCCGCCAGCCTGGTATGCGGCTACCTGGGAATGGTCAACGGTGTGGAGCCCAGTGCACCGGCGGAGTCGGAGCTGGAAGAGGAGCAGGAGGCCAGCTTCTATATCCCCGCTACCTTCGATCAGGCGCTGCGGATCTTTGAGGGCGCGGATACCGTTCGCCAGGCCCTCGGTGAGGATTTCTGTCAGCTATACGCGGCGGTGAAAAATGAAGAGATGCGCCTGTTCCACCGGGAAATTTCCCCCTGGGAGCGTCAGCACCTGTTGTTGAATGTCTGACGTAAAAAGGCGCTCTAAATAAAAAGGCCCCCACCGAACACCCGGTGGGGGCCTTTTTTATCGGGATGGCAGTGGATGATTACACCGTAAAACCTTCCTTCAGTTTCTTTTCTACCAGCGCTTTTTTGAGGCGTGCATATTGCGGAATACCGTTTTTGTAGGGCGGGTAGTCCTCGCCCTGAATCAGCGGTTCAAGATAGTCGCGCGCGGCCTGGGTGATGCCGAAGCCATCTTCGGAAATAAATTCCTTGGGCATGAACTTCTCGACATTGGCCACTTCGCTGAGCGGCGCCTCGCCGATGCTCCAGCTGTAATCCGCGGAGCTGGTACCGTTGCGCTCGATGGTGGGCATGATGGCGTTCTTGCCGGCTGCTGCCGCTTCCACCGCGGCCTTGCCTACGGCGTAGGCCTGTTCCACATCGGTGGCGGAGGCGATATGACGGGCGGCGCGCTGCAGGTAGTCGGCCAGGGCCCAGTGGTATTTGAAGCCCAGCTCGTCCTTCACCATTTTTGCCAGAGTCGGCGCCACGCCACCCAGCTGTTTGTGGCCGAAGGCGTCGACGCTACCGGCGTCGGCGAGGAAAGTGCCGTCTTCGTATTGGGCGCCCTCGGAGGCCACGATCACGCAGTAGCCTTTCTCGTCGACCGTCTTTTGCACCTTGGCGAGGAATTTCTCTTTGTCGAAGGCGACTTCCGGCAACAGGATGATGTGCGGAGCATCGCCTTCCTGCTCCTGAGCGAGGGCACCGGCAGCGGCAATCCAGCCTGCGTGACGGCCCATTACCTCAACGATGAATACCTTGGTGGAGGTGGCGCACATGGAGGCCACGTCCAGGGCCGCTTCCTTGGTGGAAACGGCCACGTATTTGGCTACGGAGCCGAAGCCCGGGCAGTTGTCGGTAAATGGCAGGTCGTTGTCCACGGTTTTGGGGATGTGGATGGCCTGGATGGGGTAGCCCATCTTCTCCGACAGCTGGGAAATTTTGAGGCAGGTGTCCGCGGAGTCACCGCCGCCGTTATAGAAGAAGTAGCCGATGTCGTGGGCCTTGAACACTTCGATCAGGCGCTCGTATTCGGCACGGTTCTGCTCCAGGCTTTTCAGCTTGTAGCGGCAGGAGCCGAACGCGCCGGACGGGGTGTGGCGGAGAGCGGCGATAGTCTCGGTGCTCTCCTGGCTGACGTCGATCAGTTCTTCCTTGAGGGCGCCTACAATCCCGTTCAGGCCGGCATATACATTGCCGATCTTGTCGCCGTGCTGGCGGGCAGTCTCGATGACCCCGCAGGCGGAGGCGTTGATAACGGCGGTAACGCCGCCAGATTGCGCGTAAAAAGCGTTCTTCTTCGACATGTCTATCCTATGGCTTCTCGTCAGATGGTCACCCGTGGGTGGGGCGTCGGCGGGTGGCTTCTGGCGGCTACCTCACGCGGCGCGAAGTCTAATGTATTCATATGGCAATTGCATGGATTTGGGGACTTTCGACACTTACTGCTGCAAAGTCCCGTGATAAGCTTGCGCGGCATTGCTCTCAGGGTTTTTCGCAGCCTTTTGCGAGGCTGGTGTTTTCCCCTGAAAAGACCAGCAAAAACCGCGCCGGAGCGCACGATGCGCCAATAAAACAGCAGGCGACTTGGAATCATTGCGCGGCTAACCGGTCTCATTTGGCGTTCAGTTCAACTTGCCGTCACCACTGTCGGTCTTTGTATTCAATTTGTAGGGCGAACCAACTGGTATGCATATCCATATTTTAGGTATCTGCGGCACCTTTATGGGCAGTCTGGCCCAGCTGGCCGTGGCCGAAGGACACAAAGTCACCGGTTCGGATGCCAACGTCTACCCGCCCATGAGCACCCAGCTGGAGCGCGCAGGCATTGCGTTGACTGAAGGGTACGACCCGGCGCAACTGGATCCGGCGCCGGATCTTGTGATCGTCGGCAATGCGCTGTCGCGGGGGAACCCCGCGGTAGAGGCCGTGCTGGAAAAGGGGCTGGCTTACACCTCTGGTGCCCAGTGGCTGTGCGATCATTTCCTCGGCGGACGCTGGGTTCTGGCCGTGGCCGGCACCCACGGTAAAACCACTACTGCCAGTATGCTCGCCTGGGTGCTGGACTACGCGGGCATGGATCCGGGGTTCCTCATAGGCGGGGTACCGCAGAATTTCGATGTGTCCGCCCGCCTCGGAACTACGCCATTTTTTGTGGTGGAGGCAGACGAGTACGACACCGCCTTTTTCGATAAACGCTCCAAGTTCGTGCACTATCGCCCGCGCACTCTGATCATCAACAACCTCGAGTTTGACCACGCAGACATTTTTGAGGATCTGGCCGCTATCCAGAAACAGTTTCACCACCTGGTGCGCACCGTACCGGGCGGTGGTCTGGTGATCGCAGCGCAGGAAGATGCGGTTACCCAGGTGCTCGATCAGGGCTGCTGGAGTGAAGTGCAGCATTTCGATGTCGAGCGGCAGGATGGTGTGCGCCTGGGTGACTGGTGTGCGGTCAATATCGCTGCGGATGGCAGCCGTTTTGATGTGCAGCATGAGGGCAAGATCGTGGCCAGCGTCACATGGGATCAGACCGGGTTGCACAGTGTGAAGAATGGCCTTGCCGTGTTGGTCGCCGCGCGCCATGTGGGTGTCGAGCCGCCGATGGCGGCGGAAGCGCTGGGCAAGTTTGGCGGTGTGAAACGCCGTATGGAGTGCCTGGGCGATATCCAGGGCATTCGTGTGTACGACGATTTCGCCCACCACCCGACGGCGATCGAAACCACCCTGAACGGTCTGCGCGCGAAGGTTGGCAGTGACAAGGTTATCGCCTTGATTGAGCCGCGCTCCAACACCATGCGCATGGGGCACCACCAAAATCAACTGGCGCGCGCCTGTGCTGGTGCCGACCTGGTACTGTGGTATCAGCCGGAAGGGATGGATTGGTCTCTGGATGAGGTGGTTCACCATTCCACCGTGCCGGCAAAGGTTCTCCACAGCATCGACGCTGCGGTAGAATCCGTGCTCGAACTATCCGACCCCGGCAGTCACGTTATCGTGATGAGCAACGGTGGCTTCGGCGGTGTACACCAGCGGCTGATGAGCGCCCTGGAGCAGAAGTACACCAAATAGCGCATCTGCCCTACGGCGAACACCTGTCGCAACATTTACGGATTCAATCTTGGTTTCTACCGCTTTTTCCCAAACCGTCACCCTGGCCATCACCGGTGCCTCCGGTGCCCAGTACGGCCTGCGCCTGTTGCAGTGTTTACTGGCATCAAGGGTGCGCGTATGGCTGTTGCTGTCTGACGCGGCGCGTATCGTGATCGATACCGAAACCGGTGTTTCGCTACCGGAAGGCGAGGATTGTACGGCAGCGTTTTTGCGCGAGCTGTACGGCGCGGAAGAGGGGCAGTTGACCCTGTTTGGCAAGCGTGACTGGTTCTCGCCGGTGGCCTCCGGTACCGGTGCCGCCAACAGTCTGGTGATTTGCCCGGCCAGCGGCGGCACCCTGTCTGCAGTCGCCTGTGGTGCTTCCAACAATCTGATCGAGCGCGCCGCAGACGTGGCACTGAAAGAGCGCCGCCAGCTGATTCTGGTACCGCGCGAGGCACCCTATTCAGAAATTCATCTGGAAAACATGCTCAAACTCACCCGCATGGGTGCGGTTATTCTGCCGGCGAGCCCGGGGTTTTATCAGAAGCCGCAGTCCGTGGAAGACCTGGTGGACTTTGTGGTGGCCAGAATCCTGAGCCAACTGGGTATCGAACAATCCCTATTACCCCCTTGGGGCAACGGCTGAGAAACAGGCGTCATGCAAAAGATCGTTACCATTCACTTCTGCGTACAGTGCAACTGGATGCTGCGCTCCTCCTGGATGGCACAGGAGCTGCTGTACACCTTTGCAGAAGATCTCGAGCAGGTCGCACTGAAGCCCGGTAGCGGCGGTGTGTTTGAAATCCATGTGGGCGATCAGCTCATCTGGGAGCGCAAGCGGGATGGTGGATTTCCCGGTCCGAAAGAATTGAAGCAGAAAGTGCGCGATGTACTTTTTCCCGAGCGCGACTTGGGGCACGTCGATAAATAATTCTATCGACAAAATGCCGTGTGCTGCGCACACGTTTTATTACGAAGATAAGTGATCAGATTATGTTGTTGGGCTTGAAGACCTGGTACGAGAAGCTGGTGCTCGGACACCCGAAAACCGTGTTGGCGCTGGTGGCTCTGCTCACCCTGGCCGCCGCCGCGGGCCTGCCGAAGTTCAAACTGGATGCCTCCGCGGACTCCCTTACTCTGGAGACCGACGATTCGCTGGACTTTTTCCGCGAGGTTTCCGAGCGTTACAACTCCGGTGATTTCCTGGTGGTGACCTACCGCTACAAGGACGGCGACCTGTTCAGCGATGAATCCCTGGCCACAATGCGTCGTCTTCAGGACGAGCTGTCGTTGGTGGACGGGGTTACCGGGGTGCAGTCAATTCTCAATGTCCCGTTGCTGTACAGTCCGAAGCTGTCCATTACCGAAGTGGCCGACGGCATCCGTACCCTGTCCAGCCCCGGTGTAGATAAGGACCTGGCGCGCCAGGAATTCCTTGAAAGCCCCATCTATAAGGAACTGATCCTGAGCCCCGATGGCGAAACCACAGCCATGATGCTCAATCTCGAGCTGGACAAGAAAGGGCTCGATCTGGTGCGCGAACGCGATGGCCTGCGCCGTCAGCGCAACAATGAAGGCCTGAATACCGAGGAAGCTCAGCGGCTGGAAGCCGTATCGGCAGAATACCTGAAGCATCGCACCGCACAGGAAGCGGCGGCGCGCGATCGGGTAGATGAAGTCCGCGGAATCCTCACCCACTACAACGACAACGCCGAACTGTTCCTGGGCGGCCTCACCATGATCACCTCGGATATGATCGCGTTTATCCAGAGCGATCTAATGGTGTTCGGCGCGGGTATCCTGGCGTTTATTGTCATTACCCTGCTGCTGATCTTTCGTCAGCCGCGCTGGGTATTGTTGCCGCTGGTGACCTGTGTCACCACCGCGGTGATGATGCTGGGGTTGCTGTCCTGGATGGACTGGCGCCTGACGGTTATCTCGGCAAACTTTGTTGCGTTGCTGCTGATCATCACTCTCGCCATCACCATCCACCTGGCGGTGCGCTACCGGGAATATTTCGCCGAACATCCGGAGTGGAGCCGCTTCCAGCTGGCATCCGCCACCGTGTCGTTCATGGCCAAGCCCTGTCTCTACACCGGGCTCACCACCATGGTGGCGTTTATCTCGCTGGTGGTCAGTGGTATCCGCCCGGTGATCGATTTCGGCTGGATGATGACCATGGGTGTTACCGTGGCACTGGTGCTGTCGTTCCTGATTCTGCCCGCCAGTCTGATGCTGCTTAAAAAGCGCGATGCCGGGCAGGGTGCTGATAATTCGCACGCATTCACCCAGGTGTTTTCTCGCTTTGCGGAACACCACAAGGGCGTGGTACTGGGCGTTGCTGTGGTGGCGGCATTGATCAGTGCGGTGGGCATTAGTCAGCTGAAAGTGGAAAACCGATTTATCGATTATTTCGATGATTCCACCGAAATTTATCAGGGCATGCTGGTCATCGATCAGCGCCTCGGTGGCACCATCAACCTGGACGTGGTGCTGAGTAAACCGGAGCAGACGGAGGCGGTGTTCGAAGGTGAGGAGGACCCATTTGCGGCGGACTTTGGTGGGGATGAGTTCGGCAGTAGTGAGAGCGCAGAAGGCGAAGATGCCGATTCATTTGCTGAGTCGGATCCATTTGCCGCAGAAGACCCATTCGCGGCGGATGACCCGTTCGCCAGCGGCAGCGACAGCCAGGCTCCAGACGCCTACTGGTTTACTGTTGCCGGCCTGAATCAGATCGAGCGGCTGCATGACTTCCTCGAGGCGCAACCGGAAATCGGCAAGGTGCAGTCGCTCGCCACCCTGTACAAGGTGGCTCAGGATCTGAACGATGGTGGCCTCAACGATTTTGAGTTGGCGGTGGCCCGCCAGAGCCTGCCGGAGGAGATCAATCAGGTGTTGGTAAATCCCTACTGGTCTCCGCAGCAGCAGGAAGTGCGTATCACCATGCGGGTGATGGAAACCGACCCGGACCTGAGCCGGGATGAGCTGATCCGTCGTATCTATACCTTTGCGGAAACGGATATGGGTATCGCGCCGGAAAATATTCGTCAGACCGGGATGCTGGTGCTGTACAACAATATGCTGCAGAGCCTGTTTAAATCCCAGATTCTGACATTGGGTGCGGTATTTGCGGGAATCCTGCTGATGTTCCTGGTGTTGTTCCGCTCTCTTTCACTGGCGGTGATTGCACTGGTGCCGAATATGCTGGCTGCTTGTGTGGTGCTGGGTGGCATGGGGCTGGCCAATATCCCGCTGGATATGATGACCATTACCATCGCGGCGATTACCGTGGGGATTGGCGTGGACCACGCGATCCACTATCTGTACCGGTTCCGCGAGGAGTTTGCCAAAGACGGTGACTACGTGGCGACCATGCATCGCAGCCACGCCACTATCGGCCGCGCCATGTTCTATACCGCAATCACCATTATCGCCGGTTTCTCGATTCTGGCCCTGTCCAAGTTTGTGCCGTCGATTTACTTCGGGCTGTTGACCGCACTCGCCATGTCGGCGGCACTGCTGGGCTCTCTGACCCTGTTACCGCTGCTGCTGGTATTGATCAAGCCGTTGGCGAAGGAAGGGGACGAGCCGGGAAAGTCATCGGCGGCTGAAACCTGCCCCGGTTGAGGTCGCGCTCAATCTTCCTGCATAAAGAAGTCCCGCAAATAGCGAAATAATTTTCGCTGGTTTGTCGGGGCTTTTTTATTGGCGATTTCTTTATTGGATTCGCGGATCAGAGTGCGTAATTGCTGATGATCTGCGCCCGGGTATTCATTGAAAAATGCGCTCTGGGCATCTTTGCCGTGTTCTAGCAGGCGCGTTCGCCAATCTTCCGCCATGCGGTCAAAGCGCAGGTGCAGGTGGTCCTGCTCCTTGTGTTTTTCCAGCACGGCTTCAATCGCCTCCACGTCCGCTTTGCGCATCAGCTTGCCGATGTACTGCAGTTGCCTGCGGCGGGCTTCCCGGGACTTGATCCGGTGCATGGTTTCAATGGCTTCGGTCAGCACTGCATCCATCGGCACATCCGCAAGCTTGGTGGCATTCAGCTCGGTCAGCTGTTTGCCAAGCTCCTGCAGCCGGTGCATCTCTTCTTTGATCTGGGTTTTGCTTTTGGGCAAATCCTCATCGTCAAACGCGTTGTAAGGATCATTGCTGTCGGAATTGCGGTCGTCAGAATTGTGCATAGAAAATCTCAAAAATTACGCTTCACGCTGAGTCGCGGGTGAATAATAAATCAGGCAAAAAATATCGTCGCCAGGCCGAGGAAGGACATAAAGCCCACCACGTCTGTGACCGTCGTCAGGGCTACGCCGCCCGCCAGTGCCGGGTCGATGCGCATTGCCCGCAGTGCCACCGGCAGGATGGCGCCGGCGAGTGCCGCGGTAATCAGGTTGATGACCATGGCGGCAATGATAATCCAGCCAATACGCGGATCCCCAAACCAGAGTGCGGCGATAGCGCCCATCACGGCCGACCACAAAATCGCGTTCAGCGCGCCGCTGCCAAGCTCCCGTGAAAGCAGCCAGCCAAGGTTACTGCGGCCCACCTGGCCCAATGCCATACCGCGAATCACCACGGTCAGCGTCTGGCTACCGGCCACACCGCCCATGCTGGCAACAATCGGCATCAAGACCGCCAGTGCCACCACCTTGTCGATGGTGCCCTGGAACAGGTTGATGACCCAGGATGCCAGTAGTGCGGTGAGCAGGTTGATCCCGAGCCAGATTGCGCGGCGCGGGGCGGTGCGTCGCACGGTGGCGAAGGTGTCTTCCTCCTCGTCCAGGCCGGCGAGGCTCATGAGTGAGTGGTCCGCATCTTCCCGGATCACGTCCACCACATCGTCGATGGTGATACGTCCCAGCAGGCGCTTGTGTTCGTCCACTACCGGTGCGGTTACCCAGTCGTATTTGGCAAACAGACGCGCGACCTCGTCATCGGGCATGTCCGCGGGAATGGGTTCCACGTCGGTGACCATAATCTCGCGCACGGTGACGGAGGGGTCGGTGGTGAGTAGTTTGGTGAGCGGCAACAGGCCGATAAACCGATCCTTGCGGTTCACTACAAACAGGTTGTCGGTGGATTCCGGCAGTTGCTCGTGGCGGCGCAGGTAGCGCAGCACCACGTCCAGATGCAGGTTGGGGCGCACAGATACGATTTCCGTATCCATCAGGCCACCGGCGGTTTCCTCGTCGTAGGCGAGGACGCTCTCTACCCGCTGGCGATCGCGCTCGCTCATGGCGGACAGTACTTCCCCCATGACCCGTTCCGGCAGCTGCTGCAGGATGTCTGCCACATCGTCCGCATCCAGCCCTTCCATCACCGCCACCATTTCTTCGGTGTCCATGGTGGAGAGGATCTGCGCCTGGACCTCGTCGGGCAGTTCCTGCAGAACTTCGCCCTCTACTTCGCGATCGATCAGCTTCCACAACACCTGGCGGATACGCGGCGGGGAGCTTTCCAGCAGCTGGGCAATACTCGGCGGGGAGAGGGATGCCAGCATGCGCTGGACTTCGCGTCCGGTGCCGCTATCCAGCGCGGCGTACAGCTCACCGAGCTGATTCTGCGCACGGAAATTGATGTCGGCGTTGACGGGTTTGGGCACAGGGATTCCTGATCTTCGAGGTGGCGGCGAGTGCCGGCATTATAGCGGCAAAAAATGAACGGGCGGCTCTATAGCCTGACTACTCGCCCTCGCCAAAGTAGTCATTGATCAGCAGACAGATGGCTTCGTGCGCGGCGTCTTCGTCGCGGCCGCAGATTTCCAGTTCCAGCTCCACACCCTTGCCGGCGGCAAGCAGCATCAACGCCATCACACTTTTACCGTCCACCGCCTTGCCCTGGCAGTGCACTTTCACTTCGGATGAGAAGCGCGCACTGGTCTGGGCAAATTTGCTGGCGGCGCGGGCGTGGAGGCCGAGCTTATTGATGATGGTGATGCGGCTTTTCTGCATGGGTAGTGTTCTGTCGATGTTCTCGTTGTTTTTATGGGCTGGCTTTCTGGGGCTGCTGTGCCTGGGCCGGTCTTACTTCTGCTGCTCGCGGTGGCGGATCTGGATATTTTCGAACTGGCTGGCGAAGGTTTTGGCCAGCTGCTCGACCATATACACAGAGCGGTGACGACCGCCGGTACAGCCGATGGAGACGGAGGTGTAGCTGCGGTTGCTCTGTTGGTAAGAGGGCAGCCAGCGCTCCAGGAAATGGGTGATGTCCCGCTCCATGTCTTGGGTTTCCTGGTGTGAGCGCAGAAACTCCGCCACTTCCGGGTCCATACCAGTTTTGTTGCGCAACTCCGCTATCCAGTAGGGGTTGGGCAGGCAGCGCAGGTCGAACACCAGATCCGCATCTACCGGGACGCCGTGTTTGAACCCGAAGGACTGGAACAGGATCGCCATGCCCGGCGAATCTTTGCCCACTACCCGGGATTTCATCTGGTCGCGCAACTGGTGCAGGCTGAGGCTGCTGGTGTCGATCACCAGGTCGGCCATGGACGCGAGAGGCGCGAGCAGTTCTTTCTCGCGATTGAGGGCTTCCAGCAGGTGGGTGTGGCTGTCACTGAGCGGGTGCTTGCGGCGGGTTTCGCTGAAGCGTTGTACCAATATGGGGGAGCGTGCATCCAGATAGATGACGTCGCAGTCTATACCGCTGTCGCGCAGATCGTTGATGACCTGAGGAGCCTGGCGCACGTCGTGCCACAGGTTGCGGGCATCGATGCCGAGTGCCAGCTGGGTGTTTTCCTCGGCGGGCTGCTCCGCTACCCGGCGGATTAACTCTGGCAGCAGGCTCGCCGGGAGATTGTCGATGCAGTTGAAGCCAACATCTTCCAGCAGTTGCAGGGCGGAGCTTTTGCCGGAGCCCGAACGGCCGCTGATTATGACCAGTCGCATAAAACAAGCACTCCTTGCGGTATCCGGGGCAGTGTGCCGCCGGATTGGCTAACGTGAGCCGGGCTGGGCTCCGGAGGGAGGGTGCCAGCGCAGGCGCCAGCTATTATGCCGCGGCAGCGCTGTTGATGGCCAGTGCGTAGAGCTCGTCGCTGGTGGTCGCTGCGCGCAGTTTTTCGCGCACACGGCTGTCGCTGAACAGGGCGGCAATTTCCGCGAGGGTATCCAGGTGTTCCTGGTCGGAATCCTCGGGGACCAACAGGGCGAACAGCAGGTCCACGGGCTGGCGGTCAATAGCGTCAAAGTCTACGGCGGGGGACGTTGTACACAGAACACCGATGGGGCGCTCACAGCCGGGCAGGCGGCAGTGGGGGATGGCAACACCTTCGCCAATCCCGGTGGAGCCCAGGCGTTCCCGGGCGACCAGCTGGTTGAATACGGTATCGGAATCCAGTTCGGGGTGTTGTTCTGAAATCGCCTGGGCGATATTGAGTAACAGCTTTTTCTTGCTGCTCCCCGCCAGGTGGCAAAGGCTCAGGCGGGGAGAGAGTAATGCTTCCAATGTCATAACTTACTGATGATCTAGCGGTACAGGCCAGCCGGTAACCGGGTTGTGTTACGACTAGCGGTGACTGCGTAACTTCTCTTTGTGTTTCAGCAGTTGCCGGTCGAGTTTGTCACTCAGCGAATCAATCGCTGCGTACATGTCCTCAGATTCCGAATCGGCAAAGATATCCTTGTTGCCGTTCACGTGAACCCGTGCCTCGGCTTTCTGGATGAGTTTGTCGACGGACAGAATGACCTGGGCGTTGGTGATCAGGTCATTGTGGCGGGAGAGCTTGTCCAGTTTGGTCAGGCAGTAATCGCGCATGGCCGGAGTAAGGTCTACATGGTGGCCACTGATGTTAATCTGCATGGATTTCTCCTCATCGGGTGCAACACAATCTGGCTGCACCCCCGCACAGGGCGGCACCCTACTAGGAAGTGCGCCAGAATGGAAGGATACACTCGATGACTGGCCATTGGTTGCGCAGAAAGTGACCGCACGGGGGTGAGGTAACCGGCGATTGTGACCCTACCGGCTAGACCAGTCGCTTTCGCTCGCTGGAGGAGGGGATACCCATGGATTCTCGGTATTTGGCGACGGTCCGCCGCGCCACCTTGATACCCTGGGAGTCCAGCTCCTGAGTGATCTTGTTGTCGGAGAGTGGCTTGCGCGGCTGCTCGGCGTCGACCAGCTTGCGGATCAGGGCGCGGATGGCGGTGGAGGAGGCATCTTCGCCGGAGTCGGTGCTCACATGGCTGGAAAAGAAGTATTTGAGCTCGAACACACCGCGTGGGGTGAGCATGTACTTCTGGGTGGTTACCCGCGAAATGGTGGATTCGTGCATGCCGATATTTTCGGCAATATTGGCCAGCACCATGGGTTTCATGGCTTCCGGGCCCAGTTCGAAAAAGCCCTGCTGTTTCTCTACGATGCTGCTGGCGACTTTGAGCAGGGTCTCGTGGCGGCTCTGCAGGCTTTTCAGGAACCAGCGCGCCTCCTGCAGGTTGTCGCGCAGGTAGTTGTTCTGGCTGGAATTATCGGCGCGCTTGATCAACGCTGCGTAGGTGTCATTGATGCGTAGTTTGGGGGTGGTCTCAGGGTTCAGTTCCACTACCCAGCGGTGCTCTTTGCGGCTCACGATCACGTCGGGCACCACGTACTGGGGCTCCTCGCCGCCAAACGCTTCGCCGGGATAGGGGGTGAGGGTCTGGATCAGCCGCATGACGTCGCCGAGCTGGGTCTCGTTGAGGCGGGTGCGGCGGCTCAGCTGGCGGAAATCGCGCTTGCCGAGTAGATCGAGATGCTCGCTGACGACCAGTAGCGCCTGGTCAATCCAGGGGGTGTGCTCCGGTAACTGGCGCAGTTGCAGCAGCAGGCTCTCGCGCAGGTCGCGGGCACCGCAGCCGGCGGGCTCCAGCTGCTGGATGGTCTTCAATACCGCCTGTACTTCGTCGCTCTCCACCTCAAAAGCGGCCGCCATCTCGTCCAGATCCGCGTCGAGAAAACCGTTGGGAGCGATGGCATCGATCAGGGCTTCGCCGATCAGCTTGTCGACGTCGGTGAGGCCGGTCAGATTCAGTTGCCAGCGCAGATGATCCTGCAGGCTCTCTGAGGCCGCGTTGCGCTGCTCCAGTGCGTACTCTTCGCCCTCACCGCCGCTGTAGCTGCCACTGGTATAGATGTCGTCCCAGCGGGTGTCTACGGGCAGGTCGTCGGGGATTTCGCTGTTCCAGTCACCGTCGGCATTGGCCGTGGCGTCGTTCTGGGTCTCGCGGGCACTCTCGCGCTCGGCGGCTTCCCGCTCCTGGCCTTCGGATTTGGCTGGGGTGTTCTGGTCGTGATGTGTCTCACCGGCGTGCTCGTCGAAGTCGGATTCCAGCAGGGGGTTGCTGTCGAGCGCAGACTGGATTTCCTGCTGCAGATCCAGCGTCGACAATTGCAGCAGACGAATTGCCTGCTGCAGCTGCGGTGTCATCGTCAGCTGTGTGCCGAGTTTTAACTGGAGTGACTGCTTCATAAAGGGGGTGCCGGCAGAAAATTCTGGCGTTGGCCCGCTGCAGAAGATTTGATGCTTGCTGCGGCGGCGTAAAGCTCATTTCCTGCAGACTACCCCGGGGAAATCCGGAACACAAGGGGGCGGTTAAGCAATAAGTGTGCCGGAAAATTTTGAGAATCCGGTCACAGGGTGTTTGTGGATAAAAACGGCCTAATCAATTGCGAGCTGGGCAGATGAAAGTGTGCAAAATCGCTTAAATGGTGAACTCGTGTCCCAGATACACATCTTTCACCTGTTTGTTTTCGGCTACGTCCCGGGGGTTGCCGGAGGCAATGATGTGGCCCTCGCTGACGATAAAAGCGGTCTCACAGATATCCAGGGTTTCGCGCACATTGTGGTCGGTGATCAGCACGCCGATGCCGCGGTCCCGCAGGTGGCGGATGATCTGCTTGATGTCGTTGACCGAAATCGGGTCTACGCCGGCGAAGGGTTCATCGAGCAGGACAAAGGCGGGGTTGGTGGCGAGGGCGCGTGCGATCTCCACACGCCGGCGTTCACCGCCGGACAGGGCCATGCCCAGGCTGTCGCGGATATGGGTGATGTGGAACTCTTCCAGCAGCGCCTCCAGCTGTTCTTTACGCTGGGTGCGATTGAGGTCTTTGCGGGTTTCCAGGATGGCGAGGATGTTGTCGGCGACTGACAGGCGGCGGAACACCGAGGCCTCCTGGGGCAGGTAGCCAATTCCCTTGCGGGCGCGGCCGTGCATGGAGAGCCCGGTAATGTCTTCGCTGTCGATCATCACCCGTCCGGCGTCTGCCTGCACCAGGCCCGCGATCATGTAGAAACAGGTGGTTTTACCGGCGCCGTTGGGGCCCAGCAGGCCGACCACCTGGCCGCTGGATACGCTCACGGATACATCCTGAACGACTTTGCGCTTCTTATACTGCTTGGCGAGATGTAACGCTTTGAGCGTCGGCATGGCAAATTCCGGTATCTGGTGGGCTAGCCGCGGTAACCTCGGCTGGCTGAGTTCTTTTCGTGTGTTGCTCTGGCGTCCGACCTGGCCGCGGCGCGTGGGGGGGGTTGCGCGCTTACTGCGAGTCGGGTTGTGGTGCTGTTTCTGACTCTGGTTGTGATTCGGGTTTCCAGATCATCTCCACCCGCTTTTTCTCCGATTGGCCCTGGGCCTGCATCTGTTCGCTGCCGAGGTCGTAATCAATGCGCTCGGCGGACAGGGTGTTGCCGTCGCGGTCGACGAAGGCTTCGCCAGTGAGCTCCAGCGCGTCGCTGCTGACCAGAAATTCGATGCGTTTGGCTCGCGCCTTGACCGGGCTGGTGCTCTCTTTCACCTGCTGTTGAAAATGCGCGGGTGTGCCGGTGGCCACCACCTTGTTGATTTCGCCCTTGCTGTTGCCGTGGACTTCGACGCGGTCCGCGCGGATTTGCAGGGAGCCTTGCGAGATGACCACATTGCCGCTGTATACAGACAGGTTTTTACTGCGGTTGGCTTTGAGGTTGTCGGCAGATACTTTTACCGGTTGCTCGCGGTCGCCAGGCAGGGCCAGCGCCTGAAGGCCTGTCAGTGCAAAGATGGCCGCCAGTGCCACAGCGGCGAGTCGGCGGGGGGCGTCAACGGAGTTCATAGCGGCTTTCCACATCGGACAGAATTTCAACGTTATCTTGTTTCAGATCGGCGCGCAGGCCCGTGCCGGTGGTGTGGTTGGGGCCGTCGGTAATGGTAACAACTTTGTCTGTTTCGGCGAATTCTTCCCGCGGCCTGATTTCGATTCTGGGGGTGCGCAGGGTAATGCCGGGTTCCGGCAACTCCTTGATAGACACATCGCCCTGCAGCACCACCCGTTGCCCGTTGTTGAAGGCTACGCCGGTGCGGGATTCGGTGCGCCAGTGGGAGTCTTCTCCCTGATAGAACATCATGCGCGGCTCGGTAAGGTCGGCGCGGTCGCGGCGAGCGAACTGGAAAAAGGTCACGCGCTCGGCATCCACTTTGTAGGCAAGGGTGCCCTCGATATTGTAGTGGCGCGTGCGGGCGCCCCGGATGATCAGGTCCGCGGCCTTGTTGTGTTCCTGTTGGGTGGGGCGCTTCCCCATCAGCTGCTCCGGTGGGCTCTCGGTAAACCAGAGTCCCAGGGAAATCAGCATGACCACAATCACCAGTGGTAGCCAGCTGCGCATTCGTTGTGTCTATCCTTTTGCCTTTGAGTCGGGCCGGGCTGTGAGTTCGCTATCGTTTAGTTGCCGTTGCCAGCGCTTGGTTCAGTTGGATGTTGCCAGATAGGGTGCCAGTGCCGCTTCAAATGTGCCCTGGGCCTGCATGATGCGGTCGCACACTTCGCGCACAGCGCCGCGGCCGCCACTGCGCTCGGTGGTGAACAGCGCGCGCTCGGCAACCGGCGGCGCAGCATTGGGAACCGCGATTGGGCAGCCGACGCGGGTCATCAGTTGTAGATCCGGGTAGTCGTCGCCCATATAGGCGATGTTTTCCATATCGTAAGGCTCGTTCGCGAACAGCTCCTTGAATGCGATGTACTTGTCTTCGCGCCCCTGGATCAGCCGGGTGATCCCCAGGTCGCTGGCTCGCTTTTCAACCAGCGCGCTGCGCCGCCCGGTAATGATGGCGACCGCCACGCCGGATTGCTGGAGCATTTTGATGCCGTGGCCATCCAAGGTGTGAAACGTTTTCAGCTCATTGCCGTGATTGTCGAAGTACAGTCGGCCATCGGTGAGTACACCGTCGACATCAAGGATCAGGTGACGCACTCGGCTCAGTTTGTCGTCGATATTCCGGGCATTGTTGGCGGCGTTCACTTGGCTCAAGGGTAGCTTCCTTCGTAATTCAGTGTGTCAGATTACACCAGCGCGCAGTATATCGTGCATATGCAGCAGGCCGATGGGGTGGTGTGCGGGATCCTCAACCACCAGTGCGGTAATCTTGTTGTCTTCCATAATACGCAGTGCTTCAGCCGCCAGGGTCTGGGCACTTACGGTTTTTGGTCGGCGGCTCATGACCTGGGCCATGGTGGCGCTGTCCAGCTCAAACTGCTGGTCGATGACCCGGCGCAGGTCGCCGTCGGTGAATACCCCAAGCAACTGGCCCTGGCCGTCGACCACTGTAGTCATACCGAAGCCTTTACTGGTCATTTCCAGTAGGGCTGTGGCGAGTGGCGTTTCCGGTGTCACTTGCGGAAGCTCGTCACCGGCGTGCATTACATCTTCTACTTTCAGCAGTAATTGGCGCCCAAGGGCGCCGCCCGGGTGGGAAAAGGCAAAATCCTCTGCGGTGAACCCGCGTGCCTCCAGTAGCGCCACTGCCAGGGCGTCGCCCATCACCAGGGTGACCGTGGTGGAGGAGGTGGGGGCCAGGTTCAGCGGGCAGGCCTCGGTGTCCACCGCGATATCTAGATTCACATCCGCGGACTGGGACAGGGGAGAGTCCGGCTTGCCGGTCATGCTGATCATAGGAATGCCCAGGCGCTTGAGTAGCGGCAGAAGGGTGAGCACTTCGGCAGAGGAGCCGGAGTTGGAGATCGCAATCACCAGATCCTGGCGCGTGATCATTCCCAGATCCCCGTGGCTGGCTTCCCCCGGGTGTACAAAAAAGCTCGGCGTGCCAGTGCTGGCCAGGGTGGCCGCAATCTTGCGGCCGATATGGCCGGATTTTCCCATCCCGGAGACGATCACGCGGCCTTTGCAGGCCATGATCAATTCGCAGGCCTTTTGGAAGTCGTCGCCAATGCGGGATTCCAGAGCGGCTACGGCCGCCGTTTCCATGGCAATGGTGCGGCGTCCGGCCTGTATGATCAGATCTGTACCCATGATGTCTCTCGCTAGATGATCCTGGGCGGCGCAGCCTTGCAGGGTGAGTGCAGGTAAGCCGCTGGCCGCGGTAATTCAGTGTATTTTAGATAAGCTTGGCTGACTGGCATTGTCACAATGGCTGCAGGGGCGCGATAGCGAGTGCGACCGGGTGTGGCGAAAAGTGGTTTGGCCACATTGCCGCGAGCCACTGCCCCAGCGCTGACGTGCTAACCTTTTAGTGTTGGTTAGTGCCGCTGTGGGTGGGGGCGCCTGTTGATGGCGCGAAACCCGTACACCCAAAACCCGTACGATCAGGGCACAGCGAAAGTGATCCAGTGCCGCTTGTCCAAAGCGCGGCCATGGTATAGTTTGCCGCCGCTATTGTCAGCTACCGAGACAGGCTGAGGGTTAAGGCCCGCAGTCCTCCAGCGAAAATTTTCGGGATCGCCACGACACTTTTTGGTGTTGTGTGTATCCAAGGGACGAATTGCCAATGGGAGAAATTCTGTGAGCCCACTCACCATCCTGACCCGTACCGCCAGCAACCGGATCGCCAGCAAGGCCCGGGTTTTGGTTTCCGTTTTTGTACTGTGCTGCCTGTCACCTTTTGCGGTGGCAGCACAAAATCCATATACCTTGATCGAGGGTGTTTCAAGTGACCTGCTCGGTGTTATTCGCAGTGAGGGGCAGCACGTAAATTCAAATCCTCAGCGCTATTATTCGGCGATCGATCGCGTGTTGGCGCCGGTTGTGGACTTCGACTTTATTGCTCGCGGCGTCATGGGCAGTCACGCCAAAAGCGCCACCGCAGCGCAGCGCGCCAAGTTTGCCAGCACCTTCCGTCGCGACCTGGTAGCAACCTTTGCCCGCGGTGTGGCTACATTCGGCAACATGGATGTGAAGGTGGTGAACCCCGGTTCTGCACCCAGCGGCAATCGCGTCAATGTTCTGCAGGAAGTTCGCAGTAAAGAGGGGGTGACCAAAGTTTCATACACCCTGGTGCGCAATCGCAGTGGTCAGTGGAAGCTGATCAATGTGATTCTGAATGGCGTCAACCTGGGCAAGACATTCCGCGGACAGTTTTCTCAGGCGATGCAGGCTAATGGCGGTGACATAGATAAAGTGATTGCCAGCTGGTCTGCGGCCGACAAAGTCGGCTGATTCAGCTTATGCAGGAATTTGGCACGGCCGCGCAGCGGCTGCGCCAGCTTCTGTATTCCAGTACACTGCGCGCTTTTAACACAACTGTAAATCCCACCTATGCAACCAGATCAGATCAAAACCCTGATAGAAGGGCAAATCCCCGGCAGCCAGGTCGAAGTGGCGTTTGAAGGAAGTCACCTGAAACTCACCGTTGTCAGCGACGCATTCAGCGGCCTCAGCACGCTGAAAAAACAGCAGCTTGTGTATGGCGCGCTGTCTGACAAGATTGCCGATGGCACCCTGCACGCGGTGCAGATGAAAACCCTGACACCCGAAGAGGCCAGCCAGTAATACACACGTTTACTGCTCCGTGATTGGAAACCAGACCGAATGGATAAACTGATTATCGAAGGGGGCAGCCCCATCTCCGGAACCTTGAAGATTTCCGGGGCCAAGAATTCCGCGTTGCCCATCTTGGCGGCAACGCTGTTGGCGGATGGGCCGGTGCAGATTCACAATCTTCCGCACCTCAACGATATCACCACCATGATCACCCTGTTGCGGTGCATGGGGACCGACGTCACCATCGACGAAAAACTGGGTGTGGAAATTGATCCGCGCTCGGTCAATGAACTGACCGCACCCTACGAGCTGGTGAAAACCATGCGCGCGTCCATTCTGGTGTTGGGGCCGTTGCTGGCCCGCCACGGAGTGGCCAATGTTTCCTTTCCCGGTGGTTGCGCCATCGGCAGCCGCCCGGTGGATATCCACCTCAAAGGGTTGGAGGCCATGGGGGCGGAAATCACCATCGATGAAGGCTTTATCCGTGCACGTAGTAATGGTCGCCTGAAGGGCGCCAACATCGTGATGGAAAAAGTCACGGTGGGCGGCACTGAGAATCTGCTGATGGCCGCTGCGCTGGCAGAGGGTACTTCGGTGCTGCACAACGCTGCGCGCGAGCCGGAAATCGTCGATCTGGCGGAGTTTTTGATCGCGATGGGTGCCCAGATCGAGGGCGCCGGTACCGACACCATTCGTGTGCACGGGGTGGCGCGGCTTAACCCCTGTTCCTATACCGTTATGCCGGACCGGATCGAGACCGGGACCTTTCTGGCCGCTGCCGCTGCCGCTCGCGGCAAGGTCCGTCTGACTCACACCCGCGCCGATATTCTCGATGCGGTACTGGCCAAGTTCGAAGAAGCGGGTGCGCATATCAGTATCGGTGACAACTGGATCGAGCTGGATATGAAGGGCAACCGGCCCAAGGCGGTGAGTTTTCGCACGGCACCTTACCCAGCTTTCCCTACCGATATGCAGTCCCAGTTCACTGCCATGAACGCTGTGGCGGAAGGGAAGGGGACCGTGGTCGAAACGATTTTTGAGAACCGCCTGATCCAGGTGCACGAGCTGAACCGGATGGGTGCCAATATCGTTCTGGAAGGCAATACCGCGATCGTGACCGGGGTGGAAAAACTTACCGGTGCACCGGTCATGGCCTCTGACCTGCGCGCGTCCGCGAGCCTGGTGATTGCCGGTATGATCGCCGAGGGCACCACCATCGTCGATCGCATTTACCATATCGACCGTGGCTACGAGTGTATCGAGGAAAAACTGCAACAGTTGGGTGCGAATATTCGCCGGGTTCCCGGCTGACCCTGCACCAGCCTGCGGTATCGCGGGCTTGTCCCGAGGCTCCCTAGATGTTTCCCATCTAGATTTATTCTAGTTTTGTATTGGCGTCATATTCCGTGAGCCGATAAGCTTCGGGGTATCAAGGAAAGCAACCTCCATCTTCAGGCCCGGCGTTTGCCGGGCTTTTCAGATAATCATAATTGTTATGCAGATCACTATTGCCCTGACCAAGGGGCGTATTCTCAAGGAAACGCTGCCGCTGCTGGCTGCCGCCGGCCTCGAGCCGCTGGAAGATATCGCCAAGAGCCGCAAGCTGATATTCCCCACCAATCAGGAAAATGTCCGCCTGCTGATTTTGCGGGGTTCCGATGTGCCTACCTATGTACAGCACGGCGCTGCGGATATGGGGGTTGCCGGTAAGGATAATCTGCTCGAGCACGACGACAGCAACATCTACGAGCCTCTGGATCTGGGTATCGCCCGTTGTCGGCTGATGACCGCAGGTATCAAAGGTGCTCCGCTTCCCAGTGGTCGGATCAAGGTTGCCACCAAATTTGTGCAGTCGGCGAAGCGCTATTACGCGGCCCAGGGTCGCCAGACCGATATCATCAAGCTCTACGGCGCCATGGAGCTGGCCCCCTTGATGGACCTGGCTGATGAGATTGTGGATATCGTGGATACCGGTAATACCCTCAAGGCCAACGGCCTGGAGGCGCGGGATCAGATCGCCGATATCAGCAGCCGCCTGATCGTCAACAAGGCTTCCATGAAAATGAAGTACAGCGCGATCAATGCACTGATCGAGCAGCTGGCGCAGGCGGTAAGTGCGAAGAATGTAGGCTGACCCACCTGTTCTCCTGCGCTTACCTAGTCATTACGAATACCCATTGATCAAAGATTATGAGTGAGTTTTCCATTCGCCGGCTGGACGCCGGGAGCCCAGAGTTTTCTGCTGACCTGGATCGCCTGTTGGCTTGGGAGTCGGTGGCCGACCAGAAAGTGGAAGGGGCCGTCGCCGATATACTTCAGCAGGTAAGAAGTCGGGGCGATGCTGCTGTCATCGAGTTCACCAATCGCTTTGATCGTCGCAATCTCGAAAGTGCTGCTGAGTTCTGCCTCGCTGCCGATGCGTTGCAGGCTGCGCTGGATCGGATTCCCGCGAACAGTCGCGATGCGCTTCAGGCGGCCGCTGACCGGGTGCGGGCGTATCACGACCACCAGCTCCAGTCTTCCTGGCAGTATCAGGAGGCGGACGGCACCATTCTCGGTCAGCAGATCACCCCGATGGAGCGTGTTGGTATCTATGTGCCGGGAGGGAAGGCCAGCTATCCATCGTCGGTTCTGATGAACGCAATTCCCGCGAAAGTGGCGGGGGTGGATGAAATCCAGATGGTGGTGCCGGCGCCGGATGGCCAGCTCAATGACCTGGTGCTCGCCGCGGCGGCGATTGCTGGCGTCGATAAAGTGTTCACTATCGGCGGCGCCCAGGCGGTGGCTGCGCTCGCCTATGGGACGGATTCCATTGCCCGCGTCGACAAAATTGTTGGCCCGGGTAATATTTTTGTAGCCTCCGCCAAGCGCGCGGTATTCGGCCAGGTGGCCATCGACATGATTGCCGGTCCGTCGGAAATTCTGGTGATCTGCGATGGCAAAACGGATCCCGACTGGATCGCCATGGACTTGCTGTCGCAGGCGGAGCACGATGAGCAGGCGCAGTCGATCCTGTTGTGCCCCGATGCGGAATTTCTGGATGCAGTGGAGGCGTCTCTCGAAAAATTGCTTAAAGAACTTCCGCGGGCGTCGATCGCCAGCCGTTCTATCGCCGATCGCGGTGCGTTGATTCTGGTGCGTGATATCCAGCAGGCGATCGACGTATCCAATCGCATCGCACCGGAGCACCTTGAGGTCTCCGTGGATCAGCCGGAGCAATATTTGCCCCGAATCCGCCACGCCGGAGCCATTTTCCTCGGGCGCTATACCGCCGAAGCACTGGGTGATTACTGTGCCGGCCCCAATCATGTGCTGCCCACCAGTGGTACCGCACGTTTTTCATCGCCGCTGGGGGTTTACGATTTCCAGAAGCGCAGTTCGATCATCTACTGCTCTGAGCAGGGGGCCGATCAGCTTGGCCGGGTGGCCTCGACGCTGGCGCAGGGAGAAGGGCTGGACGCCCACGCCCGCTCTGCGGAGTACCGGGTGAAAAGTACCGGGTGAAAAGTACCGGGTGAAAAGCATCGAGTGAAAAACTCCGAATAGCCCTGGGTTTTGGCGGAGGCTTGCCCCGTCAGCCTTCGTTTTCCGGCTGTGGTTTTTCCGAAACTGTCGCCTGTGTGGTCAGGGTTTCGCCGTTGCGAACATAGGTGATTGTCACCACTTCTCCAGGGCGCAGCATCGCCATGGCGGCATTGCCGTGTTTGCCGTCGTTGATCGGGTCGGTGTTGATGTGGGTGATCACATCGCCCGGTTTCAATCCCGCCTGATGGGCCGGCCCCTGATTGTAAATAGCAGTGACAATGACCCCGTTGGTGGATGCCAGGTTGAATGAGCGGGCCAGCAGCGGGTTAAGGTTCTGCGCTTCGATACCCAGCCAGCCGGGCACAACCCGCCCGAATTCAAGAATGTCCTGCATGATTTTGAGTGCGATATTGGCCGGGATGGCAAAACTGATCCCGCCGCTGGAGCCGCTCTGGTTCAGTATCGAGGTGTTGATACCGAGCAGCTTGCCGTGTGCGTCTACCAGCGCTCCGCCGGAATTGCCCGGATTGACCGCCGCATCGGTCTGCAGGAAGTTCTGCAGATAGCTGCCGGTGCCGGTATTGGCCAGATCGCGCCCGGTCGCACTGATGATGCCCTGGGTTACTGTCTGGCCAACGCCGAACGGGTTGCCGATGGCCAGCACCACATCGCCCACTTGGGCCTTGTCCGGATCGCCCACCTCAATAGTTGTGAGGGACGGGAGGTCTACTTTCAGTACCGCCAGATCAAAGTCCGCATCGGAGCCCACCATCTGCGCCTGCGCCTCGCGCCCGTCGGACAGGACAACGGCGATCTCTTCGGCTTCGGAGATGACGTGGTAGTTGGTGAGGATGTACCCGCTCGGATCCACAATGACGCCGGATCCCAGATTTGACTGCATGCGTTCCTGCTGAGGCAGGTTCATATTGTCCAGCAGGCGGCGGTACAGGGGGTGGTTGTATAGCGGGTGTCTGCGAGTGGAGACCATCTTGCGGGTAAAGATGTTGACCACGGCCGGGCCGGCAAGGTTTACCGCGCTGGCATAGGACACTGGACCCTGGAAGCTCGCTGGCGACGGTGCCTTATCATTCTGCCCTCGCATGTGGGGGAACAGCAGTAGCAGTGCCGCAGCGACGGCGAGGCCGATAAGAGCCGGGATGGCCCAGTCTTGCAGAAAACGTTGTAATGACACCGAGAGCTCCTTGATTTGAAGCCATTATACGTCTTTGAGTTCTTGTGTCCTCACCAAGCGATCTAAGCCTTATGAGCGGTCCCGCTTGGTGCCGGTGCCGGAATCCGTATAATGTGGCGCTCAAAATTTTACTTTGAAGTCCTCACCAATCTCAGGAGTGTCTAATGTCCCTGGTTCGTCCACACGGCAGTGTCGAGCTGCAGCCCCGATTCGTTTACGACAGTGAGCGCCATCATCAGTTGATGCACGAGGCGGAGTCCCTGCCATCTATCGTGGTCAGCTCCGCCGCCGCTGCCAATGCGGTCATGCTGGGAGCCGGTTACTTCAACCCGCTGCACGGCTATATGAACCTGGCAGACACCCTGAGTGTTGCTGAATCCCTGCGTACCGCGGATGGTCTGTTCTGGCCGGTGCCGGTAGTGAACATGGTAGAGGATACTTCCCCGATTGCAGGTGCCAAGCGCATTGCGCTGCGTGACCCCAACGTTGAGGGCAATCCAGTTCTGGCGATCATGGATGTAGAAGCCATCGAAACTGTATCCGATGAGCAGATCAACACCATCGCCGAGCATGTGTTCGGTACCCTGGATGACAAGCACCCGGGTGTGGCTACGTTCAAGAGCGCGGGCCGTCAGCTGATTTCTGGCTCCATCGAGGTGTTGAACTTCAGCTACTTCCAGGCGGACTTCCCGGATACCTTCCGTACCGCAGTGGAAATTCGAAACGAGTTTGTCGAGCACGGCTGGAGCAAGGTAGTGGCCTTCCAGACCCGCAACCCCATGCACCGTGCTCACGAAGAACTGTGCAAAATGGCATTGGAAGGTGTGGATGCCGATGGAGTCTTGATCCACATGCTGCTGGGCAAGCTGAAGCCGGGCGATATTCCCGCCCACGTGCGCGATGCATCCATCCGTAAAATGGTGGAGGATTACTTCCCTAAAAATACCGTGATGGTGACCGGGTACGGCTTCGATATGCTGTATGCAGGTCCGCGCGAAGCGGTGCTGCACGCGGTATTCCGCCAGAACTGCGGTTGTAGCCACCTGATTGTCGGTCGTGATCACGCCGGTGTTGGCGACTACTACGGTGCATTTGATGCGCAGACCATCTTCGATGAGAAGGTGCCGGAAGGTGCGTTGGAGATCGAGATCTTTCGTGCAGACCACACCGCTTATTCAAAGAAACTGAACAAAGTGGTGATGATGCGTGATGTGCCGGATCACACCAAAGAGGACTTTATCCTGCTGTCTGGTACCAAGGTGCGCGAGATGCTGGGCAACGGTATTGCGCCGCCTCCAGAGTTCTCCCGCCCGGAAGTGGCGCAGATTCTGATGGACTATTATCAGAGCCTCTGAGGCATAAAGCCTCTGGGGTGCCAGAGCCTGAGAGGTTCTGGCAGACACAAAAAAGGCGGGATCTTCCCGCCTTTTTTGTGTCTTGGATTCTGGGGAGTTAGCGGTTGACCACTTCTTCCGGGTTGGGAGCAGTTGCCGGGGAGGGTGCCTGGGCCTCTTTCTCCAGGCCGAATTCTTCGGACAGGGTGCCCTTGGAGCCCGGTTCTTTCGGCGCCCAGTCTCGCGGGGGCAATACACTCAGGTTTTCGTCGTTGTCACTCAGCTGGCCGCTGCCGGCTTCCAGCATCTGGCGGCCGATATCCTGACTGGACAGGCGCATGGCGCTGTTGGCCAGATATTCGTGCACATCCCGGTAGCTCTGGGTGAGGTTGTGAACCAGTTGGGATGTCTGGTCAAAATGTTCGTTCACCTGTAGCTGGAAGTCTTCCAGTTTGGTGTTCGCTTCCTTTAGGCGCAGTTCCAGCTCCTGGGTGCGGTCGATGTTCTGTCGGCTGCGGGTAGCGAGGAAGGCCAGCAGGGCTCCCAGGGACAGGCCGATGACGCCGACCAGAATTAGAATCGAAGTTGAGTGCACGTTACATCCTCCTCAAGATAAATAGTGGCACCAGCCATCCGTGACGGTGACCTTATTATACGCAATTCCACCGGCCGCGCCCTGCTGTGGTTTGTGCCAAGTCGTGACGAATTTGGTAAAGTGCCCGCCACCTGGCCGATACTCGGCCTTTCTCGCTGGTGCGGAGCTGCCTGCTACCCACCACTTTCCCGGCAATGATGCCTGTTGTCGCATGTTTTTATCGATCGATGTTATCGATTGCTACTGAGCGGTTTTGAATAGATGTTCACGGAACAGTTCCCGTCCGAACCCTTGCGCCTTACGCCCATGGAGCGGTATGAACGCGACCTCCAGCGCCCGGAATTTGTCGAGGATCCCGCGCAGAGGGCCGCGGTGGAGGCGTTGCAGGATTTATATGAACGCCTGCTGGCGAAGCATTGCGGTGGCGGAGGCGTGGTCGGCCGCCTGAAGCGTCTGTGGCAGCGGGAAAATGTCCCGGAGAAGGGCCTCTACTTCTGGGGTGGCGTCGGCCGGGGTAAAACGTATCTGATGGATGCCTTTTTTGAGTCGCTGCCGTTTGAGGAGAAGCAGCGCACCCACTTTCACCGCTTTATGCGCGATGTGCACCGGCAGCTGAAAGCGCTGTCTGGAGAAAAGAACCCCCTGGAGAAGGTGGCGGACGGGATTGCGAGCCGGGCGCGGGTGCTGTGTTTCGACGAGTTTTTTGTTTCTGATATCACGGATGCCATGATTCTGGCGAATCTGCTGGAGGCGCTGTTCGAGCGTGGGGTTACTCTGGTGGCGACCTCAAACATCATCCCGGAAGGACTATATAAGGATGGGCTTCAGCGGGCCCGCTTTCTTCCCGCCATCGACCTGCTGCTTGAGCACACCAGCGTGGTCAACGTGGATAACGGTGTGGACTACCGGCTGCGGGCGCTGGAAATGGCCGAGCTGTACCACACTCCGCTGGACGAAGAGGCCGACGAGAGCCTCGACCGCTCGTTCGCCAGCCTGATGGTGGAGGGCTGCGAGGTGCGTGAATCGGTCTCTCTGGATATCGAAGGGCGCCCGATTGTCGCCAGAAGGGTGGCGGACGATGTGGCCTGGTTCGAATTTGCCGAGTTGTGCGATGGCCCCCGCTCCCAGAACGACTATATCGAGCTCGCACGAGAGTTTCACACGGTATTGCTCGCCAATGTGCCGCAAATGGACGGTCGCATGGAGAGTCAGGCGCGGCGCTTCATTAATTTGGTGGACGAGTTCTATGACCGCTGCGTCAAGCTGGTGGTGTCAGCGGCGGAGCCGATTGAGTCCCTGTACATCGGCGGCCAGTTGCGCTTCGAGTTCGACCGGACCATGAGCCGGCTGCAGGAAATGCAGTCGCGGGAGTATCTGGCGCGGCCGCACCGTCCGGAATAGATGGTGAGAGTGCGGGCTCTGGCTGGTCACATATCGGCCAATTTTGAGCTTGAAAAGCCCTTGGTGCTTATGTAGTATTCGCGCTCTTTTCGTGGGACGGCTCCATTCCCGGGGCCATATACAGGTGTTTTATAACATGAAGACTTACAGTGCCAAGCCAGAAGCGGTAACTCGCGACTGGTACATTGTTGACGCTGCGGATAAGACTCTCGGCCGTATTTCCGCCGAGATCGCTCACCGCCTGCGCGGCAAGCACAAGCCTGAATACACGCCCCACGTGGACACCGGTGATTACATCGTTGTGATCAATGCCGAGAAGGTTCGCGTGACCGGCAACAAGGCCAAAGACAAGATTTACCACAGCCACTCCGGCTACCCTGGTGGTCTTAAATCCATCAGCTTTGAGAAGCTGATCGACAAGGCGCCTGAGCGCACTATCCAAAGTGCGGTAAAAGGCATGCTCCCTAAAGGTCCTCTGGGCCGCGCCATGTTCAAGAAATTGAAGGTGTACAAGGGTAGCGAGCATCCTCACACGGCCCAGCAGCCGATTGAACTGTCGATCTAAACGGAACATTCTCATGGCAACTACTCAATACTACGGTACCGGCCGTCGCAAAACCTCCACCGCTCGCGTTTTCATCGCGCAGGGTGAAGGTAAAATCAGCGTAAACGGTCGCACTCTGGACGAATATTTCGGCCGCGAAGTGGCTCGCATGATCGTGCGCCAGCCGCTGGAGCTGACCGACATGGTCGAGAAATTCGACATCAACGTTACTGTGAAGGGCGGCGGTTCCTTCGGTCAGGCGGGTGCTATCCGTCACGGCCTGACCCGCGCCCTGATGCAATACGACGAGTCTCTGCGTCAGCCGCTGCGTGCAGCTGGTTACGTAACTCGTGACGCTCGCGCCGTCGAGCGTAAGAAAGTCGGCTTGCGCAAAGCGCGTAAGAAGCCGCAGTTCTCCAAGCGTTAAGCGAGAGCTTCAGGATTTTTTGGCCCGGCATATGCCGGGCTTTTTTTTGCCTGCGGCGGTTTCTGTGTGAGCAGTGGTTGCCCGGAACTGTATAAAATGCCGCCAGTTCGGCGCAGGGTTGCCGATGTTCCCTGCCGGTTTCGCCTTGTATCAATTTGGCATTTTCTTTAACATTGCGCGAATTTCTATCCGCTTGCACTTGGGGTTTGGCTACTTTGTTCTGTGGTCGGGCGAGCGGGCCAGTTGTAGGGGAGTTTCTGTAGTAAGTCTCTGATTTTGCAGCGGTGATTCATTTGCCGTTTTGCGGGTGCTCTGTTCTGTCTGGTCTCGAGCTGTCAATTCGAACCATTAGGGCGGCACCGTTGCTGCCATTTGCGCGTATTCTGAAACACCGCACATGCAGGTATTACAGACTTATCACAGAGACTTCCCAGAATTTTGGGTTTGGGCCAGTCAGTCTCGGGCTTACCTTCCGGTAGGTGACGGGGCGCTGTGATGGGAGAACTACGTCATGAGTGATGACGGTGTAAATGTGGGGCGTCGTCGATTTCTGACCGCGGCCACCTCAGTGGTAGGTGGTGCAGGTGCGGTTGGAGTCGCTGTACCTTTTGTCGCTTCATGGAATCCGAGTGCCAAGGCCAAGGCCGCCGGCGCGCCAGTCAAATACAATATCGGCAAGCTGGAGCCGGGGCAGATGGTCACCGTTGAGTGGCGCGGCAAGCCGGTATACGTGGTGCGCCGAACTCAGGAGGCTCTGGATAACCTTCCTAAAGTGGCTCCTTTCCTGCGCGATCCTGAATCCGAAGAGTCCAAGCAGCCAGCCTACGTCAACCCGGAAAACCGGGCGATCAAGGCCCAGACCCTGGTTCTGGTCGGCCTGTGTACTCACCTGGGCTGCGCGCCCATGTATCGTCCAGAAGTCGGTACTGCCGATCTTGGCGGTGACCAGTGGATGGGCGGCTTCTTCTGTGCCTGCCACGGTTCCAAATACGATATGGCGGGTCGCGTCTATCTGGGCGTGCCTGCGCCGCTGAATCTGGAAGTGCCTCCTTACTCCTACGAGGGTGATGATGTAATCGTAATTGGCGTGGATCAGGAGGGGAGCGCATGAACTGGCTAACAGCACTGGGTGATTGGGTCGACCAGCGACTGCCGATCTACCGCGCGTGGGACACCCACATGGGCAAGTACTACGCGCCCAAAAACTTTAACCTGTGGTATTTCTTCGGTGTGCTTTCCATGCTGGTTCTGGTGAACCAGCTGCTGACCGGTATCTGGCTGGTCATGAGCTATACCCCCACCGCGGAAGGCGCTTTCGCCTCTGTGGAATACATCATGCGCGATGTGGAAATGGGGTGGGTCATCCGATATCTGCACTCCACCGGGGCCTCTGCGTTCTTTGTGGTGGTGTACCTGCATATGTTCCGCGGCCTGATGTATGGCTCGTACAAGCCGCCGCGGGAGCTGGTGTGGATCTTCGGTATGTGCATCTACCTGGTCTTGATGGCGGAAGCCTTCATGGGCTACGTTCTTCCCTGGGGCCAGATGTCCTACTGGGGAGCGCAGGTGATCGTATCCCTGTTCGGTGCCATCCCTGGCATTGGTGAAGATCTGGTGCAGTGGATTCGCGGTGACTACCTTATTTCCGGTATTACTCTCACGCGGTTCTTCTCCCTGCACGTTATCGCCCTGCCACTGGTGTTGGTGCTGCTGATCGTGCTGCACATTCTCGCGCTGCACGAAGTGGGCTCCAATAACCCCGACGGTGTTGAGATCAAGAAGAACAAGGACGCGAATGGCGTGCCGCTGGACGGCGTACCTTTCCATCCGTACTACACCGTGCACGACCTGGTGGGTGTGGCTGTATTCCTGTTTGCCTTCTGTGTAGTGGTGTTTTTCTTCCCGGAAATGGGCGGATTCTTCCTAGAGTACGCCAACTTCGAAGAAGCTAACCCGCTGAAAACACCGGAGCACATTGCGCCCGTGTGGTACTTCACCCCTTTCTATGCGGTACTGCGCGCGGTGACGATCGATATCGGTCCGCTGACGGCGAAATTCCTCGGCCTGGTGGCCATGGGGGCCGCGATTGCTATCCTGTTTGTGCTGCCCTGGCTCGACAAGAGCCCGGTGAAGTCCATCCGTTACAAAGGTGTGCTGCCCAAGGTCCTGCTGATGGTGTTCGCAGCGATCTTCATCATCCTCGGATACTTGGGTGTGAAATCGCCGACTCCGGGACGTAACTTCCTGGCGCAGGTGGCGACTCTGTTCTACTTCGCCTTCTTCGTTACCATGCCGATCTGGACCAACCCGACGACCCGCAAGACGCTGGTGTCCTGGATTGTAAGCGGCATCTTCGGCGTGCTGTTCCTGTGGATGGCGGTGGTGAACTTCAAGGCGAGCCTGTTTGTGTTCGCGATGTCCATGGTTTTCGCTGTGTTCTTTGCCATCCTGCCTTGGCTGACCAACCGCGACGTGGTTCATCCCGAGCCCACTCGAGTAACCAGTCCGTCTGGTAGCAAGTCCTTTATCGTACTGGTAAGCGGTATTATTGCTGTCCTGCTGCTCACCTTTATCCCGATCAAGGCAGTGGGTGCCGAAAGCTCTGTTGAACTCGATTACATCAATATCGATCTCAACGACAAACCGTCTCTGCAGCGCGGCGCCAAGTACTTTGTGAACTACTGTATGGGGTGTCACAGTGCCAACTTCTCCCGCTGGGAGCGGGTGGCGACTGATCTGGGCATCCCCAATGAGTTGATGCAGCAGAATCTGGTGTTGGGTGACAGCAAGATTGGTGATCTGATGGAGATCTCCATGCGGCCAGAGGATTCCAAGACCTGGTTTGGCGCCACGCCGCCGGATCTGACTCTGGTTGCGCGAGCCCGCTCTCCGGAATGGCTGTACACTTACCTGCGTAGCTTTTACAAGGACGACAGCCGTCCGCTCGGGGTAAACAACAAGGTGTTCCCCAATGTGGGTATGCCCCATGTGCTGATGGAGCTTCAGGGACTGCCCGAATGTGCCCCCGGCCCCAAGCGCGACCACGGCAAGGTGGTGCGCGATGAAATGGGCAACCCCATCATGGATGCCGATTGCGGCAGCCTGGAAGTGGGCAAGGTAAAAGGTTCCATGGATGACGTTCAGTACGATCAGGCAGTGTATGATCTGGTGAACTTCATGGAGTACATCGCCGAGCCTATGGCGGAGACGCGCAAGCGCATCGGTTTCTATGTATTGGCGTTCATTCTGGTGTTCTTTATTTTCGCCTGGTTGCTGAACCGCGAATACTGGAAAGACATACACCACTGAGTGTCAGGCAGGCAGATTTCCCGGGTGGTGGGCCGCCGGTATACCGGTTGTGGCCCAACCGCCCGTTTTCCGTTTTGACCGTCTTTCTTTTTTGAATAGGGGCCGGAATTCACCGGCCAGTAGACTGAGGTAGTTCCATAATGGGTGTGCCGACCAACAAGCGCTCCTCCATGACCTTCTTTTCCGATGGTCGTTGTCATTTCAGCCACAGGGTACGTATCGTCCTGGCAGAAAAAGGTGTTTCTGTAGACATCATCGATGTCGATCCCGATGACAAGCCGTCCGAGCTGGCGGATCTCAATCCTTACAACTCCCTGCCCACGCTGGTGGATCGCGACCTGGTGCTGTTCGAGACCAAGGTGATGATGGAGTATCTGGACGAGCGTTTCCCGCATCCGCCGCTGTTGCCGGTGTATCCAGTCGCCCGCGCCCAGAGCCGCCAGATCATGCACCGTATTGAGCGTGACTGGTGCCCTCTGGTGGAGAAGATCCTCGCCGGTGGTAAGGATGTTGCTGCTGCCCGCAAAGAGCTGCGCGACAGCCTGGCAGGTATCGCGCCGATGTTTACCGACTTGCCGTACTTCTTCAACGAAGAGTTCTCCCTGGTGGATTGCTGCATGGCACCGCTGCTGTGGCGTCTGGATCATCTGGAAGTCGCCCTGCCGAAGACCAAGCAGGTCAAGCCACTGCTGGATTACATGGATCGACTGTTTGCCCGTGAAGCATTCCAGCAGAGCCTGACCGAGTTCGAACGCGAAATGCGCTCCTGAGGTGCTGATTGAATAAGCCGCCGATGACCTCGAACCGTCCGTACCTGCTGCGGGCGTTTTACGAGTGGATCACTGACAATAAGTGCACCCCATACCTGCTGGTGGATACCCATTTGAATGGGGTGCTGGTTCCCCAGCAGCACGTGAACGAAGACGGGCAGATTGTCCTGAACGTCTCGGAAACGGCAGTCATGGGGCTGACCATGGACAATTACGCCATCCGTTTTAACGCGCGGTTCGGCGGAGTGCCCACAGACATTCAAGTGCCCGTGGGTGCAGTGGTGGGGATCTATGCCCGTGAAAACGGGCAGGGCATGGTATTCGAGCCGGAGGAAACGCCGGAACCGCCGGAGCCAACACCACCGACCACACTCAAAAAACCGTCCAAAAAGCCATCCTTGCGGGTGGTGAAGTAATCCTGTTCAGTGGCGTATAAGCCCCGGGTTTCACCGGGGCTTATTCAACGCTTCAGTCCGTTAATTCGGCGAATAGCGGCAACGCCGCTCTTTTCTGTCTTCCTGCCTGCCTCTGGCGCCAAAAGTGCTGGCGTAAAAATTGACGCCTTATTCCTGTTATTGATTGGTGAATTGCCGGCGCCCTTCCGATACTGCAATCAAGCGGTGCTCAGGAGGACCCCAGTGAAATTACTCAGTCATACCATTGGCATTTTTACCAACCCGGACAAAGAGTGGCAGGCGATCCGCGCCGACAAGCACTCATTCCTCCAGGTTTTTTTGAGCCATGTGCCCATTCTGGCGCTGGTTCCCACTATTGCCGGGTACATCGGTGTTACCCAGGTCGGGTTTGAGCTGGGCGGCCACGTTTCCAAGTTGACCCCGGCCAGTGCCGGTGCGCTCGCCGTAATTACCTACATCTCGCTGCTGGTGGGTATTTACCTGGTTGGCGAGTTTATCAATTGGATGGCCAAGGCTTATGGCGTCGAGGACGATGAGCCGACCCGCCATTACGAAGGCACTGCCCTCGCAGTTTTTGTCACTACGCCGGTACTTCTGGCGGGTATTGTGTTGTTGTATCCCCATTTGTGGCTGGTCGTCACCGTAATGGGGCTGGCGGCTATCTACTCTGTCTACCTGCTGTATGAAGGTATTCCGATTCTGATGAATATGAGCAAAGAGCGCGCTTTTTTATATGCGAGTGCGGTGCTCACCATTGGTCTGGTGGGCATGGTTACCATGATGATCTGCTCAGTAATCATCTGGACGATGGGGGTTGGTCCTGTGTACCAGCATCACTACCAGTAGCGCATATGTGCTGATGGGAAGCCCCGGTTGGAGTTCCCATAAATGGAGTGTCCATAAAAAAGCCGGCGGAACAGCCGGCTTTCGTGTTTTTGGATGCCTGTAAATGGTTGTTCAGAGTGTGGCCGTCTGACCATTGTCGCAGGGCGTGCTGATGGTGGCTGTCAGGGCAATGGGGGGCATTGGGCAGTCCAGGCAATCGGCGATGGCGCGCAGCAGCTCGACCTCAGTCCCTTCGATCACATCATCATGGGCGAGGGTGATAGCCAGAGCCTTGAGAAACCCCGGTTTTTTCAGTGGCGCGGTATCCACGGCGATTGCTAGCGCCTTGTCCAGGCGCTGTAGCGTAATATCGGTGCGGGTAGGTAGTGGTATCGGGGGTGTAACCCCGAGATGCCGAAGACCTGCCTCGAACGCGCGTTTTGCCTTCAGGTAATCGGCATTGCCCGCATGCGCCATGGTCGCCAGTAGAAAGTGCTGGGCGTCGGCGGTGGCCTTGTCAGTACCACTGGATACTTTGCGCTGTTTATCCGGTGTGGATTCCAGCCCGTGTACCAGTACGCGGTACAGCGCCCATTCCCAGATTTCCACCTTGCCGTCGGCACGCAACAGCTTGATCACATTGCGTTTGAATATCTGGTACTGCTGTGGCGCCAGTGCTTTAAGTGCGGGAATACACAAATCCAATAGGGGCAGGCGACAGGCTAATGGCAGCTGCTCCATCGACGGTTGCAGTTTACCGAACTCGCGCAGCACAGCCGGGTGCGCGGACCGCGTCAGTATGTCGTGTTGTAGCTCCCGCTGCCCGGGCGCCATGAGCAGCCCATATACCAGTGCTCTGGCCGCAAATGGATCGTGGGCGGCCGCCTGCAGGTCTGTGGGCACCCGGTGCAACAGGCTGCGGCCGAGCGCGACCTGGTCGGCGGAGGGGGCGGCAATATTGTTGTCGACGGCTTCCAGTACCCGATTCAGGCGCGCCTGATAGTCACTGCCGGTATCTTTCGAAATGATGCCCGAGTGGATTTCCGCATCATGCAAGCTGGATGCCCGGGCGTCTGTTCGCGAATTCAGCGCGCTGCCGGTACTGGGAATATCGGTGCTGCTCTGCGGCGGCACGGTCTTTTGCGCAGCGAAGCCCTTCCAGGCTGGATCCAGGCGAGTGATGCGCGCCGCCAGCGGCGGGTGGGTGGCGAAAAAGCCCAGCAGGGCGTGCTTCAGGCTGCTGGCAAAATACATATGGCTGAATTCGCTGGCATTCGCCGCCTGTAGATTGGAGCCGTGTGTGTGTTGGCCTATTTTCTTCAGCGCGCCCGCGATGCCATGGTTGCTGCGGGTGAACTGAACCGCGGATGCATCTGCCAGATATTCGCGCTGGCGCCCTACCGCAGATTTGATCAGGTTGCCGAACAGGGTGCCGGTGTAGCCGATCACCAGTAAGCCGGCGCCAATAGCAAACAGCACGATCCTGCCGCGGTTGTCGCGGCCGCCCCAGTGGCTGCCACGCAGCAGCCAGCCGCCGAGCAGGCTAATGATCAGGATGCCGTGTAGCAGCCCCACAATACGGAGGTTGAGGCGCATGTCGCCATTGAAAATATGGCTGAACTCGTGTGCTACAACTCCCTGCAGTTCTTCCCGGTTGAGCTGTTCGATACAGCCTCGGGTCAGCCCCACCACGGCGTCGGAGGGTTTGTAGCCCGCAGCAAAGGCGTTGATAGCGTTGTCTTCGATGATATAGACGTCGGGCACCGGTGTGCCCGAGGCCAGGGCCATCTCTTCAACTACGTTCAGGGCGCGTTGCTCGGCCAGCCCGCGGGGAGCGATGTTGATCTTTTTGCCCCCCAGTGACTCGGCGACGGCGTGGCCGCCGGCTGCCAACTGGCGCAAGCGAAATATACTTGCGATGGCAATGATCGCGGCGATGGTTGTCGCAATGCCCGCCACCGTATCCCAGCCGAGGCCAGCGATCATTTGCAAAACAGAAGCGGAATCCTGCCCGCGGGAGTAGTGGGTGAGCAGGGCGATAAACAGGGTGGTGATGGCAATCAACCCGACAACGGCGACGGCAAACAAGGCTACCAGCAGAGTGGAGTTGCGGCGGGCCTTGTCCTGGTATTCAAAAAAATTCATAGGCGGGCGTCAGAACTGAACCTTGGGCGCGGCTTGGAAGGCCTCTGAATCGGCGAACTCGAGTAGTTTTCCGTTATCTCGATGGCCAAAGAAGCCCGCAAAAAATACTGGCGGGAAGCTCTGGCGGTAGATGTTGTAGGTGGTGACGCCGTCATTGAAAGCCTGCCGCGCAAAGGAGACCTTGTTTTCTGTGGAGGTCAGCTCTTCCATCACCTGTTGTACGGTCTGATTGGCTTTCAGGTCTGGGTAGGCCTCCATAACCACGTTCAGGCGTCCCAGTGCGTTACTGAGAATCCCTTCGGCGTTGCCGAGGTCCGCTATGGCGGTGGCAGACCCGGGGTTGCTGGAGGCGGCCTGGAGGCCGGCGAGGGCCGTGTTGCGCGCGCTGATCACCGCTTCCAGGGTGCCGCGCTCGTGCTTGAGATATGCCTTGGCGGATTCCACCAGGTTGGGGATCAGATCGTAGCGGCGCTTGAGTTGTACCTCGATTTGCGCAAACGCGTTTTCATAGCGGTTCTTCAGGGATACCAGCTTGTTGTAGATGCCGATAACGTAAAACACCAGTGCGGCCAGAATCACCAGCCAGACGATGGTTGAAACTTCCATGGGTGGTTATCTTCCTGTTGTGAAAAGTCAGTCTTATTGGTTCGGATCGGTTTATCCCACGATTGCGTCTGATATTACCATGAGCAATACAACGAAAGGTGGATAGTCGGCACACCCACAGGTTGAGGTATAATCGGCCTCGAAAATTCTACTTATCGCAATACTGGTCATCATTTTGTGGCAGTTGCCGTTAAATTTGGAGTCATTGACAACATGAGCGAGCAAATTACAGACCCCGTGGTCATTGTTGGAATATCCCGCACCCCCCTGGGAGCCATGCAGGGCGCGCTGTCTGGCCTGAGCGCCCCGGAGCTGGGTGCCGTCGCGATTCGCGGCGCACTCGCCGATGCCAGCGTGGCGGCTGCCGATGTGGATGAGGTCCTGATGGGTTGTGTACTGCCGGCGGGGCTGGGCCAGGCACCTGCGCGCCAGGCATCCCTGGGTGCTGGCATTCCCGAAGGTATACCCACCACCACCGTAAACAAGGTGTGTGGTTCCGGTATGAAGACCGTGATGATGGCGCGCAACGCCCTACTTGCAGGGGATGCCAAGATCGTGGTCGCTGGCGGTATGGAGAGTATGAGCAATGCGCCGTACCTGCTGCCCAAGTCCCGTGCAGGCATGCGTCTCGGTCACGGCGAAGTGCTGGACCACATGTTTACCGACGGTCTGGAAAATGCCTACGACGGCCAGTTGATGGGTAACTTTGCCGAGTGCACCGCAGACAAGTTTGGGTTCACCCGGGAGGCACAGGATGCGTTTGCCCTGGAATCCCTCGCGCGCGCGAACGCGGCGATTGAGTCCGGTGCGTTCAAGCGGGAGATTTCTCCCGTCACCATCAGCACCCGCAAGGGTGATGTGGAAGTCGCCGTGGACGAGGGGCCGGGCAGTGCCCGTCCGGACAAAATCCCTGCGCTGCGCCCGGCGTTCCGCAAGGACGGCACCGTAACCGCAGCCAACGCCAGCTCGATTTCCGACGGCGCGGCAGCCCTGGTGTTGATGCGTGAAAGCGAAGCCAAGGCTCGCGGTGTGCGCATTCTTGCGGTACTGAAAGGGCAGAGCCAGTTCGCCCACGAGCCGGAGTGGTTTACCACTGCACCGGTATCGGCTATGGCCAACCTGTTGAAGAAAACCGGCTGGAACGCTGCGGATGTAGACCTGTTTGAAATCAATGAGGCTTTTGCCGTAGTCACCATGGCGGGAATGAAGGAGCTGGATCTGCCGCGCGACAAGGTCAATGTGAATGGCGGTGCCTGTGCACTCGGCCATCCACTGGGAGCCAGTGGCGCGCGGGTGATCGTTACCCTGCTCGCGGCTCTGGAAAATCGCGACCTTAAAAAAGGGGTGGCGAGTCTTTGCATTGGCGGCGGTGAGGCGACGGCGGTCGCGATCGAGCGGCCGTAAATGAGCACTTGTTTACACATAAAAAAACGGAGGCAATGCCTCCGTTTTTTTATGTGTACTCTTTTTTTGCGTCGTGCTCAGTCGATATATTCCACCGCTTTCACGACCTTCTGTACCCCGCCGACAGTGCGGGTTTTTTCCGCTGCATTTTCCGCTTCCTGGCGGGTCAGCAGGCCCATCAGGTACACCACGCCGTTTTCGGTAACCACCTTGATGCGGCCGCTGTCGATTTCCTTGTCGGTTAGCAGGGCGCTCTTCACTTTGGTAGTCAGCCAGGTATCGCTGGTGCGGGCCAGCACGGAAGTGGTGCCGCGCACCTGAATCTCGTTGTAAACCTGGCGTACGGAATGCACCTGTTGTGCAGTGCCGCCGGCCAGATTGCGCAGGTCATTGCTGGATACCTGCCCGGTGAGCAGTACCACCCCATTGAAGCTGACAACATCGATATTGGCTGCTTTCAGGTCCGGGTGGGCTTTGCCGATATTGACTTTGGTGATGGTTTCAAGCTGCTGGTCATCAATATAGGTGCCAAAGCTGCGCTCACCGGGATCCGGCTGAATGGGGCCGTCGTGGGTGGCGTCCAGTACCGTAGCGCACCCGCCGAACAGAGTCAGTGTGCAGGCCGCAAGGGTCAGCTGGAGCGATTTCATAAAGGGTTTACCGCTAGTTATTTGCATGGATCAATCCTCGTATCCGCCAAACAGGCTGCTGTCGATCAGGTCGCACAGGCAGAACAGCGTCAGCAAGTGGACCTGGTGTACCTCTGAAGCGACATGAGAAGGTACGCGCAGTTCGATATCGTGTACGTCCAGTAGTGCGGTGCAGTCGCCATCGCTTTCTCCTCCGGTGAGCGCAAGCACGCCCATTTCCCGGTCGTGGGCCGCGCGGATTGCCTGCACCAGGTTGGAGTCATTGCCATCGGTACTGATGATGACGAGTAAATCTCCCGGCTGGCCCAGGGCGCGGACCTGGCGGGCGTAAGATTCGGCGCGGCCGTGATTGCGCGCTACGGTGCCGGTAGTAATCGCGTCGCCGTTCAATGCCAGCGCGGGAAGGCCCGGCCGCTCCCGTTCAAAGCCGCCCATCAACTGTGCGGAAAAACTTTGCGAGAGGGCGCCGCTCAAGCCATTGCCACAGATCAGGAGTTTGTTTTCGGCCAGCAGTGTATGCACGACCATTTCACTGGCTTCGGCAATCAACGGTGCCAAAAGTTCACCCGCATTCATCGTCGCTTCAATGCTGTGGTGAAACAGGGTTACAACGCGCTGTTCCATTTATTCGGTGATTTCCATCTGTGTGAGCCTATTGCCCGAAGGCGTTTTTTATCCAGTCGATAATCAGTGATTCGCATTGGTTGCTTTGGTTGCTTCGCTCGATAGTGATGACATCAAAGCGGCAGGGGCAATCCATTTTGCGATATTGCAGGTAACCGTTCGCAGTGGCCAGTAATTTGCGTTGTTTGCGGAAGTCTACCGAAACACCGGCGCCGCCAAAACTGCGATTACTTCGGTAGCGTACCTCGACAAAAACCAGGGTGTTGCCGTCGCGGGCAATCAGGTCTATCTCACCAAAGCGGCCGCGAAAGTTCCGCTCGACAATTTTCAACCCGGCTTGTATCAGGTGTCGTTCGGCAACCGCTTCCATCCGGTTGCCTATCGTGGTCGTATCCATTTTGTGTCCATACATTTGGATTGCCGGCACCCCTGATCCCTGGGGCTCCGTGTGCTAAAAATCGTGTGCTGTGTCAGTCGATATGTGCGCTGCTGTCATTGGGTACCGTGCCGCTTTCACTGGTAGTGATGGGGACCGGCGCACCTTTGTCGATCTTTGCCCAGATCTGCTCCCGCACGATACGGCCATCGGCGGTGAGACTCAGAGCCCCGGTGAGGCCGTAAACCTGTTGTTCGGGAAACTGGCGCAACATTGGTAAGCGCGGATACAGGCGGAAGGCATCGGCACCCAGTGCGTAGAGGCGGGCAAACGCCGGTGCAGGCGCGGCCTGTTTCACGATGTTCTGTTTGGTCTGATTGTCGTCTTCAAACAACCACGGCAGTGCGGTAAAGCGCACTCCGTTGATATCGCGGTCGCGCTGGCGATTGATGGTGCCGGCAAAAACCTGGGAAGTGGAAAATACCGGGAGTTCACCGGCGTAGAAGAACGACAGCATGGGTTTGATCTGGCGAGCCTGTTGCGGTTGCGCCAGAACAAACAGCATATCCACATCACCGCGCCGGCGCGGAGTGAACTTCAGTGGTGAGGCGAGTTTGCTGCGCAGCTCGCGCTCGCGGTTCTTGCTCTCGGAGATCAGCAGGGCATCACTGATCAACTGTGAGAAATTGCTGTTGTCGCGGTAGTTACGGCTCTCGGTGACACTGCCGCCGAGCTGGTTCCACTCCTCGGTAAAGGCTTCCAGGCCGCGCTGTCCCCAGCTGGATTCTGGAGCCAGGATCATTGCCTGACGGTGTCCCTGGCGATACGCCTGCTGCGCAACCTGGCGGGCTTCATCTTCAATGGCGAGGCCGAACTGGACCAGATCCGGTGTCAGGCGCCCCTGGTCGCCCTTGTCGCCGGCATAGTTGAGCGCCAGCGTGGGCACTGGCAACATTTCGGTGGCCAGTAAATTGGCGACCTTGCTCTTGTCCAGTGGGCCGACGATCGCCTGGGCACCGTTGTTGACCGCAGCCTGGTAGATTTCTTCAAACGGTTGATCCCGGCCGGTATCGTACACCTGTACTTGCGGGGTGGGTGCGCCTGCATCCAGTGCGCTGTAATAGGCGGCCATGAAACCGTCGCGAATTGCGCGCCCGGCGCTGCCCAGCGGCCCAGACAGCGGCAATAGCAGCGCGACATTCTGCGCGCGCTGGGACGCCAGCTGTTCCAGCAGTTGCAGCGCCTGGGGCGGGTGGGATACCGCGGTGTGGCTCGGCCACTGCTGGCGCCAGCGGCTCAGTGCGGACAGTTGCGTGCTGATATCTGCCTGGGTGTCGCGGCCGAGCAGGGCCAGCTCGTACCAGGCGCGCATCTTCGAGTCGAGGCTCTCCTCGGCGCGCAGGCGCAGCTCTTTGGAGGGCAATTGGGTCAACAGCTGCCAGAAGCCGTCGTTGTTGGCGGCGATGGCCTCGGCTTCACGGGCGAGCGGGGCGATGCGCTGACGCTCGGCGATGCCGCTGTCGATATCGCCCATCAGGCTCCACAGGTCAGCGCGCAGATTGCGCAGAGGCAGGGCGGTATCGGCAGGTATCTGAAACCAGGACTGCTCCAGTCGCGGCGCGCTAACCAGGTCCAGGGCAGTAAAGAATTCGTCGTCTGCGGCCAGTGCGCTGCCGTACACCTGAGCGTACTTGGCGTACTCGGTATCGGTCAGCTGTTCGGCATCGATACTGCTGGCAGCTTGCCTGACCGTCGCGTTATCGCCCAGAGTGTATAGAATGGCGGCCGCCTGCAGCTGCGCCCGGTCTTTTTCCGGCGATGGCAGCTGGCGCGCGTCATTCAGCAGACGGATGGCGCTCTGGCGGTCGGCGGAGGCAACATTGCCCGGATCGGCCGGGATCTGTGCGCCAGGCTGGCTGCTGGGCGTCTGGCACCCGGCCAGAGCCAGTGTCAGGGTAGCGGCCGCCAGGCCATTGAAAATCAAAGGAATTCGCCGGTACAGGGCGGACATATTCTTCTCCCACAAAACTTATTCTGGAGTGAACTATGGGGCTGGATACAGCGGTGCTCTATATCGTGGCGACGCCCATTGGCAATTTGGCGGATATGGTACCGCGAGCCATAGAAGTTCTACAATCGGCGGATCTGGTGGCGGCGGAAGACACCCGTCACAGTCAGAGACTTTTTTCGCACTTTTCCATCGAAACGCCCCTTGTGGCCTATCACGATCACTCGGATGACCAGCGGACCACAAAAATTCTGCAGCGACTGGAAGAGGGGCAGACCATCGCCCTCATTTCCGATGCGGGCACTCCGCTAATCTCCGATCCGGGCTACCGGCTGGTGCGCGAGGCCCGCGAGCGGGGCTTTAAAGTGGTGCCGATCCCCGGTCCCTGTGCCTTTGTGGCGGCCCTGTCGGCGGCTGGGCTGCCCAGTGACCGGTTTACCTTCGAGGGTTTTTTGCCGTCCAAATCGCTGGCGAGAGAGAAAGCGCTACAGGCGCTGGGCGGCGAAACGCGCACCATGGTGTTTTACGAGGCGCCGCACCGGGTGCTGGATACGCTGGAAGCTATGTGCGAGGTATTTGGCGGCGCTCGCGAGGCTGTCATTGCGCGGGAGTTGACCAAGGCGTTTGAGACCATTCATCTGCTGCCATTGGCGGAGCTGGTGGAGTGGGTGCGTGCGGATAGCAATCAGCAGCGGGGGGAGATTGCGGTGCTGGTGCGCGGGGCGGCGGAGGAGAAGTCGTCGGCGCTGGATGCAGAGTCGGAGCGCGTGATGACGCTGCTGCTGGCGGAGCTGCCGCCCAAGCGTGCGGCGGCGTTGGCGGCAGAGATTACCGGTGTGAACAAGAAGCTGCTCTACAACTGGTCGCTTTCGCAAAAATAGGTGGCAAAAGTAAGTTGCATTACCGGAGGGCGCTCATTACTCTTCGCGCCGAGTCAGCCAGGCAATCGCTGTCGAGCCGCTTTCGGGCGGTGAGATGGAGGAAAGTCCGGGCTCCATAGGGTGGGACGCCAGGTAACGCCTGGGGGGCGTGAGCCTACGGAAAGTGCAGCAGAGAGTAGACCGCCGATGGCTTCCTCGGAAGCACAGGTAAGGGTGAAAGGGTGCGGTAAGAGCGCACCGCGCGGCTGGTAACAGTCCGCGGCATGGTAAACCCCGTTCGGAGCAAGACCAAATAGGCCCCCTTTAGCGCAAGCTAGCAGGTGTGACCCGCACTGGGGGCGGGTAGGTCGCTTGAGGTGTCTGGTGACAGGCATCCCAGATGAATGATTGTCCGCGACAGAACCCGGCTTACCGGCTGGCTCACTAAATTGGTATTTCTTCAGTGTTTTCAAAGGGTTAGATCCGACTCTGCCCTTTGGAGACCCTGTTGATGGTACAAAGACTGCTACAAACTTCCTTTCCATATCTTCTTCTACGAAATAAGACCTTCTACTTCCGTTTCGTTTCACCACGACACGTTCTCGAGCTTCTCCCAAGCGCACCCAGGGAAATCCGACGTAGTCTCAGAACTGATTCCTTGACTCATTCTGCGTCTTTGGTCGGAACCAAGCTCGGCACGATTGCTGAAATCCGTCGTTCCCGGGACCCTGCTTCGCTAGAAAGGCTATATGGCCGTTTGACAGACTTCGCGCAGACTTATTCTTGTGACTGGGAGGTGAGCCCCGGGCCGAAGAACATTCCAGCTAAGAGGGCCTCTGTGAGCGCTGACGAGCCTTTCCCCACCCTAACTGAGGCATGGGTAGCGTTTAAGGCCTGGAGGCAATGGGGAGAGCGTTTGGCTGTGGATAACGAGCGGATGTTTGAGAGCCTGCGACACTTTCTAGGTGATGTGCCGGTTGATCAAGTCACCAAGCAAGGGCTCAAGGCGGCTCTGCAGCAGATTTCCTGGTTACCGGTACGGCACAAAGCTCCGTACAAGGGGCGGTCACTGGAGCAGCTGGCTAATGAAGCTGTACCTGAAGAGGATCGGGTGTCTGGTAAGTATGTGAAGGGACATCTGAAGCTAGCTCAGGGGTTGTTCAGCAGCTACTTAGTCAACGAGCTCGAGTTGCTCGAGCAATCGCCGACGGCAGGCCTCACCTGGCGCTACGAAAACCGCCGATACGCTAGCCTCGATGACCAGCTGGTTCAGCAGGCAGTAAGAGCGTCTGCGGAGAAGCCTGAGTGGTTCCGCTGGTTTTTATTAATTGCGATTTACTCCGGAGCGCGAAGATCAGAAATTGCCAATTTGCTGAGCGAAGATTTTAGAATCGATAGCGGCTCCAGGCGTGAATACTTTTTAATCAAGTCAGGGAAAACGAAAGCGGCTACACGACGTGTACCACTGCACAAAATGCTAATTCAGGCTGGATTACTGGAGTGGGTGGCAGAGCAGAAAGGCCAGCTATTCCCTATTGCAGCACGAAACCCCAATCGAGCCACGGACTTGTTCAATAGCCTTTTCAGTGCTTCATTCAACGAGGTGGGTGAACGAATGGTGTTCCACTCACTACGGCATACTTTTATTACTAAGGCCCGCGCAGCGGGGGTCCCCGACGTATTGGTGCAGCAGGTGGTCGGACACGAGAAGCGTGGAGCGGGGATTACGGATCGCTACACGCATACTTTCCCCGTCAAGGATGTTCTCTGTGTGGTCGATGCCGTCCAGTTCCCTGTGTGCAGAGAGATTGTCGAAAGCAAAGGGAGAGGCACCTAACACAGGTTCTCGTGAAACTTGTGCGACGGACAGGGCGTGAAGAGCAGGCGTGGTGCGGGCTCCAGCCGAATAGACAAAACTAATTAGTATAAAGAGCCCCTACTCAATAGTAACTCCTACCTCGGATCCCTGCCGGCGCAACCAATACTGTACCAACGAGTTCAAGGATAGAGTCAACGGCTGTGCCACTGGCTACATGCGCCAGTGACAGCTATGAGATCGCGAGATAGTTTTTGGTAAAGTTAGGTCATCTGATCAGCGATTGCTCAATCAAGACCTAAGAGTGGTTATCTGAGAGTACTCTCGAATGCTGGATTTGCCAGAGCATATGAAGCGATCTGCATCTGAATGTGATTTTATAAAAATAATATATAAATCAACGGGCTATGGTTTTTATTTTTGCCATAGTGCTTTGCTCACCAAGTTGCCCACCATGTGCCTGTATATTCATTAGTCTGCAATCATTTAGCCCACAACGTAAAGGGTTACAGCCACCTACAAGTAACGCTCCCCACTTGAATTAATGTGATTTGTGTCACATTATTCGGCGTGTGTTCAGACTGCGTATTCATCATCAAAGATATATGTCAGTTGGCAGCACCAAAATAAAGTTCAGCATGGAGCAAAGGTTTAATAGTGAAAAAAATAACGATCGTGTGTTTTATTTTTTTGATTTTTGGGTGTAGTGAGGAAAGGGTTGGCGATACTGCAAATGATTCTTCCCGATCGGATTCCTGTTCAACTATCGACGACTGCTTCCAGCGAGCTAAGAGTGGTGATACAGAGGCGCAGTACCAGCTAGGTATTTTATTAATAAAAGATGGCCAGGTTGATAGCGGACTTTCTTGGGGAAAAACGGCAGCCAAGCGAGGTCATATTCAGGCAAATAGAGACTTAGGGCGATTATATGCTAAGGACGATCTGGAATTTTTGGCATATGAATATTTAGAGAGGGCTGCATCACTTGGTGATCCTCTCTCTCAATACTGGCTTGGTTTATTTTGTCAGTGGAAAAATTTGAAAGATATAACAATAGACTGTACACCTTCATCCTCAGAGAAGTGGATACTTAAAAGTGCAAATCAAGGATATCCAGAAGCATTGAGCTATCAAGCTATGTACCTTGCGTCTACCGATGAAGAGCGGTTCAGTCTGAAAAAGCGTGCTGCAGAGGGCGGTGATCAGTCCTCAATGGCTGCAATAGGTGCTAGTTTTCATGCTGGTATAGGCGTGAAACAGGATTGTGTAGAGGGGTATGCGTGGGCACTTGCGGCTAATGAATTCGGTGAGATTAGCGATGAGCTTGATAAGGATCACATAAATATGTCTCTAGAGCTCACTGGCTCTGATATTTCGGAAATTCAAAAGCGGGTGGCACTAAAAAGGTCTAAAGAAATATTGGCATCGGTCAAACCCTTTACGTGGGAGGGGTGAAGCTTTGAAGAAATATATATGGCAATACTTCATTTTTCTTTTCATCCTAGTCATACCTGCGTTAGTAATAGCGCTGTCGGTTGACGGCTTTGCGCTTCCTTTTAAATCATTGTCCGAGGTGGAGGAAAAATTTCCTATGCTAACCGCGGAGGAACAGCGGGTAATGGCTAAGGCGCTAACTCGTCAGGTTCTTGATAGTTATGGTGACTTCTTTGTTACGGACTTGGGCTACTGGTTATTCGTTATACTTTGTTTCGGATCGCCAGCTGCTGTTGTTTATTATAAAAATCACAGTTTATCGAAAGATATTGTGAATCCCTAGTTATCTTCTAGTCACTAGAAAACATTATTTTACCGATCTATTGGTATAAGAACTATGTAGGCCCTGCCAGTTCGGCAGGGCTTTTTCATTTCTAAAAGGAAGGAATATGGAAGCGTGCATAGTTAAAAATCAACAAGGTCGCTACGAAACAGAGAAGCCTGTTACTAAAGAGCAACTAATCCAGTGTGCAGCCGAAATATTGATGGCTCAGTTTCAGCGAGGAGAAGAAATTTGTTCTGCTGAGTCAGCAAGTCGTTACCTATTGTTCGCCCTTGGTATAGAAGAGCGCGAGGTATTTGGAGTTATTTTTCTAGATAGTCAACATAGAATCATTACTTTTGAAAAATTGTTCTGGGGTACTGTCAATGCCGCTTCGGTTTATCCGCGAGAAATAGTCAAGCGCGCCTTGGCGCTGAATGCTGCAGCGGTACTGCTTGCGCATAACCACCCATCTGGAATTAGCTCGCCATCTGAGGCAGATAAGGCAATTACATCAAGAATCAGGGACGCTCTGACAGTTGTTGATATCCGTGTCCTGGACCACATCATCGTCGGTGCAGACTCTCAATACAGTTTCGCCGCGAACGGCCTGATTTGAGGTCTGATATGTGCTTCGATGGTCAACACGAAACGGAAGAAGAGATAAAGAAGGAGTTTTTCTCGAAACTAGGAAAAGAGGTTTTCAGGGCGGCTGTTCTATCGACAGTGACTGTATTGGTCAAGGTGCTAGCAGACGCCCTTACACCCTCATCAACTACCCGCCGCTACGACGACTACCCAGAGTAGCACTAACCACCCTACGCCGGTACAGGAGGCTGTGATGCTGTTCCTGGCGTTTCTCGTGGCTCTCCTTCTGGGAGGGCGGCTTCTACTTGTGTGGCTGTTCAGGACTTCATTTCTGTTTCGGGTGATAACCCTGATGCTGCTGTACAGCTTTTTCAGCGATTAAATTCGGAGATGTCAAAATGATAAACGAGGGATTGAGATGTGACAGGGTAACTACCAGCGAGTGTTTTATAGCCTACTACCGTGTGTCGACGAGGCGACAGGGCGCTTCGGGTTTGGGCTTAGAGGCTCAAAGGGCTTCTGTCCAAGCATTCGTTAGCGCTAGAGGTGCGAAAATTCTGGAAAGCTATACCAAAGTAGAGTCCGGAAGGAACCACCACCGCCAGTAGCTCCAGGCAGCTATCCGTCGCGCAAATGCGACTGGAAGTCGTCTTGTTATTGCTCGCTTGGATCGGCTTGCTCGCAGTGTAAGTTTCACATCCAAGCTGATGGAGAGTTCTGTCGATTTTGTTGCAGTAGATTTGCCGGAGGCAAATAAGTTGACGATACACATAATGGCCGCGATGGCCGAGCATGAGGCTGAGATGATTAGTAAACGGACAAAGGCTGCTCTTGCTAGGGCGGTTGAACGTGGGGTAACGCTGGGAAACCCCCGCTTGCACCTTGTAACACGAAATACGGAGGCTGCAAGACTGGGTAAGGCCAGAAAGGCACTAGAAAGAGCTGAGTGTTATCGGCAGATTGTTACCGAGCTGAAGTCTAAAGGCGTCTCGACATACACGGGGATCGCAGAGCAGCTAAACGAGAAAAAGTGGTATACGCCTGCAGGTTGCAGGTGGGATGCAACTCGAGTATGTAGGCTGATTAGACGGCTTGGTATATCACTATCGTCAGGTACTAGTGCAACCTAGTTACGGACGAAGGCTGCAGGTCGCATTTTCGGCTCCCAATCACAGAATTTGGTTCACTCCACTTTTGCCGTCCCGGGACCAATTACCGGCACGAAGATAGTATCTGCGAATGGTGCCTGGATTGACAGATGTTGAGGTTGGCTATGCAAAGGTTGAAGGTGCATAGCCAACCTGTCGGGAGCGAGCGGTAACGCTGGAAAGAGAGCTTTATACCTAGTCGACGATTAGAGAATTAAGCAGCGTAATGCGCCTGGATGGGAAAGTCATAGCCGATCATAAATAGCGCGGCTTCAAAGGCCCGACCGCCTTCAATCCGACAGTCGCCAAAATGTTCCAGGCCTACTTTCTCGACCGCGCATTCAATCAACCAGCTTGCACGTAACTTCCAGATCGCATGATGTTTCCCGATTCGGCATTGCGGAAAATTATAAGCTTCAGAGAACAGACTGGGGTTCCGATTAGCTGGTGCTTGGGTCTGGCGGCCCGGTTTCCATGGGAACTGAAGTTCCCTGGGGATACGCCGGCACTGGCCGAACTCGGCCCAGGTTAGCGCCAAGTGCCCCAATGCGGCGCCGACACGACCATCGAATATTATGAGATTACCCGTTAACAGGGTATAGACCTTGGTGAATCCGGAGTCCATTCTAAACCGCCCCTCATGGAAGCTTTGTAAGTCCGGACTATTGGACGTCAATACTTCCATTGCCTCTTCAATGTTTGCCTTAATATCGAAGTCCGGATCTACGGATTCCTGCCTTTTTATCCATTCAAAGCATTTAGGAACACCGCCCCAAACAAAGATTTCATAGACTACCTGCCGGTAGTCTAGAGTGGATCTGCTGGACGCTAGCCTGTCAGTAAACTGGAGAAGCTCCCTTTTTGTTTCATCAAAACCCAATGTCTTCCAATAATAGTGCTCCTTAGCCTGGCTGAAAGAACCGAAGCGCACTGATTGGTCCCGCTTTCTATCATAGTAGGTGTGCGAAAACTGAACGCGTCCCAGATACAGGTCTGCTAAGTACTGTGCAAAACTTTGAACGTCAGGGTTCTGCAGGAATTGGTTCTTCGATAGGGTCATAGAAATCCTTGTTCATTCGAAAGAAGGAGGGCAAACCACCGGGCTTGTTTTGCAACAGTAATGGCAAAGTGGAACATAAAGGGTTCCTTAGGGGCTGGTCTGGTACATTTTTTCAATCGCATCTCGTACATGCCGAGCGACTGAAGGCGGACCGAGCACCCTGACATGCTCGCCAAGACCCAGCAGCCAGCAATAAATCTCGTAGCTATATTGCAGATCACTCACAGTGATGATTGCTTTTTGTACGCTTCCATTCCCACAGCGCTCGACTACCTGAACACGCGTTTTTTCGGGTGAATCTTCGTGGAAGTAAATTTCACTTAGGTGCTGAGCGGGCTTTCCCGAAATTTCAAACACGAAATCCGACTCCATGGCTCCCCAGGGTACTTTTCCGCCAATAAAAACGTATTCGTCCTCATTAGGAGTCGGAGGAAGGTTTGCATCTACTAAATCCACACCGCTAAATCGGTGCAGCGCATACTCTTTGTAGGAATCGTCCTTTGATACGGTGCAAGCGATGTAGTTGACACGTTCTCTCCGGACCAACTTAACTGGTCTGTATATATAGGGCTTGGCTTCACCAATGTACCATCCCCGAAATCCCCTCCCGGCCTCCAAGGCCTCAAAAATCAGCTGTTCAATTTCCGGGTAATTATCGGGTAACCGCACATGTAGGGAAGGGTAACGAGGGGCTACCTTCAGATTCTTCAGCCAGCGCTTGTAGAGTTCGGTTTGGGCACCGCGCAGTCGCCCAGATTCGAGTACCCGCTGCAAGTACTGTCGATCGCTTGGCGGCAAGAAGTGCGCAGAGTAGTTAAGGGAAATGGCCGCGATGAGGCCGCTTTGAGAAGAAGTCGGTAAGTTGGTACCTACCTCCATGTACCACAGATGCCTAAAGCCAGGACCGACATTTACCGACTTAGGATCTGCTCCGGGAGGAAAATCTACCTCTCCTATCTTGACGCCTACGCGATTTGATCTGTCTGCTAACAGCCCTTTAAGAATCCTGACGGTTCTTTGTCGGGCTGACTTTCCAACCCCGAGAGTACTTTCTGACCACCCTTGACTGAAATGTGTCGCGAGGCAATTCGTCAGCTCCTGCACACTCCTGCCGGTCTTGCCGGCCTTTTCTAGCTCGCGCAGCAATATTGCTGACGCTTGCAGATGCTCACTATTAGAAAAACGTACTTTTTGATTCATGCCAAAAGTGGAATTTTTTATGTTCCACTTGAGTGTAATAGTTTGACCGTATCAGCACAATCATGTACTTGCCGCCGGAGAATCTTATGGGTAAGCCATCGCATCAAATAGCACTTCCACTGGAGAGTGCAGTCACCTTGTACCAGGCTCTGCAATCACTGACTGAACATCTCAATTCAGAAATCGAAGCTGCCATTGCCAAGCTGCTTAGCGAAGAGTGCAATCCCGGCCTAGTCGTCAGTCACGCAAAGACTAGAGACCGTTGTGAACATGTGGCGGCCAAACTCAATCAGCTTATTGAAGTGCACCGGGCTGATCAACAGGATGGAAATCAACAAAAATGTTTTGCAATAGGGGGCGCGTTTCCAAATTGAACAACCCGAAATCTGGGGGGGCAAATTCCTTTGAATACGTTCGCAGGCTGTCTCCGGATAGCGGACACCGCTAAATCATGAGGCAAAAAATGAATCGACAAATTCTCCGTGACCCCAGGGGCCAGCTACTTGGCTGGATACAGCCTGATGCCACTACCGGACATCTATACGCCTACCGTGCTGGCGGTAACATCCTTGGCTGGTTTATCCCGAACTTCGGGCCGGGCGGCCGTACCTTCGATAACAAAGGGCAGCCTTTGGGGCAAGGAAACCACTTGTCCAGCCTATTTTACCGATAAGAAATGCCGGAACGAATTGGTAAGAAACCATGCAGAATGACATCAGCGTGAACGATTATTTGCTGTCTGTGGATAACTGGATTGCCGGTGTCGGCAGCCAGTACTTCGAACCACTCACTAATGGCTGCATGCTGTCGGAGGAAGTGGGCGAGGTAAACCGCCTGCTGTGCCGCCAGTACCGGGAGCAGCGCTACAAGGCCGGAGAGGAACCGGCAAATTTTCACCGTGCCCTCGCCGACGAACTATCGGACGTGATGTTCGTGCTCGCCTGTATCGCCAACGAGCAGGGCATCAACCTGGCAGAAGCCCTGGTGCGCAACCTGCAGAAAAAGAGCGCCCGCGATGCTAATCGCTACCGCCAGAGAGAGAGTAAGGAGTAAGCCTATGCAGGTTAAGTCAAGTGCATGGCTGCCAGAGGCCCTGTTGTTCCGCAATATCGTGATTCGCGATGCAGTGGCAGCAGAGTACTACCGGAAGGGAGACGACTTGACCGTATTCGTTTATGCCCAAGCGGAAAACTGCCTGCTTAATGGGTGTCACCCATTACAAGTGCGCTATGACGGCGAGCTGGTACTCGAACTGGTCTTTACCGGGGTGGACGCTTCCTTCCGCGGAGTGCCCACAGGAGAGCACCGCGACATGCCGGTTTTCGAGGACTTCTTTGAGGGCGAAGAGATACTGCTCTTCCCCTCAGTGATCAGTGAAGACACTCGGCCCCTGGGCTTGCCCTGGCAGCCCGACAGAAAGCCACAGCCATACCGAATGTATACCCAGTGCGGCTTCTTTGACGACGATGACGGCTACCGCAGCCCGCCCACGGCCAGCATCTACTGTAAGGAGCAGTTCCACTATGTACATAAAGGCATGTCATTCCATGGCGACTTTCTCTGGGATATCCGTGCAGCCGCAGCCCATGCCTATATCGACCTTGCCCCTCCTCCAGCGGTAGCACGCTAACCGTTGATTATAGCGCCAGCTGACGCCTATATTGGGTTGACTGGCGGTAGCGTAATAAAACGCTCGATAAGAGCTTAAAAAACTAGAGAATAGGAAGCCGCATGCCCCCAAGTGCCAACAGCCAGCAGCGCCCGCCTCTATTGACCAAATCGCGTTTTAAGCGCGCCCTGGAGTGCCCCACCAAGCTGTATTACGCCGAACAACCCGACTACGCCAACCAGAGCCTGGACGACGATTTTCTGGCGGAGTTGGCCAAGGGGGGCCATCAGGTCGGCGCACTGGCCAAATGTTATTTCCCCGGCGGGGAGGACCTGACAGGACTGTCACCGGACGAGGCGCTGATACGCACAATCGAGCTGCTGCAGCGGGATACGGTCACCATTTTTGAAGCTGCAATCCGTCACGAACAGCTGATGATACAGGTCGACATACTGGTTAAGGATGGCGACCACTATGAGCTGATCGAGGTCAAGGCCAAGTCCTGGAGGCAGGACGATGGTAACTTCATGAAGAGAAAGGGCGATGGGGTCGTCAAGAAGGATGAACCCTATCTGTGCGACATCGCCTTTCAACAGGTGGTACTGGAAAGAGCGCTGAAAACCGGCTTCATCGACTGTTACTTGATGCTGCCGAACAAACAGGCCCGCGCCGCAACCGATGGACTGAACAGCAAGTTCCGTGTGACTGCTGACCATCAGGTGATCGTGTCAGACAACCTTGGGGAGAGCGACCTAGCCCACGGCCTTCTGGCTAAGGTCGATGTGAATCAGTCGGTGGAATACATCCGTAAGAAAATGGAATTCCACGGCTATTTTTTTGACGACTATATCGCCATTGCGGCGGATGCCCTGCAAAAGGGCGAGCGCCTGAGAGGACAGATAAGTTCGACCTGCAAGACATGTGAGTTTCACTGTACCAGCGAAGAGGGGGATCATGGGCAGCAGAGTGGCTTCCGCGAATGCTGGAAGCAGGAGCTCGGCTGGCAGGACCAGGACTTCGAGGATCCCCTCGTGTTTGAAATTGCAGGCTTTACTAAGGTCGATGAGTTGGTGAACGCTAATAAGGTCAAATTGACCGACGTCGAAGAGTCCGATATCAACCCGAAGGGTGATGGAAAGCCGGGCCTATCCAGGAGTGAGCGACAGTGGCTGCAGGTCATGAAGGTACAACAGGGCGATTCCACCCCGGAAATCGATATCGATGGTCTGCGCAAGGAGATAGAGAGCTGGACTTACCCAATGCACTTTATCGACTTCGAAACGATCACTGCCGCTCTACCTTTCACCAGAGGCCGACGGCCCTATGAAGGCGTGGCCTTCCAGTTCTCGCACCATGTCTTAAATGCGGATGGCTCAGTGGAACATGCGGATCAGTTTCTCGATACCACCCCGGGGCATTTTCCGAGTTTCGACTTTATCCGAGCCCTGAAAGGGGCGCTCGAGGGCGACAGCGGAACTATCTTCCGCTATGCGGACCATGAGAATACCTTCCTCAATCTGATCCACAGGCAGCTTCAGGATAGTGACCTTCCGCAGGCTGAGGTTCAGGAGTTGTGTGGGTTCATTGAAAGCATCTCTCGCTCGTCCAAGAAGAGTGAACGTCAATGGTGTGGCCCGCGGGATATGGTAGATATGCTGGAGCTGGTCAAGCGCTACGCCTACTACCCGGCCACCAGGGGCTCCAATTCCATCAAGAATGTACTGCCGGCTGTATTGAACGATTCGATCTTCCTGCAGGAAAAATACGGCAAACCGATCTATGGTGCTGCAGGCGGCATCCCCAGTTCCAACTTCAGCGACTGGCAATGGATCCGGATGGTGAACGGCCAGGTTCAGGACCCGTACAAACTGCTGCCACCGATGTTTATAGACATTCCCGAGAATATCGACGAGCTGCTGTCGGATAGCGACAGTTTGGCCAATGGCGGGGCTGCGCTCACGGCATATGCCAGGATTCAGTTTACCGAGATGAGTGAATACGAGCGCGAGCAGTTGCGAGGGGCTTTGTTGAAGTATTGTGAGCTGGATACTCTGGCTATGGTCATGATCTTTGAAGCCTGGCGGGATAAGCTGAATTAGCGCCTAATCCACCATGCTGCTATCGCACAGCGTGAGATGGGATGATAAGCCGGTGGAGAAGGGGGACTGTCGGGGTCGTTGAATGTAAGGGAGGCTGGCAGAACCTAATTTGCACGCGGTGGCAGAGTGCAAACCCAGGGGCAACCTAAATTCACGGGGCGGGGAGTTAAACTATAGGAAATTATCTTTATGGAGATCCCCATGAACACTATTCGACCAGCCATCAAGAAATTCGTCATCGTAGATCAAGCAGCTGCGGAGGACCGTGCAAAGAATAGGCACTTCCGAGACTGCAAAAAACTCGGAGTACCGCTCATCTCTGTTACGAAATCCGGCAAAGGGGCACGGGTCGAGGCCGACCTGGTTACTATGTCTCGCGCGATTGTGGAATGTGACAGCGAGCGGGTGCATCAGTTGATGTCTCAATATCAGTCCGGTAAAGGGTATACGAGCGGTAGCGAACACCTGCAATCGGCATTGCTGAGTGAACAGTCTGCACTCGAGCTTGCTGAGAAGCTCTATGATGTGCTGACCGTCGCATAACGTCGATATGGTCACTGTGTTTGGGCGCCAGGTGATTTTGCCCCTGGCATCCGGCGACCACGTTTCCCTCCCCAGCATCCCCCCTGCGACGAGCTGAGGTAAGCAGTAACTCTACTTGCTCGTCCGCTTACTCCCCGTCTGTCGCTGTCACAGCGAAAGCCAAGCAACCACGTGACGCCTCGTGTGATGCCGGTCAGACCGCGGTCTTATAGAGACATACCCCGCCAAATCCGGCAAAATCGAAGCCATTCAAACCTGTTTTCGAGCTGTCGAATTATTGTTCGATTTCGCTCTGGCCCCCCGCTATGTCTGGGCCGCAAATACACTGATAGGAAGGCGACGAGATGGCCCGCACAACGGCTAACAAACCGAAAAACCAGAAATCCTTTGAGCAAACCCTGTGGGAAACCGCCGATAAACTGCGCGGCAGCGTGGAGTCCTCCGAATACAAGCACGTGGTGCTGTCCCTGATCTTCCTCAAATTCATCAGCGATAAATTCGAGCAGCGCAAGCGTGAGCTGGTTGCCGAGGGTCAGGGTGACTACGTGGACATGGTGGAGTTCTACACCATGAAGAACGTCTTCTACCTGCCAGCAGAAAGCCGCTGGGACTACATCTCCCAGCACGCCAAGCAGGACGATATCGCCATTAAAATCGACACTGCCCTGTATACAGTGGAAAAGAACAACAAGGCACTCAAGGGTGCGTTGCCGGATAACTACTTCTCCCGCCTGGGGCTGGATGCCAGCAAACTGTCGGCGCTGATCGACTCCATCAACAATATCGACACGGTGGTGGAGCAGGAAGGCGGTGCGGCGAGCGAGGTGGATATCGTAGGCCGCGTGTACGAATACTTCCTCGGCAACTTCGCGGCCACAGAGGGCAAGGGCGGCGGCGAGTTCTATACCCCCAAGTGCGTGGTCAACCTACTGGCGGAAATGATCGAGCCCTACCATGGCAAGATCTACGACCCCTGCTGTGGCAGTGGCGGCATGTTCGTGCAGTCCGTGAAGTTTGTGGAGAACCACCAGGGCAACAAGAAAGACATCTCCATCTACGGCCAGGAGCAGACCAGCACCACCTACAAGCTGGCGAAGATGAACCTGGCCATCCGCGGTATCAGTACCAACCTGGGCGAGGTGCCCGCCGACACCTTCTTCAAAGATCAGCACCCGGACCTCAAGGCCGACTTCATCATGGCCAACCCACCGTTCAACCTGAAGGAGTGGCGCGGCTCCGATGAGCTCACCGACGATCCCCGCTGGTCCGGTTACGAGGTGCCGCCTACAGGCAATGCCAACTACGGCTGGATCCTGCACATGATCAGCAAGCTCAGCGAGAATGGCATCGCTGGCTTTGTACTGGCCAATGGTTCCATGAGCACCACCACCAAGGGTGAAGGGGAAATCCGCAGGAAGATCATCGAAAACGATCTGGTGGACTGCATGATTGCGTTGCCTGGCCAGCTGTTCTACACCACCCAGATCCCGGTTTGCTTGTGGTTTATCACCAAAAACAAGAAAGCCGCAGTTATCCCCGGGCACGAAGGCAGCAACCATCGCAACCGTGAAGGCGAAACGCTGTTTATCGACGCGCGCAATATGGGCAGCATGATCAGTCGTATTCACAAGGAACTGGCTGTGGACGATATCGCCGAGATTGCTCGCACCTACCACGCCTGGCGCGGCGAAGCCAAAGATGGCGGGTATCAGGATATTCCCGGTTTTTGCAGGGTCGCCACCGTTGACGACATTAAAACCAACGACTATGTGCTGACCCCTGGGCGTTATGTGGGCACCGCCGAAGTGGAAGAAGATGATGAACTGTTTGAAGAAAAGATGCGTGAACTGACGCAAACACTGTACCGGCAGATGGCGATGGCCGAGCAGCTGGATGCGGTGATCAAGCAGAATCTGGCGGGGTTGGGCTATGGAAAGTGAGTGGCAGGAACTCCGGCTGGGTGATGTCGTCGAGTTCGTAGCTGATAACCGAGGCAAGAACCCTAAGGCATATGCTGAAACTGGGATACCAGTTATAGATAACTATTTGATCACTAGTGATTGGCGAATCAACATAAATAATGTTCGTAGATTTATTGATGAGGATACATACAACTCGTTTATCAGAAAGCATATTAAAGAAGATGATGTGCTAGTTACGCTGGTCGGCAACGGATATGGTCAAGTCGGCATTACCCCAAGTTGTAGGTGTGTAATAATTCAGAACACAATTGGGTTGCGTTGTACTGAAGAACACGACAATAAATACCTTTATTACCTGCTTAAGTTGAATCGCCCATCCCTGATGAACCTAAATATTGGCGCTGCACAGCCAAGTATAAAAGTGGGCAATTTATTGAATTTAGTTTTTCCGTTTCCTCCGCTAGGAGAGCAGAAAGCTATTTCCAAAATACTTGCAGCTCTCGATGACAAAATCGAGCTCAATCGCCAAATCAATTCCACCCTGGAGTCCATGGCCCAGGCGCTGTTTAAAAGCTGGTTTGTGGATTTTGACCCGGTCATCGACAACACCTTGGCCGCCGGCAATCCGATCCCGGATGCCCTGGAAGCCAGGGCGCGCACTAGGCAAGAAATACACACCGGCGCCAAAGCCTCCACGCAAAATCTGCCGGCCGAGATTCAGCGGCTGTTTCCCAGTAGTTTTGTATTTACTGAAGAAATGGGCTGGATTCCGGAAGGGTGGGAAGTTAGCACCATCGGTACTGTAGTGGAGACGACGGGCGGAGGAACACCCAGTACAAAAAATCCAGCTTTTTGGGAGGGAGGGGAACATCCTTTCTGTACCCCTAAAGATATGTCTCAATTATCGTCTTGGATGTTGACGGATACTGATCGCCACCTCACTGACGTTGGTGTGCGCAAAATTTCTTCCGGCCAGTTGCCGGCTGGAAGCGTACTAATGTCTTCCCGTGCTCCGATAGGATACCTTGCGATTAGTAATGCCCCTATTTCTGTGAACCAAGGGGTGATTGCCATGCTGCCAAATTCAGTCTTTGGCCCTTTGTATCTGCTCAACTGGACGAAATCCAATATGGGGTATGTTACCGACAGGGCTAATGGGAGCACGTTTTTGGAAATCAGTAAAAAGAACTTCAAGCCAATTCCGTTCCTAGTTCCCAATGGTGAGGCCGTATCCGCTTTTAATGAACAGGCAGTCGTCATCCAGTCAAGAATGCTTTTGTTGACTGAGCAGATATCTGGGCTGACCAAATTACGGGATTCTCTACTTCCTAAGTTGCTCTCTGGTCAAATTGAAATCTCCGAAGCTGAGCATCAACTAGCCAATACGATCTGAGCCCATGACAAGGTCCTCGGAAGAAAAAACAGGAGCTGCAGTTCGTGATTGAAATCAGCGGTCCCGAAGATATTGCGGCCCTGAAAGAAAGCTCGGATGTCGGATGTAAGCTGGCGAAGGGCCGCGACGGCAAGGGGGCCTGCCCGAAAGGCCTCTGGGATACCTACAGCGCCTTTGCCAATACCCAAGACGGCGATATTTTTTGGGGGCTAGAGGAGGATAAACATGGGAAGTTTTCCCTGGTGGGTATACAAGATACCGGCAAAGTCATCGACGAGATTTGGAGCAGCGTCAACGACAGCACGCTGTTGAGCGCCAATGTTTCGCTCGATGGCTCCACCCGCTGTATCAAACACGCATTTTTTGATTCGAACAATAACTGGTCGAAGTAAGTTAGCCAGATGAATAAATTAAGTAGTACCCGACGACTGCAGATCGCCGTCGTGGGATCGGCCAGCAATCAGCTGAGCGAGGTGCAGCGGACGCTTGCTTTTCACGTGGGTAAGTTGGTGATCGACAATGATTGCCGGCTGATCAACGGCGGCATGGGCGGGGTAATGGAGCAGGCGGCATGCGGCGCGCGGAGTTCGACCCGGCACCAGCCCGGCGACGTGATTGGCATACTGCCTTCCTATGACAAGGCCGAAGCCAATCCCTACGTCGATATCGTATTGCCTACTGGGTTGGGTGTCGCGCGTAATACAGTGCTGATGGCGGCCTGCGATGCTGTTATCGCTCTGGATGGCGGTTCCGGTACTTTGTCTGAGATCGCACTGGCCTGGCAGATGCGAAAGCCCATTGCCTGTGTGGGCGGCGAGGGCTGGCATACTCGTCTGCAAACATTAATGCTGGACGAACGCCGCGATGATGCCATAGCCGTATGCCCCGATATGGAGGCTTTGGCGGGGTTTCTATGGCAATTGCGAGGCCAGAATTTACCGGGTTACGACGGCATAGCGGCCAGCTCCGTTTGCCAGTCCGAACTGCGTGCCTACCTGCAATCCACCTTTACCGACAACTCAGCCAGTGGCGAGCTGGACTTTCTGGGGCGAGGCTCTGAAGGCACGGTGTTCCGAAGTGGCCAGCGCATCTACAAGCTGTTCCACCGCAGCGATTTCACCATGCTGTTGTTTACTCACCTGAGTGGCATCGCACAGACTCTGGCGCCGCTCCCCGAGGAATCCGCTCCGATACCGCTGTACGAAGTACACCGGGGTGACTACCTGGTTGTCCATTACCCGGACTTTGCCTCACAACCCTACACAGGCGGTCAGACTCAGCAGATGGTGGAATTCCTGCGCGCTATGCGTACCGCCGGCTGTTGTCTTAGCAATGTGAAGGCGGAAAACTTCCGTTGCACTTACGACAGCCGGCTGGTGTTTATCGATATTGGCCGCGACCTAATGCCGTATAGCGATGCGCTCTTTCTGAGCATGTGCAAGCGTGCCTTCCTTACTGTCTATTACAGCGCACACGCTGATTTCAAGCGTATGTGTCGCTACACCAATGACCACGATGACTTTGACGGTATTGCCGCCTGCGATGGTGTTGCGCACAGCGCATCAGACCTGGCTAACCAGTTTGATCAGTTTTACGCAGAGGTAACCCGTGCTGACGCAGTACCTGGATGAATTAATTGATTTTGTCGCCCTCGAAACAGTTACCGGAAACGAACAAGCCAACAGGGCGGCTGTGAACTATCTATTTGCGCGCCTGCAAAAGCTGGGTTTTGATGTACAGGTAAAGGGGGAGGCGCGGACCGATCAACCGCTGTTAGTGGCGCGGTATGGGGATTCCGGTGGGGCGCCCCTAGTCCTGTACAACCACTACGACGTGGAGCGTGTGCGCCCGCAGGAGGACTGGCAATCGCCGCCGTTTCAATTGACGGAGCGGGATGGTCGCCTGTGGGGGCGCGGTGTTGCCGACAACAAGGCTGTGCTTTTGGCCAGGCTTTCGGTGATTGAGTCGCGTGTGGCTCGGGGCGAGGCGCTGCCGAGCATGCTCTGGTTGATTCAGGGGGAGGAGGAAGTGGGTGCGCCGCTGGCCCACGAATTATTTCCGGATGAGCTGGCCCCATTCAAAAATAGTCTCTGCATTGAGGAGACCGGCTACTACCGCGATGGTGCGCCGTTGATATTCCAGAAGGGCGAGGCGATAACTACTGGGAACGGCGAGTCATTGGTCGCTTCGCTTAACAGCATGCTGTACGACGGCAAGGCACGGGTAGAGACGCGCACGCTATCCAAATTCGGCCCCTGCCCGCTGATCGAAAACCTCCCCGGTGGCAGTCTTTATTTGGGTTTTGGACCCAACGATTATTCGGCCCGTATTCACCGCGACAACGAATCCATCAGCTTGGAATTGCTTGAGCAATATTTCACGTTGTTTGATCGATTTTTGACCTGGTGTTCTAAATTAACTAGGGCGCTAGAGACACCATGTGCGGCCTAGTATTGCTGTACGGCCCTCGTGCCGGCGAACGACTACCAAGATGCCTGCAACGGCTTGCCCACCGCGGCCCTGATGCCCAGTACCACTGGAATAGCGGCGCTCTGAGCCTGGGTTTTGCCAGGCTGGCAATCAATGACAAATCCCATGCAGGGCGACAGCCTTACTGCGTTGGCAGCTATGTGGCAGCTATCAATGGCGAAATCTATAACGCCTCCGAGTTGCGGGAGCGTTATCAGCTGAAACTTGCATCCACTAACGATTGCCATGTAGTACCGGCCCTGGTGGAAAAGCTGGGCGTGGCAGCTTTGGGGAAGCTGGACGGATTCTTCGCCGGTGTTGTGTTTAATGAGCAAGACAACGGCTTGATTATCTTGCGCGATGCTATGGGAAAAAAGCCGCTTTTTTGGGGGCGCTCGGGATCGGAGTGTTTTATCACCAGTGAACTCAAGGCTCTCGACCGAGTCGATGAGTTTGCGGCACTGCCATCGGGCATCAGTCAAATCGATCTGAAAACCGGAAACTGTACGAAGCTTTGGACAATGCCGCCAGACTGCGAGCTCGAGACTAACCTTTCTACTCCGGTAGCTTTAGCCGCTGGTGTCAAACCTAGTGAGCTGCGCGCGTTGATAACTCGAGCGGTTGAAAAGCGCCTGCCGGCAGCTAGTGAGCCAGTTGGTGTGTTTCTGAGTGGAGGCCTGGATAGCTCGGCGATCGCTGCTCTGGTCAGTAACCTTCGTTCTGATGCCCGCTATTACTGCCTGAGCGCGCCTAGTGCTGGGGATGGCGACAATGCACGGCTGTTGGCAGATCACCTCAAGCTCAAGCAGGTGCGCTACTTGACCCTTCCCGACGGGGAGGCGCTGACAGAACTGATTCACAAGGTTGTCTACGTCACCGAAAGTTACAACCCGTCTGTCATTAGCAATGGCATCTGTACCTATCTGTTGGCGGAGGCCGCTCGCGAAGATGGACTGAAGTTGGTGTTGTCAGGTGAAGGGGCCGACGAATTGTTTGGTGGATATCATTACTACCGCAGAAATGATCCCTGGGCCGAAACACGTAACCAGCTTTTGGCGGATCTTCGCAACACTGAGTTGCGGCGTATCGACCTGACCGGTATGGCCCATGCCATTGAAACCCGCTGTCCTTTTCTCGACCGTGAAATCTGCACCTGGGCATTAGCTCTGTGTTTTGACGATCTTTACCGCTGGACCGACAGCGGCTGTATCAATAAAGCGGTGTTGCGTGAAGCCGTAAATGGACTATTGCCGGAACAGATATCCTTGCGCCGCAAGATCTCTTGTGATGTGGGCAGTGGAATGCGCGCATTGGTGGTTAGGCACCTACGTGAGAACGGATGCTCGGAACGGGAAGCGTTACGAAAAATATGGTGCATGCACTTTTCGGACAGTTTCATTGGCGAAGATCATGAAGAACATCCGTATTTTTCTGCCTATCCGACTTTTGACGACATCATCGATCGGCGTGGTACCGATCACAAATGATTAATCGCGAACTTTCGATCAGTGAAATCGAACAGATGATCTTGGACGAGTTTCAGGCCACACCTTTTCACAATCTATTTTATCTGGAGTGGTGTATCCCTTCTCGCGCACTAGGTGGGGGTACCTGCTCTGATAAGGTATTGGCGTTAAGGACTCGCTTACAGTGTGCCAATGTGAGCGCGCGACTGCACAATTCCTGGATCAACGACCAGCTCTGTCACCGAGTATTGGCCTTGGAGCTGGACGATGGTGTCTATTACGCGGATGTCGGCAATGGCTGGCCGAGCTTTCGCCTTTTTCCCGCCGACCGTGAAGTTCGTTATAAGGCTTTCGGTATCGTGTTTCAAACTCGCCTGCGTAATCAATTTCTAGATGTGTATCAAATCAAAGAGGGCAGAGAGAGCTTGTCACAGAGTATACCGAAGCAGAAACAGCGGGAATCAGCGGTGATTTCGGCCATTAATCAACGTTTTAACGGAGAAATTTCTTACCCATTCCGTGCTGCATTGAGATATGCACAAGTCGTTGATGACGATTTTCTTTTCCTTAAAGGGGATGAGTTGCGAATTTATTCGGATCGGGCGATTACGCGTCGTATCCAAATATCGAACCGCACAAGTCAGTTGTCAGCCTTGCAAACCTATTTTGGTCTAGATCTGGAAGCGTGTGGATTATCTGAAAGTAAATTGAGATGTGGACGCGGCGCTTGGGGGTGTTCATCTTGAGAATATCCGTTGCCGTGATTATCGCAACCTCAATGCGACGTACTGATTTTTTGATTGAGCGATCACTCCGATCTGTGTATGCACAGGAAGGGGTGAGCCCGTGGCGTATCTATGTGGTAGATGACAACGCGTGTGACGAAGAATATCTTTCGATCAGACAAAGGGTAAAAAGATTTCGCGAAGCATATTTCGCGTCGAAATTTCCCGGCGGTATACCTGATCACTGGTTCAAAACTGAGGTAATCCGAAATTCCCGAACTCGGGGACGTTCTGGGAGTGGTGCCTGGAATAGCGGTGCGATGGCAGCGTGGAGGAGTCGATCAACTAGCGAGCCACTCTATTTTGCTATTTTGGATGACGATGATGAATGGTATCCGCAGTACTTGGCCAGCTGTTGCAGGCGAGTGGCTGAGGAAAATGTTACCGCAATGGCTGTTGTCTCTGCTTTCCATCGCTATGAACTTGGAGTGGATAAGCCGATTCATATTCTTCCAGAGCACCTGACGTTCGATGAATTTTTTATTGGCAACCCCGGCTGGCAGGGTAGTAATACATTTATCGAAGCCGAAGCGTTTTGGCAGGCGGGGGGGTACGATGAATCCATGCCCAGTACTCAGGATCGAGATTTCGCGATTCGCGTACTGGAAGTAAGTAAATTGCGTGGAAAGAAGATTCTGGTCAACGAATGGCCATTGCTTCGCCACCATGCACACACTGGCGAGCGGGTTACCCTCTGTCAGGTGGGTAAGCGCAAGGGGCTGGATCTTTTCTATGAAAAGTACGCGCCACGTATGGATGCGGAAACCCGAGAAGCCTCTTTTGAGAGAGCTGAGCGCCTATTTGGCTACCGCAGGCAGTGTTCCCCTAACGCCATTCCGCAAGCCGATAGCTACAAAACTTATGAAGATGAGCCGCCAGTGAAGTTGGTAATTGGTGTGACTTCATCCTGTGCGCGGAATGTGAGAAGCCAAATAACGTCTATCGAGCGGCAGATTCAGCAAGAGCAGAAGTTTGACGGACAGGTGCAGTATCTACTGTTAACTAACGGCGGTTGTGATGATGAAATAAAGGCTGCTTTACAGGAGGTTTACCCGAAAAATTTTTCTGTTCGTCTCGTGGATCTAGCTGAGCAGGAAAAACGCTATGCTTGCTTTCCTCACAGTTCTGTATTTGATTTCAGTGCAATTGGTCGGAAGTCAATAGCATTTTCTAGAAGCCTGCTTCATTTTTTTAGCTGGGAAGAGGCAAAAAAACAGGGATCCGACTGTAAGGTGTTAATACTTGATGATGACCTACAGTTCGAATCGCTCAGCATAGAAGACGGCACTCTGGGGAGCAGAAGGCTAAATTTTCTCGGGAAAATCAGCTCATTAATTCGAAATTCCGATGCGGACATCATTGTTTCTCCGTACTCGGATGCGCCGGCGTTACCGTTCTACAGCTCTCTACGTACACAGCTTGTGGATGTTTACTATACGCTGCTAAATTTTTCGTCCGTAGCACCAGGGCAAGACTTTGATGCGGATATCCGTCAACTCCAAGAAGTGATCAATGGAGATGATTATTACTACGATTTTTCGTCTGCTCGTTTCGATCACCTGGAGTGCCCCGTCATATGGCAGCCGGATTCGGGGGCAGAAGGGAGTAAAGTTGCAGAAGTCTTTAGCGTGTTTCTCCGCGATATTCAATATCTGAACGAGCAGGCTAATATTAGTCGGCCACTGCTGGCTTCATCGAAAGCGTGGAATGAAACCGCTGGTAGTATTAGCTACAGGCGGGGCGGTATTGCATTGTACAGGAAGCTGTCTCTGCTTGTGGATGTTCCGAATCTGTCGGTGTCTATTGAAGTTGGCGATTTATCGACGCAGGCCAGGCGAAGCGATTTTATTTCCGCGATTCATATGGTCAAAAATATGGGGGTGAAGATCGAAGAGGTCTCTCTTCCCTTGCGCCATCATCGGCGGATACAGGAAGCTCCCTGCGAAATTAGTGCGACGAAATTGGCGGATGATATAGTCGGCTTATGTTTTTATCGGGTATTTTCTGAATTCTACGATGGAAAATTCCCAAGTGAACCTAGGATACAAAGTCGGTTTCTAGGGATCGTGGATGACTATTTGGAGCTAATTGCCGTTAATCACCTTCGAGCTGATCAGTTGGTTCTTCAAATACGAGCGTTATTGTCAGAAAATCACTGGTGGATGAATCAATCACGAAGTGTTCATGGTGCGGAAATTGAGGCCGTGAATATGGCGCTCGATCTATTTCGCATTAATCACCTGAATGGTAATGTTGTTGAGCAAATCGGTAAGGTAAGGGAGATCACCAAGGGCTTCGACGTGGTATCCCAAATACAACAATTGGTTCGGGTTTTCGCTAGAGAAGGGCTGGGTGGAGCAACGGCAGAGAGTAAATGTGAAGGAGCGTGGCCAGCTATCAACGGTACCCGCTTTGAGGATTTCGCAACTGAGGAAACACGGGTTGCTGCAGCCACATAGTTATTGTGGTCACAGTCTGTATAACTTGAAGGCTTCTAGCTAAGCTACCTGTTAACGGCGAGGGCTATTTGCAGCTTTAAGTCGCTGGCGGACCAGCGATAGCTGCCATCCCCCCTGAGCAGATGTCATGGGAGTCTGCCTACCATTCAGCGGTATATACTGCTTTCTACTGCTTACCAAGCCCGACTGGCGGAGTAGGGCCAGTGGTTTAGGGAAGCCCAAGCATCAGCAAGTAGAAGGGGCCTGGCACACGAAGGGCTACCAAAAAATGTTGTAAGCCCGTCAGATTATAAAAAACGCACAATGATCAAATATAAGGCAAACAGGTATGCGCTTTACTGAGGCTAAACTCGAACAGGCCATTATCCAGTTGCTGGAGCAGCAAGGTTACCCCTATACCCAAGGCAGCGCATTGGCGATCGCACCCAGTGAGGTGCTACTGAAAGACGACCTGCGGGCGTTTCTCAGCAAGCGCTATGCCGACGAAAAGATTACTACAGCAGAAATAGAAACAATAATTGCCGAACTGGAACGGCTGCCCGCTACGGATTTGTACGACAGCAACAAAAAGATCCATAAGCGGGTGGCAGACGGTCTACTGCTCAAGCGAGAAGACCGGACCCAGAAAGATTTATATGTCCAGCTGATCGACTATACGGGTCTGCCAGAGCAGCGTATCCCCGAAGAAGGGGAACTGGATACTCTGCTTACGGAAAAGCCCCCCACCTACGGTGAGCAAAACATCTACCGAGTTGTTAACCAACTTGAAATTGTCGGCAGCGAGAAGCGCATCCCTGATGCCGTTCTATATATCAACGGCCTGCCGCTGGTGGTGTTCGAGTTTAAAAGTGCGATTCGCGAAAACGCCACCATCTTCGACGCCTGGAAGCAATTGACTACTCGCTACGCTCGCGATATCCCTGAGCTGATGAAGTACAACGCTCTGTGTGTCATCTCGGATGGCGTAAACAACAAAATGGGTTCCGTGTTTGCGCCGTATGAATTTTTCTATGCCTGGCGAAAAATTAACGGGGACGAAACGGTCGAAAAGGACGGTATCGACTCTCTGTATACGCTCATTCACGGACTGTTTGATAAGCGCCGCTTGCTGGATGTGATTCGGAATTTTATCTACTTCCCAGACGTATCTAACAGAGAGGAGAAAATCGTTTGCCGCTACCCGCAATACTATGCGGCAACCAAACTGCACCAGAATATCAAGCAGCAGCGTAAGCCCCAAGGTGACGGAAAGGGCGGAACCTACTTTGGTGCTACCGGTTGTGGCAAGAGCTTTACTATGCTGTTCCTGTCCCGCTTGTTGATGCGTGACGTGGAAATGGCGAGCCCTACGCTGGTATTGATTACGGATCGCACCGACCTCGACGACCAACTCTCCGGTCAGTTTGTCAAAGCCAAGGGATTCATTGGTGATGACCTGATCGTCAGTGTCGAGAGCCGGTCAGAATTACGGAACCTTCTGGGTGGGCAGACTTCCGAAAGTGTCTTGGTTCCTCAAGGAAGGGCAAGCGGAGGGGTGTTCCTCACCACCATTCATAAATTTACCGAAGACACAGAATTGCTGACGACCCGCTCCAATGTAGTGTGCATCAGTGACGAGGCCCACCGCAGCCAGATCAATCTCGACCAGAAGGTGCGAGTGACTGAAAAGGGGGTAAAGCGGACTTACGGGTTTGCTAAATACCTGCACGATTCTCTACCTAACGCCACCTATGTAGGCTTCACCGGTACCCCCATCGATGCCACGCTGGACGTGTTTGGTCCGGTGGTGGATAGCTATACTATGACGGAATCCGTGAAAGACGAAATTACCGTGCGTATTGTGTATGAGGGGCGCGCGGCTAAGTTGATGCTGGACAACGACAAACTCAAGGAGATCGAAGAGTACTACGGGGAGTGTGCGGAAGCTGGCACTAGCGAATACCAGATCGAGGAGAGCAAAAAAACCAGCGCCAATATGAATGCGATCCTCGGTGATCCCGATCGAATCCGAGCGCTAGCGATTGATTTTGTCCACCACTATGAAAAGCGCCTGGAAGAGGGCGCCACTATCAAGGGCAAGGCGATGTTTGTGTGCAGCAGCCGCGAAATCGCCTACAGCTTCTGGCAGGAAGTGGTGGAGTTGCGCCCGCAGTGGAATGACGTGTTGGCGGCAGAAGAGGGCTCGGAACTCTCGGACAAGGAGCGCAAAGAGATCAAGCCCATGGCCCGGATCAAGATGATCATGACCCGGGGCAAGGATGACGAAAAGGCACTCTATAACATGCTGGGTACCAAGGAGTACCAGAAGGAGCTGGACCGCCAGTTCAAGAATGCCAAATCGAATTTCAAGATCGCCATTGTGGTGGATATGTGGCTCACAGGCTTCGATGTGCCCTTCCTCGATACGATCTATATCGACAAGCCGATCCAGCGGCACAACCTGATCCAGACTATCTCCCGCGTCAATCGTAAGTACGAGGGCAAGGACAAGGGCCTGGTGGTGGACTACATTGGCATCAAAAAGCAAATGAACCTGGCCCTGGCCTACTACAACAAGGCCGACCAGCAGAATATCGAGGAGATCGCCCAATCTGTAATTGTGGTCAAGGATCACCTGGATCTGTTGAGCAAGATCTTCCACAAGTTCGACAGCAAGCCCTACTTCATCGGTAGCCCGCTTGAGCAACTCAGCTGCCTTAATATGGCCGCGGAGTATGTGCAGCTCACCGACAAGATCGAAAAGCGCTTTATGGCGCTAGTAAAGCGTCTCAAGGCGGCCTACGACATCTGCTGTGGTTCTGAGGCCATCGGCCAGGCCGAACGCGACCTGATTCACTTTTACCTCGCGGTACGCTCGATCGTGTTCAAGCTCACCAAGGGCGACGCCCCCGACTTGGCTCAGATGAATGCCCGAGTACGTGAGATGATCGCGGAGGCCCTCAAGGCCGACGGGGTGGAAGAAATCTTCAAGCTGGGTGAGGAAGACTCCGGTGAAACGGATATCTTCACTGACGATTACCTGGCCAAGATCGAAAAAATAAAGCTGCCCAACACCAAGATCAAGCTGCTGCAGAAGCTACTGGCCACGGCGATTGAGGACTTCAAGAAAATCAATAGGACCAAGGGGATGGATTTCTCCGAGAAGTTCCGCAAGCTGGTTGACCACTATAACGAGCGCAAGGAAGACGATGTGCTGGTGAGCGAGGTGCTGGAAGACTTCTCCGATGAGATTATTGATCTGATTCAGGCACTGAAGCAGGAAAAAGAATCCTTCGCCGATCTCGGTATCGATCTGGAGGAGAAAGCCTTTTACGACATCCTGAAAAAGCTGGCGATCAAATACGATTTCACCTACCCGGAAGACAAGCTGCTGGAGCTATCGAAGGCGGTGAAAAACGTGGTGGATGACAAAGCCAAGTACACCGACTGGAGCCAGCGTGACGATATCAAAGCAGAGCTGAAGGTGGGGTTGATTTTGCTGCTGGCTAAATATGGCTACCCGCCAGTTGACAGGGACGAGGTCTACAAGGAAATTTTTGAGCAGGCGGAGAATTTCAAGAAATACCGAGCCGCCTAGCGCACCCTGCGCAAGTGTGCATGGGCGGCCCCTTCTTCTACTACTTAGTTTTGCAAAATCAGCAGAAGCCCCCGTGAGCCGGGGGCCTGAACCAGTTACTGTCGCACAATAATCAAACAAAAGTGTGCGTTATGTGATGAGGGCTGGCTAACAACTTAGCGGGAATTTTCCGTTTTTCGTCGCACTCAGTGGCATGTCCTACGCCAACCTCTCCGTCTTGCCAGTCAGTCGGGATACCCCGAACGCAGCTATTGTCACGGAAGAAGATGCAATCCTCGCAGATTCGTCTCGGGCGTTCCGGTTCGTCCTCAAGCTCCCGCAGAATGGTGCCATCGAGGGCCGGGCGTTCGGGCCCTATGCCGTATTTCTTCAAGATGCTTTGCAGGTGGTCAAGGTCGAAGAGAAAGCGTGCGGCATTCCAGAAGGGGGGCTTGAGGGGCATCCGATAGTCATATTTTCCGTCTGGCCCCCTGTAAAAGCCAATTCCCCAAGCGCTAAAGCGACCCTTCACAAAGTCCAGTACAGTGGATTCAGCGGCAGCCCTGTGTCTTGGCGTATTGCTCCGGCGGACCACGTCGCACGCTGCTTCGATGTCCTTTAATTGGCGGCGTACTAGGAGATAATCTTTCTCATTCTGGGCAAGCGCCAGAATCGCTTCTCGAAGTTGGCCAGTTCGACGGACTGCAAGGCAAAAGCCATTCATTTCGAGCTCCTCCGCGAATAGCTCGTTCAGCTTCACAACCAGGAGCCGAATCTTCCCAATTTTTTCGGCCGCTACAGTTTTCCATTCGGGGAAGCGGTCCCGATGGTACTGATCACTTAGATACGGGAGTGCATGACCAGATAGTCTTAAAATGGATATAGGAGAAATATTCCGCAACGCCGTCGGTACTTGCAGCCCGGTATAGCTCTTTAGGATCGCGAGTTTGTCGGTTTCGATTTCTCGCTGTAGACGCGTTTCAGTGGCTCGGTAGTCGGCCATTTCTTGCCATAGGCGCTCTAAGTACAGGAAAGCTTCCCATCCCTCGATGACCCGGTATCTAGAGGATGCCTCTGCTATGGCCTCCTCATACTGGTCCCGGGCGTGCTTTTTCAGTTCCGCCACTGCTTCCTGCACATCTTTTGCCGGTGGTGCCGGCCGTTCCATGAGATCGCGCAAGGTGTAGTTCTGAATACTGTCTTCACGGACGAGCTGACCAAGTGAGGTCGCAGTGTTTTGTTCGAGTTTCCGTAGCTGGCGGTATGTTGCCCGGTCAATCTGTGTGTGCATTTCCAGCAGCCCAGGAATGGAGGCTTCACGAAGGAAGTCTTCCTCTACGTTGAGCTTTTCCATGAGGTATGTCGGGGCTGACGGCATGGCCTCAATCGTGTTGTAGGCATATAGCCGGGTGGCGCACGCTATGGCGGATCGGTTCCCCCGATTCACTGCCTGAATGATTTGGTTGCAGTCAACATCGAGACGTCCCAGGGATACCCAGAGCGTTTCTGGGTGGAAGGTGAAGTTGATGCCAAGGGAGAACACCGGACTGGTTATCAGGATCGGCCTGTCACTGATTCGAGCGCTCCACACTTCATCTTCATAGGACTCCTTGCTGGAGACGATGGTAGACAGATCTGTCAGTTGGAGTTGATCGACCAGTTGCTCGTAAATGGCCATTTTTGAGCTAGACGTGATTAACACCGTACGAGGAACCGCTTCGCCCCTGCTTCGCCGCTCCTGTAGTGAGCTAAGTAGCTCGAAAACGTCGTGATACCAGTACCGTTCCTGGTGAAGCTCGAGGATGTTCCGCTTGACTGGCGCAAACTCGTGAATAGACAGCAGTTGGGGATCCATCCTTTCGAAGGCGTGATTGACGAGGTTTACAATTTTCGAGATTTGCAGCTCCGTGATTGTGCCGGTCAATAGCAGGGTTTTGTCTGCCTTCTTCATGGCGCGTTCTAGGGCCATGTTACTTGTGCTGGTCTCCATGAATTCATCCAGGCTTTGGTGAATCTCATCGATGACGAGCCGAACCCCTCTCCTGAACTCACATAGAACATCGATCACTTTCGGTAGGGACTTGTTCGTCGATACGACGCAGTCTATAGCGGACCCGGGGACTAATCGCTGTAGTTCCCTGTAGTGAATTACTGAAAGCCCAGACTCTGCCAGATCACTTTCCATTTGCTTGACCAGAGCCTTGGTGGGGGCACAGTAGATGACCGGCTGACCCCCAGCCTGGATCCAGCGCACGGTAGCAGTGGTTTTGCCGGAACCCGTGGGGGCCTTAATTAGGTTGATCTGACTGTTGGCGAATCTGCTAATATCTGGCAGGTAACCCGCGGCCGTTAGGGTATGCTGGTAGGAAGCGATATCGAAAAACCATCTCAGGTCATGTGCCACGAGGCGGTATGCGTCCTCGGAGAGCTCTTTCAGCGGCAGTGTCTCGCCGTCGCCGTAGCGCCTAGCGATGGTCGGAGTTTTATTCCCGACGTACCAGCTGCCGGGTGTATTTTCGTCGTCGAAGTAGAAGATGCAGAACTCATTCTCTGCTCCTGCGAGTTTGTAGTCGTCGAGAATTCTCCCGGTCTGAGGGGCATTGTGCGGCCGCTGATAGTAGGTCACAGAACTGCTACCCCGGGCCGAGTGGCTGCGATGAGTTTTTTCTGTATAGCCATTCGCGCTGTACCACTCGCGGCGCAGCTGCTTCTTTAGCCGCTCGACGGTGAAGCGAAGTGACTTCGGAGAATCGGGCAGGGATACGCTGTCACTGCTCTTCTCGATGAGGCCTAGACGTTGGTTGGGGGTAAGGCTTGTCTGAATGCCCTTCCCAATAATGGGCGATGCGGTGTAGTGTGGCTGGCAACTTGTGCGGATCACAGAGATGTCGATGCCATACTTGAGCTCGGGAATACCTGCTTTGCTGGTGGCTAGAGAGTAAAAGTCGGTGGTAAGACAGTGATGACATAAATAATCCGCGAGCGCCTGGCCGTTGACCCTACTAGATAGCCAGAAAAACACGTGAACGCTAAGACCCGGCTTCAGTGGGGTGCCATCAGCGTTCAATATTCCGGCGCTTGAGCTGAACTGGTAAATGTAGCTGGAGCTGTGAAACTCTTCAGGAAGCTTGTTGACTACATGCTCGACCGCCTCGGTGGAAACGGGGTCGATTTCCTCGGGGAGGTTAATACCGTCAAAGTCCAGCATCACCCAGGGCGTACCGGCGGGGCTCTCTGGAAACGTTTCCTTGTTCCGCTCTATGCTGACTGCGGCATCGACGCTGGGTGTGCCCCTGACGATGAACTGGAAAGGCTCTGCTGCTAGCGCCTGAATCATTCCATACATTTCGTGCAAGCAGTTTATGGGGAAGCGCCGATACGCGAACAGCTTGCCCATTTTATAGGGAGTTTTATGGACCTCGTTCTCACGAAGGTGGAACTGTTTAGTGGCCGGACTGTGCCGATCTTTTAAGACACTTATGTAGTTCTGGTCCGACGAGGGACTTGCGCTCTGTGCGCTTTGTAGGTTAAAATAACTCATATAGTAAAAGCATATCTCCTGAAAGAGCCCGGCGAGTACCAGTCCCGGGCTTTTTTGTTTTTGGGCTCAGAGAATTTGGGGCGAAGGCCTCCGGTTTCAACCCTCCGATTGTGTAATTGGCTTCCGGAGAAGCCGAAAATCAATCTCTGCAAACTCCGCTAGTTCTTTTGCTCTAGAGAGCTTCGGAACATACCCCCTCCGTATCCAGTCGTGGACTGTGGCGTTGGCGACTCCAAGGCCGACACCCACCATGGTTGGGCCGCCGCAAAGCTTTACGGCTCGATCTACTTGGTTCCTGAAATGCATATGGGACCTCTCAGATTCAGTTTGTTAATTAATTGATAGATTTCTATCAGTCTTATTTTACTTCGCCCGATTTCGCTGGCTGGCTGAACGCTGATCCCGGGGTGTCGGGTCCGTTGAGAGGGGGGTGCTTTGTGTGGCGGGAAGGCTACTCGCTTGAGCGGAGGGGTGCGGATGGGGTATGGGGCAGCGGCTTACTAGGGGGGGCTGCCTGAGCAGGGTGTATCCCGATGGAGCTGAGGGTGGTACAGAATTTGGTACAAAGTTGGGGGTGGGGTGTGCTACAGTTGTTCGGTGCAACCCTTTGAAAATATCGCAGTGTCGAGCTGGGGTAACAGTCCGCGGCATGGTAAACCCCGTTCGGAGCAAGACCAAATAGGCCCCCCTTAGCGCAAGCTAGCAGGTGTGACCCGCACTGGGGGCGGGTAGGTCGCTTGAGGTGTCTGGTGACAGGCATCCCAGATGAATGATTGTCCGCGACAGAACCCGGCTTACCGGCTGACTCGACTTATTCCTGCGCAACAGTGACCGCGCCGCGGTCACTGTTTACGTATCCCCTCTTACTTCTGCAGTAACAACCCACACTCCCGATGCTCCTCGCCCTTGGTGGGGTCAAAGTACACATCGTTGTCCGGCAGGTCGTTCTCGTACACGTACTCTTCCACATCAATCTCCTTGAGGTGGAACATGGGCGCCACGCGAATGGTGCCGTGGTTGCCCTTGGTGAAGATATCCAGCCCTTTGCGGTGGGCGTTCTGGTCGTGACGGATGCCGTTCAGCCAGACGTCCGGTTTCAGTTCCTGCATGGCGCGATTGAACGGCTCCAGCTTAACGGTGCGGGAGAAGAAGTCGTGCTCTGGGGTGTCCAGGGGCGGAATGCCGCCGTGTACGGCGTTGAAGTGGGCCGCCGACATTTTGGGCGAGAAAGTGTGCAGGTTTAGGTCCAGCAGCTGGATCACATTCTCGATATGGCGGTAGGTTTCCGGCGTGTTGTAGCCATGGTCTACCCAGATAACGGGGATATCGGGCTTGGCGCGGGTGACCAGGTGCAGGAAGGCGACCGCCAGTGGGCGGAAGTTGGTGAACACTACCGGGTTCTCAGCCTCGGCAATGGTGAATTCCATGATTTCGCTGGGCTTGGCACCTTTGAGGCGTTGGTTGAGCGCGTCCAGGTCGGCACCGTGGTGGAAGGTGCGGGAGGTCGCGGTCTGTTTGCTCAGTCCTGCTGAAAGGCCCATGGCTGTGGATTCCTGCTGAATTTTGAATATCGCAACGCTACAGCGAGTTGAACTTGGTTAAAAATAATAAAAGCTGATCTTTATATGCTCCCACGTTCTAACTCGCTGGATTGACGCCGATTTCCTTTGCGCTTCGCTTGGAGGTGGGAGTCTCGTTTTTGGCGTGATTTCCATTTTTGCGCGTTGTGTCAGGTTAGTGCCCGCTCGCAAAAGTACTTTTTCTTTTCCTTCAGGGCGCTCCCTTGCAAACTTAAAGTAACTTGTGAGCTTGCAAAAGTAAGTACTTGCTCTGTTGAATATTTGCCCGCCTGCACGCCTGCCTGAAATGTAACCACTTCGCCTGCAGCCCGCGAAAATACTGGGCTTTTTATCCGTAGATACCATCGATTTCCTTGACTTTATGTGGGCCAGATTTATAGTGTCTGAAGTGGAGAAAAGTGGAATTTTGTGGGGCTTGGTGGGGTGAATGTGGTTGTGAGTGGTTAATCACGCCCATTCGGCTGAAATCGCACAATTTTTCATCGCTCATAACGAAAACACAGCCAGGAACGATCGCGGAACCTGATCTATGTATCTGGGAAGTCACGCAATCAATATGGACGCCAAGGGGCGTCTGGCCATTCCGGCGCGGGTCAGGGACTCGCTGCTGGAAGATTGCGGTGGTCGGCTGGTTGTGACGGCGCATACGGAAGAGCGCTGCCTGCTGGTCTATCCTGAAGCTCAGTGGCGCGAAATTCTTCCAAAGATCGAGGCGCTGTCCAGTTTCAATAAGGTGGCGCGCCGGGCTCAGCGGTTGTTGATCGGTTATGCCTGTGAATTGCAGGTCGATGCCAATGGCCGGGTGCTGATACCGCCGACCCTGCGCGAGTACGCGGGTCTGGAGAAGAAACTGATGCTGGTAGGCCAGGGCAAAAAACTGGAGCTGTGGAGTGAAGATCGCTGGATGAGCTGGTTGGACGATAGCGAAGGCGATGGCGAAATGCCGGAAGAAATGGCTTCACTGTCTCTGTAGACCGGCCTGGCGGGCAGGTGCTTTTAAACGAATTTTTCATAATCGCAGGAGAGGCGGGTGTCCCAAGATCTGCATCGCAGTGTGTTGTTACGCGAAGCTGTGGACGCCCTGGTGGTGGATCCCGGCGGCTTTTATATCGATGGGACCTTCGGGCGCGGTGGCCACAGTGCGCTGGTGCTGGAGCGTCTGAATGCATCCGGTCGCTTGCTGGCGGTGGATAAAGACCCTCAGGCCATTGAGTTTGCCGGAGAGCGTTTTGGCGGCGAGTCGCGATTTGATATCTGGCACGGCTCGTTTGCAGATATGGATCAGGCGGCGGAAGCAGGACAGGTCACCGGCATTCTGTTGGATCTCGGTGTGTCATCCCCTCAGCTGGACCAGGCCGAGCGCGGCTTCAGCTTTATGCAGGATGGACCGCTGGATATGCGCATGGATACCAGCCGCGGCATCAGTGCTGCGGAGTGGGTAAACACCGAGTCCGAAGCGGAAATGGTGCGGGTGTTTAAAGAGTACGGTGAAGAGCGGTTTGCGCGCCGTATGGCTGGTGCGATCGTGCGCCGCCGGGCAGAAAAGCCCTTCGAGCGCACTCTGGATCTGGCGGAAGTGGTCAAGGCGGCAAACCCGGCTTGGGAAAAGGGTAAGCATCCGTCGACGCGGGTGTTTCAGGCCATCCGGATTCATGTCAATGGTGAACTGGATGACCTTCAGGCAGCGCTGAAAAAGTCCCTGACTCTGCTGAAGCCCGGTGGTCGGCTGGTAGTGATCAGCTTTCACTCGCTGGAAGACCGGATTGTTAAGCGGTTTATTCGCGACCAGGAAAAGGGGCCCCAGTTGCCCCGCGGTCTGCCGGTGATGGATAGCCAGATTCACAAGACGCTGCGCTCGGTGGGCAAGGCGGTGAAAGCGGAGGCTGGGGAAATTGGCGACAACGTGCGCTCCCGCAGTGCCGTGATGCGCGTGGCCGAGCGGCTTGCTTGAGCTGGGCCTGAGTAAAGAAGCAATGAGCGAAATTCGCGGGAATAAGTGGTTGCTTGCCGGGCTGTGGGTTCTGGTGATGGTGTCCTCCCTGGGCGTGGTGCACACCACCCAGCAGAGCCGCACGCTGACCGCAAAGCTGGAGCAGGCGCAGCGCCATCGCGATGAGCTGCGCTATGAGCAGGAGCGGCTGTTGCTGGAGCGCGGTGCCTGGTCCGCCTACAGCCGGATTGAGCAGATAGCGCGAGAAGATTTGAATATGCGCGCGCCAACCCCCGCCGAGCGGGTACTGGTGAGCGCGGAGCGAAAATAAGGGGCCGCCAACAGGCGGGTCCAGGCAGTTGGAGATACAGCTGCGATGGGGCGGAGACGCTCCACCGGTAAGTGGCAAATTATAAAGAGTGCGCTATCCGCGCAGGGAAACATTCAGTCATGGGTGCAGTGAAAAAACCGCAACAACAGCCGGGCATCGCCCGCTGGCGCTTTGCGCTGGTGGCCGGTCTGCTGTGTCTGCTGGCTGTGGCCCTGATCGTACACCTGGCGGGCTTGCAGGTACTTCCGGAGCAGGATAAGGGGTACCGCTTCCTGCAGGATCAGGGGCGTGCACGCACCATCCGCACCGAGGAAATTGCTGCTTACCGGGGGTCAATTCTCGATCGCAACGGCGAGTTGCTGGCGGTGAGTACTCCGGTACAGACCATCTGGGCCAATCCCCAGCTGTTGAAAGAAGCGAGTGCCGATGAGTTGCGCGCGCTGGCATCGGCCCTGGGTACGCCGCCGACGCGCCTGGCCAAACGGTTGAAAAAGTACCGCAATAAAGGATTTATGTACCTGCATCGGCATATGACGCCGGAGCGGGCCGGCAAGGTGTTGGCGCTGGATCTCGCCGGTGTTTACAGCAAAAAAGAATACCGCCGCTTTTATCCTGCAGGTGAAGTCACTGCCCAGTTGCTGGGCTTTACTAATATTGACGACCTCGGTCAGGAGGGGTTGGAGCTGGCGTACGAGCAATCCTTGGCGGGGGAAGCGGGCAAGCGTCAGGTGGTGAAAGACCTGAAGGGCCGCACTGTGCAGGATCTTGCCGTCAAGCAGGAGGCGCGCCCTGGCCGGGACCTTCAGCTCACGATTGATATGCGCCTCCAATATCTGGCGTATCGGGAACTCAAGAAAGCGGTGTCTGAAAATGGCGCCGCTTCCGGCTTTATGGTGATCCTGGATACCCAGAGCGGCGATGTGCTGGCGATGGCCAATCAGCCTTCCTTTAACCCGAACAATCGTCACGGGGTGAAGGCTGCGGCGATGCGTAACCGCGCGCTGATCGATCAGTTCGAGCCCGGCTCCACCATCAAGCCGCTGACGGCCTTGGCGGCGTTGGAAACTGGTCGCTATCAACCGCATACCCGCATCAATACCAGCCCCGGTTACATCCGTCTGCCGGGCAAAACACTGTTGGACCCGGTGAATTACGGTGAGATAGATCTGACCAAAGTGATTACCAAGTCCAGCCAGGTGGGCATCACCAAGGTTGCCATGGACCTAGAGCCCGAAACGTTGCGCGGACTTTTCTATCGTCTGGGGCTGGGCGAGGCGGTTGGCAGTGGGTTCCCCGGGGAGGCGCCGGGCATTCTGCCCACCCGGGATCGTTGGCATCCCATTGAGCTGGCCAACTTTGCCTTTGGCTACGGTTTAACGGTGAATGCCGTGCAACTGGCCCAAGCCTACAGTGTGGTCGCCAATGCCGGGCTCAAGCGCCCGGTTTCGCTGATTCTGGAGCAGGGGAAAAAGGCGTCGAGTAATGGTGAGCGTGTGGTCGAGTCAGCGTTGGCTCTACAGGTAACCGCCATGCTGGAAACCGTGATTGGCCCCGGTGGTACTGGCAAGCGCGCTGCCGTCGACGGATATCGGGTGGCGGGCAAGACCGGCACCGTGCACAAGGTGGGTAGCGAAGGATACGCGGACAACCGCTATCGCTCGGTGTTTGCGGGTTTTGTGCCGGCAGACAATCCGCGCCTGGCGGCTGTGGTCGTGATTGATGATCCGAGCCACGCGAAATACTACGGCGGCGAAGTGGCCGCGCCAGTATTCGGCAAAGTGATGACCGGTGCTATGCGCCTGCTGCAGGTGCCGCCGGAAAAAGTCGCCCCTGCAGAGCAGCAGCTGGCGACACAGCTGGACGAAAGAGGTACTGCATCGTGACCCAGCACAACGAACAACAGATCCGCAAAGCCTCCCTGGCCACTCTGGTGCCGGGCTATGCGGGTATTCCCGATACTCAGGTTTCAGGCGTGGCGCTGGACAGCCGCCAGGTGAAATCCGGCGATGTATTTATGGCGCTGCGCGGCACCGTTGTGGACGGTCGCGAATTTATCGATGCCGCCATCAATAGCGGTGCCGCGGCGGTACTAGCCGACGGTGACGCCCTGGGGTGCGAAGAGCGCAGTGGCGTTCAGGTAGTCACCGTGCCTGGGCTTGCGGCGCGGGTCGGGGAAATCGCGGCGCGTTTTTACGGCCACCCGTCCGAGTCCATGTATCTGGTGGGCGTGACGGGTACCAACGGCAAGTCCACCTGTGCGTATCTCACTGCACAATTACTGGCAAAATATTTTGGCAGTGCCGCCGTAATGGGCACCATCGGCAACGGTGTGTGGAAGGATGGTGATATTGCTCTGCAGGAGACCGGTCTTACGACGCCTGACCCGGTGCGACTGCAGGCAGACTACGCCGATTTTTACGCGGATGGCGCGCGCGCTGCGGCGATGGAAGTTTCGTCGCACTCCCTGTCGCAAGGGCGTGTGCACGGTCTGGTATTTGATACGGCGGTGTTCACCAACCTGACCCGCGATCACCTGGATTACCACGGCAATATGGCGGCGTACGGTGCGGCCAAAGAAAAACTTTTTGGCCTGCCCAAGCTGAAGCGCGGCGTAATTAATATCGACGACCCGTTTGGTGCGCAGATGGTAGAACGCTGCAAACTGCGCGGTCTCAAAGTCATTACCTACGGGATGCAGACCGGCGATCTGCAGGTGCGCAACCTGAAGCGTCTGGATGACGGTTTTTCGGTGCAGCTGCTTACCCCCTGGGGAGAAGGCGAACTGCGCGCACCGCTGATCGGTGACTTCAATATTCACAATATGCTGGCGGTGGTTGCTGCAGTCGCGGCTGCGGGCATGCCGCTGGAAGACATTCTGGCTGAGTTTCCGGCCATTCAGCCGGTTCCCGGACGTATGGAGCGCGTCGCGAGCGAAGCGGGTGAGGTCAATGTGCTGGTGGATTATGCGCATACACCGGATGCACTGCGTGCGGCCTTGGAAGCAGCGCGCCCCTATTGCCGCGGCAAGCTCTTGTGCGTATTTGGCTGTGGTGGCGATCGCGACAATGGCAAGCGCGCACCGATGGGTCGTATCGCTAGCGAGCTTGCAGACTACACGGTGGTTACCAGTGACAATCCGCGCGGTGAAGATCCGCAAGCCATCGTCGAGGAAATTATTAAGGGTATCGCTGGCGGTGCCAACGATGAGCACTGCACCGTGAAACTGGACCGGGCCGAAGCGATCCAATACGCCATTGATCACGCCGCCGCCGGTGATACGGTGGTGATTGCGGGTAAAGGCCATGAAGATTATCAGTTGATCGCCGGCGAAAAGTTGCATTTTTGCGATCGCGAGCAGGCGGCAGCCGCACTTGCCAAGCGCGCTGCGCGAGAACTGAAGGGTGGCCGCTGATGATTGCCTCGTTTTCACTGCAGCAGTTGCAACAACGGTTTGGCGGCGAGCTGATCAATGGCTCCGTCGATTTCGATGCGGTGTGCACGGATACGCGCAAGCTGGATCCCCGCGCTTTGTTTGTTGCCCTGCGCGGAGAAAACTTCGACGCGCACGATTTTCTGAACGAAGTGGACGGTAACGTCCTGGGTGTTGTTACCGAAAAGGTCATTCAAGGTTCGAACCTGCCGCAGTGGCTGGTGTCCGATACCACCGTCGCCCTGGGTCAGATAGGCCTGCTGTGCCGCGAACAGTTTACCGGCCCGGTGATCGGGATTACCGGTTCCTGTGGGAAGACCACGGTAAAAGAGATGCTCGCGGCAATTTTCGGTCAGCACCATAACGTGTGCGTGACCCGCGGCAACCTGAACAACCATTTTGGCGTACCCATGACTCTGTTTTCCCTGGCGCCCGAGCACCAGGTGCTGATTGTGGAGATGGGAGCCAGTGGCCCGGATGAAATCGGCTATCTGTGCAGTGTTGCCAAGCCGCAGATTACCGCGGTGAATAATGTGATGCCCGCCCATGTGGAGGGCTTCGGCTCCGTGGACGGTATTGCCACTGCGAAAGGACAGATTTATACCAGCCTGCAAAATGGCGGTATTGCAGTCGTCAATGCGGATGACAATTACGCGAACTACTGGCGCGGTGAAATGCCCGACGGTGTGCGCACCCTGGAGGTCGGATTCGGCCATCAATGTGCGGTACACCCGGAAAACATCGAATTGAATGCATTGGGGTGCGCCTCTTTCGATCTGGTGATCGAGGGTGTATCCCATCCGGTGCAATTGCAGTTGCTGGGTGAGCACAATGTGCATAACGCGCTGGTCGCAGCGGGTTGCGCGTTTGCAGCCGGCATCCCTGTTGCGGAGATTGCCGAAGGCCTCAATGCGCTCACAGGCGTGGGTGGGCGCATGCAGTCGTTCAGTAGCGGTTCCGGTGCCTCGGTCATCGACGACAGCTACAACGCTAATCCGGGTTCGGTGAGCGCAGCGATCGAACTGCTGGCACAGCGCGATGGCAAGAAAATTTTGGTGCTCGGGGATATGGCGGAACTTGGCCCGGAAGCGGACCAGTCGCACCGCGATATGGGCCGGCTGGCGCTGGAACGCGGTATTGATCAGCTGTTTACGCTCGGCACCCTGAGCGCGGCGGCAAGTATCGAGTTCGCCTCCGGGCATCAACAGAAACAACGGAATTTCTCCGAGCGCGAGGCCCTGGTCCGGGCACTGGCGCCGGAGCTGGATGAAAACACCACTGTGCTGGTGAAAGGTTCCCGCAGTGCGCGTATGGAACTGGTAGTGCAAGCACTGACCAACGGGAATCAATAAAAGGTTTTAACCATGCTGCTTTGGCTGGCTGAATATTTACAACAATTCTGGAAGGGCTTTTCGGTCTTCGATTACCTGACTGTGCGTGCGATTTTGAGTGCGCTGACCGCACTGGGTATTTCCCTGCTGGTGGGGCCGCGCATGATTACCTGGCTGAATCGCCTGCAGGTTGGTCAGGCAGTGCGCGACGACGGACCTCAGTCACACCTCAGCAAGTCGGGCACGCCCACCATGGGTGGCACCCTGATTCTTGCGGCGATTTTTTCCGGGTCTTTGCTGTGGTCCGATCTCAGCAACCGCCTGGTCTGGGTCACCCTGCTGGTGACCTTCGTGTTTGGAGCGGTCGGTTTTGTGGATGACTACAAGAAAGTGGTCGAGAAAAATTCCCGTGGTCTGATCGCACGCTGGAAATATTTGTGGCAGTCCGTTGCCGGTCTGGGTGCTGCGATTTATCTGTACATGAGTGCCACGACACCGGCCGAGACCCAGTTGTTTGTACCGTTTTTCAAGGATATAGCAATCAATCTCGGCCCAGTCACTTTTATCCTGCTCACGTATTTTGTGGTGGTTGGCTCCAGTAATGCAGTCAATCTGACGGATGGCCTGGACGGGCTGGCGATCATGCCATCTGTAATGGTCGGTGGTGCACTGGGTGTGATTGCCTATCTGGTTGGGCATGTGGAATTTGCCGAGTACCTGCATATTCCATCGATCTCGGGAGCGGGCGAGCTGGCGGTGTTCTGTGCAGCGCTGGGTGGCGCCGGCCTCGGGTTTTTATGGTTCAACACATACCCGGCACAGGTATTTATGGGGGACGTGGGCGCGCTGGCGCTGGGTGCGGCGCTGGGTATTATCGCGGTCATCACCCGCCACGAGATTGTGCTGTTCATTATGGGTGGCGTATTTGTGATGGAAACGGTTTCCGTGATCTTGCAGGTGGCGTCGTTCAAATTGACCGGGAAGCGTATTTTTCGCATGGCCCCCCTGCACCATCATTTTGAATTGAAAGGCTGGCCGGAGCCGCGCGTCATCGTGCGTTTCTGGATTATCACCGTAGTGCTGGTGCTCGCCGGACTGGCGACCCTGAAACTGCGTTGATGTAAACCCGAGAAACAGGAACTGATAAAGAACCAATGAGTCTTATCGCAACCTCAGAGAAAAAAGTGGTGATCGGATTGGGTGCTACCGGGCAATCGGTAGTGCGCTTTTTGCTGCGCCAGGGTATTTCTCCGGTTGTGGTGGATAGCCGCGAAGCGCCCCCTGCGCTGGAATCTTTCCGCGCGGAATTCCCGGGGGTACCGGTTGAGTGCGGTCCGCTGGATAAAGATACCCTGCTCGCCGCCAGTGAAATCATTGCAAGCCCCGGAATCGGTGTGGCCGAGCCGGCAATCGCCGCTGCCGTTGCAGAAGAAATTCCGGTGATTGGGGATATCGAACTGTTTGCCCGCGAATTGGCAAACGCGCAACCCGCGCCCAAGGTGATTGCGATTACCGGCTCCAACGGTAAGAGCACGGTTACCACCCTGATGGGTGAAATGGCGAAAGCGGCCGGTGTGAGTGTGCAGGTAGGCGGCAATATCGGCATACCGGTGCTGGATCTCCTCAGTAGTGATCAGCCGTTGCCGGAATTGTTTGTGCTGGAGTTGTCCAGTTTTCAGCTTGAGACCACTTACTCGTTGCAATCGGATGTGGCGACGATTCTCAACGTCAGTGCGGACCATATGGACCGCTATGCAGATATTGCGGCATACCACCGAGCCAAGCAGCGGGTGTACCGTCACGCGCGGCAATTCGTCATCAACCGCGCCGATCCGCTTACCCGCGGGCCGCTGTCCCGGGAAAGCCGCGAGTGGAGCTTTGGGCTGAACCGTCCGGATCTGCAGCAGTTCGGGGTAATTTCCAGTGCGGGCGAAAACTGGCTGGCGCAGGGCGCGAATAAACTGATGCCCGCGCGGGAAATGGCCATGGTGGGGAGCCACAATGTGGCCAACGCTTTGGCGGCGCTGGCATTGGGCAATGCCGTTGGTTTGCCAATGGATAAAATGCTCGACACCTTGCGTCGGTTTACCGGGCTTACCCATCGCTGTGAGCGGGTGGCGGACCACGCTGACGTGACCTTCGTGAACGATTCCAAGGGTACCAACGTGGGGGCAACCCGTGCCGCACTGGATGGTTTGGCCGAGGGTGAGCGGAAAATTGTGTTGATTGCTGGCGGCGATGGTAAAGGTGCGGACTTTGCGCCGCTGGCTGAAGCTGTAAACACGCTGCGCGGGCTTGTGACTATCGGTGTTGACGGGCCGAAAATTGCGCAAGTATTTGACGGCCATGTCGCCCATCAATCTGCGGACTCAATGGACGATGCTGTTCGCAAGGCGGCTGCCATGGCTGAGAGCGGAGACTTTGTTGTTCTGTCTCCCGCCTGTGCCAGTTTCGATATGTACCGTAATTTTGAAGCCCGCGGCGAAGATTTCCGGCAGGCGGTCAACGGCTTGATCGCCACCGCTGACAGTGCGCAAAGCTCCGGAGGTGCATCGTGAGCCGTAAAGAGCGCAAGAATCTGAATGTGGCGGCCAACGAGCAGATCGACGACTTTGCCTGGGTGCTGCCGTTCTGTGTGCTGGCTCTGGCCAGTATTGGTGTGGTGATGGTGGCCTCGGCGTCTATTGCGTTTGCTGCCGACGTGTACAGCGACTCCTGGTATTTCCTCAAGCGACACCTGGTGTTTTTAGCTGCGGGCGCTGTCGGTGCATTGATCGTGAGCCGCATTTCTCTGGCGATCTGGTCCAACCTTTCCTGGACGCTGCTGATTTTTGCCCTGGGTATGTTACTGGTGGTGCTGATTCCCGGAGTAGGACGTGCGGTCAACGGCAGCATGCGCTGGATTGCCCTGGGGCCGATTACAGTGCAGCCGGCGGAAATAGCCAAATTCTGCTGCCTGATTTTCTTCGCCAGTTTTCTTACCCGGCGTCACGAGAAGTTGCGGCACTGGAGCAGCTTTATGGTACCGATTTCCGTGCTGGGTATGGTGGCGGTTTTGCTGCTGCTGGAGCCGGATTTTGGTTCGGTAGTGGTCATTTCCGGCACCGCGCTGGCAATGGTGTTTCTTGCCGGCGCGCGCCTGCCGCATACGTTTTTGCTGGTGGGGCTTGCCGCCTGCGGGCTGGCGTTGATGGCTCTGGTCAGCCCCTACCGGTTGCAGCGCCTGACGACCTTCCTCGACCCCTGGGGCGAGCAGTTTGCCGGCGGCTATCAGCTGACCCAGTCGCTAATTGCGTTCGGGCGCGGTGAATGGTTCGGTGTGGGGCTGGGCAACAGCGTGCAGAAACTGTTTTATCTGCCCGAGGCCCACACCGATTTCGTGTTTGCCATCCTCGCGGAAGAGTGGGGCATGCTGGGAGGACTTGTGGTGATCGGCCTCTACGCAGCGTTGACTTGGTCACTGTTGCGGCTGGTGCGCAAAGCCTTGGAAAAACAGGCGGTTTTTGCCGCGCTGCTCACATTCGGCATTGCGGTACTGCTGGCCGGACAGGCGTTTGTAAATATGGGCGTCGCCTCCGGCTTGCTGCCCACCAAGGGCTTGACGCTGCCCTTTGTCAGCTCCGGCGGATCCAGCCTGGTGGTGTGTTTTGCCCTGTTCGGCCTCGCCTGGCGAGTGCAGAAAGAATTGAGCAGTGAGCAACAGGCATCTGAGGGTGGCATTGCGAGTATTCGCCAGTTGCCGATTTTCAACCCTCTGCAACTGGGCGACCGAAAAACCGGGGAGGCAGCGTGATGAGTGAGACCAACAGCGCCACGTTTACCGGCAAGAAATTTCTTGTGATGGCCGGTGGCACCGGTGGACATGTGTTCCCTGCGCTGGCCGTTGCGCGTGCACTGCAGGCCGAAGGCGGCTCGGTGGAATGGCTCGGCACTATGCGTGGTATTGAAGCGCAGCTGATTCCCGCAGCGGATATTCCGCTGCATTTCATCACTGTCGAAGGCATTCGTGGGAAAGGAAAAGCAGCCTTGCTGAAGGCGCCCGTGCAAATCAGCAAGGCAATCTGGCAGGCGCGCCAGGTGGTGAAAGCGGTGAAGCCGGATGCGGTGCTGGGATTTGGTGGCTTTGCCACGGGACCTGGCGGTGTGGCTGCGCGGCTCGCCGGTGTGCCGTTGATTATTCACGAGCAGAATGCGGTGGCCGGCACAACCAATCGGTTGCTGGCAAAAATTGCCAACCGGGTACTGGAAGCCTTTCCCAGTGGCCTGCCGGCGGCCCAGGAAGTGGGCAACCCGGTGCGCACTGAAATAGCTGAACTGCCGGCGCCCGCGGAACGCATAGGAAAACAATCACCGGCGTGCTTGCTGGTGCTGGGTGGCAGCCTGGGTGCCGTGGCAATCAACCAGCTGGTGCCCGAGGCGCTGGCAAAAATACCCGCAGAAAAGCGGCCGACAGTACGCCATCAGGCCGGGCAGCGGCATCTGGACCTGGCCAAAGAAGCCTATGAGCGCGCTGGTGTAGAAGCAGAAGTTGTACCGTTTATTGCCGATATGGCAGGTGCCTACGGGCAGGCAGACCTGGTGATCTGCCGCTCGGGTGCATTGACCGTATCGGAAATTGCCGCCGCAGGATTGGGGGCCATTATGGTGCCGTTTCCCTTCGCCATTGATGACCACCAGACCAAAAATGGCGAGTGGCTGGAACAGGCGGGCGCAGCACGAGTGATTCAGCAGGATGCGCTCGACGCTGACGAACTGGCGGGACTACTCGAATCGCTATTCGCCGACGCGAATACATTACTGGCTATGGCGGAGGCGGCACGCCGCGTTGCCAAGCCCGATGCGACCGACCGGGTGTTGGCCGTATGTCGCGAAGAGTTGGGGTGTTGATATGTCTCGTACAGATGACCAGCAAACAACTAGCCAGCGAACAAAGAATTCAGAAAGCATTGGAAAAAATATGAGCGACAAGGGCGAAAGCCACTACCACGTACCGGCCATGCGTCGTATTCGCCGCATCCACTTTATCGGTGTGGGCGGTGCGGGTATGAGTGGCATCGCCGAAGTGCTGCAGAACCAGGGCTATGAAGTGTCCGGCTCTGACCTGCGCGAAAGCAAGGTCACTGAGCGTTTGCGCAAACTGGGTATCAAAGTCCAGCTTGGCCACACCGCGGCCAACGTGAGCGATGTAGATGTGGTGGTCAATTCCTCGGCCATTTACGGAGATAATCCGGAGCTGATTGCGGCACGAGACAACCGTATTCCGGTAGTGCGTCGCGCAGAAATGCTCGGGGAACTGATGCGCTACCGCTACGGGATTGCGGTTGCCGGTACGCACGGAAAAACCACTACCACCAGCCTGATCGCCTCCATTTTCGCGGCCGATGGCAAGGATCCCACGTTTGTGATCGGTGGCCTGGTGAATAGTGCGGGTACCAATGCGGCGCTGGGTGAGAGCCGCTACCTGATTGCTGAGGCGGACGAGAGCGACGCGTCCTTCCTGCACCTGCAGCCGATGGTTACCGTAGTGACCAATATTGATGCGGATCATATGGAAACCTACGGTGGGGATTTCGAAAAGGTCAAACAGATCTTTATCGATTTCATCCACAACCTGCCGTTTTACGGCCTGGCGGTCGTGTGTGGTGACGATGCCAATGTACAGGAAGTGATTCCGCGTATGGCTCGCCCGATCACCACTTACGGCTTTGATGAGGGTAATGATTTCCGCATCAGCGATGTAAAACAGGAGCCACTGCGCAGTGCCTTTACTGTGCACCGCCCCGACGGCACCGCACTGAGCGTGTATGTAAATACACCGGGTATTCACAATGTGCTGAATGCGACAGCGGCGATTGCGGTGGCTACCGAAGAAGGCGTTAGCGATGAGGCGATCCGCGAAGGCTTGAACGGCTTCCAGGGGGTTGGCCGCCGCTTTCAGATTTACGGTGATTACCCGGTCAGTGATGACGCCGATGCGGAAACTGTCATGCTGGTGGACGATTACGGGCATCATCCGCGGGAAGTGGCCGCCACTATCCAGACCGTACGCGACGGCTGGCCGGAGCGCCGTCTGGTAATGGTGTATCAACCTCATCGCTATACCCGTACGCGGGACCTGTTCGAAGATTTCGTACACGTGCTTTCACAGGTCGACAAACTGGTTCTTCTGGATGTATATAGCGCCGGTGAAGCCGCAATTCCCGGGGCGGACGGCCGTACTCTGGCGCGCAGTATTCGCAACCGCGGCCAGATAGACCCGATTTTTGTGGAAAAGGTGGATCAGGTACCGCCGCTGCTGGCAGACCTGTTAGCGCCCGGCGATATCGTATTGACCCAGGGTGCCGGTAATGTCGGCGGTCTGGCGCAGCAGCTGGCGGAGTGGCGACTGGGCGATAAAGCCGGTTCGGACAAGTAAACCGTCAGCGACAGTACATGGGCTAAAGAAAAGAGAGTGGCTAAAGAGAAACGCGTGGCGAGAGGAACCGGAGCAAAAGGAAATGCTGCTCAGCCAAAAAAAGGGCGGGGCAAGCAGCCAACCCGCGGCGCCCGCGCGCTGCCCGCGTCGGACGAAGAAACGGGGCTGCGCCCGCTGCGGTTGGTACTGACGCTTGGCTTTTTGCTACTGGTTGCGGCGGGACTCGGTTACAGCGCCCGCTGGTTGTGGCAACAGGCTCCGGCGGTCGAATTGAGCCGGGTAGACGCACTGGAAAATGTGCGGGTAAAGGCACCGTTTCGCGCGGTGACTGAAACGGAACTCGAAGATATTCTGCTGCCGCATCTGCGCAAGGGATTCTTCTCACTGGATATCAGTGAGCTGCGCGCAGCATTGATGGCCAATCCGTGGATCGTCAATGCCGCGGTAAGCCGCCGCTGGCCCAATGGCGTAGAGGTGGTGGTAGAAGAGGCCGAGCCGCTCGCAATCTGGGGTGGAGATCAGTTGCTGATTGCGAGCGGTGAACTGTTGCCACGGCCGGAAAATTTGAAAGCACTGCGTCTGCCGGAACTCGCCGGAGATGCAGAACTGGTGGATCGAATCATGGCGCAGTACCAGGCACTGGCCGGACTGCTGACCACCAAAGAAATGGAAGTACGCCGTCTGTCATTTGATGATCTGGCGGGCTGGCAACTGGAGCTGGTGAGCGGTATCCGCCTGCAGCTCGGGCACGACGAGCTGCTGGAGCGGGTAGACCGCTTTCTCAGTTTGACGCGCGGCGTACTGGCACCGCACCTGCAAAAAATCGTGGGCGTTGATACCCGCTATAACAATGCAGTTGCGGTGGAATGGAAAACGAGTGACAAAGCAGAAAACTGACAACAAAACAGGCAGATAAAATGTCGGGCCCGGCCCTGATCCAACATTCCTGATGTGGATCGGCGCTAAAGTCTGGCGAGGTTGAAAATCCAATGACGCAAACAACTGAACCACGCATGATCGTCGGTCTGGATATCGGTACATCCAAGGTCGTGGCGATTGTCGGTGAGATGTCCGGTGACGGCGAGCTGAATATCGTCGGCATTGGCTCACACCGATCTACGGGTATGAAACGGGGTGTGGTGGTAAATATTGAGTCCACAGTGCAGTCCATCCAGCGCGCCGTCGAAGAGGCGGAGCTGATGGCCGGTTGTGAGATTCACTCTGTCTATGCGGGCATTGCCGGCAGCCATATTCGCAGCCTGAACAGCCACGGCATCGTGGCGATCAAGGATCGCGAGGTAACCCAGCAGGATCTGGATCGCGTGATCGATGCCGCGCGCGCGGTGGCCATCCCGGCGGACCAGAAAATCCTGCACACCCTGCCGCAGGAATATTTGATCGACAGCCAGGAAGGGGTGAAAGAGCCGCTGGGCATGTCCGGTGTACGCCTGGAAGCGAAGGTGCACCTGGTCAGTGGTGCAGTGAATGCAGCACAGAATATCGAAAAGTGTATTCGCCGCTGCGGCCTGGAAGTGGAAGACATCATTCTCGAGCAACTCGCATCCAGCTACGCGGTACTCACCGACGACGAAAAAGAGCTGGGTGTCTGCATGGTAGATATCGGTGGTGGCACCACGGATATCGCAGTGTTTACCGGCGGTTCCATCCGCCACACCGGGGTCATTCCTATCGCCGGGGACCAGGTGACCAACGATATTGCCATGGCCCTGCGTACGCCGACGCCACATGCGGAAGAATTGAAAATCAAATACGCCTGTGCCCTCGCCAAGCTGGCGCGGGAAGGGGAAACCATCAAAGTGCCGAGCGTGGGTGACCGCGCGCCGCGTGATCTGTCTCGCCAGGCGCTGGCCGAAGTGGTGGAGCCCCGTTACGACGAACTGTTTACGCTGGTTCAGGCGGAGCTGCGCCGCAGTGGTTTCGAAGATCTGTGTGCGGCGGGCATCGTGCTCACCGGCGGGTCTTCAAAAATGGAAGGTGCGGTAGAGCTGGCGGAAGAGATCTTCCACATGCCGGTACGTCTTGCGGTTCCTCAGGGAATTTCGGGATTGACCGATATAGTCAGTAACCCGATTTACTCCACCGGCGTTGGTCTGTTGATGTATGCGATCAAGGTGGAAGACAGTAAAGGCAGTAACTCCACGGTTCAGCGTAGCGAAAACCAGTGGTGGGATAAGGTGAAGCACTGGTTCAGGGGCAACCTCTGAACCGGCAAATAATTACCGGGATCGATAATTAAATTTGGACATGAGCAAAAAAGGGGAACAGCAATGTTCGAACTCGTAGATAGCGTACAGGACAAACCTGTCATTAAAGTGATCGGTGTTGGTGGCGGTGGTGGTAATGCCGTCAAGCACATGATCGCCAGCGAAGTGGGCGGTGTGGACTTTATCTGTGCAAACACCGACGCACAGGCGCTGAAAGATGTGGAAGCCCAGACCATTATGCAGCTGGGTAATACCATTACCCGCGGTCTTGGTGCCGGCGCCAATCCTGATGTGGGCCGTCAGTCCGCGCTGGAAGATCGCGAGCGCATCGCCGAGGTGCTGACCGGTGCGGATATGGTGTTCATTACTGCGGGCATGGGCGGCGGTACCGGTACTGGCGGCGCGCCGATTGTGGCCGAAATTGCCAAGGATCTGGGTATCCTCACCGTCGCGGTGGTTACCCGTCCGTTCATGATCGAAGGGCGCAAACGCACCCTGGTCGCCGAAGAGGGTATCCTCGAGCTGCGCGACAAGGTGGACTCCCTGATCACCATTCCCAATGATCGTCTGCTGGAAGTGCTCGGTAACAAGATCACCATGAAGGCGGCCTACAAAGAAGCGGACAATGTACTGCTGGGCGCCGTACAGGGTATTGCCGACCTGATGATCCGTCCGGGCATCATGAACGTGGACTTTGCCGACGTGCGTACGGTCATGTCTGAAATGGGCATGGCGATGATGGGCTCCGGCGCTGCTGTTGGTGAGAACCGCGCCCGCGAAGCGGCCGAGAAAGCCGTTCGCAGCCCGCTGCTGGACAACGTCAACCTTCAGGGTGCACGCGGTATTCTGGTGAACATCATCACCGGTAGTGAAGAGGCGGGTTGTCAGGAGCTGACGCTGGGTGAGTACTCCGAAGTAGGCCAGATCGTGCAGGAGATCGCTTCCGACGACGCTACTGTGGTGATCGGCACAGCGGTTGACGACAAGCTCGGTGACGAAATGCGCGTTACCGTGGTGGCCGCAGGCCTCGGTGAGCCTGGCACCCAGGCTGCCCGCCCAACCAAGGTCGTAGACAACACCCGTCGTGCCGAGCCGCGTGAGACTGCGCGTCCGGTTGCACCGGCTGAAGCTGCGCGTGACACTCAGGAAGTGCGCAACAACCGCGTGGAAAGCGAGCGTCCCAAGCGCGCGATGCCGGCGCTGAATCCGGCGGATCAGGACATGGAATATCTGGATATCCCGGCGTTTCTGCGCCGCCAGGCAGACTGAGCCCGTAAGGCTCCCACCGGAGTGTGGGGCGGGACTCATCTGCTCATGTCCTTGCCTGGCCGATTTGGCCGGGCCCCCGCCCGCTTTGGTGCGTGGGTTTCGCGTGTTGGCTGCCTGAATGGGCAGTCCCGCGAAACCCGTGGGACAGGGATGTCTCGATGAACGAAATGGTTCATTTTGGTGGAATGCCGGGCCAAGTTCCGGTGACCACTGAGTTTTGGCCTGAGGGTTAACATTATTTAACCAATGGCCCGCTGGTAACGCAGTACAATTAAAGGCATTACTGTGCGCTGGTTTGGCGTTGCAGTCGTCTCACTGGGCTATGCTTACAGGGATTGGAGAGGAAAAGCCCGGCCATAAACACAAGACGCGACCACTTGGTGACAGGTTGTGACCAATGCGTTATTTGTAGTTTTGGCGTATATTTTCTGTTACTATCGCCGGCTCGCTGCGGTTCGCGCGCAGCTCACCGAATGGGAACCAAGACATAGATGATCAAACAGCGCACTCTCAAAAATGCTATTCGAGCCACTGGTGTCGGCCTGCATACCGGTAAAAAGGTCGTTTTGACCCTGAAGCCGGCGCCGGTAAACAGCGGCATCGTGTTCCGTCGGGTCGATCTGGATCCGGTGGTTGAGATTGAAGCGCGTGCTGAAAACGTGGGTGACACACTGCTTTCCACCACTCTGGTGAAGGGCGATGTGCGTATTGCCACGGTTGAGCACCTGCTGTCTGCCATGGCTGGCCTGGGCATCGACAACGCGATTGTCGAACTCTCCGCTCAGGAAGTGCCGATCATGGACGGCAGTGCCGGTCCGTTTGTATTCCTGATTCAGTCCGCAGGCATTCAGGAGCAGTCCGCTGCCAAGAAATTCCTGCGCATCAAGAAGCCGGTCACCGTCGAAGAGGGCGATAAAGTCGCCAGCTTCCTGCCATTCAATGGCTTCAAGGTGTCCTTCACCATCGATTTTGACCACCCGGTATTCCAGGGGCGCAATCTCAGCTCCTCTGTCGATTTCTCCAGCACCTCCTTCGTAAAAGAAGTGAGCCGCGCGCGTACCTTCGGTTTCATGCACGAGATCGAATACCTGCGCTCAAAGGGCCTGGTGCAGGGTGGCAGTGTGGATAACGCGATCGTTATCGATCAGTACCGTATCCTGAACGAAGGCGGCCTTCGCTACGAAGACGAATTCGTCAAACACAAGATTCTCGACGCCATTGGCGACCTGTACCTGTTGGGTACCAGCGTGATTGGTGAGTTCAAGGCCTTTAAATCTGGCCACGCGCTGAACAACAAGTCCCTGCGCACCTTGATGGCGCAGGAAGACGCCTGGGAAATGGTGACCTTCGAGGACGAGCAGGAAGCGCCCATCTCTTACGTCAAGCCGATTCTGGCGGTGTAAGAAGCGCAGAAGACAAAGCCGGCACAAAATTTGCCGGCTTTTTTACGTGCCCCGGAGCGGGTGCGTTCACGTTGAAAGTAAGAGATTCCAGGCAGTTTGGCAGACACAGAACCTGACCAGATTGCCGGTGGCCACGAGGATGGCCCGGGGCGCAGCAGGAAGCGACAGTCCCTCCACGTTTTGGGTGCCATTGGCGCCAATCGGTGGATAAACCAATAAAACTAAAATTTGTCGTAATTCTTGCACGCCTGATATGAAAATTATTCTCGTCAATGAGCGTGGGGGGGTCTCCCGCAGCTTCAACTTCGGAGGGCTGAGCAAAGCACTGCTCGGTCTTTGCCTGTTGGGGTTGCCTGTGGGTGCCTTGTGGTTGGGGGCCAATCTCCCGGCTGCGGAATCCGACGTTTTTGATGCCCGTGCGGTCAAAGCCTGGAACAAAGCCCTGCGCAAACAGCAGGACGACATCCAGGAAGCGGACCAGCAGGCCCGAGAACAGCTCACCGCGCTGACCGTCAAACTGGCGGAAATGCAGGCGCGGCTCACCCGCCTGGATGCCCTCGGCGAGCGCCTCACCACTATTGCCAAGCTTGATGAAGGCGAATTCCAGTTTGGCAGTGTGCCCGCCGTCGGCGGCCCGGAAGACCCGGGTATCAGCGGTGGCAGCGAGCTTCCCTACCAACCCCCCGAATTCCTCGAAGTCATCGGCGACTTGTCGGATCAGATTGAAGACCGGCAGATGCAGCTTTCTACCCTGGATTCCCTGATGGCCCGCCGCCAGCTGCAGGACGAGCAGTTTATCGCCGGGCGCCCGATTACCCGCGGCTGGATGTCATCCCGCTATGGCTACCGCACCGATCCTTTCAGTGGCCGCCGTTCCTGGCACAAGGGTGTGGATTTTGCCGGCAAGAATGGCTCTGACGTCGTGTCTGTTGCCGCCGGCGTGGTGACCTGGGCGGAAGATCGCTATGGTTACGGCGAGCTGGTCGAAATCAACCACGGTAACGGTTACAAGACCCGCTACGGTCACAACAGTGAGCTCAAGGTCAAACTGGGCGATATCGTGAAAAAAGGGCAGGTGATTGCCCTGATGGGATCCAGTGGCCGCTCTACTGGCCCCCATGTGCATTTTGAAGTCTATAAAAACAACCGTCCCGTAGACCCCGCCACCTATATCCGCCGCACCGGCAGATAGCAACTATCCTCTATCATTGCGCGCCAGGAGACTTGTAATCCTGTAGTGGCGCCCGCAACTTCATACACGGTTGCGGCGTCTGGCGCCTTCCTGTTTACTTGCACCTTTTCCGCGCAACAGCCCCCCAGCCTTGGGCCCGCGGGCACACTCAGCTTTAATGTGGTTTCTGAATAATGATTGGCAAACTGATAAAAACGGTCTTCGGTTCAAAAAATGACCGAGAACTCAAGCGTATGCGCAAGGCGGTCGCCAAGATCAACGCGCTGGAAGAAGAATACAAGGCGCTGGACGACGCCGCGCTGAAAGCCAAGACGGACGAGTTCAGACAGCGCCTGGCCGATGGCGAGACCCTGAATCAGATCCTGCCGGAAGCCTTCGCCGCGGTACGCGAAGCCAGTGACCGAACGCTGGGTATGCGTCACTTTGATGTACAGATGATCGGCGGCATGACCCTGCACGAGGGGCATATCGCGGAGATGCGCACCGGTGAGGGTAAAACCCTGGTGGCAACGCTGCCGGCGTACCTGAACGCTCTGGAAGGCAAGGGCGTGCACATTGTTACCGTGAACGACTACCTCGCCAGCCGGGACGCCAACTGGATGCGCCCGGTGTTTGAATTCCTTGGCCTGACCGTGGGAATCGTGGTCTCCCAGCAGTACCCGGAAGACAAAAAAGCCGCGTATCAGGCGGACATTACCTACGGCACCAACAACGAATTTGGTTTCGATTACCTGCGCGACAATATGGTGTTGCGCAAGGAGGACCGCACCCAGCGCCCGCAGAATTTTGCCATCGTGGATGAGGTGGATTCCATCCTGATCGATGAGGCGCGCACCCCGCTGATCATTTCCGGCGCCGCAGAAGATTCCTCCCAGCTATATATGGCGATGAATACTCTGGTGCCCCAGCTGGAGCGCGGTGAAGAGGGTGGCGAAGGTCACTACACCGTCGATGAGAAGTCCCGCCAGGTGGAGATGACCGAAGACGGTCACCAGCTGATCGAAGACCTGCTGACCCGTGGCGGCCTGCTGAAAGAAGACGAATCCCTGTACGCGCCCGGCAACCTCGGGCTGCTGCACCATGTCAACGCCGCCCTGCGCGCCCACGTGCTGTTCAATAAGGATGTGGATTACATCGTGCAGAACGGCCAGGTGGTACTGATCGATGAACACACCGGCCGTACCATGCCGGGTCGCCGCCTCTCCGAGGGCCTGCACCAGGCGCTGGAGGCGAAAGAAAACGTTCAGATCCAGAGTGAGAGCCAGACCCTGGCTTCCACCACCTTCCAGAACCTGTTCCGTTTCTATCCCAAGCTGTCCGGGATGACCGGCACCGCGGATACCGAGGCGTTCGAATTCCGTCAGATCTACGGCCTCGATGTGGTGGTCATCCCCACGAACCGTGAAAAGCAGCGCGATGACCTCAATGACCTGGTGTACCTCACCAAAGACGAGAAGCTCGAAGCCATCGTCGAAGACATCAAGTACTGCCGTGACAAGAAAGCGCCGATCCTGGTGGGTACCGCGTCCATCGAGACGTCGGAAGAGATGGCTCGCATGCTGCAGAAGGCCAAGATCGAGCACCAGGTACTGAACGCCAAGTTCCACGAAAAAGAAGCCCAGATCATCGCTCAGGCCGGTCGTCCAGGCACCGTGACCATCGCCACCAATATGGCGGGCCGGGGCACCGACATCGTGCTCGGCGGCAACTGGGAAGCGGAAGTCGAAGCCCTGCAGCAGCAGGAAGGTCGCGAGGCCACTGCCGACGAGATTGCGAAGATCAAAGCGGACTGGAAAGAGCGCCACGACACCGTGATCGAGGCCGGTGGCCTGCACATCATTGGTACCGAGCGCCACGAATCCCGTCGTATCGACAATCAGCTCCGTGGCCGTGCCGGCCGTCAGGGGGACCCGGGTGTGACCCGCTTCTACCTGTCCCTGGAAGATAACCTGATGCGTATCTTCGCCTCCGATCGGGTGAAGAATTTTATGCAGATGCTGGGTATGGAGCGTGGCGAGGCCATCGAGCACCGCATGGTGTCCAACGCCATCGAAAAAGCCCAGCGCCGTGTGGAAGGTCGCAACTTCGATATTCGCAAACAGCTGCTGGAATACGATGACGTGGCCAACGACCAGCGTCAGGTGATCTACTCCCAGCGCAACGAGCTGCTGGAAGCCGACAGTATCAGTGACACCATCAATGCCATTCGCGAGGACGTGGTCGACGAGCTGATCTCCCGCCATGTTCCGCCGCAGAGTGTTGAGGAACAGTGGGATGTTCCGGCGCTGGAGCAGCAGTTGAGCTCAGAACTGGGTCTGCAACTGCCGGTACAGCAGTGGCTCGACGAAGACCGTACGCTGCACGAAGAGAGCCTGCGTGCAAAGATCGTTGAAGAGTCTCAAAAAGCCTATCAGGGCAAGCTAAACCGTATCTCCGAGAGCACCGGCGACGAGAACCTGATGCCCACCATCGAGCGTCAGGTCATGCTGCAGGTCCTGGACCAGCTGTGGAAAGAGCACCTGTCCAGTATGGATCACCTGCGCGCGGGCATCGGCCTGCGTGCTTACGCGAACAAGAACCCCAAGCAGGAGTTCAAGCGCGAGTCCTTCCATCTGTTCCAGAGTCTGCTGGACAACCTCAAGCATGAGGTTATCCGGGTGCTGGCCCATGTGGAGCCGATGACCCGCGAGCAGATGGAAGAAATGGAACAGCGCCGCCTGGAGGCGCAGCGCCGTCAGCAGCTGGAATTGCAACACGCAGAGGCTTCGGCGATGCCGGAGACGGAAACCGCTACGGCGGAGGCAACCCCGGAGCCGGTACGACGCGGCCCACGGGTCGGCCGCAACGACCCGTGCCCTTGTGGATCTGGCAAGAAGTACAAGCAATGCCATGGCAAGCTGACTTCTTCCACCCCTTCCTGATTCGGGGTTGATCCAACGCAAAGGCCCGCTCTTACCCAGCGGGCCTTTTTATTTATAATCCGCGCATTCTCTGTTTTTGCTCAAGGACGTAATTTCATGGCGCAGCCACTCCCCCAGATTCCAGGTGTTCGCCTCTCCGCGGTTCCCGCCAAAATCAAAAACTGGCAGCGTGACGATCTATTGCTGATCGAAATCGCCGAGGGTGCGAGTGTTTCTGCCACCTTTACCCAGAACGCCTTTTGCGCGGCGCCGGTACTGGTGGCCAAGGAGCACATTCGCCAGGGCAATATCCGCGCACTGTTGATCAACGCGGGCAACGCCAATGCAGCCACCGGCGCGCGCGGCCTGAAAACCGCTGAGCAGAGCTGTGAGGGTGTAGCGAAAGCGCTGAGCATTGAAGCGCAGCAGGTATTGCCCTTCAGTACCGGCGTGATCGGCGAGCATTTGCCGGTACAGAAGATTCTTGACGCCCTGCCGGCGGCTGTGAGTAACCTGCAGGCAGATGCCTGGGATAGTGCTTCCAGAGCCATCATGACCACCGACACCCGCCCCAAGACCGCCAGCCGTACCCTCGATATTGCCGGTGAAACAATCACCATTGCTGGCATCGCCAAGGGCGCGGGTATGATCCAGCCGAATATGGCGACCATGCTCGCCTACGTGGCTACCGATGCGCATATCGCGCAGCCGTTGCTGGATGAGCTGGTAAAGGAAGCTGTAGGCGCGTCGTTCAATCGCATCAGTGTGGACGGGGATACCTCCACCAATGACGCTTGCGTGTTGATTGCCAGCGGCGCCACCGGCAATGATTTTGAGCGCGGCAGCGAGGCCTATGCACAGTTGAAAACGGCCATCGTCGATGTGCATATCGAGCTGGCGCAAGCCATCGTGAAAGACGGTGAGGGCGCGACCAAGTTTGTCACTGTGCAGGTGAACAACGCGGCGAACTCAAAAGAAGCGTCGCGTATGGCGTTTGAGATCGGCGAATCACCCCTGGTCAAAACTGCGATGTACGCCTCTGACCCAAACTGGGGGCGGCTGGTAATGGCGATCGGCAATGCCGGTGCCGAGAATCTGGATACGAGCAAGATCAGCGTGTTTCTAAACGATGTGCAAATCGTGGAAGCGGGCGGTCGCGCGGACAGCTATACCGAGGAAGCGGGGCAGAAAATTTTTGAGCAAGCGGAGTTCACTATTACTGTCGACCTGCAGCGCGGCGATGCTTGTGAACATATCTGGACCTGCGATTTTTCCCACGAGTACGTGACTATCAACGCGGAGTACAGGACCTGATGGGAGAAGCGGCGATCAAGCATATTCATGTGGCGGTTGGCGTTATCCTGGGCCGCGACGGACGAATTTTACTGGCGAAACGCCCGGAGCATCTGCACATGGGTGGGCGCTGGGAGTTTCCCGGCGGCAAGGTTGAGCAGGGAGAGTCGATTCAGCAGGCAATGACGCGCGAGTTGAAAGAAGAGCTTGACATCGAAGTGAATACTATGGAGCCGTTGATCGAGATACGTCACGACTACGGGGACAAACAGGTTTTTCTGGATACCTGGTTCGTTACCGAATTCAGTGGCACCGAACGCGGTGTTGAAGGCCAGGAGCTGGCTTGGGTCACTGCGTCAGAGTTACCTGATTACCATTTCCCTGACGCAAATCAACCTATTGTTGAAGCAATACAAACCAAATTGAACATGTAGGGTGGATATCCACCCCACATGCGGAAATCGCTTACGGACTGATAAAAATCCCACGCTTGTACAGGAACCGCAGTACCAGCCACTGCAGCAAAATTACCCCACAGGCAATCAGCAACGTGCCCGCCGCTTCCGGCAGGGCGGAAGCAATCCCACCAAATACACTTTTACTGCTGTACTGCCAGTTCACCAGGCTGGTACCGAGATACACGAGAATCGCATTGCAACCAATCACCGAGAAAAAATAGGTGAAGGTTTTCCAGTGCCACATGTCCACAACCAGATAAAAAATACCCAGTAGAAGCAGGCAGCAGCCGCAGGTGATCAGTACAAAAGAACTGGTCCACAGCTCCTTGTTGACGGGATAGATCCAGTGCCAAAGAAGGCCGATCAGCAGGCAGGCCACGGAGCCAATAAACAAGCCCTTCAGTATTGCCGGGTGATTCCCCGCGTGCTTACTGAGCCAGCGTCCAGCGAATACGCCGAACATCGCATTGGCAATGGGCGGAATAGTGGAGAGCACACCTTCAGGGTCGTAGGCACGGTTCTGATAAGTGATACCCGGCAGGAAATGTTGATCCACCCAGGCATTGATCGAGCCTTCCGGTGTGTAATCGCCAGCGACAGCCTGGATCAGCCAGTACCCCAGCAATATACCGGCAGTAATCGCGTACTGAGCGCGAATGCCAAAGTGCCACACAATCATCGCAGCAAAAAACCACGCAAAGCCGATACGGGCCAGCACACTGGCATAGCGGGTTTCACCCAGGTCAGCGGGAATACCAGTGCCCCAACCGTGGTTGTAAAGAACCCCCAGTAGAATCAGCAAAAACAGGCGTTTGATCGCCTTGCGATACACCGGTGCCCGCTGGCTGATCGGGAGCCCGCGCAACGACTTGTTGGCAAGTCCAAGGGTGACACCGGAGAGAAAAATAAACAGCGGAAAGATCAGGTCGTAAAAACTGAAGCCGTGCCATTCGGTGTGCTGCATCTGTCCGTGGCCAAACTGGAAAATGGACCACCCGGTGAGCGCAAATAGCGGTAGGAACAGTGCCTCGCCGCCGATGATCCAGAACATATCGAAGCCGCGCAGAGCGTCTACGGATGCAAGTCGTTGTTTTTTACTGACCATGGTTACTACTTTCTAAGTCAATGTTGTCGGTTTCGAAGTGGGGAGCGATCCAGGTCGCTCCGTACTTTTACGTGAAAATTCAGTGCATCAAAGTCCGCAGGGAGACTCCAGCTTGGGGTTCCAGTCTGGCACGGTGTCGGTAAATACGATCTTATCGGTGCGAAGGTGCTGTACCTGTTGAGAAACCTCTTCCGGGCTCAGTACTTCATCAGCGATGTGATATACCCAATCTACTTCCTGTTCATAGGTGCGCAGCTCAGTGGAGTCGATAAGCCCTTCCTGGGTGAACCACAGGTTGAAGTTGATCGACATCGGCTCTTCCGGGTATACGTGTTCACTGTGTTCGGCAAACAGCTCCCCGTCGACATAGTAGCGAATCTTGTTGTCTGCGGCCTGTAGAACCAGGGTATGCCAGCCGGCAAAGCTGCCGGGCTTGGTGCTGTACTCATTGTCTTTCACAAACGGGTCAAGCTTGAAGGTTTCCCAGCTGGTAGCAAAAAGTGCGTTGTCCGGCTCACCCCAACCGCCGTTGGCAAGATATTCGAAGTCCATCTCGCTGTAGTCCGGGTCCATGTCCGCCTTGAGAGGGCTGATGGTGTAAAAGGTCTCGATGATCTGATCGCCATCGGGTCCAGAAGTAGGCTCATCGCGGAAGAAAACCCGCGCAGCATAGGTGCCGGCCAGGTATTTACGCTGATGGCAAAACTGAGTGTGTTGCGTGTTGTCGCTGCTACCGTCGGTCGAGGAGGTCATACGCAGAAGTGTATTCCCCGGGTTCTTCGCATCCGGCAGAAAGCTGATCCCATCCCCAGACCAGCGTGCGCCAGTAACCCCGGGGTGGCCAGTTTCACTGCGGGCTTTCCACTGGTTTTTCCCCATTTCTTCCAGCGAGCCATAGGAAAAATCGTCAAAAAATACCTTGCTGCCCTGCTTATCGTCGGCAGTTACAGCGGCAGCGTGTACGGCATTTTCCGTTGGTGCCACTTTTACTGTGCCGCCGTCGCTGTTCCCACATCCGCTGATCGTCAGTGCGACAACCGCTATGGTCACATGCGAGGGGTTAACGAGCAATTTCATCGTGATTTCCTTATTTTTTAACAGATAGTTAAACGAAAAAAGCCCCGACCGGAGTCGGGGCGAACATAGGAGCAAATCCTGTACAGGAGTTCCTATCAGTTACAACGCAGAGAGAGAATTTTTAAAAACAATCTGTTAGTTCCAACCATCCTGTGAGATTGGCCGGCGCTGCGCCGCCGGCCGGGTAAATCCATTTTTAAGTCCGATTACATGGTGCAGATAAACTGCCAGCTGCCATCCGCAGTGCCCGGTACAGATTGGGTCCACCACTTGGCCTGGAAGACGCTGCCATCGTGGATGATCTGGTCGCCGCTGGCGGCGTGGTTGCTGCGCGGCCATTCCGGGTAGGTCACCAGTCCGCTGGTGTTAACACCGGCATCGGCACAGGTATCGCCGCCACCGCCAGATGAACTGGAGCTGGAGGAGCTACCGCCGCCGCTGCCGAGTTCGGCCACCGGCAGATCCGGGTATTCGAACGCCAGTGCGTAGGTGGTGCCGTTAATGGTGGCGGTGTAGGCCTGCGGACCGGAAACCGGGAGGTAGTAGTTCAGGGTCATGTCCCAGGTTTCGCCGTCGGCCAGATCCTGCCAGCCGGGGAGGCTGAAGCGCACGCGGTGGAATTCGTTTTCCAGGCCGCCCACGTTACCGCCGCCGGCATTGGCGCCATCTTCGATCACTTCCAGACCGGCACCGCTCTGGTCGGTGATGATGTTGGAAGTGGAGGTCGGCATGTCGAATTCGAACACGGTGCCGCCCGGCAATACACCGCCGGTGTTGTTGGTGATGTACAGCTTCGGATTCAGCGGGTAATTCTGGTCGCCCAGTTTGAACTCGGTGATTTCGATACCGATATCCAGTGCTTCTTCCGGCACTACGCGGTCGGTGCGCAGGTGGCGGTAATTGCTGGCGTTGGTGAACTTGTCGTAGGCGAGGGTGGTGAGGGTGTCACCCATGTAGTACTCGCCTTTTGCTGCGTCGAAGTCGTAGTCGCCGGCCAGTTCCCAGAACATGATGCCGCCCACACCCTGATCGATGACGTACTGGACTTTGGCGTCCATGGACTCTTCATCTTCGGTGGAGATGTACACGCTCTTCTCGGCATTCCACAGCCACGGGGCTTCGGAGACGCTGTCGTAGTTGCGTACATAAGTACCTACCAGCGCGTCGTCCGGGTCGTTGGCTGGATCCAGGCCGTAATCGGTGATGTAGCTACCGAGGATGCCGTTCTCCAGGTTCTTGGCGTGCCACATGGGGTTGGAGCCCGCGCCCATTTCGTTGCCGCCTTCGTCCAGGTCGTGCCACATGTTGTCGATACCAACCGCGCCGTGACCGCAATCGGCTGCTCCGCCGGTACCTTCGGGGCATTCGGACTGCGAAGGCAGAGCCGCAGAGCCGCCGAGACCATTGTCACCGCCGGATACGCCCTGCCAGCCGCGGGTGTAGTAAGGAATACCCACGTTGATGCGGCCTGCGGGCATGGAGCCGCGGAAGTACTTCACGGCCCAATCGATATTCAGGTAGCCAATGCCACCGTACTGGGAAGTGGAGTAAACACTGGCGGCTGCCAGCTCCGGGTCATTGCCGTTGTCGAACAGTGCGGAGTTGTGGCCAACGTATTCATTCCACGCCCCGTGCAGGTCGTAGGTCATGATGTTGACGTAATCCAGATACTGGGTGATCTGCATGGTTTCCATGCCGCGCAGCAGGTAGCCGGAAGACGGCGATGCGATGGTCAGCATGTAGTGGGTGCCGTCCTGCTCGCCCGCTTCGTCCAGCTTCTCGCGCAGTACGCGCATCAGCTCAACGTAGGATTCCATCAACGAGCCGCGCAGGGGGTTGGCGATGCCGAAGTCCAGCGGGTTACCGGCGTCATTCATGGTGGTCGGGTATTCGTAATCGATATCCACACCGTCGAAGCCGTACTCGCGGATAAAGTCCACGGAGGAGTCGGCGAAGGCTTCGATACCCTGATGGTTGATGCTGCCGTCGGCGTTGGTGGTCATGGTGTAGAAACCACCGTCGGCCACGCGATCGCCATTCTCATTAAAGTGGCCACCGGTCTCGGCCCAGCCGCCTACAGAAACCAGGGTTTTCACTTCCGGATGCTGTTCCTTGTATTTGGACAGCTGGTTGAAGTGGCCCTTGTAGGCGTAGTCCGGATCGGTTTCTGCACCGGCAATACCGGTCCATTCCATACCGGTGGCGGGGTTGGCCGGGTCGCTGGTGTTGCCCACAGATACGGAGTAGTCGCTGCCCACGTGGGCGAAGGCGTAGTTGATGTGGGTGATCTTGCCCCAGGGAATGTCTTTTACCAGGTAGCTGGGCTGGCCGTTGGCGCCATTCCGCCAGCTGGTGAAGTAGCCGATGATACGGCGCGGGTGATCGGCACCCATGTCTTCACGGCCCTCTGCGTCGTAGATGTCGCAGTAGTTGGGCGCGGTGCCTGGGGAGGTGTAGAGGCCGTCGGGGCGACAGGGGTGGTTGGTGACCGGTGGAACCTGCTCATCATCGATAGAGATGGTTGCTTCCGCAGAGGCTTCCAGGTTGTCGTTATCGGTGGCCACTACAGAAATAGTGTGACTGCCCAGGATGGCGGTCCACTCGGTGCTGTAGGGGGCGCTGGTGTCGGTGCTCAGCAGACTGCCATCGACGTAGAAAGCGACCTGAGTGACGCTGCCATCGCTGTCGGATGCGCTGGCAGTAATGGTCAGGCTGTCGCCGGTAGTGTGTGTCGAACCATTCGCCGGTGCGGTGATGCTCACCTGCGGGGCGACCGGGCCGACTACGATGTCTTCTTCCACGGTGAAGGACACCGGAGCGGTGGTGGTGCTTAGGTCGTCGTTGTCGGTGACTTGAGCGGTGAGGCTGTGGTCGCCGGCCGTGGCGGCCCAGGATGCTTCCCAGGGGGCGGCAGTGTCGGTGGCGACGAGAGTGCCATCTACAAAGAACTCTACCGAGGTTACCTGTCCGTCTTCATCGGACGCGGAAACGGAGAAGACAACGCTGTCATTTTCGCTGAAAGTGGCTCCGCCAGTAGGCGCGGCAATAGAGCCCTGGGGTGGTGTGAGCGGAGGATTTTCACTGTCACAGGCGCCGAGCAGTTTCCATTCCTGATACTGGCCAGAGTATTGCTCGGGGTTCTGATTTTGGGTCCACCACTTCGCCTCGTAGGCGTTGTCGTTGTACTGGACCTGGGCGCCAGTGGAGTAGGACGGACCTGCTTCCCACGTGGCTAAGGAAGTGCAGTCGACAGCGGCGTAGCCGTGTCCTGCAGAGAGCATGGCAGCGGTCACCAGACCGAGCCGGAGCTTGTTGCTGATCATATAATGTTCACCTTGCGGCCGTTTATTTTTATATAAAGTCGACGCTAGTACCTCGGCGCCGCCAAATGACATCGCTGTCAAAATAGCAACCGGGTTCAGCCGAGGCAATAGGGAGATTTCATAAAGGGGTAATATTTGGCGAATCCAGCGCCAACTTCTTCACTTTCGAGCGCGAAGTGGGAGGGAGATCACACGCATCCGCCCGAAGGCATCGGGGCGGATGGCGCTAAATAAGACTGGGTGTGGGCGGTGAACTACATGTCCCAGAGGGAGTTTGTGGCCATGGAAAGGGTGATGCGCTCTTTGTCCTGAATGTGTTTCAGGTTTTCGAACACCTCTTTGACTTCCGCCGATTCGATGGTCCCGTAGACAGAGTGATAGAGCTCGGAAAAGTACCGGTCCACTTCCTGGCCAAGCTGATTGATTTCTTCAATGCTGGGCTTGTCACTCAGATAGAGGTTTTTGATCAGGTCGCCGGCACTCTCTTCATGGGTGTACTGAAGCCAGGTCTGCATGACCTTCTGCTCGGCAACGGCACCGTAGTTTTTCAGGTTGTTGGCCATGCGCAGCTCGTGCTCGTGCAAGTGCTTTAGCAGCAACTGCGTGCGGTTGTCCTGTGCATTGTCCATCAGCTGCTGGTAAACACCGGCGATATCCAGGTGGAATTTCTGGGCGTTTTTGAGAACTTCATGGGCCTGTTTGAACGTCTTCATCTCTGCGCCTTCTCAGTGGTTAACCTAATTATAGTTTTCTCAGTGGGGCCGTTGGTGGGGGAAGTGGCAAGTTTCTCTTATGGTTATAGTGCATATCTGCGGGCGTTCAAGTCGTCATTTCGGCAATATCGTCGGGGCTGCAGATACAAAAAAGGCGACCACTTGGGTCGCCTTGTTTATTTCTACGCCGCCGCTGGGGCCAGATGGAATTGCTCGGTCATGATCTGCAGGCGCTTGCGCTGCATTTTCAGACTGTATTCCAGCTCTTTGACGCGGGTGCGGATTGCCGCATTTTCCCAGGTGCTCAGCAGGCGCTCGCGGGCATTTTCATAGCGTTGTTGCTGCAGTTCTTTCCACTCGGCAAGCGCCGCGGAAAAATCTTGTGCCTCTCGCTCCAGTAGCTGCCGCCAGCTTTCGCAATGTTTGGATTGTTCGAGCTTTTTCTCGGCGCGTTTGAACTGCATGGTCAGCATGGCGCGCTGAATGCGCATGGCCGGCACGGTTTTCAGGTTGCGCGCCAGGCCCAGCCAGCTCGCCGTCTTGATCAGCCACTTGGTGGGATCCCACTGGTACCAGCGGATACCGTTGCGGTAATCGGTCTGAAAGATGTGGTGGTAGTTGTGATAGCCCTCACCAAAGGTGAAAAACGCCAGCAGGTCGTTGTCGCGCGCGGTGTTTTCATCGGTATAGGGGCGGCGGCCCCAGATGTGTGCGAGGGAGTTGATAAAGAAGGTGGTGTGGTGGTTGACCACAATGCGCAGCACGCCGGCAAGCAACAGCATGCCGATCACGTCGCCGGTCAGCAGGCCGAGCACGAGGGGCACGCCCACATTCATTGCCACAGTAACTGGCACATAGTGGTTGTGCTGCCACATCACAATTTTGTCGCGTTGCAGATCCTTGGCATTGTCGAAATCTTCCGCACCACTCGGGTACTCCCGCAGCATCCAGCCGATGTGGGAGAACCAGAATCCGCGCTTGGCGGAATAAGGGTCTTGATCGTTGTCGTCGCAGTGACGGTGGTGGCGGCGATGGCCGGAACACCAGATCAGCGCACTGTTCTGCAGCGCGGCGGCGCCAAACAGCGCATAAAAGAGGCGCAGGGACCAGTGTGCTTCATAGGTACGGTGGGACCATAGGCGGTGATAGCCCGCGGTAATGGACAAGCCGCAAAAGGCACCCAGGACGGCGAATGCCAGCCACTGGTACCAGTGGTAACCAACCAGGAAGCCGTACAACGGTACGAGGGTCACGGCCACCAGTGCGGTACTGGCAAAGAGTACGGTCGTGAGCCAGATACGTGGGGCCTCGGGAACTGCTTTCATATGTTTACAACCTTGTTTGAGCCTTCCGATCTCGATCCCGGCAGTTTGTTCGCGGGTCGAAAGCGAAATCCTACCGCAGATGCCCGGTCGGGACACGTCATTCGAGGGCAGTATGGCCTATGTGAGACTTCGATAACTGGAAATCGTGCGCTGTCGGGACGGGAAAAGTGCACTATTCGGGAATGGAAAGTCACATTACGGCGGAAAGGTCGGTTTGCGCATTGTTTTGGTGCAAGAGTGAGTTTTTGCGTTCATTCTTGGGTCGAGCGCTGTCATTTATCGGCAACAGTGGCGTCGTTAGCACAGATATTTCATTGGCACGCAGATCTTGGTGGTCACCGTTTGATCAATTTCGGGCGCCAAGGGGGATTTTTAAGAAATTTTTAGCTTTTTTCAAAAGTTGGCACACCGGTTGCAATACCTTAAGCGTGGGCCGCGAGGTCCACGCTCCGGGAATCCATCACGGGTTATGGCATACGAAATAATGCGTGACTTCCCGTTTTCTCTCATCATCGCTATTTTGGGCCCCGCATTGCGGGGCCTTTTTTTATCTGCCGATAAGTGATTCACTACCCCCAGATATTCCCGGAATTTTAAGTGGCTACTGGCTGTGCGTTGGCAGCTCTGACGGCGAAATAGTGTTGAACTCTGAATCCTCTCAATCTCAAGCAGTCAGCCTGAATCTCGCTACCCCCGGTGAGCTTGACAGCTTGGAGCCAAAGCAGGCCCTGACCCAGGTGCGCTACCTGCACAGTCTGCTATTGAGTGCCAATCGAGGGGTCTGGGAGTGGCATCCCGAGAGCGGCGCCCAGCGCGCGACAGGAAACCTCTGGCTACAGCTACACCGGGATCCCGAAGCTGCCCTGTCCGGGGTATGGAGCGGGGATCTCGCCCTTGTTCACTCCGATGACCGCGATGGCTTGATGACCTTGCGCACACGCCTGTGTCAGCAGGGGATTTTTGTTGATACCACGATTCGCGCCTACGCCCGCGATGGACAGCCGGTGTGGCTGCGTCTGTGGGCGCGCGCTTTTACCGCCCCGTCGGGGGAGCGTTTCTTTCTCGGCGGCTGTACCGACTACAGTGAGTCGCTCTCTCCCAGGTCGCTTTCCTATTTTTCCGGTGAACGCTTTCACTACGCTCTGGATATGGTGGGGGACGGGCTGTGGGAGTGGGACCTGCGCGCGGATGAGATGGTCCTCGACGACACCTGTTGGCGAATGCTCGGCTATGCCAGTGGGCAGAGTGAATCGGATGCGCGCGCGGCACTCGCACGCTGGAAGACCCATATGGTCGCGGACGACTACCCGGATGTGAAACAGGCCATGGAAGACAATGTCCGCGAGCAGCTACCGCTGGATATTGAGTTCCGCCTCAGGCACCGGGAGCGGGGGATTGTGTGGGTGCGTTGCCGTGGCAATGTACAGCGCAGCAGCGGGGGGCAGCCCATTCGTGTTTTGGGGACCCTGCAGGACATCACCGCGAGTAAAAAGAAGTTGCTCAAGCTGGAGGAAGACTCTCGCAGGTTGAAACAGGAAAGCCGGGACAGGGCGGAGCTGATTTCCAGTTTGAGCCACGAGCTGCGTACACCGCTAAACGCCATTCTCGGCTACAGCCAGATGGTGGAGCTGGACCAGAGCTTGAATCCGGACCAGCGATTGCGTCTGGCGGAGATACGCAAGGCGGGGCAACATCTGCTGCATCTGGTGGGCGACGTTCTGGATCTCGCTCGTATTGATAGTAACCGACTGGCTCCGTCCATCGAGGCCGTGCAGCCGGCGCCACTGGTGGCCGATTGCCGCCAGTTGCTGGAGCCACTGGCAGAAACCCGCAAAGTCAGCCTTACGTTTGAGCCGTTGGGGTGGGAGCGCGCCTATGTGCTTGCGGACCCCACGCGATTTAAACAGGTGGTACTGAATTTGGTGGGCAATGCGATCAAGTACAACCGGGAAAACGGCCGCGTAGTGATTACCTTCGCCCCCCAAGCCGAGGGCTGGTTGCGCCTGAGTGTATTGGATACCGGTAGCGGTATCGCCGTCAGTAAACAGCCCCATGTGTTCGAGCCGTTTAATCGCCTGGGCGCGGAGCAGGGCAAGATCGAGGGCACCGGTGTTGGCCTGGCAATTGCCCGGCAATTGACGGAAGCGATGGGTGGGCGCATCGGGTTTGACAGTGAGGAGGGGCAGGGCTCGGTTTTCTGGGTGGAGTTCATGATGAACGATGCACCCAGTGAAGTATTGAAGATGGCCGCGCGCCCGGATTACACCAGTATGCTACCGGTTTGCCGTGTGTTGTATGTTGCTGGCCGGTCTGCTTGGGCGAACCGGATGAAAGCCGTGCTGGCATCGGTTCAGCAGGTTGAAGTACAGGTTGTCAGTGATGCCATGAAAGGCATTTTCAGTGCCCGCACCGGAAGTGTCGATATCATTGTTGTCGATGGCGAGCTGCCGGGAATATCCCTGAAGGATTTCTCGACGATTGTGCGCGGGGATGCCGCAACCGCAGGCACGCCGATTCTGGGGCTGGTGGACCAGAGTAGTGAGTGCCTGGATGTCTGTGTCCCAACGAGCTACGACCTCCCGCAATTGGCCGAAGGGCTGAGGTACTGCCTGGCGCTGAAAAAAGAAACCGGCAGCGATGCCCAGCGGCAGGTCGGTTCTTCATAGCATGTGTTAAGGGATTTGCTGAAGCAGCCGTATAGATTGGCTGCAAAGAATAAGAAAAGCCAACCAAAAGGAAGTAGTGGTTGATGTCCGTTCATTTTCCCGGTGGGAGCCCGTCTCCCCAACCCACTGGTAAGCGTCAGCATGAGGCTGAGCGAACCAGTATGTTGTCAGTAGCCTGCTTACTGATGATGGGGAGCTTTTGTCTCGCCTATTTCTGCAAACATTTTCTGTCGTTCAGTGATGGCATCGCGACCATCTGGCTGGCCGATGCGCTCACCATTGCGGTTCTGTACCGCTTCCCTGTCGGGCGCTGGATCTTCCTGTTAGCGGCCTCTTTTATTGGTAGCGTGGCAGCCTCGGTCGTCAGTGGCCTCGAGCTTGCGATCGCCACCCTGTACTCGGTGGCGGGTGTGGTCGAGTCCGTTGTTGCCGCGTCGCTATTGCGCTTCTTTTGTGCGGATGGCGATTTTTTTGGCAGCATATGGCGTTGGTTGCGGTTTCTGATATTTGGTGCGTTGCTGTCGACCCTGGCAGGGGCGGGTGTTGGTGCTGGCGTGGCCGCACTGTTCCGTGGCCTGCCATTCAGTGATGTATTTCTTTTCTGGTACCTCGCGGATACCGTTGGCATCAGTATATTTCTTCCGTTTCTGCATATGCTCAATATGCAGGTGTGGCGAAGCCTGGTGGCTCCCCGGCAGTTGCTGCGCTTTTTAGGTATATCGGCCTTTTCTCTGGTCTGTATTTTTGCCGTACTAAAACTTTTGCCACACCCGTTCGTCTATGTGGCACTGCCACTAATCTGGGCTGCCTCGCGTTTGGCGTTGCCACAAACCCTGCTGTTGGTATTTTCCACGGTGCTGACGTTGCTGATGATCTTCGTCAATGGCAATGCCTGGCTGCCGGAAAGCATCCGCAGTATCGATAGTTCGCTGGATTTTCTGCCGCTGTATGCCGCAATGATTCCCGCTTATGTCATGGCAGTGGCAACCAGTGTCGAGCGCAAGCGTAGCCAGCGGATCATTGAAGTGGAGAGTAGTTTCCGCGCGGCCATGGGGTCTTCCCGTATCGGTATGCTGCTGGTTTCACTGGATAACCGGATTATTCAGTCTAACTCCAGTTTCTGCCGGTTTATCGGTTATTCGGAGGTGGAGCTGCGCGGATTGAATATTCGCGAGGTGATCGGAACGGAGGAGCGGAGCCTTAACCACTCTGCGTCCAGCGAAACCGGCGGTTCCGGCAGTGGAAACCTGCTGTTTGATTTTGAGCTTGGGTATGTGCAGGACGCCGAGTGGCGGTTTATGTGCAAAAGCGGAGAGCAGGTGTGGGGGCACTGGTCCTGTACTCTCGCCCGGGGGGCAAATAACGAGCCGCTCTACGCCGTGGTTCAGGTCGAGGATATCGACTGGAGAAAGCGCAGTGAAACACAGCTGGCCAAAGCCGAAGAGCGCTGGAAATTCTCCCTCACGGTGACCGGGCAGGTGGTATACGACTGGGATCTCGGCTCTGGCAAGACATTCTATTCCGAGTGGTTGAGCAGTGGCGTTGGCATTGATGCCGAACACCTTGCCAGTCGCCATGATTGGCTGTCGCGGGTAAGCGGAGATGATCGCGAGCGCCTGCTGCAGGCGCAGCTCGCACACATCAGTGGTAAGGCGAAAGATATCGACTGTCAGTACCGTGTGCGTACCGATTCCGGAAAAATCCGCTGGATCCACGAAACTGCCCGTGTAATGGAGTCCGGTGAAGAGGGGCAGCCGATGCGTCTGATCGGTATTCTTCGGGATATTACCGACAACAAGCAGATGGCGCGCTCGCTGGAAGAAGAGAAAGAGCACCTGCAGGTGACCTTGAATGCGATTGCTGACGCGGTGATCGCAACCGACAGGCGTCGGCGTATCACATTTATGAACCCGGTTGCGGAGCAGCTTACCGGTTGGTCTCTGGGTGAGGTACAGGGGCGGGATATCGATAGTGTTCTGCAGTTGTCCACCGGTCGCGACGGTAAGCCGGTCAGCAGCCCGGTGGACGATTGCCTGCAAAACGTGATGCCGTTTGTCTCCGCCGAAGGCTCGGTGTTGCACAACCGCAGTGGCAACAGTTACGACGTCAAATGTTCTGCGTCACCCCTGCGCACGGGCAGTGGTCAGGTTTTAGGGGCGGTGCTGGTGTTCCAGGACGTGACAGAAACTCGCCAGCTGATCCGGCAGCTGCGTTACAAAGCTCACCATGACGATCTAACCCACTTGCCCAATCGCGAGGCCTTCAAGCGCGACCTGCTGGAAGCGGTAGCTTCGGTGCGAAACAACGAAGTGGTGCATACCCTCGCGTATATGGATCTGGATCGGTTCAAGGTCATCAACGACAGTGCTGGTCACCAGGCGGGCGACGCGCTGCTGCGCAATGTGGCGCGCTTCCTGAAGGGCCAGTTGCGGGATTCCGACTGCGTTGCCCGTCTAGGAGGGGATGAGTTCGGTCTCCTGCTGCGGGATTGCAATAAAGAGCAGGGGCGTTTGCGCTGCGAGCAGTTAGTGCGAAAAATCATTTCCTTGCGCTTCCCCTGGGCTGGGCGCGTATTTGATGTGGGCGCCAGTGTGGGGGTGACGGAGATTCGTCGGGAAAACAATCATGTGGCTGACCTTATGAGCCAGGCCGATGTCGCCTGTTATTCGGCAAAGCACGCGGGGCGCGGTGTGGTCATGCTGTATGAGGCTGATAGTAGTGCAGCGGCGGAGCAGCACCGGGAAATTCATATGGCCTCGCGTATTCGCGAAGCGCTGGACGAAAACCGCTTTGTGCTGCATGCGCAGCCGATCGCGAGCGCCAGGGATGCTAGCCGAGTCAGCCATTATGAATTGCTGGTACGTATGGTGGGGAGTGATGGCGCTCTGATTCCCCCTGGAGCGTTTATCCCTGCCGCCGAGCGCTATGGGTTGATGTTGCAGATCGACAATTGGGTGATGAATGAGTTTTTGTGCAACAAGGTAAAAATTGCTGCCGCCAGCGGTCTCAGTTTTGCGATGAACCTGTCTGCCGAAGCCATTGGCGATCGCGATTTTCAGCAGAAATTCATCGCGCTGCTGGAAAAGGCCGAGCTGCCTTCCCCGCGCCTGGGGATTGAAATCACCGAAACGGCGATGATCAACCAGATGGAAAGCGCCAGCGAATTTGTGGCCTCATTGCGGGAAATGGGCTGCAAGGTGGCGCTGGACGATTTCGGCAATGGCCTGAGTTCCTTCAACTATCTGAAGGCCTTCTCCATTGACTACATCAAAATTGACGGGAGCTTTGTGCGGGAGGTGGATTCCAATTTTGTCGACCTGATGATTGTCGAGTCCATCAATCAGGTTGCCCATCGCCTGAATGCGCACACCATTGCGGAGTTTGTCGAGGACCTGGGTACTGCGGAGCGCTTGCAGGAGATCGGAGTCGATCTGTTGCAGGGCTACCACATCGGTCGCCCCCGTCCGCTGGATGAAGTGCTTGCCGAGATGCCCGAGCGGGTAATCGCCAAGTTGAGACGGCAGCGGAAGCCCGAGAGTGTTGAACGGGAAGACAAGAGTGAAGTGGAGATGGAAACCTGAAGCAGCGGGTGCCGCTTCAGGTTTTAACTCGGATGTTAACCGCGGATGGTTACACTTGTTATTGGGGGATTTTCCCCAGGTGCTTACCCACAACCTGCAGGAGCGGTTTGAAGGTCTTCGGTGTGGCGCAAACCAGGTTGCCGGATTCCAGGTAGTCGTTGCCACCGCGGAAGTCGCTGATCAGGCCGCCGGCTTCTTTCACCAGCAGTGAGCCCGCGGCGATGTCCCAGCTGTTCAGGTACATTTCCCAGAACCCATCAAAGCGGCCGGCGGCCACATACGCCAGGTCCAGGGCAGCGGCGCCCGGGCGGCGGATACCCGCGGTCTGTCCGGCAATTTCTTTCATCACTGCCAGGTAGGCGTCAATGTTTTCCAGCGGTTCGCCATTGAACGGAATGCCGGTACCGATGAGCGCGCCTTTCAGGCCCTGACGTGGGGACACGCGAATACGACGACCGTTCAGGGCCGCACCGCGACCGCGGCTGGCGGTAAATTCTTCACGTTTGATCGGGTCGAGAACCACGGCGTGCTCAATCTGTCCGCGGTAGCGGCAGGCGATGGACACCGCGAAATGCGGGCAGCCGTGGATAAAGTTGGTAGTGCCGTCCAGGGGATCGATGATCCACTCGTATTCCGGCTCGGCGCCTTCCTGGAGGCCGCTTTCTTCGGCGAGGATGCTGTGCTTGGGGTAAGCCTTGCGCAGGTGGTAGATGATTTCCTGCTCGCTGGCCTTGTCCACTTCCGTCACGAAATCGTTGCGACTTTTTTCTTCAAACTTCATCAGGTCGCCGCGCTCCCAGGCGCGTTCGATCAGTTCACCGGCCTTGCGCGCCGCGCGCAGGGCAATATTCAGCATGGGTTCCATAGGAATTCCGCGATCAGTTGTGGGTGTCGATGGTAAAAAGCAGTGCCGGGCAGGCCGGCGGCGCGATTGTAGGGATTCCTGTGCAATTTTGCTACACTCCGCGCCCGTTTTATAACAGGCCCTAGTGTAGTCATTCTGACCGGGTAACCAATATGGCGACTTCTCCTTCCGAAACCGCATCGAAATCGGCGTCCAAGAGTGCACTGGCTGCGCTGGACAACATCCGCGTTGTGCTGGTCAACAGTGCCCACCCGGGCAATATCGGTGGCGCCGCCCGCGCGCTCAAGAATATGGGGCTGAGCCAGCTGTATCTGGTGCAGCCGCGGGAATTCCCCGCTGCCAATGCGGTGTGGCGTGCTGCCGGTGCCGCAGAGCTGCTCGATAGTGCAGTGGTGGTGGAAACCCTGGAAGAGGCGGTGGCAGATTGTGGCCTGGTGGTCGCCACCAGCGCCCGCGAGCGCCGTATCCCCTGGCCGCTGCTGACGCCGCGGGAATGCGGCGAACGTGCAATCGTCGAAGCCCAGTCTCACCCGGTGGCGCTGGTATTCGGTCGCGAAGACCGGGGGTTGACCAATGAGGAGCTGCAGGCCTGTAACTTCCATGTGCATATTCCCGCAAACCCCGAATACAGCTCCCTGAATCTGGCTACGGCGGTACAGGTGCTGGTGTACGAAGCGCGAATGGCGGCGCTGGAAGCGGAGAAGGGTGCGGCACTCAGCTATGCCGATTGGGATCGCCCCCCAGCGAAAGCCGGGGATATGGAGCTTTACTACGACCACCTTCAGCTGGCGCTGGGCGAGCTCGGGTTTATCGATCCGGACAACCCCCGTCAGACCATGACCCGCCTGCGTCGACTGTTTAGTCGCGTCCGTCCGGACGATATGGAGCTGGGGATACTGCGCGGTATGCTGACCGCGATTCAGAATCTGATTCATCGCACCGGTGGCAAGGGGCGGCCGAAATAGTCCACTGGGTCACGCTTCCCCGGTGGGTGGCACCTGTATATATCGCCGGCGCCGCCAGTGATAACCAATTGGTATAACCTTCCGCCAAATACCCGACTGGTTTACTCGGCTATATACTTGACTGAAGTAGTGGGTTATTCCATACTCGCGCCCCGGTTCGGTAGTACTGGTTTCGGGCCCTGAAGCCCGTAAAGCGGGGCGATGGGAGGGGGCTTTTCAATCGAGAGCCGAGAGAAGGCCAGGAGAGCGTATGCGTTTAACAACCAAAGGGCGATATGCGGTCACAGCCATGCTGGACCTGGCATTACACGCCGAGCGCGGCCCCATTAGCCTGGCTGACATATCCAAGCGCCAGGATATCTCCCTGTCTTATCTTGAGCAGCTGTTTTCCCGCCTGCGTCAGTCTGGACTGGTATCCAGTGTGCGCGGCCCCGGCGGCGGCTATCGCCTGGCCCGGGCAAACGCGGACATCTGCGTGGCGGAAATCATCGATGCGGTCAATGAATCGGTCGATGCAACCAGTTGCGGCGGTAACAGCGACTGCTCCGCCGGTGAACAGTGCCTTACCCACTACCTGTGGACGGATCTCAGCCGTCAGATTCACGGCTTCCTCAACGGGATCAGCCTGGCCGATATGGTCGAGCGTGCCGATGTGCAGGAAGTGGCCCGCCGCCAGGACGGGCGCGCCGCGTCCGATGCTCTGGATCAGGTGGTAGAACAGAAAGTGGCGATTATTGGTGGCTTGCAGTAAGGTGCCGCCCGCCCGGTCAGGCTAGCGGGTCTGACCAACCGAACATTGAGCTTAATCAGCAGTATGGCGCCGGTAACAGATCGGCGAGTGGAGAGAAAAGATTATGAAGCTTCCCATTTACCTGGATTATTCGGCAACTTGCCCGGTAGACCCGCGCGTCGCCAGTAAGATGGCGGAGCAGATGACTATGGAGGGTAACTTCGGTAACCCGGCGTCCCGCTCCCACCTGTATGGCTGGAAAGCGGAAGAGGCGGTGGAAGATGCCCGTCGCGAAGTGGCGGAGCTGGTCAACGCCGACCCCCGTGAGATCGTGTGGACCAGTGGTGCCACCGAGTCTGATAACCTCGCCATCAAAGGTGCTGCGCACTTCTATCAGGGCCGCGGCAAGCACATCATCACTTCCAAGATTGAGCACAAAGCCGTACTCGATGCCTGCCGCCAACTGGAGCGCGAAGGCTTTGAAGTGACCTATCTGAATCCGAAAGAAGACGGCATCGTCTACCCGGAGCAGGTACAGGAAGCGCTGCGTGAAGACACCATTCTGGTGAGTCTGATGCACGTCAATAACGAAATTGGCGTAGTCAACGACATTGCCGCGATCGGCGAGCTTTGCCGCGAGCGCAAAGTGATCTTCCACGTGGACGCAGCCCAGAGTGCCGGCAAGATCGATATCGATCTGGCGGAGCTCAAAGTGGACCTGATGTCCTTCTCCGCTCACAAAGTTTACGGCCCCAAAGGTATCGGCGCCCTGTATGTGCGTCGCAAGCCGCGCGTGCGTCTGGAAGCGCAGATGCACGGTGGTGGCCACGAGCGCGGTATGCGCTCTGGCACTCTGCCCACCCACCAGATCGTGGGTATGGGTGAAGCATTCCGCATCGCCAAAGAAGAGATGGCGGAAGAGGGCAAGCGCCTGGTTGCACTGCGCGAGCGTTTCTGGAATCAGATCAACGATATGGAAGAAGTGCACATCAACGGCTCTGTTGAGCAGCGTGTACCGGGCAATCTGAACGTCAGCTTTGCGTTCGTAGAGGGTGAGAGCCTGATCATGTCGCTGAAAGATCTGGCGATCTCCTCCGGCTCCGCGTGTACGTCGGCGAGCCTGGAGCCCAGCTACGTACTGCGCGCGCTGGGTGTAAACGACGAGATGGCCCACAGCTCCCTGCGCTTCAGTTTTGGTCGCTTTACCACGGAACAGGACGTGGATACCGCGGCCAAAGAAGTAAGGCAGGCAGTGGAAAAACTGCGCGAACTGTCCCCGCTCTGGGACATGTACAAAGATGGCGTTGACCTCAGCACCATCGAATGGGCAGCCCACTAAGCTGCCGCGCAAATCGAGAATTTTTGAGAGGGTATAGTCATGGCCTATAGCGATAAAGTAATTGACCACTATGAACATCCCCGTAACGTCGGTCGCATGGACGACAAGGCGGAAAATGTGGGGACTGGCATGGTCGGCGCACCGGCTTGTGGTGACGTCATGCGTCTGCAGATTCAGGTGAACGAAAGCGGCATCATTGAAGACGCCAAGTTCAAAACCTATGGCTGCGGTTCTGCCATTGCTTCCAGCTCCCTGCTCACCGAGTGGGTGAAAGGCAAGAGCCTGGATGAAGCGGCGCAGATCAAGAACACCGAGATTGCCGAAGAGCTGGCGCTGCCGCCGGTAAAAATTCACTGTTCCGTACTCGCCGAAGATGCGATCAAGGCCGCAGTGAATAACATCCGCGAGAAGCGCGGTGAGAAAACCGAACAGGCTGCGGGCTGAGCTCAGGCTCAGGTCCCGAGACTGTCAGGCAAGAGTGAAGACCGGTAAGGAGTAGCACCGACATGGCAATTTCCATGACCCAAGCGGCCCAGGCTCACGTCGCCAGGCAATTGGCCAGCCGTGGTAGTGGTATCGGTATTCGCGTCGGCGTGAAGACCGCCGGCTGCTCTGGAATGGCCTACGTTCTCGAGTTTGTCGATCAGGCTGAGGCGGAAGATACGGTGTTTGAAGCGGGCGGCGTCAAGCTGATTGTCGACCCCAAAAGCCTCGCCTATCTCGACGGTACCGAACTGGACTTCGTCAAAGAGGGGCTGAATGAAGGCTTCGCCTTCAAGAACCCCAATGTAAAAAATGAGTGCGGCTGCGGCGAGAGCTTCCACGTTTAATACCTGGGCTTTCGCGCAGTTGGAGGCCGGATGCCTGGTGCATGCCGGCCTTTTTGTTATTTGGCAGCACTTTTATGCAACAGAATCACTTTGAAATTTTTGGCCTTCCGGTCTCCTACGCGGTTGACCGTCAGGCGCTGGCAAAACGCTACCGCGAGTTGCAGCAGGAATTCCATCCGGACCGCTTCGCGGCGAAGTCCGAGCGCGAGCAGATGCTGTCGATGCAGTACGCAGCGCAGATCAACGAAGCCAATAACACCCTGAAAGACCCGGTGGCCCGCGCCGCCTATCTGTTGCAACTGGCCGGTGTTGAAATCAATCCGGAACAGACGACCGCCGATGGCGAGTTTCTCATGCAGCAGATGATGTTGCGTGAACAGCTGGAAGACGTACGCACGGCCGCCGATCCGGAGGCGGAGTTGGACAACCTGGGTAGCGAAGCAGGCCAGCTGTTTAAGGCGCAGGAGGCTGCCTTCGCCTCTGCCCTGAGCGCCAATGCGCTGGAAGAGGCGAAAAGCGCACTGCTCAAACTCCAGTTCCTGGCCAAGTTGCAGCGGCAGGTTGAAGAGCTCGAAGAAGATTTACTGGACTGAAGCGAACTAAATATTAGCACTATGGCATTACTGCAGATTTCCGAACCCGGCCAGACGCCCGAGCCTCATCAGCGCAAGCGCGCGGTAGGCATCGATCTCGGTACCACTAACTCACTGGTGGCCACCGTGCGCAGTGGCTCGGCCGTACCGCTGCCCGCGGATGATGGCCGCGTGATTTTGCCCTCCGCGGTGCGTTACACCGAAGCTGGTGTGGAAGTGGGTTATGGCGCCCGCGCCGCCGCCGGTGAGGACCCGTATAACTCGCTGATTTCCATCAAGCGCCTTATGGGCCGCGGCCTGGCAGATATCAAGAATTTCGGCGATCAACTGCCCTACCACTTTGCCGAAGACACTGGCGGCATGCCTGCGATCGAAACAGTCGCCGGTAAGGTAAACCCGGTGCAGGTTTCCGCAGAGATTTTGAAAGTGCTCGCTGCGCGCGGCGCCGAGTCGCTCGGTGGGCCACTGGACGGCGCGGTGATTACCGTGCCCGCGTACTTTGACGAAGCCCAACGCCAGGCCACCAAAGATGCCGCCAAGCTCGCAGGTTTGAATGTACTGCGTCTGCTGAACGAGCCCACCGCAGCGGCGGTCGCCTATGGGCTCGACAAGCAGGAGGAGCGTGGTGATGCTGCCGACAAGACGATCGCCGTCTACGATCTCGGCGGCGGCACCTTTGATATTTCAATTCTGCGCCTGTCCAAGGGTGTATTTGAAGTGCTCTCTACCGGTGGCGACAGCGCCCTCGGTGGCGATGACTTTGACCGCGCGGTGGCTGAGTGGATTGCCGAGGAGGCCGGGCTGGGTACCGACCACGACGCCGGCGAACAGCGGAAGTTGCTGAACACCGCCTGTGCCGCCAAGGAAGCCCTGGCCAGTGAAGTTTCGGTATCCGTCAGTTACGGCGGCTGGTCCGCTGAACTCAGCCGGGAAAAGCTCGCCGAGCTGCTGGATCCATTGATCGCGAAGACCCTGCGGGCCTGCAAGCGCGCCCTGCGCGACGCGGACCTGTCTGCGGAAGAAGTTGCCGAAGTGGTGCTGGTGGGCGGTTCTACCAGAACCCTGCGGGTGCGCGACAAAGTGCGGGATTTTTTCGGTCGTGAGCCCCACGCAGATATCGATCCGGATCAGGTGGTCGCCATCGGTGCCGCGTTGCAGGCCGACGTGCTCGTGGGCAACAAATCCCGCGAAGACCTGTTGCTGCTGGATGTCATCCCCCTGTCTCTGGGGATTGAGACCATGGGCGGCCTCACTGAGAAGCTGATCCACCGCAATACCACCATCCCGGTGGCCAAGGCTCAGGAGTTCACCACCTTCAAGGACGGCCAGACTGCCATGGCCATTCACGTGGTGCAGGGCGAACGTGAACTTGTGCAGGACTGTCGCTCCCTGGCGCGTTTCGAGCTGCGCGGTATCCCGCCTATGGTGGCCGGCGCTGCGCATATCCGCGTGACCTTTCAGGTAGACGCCGACGGCCTGCTGTCTGTCACGGCCATGGAAAAGAGCAGCGGCGTGCAGGCGGAGATCACCGTCAAGCCGTCCTACGGCCTGGGAGATTCGGATATCACCCGTATGCTGCAGGACTCCTACGCCAACGCCGAAGAAGACATTGCCGCCCGCGCCCTGCGCGAGGCCCAAGTCGAGGCCGAGCGCACGCTGGAGGCCATGCTGGTGGCGCTGCAGGAAAACGGTGCCGAGCTGCTGGACGAAAAAGAACTGGAGGCACTGGAGCGGGGGATGCAGGCGCTGCGGCTGGCCCACAATGGCGGCACCCCGGAAGAGATCCGCAGCCGTATCGACGAGCTGAATGCGCTGTCCGAGCCGTTTGCCGCGCGCCGCATGGACGAGTCCATAAAGCGCGCCATGCAGGGCCACAGCCTGGATGAATTCGACAAGCCCTGAGGGGCCATTCGACAAGCCCTCACGGGCGGTCATGATTGAAGAGTTGCGACTCGGAGTTTGAAAGTATGCCGAAGATAGTTTTCCTGCCCCACGAAGAATTGTGCCCGGAAGGCAAAGTCATCGAAGTGGATCCCGGTATCAGTGTCTGCGATGCGGCGCTCAAGCACGGCGTGGAGATTGAGCACGCCTGTGAGAAGGCCTGCGCCTGCACCACCTGTCACGTCATCGTGCGCGAGGGCTTTGACTCACTGGGTGAGCCAGACGAGCTGGAAGAGGACCTGCTGGACAAGGCCTGGGGGCTGGAGCCGGATTCCCGTCTGTCCTGCCAGGCGATTGTGGAAAACGAAGACCTGGTGGTCGAGATTCCTAAATACACCATCAACCAGGTGTCCGAGAAACACTGAGGCGAACAGCGCGAGGAAAATGACATGAAATGGACGGATATTAACGATATCGCCATCGAGTTGTGCGATGCCCATCCGGACGTGGACCCACTGCGGGTCAACTTCGTCGACCTGCGCCAGTGGGTCATGGCGCTGCCGGGGTTCGATGACGACCCCAACCGCTGTGGCGAGAAGATCCTCGAGGCCATTCAAGCCGCCTGGATCGAAGAAAACGAATAGTACAAACTTCATCGCACAGCGCGTATAATCCGCGCTCCGCGAGGCTGGCTGGTTATTAAATCGCCAGTTGTTGTGGTGAGAGAATTCAGGGAAGAGCAACGAAAGTTGCTTTTTTCGTATCTGTATTAAGACAATTTTTTACAAAACCTGGAAATGGAGAACATCATGGCCGTAGAACGCACCCTGTCCATCATCAAGCCGGACGCCGTCGCCAAAAACGTAATCGGCGAAATCGAGAGCCGTTTCGAGAAGGCTGGCCTGAGCATCGTTGCGATGAAAATGGTTCAGTTGTCCCAGGAAAAGGCTGAAGGTTTCTATGCCGAGCACAAAGAGCGTCCTTTCTTTAAAGACCTGGTTGCCTTCATGACTTCCGGCCCGGTTGTGGTACAGGTTCTGGAAGGCGAAAACGCCATCCTGGCCAACCGTGACCTGATGGGCGCCACCAACCCGAAAGAAGCCGACGCCGGTACCATCCGTGCAGATTTCGCCGACAGCATCGATGCCAACGCCGTACACGGCTCCGACTCCGCCGCTTCTGCAGAGCGCGAAGTGAGCTACTTCTTCTCTGCGGAAGAAGTCTGCGCACGCTAAGTAGCCTGCTACGCAGTACTATCAGCGGGAGCCTGCTCTACAGGCGAATGGTCCGGACTTCGAACCGTTCGCGTGCAGGGAGGCTCCTGCGGTGTATCCAAATTCCGCACCGACTTAATTCGCACTCATCTGGGTGCAAGGTGAATCCATGACCGAAGTACAAACCGTACAGGCCGAAACCCAACAAGCCGAAAGAATCAATCTGCTGGGCATGTCGGTCGACAAGCTCACGGACTTCTTTTCCGGCTTGGGCGAGAAGCGCTTTCGCGCGGTACAGGTACTGAAATGGATTCACCAGAGCGGCGTGGACGATTTCGAGCAGATGACCAACGTCAGCAAGGCGATGCGCGCCAAGCTGTCGGAGATCGCCGAAGTCCGCGCCCCCAAAGTCCTCAAGCAGATGGACTCCACCGATGGCACCCGCAAGTGGCTGATTGAGGTCAGCGGTGGCAACGTGATCGAGACGGTCTATATCCCCGATGGTGACCGGGGCACCCTGTGTGTGTCCTCCCAGGTCGGCTGTTCCCTGGACTGCAGCTTCTGCGCCACCGGCAAGCAGGGCTTTAACCGCGACCTGACTGCTGCCGAGATCATCGGCCAGGTGTGGATCGCGTGTAAGTCGTTTGGTCAGCTGCTGCCTCCGCAACCCAAGCAGGAGCGGCCGCGCAAGGTGACCAATGTGGTGATGATGGGTATGGGGGAACCCCTGCTCAACTTCGACAACGTGGTCGACGCCATGAACCTGATGATGGAAGACAATGCGTACGGCATCTCCAAGCGTCGGGTCACGCTGAGCACCTCCGGCGTCGTGCCGGCCCTGGACCGCCTGGCTGAAGCGACCGATGTGAGCCTGGCGATCTCCCTGCACGCACCCAACGATGCCCTGCGCAACGAGCTGGTGCCCATCAACAAGAAATACCCCATCGCCATGCTGCTCGACAGCGCCAAGCGCTATATCGAGCAGATGCCGGACAATCACCGCAAGATCACCATCGAGTACACCATGATGCGTGAGGTGAACGACCGTCCGGAGCACGCCGAAGAGCTGGCGGAACTGCTGCGCGATGTGCCGGTAAAGATAAATCTGATACCCTTCAATCCGTTCGAGCTGTCCGATTATCAGCGGGTCAGCAACAACGCATTGCGACGTTTTCAACAGATTTTGTTGGACAAAGGCTATACCGTAACCGTGCGTACCACCCGAGGCGACGATATCGCCGCGGCCTGTGGTCAGCTGGCCGGTCAGGTGAACGACCGCACCCGTCGCTCCGAGCGTTATCGCAACGCCGCGCGCCCGGTAAGGATTGTCAGCCAGGCCTGACTCTTGCATCGCCGAAGGGATACGGCGTGCGCAGGTAATACGCACCCGATAACTACAAGGTGATGCTCGTGTTAGCAAAAATTTCCAATCCGGCAGTCATTGCTGGATTACTCGTTTCCCTGTTGCTGGGGGGCTGCGTAACCACCGGCGGTGGCAAGCAGGTCGACCTCGACAAGGCCCGTGAAACTCACGTCCAGCTCGGCTTACGCTATCTGCAAAGCGGTGGTGACAACCGCGAAATGGCCCGTCACCACTTCCAGGAAGCCCTGAAGCTGGGTAAACGAGACCCGCAGGCCCATCACGGTCTCGCACTGCTGTATCAGGCGGATGGCGAGCTGGCGGTGGCTGAATCCCATTTCGAAAAAGCTCTGCGTTACGACCGCAGCTTCTCCATGGCGCGGGTGAACTACGGCGTATTCCTGTATCAGCAAGAGCGGTACGTCGATGCCAAAGAGCAGTTTCTCACTGCATCGGAAGATCTTTCCTACAACCGCCGCTCGTACGCACTCGCCAACCTCGGCCGTGCGGAGTTGAGGTTGCGCGAACTGGACGGCGCCGAGCGCGCGTTCAAAAAGGCCCTGGCGCTGAGTTCCGATCTGCCCGTTGCCTTGCTGGAGCTGGCCGAGCTCAAGTTCGAAAAGCAGGACTACACCCAGGCCAAGCAGTATCTGGATCGCTTCAGTGAAAAGAATCGCCAGATTCCGCAATCCCTGTGGCTGGGTATCCGCATCGAAAAAATCTTTGGCAACCGGGATAAGGAACGGAGTTATGCCCTGGCTCTGAAAAACCTATTTCCCTATTCAGCGGAAACGCTGAAATACCAGCAGATGATGGCCGAAAATGAGCAGTAGTAACCTCAATCCGGACCAGCCGGAAACCACCGACGAACAGCCGCAAACCGCTTCCGTCGGCGTGCAACTTCGCTCCGCCCGTGAGCAGGCGGGGCTGACCAGTGACGAGTTGGCCCGGCGCCTGTGTATGACGCCGAGCAAGCTCGAAGCGCTGGAGCAGGATCAGCTGGATCGCTTCCCCGGCAGCACCTACGTGCGCGGCTATATCCGCAACATCTGTAAAGAGCTCCGCATAGATGAGACTGGTCCGCTGGCCGCTTTTGCCCGGCAGGCCCCGGCCGAAGCACCGCGCGCCGCCCAGGTGCCCAAAGGCCCGGTGGTTGGCGGGAGTGGTTCCTCTGGCGGCTCCGCGTTCGTGCCTATCGTGCTGGTCGCTGCAGTGGTCGCTGCCGGTGGTTACTGGTGGATGGGGCAGAAGAATGCACCCGTAGCACCGCAGGCCCAGGTTGCAGATAACGCGGTTGTAGATGCTGAACCTGCAGATGAGCTGCCAGATCCACAGGACTTTGCCGTGTCTTCGCAGGGCCAGCTGGAGTCCGAGCTGGCGGAAGATTTTGCGCCTGAAACCGATGTCCAGCTGGCTGACGTGGCGGACGTTGTTACCGAGAGCCCTGAGCCAGAGCCGGAAGCGGCTGCTGAAGCGGTTGTGCCGGTGCAGGAAACTGTACAGCAGGCGGACCCGGTTGTTTCCGAGCCTCAGATAGCCATTTCTGAGCCGTCGGTGCCTGCTTCAACGTTGCAGCCAGTGGCAGAACCTCCGGCACCCGTTGCTATTTCCGGTGCTGCGCTGGCCCTGAGCTTCAGTGAGGAGTCCTGGGTGGAAGTTACCGACGCCACTGGTAACAAGATCCTTGCCAGGCTGCAGCCTGCAGGTTCCACTGTCGAGCTGGAAGGCGAGGCCCCGTTCAGCCTGATGCTGGGCAATGCCGCGGCTACCACCGTCAGCTACGCCGGAGAAGTGGTGGAAAGCGCCCCCCTGGGCAATCGTCGTACCCGTAAGCTCACCGTGGGCGGCTGACACTTCCCTCTCTCTGTAGGGGCCTGCTTGCAGGTGAACCGGGCGAACACCCAGCTGTTCGCCTGCAAGCAGCCTCCTAAGGCGTGTTAGTCCGGCGAGGCCCAACAGGTGACTGTAGGTTTGCGCCCAATCTATCTATAATCCCCCCCAATTTTGGTCATCCCCTTTACTCGCTAAAAGCCAACGCAGGTGCTGTTTATGCAATTCGAGTCGCCCATAGTTCGCCGCGTATCGCGCCAGATCATGGTGGGTAATGTGCCGGTGGGTGGTGGTGCGCCGATTTCGGTGCAGAGTATGACCAACACCGAGACCTGCGATGTGGCCGCAACCGTGGATCAGATCCAGCGGCTGGAGAGCGCCGGTGCGGATATCGTGCGGGTTTCGGTTCCGTCTATGGATGCTGCGGAAGCCTTCGGTGCGATTAAAAAGCAGGTGAATGTACCGCTGGTGGCGGATATTCACTTCGACTACCGCATCGCCCTGCGGGTGGCCGATCTGGGGGTGGACTGCCTGCGCATTAACCCGGGCAACATCGGTCGCGAGAAGCGTATTCGCGCGGTGGTCGACAAGGCGCGGGATCTGAACATCCCGATCCGCATCGGCGTCAACGCCGGGTCCCTGGAAAAAGACCTGCAGAAGAAATACGGCGAACCCACTCCGGACGCCCTGGTGGAATCCGCCCTGCGCCATGTGGATATCCTGGACAGCCTGAACTTCCAGGACTTCAAGGTGAGCGTAAAGGCCTCCGACATCTTTATGGCCACCGCGGCTTACCGCAAGTTGGCCTCCCAGATCGAGCAGCCGCTGCACCTGGGCATCACCGAAGCCGGCGGCCTGCGTGCCGGTACTGTGAAATCCGCTATTGGCCTGGGCGCGCTGTTGCTGGACGGCATCGGCGATACCCTGCGAGTTTCCCTCGCTGCCGATCCGGTGGAAGAGGTGAAAGTGGGTTGGGACCTGCTGAAAAGCCTGCGGCTGCGTACCAAAGGCATCAACTTTATTGCCTGCCCCAGCTGCTCGCGCCAGAACTTCGATGTGGTGAAAACCATGAATGAACTGGAAACCCGCCTGGAAGATATCACCACGCCGTTGGATGTGGCGGTGATCGGTTGCATCGTCAACGGCCCGGGCGAGGCAAAAGAAGCGGATATCGGCCTTGCCGGCGGTACCCCCAGCCACGCCATTTATGTGGACGGACAGCCGGACCGTAAATTCAAGAACGACAACCTGGTGAATGATCTGGAGCAACTGATCCGCGAAAAAGCCGCGGCCAAAGAAGCGCAGGAAGCGCAGATCATCGCCAAAGAAACCACGGAATAACTGGAAGCTCTGAGCTCCGTTTAATCGTCAAGACGTTAAGGACATCCGTTGAAACAACTTCGCGCCATCCGCGGCATGAACGACCTGCTGCCCACCCAGTCGCCGGTGTGGCAGTACGTAGAAAGCACCCTCAGCGAACTCTTCGCCCGCTACGGGTACAGTGAAATCCGTACCCCGATGCTCGAGTCCACGCACTTGTTTGCGCGCGCTGTGGGTGAGGCCACCGATATTGTCGAAAAGGAAATGTACACCTTTGACGACAAGAGCGGAGACAGTGTCACCCTGCGCCCCGAAGGTACCGCCGGCACCGTGCGCGCAGCGATCCAGAACAGCCTGCTGAGCCTGCCCCAACGCCTCTGGTACTTCGGCCCCATGTTCCGCTACGAGCGCCCACAGAAGGGCCGCCTGCGGCAGTTCCACCAGTTTGGGGTAGAAGTTTTTGGCATCAACGGCCCGGATATCGACGCCGAAATGCTGATGATGACCGCGCGCATCTGGAAGCAACTGGGTGTGTCCGAGCACGTCACTCTGCAGCTGAACTCCCTGGGCAACAGCGACAGCCGCGCCGCCTATCGCGATGCGCTGGTGGAATACCTGTCTGCGCGCAAGGATCAACTGGACGAAGACAGCCAGCGCCGCCTCGAGCGGAACCCATTGCGTATTCTCGACAGTAAAAATGCCCAGACTCAGGAACTGCTGACGGACGCTCCTTGTCTACTGGACTTCCTCGACGAGGAATCAAAATCACACTTTGAACAGCTGCGCGCACTCTTGGATGCTGCCGGTGTGGTCTACGAGGTAAATCCGCGCCTGGTGCGCGGCCTCGACTACTATGGCAAGACCGTTTTCGAGTGGGTGACCGACAGCCTTGGCGCCCAGGGTACCGTGTGTGCCGGCGGCCGTTACGATGGTCTCGTCGAACAGATGGGCGGTAAGCCTACCCCGGGCGTAGGCTTCGGCCTCGGCGTTGAGCGCCTGGTCCTGTTGCTGGAAACACTGGAAGTGTTGCCGGACTCCCTCGACCAGCAGGTCGATGCGTACCTGGTGGCGGTGGGTAATGTACAATCCGCAGCCCTGACGGCAGCGGAGCAAGTGCGTAGCGAGCTGCCCTGGTTGCGCCTGCAGACCCACTGCGGTGGCGGCAGCTTCAAGAGTCAGATGAAAAAGGCCGACAAGAGCAACGCCGATTACGCGCTGATCATTGGTGAAGACGAGGCCGCCGCGGGGCAGGTAACGGTAAAACCGCTGCGCACAGGCGCCGAACAGCAGACTGTGGCGCTGGCAGATGTGGCCAAAATGCTACAGGCATAAGGCGCTCACCGGCCACCCGGCCGGATATCAAGACCGAATTTACGTATTGGATTAAAAATAAGGCGAATAAGAAATGGCTGACCATTTGACCGAAGAAGAACAGATTGAATCGCTCAAACGCTGGTGGAAAGAAAACGGTACCGGCATCGTCACCGGTATCGTACTGGCGCTGGCCGGTTACTTCGGCTGGCAGTGGTGGCAGGGCAAGGAGCGCAGCGATGCAGAAGCGGCTTCCAACGTGTATCAGGGCTTTGTTGAAGCGCTGGCTGCCAACGAGGGCAACCCGGACAACAAGCAGCTGACCACTGCCCAGTCTCTGGCCCGCGAACTGAAAGACGACTTCGCCAAGCGTATTTATGCCGCGCAGGCATCGCTGCAGCTGGCGGGTCTGGCGGCAGAGAAGAATGATCTGGAAACTGCCGCCAAAGAACTGCAGTGGGTGCTGGATAACAGCGGCGACGAATCACTGACGCTGGTGGCCAAGCGCCGTCTGGCAGCCGTCAAGGCCGCGCGCGGTGAAACCAAAGAAGCCCTGGCGCTGGTACAAGGCGATGTACCTGCAGCGTTCGCCGCGCTTTATGCGGAAACCCGCGGGGATATTCTGGTACAGCAGGGCGATAAAGAAGCCGCCCGCGCTGCCTACCTGCAAGCCCGCGCCCAGTTGCTGCCAGAGCAGGCTGCCGGCTCGCGCCTGCTGGACCTGAAAATTGAAACCCTGGGCGAAGCACCCCAGGCTGAAAAGTCGAATGCTCAAGACGGCCCGGCCGCACAAGCGGCAGGCGACGCAAACGAAGCAGAAACGGACAGCGAAGCAGCAACGGAGAAGGACGCGCAATGATAGCTACTCACACAGGCGTACGCATGGTGGCGGGCAAAGCGCTTAACCGGATTGCCGCCGTGGCTCTGGCCGCAGTGATCGGTGCCTGTGCTTCCACCGAAGAAAAGGAAGATACCGATCCCGTAGAGCTGACGGAAATCACCGAGAGCGTCCAGCTGCGTGAAGTCTGGTCGCAGAATATTGGCGATATCGACGCGCTGCGTTATGCCATGCTCAAGCCGGGCATCATTGATGGCAAAGTCATTGCCGCCAACAGCGATGGCGATGTGAATGCCTTTGATCGCGCAAGTGGCAAACGTCTGTGGAAAGTGGATATCGATCAGTCCATCAGCGGCGGTGTCGGTGTTGGCCTGGGTATGGCCGTAGTGGCTGATTATCGCGGCCGTATTGTCGCCTTGAACCTGCACGACGGCAGCGAGCGCTGGGCCACCCAGCTGGGTGGCGAAGTGGTTGCCACCCCGGCAGTGGGTTCCGGCATGGTGGTCGTGCAGACCGTGGATGGCAAACTGCTGGGTCTGGATGCCAACACCGGTGAACAGCAGTGGCGGCACAACACCGCGCTGCCGGTACTGACCCTGCGCGGCACAGCCAGCCCCGTGATCTCCGCCGGCATGGTGTTCGCCGGTCTGGACAACGGTAAGCTGCTTGCTCTGAATGCTTCCGATGGCCTCACCCGCTGGGAACAGCGCGTTGCCATTCCCCAGGGGACCGCCGAGCTGGAACGTGTCGTCGATGTCGACGGCACGCCGCTGGTACGCGGTGACCTGGTTTTTGCCGCGAGTTATCAGGGCCGCGCGGTTGCGCTGTCCCGGGAAGATGGCCGCGGCCTTTGGGCCCGTGACGCCTCGACCAACCACGGGGTGACCGTGGGTGCCGGTCAGGTGTTCCTCAGCGGCGCCGATGGCAGTGTCCACGCCTACAATGTGGGTAATGGGCAGATCCAGTGGACCAACAGTGAACTGCTGCGTCGCGAATTGAGCGGACCCGCGTATTTTGGTGATGTCGTGGTGGTTGGCGACCTGGATGGTTACCTCCACGCGCTGGATCCATCTACCGGCCGCTTTGTGGGCCGCACCCGTATCGACCGCGATCCAGTGCGCATCCCGCTGCTGGCCGATGGCGACCTGCTGTTCGCCCTGTCGGACGACGGCGAACTGGTGGCACTGCGCCTGGAGCGCTAACGTAGTTTTAGTACACGATCGTTTGTAGGAGCCTGCCTTCAGGCTGTGTCCTACAACGGAAAACCGAACCGCCCGCATCACTGCGGGCGTTTGCATTTCTGGTTAAAGCGTGCCCAACGCAGCCCGTAGACATTTATATATCTGGCCCGATGCCAGCATTTGAGTACCTCCTGATATGTTGCCTGTAATCGCCCTCGTAGGGCGCCCCAACGTGGGTAAATCCACCCTGTTCAACCGGCTCACCAAAAGCCGCGATGCCCTCGTGGCCAACTACGCCGGCCTCACCCGCGACCGCAAATACGGCGAAGCGGAATTCGAAGGCCGCAAAATGATTCTGGTGGACACCGGCGGTATCAGTGGTGACGAAGCAGGTATCGACGCGGCCATGGCCGAGCAATCCATGCAGGCCATCGAAGAAGCGGACTTTGTGCTGTTTTTGGTGGACTGCCGCGCGGGCCTCACCCCGGCGGACGATATGATCGCCGAGCGCCTACGCACCCGCTCCAAGCCCACCATATTGGTGGCCAATAAGGTAGACGGGGTAAATCCGGATATCGCCCTGGCGCCATTCTACGAACTCGGCATCGGCGAACTTTTCCCCACCACCGCCACCCACGGCCGCGGTGTTCGCTCACTGATGGAGCGCCTGGTCGAGGGGCTGCCGGCGACGGAAGAGGAAGAGCAGGAAGAAGCCAAAGGCATCAAGATTGGTATCGTCGGCCGCCCCAACGTGGGCAAATCCACTCTGGTGAACCGCCTGCTGGGCGAAGAGCGCGTAGTGGTTTTCGACCAGCCCGGCACCACCCGCGACAGCGTGTACATCAACTACACCCGCGACGAAAAGCCGTACACCATCATCGACACTGCCGGCATCCGCCGCCGTAAAAACGTCAAGGAATCGGTGGAGAAATTCTCCATCGTCAAAACCCTGCAGGCAGTGGAAGATGCCAACGTGGTGGTGCTGGTGATCGATGCCAGTGAAGGCCTGGTGGATCAGGATCTGCACCTGATGGGCAGTGTCATCCAGGCCGGCCGTGCTTTGGTTGTGGCCCTGAACAAGTGGGACGGCCTCGATCCCGACCACCGCGACTTTGTCAAAACCGAACTGGAGCGCCGCCTGCGCTTTGTGGACTTTGCGGATATTCACTTTATTTCCGCACTGCATGGCACGGGCGTGGGCAATCTGTACAAGTCCATCGAAGACGCTTATCAGTCCGCCACCGACAAGCTCTCCACTAACCACCTCACGCGGATTCTGCAGTGGGCGGTTACTGAGCACCAACCGCCGCTGGTGAATGGCCACCGCATCAAACTGCGCTACGCCCACGCCGGTGGTCAAAATCCTCCGGTGATTGTGATTCACGGCAACCAGACCGCCCAGGTGCCGAACCACTATGTGCGCTACCTGGAAAAAACCTTCCGCAAAGCCCTGGACCTGCACGGCACCCCGGTAAAGATCGAATTCCGCACTGGCGACAACCCCTACGCGGGCAAGAAAAACAAACTCAACGAGCGCCAAAAAGCCAAGAAGCGCCGCCTGATGAAGTTTGTGAAAAAGAAAAAATAGCCGCGGAGTCGAACTCGGTTGAAATCGGCACGGGGCGTCGCAATACCCTTTAGGTAAGGGCAGAAAAAACTGCGGAAGGCTAGAATTGCGAACAACGAACGTTCGTAGCTAGCCGCGCCGCAACTCAAGCTGCTGGCAACTACAAGGAAAGGCCCCCAAATGCTAAGTCTTAAGAACCCCAACCTGCTGCGCAAACAGTCTTACATCAACGGCCAGTGGGCAGATGCGGATTCCGGCAACACCCTCGACGTCATCAACCCCGCCAATGGTGAAGTCGTGGCCACCATCGCCTCCTGCGGTGCTGACGAAACCCGCCGCGCCATCGAAGCCGCCAACCAGGCCTGGCCTGCCTGGCGCAACCGCACCGTCAAAGAGCGGGCGAAAATTCTGCGCGACTGGTACAACCTGATCATCGACAACGTCGACGACCTTGCCGCCATCCTTACTGCAGAGCAGGGCAAGCCCCTCAGCGAAGCGAAAACCGAAATCACTTACGGCGCCAACTACCTGGAATGGTTCTCGGAAGAAGCCAAGCGCGTTTATGGCGACGTCATCGCCCCCCCGAGTAACGACAAGCGCATTGTCGTGGTAAAACAGCCCGTGGGCGTCACCGCGTCCATCACCCCGTGGAATTTCCCCAGTGCCATGATCGCGCGCAAGGTCGCTCCGGCCCTGGCCACCGGCTGTACCTTCGTCGCTAAACCCGCCTCAGAAACCCCGCTCTCCGCCGTGGCTCTAGCCGTGCTGGCAGAAAAGGCCGGTGTCCCCAAAGGGGTATTCAACGTAGTGGTGGGCAAAAGTTCGCGGGAAATCGGCGCCGAGATGACCGGCAACCCGCTGGTGCGCAAATTCACCTTCACCGGCTCCACTGCCGTGGGCAAACAACTGCAGGCCCAGTGCGCCGACACCATCAAGAAAACCTCCATGGAACTTGGCGGCAACGCGCCGTTTATCGTGTTCGACGACGCGGATCTGGACGAAGCGGTGAAGGGCGCCATCGTGTGCAAATACCGCAACGCGGGCCAGACCTGTGTCTGCGCCAACCGCATCCTGGTGCAGGAAGGTGTTTACGACGAGTTCGCCAAAAAATTCACCGAAGCCGTGAAGGCCCTGAAAGTGGGTGACGGCACGGAAGAGGGCGTGGAAGTCGGCCCCATGATTAACCCCGGCGCGGTACAAGACGTAAAAAAACTGGTGGAAGATGCCGTTAGCAAAGGCGCCAAAAACCTGAACGATGGCGGTCCCAGCGATCTGGGGGAGTGCTTTTATACCCCGACAGTACTGTCCGGCGTGGACGACACCATGAAACTGTTTAAAGAAGAAATCTTTGGCCCCGTCGCGCCACTGTATAAATTCTCCAGCGAAGAAGAAGCCATTCAGATGGCTAACGATACCGAGTTCGGCCTGGCTTCCTATTTCTACTCCCGCGATATCGGCCGAATCTGGCGCGTGGCGGAAGGGCTGGAATACGGCATGGTGGGCATTAACGAAGGCATCATCTCTAATGAGATGGCCCCCTTCGGCGGTATCAAGGAATCCGGCACCGGCCGCGAAGGTTCCAAGTACGGCATCGACGATTACTTGGAAATCAAATACCTCTGTATGGGTGGGATTTAGTATGGGTGGTACTTGAGCGCGCCATTAAACACTGAGTTGAAGATAGCCCCCGTCGCGATCACTCACTCCTGCTTCACGGAAAAATTCGGCATCCCCCGGCAGCCCCTGCTGGCGGATGCCAGCCGCGCATCCATCGAACTGCTGCCACCATTCAACGACCCGGATGCTGTCAGCGGACTGGAACAACACAGCCACCTCTGGCTCACCTGGCAATTTCACCAGGTCGCTGGGCAGTGGTCCCCCAAAGTGCGCCCACCGCGCCTTGGTGGCAATAAAAAGCTCGGTGTCTTCGCTACCCGTTCGCCATTTCGACCAAATAATATCGGCCTGTCGGTCGTGCGTCTGATCGAAGTGCGTTTACACCCCAAAGTGGAACTCATCGTTGCCGGTGCCGATCTATTGGATGCTACGCCGATCCTGGATATCAAACCCTACATTCCCTATGCAGATAGCGTCCCTTCGGCAACCAGTGCGCTCGCCGAGCAATCGCCCGCGCTTGTCAGCGTGCATATCCCAGACCCGATCCTGCGGCGGGCTCGTGAATATAGGGATGCGTTGGGAACCGACCTTCCGCAACTCATTCAGCAGGTTCTTGGGCAGGACCCGAAACCCGCGTATCAGCAACCGGACCCGGAGCGGGTCTACGGCATGAAGCTCTGTAGTTTTAATCTGCAGTGGCGGTATAGAGAGGGCGGGATCGAAGTGGTGGCAATGGATCAACTGACCAGCGAGGTGGCAGGGTGAAGTGGCGCAGTGCGGTTTGGTCTCTCACAAAATTTATTTTGCTCGCCGCTGTCATTGTCAGCGCCGTCTCCTGGTACCACAGCCGCAACATGCCCCAAGGCCAGGCGCCAGACCTGCTGGCCCCGGACATCAATGGCCGCTTGATCAGCCTGCAGAAAATGACAGAGAAGGGCCCGGTGCTGATTTATTTCTGGGCCACCTGGTGCGGTTACTGCCGCGTGGTGTCCCCGGCCGTCTCCGACCTATCAGAGGATCACCAGGTCATCACCATCGCTTTGCAATCGGGCACTCCGGATGAAGTGGCCACTTACCAGCAAAAACACAATCTCAAATTCCGCACCATCAACGATCCAGCTGGTGCACTGAGTAATAGCTGGGGCCTCAAAGTAACCCCATCTATAGCCATTGTAGATACCGAGGGGAACGTTAGTGCCGTAACCTCAGGCATGACCTCAAAGTGGGGATTAAAAACACGGCTGTGGCTCGCAGACCGCTAACTCCCTCCATAACCCAGGCGCCCCATACCGTATTACCGTAGGGTGGATAAGCGCAGCGCATCCATCAAACTCTGCACCACCTATCTGCGCGCTACCTACCTGCTCCATTTACCTGGGACGATTGTACCCCAACTATTTTTGCCTGAGTTTTGGCGTCTTTGATAGTCTACCTTCTGCACCGGGTTGACCGGTTCACATCAATGGAAAACCCGTCCGCAGAAGGAACTCGCCATGGGACAACCGCCATCGATTCAATCCCCCGTTCAATCATCTAGCGCTCTGCAAGCCTGGGGTAGCAATTCTGCTGGTTCCTCGTCTGGCCGCGCCATTTTCGCCAACGGCCATCATCAACAATTACTCGACAACTTCCGCCAGCTCAGCACTCAGCAAAGCAGTGAAGGTTTCCACGCACAAACCCTCATCAAAGCCGTAAACAGCCTCCGCGGCCCCGCCAGCCCCGTCAACAGCATGTTAAAGCCGAATAGCCCTACCCGCCGCTTGCTGGTGGCCGGGGGATTTGAGATTGAGTATGAGCTGAACAGTTACTATGGGGGATGTCAGACGGATGTGGAGATTGTGGATATTCGGATGGCGATGGAGGACGCGCGGGAAGAGCGGCGCTCCGCGCTTTGGAGTATTGAGCACCGCTCAGGTGATCAATGGGTTCAGGGTGGTGCTGACCCCAAGTTACAGTTGGAGCCATCGCCCAAAATGGCAGGTAAAAAAGAGAGCCCAATAAAAGTTGGTGTAAATGGCCACAGTGAAGATCTGGCTCATGCGGCTACAGCACTGGGAAAGCGTATGGCTCGCGGCGATGAAGGTAAAAAGGCTAGTCTGGAATATACTGGCTTTCAACTTCTCTATGTGCCGTCAGGTTCAAGTGCTTTGGTAAACGAGTGGGTTTCGATAAAGAGTTTGGGGCTAAATGGAACCGATGAGCAACGTAGAGCCTCAAGAGTCTTAGCGCAACATATGTACGAGGCTCATGAAAAGCAGTTGTACGTCGAGTGGACGGCTCACAAGCACGGGGCATGGGTGTTAACAGAAGCCATGCAGCAGCTGGCGCATAAGAAGGTTAACCTCGAAGAGCGACAAAAAATCTTCCTCAGTGATGCGTCTTCGAGTCACCTGGTCGCAGATCGGGCCCGTCACGCGATCAAAATGGATACGAAAGACAGTACCTGGCACAACATCTCACCAGGCCCGGCACAGTTGGTCGGCGGTTTACATTTTGGCGTCGGGCCACTGCTTTGTTTGGCAGATGAGCTGCGCCATCGCACCTCGAAAGACGAAATGCTGGGCAAAGGTGGGGACCTGCTCTGGCAGTCAGGTACCAAAGGCTTGTTTGTTACCGGCGCGGCAACCGCAATGATCTCTACGGCGGGAGTACCCGCTAGTCTGGCCATTTTGGGGGCGAGTATCCTGATCGCGTCTTTACCAGGAGCTAGAGACAGCCATTATAAAAACCCCGGTCAACAGCTCGGTGCATGGTTAAATCGCTTTCGCAAACAAGGCTGAGTAGGCAAATTTATGATTTTTGGCAATGAGATAAGCCCAAAAGGGCCCGCTTGGCATAGGCTTCAGAGCGTCGACAAGAATATTTCCGGTACCCGTATTCGGTTCTCTACGCCGATGATGCGGTTACCACTGCGGGGGCGTAGCGAACTTGAAGAACAGCCTGATACGTTCGACCTTGGTGATACTGCAATCTATAAGCCCTATGAGAACAGCGAAGAAGAAAATTGTATACAGGATGCACGGATCTGGCTTAGTGGATGGAATTTTACCGGGCGGCCCATCTTGGATGGTGAAACACTTGGCGATTTAGTATTGCGGTTGAGTGTACTGCACGTAAAAGATCTTGCCATTAATCAGAGCCTCTTTACCCGTTCGACCTTGGCCGAACTGGTCGCCCGCTTGCACGATAGGACGGATATCGGGCGATACCATAAGGGACACGCTGAAGACAGGAACCCTTTTGATCTGACGCAGCATCAATGGCCTAACTATTTGTCCCCGATCAACAGCCAGTGGTTGGATCGAAATGGTAGCGAGTGGCTGTATTTTGAAACCCAGCCATTGTGGAGTGGCGCGCAGGATTTCTTCTGGTTGACCCCAATAGGCCATCAATACTGCGTAATGGGGCATTTTATGGTCACGCAATGGCTATCCAATGCTGGAAACCCGTACAGGCAGGCTCAGCGGAGCCCCACAAGTAATTACCGCGAGTTAATGGAATCCATTATGGATACGGTCACCATAAATTTATCCGAAGTGGCGAAATCAGAACGGCAAAATGCCACCAAGCCCAACGATGAACACCCCCTACCCAAGCTTTCCGGCCATCTTGTGAGAGACGCGAAACATACAATGTATATGTGGAGTGGTAAGGGCTACACGGATAAATCCCAACCCAAACAAGGTGGAGATCACCGCGCCCCCAAAGAAGACGTAGCGGCCTTTATCGACCAACGCATCCAGCCTCGCCCGCTACCGGGCTGCCTTGCCATTGGTCCTGCGTCGGTTGAGGTTAATGCCGATAGTGAGAACAGAACAAAAGCAGAGATGCCAGCTTTGTCCGCTAAGTAGCGCGCCGAGAGGTCGAGCGCCGCGGGCGTTAGCCGAAGCACGCTCACCCGTACGGTGCGCTCAGTGCCGGGTTTTGGAAGGATCCAGGTCCTCACTCATCACATCGTCAAACACCGGCTGCCCCGGGATCTTGTGTCCTTCACTGGCCCACTCACCAAGGTCAATCAGCTTGCAGCGCTCGCAGCAAAATGGGCGGTAGAGGTTCTTGGGGCTCCATTCCATCGGTTTCTTGCAGGTAGGGCAGGCGACGGTTGGTGTTTCGGGGTTGGACATAACTACAGCTATTGCGAATGTTATTGAGAGTGGGCGGCTAGTTGAACGTACTTCTGGTGAAGCGTATCCACCTGCGCATTGAGTGATTCGAGCGAGCCGCTATTATCCAGAATATCGTCCGCCTTTGCACACCGCTCCGCCCGCGGTAGCTGCGCGTCCATAATCTTGCGGATCTGCTCCACCGAATTGGCATCCCGCGTACTGGCGCGCTGCAACTGCAATTCCTCCGGAATATCCACCACACAAATCCGCTGTACCAGTTCGAACTGGCCGGATTCGATCAACAAGGGAGATTCGAGAATCGCGTAAGGAGCAGAGTGGGTCTTTGAACTGGCTCCAAGAGAGGAAATAATTTCTTCACGGATTAACGGATGGGTCAAGCGTTCCAGCCAGCGCCGCCCTCCCGGGTCATTGAACACCAGCTGGCGCAACGCCGCCCGGTCCAGCGCCCCATCCGCCTGAATCACGCCAGCCCCAAAATGTTCCGCAATCGCCGCAAGCGCCGGCTGCCCAGGCTCAACCACAACGCGCGCGGCAACATCCGCATCCACCACATTCACCCCATGGTGCCGAAACCGCGCGGCTGCAGCGGACTTGCCGCTGCCGATACCTCCCGTCAGGCCCACAGTCAACATAGGAGCATCAACCTTCTATCGCTTGGGGCTGCGGGGCAGGCGGGGGCGATTCCGTGTAATCCGACTCTTGAAGCCTTTCCGGCTCGAGCCCGGATTGTTATCCGATTCGTAGGCGGCCAGCCGCGAATCGAATACTTCTCTCTGGTGCAAAGTCAGAGTTGGCTCTTGCTCGAAAGCTGTGCCGTTGTGTGCGTCATGCCGCATCGGGGTCCAGCCTTTGAACGTTGTTCAACCGGACATGCTTTCTTGCTTGCCACAAGTCAAAGTTATCCTGCATAGCCAACCAGCTTTCCGGAGTGCGCCCGAGGGCTTTGGAAAGTCGTAGTGCCATTTCCGGGCTAATGCCACTTTGGCCCTTTAGTACCCGGTTCAGCGTAGAGGCCGCCACATCAAGCCTTGTAGCCAAAAAGCGGCAGCTAATGCCAAAGGGCTCCATATAAGTAAATTGAATGAATTCGCCGGGGTGTGGAGGGTTGTGCATGGTCATGAGTGGTAATCCTCGTAATTCAGGATATAGACATTGCCATCACGAAACTCAAAGGTCAGTCGCCAATTGCCGCTCACGGCGATTGACCAGATGCCTTTCCTTTGCCCTTTTAGTGGGTGTAGCCGATAGCCGGGAATGTTCAAGTCGTCTATTTCCGCAGCGGTATCCAGCGCCAATAGTTGCATGCGAAGCTTTGGAGCGTGTTTGACTTGAATGCCGGACTTCACGCCACTTCGGAAAAAGTGCTCAACACCTTTGTGCTTGAAGGACTTGATCATTCCGGTGATTGTAGCGCAGTGCGCAACGCGCGGCAATCTCGCTAGCTACTCAACCCGGAAATCCGAAAATACCACCCCATGATCTGCTCGCCCCACAACATGGCGATCCAGGCCGCGCCGGCGAGGTAGGGGCCGAAGGCAATGGGCAGATTCTTGTCCCGTCCGGAAATGAGCGTCCACAAAATACCGACCAGCGCACCCACTGCCGCAGAGAGCAGAATCACCATGGGTAGCACCTGCCAGCCAAACCAGGCACCAATGGCCGCAAGAATCTTGAAATCCCCCGCGCCCATGCCTTCCTTGCCAGTGACCAGCTTGAAGATATGGAACACACTCCACAGCGCCAGGTATCCGGCAATCGCCCCGATTACCGCATCTTGCAGCGGCACGAATACACCCCAGATATTGATCAGAAGCCCCGCCCACAACAGCGGCAGGGTGATGTTGTCTGGCAGCAACTGCTTGTCAAAATCAATGCCGGTCAGTGCGACCAGCGCCCAGGTAAAAAACATTCCTGCCAGCGCCTGCGAGGTGAAGCCCAGCTGCCAGACCACAATGGCGGTAAGAATACCCGTGGCCAGCTCCACCAGCGGGTAGCGCTTGGAAATTGGGGTGTCGCAGTTGCCGCATTTACCGCGCAGCAATAAATAGCTGACGATTGGAACATTCTGCCAGGGCTTGATCACTGCCTCGCACTTGGGGCAGTGGGAGTGGGGCAGTACCAGATTGTAAGTCTGGGCCAGCTCTTTCTCGTCTTCCGCAGAGGGTGCTTTCTCAAAGTAGCTGTAAAAATCCCGCTGGTATTCCCGCTCCATCATAATGGGCAGGCGGTGGATGACTACATTGAGGAAGCTGCCGATTAGCAGGCCTAAAATAAAAGCGCTGCTTATTAGCAGCGCTTGGTGTGTAATCAAATAATCTTGCATATTGGCCGACTTACACCACGTTACCGAGCTGGAAGATGGGCAGGTACATGGCAATCATCAAGCCGCCGACCAGAATACCAAGGACCGCCATGATCATCGGCTCTAGCAGAGTCGTCAGGTTGTCGACTAAATTGTCCACGGCTTCTTCGTAAAAGTCGGCCGCTTTCGCAAGCATTTCATCCAGTGCGCCAGACTCTTCACCGATGGCTGCCATCTGTACCAGCATGGTTGGATAAAGTCCCGACGAGCGCATGGCGCCATTGAGCGGAATGCCGGTGGCGACTGCATCGCGAATTTTTAACGTAGCCTCCTCGTAAACAACGTTGCCAGTAGCCCCTGCAACGGATTTCAGCGCATCAATCAGAGGTACACCAGCGGCGAACGTTGTCGAAAGGGTACGGGCATAACGAGCGGCAATGGAGTTGTATGTAATCAGGCCCAGGATGGGAAGTTTCAGCATCAACTTGTCGAAAAAGTTCGCTACCTTCTTATTGCGCTTTTTGGCTTCCAGCGTTCCGCCAATTCCGACTACGAGGGCAATAAAAGCAATGAGCCAGTTGTTCTGCATCCACTCAGAGATACTTAAAACAAATAACGTGAATGAGGGGAGATCCGCACCAAAACTCGAAAAAGTCTCTGCAAACTGAGGTACTACCTTGACCAGCAAAATTGCGGTAACTACTACTGCCACAACCAGTACGGCAATTGGGTAGGTCATGGCTTTTTTGATTTTAGCCTTGAGGGATTCAGTTTTTTCCTTGTAGGTGGCAATTCGGTCCAGCATGGTTTCCAGCGCACCGGATTGCTCACCAGATGCCACCAGGTTGCAGAACAAGTCGTCGAAGTAGAGAGGGTGTTTGCGTAAGGCCTCTGCAAAGGCAGTGCCTGAGGCCACATCGTCTCGGATCTTGTAAATTAGCTCTTTGAGACCGGCGTTATCGAGGCCATCCGCAACAATCTCAAAGCTTTGTACCAGCGGAACGCCAGCTTTCATCATCGTGGCCATCTGTCGGGTGAAAATGGCAATATCACCGGGTTTTACTTTCTTGTTACCGCCAAATAAGGGTTTGGGCTTTTTTTGGACTTTCCTGGCAATAATCCCCTGGCGACGCAGCTGAGCTTTAATTAAAGCAGGGCTCGCACCGTTGACTTCACCTTCAACCTTATTGCCTTTGGCATCCACACCCTTAAAGATATAAGCGGTTGCTACTGAGGCGTTGGCCATGTTGTTATTCCCGTTGCTCTTAAAACGAAGTCGAATCGACCCGTAATACAATTAATTATTCAATTATCGTCATTCCGGGCTCGCTCCGGAGTTCGGTCTTATACCTTCACTGCTTGATTCGAGCCCAGCGCTCAATCGTTCGTTACCCGGTTAGCTTCCTCAAGACTGGTAACCCCCATCACTACTTTCCGCAAAGCCGAAGTGCGGAGGTTATTGAAGCCTTCTTTTTGCGCTTGGTCAGCGATCTGAATGGAGTTACCTCCCTCCATTATAATGCGCGAAATCCCGTCAGTGATGCGAACCACTTCATACACGCCTACGCGACCCTTGTAGCCCTTGGAGCAGTGCTCGCAGCCTACCGGCTGGTAAATTTTCCACTCGCTCTTGGGCATGGTAACCGCATCAAAACCTTCCTCTTTCAGAACTTCATCCGGTAGATCTACCGGTTGCTTGCATTCACCACACAGCCGGCGAGCGAGGCGCTGGGCGATAATCACACTCACCGAAGTGGCGATATTGAAGGTGGGTACACCCATATTCATCAGTCGGGTCAGGGTCTCGGGGGCTGAATTAGTGTGCAGGGTGGAAAGCACCAAATGCCCGGTCTGGGCGGCCTTGATTGCAATTTCAGCGGTCTCCAGGTCCCGAATCTCCCCAACCATCACGATATCGGGGTCCTGGCGGAGGAAAGAGCGCAGTGCTTCGGCAAAGTTCAGGCCTACCTTGTTGGAGACGTTTACCTGGTTGATCCCCTCCAGATTGATCTCCACCGGATCTTCTGCGGTAGAGATATTACGCTCAGCGGTATTCAGGATATTCAGGCCCGTGTATAGCGAGACGGTTTTACCCGAGCCGGTGGGGCCAGTAACGAGAATCATGCCCTGGGGTTGAGCCAAGGCATCCATATAGATCTGCTTTTGTTCTTCTTCGTAGCCCAGCGCATCAATACCGAGCTTGGCCGAAGAAGGATCCAGAATCCGCAGTACAATTTTTTCGCCCCACAGTGTAGGCAGGCTGTTAACCCGGAAATCGATGGCCTTGGTTTTGGACAGCTTCATCTTGATACGGCCGTCCTGAGGTACCCGTCGCTCCGAGATGTCCATTTTGGACATCACCTTCAGGCGGGCGGAAATGCGCGTGGCCAATTGGATTGGCGGGCGCGCCACCTCATGCAGCACACCATCGGTACGTAAACGAACCCGGTAGAGCTTCTCGTAGGGTTCGAAGTGAATATCTGAGGCGCCGGTGCGGATTGCATCCAGCAATACCTTGTTTACAAAACGAACGACAGGTGCTTCATCGCCACCAGCATCATTGTTGTCTTCCTGCCTGGCTTCTCCACCGTCAACATCCAAGCTATCGAGATCTTCATCATCTAACCCCTCTAGGCCACCGCCAATGTCTCCACTATTGGATAAGTAGCTTTCGATCGCCTTTGCAAGCTTCTCGGTTTCCACCAGAACGGCATCGGTATTCAAGCCGGTATTGAAATTGATTTCATCCAGTCCCGCCAAGTTGGTGGGGTCTGCCACTGCCACAAACAGCCGATTGCCCCGCTTATATAGAGGCAGCGCAAAATGTTTGCTGATCAGTTTTTCGTCAACAATATCTTTGGGGAGGAGGTCAAAGTTGTAGCTAGAGAGGTCAAACAGCGGACTGCCGAAGGCCGCCGATGCAATACTGGCCAGCTCCCGGCTCTTGATCAGCTTGGCCTCTACCGCGTGTTGGGCAAAGGTTTGCCCCTCGCGCTTAGCCGCTTTTATGGCCGATTGGGCCGTAGGCTCATCAATGGCGTTGTCAGATACCAGCCGCTTGGCCAGGCCGCTCAGTGGAGTGCTGCTCATGGGGAACCGTTAATGTGAGTGCCGAATGTATTATCTTTGTTTAAATTTTGTTCTTAAGTGCCGGCCAGCAAAGAAAATTTGCCATTGGCAGACTCGCCAATATAGCGAATAAGCACCCGCCAGCCAATGATCCCGACGAGCCATTCCCGAAAGCTGTGAACTGGATATCTTCCCAAATAACGTATCACAGAGCTAACCGCCGTCCCGGATCGGTCCGGGATCCAGCACAGTCTTCTAAGTAGCTATGAACTTTGCAGCACTGTGTTGCGCGATCAAGTCATCCCCTCTCTGCCAGCGCCTGACAAATTTCGTCACTACGCGCCATGACTTGCTCAAAATTTAAAAGTATTGGCTAACAAGCGATCAATCCTAGTATGACTTTCCTCGCAAACTACACCATAAGGACAATTTCCACGCTTGCGCGTTTTGCCACATTACCGGTATTGTAACTGCCGACTTCCTCACGGGATTTCATCTTAAAAACAACAGTCTGTATGGAGACGGTTACAATGAAAAAGCAACAGGGCTTTACTCTTATTGAATTGATGATCGTGGTTGCAATCATTGGTATTCTGGCTGCGGTAGCGTTGCCTGCGTATCAAGATTACACCGTGCGTGCGAAAATGTCTGAGGTTGTACTTGCGGCCTCTCAGTGTCGTACCAGCATCACTGAAACCATCCAATCTGCTACTGGGACCACTTTGCCTAACGCTGGGGAATGGGGCTGTGAGTCTTCGACTGCAACTACCAAATATGTAGGGTCAATCGCTACCAATAATGCTGGCGTGGTTACTGTTACTGTAGCTGATTCCACTGCGGCACCTGATCTTCCTTCTTCCGTGAACAGCACCACTATTCAGTTGGTTCCCTTCTCTGATGCAACTACCGCAATTACTAATGGTGATGTAGGTGCTACTGTCCATCATTGGGAATGTGGTCCTGGCGCGACTAGCGGCGTTGACCCTAAATACCTGCCGGGCTCTTGCCGTAGCTAAGATCCTTCCGGCGATCGAGCTAGCTGGATTACTTAAAGGCCCCATATTTTGGGGCCTTTTTGCTTTCATACTGCCTCACTAGTTGGGCTGGTAGGCTCTAACAGATTTTTTTGATTAGATTTAATGTCCAATGTTCCATGAAAAGCAGGCAGGACTGAAGCTCGTAATCTCGTTCTTGATCATCGTAATGGCCGGCTTCATGGGGCATCTTGGTGGCCCTCAACCTGTTTTTGTTGGTGTTGAAGGAAGTTTAGGGCTTGCTTTTCTCACACTGTCCTTTTTACTGTTGTCGCTATTCCTGCCGTCACGTCTTGCTTACTTGGTAGTCTCGCTTTATTTCACCTTGTTCTTGCTTCTGGTGTTTTCCAACTGGTGGCACTATCAGTTTTTCCAAAGTTACTTTAACTACGAATACCTTGCATTTGCACGGGATGGTTTGCGTGCGTTCGAATCGCTAAGCCAGTATGCCTATTGGCCACAATTCTCGGTTCAAGCTGTAATTACGGTATTGGTGGTCCTGCTCTATGCCAGGTTGCGAGCATTTACTATATTTCCCTCTCGGGTGCTACTTCAGTCGTCTACTTGTTTGTTGTTGTCGATAGTTTTTGTCAGCTTGTCGATCTTTCAATTGGAGCGTTTAAGGCAGGCAAATGCATTGGCATTGTCTCCATATTACTTCCATCCAGTGCAGGCATTTTTCTATCCCATGGCTGTACCTGATATTGAAACTAAAGAGGATTGGCAGCAGTTCAAATCACGAAATCACGTTGAAAATCCAAATAAGTTTCTTTCCGGGCAGTTGGCAGGAAATAAATACAATGTGATTGTTGTGACTCTAGAGTCGTTCCGAGCTTCTTTTATTGGTGTATATGGAGGGCAGGGCTCGTTAACACCTCATTTTGATGAAATGGCAACAAAAGGTGTTCTTTTTGAAAGTTTTTACGCAAGCTCCAACTATACGGTGAAAAGCGAGAATGCCATTCTCTGTGGTTTCTTCGATCATAATGCAAAACTGTCAATTGCTGAGCTCGAAGGAGAAAAGAACTTAAACTGCTTACCGAAATTTCTCGATGAATCTGATTATAAAACTTATTACATGCACGCAAATCGTGGCAAGTTTTATAACCGAGAAAATTATCTCCCACAGCTCGGTTTTCATGATATTTATTTTCACGCAGATCGGGTTCTCAATGAAATCGATAATCGTAATTACATTGGCTGGGGGCTTTCTGACGCTGATTTTTATGAATTAGCATTGCAGCGATTGCAGGCAGACTCAGAGCAACCTTTCTTTGCGCATCTTATGACCCTGAGTGCGCATTATCCCTTTCAGTATGATTGGCCCTTAACTGTACCCAACGAATTGACGAACAGTATGTCAAAATCAGAGAAGGTATATGCCGGATATGAAAATGCTATTTACTATAGTGATGACGCGCTCGGACACTTCTGGAATCAGTTTATCCACTCGCCTTTAGCTAAAAATACTATTCTCATAGTCACTGGGGATCACGGTGTATGGAGCTTTATTTCTGAGCTGGATCATGTGCGCCAAAATGAGCAGTATTTTCGGGTTCCACTGTTTATCTATCACCCGGAATTAAAGGGTGGGCAGCGAATTTCTCAGGTTGGAAGTCATGTGGATATCCCGCCGACGCTTTTATCCCTGCTGGATATTCAATATGATTCTGGGACGTTCGTAGGGAAGAACCTGTTCGACCAGGTAGTTGAGCCATGGGCTGTCATGATGAAGGGGGGCGAAGTGATTGTGCGGCTAGGTGAACAGATCTGTCTCTCGCCTACACCAATGTGTGGTGGTGGAGCCTACCAAAGCTGTTGGGCGGATACGGATATCTCTGAGTTTGTTAAAAATTTCGGCCGTGGTGACTGTTATCGTATTCAAGGTGATTTGTTGAAAGGTGGGACGGAAGTGAAAATTTACGATAACTCAAGACTAATGAAGTCCGCAGTTAGGATGATTACCTATGAAAATAACCGTGTGCTTGATAGGTCATCGGTAATCACGAAGAAATACAACGAATAATTAACTTGATACACTGATTGGGCATTAAACCGGGCGAGGCGGGGGTATGTTTTCAGCTATTAATTGTTTATTGACCAGAGTTAGGTCGTTTGTATTTACTGTATTAGCTGTGGGCCTCTTTTTTTCTCCAGTTTACTTTTCAATAGGAAATCCTTGGTTCCCGTTTAACTATTATTCTGCAATGGTGAGTCTAACGGTTGCCGCTGGGCTAATCATTCTCTATCAGTATGATTACGAAAAGATAGTGTTTTCGGCTGTTCCAGGAGCAATACCGCTTGGTCTTTTGCTACTTATGTTTTCTATTGCGTGGATTATTTCTGGAACGTTGATTTTCTTTGTTGATAGGTATTTCGTTATCATTTGCATGTTGGCGCTGTACCTGTCCGTGTCTGAGTTATACCAAAAGGATGTAGGACTCTTTCTTAGTATGCTTCGCGTAAAGCTTGCTGTCATAGTGGGGGTTGCTATTTCTTTTGCGGTTTTCGTGTTCTTACTTCAGGATCCCAGCCTCGAAGGGCAAGTAAAGAGGCAGCCTCCTATTTATCAGGATCTTCGTCACTTTAATTACGATTTGTACTTTGCATTGCCTGTATTGGTGTTTTTGTTAAAGGATAACTTGAGGAGTTTAGGCCTGATTCTGTTTGCTTTTATTCTATGTGTAACTGCCGTGTGGACTGCAGGTAGGGGAATGATGCTTGCGTTAATGGCTTCTTATACGGTTGTTCGATTACGCTTGTGGAATAGGCCGCCCCAAAAGCTGGAGATTGTGTGTTTTTTTATTCTCATATGCTCTTTGTTATTAATTCTCGTGACAGGTAAAACGGTATTTCTCTATGACACTACTTTAAAAACCGTTGCGTCGGACTCTTTGAATCAACTTAGTTCAAAGCGTATTGATCTTTGGATGGCCAGCCTTGATGCCTACTTACAGCAGGATGTTCTTGCTCAGGTTTTTGGAATGGCACCCGATGCATTTGCTCGTTACGGAGTTTGGAGAGCCGGGTCGGGCCAGCCACATAGTAGCTTGGTACAGTTTTTAATAGAATTTGGTGCCATAGGGTTAATTTTGTTTATTGGTCTATCCGTGTCTTTGGTTAAAAAATCATTGTATTTGATTATTTATTCAGAGTCCGATACTGATCTTTTGGCTGCTTCACTTCTTGTAGGAGGCCTTGTTTTTGGCCTCGTTGATGGGATTTTCTACCATACTGCGCCCATGGTAATGATGGTTCTAGTTATTTCATTTGTCATTCTTCGATACCATAGTTTGACTACGGGTAGCAGTTCTCGGGTGTAATCGAGTTTCCTCGCTTAAAAAGGGAGCGCGTAACAGTTAAACTTTATGGCTATACTGATTAGTATCGAGTGGCGTATTGTAGCGCTAAAGGAGGTCGATTCGTATATTCCTATGGTGGGGCAAACGGCGGTACTTTGTTTGGCCTGGGTTCCCTATGGGCTTGCCATCATTGATAGAAGTTTGATTAATAGGCGTGCTTACTTACAAAGCCCTTAAATATTGTAAAAAAGATAATCTTAATATCAAGCCAAGGCGACCAATTGCGAATGTAATACAGATCGTATTCAACGCGCTTGGTAAGGTCAGTGTCCCCCCTCCAACCATTAATCTGCGCCCAACCGGTAATGCCGGCCTTCACTTTATGTTTCTTCATATAACCTGGTATCTCGGCTTTAAACTGCTCCACAAATACGGGACGCTCGGGGCGGGGACCTACAATCGACATCTGCCCCATCAAAACATTAAGAAACTGTGGCAATTCGTCGAGTGACGTTCTGCGAATAAACTGGCCGAACGGAAGCGCCGCCTTGTTTCGACCCCCTCCCCATTGGATGCCATCTTTTTCACTGTCCACAGGCATTGAGCGAAACTTAAGCATCTCAAAGTGCTGACCGTTCCAGCTTACCCGCTCTTGCCGATAGAAAACCGGCCCGGGAGAGCTTAACTTTACACCGATGGCTAGAATCAGCATTGCCGGCGAAATTATTGCCAAGATTAACGCCGCGATAATTCGGTCTTCAAGAGCCTTAATCAGGCGATTGACACCGCTCATGGGTGATACGGAGATATTTACCAGTGGCATATCTCCGACTTCGGAAACTGAATGATTCAGTAACGAAAAGCTAAAAATATCCGGTATATAACACACGTCGACTGTGGAAGTGTCTAGGCTGTCTACTACCTGTTTGATCGTGGCCGTTTGCTCCAACGACATGGCAATCCAGACCTGGTCCACATGGTTCCGGGAGACGTACGCAGCTGTATCTGCGGACGCCCCCAAGAATTCTATATCGTTACCGATATCACCAGTCTTTGCCCCTTCAAAATCGGAGAAAAAACCCACTATGTCGTAACCAAGCTCTGGAGAGAGCTTTATCCTTTCCGCAGCCTCTTTTGCTAAATCGGAGCCACCGACAATCACCATTTTACTGTGATTGATACCCCTCATGCGTAGGCGAGCCAGAATGCCTCGTATAGCCAACCTACTGGCAAGCAAGCACAAAAAGCCCAAACCGAACCACAGGCCAAACCACAGCCGCGAATAATCATTTGAGGTTTTTGTAATGACAGAAAGTAGCGCTAGTCCGGTAAAAAGTGTCACCCAGGCAACACTAACGGTACGAAGCTCTTGAATGAACGGTACACCGCGCCGTACACGATATAGCGAGAAATAGGGATAAACAGAAAAAGAAAGTGCAGCAGCAATAACGAAGGCAACTAGGTATCTAAAACCAAAGCTCCGCCCCTCGAAAACAATGCCATAAGCCAGCCAGCAGGCGGCCCAAAGTACTGCCAGATCCAAAAATCGCGTTAGCCATGTCAATAAAAGTGAAAACTCACGTAGAAGGCCCGCATACAGGCTGCGCATCTCCCCTCCCCAATATCTCGAAATTCAGTCAATATCCGTGGTGTCAATTGGGAAACCGTTGTTGCCCTGACACCCTGTCAAAAATTAGTTCTATTTTAGTAACAAGCATGTCATTTATATCATATGGCTCAAGGCTAATACGTAGAGATCATCTCAGCTTAGGCTTGTTATAAGTACAATAAGTCATACCTTTTCTCGAGGCCATCGAGAACCTAAAATATCTGTGTATTATATATACAGTAATTTTGAGGCAAGTCTAGTATGGCTACTTAGCGTCGCCAGACCGCGAGCGTGTTGAAGCCGAGCAGCCGTTTCACCTGCCAAGCTGCCAGTAGGTTCTGTGTGGCCAGAGCTACTGCCGTAGCAACAGCACTACCTGTTTCTCCCCAGACAGGTACTAGCGCGAGAGCCAGGGTAACTGCAATCGGACCTGAAATCAGGGCCATATTTCGCAATTCCCTTTCGTGACCAGACATAGTCAATAGTATTGCAACAGAACCTGTCACGACATTTACAAACTGCCCAATGACTAGAATTTGTAGCAGATGAGCCCCATCTCTAAAGCCATCTCCAAATAGCGACATCACCAAGCCGGGTGCTACTAACATAACCGTCACAGCCGGAAGAGCAAGCAATACCATTAATTTCACTGACGAGAGCGCCAATCTTTCCGCTTCAAGTGTTTGCCCCTTTTTGTACATTGCGGCAAAGCGAGGAGCGATCACCAAGTTACAGGCAGTGAGGATAAAACTAGTTAAAAGCGCGGTACGCTGGGCCACAGCAAGTTGGGCAACCGCATCAGGCGCACACCAAATTCCAGCAATAATCTGCCCGGACCACAAAACCAGCTGGCTCATGATCATCGTAACCCATAGTGGTAGGCAGCTTTGGAATAGAGCTCGCCAAGTGATGAGACCAGTACTGTCACCAATTCCCAATCTGAAGAAAGCATAAGCGATAAACATAATTGACAGCGTGGCAGCGCTGTAAGCCCAACCTGCATATTCAGCGTTTTTAATCCCGAAGAGTAATAGCGCCAGAGCGAGCAGCAGGTTGACCAAAATGCCAACGGTGGTTACCGACGCAACAACACGCCTCAACCCTTGTAAACTCATGGAGACTAGAGTGAGGAGCGCAAGGCCTACCAGACCTGGGGCCATTGCGCGAAGCACCTCCTCCAAACTGGGCTTACCGAACACATAGTTGGCAAGTATGCCTGCGGATAAGTGCAGTGTCAGGGCCATAAGCGAGCTAACACAAGCTACTAACAGAATGGACCGGTGGGATACTGATCGTACTACTCCCCATGCCTGCTCTACTAATGCGGCACCAGTAAAACGGAGCACCGCATTGTCGAGCCCCACGCGGGAAAAAGCCGCCAGAACGGTAATAAGACTAAAGGCCAAAAAGTAGTAACCTGACTCAGCAGCTCCAAGCTGACGACCAACCACCACACTTGCAAGAACCGCACTTAGTGCGGCCAAAATACGAGCGGTAATACTAACCGCCGAGGTTCGCAGAAATTCTTTTTCTTGGCTGCACCAAGTAGATAACACCGTCACGTCATTTTCCCCAAAAGAAGATGCTTTTAAATTTCCATCTTATGAGAATAAATCTCATCAAACGCTAATTTCATACCCGAAAACTCTGAAATCGGAGTGATACAATTCATAGATTGCGGACTTAATTTCTTCACTGAAGTCTGGAGTCTCTTCCGAATGGTAAGTATTGTTTGCGTGAGGGAAATTCTCTGGGGAAGGTATATTTAAATTCTTAAAAACAGCAATAATTTCATCTTCAATATGTTCTAACTTACATACGTGATCGACTACAATTTCATCAAAATAATTGCAAACAAAAAATACTTGTGGGCGAAACAGGTTATGCTTGAAGACGCTTGATGGTGTTAGATAATCCAAAATAAAACTCTCAAACGTGGGAGAGGTAATCTGTAGGTGATGAGAGAATTCAAGGTCAGCGGGTCGACCATTTCCGCCATTTAAAATGTAGTTATATGCAGAATAAATTCTTGTGACTGGGTGGCGTACTATCGTGAACTTGAAAAAATCGTCAAAATAAAACCTGTTTGCTTCTTTATATATTTCCCAAGGTGCATGATTCCTTCGAGTAGGAGCTTTAAGCGCTCTGAGCATGCTCGTACCTCCGGATTTTGGGATGTGTACGAAAACATACTTATATTTCACCATGGACGAAGTATAAGGGTAGGGGTAAATGGAATTTTGTACCTGCCTCAAAAGCCCTTTTCGGAGTGGTATCGACTTCCCAATTGTTTGTAAAAAGCTCATTTGCTCAAGCCAATTGAAAATTGAAAATAAATTTCGAGTATCACTTAAATCCCCAAAATAGCACGTAGTCGCAGTTTATCTCTTTTTGAGTCGAAATGTTCTATAGCTCTTTTGCGGCCTTTGGCACCCATTTTTATACGAAGTTTTGGGTCACTCCAAAGTCGTAGTAAGGCATTCGCATGCGCTTCAATATCACCAGTAGGGATTAGAAACCCTGTCTTCTTGTCCACTATCGTTTCAGTAACACCAGCGCTTCTACCTGTCACTACAGGGATTCCAAAAGACATTGCTTCAATGATTGAAACGCCAAAAGCTTCTTCCTGTTTAGTTTTTTCGGACTTTTTATTATGGGCAGTAAAAATATCGGCTGAGCCAAAAAACTCCATAGCTCTATCTCGCTCTACAGATCCATATAAGTGAATACTTTCTTTAAATGTAGACTTTGCTACAAGTTTGGCGCATGCCTTTTTTAATGTCCCGCCGCCGACCAGGTGCAAGTCACCCTTCAGCCCCTTTGACCTTGCTATCTCAAATGCTTTAATGGTTTCAATGGGGCCCTTGAAGTCTGTTAGTCGCCCCAAGTATAAAATATTTACTTTATCAGATTCAGGTTTTCTAGTCGGTTTTAGTTCGTCCGTATTAACAGAAAGGTGATTTACGATTATATCCGCTTCTGGAAATCCGATGTCTATAAGCTTTTTTTTCGTGCACGTGGAGTTCGCAATCAAAGTTACCTTTCCAATAAGTTTTTTGGCTCTGGCTACATAGAAAAACCCATGGGCACGAAAAAATGGAAGCCCCTCTATCCGCCTATCCCAAGTAACGTCGTGACCGTGACAATGAATTATGATTTTCTTATTAAACTTTTTAAGTTCTTTCCAGAGGTAAACTGCCGTTGTCAAGTAATGGCAAAATACAACAGTATCCTTGGGTGACTCACTTAGAATACGGTTCAATCTTGCCTTAATTGCTTTTGAGAAAAGATATAAATGAAGCTTTATTGGCATGCCAAAAGTGCGGGAGAGTGAAGCTCCACCATGTGGGGAGTCTGGAGAATCTAAAATAGAGGATGCAAGGGAAACGAACATATTTTCCGGCATGATGAAATCATTTATGCGGGTCATCCACACTTCAGAAATCTTAGGAGGTGTAGGCGCAATCGTTAAGACTTTATACATAGTCGCTATCCCCTCCGCAGCCTGAATTAGATACAAAATCAATCAGTTCCTTATAATTGATGACAAACTCATCAAGTTTCGCAGGGTTTGATTTTACATAGGTGCTGATCAGCGAACTTCTGTCTACATTTAAAAAATCGCAGATCGCCTCTGAAATTTGTGGTTTCAAACCACTCCCGGCAACCATCTCTTCGTAGTCTATATCTATCGATTCAAGACCGGAGAAAAACTGCTTGTATTTTTGTCGCTGAGTTTGAATCCTTTTGATATAAAAAACTGCTTCGCTCGGATCCACTCGCAACGTTACGGTCTCCGGCTTTTCATATACATGTGCGGAAAAACGACCGTGTTTGGTTTGATCGTGCATTAGCTTAAGAGAAACGAATTGTTTTAAAATATTTCTTCTCTTTAAGGTTATTAGCTTGACTCCAGACAGCCCTGATAAATAGTGCTTGACACGTGGGTCTCTCTCAATTTGGTTGTACATCAGCCGAAACCCCATTGCGCTCTCATTGGACCTAGGCGCCCAACTGTTTTCCATGGTTTTTATCGGGTTCATCGCTGCACCACTAACAACTGTCTTCCATAGAGTTCGTAATCTTCTATACCTCTTTAAAATATGAGGGGGTGACTTCTTATGCAAGCCGCCATAGCCAAGCAAAACCTCACCATCACACCGAATTTTTGAGTGTGAGTTTAACGATTGCTGCAGGAAGGCAGAGCCTGTCCGCTGGGAAGATAGCAGTATAAACTTTTCGTTCACAATTCAACCTGACTAGCTAACATATTTAACGACTGGGTTTCCAGGTTGTGGTTTTTATGCCCAACATGACTTTTAACACTGCAATTGCTGCGGCAACGTGAATGTACGTGAAATAGAATACAAAATAAGGGAGTTTTATTCGGATCCCTTTTTCCTCAGCGAATAATCCCAGTAGTAAAAATATTATCCAAATCGCCGCCCCCGTCATGGTGAGAAGCACAGCTACCGGGCTACCGCTGGCCAGTAGTGAAATAACTGCAAAAAACCCAAAGAAAAGGGTGAACCACCTAAGAACTCTTCCCGAAAACACATGGATGAAATACCACCCTGTTTTAATTGGATTAAAAATTTTCGGGCGGCATAAAATCGAATATAAAGCTCGATTTACTGTTCTTACTCTTCTTAAGAAATCTTCTTTGCTGGAAAGGCTGTATTCCTCTCGGGAAACGGCATTTGGTTCATATGCAACCCGGTAGCCTTTTAGGACCACATCGAACGCTATAATTCCATCTTGGGTGCAACCAGTCGGTATTTTTTCAGGATATAACTTTCTCAGCATGGCAAAGTTGCCCCCTTGTACATATGGAAGTGACCCTATTTTTGTTAGATGAGTTTTTATGAATTCTTCATATTTATAAAATAATCCCTGGCCTTCGCCAGCACCATTGTTAGATATTTTCTGGTGAATTTCTCGACCACTTACCGCACCAATTCCGTGTTTCATTAATGTTTCTACCAATGCATCTACACAGTTCAGATCAAGAATTGCATCGGCGTCGCTAAACACTAAAACTTCTGAGCAAACGTTTTTTAATGCGTTCGCTATCGCAGCTTCCTTTCCCACTCTTATCGAGCTTGCATATATTTTTATTGGATATGGTGTTTCTTTATCGTGATAGCTCTCAAGAAGCTCTTTGCTCCCGTCATTACATCCGTCAAGTACAAATAGAAAGGTCAGATTCCCTTCGTACTGTAAATTCATGATATTTTTTATTTTTCTATTAATGAGGTGACGAATGTTATGCCCGGGGATCAATAGCGTAACTTCTGGCATCAGTCTGTTTTTTGGGGAAGCTTCAGATTTTGAATTTCCAAAAATATTTGCAGAAAACCATAGGGCAACCGGATAAGCTATATAGCAATATATGATTAATGAAATAAATATAACAGCAAGAAACATAAAGAAGTTCATCTAATGCTCAGCATGTTGGGGCAATTTAGTTATCTGAAATATCGGATAATATGAATGGTGAAGCGAGAGACACTACTGCACTACTGTTGGTGGTACACGTCGGTACGCAATGCTGGTTGAATTTTGGGGTGATGTTAGGTAGCTCGCGGTAGAGGCTATTTTACTTAATTCTATCGGTAGGGGCTATGGGGCCATCAATAGAATTAGCCCCGAGATTCAGTACAAGCGGAAGCGTTCAGACTGATAGGTCAAAAAATGCTTAAGTCGGGCAATGTGTAGATATACGGAGTGTGGTGGCGTAGAAATTTTGGCTACCTGACTTTCGGTGATATTGTTCCGCTTAACGATGGGCAGGTTAAATAATGACCATCTCGAAAATGGTAAGGTTCGGCCCAGGGTTTAGGTTTAGGGTCCGCCAAAATTGTGCTTGACTATTTTTTTACAATGGTTGTTTAGAGTGAGGTCTTTGGGTTTGTATAACCACTGAGGTGTGCCAACGGACTGGCATCCAGCCCTATATCTATCACTTTATAATCCGGACGCCGAAGCGCAACTTCTGTTGCGAAGTGGGGCATATCAACGGGTCAACAATCTGCGATTGAACTGACTGCAGCGCCGTGGCGGGCCTTGTTCGTGTCGATATAAGGCAGTTCTGGTCGACACTGACAGTTACCACCTATATTCACCACAACTCGATTGAGATGCTAAGGCCACTGGTGGACCGGTTGGAAGATTACCCCTGGTCCAGCTATTCCGCTTATCTAAACTTATCCGACGCGCCAGACTGACTTTTTAGAGACTTCACTTATTACGCGCTCAGTCTCCGTGATCGATACCGTGGATATCGCCAGTTTGTGGAGCTTGGGGTAGATGAGGAATTGTCGGAATTTTTCCGGCGGGAACGGCAATCATCGATTCTTGGTGATGAAGCGTTTCGTAAGCAGATGATCCTAAAGCGGGGTGCGCTCTCTGCCGAAGTACCACAGCAGGAGAGGGCTCCAGGTTCTGCGCTGGACCACTCAGAGGTGGTGGGTGCGGTGGCGAGTATATTTGGCGTGGTTGCGAATACTCTTTACCTCCGTGCTTCACTGGGGCGAGCTGGAGCCAATCCGGCACGGGCGGTAGCTATGTGGCTGTGCCAAGAGTGTGCTGGTATGACGCAGCCAGAAATCGGGCGGGTATTTGGAGGGGGTCATTACAGCGCGGTGAGCCAGGCGGTGCGGAGGATTAAGGGGAGAGCGCTATCGGCCCCTGCTTTGTCTGAGAGGGTGGAGGCTGCGCGGGGGCTTCTTTAGTGAACGCCAGCTGACCTCCAAAGGCGGCTATATGACCTACATTGGAGGTCGAAAACGGCGTCGTGGATAATCAAGCGACCAGTGCAACCGAACTCCTGCTCATGTTCGTTTCAGTCAACCCGTCGTGACCACCTGGTCTCAATCGAGGGGTTTCGCTGTGCCAAGAAGCTTGGACTTTCAGGGTTTGCTCTCGATTCTTACGATATTGATATCGATAAGTGGGTGGTAAGAATGGCTGTGGCAACCTTGTCCAGTAAGTTTCAATTCGGGATTCCAAAGTCTGTTCGTGAAGAGCTTGGGCTTCAGGCAGGGCAAAAGTTTACGGTGATTTCTAAAGGCGGCGTGATTGGGTTGGTGCCATTGCGGTCATTGGTGGAATTAACGGGCATGATGCGTGGTGCGCGGATTGATGGATTCCGATGATCATTTCGAAGGGGCGGAAGGTGTGACCTTTTTCGATAAGCGAAATGGTTAATAGGCTGGCTTTCTGACAGAGTGCTCCCCAGCGCGTAGCCCGCGTCTGCAGTTTATTGAACCCTGAAAGTCTCCACCATAGCCGGAATCCCCGGAAACATACCAATCGCCAGCATGACGGCGCACAACAGGGCGAAGACAATACCGGGGATAATCCAGCGGCCAGTGTGACCAAGTTCCTGCCCGCGCTCTTTGCAGCCAATCAGGCCCAGGTTGTCCAGGAGTACCGTCAGGGACCAGCCGAACACCGGATTGACGATGGCAGAGGCGAAAATAACAACCGCAGCGGATTCCGTAGTTTTGCCCTTGCGTGTCATTTGCATGCCGGCTTCCAGCAGCGGCAGGAATACGCCGACAATCAGCGCGATACTCAACACCGGCGGCCATACCGCTAAATCCATCGGGTAGCCCAGTACGGCAGTGGCGATACACAGGATACCGGTTAGCACGGCGCCACCTGGGATTGGCCGCTTGGCGATTGCGGCCGGTACGATATATGTCCCCCAGGAAGAGGTGATGTTGGCACCCCCCAGTACACTGCCGACCATTTGCCGGGAAGCCGCGCCAATCATGGTGTCGTCAATATTCATGATTACCCGGTCGGTATTTTTCGGGTAGTTGAGCCTCTGGAACACCTGGTGACCCAGGAAGTCCGGTGACCACATGGCAACCGCCAGAATGGCGAAGGGCGTGACTGCCAGAAACGCCTTTAAGTCCGGCAAGCCCAGCTGCCAACCGGTAGTCTCCCCCCACCAATACGCCGGATTCATGTTTGGCAGGCCCGGTTCGGTTGTAAATTCGAATGGTGCGCCGAGTGCAAAAGCCACAACGCCCGCCAGCAGACAACCCAAGGGGATGGCCAGCCAGCGTTTGCGTATGTGCTCCAGCAGGGCGTACATCACAATCGTCGCCACCAGTACTACAAACGCGATATAGCCCTTGTCAAAGCTTTCCGCCCACGCAAACAGGCGCTCAACCTGGCTGGTTACACCGATGAACCCAAGGTATAGCAACAGGCCACCAGCCACGCCGTTGCTGGTCAGCCTGGTCAGCAGACTCCCTCCCTTGGTGATGCCCAATATAAAGCCCAGTATCCCGATCATGATTCCCAGCGCCATGGGGTGCCCACCAGAGGCGACGACCAGCGGGATCATGGGGATCAAGGGTCCGTGTGTGCCCGGCAAGTTGGCAGTGGGATTCAGGAACCCTGAAAGGAAGAACGCGAACAGCGCTGCGGCGATCAGCATCTCGAAGCGAATGTTCTCTGTCATAAACTCGGCTGACAATCCCAGCGGAGTGGCAAAGGCCGCTACGATGGCGGCCACCATCACGACCTTGCCGATGGTAGCGGCCATGGCGGGTATCCAGTCTTCCCATTCAAATCGGTAATCGCGGAAGGGGTAATTGGGGGCCCAGCGGCGCGGGGCCATGATTTGCAGTTCGTGCTCCAGGTACTCTTCGCGAGTAGCAAACGCGGATCTCGGCTTGCGCTGTGCACGATAGCTACTCTCGGTTTGAGGCTCACTCATTGTGGGTTCCTTCGCCAGCTCCGCAGGAGTTTAGGTAACTCAGGAGTTTAGGTAACTATAGACGTGGGGATGTAGAGGAAGGCGAAGCTCGGCCAGTTGCCTGACGGCTGTGCGGGGTTGTCTTTGAGTGCGTGTCAGGGTTATTGGGGGAGCACCGGAGTGGAGACTACAATAGTTTGGTGAAGTAGTAGTCACAGGAGTTGCAGTCAATGTCTTCTATTCCCTCCCGTACCCTGGAAACCGAGTTTCCCGACCTCGCCGATAGCATTCGCCACCTGGTTCAGGACAGCATTCAGTACAAGAGTGATCGCGATGATTACCACAAGCTGGACAAGGCCATCCGCGGCCTGGAAGAGCGGGGCGTTGCGACGGATGACGATCATTTTAAAGAGCTGAAAACCCAGCGCGCTCGGTTAAAAGATCAGTTGTATCAGAAGGCCAAGAACCATAGCCCCCAGTAGCGCATCAGGAATCGCGAAGTAATTTGCAGCAGTGTTCGACGAACTGGCCAATTTTCAGGTATTTTTCTTAGTTACTGTCTGCACGAGAGTTCAGTCTAGATTCAGGTCATTGTGAACAATGGCGTTGCGCATTCTGGTAACGCCGTTCATTTCTTGTGCGGGTCTTGTTGGGTGGGTAACAGTTCGGTTAGGCTCAAGCATCAGAATAACGCCTTTTTCTAGCTATTCCCCTTGGGTTCATCAAGGATGTTGTTGTGATCTGGCTTTTGGTCAATGCACTCTGATATGGAATTTAACTTATGAAGTACCTTTTGGTCGCCGCTGCACTGACTCTTTGCAGTTTTAATGTGTTGTCTCAGGATATTCGCTTGCCCGAAAAATTACCGGACCTGGCAGAAACCGAGAATGCCGATCTCGGCAAAGTCGAAACCGGCCTGAAAGCGGGCGAGAAGCCTGCAGACTTTTCTGTATTGACGCACAAGGGCAAAGAGAAATCCCTCGAGAGTCTGTTGAAGGAAAATGCGCCAATCCTGGTGGTATTTTACCGCGGTGGCTGGTGCCCTTACTGTAATGTGCAGATCCGTCAGTTGGCAGAAGCCTGGCCGGAGTTTGAGAAGCGAGGGGTCACGCCGGTGTTGATCAGTGCGGACAAGCCGGATGCCGGTGCCATGGCCAAAGCGACTTATGAGATTCCGTTTCCGGTGCTGTCTGACCCGGATCTCAAGGCCCATGAGGCGTTTGATGTGGTGGTTCAGATTGATGATGCCACTGCGGAGAAGTACAAGACCTACGGTATTGTGCTGGAAGACTGGTCCGGTAAAGATCACCACAAAATCGCTGCGCCGGGTATCTTCCTGGTAGATGCCGATGGCACTGTAGAGTGGGCTCACGTGTCCAAAGACTACAAAACCCGCCCGAGCGTCGATCAGTTGCTCGGTATGCTGGATGCGCGCAAGTAATTGCTTTGTAGTAGGGGCGGGGCTCACCCCGCCCGATTAAGCTTCCCCACCGGCTCAATCTGCTGAGCCATCACTTCAGCCGTTTTCTCGGCGTTGTAATCCATGATCAATTGCGGTTCGTCGGTGAATACCCCGTCGGCATTCATTGCGGCTACCAGCGCGAGATCGTGCGGGTGGTTGACGGTGAAGACGTAACTTTTGAAGCCGCGTTTGTGGCCGTCGGCGATGATTTCCGGGCAGACGAAGTTGAGGCTGTGGTGCAGGGAGTAGGCTTCCAGTGGCTCACCGCAGGCGGCGAGGTCAAGGGGCACACCGTCGATCAGTACGCCGCGGCGCACGTGGGGGATCAGCTTCAGACATTCGTACACTTGGCGGTGGTCGAATGAGGAGAGCAGGTACTGTTCGTAGCTGGCACCGTTGTCGCGAATGTAGGATTCCAGTTCCTGCGCGGCGAGGGCGGCGCAGTTGGGGCCTTTCAGTTCGATATTCAACTGTACGTTGTTACCCACCAGCTCCAGAACTTCCCGCAGGGTGGGTACCTGCTCGCCACCGGGGAGCAGCATCTGGCGAAGGGTAGCGGGGGCTATGTCGGTGAGTAGTTCGTGCCCGGCGAGCAGGCGGCCGAGGCGGCGATCGTGTTTGACGATCAGCTCGCCGCCCACATTCCACACGTCGATTTCGATACCGTCGATATCAAATTCGAGGGCATGGGTAATGGCCTGCAGGGTGTTTTCCGTGGCGCGCTTGGGGTAACCGCGGTGGGCAAAACAGAAGAGGGTGTCGGCGGTGTGCATATCGACGTCCACTTTGGCGGAGGTCTCCCAAGGGTGTATCAAAAGTATGACTATGAGATGACACGGCGACAATGTGCCGGGGGAGAATCCGCCGGAATTTTTAGAACGATTGGTTCATATGGTGGGCGGATTTATAACAGGAGGCGTTATTCCCCGGCGAGGGCGCGGTAGCGGCCGCGGTGGAAGACGAGGGGCTCGCCGCCGCCGGCGCTGAATTCGAGCACTTCACCGAGCAGGATGGTGTGGTCGCCACCTTCAATATTTTGCGCGCGGCGACAGTGGAAAAGAGCGGCGCAGTCATCCAGCTGGGGGATGTTTTGCGGGCCCTGGTGCCATTTGACCTGGCCGAATTTGTCGGCACCGCGGCCGGCAAACAGGTTGGAGACATGCTGTTGGTCGCCCTTCAGGACGTGTACCACAAACCGCTCGCATTCGGTAAACGCGCTGTAGCTGAGGGAGTTGCGGTCGATGCTCCAGAGGATCAAAGCCGGGTCCAGAGAGACGGAGTTGAAGCTGTTGACGGTCATGCCTACCGGTTGGCCGCTGGCATCGAGGGTGGTGACCACGGTGATGCCGGTGGCGAAATGGCCCAGAGTGTCACGCAGGGCGCGGCTGCACTCCCCCGGTGACTGGGCGGTTTCGACAGGGGTTACTGGTTTGCTGGATGCCGTCATACTTCGATCAAAATCTGGTCAATTTTTGTGCTGGCGGCCATTTTACGGGAAAAATGGCCGATTTGCGTAGTTTTCTTTCTATTGCGCCATCAGCGGCGCGCAGCGATGGCTGAGGGCGTCCCGTTCGGCGATGGCGCTACCGGTGAGGGCGAAGCCGAGCAGCGTGCCGGCGGTATCCAGGAATTCTGCTTTTACACCATCAGTAGTGGCGGCGACTCGCCATTCACCCGCACTGCCCGGTTGCGGGGGGCAGACTACGGTTGGCCTCAGGGTGGTTTTGACCGCCACCGGCAGGCACCCGTACTGCACGGGCGTGGGATTGCCGGTGAGGGTTTTTGCCAGAGCGCGGGCACTTTGCGTCAGTGGGGCGACGTAGTAGAGGCTGAGCCCATCGACTTCTGCGCAGTCGCCCAAGGCATAGATGTTGTTGTCGCTGGTCTGCAGGTGTCGATCGGTCACGATACCGCGGTTGGTGGTGATATCGGCGCTTTCGGCCAGGCCAGTGCTGGGCAAAAGCCCCAGGGCGGCGAGGGCGATATCGGCTTCGATTTCGTCACCATTGGCCAGCAGTGCACGGATACCAGTGGCGGTGCGCTCGAGGCGCGATACCCCGGCACCAAGGTGGAAGCGGGCACCGGCCTGTTCCAGTGTCTGCTGGAGATCCCGGCCGGCGGCTTCCGGCAGCATATTGGCCAGGGGCCAGGGCTGAATATCCACGACTTCAACCTGATAACCTGCCTGCACCAGATCATTGGCAAATTCGCAGCCGATCAGCCCGGCGCCGATCAGTAGTACGCTCTTGCGATTGGTCAGTGCGGTGCGGAAGCGGTGGTAGTCGTCGAGGCTGTTGACCCGGAACAGGCGCGCAAGGCCGTCGCCTTCGATGGGCGGCAACGGCGCGCATTGGGCGCCGGTGGCGAAGACCAGTCGCCCGTAGCGCAGTTCGGCACTGATACCGCCACTGTCGGATACCAGGTTGAGTACACGAGCTACCCGGTTCACGTGGGTGACCCGCGTGTGCACCAGGATTTCGGCGTTCAGCTCTTTGGCCATGGCTTCTGCACTGGCGGTGGCCAGTTGCTGCGGGGTCTTGCCGTGGGCGAGGGACGCGGACAGCAGGGGCTTGGAGTAGAAGGTGCCGTCGTCGGCACTGATCATGACCAGTGGCGTGCGCTGATCCAGCTTGCGGAATTCTTTTGCCAGGTGGTAGCCCGCGAGGCCAGTGCCGATGATCACCAGGGGGTCGACGTCGTCGAGAGTGGCGGTTTGCATTGTCGCGGGGGCCACCTCTGCTTCTACAGTCTGGGGCTGGCTCACCAGCACCATGTCGAAATCTTCTTTGCCGACACCGCATTCGGGGCAGGTCCAGTCGTCCGGAATATCTTCCCAGCGAGTACCAGGGGCAATGCCTTCTTCCGGCGCGCCCTTGGCTTCGTTGTAGATCCATCCGCACACCATGCATTCCCAGATGCGGCTGCTCGCAGATTGCGCTGCTGGCGCGGGGGAGGGTGCAGCGGAGTTTTCAACAGGCACCAGGGAAGAGGTAGTTGCTGCTTGTTTCTTTTCGGCCTTGCCGGCGACGACCGCGAGCATGACAAACTCGTCTTTGGTGGCGCCGCACTCGGGGCAGGCCCAGTCGTCAGGGATGTCTTCCCAGCGGGTGCCGGGGGGGATGCCGTCATCGGGTGAGCCCTTGGCCTCATCGTAAATCCAGCCACAAATCTGGCATTCCCAAACGCGAAAATCGGACATGAAGACCCCTGAGTACAACTATTTCTGGTGGTTCTGTTTCTGGTTCTTAAGAAATTAAGGTTCTAATTTTGCACAACGACAGAATTAGGCTCAGCCTTTGGTGCGTTGGGCAATACTGGTCAGTGCCTTGTGGTAGATCTCGTTGATCTGCTCGGTGCTTTCCACGGTGATCTGCAGGTCGTTGACCAGGCCGTTGGAGAGCCCGTAGACCCAGCCGTGTACCGACAGCTCCTGGCCGTTTTCCCAGGCATCGCGCACCGGGGTGGTTTGGCATACGTGGATGACCTGCTCCAGCACATTCAGCTCGCACAGCAGGTCGACGCGATCTTCTTCCGGGAAGAGTTCAATCAGGGTGTGGTGCTTGTCGCGCACATCCTTGATATGGCGCAGCCAGCTTTCGATCAGACCCAGGCGCTGGTTTTCCAGTGCCGCCTTCACCCCGCCGCAGCCGTAGTGGCCCACCACCATGATGTGCTTCACCTTGAGCGCTTCCACCGCGAACTGGATGACTGACAGGCAGTTGAGGTCGGACGGCACCACCACGTTGGCCACGTTGCGGTGCACAAACAGCTCGCCCGGGAGCAGGTCGACGATCTGGTTGGCGGGGACGCGGCTGTCGGCGCAGCCGATCCACAGGTACTCGGGGGATTGTTGCTTGGAGAGCTTCAGGAAGAAGTCCGGCTTTTCCCGGCGAGTGGATTCAGACCAGGCGCGGTTTTTTTCGATCAGATCGTTCAGCTTTGACAAGGCACTAATTCCGGCGGTTTGTGGAGCGGTTATTATGGGAATTCAGGGGCTGTTAACAATAGCCGCGCAGAATAGCGTTTTTACCGCAGCGCGCCAATGTGCACCGCTGCTGCGGTCTAATTTTTGACCGGTTTGAGCGGGTGTGAGACTGAAATTGATAGTGTGTTCTGCTACTCTGCCGCGACGTAGTTCTGGCTTATTTAATGTACATATTCCTCTTCTGTTGAGACAGGATCACACAGGGACAGGCCTTATGGGGCTCAGAAATTCAGCAATCCGTCGCCCGCGCCGATTCAACAAGCACAATGCGGCGCTGACGCGACGGCGTAAAAAAGTGCGCTGGCTGTTGGCCCAGCGCGCTCGCGTGCGCAACTACCGACGTTTTTTTGCCATTCAGAGTGCCTTGTCTGCCAAGGGGGAGGCCTCGCGGAAAGCAGTGAAACCGGAAGGTAAAGCCACGGAGTGAGTGGTGTGAAAAATTTGAGGTAACAAAGCGAGTATGGAGAATTTACAAATGGTGCCGGCGGATACAGAAGTGGAAATTGTTATTGCCGATTACCGGGATGAAAGGCAGGGCGCGGATCTACTGGGGTTGATGGATCATTATTCCCGCGACCCCTACGGCGGCGGTGAGCCTCTGTTGGATTTGTGTCACCGTGAACTGCTTGGCCGGTTGGCGGAATTTCCCGGCGCTTTCACGGTATTGGCTTATCGTGGCGAGGAAGCTGTGGGCTTGGCGAATTGCTTTATGGGGTTCTCCACATTTATGTGCAAACCGCTGGTCAATATCCACGATGTGGTGGTGAAGGACTCTGCTCGGGGCCTGGGTGTGTGCACGCGGATAATGGAGAAGGTGGCCGAAGTGGCCCGCGAGCGCGGTTGCTGCAAAATCACATTGGAGGTGCTGGAAAAAAACCTGCCCGCACGGGGCGCTTACCTCAAGTGCGGTTTCAAGCCTTACGCCCTGGATGAAGAATACGGTAAAGCAGAATTCTGGCAGCGCTACCTGTAAACCGGAGTGCAGCCAGTATTACCCGGGGCGAACATTTCTATTGTAAATACCACGTAATTTACTCCGCCCCACCGGCTGGCAGCGGGCCGGATTAGCTCTTCGATATTTCCCACAAACGTCATAAATCCGCAGCAAATTCGCGTACTTGTGCAATACTTTTTGAAGGCAAGAGTGCGAAAACTATGCATCAATTTTGTGCGTTTGCACCGGCAAATTCCCCCTCAGCATTAAGAGAAATCATGGAAGACAATCTTATGCGATTGACTGCTAACCTGGCCCAGGGCCGCTACGAGTACAGCTGCGATGGCAGAGCCATGCCGGTGCAGGACGACTGGCAACTGGGCCGCGATGAACAGGGCAGGCAGTTGCTGATCAGCCGGCGCTTGGTAGGCGAGCAGGATCACGGTATTGAAGTGCGGGCACTGATGGACGCCGGGCTGGTGACCGAGTGCCGTGTTACGTGGAAAGACGAGGTGGACGAGGTTAATGCCCACTACCGCCTGGCACCCGAAGGTGGCAGGGCACCCCATATGGGTGATCCTATCGAGGCGGAGTGGACCGGGCCCAATGGCCTGCAGCAGAGCGTGCTCGAAGGCCATAACCGGCTGCTGTTCCCGCTGATGCGAATTTTTATGGGGCCGTTGCTGCTGCGCTTGTGTGATATGGAGTTTGGCTGTGAGGTGGTAGCGCCGGACATTGTCGACCCCTCCCAGCGGGGCAAGCTGCTGGCTCCCCGGGTAAGTCACCGCCGCGCCACCATCATGGCCGGCGATGCCAATATCCAGGGGGTACACGACCTGGGCGCGGATATCACGGTATTTTCTTACCAGGGTGATGAGGCGGAGCGGGATACCCATTGTTTTGTCGACCCCCGCGGCTTGTTGGTGGGCTACGATTGGCCCAGCAGCACTGGTCGCCTGTGGCAGGTGCGTCTGCGGGACCTGGAATGGGCCCGGGAGCTCACATCCCTCTGCTGATCGGGCGGCTCCGATCTCCTGACTGGCCGCACGTTATCGGTTCTTAAAACCATGTAAACTGGCGCACTGAACTGATTCAGGAGCGCCAGTCTTGTTTTTACCCCTGCCCCTTTTTCCGCATTCCCTGTTGTTGCGCTTATTGCGCCTGTTGGCCGCGATCCTCGTGTTGCTTGCGGTGCTGGTTTCGCAGAGCGTGTCGGCGGAAGAGCCCGAGCCCACGGCACCTTCCTATGAAGAAATTGAGCTGCTGCAGACCGACGACTCCTTGCAGAGTGACGAGCGGCGCCAGCAAAACTGTCTGCGCGAACAACTGTTGACTGCACCGGCGAACATCACCCTGGAAGAGATGCGTATTCGCTGCGAGTTGTCGGTGATTCGCGATGGCCGACGGGTGAAGGAAACACCGGTGTTTGCCTCTGTGCCCGAGGTGGAGTCCGCAGAAACTGACGGGGTAAAGGTCAGTGAGCGCGCCCAGGCGATTCGCGATGCGTCGCAGAATCCGTTTACGCTGGCGTCCCACAAGACCAACTATCTGTTGCCGATTACGTACAACCCCAAGCCCAACAAGGGTGGACTGGAAGATTACGACGTCAACAACGAGCTGGACCTGGATTCGATCGAAGTGCAGTTCCAGCTATCGGTACAGGTGCCCGTGTGGCGGGGCTTTCTAGGCAAGGCGTCTTTCATGAGCTTTGCCTACACCAATCGCTCTTTCTGGCAGGCCTACAACTCCGATGATTCCGCGCCCTTTCGTGAGACCAATCACGAGCCGGAGCTGATCATGACCTGGTTGAACGACTGGACCATTTTCGGTTTCCAGAATGTCGCCAATCAGATCGCATTCAATCATCAGTCCAACGGCCGCACCGAACCGTTGTCGCGCAGCTGGAATCGTATTTACGCCAATTTCGCCTTCGAGAAAGACGACGTCTATTTCACCGTCAAACCCTGGTATCGCATCCCGGAAGACAGGGAAGATGACGACAACCCGGACCTGGAGTTTTACCTCGGGCATTTTGAGTTTGTGGGCGGTATCGAGCGCGGCGACCATAATATTTCCATCATGGTGCGCAACAACCTGCGCTCTGATAACAAGGGCGCGGGGGAGCTGCGCTGGAGCTTCCCCATGGGAAACCGGGTGCGTGGCTATGTGAAGTATTTCAATGGCTACGGTGAGAGCCTGATCGACTACGATGAATCGGTACAGACCCTGGGGATCGGTATTGAACTGGCCCGGGGAACCGGTAACTGAGCCACGCTTAAGCGGAATCAAGACAAGGTCCACGGATGGGATTTGACGACACGTACAAGTTGAGCGCGCACGCGGTTATTACCAACGAGGAAGGAGAGGTGCTGCAACTGCGCGCCACTTACGCGGATAAAACCTGGGGGCTTCCCGGCGGTGCACTGGACCTGGGGGAAACCATTCACGAAGCCTTGTATCGCGAGTGCCGGGAAGAGTTGGGCCGCGAAATTGTGATCGATTACCTCAGTGGCGTGTATTACCACCGAGTCTACAACTCCCATGTCTTTATTTTTCGCGCGCATCTGAAGGCCTGTGGCGTCAATCCCAATGGGGTGGGCCATGGCAGCGGCGATATTACCCTGTCCTCTGAGCACTCGGCATTCGATTACTTTCCGCTGGCCGACCTCTCGCCGGTACAGCGCGTACGGGTTCAGCACTGTGTGCAGTTCAATGGAGAAGTTCAGAGCGCAAAGTTCTGAAGTCCTGCAATTTCCCGTATTTTCATTTCGTATCGATTCCGATTTGTGGTGGTTATCGCCAATTTTTCGGTGGTGCACCTAAATGTCGCCTGCCTCCTTTAGTATCTGGCTTCTATGCTGAAAGATAAGAAGAAGTGTTATGGGTGTGGAACTGACAATGCCTGATTTGGGCAACCTGTGTGAGCAGCGCCAGCCACTGGAGTGTCGAGTGGCGCTGGTCAGCAACGATCGCGATTTGAGTAGCGGCTGGGTGAACGCCCTCAACGCTACCGCCGCGCAGCACGAGAACCCTTTTGGGCTGCGTTTCGAGGCGGTGGCCACCAGTGCGCTGGAGAAATACCTGCGGGAAGAAGATCAGCTGCAGGCGCTGATTATTGACGGTGGCTGCAGCCCCGACGAACTCAAGGACGCGGAGCAGCTTGCGGACCGTTTGCACGATCTGCGCGCCCAGTTGAATGTATTCCTGGTGGCGCAGGATTCTTTCCTGAACGACCAGGGGGGTGCACCCGCCTCGGTGCGCAAACGCTTTGACGAACTGTTCGACCGGCGCGAATGCAACTTTAACCACATGTTCCGCCTGGTACAGGCGTTTATTGCCCGCCGCGCTTCCACGCCCTTTGCCGATACCCTCAAGGAATACGTATTCTCGGCTCGCGATGCCTGGCACACCCCCGGGCACTCCGGTGGCGACAGCCTGCGCAATAGCCCCTGGGTAGGGGATTTTTACCGTTTTATGGGCGAGCATGTTTTCAATACCGACCTGTCGGTATCGGTACAGGTGCTGGATAGCCTGCTGGAGCCCCACTCGGTGATTCAGGAGGCCCAGGATCTCGCCGCCCAGGCCTTTGGCGCCGAGCAGACGTTCTTCCTCACCAACGGTACGTCCACTGCCAACAAAGTGGTAATCCAGCAAGTGCTGGGAGGTGGCGGTAAAATCATTGTGGATCAGGCCTGTCACAAGTCTGTGCACCACGCCATCGTCATGAACCGGATTGAGCCGGTGTACCTCAAATCCACCCTGCATCCCCAGTTCGGTATTTACGGCCCTGTATGTCGCGCGGATATCGAAAAAGCACTGGATGAGCATCCGGACGCAGGCCTGCTGGTGATCACCTCCTGCACCTACGACGGTCTACGCTACGACCTGAAGCCCATTATCGAATACGCCCACGAGCGCGGCGTGAAAGTGCTGATCGACGAAGCCTGGTACGCCCACGGATACTTCCATACCGAATTGCGCCCGACGGCACTGGAGTGTGGGGCAGACTACGTCACCCAGAGCACTCACAAAATGCTGTCTGCCTTTTCCCAGGCCAGCATGATCCATGTACAGGATCCGGACTTTGATGAATTCCGTTTCCGCGAAAACCTGAATATGTACGCCTCCACCAGCCCGCAGTATTTGATGATTGCGAGCCTGGATGTGGCGCGCAAACAGATGGTGATGGAAGGCTACGGCCGCTTGCGGCACTGTGCGCAAATGGTTGCGACACTGCGCCGGGAAGTGGATGCCACCGGCGTGTTCCGCGCGCTGACTCTGGAAGATCTGGTGCCGGCGCCACTGGCGAAAGACAATATCCGGCTGGACCCCACAAAGGTCACGATCGACGTGACTGGTAGTGGATATTCCGGTAAAGAAATCCAGGTAAAATTGTTCGATCAGTTCGGTATTCAGGTAGAAAAAACCACCTACAACACAATAACCGTGCTGGTGACACTGGGCAGTACCGAAAGCAAGTTGCTGCGCCTGGTCCACGCTCTTAAACAGCTGGCCCGAAGCCCGCGCAAACGCAGCCACCCTGGCTCGCCCCGACAGTTGCCCGAATTGACACCGCTCAAGTGTCTGCCCGCCGATGCGTATTTTTCCGATACCGAAGAACTGCCGTTGATGGACAATGGCGTTGCTGCAGAGAAAAAACTGGTCGGCCGTACCTGTGCCGATGAGATTGTTCCCTATCCCCCGGGCATTCCGGTGCTGGTGCCGGGACAGGAAATTTCAGCACAGATTGTGCAGTTTCTGCAGCAGTTGTTGCAGGGGCAGAATGCCACGGAAATTCACGGGCTGATTTTCCGCTCGGATGAGCCCATGCTGCGTGTGATGAAAAAATCGGAACCGGCTGCAAAAAAGTGATCTCTCAGTTTAAGTGATGATTGATCGCCCTGCGGCAGCAGTGTAGTTTCTGCAGCTCGATGAAGGAGCCAAGTAGCATGCAGAAACTGGACTGGAAGAATCACGTCGCCGCAATCTGGCGGGCAAAGCAGGGAATACTCAAGCCTGTGCGGCGCATGGACCCGATCGAATTGGATCAGCTGCTGGGGGTGGACCAGCAGAAGCTGCAGCTTGTGGAAAACACGCAAAAATTTTTGCGCGGAGAGCCCGCCAACCACACACTGTTATGGGGTGCGCGTGGTACCGGCAAGTCCAGCCTGATCAAGGGGTTGCTGAACCGTTTTGGGGACGATGGCCTGCGTTGTGTCGAGGTCGGCCTCGAGGATCTGGAAGACCTGCCGGAAATCGTCGACCTGTTGGACAGTGGCGATGCGCGCAATTACCGCTTTATTCTGTTTTGTGATGATTTTTCGTTTGAGAAAGGCGATGGACGTTACAAAGCGCTGAAAACCATTCTCGCCGGCTCCCTCGAACTGCCGCCAGAGAATGTCCTCCTGTATGCCACCTCCAACCGCCGTCACCTGATCCCAGAGAACGCATCAGACAATCAGCAGACAAAAATCGTGAATGGTGAACTGCACCACGGCGACGTGGTTGAGGAGACCCTGTCTCTCGCCGACCGCTTCGGCCTCTGGTTGAGTTTCTACCCCGCCGACTGGGATAGTTACCTGAAGATGGTGGACCAGTACTTCAACGAGTTTGACGGCGACCGCGAGCAACTCCACACCGCCGCCAGACAGTTCGCCATGCTCCGTGCCAGCCACAGCGGACGGACGGCGGAGCAGTTTTCCCGAAGTTATATCGCGTAATTTCCGCTTGACATAGGTCGCGGATAAACTGGTATTGTTTCTGTAATACGTTGTTCTCATTCGCAATGAAGCGTTTTGCGCCAATCTAGCACATTGAAACCCCAAGGGACGTCCTATGGAGCAATGGAAGGCAGTCATGAGCTCAGCCAATCGCGCGTATCAGGAAGGGCGCGAGAGTGATGCAGAGCAACTTTATCAGTCGGCATGTCAGCGTGCGGTTCCACTACTTACCGAGTGGCAGGATCACGAAGCGGCAATTGCAATGCTCGCGGTGAGTAACCAGAACCTTGCGGATCTGTATTTCAGCCAGAGCCGTTATGATGAGGCACTTGTGGTTTACGGTGGGTTATTGCGCACGCTCACAGAGCTTAGCCAGAATAAACGCGGCGATAGTCAGCTGGCCCATTTCGCCGAGAGCGCTCTGGAAAAAGCGGGCGCGGAACTTTCTCAGGAAGTCCGTCGGCGCGAACTGGCGCTGCCAGAAAGTAATCCGGACCTGGAACCTATCCGTTCCCTGATGTCCTGAATTACCCCGTGATTCCGGCAATTTTTACTGAGCGTGTTTCCGGCTAAACAACCAGCGGGTTGCCGCGCTCAATAATGGATTGTACGTCCACACCCACCGGTAATGTTCCCGTATTGCCCATGCCTCGCGCGCCTAGCCGCGAGGCGATAAATCCTTCTGCCACTGCACTATTGCCGCCCTGTATCAATAAGTGGGATTGCATGGTGAGTGCCATCTGATCCACCAGGTGGCGGGCGCGGTATTCGGCATTATCGAGGTTGCCGAGGTCATCTTTCAGATTGTCGACCGCCATGTCATAGAGTGGATCACTGCCTTTACTCTTTGCCAGCTCGTCGTACCAGTTGGTGAGGACCGCGGGTGTTTTTGCCAGTGCGCGCAGCACATCCAGCGCCTGAATGTTACCGGAACCCTCCCAGATTGCGTTGATGGGCGCATCGCGGTAGAGGCGGGCGGTAATGAAGTTTTCAATTACACCGTTGCCGCCAAGGCACTCCATGGCCTCGTAAGCGTGGTGCGGGGTGCGTTTGCAGATCCAGTATTTGCCCACCGCTGTGCCCAGGCGCATCAATAGCTTCTGCTGCTCGTTGTCGAGGTTATCCATTGCCTGCGCCATGCGCATGGTCATTGCGATGGACCCCTCCACTTCCAACTGTAAATCCGCAAGCACATTCTGCATCAGCGGCTGGTCGATCAGGGTTTTGCCGAAGGCGCTGCGCTGGCTGGTGTGGTAAATCGCCTGGAGAGTGGCCTGACGTTGGCCGCCGGACGAGCCGATCATACAGTCGAAGCGGGTGGCCGAAACCATTTCGATGATTGCCGGCACACCGCGACCTTCTTCACCCACAAGCCAACCGAGAGCGCCGCGTAATTCGATTTCCGAGGAGGCATTGGAGACATTGCCTGCCTTGTCTTTCAACCGCTGTACCTGGATGGGGTTTTTACTGCCGTCCGGGCGCCAGCGGGGAACCAGAAAACAGCTGAGCCCTGCATCGGTCTGCGCCAGCATCAGGAAGGCGTCGCACATCGGGGCGGAGGTAAACCATTTGTGCCCTACGATTTCGTAGGTGCCATCGCCGCTGGGTATGGCCGTGGTGGTGTTGGCGCGCACGTCGGAGCCGCCCTGTTTTTCGGTCATCCCCATACCGATAGTGACGGTGCTTTTCTCGGTGTGCGGGCGGTTGCTCGGGTCGTAGCCGCGGTTGGTGATTTTGGGGAGCCACTCTTTTGCCAATGCCGGTGTGAGATTGATCGAGGGAACCGAGGCAAAGGTCATGGTTATCGGGCAGCCGTGGCCGGCTTCCACCTGGCTGTGCAAATAGTATTTTGCAGCACGCACCACATGGGCGCCGGGCTTGGGGGCTGTCCAGGGGGCAGAGTGCAGCCCCTCGCTCAAAGCCAGCTGCATCAGCTGGTGGTAGGCCGGATGGTAACTCACCTGGTCGATGCGGTTGCCTATGCGGTCGTGGGGCTCGAATTCGGGCTTGTGGTGATTCGCCTGAAAGCCGCGCTCAATCCACTCCGGGCGACCGCAGACTTCACCGTAGCGCTGCAGGTCATCTTCCGCCCAGTGGCCACCGTTGCGTAGCACCGCATCCTGTAGCGCAGTGTCCCCGGTGTACAGGTTGTGGCCCTGCAGTGGTTTGGGCTGATTCAGCACTTGATGGGTATTTGTTCGATCAATTGGCGCTTTGTGTTGTGTCATGGATGCAGGCCTCCGGCTGGTATTGAACATCCTAGCCGTTCAACGGGACATGAGCTTGGCCAAGGGTGTCGGATTGGTTGGCTTGTTGCGCCAGATTCACACCCAGTAATTAACCTGTAGCCTGCAGGGCCTTGCCCGTAGGCGAACCTGTCGGCGCGCCTGCAGAGCTGGTTCTTAAAGACCTTTTGACAGCGTTGTCACCGCGCGGTATGAAGAGATACGATACGGCCAGAAGCAAGATTAAAGACAAACCCGGACATTAAGTAAGGAGAGAACGATGGGTAACTGGTTGCGTTGGAGCAGTCTGTGGTTGGCGCTATTGGCTAGTGGAGCCTTGGCAGATAGTGGATCGGAGGCCCCGCCGGTCAGCCCCGATGAGATGGCAGTAATGGGCTATTACACCGGTGATGGTCGCGACCTCGCCCGATATGACTTTAATAAGCTCACGCACCTGATCTACAGCTTTGTGTATCTGGATGGTAACGAAATGGCATTTCGCGACGAGAACGCGAGAGCCTCCTATCGGCGCCTGTTGGCACTGAAAGCGCAGTATCCTCACCTCAGAGTGATGTTGGCTCTGGGAGGGTGGGGTGGGTGCGAACCCTGCTCGGACGTATTTTCCTCCGCAGAGAATCGACGCGCTTTTGCACAATCGGTGAAGACCGCGCTCGATGAAATCGGTGGAGATGGTCTCGACATGGATTGGGAGTACCCGTCTATCGAAGGGCATCCGGGCCACCCGTTCAAGCCGGAAGATCGCGACAATTTCACTGCGCTGGTGCGGCAGTTGCGCGCTACTTTGGGTCAAAACTATTTGATTACCGTTGCCGCCGGAGGCTTTGATGAGTTTCTGCAAAAGTCACTCGACTGGCAGGCGGTGACGCCGTTGATTAACAGCGTCAACCTGATGAGTTACGACCTGGTCAACGGCTTCAGCACCGTAACTGGCCACCACACACCACTCTATTCCACGGAGCGGCAGAAGCAGTCCACCGACAATGCGGTGCAGTTTCTTCTGAATGCCGGCGTTCCGGCGCAGAAAATCGTGATTGGTGCGGCGTTTTATTCCCGTGTCTGGGAAGGCGTAGAAAAGGGCAGTAACGGTCGCTATCAGAGCGGCAAGCATGTACCGGGATTGCGCTTTTCCCAACAGGGTGCGGAGTACCGGGAAGTGAATGGCTACAGCGTCTTTTGGGATGAGGAGGCCGGCGCGGCTTACGCCTATAACCCGGAACAAAAACGCTACGCGACGTTTGATAACCCGAAGTCAGTCGCGCTGAAAACGGAGTATGCGAAAAAGCTCGGGTTGGGCGGCATCATGTTTTGGGAATTGCCGGGAGACAGCGAAGAGGGAGTGTTACTCGACGCAATTTATTCCGCAAAAACCGCAGAATAGTAAGCTGTAGGAGCCTGCCCTGCAGGCGAACAGAGCGAAGTACGCACTAGAAGTGCGTACTAGATGCTGCGTTTGCCGGAGAGGTTCAGTGTGAGCTCCAGCAAGCCCGCCCAGGGATCCATTTCCTTGCCGCCTTTGATGGCGTTGTCGACTGCGCGGGCGCGGAGCAGGAAGTTTTGCAGGTGGCGGGGCCGCAGGCGTTGGCAGGCGGATTGGACCAGCGGCTGGCGTTTTTGAATGCGCACCAGGCGGTTGATTGGTTGGCCCTGGTCCAGTTTCTCCTGGGTTTCCAGTAGCGTGCGAATTTCGCGGGCGATGGCCCAGAGCACTACCGGGGCTTCGACGCCTTCGGCGCGCAGCCCCTGTAGTGTACGAACCGCGCCAGCGGCATCGGCGGCAAGGGCTTTGTCTATCAGGCCGAAGACGTCGTAGCGGGCGGAGCTGGCGACGGCATTATTCATGGTCTCGGCGGTGATAATGTTGTCGTTGGCCAGCAGCTTCAGTTTTTCGATTTCCTGGCTGGCGGCGAGCAAGTTGCCTTCCACCCGTTCGGCGAGAATCTGGATGGCTTCCGGCTCGGCGTCGAGGCCGTTCGCGCGCAGGCGCTGGTGGATCCAGCGGGGCATTTCCGAGGCGTCGACAGGCCAGATCTGAATCAGTACACCCTTGGCTTCCAGGGCTTTTACCCACTTGCTGTTCAGTTGCGAGCGGTCGAGGCGTGGCAGGACTAGCAGCAGCAGGGTTTCGTCGTTCGCCATGCTGGCGAATTCCTGTAGCGCTTTGCTGCCTTTGTCGCCGGGTTTGCCGCCGGGCAGGCGGAGTTCGATAATTTTTTTATCGGCGAACAGGGACATACTGCCAGCGGCGGAAAGCAGTTGCCCCCAGTCGAAGTTGTGTTCGCCGTGCAGCAGTTCGCGCTCGTTGAAATCGTGTTTGCGCGCGGCCTCGCGGATACTGTCGCAGCACTCCTGTACCAACAGCGGTTCGTCGCCGGTGACGACGTAGATGGGGGCGAGACCCTGGCGAAGGTTTTGCGCCAGTTGGCGAGGATTGATACGTGGCATCAGGGGGCTGCCGGATTATCGGTGACGGGAGCGCTGATCTCTATACGGCGCAGGCGGTCGATAATGCGGCTTATGAGCTCGCGGCGCATTTCTTCGCGCTGTAGGCGCTCTTCTTCGCCTTTACTCACCACTTCGGCGTCGTCCCACTCCAGTGTGCGGTAGACATCTGCCCGGGCTTGGGTGAGCAGGTCACGGCCGTTTTTATCTTGCACGCTGTATTCGGCACTGGTGATCAGTTCGTATTCGGAGGCGCGACCTCGGGCATCCACGGAGACGGTGCGTTTTTTCTCGATCTCTCGGTGAATGGTGAGGGTGAAATCGGCTTCGACCGGGTCTTCCGCGAGTGGCAGACCGCTGGTTTGCAGCAGGCGGGTGATGCTGTCGGCCAGTTCGCTTCTGGGGTCTTCGGTGGTGATGTAGAGCTTGCTGCCGGGGGGGAAGTTTTTCGGTGCGCCGCGGAGGTGCCAGCCACAGGCTGAGATTGCAACGGCCAGGATTATTGCGGTTATGCGGAGCACTGTATTTTTCATCTTGGTCCGGTGGTTTTTTGTCTTGTGGCGGACGGGCACCGGGTACAGGTTTTCAGGACCGCTGTGAACCCATCCCTGGGCGCTGCGGCGCAAACATCCTGTTTGCGACGCACCTGAAAACCTGTACCCGGCACCCGTCCTTCGCGTTTGGCTTTATTGCTTCGAAGCGAATTGAATTGGTTAATTGGCGACGATGTTGACCAGCTTACCCGGTACCACAATCACCTTGCGTACGGTTTTACCTTCGGTAAATTTCAGGACGTTTTCGTCCGCTAGTGCCATTTTTTCCAGCGCTTCTTTGTCCGCATCCGCAGGCACTTCCAGTTTCGCGCGCAGCTTGCCGTTGACCTGAATCACCAGGGTGATGCTGGAGCGGACCAGTGCTTTTTCGTCCACGGTCGGCCAGGGGGCATCGACCAGTTCGCTGGAGTTGCCGAGCGCATTCCACAGTTCGTGGCTGATGTGCGGGGTAACCGGGGCGAGGAGGAGGACTGCGGCCTGCAGTGCTTCGCGCTCGACGGCAAGGCCGTTGGCGGAATCGCGTTCGGCAACCTTGTTCACTTCATTCAGCAGTTCCATCACCGCGGCAACGGCGGTGTTGAAGGTCTGGCGGCGGCCGTAGTCGTCGCTGACTTTCTGGATGGTTTCGTGGGTTTTACGGCGCAGTTGCTGCTGCTTGTCGCTGAGATTGTTTACGTCAATCTCGCTGCTGCCATCGCCGGCTTCAATGTGGCTGTGTACGGTTTTCCACAGTTTGCGCAGGAAGCGGCTGGCGCCTTCGACACCGGAGTCGTGCCATTCGAGGGTCTGCTCGGGGGGCGCGGCGAACATGGTGAACAGGCGTACGGTGTCGGCACCGTATTCCTGCACGGTGGCGTGGGGGTCGATGCCGTTGCTTTTGGACTTGGACATTTTGACCACGCCGCCGGCGATGACTTCTTCACCAGTGGCGCGCTCGATGGCCTTGATCGGCTTGCCTTTTTCGTCGCGCTCGACATCTACGGCAGTGGGGGCAATCCAGGTTTTGTGGCCATTTTCTTCTTTGTAGAAGGATTCAGCCAACACCATGCCCTGGCACAGCAGGCGTTTGAAGGGCTCGTCACTTTTTACCAGGCCTTCGTCGCGCATCAGTTTGTGGAAGAAGCGCGCATACAGCAGGTGCAGGATGGCGTGTTCGATACCGCCTACATACTGGTCCACCGGCAGCCAGTAGTTGGCGCGGTCGGGGTCGAGCATGCCTTGTTCGAAGTCCGGGCAGGTATAGCGGGCGTAGTACCAGCTGGATTCCATGAAGGTGTCGAAGGTGTCGGTTTCGCGGGTGACTGCTTCACCGTTGTATTCGTCTTTGCACCATTCCGGATCTGCTTTGATCGGGGAGGTAACGCCGTCCAGCTCCACGTCTTCCGGCAGCAGAATCGGCAGTTTTTCCGCTGGTACCGGAATCTCGGTACCGTCGGCCTGGTTGAACATGGGGATGGGGGCGCCCCAGTAGCGCTGGCGGGAGACACCCCAGTCGCGCAGGCGGTAGTTGGTGGTGACGCGACCTTTGCCGGCGGCCTCTAAACCATCGGCGATGGCATTGAAAGCGGCATCGAAGTCGAGGCCGTCGAAGCCGCCGGAATTGACCAGCACACCTTTCTCGGTGAAGGCTTCTTTGTCGAGGTCGATGGTTTCGTCACCGGCGGGGGCGATCACCTGCTCAATCGGCAGGTCGTATTTCTTGGCGAATTCCCAGTCGCGCTGGTCGTGGGCAGGTACGGCCATGACGGCGCCGGAGCCGTAATCCATCAACACGTAGTTGGCGATCCACACCGGTACTTCTTCGCCGGTGAGCGGGTGGATGGCCTTGAGGCCGGTATCCATGCCTTTCTTGTCCATGGTGGCCATATCGGCTTCGGACATGGATTGCTTTTTACATTCGGCGATAAAGGCTTTCAGCTCTGGATTGCTTTCGGCCAGTTCCAGGGCGATCGGGTGCTCGGCGGCCAGAGACACGTAGGTCACACCCATCAATGTGTCCGGGCGGGTGGTGTAGACGTCGAAGTGGTCGACGCCTGCGATGGTTTTCGGCAGGGCGAAAGCCAGCTCGACGCCCCTGGATTTGCCGATCCAGTTGCGCTGCATGGTGCGCACCTGTTCCGGCCAGTCCGGCAGCTGGTCCAGGTCTTTCAGCAGTTCTTCGGCGTAGTCAGTGATCTTGATAAACCACTGGGCCAATTCGCGGCGCTCAACGGTAGTGCCACAGCGCCAGCAGGCACCGTCTTCTACCTGTTCGTTGGCGAGTACTGTGGCGTCGTGGGGGCACCAGTTCACCGCGGAGTTCTTTTTGTACACCAGGCCTTTCTTATACAGGCGGGTGAAGAACCACTGTTCCCAGCGGTAGTAAGAGGGCTGGCAGGTGGCCAGCTCGCGGGACCAGTCGAAACCGAAGCCGAGGGCTTTCAGCTGGCCTTTCATGTATTCGATATTGGAGTAGGTCCACTTGGCCGGTGCGGTCTTGTTCTGGATGGCGGCGTTTTCCGCCGGCAGGCCGAAGGCGTCCCAGCCCATGGGATGCAGCACGTTTTTGCCCTGCATGCGCTGGTAGCGGGAAATCACGTCGGTGATGGTGTAGTTGCGCACGTGCCCCATGTGCAGCTTGCCGCTGGGGTAGGGGAACATGGATAGGCAGTAGAACTTGTCCTTGGCGGGATCTTCCTTTACCTCGAAGCTTTTCTGCTCGGCCCAGTGGGCCTGGGCGGCGGCTTCGACTGCGGAGGGGTTGTACTGCTCTTCCATCTGTGGGGAACCTATACTCTGTGACTCGATCTATTGGAATGTTCCGAGCGAATACCGCCTGCGCGGTTCTGTCGGAAAACGGCGAATTATAGGAGGGATAGGGTGAGTAAGAAACCTAAAGCCGGCACGAATGCGACGCCGGAGGTGGATAACCCTGATCTGCTGCTGGATGATGAAAAATTGTCCGCCGGGCTGCGCCAGGAGCTGGAAGAGCTGGTTAGGGACGAACTGGCGGTAGAAAAGCTGACCGCCAACAAGGCCGCCTTCCTGAATGCCTGGCTGAAAGACGACCGGCACAGGGCCGCGGAGTACCTGGAAGACCTGGGTGGTGAGCTCAAGACTCTGGAGGAGCGCTACGGCGACTGGATGCTGGAGGCCGCCGACCCGACTAAGGCGGCCTGGCCGGCGCTGATGCATTGTATCCGCAAGGGCGAGCCCTGGGCCCTGGCCGGAGAAACCGTGGGTGAGGGTGAAGAGCTGCAGTGTCTCGGCTGCGGCTATCGCGCACTGCCGGATCCCGGCAGCCAGATCACCCCCTGCCACCGCTGTGGCTACGGCTGTTTCCGCCAGGTCACCGGCGGCCTCGGCGCAGGTTAATCGCACTGGCGGCACCGCAAACAACGGAACCTGAAATCACACACATTCTCGCTTCGCAACAGGATACCCGCTCCGTACGATGGAACTGCAAACTGCCCTGGCCACACTGATTATGCCGCCCTTTGCTCCGCTGGTGGGGCTGCTGATGGCCTTTGTATTCTGGTTTTTCCCGTCGTCGACGCCCGTCGCGAAACTGTCATTACCGCTCGCGATTCTGTGCTTCCTCACTCTGTGGATTTGCGCGACCCCTGTGTTTTCTGGCTGGTTAGGGCAGCGGCTGGCCAATCTGCAGGCGCCGGTTCCGGATCTCGAGCCGGCGGCGGTGGTGGTGCTGGGAGGTGGACGTTACCGGGATGCCGGTACAGGGGCCGAGCGGCTGTCGGCGGCGAGCCTGGAGCGCGTGGCTTGGGCAGTGGAGCAGGCGCCGGAAAAACTGCCTGTTCTGGTCTCCGGTGGGCGTGTTTACACGGGTGAAAAGGTGCCGGAAGCGGATCTGATGGCCGATGCCATGGAGAATCTGTTTCAGCGCCCGGTAACCTGGCGTGAGAATTGCAGTCGAACTACGGCGGAAAATGCCACGAATTCCGCGGCACTTTTGCACGACTCCGGCGTCGAAGGGGTGCTGTTGGTCACGCACTGGTGGCATATGCCCCGGGCTGCCGAAAGTTTTGCCCGTGCCGGTATCCAGGCACGGCCACTGGCGGTAGGTAGTGCCGGTGAGCTGGTACCCAGAGCCGAGAACGGCCTGTTGCGCTGGCTGCCCAGTGCGGCGGCGCTGATGCGAACCCAGGTGTACTGGCGGGAGTTGGTGGGAGACCAGTGGTACCGCTGGCGGGCGCTGCCCAAGCGGCGCAGCTGCTGACTCAGTAGCCGCATTCGTTCCGGATGGGTGCTTGATGCGCTCAGTATGAATAACTAGTATGTGCGCCCTCAGGGAAAGTTTCTTCTGAAACCTTGTTTTGAACCAGCGTTTGGAAGCTGACGGGTGCCTGGAGCTTTTGGAGACGAGCCCTGATGAATGGAACTCTTAATGTGAGCGATATCAGCGCCGCGCTACTGGCGGCGGCTTCGGCCGGATCGCATATAACAACATAAGAATAATCGAGGTAACGTTCAGATGGCGGGTATTCCTTCATCCTTTTCGCCCATTCAATTGCACAATCGCCTGAACCGTCCGGTATGGATCGGCTTCAAACTGGCCCGGCGGGGCAAGCGCCAGCTGGTTTTGCTTACCGGTGGTGATGACAGCGCGGCAAAATTGAGCAAGAACTTCGAGACCTTTGTTGGGCAGATCGTTCGCGAGTTCAAGCTGGATCCGGAGCAGACGGATTTCGTCGAGCTGCGTCAGGACAAGCGCGAGAGCGAAGCGGAAGCTAATAACTGGTTCCGCTGGCATGCGCACTGGGTAGGTTCTGCCCCCATGGACTGCAAGGCCGACCCGGTAACTTCGGACGCGGCCCGCAATTACCTGGAAGATGTGCTGACGCGCAACACCGCGGCAGCCTGAAGCCCAACGCCGAGATTAGATCGCCTGAGCCCGCTTTACGCGGGCTCTTTGCGTTTGGGTCTTGTGTTGCCGGGCTGGGAAGGCGGTTGGGCAGTGTGGGCCCCGGTGCTAGCGCGGCCTGGATGAGGGGTGCGCTTCACCATTTTCGTGGGAGGGGCCGAGCAGTTCGGCGAGTGCTTTTTCCAGGGTGGGGTACTGAAAGCTGTAACCACTATCCAGTGCGGTGCGCGGTTCCATCCTCTGGCTGGCGAGCAGGAGCTCGTTGGCCATCTCGCCGAACATCAGCCGTAATACCCATGCGGGTGTGCGCATCAGGCAGGGGCGGTGAAGCTGTTTGGCCAGCAGGCGTGAGAAGCTATTGTTGGTGACCGGTTCCGGTGCGCTGGCGTTAAATGGCACGCAGAGCTGCCGGTCGATGGCGTGGAGCATCAAGCCGACTATGTCTTCTTCGTGAATCCAGCTCATCCAGTGCTCGCCACTGCTCATCGGACCGCCCAGACCCAGCCGGAAGGGGGGCAGCATCTGTGCGAGGGCGCCGCCGCGGGTGGAGAGCACGATTGCGGTGCGCATGATCCCTACACAGATATCAGCCTGCTGCAGTGGCAGGGTAGCGGCTTCCCAGTCTTTGCACAGATCTGCGGCAAATCCACCGCCGGGGCCGCTGGATTCTTTCAGCAGGTCGCCGCCGCGATCGCCGTAGTAACCCACCGCAGAGCCGGACAGCACGTATTTGGGGCGCTGGCTCTGGGAAAGTATCCACTGCACCAGCTGGGCAGTGGTTTCCAGGCGCGAGCGGCGGATTTCCTGCTTGCGCGCGTTACTCCAGCGCTTGGCTATGGTTTCGCCTGCCAGGTTGACGACTACGTCCACCGGGCCTTCCACCTGCTGCAGGTCGCGTACGCCTTGGGCTGACTCGCCGCAGAGTTTGTGCACCTTGTCGGGTGACCGGCTCAGTACGGTCAGGCGATGGCCTCGCGCCAGCCATTTCGCACAAAATAGACGGCCTATCAATCCAGTGCCGCCAGTGATTAAGCAATGCATAAATCTGGCATCCGTGCCGCACATTGTTTGGTCTGTGCATGGAAAACATTTGCCCGGTTTCTGTGGCGCCGTGTGCTGTACGCGGCGGAACCGGGAGCGGGCCGGAATTCATGGGCCCGCCGGGCGAATTGAGCGGAACCAAACGGCAACGCCACCCTCTTCGCCGGGTGAATATCTCACGATAATAGCAGCCACCAAGACGATTGCGCGGAATGCCGGAAATAAATGCGGGGATTGGGTGAAGGCGAGTAATAGCAGGCGGCATACCGGGGCATACAACGCCCCGGCGGTGTACAAGCTGCTGCTACCGCTTCAGTCTGTTACTTCGGGGGTAAGCACCGTTTCGTTTTCGTCGGTGGGGCGGCGTTGTAGCAGTGCGGCGAACATCAGCATCAGGGCGGCCAGGGCAACGATTCCCCAGACTCCAATCACCATAAAGGGCGTATAACCGCTGCGGGATTCAACCTGACCGATCATGGTAGCCTGCTCAAACTGAGGCAGTTGTTCGGTAATGGTGCCGTCTGGAGCGACAATGGCGGTGACACCGGTGTTGGTGCCGCGCACAAGATAACGCCGTGTTTCCAGGGCGCGCATCTGCGCCATCTGCATATGTTGCAGGGGGCCAATAGAGCGGCCAAACCAGGCGTCGTTGCTCAGCGTCAGCAGCACGCCGGCGTCGCCGCTGCTTCGCGCCACCAGTTGCGGATAGACAATTTCGTAGCAGATCAACGGTGCCCAGTTTAGGCCGCCGGCCTGCAGGGGTTGCTGGCCCTCGGGCCCCGGGCGGATAAACGAGGTGGGCAGGTTGAAAAATTCAATGGTGCCGCGAATCCAGTCTTCCAGCGGCACATACTCGCCGAACGGGACCAGGTGGCGTTTGTGGTAAAGCTGCTGTTCCTGGCCGAACACCGCGGCGGAATTGTGTATCACCCGCCGGTAATCCTGTTCGGTGTCGTACAGAACACCGGTGATCAGGTCGGTTTGCGTTTCTTGGGCGTTGTTTTGCAGGGCTTCCATCAGGTTGGGTGCTTGATGGTACAGCAGTGGCAGCGCGGCCTCAGGCCAGATCACCAGGTCCACGTTTTCCCGGTGTAGCTCTAGGGTGGCGGACTGGTAGCGTCTGATCGTCTCGCCGCGAAACTCTGGTAGCCACTTTTTGTCCTGGGGGATGTTGGCCTGCACCAGCCCGACAGTTTTTGTGGTGCCGCTGGCCTGGGTCCAGTCCAGTTGTGACAGAATCAGGCCGGAGGGCCAGCTCAGCAGAGCAGTGGTAAGCAGCACCAGCGCTTGCGGGGACTTCCACGACGCGAAGGTACGGCGGATAAACAGTGCTGCGACGGCCGCAGAGAAAGCCAGCAATAGCCCGATCCCGTAGACGCTCAGCACCGGTGCCCAACCCGCAAGCCAGGTATGGGTGTGGCCGTAACCGGCGAACAGCCAGGGGAAGCCGGTAAACATCCAGGTGCGACACCATTCGCTGACAAACCAGAGTGCGGCAAACGCGAGGGCGAAGGACGCCGGGTTTGCGCGCAGGCGGGCGAGCAAGGGGAATGGCAGTGCAAACAACAGGGCCAGGATGCCGACAAAGGCACCGGTCAGCAGGACGCCGAGCAGCGGTGAGGAGTTGCCAAAATCGGTAATGGAGACATAGACCCAGGACCCGCCGGTGGCAAATAGCCCGACACCAAAGCAGAGTGCGAGCCAGTAGATCTGTTTACCACTGAGCCGTTTCTCGGCCCCATTGCGCCCCGGTGCCAGCAGCACCGCAAACAACCCCAGGGAGAGCAGGCTGCACCACCAGAGGTTGTACGGGGCGAAGGAGAGGGTGAGGAGGCCGCCGGCAAACAGGGCGGCCAGGGAAGGTAGGAGCGGTAAGAGTCGAGAGTTACGCATCAGCCATCTTCTTCAGCGGGCCTGTCAAAACGGCTGACTCGCAGCAGGTGAATCTGCCGGTTGTCGGCGTAAAGGACGCGGAATTTGAAGTCTCCCATCTTGGTCATTTCATCGCGTCCCGGCAGGTGGCCGAAGGACTGCATGATCAGGCCGCCAATGGTGTCGAACTCCTCGTCACTGAACTCGCACTCGAAGTACTCATTGAAGTCCTCGATGGGGGTCAGTGCCTTCACTACGAAATCGTTGTCGCTCACCTTGCGGATAAAGCTGTCCGCTTCTTCCTCATCGGTCTCGTCTTCAATTTCGCCAACGATTTCTTCGAGGATATCCTCAATGGTTACCACGCCCGAGACGCCACCATACTCGTCGATTACGACAGCCATGTGATAGCGGTTCTCGCGAAATTCTCGCAGCAAGATGTTCAGGCGCTTACTTTCGGGGATGATGTTGGCGGGGCGGATATGGTCTTCCAGGCGGAACTCGTCCACACCCTTCAGTACCAGCGGCAGCAGGTCTTTGGCGAGAAGAATGCCGCGGATATCGTCGATACTCTCACCCACCACCGGAAAGCGGGAGTGGCCGGATTCGATGATCTTGGGCAGAAATTCTTTCGGATGATCTTCAATGCTGACCACCACCATCTGCGAGCGCGGAATCATGATCTCCCGCACCTGCTGGTTGGACACATCCAGCGCCCCCTCGATGATGGACAGGGCTTCGGCATCTACCACCTTGTTTTCGGCGGCGTCCTTGATGATATCCAGCAGCTCATCGCGGGATTTGGGCTCTTGTGAGAAGGCACCCAGTATTTTCTCCAACCAGTTCTTTTCCCCCGATCGGGGGCGGTTGGAAGAGGAGCTACTTGGGGGTTCGTCGGTGGTCATGGATGTGGCCATACTCCGCGTTACTCGTCGGTTCCGTTTATCGTATTGTCAGCCCGCGCAGTTCGCGCCGGCTCGAATGTTGTGTCTTCTACAGGCTGGTAGGGATCACTGAATCCCAGCCCCGCCAGAATGCGGGTTTCGAGATTTTCCATGATCTCGGCCTCATCGTCTTCGATATGGTCGTAACCCAATAGATGCAGTGTGCCATGGACCACCATGTGTGCCCAGTGTGCAGAAAGGGCTTTGTGCTGCTGTTCCGCTTCCCTCGCCACGACCTGCGCGCAGATCACCAGGTCGCCCAGCAGGGGCAAACCCAGTTCTTCCGGTATGTCAGCGGGAAAGGAGAGCACATTGGTGGGTTTGTGTTTGCCGCGGTACTGGCTGTTGAGCGCCTGGCTTTCCTCTTCATCGACGATGCGCAGGGAAATCTCGGCTTCGGCGCGGTGCGCGCCCACGGCAGCGGCCGCCCAGCGGACGAGGTCTTGGTCGCCGGGCAGTGAAGAGAGGGAGGTGGCCCGCTGCACATCAAGGACGATGTCAGCGGGCGAGAGCGATTCGGGCTGGGCCGGCTGCTCGGGTTGGCTGGCGTTCATGGGCGCGGCGTCAGGCCGCATCTTCTCCAGAGGCCTTGCCTGCCGCCCGCAGTGCTGCGGCCTTGCGCGCTGCGCGCTCGGCTTCTTCTGCGGCTTCCACTTCTGCTTCGTGAATCCCGTAGGCTTCCACGATACGTTGCACCAGGGGGTGACGCACCACGTCTTTGGCACCGAAATGGGTAAAGCTGATGCCGTTTACGTTGTTTAGTACTTCAATGGCATGCTTGAGGCCAGAAGCCTGGCCGCGGGGCAGGTCGATCTGGCTCGGGTCGCCAGTGATCACTGCGGTGGAACCGAACCCGATCCGGGTCAGGAACATTTTCATCTGCTCGCGGGTGGTGTTCTGGCTTTCGTCGAGAATGACAAACGCATTGTTCAGGGTGCGTCCGCGCATATAGGCCAGCGGTGCCACTTCGATGACGTTGCGTTCGATGAGCTTGCCCACGGTTTCGAAGCCGAGCATTTCGTACAGGGCGTCGTAGAGTGGGCGCAGGTAGGGGTCGACCTTCTGGCTGAGGTCACCGGGCAGGAAACCCAGTTTCTCGCCGGCTTCCACTGCCGGGCGCACCAGCAGGATACGCTCCACGGAATCCTTGAGCAGGGCTTCCACGGCGCAGGCGACGGCCAGGTAGGTTTTACCGGTACCGGCGGGGCCGATGCCGAAGTTGATATCGTTGGTCTGTACCGCGCGCACGTATTTGCGCTGGTTGATACCACGGGGTCGCACGGAACACTTTTTGGTACGGATCAATACGACCTGGTCGCCTTCGCCGTCTTCCATCTGTTGCCTACCACTCACCAGCTCTTCAACCCCGGATTCCTGCAGGGCGAGGTGAATCTCGTCCGGCGTGAGGCTGTCTTTGCCTCCAGTTTCCTTGTACAGGTTGCTGATGATCTCTCCGGCCGCGCGGGCGGAATTGGCATCACCGTAAAAGGCAAACTGATTGCCGCGGTTGCGGATCTCGATTTCCAGTCGCTGTTCTATCTGGCGCAGGTGTTGATCGAATTGGCCACAGAGATTGGCCAGGCGGCGGGCGTCGTTTGGCTCAAGGGTGATGCTGTGAGCGAGGGCTTGTGTTTCCAAATTGGTTTCCATGCACCTTTTGTCTGGGGGTTCAGTCTGTAGGTTATACCCATTTCCCTCGTAGGGGAAAGGTCGGTTTGTGACGAATGGGTTCTAACCGGTATCGGGGCTTATAACAGGGGAGTATGACGGTTTGTGGTTGCCGGTATCCCGGCCACCAGTTTCGCCTGCGCAATCCTCCCTGGAGGAGCCTGCCTGCAGGCGAAAACCGGGTGTTCTCCTAGCTATCCAGCGGCCCGTCCAGCTCTGAAGCCACCAGCGTTCCACGCAGGGAGTTGGGCAGCGCTTCCTCAATCAGCACATCGGCAAATTTGCCGATCAACTCCATCTGGTCACAGCGGAAATTGACTACCCGGTTGTTTTCGGTGCGGCCCTGCAGTTGGCCCGGGTCTTTCTTGGAGACGCCGCTCACCAGTACCCGCTCCACATTGCCCACCATTCGGCGCGCGATCTCCGCGGCCTGCTGATTGATACGGTGCTGCAGCAGTTGCAGGCGCTGCTTCTTGATCTCTTCCGGGGTGTCGTCCGGCAGGTCGGCCGCCGGTGTGCCGGGGCGGGCGGAATAGATGAAACTGAAGGAGATATCGAAGCCCACATCCTGAATCAGCTTCATGGTGGCTTCGAAGTCGCGCTCGGTTTCACCGGGGAAGCCGATGATAAAGTCCGACGACAGGCAGATATCCGGGCGGATGGTCTTCAAACGGCGGATCTTCGATTTGTATTCCAGTGCGGTATGGCCGCGCTTCATCGCCATCAGAATGCGGTCGGAACCGCTCTGGACCGGCAGGTGCAGGTGGTTCACAAGCTGCGGGACTTCTGCGTACACATCGATCAGCGCATCGGAGAATTCTACTGGATGCGAGGTGGTGTAGCGGATGCGGTCGATGCCGTCGATGGCTGCCACATAGGTGATCAGCTCGGCAAAATCCACGATCTGGCCGTCTTCACCGGGCGCGCGATACGCATTGACATTCTGGCCCAGAAGATTGACTTCGCGGACTCCCTGGTCGGCCAGATGCGTCACTTCATCCAGCACGTCTGTTACCGGGCGGCTTACTTCCTCCCCTCGGGTGTAGGGCACCACGCAGAAGGTGCAGTATTTGGAGCAGCCTTCCATGATCGAGACAAACGCGCTGGCACCGTCCGCTTCGGGCTGGGGCAGGCGGTCGAACTTTTCGATTTCCGGGAAGGAAACGTCCACCACGATGGCGCCACTATCCTGCTTGCGGGTGTCCATCATTTCCGGCAGGCGGTGCAGGGTCTGAGGGCCGAATACCAGGTCGACATAGGGGGCGCGCTTGGCGATGGCCTCGCCTTCCTGGCTCGCCACACAGCCGCCGACGCCGATAACCAGCTCTGGATTCTTTTCTTTCAGGTGCTTCCAGCGGCCCAGTTGGTGGAACAATTTTTCCTGTGCTTTCTCGCGGATAGAACAGGTGTTCACCAGCAGTACATCGGCGTCTTCCGGGTCATCCGTGGGTACCATCTGGTGGGACTCGCCCAGCAGGTCCCGCATGCGCGCAGAATCGTACTCGTTCATCTGGCAGCCGTGGGTCTTGATGAAGAGCTTTTTCACCGGTTTTTCGGTCAGTTCGGAGGACTTCTCTGGGGACATGTTGCGCCTGGTCAAAAACTGGTCAATTTAAAAGGTGGGGCATTATACCGGCCGCCTCTGGGGCTGCATAGACGCCATCAAACTAGAGTGTTAATCTTCCGCGCTTTTTCGGGCCCGGCCCGGCTGCACACTAGAATTCACGGGGCTCACGTAACTTTCTTTGAAACCCTCTTTGAAATTCCCCGCCCCCATACCGAGCGATCTATGGCAAACCCAATCTACAAAGTCATTTTCCACAACCAGAATCAGGTGTTCGAGCTGTACGCCCGCGCGATCTACCAGAGCGAGATGTATGGCTTTATCGAAGTAGAAGAGTTCGTGTTCGGCGAAAAGTCCCAGCTGGTGGTAGATCCCAGTGAGGAAAAACTGAAAACGGAATTTTCTTCCGTGAAGCGCTCCTATATCCCCATGCACAGCATCGTGCGGATTGACGAGGTCGAAAAGGAGGGCGTTGGTAAGGTGCACGAAGTGAAAGGCGACAAGATTGCACAGTTTCCCTTTCCTTCACCCATGCGGCATCCCACCGATTCAGAGTGATGCATCCAAGAAAATATTGAAAAAAAAACGGGCCTCGCGCCCGTTTTTTTGTGCCTGCCGGCAGGGGCTATGACGCCTGGGCCTTTGTGTGCTGTTGAGAGGGGCGACAGGTGGACGATTTGCTGGCGCAGGTATCCCCACCTCGGCACGGTTTGTCGCAATCGCCACGGCGACAATTCCCAAGCGGCTATTCTGAAAGAGGGAATAGGGAAATTGCCTTCTGCCGCCGATTTTCCGATTCGCACCAAACCTAAAATGTAGTGGAAGTTTTTAGGTGACAGTATGACTTCAATACCGGCCACTAAAGCCGCCATCTCCGCCCTCAAAATTGAGCAGCGCGTCGAGCGCGATGTGAAAGCGGGCATCCCCGAACACGATCGCTCCAATCATACGGAAAGCGAAGAGAGCCTGCGCTCTTATGTGGTGCGCGAGATTATCGGCCGTGTGCACGAAAACCGTCAGACCGAGCTGGACAAGGAACTGGCGGACCGCAGCGAAGTAGAAATCCGCCAGCTGTTCCAGGACATGAAGAATACCGATGCGCTGGTGGACAAAAAAATCAGCAGCCGCATGGCCAGTCTTGTGGGCGGGCTCAAGCGAAGTGCGCAGGACTATTCTGCCCTGCGGATGGACCTGGAAATGTTCCGCAACCGCAATGGCCTCACCCGCGAAGCGGTTTACCGGGAGTCCCGGATCCTGCACCACTCGGTTATTTTCTTTATTGTTATTTTGGAAACGGTACTGAATGCGTTTTTCCTGTCCAAAGGCAGTGACCTGGGGCTTGTGGGTGGCTTCTTTCAGGCGTTCATCATCTCCCTGATCAATCTCGGTTTCGCTGCATTTATGGCGTTCTCTCTGCGCAATTGCTTTCACCAGAATCTCGCCAGGAAGGTTGGAGCAGCGCTGCTGTGTATGTCGGTGTTGGCAGTGGCCACCACGTTTGTACTGGGTGTGGGCCACTACCGGGAGGCGCTCGAGCAGAATCCGTTTACGGCCTCGCAACTGGCGATGACCAGTTTATGGAATCAGCCCCTGGCTATTCAGGATTTCAATTCCTGGATCATGGTGGTGGTGAGTGGCATTGCCCTGATTTTGCTGACGGCCAAATTTTTTGTCGTGGACGACCGCTACCCGGGTTACACGGCGATTACCAGGCGGGTACGCGCGCTGCAAAAGTCCTGGGGAGAAGCCTTTGAGGACGCGGTTGAGAGCGTCAACGAGTTGGGAGAAGAGGTGCACGAGATACTGGCAGACCGGGAAAAAACGATCCGTGCCCAGTTTATCCAGTTCAAGGCGAGCATCGAACGCAGTGAAGAGATTCATCGTCACTACCACGAAGATATCGTCAAGGCGCAGGGATTGCTGGACGAGCTGATTCGTTATTACCAGTCGTACTCCGCACGCATGCTGAACCGTCGCGCCGCCTATTTTGGCGAGTTGCTGCGCTTTGAGCTGGACAAGCTGCCGCGGTTGAATACCACCGGGCTGGAGCAGCATCAGCGAGACCTGGCCGCGTTCGAAGCGTTGATGGCGGAACTGGATAATGTATATACCGGCGCGATCGACACGGTGAATGCGCGCTGCGAGTCGCTGCAGCAGGATCTCGCAGCGCTGGTGGACAAGCTTGAGCTGGATTACGGTCTGCGGAGAGCGTAATGACCATGTTCGGAAAAAGAAGCAAACGCAACACGTCAGCTCGACGCCGCCGAATGTCTCGCGAAGACCGGCGGGGCGTTGCGGTATTTTCTCTGTGTGTTCTGGCGCTGGCAGGGCTGGGTTTTTTCGCCCTGGATGTGGTGCGGGCACCGGAGCGTGACTACGACAAGGTCACCCTGTGTAACCCGAGCCTACCGCGCTTTTCTCAGCATATTGTGGTCATTGACGCGTCGGATACTCTGTCGCCCCACCAGACACATTTTCTCGATACTCACCTGTCGGACCTGCTGGCGTCCGCAGCGGTGAACGACCGCTTCTCGATCTTTGTACTCGACGACCATTACAACGGCCTGTCCAATCCTGTGGTGGACCTCTGCAAACCCCATTCCGGGGAAGATGTGAGTGCACTGACAGCCAATCAGCAGTTTGTGCAGACGCTCTACCGCGAGCGCTTCGAGCAGCCGCTGGACCAGGCCATCAGCCGCGCGGTGTCCGGTGGCGAGCAGCCGGTATCACCCATTTATGAGGCGCTGTCCGATGTGGCGGCGCTGAATCATTTTGACCCGGCGGCAGAAAACGTCCATCTCACTATCGTCAGCGACATGATCCAGAATTCCCGCGCAGGCTCCGTATTCAAGCGCGGATCTGCGGCCATCGACCAGCTGCCGTTGATCGACCTGCGCCGTGCGCGCACCCGGGTTTTCTGGTTGGACCGGGAAAAGTACCAGCGCTACCAGACCGCCGAGTTGCAAGCCAGCTGGCAGGACTATCTGGGCAGTGTTTCCAGGCTGGAGCAGATCCAGCGGGTACGGGATTAGAACTCAATTCTCCGATTTCGCCCTATCTGTCACCAAAATCCTTGCCGCGGTGCCATTGAAACAGAAGCTTCAAGAAACAGCCGTCGGTTTGTAAAAAAACTCACGCAAAGTTCCTCTCATCCAATGGCCGCAACCAATGATGGGACTTGCCAATGAGTAATCGATATCGCGCATTGTGGATTTCTGATGTTCACTTGGGTAGCCGCGACAGCGAGCCCCAGCGGCTGGCGGACTTCCTCGCCCAGAATACCGCAGATACGGTGTACCTGGTGGGCGACATCTTCGATATGAAGGCCATGTCCCAGGGCAAGGGCAGCTGGTGCCACGCCTCCAGCCTGCTGCTGGAAATGCTCTCCGACCTGAGTACCCGGGTACCGGAAATCATCTACGTCCCCGGCAACCACGATGCGCCCATGCGCAGCTGGGCGGGCAAGCGATTGGGCAATATCCGCATTGAGCGCGAGTGGACCCATACTGCCGCTGATGGCAAACGCTACTGGGTGACCCACGGCGACCAGTTCGAACATCACATCGAGATCAATCCTGTCAGTTACCACATCGGCGATCACAGTTATTACCTGATGCTGCGATTCAATCGTTGGATCAATTACTGGCGCAGTCGCTTCGACAAGCCCTGGTGGTCCCTGGCCAACCACGTCAAAAACCGCGTACACGCGGCGCGCAAGATGATGAACAAGTTTGAAGAAGTGGCGATCCGCGAGACCGGACGCCGCGGCTACGACGGTGTCATCTGCGGGCATATCCACCGCGCCGGTATCCGCCACAGTGCGGCACCAACCGAGTTGCCAAAAGAGCCAGCGGCAGCGCCTGTGGAAAAGAGCCCGGTAACCTACGCCAACTGCGGCGACTGGGTGGACTCCATGACTGCGATCGTGGAAGAAAAAAATGGTGCGTTGGATGTATTGCACTGGCACCGCACGCCGAAAATTGCCCGCATCATGACCGAGGCCGTTGCCGCATGATCCAGCTTGAAAACCTGTTGCAGAAAAACCCCTGGTACAGTGTCGCGCCGAAAAGCCCGGCGCGCCGACTGGTGTCCGCCACGGTAAAAAAAATCTGCTGCGAGCAGCAGTTGCAGAAACTGGGCCGCGACTTCCCGCATCTTGGCGGGCTCGACTTTATTCGACAGCTATTCCGCTCCTTCGATTTCCGTTACGACGTGACACCCGCAGAACTGGAACGCATTTCCAAAGACGGACCACTCGTGATTGTCTCCAATCACCCCCTTGGCAGCCTGGATGGGTTGGCGTTGATCGATCTGGTGGCGCGGGTACGCAAGGATGTAAAAGCGGTAGCCAGCCAGCTATTGTGGAATATCGAGCCCCTGCGCAGTTATCTTCTGCCGGTAGACAACTTTAACGGCCGCACCCGGCGGGAAGATGTGGAAGGTATCTACGACCACCTGCGTGCCGGTGGTGCGATCATTGTATTTCCCGCAGGAGAGGTGTCCCGCCTGACTCCGCAGGGCGTGCGCGACGGTCGTTGGAACCCCGGTTTTATTCGCTTTGCGGAAAAGACCAATGCACCCATCCTGCCGGTGCAGGTGCGCGGCAGGAATTCCCTGTGGTGGTACGGCCTGTCCATGGTCAACAAGCCACTGTCCACCCTGTGGCTGGTGCGCGAGATGTTCAAACAGGTGCGCAAAGGCATCGACATTCGTATCGGCACTCCAGTTACCCCGGAGCACTACCGCAGCTGGCCCATGGCGCCGCGGGCGCAGGCAAAATTGTGGAAGAATCAGGTTTACCGGCTGCATAAAAACCCGCAGGGCCTGGCGCCGGAACCTGTTGCTGCGGCCGAAGCGAACACAGAGGTAGCCGCGATACTGGCCGACTGTGAGACCCTGGTGACACACAGTGAATTCGAGGTGAAGCTCTACAGTCAGCGCGCAGATTGCCCGGTAATGCGCGAACTGTCCCGCCTGCGGGAAATCGCTTTTCGCGCGGTGGGCGAGGGCACAGGATACAGCCGCGACTGGGATGCGTTCGATGCCTATTACGACCACCTGTTGCTGTGGGACAAGGAGCGCCAGCAGATCGCCGGCGCCTACCGTCTGGTCAGCACCGAGGGGCTAGCCGCAGACAGAATCTACAGCACCACCCTGTTCAACTATTCCGGCTCACCGGAAGAGTGCCTGCCGCGTTCCGCAGAGTTGGGACGCAGCTTCCTGCTGCCGGAATACTGGCGCAGTCGCGGCCTGGACTTGTTGTGGTGCGGTATTGGCCAGTGGATCCAACGCAATAACTGCCGCTTCCTGTTCGGACCGGTGTCCATGCCTGGCAACTTCTCCCGCCGTGCCAAGTCCGCCATCGTGCGCTACTTCCTGCACCACTTCGCCACCGAGAAACCCATGGGCAATGCGCGGCTGCCGTTTGTTGAAGCCCGTGCGGATTTACCGGAACTTTGCGGTGAGGCGCACGAAGATATGTTGCAGCTGAAACAGATCCTGAAAGAAGAGGGCGTGGTACTGCCGCCGCTGTTCAAGAAATATGCCGCGGTTACCCTACCCGGCGGCACCAGCTTCCACGCTTTCAATATCGACCCGGATTTCTGCGATTCCGTAGACGGACTGGTGGTGGTGGATCTGGAAAAAATGGATCCCAAGTTTGCCAAGCGGTATCTCGCAGACGCGTGAGAAAAGGATGCGTTGAACCGGCGCAATCATAATTACGGAATCCCGTATTTGTCCGCCAGGCGGTCGATATCTTTCTGTGAGCGCCGGTTGATGGTGCACTTGATTTTGAAGCGCTGAGTGACATTACTGTCGATATCACCTGGAAGCAGGTCTTTTTCTTCCCAGCAGCTGTCGCCTCTTTGCACAAACATCCCGGTGTTTGTGGTGAACTCCGTATCCCGTGAACGAACCTGCCGTACCCTGTTGCGCTCACCCTTCAGCTTATTAACCATTCTCGGGTCAAAAACCGTTGAGCGAGTTTTGGCTCCGGGAATGGGCTGTACCGCTTGGGGTGGCTCTGGTGAAGCCTCCACATTACCCATATCCATAGTCTGCACGGGGCTCTTTATCGGCGCTGCCGCTGGTGCCACTTCTTGCCTTGATTTTCGTGTGCTGGCCCGAGGCGCGCTTGATTCAACAGCCATCGTTTCTGGGTTCTCTGTTTTAGCGGCGTCATTCGGCGTTTGGGCGGGGTGCGTTTGCGTTTCTATTGGCGGAGTGGGCGCAGTCAACGTGATCTGGAATCTTGACGGATCTTTGATGTGCGCGGTGTCGGGTGAGTAGGGCAGGAGCAAGAATACAGCGTGCAATATCAGTGCGAATGCAAGGCCGGCGAGGAGCGGCCTGGTGCTGTCACTGTTCGCCTGGGGGGATAGGTTTTCTTCAATGGCGGGTGACACAGGCCGATTTCACAAAGGGTTGCAGCGGTAGTGTGGGCAAAAAGCGATTCTGCTTCAATTTGGACTGGCCTTATCTGCAGGAGTTCCTCGGTACTCTCAGTCAAATATCAGTCAAATATGAGCCAACGGCAGCCAACGATACCGGTATATCCGGCGCCTCCTTCCCTTTGAAGTCTTGCCGTTCTGTTACGCTTGAGGTTTCTGTCTCAATCTTTCCCGCCCAGGATAAAACACATGAAACGGTGGTGGTCGAAAGGAGTACCCGGATTCCTGCTGCTTGTGCTGGCGCAGGTTTTTTCTGCTTGCGGTTTCGCGCAATCGGCAGAGGGCCCAGCAGCGAACGATGGGGAAACGCACCCGCACATTGCCGAGCTGTCTATTGATGGTCCTATCGGCCCCGCTACTACGGATTACCTGATCCGCACCAGCGAAACCGCCCGCGAACAGGGCGCGCGGCTATTTATCATCACCCTGGATACCCCCGGAGGCCTGGATGCTGCGACCCGGGACATCATCCAGCATATTCTCGCCTCCGATCTTCCTTACGTGACCTATGTGACCCCTGCTGGCGCGCGGGCGGCCAGTGCGGGCACTTATATTTTGTACGCCAGTCATGTGGCGGCGATGACACCATCCACCACACTGGGGGCGGCGACCCCGGTGCAAATTGGTGGTGGTGGCATGCCCGGGCAACAACCGCCGGAACCAGACGAAGCGCATAAAAAATCGGAGGGCGATAGCAAGGAAGAGGCGCAGCCCGACGGGGGTTCCGAAAGCAAGCCGGGTTCTGCGATGGAGCGGAAAGTCATCAACGACTCGGTGGCCTACATTCGCGGCCTGGCAAATCGTCACGGGCGCAACGCGGACTGGGCCGAACAAGCGGTGCGCGATGCGGCGACGCTGACTGCGAAAGAGGCGCTGGCTGAAAATGTGATCGACGTGGTAGCCGACAACCGCGAACAGCTCCTCGCACAACTTCCCGGGCGCGAAGTACTGCTTGCGAGCGGTGCAGAACAGGTTACCGCGGATACCGCAAAGCTGCCGGTAGTGGCCTATGCACCGGACTGGCGCAATGAGCTACTTTCCCTGATTACCAACCCCCAGGTGGCCTACATCCTTCTGTTAGTAGGTATTTATGGCCTGATTTTCGAGGGCTATAGCCCTGGCGCCATCGTGCCCGGTGTAGTGGGCGTCATTTGCCTGCTACTGGCGTTTTACGCACTGCAGGTACTGCCTATCAATTACGTCGGACTGGCGTTGATTATCGTGGGGGCACTGCTGATCGCAGCGGAGCTGTTTGTGCCGAGTTTTGGCGCACTGGGAATTGGCGGTGTGGTGGCGCTGGTGATCGGCTCAGTGATGCTGATCGACAGTGATGTGCCGGGCATGCAGGTATCGAAAGGTTTGATTGGCGGGATTGCCGGCATCAGCGGCCTGGCGCTGCTTGGCATTCTGTACGCGGTGGGCCACAGCCTGCGCAAGCCCAAAATTGCAGCCAATCAGGCGATGGTGGGCCGCACTGCGGTGGTGACGGAAGTGGAGCCAGCGTTGCTGGTAAAAGTCGATGGAGAAATCTGGCGCGCCCACTGTGACAATCTGCTTACCGAAGGGCAGTTGGTACAGGTGATTGGGGAGCAGGGTTTGATGTTGCAGGTACAACCGGAATAGGGAAAGGCGGGAGCGAGTTTATGATCAGTTATTTTGCGAGTCTGTTAGCGCTGGCGGTGGTATTGCTGGTGATGTACGCGATCCGGGTTTTGCGGGAGTACGAGCGCGCGGTGGTATTTTTTCTCGGGCGTTTCCAGTCAGTAAAGGGGCCGGGGTTGATCATCATCATCCCGGTCCTCCAGACCATGGAGCGGGTGGATCTACGCACGGTGGTTATGGATGTGCCGACACAGGATGTCATCAGCCGGGACAACGTGTCGGTGAAGGTGAATGCAGTGGTGTATTACCGTGTGATCGATCCACAATCAGCGATCATCAATGTGGAGCACTACGATGAGGCGGTCAGCCAGCTTTCACAGACCACGTTGCGTTCGGTGTTGGGTAAGCATGAGTTGGATGAAATGCTTTCCGAACGGGACAAGCTCAACGTGGATATCCAGAAAATTCTGGATGAGCAGACGGATGCCTGGGGCGTGAAAGTGACGAATGTGGAAATCAAACACATTGATCTCGACGAGAGCATGATCCGGGCGATTGCCAAGCAGGCGGAAGCGGAACGTTCGCGGCGGGCCAAGGTGATTCACGCGGATGGTGAAGCGCAAGCGGCGGTGAAGCTCACCGAGGCGGCGCAGGAGCTTTCAAAGAACTCCAATGCCATGAGCTTGCGCTATATGCAGACATTGATCGATATCGCCGGGGAGCAGAACTCCACGATTGTGTTCCCGTTGCCGATGGATTTGATCAAACCGTTGCTCGAGAAGCAGGTTAAGGGAGAACGTTGAATCGAGCAGGGGGTACGCCGGCGTGCCCCCTGCCTGCTGAAGATAGACTTACTTCAGAAGCTTTTTGAGGAGGTGGGCGGTGGAGCCATCCCAGTCCTCAGGAATCTCTCCCTCAATCGCCTCGTGCACCGCATTGCCGAGTACCTTGCCCAACTCTACGCCCCACTGGTCAAACGGATTGATATCCAGCAGGCAGCCAAAGGTAAACACCTTGTGCTCGTACAGGGCCAGCAGGCTGCCCAAGTGGAACGGGTCTAGCTTTTCCAGAATGAGTGTATTGCTCGGGCGGTTGCCCGGAATCACTTTGTGCGGTGCTAACCGGTGAACCTCTTTGTGCGTGTGGCCAGAGGCTTCCAGCTCCTTGCGTGCTTCCGCCAGGGATTTCCCCTTCAGCAGCGCCTGACTCTGGCTCAGGCAGCAGGCCAGCAACCACCGGTGCTGCTCTTTTAGTTCTGACGTCGGCTCCTTGATGGCGACAAAGTCCGCCGGAATCATATCCGTGCCCTGGTGCAGCAACTGGTGGAAAGAGTGCTGGCCATTACTGCCTTCTGCACCCCAGATCACACTGCCGCTCGGATAGGGCAGCGGCTGCCCGTCGCGGGTCACGCTCTTGCCCAGGCTCTCCATATCCAGCTGTTGTAACCAGGCCGGGAATTTCGCAAGGCGCTGGGCGTAGGGGAGCACCGCCAGGCTGCCTGTGTTCCAGCACTGGCGATACCAGAAGTGGATCAGGGCCATGAGTACCGGCAGATTCTCCGCAAATTCCGCCTCGGCAAAGTGGGTATCCATGGCGTTGGCACCTTTCAGCAGGTCGCTGTAGGCCTTAAAGCCGCAGGCCAGCGCAATGGGCAGGCCAATGGCGGACCAGAGTGAATAGCGCCCACCCACCCAGTCCCACATGGGGAAAATATTCTGCGCGGCGATACCGAAATCCTGTGCCGCCACTATGTTGCTGCTCACCGCCACGAAGTGTTTTTCCAGGTCGGGTTCAGCGCAGCCTGCGTCGAGCACCCACTGGCGGGCTGAGAGCGCGTTCTGCCGGGTTTCCAGGGTGGAGAAAGACTTCGAGGCAACGATAAACAAAGTCTCGTCAGCGGGCAGTGTGGCGATGGTGTCGCTCAGGTCGGCGCCGTCGACATTTGCCACGAAGTGCACGGTGAGGTCGTCTTTGTGCCAGGGGCGCAGTGCTTCACAGACCATGCGCGGGCCCAGGTCAGAGCCACCGATCCCGATATTGACCACGTGGCGGATACGCTTGCCGCTAAAACCGGTCCAGGCACCGCTGTGTACCTGCTCGACAAACTTTTCCATCTGCACACGGCAATCCGCTACGGCCTGCTCGTGCTCTGTCTGTGGTTCCCCCTGGAAGCGCAACGCGGTATGCAGCGCCGGGCGGTGTTCGGTGTTATTGATGGGGGTGCCGCTCAGCAGTGCCCGGATACGATCTTTCAGTGCTGCGGTATCGGTGTATTCCAGCAGCAGTTGCAGAGTTTCTGCGCTGAGCAGATTCTTGCTGTAATCCAGGTAAATGCCTGCGGCTTCAACGCTGAAGCCCCGTGCCCGGTCCGGTGTGGCCGCGAACAGCTCTCTCAGTGACCAGCGGTGCTGGTCTTTATGTTGTTGCAGTTTGGAAATGGCGGCAGACAGGGGGAGAGCATCCATGGTCAAAAGTTCTTCGCTGACAGTGAAAAGGAAAGGCGCAAATATTAACGGCAATTGACCTGTGCGGCCAGTTTGAGAGACGAATTCGGTCGTGGCAGACAAGGATATACAGCGGTGCATCAATACCGTGCAATGGGTGTTCAATATTGAAGCGGAGTGGGCTGGAGGTCGGCGGTATAGCTGGAGCAGGTCAGGTAGCGAAAGCGGGAGAGCGAAACAGGACGATACCTCTCAGGGGCGTTTTTGCCGCTGGAAAATTCCCGGATCCAGAAATGCAAAATGCCGCTTCGAAAAGCGGCATTTGCATGGACCTGGAATGAGAGCGGTTATTTAACCACTTTCATACAGCGAACATTATCGGATGCCATCCAGCAATCCGCGTCCGCAGGACAAGCCATGGAAGTCGGAATCTGTTCTGACCCCGGAGGGCAGGCGGCCGGCATTGGAGCCGGTGCACAACAACCTGCGAGGACCAGTGCACAAATAATTCCGGTTAAGTACTTGGCTGGAGTGAAATTCATCCCCTAACTCCTTTCCGTTGATGTTAGTCAATAGCATAGACAATAAAACGTCACCTGTTTGGTGTGCTTTGTAAAAATCTTTTCTACAAACATACCGCCCAATGGAGTGTAATAGGCGCGCGGTTAAAATAGCCGCCAGAGATGAATTCAGGATAAAACCGCCGCCAGTTTGTGGCCGTGAAATGTCTGAATTCAAAGCGTTTCCCGCCAAATTACACTCCGACCCGTTCCAGCAGAGGTGAAAATTTTTTTCACAGCACTGAAAGCGGATTAATTTTTCTTTTTTCATGACATCCCATTGTGGTAACGCACGCCAGAAAGCTGAAAAATTAACTGAAATGATCGAAATAAAGTCGATGATTTACGCGCATTTTTTATATGCGCGCTGAAGACAGGGTAGGAGGCCTGGAGTTATTCGATTGGAGGAAGTTGAATTTTGGCGCGCGAATTCAACTTTAGTTTTTTCCACTCGGTGTCAGGAACTCCCCGAATGCGCGCGCCACAGAGTCTTTTCTTTCCGGGTTGCGCAGAACGCCGAGCAGACCGTTGCGCAACGGTGGCAGAAACAGCAGGTCGGTGAGCAGCAGGTTGAAGGTTTGCTGTGGCTGGCTGGCACTCAGATTCTCCAGCCAGAGTTGCGCCAGCTCCGGCACCAGGAGGTCGTCGCTGCAGCGGCTGCCGATGGCCGCCAGTACTTCACCGTGTGTGCCCGCGCCATTTTGCAGCACCTTCATCAGAAACTGCTGGCGCATGCCTGCAGCGATACTGTGTGACACGCCACGAACCACTGCCGTAATCAGATTCAGGTCGGGCTCCGCTTCACTCAAGGAGTGTTCTGCGCGACGAATCAGCGGCTCGGCGAGCTGGTGGTCAATGGTTTCGCTCTCCAGGCACTGGCAGAGTGGGATCAGGGCCGGGGTGGCGAATCGGTGCAGGCTTGCCGCCAGAGCATCCCGCTCCTCTTCCCAGCGCACAGCTAGATCCGCGATACCCTGTAACGCGAGTTGATCCCAGGGGAAGGACGCCGGATCTTTGGCGTACGCCCTGGCAGCGGGGAAGTGTTCGCTCGGTGGGCGTTTCAGTAGCCGGGCGGCTTTGGCATGAAACACCGCGCGCTTCTCTGCGGGTGGGGTGAAAACCAGCCCGCTGCTCTCCAGAGCCTGTTGCAGGCGTTTCCCTGAATCCTGTTTTTCCGGGGCGGCGTTTCCGTTGTTGCCGTTGCCCGGTGGGTAAAGTGCCTCGTGCAGCTGCTTCAGAAAGCGGTCGCGGATGGGCAGCAGCAGCTTGCCCTGTTCGTCCAGTGGCAATTGCAGAAACCACACCACCGGGTCGCCCCCGGCCTCTTTATCCGATGGCCACAACAGCAGCCCACACCAGGCCTGGCGCAGGTAGGGGTGTGGCCAGGGGGCCGAGCCCTCCTCAAACGCTTGCGCCGCTTTTTTGCCGACGGCTTGAACGCGGCGGCCGATATCAAACCAGCGCAGGTTGAATTCTGCGGAGGCAATCAGGTCAGTGAGGGTGGACGGGGGAGTCGGGTGGTTCTGATTCACGAAACGAAATAGGTCCAGTAGTTGGCAGAGCAGGCGAAGCGTGAAAGGCGCTCCGCCTACTCCTGAAAAGATGTAAATAGCAGAGAGTTATGCGCGCTCTTCGGCGACAGGCAGTTGCTCCTGCTTGCCCAGCGGCATCTGCTTGAAGTGCAGCCAGCCGTAAGCGATAGCCAGCAGTGGGCAGATGATGTTGAACAGGGCAAACGGCGCATAGGTAAAGGTGGCGATACCCAGGGTCGCGCTCATGTAGGCGCCACAGGTATTCCAAGGGATCAACACCGAGGTGATGGTACCGGAGTCCTCCAGGGTGCGGGACAGGTTCAGGCTGTGCAGCCCCTTGTCTTCAAAGGCCTCGCGGAACATGCGCCCGGGAATGATGATGGCCATGTACTGATCGCCGGCGGCCGCGTTCATGCCGAAGCAGGTGACCACGGTGGAGGTGATCAGGCCGCCCACGGTTTTCACCCCGGACAGCGCCCAGTTGACGATGCGCTCGAGGAAACCTGCGCGCTCCATCACGCCGCCAAACGCCATGGCAGAAATGATCAGCCAGATGGTGTTGAGCATGCTGCTCATGCCGCCCTTGGACAGCAGGGAGGCCACCGCTTCATTACTGGAGGTGGACTTGTAACCATCGAACAGGCTGTGCCAGGCGCCTTTCAGCAGGCTCAGGGTGCCTTCACCACCGGCCAGCTGGCGGGTCGCATTGGGCTCGAAAATCATCGCGATCACACAGCCAACCAGGGAGCCGATGATCAGGGTGGGGTAGGCGGGGATCTTCTTCCACGCCATAAATAGCAGGAGGGCCAGTGGCAGCATGCTGACGATCGAGATACTGAACTCTTCCTGCAGGGCACCCAGCAGGGTCTGGATGTCTTCTGCCGAGGCGTGCCCGGTGTCGGAGCTGAGGCCGATGATCGCGAAAATCACCAGCGCGATCACAAAGGCGGGCATGGTGGTCCACAGCATATGGCGGATATGCAGGAACAGGTCGTTGGAGGTAACCGCCGCCGCCACATTGGTGGTGTCCGAAAGCGGCGACATCTTGTCGCCAAAGTAGGCCCCGGAAATCACTGCACCGGCGGTAATGGCCGGGTTGAGCCCCAGGGCGGCGGCAATACCCATCAGGGCGACACCGAGGGTACCGGCGGTGGTCCAGCTGGAGCCGATACTCAGGCCCACAATCGCACAGATGATGCAGCTGGCCGCGTAGAACCATTGAGGGGACAGTATCTGCACCCCGTAATAGATCATTGATGGCACGGTACCGGCGAGAATCCAGCTGCCGATCAATGCGCCCACCGCCAGCAGGATCAGGATGGCGCCGAACACCAGGCCGATGCCGTGCAGCATGCCGCCTTCCATCTCTTTCCAGGTGAAGCCGTTTTTCATTCCCACCAGAGCGGCAACCCCCGCGCAGAGCAACAGAGCGATCTGATTTGGGCCGTAGGAGGAGTCAGCGCCGTAGAAGAAAACGGACAGAGAGAGGAGTGCGATGAGAATTAGTAGGGGAATGAGAGCATCCAGCAGGCTGGGAGTGCGGTGCGACGGCTGCGGGTGAGACTCGCTGGCATTGCTGGAACTGGTCTGGCTCAAGGTATTCTCCTTATTGTGGCCTACATAGTCTGAACGAATCGTGGCCTAAGTCTGGCCGCCCTGCTTGTGGCCGGGCGGCCGGGTCAGTTTCTTGTTCTGTATTGCGTATGGTCTGCGCAAAGCGCTCTATTCTCGGGGCCGGGCCTGGAGATGTCTATAGTGGCCGGGCAGGTGATTCGGGCGACGGCCGGCGAGCGAGTGTGGGGATGGCTTAACCGCCGAGTCTGCCGCAGCGCTGGCAGTTCTCCCGCGCATCCGGTATGTTCTGCGCCGGTTTTGTCCACAGCGCCTCCACCGGGCGTTGGCTGGGCCACAATAAGAAAGCGCCAGCGCGCAGCGTCCTCAGAGATGGTGCGCTGAAGTAGGCAGGTAATTGAATCCCATGAATGCGAGAAATCAGGACACCAGTCAATTCGATGACATTCGCCCCTATCGGGACGATGAAGTGCGGCCGGCGCTGCGGCGTCTGGTAGCGGACCCGGAGATGTCACGGGTCGTGGCGCACCTCCTGTTGCCCGATGTGGCGAGCAAGCTCGAGCGCCCGCTGGCCTGGCTGGTGCGGCAGTTTGTGCGCTTCGAATTCCGCAAGGCCAACGATGTGCGAGGCTTTCAGGATGTGATTGCCCGCTATCTGGAAAAGGCAGTCAACCGCACCAGCTGCGGCCTTAGCATCTCCGGCCTGGATACCCTGCCGAAGAATCGCGCCTGCCTGTTTGTTTCCAATCACCGGGATATCGCCATGGACCCGGCGCTGGCGATCCTAGCGATGTATAAAGAGGGCCATGAGACCTCCCGCATCGCCATTGGCGACAATCTGCTGTCCAAGCAGTTTGCCACCGACATCATGAAACTGAACAAGTGCTTTGTGGTGAAACGCAGCTCCGGTAGCCGCCGTGAGAAGCTGACGGCGGCGACGACGCTCTCCCGCTATATCCATCACTCCATCGTCAATGACAACGAGCACGTGTGGATTGCCCAGCGTGCCGGCCGCGCCAAAGACGGCCGCGACCGCACCAATCCGGCGCTGGCGGCGATGTTTGGTATGGCCAAGCCGAAGGAGCAGCCGTTCGCCGATTTCTGGCGCGAGCTGCATATCGTGCCACTGTCGATCTCCTACGAGTGGGATCCCTGTGACCGCTACAAGGCTCGCGAGCTCTATATTACCGAGCATCAGGACGAATATCAGAAAGGAGCGCACGAGGACCTGGGGAGCATCGGCAAGGGTGTGGTGGGCCAGAAGGGGCACATTCACGCGGCGTTCGGTACGCCGATCGAGAAGGACTTCAACGATGTTGCGGCGCTGGCGGATGAGATTGATCGTCAGATAATCGGCAACTATGTGTTGCACCCCACCAACCTGATTGCTTACCAGATGATCTACGGTGAAGCGCCGCAGCTGCCGGTGGGTTACCCGCCCAAGCCCTGGCACCCGGATGAGCATCAGGAGATCCGTCAGCAGTTCGAAGAGCGCATGGCCAAAATTGATGAGCGCTGGCGGGACAAGGCCATCCAGGGCTACGCCAACCCGGTGGTATCCCGGTTGGCCTACGAACAGTAATCCGGATTGGCTAAACCCTGAACAAGCATGGATAATGCCCGGCTGATTTAACCCTCAATACAGATCCAGCCGGTCCCCAGTGCTCAGCGATAAAGATAAAGAATCCATCCAGAAGGCCTACCGCCAGTTTCTCAACGGTCGCGAGCTCAAGGCCCGCTACGGCCAGAAGCTGATGATCGCCGCCATCGCCCGAGCCCTCGGTGGAATCGAGCGCAACGGCGCCGGTGAGCGGGATCACGGCAAAACCGACGGCCAGCATATCTGTGTGGTGGAAGCGGGTACCGGTACCGGTAAAACCGTCTCCTACCTGCTCGCCGCCATTCCCCTGGCCATCGCCCACGACAAGACTCTCGTCGTCTCCACCGCCACCGTTGCCCTGCAGGAACAGATCATCAACAAGGATCTGCCCGAGCTGGTGCGTCACTCCGGTCTCAAATTCGAAGTTTCCCTGGCCAAGGGGCGCGGCCGCTACCTGTGCCTGTCCAAGCTCGATCAGCTGCTCACCGAATTGACCTCCAGCGGTGTCGGCGCATCCATGGCGTTGTACGAAGACGAAAAGCCCCAGGTGGATGACGTGGGTATCAAGCTGTATCGGGATATGGCCGATCAGCTGGCTACCGGCACCTGGGATGGCGATCGGGACAACTGGAAAGACACCATTGAAGGGGAAGACTGGAGCCGGGTCACCACGGACCATCGCCAGTGCAGTGGCCGACGCTGTCCGCATGTCAGCAGCTGCAGCTTCTTCCGCGCCCGCGAAAGCATCGGCAAAAGCCGGGTGATTGTGGCCAACCACGATTTGCTATTGGCGGACCTGGCCCTCGGTGGCGGCGCCATACTGCCCGCACCGGAAGACGCCATTTATGTGCTGGATGAGGCCCATCACCTGCCGGACAAAGCGCTGAACCACTTCGCCCACCACAGCCGTGTGGGCGCTACCACCGGCTGGCTGGATCAGGCCAACAAAAATCTGAGCCAGTTGCTCGGTGAAATCGGCGACGGTGCCGAGCTGGACAGGGCTGGGGAAGAGCTCCCCGCGCTGTTTACTGCGGCAAAGCAGAAGCTGGAGATGGCCTGGCCGCTGCTGGAAGACATCTGTGAATTTGACGAAGACCGGCGCGGCGGCGGCTCCGGCCCAGGGCGCAGTGCGCGCCACCGCTTTGAGGGCGGCGTGGTGCCGGAATCCCTGATGCAGCTCGCCGATCAGCTGCGCGAAGACTTCGATGAAATGGAAGCGCTGCTGAACAAGATGGTGCAGTCCGCCCAGCGCATGATGGAAGACGCCCACAGCCCGGTGCCCATTGTGGATCTGGAGCGCTGGTACCCGGTGCTGGGTGGCTGGCACGGCCGCGCCGAGGCTAATCTGGAGCTCTGGGCCAACTATTCTCGCGAAGATCAGGGCTCCGTGCCCCAGGCGCGCTGGGTGACCCTGGTGGACTGGGGTGGCTCGTTTGATTTTGAAGTGTGCAGCTCGCCGATTCTCGCCGGCAAGACCCTGGAGTACAGCCTGTGGCGGCGGTGCTACGGCGCGGTGCTGACATCGGCTACGTTGACCGCTCTGGGAGGCTTCGATCGGTTGAAAATGCGCGCCGGCACCCCGGACAATGCCAGTTACGAAGTCGTTCCCAGCCCGTTCGACTTTTCCCGCGCGGAACTGCGGGTGCCAAAGGACGCGGTGGAGGCGAATAATGCGGACCTGCACACCGACGCCGTAATCAATGCGCTGCCCGGTTTATTGAGCGATACCGACTCGGATAGCGGCAGCGGCGGCGCCCTGGTGCTGTTTGCCTCCCGCCGGCAGATGGAGACGGTGTACGAATCCCTGCCCGGTACCTGGCGCAATCGCATCCTGATGCAGGGCCAGCAGTCCCGCCAGCAGTTGCTGGACAGCCATAAAAAAAGTGTCGATAGCGGCGGCCACAGTGTGTTGTTTGGCCTCGCCAGTTTCGCCGAGGGGCTGGATCTCCCCGGCGATTATTGTCGCCATGTGGTGATTGCGAAATTACCCTTTGCGGTGCCGGACGACCCCATTGAGGCCGCGTTGGCGGAGTGGATTGAGGCCAAAGGTGGCAATCCGTTTATGCAGATCACAGTGCCGGATGCGGCGTTGAAGCTGGTGCAGGCTTGCGGCCGCTTGCTGCGTACGGAACAAGACAGCGGCACCATTACCCTGCTGGACCGGCGTATCGTCACCAAACGCTATGGTCGCGCGATGCTGGATTCACTGCCGCCGTTCCGCCGTATGATCAACTGAACCTGCTGGACCCTTTGTTGTAGCCTATGAAGTCGATTTACCCCGATATCGCCACCCTGTTGCTGGAACTGGAAGGTGAGTTACGCCGTCTGGCGCTGTGGGAGTCCGAGCCGCCGGCGCCGGAAGCGCTGGCCAGTACCCAGCCGTTCTGTGTGGATACACTGACATTGCCCCAGTGGCTGCAGTTTGTATTCCTGCCGCGGATGAGCCAGCTGGTAGAAGCCGAGCACCCTTTGCCGCAGAAGTGTGGGATTGCGCCGATGGCGGAGGAGTATTTCAGCGGTGGCCAACTACCCATTGCGGGGCTTGTACGCAAATTGACCGAGATTGACGAGCGACTGGAGCAGGGGTGACATGCTTGCCGCGGCGGGCTGTCGCTTGATTCGTCGTGACTAGTTGGTACCATGCGGTCCGGTGGTCTGTCTGGCACAGAGGGGCACGCAAGGCCTAGCTGGTGATGGATCAAGACTCCCGCGACTTAAGGCCCGGTGCAGATGCCCGGCGGATAAGGTAATATCCGGGCTTTGCAAAAATCGGGCAACAGGGACCGCCCGAATTTCATACCGCCAGGATTACTTAAAAACAGTGCACAAAGGGCCGGTCTCTCGCCCCTAAGGTAGTAATAAAACAGATGCGGTTTTTGCCTTCAATTTCTCTGTTGCTGGTTATGCAGCTGCTTTCCGGCTGTGAAAGCCTTATGCCCAATGAAAGTTCGGGCCAGGTCGCCGAACCCTCCCACCCTCCAGCGGAAACGCCTCTGGACCCAGCCCAGTGCCCACCGGTTGAAATGGTGGTGTGTGCCGAGCCTGAAGTAAAAGTGGTGGAGCGAGTGATCGAGCGCAACTTTGAAAAAGTTGTGGAAGTACCGGTGGCTAAAGACAAACTGGTACTGGGTTCGGAAGAGTTTTTCACCATTGAGCCCGGCAGCTTGCGCTTGTTGGCACTGGTGGATACCGGCGCCGCAACCAGCTCCCTTAGCGTAACCGAGCTGACCCCGTTCGAGCGGGACGGCAGCGATTGGATCCGGTTCAAGTTGAGTGATGGCAGCGACGCCGAGCCTCAGAAAATTGAATTGCCGATCAAGCGCCATGTACGGGTGGCGCGCCCGGGGTTTGACCGCCAGCGCCGCCCCGTCGTCGATATGAGCCTCACTGTGGGCGAGGTCACCCACATGGTGGAAGTGAACCTGGTCGAGCGCGGGGAGTTCGAGTTTCCGCTGCTGGTAGGCCGCAACTTTCTGAAAGATGCGGCGGTGGTGGATGTGAGTCGCAAGCAGGTGCAGGGCAAGCCGAAGCTCCCTTCGTTCAGTAAGTAATTCCTCCGAAAGCTGAAATTGTGGGCCGATTACTGGCAGACTCTTCTGTAAACGGCAAAAATAGGCGGCCACAAGCTGCTAACAATCATTAATTGGGGAATGGCGAATGTCGCCACGGGCTCAGGTCTATATTCTCGCCGCGCTGCTCACACTGATGGGCGCCGGCCTCACCATCTATAAAAACGTCGAACTGGGCTTCCCACTGTTGCCCGGAGAATACCGCACCGTCTGGACCATCGAGGCTAAGGTGGGCTTTACTGCCGACGGCGGCCCCGCCAAGGCCGCGCTCACGCTGCCCCGCGCCCAGCGCAATATGGAAGTGCTGGGAGAAACCTTCAGCTCCTCCGGCTACGGCTTCAATATCATCAGTGAAGACGATGAGTATCGCGCGGTCTGGGCAAAGCGCCAGGCCAGCGGAGTGCAATCCCTCTTTTACCAGCTGGACGTGCACCAGACGCCCGGTGCGGCGCTGGAGCAGCCGCTGGACCTCAGCACCGAGGTGGTGAAACCCTTGCTGGGCGCGCGCGAACAGGAAGCGGTGCGCCAGGCCATCTACTCTGTAGTGGAAACCGCCCGCGAGCGCTCCTCGGACACCCGCACCTTTACTTCTGAACTCCTCACCGACCTGGCGGACAACCGCAATCAGGACCGCAACCTGATCTTCGGTTACTACAAAGATCGCTCTTTCGTAGATATTGCGCTGCTGGTGTTGTCGGCAGCGGACATTCCCGCGCACCGGATTCGCGGGCTCTACCTGGAAGATGATCGCCGCCGTCTTGACCCGGAAGATCTATTGGAAATCTACGACGGCAAGCGCTGGGTGGTGTTCGAGCCCCAGAGCGGCTCGCCGGGTGTGCCGAAAAACTTTTTTATCTGGCAGCGCGGCGGCAAGAGCCTGCTGGACGTGGAGGGGGGGCGTAATTCTGGCGTCACCTTCTCGGTCATCTCCAACGACGTGCCGGCCCGGGACGTGGCCATGCTGAGCACCAGCCAGGAAAAAGAAGCCCTGGTGGACTTCTCGATCTACAGTCTGCCGATCGAGCAGCAGAGCATCTTCAAGCTGATTCTGCTGGTGCCGGTAGGTGCGCTGGTAGTGGTGTTGCTGCGAGTCTTTGTGGGGCTGCGCACTTCCGGTACTTTTATGCCGGTGCTGCTGGCCATCGCGTTTATTGAAACCCAGCTATTTACCGGGCTGGCAATTTTTGTGCTGATCCTGATTCTCGGCCTGTGGATCCGCTTCTATTTAAGCAGGTTGAACCTGCTCCTTGTGGCGAGGATCGCCGCCGTGGTGGTCACGGTGGTGATCCTGATGGGCGCTATCAGTGTGGTGAGCTACAAGCTCGGCATTGAACAGGCGCTCACGGTCACCTTCTTCCCGATGATCATTCTTGCCTGGACGATCGAGCGAATGTCCATCGTGTGGGAAGAAGACGGCCCCTATGAGGTGGTGATTCAGGCGGGCGGCAGCCTGCTGGTAGCGGTGATCGCCTGGTGGGTGATGACCAATCGCTACATCGAGCACTGGACCTTCAACTTCCCGGAGCTGTTGCTGGTACTGCTGGGCTTCATCATGATCGTCGGTAACTACACCGGCTTCCGCCTCGGTGAACTGGCGCGGTTCCGCCAGCTGGTGCGCTGATGCGGCTGCAATTACCGTCTTTTTTTCGCGGTGGCCTGGTCTCGCCGTTTGCCCTGAAAAAACTGGGTGTTCTGGGTATGAACGCGCGCAATGTGCAGTACATTGCGCGCTACAACGACCGCGATAAATACCCCATCGTTGACGATAAGCTCAACACCAAGCGCCAGGCCAAACGCTACCGTATTCCCGTTCCTGAACTGATCGCTGCGTTCGAAACCCAGCCCAGCCGCAAGCGGGTGATGGAAGTGATCGAGCCGCTGGAAAAATTTGTGATCAAGCCCGCGCGGGGCTCCGGTGGCAAAGGCATTCTGGTGATTGTGGGGCGCGACGGCGATGAGTATCTGAAGCCTTCGGGCAACAAGGTCACCGCACTGGATATCCAGCGCCACGTGAGCAATATCCACAGTGGTCTGTACAGTCTCGGCGGCAAGCCCGATCGGGTGATGATCGAGGCTCTGGTAGATTTCGATCCGACCTTCGACAAGTATTCCTTTGAAGGCGTGCCGGATATCCGCGTAATCGTATTCCGTGGCTACCCGGTAATGGCTATGTTGCGCTGTTCTACCCACGACTCCGATGGCAAGGCCAACCTGCATCAGGGGGCAGTCGGTGTGGGAGTCGATCTCGCCACCGGCAAGGCATCGCATGCGGTGCAGCGGGGAATGCGCGTGGATATTCACCCGGATACCCAGATGCCATTCTCTGACCTGGAAGTACCGGACTGGCAAGAACTGGTGCGGCTCGCCGCCAGCTGTTATGAAATGACCGGCCTCGGTTATCTCGGCTGCGACATCGTACTGGACCGCAAGCGCGGCCCGCTGCTACTGGAAGCCAATGCGCGCCCGGGCCTCGCCATCCAGATCGCCAACGGTGTGGGCCTGCGCACTCGCCTGGAGCATATCGAGCAGATGGATCTGGAGCAGCTGGAAAAAAACGTGGAAGAGCGGGTAGCTTATTCTATGGATTATTTTGCGGCGAAGCCCTTAGCCTGATTAAACGTCGTAGCTGGAATAAAACATTTCATGTAAATAAAGCCCATTGGCGTCACGAAAAACAGCAAACAAAAAAATGGCGAGCTTGTTACAGCTCGCCATTTTTTTTGCGCCGAAGGATCGGAGTGGTTACAGGTTCTTCAGGGATTCCAGCTGCTCCGCAAAGCGCGCGCGGGCACTTTCCAGGTCCGCCATCCGCTGTTTCTCTTTGTTGACCACCGCTTCCGGTGCCTTGTCCACAAAGTTCGGGTTTTGCAGCTTGCCGGCGACCTGTTTCAGGTCCTTGTCCAGCTTATCCAGCTCTTTCTGCACTCGCGCACTTTCCGCTTCTACGTCGATCAGGCCGGCCATAGGTACCAGCAATTCCAGATCGCCCGCCAGCGCGGTGGAGGAGGCCGGCGCTTCGGTGCCTTTTTCCAGCCACTCAATGGATTCCAGGCTGGCCAACTTGGTCAGCAGGCTGCGGGTCTGCTTGAGCAGGCTCTCGTCTTGCTCGGACCCGTTGCGCAGAATCAGCGGGATTTTCTTCGCCGGGGAAATATTCATTTCGCCGCGAATATTCCGCACACCCTCGATCACCCCTTTCAGCCAGGCGATAGCCGCTTCGGCATTTTCGTCGATGCGGTGCTCGGTGGCTTCCGGGTAGGGCTGCAACATGATGGTGTCGCCCGCCTTGCCGGCGAGGTCCTTCACGCGCTGCCAGATTTCTTCGGTGATGTACGGCATCAGCGGGTGTGCCAGGCGCAGGATCGTTTCCAATACGCGGATCAAAGTGCGGCGGGTGCCTTTCTTGATCGCGTCACTGGCGTTCTCATCCCACAGCACCGGCTTGGACAGTTCCAGGTACCAGCTACAGTATTCGCTCCACACAAAGTCGTACAGAGCCTGGGAGGCCAGGTCGAAGCGATAGTTTTCGATGGCTTCTTTTACACTGATCTCGGTGCGTTGCAGCTGGGAGATGATCCAGCGGTCAGCAATGCTCAGCTCGAAATCTTCACTGCCGTCCTGGCCGCAATCGTGGCCGTCGCAGTTTTGAAGTACGTAGCGGGATGCGTTCCAGATCTTGTTGCAGAAGTTACGGAAACCTTCGATACGACCAACATCGAATTTGATATCGCGGCCGGTAGAGGCGAGCGAGTAGTAGGTGTAACGCAGGGCGTCGGTGCCGTAGGCGGCGAGGCCTTCCGGGAACTCCTTGCGGGTCTGCTTTTCAATTTTTGTCGCGTCTTTGGGGTTCATGAGCCCGTAAGTACGCTTGGTAACCAGGCTCTCCAGATCGATACCATCGATCAGGTCGATGGGGTCCAGCACGTTGCCCTTGGACTTGGACATCTTCTGGCCCTGGCCGTCGCGCACCAGGCCGTGTACGTATACGGTTTTGAAGGGTACTTCTTTCTTGAAGTAGAGGGTCAGCATCATCATGCGTGCGACCCAGAAGAAGATAATGTCAAAGCCGGTGACCAGTACAGAGGTCGGGTGAAACGCTGCCAGCTCCGGGGTTTCTTCCGGCCAGCCCAGGGTGCCGAAGGTCCACAGACCGGAGGAGAACCAGGTGTCGAGTACATCTTCGTCCTGGCGCAGTTCGATATCGCCGAGATTGTGTTTCTTGCGCACTTCCTCTTCAGAGCGACCGACGTAAACCTTGCCGTCGTTGTCGTACCAGGCGGGAATACGGTGGCCCCACCACAGCTGGCGAGAGATACACCAGTCCTGGATGTCGCGCATCCAGGAGAAGTACATGTTCTCGTAGTTTTTTGGCACGAACTCGACGTCGCCGTCTTCTACTGCCTTGATGGCTTCGTCTGCCAGCGGCTGGGTTTTGACGTACCACTGATCCGTGAGCCAGGGTTCGATCACCACACCACTGCGGTCGCCGCGGGGGACTTTCAGGGTGTGTGGTTCAATTTTTTCCAGAAGACCCAGTGCGTCGAGATCTTCGACTACCAGTTTGCGCGCGGCAAAGCGCTCCATGCCGCGGTATTTTTCCGGCACGTTGTCGTTGAGGTTGGCGTCCTGATCCAGAATGTTGATAATTTCCAGATCGTGGCGCTGCCCCATTTCGTAGTCGTTGAAGTCGTGCGCGGGGGTGATCTTCACGCAGCCGGTGCCGAATTCCAGGTCCACGTAGTCGTCGGCGATGATCGGAATTTCACGATCCGCCAGCGGCAGCTTGATGGTCTTTCCGATCAGGTGCTTGTAGCGCTCGTCTTCCGGGTGCACCGCCACGGCGGTATCGCCGAGCATGGTTTCCGGGCGTGTCGTAGCGACCACAAGGTGGCCGGAGCCGTCGCTGAGCGGATAACGGAAGTGCCACAGGCTGCCCTGTTCTTCTTCGTTCAGCACTTCCAGATCGGAAATGGCGGTGTGCAGTTTCGGATCCCAGTTCACCAGGCGCTTGCCGCGGTAAATCAGATCGTCTTCGTACAGGCGGATAAACACTTCCTGGACCGCTTCATAGAAACCGTCGTCCATGGTGAAGCGCTCGCGGGACCAGTCCGGGCTGGCGCCGAGGCGGCGCAGCTGGCGGGTGATATTACCGCCGGACTCTTCCTTCCACTCCCACACCTTCTCGATGAACTTGTCGCGGCCCAGCTCATGACGATTCTTGCCTTCCGCAGCCAGCAGACGTTCCACCACCATTTGGGTGGCGATACCGGCGTGGTCGGTACCTACCTGCCACAGAGTGTTGTCACCCTTCATGCGGTGGTAGCGAATCAGGGCATCCATGATGGACTCCTGGAAGCCGTGACCCATGTGCAGGCTGCCAGTGACGTTGGGCGGCGGAATCATGATGCTGTAGGGGGCGGCTTCTGTATCGCCGGAGGGCTTGAAATAGCCGTTCTCCTCCCAGGTGTTGTACCACTGCTGTTCGATGGCGTTGGGCTGGTATGTCTTGTCCATGCGCGGGGGAATGCCTTGCTTTGTCGGGCCTGGCCGCCCGGTCACGATAGGGACGGGGGGCGCTGGGGGCGGTGAATAAGAAAAGGGGCGGAATTATACCGCTGGGGGCAGGTGGGGCAAAGGCGAAGGGGCTGCTGGATTGGTAAGCGAGTGGGTAAGTAAGCCGGAAAGCGGCACAAGTCAGTCACTTTCCGGATAGATCTCGTCTACCAGCGCGATAATGTTTGCGCGCAACTGGCGCTCCAGCTCTGGCAGTTGCTCCGCTACCAGCTGTTCAATCAGCCGATCCCGCGCACTGGGCTCCTGCACAGCGCTCGTTTCTTCGCGGACGGCACCCTTGAGGTCGGCCGTTTCGCCGTCAACACTGGGCTCAGCGGGAGTCGGGACCTGGTCGGGAGTGGGCTGGTTGGCCTGCGGAATTTTCTGTTCCGGCTCCTTTGCATGTTCCTGCTCCTGTGTCCGCGGGACCTTGCCGCCGGTGAGGCGGGCGCGGATATGGGGGGGCAAGAACGGGTTTTCTGTCAGCGCAGTGGGAAGTGGCTTGTGAGCACTTGCTGCAGGTACTGACGGTTGTTTCTCTGGCTGTTCGGGTGCCTTTACCTTTGCCGGTTCCACACTGGCGGGCTGAGCCGGTTCCTGCACCGTCTTCTTGGGGGCATCAAACAATCCGGGCTGAAATTCTTCCGGCAGAGGTGCCTGTTCCTGCTGGCGCTCCTTTTCAGCGACGTTTTGTTGCGGCTCGGGGGCCTGCTGCTCGCGCGGCAGGTTCTGCAGCGGGCGCAGCAGTTCGCGGTCTGCATCACTGAGCACTGGGGTGTATTCCTCAGCGGGCTCTTCATCCACCGGACTGAACAGGATAGGCAGGTCGGATTCCTGAAGTGGGCGCGGGGGAGCGATGGGAGGGCGTGCTGGCGTTGGCGTGCCTGTGCGGTTTACCTGACTTTCCTGTCGACTGTCGTTCTGGTCAGCTCCGTGCTCAGCAACCTTATCCAGCAGGGGGATATCTGCTTCCAGGTCGCTGCCGAGCAGGTCCCGCAGGGAGTTGAGCTCGTCGAGCAACTCGGGTGAGGGCTGGCCGTTGCGATGTTTTCTGTTTTTCTTGCGACCGGACATGGAGCTGGCTTTTGTTTTTTTGCTTGGGATCAGTTGGGTATCTTGTGCGATTGTAACGGAAAGTTTCCTTGGCCGCCTGTAGGCCCCGTAATACCTCACATCCCGCATGGCTGCTGGCCTTGGGTCTGCAAGTGGGTATACACTTGGGTCTACAATTAAACAATCACTCGGTGTTTTACGTGCCACAATACCTGAAGCAGAAGCGGGGTCTCTGGCTGTTCCAGAGGCGTATTCCCAAGGAGCTGCGTCACCTGTACGGTGGCAAGCCCATGTTAACCAAAAGCCTCGGGACAAGCGACGTCTCAGTCGCCAAAACGATGGCTGCTCGTATGGTTGCTGACATGGATGAGGCTCTGCGTCAGACCCGTTCTCAGCGCCCCGGTGACAAGTATCGGCACTTTCTAGCGGAGCTGGAACAGCGAGATTCACCAGCGTTGTCTGATCGTGAGGCCATCAATTTGTATGCCGAGATGGTACAGCGGGGCGGCACAGCGGCAATGGATGCAATCGCTACCAAAACAGTTGGCTATGAGGGTACCCAGTACGGCGTCACTCTGTTGGATGGCATAGAGCTGTCTCAGAAGCGCGCAGAACTGAAAGGCGCGACACGGAAGGTTATCGGTAATCGTAAGCTCCACGCCAAACAGTTCCTTGAACATCTGTGTCTGGTGGATATCCCATTGGCGGAGATCAAGCGGTCACAGGTGAATGCTTGGGTTGAGGCTATGGCAAGCGCTGGCGGTAAGAAGGGCACAATTCAGCTCAAGGTGGGAACCCTGAAGACCATCTTTGATGATGCCCAGCGGCAGCACGATGATCTGACCGTGGCTAACCCCTTCTCACGTGTCGACATCATTGGTAAGGCGAAGGAAGGCAAGACACCATTCACCGACAGTGAGCTTAAAGCTCTACTTGCGGTCGATGATGACTACTTCACTCGTGCGCTGGCGTTTAGTGGTATGCGTGGGGGTGAGCTTTGCGCTCTCCGTGGGGCTGACATTAAGACCGACGAAGAGACGGGCATCATGTACTTCGATATAACCAAGTCGAAGACCAGCGCCGGTATACGCAAGATTCCTGTGCATCCTTCATTGATTGAGTGGGCATCAAGTAAGGCTGGTGACCCCGGTCTCCTGTATCAGGGTAAAATTAAACCGGATAAGCCACAGCGCCCAACTGAGTTCATGAATAGGCGAAAGGAGAGGGCAAGTATTCAGTGCAGCGCTACAACGCATTCTCTGCGTGGACTGTTTGCTACTGGCCTTGAGCAAGCTGGTGTCCGCTCGGAAACGATAAAGCGTCTGATGGGACATGTGCAGGAAGACCTCGCTTTCAGTGACTACTCAAAAGGTTTGACGCTGCGTGAGCTTAAGGAGGCGGTTGAAACGCTGTGCGATGCGGGCTGTTATCGGGCGTTTCGCGGTGGCGTATCGAAAGAGGGGGGAGATAACTCCCCGTCTCCTACCTCGTCAACTTAGCGTGTGTGACATAAAGGTGAGCAGTATTTACATCCATCAATTGCTGCTCCAGAGTACAATGCGCGAGCTTTCTCAACGGCGGAAAAGCAGTTGGAGTGATAGCCCAGGTCAATTTTGTTCTGGTACTGCGGGGGCGTAGGGCAAGTGCCGTCATCCTTGTGCACTTCATGTTCCCCGGTGGACTGGGGGTTGCGGTTTAGTACGTACCTAATCATGGTTCTGATCTCATATCGGAAACAAAAATATGAGAAGTGGGTATCATGTTGCTACAGTACTAAATGAAACCGCTTGACGGTGTGTTTCCAGTATAGTTCTATAGCGCCTCGCTAAAGACCGACACCAACCTCTCGCTCGGGTGTCGCTGGCTACGGAGGTGTCCAACCACTTCCGTCAGCCTTTCAAGTAAAGTTCTCAAAGCTATGAGAACCCCGTTCTAACGAGTTAATACTCTGCGACAAACTATTCTACTGCCAAGCTTGAGCCTGTGTAAACGTACAGTGTTTCGGTTCCGGAAGTTTCGTTTGATTTCGCGCCAATTTCGACTAGCTGGGCTAATCGTGAAGACGATTGGTTTTTTTCCAGAGTGAGCGCCGATTGCGCTTGATTCATTATGCGCTTCAAAGGTGGGTGAGGAGCGCTTAGGTCTCACGCTCCCTGTGCGACGAGGTATGCTTAGCGTCGAGCTCTCGCGGTATTTCGGTATGTCCGAAGGTCTTCTTCTGTGATGTCACCGCTACTTACAAGCTCATAGTGCTTTTCGTGAACGATTCTGACGTGGTCGTCCTGCACAGTTAGCTCAAATAAAGCTATTCGAGCATCATCGATGAACTGAGTGGAAATTGCGCGAGTAACTAAAGTAGGAAATTTTTCCTGGCAGCAGTCAATATCCTGCTTTGTTTGAACTACCCCTAACTGATCTGACCCGCCTTTCGCTTGCACTGGGATTATGTACTGGCACCCGTCAGGGTCTATCCCAGCGTACAACTCATCGATTTCAATCTGCACTCCTCGTCTGACGGTGGTTCGCAAATGGTTTTGGAGGGAGTAGGTTGTGATGCCCAGAAAAATATCGATGAGGCGGTTGTATCTCACTTTTGCCAGAAGCGCCTGCTCGTCCGAAAGTGCATATTCGTTGACAATTTCAGGGGTCGCATCTGGAACCTTGATAGTTATCAAGTCGGGGTTGGGAAGAATTCTATTGATTCGGACCAGTTTGAACTCGTATTTAGCGCGTCCAACCCCTTCAATTACCCACTCCATTTCTTCTGTTTGCAAGTTGAGAATGGACTGAGGGAGAGGTTTTCGGTAGCGAAATGAGTAGATTACATCGCCCAAGTTTTTAGGTAGATTAATCCCCAAGTGGTCGGCAGCTCCTTCAATATCGCTTCGTTCAAAAGCTACCCGCGTGTCCCCATCGGAATAAGAGTCGAAGAAAATCTGTTCTATTAGTTGTTCGTACGCGTTGGCTTTCTTAGACATTGGCCTGCTCTATTTCCTGTTGGGTTCGCTTTTTGGCGCCACTCTTTCTGTCTCGTTTTTGAATTGGTACGGGCACGCCCCAGAATTTCGAGGCGTTCGACATGTCGAGATGTAGTAGTTTGCTTTCGCCGAGCTCCAGAGTTTCTGTAGGTCTCTCTGCTTTAAAGCTGCCCGCCTCGATGATTTTCCGCCCGATGTGGTAGGCAAGGGGAGGTGGGACTGCGTTTCCTACCTGTCTTGCGCCATGCCACTTGGTTTCATGAAATCTGAACCAATCAGGGAAGCCGTGCAGGCGAGCCATCTCTCTTACTGTGACGCAGCGAGCATACTTATAATGAATCGGCCTCGGGCTTGTGAATGCACCCCGTGCTGAGTCGGTGCCAGCGCGAAGTGTATTGGAAACTCCCTGCGAAGAGAGTTTGAAGAAGCGGGATATGGGCTCGACAGTACCTTCTTCAGTCGCAGCGAATCTGCGTCGAGAAATGTCCGTATGATCGGTTCTTAGGCTGCTGGTGAGTATATTCTTTGGCCACCTTCTCTTGTAGCCAAGGCGCCAAGCGTTATCGTGTGTACATCGTGCTAATGCTGAATATCCGCTTGCCCGTTTAGAGTATTTAAAGCTGACGTTGTCACTGTGAATTAGTTCAGGAAATTCTTCCGCGTCTGGAAGGTCACCCAGGGCCTCTTCACAGGTCACAATTCCTTCCTGTGACTGCGGGTACTCAGGTAATGAGAGGCCTTTGTTTGCACCAATTAGGAAAAGGCGCTCACGGCTTTGTGGTACCCCGAAATGCTTGGCATTCAATACCCTCCACGGCTTCAATACCTGGTACCCAATTGATTCCATTTCACTAATGATCTCTTCGAGAAACTTCTTGTGCTTCCCGACGGTAAGCCCTTTTACATTTTCAAATAAGAAGTAAGAAGGCTTAAGTTCTTCGACAATGCGTATAAATTCACGGACTAAGCCATTGCGGGGGTCGTCTAACGCTCTTTGCCCAATCATTGAAAAGCCTTGACAAGGAGCACCACCCGCGACGAGGTTAATTTTCGTATTGGCTTTCAGCCCCGCAGCCTTCCTGATTATTTGCCCAGAGACGGTTTCAACGGATTGAGGGAGTACGCTACAGTGTGGAAAATTGTACTTGTGAACACTTGCATGAACTGGGTCAATTTCTACTGCAGCTACCACATCGAAGCCAGCTTGCTCAAGCCCGAGACTTAGACCTCCAGCCCCCGCAAATAGATCGATAGCAATTGGACGCTTACCCAAAACTTTTCCCCACGCTTTGCCCAAGTAGTCTACGGAAATAGACTGTATATTCACTTTTTAGCCTAATTGCGCCGACTAAAAAAATCGTTCTTTTACTCGTGAGACGGCCTCGATGCGCTCCTGTCTCAGATTGGCCGGGATGATACCAATTAGCTTTGGTGGGTGCGTACTTTTCTATCGCAAAAATTAGTGCGCGGTTTCTTGAGGTCGCTTCAATTCTGATTTCCCCCTTACCCCCCTTGGTTCCGTGATCGGAAGTTCAACGATTTTGTGCTGGTACTTGCTTTTGATGCTGTGCACTTTACGTGTGCTCCAAGTGAAATTGTTGGTCACGCGTGTATTAATGATTCACTGAACTAAGCGTTATTGGGTCTGCTTATTTTTTGTTCAGTCTTCGTTCGCTACGAGTGCGTTCATCAATCACTAAACATCTTTGGTTGTATGTTTGCGCTGGACTTCTGTATCGATATAGGTATACCCACACGGGTACGCGAAAAAATCGTACCGATTATTGTACTCATTAGTGAATTGCAGTAGTGTTCGATTATTAACTTAGACCTTACGAGCACATAAAGATGACCGCTTTCCTCTACGCCCGTGTTTCCACCACCGGTCAGAACACAGCCAGCCAAGTAGACGCCCTGTACAAGGCTTACCCAGGTGGAACGCTACGAGAGGAAAAGGCCAGCGCTACCACGATGGAGCGGCCAATGCTTCAGATCATTCTGGATATCATCCACGAGGGCGACACACTGGTCGTGTGGAAGCTGGATCGACTCGCCAGGAACATGGCTGACCTGCTCGCTATCGTTGATCACCTACAAGGCAAAGGAGCCAGCCTTCAGGTACTTGATCAGAACATTGATACCAGTACAGCGGCAGGTCGAGCTTTCCTCCAGATGCTGGGTGTCTTTGCAGAGTTCGAGACTAACCTCAGAAAGGAGCGGCAGATGGCTGGTATCGCGAAAGCAAAGGCTGAAGGGCGCTACAAGGGGCGACCAACGACAATTGACCCTGAGGCTGTCCGTCATTGTCTGGAGGTTGAGAAGCTGTCCTACAGAGCCACCGCGAAGAAGCTCGGGATTGCTGTGAGTAGTGTGCAGCGATTAGCGAAAGGTTGAGTGTTTCTGGGGGATGACTGCCCTGCTTGGTCTATCTAATGCCAAAGCGACTACTGCCTATTGGTTGAGTAGATGGGCTGTACTTCATAGGTAATTATCTCAGTTACCAATACTCAATTGATGGCTACAAGGTTCTCAGCTGCTGGCTCAGGGAGTCTCAGAGTCGTCTTTATGTTCATATAGTGCCCGTATAGGAAGTCAAGCTGTATTTGCCCATGATTTATCTCCCTTTCATGCCGCCGAGAATCGACCCAAACCAGAGGTGGGCAATCGAGCTACGCCGTGAGACAGGTCTACGTCTAAACACGGGCGCTGAGTCAGACCTGTTTTCCTTTCGCCCGAGAACGGATGTAGGGCTATCAAGTAAGGTTGTTGAGCAACTGTACTCAAGACTTTACTCAAAGGTTGGCAATAAGGGGAAGACACCTCGCAGGCAAGCGCTTCAATGCGCTGTATTCGCAATGGCCTGTTGCGGCCCATATCAGAACGTTGGGTTCCTTCAGGCTACATCGAGAGCGACCAATCCGAAATACAAGCGCCACTGGCCGGGAAAGTTCCAAGCCCGTGTATTCGGTGAGGTACTGCAAGAGATTGCCGAGCACGGCTTTCTAAGGCAGCACAAGGGCACCATTAAAAATGGCCTTACAACTCTATGGATGCTTACAGGAAGTGGCAGAGAGTGGGTACAGCAGGCTCAGAGCGGTGCTATCGGTGTGCCGTTCTCAGAGGGGAAAGACTTGCTGCTCTTGAAGTCTGACAAAAAGAAACCAATTGAGTTTGAAGATGACGACAACACAGTAATGCTGAAAGCCCAAGTACAGCGAACCAACGAATCAAGGGCCGGTTACTCATGGGGTTATTCGCCCGTTGATTTGGAGCAGAGCGGCAAAGAAGGCAATGCTGAGTGGGTCTATGCCGATGTACAGGTCGCATTGCCGTCTGTTGACTTGGAGTGCCATAGAGACTTCAGGGAGAGCTTTGAGACTGGCGGGAGGTATTTCTGCAAAGCGCAGCAGCTAAGAAAGGTTGAGCGGAGCACTATCACTGTCGATGGTCTCCCCACAATTGAGCTTGATTACAGTAGTCATCAAACACGCATCCTCTACCACCTGTGCGGGCTTGATGCTCCAGAAGACTGCTACGACATACCTGGTCAATCTCGCTCAATCTGGAAGAAAGTTGCGGTGATTGTGTTGTACTGCAAGAGCCGTAGACAGGCGCTGACGACATTGGTTAACCACTTGGAAGTCGACTGGGCGGAAGCGAAACAGTTTCTCTGCGACTACAGCGACCAGCATAGCGGCATTGCTGACAAGTTTTTTCAAGCCAAGTGGGGGGAGCTGTTTTATGCGGAGAGTCAATTAACCATGGATGTATTGGACGCAGCCTATGCGGCTGCAATTCCCCTGCTCCCGATACATGACAGCTTTGTCACCACCACAAAACATGCTCACACACTGCGAGAAATTATGAATAGTTGCTACATGAACCGCTTTGGGTTCCCTGCAGCTATTGGACAAGACAGCCGCGAAGACATAGGCGACTTCTTCGCAGAGCTTGAGGGTCAGTAATGGAACCAATAGTGCTCTGTGATGCTCCCGGTTGCCAGAAGCCGCGACTATCAGACGCGAATGGTGTTCAGCGCAGCAGGTACTGCGAGCGACACAACACCCACAACAAGCGCCACGGCCATCCCACGAGGAAGCAGCCGAGCCTGAAGGCTGACGCCAACATCCGTGTGTCCTTCTTGGCAGGGCAACGCTGGGCCAAGCGCAATGATATCTCCAAACTGGTCGACTGGTTTGCCCAGCAGTACCGTGAAGCTGCCAAGTACACTTTCAGCGAGCACCGGCACAAGCGGGAGTACAGCAGGGAAGTGCTGTGGGCCTTCCACCTGCAGCACCTCGAGAAGCACTCGGTCCAGCCTCAAGACCTCGCAGTGCGGCTGGTCGGCCTGAGCTGGGCCTGTGCCTCTAACCCCGAGAGTTTTCATGGAGAGGACTTCACACACATCTTCTTCGTGAAACGGCTGCTGGCCCTGAAGCCGCTGCCCCGTCACAACAAGGACGCCTACAGCGGTAAGACACAGCCGTATGGCCAACTATCACTCTCGTTTGCTCGTTGGGTCGGACAGCGTCTGGAGGCGGTTGGGGCGCAGGCGATCACTGGGCACTTTGAGGGGCTTGTAAAGTCCGAGCACCTGAGCTTGAAGCAGTCGGTCAGCAACAAGACCGCTCAGCGACAGTTGGCGGCGGAGGTCAGCGCTCGTGCTCGGTTGCGCCGCATTCAAAAGCAGCAGGAAGAACGGCGCCTGATGTGGGATATGTCCACCGGTCAGTACTTCTGGCAATACCCGGATGGAAAAATTCTACCGGCTTGAAACGTGTGATGTTTGTCGTAGTTATCTTTGCCGGGCCGTCTAAGAAAACATAAACAATTTTGACCACTATTTGAGAGAAAAGGGTACGCAATTGGCTAACGATAATGTAGAGAAATCGCTTGAGGAGTCTGTAAAGCTCCTAAATGCTCTGGGAACCGGTTATCACGACTGGAAGAGCACCATCGCGAGGAACTTCCATGTTGATGAGTTTGGCAAGGAGATTACGCCTGGAGAAGCTTATTACTGCATAGAGTCAGGAGGCTCTGCCAATTCTTATAGGAGGCTGAAGCACAGTTCCATGTCGAAATTTTTGGAGGTGATGTTTGATTCATCTCCGGGACTACTTCAACTTGCCGAAGAGCTCAAAGTTGAGCGGGAGGAGAAACTGAAGTCTGAAATGGAGGCCGCAGCACGCACAGTAGCGGAAGCGAAGTCGCGAAGAGAATTAAAAGAGTAACAACTTTCGGTGAGCTCCTGATGGCAGCCTGGGTGAGGACTAAGTTATTCTTGCGTGTGAGGCTCTACATTTGGGTCTACTTTCGGCGCTACGTTTATTTGTAAGTTATTGATTTTCAAGGGTTAAGGTATCTTGTGCGATTGTAACGGATATCCCCGATCGCGGAAGTGACTGTATCGCGTTCTGGAGCGGGCGAGGGAGTCGGGATGCTGGCAGACGATTTCCGCAAGGCGGTCGAAACGGCTGAACCAACCTGGAATATCGGTACAGAGGTTGATGAGTAGGCCGTGATGCTGACCAGGATCTTCGCCACTGTTCACTTCGATCGCGGCCTGTTGGTCGAGATTCTGCGGCGCGTGGGGCAGGAAGCTGTCTTCTCGGAAAGTCCACAGCAGCTCGTCCAGTCTGGTCGCTTGTTGGGCGTCATCCACGGCAATCAGTACTCGCAGACCATTGCGGAAGGCCTTTTCTGCGAGACGGCAGGCGAACGTCAAAATTTCCTCAGGGTTCTCAGAGGAAAGAACATAGAAGTCGATACGGGTCATGTTGGTGGCAGCGGAGTCCTGAGGCTTGATGCGAAGCTGCACCCGGTAGCGGCACCGCCACATTACGAGGGCCAGCGTACTGAAGCATTCGTAGTGGCGGCCCTGCTACCGGTAACGGTTCGCAGGACACGCCGTAAACCCATCCATGGGGCTCTTCCGCGAGGTCCCTCTCGCAGAAGGTCCTGCGAACCGTTACCGGTATCAGGGCCTTAGCCCGTAATTCTGGGCTTCGATTTTAGTTTGGCTTACTTTTTATTCATGATGTATTGCAGCAGCAGCGGTACCGGACGGCCGGTAGCGCCTTTGGCGGCACCGGATTTCCAGGCACTGCCGGCGATGTCCAGGTGGGCCCAGTTGTAGTCTTCGGCGAAGCGGGCGAGGAAGCAGGCAGCGGTTACGGAGCCAGCTTCGCGGCCGCCAATGTTCTGCATGTCGGCGAAATTGGAATTCAGCATGGGCTGGTATTCGTCCCACAGCGGCATACGCCAGGCGCGGTCGCCGGCGGTTTCGCCAGCACTGATCAGCTCTTCTGCGAGTTTGTCCTGATTGGCATACAGGCCAGTGGCGTGGTGGCCCAGGGCGATTACACAGGCACCGGTAAGAGTGGCCACATCAATCACCACGCTCGGCTTGAACTTGCCCGCCCAGGTCAGCGCGTCGCAGAGTACCAGTCGGCCCTCTGCATCCGTGTTCAGTATCTCGATGGTTTTGCCGCTCATGGAAGTGACAACGTCGCCGGGTTTGCTGGCGCGGCCACTCGGCATGTTTTCTGCGGCGGCGACAACACCCACTACGTTGACCGGCGCATTCATCTCAACGAGCGCATTCATTACACCGAACACACTGGCAGCGCCGCACATATCGAACTTCATTTCGTCCATCATGGCGCCGGGCTTCAGGCTGATGCCACCGGTATCAAAGGTGATGCCTTTGCCCACCAGCACGATGGGTTTCTGGCCGGTTTTGCCGCCCTTGTAGTTCATCGCGATCATCGCGGCCGGCTCATCGCTGCCCTTGGCGACGCTCATAAAGGCGCCCATACCCAGGGATTCCATTTTCTTGTTATCGAGCACGGTGGTGGTCAGCTTCGTATGTTTTTTCGCCAGTGTCTTGGCTTCCGAAGCCAGGTAGCTGGGGGTACAGATGTTGCCGGGCAGGTTGCCCAGCTCGCGGGCGATATTGCTGCCAACCGCCTGGCCGCTGCCAAACTCGACGCCTTTCTGAATGCTTTTCAGTTGTTTCTTGTCCACGGCATGTACCGTGAATTTTGCCAGCGGATAAGGCTTTGAATCACTGTGGCAGCGAGTGAACTTATACCCAGCGAGGCCTGCGGCCAGCGCCAGCTGTTGCGCCTGCCAGGCACCGTCGGCGTCTATCACGGAAACTTCCGTGAGGTAGCTGGTGGCGTCTTTCAGAGATTTGACGGCGTTTGCACTGCGCATCGCCAGTTGGCGGAATTCTGTCTGGGACACCGGTGTTTTGCCGCTGCGCACCAGCAGGACGCGTTCGGCGCTGCCTTCCACTGTGGGAACCAGCAGAGTACTGCCGGCGGCACTGCCGAGATCGCCGCGCTTGAGCAGCTTGGCCAGGGTGCCGCCATTGGCCTTGTCGAGTACGCTGCCGCTGTCGGTGAAGCGGTTTTTATTGTCGACGGCGAGAATGGCGCAGGCGCTGCGCTGTTTGCTGATATCGGTGACCTTGGCGGTAAACTGCATGTAAACGGTTCCTTGATGTTCTGGGGAGCCATCGGCTTCGGGCGCTCTGTCAGAGCGGGATGTCGTCACCCTCGTTAGTACGGGCCGAGACATTGCCGGGCTTTTTGGTGATAATGCGCCGCACAAGTTTAACCCGAGAAGGATCGGATTGCTTGGCTCGGTGTCCTATCCTGACACTGATGAACGTTAAATCGAAAATTCGATTTCCACCTGTTCTATTTTTCGAACCGCAATCAGGGAAGCTGGACGCTCAGTGATTATTTTCCGCTACCTCTGTCGCGAGCTGCTCGGTGCGACGCTGGCAGTCAGTGCCGTGCTGCTGCTCATGGTGATGAGTGGCCGTTTTGTAAAGTACCTGGCGGAAGCGGCTGCAGGCGACATGTCTGCGGGGATTCTGTTTTCACTGATGGGCTACCGCCTGCCGGGCTTCCTTGAGCTGGTGATTCCCCTGGGCTTTTTTGTCGGCATCCTGCTGGCCTACGGGCGCCTTTATATTGAAAGTGAAATGACAGTGCTGCACGCCTGTGGTTTCAGCGAGCGCCAATTGTTGCGCTACACCCTGGTGCCGGCACTGCTGGTGGCCGCTTTTGTGGCGGCCATGAGCCTGTATTTGACTCCCACCGGTATCGAGCGTACCTCCCACCTGCTGACCGCCGACAAAACCCGCAACGAGTTCGATCATCTGGTGCCCAAGAAATTTGTCGCTACTGGCGGCGGCCGCGCCGTCTATTACGCGGATGGATTAAGCGATGACCGCTCCACCATGAATGACGTGTTTCTCGCCGAGCTGGGTAATTCGCGCGGGAATATGGAGACTGATCACCAGATTGTTACCGTTGCTCGGGAAGGGGTGCAGCAGATAGATCCGGAAACCGGGCTGCGTTACCTGGTACTCCGCGACGGTTACCGCTACGAAGGGGTGCCCGGGCAGAGCGATTACCGCCAGATGGCGTTTGATAGTTACGAAGTGCTGCTGGATATCCCGCGCCTGCGCTCCAAGGCCAGTGAAAAATTGCAGTCCATGTCTACCGCCGCCCTGTGGAAAAGTGAAACCCCACGGGAGCGGGTAAACCTGCACTGGCGTTTCAGCCTCCCGGTACTGGTACTGGTGGTGGCGATTCTTGCCGTGCCCCTGAGCCGCACCAATCCCCGCCAGGGCCGCTACGCCAAAATGATTCCGGCGGTGTTGTTGTACATCATTTATCTGGTGGCCCTGCAGGGCGTTCGCGGCGCGATTGAAGACGGCAAGATTGAACAGGCCTGGACGATCTGGCTGGTACATCCGCCATTCCTGATACTGGGGCTGCTGCTACTGGGTGGGCGCAACCGCCGCAAACCGCGCAAGCGCCTGGATCCACCGGCAGGCAACGGAAATGGAGGTGCCAATGTCCCGGCTTGATGGTTATATCGCCCGCACCATTACCATGGCGATCCTTGCGGTGCTGCTGGTTATCATCGGACTGGACGTGATCTCCGCCATCGTTGATCAGCTAGAGGACCTGGGCGGCGGGTACCAATTCACCAATCTGCTGGAATACGTTCTCTGGTCACTGCCGGACCGTATGTACAGTCAGCTCGGGTTCTCTGCGCTGGTGGGATGTATGGTGGGGCTGGGCACTCTCGCAAGTACCAGTGAATTGACGGTAATGCGCGCCGCCGGTGTCTCCATCGGCCGCATTGCCTGGGCTGTAATGAAGCCGGTGCTGGTATTGATTGTGCTGGGCCTGGTTCTGGCCGAACTGGTGATTCCGGTGACAAACCAGACCGCCGAGAGCCGCAAGGCCATCGCGCAGGGAGAGCTGGAAAACTCCGGCCTGGAACAGGGGTTGTGGTTACACGACAGTGGCGAGTTTGTTCACTTCAATGCCGCACTGCCCGGTGGCACGTTGTTCGGAATTACCCGCTACCGGTTTGACCAGGATCGACAGTTGGAGCGTGTGGTATTTTCTGAGCGCGGCCATTACGAAGGAGGCCGCTGGGAATTGCAGAACAGCCGTCAGACCAGCCTCACACCGGAGCGCGCATCCAGCAGCCTGGAGGCCCGTTCATACTGGGGCTCGGATATGTCGCCGGATCTGTTTTCTCTGGTCGTGCCCATGCCCTCGGACCTCTCGCCCCGCAACCTTTGGTCCTACGGTAAATTCCTTGACCGCAAGGGTGAGGATTCGGCCCGCTACTGGCTGGCTTTCTGGCGTAAAGTGCTACAACCGCTGACCATCGCCGGCCTGGTGATGATGGCGATCTCGTTTATCTTCGGGCCTCTGCGAGAGGTGACTACCGGGCTGCGGGTGTTTACCGGGGTGATTGTGGGGATTGTGTTTCAGACGGTGCAGGACATGCTCGGGCCGTCTTCCGTGGTATTCGGGTTCCCGCCATTTATCGCGGTGTTGATTCCGATTCTGGCGAGCTTTTTACTCGGCTGGCTGTTGCTCAAGCGGGCGAGATAAGCCTTAAAATCTCAGCGGTTATTGCGAAGGTACTGCTGCCGGGTGCTGTCTTGTGAGCCCGCCAAAAACAGGATGTTTTTGCGGGGCTCCCAGGGATAGGTTCGCGGCGAGCCTCCCAAGGCAGTACCCGTTAGCGGCACCGTCACTTTTCTTTGCAGGTACGAGCCTGTCCTTGCTGAATATCTACAGCTTTTTCTTCTTTTTCGGCAAGCGTCGCACTTCCGAGTCCGATGCCATGTCGTGCCAGCTGGCGCCATCGACTCGCAGATAGCCCCACAGAAACCCCGCGCAGAACAGTCCCAGAGAGATCGGGCCGACCAGGGCGCGGATAAAGCACTGGTACCAGCTCAATTGCATCCCGTTATTGTTCGCCACCATCAACCGCCAGGCGCGCATGCCGATGGTCTGCCCGGCCGCCCGCCAGGACCAGAAGAAATAGCCCGCAGTGACCAGTAGCAGCCCAGATTGATACAGGGGGCCACCCACGCAGGGGGTATAGTCCACGTGCTCTGGCTGACATTGCAGGCCGCCGAAAGTGGACGCCACCAGCATGGCGAAGAAGCCGTACACCATCCACAAGCCGGCGACGATCAGAAGGTCGTAGACCAGCGCCATGATACGCGGCAACACGCCCGCGTGGGGAAGCTGGTTGAACTGGGTGGGCGCCTTGACTGATTCGGGCACGGGGATCTCCGCCGGTAAGAGTTGGCGGCGATTCTAGCAAAAAGGTATGCGGAGAGGGGAAAGCAGTGCAGGGGGCGGAGCCCCCATGCAAGGCTTGTTCTGATCAGAATTCGTACTGGACGGAAATTTTGAACTTATCGTCCGACAGGCGGAAGTCGTAATCCAGTGCGTTGTTCAGGCGACCACCGCTATTGGTGTAGCGCAACAGCGGGTGCTGTTTACTGCGTTTGTGTTGTTCCATGTAAGTCTTGAAACCCATTTTCAGGATTTCGTTTACTGCGCGCCCGCCGGTGACATTCTGCGATTCTTCCGGGCGGGTATGGAGTTCCAGCCACTGGTGGTTCAGGCGCCGCTGCACCATGTCCATGGAATTGTTGCGCATGTTTTCCGCGGACTCGAACAGAGCCTGGTTGTCCATGCCGAAGGCGCTATCGATGAAAAATGCGTTGTCGGCCTGGAGGTTCAGAGCGCTGGTGGAATCGGGAATGAAAATATCGTCGGCGAGCAAAGCGGTTGGAACGGACAAAAGGGCAAGCGCGGCCGCAACCGGCAGGCTGGGCGCGAGACGCTTATTGGAACGAAACTGAGTACTGCGAGTTTCCATTTTTCCACCCCGGGGCGTTTTACTTGGCTCAGGCAGCTGATGAACAGCTACTGAATTTATTATGGCTCACCCTTTATAAACTGTGGTATCTCACAATTTCTGACGCTTTGCCAATGGAAATTCTGACTTTGGCGCTCTTTCTAGTCATTTCTCTCTAATGCCCGCAGTTGTTGGATATCTAGAGTTTTGCCCAGTTCACGGGGGCTGCGGGGAGGATTCCGCCAATGTTTTTTAAGATCAAAACCATTGGGTCGAGCACCGCTTTATAAAAACTTTGTCTAGTCGCCCGGGGGTTGGATCCCTAAGGTGGAAGGTGGTTCATTGGTCACCTGACTGATGGCGCGATAATAGTCGAGTTTGCGGCCGCGATACGAGCAGTGGTGTGGGCCGTAATATGCGATGGATCCACAAGCGGTTGACAGCGCTGTCTTTTTCGGTAGGGTGGACGGTTGCCCGGACTGTGAATTTCCGGGCGTGAGACATAAGAATACAATCGGCATCGGCTCACGGTGCTTCCATCTATAAAGAGAAGATCGATGAAACGGCTTCCCCTTTTTGCCAGTCTGGCGCTGTCCGCCTTTATTACCTCCTGTGCAGACCCGGAGTCTGCCAGCCCGTCTGACTCTGCTGCGCACAGTGCAGCGGCACCGGAGCGCATTGCCGCGCATTTTGATGTCACCCAGGAGGTGCTCACTAACTTCCAGGGCGCAGACGATGAGCTGCGGGCCCAGTGCAAAAAAGCCGGGGGCAGTGCGGCAGCCTGTTTCACCTACCGGATCAGCCTGATCAACAATGGCCCGGCAATCGCCGCTGACGAGCGCAATTGGCAGCTGTATTTCCACAGTGTGCGCCGCTCTCTGGCCCTGCTGAACAGCGATGCTTTCAAACTTGAGCGGGTCAACGGCGACCTGCACCGCCTGATCCCCACCGAGTCCTTTGCCGGTATAGAAAGTGGGGAAACGCTACCTCTCGATTTTCTTGCCGAGAGCTGGGTGCAGTTCGAGTCCGATTTTCAGCCGCGCCTGTTCGTCGTGGATGCCGAGGGTGAGGCGCTGGTCATCCAGTCTACAGACACCGACGATCTGAGTGAGATTGTCCTACCCATCGACAAAAATGACCCGGACAACTGGAAACGGGCCGACGACGATGGCAACACCCTGGCCACTGCCAGCAGCCGCTTTGAGCAATTTACCGCGGATACCGTGGCCGAGGCAGGAAACACCTGGCGCAGCCGGATCATTCCCAAGCCCGCTTCCATGAAGCTTTTGAAAGGGGTGCCGGTAAAACTGGCACAGGGTCTTTCTATACAGACAGAAGCGCTGAATGAGGGCAGTGTCGCTGCGCTGCAGCAGCGTATCGAAACCCTGGGTCTGGCGGCTGGCGACGATTCCGCGGCCTATCCGGTGGCCGTTGCCGTCAGTGCCGAAGAATTTGAAAGCCAGCCGGCGGGCGCCTACCGGCTTTCCGTCGGCAGAAAGGGCGCGGAAGTGCTTGGCGCCGATGAAAGCGGCGCTTTCTACGGCGTCCAGTCTCTGCTGGCCCTGGTAGACCTGCAAAGCGGTAGCCTGCCCCAGGCTGTTGTGGAAGACGCGCCGCGCTTTCCCCACCGCGGTATGTTTCTCGACGTGGGGCGCAACTTCCACAGCAAAGAAGTGGTGCTGAAACTGCTGGACCAGATGGCCGCCTACAAACTGAACCGCTTCCACTTTCACCTCTCCGATGACGAAGGCTGGCGGCTGGAAATCCCGGGCCTGCCGGAGTTGACCGAGGTAGGCAGCCAGCGCTGTTTTGATCTGGAAGAGAACCGCTGCCTGCTGCCCCAGTTGGGCTCTGGCCCCAAGGCGGACAATTTTGGCAGCGGTTTCTACAGCGTGGACGACTATGTCGAAATTCTGCGCTATGCCGCTGATCGCCAGATTGAAGTGGTGCCGGAGTTTGACATGCCCGCCCACGCCCGCTCTGCCGTAGTGGCCATGGAGGCGCGTTACCGTAAACTCAAAGATTCAGATCCGGCCGCTGCAGAGGCCTATCGTCTGATCGACCCGGAAGACGACACCCAATATCTCTCGGTACAGTTCTACGACGACAGCTATATCAACCCCTGTGTGGATTCCACCTACAACTTTGTGGGCAAGCTGATCCGCGAAGTCAAAACCATGCACGACACGGCGGGCCATCCGCTGGAGAGCTGGCACTTCGGTGGCGATGAGGCAATCAATATTCTCGCATCCGGTTCTTTCGAGGTCGGCCCCGGGGAAAACCCTGAAAAGGGCGATGTATCTGCGGAAAAACGCAACAAGCCCTGGAGCAATTCTCCCCAGTGCCAGAAGTTGATTGCGAGCGGCGAAGTCAAAGCCCTCGACGAGTTGGGCGAGCTGTACGCCAAACGCGTGAGCAAGCTGGTTGCTGCGGAAGGTATTCCCACCATGGCGGCCTGGAACGACGGTGTGAAGAAGATCACCAATGCAGACGAAGAGCTGGCAACTGAGCAGAACTACGTCAACTCATGGGCACCGCTGTTCTGGGGTGGCGGTGATGAGAGCACCCATCTCGCTGATGCCGGTTTCGACCTGGTGCAGTCCCACTCGGACTACCTCTACTTCGATATGCCCCAGGAAGTGGATCCGAAAGAGCGCGGTTACTACTGGGCGTCTCGCTATACCGATGCGCGTAAAACCTTCAGCTACGCACCGTTGAATACCGCGCAGTTGGCCGAGGTGTACCCCAACCGCGACGGTCACGACTGGAACGCGACCTCCCCATCCGAGCAGTTTGCCTATAGCGTGCGCGGTATTCAGGGGCAGCTGTGGAGTGAAGTGGTGCGCACCGACGAAGCGGTGGAGTACCAGGTCTTCCCACGTCTGCTGGCACTGGCCGAACGCGCCTGGCATCAGGCCGAGTGGGAGTTGCCGATCCGTGAGGGCCAACAGTTCTCGGGTGAGACCTCCTTTGTGGACAAGCAGGCTCTGGCGCGGGATTGGGCAGACTTTTCCGCTGCGCTGGGGCAGAAAGAACTGTTGAAGCTGGATCGCGCCGGTATTGGCTACCGGGTACCCGTGCCCGGTGCCGTGGTCGAGGATGGCCGTGTAAAAACTGCCCTGCCGTACCCCGGGCTGGCACTGGAGTATTTTGACGGTGAACAGTGGAAGCCGCTTTCTAGCGATGTGGCTCCACAAACCGTGAAATCCGTCCGCGCACTGAGTGCGGATGGCCAGCGCAAAGGGCGTGCTGTGGCACTGTAAATCGCGTGACTCGGATACCGCAGTCCACACGACTGCGGTCAAAAGGGACGTCTTGTCAGGTGTCCCTTTTTTGTTATTGCGGGATCCTTTTCCTGCACTCTTCCCGCTATTCCCGGCACTTATCTCCGTCTTCCCTTCAAAGCGCATCGCGCCCCGGGTCTACACTTGCTGAATTAACGGCTGCAGCAACGGGTATATTTCTCACGGATTTCGGAATTACTCGTGTATTCCCCGTGGATGTGGGCACGTTGAAGGACGTTCGGTGCTAGATTGGGCAGCGCAGGTCACCGCGTGAACCTGTCGCTCAATATAAAAAGCATAAATTTCAGCGAGAGAAGACCATGGCGAGAAGCAAAGTGTACGACTACGTGATTGTCGGAGGCGGATCAGCCGGCTGTGTGCTGGCCAATCGCCTCAGTGAGGATGAGCAGAATCGCGTCTGCCTTCTGGAGTCCGGCCCCTCCGATCACAACCTGCTGATCCAGATGCCCGTCGGTATCGGATATCTGGTGCCGGGCAAGCGCTTCAATCTTCATCACTACACGGAACCCCAGGCCAACCTCGATAACCGCCGCTTGTTCTGGCCCCGAGGGCGAGTAGTTGGTGGAAGCAGCGCCATCAATGCGATGCTGTATATCCGCGGTAATGCCGGAGACTTTAATGCCTGGGAGCGCGAGGGAAATCCGGGCTGGGGCTGGGATGGTATCTTGCCTTACTTCCTTCTGGCGGAGGGCAATCAGCGTGGCAGTGACGCCTGGCATAGCGGTTTTGGCCCATTGGCGGTTTCGGATCTCAAGTGGAAGTCACCGGCGGGCAAGGCGTTTGTGCGCGCTGCGCATGAAGCCGGACATAGACCCAACCACGATTTCAATGGCCATCACCAGAACGGTGTCGGCTTTTATCAGGTAACACAGAAATCCGGTCGTCGTTGCTCTTCCGCTACTGCCTATCTCTACTCCGCAAAGGCTCGCCCCAACCTGAGTATTTACACCAGCTCCCCCGTGGCTCGGTTGGAATTTAAAGGCAGCAGAGTCAGTGCGGTGACCTTGTGGAATGGTCAGCGCGTTGTAGCCAATAAAGAAGTTATTCTGTGTGCTGGCGCCATTCAGTCGCCGCAGTTGTTGATGCTGTCGGGTATAGGCCCGGAGGATGAGCTGAAAAAATTGGGTATCGTACCCCAGTGCCACCTTCCCGGCGTTGGCAGAAATTTACAGGACCACCTAGATATCACTCAGGTTGTTGAAACCAATTGTGAGGTCGGATTTAACGATGGATTCTGGCCCAAGCTCAAGACGGCCCTGCGCTTTCCCGAATATCTGTTGCTGAACCGTGGAAAGCTGACCAATAACGTAGCCGAAGCGGGTGGGTTCGCCAGCTCCAGCCTGGCCGGCGAGTACCCCGATGTCCAATTCCATCTCAGCGCGGTGCCGTTGTTCAATCACGGGCTCGACAAGCGACCTGGCAACGGCTACTCGCTGCATGCCTGCGCCCTGCGGCCGAAAAGCCGGGGCAAGATAACATTGAAGTCTCGGGACCCTCGGGAATTGCCATCCATCCAACCCAATTATCTGGCAGAGCCGGAAGATCTGCAGGTATTGATGGAAGGCTTCGAAATGTCCCGTGAAATTATCGAGCAACCAGAGCTTAGAAAGCTGCAAAAACGCTGGTGGCAGCCCGAGCAATCCTTGGTCAGCAAGGGGGAGATTGCCAATTTCATCCGGCAAAAGGCGGAGTCAATTTATCATCCGGTAGGCACCTGTAAGATGGGCCAGGATGACATGGCTGTGGTGGATCATGAGTTGCGTGTGCGCGGCGTGAATGGACTGCGCGTGGTGGATGCCTCCATAATGCCCACCCTGATCAGTGGCAATACCAATGCGCCAGTGATTGCCATCGCGGAAAAAGCGGCGGAAATGATCCTCGCCAAACCCGCACTACAGAAGCCGCTGGAAGTTAGTGAAAACGCATGATCTGGCAGTGCCCTCATTGCAAAGAGCCCCTTGAATTACTGGAGCGAAGCTGGCGCTGTACCAGTGGCCACAGTTTCGATCGCGCCAAAGAGGGCTACGTAAACCTGCTACCGGTTCAGCAAAAGCGCAGCCGGGAGCCGGGCGACTCGCTGGAGATGCTCAATGCACGCCGGCGTTTTCTCGAGGCGGGGCACTATGCGCCGTTGGCGGATGCCATTGGTGCGCAGTTGCAACGTGTTTCGACGGCGCCCGGGTGGATATTGGATGTGGGCTGCGGCGAGGGCTGGTACGCGCGCAAACTGACCGAACTCGGTTGGCAGGCGGCGCAGGTATTTGGTGTGGATATCGCCAAAGCCGGTGTGCGTTTGGCGGCCAAAAAACAACCCGAGGCACATTTTGCGGTAGCGAGCAGTTTCCATCTTCCTGTGACCGATGTAAGCGTGGATGCGATTTTGCGCGTGTTCGCCCCGGGGCCAACGGAAGAGCTGGTTCGGATACTGAAGCCGGGCGGCATCGTTGTCGACGTGTCGCCGGGGCCAGTGCATTTGTGGAGCCTGAAAAGCAGGCTTTACGAAACCCCCAAGACCCACGAGCCGCCGGGGCCCTTGTCCGGGCTGGATGCGGTCAGCGAGTTGCGTTGCGAGTTCCCCCTCAAGATCAACACAAATCAACAGGTGCGGGATTTTCTCGCCATGACCCCGTTTGCGTGGAAGGGGCGTGCGGAGGCGCGCGAGGCGCTGGAGCAGCAGGACACTTTGTCGCTGGAAGCGGATTTTCTGCTGCGGGTTTATCAAAAAAATACAGGGCGGGATTAACAAGTGGCAACGCCGCGGGATTATCAGTTTATGCATCAGGCACTGGCGCTGGCAGGCAAAGGCGCCGAGCTCGGAGAAGTGCCAGTGGGGGCGCTGGTGGTGCTCGACGGTGAGGTGATTGGTGAGGGTTTTAATCAGCCCATATCTGCCTCCGACCCCAGTGCGCACGCGGAAGTGAAAGCACTGCGTGCCGCAGCAGCGCACCAGAGCAATTACCGCTTACCCGGCGCCACCCTGTACGTGACCATAGAACCGTGCACCATGTGTTTCGGCACGCTGATTCACGCGCGCATCGCGCGGTTGGTCTACGGCGCAGCCGAGCCCCGTGCCGGGGTGGTGGCAAGCCAGTTACAGTTGGCTGATCAGACGTTTTTCAATCACAAAATAGAAGTAGAAGGGGGCGTTCTGGCTGACGAGGCTGGTGCCCTGGTGCGAGATTTTTTCCAGAAACGACGTTAACCATGTTCTTGGCAATCCTGATCAATGCACTGCTGGTCGCAGTGGCGGTGGTGCTTCACCATGAAGCGCTCAATATTCTATTTTGGTTGGGCCGGAGGCTCAGCGTACGACGCAATATTGGCGTACTGATCGGCGTTTTTGGGGCGCTGGTTGCCCACATCGTCGAGATCTGGATGTTTGCGGTGGGGTATCTGTATATGTATCACTCACCCTATTTCGGCACACTGGAGGGGAATTTCGACGGAACATTGCTCGATTGTGTTTACTTTTCCTTTACGACTTACACCTCCCTTGGTGTCGGTGACATCGAGCCATACGGAGCTCTGCGCTTTACCGTAGGGCTTGAGGCACTCACCGGGCTGGTATTGATTACCTGGACCGCGTCTTTCCTGTTTCTGAAAATGCAGCGTTACTGGCAGCGGGAGACGGAAAACTGCTAAGGCGCCGTATTTTCTTCGCTCTGATACTGCACGCGCTTTTTCTGATTACACCACGGCCAGGGCAGCCTCTTACTGGTTACCTTTGCTCAACGAAACACAGGGAATGATGTGAAAAATAGAATATCGATTGTACTGATTGTAATACTGGTGACTTCTATACTGATGGCATGCGACAACAGCAAGTCGCCGGAAGGGAAAGACAGCGAAGAAACAGCAGTTTCCGCCTCCACCGATATAACAGGTACACAAAAGGAAGGCGCTGATCCCGCGCTGGATCAGATCGCACAAGACTACGTGCGTCTGGTGCTGACCCTTGGCAAGCACGATAAAAGCTATGTGGATGCCTACTACGGCCCGGCAGAGTGGAAGTCAGAAGCCGAGGCCGATAACGCATCACCGGCAGAACTCGCGAGCCGCGCAGAAATGCTACTGTCCAGACTGCCGCAGAATATCGAGCCAGCGGGAGATCTGCTGACCCTGCGCAAGCACTACCTGAAAACCCAGTTGAAAGCGGTTGCCGCCCACGCCCATCATATTGCCGACGCCAGCTTTCGCGACTTTCAACAGGAGGCCAAATTACTCTACGACACCGAGCCGCCGGTGCAGGAGTACGCGGAGTTTGACCCCGTACTGGCGCAGCTGGAGACGGAACTGCCGGGCAGCGAGCCGTTACACCTGCGGGTTCAGCAGTTCCAGCAGCAATATCGGATACCGGAAGACAAGCTGGATGCCGTGTTCAGCGCCGCCATTGCCGAGTGTAAGAAGCGGTCCCTGGAGCATATTCAGTTACCGGCCAATGAAAGTTTCAAGCTGGAGTACGTGAAGGACAAACCCTGGAGTGGCTACAACTGGTATCAGGGCAACGCACACAGCCTGATCCAGATCAACTCTGAACTGCCGATTTATATTGATCGCGCCGTCGATCTGGGCTGTCACGAAGGCTACCCGGGGCACCATACCTACAATGCGCTGCTGGAGCAGAAGCTGGTCAAGGATCAGGGCTGGCCGGAGTACAGTGTCTATCCACTGTTCAGCCCCCAGTCACTGATCGCGGAAGGCAGTGCCAATTACGGTATTGAACTGGCTTTTCCCGGGGATGAAAAAACCCGTTTTGAACAGGAAACGCTGTATCCCCTGGCCGGCCTGGACCCACCCTCGGCGGAAAAGTACCAGCGGGTGCTTTCGCTACTGGCGCAGCTAAAATTCGCGGAAAACATCGTCGCGCGCGAATACATCAATGGCAAGCTCGACCGGGATGAAGCCATTGCGCGCTTTCAGAAGTACACCGTCATGAGCCCGGAAAAGGCAGCACAGCGTGTCCGCTTCGTGGATACCTACGGTGCCTATGTGATCAATTACAACTGGGGGAAAGCATTGGTGAAGGAGTATGTGGAGCGCGATGCAGAAACCACTGACGCGCGCTGGCAGAAATTTTCAACGTTGTTGTCCTCACCCCGCTTGCCTTCGTCCCTGTACTGGTAGCACCGGAGGTTGGGGCGTGGAAATATCTCCGCCCCAACACTTCTTAACGTTTTATTTTTTTCCAGATTTCCTGACCTGAATGTCGTCTGAATAGCTGACGGAAATTTTCCTATCTGGAATATTCCGGACATGAGTTGTCCACAGGTCTGGCGCCGAAACTCACTTCTGTGGACAAGTGTGGCGTCAAATAGCTCCTTTCTGTCGTCTTATTTTCCATTTTAAATGTCTCCAGAACCCTCGGCGATTTTTGCGCCTGGCGCATAATTTATTTTAATGGAGGTGTATGGCGTCCACATTGTGCAAAAGTTCCACAGATGGAGATTTTTTTCGGTTGTTTTTTCTACAGGTGGTTGTTCCCGTGTCTAGACTGACAGTGATTGGGTTAATTGCTGTTTAATTTGCCGAATACGATGGAGTTCTCAATGAAAAAGACACGCGTTCTGACACCGCTTGCTATCGCTTTTGCTGCCATGGTTAGTGCCCAACAGGCATCAGCGGACTGGTTGAGTGATGGTGATTTTATTGTTCGTGTTGGTGCCAGCTGGGTAGACCCAGATGACAGCCGTGATGATCTGCGCTTTAGCGACGATTTCATTCACGAAGATTTTGATATCGACGCTGATACCACCTGGAATATTTCCGGTGCCTGGCTTCCGGTTGAGCATTGGGGTGTTGAACTGATGTATATCGGTTCAACTAACCACGACATGGACCTGAAGCGCATTGGCTATGCCGGTGACTATTACGATATCGACAAGTACACAGTTGGTGACTTTGATGCCAGCTATTCCAATGCCTATCTGAACTGGTATCCGCTGAGCCGCGATTGCATGGGCCAGCCCTACATCGGTATTGGTCTTAACTACACCGACTTCAATGACGTTAGTCTGTCTAATGATTTCCGCGATGACCTGAATGACCTGGGGCTGACGAATTTCGATAATCGAATGACGCATTCCTGGGGCTTTACCGGTCAGTTCGGTGTGGACTTCAAGTTCGGTCATGAAAGCGCATTCCTGGTGAACGCTGCGGTACTGTATATCGATGCGGACACCGATTATCGCTTCTCTTACACCGACAACAACTTCCAGCCGTCGGAGCGCTTTGTTGGTGAAGTAACCGACATTGACTACAGCCCTTGGGTGTTCAACCTGGGTGTTGGTTACTCTTTCTAATCTCGCAAACGAGATTAAAGAGTAACGTTCAAGGATGAACGGAAAGGCACCTTCGGGTGCCTTTTTCGTTTCGATGGTTATTGAACGGATTGTTCACTGTCTACCGGTTTCACCATGGAATATCGCGATTATTACCAGATTCTGGGTGTGGAGCGCAGTGCTGCGCAGGATGAAATCAAGCGCGCATACCGTAAGCTTGCACGTAAATATCATCCGGATGTGAGCAAGGAAGACGACGCGGAAGATCGCTTCAAGGAAGTAAACGAAGCCTATGAAGTGCTGAAGGATCCGGAAAAACGCGCCGCTTACGATCAGCTCGGTAAAAACTGGAACAGCGGCCAGGACTTCAACCCACCGCCGGACTGGGACCAGGGATTTGAGTTCCATGGTGGTGGTTACACCGAGGCGGACCCGGAAGCGTTCAGTGATTTTTTTGAAAGCCTGTTCGGGCGCGGCGGATTTACCCAGGGCGGTTTTAACCGGGAGGGCTTCCAGCGCGGTGGCCAGCAATTTCACGGGCAGGGGCAAAATACCCATGCGCGGATCGCCATTGATATCGAAGACAGTTATGCCGGCAGCAAACGCCAGATCACCCTGAAACACTCTGAGCTGGGGCCCGATGGTCGCCCGGTACTCAAAGAGCGCAAGCTGAATGTCACCATTCCCAAAGGGGTGACGGAAGGGCAGCAGATTCGGTTGGCGGGGCAGGGCGAGCCCGGTATGGGCGAAGGCAAGGCCGGCGACCTGTTTCTGGAAATAGTGTTTAACGCGCACCCTCGTTACAGCGTGGAGGGAAAGACGGTGTACCTGGATTTGCCGGTGGCTCCCTGGGAGGCGGCACTCGGTGGCAAGGTAGAGGTGCAGACACCGGATGGCGCGGTGAACCTGACGCTGCCCGCCAACAGTAAGAGTGGCGGTAAATTACGCCTCAAAGGACGCGGCTTACCGGCGAAAGAGCCTGGCGACCTCTATGTGGTATTGGATATCGTCACACCAGCGGCAAATACGGATGCCGAGCGCGCCGCTTACGGCGAGTTCCGCGATGCGTTTACCTTCGATCCGCGTGGCAGTGCGGGCCGGGCATAGGTCTTGATCGGGAGAGCGAAAGTATGTCGTCTGAAATTGAATCCACAGCCGTGATCCTGGATGAGAACAGCCAGCTGACACTACGCGAACTATGTATCGCCTGTGCGCTCTCTGCCGAGCAGGTGATGGCATTGATGGAGGAGGGGGTCATCGAGCCCCACCGGGCCACCGACCCCATGAAGTTCAGCGGGGTCTGTGTGCGGCGGGTAAGACGGGTGGTACACCTTGAGCGGGACCTGGGGGTGAACCATGCGGGGGCGGCACTGGCGCTGGAGTTGCTGGAAGAAATCGAGCAACTCCGCGCGCGTATCCGCCGCCTGGAGCGGCGCTAGTCTTGTTCTATTAGCGCTGACGGGGCCTAAATCGCAGTGCTGGTGATTTCGTAAATCAGGTAACCGGTGTATGCCAAGTAGGCGGAAAGCAGTGCCGCGCCTTCAAACCGGTTGATGCGGCCCTGCCGTTTGCGGAATCCGTAGCCAAAAATAAACAGCGCGATGGTCAACCCCATCACCATCGGCCAGTCGCGGGTGAGCAACTCCGGAGGGACGGTGGGCATGGGTGCGATGGCGCCGGCGATACCCACTACCGCCAGCAGGTTGAACATGTTCGAGCCCACCACGTTGCCGATGGCGATATCGTGTTCGCCCTTGCGCGCTGCCGCAACCGTAGCCGCAAGCTCCGGCAGTGAGGTGCCGAGAGCGACGATGGTGAGGCCAATAATCAGGTCACTGACCCCCAGCTGATGGGCGATGGTTACTGCACCCCAAACCAGCAGGCGTGAGCTGATGATCAGCAGAATCAGCCCGGCGACCACCCAGAACAGCGCCTTGTTGAGCGGCATATCGTGCTCTTCGAGGTGGCTGTCCATATCCGATTCAATCACATCCCCCTTACCTTTCAGCGCGGAGTAAATGGACCAGCCGATCAGGCCGAAAAAGCCCCCCAGTAGGATCAGGGACTCGGTGCGGCTGAGGCCGCCGTTCCAGAAAAAGGCAGCGGTCACACAGGTTAGCACCAGTAGCAGCGGCAGCTCCTTGTGGATGATTTTGCTGTTGACCGTGAGCGGAATCATGATCGCGGTGGCGCCGAGTATCAGGCCCGTGTTGGCGATATTGGAGCCGTAGGCATTACCCAGTGCGAGACCGGGGCTGCCGTCCAGTGCCGCCATGGCGGATACCACCATTTCCGGCGCGGAAGTACCAAAGCCGACGATCACCATGCCGATCAGCAGTGACGGCATGCCCGCGTGTTTTGCGGTGGCTGCCGCCCCGTCGACGAAGCGGTCAGCGCTCCACATCAGCAGGACAAATCCGGCGAGAATCGCAATCAGGGCAAGGGTCATGGCTATCCTTGGTAGTTGGTCTTGGTGTCAGTCGTGTTGCTAACCAGTCGGTCGCGGCACAGATTTCAGGTTGCCGCGAGGAGGTTCGAAATCGGGGGCGATTGTAACGGCTCTTTCGCCCCCTTGCAGCGCTGTTTGCCCGGATACGGTGCTGGTGGCACCTAATCGGGGACCCTACAGTTTGGTCTGATTTCGAATCCGCCATTTATTCCGTTGAACTGGGCAGAGGCCGTGAGTGTATGAACAAGAAGTTGCTACTGGGCGCGCTGATTGGCGCAGGTATGTCGATGTTGAACAAGAAAATTCGCCAGCAGCCGGCGCCATCCCCCGGTACCCCGCCTCCAGACTTCCATCGCCCGGATTTCAGCAAGGTTCCGCCCCCTGACCAGCAGGGCACGGGAACGGGCCCCAGTCTGGACGATATTCTCGCCCGCGCTGGCCAACCGGGTGGGTTGAACCCGGGAGACACCGCTGGTGGACAGAAACCGGGCGGTGATGTCTTTGGTGGTGCGGTGCCCGCAGGAGCGGGTGCCGGTGGCGCAGCGGTGCTCATGGAAATTGCCCGCCGAATCTTTTCGCAAATGCAGCAGTCACCGGGCGCCAGTGGCGGAGGGAATGCGGGCGGAGGCCTGGGCGGCGGTGCAGGTGGCGGCCTTGGGGATATTCTCGGGCAGATATTTGGCCGTGCCGGCGGCAAATTTGGGCAACAGGGCCCCGAGGGGCCTCAGAGCAACCCCGGTAACTGGCAGAATCCGTCCTCCGGCGGCAAGGGTGGCCTGTTCGGTTTCGTGAACACCGCCAGCGCCGATGCAGCCGGTGGGGAAGGGCAGGCGGATGCCATGCTCAAGGCGATGGTGGCAGCGGCGCAGGCAGATGGAAAAATCGATGAAGCCGAGCAGCGGAATATTCTGCAGGCCCTGGATGGGCAGCTGGAGGCATCGGCCCTGGATGCATTTCGCCAGTTTCTCACTCAGCCAGTGAGCATGGATGAGGTGGTGTCTGCGGCGCATGACCCGGCCACCGCGTTCAATCTATATCTGGTCTCCGCGATGACGATCAATCCAGACAACCCGCAGGAGAAGCAGTACTTGGAAATACTGGCAGAAAAGCTGGGAATTTCCGAACAGGCAGTGCAAGTGATCGAGCAGCAGCTACCGCGGTAGCTGCTGCGAGCGCCTGGGGGCTTAAGGCAAAAGCCGGGCGAAGTTTGCTTCGGTCGGGTATTTGCCAGCGGTCCAACCCAGGCGCACGATCACGGTGTTGGTGGAGGGAGACACCATCACCACCTGGCTGCGGTTGCCGGACATGAAATAACTGTCTACCGGCAGTGTGGGGTACAGCGAAGTTTCACCGCCGCGGTTCAGCCAGAACTGGTACCCATAGGCCGGATCGTTATCGCTCTGGTTGGGGCTGCTGGCAGCTTGCACCCAACCCTCGGGGAGCAGGCGTTCGCCATTCCACTCGCCGTCGTTCAGCATCAACAGGCCGAGCCGCGCCCAGTCGCGCGCGGAGGCATAAATGTAAGAGCTCCCTACAAATACGCCAGCGGCATCCATCTCGAACGTGGTGTTGCGCATTCCCAGCGGCGTGAGGATCTGCTGCTGGAAGAAATCCACATTGGCCTGCGGGCTGCCGCCCACTTGCTGGTAAATCCATCGCGCCAACAAATTGGTGGTGCCGGAGGAGTAAGAGAAATACGCACCGGGTTTGTGTGCCAGCGGGCTCTGTAGGGCGACACCCGATGCGCTGTGAGCGTTGAATAACATCTGTGTAGCGTCGCTGCCCGGTGCGTAGGTTTCATCAAAGTCCAGCCCGGACGACATTTGTAACAGGTTTTCCAGGCTGATCTGATTGCGTTCGTCGGTCCATTCGGGAAACAGTGGTGTGGTGATATCCAGTTTTGGATTCAGTGCCTGCAGCCTGCCCACCATCATTGCAGTCACACTTTTTCCCATGGACCAGCCGAGTAGCTGGGTGTCCGGGGCGATGCGGTCGCCATAGGCCTCGGCTATCAGTTTTCCGTCTTGTACCACCAGCAGGGCGCGGGTGTTCAGTCCCGACTGATTGTCGGCGGCCAGAATCTCATCGAGGGTGTGTTGCAGTTTCGCGTCAATCTGTGTGGCGGCGCTTCCCGCGGGCCACTCCTGTGCTCTGCCGTTTTCGTCGGCACTAACGGTATTATCATCAGTACTCTCGGCACTAGACGATGCGACCGAAACCCGGTCCAGCGCGCTGGTGTCACCGATATCCAGTGTGCAGCCGAGCCCCGGGCGGTAGGTCGCACTGGTTTCACCCATGCCGAACATAGTGGCAGTGACTCGTCGATTGCCGTACTCCAGGTCCAGTAGGCGGTTTGCCGGGGAGTAAGAGGCAAGGTCTTCGAGGTTGCGCGACGGGCTGAAGCCGGAAACATAATAGCCGGAGCATGCCAGCTTCGCGCCCATGCCTGTGGCAACGCGCACGGCATCGCCCAGCTGGGTGACGGAAAATCCCAGCAGAGTCGGTGCGAGCAGCGCGAGTACCAGCAGCAGGCCGGCAAGAGAGGCGAGAGAAGTCAGTATTATTTTTTTCATGGATAGCCGGTCATGAGTGACAGATCATGGGTAAAGACGGTGGATACACGGTCACGGGTAAGTGGCTGGAGAGCATCCGTTAAGCGAGGATTTTAACAACGGGTATAGCGGGGCGGGGAGGTTATCCGAGGCCAGAAAATTCCGCGAAAAAACGGATTAAAAAAGCCGGTACCCGAATCGATTCGGACACCGGCTTTGCAGCGTGAACGCTCTAACGATCAGCCATTGCTTGGGAAGGTGAACTGCGCCCCTTCACGCACTCCGCTGGCGGGCCAGCGCTGGGTGATGGTTTTGCGCTTGGTATAGAAGCGCACGGCGTCCGGACCGTAGGCATGCAGGTCACCAAACAGGGACTGCTTCCAACCGCCAAAACTGTGGTAGGCCGCCGGCACGGGCAGGGGGACGTTTACACCCACCATACCCACGAGGATATTGTCGGCAAAATAGCGTGCAGCTTCGCCATCGCGGGTGAAAATACAGGTGCCGTTGCCGTACTCGTGGGCGTTAATGATGTCCATGGCTTCCTGCATGGTGTCCACACGCATCACGCACAACACCGGGCCAAAAATTTCTTCCTGATGAATGACCATACCTTCCTTCACCCGGTCGAACAGGCTGGCGCCCAGGTAGTTGCCATTCTCAAAACCGGGCACCTTCAGGCCCCGGCCGTCCACAACCAGTTCTGCGCCTTCTTCCTCACCCTTGGCGATATAACCCACGATTTTTTCCAGCTGTGCACGGGTTACCACCGGGCCCATATCGTTGCTGTTGTCCATGCCGTCGCCCACCTTGAGGTTGGCGATCTGCGCTTTCAGTTTATCGATCAGTGCATCGGCGGTGGCATCGCCCACCGCCACCGCAACGGAAATTGCCATGCAGCGCTCACCGCAGGACCCGTAAGCCGCACCCATCAGCGCACTCACTGCATTGTCGAGATCCGCATCCGGCATCACGATCGCGTGGTTCTTTGCCCCGCCGAATGCCTGCACACGCTTGCCATTATTACAGCCGGTTTCATAAACGTACCTGGCGATGGGCGTCGAGCCGACAAAGCTGACCGCGTGTACCCGGCTGTCCGAAAGCAGCGTATCTACCGCTTCCTTATCGCCGTTCACCACGTTCAGTACACCCGGGGGCAGGCCCGCCTCCTGGGCCAGTTGGGCGATCAACAGCGCGGAGCTGGGGTCGCGCTCGGAGGGTTTCAGAATAAACGTATTGCCACAGGCAACCGCCATCGGCCACATCCACAGAGGCACCATGGCGGGGAAATTGAACGGGGTAATACCGGCGCACACACCAAGCGGCTGGAACTCGCTCCAGGAATCGATGGCCGGGCCCACATTTTTGCTGTGCTCACCTTTCAGCAATTCCGGGACACCGCATGCGTATTCCACATTTTCAATACCGCGCTGCAGCTCGCCCATGGCATCGTTCAGGACCTTGCCGTGCTCGCGGGTAATCAACGCACAGATTCTGTCGCTGTTCTGCTCCAGCAGGTCTTTGAGGCGGAACATAATGCGCGCGCGCTTGACCGGCGGCGTGTTGCGCCAGGCCGGATACGCCGCCTGCGCAACAGAGATCGCTTCTTCCACAGTCGCTTTGCTGGCAAGTGCGACTTTGTTTTCCACCGTATTGGTGGATGGATTGACGATGTCCTGAGTGCGGTCATCGCCTGTATACATTTCGCCGTTGATCAGGTGGCCGACGGTGTGCATGATTTCTCTCCTACGGGAATGTCTCCCGATTCGAATGCTGTAAGTGTCTGGTATGAAGGTGCCTCGCAAGGGTTTCCCGGGATCGACACCGCCACTGACTAAGTAAAAAACTAGCGAACTTCCTGCAAAATATCCCGCAGGGTTTCCGCGATCTGCGTAATCTGGTTGCGCTCAATAATAAACGGCGGCGCAATGGCAATGGTGTCGCCGGTCCAGCGCAGCAGAATGCCGCGGCGGTACGCTTCCAGCACTACATCCATGGCGCGCTTGCCCGGTTCGCCTTCGCGAGGCTGCAACTGCACCGCACCGGCGAGGCCGTAATTGCGAATATCCACAACATGGGCCGCATCGTTCAGGCTGTGCAGCGCCTCTTCAAAATACGGCGCCATCTCATTTACGCGCTCAAACAGCTTTTCATTTTCGTAAATGTCCAGTGTCACCATCGCCGCGGCGCAGGCCACCGGGTGGGCTGAATAGGTGTAACCGTGGGCGAGCTCCGGAATGTGCTCCGGGCCCTGCATAAAGGTCTGGTAAATATCATCGCTGGCAATAACCGCCCCCATGGGGATGGCACCGTTGGTAATGCCTTTTGCTGTAGTGATGATATCCGGCTGCACAGCAAATTCCTGCGCTGCAAACGCAGAGCCGGTGCGCCCGAAGCCGGTAATGACCTCGTCAAAGATCAGCAGGATATCGTGGGCACTGCACAGTTCGCGCAACGTTTTCAGATAACCCTTGGGCGGCAGAATCACACCCGCGGAGCCGGCAAAGGGCTCCACCATGACTGCTGCAATATTTTCTGCACCCTGCAGATTGATGATGTCCAGAAGACGGTTTGCCATCGCCTCACCACCGTGTTCCGGCAGGCCGCGAGAGAACGTATTTTCTGGCAGCAGGGTGTGGGGCAGGTGATCGACATCCAGGGCCGGGCCAAAGGTTTTGCGGTTGCCCACCATGCCGCCCACAGAGATACCGCCGAAGTTGACGCCGTGGTAGCCCTGGGCGCGGCCCACCAGACGGATTTTTTCCGGGCGGCCTTTTGCCCGCCAGTAGGCGCGGGCGATTTTCAGCGCGGTATCTGCCGCTTCCGATCCGGAGTTGCAGAAAAACACCCGGTTCAGGTCACCCGGTGCCATGTCTGCGAGACGCTTGGCGAGTTTGAATGCGGCGGGGTGGCCAAACTGAAAGGCCGGTGAATAGTCGAGGCCGGTAAGCTGGCTTGCTACCGCATCGGCAATTTCCTTGCGGCCGTGGCCCAGGTTGCTGCACCAGAGACCGGAGAAGGCATCCAGCACCGAACGGCCATCGGCGGTGGTGTAGTGCATACCCTCTGCGGCCACAAACAGGCGCGGGTCGGACTTGAAATGGCGGTTGCCGGTAAACGGCATCCAGTGGGCTTCGAGCTCTTCAGGGCTCAGGCCGGCGAGGCTGTCTAGATCAGCCATGGTTCACCTCGTGACTTCAGCGATGATTATTGTGGTTCAGTTCTTGCGGAGCGCTGGCGCTTGAGGCGAGTTTAGGGGCGATCAATAAACTTTACAATAGTTGAATAATGATTCGGTTATTGGTGTTTGGGGAGGCGGTTTGGTTGTTTGGTGGACGAATAGGGGCCAGCTGACGACCTTTTAACCTCAGGTGTTAAATATATTGATCGTCGGGGCGTGGTGCCGGGCGCGAGGACACCCGAAGAGAGTCGTCAGGCCGTCTCGCGCTCAAATTCCCGTAGTAGATCGAGAAACGGTTCCCCAAAGCGGGCCAGCTTACTGTCGCCGATGCCGGAGATCGCCAGCATCTCTGCCTCGTTGCGCGGGCGCGCTGAGAGCATCTCCCGCAGGGTGGCATCGTGGAATACCACATACGGTGGCACGCCGCGCTCTTCGGCCAGGGATTTGCGCAGCGCACGCAGGGCATCCCACAGCGGGAGATCTTCTTCTGCAATTTCCACCGGTGCGCGGGAGCGCGACTCGCCGGTGCCTTTTGCCGATTTCGCTGGCGTCTTGGGCAGGGTGCGCAGTTGCAGGTTTTCTTCGCCGCGCAGTACCGGGCGGCACTGCTCGGTCAGTTGCAGGGCGTTGAAGGCTTCCGCATTCACCCGCAGGTAGCCGCGCACCACCAGCTGGCGAGTGACTGCGCGCCATTCATTACCGCTGAGGTCGGCGCCGATACCGTAGGTGGAGAGCTGGTTGTGGTTGAACTGGCGGATTTTCTCGGTATCCGCACCGCGCAATACGTCGATCACATGGGCGGCGCCAAAGCGCTGGCCGGTGCGGTAGATGCAGGACATCAGCTTGCGCGAGGCGTCACTGGCATCCCAGGTGGCGGGCGGTTCCGCGCAAGTATCGCAATTGCCGCAATCCGCATCCTGCTCCTCATTAAAGTAGCGCAGCAGGGCGCGGCGGCGGCAACTGGTGATCTCACACAGGCCCAGCATCGCGTCCAGCCGTTGCCGCTCCTGCCGTTTGTGTTCGTCGCTGCCCTCGGATGTGGCCGCCATCTGGCTGAGTTTGACCACGTCTTCCAGCCCGTACAACAGCAGTGCGGTGGCCGGCTCGCCATCGCGACCGGCGCGGCCGGTTTCCTGGTAATAGGCCTCGATACTTTTTGGCAGGTCCAGGTGCGCCACGAAGCGCACGTCCGGTTTATCGATGCCCATGCCAAAGGCGATGGTGGCCACCATGACGATGCCTTCTTCCCGCAGGAAACGGCGCTGGTGCTCGGCGCGCACCTCGGCAGCGAGGCCGGCGTGATAGGGCAGTGCGTTGAATCCCTGCTGCTGCAGCCACTGGGCGGTAGATTCCACCTTGTTGCGGGAAAGGCAGTAGATGACCCCTGCATGGCCCTGGTGTTCTGTATTCAGGAATTGCAGCAGCTGGCGCTTGGGGTTGTTTTTGGGGGCGATGCGGTACTGGATGTTCGGGCGATCGAAGCTGCTGATAAAGTGCCGCGCATCGTTGAGATCGAGACGCTGCGCGATCTCTCGTCGGGTGCGTTGATCCGCGGTTGCGGTCAGGGCCACCCGCGGCACCTCGGGAAAGCGCTGGTGCAGGCAGGAAAGCTGCAGGTAATCCGCGCGGAAGTCGTGCCCCCACTGGCTTACACAGTGTGCCTCATCAATGGCGAAGAGGGCGATGTTGGTCTGTTCCAGCAGCTCCAGGGTGCGGGGCTGCAGTAGCCGCTCCGGGGCGAGGTACAGCATTTGCAGATCGCCGCGCAGTAATTGCGCCTCGATATCCTGTGCGGTGCGGAAATCCAGCGAGGAATTCAAAAAGGCGGCGGAAACGCCCGCCGCCCGCAGGGCTTCCACCTGATCTTGCATCAGCGCGATCAGTGGCGAAATCACGATGCCGCAGCCCGGGCGGGCCAGGGCCGGAATCTGGTAGCACAGGGACTTGCCGCCACCGGTGGGCATCAGTACCAGAGCATCCTCACCGGTCACCAGGGTATCGATAATGGCCTGCTGGTCACCCCGGAACCCGGTGTAGCCAAAGGTGTGTTCGAGGATGTAATGGGGGCTGTTGGTGGCGGGGGTGTCTGTCATGGGCGGCAGTATACCCCCGGGGTGGCTGCGGCGGCGAACTGGTACCACCGATCCGTTGTCCAATTCTTGGCGTACATTACCTCATGAATTCGTGACGATGGTCTATAATCCTTCCACCGCAGACATAGACAGGGATAAAGCTATGCGCGCTATGACAATGATAACGACAATGAAGTCTGTGCTATTCCCCAGTGCACTGGTCGGTGTACTTACTTTACTTGCGGGCTGTGTTTCCCAGGCCCCAGAACCCATCAATCCTCGCAATCTAGCCCAGTCCGCGGTCGCCGATACGCATCTCGGCTGGAAGCCAGCGCCCGCTAATCAGCTCAGCTACTCACTGGCGACCTCTACAGGCATCGCCCGAATGGAAATGCGTGAGCTGCCGGTGGACCTGCAGGCAGTAACCATTGAGCTGCCCGGAATGCGCAATATCGAGGGTATTCAGTGGCGTGGTGCCAGTGGCGATCACGCCATGCTGTTTGATGGCGCTGAGGGAATGGACGGCGTGACGGTGGAACGTCAGCACCGGGGCTATCTGCTTCAGGTGCGCGGGACGGCGTTGGAGTCCATCCGCAGCGGCGGTCATCTGACGGTGATCGATTACTACCGGAACTGATCGTTGGCTGGGGGCTGGGGGCTGGGGGCTCCATTTATTGGAAACCCAGCCCGTCTGGCCGGATCAGATAGAGGTTCGGCCAGTACTTTCCTGTTACCCAAAGGCCGTTGCGGGCCTTGTCCCAGGCGATGCCGTTGGCCACGGCATCTACGTGTCGCCGCCCCTTCAGGCTGCTCTGCCGCAGCTTCTCCAGATTTAAAATACCTTTCACTTCGCCCGTTCCGGGGTCGATGGCGATAATGCGTGGGTCCTGCCAGATATTCGCCCACACCAGGCCATGTACATACTCCAGCTCGTTGAGCCGTGACCAGTTTTCGTCACCACCTTTTACCCGAATCTGCCGGGTGATCTCGAAGGATTCCGGGTCGCGAAAGGTAAGTGTATCGCTGCCGTTACTCATGATCAGCTGCTGACCGTCGCTGGTCAGCCCCCAGCCTTCCCCCTGGTAGCGCAGCACCTTTTCCTGTGTGAATTTCGTGCGGTTGTAGACCAGGGCTTCGCCGGCGCGATAGGTCAGTAGGTACAGCCGATCCTCCAGTACCGCGAGCCCCTCCGCAAAGCGGTTGCCGGCGAGCCATTTGCGTCTTACGGGATTACCGCCGGGGTCGGTATACTCCGCAAGCCAGGAGCGGCCGTAGAGCCCGCTGCTCTCCAGCCAGCGCTCGCCGTCGTAATAGAGTCCCTGAGTGAAGTGGTCGGCGGGCCGGGATTTGCTGTCCAGCAGTGTGTATTCCACCGGCTCGACCGCGTGGCTACTGCTGGTAAGCAGCAGTGCGGCGGCAGCGGCTTTGATGGCTGGCCAGATGGTGAATTTCTGTGCGGCTCCCATGGCGATAGATCGATTTCCCTGTTCAACCCTATTCAGATCAGTGCAGTAAGTTATGACCAGAATAAAAACATTTGTCACGCTGACGTTGCTCGGTGGCCTCGCCGTTGTGTTGCCCATTGCGATTTTTGTGATGCTGATCCAGTGGCTGTTTGGCCAGATCACTGACATGGTGGCGCCGGCGACTCAGTGGATGCAGGCACATACGGAATTCAAGGATAACCTTGCGCGCCTTGTGGTAATAGCGCTGATTCTCGGGGCGTGTTTCCTGATCGGCCTGCTGGTAAAGACCAGTGTGGGCCGCTGGGCGCACAAGCACCTGGACTTCTGGCTGGGCAAGCTGGCGCCGGGCTACAACACGATCAAGGAACTGGTGTTGCAGTTTATCGGCGGTGGCGGCAGTGAGGGGGTACTGTCGGGGCCGGTGGCGCGAGCGCGCATTCACGGCGTCGGGAATCCACTGTCGGTAACTGCCATCGTGACCTCGCAGCACGCCAACGGCGATTTCACGGTGTATGTGCCTACCGCTCCGGTGCCGACTTCCGGGTTTGTTTTCCACCTGCCGCCGGAGTGCGTGGAAATCCTGCCCCATGTCACCGTAGAAGCGGCCATGAAATCCATCGTCGCCTGCGGTTCCGGCAGTGGACCGCTACTCGCCCCGCCAGCGTTGAAAGAAACCAGCTAAAAATCCCTGTTTTTGCCCAGTGCGCGAATCGCAAAGCGCATTGGGTGCAGCGCCTTCACTAGCTCTTCCGATACCGGCATTACTTCTCCGGTGATCCAACCTGCAAGCACTTCCGCCGCCAATGGCGCGTAGGTAAACCCGCGCGATCCCAGCCCGGCCAGCACAAACAGGTTTGGCTGGTAGGGGGTGCGTTGATCGATCAGCTGTTTGCGATTTTTGCGCAGTGGTTGATAGGTGTTTTCCAGTTGATCCCAGTTTGCCACCGGACCCGCCATCGGCAGATAGTCCGGAGTAGCGGCGCGCAGGGCGGCGCGGCCGCGCAGGGATTGCTGGCGAAAAGAATCTGCGACGTCCGGGAGCAGGGAGGCGAGCGTGTGCAGGTTCTCCTCGTGCTCTTCGCTACGGATTTCAGTGTCGGTTTGCTTCAGTTTGAAGGTGGCGCCGAAGCTGTGGCTCGACGGCTCTTCGCGGGTATCGGCGGGAGCGATGTAGCCTTCTCCGCACAGGGCGAGTTTCAGCTTTTTCGATGCTTCCGTTGTCGCCGCAAATGAAACCTGCCCGCGTATCGGGCGCAGGGGTAGCGGAGCGGATTGCGGGAACTGGCGATTGAAGTTGGCGGTGCAGAGAATCAGAGCGTCGAATACTGGTTGCTCCGAACTACCCGAAATATCTAGCTGCCAGCGATTGTCTTTTTCGTTGGCACAATCGATGGTTGTGTCGAATCGGGTTTGGATGTTGGGGTGGTCGAGTAACGCCGTGCACACCTGTTTCGGGCGGAGCCATCCTGCCTTAGGGAAATACAGGCCCGGCGTGTTCAGGTGTACGCCCGCTAATTTTGTGGCCTCGGGAGCGGTGACGGGCTGCGCCAGTGACGAGCCCTTGTCGAGTGCCAGTTGATCAACGATCTGCTGTTGCAGCTGTTGTTCCTTTTCCGTCTGAGCCAGTTGCAGCAGCCCATTGAAGTGCACGGCTTGCGGACAATGTGTTGGATAAAAGCGCTGGGCGAACTGGAGTGCCAACAGGTTGAAGTCGCCATTGGGGCCGGGCTTGGGAGAGAGCTTCGCGTAGAGAATGCCCTGATCATTGCCGGAAGCACCACTGCCCGGGGCGCAGCCCTGTTCGAAAACCGTGACTTGGATATTGCGCGCCGCCAGCGCACGGGCAGCGGTGGCGCCTGCGATACCGGCGCCGATAATGGCGACGGACTTGGGATGGGTGGCTTGCTGCGATGGCGGCAGGTGCCAGGGGGTGGACTTGTGCTTGTGCGGTTCTTCCGCCAGTGGTGGTGCAAATTCGCCGCGCAACATTTCTCGTTTGCGGCCAAAGCCGGGTACCTTCTGTAAGGCAAAGCCCGCAGATTTCAGCCCGCGCTTAACGATGCCCGCACAGGTAAACGTGGCGAAGGTGGCCTGTGGCGCGCTCAATCCGGCAATGGCCTGAAACAGGTCCTGGCTCCACATTTCCGGATTTTTCGACGGCGCGAAACCGTCCAGAAACCAGGCATCAACCACACCATCCCGACCTGGATCGTCTTGTCGCAGGCGCTCGAAGCCGCGGCTCGCCTCATCAATTACCAGTGTGAGGGCAACGCTGTCGGAAAACTTTAGTCGGTGAACGCCGGAAGCGAGATAGGGTGGGTACTGCGCGATCAGTTGCTCGCTGAGGTCTGATATTTCCGGCCACATTTCCAGGGCGCGGACCAGGTCTCCAGGGTGTAACGGAAATTTTTCCACGCTGATAAAATGTAACTGCGCGTTCGCGGGAGCAACCTGCTTCCACAACTGCCAGGCGGCGAGAAAATTGAGCCCGGTACCAAAGCCGGTTTCGCCAATGGTAAAGCGAGCCCCCTCCGCCAAATCGGCCCAGCGTTGGGGCAAGTGGTTTTCCCCTAAAAAAACGTGGCGGGTTTCTTCTAGCCCGGATGCGGTGGAGAAATAGATATCGTCAAAAGCACAGGAAACCGGCTGGCCGTTATCCCGCCACTCCAGCTGGGCGTGGTGCACAGATGTTTTTTTGCTTTCAGACATGAGTGCCCGTCACTTGAGACCTGTTACTTGAGACCGAACTCGCGCATGATCTGCTCGCACCACTGGTCCAGGCGCTCGTCGCTGCGGTCGAATTCGTTTTCCTCATCCAGCGCCAGGCCCACAAACTGACTGCCGTCTGGCGTTAGCCCCTTGGACTCCTCGAACTCGTAACCGTCCGCCGACCAGTAACCCACCGCCTTAGCGCCAACCGCCACTACCTGCGCGTGCAGGTAACCAAGGGCATCCTGGTACCACTGCGGATAGCCCTCCTGATCGCCCAGCCCGTAAAGCGCCACCATTTTCCCACCCAGCTCCAGTGTGGCCAGCTGATCCCAGCAGTTTTCCCAGTCCTCCTGAAGCTCGCCATAGTCCCAGGTGGGAATACCCAGAATCAGAAAATCGTACTCCTGCATCAGGGCGACGTCATCGTCCGCCACATTGTGGATATCCACCCACTCCTCGCCGAGCCGATCGCGGATTTTCTCCGCCGCCATTTCGGTGTAACAAGTGCTGGAACCGTAAAAAAGTCCGATAGGTGCGCGCATAAAAGTGTGAGTACTGATTCAGTCTTGAGCGTTAATAAAGCCCAGCTGTCGCCAGGCCTCATATATGACAATCGCCGCCGCGTTGGAAAGGTTGATGCTGCGGCTGTTGGCGCACATGGGAATGCGCAAGGTGTGCTCCTGCCCGGTTTGAGCGAGAAACGCTGCCGGCAGCCCGCGGGTCTCCGGACCGAAGACGATCGCATCGTCGGCGCGGAACTCGATCTCCGAGTGCGGTCGGCTGCCCTTGGTGGAAAGCGCCAGCACCCGCTTGGGCTGCTCTGCGTCCACAAACGCCTCCCAGTCCCGGTGACGCACCACGCGGCTGTATTCCGCATAGTCCAGTCCCGCCCGGCGCAGGCGCTTGTCGTCCATCGCGAACCCGAGAGGTTCGATCAGATGCAACTCCGCACCAGTATTGGCGCACAGGCGGATGATATTGCCGGTATTGGGGGCAATTTCGGGCTGGTAGAGCACGATTTTGAACATGATTACTGCAACGTTAATCGCTTAAAGCCGAATGGAGCGGCGATGGGGCTTTGCGCGAAGGTGTCGATAGCGGGTATAGCCTTGGGAGACCTTCACCGCCATGGATGGCGGTGCAGAGCCCCCAGGGAAAGGTTTACGGCGTGTCTCCCAAGGCTATACCCGGTAGCGGCACCGCCACTGGACGAATCCAGTGCGGCAAAGCTAAGGGGCGGGGATTATAGCGCGGAGGAGGTTTCTTCGCAGTCGATCTCGACTCCCAGCTCGTCGGCGATCTCATCCAGCTCGTCGTGGAGGCCGTCGATGCTCACATCTTCCGCCACACTGATGGTGCACTCCGCGGTAAAAAGAGGCTCGCCGCTCCAGGGCGTGCTGCCATAGCGCGTGTCCAGTGTCTCCATATTGATCTTGCGGGCCGCCAGTGCGCGGGAGATTTCCTTCACGATACCCGGGCGGTCATTACCCACCAACTTCAACTGCAGCGTTTGGCGGCTGTCCGCAGCCACGGCCATCGCATCCTCAATCTGCAGCTTGAAATCGTCCCCAGCGAGATTCTGCAGAGCAGCCTTTAAATCCCCGCTGGCGTCTGCCGCCACACTCACCCGCAGGATACCGGCAAACTTACCGGCAAAATGCGCCATCCGGCTGTCTTCCCAGTTGCCGCCGTTTTCCGCCACCGCAGCGGAGAGCATCTCCACCACACCGGGCTTATCGTCGCTGATGATCGAAATCACAAGATGCTGTTGCATAAGGGCTTCCTTACTGGCGCTGCCAAATCAATTGAACTGCTGAATTGTAGCCAGTGAGGCCCCCCGTGGGCAAAGTTCTCCTTTAAACGAATGGGGAACTTCGGCGGCGCAGTCGCCTCTTTACATCACCGGGCGGGCAGTGTTGAATCACTGGCGGTAGGAAGAACAATCAACAGGAGGATCTTGCATGAAACTGGTTCATTGGTTGGCGGGCATGGCCTGCGCAGTATCACTGGTTGGTGCGGCGCAAGCCGAGCCGCTGAAAGACGCGATCAAAGGGGATCAACGTACCCCGGAGTACGCGGCACGGGACAAGTACCGTCACCCTGCAGAAACCCTGGAATTCTTTCAGGTGAAGCCGGACATGACTGTGGTGGAAATCTGGCCAGGTGGTGGCTGGTACACCGAGATTCTGGCTCCGGCGCTGCAAGACGAAGGCATGTTTTACGCGGCCCACTTCCCCAAGGATACCGACGTTGGCTACTTCAAGCGCTCCCGCGAGGGCTTTGAAAAAATGCTGTCGAAAGAGAAAGACACGTATGGCGCGGTTAAATTGACCGAGTTTGCGCCCGGTGGCGACAGTGAAATTGCCCCCAAAGGTTCTGCAGACGCGGTACTCACTTTCCGCAATGTGCACAACTGGATGCGCGGCAATAATGAACAAGCGGCTTTCCAGACCTTTTACGAGGCGCTGAAGCCGGGTGGTGTTCTGGGTGTTGTTGAGCACCGGGCCAAGCCGGGCACCAGCCGCGGTGACATGGTCAAAAGCGGCTATATGACGCAGGACTACGTCGTTAAGCTGGCGAAGAATGCGGGCTTCGAGTTGGAAGAGAGCAGTGAGATCAACGCAAACCCGAAAGACTCCGCAGATCACCCGAAAGGTGTCTGGACCCTGCCGCCATCTCTGCGCCTTGGAGATGAGGACAAGGAGAAGTATCTGGAAATCGGCGAAAGTGACCGCATGACACTGCGCTTCCGCAAGCCCAAGTCCTGATATCCCTGTCGATCGAAGTTAAAATGCCCCGGAATTTCCGGGGCATTTTTTTATAGGTAACAAATGATAATCCCGCACTCTCAGTTAGACCCAGAAACCCTGCAAAACCTGCTGGAAGAATACGCCACCCGGGACGGCACCGATTACGGTGAGCGAGAAATGAGCCTGGAAAGCAAGGTGGCCAATCTGCGTCGGCAGCTGGAAAGCAAGGTGGTTGTGATCTGGTTTGAGCCCGGTGAGGAGTCGGTGAACCTGATTCTTGCAGAAGATATTCCCAGAGACTTTCCGGGCCACGGTGAGGCGCCCTGATGTCGAGTGACTGGTTGATTGATCGGCCGGAGCAGGCGCCCATCGCCTGGTATCTTTTTGCTCACGGCGCCGGTGCACCGATGGACAGTGACTTTATGCAGTCATTGGCAGAGATGCTCGCAGCACAGGGCGTGGGGGTGGCGCGCTTTGAATTCCCGTATATGGAGGAGCGCCGGGCGTCCGGCAAGCGTCGGCCACCGAACAAAATGGATGTGTTGCTGGAGGCGTTTCAGGCGCAGATCGATCGCGCTGAAGTCGAGCTGTCCGCTGCGCCTTTGTTTATCGGCGGCAAGTCCATGGGTGGACGGGTTGCGAGTATGCTCGCACAGGAGAACTTCGAGCGGGGCAGGGTGGCTGGTGTGGTGTGCCTGGGGTATCCGTTCCATCCACCGGGCAAACCGGAGAAGTTGCGCACCGAGCACCTCCAGTCGATTACCTGCCCGACATTGATCGTACAGGGCACGCGGGACAAGCTGGGGGCTGAGGAAGAGGTTGCGCGGTATACGCTGTGTCCGGATATTGAGTTTTGCTGGCTGGAGGATGGCGATCACGATTTCAAGCCGCGCAAGGCCAGCGGTTTTACCCAGCGGCAGCACTGGCAGGCTGCCGCGGATCGGGCGGTCGGGTTTATGCGCGCTCGAGAATCGTAATCCGTTCGTCCTGCGCTAGCATAGGTGCCAGTTGTGCCATCTGGTCCCGGCGCTCTTCGCTGTCGTACCACTGTTGCCAATGGAGGACGGATTTCCATTTTGAGAGGGTGAAACGGCGGCGGGGGTTGTTCTTTTCGGTATAGGTATGGCCATCCACAAAGCCAGTGGTTTTATAGGCATTGGTCAATAGTTGGCGAGCCGCTTCCTCGTAGGTTGATTCCAGATCCTCGGCAACTTCCCGCTCGATCAATACGTAAATCATGACTGCTCTCTTATCCTTCTCATGGAAACGACGGTTGTGGTGGCTTTAATCCAACTATTCTGACGAACAGGATGTGCGTAGTTTAGTCTTTTCCTGTGCGATTCGGCGAACCAGTTATGCACAATGACCGGGCGTTCTGGCCGGGCAGGCACGGATTGCAGATGACGCGCCGACGCAAATCCCTGACAATACCCGCATGAAGTCACACCATACCCTCGATGCCCGTGGCCTGCTGTGCCCGGAACCCGTCATGATGCTCCACGCCGCGGTACGTAAAGTCGCGGAAGGTGAAGTATTGCAGATGTTCGCCACAGATCCATCAACTCAGCGCGATGTACCGAAGTTCTGCCAGTTTCTCGGCTATGAGCTGGTGAAGCACGCAGAGGAGAACGATGAGTTTGTGTACTGGATCAGGAAGGCGGGTTGATCCTGTATTGGTTGCGGTAGCTCGCCATGGGTGAGATACAAAGAGTGCAGAAATAACAAGGGCGACCACTGGTCGCCCTTGCCGTGTCTGGATTTTAGGGGATTTGTTAGGGCGAGGTGACAAGCGCCGCGATCGCAGCCAGGGCCTCCGGGTCTTCGGATTTGATCTTGTTGGCGATGTGGTGTTGGAAGAAGTAGCGGAAACATTCCGATTCCTGTGCCGGGTAGAGGCAATCGTCCCCGGGAAGAACCGGTGTGGTCTCCACACTGTTGTGATCAATCAGCATGCCGTGGATCTCACCACTGGCGAAAAGCCGCCAGCTCACCACTTCGGTAAGGGTCAGGTTTTCCTTGCCTGCATCCATGAATACCGCGTGGGTACCAATGGTGTCGGGGATCTCCTGGACAACCTCATCCGCCTGATTGCTTTCGTACTCGAAGTATTCTGCCGCAGTCTCCAGCTCGACAATTTTATGGATGGGAGGCTCGTGGAAAATTTCCTCGATACCCGGGTCATAGTAGCCTTCAAATCGTCCATCCAGAGGATCCTGAATGTCCGGGCAGGCCACGATGTTGTTCAACCAGGGAACCAGTCCGACAATCTCGCCGTTGGCACGCAGGCCCCAGCATAAGATTTTCAGGCTGTAGAGGTCAGTTCCACTGGAATTGTTGGAGTAGAGCATTTCCAAGCCGTCCAGCTCCGGAGACAGGCGGATAAACCGCAGGTTCTCAGAAGTCTCGATTGGCTTGCCGGTGAAGAGGTCAACCACGTTGTTAGAACTGTGGTCGGTCATAGAGCACCTCCTTGCAGGGCCGGTAATGGGGCGGGAAGGTCTTGTACTACTTATTGAGATACAACCGGCGTAGGGATAGCGTGCGAGGGCCGGGCGGCCAATCGCCGAATCCAGACTCCGGAAGCAACTTTTTTGCCTCCCTGGGAAGCCGGTACCGCAACCGAAAACAACCACTCAAAGCTCTCGGGGCGATTGCGCTGAGCGATAGCTGGTTTCCGGTATCCCTATGTTCAAAGGTATATTCTGATCCGCAGAAATACAACCAGCGGAAGGGTGTTCTTTGCGTTGAATTTCCTCCTTTGGCAGTGAGTGGGTGGTGAATCGACCGCAGCGGGTGTGATCATCGGTCACGCCAGGCTGGCCGAGTCGGCCAGCTGGTGAGAACGCCACCGCGATGCGTGACGCAGGCTTCGCGCTTGATCCGCCGCAAGCCGCTGTTATAGTCCGCGCCATCCGGGCGTTGGGGGCCGAAAAACGGTAAATTCCCCGATCGCTTCCTTCATCGCCAAGACATTGCCAGGAGCCAGAGTTGTCACAAGCCTCGCCAGTCACTGTTTATGACGAGCAAGTTCCATACCATCACTCCCCTGCGGGTGAGGTATTGCCCTGTGGCCGGGCTTTATCCGTGACTGAACGGATAGTCATCGTCTTCAATCAATGTTTTTCCGACGTTGATGGGCTGAACACCCGCCTGCAAGGTGGGCAGGAAGAGCCCTATTACCGCCCTGCAGGAGACAGGGCGGCTGCCTGGCATCAGGTTGAGTTCACCCGGGATTATGCCGCCAGCGCGCTCCATGAGGCCGCGCACTGGTGTGTGGCTGGCACCGCGCGCCGCCAGCAGCCGGACTATGGCTACTGGTACGCGCCGGATGGCCGCACTGCTGAGCAGCAGGCGGAATTTGAGCGTGTGGAAGTGAAACCCCAGGCATTGGAGTGGATTTTTTCCGTTGCCTGCGGCATGAAATTTCGCGTGAGTGCCGACAACCTGGATGCTGGGCTGGGCCCGAGCGAGGATTTCAAGCGCAACATTTGGGCACAGGCGCAGCATTATTGCGAGCAGGGCGCCAACGCACGGGGTATAAATCGGGCCGTGCGGTTTGCCCGCGCTCTTGCTCAGGCGTTCGGTCGCCCCCACCCGTTGCAGGCGGATTATTACCACCTGGAGGATCTGGAGTGAGCCAAGCCTACCTGGTGGATGCCTCGGTCTATATTTTTCGCTATTACTTTGCCTTGCCTCCCAACTGGGAAAGCCGCAGTGGATATACGACAGAAGCGGTATACGGGTTCAGTAACTTTTTACTCGACCTGCTGGCCCGTAAGCCGTCCCATATTGCCTGTGCCTTCGACGAATCCCTGGGCAGTTGTTTTCGCAACGAGATCTATCCCGAGTACAAGTGCAGCCGCGCACTGCCCGATGAGGCGCTCGCCTACCAGCTGGCTGCCTGTCGTGAAATGGCGGAAGCCTTGGGCATTGCCAGCTACGCCAGCGATCGATTTGAGGCCGACGACATTCTGGCAACTCTGACACGTCGCTGTGCGGAAAATGGTTGTGCACCGGTCATCATCACCCGCGACAAAGATCTGGGGCAGTTGCTGGATCGTGGCGCTGCCAGCCTGTGGGACTTCGCCGCCGACCAGCACCTCGGGCGCGCGGAAATAGAGCAGAAGTTTGGCGTGCGCCCCGGCCAGATTGCCGATTACCTGGCGCTGGTGGGGGATACGATCGACGATATTCCCGGTGTTCCCGGTATCGGTGCCAAGTCGGCCGCACGTTTGTTGGCAGAGTTCGACGGGATCGAATCGCTGATTGCCAATGTTGAACAGGTCGCCACCCTGAAAATCCGTGGCGCAGCGGGCATTGGTAATAAGCTTGCCGAGTTCGCCGAGCAGATGCGCATGGCATTGCGGCTGGCCGAGCTGAATTACACCGTGCCGTTGAAGATGCGTAACCCGGGTACTGCGGACCTCGAATGTAGGCCGGTAGAGCCGGGTCTGGCCGTGGCGCTGGCGGAAGAATTTGGAATTGGTGGCCTCGCCAAAAAAATCCGCCGCACTCTGGAGCCTGCGCCGCAAAGTGCTGAAACAGTGAGTCCTGTGATCGTATGACCATGAACATCGTTGCCGACGAAAATATCCCCGGGCTGGAAACCTGGTTTGCGGACCTGGGTACCATTACCCGCGTGCCCGGGCGCAATGTCACCCGGGAGCAATTGGCCGAAGCCGATATATTACTGGTGCGTTCTGTCACCAACGTCAATCAGGCGCTGCTTGAAGGCACGCCGGTGCGCTTTGTGGGTAGTTGCACTATTGGTACCGATCACCTGGATACCCGGTGGTTGGAACAGCAGGGTATTGCCTGGAGCGCGGCACCGGGCTGCAACGCCAACTCGGTGGTGGAATACGTATTCTGTGTATTGGCTGCGCTGAACATCGATTGGCGTGGTCGCAGTTTCGGCATTGTGGGTTGCGGCAATGTGGGCGGCACACTGCAGAGCAGGCTGCGTACGCTGGGTATCCCCTGCAAGATTTACGATCCCTGGTTGGCGGACAACCCCGATGCCGCGGACCTGACTACGGTCCTGCAGCAGGATGTAATATGCCTGCACGCGCCGCTGGTGAAAGAGGGCGCACATCCCAGTTTGCACCTGATTGATGAAGGGGCGCTGGCGCGGATCAAACCCGGGGCAGTGCTCATCAGTGCCGGGCGCGGCGCGGTCATTGATAACACGGCGCTGCTATCCCTGTTGACATCATCGACGCCGTTTACCTGTGCGCTGGACGTGTGGGAAGGCGAACCGGATATCAATCTGGAGCTGCTTGAAAAAGTCGATCTTGGCAGCCCGCATATTGCCGGCTATAGCCACGACGGCAAACTGGCGGGGACGCGCCTGGTGCGCGAAGCGCTGAGCCGAGCCCTGTCTCTGCCGTTGGTGGAATCGGCTGAGAATTCTGCCGGGCAAACGCAGACAATTACCACCGGTGAGCAGGGCTTTTCCGCCATCCGCGATCTGTTATTGAAAATCTACGATCCCCGCGCCGACGATCAGCGTCTGCGCGTCGCCGCAGCGGAGGCTCGAGCCGGAGGTCAGCCCATGGCCGCCGCCTTTGACCAGTTGCGTAAGCAGTACCCCAAGCGCCTGGAGTTTTCGCACTATAGCCTTGTCGACTCGCGTCTGGACGCAGCAGTGCGGCAGCAACTGGAAATTCTGGGGCTCAAGTGAAACTCAAAAAACTCGGATTGATCATCAACCCCTGGGCCGGTATCGGTGGCCCCGCCGGGCTGAAAGGGAGCGATGGGGCTGAGACCGTAGCCCAAGCGTTAAATACGGGTATCCAGCCGCAATCCCACAAGCGTGTAGCAATCGCATTACAGGCGCTGGTGCCATTTACTGAAACATTGGAGATTGTCACATTCGCGGGGGATATGGGGGAGGCGCAGGCACGCGATCTGGGCTTTTCGGTTGACGTGGTTGGTGCAGCCGCAGGCGACCGCTCCACCCCCGCCGACAGTGAAGCCGCGGCAGAAGCGATCCGCGCTGCCGGCGCCGACCTGATTGTGTTTGCCGGCGGCGACGGTACTGCGCGCAATATGGTGAATGCACTGGGAGACAGCTTTCCGGTACTGGGTATTCCCGCTGGAGTGAAGATGCACTCGGCCTGTTTTGCCATTTCCCCCAAAGCGGGCGGGGAAGTGCTGCGGCGTCTGATGGCCGGCGAGCTGGTGGATCTGCACCAGCGGGAAGTACGCGATATCGATGAAAAGTCCTTTCGCGAAGGCCGGGTAAGTACCCGCTATTACGGCGAGCTGCTGGTGCCGGAAGAAGGGCACTTTTTACAGGCGGTGAAAAATGCGGGCCGTGAAGTGGAAGAGCTGGCGGTGGCGGACATTGCCGCTGGAGTCATTGAAGAAATGAGCGAGCAGGATCCGCACACCCTGTACATTTTTGGCCCCGGCTCCACTACGTTGGCGGTACTGTCTGAATTAGGGGAAGACGGTACGTTACTGGGGGTGGATCTCTGGCAAGGTGACACACTGCGGGCGGTTGATGTCAATGCGGTACAGATCGAAGAGGCCATCAGGCAACACCGCAAAAACAATCCGGAAAATCCGGTAAAAATCATTCTTACCGCGATCGGCGGCCAGGGTCACCTGATCGGCCGTGGAAACCAGCAGTTATCCCCGGCCGTACTGAACGCCGTGGGGCGCGAGCACCTGATGGTGGTAGCCACCAAAACCAAAATTACCGAGCTGGGCGGCCGCCCGTTGCTGGTAGACAGCGGTGATCCGGCGCTGGATGAAGCCTGGAGTGGTTTTATTCCCGTGGTGACCGGCTACCGCGATGAAATTCTGTACCCGCTGTCTGGTGATGGCAGTGGCGAGTATCCCGAGACAAACCCCTCGTAAATAGAACAGGCGAACAGACCATTGAACTGGGAACCCCTGCTGCAGGCAGTACGCAGCCAACTTGAACAAGAGCGTGCCGAGGAAAGTCGGCTGGACAGCCGCCGTTTGTTTCACGGCCGCGGCAATTGTTATGCAGGGCTCGAGCGCATCTGCGTCGATAGTTATTACCCGGCCATTCTGGTGACGCTGTTCGAGGAGCACGAAGACGAGAGCGGACTTGTAGAGCAGCTCTGGACAATGGCGCAACCGTTCGGCTACACCGGATTGGCAGTGCAGCGCCGCTACCAGACCCGTGCACCGATTGTGTGGGAGTGCGGCGAGCCGGTAGAGGCACCGGTGGCGCGTCGCGGAGCGCTGCAGTTTCCGTTGACCTTTGACCGGCAGAATGTGGGTTTCTTTCTGGATATCGAGCCGGGCCGCCAGTGGCTGGAACGGCAGGTACGAGAAAAGGCCGGGAAGGTGGAAAACCTCAAGGTGCTGAATCTGTTTTCCTTTACCTGTGCATTTTCCGTGGTGGCGCGAGCGGCCGCGGATCAGGAAGCCTGCGAAATTCTGAATATCGATCTGAACAAGGGGGTGCTGAAGCGCGGGCAGGCGAACCACCAGTTCAATAATTTGCCCATGAAAGGTATCCGCTTCGTTGCTCGGGATGCATTGCGGGATTTCAAGCGCTACGACCGCAGCGGTCCTTTCCAGTTGGCGGTGGTTGATCCGCCCACCCGGCAGCGCGGTGCGTTTGAGGTTGAGATCAACTATGCGAAGCTGCTGGAAAAGCTCCCGGCCTGTCTGGCGGATGAGGCGGATCTGTTGCTGGTGTTGAATTCACCGGCGCACAATGAGGCGTATTTTCGTGAGTTGGTCGCTGCGGCAAACCCGGGATATTCTGTGGTGGAGCGATTGCCGCAAAACCCGGATTTCCCCGATAGCGATCCGGACGCAGCCCTGAAGATGTTGCACGTAAAATTTCAGCGGCGTTGATTCCGGCTCGCTAGCGGCTTAGTTGAGCCATCAGTCCCACCATCAACTCTTCCAGTTGGGGCGATGATCCGCCCCGCACCACCTGATCCAGTTTCTCTGCGTTACTGGTGCCGTCTTCGCCCCGACTGACCAGCAACAGAAAGCTGTGATGGGAGAGCGCGGCTTCTTCGACGGCTTCCTGTCGTACCAGTTGTGAAAAGCGGATATAGCCGCACTCCTTGAGCCAGGTCATGGCGCCCAGGCAGGCGAGGTGGCGGGGGGAGTGCAGTCCGAATTCGTCCGGCGTATCCGGGCCCGCAATATCTTCCACATAAATCGTGGCCGGCGCGGGGAACTGCTGGAACAGTGCCAGCAGTATGCGCCCCGCGTCGCGGTAGAAATCGTGGATGTGTAAATCGTCCAGCATCTCTTAGTCTCGGTACTGCTTTTCTTTCAGTTCACGCAATGCATGCCGTTCACGCAACTTACGCAAATTCACTCAATAGTTATTTGTTTTTAACTATTTTGAGTAGCGTTCCAGGAAATTGCCCAGGCGATTTACTGCGTGCGACAGGTCGTCGGCGCGGGGCAGGAATACGATCCGCAGGTGATCCGGCGCGTCCCAGTGGAAGGCGCTGCCCTGTACCAGCAGGATTTTTTCCTGGCGCAGGAAGTCGAGTACGAATTTCTCATCGTTGTCGATTTTGTGGCGGTCCAGATCAATACGCGGGAACAGGTAAATAGCGCCCTGGGGTTTTACACAGCTCACCCCGGGAATGTCGTTCAGCATTCGGTAGGCGAGATCGCGCTGCTGGCGCAGGCGCCCGCCGGGCAGCACCAGGTCCTTGATGCTCTGGTAGCCGCCGAGCGCTGTTTGCACTGCAAACATCGCCGGCACATTGCCGCACAGGCGCATGGAAGACAGGATATCCATGCCTTCGATAAATCCCCGCGCGCGGTGCTTGGCCCCACTGATAATCATCCAGCCGGAGCGAAACCCGGCCAGGCGGTAGGACTTGGACAGGCCGTTAAAGCTCAGGCACAACACATCGTCGGCAAGGGTGCCCATGGGCGTGAATACAGCGTCGTCGTACAGGATCTTGCTGTAGATCTCGTCGGCAAAAATCACAAGGTTGTGCTGGCGTGCCACTTCAACGATCTGCTGCAGCAGTTCTTTCGGGTAGACCGCGCCGGTGGGGTTGTTGGGGTTGATCACCACGATGCCACGGGTGCGTGGGGTGATTTTGGATTTGATGTCGTCAATATCCGGCAGCCAGCCCGCCTGCTCGTCGCAGCGGTAGAGCACCGGTTTGGCACCGGTGAGGTTGGTTGCCGCCATCCACAGGGGGTAGTTGGGCATCGGCAACAACATTTCGTCACCGGTGTTCAACAGGGCCTGGGTGGACATGGAAATCAGTTCGGAGACCCCGTTCCCCAGGTAGATATCATCGATTTCTACTCCGGGCACACCGAGGACCTGGCACTCGTGCATGATGGCCTTGCGCGCGGCAAACAGTCCTTTAGATTCCACATAGCCCTGCGCCTGAGACAGGTTGTAAATCACATCCTGAAGGATTTCATCCGGTGCGTCGAAGCCGAAGGGGGCCGGGTTGCCGATGTTCAGCTTCATGATCCGGTGGCCTTCTTCTTCCAGGCGCGATGCCTGCTCCATCACCGGTCCGCGAATCTCGTAACAGACGCCGTGGAGTTTTTCCGACTTGTGAATATCCTTCATTGCTGTGTTCTTTCAATAGGCGTTTCAACGGTAAACTGGATGGCCTTGCAAGGTTTTTTCCTTACAGAGGCTTGCCAGCAGGCAAATTCTTCTAACCGGGGCCCGTTGTCTAGTAGGCTTTGCTTCCAGTTTCTGAATCGGGTTTGACCACCGGGCGGGGTTTGGGTGAACCGGGCGCGATGGGAAATACACCGTGGGTAGCGAGGGTGCTGCCGCTAAGCGTTGTGCCGGGCAGGGTAGTGCCACTGGATACTGACTTATCAGGCAAAAAAAGGAGTCACAGTATGTCAAAAGAAAAAGACGATAACTACTGGCGCGAGCGCCTTACCGAAGAGGAATATCGCGTTTGCCGGGAGGCGGGGACCGAGCGGCCGTTTACCGGTGAATACTGGGATACCTTTGAGGATGGCAAGTATCGCTGCCGCTGTTGTGGCGAGGCGCTGTTCAATGCGGAATCCAAGTTCGACGCCGGCTGTGGCTGGCCGAGTTTCGACGCCGCGGCACAGCAGGGCGTCGTCGAAGAGCGGGTGGATAGCAGCCTGGGGATGCAGCGCACGGAAATTGTGTGCGCCAACTGCGGTTGTCACCTCGGCCACGTATTCCCCGATGGACCGACCGACACCGGCTTGCGCTATTGTGTTAATTCACTGTCGGTAAAACACGATCCGGAAGAAGGCACTGACTGACCGATACGTATCGGAGCACGGCGGTCACCATTTGTGTGCCATGCGCGAGCGTGTGAAGGGTAATTGTGGAGAGCGGAGATGATTCGATCGGGCCGTCCCCGCCACTGGGGCCGTTGGTTGTACCGGGTCCAGTGGCTTTTGCTTGGCGCAATCGGCCTTGGGGTGGTGGCGGTGCGCACCGGGGTGCTGGGCCTGGATGCCGCCTTTACCGTGTTTGGCGCATTGGGGCTGGCCATGGTGGCGGTGGCGCTCTTTTCGATGCTGGTGTTCCTGTGGGGGCTGGTTCGCCGCCACAGCGAGGCGCGCACTGCGGCCCTCTGGGCCATGGTCATGGGGCTAATCCCGGTGGCACTGCCCCTGTTTACGGTGGGCCAGCAGAGCCTGAATACACCGGCGCTGTACGATATTACGACAGACCTGTCGGACCCTCCTCAGTTTGATCTGCTGCTGTCGCTGCGGGAAAGTAGCGATCACAGCCCCGATTACCCCGGGGCGGCTGCGGCGGCAGTGCAGAAAGAGGCCCCCATGTACCGGGACATCCAGACTCTGGTATTGCCCGTTCCCGCGGATCAGGTAATGGCCGCCGCAGAAGCCGTGGCACGGGACCTTGGCTGGCGGGTTATAGCGGTAAAGGCGGGGCAGGGGCGCCTGGAAGCGGTGGTGCGCACCCCACTGCTGGGGATTACCCAGGATGTGGTGGTGAGAATCCGGCCCGAAAGTACTGACAGTGCTAGCGCAGATAGCGATGGCAAGCAGTCCAAGACCGCGTCTGGCGATCAGAAGCCGCGTACATCATCGAGCGCAACAGGGGATAAACCAGTCAAGGCTCAAGGGAATACCGTGATTGATATGCGCTCTGCGTCCCGATCCGGCGAGCGCGATTTTGGCAGTAACGCCGCGAGAATTCGCGAATTCATGCGTCAGTTGGAGGCGCGTACCCAGCTGGCGCAGTAATTCTTGTATAGATGCCGGGGAGGGCGAGCGGGGAAATCGCTATCGGCCGCAGGCCATTTTGTCCACTGTTATGTAAGTGCCTGTATGGAAAGGAAAAATTTAAGGAAAAGTTTTAAATCGGGTGTTGACAGCCCCCCGGCCTGTCCATAGAATGCGCCCCACTTCTGACGCACTGCTGAACTTTCACAAGCACTCAGCGGCGCCAAAGAAGGATTCTGGGTCCCCATCGTCTAGAGGCCTAGGACACCGCCCTTTCACGGCGGTAACAGGGGTTCGACTCCCCTTGGGGATGCCATCGCGGGAATAGCTCAGTTGGTAGAGCGCAACCTTGCCAAGGTTGAGGTCGCCGGTTCGAACCCGGTTTCCCGCTCCAGTTCCTATGTCCCCATCGTCTAGAGGCCTAGGACACCGCCCTTTCACGGCGGTAACAGGGGTTCGACTCCCCTTGGGGATGCCAATACTGCAAGGTCGCAACGTAACGACGACCTTGCATTACCAGGCCGGAAGATTTACTTTCGGTCTGGTCTAATTTCGCGGGAATAGCTCAGTTGGTAGAGCGCAACCTTGCCAAGGTTGAGGTCGCCGGTTCGAACCCGGTTTCCCGCTCCAAAATTAAAGCCGCTCAATGAGCGGCTTTTTTTTGTCTGTCGTTTGGCTGGCGGCGCTGCGCGCAATCCGGCGACATGGGCAATCCATCCTGCCAGCCCCGGTTGAATTGTGCCTCTCAAGGGCGTTGAATAGCGCCTTCCTCCAGCGAACATAGTGGAAAGTATGACAGCCGCTCTATCCATACGCGATTTGCAGAAAACCTACGACAATGGCTTCCAGGCGCTGAAAGGCATCAGTTTCGAGGTGCAGCCCGGTGATTTCTTCGCCCTGCTGGGCCCCAACGGTGCCGGCAAGTCCACCACTATCGGTATCCTCTGCTCCCTGGTACGCAAGACCGGCGGCAGTGTGTCGATTTTTGGTATCGATATCGACAAGGACTTCCCCAAAGCCAAGCAGGCGCTGGGCGTGGTGCCGCAGGAGTTTAATTTCAGCCAGTTCGAAAAAGTGTTCGATATTGTGTGCACCCAGGGCGGCTTTTACGGTATGCCGCGCAAGCTGGCGGAGGAGCGCACGGAAAAGTACCTGCGCAAACTGGGGCTGTGGGACAAACGCAGTACCCAGGCCCGTATGCTGTCCGGTGGCATGAAGCGCAGGCTAATGATTGCCCGCGCACTGATCCACGAGCCGAAGCTGCTGATTCTGGATGAGCCTACCGCCGGTGTGGATATCGAACTGCGCCGCTCCATGTGGGAGTTCCTGCAGGAGATCAACGCCCAGGGCACCACCATTATTCTGACCACTCACTACCTGGAAGAGGCAGAGAGTCTGTGTCGCAATATTGCGATTATCGATAAGGGAGAAATCGTCGAGAACACGTCGATCAAGTCCCTGATCAAAACCCTGAGCCGGGAGGTATTTATTCTCGATACTCGCGAGTCCCTGAGTGCCGCCCCGGATTTTGGCAGCTTTGAAGGCCGGCTGGTGGACGAGCACAGCCTGGAGGTGACCGTGGAGAAGGGGCAATCCCTCAGTGAACTGTTTACCCTCCTGACCGCGCAGAACATATCCGTAACCAGTATGCGCAACCGCGCCAACCGTCTGGAGGAGCTGTTTGTCTCCCTCCTGGCGGAGAACAAGAAACAGAAGGCCGACGATGACCGCGGTGAAAGCAAGGAGGTACAGTCGTGAGCCCGCAATTGATCTGGACTGCGTTTTCTACCATCTTCCGCCGGGAAGTGCGCCGCTTTACCCGTATCTGGCCGCAGACACTGGTGCCACCGGTAATCACCATGTCTCTCTATTTTGTAATCTTTGGCTCGCTGATCGGCAGTCGCATCGGTGAAATGGGCGGCTACTCCTATATGGAATTTGTGGTGCCCGGCCTGATCATGATGGCCGTGATCACCAACTCCTACGGCAATGTGGTGTCCTCGTTTTACAGTGCCAAGTTCCAGCGCAGTGTGGAAGAGTTGCTCGTGTCTCCCACACCCAACTGGGTAGTGATGGCCGGTTATGTGCTCGGCGGCGTGGCGCGTGGCCTGATCGTGGGGTTGGTCGTAACCATCATCGCGCTGGTGTTCACCTCACTGACCATCCAGCATGTCGGCCTCACGGTGCTGATCGTGTTCTTGACCTCCACGCTGTTTGCGTTGGCGGGGTTTATCAATGCGATTTTTGCCAACAGCTTTGACGATATCTCGATCATTCCCACCTTTGTGTTGACGCCGCTGACCTATCTCGGCGGTGTGTTTTATTCCATCGAGCTGTTGTCTCCGTTCTGGCAGGGGCTGTCGAAGCTCAACCCGATCCTGTATATGGTCAATGCTTTCCGCTACGGCGTGCTCGGAGTTTCCGATATCAGCGTTGGCTGGGCGTTTGCCGGGGTGCTGGTGTTTATTGCGCTGCTGTCGGCCTGGGCGCTGCATCTGATGAGTCACGGCAAGCGTCTGCGTCACTGATTGGATATTAACGGTTCGCCTACAGGGTGCTTCGCAGGAGCCTGCCCGGCAGGCGAGTAAAAAGCTTGAGTGAAAACATGCATCGAGAAGACTGGAAGAATCTGCCTCTGGGCAAGGAAACACACTACGAATCCACCTACAACCCGCAGTTACTGCACCCAATCCCACGCTCGGTGTCCCGCGCGCAACTGGGGCTGGATGGGCAGGCGCTGCCGTTTAGCGGCGCAGACGAGTGGTGGGGCTTTGAGCTGTCCTGGCTCAATCCGAAAGGCGTCCCCCGGGTGGCCGTGGCCCGTTTCCGATTTGCGGCCTCCAGTCCGTCCATGATCGAGTCCAAGTCTTTCAAGTTGTATCTGAATTCCCTGAACCAGACCGAGTTCGCCTCGGCAGATGCCGTGCGTGCAACGCTTGAAAAAGACCTGAGCGCTGCCGCCGGTAGTGACGTGGCGGTTTCCCTGTTTGATGTGGAAGACCCGCAGCTGGCGGTACATACACCTGAAGGGATTTGCGTGGACCAGCTGGATATTGAAGCGCGCAGCTACCAGCCGGATGCCGGATTACTGAAACTGGCAGAAGGGGGAAATGCAGTGGAAGAAACCCTGTACAGCCACCTGCTGCGCAGCAATTGCCCGGTAACGGGGCAGCCTGACTGGGCGACTGTTTCCATTGCATACCGCGGCCCGGCGCTTGACCGCGCTTCCCTGCTGGCCTACATCATCTCTTTCCGTGAGCATCAGGACTTCCACGAGCACTGCGTGGAGCGCATCTACTGCGATCTGCAGCAGCTGGCCGACTTTAAACAGCTGACCGTTTGCGCCCGCTACACCCGTCGCGGCGGACTGGACATCAACCCTTTAAGAACCTCCACCGGCGAAATCGACTTTCCCGGACGCTTCGCCCGGCAGTAGTGCCGGCACTGGCGCAACGCTACAGACGAAAAGATTTGCAAAATAATCCCCTCGCCATGAGGGGATTCGCATCCGTATCCCGTTACTAACTCTATCGGCTCGAGAAATATTGGCGCTCTATGCATCAGAATCGCCGTTGTTTCCGCCATTGAGCGCAAATTGGAATAGTACGGATGGAAAACGCAAATACATTGGATTTTGGTCAAGAGCGGGTGGCTGCGACCATACAGGCGCAGGGTTACCGCGGCCGTAAGCGGGGCAGGTCTGACGTACACAGCAACAGGCTACTGCAGATTAAAACCCGCGCTATCAGTGACGGCGCCGAGCTGCGGGAGGGCACCCTGCTGCGCGTCAACGTTGCTGGTGCCAATTGCGGTGGGGAGCAGGGCGGCTCGGTGGGGTACGGCTCGGTGGAGTATGTGGTAAGCGCGGGTTACCAGAACCAATATGAATACGCGCTCGACCTCGCCAGTGCGATCAACACCCAGAAAAATATCCCGATTTCCGCCGGGGAGCGCCAGGCGGATGGCTCTCTGCGCGCAAGCGGCTCTTCGTGCCTGAACTGGATATGGGGCCCGGAGGGGAATTTTACCGCGAGTATCGAACGGCTAGACCCTGTACAGATGACGACGATCGGCGGTCAGTCGCTGGCAGCGGGGCAGTTGCTTGAAGTTCTGATTCTGAATGCCGGCATCTATTCGCAACATATGCGATTTCAGTATCGTGTGCCCAGTGATTTTCACGGTAAAAGCTGGCGTTGGCCGGCGGCACTCTCCCGGGTGATCAATGCCTGTGCGGAACAGAATAACTACCCGGTCCGGGCTGGAGAGTTCGATCGCGATACCGGTGCCATCAAGACGGTAGAGTCGACGGACCGGAATAAAATCTGGGTGGCGACCAGCGATGCCGGCCAGGTGATGGTGAAAATTCGGGCGGACGGCCAGCTGGTCCGCTTTCAGTCAGACTATCCGCAAACGCAGAAGTACCTGGTGGGCTAGCGGAGCAGGAGAGGGCTCAGGTTGAGGTCTGCAATACCGCAGCGTTTACGACCGAACCCGGGCTGGAATTTTTGTTTTGTTCGCGCAGCTCAGTCAGTAGGGTTTGGTATTTGGCGATTACTGGTGCGTCTTCGGGAAATGTTTTTCTCAGGCTTTCAATGAGAGTTTTACATTGCGAAATCGCACGCTGCAAGTCGCCCTGAGCGATGGAAATGTTTACATCAGCCTGGTCAGTTTCAAGCACGATGGGAGCGTGACGGGGAAACGTGTTTAGGTAAATGGTCCGGGATTTATCGGTTAACCTGCGGGCTTTTTCCAGTTCTTTCTCTTGCAGTGCGATGCGGGCGAGTTTCAGGTTCCATGCGGCTACACCGTAGTCGTTTTCGCCGAATTGAGCGATATTTTCCTCAATGACAACGTTGATCATGCGTATGCCTTCTTCAAGGTCACCTGTAGCAGCCATCGCTTCCCCCAAGTTCGCTCGAGGCAGATAGGTTGCTTCAGAGTCGTCCGGGTATATTTTCTCGAAGATTGCATTGGCTTTTTCCAAATCTTCTCGAGACTCTGCGTACAACCCCATTTCAAAGTATGTAAACCCTCGATGGTTGAGCAGCTGTGCGGTAGATTCTGGTGATTGCGCTTCGCCCTGAATGAGTTCGCTCAGTAGCTCGATCGCGAACTGGTGGTGACCAAAGCGGCGCACGAGGCGCGCGTACTGGCTTGCGATATTCCTGAACAGTTCGTTGCCAGGGGTGAATATCTGTTTTCCGACCTCGTAGGCGTGCTCTAACTGTTCGAGTGCTTCATTCGAGCGACCTGTGCGCATATAGCATCTGGCGAGTTGCCTGTAACTATTCAGTGTCTCCGGGTGTGACTCCCCAAGTAGCGCGATTCGATCTGATAATACGGTTTCCGCCAGGCGAGCTGCTTGCTTAAATTCGGCCTTGTTAAAATATACGCCAGACAGGCTGTGACGAGTGCCGATTCCGAGTTTCCCTCCTTTGTCAGGCAGCCGCTCCCAAGTGTTTTGAGCTTCCGTTAACAAGTGGATAGCGCGGTCTGGGTTGCCCGCTTTGGACTCAAGCTCTCCCTCTCTATAAAGAGCCAGGGCGGCAAGGTGTTGGTTCGGAAACTGATGTAACACTCGGCTTGCGTGAGAGAGGGCGCTGGCCGCGTTTTCGAATTCGCCTAAAATGCTCAGGAAATGACCGAGCCGGATCAAAGATTCGGCTTGCGTATATGCGATTTTCTGACGCTGCTCAGGTGCTGCTTCCGTAAATGCAGGATCTGGTATCAGTGCCAGCGCTTCCTTTTGGAGCTCCACCGCATCCCGGTATTTCCCTGTATTGAATTTCACCAGCGCAAGTGTCTCGATAAGCTGTGACTTGACGGCAGGGTCCTCGTTCAGGGATGTCCGGGTTTTCTGGACGGCGCTATTCAGCAGCTGCTCAACATTCACAGTGTGTCCCTGCGCCCTGGCGGGAGAGGCGGCATCAAACATATCCGTCAGCATTTGCGTTACGCGCTGCGCGGTATGCGCCTGCCGCTCGGTTTCAGCTTTGGCAGTGAGCAGGTTGTCCCTTTCCAGTGCCAGCTTGTTGGCCAGGTACGCAGTGGCAGCCAGCCCGCCGGTAATCGTCAGTAGCACTGTCAGTGTGAGCAGGGACGCAACGGGGTAGCGACGAACGAGTTTACCGCTGCGATACAGGAATCCCGCTGCGGTGGCCTGTACCGGTTCTCCAGTCAGGTAGCGCTCGATATCCCGTTGTAACTCACTGACGCTGGCGTAGCGGTTCTGAGGCTCCTTGCGCAGGGATTTGGCGACGATATTGTCGATGTCCCCCTTGAGTGCATTGGCCTTGGTTCGAAAGCCGCTCCGGGCGGCCGCCTTGCTGACAGGGGCGGGCTCGTCTTCGCAAATGGCTCGAATGAGTTGCTCGGTGGATCGGTCGCCCCCGGGATGCGGGGAGCTGCCCGACAGCAGCTCGTAGAGCAGGGTGCCGAGGCCATAGACATCGGTGGCGGTCGAGGTTGCCTTGCCGGCGAGCTGTTCCGGGCTGGCGTAGGCGGGCGTGAGCCCGGAGAGCCGGGTGGTATGGTGGGACTTTTGCTCGCTGTGCAGAATTTTACTGACACCAAAGTCCAGCAGCTTTACCTGCCCGGCGGGAGTCACCAGGACATTTTCCGGTTTTATATCCCGGTGGATGACCAGGTGGTTGTGGGCAAAACTCACCGCGTCGCAGACCGCCAGAAACAGGGTTAGGCGCCTCTGTAAGCCCAGCTGCTGCTGGTCGCAGTAGTCGGTAATTGCAGCACCCTGAATGTACTCCATTACCAGGTAAGGGCGCTGTTCCGGCGTGGCGCCGCCGTCGAGCAACATGGCAATATTGGGATGTTGCAACTGCGCGAGAACCTGTCGCTCGCGGTGGAAGTGTTTCAGCTCTGCTTCGCTGGCAAAGCTGGGGGCGATTTTGACCGCCACCTGCTGTTGATAGCTGCCATCGTCCCGGTGGGCCAGAAAAACAATGCCCATACCGCCGCGGCCGATTTCCCGTTCCACCCGATAGATACCGAGCCGCTGGTCCTGGCTCAGGTTCTGGGTGAGGCCCTGCAGTTGCTGGCCGATAATGTTGGTGTGCTGCTGCTCTGGGTTTTCGTTATCGGAAATGGTGAGCAGGCGCCGCACCTCGTCGATGAGTGGCTTGTCGAGGGCGCATTCGGCGAGAGCGGTTTCCCGCTCTGCCTGGCTGAGTGGTTCACAGGCATCAAACAGTTGCTTGATGCTGATCAGTTCACTGGCATCACGCATGACTGTGTTGCAGCCGGTCTGTCAAAAAGGTCCGCGCAAACTTCAGTTCCCGCTCTACCGTTGCCACGCTCAGGGATAAGAGTTCGGCGATCTTAGCCTGGGTAAAGCCGGCCAGGTAGTGGAGTTCGGCGATGCTTTCCAGGCGCTCGCTGATCGATGCCATTTCGGTCAGTGTTTTGTCGATGGTGAGCAGGCCCAAATTGATGTCGATATCTCCAAGCAGATCATCCCCCCAGATTGTGCGTAGATGCTTTCCATTGCGCTTTTGCGCGGATTTGGATCTCGCATGATCGATCAGCAGGTGGCGCATGGCCTTGGCGGCACAGCGGTACACGTGGGCTTTGGACTGGTATTGGGTGGGGGATTCAATCAGGCGGATGCAGGCTTCGTGGACTATGTCTGTAGTCTGGAGAGTCAGGTTGCCGTATTGGCCAGCCAGGATGCGGCGCGCGCACTGGCGCAGCTCGCGGTACAGCTGCTCGGTCAGCTCGGGTATTGCATGAGTATCGGTCATAGAGAAGGAAGAGAATAAAGTCCGCGGTTACCAGAGTAAGACGATCTGCCGACGATCTTCCGGAACTAGATAATAACCTTGCTCTTCAGGCGGGCCTGTGCCTTCTGCAGTGCCTGGAGGACCTTTTCCTTGTCGTAATTGCGCACTTTTTCCAGGTCCAGGTGCATAGCAAAACCGGGGGCGTGCTCTTCCAGGTAGCTCTGTTGTCCGCCCAGGTTTTTGCGCAGGTCGGTGACCGAGTAGACCTTTACCGGTGTGCTGAAGCCTTTCACCGTCACGTGGCCTTTGTCACGGCACATGACCGTCTGTTTGATCATTGCCCAGGTCTCGTGACTGATCAGCACTTCGCCGGGTTCTGCCGCGCTTTCCAGGCGGGCCGCCAGATTCACGTGGGTGCCCATCACGGTGTAGGTCTGGTGGTCGGCGGTGCCGAATACACCGACGGTACAGTAACCGGTATTGATACCCATACGGATCTGCAATGGATGGGAGATGCCCTGGTCGTACCACTCCTGCATCATCTCGCGCACCCGTTTGCGCATTGCCAGCGCCATAGCCACACAGCGCAGGGCATCGGATTTGGGGCCTTTGCTCTGATCGTCCCCGAACACCACCATCACTGCGTCGCCGATGAATTTGTCGATGGTTCCGCCGTAGTGCGCGACGATGCGGGACATCTCGGTCAGGTAATTATTCAGCAGGCGGGTCAGCGTTTCCGCTTCCATTTCTTCCGTCAGCTGGCTGAAATCTTTGATGTCGGAGAAGAACACCGTGAGCAGTTTGCGCTCGGTGACAATCTCTTTTTCCCTACCGGTGGTCACTGCTCGCCACAGGCGTTTTGGCAAATAGCGGGAGAGCTTGTAGCTGGCCAGGTTGGCGATGCGCTGCTCTTTCTGCAGCTGTTGATTATTTTCCTTCAGCGTGGATATCTGCTTGTGGGTATAGAAGGCGTAGCAGCAGAAATAGGTGAAAACGCCGATCAGGCTTGCGGCACTGATATTGAGGTCCGCATTGACCACCAGGGCAGGGCGGTGCACCAGGTAGCCAACCCCCACTCCGAGCAGCATCGCGGTATTGTGTTCAAACCAGCAGCGCCCGCCACCCTGAGTCAGGGCGTTGAATTGCACCATGGTGAGGAATAGCAAACTGGGCAGCAGGCTGAAATTCGACAGGGCCATCGCCATACCGATCAGCAGTGCGTCGGTGAATGAGAGCCAGCGGCGGACCTGTTGGGTATTTTCAGGAATACTGCGGCGCGCAATCTGATAGGCAATTGGTATGTAACCCAGCAGAAGCGCAGCCATGGCAAGCTGCAGCAGGGTGTCTTTAGAGGAAAGCGCCGACCAGCTGATGCTGTTCAGGAGCGTGCCGGAAGCGGCAAAACAGATCAGGGCGCGGAAATAGAGCGGGTACCTGGAATCTTGCGGGCGGCTGCTGGTTTCTTCTGACTGGTTCTGCATGAAAGCTGGGTCTTATCGGTAACGGTATTGATCCGGGAGCATTTTGTTTTTTTCTCGTCCCCGTCAATTACTGGTGTACGGTTACTTTGCCGGATGGCAGATGTACAACAGAGCCTCAAGGTTTTTGGTTATAACGAGGCATGGATCACTGACAGGCGCAAAGTTTACCCTCATGTTGCGCTGAATGCGACGGCTAATGAGGATGTAGTCCTAGTGTGTACGCCCGTACCACAATGGCGCCTCTCGGTTTTACGGTAGAATCCCCCTCCCCATTTGGGGCGTTAATATGTACTGGCAGAATTGGGAGGAAATACATGGATGCGTTAGACGCACTGCACAACCGGGTGTCCGTAGGCGGCTTGACCGAACCCGCCCCAGATAGTCAGCAACGGGATGCCATTTTTCGCGCCGCATTGCGTGCCGCCGACCACGGCAACCTGCGCCCGTGGCGTTTCCTGGTGGTTGAAGGGGAAGCGCGCAAGCGCATGGGGGAGATCTACCTCCGGGCCAGCGAGGCCGGCGAGCCCCTGAGCGAAGCCCAGCGTGAGCGCACACTCGCCATGCCACTGCGGGCCCCTTTGATTGTCGTTGCCATCACGCGTCTGCAGGAGCACCCGAAGGTGCCCCATAACGAGCAGCGCATGTCCACCGCCGGTGCCGTACAGGCCATGATTACTGCCGCCTTTGCCCAGGGCGTCGGTGCCTACTGGCGCACCGGGGCGCTCGCTGAGAACCAGTCTGTCGCTGAAGCGTTGGGCCTGGCGGAAAACGAAGAGGTCAGTGGCTTCATTTATATGGGAAGCCCCCAGAAGCCCCCGCGCCCCGCCCCAGAATTGGCAGTGGAAGACTTCTTCGCGGACTGGACTGGGGAATAGGCGCCCCAAACTGGCGCGGCTGGCGGGAAAATTCTGAAATACACTTGCACCGGTCGTCGCCTTTCTGTAAAGTTCGCGCTCGCTGATCGGGACGTATGTCACTGATTAGCAAGACAATTTGGTGAGGTGTCCGAGTGGCTGAAGGAGCACGCCTGGAAAGTGTGTATACGGCAACGTATCGAGGGTTCGAATCCCTCCCTCACCGCCATCTAAGCCTTTGATTTTAAAGGCATTTTCGGAAATTTGTCCCAGAATGGGGCAAAAATGGGGCAAAACCGCGAATCATTGCATTAGCTGTTTTGCCCCAGCCGGGCCGCAATCGCCCGGTTCATTTCCGAAGCATTCCCCGTTTCATCCGCTTCAATCCATTCCCCGTAATGCTTCTTCAGCATCTCTGTATCCCTGTGCCCCATTTGCCGGGCGATGACTTCCTGTGGGACACGCATGGTCAACATTTGACTGGCGAACGTGTGGCGGCACTGATTCGCTGATCTTGGGTCGACACCAGCCTTCAGGCAGAGTCGTTTGATTGCGCGCTGTATCGACGTTTTGCCCCAGGGGCCTCCGCTGCGGTTGACCCGCCAAATGAACTGGACTGGCTCCCACATGCGTTGCACATTGTTGCGCTGGGTCACCTGCACATCGATTGGTGGCAGTAGTCGGGTGCGCTCCATTTGCGCTTTCAGCAGATCGGCAGCTTTTTGGTTCAGCTCAATGGTGCGGTTGCGGTGTGTTTCCTTCGGGACGCGATATTCGAGGTCCACCAGCGCGCGACGGATTCGGAGCTTGCCTGTCTTCCCTGCGTTTTCCAGATCATTCCAGCCAAGGGCCATGGCTTCGGATACGCTAAGACCAGTCCAGCAATTGAACAGGAAGAAATCCACATCTGGGTCGCTGGGGCGGAGCCGTTCCAGTAGGGATAGCTCCTTCAGCGTGAAGGGGTTCTTTCGGCGTCTTGCTGGGTTATCGGTTTCGTTGGCACCTGGATCGGTAATGCGGTCGGCCACATTCTCCGCCAGTACACCATCCTCGAATGCCGTTCTCAGCACCCAGCGTAGAATCGGCGTGATGTTGCTGACAGTTTTGGGAGACACCCCGCCGGCGAGTAGATGCGCAATGAACTTGTCGGCATCCCGCTTGCTGATATCCCGCACACGACAGGACTCCGTGAAGTAGTCCAGCAGATGCTGATAGCGGCTCCCGTCCGCCTGCCAGGTTTTGCGGGCCTTGCGCATCTTGGCGTCGGCCAAATGCTCATCAAGTTTTTCTGCCAGCGTTACATTCAAATTGCTGCCGGTGTTTCCGCAGGCATCCAGCACCCTTGGGCTGTCGGGGAAATGCTTCCGGTAATTGAATGTTCCCTGCTTGATTTCAGCAACAATCACGTCCCGCAAAGATGCGCAGTGTTTGATGTTGCCTGGCGTCACTACATTGGTGATCGTCTCCTTGCAGCGGCGCCCCTTGTACATGAACCAAATGCGCAGTGATGCGCCATGAAACTCCACCCCCGTGGGGAGCTTGCCCTCTAGCTTTCTAGCCACTTCGAAATTTCCTCGATGTTGTATACCAGCCGGTTGGCTGGGTCTTTTTTGAAGTGCTTCCCTTCCATCCATGCACCCTTGAGCCTGTAGTACTCAACGGCATCCTCTGTGAACCCAAAAATTGCGGGCAACAACTTGCCGCGCACCCATCGTGCCGGCACCACCCCCACTGATGCGGTTCTAACTTCCTGTTTTCTTGATTTCGTCCTTTCCATGGTTTTTCTCTTCGTAAAGCCGTTGCCGGCAGGTTGTAGAGCAGGTGACGCGCCGGCGAATGCCAGTCCTCATAACGGCGCCGCACCAGGCACATTCAGAGCAATTGAATGGGGCTTTCAGAAAATCCATTGCCGGGCGATAGAACTGCGTCCAAATCGGATCGCCGCGATCAACCTCCACCAGTTGCTCATCACTAAATTCCACCACTTTTCTGAGGGGGTGATCCCCTAGCCAATTTGTCAGCATAGCCGCCCCCAGGCCTGTATCACCGGTTACGAAATCTGCTGACGAAAGCCGGTCGAAGACAGAGCCGGGCAGACACTCTTCGAGGGTATCCCGCTGCCCGAGAATGATTTCTGCCAGTGCCCGGGACAGCTTGCGCAGCTCCCCGTGCATGTTTGCCTCCGAAACCTGTTCAGGTAGAGCTTTCGCCAACTTGTCCGTGAGCCGTAACAGCTTCCTGTTACGGATTGTGGCGGCAACACCGGCAGCGCTGTCCTCAGTTTGCAGGCTCTGAGGCTCCGCAAGCATCAGCAGGTAGTCGAGCCAATACACCCGAAGGTCAGAGGCTGTCTTGCTTTCTGGCTGCATTTTTTTCATCACTAGAAATACTTCATTAGAAACTGTTGACGCAAATCTGCCATGCGTTGTATGTTTTGTCAAACACTGACGTAAAAGCCAAAAATAAACGTGTTTACGTCAACATTACTGGGAGGGAGCCATGGGAAGGCGCAAGAAAGCACCACCATTGATCGCGGTATCCGTATACCTGACGGCGGACGATAAGCGGCGTCTTAAGCGGCAAGCAGAACGGACCGGCCGTTCTATTGCTGCCGAGATTCGTCATCAGTTGGGGTATGGAGATGCGGCAACAAAGCAGGAGGTAAGCCAATGAGCAGCACAGCAGTTCAGGTTCGACTGCACCCAGTGCAGGCCAGGGAGCTTCGAAAGGCGGCCGCTGACAACTACCGTAGCGTTAGCGCTGAAGTCCGGGCCAGGCTGCAGCTGGACTCGGAAAAGGCTCGACGTAAAGCCGCCAACAAGTAACCGAATTTTCCAGCCCGTCAAAAAATTATCGGCTTTTTGCTGACGGGATTCTTTTGCCTAAAAAATGGAGTTTTGAAATGGATATTTCACAAGCATTTAAAAGCAGTTTCGCAAAGGCTGCAGATTTTCCGGTCCCGGTGCGGGTCAGTGTTCTGCAGGTAGAAATGGAACCAGTGGGGCGGGATCAGCAGCTGAAGCCGGTTGGTACTTTCCGCCGGCTTGATACGGGCGAGAGTATTCGCGTGACGATAAATCAGACCAACGGTCAGCGATTGGCGGGCGCGTTTGGCCATGACACTGACCACTGGGTAAATCGGCAGGTAGAGATCAGCGCAAGACCAACCACTTACCGCGGGCAACCGGTGCAAGGTATTCACATGGAGCCGGTCGTGGCTACTCCCAATACGGAATACCAGACCAACCCGCCAGCCCAACAGGCGCAACCTCCGATGCAGTCACAACGACCGCAACAGCCAGCGCCGCAACAGGCACCACAACAGCCTGGGCAGCTTTCCCAAACCAATCCGAACGATGACATTCCGTTTTAAAAAAATGCCCCAGTCGTGGGCGCGGCTGGGGCATGACCGATTTTTGGAGCTACGCGGGCAAGCGTAAGAACCGGTGATCGTAGTATATGAAGATCGCACCGGCTTGCCCATGACAGGGAGAGCACACTGTGCGCAAGTATCATTCATTCCATCCCAATCGATGGAACAACGACTATTACCGGCTAACGGAAAGGGGTTACAGGCACCTTGTCCTCTACTGGTATCTTGAGAGCGCCCCCGAAAGCCATCCAACCGGGCTGTACTGCATCCTGCCTGAATCGATGGCAGCCCACACAAAAATCCCGGTGCATGACGTATTTGCGATCCTTGGCGACCTTGAGGTGGTAAGGCTAATTCGCTGGGACCCCAATGCGCACATCGTTTGGGTGTTGGCATCTTGTGAAGGTCAGTACCGATGGAAGCAAGGCCCCGACAACCCGATTCCGTACAAAGACAAGCGGATAAAAGAGGCCCGGCAGCACATCAAGAGCTTGCCCAGTAGTCCGCTGGTCGATGAGTTCCTGCAAAGTTATCCGTTTTTGGGTGCCGAGGAGGTCGCACAATGATCCGCGTCGCCACCACACTGGAATACCTGCACTGGTGCTTTCGGGACAATCCTATCATTGAGCTGCGCCACCAATTGGGCGGTCGATGGCAGTCCACCTGGCACGACGACCCTGAAAGTCTATACCGCGCCGCACAGCAACGATGCCGGCAAGGCAATCTGTTTATTTCACAGCAGCACATTCCCCGGGCGCCACAAGGCCCGCTGAAGAATGCGGATGTAGACCGGTATTCACGACTGCTGTTTGACTTCGACCCGGTACGCAAGCCGGGAACCGCCTCAACGGATGCCGAACTGGCCGCATCCTTGGATCGCGCACTGTCGGTAAAGAAATACCTGACTTTGTGTGGCTGGCCCATTCCTGCAATCGCCATGAGCGGGAATGGTTATCACCTGGTGTACCGCTGCACGCTGTTGGCTACTCCCATTGCTGCGAAAAAACTTTCGACCCTTTATCGCGGGCTGGCGGAGCGGTACTCCGATGAGCTGGTGAACTTTGATATTGCCGTTCGCAATCCTGGCCGCATCGGTACGTTGTACGGCTCGATCAAGCGCAAGGGTACACCGACAGCGGAGCGGCCCCACCGGCAAAGTCAGATCAGCATCCCATCCAGTTGGCCACAAGTACCCGCAAAGCGGGTAAACAGTGTGGTCGAGCTGCTTGCCCGCAAAGAGCAGCAGACAACCACCAAACCCACATTCAGCTCGCAGGAGCGCAAGCCACTAATGGGCGCGGGAGATTACGCGAGTCTCGATGTGGTGAGCTGGTTTCAGTCGCGGGGAATGTATGTCACCGCCGGTCCGGAAAACATGCACTTTGTACGCTGCCCCTGGAGTGAATCCCACTCCACCCCGTCGCCTGAAAATGGTTCTGACGTGGTGATCTTTGAGTCTGACGGTTCTTGGCCGGGATTTCACTGCAAGCACGCGAACTGCGCGAACCGAAACATTCGGGACGTGATCCAGTTGCTGGGTGATGCAGATCAGTTCTGCACCAGGGTTTTCGAGGGAGGGAAAATTCATGGCTGAAATTACATTGCACCCGTTTCAACAGGATTTAATTGGTGAGCTGCGTGAAGGGCTTCGGAACGGGCACAAGCGGCAGGTGCTGGCGCTGGCCACCGGTGGCGGTAAGACCGTGGTTGCCGGTGAGCTTGCTCTACGCGCAGCACAACGCGGCAAAAAATTGTTATTCATCGTGCACCTGCAGGAGCTGGTACGGCAGGCGTGCCGACACTTTGAGAGTATTGGCTTGCGGGTGGGGGTGTTGCAGGGCGAAAACACGGCTTACAGCCCGCACGATGACCTTGTTGTGGCCAGCATCCAGACGTTCAGCCGCCGTGAGATGCACCGGCGTATCGACTGGATCGATTTTGTGGTGATCGATGAGGCGCACATTCTGCACGAGGGGCACATTGAGCTGATGCGCCTCTGGAATGCGCTGCCCTTCATCGGGCTGTCGGCAACGCCGATGCGCCAGGGCATGGGCAAATACTTTTCCAGTCTGGTGCGTGGGCCTTCTGTTGAGTGGCTGACGGAGCAGGGGTTTCTGGTGCCGGCCCTGGCCTACTGCCCTGGCGCTGCGGCACTGCAGGAGATGCTTTCGGCTGTCCCGGTGGGCAACACCGTGAACGGGCGCGATTACAAGGTTAACGAGCTGGGTTTGGCCATGCGGCAGAAGACCCTTGTGGGTGACATTGTGGGCACCTGGCAACAGCGCGCAGAAGGCCGGCAGACGCTTTGCTTTGCGGTGAACAAGGCCCACAGCCGCGAGATCGTCGACCAGTTTCTAGCGGCTGATATCGAGGCCGCTCACATCGAAGACCGTACCCCGGTGGAGGAGCGGGAGATTCTGATAGCGGCCTTCCGGAAAGGCCAGATTCGGGTGTTGTCATCCGTGGGGGTGCTGGCAATCGGGTTCGATGTGCCCACGGCTTCCTGTTTGATTCTGGCGCGGCCTACCAAGTCTTTGTCGTTGCATATCCAGCAGTTGGGTAGGGGTATTCGCCGCGCCGATGGGAAAGACGACTGCATTGTGCTGGACCATGCCGGCAATGTGGTCCAGCACGGCCTGCCGGTGGATTTCGTGGTGCCTGACCTCGATGGGGGTGATAAGCCCGCAAACAGTAGCAGCCGCTCAGAGTCCCCTGCAGGCGTTGTGTGCGCGAATGCGGAGTGCAGCCATGTAATGAGCCGGGAAGTCTTTGTGTGCCCCGCCTGTGGGCTTGATAGGCCCAAACCGGAATCCGGTGTGGTGATTGTGGATGGCCGGCTGGGGGTGTACGGCGAGGAGGCTGCACCAGCCGCTACGGGTGAAACCCTGCAGGAGCTGAAGCGCCACTACTTGCAGGTGATGGGCTGGTGCCGCCTGAACGACCACAGATCGGGGTATGCCTACCACCTGTGTCGCAAGCGGTTTGAGAGGTTTGCTGAGGCCAACAAATTGACCGGTCACCAGCTTAACGGCCTCACTTGGCCATGGAAAACCCAGCCTGCAATTGAACCCACTCAGGAGGTCGCCCGATGGTGCGCAGGGCAGCATAAAAGGCTCCTAATTATTGCCAAAAAGAGTGGCCAAAAGTGACGCCGAGAAAATTACAAAAACGCGCCAAACCCAAACCCCTTTTGGCGGTCGCTTCCTCATCGAGCGGTTGTGACAATACACGCCATGTTGAATCTGATGCCCGCGAAATGATGCCCCTTCGAAGCCCCTTCGAAGCCCCTTGTCGCCAAATAAAACGAGCTAGATTTGGAGAGGGGTTCAGGGTTAGTGTCCACCAACCTGATCGAAAAGTGTGCGGACAGGAAGTGATCAATGCGTACAGGAATCAACCATTGGAAGGGGCTTCGAAGCCCCATCGAAGGGGCCCTACCTGTATCTTGCCCCCCACCCCGCCCCCAGATGGGCTGATTGGGCTTCCAAGGGCAATTTTCGGCTGCTCTGTGCTGGCATTTAAATCATCCCAGTTTTTCACTGTTTTTCTGCTGTTTTTCATCACCATTCCAGGGAGGGAATTACCCATGGAAATCTCTACGCTGCCGCTCGACAAACCGGCCAAGAAAATCCTCAAACTCATCGATCAGCAACTCAGCGACGTGATGCTTCTCGATACCTTGCAGCACATAGATTCCCCAAATCCGACCCCGGGGTCGGATTTGGGTAGCGAACGTGCCACATACCACCAGCACAGAACCCCCACCAGACCCACCACAACGCCCACCAGTGATTGATCGTCCCGACCCAATCAGGCGTATTGCCAACACAGGCAAACCGTCCCTGGGGGCTGCCTGTGCGGGGTGGGGGGGGAATGAGAAAGAATCGTCGAGCCGTTGCGACCGGTCGCTAAAGTCGTTTGGGTGTGCTATCTCACTTTTTTGCGGGCCGTTTAAGCCCCCCACGCGCGCGCGTGCGCGCGGGTAATGTAGCCACTAAGGGGTTAGCCTGGGTGCGACCTACTTTACGCGAGGATGGCGCAGAACGCGACCTGGTGGCGTTGGGTTAGCGGCGGTGTGTTGGCGGTGCGCGGAGGACGGCTTTTCGGGGAGTCGTCACTGGGTTTGCATCCAGCCTGTCTGGGTGTACAGTTGTACAAACAACCAGCCAAGTCGGGATCAACGTTTGATCGCCGGCCAGGAGGAACCAAAATGTTAGCCATGGATTCGGCTCAACTTGGCGACTGTCGCGTGGAAATACATCGGCGCGCAGTTTCCAAGCCCCTCGAAGATTACCGCCGGCTCTGCGCCGAACGCATCGCGGATTTCGCCCGCAAGGATGCAGACAGCCAGGCCGCCTTCCAAGCAGCGCTCTATTGCGCGACCTTCCCCAAACACGCCCAAACGCTCATCGAAGCGCTTCAACGGAAAACACTCGCGGCGATCAATGCCGTGAAAGCCCTTTCCGGCAGCCTCGATATCGATTCGGACGTATGCGACCACCCGCTGGTGACCGAATGCCGGTCCCTTTACGAAACGGTTCAAGCTCTCAAATCAGCCGGCGGCGATGCACTGGAAGCGGTCGACCTGGCCGAAGTGCAGCGAGAATTGATCGAGCTGCGCGATGAACTGCTGTCAGAACTCGAAACCGCCACCAGCCGCCATGAACGCGCACAGGAAGCCAACCGACGTCTTTTTGGCGCGGCCTTGTCTCGTGTTTACAAAATGGGGGCACTACTTAACGCGATTGAGAAAGAAGGCTGGGAAATCGACGACCTACTGCCCCCGAACTGGGTGGGAAAAGTCGATTTTTTCCAAATGGACGATTTTTCGGTTGCCAGTCTTGATCCGTGGGAACCACTGCACTCACCAAATCGTCACGCGTCCGTGATTGCCCGCCAGTGCGACCTGTTGCGTGAACTGGATCGGGCATCCGCCAGCAAGCGCACCAGGATCAAACAGGCAGCGAAACAGCAAACGGCGTTGCGTAAAGCCGAATCGGATTTGGCGAAACTGGCGGGGAACCTCAAATGAGCGTACTGATTCGCAAGGCGCGATGGCGCCTTGAAGATTTCACGACGAATAATCCCAATATCAAATCGGCCTCCGCCCAGCGTCACGAATGGTTTTACGAAAACGAACTGGTGACGGAACTCATCGTTGAACGCGCATCGGGCGAGGATTGGGAAACTTTCAAATCCCGCAGTTTCCGCGAGGCCACACAGCATATCGAAACCTTCAAAGCCCAAAATGCGCGGGGTGCATGATGAAAGACACCGACAACCCCGGCCGCCCCTGGCACGAGTGGACCAAAAAGGCGATTGCCGACGCGCGCAAAGGTGTTTTAGATGCGGTGGCAATCGTCATCAAAGACGAGCGCGCCGATACACGCAAGGCCATCGATGACGCCATTCGGCCAGTTATGAGACAACTGGAAACGGTCACCCATGACAGTGTTGTTTTGCCACAAATCGCCCTGCTGCAACTCGCCCGCCATCGAAAAAACATTTCCAACTATTGCGCGAAAAGCCTGAACCACCGTTCAAAGGTGGTGCGCGGCACCCCGCCTGAATTCTGTAAATCCTGGGGGTGCCACGATGACCAAAAATGACGTTATCCAGCACGAAGTTCAGCACGCGGTCGCGGACCTGGCATTTCTGGCCCGTTGCGCTGGTCGCCTGGGCTTCGACCGCCAGCAAGCATTCGAAAAAGCAAGCACGTACCTTGCCGTTGATATGGACGGCTTGCGCGAAATGGGTGGTGCGCTCGGTGCTGAGTATTTGACCGGTCTGCCCGACAACCTGGACAACTTTTGCCGCGGCGCCGGTGCGCTGGCGCCTGCCATCGCGCGCAAGCCGGATGCGGTTGGTTTCGCTATTCGGGAAAAGTCGATTGAATCTCTGGTTGCTGTCGGTGAGCTATCCGATGGCGATGTTCAAATCTTCGAGGCGGCGAACTGTTCTCTGGAAGATGCGCTGATCGCTGGCTTGGCGGTCGTGGAACTTCAAAAAGCGCTCGGATATGTGGGTTGGCGTCGGTTCTGCAAATCGGTCTATACGCTGGCCGACCATGATCTGGTACCGGCCGAAAAAATTTTACCGCTGGATACATTGGACCGGCTCAACCGCAAGGCGCACGCCCGGTACTGCGCGATTCGCCAAAGTGTTGCCGGCGAGCGCATCGACTTTCAAAAACTACAACAAGGCCGCTCGATATTTGTTGGCCGCTAATGAGGGCACCCACCATGAACAAACAAACCGTAGCGCTACTCGTGCACGAACTCTGCCACGGCCTGGTGCGGACCGCGCTGGCCCCCATCAAGGGCGACGTGCTGCATATCCTGTTGGACGACCGCGGCGGCCTGTGTGCCTACCAGCCAACCGGTGACCCCGAAATCGATACCGCCTGCACCGCCGCCGGCCCCATTGGTGAAATCCTGCATCACGCCGAAGAACATGCCGTCAAGATTGCCAGCCGAATTTTGTGGCAACCCTGGACACTGCTGACGATGTGCCAGCCGCTGGCCCCCGAGGACCACGAAATACTGCAGCAAGCGCACAGCGACGACTCGGAAAACTTCAATCGTGCGGTGCGCCTGTCGGTGCTACTGACGCAATCGTTTGTCGGTGACGGCGCGGTGGCCTTTGCCGCGAAACAGGTAGCGCAGGATATGGGCGAAGTAGTGCAGACCGGCGTATTGCTCGCCCACTTCGGAAACCTGGGCCGGCAGATCGAGGGCACCCAATTGTTGCCATTGGGGCGGGCCAATGTGGCGCAGACCATTCGATTCGATCACCCGGTGACCGCGGAGGCGACCCTACACACATTCACACCGCCGGACCGGGGCGACAGTAGCGGGCAAGCCCTGTACCGCCTATTGACCTGGCAACCCCAGCCGCTGCCGTCAGAATTCAATGAATCGTTTGAGAATTTCGACCGTGACCGCGTTTGATGAAATTCAGGAAATCGTCGCCGGCTCAAACTGGCGCATCCTGCACGATAAACAGGGTGTTGCGTGGGCGGTCGAAATTGCAGGCGAACAGACCATTCTGAACCGCCAGGAGCCTGTGAACGTGCAAACCTGGCGGGCGATTTCCGAATATGTGGATCGCCGCCGTGCACAAACCACCCGCACCGGTGACCCGCCCAAATAATTCGATCAGCTCTTGAGCAAAGGAGGTGGCGGTGTCCGACCAGTTAAAAGTTGAATCGAATCTCGGTTACATCGATGAGATGTTGCAGAATTTCACACGCCAGGCAAGCAACCAAATCTATGGTCGGGCCGTAGCCAGGTCAGCAACAAAATTAAGCCGGTTAATGCGGAAAGATGCCCCGAGGGTTTCGCGCAACTTAGTCAAAGACCTTGGAACTCGTCGCCTCCGCGGGAAACGCATTCGCATCGTCGGCGTTCGTTGGCGCTATTACTACAACACGCTGGAAATGAAAACCAACCGACCGGGAACACCTTTCAACCCCTGGTTTCGGGATTCGTTCAACCGGCACGCTCCTGGTGTTCTCAGAGAAATGGAACAGGAAATGCTCGACGCCATCAACCAGGTAGCCGAAAGGGAAGATCGCAAGTCCCGTGGCGTTCCCGTGAGGAGACCCAAAAAATGAGCGCTTTCGGATTACTACAGGTCGCCCTGACGGCGAAGACTGCCAGCTTCAACCAGTCGATGCGTCAAAGCGCCACCGCTACAGAACGCCTGCAGCGCAATGTGCGGCAACTTGATCAGCGAATGGCGCGCGCACAACGCAGTTTTGCGAATTTTGCCCGTGCAGCTAGTGCCTTCACCGGGTTAGCACTTAGCACCTCCACAATTAAAAGTTTTCTCGACGCCACCGACCAGCTCGCCAAGATGGCGCGAACGGTCGGCATTTCCGTTCAAGAATTACAGGCGCTAGAACATATCAGCGAACGCGCTGGAATCAGTACCGAACAACTTAATACTGCGCTGCGTGGGTTCGCTGTGCGCGTGGGTGAAGCAAGGGCGGGCACAGGTTCGCTAGCGTCCTCTTTGGGCCGAATTAACCCATTAGCGTTGAAAAATATTGTTAACGCAAAAAACCAATCTGAGGCGCTTGGTGCATTGGCCAACGCCATTTCCGGCGCGAAGGATGAGACCGATAAACTTGCAATCGCGTCAGCAGCCTTTGGTACCCGAAATTCTGAACTCGTCCGCGTATTTGGTGAAGGCGCCGAGGTGCTTCAACAAACGGTGGATGAAACCAATAAAAAAATGGGGGCGTTCAACACTGAACAGACGGCCACGGCGGAGCGGTTGAACGATATCTGGGCTGACATAAAGAAAAAATTCAAAACCACTGTTGGAGGCGCTTTCCTCGATTTTGCCGCATGGGTAGAGGGGCCGATGCGGCGCATCTGGAATGGCGCCATGCAGCTGATGAACATGATGGCGGCCGGTTTGGAGACGGTCGGGACTCTGATGTCTGCCGTTGCGCAAGGTGGGGATGCGGTTCGTTGGGACAACCTGAAAAAACGCTTAACAGAAATCAATGAAAAGTATTCGGAACAGTCGCGGTACATGAGTGAGATGATTCTGACGGGCAATACCGCCGCCGATACCGTAGCCAAGAAAGTTGCCCGCCTTAGCGGCGCAATGAAGGAATACGCAGACCAGGTAAAAGCCGCGATTGACGCGTTGGCACCGCCACCAACCACGACACAGGAACTCGAAGAACTTGATTCGAAGTTCGAATCGCTAAAGCGGTCTTTAGACCCTGCATATCGCTCTATGCAGGAATTCAATGATAGCGCTGAACTCCTAAACAAGTTGCTTGCCGAGGGCAAGATTACCCGTGATGAGTACAATCAATGGCTGGGCACACTGAAAGACCGACTGTTTGAGGCGTCCAAGGAATGGAAGGATTTCCTCGATGTGGCGCGCGAAGTTGAGGAGGACATTAAACGGCAAAATGCACAGAACGCCGAAGCGGCTGCCCGTTTCGAAGCGCTGAAATCCCGACTGGCTTCGCTAAAGGCGGAAGTTGATCCCCTGGTCGCCAATTTGCAGCGCTGGAATGAGGCGCAAAACACACTCAACGAGTCAGTGGCCGCGGGTCTGATCACACAGGAAGAAGCCACGCAGACAATGGAGAAACTCCGCGTTCAGATGGATAAGACCGCGGCCGATGGCGCACAGGCAAGCGAGTCACTGGCCCACGCGGTTGGCGGTGTGCTGCAGTCCAGCGTGTCGAGTTTTGCAGATTCGCTGATTGAATTTGCCACCAGCGGAAAGTTTGCCTTTAAAGATTTTGCCAACAGCGTGATTCAGGATATCGCCAAAATGGTGATTCAATTTCAAGCGTTGCAATTGATCAAAGGTTCCAGCCTGGGGAGCTTCTTTGGTATCACCGGATCAGCCCACGGCAACGCATTCAATCACGGCCAGATACTGCCGTTCGCCCATGGTGGAGTGATTTCCGGCCCGACTATGTTTGGCCTGGCGGGCAACCGCATGGGTATTGCTGGCGAGGCCGGCCCCGAGGCGATCCTACCCCTACGCCGCGGCAGTGATGGCGACCTAGGTGTGAAGGCTGACGTGCATGTCACGGTGAACAACAACGCGCCCGGTACCGTAGCGACCGCCACCTCCGATGAAGCGGGCAATATCGAAATCACGGTCAACCAGATTGCCCGTGACATTCTTTCCGGCGGTGGCCGGGTAAGCCGCGCATTGGAAACCACCTATGGTGTGACACGCGGCCGTGGTTAGCGACTACGCTCGCCCCGGTGGACACAAACAAATGTGATCAAAGACCAATCGTTACGCGTAACGATGTATACTGCACCCAAGTCGTCAGGAAGCAATAGCCCACACTAGCACGGGCTTTTTTATGGGAGCGGAATGGAACCGAAAGACAAGACAGGCGCCGAACGTGCGCGCCGGTACCGGGAGCGGCAGGGAAAGCACGGTTTGAAGAAAGTCGCATTGTGGATTCGCCCCGAATACGAAGCCAACGCCAGGCGCGCGGAAAAGCGCTGGCAAAAACCCAAGGATGGCAAATGAAGTATCGAGATACGCCATGCTACGCATCACCCTGGTCTGTTCGCGCTATGCGCTCAATAAGCGAGTAAGCCGCAAGCCCTGCGGCACCCTCGAAAAACACCCACCACTGCCACTCGCGGACGGCAAGGCCGCCACCCTGGAGGTACCCACCCCGGCGGCCTTCGGGGCGGTCTTGCGCGATGCCGGCACCGATCCCAATGCCATCCTGATCGGCGGCTATGCTGACCGGCCATCGTTTCGGCTGGTGTCACAAAAGAAACTGGCCACCGCCCCTGACGGCCTGACCCGCACAAAGGACAATTTCACGCAAAGCAGTTGGGTTCTCTTCGACTACGACCGCCCAGCGAATATGCCTGCCCACCTGCAGTACACCACCGCAGGTGAATGGCTTGCGGCCATGGGTCGATTGATTCCCGGGTTCAGCGCTGCGGGCAAGGTGGTTTCCCCATCCACCAGCGGCCGCATTCTGTTCGATGGCAAACCAGCCGGGCCGGCTGGGTGGCACTGTTGGGTTCAGGTGCAAGACCCGGCGGACGTGGGACGGTTTCGGAAGGCACTGCTCGAACGCGCACAGGGCACCCCATACGGCTTTCTACGGCGCTGGGGTGGTGGCAAGCGGAAATGGTCGATATTCGATCCCACGGCACTGGGGAGCGCAGAGCGGGTGATTTTTATTGGGGCACCGGAAGTGCACGGGAAAGGGCTGACGGTGGCGCGTCCGGATATTCAGGTAATCGATGGGGGGGCACTGGACACGCGGCGGGTTTGATTCAATGGCCAGGTGGTGCCCATCCAGTACCATTGCGCTATCCTACCCCGAAACCCCACCACAGCCAGTCAGGGAGGCCGCATGGGCAGACGGAGCCGTCCACCGAAAAGCGTTCGTGAAGGGAAGGCACCGCCCCACCAAAATAGGTCGAGCGGTTCCGACGCGGAAAAGAGCCGGGAATTGAATCGCCTGCGTTACGAGAATGCGCGACTGCGGCGGGAGCTGGATAAATACCGGCACTGATACACTGAACAGGCCGCGCTATGCGAGCGAGGGGCCTTCCACTCGCTGATTGTCAGTTTGTGTCGGATTGCCAGTTTCTACCGTGAGAAACTGGCACGCCTATCAACGCGTGCCCATCTGCCCATATTCCCACCTGCCCATTTCCCCGGTAACTTCTAGGTTCCAATAACAACCCGAAGGAGTGGGGCATGACCATCAAACGAGATATTGAACGGAACCGCCGAAAGGCGCTGCAGCGGCATTGCCGACCCAAGGCAATGAAACCCCGTGAGCGAGGCCAGCAGATTGAAATCCGCCGCAACCGGGAGCCACAGCATGTACAAGTGAAGTCGCTGGGGAAAACCATATCTATCCCCGTGCCCGAGTCCGCTGCACAGCCCGCGGCCATGGAATTGACGATCAATTGGGGAACCAGATGATGAAGGTTCAAGTTTCAGAGCGGGCACTATTGCGCCGGATCAACCGTCGCCTAGAGGATAAGCTGGAGGAGGTATGCAAATGCGCCGAAAGCTCACAGTGGCACAGCGACTTGGGCGATTACTACTGCGTGGATCAGAACCTGAACACCGTTATTGCGCAGCACATCGATCTGGAGGCATGGGGCAGAGAACTGGGAGCGCTGAAGCCCCATGAGGAGATGGCCCAAACCGAGCCAGCATAGGCAGTTATACTGCCCCTGCCGCACCCCACCAGTCCCCTGTGAGGGCATCCGACCGGGATCGGAACCGTGCGCTGCGCCAGTGGCCGCGCCAGGCGGTTTCGGTTCGGGGTGCGGCACCCCCATTGCTTGCCTGCGGTTTAATTTGACGCCAAACTATCCCTGTCTGCCTGCCCTGGGCAAGCGGGCACTGCCGGCCCACCGTCTGACAGTAAGTGGCATTATTTTGGGGGAGTGGGCCGGCGCTACCACTCACCGGTAAACCTTCCCGCTCTCCGCAATAGAATCCGCATAGGCCTGCCCTCGTGTTTGCCCCAATTTTCACGCCAGATAAGGCCTGCGGCCCATCGACCCCTCCCTCACTTGGGGCAAAATTGGGGCAAATGGGGCAGGGTTGTACACGGGACTACAAGGGTTTGTTGACGTAAACTGATGTTTTCACAGTCGTATACGGCTACAAACGGGCTGTAACTTGGGTTCGAATCCCTCCCTCACCGCCATATCTAAAAAGCCCCTGGCGAAAGCCCGGGGCTTTTTTTATGCCTTGCGGTAACAGCGAATGTCCCTCCAGAACTTGATCTATCGCCACAAGATCAAGACAATTCGCGCCTAGCTCCAGAAAAACAATCAAAATGACCGCGCAAAACCCCAGCCTCCAGCAACAGGTTAGAGCACAAAAAATAGCCAGTGTTTACAAGCATACCTGGACGCTTGCTGTAAGCCACCCGATCGCAGGTACATTGCTGGTCGCTAATTTCTGGGATGTCGCTTCTTCTGTACTGCTGCTGGTGTGGTTGGCCGTCTTGATCCTGGTGTCTGTCGCCAGGGTTCCTCTGTACTTTCATTACCGTCGACACGAGAAAGAAATCGCGCAGTGCGAACGCTGGGGGTTTTACTTTGCCGCCATGGCGGCACTGCAGGGAAGTCTCTACGGGGTGGCCTGGTTTGCGTTTGTCCCGGCTGGCGACCCGTTTCTTTTGTCCGTTGTGTGCCTGTGGGTGATGGGGCTGAGCGCATGCGCGGTCGTGGGTTACGCAGCACACCCCAAGACCCTGTTGTCGTTCTTTGTTCCGGTTGTGGTGCCGGGTACCGTGTTGCTGCTGTTGGATGGCAGTGAGCGCATGCAAATCCTCGCCGCCGCATTGTTTGTATATGGTGTAGTGATTCTGCTGGCTTCGGCACCGGTTTACCGATCCATTGTGCAGTCGATAGAGCTCAATCTCCGCTTGCGGGAGCTTTCGGAAAAAGACGGCCTGACCGGGCTCGCGAATCGGCGCCACTTCGACGAAACGTTGCAAAAAGAGCTGGATCGGGCGGCGCGCCACGACCACCCGATGTCGTTGCTACTGCTGGATATCGATCACTTCAAGGCCTATAACGACCACTATGGGCACGTCTCCGGTGATCATTGTCTGCGACTGGTCAGTGATGCCATTGCTGGCTGTATTCAGCGCAGTGGGGAATTGCTGGCGCGCTATGGTGGTGAAGAGTTTGCGCTGTTGCTGCCGAATACGGATAAAACACAGCTGGCTGTGGTTGTGGAGCGGCTGCAGAGCGCGATTCGCGAGAGCGCCCTTCCTCACGAGGGTAGGCCAGACGATCTGCTATTGATTACCGCCAGTATTGGCGGTACCACCGTGGAAGGGGATTACCCGGCCAATCCTGAAAGCCTTATTGAAAATGCCGATACCGCTCTCTACATGGCAAAAAACCACGGCCGCAATCAGTACTTTTTTTATTGCCGAAGGTCTGGCCAGCTGGCTGGGACAGAAGCGGAAGAGTCTGTCCCAGGTTAAGCCCCGGTAATCAGAACCGGTTCAGCTCTTCACGCAGGTCCTGCTCCAGATCTGTGGCTTCGGTGATCCAGATACTTTTATCCGAGCCGGGGAATACCCCGATTTCAATTCCGTCTTTTTTTAGCCCTGGCAACCAGCGGTTCAGGAACTGAGGCAGGGGAATATTTTTGGGCTGCAGGTCGCTATCGTTGGCCGCATAGGCTTCGGCGAACTCGGTGGTGGGCCAGACGGGGAGGTACTCGAAGCCGCCCTGATCCTCCGAATGTAGTTTCAGGAAATGCTCATCGCTATTGATCAGAATCCAGATCTCCCGCTCTTCCCCGGTAACATCCAGAAAGTATTCGTAGCGGGCTTCGCAATCCAGATCAATAATGGCCTGTAGTTCTTCGGCGTTCATGGCTTGCCCTCATGTTCATACATGTCCCGTGCACGGGAGCGTTTGATTTGGCCGCGGTCAGTGCGGCCATTGCAGGCTCCGGTTTGGTCCGGGTTCTGCATGCTAGTGTTCACAGTATACGGGAATTGGAAGTACGGATACCTATGTCAGTTTATTGGACCATTGGTCAGAATACTGAGGGACGCGATTTTGTTGTCGGAGATGTACACGGTTATTACCAGCAGTTGATGACCCAGCTTGACGGCGTGGATTTTGACCCGGCGCGGGACCGGCTGTTCTGCGTCGGAGATCTTGTGGATCGCGGTCCTGACAGTGCTGCGCTGGTGGATATGATCGACCAGCAAGTGTACTTCAGCGTCCTTGGCAATCACGAAGCCATGATGATCGCGGGGTTCGAAGACCCTGCCGATATTCGCCTGCATTTTGCCAATGGCGGGGAATGGTTTTACGAGCTGCCCCGAAGCAGGCAGCAGCAGTTGGCGGAAAAGGTGCGCCAGTGGCCCTGGGCCATGGAAATTGCCACTGCTGAAGGCGCCATCGGCCTGGTGCATGCGGATGTGCCGGACAGCAGCTGGCTTGAGGTCAAGCAATTACTGCGGACTATCGACGAACGCTGGGAGCGGGGTGCATCGCTGATTGATCGCGCTGTGCATGCCGTTGCGCAGCCTCTGTTGTGGCGCAGGGGGCTAATTACTCGCCTGTACCAGGAGTTGATTGGTCCCGGTGAAAGCAAGCGGGCGGTACCGGAACACAAGCAGGCATTTCTCGAAGGGCTTGGGCGCCTGAGCAGGATTCCCGCCGAGCGGTTCTCCCCGTTTTCAGTTGCAGGGATCGATGGCGTTTATATGGGGCACTCCTATGTGCCGTCGCCCACCACCGTGGGAAACTGCCATTTCCTCGATACCTTTCGTGGGGAGCCCGGTGACGTACTGGGGCTGGTGTGTGTCAGTGCACCGGCAGAGAAATAGAACACAAACCCTATCTACTCCCGCTCTGTAAATGACAGCCTAGTTGGTTACAGGGCTGTCATTACCCCGCCCAATAGCAATGTGAGGCCAATAGTGAGTAATCCTTGCACCAGCGCAATCAAAATACCCTTGAAGAACCCCGTGCCCAGCACCAGCATGTAGGCGATGGCCGCGAGCGGAATGGTGATCAGAATTCCCCATTCCTCGGTGACCCCGGGGATAAGCCCGCCGACAAAGTGCTGGATTATCACCGCGAGAAGCAATGCAAACAGGCAGGAAAATACTCCTGTATTGCGTGCTCCCAACATCGCCGCCGCCATTTTCAATGGCAAGACGAGTATCGCGACAACAAAGATCAGTAGTATTAAAAACTCCATCTGTTAGACCCTGTAAATGGAAAGATGCATTTAGGGTAAACGCTCTTTTTGCCGGAAGCACGTGCCGGCATCGAAATAGACGCCGCGTTTGGCATGATTTTGTGGGAGCATGGCAGGCAATTCAATTTCAGCAGTAACCGGGCCGGCACTCATCACTATGGAACAAATTATCGCAAACCCAATGGCCATGCTCGTAGCGGTCGGGATTGTCTCGATTGCGTGTCAGTACCTGGCCTTCCGGCTCAAGCTGCCGGCTATCTTGCCCCTGCTATTGGCAGGCCTCACGCTAGGGCCTCTGACCGGTGTGCTGGACCCTGATGCCCTGTTTGGTGATCTGCTGTTTCCACTGGTGTCACTGGCAGTTGCCATCATCCTGTTTGAGGGTGCGCTTACCCTCAAGCTGTCTGACCTGGCAGGGCATGGCACCATGGTGCGCAATCTGTGTACCATCGGCGCTCTAGTGACCTGGCTGATCGCCACGCCTGCTGCTTACTATGTACTCGGCATGCCCATGCAATTGGCCGCGTTGTTTGGTGCTATTGTCACCGTTACCGGGCCCACGGTGATCGTGCCCATGTTGCGCACGGTGCGCCCGAACACCCGTATATCGAACATTCTGCGCTGGGAAGGTATCGTCATCGATCCTATCGGTGCTCTGCTCGCAGTACTGGTGTACGAATACATCGTGGCCGCACAAAACCCATTTGAACATTCACTGGTGTTATTGCTGAAAGTCGTCGTCATCGGTTTTGGCCTTGGCGCCCTGATGGGCTATTTCCTCGGAACCCTATTGCGCAAAAACTGGGTGCCACATTACCTGCGCAATACCGCGGTGCTGACGTTGATGCTCGGCGCCTATGCCGCCTCTGATCTGATGGCACACGAATCCGGATTACTCACGGTGACCGTGATGGGGATCTGGATGGCGAATATGAAAGGCCTGGATGTCGATGACATTCTCGAGTTCAAGGAAACCCTCAGCGTACTGCTGATTTCCGCACTGTTTATTCTGTTGGCCGCTCGGTTGGAACTGTATACGCTGGCCCAATTGGGCTGGGGTGCGGTGCTCGTGTTGGCGGCGATCATGTATATCGCCCGGCCGCTGTCTGTATTCCTGTCCTCCCCTGGATCCGGGCTGAACTGGCGGGAGCTCACTATGCTCAGCTGGATTGCGCCGCGCGGTATCGTGGCCGCCGCCGTCTCCGCATTATTTGCCCTGAAAATGGAGTCCTTCGGGATTCCTAAATCCGAGCTGCTGGTGCCGATGGTGTTTCTCGTCATCATTGGCACCGTCGTTATCCAGAGCCTGACGTCCAAAAGCGTTGCCAAACTGCTGGATGTACGTGCTCCCTATCCGAACGGGTTTCTGATTTTTGGCGGCGGCAAGTTTGCGCGCATGCTGGCGAAAGACCTGATCAATAAAGAGGTGCCCGTTCGAATTGCTGACACCAACTGGGACACTATCCGCCAGGCGCGTATGGAAAACATTCCCACCTATTACGGCAATCCGATTTCAGAGCACGCCAGCCTGACCATGGACCTGTCCACCACTGGCAAGGTGCTGGTGCTCTCTCCTTACCGACAGCTCAATCCTTTGGTGACCTACCACTTCGAGCATGTACTGGGCGATGGTACCGTCCTCGGGTTGAGTGAGGGCGCGCAAGCGGGCAGGGCAAGTCATCAGGTATCGGAAGACTACGCGAAGAAGCTGGAACTCTTCTCTGAAAACGCAACCTATGGCCGTCTCGCCAGCCTGGTCGCGAAGGGGGCAACCATTCGCACCACCGGGCTAACCGAAGAGTTCACATTGGAAGATTACAAAGAAACCTACGGCAGTCGCGCCACGCGGCTCTACGCGGTGGATCCGAAAGGGAAGATCCATATCAATACGGTTTCCCATGGGTTCGAACTGAAAGAGGGGTGGCAGGTGGTTAGCCTGGTCGCACCAGAGGAGTCACCCGTGAACAGTGTGTCCGCTTCCGATAGTAGCCCCCCAGCTGGCTGAGATATCCGGGTGGTTACAAGGCACTTTGGCACCCCAATGCGCGTGGGCTTGCCCTGCTAAGCTGTAGTAACACCCGGCGCAGTTGTCGCCGCCGCAGCTTTTCTTTCTGTCCAGAAGCCAGCTCTATGCGCACATTCTTTAGATCACTTTTCGGCAACGTAGATCTGCCTGTTTTCGCCATAAGTGGTGGGCTTATTCTCGCGTTTGTGGGTTTATCCCTGTGGGACCTGGAGCTGACTGCGCAGTGGGTCCAAAGCAGCTTTCAATGGTCCACATCCTTGTTTGGCGCATACTGGCAAGTGCTCATGCTGGCCACGTTTCTCATTGCACTCTATGTCGCGATAAGCCGCAGCGGGGAAGTGCGCCTGGGCAATCTGGATGCTCCGGAAATGTCTACCTTCAAATGGGTAGCCATCATCATGTGTACGCTGCTTGCCGGCGGCGGTGTCTTTTGGGCCGCCGCCGAGCCCATCGCCCAATTTCTTTCGCCGCCACCATTGTTCGGTGAGCAGGATGAGGTATTTGCGCAGGCCACTAATGCACTGGCACAGAGCTATATGCATTGGGGTTTTTTGGCGTGGGCAATCCTTGGGTGCCTCACGAGTATTGTATTGATGGTGCTGCATTATGATCGAGGGCTTCCCCTGAAGCCGCGTACGTTGCTCTATCCGGTTTTCGGTGAACGTATTCTCCATGGTGTCGGCGGCGCGCTGGTAGATGCCTGCTGTGTCATCGCCGTAGTGGCGGGTACTGTAGGCCCCATAGGCTTCCTGGGTTTGCAGGTAAGCTTTGGCTTGCATGAATTATTTGGGATTAGCGACAGTTTTACGACGCAGCTTTGCGTCATTATCGGCCTGGTCGCGATCTACACCATCAGTGCGGTCACGGGGGTGGATCGGGGAATCCAGATTCTCAGTCGCTTCAATGTGGTGCTGGCCGTGGTGCTGATGGCATTCATTCTGCTCGTGGGGCCAACAGCATTTATCGCGGACAGTTTTGTCGAGGGGATGGGTACCTATATCGGCAACTTCTTCCCCATGGCAACGTTCCGCGCAGATACCCAATGGCTGGACTGGTGGACGGTATTTTTCTGGGGCTGGTTTATCGGCTATGGCCCGATCATGGCACTCTTCGTAGCGCGAATTTCTCGTGGTCGCACGGTGCGAGAGCTGATTTTTGTGATTGCTCTGGTGGCGCCACTGGTTACCTGCTTCTGGTTCACCATCGTTGGCGGCACAGGTATTTTTCTCGAGATTCAAAGCCCGGGTGTCATCTCCAAGCCGTTTGAAGGGATGAATCTTCCCGCCGCCCTGTTAGCCACTACGCAGGCATTACCCTGGGGCACTCTGCTATCGATTCTATTCCTGATACTGACAACGATTTTTGTCGCGACCACCGGTGATTCCATGACGTACAGCATATCCGTCGTAATGACCGGCGAGGAGCATCCTCCTGCTGCAACACGGATTTTCTGGGGTGTCATGATGGGCAGTTGTGCGGCGATTTTAATCAGTATTGGCGAAGGCGGTGTCGGCGCCCTGCAGAAATTTATTGTGGTAACCGCGGTGCCGGTGTCACTGATCATTCTGCCGAGCCTGTGGAACGCGCCGCGTTTGGCGAGGGAAATGGCGAATGGCCCATGGCTTCAGGAGGAAGAGAATCGCCCTTGAAGTCAAAGGTCGCGTTCCCCAGAAACTGCGGTGAATTTTTTGTATTCGCGCCATGAAATACCTCGGTTACTTATCCACGCTGGTTTCCCGCACCTTTGCGTGAGAGCCCGGAAATTCATCGTGTTGGGGGAGGTCGTCGGTTATCTCAAACCAGGGGGATTTGGAGCCCACGAAGAAATGCCCCTCAATTTTATTATTCGGCGCCTGATCCAGGCCGCCTAACGGGATGCCAATTTTGTCCGGGCTCTCATCGTAGGTGCTGATCAGGCTGGAACCGCAAATGGAGCAGAAGGTTTTTACCGTGTTTTCAGAGGAGTGGTAGCCCGATAAAAGCTCTTCGCCCTTGAGCCACTTGAACTGGCTGGACTGGATGGTAGCCCGGGTTCTGAACGCTGCGCCATGCCAGCGGCGGCACTTGGAGCAATGGCAATTGAAAATCGGGCCGAGCTCTCCGGTGATTTCGTATTCAATGGCCTCGCACAGGCAGCGGCCGGTTAATTTTTGCATATTCTCCATCCCTGGATGATTCCTGTTGTGGGCGGGCGATTAAATGAAATGTAGCCTGAAATTATTGTGTCTTTGCAATAATCTCGCGTACCAGCTCGGCACTAAATAAGGATTTAGACAGATACTGCCGACCGCCGGATTTGGCAACCAGAATCAGCCCTAAATCGGTTTCAATGACGCGCTCGATATCAGACCACAAGAGTGTTGATTGTGCGTGGGCACTGTTGGTTGTTATCCCATCGTCATCAATCGTCAATGTCACTTCGGCATTGGCACTTTTCCCCAGCTTCTGCCGCGCCAGCCACCACGCCCGCCGGAATCGAATATGCAGCAGCTCCAGAATACCCAGTGCGACCAGAAAATAGCCCAGAACTTTCGGTTGCTCGGTAAACATCAGTGATCCGGCACCTACAGCCAGTAACAGGGCTGGAAGGAGGTAATTGGGTTTGGCAGCTTTTCCATGGGGCAGCGACTGATCAAAACATTCGGCAAGGTAATCTCGGGATAGGGTGAACTGTGTTTTGAAAGGTCGCATAAAAACCGCTTGTTTAGATGGTTCGTTGTATGACGGATGGATCGGGGATTTTACCTATGGATCCTTATTCGCCGCTATAGACCGGGATCGTTTTGCCAGTGGCAGCGCTTTGTCGCGCCATGTGAATCAGGCGGATATTCCACAGGGCCTGCTCCGCGCTTACCGGCACATCGCCGCCATCCAGAATGGCACCTGCCAGCTGGTGATAATAACGCTGGTAGCCGCCGGTTTCCGTTGAGACTGTGGAAACTCCGTCGGCCGTGTGCAACTGACCGTATTGCTCGGGGACCTCCTGCGCCCAGTCTGTGGACTGCGGAAACACGCCGGATTTGAGGCGATCTTCCTGTGGGTCCAGACCGTGTTTGATAAAACTCCCAGCCTCGCCCTGTACTTCAAAGCGCAGGTTCGGCGCCGCGCAGAAGGGGCTGCTGCGCAGTACCGCCAGGTGATCCGGGTAGTGCAGGGTCAGGTGGAAAAAATCATCCACTTCCGCCTTTGGCCGCAGGGTCTGTACCTGAGCTGTGATTGCGGTGGGTGGTCCAAATAGTTGTAGCACCTGGTCGAGCATATGTGGCCCCAGGTCAAACAGGATACCGCCACCCTCCACATCGGACTCGCGCCAGCGCTTGCGCACCTCGGGCCGGAAGCGGTCGAAATGGCTTTCAAAATAGCGCACCGCACCCAGTCGGCCATCGGCAATAAGCTTCTGTACCGTGAGGAAGTCACCATCCCAGCGTCGGTTGTGGTAGATGCTCAGTAATCGCTGCTGTCTCTCCGCCAGCGCGATCAGCTCCTCGCCCTGCTTGACGCGGGTAACGAAGGGCTTTTCCAGCACCACATGCTTGCCTTGCTCGAGGGCAAGTTTGGCCAGTGCAAAGTGCGCTTCGTTGGGGGCGGTAATAATCACCAAGTCGGCATCGCATCGGGTCAGCAATGTCTCCGCATCGGCATAGACCTCGACCTCCGGGTACTGCTGTTGCACCTGCTCGCCCTTGGAGGTACTGACCGCAGTGAAGCGGAACGGCGGCAGGTTCAGGATAAACGGCAGGTGAAAAGTCGTCGCAGAAAAGCCGTAGCCGATAAGGGCGGTTTTGATTTCGGCCGGTGTGGTCATGCTAGCGGTGTCTCCCGTGTCCAGCTGCTTGCGGTATGCGGATCCGAATGTTCGGTTCTAGCATCGCTACCATAAGTCCTGGTAAATCCAGCGAAGACCTTTTGTCAGTCCCACAGGAAAAGTGGATTCGTGATCGGTACCGATGACGACCTCATCTTTAACATTGAGCCCCTGATAATTGCGCGCCCGCAGGCGTTTGAGAAAACGCTGGTGGCCGTCGACCATATCGTTGCGCATACCATTTTCTGCGGTTTCCAGGTCACCGGTGGCGATGAACAGGTTAGCGTTCAGTGACTTGTGGTGTCTCGCGTACTCCTCTTCAAAATCGAAGATGATGTCATCTTTATACCAGAGGGAGGGGCTGGTCAGAATATAGCTGGAGAACAGCTCCGGCTGCGTGAGCAGGACCCAGGCACCAAACGAGCCTCCCAGTGAGTGACCGGACAAGATCCGTCGCGCCGGATCCGCACGGTAGTTCCCCTCTACAAAAGGGATCAGCTCTTCCCGAATAAACTGCAAATAGTCCGGCGCACCACCGGTGGTGTATTTCACCCAAGTTGCATCCCGCTCGGGGGTAAGGTCACGCACCCGACTGAACTGCCCATTCTCTCCGTGGGCAAAATCAATACCTACGACAATGGCCCGGTTCATGCTCTTGAAATGCGTGACCCCGGTGGCAACCTTGAAGGTATGTGGCGCATCGTTTAGGTACAGAACCGGATAGGACGCCTTATTGTGCTCTTCATCGAAGTACCCCGAAGGCACCTTGATATAAATATCGTATTTGCGTCCGAGAACCTTTGACTCGATCGTGAATATTTCGGTGTTCTTCACCTCGAATAGATGGCTTTTCCTAGCTACCGTTTGATCGGCGTAGACCGGCAGTGCGAGGAGGGCGGCGAACAAGAGGGCGGCAATTCTGAACATTCGGATTGTACAAATTCTTTATTTTAGGGGAGGTAGAACGCTGGGGTGCTTTTGCCCGAAAGCGCTCATCGCAAAAATCTTATCCAGCGCCATAGTCGGAGTACATCCAGCAATGCACCAGCCACGTAGGTGAGGGCGCAGGCCTTCAACACACTGTGTGCTTTGCTTAACAGGTGCTCCGGCAGGTAGCCCTCCCGGAGTATCGGCAGGGCCTTGTTGAAGCTCGCATCGTACTCTTCCGGCAGTATCGCCACATACATGAGCGCGGACGCGAGCATGGTAATCACCGCGATAATACCAATCCACAGGAAGAGGACCGGTGATTTAATCAGCAGGGTGAGAATGGGTGCGGCGACCAGGATATAACCACCCACTTTCTGTATTTGGCCGGCCCTGCCCAGATACTTATCCCGCAATTTGGAGACCGGCTCTTCCCGGCAGAACTGTATCGCATGGCCAACCTCATGAGCGGCCACCGCTACCGCAGTCACCGACTTGCCGTGGTAAACCTCCGGACTGAGTGCGACGATTTTCTCCGACGGCGAGTAGTAGTTCTGATCCTTGCCGGCCTCGATCACCTTTACGCCCTCGAGTTCGTAGCGCTCAATCAGGTGCCTGGCCAGCTCGGCGCCGGAGCCGGGCATATCGCCGATTTCGGTGGAGTGTCGCCAGAGCACGTAGCGTACCCATAGCTGTGGGCCGACGATAAGGATGCCGATGGCAAGGGCAATTAGTAGGTAGAGCATTGGCTTGTTCTTATCTCGTAACCGGTTGACATAAAAAAAGCGGGCTTTCGCCCGCTTCAATACCTCTCATCCTGTGAGCGACTCTTTCTTGTAGTAATTCCTTTTCTACAGTCGATGTGTTCTCAGTGCGTTACCACTGCAGTGCACCACCGGTCTGGTATTCGATGACCCGCGTTTCGAAGAAGTTCTTCTCTTTGCGCAGGTCCATGATTTCGGACATCCAGGGGAAGGGGTTCTGGGCGCCGGGGAACTGTTCTTTGAGGCCGAGCTGGCTGAGGCGGCGGTTGGCGATGAAGTGGAGGTATTCTTCCATCATCGCGGCATTCATGCCGAGTACGCCGCGGGGCATGGTGTCGCGGGCGTAGGCCACTTCGAGTTCCATACCCTCCAGAACCATCTGGGTGACTTCCTGCTGGAATTTTTCGGTCCACAGGTGTGGGTTTTCCAGTTTGATCTGGTTGATGACGTCGATACCAAAGTTCAGGTGCATGGACTCATCGCGCAGGATGTACTGGAACTGCTCAGCAACGCCGGTCATTTTGTTGCGGCGACCCATGGACAGGATCTGGGTGAAGCCACAGTAGAAGAAGATCCCTTCGGTGACGGCGTAGAAGGCGATCAGGTTGCGCAGCAGTTCCTGGTCGGTCTCCGGGGTGCCGGTTTTGAAGTTGGGATCGCTGATGGAGCCGGTGTGCGCGAGGCTCCAGGCGGCTTTTTTGGCGACGCTCGGGACTTCGCGGTACATGTTGAAGACTTCGCCTTCGTCCATGCCCAGAGACTCTACACAGTACTGGTAGGCGTGGGTGTGGATGGCTTCTTCAAAGGACTGACGCAGGATGTACTGGCGGCACTCTGGATTGGTGATGTGGCGGTAGATGGCCAGTACCAGGTTGTTGGCTACCAGGGAGTCAGCGGTGGAGAAGTAACCCAGGGAGTATTCCACGATGCGACGCTCGTCCTCGGTCAGACCGTCGGGGTCTTTCCACATGGACACGTCTTTGTTCATGTTCACTTCTTGCGGCATCCAGTGGTTGGCACAGCCGTCGAGGTATTTCTGCCAGGCCCAGTCGTATTTGAACGGTACCAGCTGGTTGAGGTCGGCGCGGCAATTGATGATGCGCTTCTCGTCAACTTCAATACGGGCAGCACCCATTTCCAGTTCTTCCAGGCCCGGGGCCGGGTCCAGATCGGTAACGGCGGCGCGGGCGGCTTCCAATGCAGAAGAGGAGCCGGCCTGGGCCGCGGTCGATGCCGGGGCACTGCTGGCGCTGCCTGATTCGTAGGCTGCGCTGGGTTCGGTGACTGCCTGCTGCTCGGATTGCAGCGCACCCGGCATCGGTTGCGGTTCGGACTTTTTGGATTCTTGCTTGGCTTGTGTGTCGATATCGTCCCAGCTCAGCATGAGTTCCCCTTATGTGTTCTGTGTGACGCGCTGTGCGGGTAGGTGTTCATGGGCACAGGTGGTCGAAAGTGTGTCTTGGGCGACCTGCGCCCGGCCCGGGTTTCTGCTCTGCTGAGCTTTGGCCCGGTGCCGGGGCGGCGCTTATGGTCTTGGTTGCGCTCTGCGGTAATTGCTCACTGCGTTGCGCGATTGCTCTCCCCCGAGAGTCTTTAAATTCCCAGTAACCTGTTACTGGTCACTTTTATTGACAGGCTTCGCAATCCGGGTCGTCCAGCGAGCAGGCCTGCGGCACGGCGGCCGGGGCGGGCTCTGCCTGGGGTGCGGCGCTGGCGGCGGGTGCGCCACCGGAGCTTACTGCGTTCAGGGTGCCGCTGGTCACGGTGGATTTCTCCGTGCTGGTGGCGGCCAGGGCGCGCAGGTAGTAGGTGGTTTTCAAACCGCGGTACCAGGCCATGCGGTAGGTCAGGTCCAGTTTCTTGCCGTTGGCGCCGGCGATGTAGAGGTTCAGGGACTGGGCCTGATCGATCCACTTCTGGCGGCGGCTGGCGGCGTCGACGATCCAGCGCGGTTCTACTTCAAACGCGGTGGCGTACTTGGCTTTGAGGTCGTCCGGCACGCGGTCGATCTTCTGTACAGAACCTTCGTAGTACTTGAGGTCGTTGACCATCACCTTGTCCCACAGGCCGCGGGCTTTCAGGTCGTGTACCAGGTAGGGGTTCACTACGGTGAATTCGCCAGACAGGTTCGATTTCACGTACAGGTTCTGGTACGTGGGCTCGATGGACTGGGATACGCCGGTAATGTTGGCGATGGTCGCGGTCGGCGCAATTGCCATGACGTTGGAGTTACGCATGCCCTGGCTGGAAACCTTCTCGCGTACCACATCCCAGTCCAGCGTGCTGCTGGTGTCCTGGTCGATAAACTGCTCGCCGCGGTTCTTGGCCAGAATTTCGATGGAGTCGATCGGCAGGATGCCCTGGCTCCACAGGGAGCCTTCGTAGCTGCCGTAGCTGCCGCGCTCTGCCGCCAGGTCACTGGAGGTGGAGATGGCGTGGTAGCTGATCGCTTCCATGGTGGTGTCGGCGAAGGCGACGGCTTCATCGCTGGAGTAGGAGATGCCGGCTTTGTACAGCGCGTCCTGGAAGCCCATCAGGCCCAGGCCCACCGGACGGTGGCGCATGTTGGACTGACGCGCGGTTTCCACAGAGTAATAGTTGATGTCGATAACGTTATCGAGCATGCGCACGGCGGTTTTTACGGTGCTGGCCAGCTTGCCGGTATCCAGCTTGCCGTCTTCGCCGATGTGCTGTGACAGGTTTACGGAGCCCAGGTTACATACGGCGATTTCGTCGTTCGCTTTGGTGTTCAGGGTGATCTCGGTGCACAGGTTGGAGCTGTGTACTACACCGGCGTGCTGCTGCGGGCTGCGCAGGTTGCAGGCGTCCTTGAAGGTGATCCACGGGTGGCCGGTTTCAAACAGCATGCCCAGCATCTTGCGCCACAGATCGAGCGCGCGCACTTTTTTGTGCAGCTTCAGCTTGCCTTCGGCGGCCAGCTTTTCGTAGTGGGTGAAGCGCGCTTCAAAGGCATCGCCGAACAGGTCGTGCAGGTCCGGGCAGTCTGCCGGGGAGAAGAGGGTCCACTCTTTGTCTTCAAACACACGCTTCATGAACAGGTCCGGCACCCAGTTGGCGGTGTTCATGTCGTGGGTACGGCGACGGTCGTCACCGGTGTTTTTGCGCAGCTCGAGGAATTCCTCGATGTCCAGGTGCCAGGTTTCCAGGTAGGCACACACGGCGCCCTTGCGCTTGCCGCCCTGGTTGACGGCTACGGCGGTGTCGTTGGCCACTTTCAGGAAGGGCACAACACCCTGGGATTTGCCGTTGGTACCTTTGATGTAAGAACCCAGGCTGCGTACGGGGGTCCAGTCATTACCCAGGCCGCCGGCCCATTTGGACAGCATGGCGTTGTCCTGAATGGCACCGTAGATACCGTGCAGGTCATCCGGCACGGTGGTCAGGTAGCAGGAGGACAGCTGCGGACGCAGAGTACCGGCGTTGAACAGGGTCGGGGTCGAGCTCATGTAATCGAAAGAGCTCAGCAGTTCGTAGAACTCGATGGCGCGTTCGTTCGGCTTGTCTTCATTGATGGCGAGGCCCATGGCAACGCGCATGAAGAACAGCTGCGGCAGTTCGAAGCGGACTTCCTCGGAGTGCAGGAAGTAGCGGTCGTACAGGGTCTGCAGGCCGAGGTAGGTGAACTGGTGATCGCACTCAGGCTTGATGGACTCGCCCAGTTTTTCCAGATCGAAGCTGGCCAGTGCCGGGTCGAGCAGCTCCAGCTCGATGCCTTTTTCTACGTAGGCGGCGAGGGCCGGCTTGTAGAGGGTTTCCATTTCTTTCTGGGTGGCGGACTCGGCCACGCCCAGGAAACGCAGAGCTTCAGCGCGCAGCTTGTCCAGCAGCAGGAAGGCGGTGGCGTAGGTGTAGTTGGGCTCTTGCTCAACCAGGGTGCGCGCGGTGATGACCAGTGCGGTATTGATGTCGGTTTCGGAAACGCCGTCGTACAGGTTTTTCAGCGCTTCGTTCAGGATCAGGCTGCTGTCCACATCGGTAAGGCCTTCACAGGCTTCGCCGACGATGGTGCGCAGGCGCTCCATGTTCAGCGGTACCAGGGAGCCGTCTTCGAGCTTTACACGAATGTTTGGGTGGGTGTCGGTGGACTCGACCACTGCGGGCTTTTCTTTGTCTTTCTCGGCGCGCAGGCGGGCGTGCTCTTCGCGGTAGAGGACGTAGTCGCGGGCAATTTTGTGTTCGCCGGCGCGCATCAGTTCCAGTTCGACCTGGTCCTGAATTTCTTCAATATGAATGGTGCCACCGGAAGGCATGCGGCGCGCGAAGGTGGCGCTGATCTGGGAGACCAGGTCGGCCACGCGCTCGTGGATGCGGCTGGAGGCCGCGGCGGTACCGCCTTCAACGGCGAGAAACGCCTTGGTGACGGCGACGGAGATTTTGCTGTCCGCGTAAGGTACTACGGTACCGTTGCGCTTGATGACGCGGATCTGACCGGGGGCAGTGGCGGCCAGTGAGGTATTGCTGCTGGCCTGGTCTGTTACCGATTCCTTGGTAGTGCCGTTTGGCACAGACTGGGAGCGCCCTGTCTCTGTGTGCATGAATTTCTCCGTAAAGTTTGCGCGCGCGTCTGGTCGACTTGCTTTGGTTTTGCTTTGATTTTTGCGATAAAAAATTGAGTAAACCGGCTTGTGGCCGAAAATTCTGTTTGCCGTACATGCAACATCACACTTGCCTAACGCCGGGGGCACGGCAGACGACCAGTCCAGGTCAGTACGCGCAATAAATCGACACAAGCAGTAACGGCGAAGCCTGGGCTCCGCTCGGGTAACTCTTGTGGGGTACTGCTTGATACTGCGTCTGAACGAAGATGCCGCCCTGTGCTCGGGGACTCTCTCCCTGTGGACTCCCTGGGGAGCCTGTTGTGGAACTCGGGGTGGAACCGTACGCCGGTGATTACCTTCGCGTGACTTATCCACCGTTATCCACTTTCCCGGTACCTGCCTGTAGGCAGGTTGCAGCTAGTTGGTACGGTTGAGGCCAAACACTATATGTTGTGGTCTGGCTTGAGCGCGGTGCGCCGCTACTTTTAGGCCGCGAGGCTTCCTTGAAGCACTCTGCGAGCGTTTATGGTAGTCCGTTCGAACTACCCAAACCCTATATATTGGGGTGTGACCTCGTATGAGCAACAAGATAATGCGATTGAGGGGGTAATTCAAGGCGGATAACTTCGGGGTTACTTGTGGATAATATGTGGGTAGACCCGTCGACGTGGATTTCTCCTCTCGCCAGCGCCCGCCAATACTGGCCGGGTATGAAAAGTAACCAGCGATTTGCGGGGCAGCCGTTTTTAAGAATATTTTTTAATAGTAAGCAGGTCTCAAATTAAGCAGAGCAATAACAGCGAGGACTTGATTATTCGCTGATCAAACGGGCACTGGGAGGTCAATTTGGGCGTCGGGAAAAAAGGGGGCTGCGGCAGGGTGTGGCTGAATTTCGATCGCAGTGAGCTGTGGACAACTATTTAATAAGTGAACAAAAAAGAAGCGCAGGATGATCGTCCGGCGCTTCTTTTTGTGGGATGTAACTCTCGCGTGCCGTGCAGCTGGTCAGTTGCTGTTGGCCTGCAGGAATTCCATCAGGGCTTTCTGCGCATGCAGGCGGTTTTCCGCTTCGTCCCAGACCACGGAAATGGCCTCGTCTTCCAGCAGTTCGCCGCTCACTTCTTCACCACGGTGGGCGGGCAGACAGTGCATAAAGATGGCATCGCTGTTGGCGTGGCTCATCAGCTCGTGGTCCACCAGGAAGCCTTCAAACGCTTTGATGCGGATCTGCTGCTCGGTTTCCTGGCCCATGGAGGCCCATACATCGGTGGCAACCCAGTCGGATCCTCGCACCGCGTCCACCGGCTTGCGGAAGACGGAAACGCGGTCGCCGGCAGCGGCCAGGATGCTTTCGTCCGGGTCGTAACCCTCCGGGCAGGCAATGCGCAGCTCGAAGTCGTACTGACGGGCAGCATTGATATAGGAGTGGCACATGTTGTTGCCGTCGCCCACCCAGGTCACCACTTTGCCCTCCGGGCTGCCGCGGTGTTCTACAAAAGTCTGCAGGTCTGCCAGTAGCTGGCAAGGGTGGTAGCTGTCGGACAGAGCGTTGATCACCGGCACCTTACTGTATTCGGCAAAGCGCTCGAGCACGTTGTGGCCGAAGGTGCGGATCATCACCATGTCCACCATACGCGAGATGACCCGCGCACTGTCTTCGATGGGCTCGCCGCGGCCCAGTTGGGTATCGCGCGGGGACAGGAACAGGGCGCTGCCCCCCATCTGGGCCATACCGGCTTCAAAGGAGACCCGGGTGCGGGTGGAGGATTTCTCGAAGATCATCCCCAGCACTTTATTGCGAAATGAATCGCTGGCCACACCCTGGTTACGCAGGGCCTTGAGCTCGATAGCGCGCTCGATGATGCTGCGCAGCTCGTCTTTGCTCAGGTCCAGGAGGGTAAGAAAATGTCTGACTGCCATGAATAAATCCTCCGTAAATCAGGCGGCCTGTTGGGCAAAATCGCGCACCAGTGAGGCGACGGTGGTCGCGATCTGGCTGCACTCGGCATCGGTAAGGGTCAGTGGCGGCAGCAGGCGCACCACATTGCCGGCGGTTACATTAATCAGCAGGCCGTGGGCGCGGGCCAGGTCGACCAGCTCCGCACAGGGGCGATCGAGCTCAATGCCGATCAGCAGGCCGAGGCCGCGAACCTCTTTTACATGGTCGCAGCCAGCCAGTTCACTATTGAGTTGATCCAGCAGCTGGGTGCCGAGATTCTCCGCACGTTCAATCAGCCACTCCTTTTCCAGGGTTTCCAGCACTGCGAGGCCGGCACGGCAGGCCAGGGGGTTGCCACCGAAGGTGGAACCGTGGGCGCCGGCGGTAAACAGCGTGGCCGCCTTGCCGCGGGCCAGGCAGGCGCCGATGGGGACGCCATTGCCCAGGCCTTTGGCCGTGGTTACTACGTCGGGCAATAGGCCGTCGTGGTGTTGATAGGCAAATAGTTTGCCGCTGCGGCCGTTGGCAGTCTGGATCTCATCCAGCATGAGCAGCCAGCCCTGCTGGTCGCACAGGCTGCGCAGGCGCGGCAGATAATCGGCATCGGGAATGCGGATACCGCCTTCGCCCTGTATCGGCTCTACCAGGATTGCCACGATGTCATCGTGCTCGTCCGCCAGCTTTTCGATCGCGGCAGCGTCGTTGAACGGTACACGCAGGAAGCCTTCCGGCAGGGGCGCGAAGCCCTGTTGCACCTTGGGATTACCTGTAGCGGTGAGGGTGGCCAGGGTGCGACCGTGGAATGCACCTTCGGTCACTACAATCTTGGGGCAGGCCAGGTTGCGCTCGTTGCCGAGTTTGCGCGCCAGTTTGATGGCGGCCTCATTGGCCTCTGCACCGGAATTGGAGAAAAACACATTGTCCATGCCGGACAGGGACACCAGCTTCTCGCCCAGTTGTTCCTGAGGCTGCAGGTTGTACAGATTGGACGCGTGCAGCAGGGTATTGGCCTGCTCCTGGATGGCCATGGTGACTGCCGGGTGGCAGTGGCCGAGGCCGCATACAGCAATACCGGAGAGGGCGTCGAGATAACGTCGGTCGCTGTCGTCCCACAGGTAGTTGCCTTCGCCTCTGACCAGAGTCAGGGTTCTGTTACCGTAGTTTTGCATCAATGCGGGACTGGCCACTTTGCTATCTCCTGTGTGGGTGGGCCGAAAATAGGAAAACCGCAGAAAATACGCCGTGGGCGCATTCTGTCCGCAATTTCCCCGGGAAGCCGGCAATACTAGCACAGCGGCGGCCCGGAGCCAGTAGGCGGTGCGTAGTTTGGGGGCGCCGGGGGGAGGGGCGTGCGCAGATTTGGGAATCGGGTACAATGCGCGCTTTCAACACGGATTGGCGCGGTGCGCCGGAGCCGGAAATTTCCCAACCCCGAGGTTTGCTTCCACTATGGATACTCTGGAAAACATCAAAAAGCAGATTGGCGACAATGACATCCTGCTTTATATGAAAGGCAGCCCCAACGCCCCCCAGTGTGGTTTTTCCATGCGTGCATCCCAGGCAATCATGGCCTGTGGCCAGCGCTTTGCCTATGTGGACATTCTGGCAAACCCGGATATCCGCGCCGAACTGCCGAAGTACGCCAACTGGCCGACCTTCCCGCAGCTGTGGATCAAGCAGGAGCTGGTAGGTGGCTGTGACATCATCATGGAAATGTATGAAAACGGTGAGCTGAAGACGCTGATTGAAGAAGCTGCCAAAGAGGCTGGCGAAGGCGAGTAACTCTCTACTTCGGCCAATAAAAAAAACCGCGGCAATGACCGCGGTTTTTTTATGCCCGAAACTTGTCGGCGTTACTCTTCGGAGGCGCTGACCATCTGCTTTTGCAGGTAGTTCTGCAGGCCGACTTTGTCGATCAGGCTCAGCTGGGTTTCCAGCCAGTCCACGTGCTCCTCTTCGGAATCGAGAATTTTTTCCAGCAGCTCGCGGCTGCCGTAGTCACGTACGGATTCGCAGTACTCGATGCCGTCGCGCAGGTCGGGGATGGCTTTCTGCTCCAGCTTCAGGTCGCACTTGAGCATCTCCTCGGTGTTTTCACCGATCAGAAGTTTGCCGAGATGTTGCAGATTGGGGATGCCTTCAAGAAACAGAATCCGCTCGATCAGCCAGTCGGCGTGTTTCATCTCGTCGATGGACTCATGGTATTCCTTGTCTGCCAGCTCTTTCAGGCCCCAGTCCTTGAACATGCGGGAATGTAAAAAATACTGGTTGATGGCAATCAGCTCATTCCCCAGTGCCTTGTTCAGATGTTCGATGACTTTGGGATCGCCCTTCATGGTGTTCTCCTTGAGCCGGCTGGCTGTGTCCTGTGAGGGATTTTATTAATCATAAAAATGGTTGGCGCAGAAATTCTGAAATACGAAATTGAAGGTGCCGGAAACATTCCGGCTTACGCCATCAAAATTGTAGGGTCTGGGCCGCAAGATTGTGTGGAGTTTGCGTTGGGGAAATGGACAAGTCAAGCGCGGAATATCGGCGAACATGCGGGAAAAAAGCGGGAAAATTAACGGGAAAAAGGCCGAAAACTACAACGAGAACGATTCCGCTTTAGATTGTTTTGGTTGGGTTTAATTCGCAATGGGTGGGCGGCTGGGTGAAAAGCAGTTGGGCGAAACGGTGGTGGGCGACAAAGTATTGCGGGAATAGAAGGTTTTGCACGGATTTCAGCCGAGGGTTTTGCGCATGGCCGCCAGTCTTTTTTGCAGTGAGGTGATATCGAACTGATCATCGATACCATTCTCGCAGTCTTCTTTCAGGCGTTGTATCAGAGTTTTCATTGCGTTTTGATCCACCTTGCGGGTGCAGATCTCCGCAAGTTCATTGAGAGCGCTCAGCAAGTGGCGCATGACCACGCCGCTGTCGCGCCCGTATTCCCGTATTTCATCCAGTGCTGCCGCCAGTACGTCATCGAAATCCAGCTCGGAGGTGACAAGTCGCAGGACGTTTTCGTCGTCGTTAAAGCAGTTGGGGAGCTCCGGGCGCTGCAGCACGATGCCGATTCCGTCTATCAGCCGGTCGATACAGGTGTACGCCGTGAACGGGTCGTTGATGCCTGGTGACAGGGCCCGTACCGCGATCTGTGCAAGTTGCCTGACAGAAAAAATGACGTCCTGCTCTGCCGTCGGCTGCGGCCCAAGGGTGACGGCGCCGTGGATCGCCCCGGCAATTACGTGGCTGTCAATGTCCCGGGGCGGGTTGAATACCCGGGCGACAACGCCCCAGTGGTAAAGAAAAGCTCCCGGGTGAATGTCGAGGCGAATACAGCAATGGTGTTCACTTGCCCATTCGATCAGTTTCTGGCGATCAATGCGCTGTACATATCCTTCCTGGTGGGCGCGAACGCACAGTGCGTCTTCGCCGAGGTTGAGCGCGCGTAAATCCTGGCGGCGGTAGCGCGGGTCCCGGCAATCTTCAGCGGGGTAGATGGTTTCCAGTGCCGAGCGAAATTCGCGATTGATCTGGTCGGTAATGCTGTCGATCTGGATCGACTGCGCCACGTTGTGAATAAAGTAGATGAGATAGGCGATGCAGATCAGCGTGAGCAGCAGTGCAAAACTGACAGACAAGGTCTGGCGGTTGCCCGGTTCGCTGGCATCAATACCGCGAGTGACCAGCAGTGCGTATACAAAGGTGGAAAGGAAAATCCCCAGGGATACCTGGGTGCCGCGATCGCGAATGAAATTGCGCACCACGCGCGGGCCGAATTGATTGGAGGCGAGGGTGAGGGCCACGGTGGTGATGGAAAAGACGGTACCTGCAACGGTGATCGTAGAGCCGGCAACGGTCGACAGTAGTGCGCGCGCGCTGTCGGGATCGCGCTGGGTAAGCCAGCCGAAACCCGGCAGTTGCTCGATGTCCCAGTGCTGATCGATAGCGAGAAATCCCTGCGACAGAAGAATTGCCGCGGCCATCATGATTGCCGGAATTACCCAGAAGCTGGCGCGCAGTCGCTCGATCAGATGCAGCAGCTGTTGTTTCATTGCGTCCTGCTTCAAGTCTTAAAGCGCGCCGGTGGCTGTTAAAGCACGCTGTGGCTCTTAAAGATAGGACAGCAGAAGGAGCTTGCCAGTGAGCTGGCGAAGATGTTGGAGACGCGTGATGAACTGGGAGGCGGGAGGAAGCGCAGGCACCGCAGTGGTCGGTGCCCTGTGTGCATTCGGGGTGAGTTCAGCCTGCGGAATAGAAGAGGGCGCTGTTGGCATTGGCCATGACGCCGGCGGTCATGGTCTCGTCGATGATTTCCTGGGTCAGCTCGGCGCAGCGGCCGCACTGAGAGGAAACACCCAGATGGCGGCGCAGGGCTTTCACGGAAGTGGAGCCATCGTAAACGGCTTCCTTGATCTGGCTGTCGGTGATGCCTTTACAGATACATACGTACATCGCGGGAGACCCTGGCGCAAATAAGCTCTTCAATCAAGCGGATGTGTGATCTTATTGGTAATGAGAATAAGTGTCAATAAGATTATTCGGCCGCTCAGTAAATAGTCTAGTAAGCGGATGTGTGCCTGGCAGGCCGATTTGTGACTGCTTGGTTCTAGAGGCTTGGCTGGGTAGCTGATAGGGGCCGTCGCTCGCCTGCTGGAAGTGGGTAGCGAGCTGGTATGCGAACGGGTTTGCACCGAAGTTTGTGGTGTGGTGCCTGCTATTGCCTTTATATAAAAATTTAATGGGACTGGAATAGGTGCCTGTGTATCATAGCGGCCCCCTATCAAGCTTTTATTGATTTATAGCCGAAGGTTATAAATTGAACACATCCAACCTAAACCATCTATCTCATTGAGGAGGTTCTCATGGCCGTATTAGTAGGCAAGCCCGCTCCGGATTTCACTGCAGCGGCAGTACTGGGTACTGGCGAGATTGTTGACACTTACAACCTGGCGGAAACCATCAAGGGCAAGAAGGCGGTAATTTTCTTCTACCCGCTGGACTTCACTTTCGTATGCCCGTCTGAGCTGATCGCTTTTGACCACCGTCTGGAAGAGTTCCAGAAGCGCGGTGTTGAGGTTATTGGTGTTTCCATCGATTCCCAGTTCTCCCACAACGCCTGGCGCAACACCCCGGTAAACGAGGGCGGCATCGGTCCGGTCAAGTACACCCTGGTTGCCGACACCAAGCACGAAATCTGCCAGGCTTACGACGTAGAAGCCGACGCGGGTGTCGCTTTCCGCGGTTCCTTCCTGATCGACGAAGAAGGCGTTGTTCGTCACCAGGTAGTGAACGATCTGCCGCTGGGCCGTAACGTAGACGAAATGCTGCGCATGGTTGACGCGCTGGCGTTCCACCAGGAGCACGGTGAAGTTTGCCCGGCTGGCTGGCAGGAAGGTGATAAAGGCATGAACGCGTCCCCGGAAGGCGTTGCTGCTTACCTGAGCGAGAACTCCGACAAGCTGTAAGGCTTTGTCTGGCTTCTTGCCTGGTTGGGGGTGAAATCGCCCCCAGCCACGAAAACCGCCGCAAGGCGGTTTTTTTATGCCTGAAAGGCACGTGCGGGGTAGGTGTATTCGTACCCCAAATCCTCTAATGTGCGCGTTTGTACCAGTTTTATTACAATGCCTGCCCGGTCACTGGGTACCGCTTGCGAGTGCTGGCGATAAAGTGATCACAGTGCGGGGTTTATGGCGTTTTCTCGCTCGATGAAAAAGGCCTGATCGCCAAGAATTTTTTCCGGGGCTGCTAGTCTTAACACAGGTTCCCCACAAATATTCGGCTGAGCTGTTGCCCGCCGCGGGCAGTGGTTGTCGAGGTAGTCTGCAGTACGGCACATGGTGTTTTCACGGTGATTCAGGGCATTTTCAACAGTAACCGAAGCCTCCGGGCTGTGTTTTTGCCGCTTCTCATGCTGGGCTCGCTGGTCGCCGCCAGTCAGGTGGCTGCAGACCCGGGGCGTGCAGAAAAGTCGGCGCGCGAGGGCTCCAGGGCCATCAGCAAGGATGTTGAAGCCAGCGCCAAAGAGTTTGACCGCTATTTCCGCCAGCTGCTGAAGCAGCAGGGTATTCCCGGTGCCGCCTATGTGATTGTCGATCACGACCAGATTGTTGCCATGAACACCTACGGTGTCCGGGTAAAGGGCAAGCACGAGAAAATCACCTCACATACGGTGTTCCGCCTTGCCTCTGTCTCCAAGACTTTTGCCGCCAGCATGGCCGCGGTGCTGGAACACGAGCAAAAATTCAGTTGGGCCGACAAGGTGGTGCGCTACGTGCCTCAGCTCAGCTTCAAGACCCCGGCGTTGTCCATGCAGCTGCAGGTGCAGCATCTGTTGAGCCATTCGTCTGGCCTGACCCCCAACGCCTACGACAATTACCTGGAAGACAATCGGCCCCTGTCCAAGATCCTGCCGATGTTTGCCACCATCGACCCCCACTGCAAACCGGGCAAGTGCTACGGCTACCAGAACGTACTGTTCAGCCTGATTGAAGACGTGATCCAAAAGGCCACCGGTGTGCCCTACAGCCGTCAGCTGAAAGACCGTTTCTTCGCCCCCCTGGAGATGGAAGACGCCTCCCTGGGGTGGGAGAACTTTATGGCGGCCAGCAACCGCGCGGCTCCCCATGTACAGACCGGTCGCGGCTGGCGCCCGGTAAAGGTGGAGAAGGAATACTACCTGGCGGCACCGGCGGCGGGCGTGAATGCCAGCATCAGTGATATGGGGCAGTGGCTGAAGGCACAGATGGGCTATTTCCCGGATGTGCTGTCTCAGGACGTGATTACCGACCTGACCACCGAGCGGGTGGAAACCCGCCGCCATCTGCGCCATCGGATCTGGCGTGACTACATTGACCACGCCGGTTACGGACTTGGCTGGCGCCTGTATTCCGTGGGTGATGATCGCATTATTTTCCACGGTGGCTGGGTAGCCGGGTTCCGCGCCGCCATTGCCTATTCGGAAAAGCGCAAAGTGGGTATCGTCATACTGATGAACGCTGAGTCGCGCGTAATTTCGGACCTCACCGGCAACTTTATTGCCGACATTACTGGCCGCGGAAAGCTGGTACAGGCCATTGCTGCAGCGGCGAAAAAGTAGCCGCCGCTCCTCGCCAATATTCTTCTCCCTGCAAACGGGCCTCGATTAGCGCTTGAATTGGCTCGCTGAGGCCCAATATCTGCTCTCCTGAACTTGATCGCTGTAGTTGATTTTTAAAGGGGAGAACCGATCCATGACAGTAGAGGCGCATAAAGAGAACCACGGCTTCCAGACAGAAGCCAAGCAGCTGCTGCACCTGATGATCCACTCGCTGTACTCCAATAAGGAGATTTTCCTGCGCGAGCTGGTATCCAACGCATCCGACGCCGCCGACAAGCTGCGTTTTGAAGCCCTCTCCAAGCCGGAACTGCTGGCGGAAGACCCGGACCTGCGTATTCGCATCGAATTCGACAAGGACGCCGGCACCCTCACCATCAGTGATAACGGCATCGGCATGAGCCGCGATGAGGTAATCGAGAACCTCGGCACCATCGCCCGCTCCGGCACCGCCAATTTCATGCAGAACCTCAGCGGCGACCAGAAGAAAGATGCGCACCTGATTGGTCAGTTCGGGGTCGGTTTCTACTCCGCGTTCATTGTTGCCGACAAGGTGGATGTCTTTACCCGTCGCGCCGGCAGCGATGCCAGCCAGGGCGTGCACTGGGAGTGCAGCGGCGAGGCCGAGTACTCGGTGGAAAACGTCGAGTGGCCGAGCCGTGGTACCCGCGTGGTGCTGCACCTGAAAGACGACGCCAAAGAGTTCGCCGACGACTGGCGCCTGCGCTCCATCATCAAAAAGTACTCCGATCACATCGCCATCCCGGTGGAGATGCTGAAGCAGGAAGCACCTGCTGGTGATGATGAAGAGAAGAGTGAGGAAAAGGCGCCAGAATTTGAAGCGGTCAACGCCGCCCAGGCCCTGTGGACCCGCCCGCGCTCCGAGGTGAAATCCGAAGAGTACAAAGAGTTCTACAAGCACATCTCCCACGATTTTGAAGATCCGCTCACCTGGAGCCACAACCGTGTCGAAGGCAAGCTGGATTACACCAGCCTGCTGTATATCCCGGCCCGCGCGCCGTTTGACCTGTATCAGCGCGACGCCGCCCGCGGCCTCAAACTGTATGTGCAACGCACCTTCATCATGGATGACGCCGAGCAGTTCCTGCCGCTGTATCTGCGCTTTGTGAAAGGTGTGCTGGACTCCAATGATCTGCCGCTGAACGTATCCCGCGAGATCCTGCAGAAAGACCAGAACACCGACGCGATCAAGAGCGCACTAACCAAGCGTGTGCTGGATATGCTGGACAAGCTGGCGAAGAAAGACGCGGATCAGTATCAGCAGTTCTGGGACCTGTTTGGCTCGGTAATGAAAGAAGGCCCGGCGGAAGATTTCTCCAATAAAGAGAAAATTGCCAAGCTGCTGCGCTTCTCCACCACTTACACCGACAGCGACAAGCAGGACCAGTCTCTGGAAAGCTATGTCGGTCGTATGAAAGATGGTCAGAAGCACATCTATTACGTGTGTGCGGACAACTTCGCTACCGCCAAGTCTTCCCCCTACCTGGAAGTCTTCCGCAAAAAAGGCATCGAAGTGCTGCTGCTCACCGATCAGGTGGACGAGTGGTTTGTTGGCCATATGCAGGAGTTCGACGGCAAGCAGTTCCAGGACGTGGCCAAAGGCGCGCTGGACCTGGGTGAAGCCGAAAATGATGACGACAAGGCAGAGCGCGAAAAGGTCGAGAAGGAATCTGGCGCGCTGGTTGAGCGGGTCAAGGAAGTGCTGGAAGCGCGGGTGGAAGATGTGCGCGCAACCACGCGCCTGGTGGACTCTCCCGCGTGTCTGGTGGCCAGTGACAACGATATGGGGCTGCAGATGCGCCGTATCCTGGAGCAGGCGGGACAGTCCCTGCCGGAAGGCAAGCCAATTTTCGAGCTGAACCCGAGCCACCCGCTGGTACAGCGATTGGATCAGGAGCAGGACGAAGACCGCTTTGCGGACCTCACCAATATTCTGATGGACCAGGCCAATCTGGCAGCGGGCAACCAGCTGGCGGATCCGGCGGACTATGTGCGCCGTCTGAACGCACTGCTGTTGGAGCTCAACCGCTAAGCGCCCGAGTGCCTAACCGTGTTCCCGGCGGCTTTGTGCCGCCGGGAAGCGCTGCTCTTTTTCCAGTTGATACTGTTGCGCGCTCGCGCAGATCCCAGCCTGAGCTATATTATTTCCTTGCCGGTTTTTTGCGCGAATAGGTCGTCAAAAGACGACAGTTGCTGGTGAACTTGGCAAAAATGACCAAATTCTCGCCCGGTCGTTGGGCCTTGCTACCAGGCTCCGTATAATCCCCCGCTGCACAGCAAAATTTACAGAGCGTTATGACCTCAACAGACGTACCCTCAAGCGCCTCAGAACCCCGTCACTCCATCGCCATTCTCGGCGGCGGTAGCTTTGGCACCGCGATCGCCAATATTGTTGCCGGCAACGGCCACGATACCCGGCAGTGGATGCGTGACCCCGAGCGCGCGGCTGCCTGTATGGCACAGGGCGAAAACCAGTACTACTTACCTGGCGTAGCGCTGCATCCGGACCTGAATGTCACCGCCGACCTGGAGCAGGCCGTGCGTGGCTGCCAGATCGTGTTTGTGGCCATTCCAAGCAAGTCGTTCCGCGAAGTGGTGCACCGCGCCGCACCGGTACTGGCACCGGGAACCATGCTGATTTCGCTTACCAAGGGCATCGAGCACGACCAGTTCCACCTGATGAGCGATATCCTGCGGGAAGAAACCGACGGTATGCGCGTGGGGGTGCTGAGTGGCCCCAATTTCGCCAAGGAAGTCGTCGCCGCCCACTACACCGCTACGGTGATTGCCAGTGAAGACGAATCCCTGTGCAGCACCATTCAGAAAGTGCTGCACTCGGAAACCTTCCGTGTTTACTCCAGCAACGACGTGTTCGGCGTTGAACTGGCCGGCGCGTTGAAAAATATCTACGCCATCGTCACCGGTATGGCTGTGGCGCTGGGCCGTGGTCAAAATACCACCAGCCTGTTGATTACCCGCGCCCTGGCAGAAATGATGCGCTTTGCCGAAGCCATCGGTGCGGACCCGATGACCTTTATCGGCCTCGCCGGAGTTGGCGACCTGATTCTTACCTGTTCGTCGGATCTCAGCCGCAACTACCGGGTGGGATACCTGGTGGGCAAGGGAAGAAAGCTTGAAGAAGCGGTGACGGAAATCGGCCAGGTGGCGGAAGGGGTGAATACCGTTCGTCTGATTAAGGCCAAAGCCGATGAATTGGGCGTCTATATGCCCTTGGTTTCCGCTATTCACGCCATATTATTTGAAGGTACCCCGATACCCATGGTCATTCGCGAGCTGATGTCTGGCGAGCAGACCTTTGATGTGGCTTATTCGGCCAAACCGTGAACACTCCTTTTAGGACCTGCAATGAATAACGAACAGATCAAGCACAATCTCGCCTCCACCGACCACTGGCTGCGGCTGTTATTTATGGTGTTGTTTGTGATTCTGCTCGAGGTAGCTGGTGTGGTCATGCTGGCGACCATCGTGCTGCAGTTTCTATTTACCATTATTTCTGGCGGCCCGAACGACAACCTTCGCCAACTCGGCAACCAGATTGCATCCTATATTTATCAGATCCTGCAGTTCCTGATTTATAACAGTGAAGAGAAGCCATTCCCGTTTGCGGAATGGCCACAACCCTGAGATTCGCCCGGCCGGCGCCTGCCGGCCATTTCTATTTTGTGGTGCCCAACAACGGACTGGTGATCGCCCAATGAGCAATGAAGAACTGAAACAGAACCTGACCTCCTCCAACCAGTGGTTGCGCCTGATTTATATGGTGCTGTTTGCCGTGTTACTGGAAATTGCTGGCTTTGTCATGCTGGCGGTGGTCATCGCCCAATTCCTGTTCGCTATTTTTACCGGCAGTGCCAACGATAACCTGCGCCGTCTTGGCGACCAGATTGCCTCCTATATCTACCAGTCGTTGCAGTTCCTGATCTACAACTCCGAGGAAAAGCCGTTCCCATTTTCCGAATGGCCAGAATCCGAAGAGGAAGATCTCTCCACCTACGAAAGTGCTGAAGAGATCGATGGTGAAATTATCAGTGCGGAGGAGGCGGTGGCGGCTGCGGAAGCTGAGGCCGCTGATGTGGTCGAAGAGGTTGAGGACATAGTCGCCGAGCCCGATCAAGGCGCCGACCCCGCGGTAGCGGATTCCAGCGAAAAAGTGGAAAAGCCGGCCAAGCGCAAAAAGGCGGCAAAGGCCGACAAAGAAAAAGCTGAAGAAGACCGTGTTATCGAGCTGGGCTCAGACACTGGCGCGGCCGCGCCTGAAGACGGGGCAGCGAAGGAAACGGAAACCGCTTCCGCAGACGATGAAAGTAAGCCCTCTGGCGATAAAAAGTAATTGATCACCTTTTAGTCGGCTGCAATTCTTTGACGGGAGACGGTAGTGCTGTTGTTTGTCATGCGTCACGGCCACGCTGAGCCTTTCAGTAAAAGTGACGAAACCCGGGCGTTGACCGATGAGGGGCGCGCGGAAGTAGCGGCCGTGTGCAGGGAGCGCGCCTCTGAACTGGCGCAGGTGAAAACTCTCTGGGCCAGCCCCTTTGTACGAACCCGGCAGACGGCCAAAATTGTGGCGGAGACCTTCGGTTTGGACGTGGAGGTACAGGAGCTGCTGACCGGGGACACTCCGGTGAGCACATTGCTGGAAGCGATCGCAGAAGCGGAAGAGTCCATATTCCCACTGATGCTGGTCGGTCATCAGCCGCAGGTTGGCAGCCTGGTCAACGGTCTCTGCGGCAGCGGGGATGAACACCCGATGGGGACCGCCAGCCTCGCGTGTGTCAAAGCCGATGAAGTGTGGGCACTCGACTGCGCAGAGCTGGAGTGGCTGCAGCATAAGCCCTAGCTGGTGTGGCTGGCAGTTGGCCGTTTGTTTCAGGACGGGTTGTGTGCGCGGTTGCCGAAAGCACTGGCCACTAAATCTGGCTCCTGTGGCCATTGAGGCGGCAGCCGGTCACTGTCAGCATCTTTGCTCCAGACTGACCAAGCCGTATTCCACATGAGCGATTCCCTCCATCCCGTTTTCCGCGACATCACCCTCGATATTCAGGGCAATACCATTGCCGCGCGCCAGTGGGGCAATCCCGATGGTGTACCTGTGTTGGCGCTGCACGGCTGGCTGGATAACTGTGCCAGCTTTGACGCCATGGCGCCGTTCCTGAGCGAACTTAATCTGGTGGCGGTCGATCTCGCCGGTCACGGGCAGAGTTATCATCGTCACCGGGATGCCAATTACACCGTGTGGACCGAAATCGAAGATGTGCTGGGAATGGCCGACGCGCTGGGCTGGGAGAAATTTTCGATGCTCGCGCACTCCCGCGGCGCGGTAATTGCCACCATTGCCGCCGCCACCTTTCCCGAGCGGGTAAAGCGTCTGGCGCTCATCGATGGTCTGGTGCCGCCACCAACAACCGATGCGGAGGCGCCGGAAACCCTGCGCAAGGGCATCGAGCAGCGCGCCCGCTACCACGCGCGCAAGTCCAAAGTGTTCGACTCCCTGGAGGTGGCGACCGCTGCGCGTAAGAACGGGTTGTTCAAGCTCAGTGATGATGCGGCTCGCCGGCTGGTAGAGCGTGGTGTACGCCGCGTTGGGGACGGGTTTACCTGGAGCAATGACCCGCAGTTGCTGGCCAGTTCACTGGCAAAGTTGAATGAGGGCCAGGTGCAGGCGTTCCTGGATCGTGCCGTCATGCCGATTCGGCTGGCGCTCGGTAAGGATGGTATTCAGGGAATGATCGAGCGGATCCGCCCGGTGGCCGAGCAGCACCCGGGTATCGAGCTGCGTGAGTTTCCCGGCGGGCACCACCTGCATATGGAAGAAAGCGCGGAAGCGATCGCCCATTGGTTTTTGCCGTATCTCAGCGAAGCCGAGTAAGCGCTATCAGGTGGCTGTCAGAATGGGATGCGCTTGGAGTAGCTGGCTTTTTCCATATCCCGCACTTCCACCGAAATTTCCGGAACCTCGGGCGCGGCCTCGCACAGATAGTTGAAAATGGCCGCACTCAGATCTTCTTTCTGCTGCACCGTGCGGCCTTCCAGAATGCGCACTTCTGCGTGGATAAACAGATTGCTGGAGCCTTCGTGGCTCTTGCCGAGCACGAAATCCCGGCAGGGCAGGGCGCGGGTCTTGATCGCACTGGCATTGAAAAGCCCGGTGTCACTCATTGCCTGCTGGCCGTTGCTGACCAGTGCAGAAATGGAAATGCTGTCTTCCAGTTTTTGAGAATATTCAATCACCAGATGCGGCATGGCCGGACTCTCCTCGCGTTGTGAAACGCTAACGGTTAATGATTAGCGGATCAGGGACAGGAACTCATTGCGGGTGGCCTGCTGGCTGCGGAACGAGCCCAACATGGCGGAGGTTTTCATCACTGAATTCTGCTTCTCCACACCGCGCATCATCATGCACATGTGCTTGGCTTCGATGATTACGCCCACGCCGGCGGCACCGGTGACCTGCTTGATGGTTTCCGCAATTTGCACCGTTAGTTGTTCCTGAATCTGCAAACGGCGGGCAAACATGTCTACAATGCGCGCCACCTTGGACAGGCCCAATACCTTGCCGTCAGGAATGTAAGCCACATGGGCTTTGCCGATAAACGGCAGCAAGTGGTGTTCGCACAGGGAGTAGAGCTCGATGTCTTTTACCAGCACCATCTCGCTGCAGGTGGAGGGGAAAAGGGCATCGTTGACCACTTCGTCCAGGGTCTGTTGATAGCCGCGAGTGAGATACTGCATCGCCTTGGCGGCGCGCAGGGGGGTATCTTTCAGGCCCGGGCGTTCCAGGTCTTCACCGATGGCTTCAATAATTTGCGCGTATTGTTCTTTCATGTCTGTCAGCTTCCAACGTCTCGCCCCGGGACTAACATAGCGTTGCCAGCTCGCCAGGCACACAGGCACTGATGGTGGCGGGGCGTCGATATCGCCGGTTGCCCGGCGGCACAGAGGAGTCACGGAGACTCCGGAGGGTGCGCTACCCTAAGGCTTTGCGTGGCGGTAGTAAAGCGCCAAAATTCGAGGAAACAGGTCAATGATAGAGAAACGCGAGTCCAACCTGCACGAACTGCACACAGTTCTGGACTATGTGCGCTGGGGGACGAGCCGCTTTAATGACGAAAACCTTTGGTTTGGTCACGGAACCGATAACGCCTGGGACGAAGCGGTCCTGCTGGTCACTCACGCCCTGCACCTGCCGGTGGACAGCAAACCGGAAATTCTACACGCCCGGCTGACCCTGGATGAGCGCCGTCAGGTCATGGCTGTGCTGGAAAAGCGTATCGATAAACGCCTGCCCGCCCCCTACCTCACCAACGAAGCCTGGTTCTGTGACCTGCCGTTTTATGTCGACGAGCGGGTGCTGGTGCCGCGTTCTCCCATTGGTGAGCTGATCCGTCACCGGTTTGAGCCCTGGCTGCAGCAGGAGCCTCTGGCCGTTCTCGACCTCTGTTGCGGCAGTGGCTGCATCGGCATCGCCTGCGCAGACACTTTCCCTGGTGCACGGGTTGATCTCAGTGATATTTCCGCGGATGCCATCGACGTGGCGCAGATCAATATCAACCGCCATCAGCTGAACGACGAAGTGCGTGCGGTGCAATCCGACTTGTTTGCTGAGCTCGAAGGCTGCAGTTACGACCTGATCGTCAGCAACCCACCCTATGTCGATGCCCGGGATCTGGCGGAAATGCCGGCCGAGTACCGTGCGGAACCGGGCCTGGCCCTGGGCTCCGGTGACGACGGCCTCGACTTCACCCGCCGCCTGCTTCTGGAGGCGCCGGACCACCTGCAGCCAGAGGGTATTCTGGTGTGCGAAGTGGGCAATAGCTGGGAGGCGCTGGAAGAGGCCTATCCGCAGGTGCCGTTTTTCTGGCCGGAGCTGGAAGAGGGCGGGCACGGCGTATTTGTGCTGACCCGCGAAGAGCTGCTGGCCTGCCGGCCCATGTTTGAGGTGAGCGTTTGAATCCGGAGCGCGCGGATAGAGATTCCTCTATAATGCGCGCCTTTCATCGAATAATTCACTGGGGTAGGGAATACCGGATATGTCGGGCAATACATTTGGCAAGCTGTTCTGTGTCACCACATTTGGCGAAAGCCACGGCCAAGCGCTGGGCTGTATCGTCGATGGTTGCCCTCCGGGACTGGAAATTACTGCGGAAGAGATCCAGCTGGAACTGGATCGCCGCAAGCCCGGTACCTCCCGTTATACCACTCAGCGCCGCGAAGCCGATGAGGTGAAAATCTTGTCCGGTGTTTTCGAAGGTAAGACCACCGGAACTCCCATTGGCCTGCTGATCGAAAACACCGATCAGCGCTCCAAAGACTACGCCAATATCGCGGAGCAAATTCGCCCCGCCCACGCCGATTACACCTATTGGGCCAAATACGGCCTGCGCGACTACCGCGGCGGTGGCCGCTCTTCTGCGCGGGAAACCGCTATGCGCGTTGCCGCCGGTGCCATTGCCAAGAAGTGGCTCAAGCAGCAGTTTGGCATTGAAGTGCGCGGTTACCTGTCTCAGCTGGGCCCGATCAAAATCGAAAAGCTGGACTGGTCTCAAGTCAGCGAAAATCCCTTCTTTTGTCCCGATGCCGACAAAGTACCGGAAATGGAAGCCTACATGCAGGCGCTCATCAAAGAGGGTAACTCCATCGGCGCGCGCATTTCTGTACATGCGAGCGGTGTGCCTGCAGGGCTTGGCGAGCCGATTTTTGATCGCCTGGACGCAGACCTGGCGCACGCACTGATGAGCATCAATGCGGTAAAAGGCGTGGAAATCGGTGCGGGGTTTGGTTCGGTGGAGCAGAAGGGCACCGAGCACCGCGACGAAATTACTGAAGCGGGCTTCCAGTCGAACAACGCCGGCGGCGTACTGGGTGGTATTTCCAGCGGCCAGGAGCTGATCGCGCATATTGCCCTGAAGCCCACTTCCAGCCTGCGCATCCCCGGCAAGAGCCTGGACACCAATGGTAAACCTATTGAAGTGGTGACCAAGGGGCGTCACGATCCCTGTGTGGGCATCCGCGCAACGCCGATTGCCGAGGCGATGATGGCGCTGGTGCTGATTGACCATGTGATGCGCCAGCGCGCACAGAATGGCGATGTGGAATTTGGGTTGAAGATTCCTGCGGGCGTGTCTGAATAATCAGAGTGTCAATTTGAATACAAAAAAGGCGGAGTGCCGAAAGCGCTCCGCCTTTTTTGTGCCTGTACGTAATCCGCTGATTACAGGTGCAGGTTCAGACCCAGGTAAGGGCCTTTGATTTCCAGATCGGTCTGGAAGGCGTCCAGCTCTTGCACATCCAGTGTCATGGCGCGGTAACCGGCTTCAATCGCGAAGTCCAGTGCGGGTACGAAGTCCCAGCGAATCTTGGCGGTCAGGTCGGTGTGGCGGTCGCCGTTATAGCTGGTGCCGTTGCCCTGGGCGATGATGGACCAGCCGGTAAAGGGCAGGTCGAAGCGGGCTACGCCGTAAACCATCGGCAGTACGCCAGAGAGTTCGATGTTCTCAGACTGGAAGTCACTGGTTACCGACATTTCGCCGCTGTACTGACGGGCGGTCAGGCCCAGGTCCAGATTCACCCAGTTATCGAGGATCTCGTAATAAAGGGTCGCGTCGGTGTGGGTCAGATTGATATCACCGGTGATTTCGGAGCCAATCACGAAGGTCTCGTCACCGAAGGTCACGCTCTCGCTCAGCATGGCGGTGCCATTGGTTTCAATCTTGCTGTGGGCTACCAGGATATTCGGAATCACCGGAACCGGGTGCTCGAGTGCAGCCTGTATAAAGGTGGCGTTGTCTTCGGCGAGGGAAAATTCGTCCACGTTGAAGTTATCTACACCTACCGCGCCGCTGTATGCCGGTTTCCAGGCACCCAGGGTGGCATCAAACCCGAGAATAGTGTCTGCGCTGGCAGAAGCCGACGCCAGTGCGGCGCAGAGCGCCAGAGTAATTTTTTTCATTTTTGGAGTCTCTCCCGTTGGATTCTGCGGCGGATTCTACCTGTTTTCTGTGAAATTTCCCTGACCGGATTCGTGAATTTGCGACCTGTTCGCACCGTCTCTTCACGCTTACAGGCCCCGGGCCTCCTTGAAAAGCAGTTGCTGCAGTGCATTGGCCGCATTGCTGAGGGTGCGGTTGCGGTGATAGATGATGCCCAGATTGCGCACGATACTGAGCTGGGGCATGGGTAGTTCGGCCAGGCTGTCGTCGATCAGGGTCTTTGGCAGCACGCTCCAGCCCAACCCAACCCCCGCCATCATCTTGATGGTCTCGAGGAAGTTGGTGGCCAGTTTGGCGGTCAGCTTGAGCCCGTGGGCGTCGAACTCGCGCTTGATCAGGCGCCCGGTGTAGGTATTGAGATCCGGCAGGATGGCTGGGTAGCGTGCCAGGGCGGGCAGGTCCAGCTCTGGCATCTGCGCCAGGGGGTGGTCCGGCGCGGCCACCACCACACAGGGGTCGGGCCAGATGATCTGGGCGTTGAGGTTCGGGTAATCCTTGAGCGCGAGGGTGACCACTGCCAGTTCATATTCGCCGGCCATCAGTGCCTCGTAGGCCTGCTCGGAATCCAGAAAGTCGATATCCAGGGCCACATCCGGGTAAAGATTGCTGAATTCTCGCAGTACCGGCGGCAGGTGGTGCAGGCCCACATGGTGGCTGGTGGCGATACGCAGGCTGCCACCGATAGTCTCGCCAAGGCTGCGCAGTTCCCGTTGCGCATCGCTCACTTCATTAAGGATGTGGCGTGCCCGGGGCAGGAGGGCGCGGCCTGCGTTGGTCAGCTGAAGTTTGCGGCCGATGCGATCAAACAGGGGAGCGCCCAGCTGCTGTTCCAGCGACGCGAGGCGTTTGCTGACCGCAGGTTGGGTCAGGTGTAGTTGTTCTGCCGCTTCGGAGACGGAGTTTTGCTCGGCGATGGCAAGGAAGGCTTTGAGCCACTGGATTTCCATGGGATCTTCTCGATAGTCGCCTTCAGGTATTCCAAAAGCGAATGCGCCATATAATAAATATAAATTGATGTTATTCAATGCCCCCCCTAGACTCCGGCATGTTATCCATAGAGGAGATGGGGCAATGGGACACCCTGAAACAAAAAAACAGACGCTTTATGACAAGCTCTGGGAAGACCATCTGGTCAAAAGCCGCGATGACGGCACCGCACTGATCTATATCGATCGCCACCTGATTCACGAAGTGACCTCTCCTCAGGCCTTTGAAGGGCTACGTCTGGCTGGCCGCAAACCGTGGCGCACGGATTCCGTGGTGGCCACCCCGGACCACAATGTGCCGTCCGATGCCGCCGAGCGCGCCGGCGGTATTGCGGGTATCCGCGACGAAGTGTCCCGTATTCAGGTGCAGACTCTCGACGAGAACTGCAATGAGTTTGGCATTGTCGAATTCGGCATCAATGACCCGGGCCAAGGCATTGTGCATGTGATCGGCCCGGAGACCGGCGTCACCCTGCCGGGCATGACCGTGGTGTGTGGCGATTCCCACACATCTACTCACGGTGCGCTGGGTGCTTTGGCCCACGGGATCGGTACCTCAGAGGTGGAGCATGTGATGGCCACCCAGTGTCTGATCCAGAAAAAGATGAAGAACATGCTGGTGCGCGTGGACGGTGAGCTCGGTCCGGGTGTGACTGCAAAAGACGTGGTGCTGGCGATTATCGGCAAGATCGGCACTGCGGGTGGTACTGGTTACGCCATCGAATTCGGTGGCTCTGCGATCCGCAGCCTGTCCATGGAAGGGCGCATGACCATCTGCAATATGGCCATCGAGGGCGGTGCCCGCGCGGGTATGGTCGCGGTGGATGACATCACCCTGGAGTACGTAAAGGGCAAGCCTTACGCACCTAAAGGGGAGCAGTGGGACAAGGCCGTGGAAAACTGGAGCCGCCTGCACTCCGACGACGGCGCTCACTTCGATGAAGTGGTGGTGCTGAAAGCGGAAGAGATCGAGCCGCAGGTCAGCTGGGGGACTTCCCCGGAAATGGTGGCGCCGATCAGCGCCCAGGTGCCGGATCCCGCCGCCGAGAGCGACGCGACTAAAAAATCCGGTATCGAACGCGCGCTGGAATATATGGGCCTGAAAGCGGGCCAGAAAATTACCGATATCAACCTGGACCGGGTGTTTATTGGTTCCTGCACCAACTCCCGTATTGAAGACCTGCGTGCAGCGGCAGCAGTGGCCAAAGGCCACAAGAAAGCCGACAGCGTAAAACAGGTGCTTGTGGTGCCCGGCTCGCAGTCCGTAAAAGCACAGGCGGAAAAAGAAGGGCTGGACAAAGTATTTGTGGAAGCGGGCTTTGAATGGCGCGAGCCGTCCTGCTCCATGTGTCTGGCGATGAATGCGGACAAACTGGGTGCCGGTGAACACTGTGCTTCCACGTCCAACCGCAACTTCGAAGGTCGTCAGGGTTACGGTGGTCGCACTCACTTGGTGAGCCCGAGCATGGCGGCAGCCGCGGCGATTGCCGGTCATTTTGTGGATGTGCGCGATACACAGAACGCGGGAGGCGCGAAATAATGAAGGCGTTTACTCAACATAATGGCGTTGCGGCCCCCATGGATCGCGCCAATGTGGACACGGATCTGATCATTCCCAAGCAGTTTCTGAAGTCCATCAAACGCACCGGTTTTGGCCCCAACCTGTTCGACGAACTGCGTTATCTCGACGAGGGGCAGCCGGGTCAGGACTGTAGCAATCGCCCGGTAAACCCGGATTTTCCGCTGAACCATCCCCGTTACCAGGGGGCATCGGTATTGCTGGCGCGCAAGAATTTTGGTTGTGGTTCGAGCCGTGAACACGCCCCTTGGGCACTGGATGACCACGGCTTTCGTGCGATTATCGCGCCGAGCTTTGCGGATATTTTCTTTAACAACTGTTTCAAGAACGGTCTTTTGCCGATCGTTCTGGAAGACGAAATTGTCGAGCAGTTGTTCCAGGAAATGTACGCCGAGGAAGGCTATGAACTGACTGTCGATCTGGAAGCGCAGGTGGTGATCAAGCCCAATGGCGAAACCCACGCGTTTGAGGTTGATACCTTCCGCAAGCACTGCCTGTTGAATGGTTTGGATGATATCGGCCTGACCCTGGAAGATGCAGACGATATCCGCGCGTACGAAGCCAAGCGCCGCGAGCAGGCTCCCTGGTTATTTGACGCCGTAAAATAAATCGGCGAAATGGAATTTAGGACGAATCGATGAGCAAGAAAATCATGATCCTTCCGGGCGATGGTATCGGTCCGGAAATTATCGAACAGGCGGTAGCGGTGCTGAAAACCGCGGATGAAAAATTTGGCCTGAATCTGGAATTCAGCGAAGGCCTGATCGGTGGTGCGTCCATCGATGCCCACGGTGAGCCGCTGACCGATGCTGAACTCGCCAACGCCGGTGAATGCGATGCGGTACTGCTGGGTGCGGTCGGTGGTCCCCAGTGGGACACGCTGGATCGCGCGATCCGCCCGGAAAAAGGCCTGCTGAAAATTCGCAGCGGCCTCGGTCTCTACGCCAACCTGCGCCCGGCGATTCTGTACCCGCAGCTGGCTGATGCTTCCTCCCTGAAGCCCGAAGTGGTTTCCGGCCTGGATATTCTGATCGTGCGCGAGCTCACCGGCGGTATTTATTTCGGTGAGCCTCGCGGTATCAAGACGCTGGAAAACGGGGAAAAGCAGGGCTTCAATACCTACGTGTATAAAGAGTCCGAGATCGAGCGTATTGCCCGCACGGCATTCGAGGCGGCACAGAAGCGCGGCGGCAAGCTGTGTTCCGTGGACAAGGCCAACGTACTGGAAGTCACCGTGTTGTGGCGCGAAGTACTGGACCGTCTGGCCCCGGAGTACCCGGATGTGGAGCTGTCGCACATGTACGTGGACAACGCGGCTATGCAGCTGGTGCGTGCACCCAAGCAGTTCGACGTGATGGTAACCGGCAATATGTTCGGCGACATTCTGTCCGACGCTGCCGCCATGCTCACCGGTTCCATCGGCATGCTGCCGTCGGCCTCCATGAACGAAACCGGCTTCGGCCTCTATGAGCCCTGCCACGGCAGCGCGCCGGATATCGCCGGGCAGGGTATTGCTAACCCGCTGGCCACGATTCTTTCCGCCGCCATGATGTTGCGCTACTCCCTGGATATGGGCGAAGCGGCAGAGGCAATTGAGGCGGCAGTGAGCAAGGTTCTGGATCAGGGACTGCGCACCGCGGACATTTACACGGACGGCTGTAAAAAAGTCTCCACCGCGGAAATGGGCGCAGCAGTGGTGGCCGCTTTCTGACAAGGCCAAATGCTCGCACCGTCATCCCGGTCTCTTTGTAAAGTCGGCGTAGCCGCGCCGGGATCCAGAAATGAACAAACTCCAAAAGGTAATGTAATGAACAAGGTAGGATTCGTAGGCTGGCGCGGTATGGTCGGCTCCGTTTTGATGGGCCGCATGCTGGATGAAAACGACTTCGCGCACATCGCCGAGCCGGTATTTTTCTCCACATCCAATGCCGGTGGCAAAGCCCCCGAGATTGGTAAAGAAGTTGCGCCGCTGAAAGACGCCTACGACCTGGACGCACTGGCCGAGCTGGACGCCATCGTCAGTTGTCAGGGTGGCGACTACACCAAAGAAGTGTTCGAAAAGCTGCGTGCAAAAGGTTGGGATGGCTACTGGATTGATGCCGCCTCCAGCCTGCGTATGAACGACGACGCCATCATCGTGCTGGACCCGGTGAACCGCGATGTGATCGACAACGGTATCGAATCCGGTATTAAAAATTATATCGGCGGTAACTGCACCGTAAGCCTGATGCTGATGGGCCTGGGTGGCCTGTTCAAGGAAGGCCTGGTGGAGTGGGTAACCGCACAGACCTATCAGGCGGCCAGCGGCTCCGGCGCCAAGCATATGCGCGAGCTGATCTCTCAGATGGGCAGCATTCGCGACGGTGTGGCTTCTGAACTGGCGGACCCGGCCAGCGCGATCCTCGAGATCGACCGCAAGGTAGCGGAAAGCATGCGCAGCAGCGACTTCCCAACCGCCCAATTTGGCGAGCCGCTGGCAGGCAGTCTTCTGCCCTGGATCGATACCCAGCTGGAATCCGGTCAGAGCCGCGAAGAGTGGAAGGCCCAGGTAGAAGCCAACAAGATCCTGCGCACCGAGAGCACGGTACCGGTGGATGGCACCTGTGTACGTATCGGTGCCATGCGCTGTCACAGCCAGGCGTTTACCGTGAAGCTGAAGAAGGATCTGCCGCTGGAGGAGATCGAGCAGCTGATTGGCTCTGCCAACGATTGGGTCAAGGTGGTCCCCAACGATCGCGAAGTAACCCTGAAAGAGCTGACCCCGACCGCGGTAACCGGCAAGCTGGATATCCCGGTAGGCCGTCTGCGCAAGCTGAGCATGGGCGGAGAGTACCTGAATGCCTTCACCGTCGGTGACCAGCTGCTGTGGGGTGCCGCAGAGCCTCTGCGCCGCGTACTGCTGATCCTGCTGGGCAAACTGTAAGTTTTTTTGCCCAATTCGCCGCCCCGGTCCCGGGGCGGCTTCCCCCCACACTCTCCCTGAGTATAATCCCCCGCATTTTCAGGCTGTTTATTCGCCGAACTGGCGCAGAAGCAACCGATTCATCTCGTGAGAACCCAATATGACAGAGTCCACCCGGGAACTGGTGATCGTAGGTGTTGGCAGTGCGCCCTTTGATGCATTGCTGGAGATCCTCGAAGAGCGGAAAACGGTCACTCCCGCCGAATTGAAGCTGCTGGCGGCGGACGAGGCGGATGTGGATCCCCAGGTGTTTGCCAACCGCAGTGTGTCGGTGCAGTCACTGAAAGGGTTTGTATTTACCCCCGATCAGGTAGTTTTATTGCTGGTCTCAGATGAGACCGCCACCGAGGCGCTGTCTCTGGCGGAAAATGCAGGGGCTTGGGTTGTGGATGCCGCGGGCATTACCCGTGGCGACGAAAGTGTGGCCCTGGTGCACCCGGTGCTGAATCCGGCGTTGTTGAACGAGCGCGAAGAGCAGGATCGGAAGGTGGTTGCCGTACCCGGTGCGGGTGCGGCAATGATTGCCGAAGCCCTGTATCCGCTGAAGTCGCAACTGCAATCGGTGGAAGTGGTATTGAACCAACCGGTGTCCGCCCTGGGTAAGAGCAGTGTGGACGCGGCTGCCGCGCAGACTGCGCGCCTGTTCAACGGGCAGGAGCCAGACGTGGATGAAGCCACCGGCCAGCGCCTGGCCTTTAACCACCTGAGCTCTGCAGAGGCGCTGCTGGAAAGCGGCCACAGCTTTAGTGAGCTGGCACTGGTGCTCGAATTGCGCCGGTTACTGGGGGAGGAGGTTGCCCTCGATGCCACGATCAACACGGCGTCGGTCTTTCATGGCCAGCTGGCGAACCTGAGTGTGCAATTGAGTGAAAAGCAACCACTAAAAACGGTGCGCGGATTGCTCGCCAACGGCGCGCGCCTTGTCATGCGCGAGCGCCCTTCGGCACAGGATGCGGTGGGTGGTGAGAATACGTTGTTGGGAAGACTGCGCACCGGACTGATCAATCCGCGGCAGGTTGCTTTTTGTGCGGCATCCGACAATTTGCGCAAAGACGTGGCAATTAACTGTGTACAGATTGTCCACTTGTTGCTAAAAACCCATTGATATTTAATACTTAGCGGCCTTTCTGAAGGTTTCTTCTTAACTTCGCCCGACACGGGCGGCGGCACCGCCTGGGGGGCAGTGCCGCGAAAAGTGAGAAGGCGTCGGATAGGCCTGGTCTTTTTCGGGGGGTGATTCGTTCGCAAGAGTGAATTGCCGGAGAGCGGAGCCTGGTGTCTGAGCACCGGTTCTTTTGAGTAATTATCGTGCAGATTGATGGCTGCACAACCCCGCTGCCTGTGAAAACACTGAGAGTGTTTTTTGTACAGGTTGCGGTGTGATTCTAACAATAAAGGGAATCGGTTATGCGTGTGCAAAAGCTGGCACTAGCGGTAGGTCTGGTCAGCGCACTGGGTGGAAATGGGGCTCTGGCGCTCGGTCTGGGTGAGATCAAACTGAACTCAACTCTGAACCAACCTCTCAATGCGGAAATCAATCTGCTGCAGACTCGCGGCCTTGGTGAGAGTGAAATCAAGGTGCGCCTGGCCAGCACTGAGGACTTCGAGCGCGCCGGTGTCGACCGCGCCTATCTGCTCGACGAACTGCGCTTTGATGTGGATTACTCCAGCGGCCAGCCGGTTGTCCGGATTTCCAGCCGTACGCCGATTCGCGAACCTTTCCTGAATTTCCTGGTAGAAACCCGCTGGCCCAGCGGTCGCCTGCTGCGGGAATACACTCTGTTGATGGATCTGCCCGCTTTCTCCACCACCACCGCGTCCCAGCCGGTGCGTGCGGCTGAGCGCGAGCGCCAGCAAGTGCGCCGCGATGCGCCGGTGCAGAAGCCACTGCAGCCAACGGTTCAGCGTACTCCGGAACCGGTACAGGCACCCGTGGAGCAGCCGGCGCCCGCAGAAGCTGCGCCCGAGACTGCGACTGCCACCGAGCCCCAGCAGCCGGTATACGAAGCACCTGTTGAGGAGCCCGTCGAGCTCCAGAGTGAGGCGGTCGCCGACAGCGGCAGCCGCGTCTACGGCCCGGTAGAGGCCAACAAAACCCTGTGGGAGATCGCCCGCGACAGCCGCGAGACCCGCGACCTCTCCGTACAGCAGACCATGCTGGCAATTCAGCGTCTCAACCCAGAGGCGTTTATCAATAACAATATCAATCTGCTGAAGAAGGGCGCGGTACTGCGCCTGCCTACCGCAGAGGAAGTGCGCAACCTGAGCCTGACCGACGCGGTCTCTCAAGTAGCGACCCAGAATGATGCCTGGCGCGAGCGCGTTGGTGTGGCCGAGGCCGATGTGACTGGCGCACCACTGGACGGTCGCGCGGTGGTGGAAGAAACCGTTGAAAGCGATGCGCTGGAAGGGCGCGTTTCTCTGGCGGCGCCCGGCGACAATGAATCTGTGCTCTCCGGTTCCGGCAGTGGTACCGGTGAGAGCGAGGCCCTTGAGGGCGAACTGGCGGTGACCGAGGAAGAACTCGACAAATCCCGCCTGGAAAATACTGAGCTACAGGATCGCATTGGCGAGCTGGATGAGCAGATCGACACCATGGAGCGCCTGGTTGAGGTCTCCAACGACGAGCTGCAGGCGGTTCAGGCCGCGGCCGAACAGACGGCTGACGCGGCAGAATCAGCGGACGAACTCTCTGATGAAGTGTTCTCTGAAGATGCCGCGCTGGACAGCCTGAGTGAGGAGTCTGGTGAGCTGACTGGCGAAGAAAGCCAGAGCGATCTTCTCGCCGAGGAAGCTGTGGAAACAGATCCGCTGGCAGAAGCCGCACCGGAAGTGGTTGCGCAGCCGGAAGAGGTCGCAGAACCCGAAGATGCCTCCCGCAACCGCGTGGTGGTTCAGACCCGCTCCGAGCCGACACTGGTTGAGCGTGTCATGGACAACATCGTGCCCATTGGTATTGGCGCCGGTGCGCTGCTGATTGGCCTGTTTGGCTTTATGACCTGGCGCCGTCGCAAGGAAGAAGAGGAAGCTATTCGCCAGGTGGAAGCCGAGATGGCGGCGGAGCGCGCTCTTGCGGATGCACCAGAAGTGGCGGAAGAAGAGGACAACCTCGTCGCCGTTGAAGAGATGGAGGCCAATGAAACCTTCGATCTGGATCAGCTGGGTGAAGTGGAAACCGATGATCCGGTAGCAGAAGCGGAAATTCATCTGTCCCTGGATCAGTATCAGGAAGCCGAAGCCAAGCTGCTGGCCGGCCTGAAGGCGGCGCCTGAGAACATCGATGCGCGCCTGATGCTGCTGGAAGTCTACGCAAACCAGCAGAACGGCGAGCAGTTTGACGATCACTACCGTCAGCTGTTGGGCTACAGCGATGGCCCGGCGGCAGACCGCGCGGCGCGTCTGCGTGAAACCATTGCCGGTATTGGCGCCTTTGTGGCCCCGGAAAATGATTTCTCCAGTGAGTCTCTGGAAGCTGCGCAGCTGGACGATATGGGCGCTGACTTCGATGCCGAAGCCAGCTTTGATGACCTGGATGAATTCTCCAGCCGTGAGCCTTCCAGCTCTACGGAAGCTGTCGACGAGAGTGACTTTGGCTCTCTCGACGACCTGTCACTGGACCTGGGCGATGACACTGCGCCTGCAGCCGCCAGCGAGTCGGAAGATGAATTCTCCCTGGATCTCGACCTGGGCGACGACCTGTCTCTGGATGACTCCGTCGCGGAGCCTTCTCTGGGGCAGGCGGACGACGAAGTCTCTTTCGATCTGGATCTCGGTGCGGAAAGCAGCGATTCCGTTGTTAGCCCGGAATCTACTGCCGAGGACGAAAACTTTGACCTCGACGGCCTGATGGCCGATGGCGAGCTGGATCTGGAAAGCCTGGAAAGCCTGGATCTGGATTCTGATTTCAATATCGAAACCAAAACTGAAGCCGACGCTGCTGCCGACACGGAATCTTTCGTACTGGAAGATTCCCCTGAAGTTGCTGGTCAGGGCGTTAGCACAGAAGCGGCAGAAGAGGGCGGCCTGGCGTTTGATCTCGACCTCACGCCAATGGAAGACGATGGCGAGGCACTGAGTGATTCAGGTGCAGAGCCCCGCAGCGAGCACGCGCAGGACGATGAGCTGGACAGCTTCGGCGACGACCTTGGCAGCCTCGATCTGGATTCCATTGATCTTGGCGATCTGGAGCTGGATGGCGACGAGTTTTCCGCGGAATCTCCCGCGGCAACCCGCTCCGCCGGCAGTGACGCCGCCGACCTTGAACTGGATGGCGACCTGGATCTCGCAGTCGCGGAAGAGTCTTCTTCGCAACCGGCCAAGCCCGCCGCCCAATCGTCAGCGGACGAAGCGGATCTGGGTGACTTGAGTTTCAACCTGGAAAGCGATCTGGATTCCGAGCTGAATCTGCTGGAAGGTAGCGACGAAGTCAGTACCAAACTGGAACTGGCGCAGGCTTACCTGGATATGGGTGACAAAGACGGTGCCCGCGAGATTCTTGGCGAAGTTGTCGAAGAAGCCGCAGGTGAAAACCAGCAGCGCGCCAAAGATATGCTGGAGCGCATGCGCTAACTCCCGATTTACCACGCTATCTACAGCGACAACACTTTGACCCCGCCACGTGCGGGGTCTTTCTTTTTTGGGTGATCGCTCTTTTTTGATCCAGGTGTAAAATCCACGCACATGACCAGCAAGATTTACCAGTACAAACCCAATGGCGAAGTCCCTCCGGGTGAGCAACTGCCGGAAGGCGTGCAGCGTATTGCTCTCGGCGTAGAGTATTGCGGCACCCGTCTGCGCGGTTTTCAGAAACAGAAACACGATGCGCTCACGGTGCAGGAAACCCTGGAAAAAGCCATTTCGAAAGTCGCTGCCGAGCCGGTAACTCTGGTGTGTGCGGGGCGCACGGATGCCGGTGTGCATGCCACCGGTCAGGTCATCCACTTCGATACCCGCGCGCAGCGGCCCACCAAGGCCTGGATTCAGGGCGTGAACACGCAGATGCCGTTTGATGTGCGGGTGCACTGGGCGCAGGAAGTGCCGGCGCAGTTCCACGCGCGCTTTTCAGCGCGAAATCGCACCTATCGCTATCTGATTCACAGTGCGCCCTCGCGCAGCGCACAGGCATCGAGCGAGGTGACCTGGACCGAGCGCACCCAGGATATGGCGGCCATGCGCGAAGGGGCGCGGCATCTTATCGGCGAGCACGATTTCAGCAGTTTTCGCGCCTCCCAGTGTCAGGCAAAGTCACCGGTGCGCCGCCTCACCAAGTTGGATATCGGTCGGGTGGGGGAGTTGATCGTGCTGGAAGTCAGCGCCACGGCTTTTCTGCACCATATGGTGCGCAATATTGCCGGCGTGTTGATGGCCGTCGGGCGCGGTGACCGCGATCCGGAGTGGGTGCGCGAAGTGCTGGAGGCGCGGGACAGAAGTGCCGCAGGAGTGACAGCGCAGCCCCATGGCTTGTACCTGGTGGATGTGCAATATCCCGATGAGTTCACGCTTCCCGAGCGCGCCCCAGGTCCGCTGCTGGTTCCGTTGCCCCTGGGGGCCATTGGTGATGGCGGCTGATGGTGACGGCTGCGTTTCGCCAAATCCTTCAATCTGCTAGTATCGCGGGCTCTCCGAAATTTCTCTGCTGCCAGCACCCGGGGCCTTTTCCGATATCAGGCTTGGGTGGCGGTTCCTGCTGTCCCTTCAGCCCTATTGGGGAGGGCGTGGGGTAGGCCAGTCTGGCAGTCTTGGCGGTATATGGATTATGCGCGTAAAGATCTGCGGAATTACCAGTGTTGAAGATGCTCGCCTGGCCGTCGATGCCGGTGCCGACGCGCTCGGGCTGGTGTTTTATCCCCCGAGCCCTCGCAATGTTACCCCTGAACAGGCCGCAGAAATTGCCCGTGCGGTATCCCCGTTTGCGGTGCTTACCGGCCTGTTTGTGGATGCGCATCCTCAGCAGGTGGAAGCGGTGCTCGATCAGGTGCCGCTGAATCTGTTGCAGTTCCACGGCAGTGAAAACGCCCCCTATTGCCGGCAGTTCCGCCGTCCCTACATCAAAGCCCTGCGAATGAAGCCCGAGCTGGACCCGCTAGAAGCCATGGCGGCTTTCCCGGATGCCCGCGGGATTCTACTGGACGCCTATCGCAAGGGGGTTCCCGGTGGTACCGGCGACACCTTTGACTGGCAGCGGGTCCCACAAGCCAGCGGTCGTCAGATTATCCTCGCCGGTGGCCTGACTCCCGAAAACGTTGCCGCGGCGATCGCCGAGGCCGGGCCGGATGCGGTGGATGTCAGTGGTGGTGTAGAAGCTGCGCCGGGCCGCAAAGACGCCAAAAAAGTACACGATTTTATTCGCGCCGCACGCGCCGCTGAATCCAGCGGCGTTAGCCGTTCAGAATTGACACAAGGAGTTTGAGCTGTGAGTAAACCCGCATCCCCTATTGATTACGGGGCCTACCCCGATGCCCGTGGGCACTTCGGCGAATTCGGTGGGCGTTTTGTATCGGAAACCCTGATCAGCGCGCTGGATGAGTTACAGGAAATGTACCAGCGCCTGAAAAATGACCCCGAGTTTCAGGCAGCGTTCGATTACGACCTGGCCCATTACGTCGGCCGTCCATCGCCGTTGTATCTGGCGGAACGGCTGACTGCGGAGGCCGGTGGTGCAAAAATCTGGCTCAAGCGCGAAGACCTCAACCACACCGGTGCCCACAAAGTGAACAACACCGTAGGGCAGGCATTGTTGGCCAAGCACAGCGGCAAAGGCCGGGTGATTGCCGAGACCGGCGCGGGCCAGCACGGGGTGGCTACAGCCACCGTGGCGGCGCGGCTGGGGCTTAAATGCGCGGTGTACATGGGTGCGGAAGACGTCAAGCGTCAGTCCCCCAATGTGTACCGGATGAAGCTGCTGGGGGCGGAAGTGATCCCGGTAGAGTCCGGCTCCAAGACTCTGAAAGACGCTATGAACGAAGCCATGCGTGACTGGGTCACCAATGTGGACGACACCTTCTACATCATCGGCACCGTGGCCGGCCCACACCCGTACCCGCAGCTGGTGCGCGATTTCAACTCCGTCATCGGGCGCGAGGCGCGCCGTCAGAGTCAGGAGCAGTTCGGTCAGTTGCCGGATGCACTGGTCGCCTGTGTGGGCGGTGGTTCCAATGCCATCGGGCTTTTCCACCCATTCCTGGGAGATGAGTCGGTAAAAATGTATGGCGTGGAAGCCGGCGGCGACGGGCTGGAAACCGGCCGCCACGCGGCACCGCTGAACGATGGCGTTCCCGGTGTGTTGCACGGTAACCGCACCTACTTGATGGAAGACGAAGACGGCCAGATTATTGAAACGCACTCGGTCTCTGCCGGCCTGGACTACCCCGGTGTCGGGCCGGAACACGCCTGGTTGCACGATATCGGCCGAGTGGAGTATGTAACTGCCAATGACGATGAGGCGTTGACCGCCTTCCGGACGCTGACCCGCGCCGAAGGCATTATCCCGGCACTGGAATCCAGCCATGCGGTCGCCTACGGACTGAAGCTGGCAGCGACCATGCGCCCGGATCAGAACATTGTTGTGAACCTGTCCGGTCGCGGTGACAAGGATATTTTCACGGTGGCCGCCATCGACGGCATTGAAGTGTAGGGAGTGACACGGTGACAGAAGAACAGAACAGAATCGATCGCCGCTTCGCCAAACTGCGCAGCGAAGGCCGCAAGGCACTGGTAACCTATATTGTTGCCGGTGACGGCGGCCTGGAAAACACCGTAGACCTGATGCATCAGCTGGTGGCCAGTGGCTCTGACCTGATCGAGTTGGGAGTGCCTTTTTCGGATCCCATGGCCGAGGGGCCGGTGATCCAAAAAGGGCACGAGCGCGCGCTGGAGCACAAGGCTTCGCTGCGCAAATGCCTGGCGCTGGTAAAAGAGTTCCGCGGTAAAGACGCCGATACACCGGTGATTTTGATGGGCTATTACAACCCCATCGAAAAAATGGGTGGCGAGGTATTTGCCGATGGCCTGAAAGAGGCTGGCGCAGATGGGGCCCTTACCGTTGACCTGCCGGCAGAAGAGGCGGGTCCGCTCAACGGGTTACTGAGCGCCCGCAACCTGCGCAATATTTTCCTGCTGACCCCCACCACCAGCGATGCGCGGATCAAGCAGATTACCGAGCTGGCCAGTGGCTTTGTCTACTATGTATCCCTGAAAGGCGTTACCGGGGCTGGCCATCTGGATCTGGATTCCGTGCGCGAGAACCTGGCGCGTATCCGCCGGCATACCGAGCTGCCGCTGTGTGTGGGCTTCGGAATCAAGGATGGCGCTTCGGCAAAAGCAGTGAGCGCCGATGGCGACGGTGCCGTGGTGGGCAGCGTGCTGGTTTCCGCGGTGGGCGAATCCGCCGATGGCACTGAGGCAAAAGATCGTATCGGTGCGCTGGTAGCAGAAATGCGCACGGCGCTGGATAGCTGACCGATATTTTGGTTGCCAGTACCCCTTGGCCAGAAAGCCCGGATAGGCGGCTTATCTGGCCAAGAGCAACGTTTTTGAAAGTGGTTTAATTCGCGGTTTTAGGATTGCCGGTCATATACGCTATGCCTTGTGCGTGGGGCGGATGTCCCGGCAACGTCATTTCAGCAAGCATCGGATTTTGGAAACAGAATGAGCTGGTTAGAGAAAATTGTTCCGTCGGTGATTCGCACCGAGCGTCGTGCCGGTGCCAGCAAGGTGCCGGAAGGGGTCTGGAAGAAGTGCGTGAAGTGCGATTCCACCCTGTACCTGCCCGAGCTGGAGCGCAACCTGGATGTGTGCCCCAAGTGTGAACACCATTTCCGTATCGGCGCCCGCCGCCGTCTGGATATGTTCCTGGACACGGAGCACCGCGAGGAGCTGGCGACCGATGTGGAGCCGGTGGATCGCCTGAAATTCAAGGATGTGAAGAAATACAAGGACCGTCTGACCCAGGCGCAGAAGGCGACCGGTGAGAAGGATGCGCTGGTGGCGATGCAAGGCCTGCTGGAAGGCAAGCCGTTGGTTGCGGTGGCGTTTGAGTTTGCGTTCCACGGTGGCTCTATGGGCTATGTGGTCGGTGAGAAGTTCACTCGTGCGGCTCAGCGCGCGCTGGACGAGAATATTCCGCTGGTGTGTTTTTCGGCGACCGGTGGTGCTCGTATGCAGGAGGCGTTGATCTCGCTGATGCAGATGGCGAAAACGTCTGCGGTGCTGGAGAAGTTACGCATGGCGGGTGTGCCATACATCTCCATCATGACGGACCCGGTGTATGGCGGTGTGTCTGCATCCCTGGCATTGCTGGGCGATATCAATGCGGCGGAGCCTGGTGCCCGCGCCGGTTTTGCCGGCCCGAATATCATCGAGCAGACCATTCGTCAGAAGCTGCCGAAAGGTTTCCAGCGTGCAGAGTTCCTGCTGGAGCACGGTGCTATCGATATGATCATTCCGCGCAGTGAAATGCGGAATACGGTTGGTCGGTTGCTGGGTAAGCTGTCCAATAATTGATTTTCGTCCGTGGTCTCGTTTTGCCCTGGTGCATTGGCGGGACCGCTGTCGGGTAGAGGTTTGCAAGACACGCCGTGTACCCATCCCTGGGGGCTCTGCACCGCCATCCATGGCGGTGAAGGTCTTGCAAGTCTCTACCCGACATCGCTCCCTTCGCATTAGGCTTCAGTGTCTGATAAAAAATTTCTTCTCATGTTCCATCCGTTACGTCCCAGCTAAAATTCTCTCTCTGATCAGTCACCGGTGATCTCATGCGCGATCTTCAATCCTGGCTCTCCCGCCTGGAACAATTGCATCCCACAGAAATAGAGCTGGGCCTGGAGCGCGTCGCTTCAGTTGCCGACAGGCTTGATGTGCAGACGCCCGCACGGCGAGTGGTTACCGTGGCTGGGACCAACGGCAAAGGCAGTTGCGTGCGCACGATGGAAGCGCTGCTGCGCGCAGGGGATCACTCGGTGGGGGCGTACAGCTCTCCGCACTTGTTGCGATTTAACGAGCGGATTCGGATCGATGGGCAGGAGGTTGAGGATACTGCGCTCATCCGTGCGTTTGAGGCGGTGGAGCAGGCGCGGGGAGAGGTCAGCCTGACCTATTTTGAGTTCACCACGCTGGCGGCTTTCTGGCTGTTCAAGCAGGCAGGAGTGGAATTTGCGCTGCTGGAGGTTGGGCTGGGTGGTCGTCTGGATGCGGTGAATATTGTGGATCCGGATATTGCGATCATCACCAGTGTGGCGGTGGATCACGAGGCCTGGCTGGGGAGTGACCGGGAGGTGATCGGGCGCGAGAAGGCGGGGATTTTGCGCGCGGGGAAGACATTTGTGTGTGCAGACCCGCTGCCGCCGGCGTCGGTGATTGATGTGTCTGGGAAGCTGGGGTGCGATAGCTATTTTATTGATCGACACTTTTCGCTGGTGGGTAGTGAATATCGACTGGAGGCGCGGCCGGAGCTGGTGATTGGGTTGCCTGAGCTGCAGCTGCCGCCGGCCAGTGTGGCGGCGGCGTTGACGGCGCTGGCGCTGGCTGGGGAGCTACCGGGAACGGATCAGGTGTGCGCAACGCTGGAGAGTCTGCAAATGCCAGGGCGCTGCCAGCCGGTGGCCTGGCAAGGGCGCAAGCTGGTGCTGGATGTAGGGCACAACCCCGCGGCGGCGGAGTATCTGGCGGATTGGCTGGTGCGACATCCGGTGGCGGGGCGCACGCTGGCGCTGGTGGCGGTGATGGCGGATAAGGACCTGACTGGGCTTGTGGCGCCGCTCAAGTCTGCCATTGATTGCTGGTATCCGGCCTTGTTGCCGGGCAATCCCCGCGCTGCAACAGCGGAGCAGGTTCTGGCCGGGCTGCGTGGGGCGGAGGTGTCGGACGCGCAGATCGCTGAGCCCTGTATGCCGGTGGCGGCGCAGCTGGAGCGGGCTGTGGGGCAACTGAGCGAGACTGACAGGTTGCTTGTGTTCGGTTCTTTCTTTACCGTTGCAGAGGTACTCCAGATCACACGAGAACAACAAGATGGCCAGCCGGGACAGTGATTCCTATTCTTCTCATGCCAGGTCCCCGAAAAATCGGCGCAGCGCGCGCGGGCTGAACGATGGGGTTAAACAGCGCATCGTGGGTGCGTTGGTATTGGTTGCCCTGGCGGTGATCTTCCTGCCGACCCTGTTTGATCGCGAGGGCGCGCGATATATCGACGTGACCAGCCAGATCCCTCCTGCACCAGATATCAAGCCCATCGCCATCGCCGAGCCCCAACCGGTGGAGGATGTGGAGCCGGCGCCGCCTGTGGCTGAGGTCTTCCAGCCAGACATCGTGGAGCAAAAGGGGCCCGCCCCGGATCCGGAAGCGGTTTCTCTCGAGCAGCCGGCGGAAGCGGAAAAGACCCCGAAAGTGGCCGAAGCCAAGCCGACTCCCGAGTCCGCTGAACCGGAACCGCAAGTTCAGCTGCCCGCGGAAGAAACCCAACTGGATGACAAAGGCCTTCCGGAAGGGTGGGTCATTCAGGTGGGGGCCTATAAAGAGTCCGCCAGTGCCGACCGTATGCGCAGCAAGCTGCTGGATGCTGGTTTCCGGGCGTATACCCGGGCGGTGGATACCCCCAAGGGCCGCCTGGTGCGGGTGTTTGTGGGGCCCAAGCTGAGCCGTGTGGATGCGCAGTCAGACAAGCGGAAGCTGGATGAATTATTGAAAACCGAGACCTTGATTCTCCGCTACCGGGCCTGATACCGGCGGGTCTGTCGGGACGTCGGGAGGGACCTTACCATTCCTGTTTTCCACTGGATTCGGTGAACTGCTTCACTGGCCCCGGTCGGTAAGTTAGAATGCGCGCTCTTCGCGGCAGCCGCCGCGTAGCAGGTAGGGTTGAATGAACTGGGCTGACTGGACCATTCTGGCAATCGTCGCCATCTCCACGCTGATCGGCTTGAGCCGAGGCTTCGTGCGCGAAGTGCTGTCGCTGCTCACCTGGGTGGCTGCGTTCGTAGTGGCGATGATGTTCCGCGACCAGCTGGCACCACTGCTCTCCAACCTTGTCGATACACCTTCACTGCAGGCCATTGCCGCCTTTGCCATCCTGTTCATTTTCACCCTGTTGGCCGGAGCCGGCCTGAATATGACCCTGTCTGCCTTTGTGGAGGCCACCGGCCTTTCCGGCACGGATCGGGTATTGGGGATGGTGTTCGGACTGTTCCGCGGCTGCATTGTAGTGATGGCCTTGCTGATCTTTGCCCCGGCGCTGGCGCCGGTCAACGAAGACGGCTGGTGGCAGCAATCGACATTGATACCGCATTTTCTCGAATTTGAAGATCGCGCGCGCGAAGCGGCTGGCGCAATCAAGGACTTCTTCGCAGGGCAAATTGAATGATCGTTGGGCTGCGGGAGGCGGCGCGTGATCACTGTGACCATCACAAAATGACTGGGGTTATCTGAAGTATGTGTGGCATCGTTGGAATCGTCGGTAAGAGTGACGTCAATCTGCAGTTGTACGACGCGCTCACCCTGTTGCAGCACCGGGGCCAGGATGCGGCGGGCATCGTCACCTGTGATGGTGATCGCCTGAATCAGCAAAAGGCCAACGGCCTGGTGCGCGATGTATTTCGCGCGCGGCATATGCAGCGTCTGACAGGCAACTTTGGCATTGGCCATGTGCGCTATCCCACCGCTGGTGGTTCCGGCCCCGCACTCGCCCAGCCGTTTTACGTCAACTCCCCCTACGGCATCGCCATGGCTCACAATGGCAACCTCACCAATAAAGATCAGGTGATGGATGAGATCTATCAACAGGATCTGCGCCACATCAATACCGACTCCGATTCAGAGGCGCTGCTGAATGTGTTTGCCCACGAGTTGCTGGAGCAGCGTAAGCTCCAGCCCAAAGCCGAAGACATCTTTACCGCCATGCGTGCCGTGCACAAGCGCGTCCGCGGCGGCTACGCTTGTGTGGCTTTGATTGTCGGGTACGGCGTTGTCGCCTTCCGCGATCCAAATGGTATTCGCCCGCTGGTGTACGGCAAGCGCGAAACCGACAAGGGCACCGAGTATATGGTGGCTTCTGAATCCGTGGCCCTGGACGTGGGTGGTTATACCCTGGTGCGCGACGTGGCACCGGGCGAATGCATTTATATCGAGGTGGACGGCACCGTGCACTCCGAGCAGTGTGCGGAAAATCCGTCGCTGAACCCGTGTATTTTCGAGCATGTTTACTTCGCCCGCCCGGACTCCATCATGGATGGTGTTTCCGTGCACAAGGCGCGTTTGCGTCAGGGCGAGCATCTGGCTGAGAAGATTCTGCGCGAGCGCCCGGATCACGATATCGATGTGGTCATCCCGATTCCGGATTCTTCCCGCTCCGCGGGCCAGATGGTGGCGCACCGTCTGGGCGTAAAATTCCGTGAAGGTATGGTGAAGAACCGCTATATCGGCCGCACTTTCATCATGCCGGGGCAGAAACAGCGCAAGAAGTCTGTGCGTCAGAAGCTGAACCCGATCGAGCTGGAGTTCCGCGGTAAGAACGTACTGCTGGTGGACGATTCCATCGTGCGCGGTACTACCTGCAAGCAGATTATCCAGATGGCGCGCGAAGCGGGCGCCAACAAGGTGTACTTTGCTTCTGCGGCACCGGCTGTCAAATACCCGAATGTTTACGGGATTGATATGCCGTCGGCCACCGAACTGGTCGCGCACAATCGCACCACGGAAGAGGTCTGTGAGGAAATTGGTGCGGACTGGTTGATTTATCAGGAGCTGGAAGACCTGGTGGAATCTTCTGCGGAAGGTAACAGCGAAATCCAGGAGTTCGATTGTGCGGTATTCGATGGCAAGTACATCACCGGTGATGTAACTGAGGAATACCTGGAAAGCCTGCACGCGGCGCGCAATGATAATGCAAAGTCCAGCAAGGGCAACGATAGTTCGCTGTAACCCCTCACTGTCTCGCTCAGTCTAAGTATCATTTCGGCCCGCCAATTGGTGGGCCGAAGTGTTTCTGCAAACAGCTATCGGTAGCGGCGCCGCCACCTAACCTGATGCGGAGCTCCTTCAACCTCTGCGCTTCCGCTTTTCATGGGTTAAGATTGCCGGTTCCAATCACACAGACCCGGGACGGTTAATCCATGTTTGAAGACGACGGTTACGCACTGGAAACGCTGGCGGTACGTGCAGGCCAGAGCCGGTCGGCGGAAGGCGAGCATTCCGAATCCATCTACGCCACCTCCAGTTACGTCTTTCCCTCCGCAGCGGAAGCTGCCGCGCGTTTTTCCGGGGAGGCTCCCGGCAATGTCTACTCGCGCTATACCAACCCCACCGTACGCACCTTTGAAGAACGCATCGCCGCGATGGAAGGTGGTGAGGCTGCCGTCGCTACCTCCAGCGGCATGGCTGCGATTCTGAGCCTGTGTATGGCACTGCTGAAAAGTGGTGACAAGGTGATCTGTTCGCGCAGTGTGTTCGGTACCACCACTGCGCTGTTTACCCGCTACATGATCAAATTCGGTGTCAAAGTCACCTTCGTTGACCTGACGGATTTCCAGGCCTGGAAAGACGCACTGGATGGCGATACGAAATTACTGTTTATGGAAACGCCGTCGAACCCGCTGTGCGAAGTCGCGGACATTCGGGCCATGGCGGATCTCGCCCACAGCGCCGGCGCTCAGCTAGTGGTGGACAACTGTTTTTGTACGCCTGCACTGCAGCGCCCGCTGGAATTGGGTGCAGATATGGTTGTGCACTCCGCCACCAAATTCCTCGATGGCCAGGGCCGCTGCCTGGGCGGTGTGGTTGTCGGTAAAAAGGAAGTGATGGATGAAGTGGTTATCTTCCTGCGCACCTGCGGCCCGAGTATGAGTCCATTTAATGCCTGGGTTTTCCTCAAGGGGCTGGAGACGCTCAAGTTGCGGATGCAGGCGCACTGCACCAGCGCATTAGATGTTGCCTGGTGGTTGAATGAGCAGCCTCAGGTGGAGAAAGTGAACTATGTGGGGCTGCCCAGCCACCCGAATCATCGGCTCGCAGCAGATCAGCAGTCCGCGTTCGGCGCGGTGTTCAGCTTTAGCGTAAAAGGCGGGCGCGAGGCGGCGTGGAAAGTGATCGACGCTTGCAAGATTTTTTCCGTCACTGCCAACCTCGGCGACGCGAAAAGCACAATCGTGCACCCGGCCACCACCACCCACGGCCGTCTGAGCGATGAGGACAAGGAAAAGGCGGGGATCTCCGAGAACCTGATTCGGGTTTCTGTCGGACTGGAGAATGTGGAAGACCTGAAAGCTGATCTGGCGCGCGGCTTGTCTGCACTGGCTTAAAAAGGTCACAATGGCGCGAATTGTGACATGATGAATGGCCCCGCTCAGCGCGGGGCCTATCATTGATAGCTAGTGAAGAAAAACTGAGCAGTAATGGATTTGCCGTGCAAAAGATAATTTCCGCCATTGTAGCCGATATCGGCAAGGTGCTTCTGGGTAAGGAGCATCAGGTCAAGCTGGCGCTTGCCTGTCTACTGGCCCGAGGGCATCTGCTGATCGAAGATCTGCCAGGCATGGGCAAGACCACCCTGGCCCACGCGCTGGCGCAGGTACTGGGGCTCAGCTACAAGCGGGTGCAATTCACCAGCGATATGCTGCCCGCGGATATCCTCGGCGTGAGTATCTTCGAGCGGGAATCCGGCCAGTTTCGGTTCCACGAAGGTCCTGTTTTCAGTCAGCTGCTGCTCGCGGATGAGATCAACCGCAGCTCCCCCAAAACCCAGAGTGCCCTGCTGGAAGCCATGGAAGAGCGCCAGGTCAGTATCGATGGCGAAACCCGCCCGCTGCCCGAGCCCTTTTTTGTGATTGCCACCCAGAACCCGCTGCAGCAATCCGGCACCTTCGTGTTGCCCGAGTCTCAGCTCGACCGCTTTTTGATGCGCATCAGCCTCGGCTACCCGACCCGGGATGCGGAGCGTGCGCTGTTTCAGGGAGTGGATCCGCGCGCGCAACTGGCTCAGATCAAACCCCGTATCAACACCGAAGGCTTGCGCAAGCTTCAGTCCTTAGTGGGGCAGGTGAAAGCGTCCGACTCGCTGCTCGACTACCTTGAGCGTCTGGTGCAGCACACCCGCCAGAGCCCCGAGTGTGGGGTCGGCCTGTCACCCCGCGGGGCCCTTGCACTGTTGCACGCCGCCCGCGCCTGGGCGTTGATTCACAACCGCGGTCACCTGCTGCCGGAAGACCTGCAGGCGGTGCTGCCCTCGGTTGCCGGCCATCGATTGCAGAGTGATGGTACCGACGGTACCCAGCTGGTGGAGCGCATGATGCACCAGGTGGATATTATTGCCGCCTGAGGCCAGAAACTGACGTGTCCGTAGAATCCATCCGTAAATCCACTCACCCCAACACTGCCGCTGACCAGCCGGCAAGCACGGGGGCGAAGCCACTTTTTCGCGCCCGCTGGCTGCGCTGGCTCAACCGGCGCCTGCCGCCGGCGCAAACCGTCACCCTGGATCACCGCAAACTCTTCGTGCTGCCTACGAGCGCCGGTATGGGCCTGCTGCTGGTGATTTTTCTGCTGTGGCTGCTCGGCACCAACTACGAAAACAACCTGGTACTCGCCCTGGCGTTTCTGTTGGTGGGGATGCTGGTGATCCTGCCCGTGCATACCTTTGCCAATCTGTCTGGTCTCAAATTGCAACTGCGCGCCACGCACCCCGCGTTTGCCGGCGATTACGGGCAGGCGACAATTGCACTGAGTAAAACCGGTAAACGCCGCCACGAACGCCTGCAGCTGGCGTGGCCGCCGGAAGAGGGGCAACTGACGGATGTGCTGGACGCGGAACCCCACGAGATTCGTCTGGATCTGCCATTGCTGCAGCGCGGCCGGGTACAGGCGCCACGTATTCAGGTGCAAAGCCGTTTTCCCCTGGGGCTATTCCGCTGCTGGAGCTGGGTAGACCTGGATGCGGAGTTTCTGGTGTACCCACAGCCCAAGCCCGCGGGCCAGCTGCCCATCGGCGCCAGCGTAGGGGAGGGAAACCAGCAGAAAACCTTTGCTGCCGGCGGTGATGATTTTGTTGGCCTGAAAAACTACCAGCCCGGCGATTCACTGCGCCATGTGGCCTGGAAACAGTACGCCGGCGGCCGGGACCTCTACAGCAAGGAATACGCGTCCGGCAGCGACGCGCGGTTGTGGCTCGACTGGGATTTGCTCGGTGGGCGCGATGTGGAGACCCGGCTCAGCAATCTCTGTGCCTGGGTGCTGGATGCCGAGCGGGCACAGGTGCCCTATGGTCTGCGATTGCCGGGCCACACCATTGCCCCGGATCTTGGCAGTGCACACAAACACAAGCTCCTGCGCCTGCTGGCGCTGTTCCCGGTACAGGGAGTCAGCCAATGAGTGCCGCTACCAGCCAGTTGCAGTCGCTACTGCCGCGGGAAAGCCTGCTGTGGATTTTTGCCGCGCAGCTGGTCGTGCTGTTGCCCCACACCATGCACCTGCCCATCTGGCTACTGGGTGCCTGGGCGGTGGCCGTCTACTGGCGGCTGGAAGTGTTTCGCGGTCGCCGCGAAACGCCCGGGCGACTGGCCAAGCTGGTGGCGGTCTCGCTGGTGGTTGCCGGGTTGGTCCTTACTTACCGGCGCTGGTTTGCACTGGAGCCAATGGTGGCCCTGCTGGCCGTATCTTTTACCCTGAAAAATATCGAGCTGGTGAGCCGGCGCGACGCACTGCTCAGCCTGATGCTGGCGTATTTTCTTGCGGCAACCCTGTTCGTTTTTGAGCAGACAATTCCTTACGCCCTGTATGGCATTGTGTGTGTGGTGATCATTACCGCTGCGCTGGTTGCCCAGCAGGGGCGCGGCAGTGCCAGGCCGGGCAGGGCGCTGGGATTGTCCACCAAGCTGCTCGCGCAGTCTGTGCCGGTGATGTTGGTGCTATTTGTGGTGATTCCACGCCTCGGCCCTTTGTGGGCAGTGCCACAGAACACCAAGGCCGCGTCCACCGGTATCAGTGACTCCATGAGCCCGGGGGACTTCAGTGAACTGTCGAAGTCCGACAAACCCGCCCTGCGCATTTCCTTCGATGGCGCTTTGCCGCCGCCAGAGCAGCGCTACTGGCGCGGGTTGGTGTACACCCACTTCGATGGCCGCCGCTGGAGTGAACCCGGGGCCGCCGACGGCTACCCCCGCTGGGGGCGCGGGCGCAGTAACCGCCGTCCGTTTGGCGACACCAGTGGCGATGACCGTGCGTTGCCGGCCGTGGGCCCGCGCTACCGCTACCAGATCATTCAGGAGGCGAGTCACAACCCCTGGCTGTTTGCCCTTGCTCGTCCGAACTCCGAGACCCGCGGTGTGCGGGAGACCGGCGACGATACATTGGTGTATCGGACGCCGGTGGGAACGAGGCTCGCCTACGACGTGCGTTCCTGGCCCCGGGAAAGCGTCGGTGAGGGCGAGGTGTTGAGTGGATCCGAACAGCGTCGCCATCTGCAATTACCGGCCTCCGGCAATCCCCGGGCGCGGGCCTGGGCCAAGGCGCGGTTCGAAGAGGGGATGGACGGTGAAGCGATCTCGGGGGCATTGCTTTCGCTTTACAACCGCAATTTCACTTACACGCTGAAACCGCCGGCGCTGGGTGCGGATACTGTGGATGAATTTCTGTTTACCACTCGCCAGGGGTTCTGCGAACACTTCGCCAGCAGCTATGTATTTACCATGCGCGCCGCCGGAGTGCCGGCGCGTGTCGTCGCCGGATACCAGGGTGGGGAGTGGGTGGACCAGCAGGGGTATCTGCTGGTACGCCAGTATGACGCCCACGCCTGGGCGGAAATCTGGTTACCCGGGCGCGGTTGGGTCCGGGTTGACCCGACAGCATCTGTCGCACCGGAGCGTATCCGCGATGGGCTGCAGAGCGCCGCGGCGGAAGAGTTCATGCAGGACGCATTCCTGCCCCTGCATAAAATTGCTTTTGTCACCCGTCTGCGTCTGCAGTGGGACATGATCAACTACCGCTGGTATCAGACCGTAGTCAGTTTTGACAATGAGCGTCAGGAAGGTATTTTGCGGCGTCTGCTGGGAGAGATTTCCCCGCTGCGCATGGCGCTGTTTATGGGCGTGCCCATGGTGGCGGCGTTACTGTTGTTGCTGTTGTGGCTGAAATTATCCGGCCGCGGCCCATCACTGCCGGTGGCTAGTCGCCTGTATCTGCGTTTCTGTCGTCGCATGGCCCGCGCGGGTTTGCCGCGCAACCCCGGCGAGGCGCCGGGCGATTATGCGCGCCGTATCGAGCGGGAGTTACCGCGTCTGGGGCCGATGGCGGTGCGAATTACCCGCGCCTATGAAAAAGCGGCGTACGGGAGCGATATGCTTGCTGAAAAACAACTGCGCCGGCTTGTGCGGGGCTTTTGGCCGCTGCGCCACACGCGCCAGGCACAGGCTCAGACCTGAGCCACCCCTGAGCGCTGTAATCTGTGGGACAATAGCGCCCCTCCATCGGCCGCAGCGCAATTGGTTTTTCCGGACTCTGTACATGGCACCATTCGCATTTTCTACCGCACTGGCGGCACGTCTGCGAACATTTTTACTCGGTTACAGCGGCACCTCCCTGGCCACCGGCCTGCAGGTGGTACTGTTGCCGTGGATAGCCGTAGCGCTGGTGGAGTTGCCGGCCCTGCAGCTGGGCTGGGTACAGGCTTCGGTCCTCTTACCCAATCTGGTTTTTCTGTTGTTCGGTGGTGCGCTGGCGGATCGCTTTGACTCCGCACGCGTTGCTGCACTCTCCTGCCTGGGTCTGGGCCTCTGCCACGCCGCACTCGCGTATTACCTGCTGCATCAATTACCCAGTCTCGGCCTGCTGATTCTCTATGGCGTCAGCCTGGGAATCTGTACCGCTTTCCTGCAGCCCGCGCGGGATAACCTGGTCCAGCGCTGCGCGCGCACGCCGCAAGACGGCAATACCCGGTTGAGTGAAGCGCGGGTACAACACACGGTGACCTGGATGATGCTGGCTCAGTACGGCGGGCAGGCGATCGGCATGTTACTGGCGAGCCGGTTCGATAGCTGGGGTGCCGAATTGCTGTTGATGATTCAGGTTATCGTATTGATTGCGGCCGCGCTTTTCTTCTTTTCTATGCGCCACCTGGGGCCGGCGCCGCGGGTAGCGCGGCTGAAACTACCGTCGGCACTACTGGAAGGATTTGCCGAAGTACGTAAAAGCCGCGCAATTCTTGAACTGGTAGTTCTGGTTGGCTTTAACGGCCTGGTGCATATCGGTGTATTCCTGGTGGTGCTGCCGCTGATGGCCGAGAGCTACGGCCGCGGAGCCAGCTATTACGCCACCCTGCAGATCGCGTTTGTGGCGGGTACTGTCATCGCCACTGTGGCCATGTTGCGCCGTGGGCAGGGTGACACTCCGGGACGCGGGGTGTTGATGTGCCTGCTGTACAGCGCGGCATTGATGATCGCGATCAGCTTTGGCCCCACGCCTTACGGCTTGATGTTTCTGTGCGCCTGTTGGGGTGCGGTGGCCGCGGCATCCGCCGGGCTCGGAAAATCCATCGTGCAGATACTGGCGCCGGAGCAGGTGCGCAGCCGGATCATTTCCATTTACCAGCTTTCCCTGTTCGGATCTGCCGCGATCGGTGCGCTGCTTGCGGGTGTGATCAGTGAATTTTCTGCACCGCTGACCACGCTCTGGTGGGCCGGCATTTTCAGTTTTCTGGCGTTCGCCGTGGCTTGCTACAGCGGCGCTCTGCGTCAATTGGCGGTGCGCGGGGAAGACATTACCCAGGGGTGAGGCGCCAGTCCGTCGCTTTCTCCGCATAATCGGTTTCTAGTACCATGCCATCCCCGACGGGCAACGAGGCTCGCCGTGGCTTCTGGGATGATGGACGCGATGGAAACAAACAACCGGCCTATCGGGCAGTGGCTCAGTGAACTGCGGGCCTATCTGGGCATTGAGAAAAACAACACCAGCCACCGGGAAAAGCTGATTTCTGCGTTGGGCGCCGCGTTGGCGATACTGCTGGTGTATTGGGCCACCCAGCAGGCCCTGGCCGCGGATCTGATCGATATCTCCACCAGCTATTTCATCATCGCTTCCATGGGCGCCAGCGCAGTCTTGCTGTTTGCAGTGCCCCACGGCGCGCTCTCACAACCCTGGTCCCTCGCCGGTGGTCACCTGATTTCTGCGTTTGTCGGTGTGGTCTGCCACCAGTTTATCGATATCCAGTTTCTGGCAGCCGGCGCAGCCGTGGGGTTGGCGGTTGCGGCCATGTACTACCTGCGCTGTATCCATCCCCCGGGTGGTGCTACCGCGTTGACCGCGGTGACGGGTGGCGATGCGGTGTACCAGTTGGGGTTTGATTTTCTACTGGTCCCGATTTTTACCAATGTGCTGCTGATTCTGATGGTAGCGATTGCCTTCAACAGTTTGTTTCACTGGCGGCGCTACCCGGTACATCTGGGACGAAAAACGAAACCTGTTTCCACCGCAGAGCCATCGGGTCGTGAAACAGAAATTACCCAGGAAGATTTTGCCGCGGCCATCCAGGAGCAGGACTCCTATGTGGACATCACTGCGGAAGGGTTGACCGAATTACTGGAGCTGGCCAAGCAGCACGCCGAACGCAACGTGGTACACCCGCGGGAAATCGTCGCCGGCCGCTGCTACAGCAACGGCAAATTAGGAAAATTGTGGAGCGTGCGTCAGGTCGTGGACGAATCCCACGAGCCGCCGCCCACCAAAGACCGCATCATCTACAAGGTATTGGCCGGTGAAGGCTCATACGATACGGGTATCTGTATGCGTGAGGAGTTTCGCCAGTGGGCGCGCTTTGAAGTGCAGTTGCGCGGCGGCCACTGGGTAAAAGCGCGTGAAAGTGTCGACGAGGAGCATCCGGAATAGCGACTGCTCCCGTCGGTGGCTTACCAGCGGTTGCTGATCCACAGGGTCTGATAGGGGTCGAGTGTCACCGTCGATAGCATATCGTCAAAGGTGGCATCGCTGATCAGGTCTTTCCACTCATCGGTACCGATCAGGTTGATGGCATTCAGGTGGATAGTCTGTGGCTGGTCGGAGATATTGTTCAGGCAGAAAACACTCTGCCGGCGGTCCAGACTTTGTCGCCAGAAGGCAAAAATCTGATCCCCCAGGTGCAGGGTAAACTGGGTAGCATTGGGGTGAAATGCTGGCTGTTCCCGCCGCAACTGGATGAGCTTGCGTAATTGCTGGAAGACCTGGTGATGATGGGTGTCCGGGTTTGCCAGTGCTTCGTTCAATTCCTGCTCCTGCCACTGACGGCGATTGATCGCCCGGTTGTGGCCGTGCTTCTTCATGCGCTCGTAGTCATTGGTCGTGCCCATCAGGCTGTGCAGGTAGAACGCCGGAATTCCCTCCAGTGCCAGCATGATGGCGTGGGCGCAGATGAAGCGTCGCATCTGCCAGCCGTCCTCCCCGCTCGTGGTGCCCTTGAGGGCGTCGAACAGGGAAATATTGATTTCATAAGGCTTGCTGCTGCCGTCATCCAGTGCCCGCCAAGAAATCTGCCCACCAAAATTCTCCATGGTCTGGATCAGTGCTTCCTGCTCACTGTCGTCCAGCAATCCTTCCACCGGGCGCAGCCCGATACCGTCATGCGACGCGATAAAGTTGAAATAGGTGGTGCCGTTCTGGGCCGGCGGCATGCTCATCAACCAGTTTTTCAGGTAGCGACAATTGCCGGTGACCAAGGTGTTGACCAGCAACGGCGGTAGAGAAAAGTTGTAAATACAGTGGGCTTCGTTGGCGTTGCCAAAATAGGACAGGTTTTCCTGATTGGGAATGTTGGTCTCGGTGATGATGACCGCGTTGGGGTTGGCGTGCTCAATCAACGTACGCAGTAACCGTACTATCTCGTGGGTCTCCGCAAGATTCAGGCAGTTGGTGCCGAGTTTTTTCCAGATAAACGCCACCGCATCCAGGCGGAAAATTCGCACGCCCATGTCCAGGTACAGGCGGATGATATCGACTATCTTCGTCAGCACTTTCGGGTTGGCAAAATTCAGGTCAACCTGATCGTGTCCGAAGGTACACCACACATGCCGGGTTCCCTCCGGTGTGCTTGTGGCGCGCAACAGTGGCGTTACTCGTGGACGTACCACCTTGCTGAGGTCTTCCTTCGGATCCGCCTCCACAAAAAAGCCGTTGCCGGGATCCTGTCCATTCTGGTAATTCACGAACCAGTCGTGTTGTGCTGAGCAGTGGTTGATCACCAGGTCGGCCATCAGATGGAAATCCGTGCTGATGCGCAGGATATCGCTCCAGTCTCCCAGCGGTGGGTCCACCTGTTTGTAAGCGGATACCGCAAAGCCGTCATCACTGGTGTAGGGAAAAAACGGCAGTATATGTACCGTGTTGATTAGCATCGGGAAGTGCGACTGCAGAAAATGATGCAGGGTTTTCAGCGGCGGCTGGTTCTCGCTGAGAATGCTGTTGCCGTAGGTGATTACGGCGATATCGGTCTGATCCCAGAGGTTTTTGTGGGCCAGGGGGCTCTGGCAATCGTCATCGAGCCGCATGGTACGCGCCAGCTCATGCGCAATGGGTTCAACCTCCAGTTCTGGGTAAATAAAGGCCAGGTGATCCACCACCTTCTGGTGAAGTACCTCCTTGATTGGCAGTTGAGCGTTGGAGTGGCTCATGGTTTTCCCCCCGGTTTCCATGCAGTTATTTTTGTGCAGACCGATCGTATTGGTCGGAGCTGTTGTAGTGAGTGCTGGTTGCGCCTGCAATCGCGCTCACACGTTGTACTCTTCGTAATCCGCCTCTACCGCGTGTTTCAATTGTTTCAGGAAATCCGGCTCTGCGCTGGTAATACGGTTCCAGCTGGGAATAAACGGTGTTTCCATCGGATTGTCGAGGAATGCCTGGCCGGCCTTGACCAGGTTGCTGGCAAAGAGCTCTACGGTCTGTTCTTCTTTGTGAATGTCGAACGTAAGCCCATTGATGATGGCGTCGTTGCGGTAGGTTTCCACAAAATCCAGTGCGATACGGAAGTAGGTGGCCTTGATACTGCGGAAGGTCTCCGAAGAAAACACGGTGCCCTGGGTGGCGAGTTTTCGGAAAAAGGATTTCGCAATGTCGATGGACATTTTCGACAGGCCACACTGTTCGTCGTCGAAGGATACATCCTGATGTTTGTGGTCGTAGGAGTGTGCGATATCCACCTGGCACAGGCGATTGGTGGAGTAGTTGCGGTACATCTCCGATAGCACGCCGATTTCCAGTCCCCAGTCACTGGGAATCCGGAGATCGTTCACCACATCGCGGCGGAAGGAAAATTCGCCAGCCAGGGAATAGCGGAAGCTGTCCATGTATTCCAGGTACTTGGTGTGGCCATAAATTTTTTTCAGGGTACGGATCAGTGGCGTGACCAGCAACCGGCATACGCGGCCGTTGATTTTTCCGTTGGCAACGCGCGAGTAGTAGCCCTTGCAGAATTCGTAGCTGAACTGGGGATTGGCAACCGGGTAGAACAATCGCGCCAGCATCATGCGGTCGTAGGTGACGATATCGCAATCGTGCAGGGCGATGGCTTCGCCGCGGCCCGAGGCGAGAATATAGCCCAGGCAATACCATACATTTCGGCCTTTTCCCGCGTCTTTGGGGGCCAGGCCGTCCCGTTGCAATTGTGCATCCAGTTCGCGCAGGCGAGGGCCGTCGTTCCACAGAACCCGTACGTGCTGGGGTAAAACGGAAAACTGTTTGAGTGCGTCGCGATATTGGGATTCATCGGCGCGGTCCAGGCCGATGACAATCTCGGAGAGGTAGGGTACCTCCGCGAGAATATCGAGGATTTTTGGCAGGGCTTCGCCTTCCAGTTCTGAATAGAGCGAGGGCAGCAGCAAGGACATCGGTCGGTGTTTGGAAAAGCGGATCAGGTCCGCTTCCATGTCTTCCAGGCTGCGGTTGGACAGGTTGTGCAGGGTCGTGATGTCGCCATTCTGAAAAAAGTCGGTCACGGTTTGCTTCCTTGTTTAGGTCCGTTTTTGAGTCAAGTCTGTGCTGAGTAAATGGAGTCGGTTGCGAAAATTTCGCCGATGGCATCTGCCCACCCCTGGGGTCCGGTGTTCTGGGTGACGATCAGGGAAGGATGGTGGGGAAGGCTCGGCGGAGGATGCGCCGGCGAACGCACGATGATGGCGATGTCGGCCACCTTGAGCATGTCGAGATCGTTGGGGCCATCGCCACTGGCAATCAGGCGGCAGGGGCGATCAGTATATTGCTGGTAGGTTTTCCTGAGTAATCTGGTGGCGCGGCCCTTGTCGGTCTGGCCGAGCACATGTAGGAAGCGTCCGCCCTGCAGGGTGGTAAAGCCCGCGGCGTTGGCGCGGGTGATAAACGCCTGCTTCTGTTGCTCGGTGCCCTGCCACAACAGCGGCTCTGAATAGTCCCGTTGATTGGCTTTTTCCGCATCGCGCAGGGAGAGGCCTGTCGCGGCAACAATCTCTTCACTGGAAGCGGCGGCAAAGTTCAGATAGGGCGTATCGTGCGACTCCGCGTCCTGTTGCAGAAACGCGAGGATATCGGCTCTGCGCGCGCCGGGCTCCAGCACCCAGTAACCGGCTTCCTCGCGCGCCAGTTCTGGCTTGTGTGGGAAATAGCCGGAAGGGATCATTATCGCGGAACCATTTTCGACGATAAACGGGTGCTGGTTTCGCAGTGCAGTGCGCAGTGCCAGCATTTCGCCGCGGGTTTTACTGCTGTTCAGGATGACTGGAATACCGCTGGATTCGAGTTGTTCCAGGGTGGCGTCTGCGGGTTGGTGCGAGTAGCTGAAGTGATCCAGCAGGGTGCCGTCGAGGTCGCTGGCGATCAGCCACTGGGTTTCTGTAATGTTATGCGCCGCGCTCTGTGTTTCGGTCATTAGATTCCAGACTTGTAGGCAATTTATCGTTTATTGGAATACTGAGAATATGTGGCTTTCTATTAAGACAATCCAAAAATAGTGCCAGTCCCGAAAAAGTGCGTTGTTGCACCGGTTGCGGGCAGTGGATTGGCAGTAAATTCGTTTGGTTGTGAACGCGACGCCAGGCCAGAGCGCAATTGTGCATCAGAATGGTGACAGGGAACCGGAGCCTTCCTCGTCGCGCACCACAATGGCGCAAGTCCTGGCGGTGAGGATAATTGAGTGATGGGGTGAACTAAAAAAGAGGGAGGCCGCGATCTCTGGAGTCTCCTGTTTGAAAACACAAGAGTCGGAGATTGCGGCAATGTTGCTCAGGGCTTGGCAGGCGTTAGAAACCTGCCCAGGGTGAGATATTTTGGCCCGATGTGAACCTGTTGCTGGAGCCGTTTTGCCACTCGATGCTGCTGGGGTTTTGCTCTTCCCGTTTCCAACACTTCCATTCCACAGGCTGATTTTCGGCGAGGTAGCCGGCATCGCCCCAGCAGCCGTCAGCCCCGCGAGGGAGCGGAGCTGATTTTTATACGGCTAAGGGGGTCGCTCAAGGGGCTACACAGTCCAGGCAGCGCACATAAAGTGCGCGTGGGTCCTTGAAGCTTTTCAGCTCGGCCAGTGGTTGCAACGCCGGCTGCAGGCTGCTGAACCAGGCGCCGAGCGGGAGGTTCTGCTCCACACTGCTGGCGATTCTGGCATCCACGTTTTCTGCCAGTGCGCGCATGATTTTTTCACTGGGTGTCAGCTGTCGCTGAATTTCCACCACGTCGTATTTTTCCAGCTCGGCAATCTGCGCGGCGTCAGTGATGGCGTCCTTGAGGTTGCCCAGCTCATCCACCAGCCCCAGTTCGTGCGCGGTGCGTCCGGTCCATACCTGGCCCTGGGCAATCTTGTGAATTTCCTGCGGGGTGCTGTTGCGGGCTTCTGCCACCAGCTGCAGGAACTGGGCGTAAGTGTGCTCCACACCCTGCTGCAGGATATCTGCGGCCGCCTCAGGCAGCGCGCGATCCAGACGCATGGTGCCGGCCAGCTCGGTGGTGCCCACACCGTCGTTGTAAACGCCCAGGTGTTCCAGGGCGTCCTCGAACGTCGGGAAAGCCCCGAATACGCCGATGGAACCGGTGATGGTGGATGGGGATGCCCAGATGCGGTCGCCGCCTGCGGCGATCCAGTAGCCACCGGAGGCGGCCACGCTGCCCATGGAAATCACTACGGGGATACCCGCTTCGCGCGTGGCGAGCAGTTCCTGGCGGATGGCTTCGGAGGCGAAGGCGGAGCCGCCGGGGCTGTCGATACGCAGCACCAGGGCTTTAACTTCTTTTTCCCGCGCGGTGGCAATCAGCTTTCCGAGGGTGGCACTGCCGATCTGCCCGGCGGGTGCCTCGCCATCAATGATGGCGCCGGCGGCGCTGATCAGGCCGATTTTATCGCCCTGCTGGCGCGGGTTGGGCAGGTCGGTCAGTTTGGCCTGGCGCAGGTAGTCGAGGGCATTGATCGCCTTGTACTGAGACTTGTCGGCTTCGTTGACACCCACCAGCTCCTGTACTTCCGCGACCGCTGCACGGCGGGTGAGTAGCTTATCGACAAATTTATTCGCCAGCGCTGCTTTGGCCCAGCTGCCGCCCTCGGCGCGCAGGTTTTGCGGCAGTTCGGCGACATAATTGTCGACGGCATTGGGGGGCAGGTTACGCAGGCCGGTGACCTGTTCGGTGTATTCGCTCCACAGCTGGTGTAGCCAGCGGGCGTTGTTTTCCCGCGAGGCGGGAGACATGTCGTCGCGGGTGTAAGGTTCGATAAAGTCTTTGTAGTCCCCCACACGGAATACGTGAAAGTTGATTTTCAGCTTGTCGAGGGCGCTTTTGTAGTAGTTGCGGTAGCTGCCAAAGCCGGTGACCAACAGGGAGCCCATGGGGTTCATGTACACCTTGTCGGCATGGCTGGCGAGAAAGTACTGGCCCTGGGTGAAGTTGTCACCAATGGCGTAGACAGGCTTTTCCGATGCTTTGAAGCGCTGGACCGCTTCGCCCACTTCTTCGAGTTTGCTGAGGCTGGCGCCGGCGAGGTGGTCGAGTTCGAGCACGAGTGCGGCGATGCGATTGTCGTTGGTGGCGCGGTCGATGGCTTCTACCAGATCTTTGACGCGGGTTTCCGGTGGTGTGGATGGGCCGCCGATAAAGCCGGGTAGGCCAGTGGGCTGGCTGACTTCATCGACCAGAAACCCGGCAGGTGCGACTTTGAGTGCGCCGCCCTCGGGCACTGTGATGCGCTCTTCACCGCCAAAGATGGCGAAGCCGACAAACAGCAGGATCAACAGGAATAGCAGGTTGGTAAATACCCGGCGCAACCAGGTGATGGCGCCGCCAATGGCGCCAAAAAAGCGGCGGACGGGGCCGCGCTGATGAGTGGACTCAGTCAAACCTGAAACTCCTTGTTGGTCGGTCTGTTGTGTTTTTTAAACTTTTGTATTGTGCAACTGTACCTGCCAGCGGCTGGTCATCATTGCCGATGCAAACAGGATAAGGCTAAGGGCGGTGAGTACGCCATGCTGCCAGCCTCGTGTAGGCATCATTACGTCGACGATACCGGCAGTGATGTAGAGGAGCAGGATGAAACATAGCCACAAATAGCTCCGCTGGCGCTGTTTGAGCATACCCGGCAGTACCAGCAGCAGGGGGATGGTCTGCAGTAGCCACCACTTCAGGGAGCCATCGAGAAACAGGTTCCACACGGCGAACAGTAGCAGAAGGGCGCCGTAACAGACCCAGTTGAGCTTGCGGGCGATTTCCAGTTTGCGTGTCAGCGCTGCCGGGTCGAGTGTCTTGGTTTTTTTAGCCACGGTTTTCTCCCAGTTGCTGGGCGAGGTTGCCTACGCGCTGGCCCAGGGCCCGGCACAGTTTGATTTCGTCTTCGCTCAGCCCACCGGCGCTATTGCCAGACCAGTGGGACGCGCCATAGGGGGTGCCGCCGGTGGTGGTGTGCATCAGTGCCGCTTCGGAATAAGGGATCCCGGCGATCAACATGCCGTGGTGTAGCAGCGGCAGCATCATGGAAATAAGCGTCGTTTCCTGGCCGCCGTGCAGGCTGCCGGTGGAGGTGAATACGGCAGCGGGTTTGCCGGTGAGGCTGCCGTCGAGCCACATATCACTAGTCTGGTCGAGGAAATGGCGCAGGGGCGAGGCCATGTTGCCAAAGCGGGTGGGGCTGCCCAGTAGCAGTCCAGCGCAGTGGCGCAGGTCGTCTTTTGTGCAGTAGGGCGCGCCCGCGTCGGGGACCGGCGGCAGGCTCGCTTCGGTATCCGGGGACACCGATGGCACGGTGCGCAGGCGGGCGTTGCCCCCAGCTTGTTCCACACCGCGGGCTAGTTCTGCGGCCATGCTGGCGGTGGTTCCGCTGCGGCTGTAATACAGGATCAGTACATAGGGCTCGGTGGCCTTTGGAGAAGTCACGCAATGAGCTCCAGCACGTTTTCCGGTGGGCGGCCGAGTACCGCCGTGTCGCCTTTGATCACGATGGGGCGCTCGATCAGCTTGGGATGAGAAACCATGGCCTGGATCAGCGCGTCGTCGGTGTGGCTGCTGTCTTTCAGGTTCAGTTCTTTATAGGCATCCTCGCCCTTGCGCAGCAGATCCCGTGCGTTGATACCGAGCTTTTTCAGCAGGGTCTTGAGAGTGGTGGCATCCGGTGGTGTCTCCAGGTAGAGCACCACTTCCGGTTCGATATTGTTTTCCTGCAGCAATTGCAGGGTCTGGCGGGATTTTGAACAGCGCGGGTTATGATAGATCGTCCACATCGAAGGGGCATCCTGTTAAGGTTTGGCGTATTCTAACAGGTGACTGTTGGCCGTCCATGGACCTGTCTGAATCGTGGACTACGCTGGGGTATGGCGTATTTTTTAGACAGATTGGGCGGTGTTTTCCGCCGGGTTCGCACGCGAGTCCGGCGCACATGGCTATATAACAAACTGAGAAGACCCATGACTGAAATGGTGCACCGCTGGCGTCGCTTCTTTACTTCACTCTGGACCGTATTCAACGAAAAGAACTGTCGTCAGAACGCGGCCGCGCTCACGTACATGACCCTGTTCGCGATCGTACCGCTGGTGACGGTGAGTTACGCGATGCTGTCACTGTTCCCGGATTTCGCCGGCCTGGAAAATAAAATCCAGCAGCAGATTTTTTCCCACTTCGTGCCCGAGAGCGGCCGCGAAGTACAGGATTACATCAGCGGCTTTTCCACACAGGCCCAGCGTCTTACCGGCCTGGGTATCGGCATTCTGCTGCTGACCGCCGGTTTCATGCTGAAAAATATCGAGAACACCTTCAATGCCATCTGGGATATTCCCAAGGGGCGCAAAGGGGTTTCCAGCTTTCTCCTGTACTGGGCCATCCTGAGCTTGGGACCGATCCTGCTGGGCGCGGGTATGGCGGCATCTACCTACCTGTTTTCACAGAAAGTCCTCGCGCAAAATGACAGCCTCGGTTTACTGCCGGTGGTGCTGCGGGTTTTGCCGTTCATTTTTACCTCCATTGCCTTCACGCTGTTATTTGTCGCGGTACCCAATTGCCGGGTGCCGCTCAAGCACGGGCTTACCGGGGGTGTGATTACGGCGCTTGCATTTGAAGTGGCCAAGTATCTGTTTGGGGCCTACGTGGCCGGCAGCTCGGTGCGGGCGATTTACGGTGCATTCGCCTTTGTGCCGGTATTTCTGCTGTGGGTATACCTGATGTGGATCATCGTGCTGGCGGGTTGTGTGCTGGTGCGAACCCTGTCCGCGTACCACGCCGCTGCGCAGGGGCGTAATTATTCCGATCTGGTGGCAACGCTGGTGCTCATGTCAAAGTTCTTCAGCAACTATCAGAAAGGTCAGTCGGTGAGTGAGCAGGATATTTCCCGGGCAGGTATCCGTCCGGCCCAGTGGCGACGCATTCGTGAAATCCTGCAGTCGCACAAGGTTATTGCCCAGACCGACCGCAACGACCATGTGCTCGTGCGCGATCTTGACTCCATCACTCTGGAGCAGCTACTCGACTGGCTGCACCCGGCGCCGATCCCGGAAAAGGGCCACAGTGAATTGAATGCACGCGCCTGGTATCGGGAAGTGGATGCTCGCTTCCGCGAGGCGCGGGACTTCTCTCACGAGCACCTATCCCAGAGCCTGGGCGATCTGTTCCGCGAGTCCATGGCGAAGGACACGCTGAAGAAACCCCTGGAGCCGGCGACGGAGACCCGGGAGTTGCCCGCACCGGAAAAAAGCAGCAATGATGATGAAAAGTCTTCTACGAAAGGACGTGGCCGCAATGCCCGTGCGAAATCTACGAGCCGCACCGCAAACACCTGAGCGGCGGGGCGCGGTATGGCTGCTGTCGCTCATCCTGCTGTTGGTGGCGGGTTGTGGACCCGCGCCCGGCGGTCTGCAATCTCTCGATGGCAAGCCTCTGCGGACGGGCGGCAAGATCCTGGTGGTGAACTACTGGGCCGAGTGGTGTGCCCCTTGCCGTGAAGAAATTCCAGAGTTGAATACCTTCTATAAAGCGCACAAAGCCGACGTGCTGGTGCTGGGTATCAATTTCGATCAGTTGCCGGCGGAGCAGGTGCAGCACCAAGCGGATAACTTCGGGATCGAATTTCCGCTGCTGGCAACGGCACCCGAAGGTCGCTGGGGCCAGCCCATGCCGCAGGTGCTGCCGTCTACCCTGATTATCGATCGGCGTGGCCAGTGGCGGAGAACTCTGGTCGGTCCGCAATCCGCCGAATCGCTCGCGGCCGCGGTGGCGGCCATCGGCGAAGAGAACTGACGGAGAGAAGTGACCGTCCCGGCGCATCTTCTAGGCCTATAACCAAAGCGTCTTTAAGGGAAATGTGCGCCAGCTGTTAGGATGCGCGCGGACTTTTAACAGCAATTTTTGTAATTCGGGACTCAAAACCCATGCAATTGAGTGCACTGCTTCTACTCGCATTCTATCTATTCCTAATCTGGCCCCTGATGCGCTGGCACCGCAGCCGCAACTCCCTGGCACCGGCGGTATTCGCCGGCCTGCTGTTGGGGCTGCTGTTTGGCGGTTTTATGCACCTGGCGGAAGGCTGGGGCGTGAACGTGCCTTGGGTGCTGGACTGGGTGGGTTTGATTGGCGAGGGCTATGTCAATCTGCTGTATCTGCTGGTCATGCCGCTGGTATTGGTTTCCATTCTCGCCGCGGTCGTCAAGGTGAGTGACACCAGTTCCCTCGGCAAAATAAGTGGCTCGGTGCTGGCGGTGTTACTGGGAACCACCGCCGTTGCCGCATTGATCGGGGTGCTGATCGCCTGGCTGTTCGGGCTCTCCGCCGAGGGGTTGGTCGAGGGCACGCGGGAAGCGGCGCGAGTGGAGGAGCTGAATCAGCGCATGGGTCGCGTCAGCGATCTGAGTATTCCGGAAATTCTCACCTCGTTTATCCCGCGCAATATTTTCGCAGACCTCGCCGGCCAGCGGGACACCTCGGTGATTGCAGTGGTGATCTTCGCAGTGCTGCTGGGGCTGGCGGCACTGGCGGTGCGTCGGGACAACCCGGAGCAGGGCGCAGCCATCGAGCACTTTGTCTCCGTGGCCCAGGCCTGGATTATGAAGCTGGTGCGCCTGATCATGGCGTTTACCCCTTACGGGGTTATGGCATTGGTCACTGCGCTGATCGCCAAGTCCAGTTGGGCGGATATTTTCAACCTGTTCAATTTCGTAATTGCATCGTTCGTGGCCATTGGCCTGATGTTCCTGGTGCACGGTTTGCTGTTGCTGGTAAATGGCATCAGCCCGCTGCATTACTTCGCCAAGGTGTGGCCGGTCCTCGTCTTCGCCTTCAGCTCCCGTTCCAGTGCGGCAACGATTCCCCTGAATGTGGAAACCCAGATTGATGAGCTGAAAAACTCCCCGGCTATCGCCAACTTCTCTGCCTCGTTTGGTGCCACCATCGGCCAGAACGGCTGTGCCGGTATCTACCCGGCCATGCTCGCGGTGATGGTGGCGGTGCCCATGGGGATCGATATCTTTGACCCGGTATGGCTGGCGTCCCTGATCGCGGTGATTGTGATCAGCTCCTTCGGCATTGCCGGTGTAGGGGGCGGCGCTACCTTTGCTGCCCTGGTGGTGCTGCCGACCATGGGCTTACCGGTACAGATTGCTGCGCTGCTGATTTCCGTCGAGCCCCTCATCGATATGGCGCGCACCGCGCTGAATGTGAACGGTGCCATGACCGCAGGTACCCTGACCCAGCGCTGGCTGGGATCCAGCTCTCAGGAGCTCTCGCTCAAGTAATCGAATTTTTTCCGGTTTCCTGTCAACCAATTGACCAGTGGTGCGTTTTGTTAACTGAACATTGAAGTTTTCATTCGCCTACCACTGATCAGAATAAGGAAACACCGATGAAATTGATTGCTAAACAGTCTTTCGCTCTTACTGCCGCGCTGCTGCTTGCCACCACTGTGGCGGCAGAAGACGGCGAAAAGCTCGCCCAGCACCTGGATAATAAGGGCGATCGTATTGAGAATCGCATGGATCGCCGCGGGAATCGCATCGACAATCGCCTGGATAACAAAGGCGATCGCATTGAGAGCCGGCTAGACAACAAGGGTGACCGGATCGACAGCCGCCTGGATAGAGCCTCCGAGCGCGCGGAAGCCCGGGGTAATGACAAGCGCGCTACCTACCTGGACAACAAGGGTGATCGTATCGACCGCCGACTGGACCGGAAGGGCGACAAGATCGATCATCGTCTCGATCGCAAGGGTGATCGCGTTGACCGTCGCCTGGACCGCAAGGGGCAGGGTGTCGATCGCCGTATGGATCGTCGCAGCGATCGCGTGCGTAAGTAAGATACCTGAGCGCGGCGGTTTCTCTGTTGGAAACCGCCGCCCAGCTTTACGACCGAAACCGCATTGATAAAAAGAACCCTGCACAAGGGGCCGTCGTACGCCGCATGGAACAATTTCTCGCCTCGGTAGAAAAACGCGCTTTTTCCATGGCCTCAATGGCGGTGGGGAATCGCGACGATGCGCTGGATATCGTGCAGGACGCGATGTTTGCCCTGGTTCGTCGCTACAGCCACAAGCAGCGGGAGCAATGGCGTCCGCTGTTTTTTACCATTCTCAATAACCGTATTACCGACTGGCACCGACGCCATAAAACGGTTTCCCGCTGGCAGTTGCTGAAGGAGAAGTTTGCCCGCGGCGATGGTGACAGTGAGGAAATCGATTTTGACCCGGGTACGCTGGAAGACACTTCCGGCTCCGGGCCCGAGCAGAGGGCCTTTTCGCAGCACACGCTGGAAGTGATCGAGGCGGCCGTCGGCCGTCTTCCCCCGCGCCAGCAGCAGGCATTTTTGCTGCGTTGCGTGGAGGGCTTTGACAATGCGGAAACGGCAACGGCCATGTGCTGTAGTGCTGGCAGCGTAAAAACCCATCTTTCCCGGGCACTGACTGCACTGCGTGTGCAATTGGAGGAAGTGCGATGACTTCGCCAGAAGATACGACCCCGCCAAACGCGGCGGAAAAAAGACAAAAGGCCGAGCGCGACCTGATCGACAGCGCGCGCGAGGCGATGCTCCGCCGCGATCAGTCACTGGATGGGGAGACCCTGTCGCAGCTGCGCCGTGCCCGCTCTGCCGCACTGGACAGCAAGCCGGGTACCGGCCGGATGACACCCTGGTTCACTGCGGGATTGGCGGGCACCGCTGGCGTAGTGGTCACCCTCGCGGTGCTTGTGTGGCCCGGCGGCGATACGCAGCAGGCGCAACCGGTAGACCTGTTTGCCGATGCATGGATTCTCGATGAAGAAGCGGAACTGGAGTTGATCGAAGACGTGGAGTTTTACCAGTGGCTTGCAGAGGAGGGGTCGGATGGCCATTCATCCTGACCGGCAAAGGGGGAGTGCGAGCGTTCTGTCACTGACGGTGCTGGTGTGGATGTTGCTGGTATTGCCTGCAGCATTGGCAGACGAACCATTGGACGAAGACTTTTTATTGTTTCTGTCGGATTGGACGGATGAGAGCGGGGAGTTTGTCGCTCCCAGTGAAGTCGGCGACTCGTGGACAGAAGACGTACTCCCACAGCAACCTGAAGTGGTTGAGCGGGAAGAGCACAGTGAAGAAGGGGAGCAAGATGAGTGATGCCACAGCAAAACCCTCTGTTCGATTCTCCGGTAAGCGGCGAGCGATACAGGGGCGGGGCAGGCTTTTTGCGTTGTTGATGCTGGTGTTCGCTTCGCTTGCCAGTGCAGCTTTGGCAGACGAGGTGGCCTGGCTGGATTTGAGTGCTAGCGAGCGCCAGCTACTGCAGCGATTTGAAGGCCGCTGGGACCAATTTACGCCGGAGCAGCGTGCACGTCTGCGCCAGGGAGCGGATCGCTGGGCGGGAATGACGCCGGAACAGCGCCAGCGGGCGCGTCAGGAATTCGGCAAGTGGAAGCGCCTCAGTCCTGAGCGGCGGGAGGTGCTGCGCGAATCCTACGATCGTTTCAAAGCCTTGCCGCCAGAGCAGCGTCAGAAAATTCGTGAGGCGCGCCAGCGGTTCCAGCAACTGCCTCCTGAGCGCCAGCGACGCCTGCGGGAACGCTGGCGGAAGATGAGCCCGGAGCAGCGCCAGCGCTTCAAGCAGCGGTTGCGCGAGCGCGGCGGGCTCTCAGATTGACCGACACCCGAACAAAACACCTCGGCGGTCGCATTTGTTCGCGGAGTTCAGCAAAGATTCAGCCAGCCGGCCTTAAAGTGCTCCCATCGGCCGGAAAGGTCGGCAAACAGGCGTCTGGCTCCGGACTTTATGTGTCGGTGCAGTCACAAGAAGACGCTGGATTCCGGGTCTCAGGGAGCACTGAACATGGTCAAGATTCAAAAATTCTTCCAGCAACTGGCGTTTGCCAGCCTCACCGCCAGCCTGGTGGGCGTCAGCGCGCAGTCCTCTGCCGGTGAGAGTGGCTATTACGAAGGCCATGATGGCTACGACTATGCCATCGTTACCGGCGTTACCCCTGTCTACAACGATATCCAGATTGTCGAGCCTCGCACCCAGTGCTGGGATCAGACCGTGACTTACCAGCAACCCTCTCCCGCAGGCGCGATCATCGGCGGTCTTATCGGCGCTGCTGTGGGGCGCGATGCTGCCCGTGGCCATCGCCATGGCCGCGGCCGTCACCGTCACTACCACCGAGGCAACAAGGGCGCGGGTATGGTGGCCGGCGCCGCCGTGGGCGCGATGATCGGTGGTGCCGTCAGTCGGCACAATGCACCGGTGCAATATGGCACCCAGCAACGGTGCCAGGTGGTGGAAGAAGTCAGTACCCGTCGGGAACTGGTAGGATATGACGTAAACTACCGCTATAACGGTCAGGAATATCTGATTCGCACAGACCAGCATCCCGGGGATAGAATTCGGGTTCGCGTAGACGTTACGCCGGTCCTGTAATCGAGCCCGATAAATTGGCCCCGACCGGCGCATTGAGAACAACAGGAGCTGCATTGTGAAACTTCCCGCTATTCGAACGGCTGTGATGCTACTGGTGATTGGCCTGTGCGCCGCGCTGATCGCCTCACCGCTTCATGCGGGACAGCGAGATTTGCGCAGTGAGCCCGTTCAGCGCGGCCCCGGCCACCTCAACATAAAGCCCCTCGCCAGTATTCGCGTGCAGAATCGAGGCATTTCCCGGGACCAGGCGGCATCCATCGTGAAGAAGCGCTACGGCGGCAAAATTCTTGCCATCAGCGAAGTGCAGCGCAACGGCCGCGCCATGTATCGGGTCAAGGGACTTTCGGATAAAAGTCAGGTCTATGTGGTGTTCGTGGATAAACAGAGTGGGCGCATCTCCCGCTGATAAGACCACCGATAGACAACAAGCAGAGGAATTTTTATGCGCGCACTGCTGGTGGAAGACGAGTACGCCCTGCGAGAACAGCTGGCGTCATCCCTGCGCAAAGCAGGTTACACCGTAGATGAAGCCCCCGATGGTGAAGAGGCGCTATATCTCGGCCGTGAATTTCCCTACGACGTGGCGGTGATGGACCTGGGCCTGCCGAAAGTGGACGGTATCCAGGTGATCGAAACCCTGCGCAAGGAATCCCGCCATTTTCCCATTCTGATTCTGACTGCGCGCGGCCACTGGCAGGAGCGAGTGCGCGGACTGGAAGCCGGTGGCGACGACTACCTGACCAAACCCTTCCACACTGAAGAATTACTGGCGCGACTGAATGCGCTGGTGCGACGCTCTGCTGGTTTCTCATCCCCGACCATCAATGCCGGTCCGATTGAACTGGATACCAGCGCTCAACGGGTCAAGGTGTCCGGCAGTGAGCTGGAACTCACATCGTTCGAATACAAGGTGCTCGAATACCTGATGTTGCATCCGGATGAGGTGGTATCAAAAACTACCCTCACCGAACATATCTACGAGCAGGACTGTGACCGCGACAGCAATGTGATCGAGGTGTTTATCGGCCGCCTGCGCAAAAAAATTGATGCCGCCGGCGGGGTAAAACCCATCGAGACGTTGCGCGGACGCGGGTATCGATTCAGCGCCGCGGCGGGGTGACGGTGCCACAGCGGGGTATTAAAGTGCCACAGCGGGTTGATAAAGCGCTGAGGCGCTGGTGGCACTCCCTAACCGGTCGCCTTTCCCTGATGGCCACTCTGGTACTACTGGTTTTTCTGGCGCTGCTGTCAGGGGTTCTGGAGCGCGCTTACCGCACCTCCTTGGATGAGGCCAAAGCGCGAGAACTGCAGCTGCATGTGTACACACTGCTGGCGGTCGCCGAGCAAGATGGCGACGGCCTCCAGTTGCCACTGAATCTCCCCGAACCGCGCTTCAATCAGCCGGACTCCGGCCTGATCGGTGCGGTGATGGATGCCCGCGGGCGTGTTATCTGGCGTTCGCAGTCCGCATTGAGCCTCCCCAACTTTTCCGCATTACCACTGCCTTTACCGCTGCGCCAGGGGCAGGAGGTCTATGCGGAAGTCCAGTTGCCCGACCTGGCTACTCCCTACAGCAGCTTCCGCCAGGGCATCGCCTGGGGGCTGGATAACGAGCGGCAATTCACGTTCGTCACACTGGAAGATGCCGGGCCGCTCTACGCGCAGGTGAAGCAGTTCAGTGGCACCCTCTGGCGCTGGCTGGGCATCGGTTCGCTGGCGCTTATCGTGGTGCAATTATTGGTGTTGCGCTGGGGGCTGGCGCCGCTGCGTGGGGTGACCCGCGCGCTCAAGCAGATGCAACAGGGGGGCACGGACACCTTGCAGGGAAATTTCCCGCGGGAGCTGGTGCCGCTTACCGACAATCTCAACCTGTTGATTGAAAACGAGCGCCGCCAGCGTGAGAAAACCCGTCACACCCTGGGGGATCTCGCCCATAGCCTGAAAACGCCGCTCGCGGTATTGAAGGGACTGGACGTGGAGCGAGAACCCGACGCAGCCAGGGCCGCACTGGCGGAGCAGGTGCAGCGCATGGATAGTATTATCAGCTATCAACTGAAACGGGCGGTGACGAGTTCGCCCAAATCCATTCTGCGTGGCGTCAAGGTGCAGCCTCTGGTAGAAAAAATTCTCACGGCACTGGATAAAGTCTACCGGGGTAAATCGGTGGATGCCGAATTGCTGTGTGAGGATTCGGTGTTGTTTTACGGGGATGAGGGTGACCTGATGGAAATGCTCGGCAACCTGCTGGACAACGGCTACAAATACGGCGCCGGCAAGTTGCTGGTGAAAGTTACCAATACCTCAGATCAACGCGGGTTGGAAATTCTGGTGTCCGACAATGGCCCGGGGCTCAGTGAAGCCCAGTGGCGCAACGTGGTTCAGCGTGGCGTGCGTGCGGATCAGCAGCAACAAGGGCAGGGCATCGGTCTCGCGGTGGTGGTGGATATCGTGGAGAGTTACCACGGTGAAATCGGCATAGTGCCGCCTGCTGCGCGCGGTGAAGAAGACCTGGGTGGGCTCACCCTGCAAATCCTGCTTTGATTTGCACCGAATAATAACGATCGACAGATAAAAAAGGACTTGCGATGTACAAACCGTCAATGCTGAAACGTTGTTTTACCGCAATCTGTTTCTCCCCAGTTTTACTCGCTGGCGCCACCGAGGCAGCCGGCGATACTGAATCCCCCTGGCCGAACGGGGCAGAAGTGGCGGTGGTGCTCACTTACGACGACGCCCTCGACTCCCATCTGGATGTCGCTATTCCACAGCTGGATAAGCTGGAACTGCCGGGCACCTTTTACCTCAGTGGCGCACGCCCCTCCATGCGTATACGGCTGGATGACTGGCGTCGGGCCGCAGAGCGTGGGCATGAGCTGGGCAATCACATGCTCTATCACCCGTGTCGCAAATCCGTCGCTAACCGCGGCTGGGTGAAGCCGTGGCAAGACCTGGACAACTACACCCTCGATCAGTTTGTGGAGGAGGCGAAAACGACCAACAGTATGCTGCAGGCCATTGACGGCGAAACGCAGCGGACGTTCGCTTATCCCTGTGGCGATATGCAGGCCGGTGGTAAAGATGTGGTACCTGCGCTGCAGGCGCTGGTGACCGGCGCGCGTCTGTTTTCTGCCGATGGCCAGCACAAAGTGGACAACCCGGATTTTTATCGGGTGGCGTCATTCGACGGCGCGGAAAAGAGCGGTGCGCAATTAATTAGTGTGGCCGAAGCAGCGCGGGAAAATCACAGCCTGGTCAGCTTTATGTTTCACGGGGTGGGCGGTGATTACATCACCGTATCGGAAGATGCCCACCGGCAGCTGCTCGAATATCTCGCTGCCAATCCCGACCACTATTGGGTGGCCACCATGCGCGAAGCGGTGGCGCACCTGAAGGGGGTACAAGGGGGCGCCGGTTCTGGCTCTCGGTAATATTTTTGCGATTAGAACCAGTCACTCTGCATCTCGAAGGGGGTGCCATTGCCGGATTCCAGCAGCGCAATCTGCGGGGTGATTTCCGGTAATTCCCATTCGATGTAGTAGCGCGCTGCCTGCAGTTTACCGTGGTAAAAATTGGCCTCTTCTTCAGGCAGCGCTGCGTTATCGGCCAGTTTCACTGTGGCGATGGCGGCCTGCCGCAGCCAAATCCAGCTCACCACCACGCGGCCAAACACATCCAGGTACAAGGTGGCGTTTGCCAGCCCGCGGTCCGGGTTCGCTGACATCTGCAACAGTAGATTTTCCGTCACACCATTCAATTGACTTAGCCCCGACCGCAATCCTTCTACCAGTGGCCGCAGCGCCGGGTCGCCGCTGCAGGCGGTGAGCGTCTGCTGAATTTCCTTCGCGAGAATCTGGTACCCGGCCATGCCTTTGGCGGGCACTTTGCGACCCAGTAAATCCAGCGCCTGAATACCTTCGGTACCTTCGTGGATCGGGTTCAGGCGGTTGTCGCGGTACAGCTGCTCTAGCGGGTACTCGCGAATATAGCCGGAGCCGCCGAGCACCTGGATCGCCAGCGCATTGGCCTTGAGACAGTATTTAGACGGCCAGGATTTTACGATGGGGGTGAGCAGGTCGAGCAGTTCCGACGCCTTTTCCCGCTCCACCGGAGTATTCCCGCTGTGGGCGTCTTCGACCAGCGAGGAGGCGTAAAAACACAGGGCCAGCCCGCCCTCTGCGTAGCTTTTCTGCATCAGCAGCATGCGTCTTACGTCCGCGTGCTGGATGATGGGTAGCTGCCTGGATTGTGGGTCGCGGTTCGATGGAAGACGACCCTGCGGGCGCTCCTTCGCGTACTGCAGTGCGTGCTGGTATCCACGGTAGCCGAGCACGGCGGCGCCGGTGCCGACACCGATGCGGGCTTCGTTCATCATCTGGAACATGTAGTGCAGGCCGCGGTGCGGCTCCCCCACCAGGTAACCAATGGCTCCACCGTCTTCACCAAAGCTGAGCACTGTGGAGGTGGTGTTGCGGTAACCCATTTTGTGCAACAGGCCGGCGAGCTTCACATCGTTGCGGGTGCTTGCCTGGCTGTCGTTCCCGGGAATGATTTTGGGTACCAGGAACAGGGAGATACCCTTGACCCCGGGCGGAGCATCCTTAATCCGCGCCAGTACCATATGCACGATGTTTTCCGTGATCGACTGGTCGCCGCCGGAGATAAACATTTTCTGCCCGCGCAGCCGGTAGCTGCCATCTTCGGTCGGTGTTGCGGTGGTGCGGATATCTCCTAGTGCGGAACCCTGGTCCGGTTCTGTCAGTGCCATGGTGCCGGCATAGCGGCCATCCATCATGGGTGGCAGATAGCGTGCTTTGAGTTCGTCGCTGGCGTAACTGTGTACTAGGTTGGCGGCACCAAGCGTAAGGAATGGGTATGCGGCAGAGCCAACGTTGGCAGCGTTGATATAGGCCATGGCGCTGCGCAGGATGACTTCCGGCAGTTGCATGCCGCCTTCGTCGAAATCGTAGTGAGCGGCGAGAAATCCGGCTTCGGCAAAGGCATCCCAGGCGGCTTTGGTCTCGTCGATCAGGGTGACTTTTTCGCCGTCGAAGGTGGGCTCGTTGGTATCGCCTTTGGCGTAGTGATTGGCGAAGTAGTTGTCGGCAATGGTTTTGGCAGTATTGAGCGTCGCCTCAAACACTTCCCGGGAGTGTTCCCGGTAGCGGGGGCGTTGCAGTAGCGCCTCGGTATCCAGAAACTCGTACAGCAGGAATTCGATATCCCGGTCTTTCAGAAACTGCTCACGCATGGCCTGACCCATCACCATCTTTTATTGTCGATCTGGTCAGGGTAGGGAGTGGCTGCGGTGCCGGCAATGACATTTCAGGTAATGGCTGCTGGCAATAGTCGTTTTATGGAGCTGCTGCCAGCAGCCACTGGCGTGAACGGTAAGTCGGCAAAGGTCGAGATCAGGTGCTCTCGCTGCCCTTGATCTCCTGAACGGAGTCGCTGTCCGCCATTTCATCTATGGCTTGTGCGGGCTCGGCCGGCGGCTGTGCGGCAGTCTGACCGGGGGTGACACCCTCCCACAGGCGGGTGGAGAGTTGCTGGGCACTGTCTTTGCGCCCCTCCGCAATCCAGCCGACGATGGCGCCGGCCACATCTGGCCAGGTAATACGCACCCCTTTCGGATGCTCTTGCAGCCAGCGGCCAACGGTAATGGCATCGATATGATCCACCACCTTGGCCAGCTGCAGCTCCTTCAGGGCCAGTGCGTTGGCTTCCTGCTCGAACTGGCCCTTTAGCGGGCGGGTCAGGATCGGTTTGCCCAAGGTGAGGGTTTCCGCGATCAGCTCGAAACCACTGTTGCAGATGACCGCTTTCGCGCTGGCTACATCGCCCCGAAAGCCTTCCACGGACGGGGCTTTGAGGGTGATGTTGTCGGCTTTGGGCAGGTCCGTGGGTAGGCCATACACGGTGAACTTCTGTGGCAGCTGTGCCAGCTGCTGCAGCAGGGGGCCGTGATTTTCGAACGGCAGGTACACCAGTACGTGGTCCTGCTCTTCGCCGTTATTGGGCGCCGCTTCTTCATGGGCCTGCGCGATGGGGGGCAGAATGGGGTGGCCGAAGTGATACCAGTGCATGCCCAGGCTGACCTGTGCCGGGGCGAACATTTTCATGATTGCGCGCGCAGTCCAGCCGAATGCCGGGGCGGGAATGGAAAAGTTGAACGCGTACTGGTGGCCGAGCCCGAGGCTCGGGCACTTGCGTTTTTTTGCGGCCCAGGCGGTCACCGGTTCGAAATCACTGATCACCAGGTCGAAGTCCTGTACCGGCAACTCGCGGATATCTCTCAGCAGTAGTGGCAGGTTCAGCTGCTGGGCGGTGGCGATCTGATCGATCTTCCCTTCTTTGTGCACGAAGGTCAGGCCCTCGCGACACCAGTAATCGCCGAAGGCTTCCATGGCGAAGAATTTTTCCGGCGGGCGGCCGCTGAACAACCATTGGACTTCCAGTTCCGGGAACTGGCGAAATGCCTCTGCCATCGCCCGTGCGCGGGATAAGTGGCCGTTGCCGGTGCCTTGAACGCCGTAAAGTATTTTCAAGATGCTTCTCCGATTGAGCAGACGGGTGTGTTTGCGACTTGTGAGCAGCTACAGCAAGACGCCGCTGGCCGCAAAGCCCACGCAGATACCGAGAAGGGCGCCGGCGCAGACGTCGGTCGGGTAGTGCACGCCGAGCCCCACTCTGGATGTCCCCACGCCGGCAGCCCAGAAGTACCCTAGGGCCCACAGGGGGTTGAGGCATTGGCTCAGCATGGTGACAAACAGGAAGGCGCCGGAGGTGTGGCCCGACGGCAGGCTGAAGCGGTCATTGGCCACAACGATGGAGCGCAGTCCGGGGATCGCCTCGGGCGGGCGGTTGCGGCGGGTGGTGTTTTTAATGGTCCAGTAGAGCGATCGCTCGATGGCGTAGGCCGCACCGCAGGAGTAGAGGAACTGCAACGCGGCACCGGTGTTGACCAGTGCGATCAGCAGCGGTGAGAAGAGGTAGAGCCAGCCATCCGCGGACCGGGACAGCAGCAGGTAGTTCCTGCGGGAGGCTGGCCGTGTCGCCCGTTCCGCCATTCGCAGAACCAGGGAGACATCTACCGTTTTCAGAGTGATAGGTAAGCTTCGCATGGGTTAAAAGTACGAAGCTTATGTTGCGCAGACATGGACAAAATATGTCAGGTCTGTGAAATCTGCCCTGCGTGGCGCCTATTTCCAGGCTATCTGATAAAAATGCGGGAAATGGAGGGTGGATAAGCGCAGCATATCCACCAACTGAACTAGTCGATTCCGATCTTGATCGCCCCGGAACCTGGCAGTTTCTCCACCAGTTCGGCCCCACACAGCCTGGAAGGCGTGAAATAGCCGCCTTCGCCGCTGTAGCCCAGCAGGTACTGCATCACCGCCAGAGAGCCGTGAACGGTCACGTCGTAGCCATTGGCGGTCACCACCCGGCCCACGCGACGCTCGCCGCGCCGGTCGTTTCGCACTTCGCCCCAAACCCAGGTCTGTTGTTCGGCGCGCTGGTTGGTCGACGGGCCGCGCACACTCTTTTCCACCTTGCCCTTGAGCCAGTTTTGTACCCAGCGCATACGCAGTAACCAGCGGAAGGCGTTCATTTTTCGCATCTTCTTCGCCCGGCGCGGGCTCATGGGGATGTACACCTCGATATTGGGAATCTCGGTGGAGTAGTAGGCAGTGGCCACGTCCCCCCACGGGATGGCCACGGCAAACTTCTCACCGCGACCAAAGTTGATTTTGCGGGTCAGCTCCGCGTGGGGGACAACTTCGATCGTACCGTTACGCCGCACGGCGCCGCCCACACCCAGACTCTCAATGGACGTTTTGGCGGTGCCGGGACTGAACCCCGAGTCAGAATCAAACCCCAGGGTCAGGTGCGTGGCGCTGGTCATGACTTTGTGTAGGGCAGCGGCCAGGCAGTCGGTGGGGATCACATCAAAACCGGTGCCGGGGCACAGCACCACTCCGGCTGCTTTAGCGTCGGCGTCGAGAGCGTGGGCCTGCTGGTATACCGACATTTCGCCGGTGATGTCCTGATAGTGGGCGCCGCTGGCAATACAGGCGCGCATCATCGGTTCGGCGGTGGCCGAGAAGGGGCCGGCGCAGTGAATCACAACCGCAACACCCTGTAGCGTGCGCACGAGCGTCTCTTGATCGTCGAGGCTGACTGCAATGGCGGGCAGCCCCAGCTCGTTGGCCAGCGGCTGCAGTTTGGCGGCGCTGCGGCCAGACAGAATGGGCTTAAGCCCCTGGGCGACTGCCTGACGGGCGATCAATTCGCCGGTATAGCCGTAGGCACCGTAAATCAGGATCTGCTTGTTGTTCACCGATTTTCCTTATTGTTCGATCGCGCTGCATTCGGTCGCGAGCATCGTATTTTTTCTTATTTTTACATGGGTTGCGGAGTGGAATTTCTGTATCAGTCCAGGGTTTGTTCCAGGGCAAATCTCGGCACGGTTTCACCGTCTTTCTCTACCGTTTCTGAAAACATCGCCAGCGGGCGCGCCCACACCCCGAAATCATCATACAGAGCGCGGTAAATCGCCAATTGTTCCCCGGTTTCACTGTGGGTGGCGATTTCCATCAAATGGTATTGCTTGCGGTTCTTGTAGTGGCGATAGATGCCTTTTTGCATACTCATGATCTCATTCTTTGGGCGAGGGCTCGCGGTCAATCGCACGCTCAGCTCATATGAAAAGGGCTGAGCTGGATTTGGCTGACGCGCTGGCCGTGCAACACGGCGATACCACTATAGCGACGCTCGCCGGTGGAAGTGAATTCAAACTCATACTGGCGCTGCAGGCGGACCTGGCCGCGGCGATCCCGTTTGATTCGGGTGCGTTTGAGCATCACTGTATCGTCCAGCAGTTGCACGCCGGTCTCTGCGCAATGGGCTTTTACAATATGTCGCACCCGGTCTTTGGCGGCCATACCGGCCCAGAAATACCAGGCGGCCAGCCCCAACAGAAAAATCCAGAAAAGTTCGCCGAGTGAGTAATACATAGGTGATTTGGGTGCTATATCATCTTGACGCGCAAGAATACCACCAGAGGAGGGACTATGCCCGGCACGATTCTCATCACCGGTTGCAATCGCGGTATCGGCTTTGAAATGACCCGGCAATTTGCCGACGAGGGCTGGCAGGTCATCGCTACCTGCCGCAACCCGTCGGCTGCCTGGGAGCTTAGCGAGCTGGCGGAAGCCAATGACAACATTGAAGTCGACGGCCTGGACGTAACCGACTACGACCAGATGGCGGATCTGGCCAGAGACCTGGATGGGCGCACGCTGGATATCCTGGTCAGCAACGCCGGTTACTATGGCCCAAAGGGCGTCGGACTAGGCAGCGTGGATGTGGACGAGTGGCGCAAAGTACTGGAAGCCAACACTATCGCGCCTTACAAACTTGTGGAGACCTTCTACCCAATGCTTGCTGGCAGTGCGTGCAAGGTGGTGGGCATCCTCAGCAGCAAGGTGGGCAGTATCGAAGACAACCGCTCTGGTGGAGGTTACATCTATCGCTCCTCCAAAACGGCGGTCAATCAGGTGGCAAAAAGCCTCTCCATTGATCTCGCGGACGAAGGTATCAAGGTGCTGGCACTGCACCCTGGCTGGGTGAAAACCGAGATGGGCGGGCCGAATGCGTTGATCTCAACACAAGAAAGTGTAGCGGGGTTAAAAAAGATCCTGATGGAAGCGGGCGCCGGTGACAGTGGGCGCTTCTTCAACTTCGACGGTTCCACCATTCCCTGGTGATCCGACAATAACGCCACCGGGAAGATCGGCCCGGTGGCAATTGATCGCATCATGCAAGCGACAGTACATCCAGGTGCTGGGCCAGCTGGCCCAGGGACATCAGTATGCATATGGTAATCACCAGCGGCCGTATCAGGCGGGTACCGCCCGCCAGCATGGTGTGGCTGCCGATAAAGGCTCCCAGCATCTGCCCGACCATCATGGCGCCGCCAATCGCCCACACTACTTTGCCGCCAGCGGCAAACAGCGCGAGGGAAACGACATTTGTCGTGAGGTTGAACAGCTTGGCGCGAATGGTGGCGGTGAGCAGTGTCTGCCCGCGAAAGGCAACGCCGGATGCTGCAAAAAATGTCCCCGTACCCGGGCCAAAGGCGCCATCGTAAAAGCCGACCAAAGGTACGCTAGTCAGCGCCCACTGTTTCTCGCTCTGCCTTCCCTCGCGCTCACTGCTGCCCATGTTGGGTGTGAGCCACACGTACAGCGCTACCCCCAACAGCAATACCGGAATCACCCAATTGAGCCAGCTGGTATCTACTCGCTGAATCAGCCACGCACCGATTCCCGCACCGATGCCGGCGGTAATCACCGGGAAAATCAGCGAGCGCTCGCGTAAATGTCCTTTTGAGTACAGCGTCGCGGTAGCGGTAAAGGTGCCCAAAATAGCCTGGCTTTTGTTGGTGGCTAGCGCAGCCACCGGTGGCAGGCCCGCGAGCAGCAAGGCGGGTACCGTCAATAAACCCCCACCACCAGCGAGGGTGTCCACCCAGCCTGCCAGCATGGCAACCGCGAACAGCATCAATAGCAGGGTAAGGGTCAGTTCCATCGGGTACATCTCTGGAGGAGCGGAAGAGGGCAGTGATTTTACCGTTGCCGGGGGATAGTTTGATAGGCGGTGACCGACCTAGCGCAACCCGGTTTATAACCCGAGGTAGATTACGGGGGCGCGGCTGCCGCCGTGTCAGTGACGGAATCGGCATCAGTGCTAAGCGCATCGATGGACAGGCAACACTTGCCCGCGATCAACGCTTCTTTGCGAGCCTTGGGCCACTTCTTAATCTGCAGCTCCAGTTTCAATGCCGTGGAATGGCTGCCAACGGTCTGCTGGAACTCCAGTGTCAGGGGCCCGCGGCCACGTAGTGCCTTGGCGGCTTTGGGGCTTCCGCTGCTGTGTTCTTCAAAACGCCGCGCTACATCTCGGGTAATACCGGTATACAGCGAGCCGTTATTGGTTCGGATCAGGTAAACAGACCAGTCAGACAAAATATTTCCGCCCGCTAAAAAAGACTTTGCTGGTCTCCGGATTGTGGCGGCAGAAAAAAGCGGCTGCAATCCAGGTCCAGTTTTCGCTCGTTCAGTCCGAGCTTGCGACAGGTTATCCGAAATCGTTGCTGCAGCAACTGGGCAAACACGCCGGTGCCGCGCTGACGTTCCCCGAACTCGCTCTGGTTATCCTTACCGCCGCGGCTCTGCTGCACAATGCTCATCACATGCTCGGCGCGCCCAGGATAGTGCTCCTGTAGCCACTGCCGGAATAGGGGGGCAACCTCGAATGGCAGCCGCAGAAGAATATAGGCAGCGTGGATGGCGCCGGCGCTGTGGGCACTGTACAGGATTTTTTCCAGTTCTGAATCGTTCAGAGCCGGGATCATTGGCGCAGCCATTACCGCGGTAGGGATGGCGGCCGCGGCCAGCGCCTCAATCGTGCGCAGACGTGCGGCGGGGCCTGCCGTGCGCGGTTCCAGCCTGCGTTTCAATTCATTATCCAATGTGGTCACGCTGATGCCCACATGTACAAGATTGTCTTGGGCCATTTCCGCCAGTATTGGCAGGTCGCGCAGTATCAACTGGCTCTTGGTGACGAGGGTGACCGGGTGACGATAGCGCTGCAGGGTTTCCAGAATCTGGCGGGTGATCTGTTTGTCTTTTTCCAGCGGCTGGTACGGATCGGTATTGGTACCCATGGCAATGGGGCTGCACCGATAGTTCTGCTTGCGCAGTGCGTGTTCCAGCAATTCCGCCGCATTGGGTTTGTAGAAAAGCCGGGTTTCGAAATCGAGGCCCGGTGACAGGTCCATATAGGCGTGGGCCGGGCGGGCGTAGCAGTAGACGCAACCATGTTCGCAGCCCCGATACGCGTTGATCGACTGGTTGAAGGGAATGTCGGGGGAGTTATTGGTGGCGATGATAGATTTGGCTTTTTCCGCAATCGCTACCGTCTCAATTCGCTCCAGAGGCTCCAGCAGGGTCTCCCAGCCATCGCTCTCGCGGCTGCTAACCTGATCTACAAAGCGCCCCGCCAGGTTACTGATGGCTCCGCGGCCCTTGAGGGAATGGGTGGGGTTGTCGGAAGCGTCGTTGGCCACAGTGAATTTTTGGTGATAGCTGTATGTTTGTACAGTTTATTGCCAGGCTGCTGACGGTGCAAGTATCCCCGTCAGGACTTACAATGACCGGTCAGTACGTAAAAAAATGATCGAGTAGGTCTCAAGTAGGGTTAGGGAATGGATCTTCAGGCAGTCGCCGCCATTTACGCGTTTGCGGTCAAGGTGCTCCAGATATTTGCCATGCTGTTTGCCTTCGGGCTGGTGGTGCTGGTGCTCTACGTGGTGTACCTCTATCTGTCGGATGTCAGTCAGACCAAACAGGCGATCCGGCGCAACTTCCCGGTGTTGGGGCGTTTCCGCTACCAGTTTGAGCATCTGGGCGAGTTCTTCCGTCAGTACTTTTTTGCTCTGGATCGGGAGGAGATGCCATTCAACCGCGCCCAGCGCAGCTGGGTCTACCGGGCTGCCAAGAATGTGGATTCCACGCTCGCGTTCGGTTCTACCCGGCCGCTGAATCAGCCCGGGGATGTCATATTTCTTAACCACCCGTTCCCTACCTTGGCCAAAGATGCGGTGCCACCGCGGGAAGTAACGGTGGGGGAAGGGGTGGCACGCAGGCCCTATACCACCCGTTCCATATTCAACATTTCCGGCATGAGTTTCGGGGCGCTTTCAGTGCCTGCTGTGAGGGCGCTATCTCGCGGCGCCGCCAGGGCTGGGATCTGGTTGAACACCGGTGAGGGCGGGTTGTCTCTCCATCATCTGGAGGGTGGGTGTGACATTGTGTTCCAGATTGGTACCGCCAAATACGGTGTGCGCGACGAGAATGGATTGCTCTCGGATGACAAGTTGAGAGCGGTGGCGAAGCACGAGCAGGTGAAAATGTTCGAGCTGAAACTTTCCCAGGGCGCCAAGCCGGGCAAGGGCGGTATTCTGCCGGGGATCAAAGTGACTCCCGAGATTGCGCATGTGCGAGGCATCCCCGTGGGAATGGATTCCATCAGCCCAAATGGCCACCCGGAATTCCGCGATGTGAATGGCTTGCTGGATATGATCAACCATATCCGCGAAGTCACTGGCAAACCCACCGGGTTCAAGTGCGTGATTGGCAACAGCGACTGGCTGCACGACTTGTGTGAGGCCATTCAAAAGCGCGGCGTGGACTCCGCGCCGGACTTTATCACCATCGACAGTGCAGATGGCGGCAGCGGTGCGGCACCCCAGAGCCTGATGGATTATATGGGGCTGCCCATCAATCGCAGTCTGCCGATGGTGGTGGATCTAATCACTCAGTACGGGCTGCGCGAGCGGATCAAGATCATCTGTGCGGGTAAATTACTCACCCCCTCCATGGTGGCCTGGGCCCTGGCGATGGGTGCCGACTTTGTGAACTGCGCGCGCGGCTTTATGTTTGCACTGGGCTGTATCCAGGCGATGCAATGCAATAAAAACACCTGCCCCACGGGCGTGACCACCCACAACCCCGATCTGCAGCAGGGCCTGGATCCCATGGATAAAGCAGAGCGGGTATATCATTACGCACACAATATGCTGCATGAGGTGGGCGTCCTTGCGCATTCCTGCGGTGTGCCGGAACCGCGTTTGTTGCGGCGCGCACATGTGGAAGTGATCAATGAGCGCGGCGTACCGGAGCCGTTGTCTGATCTTGTCCCCGAGGTGCCGCCCAAATCGCTGATCTCCTCGGATCGTCGGCCGCAATAACAGAACAGAATTGCGGAACCCATTTATCGAAGAAGGAGCAGGCCATGGAAGGAGTCACCACGCTGGTGGGGCAGGGTTTGTATATGGCGCTTGCTGCGGTTGCCGGGCTGGGAATTGCCCGGTTGCTCAAGCGCGACAATACCCTGGGCTGTCTGATTGCCGGCGTGCTCGCGGGCGCATTATTGCCGGTGTTCGATTACGACACGGGTTTGCGCGCGGAGAATCTCCACCAGCTCGTGTTCTTTGTCATTCTGCCGGTATTGATCTTCCAGTCGGCGTGGAGAATTGATCCGGATATCCTGTTTCGCTGGTTGGGCCCTATTTTACTGCTCGCAACCATCGGTGTTGTGATCTGTGCGCTCATCACTTCTGTGCTCGTCTATTACGGTGTTCATCATCCTACGGGGTTCCCCTGGCTGGCGGCGCTGCTCACCGGTGCCATTCTCGCAGCTACCGACCCGGTGTCTGTGGTGGCGCGGATACGCCAGGGGAGTGCGAATGAAGAACTGCTGACACTGGTGGAGGGGGAGAGTCTGTTTAACGATGCGGTGGCGATTGTGCTGTTTTCGTTTGTACTGGGGATTGCCAGTCATAGCGTAATGGAAGGCTCAGTGGCTACTGGTGAAACCCTCTCCGGGGTGGGCAGCTTTGCCCTGTATTTTTCCATATTGTTTTTCGGTGGGCTTGCGGTCGGTACTTTGTGTGGATTGGTTACCGCCATCGTCATCCTGTTTTTACGTTCCGCAGGTGCCGCATTGATGGTGCTGGTGTTGGCAGCCTTTGGCAGTTTTTATCTGGCGGAGCATGTGGTGGGGGTGTCCGGAATTCTGTCGGTAATGATCTGTGCGATCGTTTCCCGGGCCTGCTTGCGCGAGCAACAGGAAACTTATCTGACACATGCTGCGCCAACCTGGGAGTGGCTGGGGCTGCTGTTCCAGGCATTGATTTTTGTGATCATGGGGTTGGTGATTACTTTCGAAATGTTTACCCAGCAGTGGCTGGCCATGATCATTGCCATTGTTGCCGCCATCGGTGCGCGCGGTCTGGCTGTATTTTTGGTCGCCCCCTTTGCACGCTTTGTCGGGCCACCAATTCCGAACAGTTGGCGGTTGATCTTAAGCTGGGGAGGGTTGCGCGGGGTGATCGCGGTGGCGCTGGTGCTGTCACTCCCTGTGGAGTTGCCTTACTGGTGGACGGTACAGTCGATGGTATTTGGTGTGGTGCTTTTTTCACTGCTCGTGCAGGGCACCACGAGTACACGCTTGATCAAGAAACTCGAATTGTAGCTGTGCTTAGGGCGAGATGGTGCATCCAGGTAGGCGGGTTGTTTCCGGTTTCGTTTTCGCTCTTGCGGTCATAAAAGAGATGGCCCGCGAGGCCCAGGACGACCAGGGCGAAGATGATTACACCGATGACTCTAAGCATGTCTAGATACCTTTTAGGTTTAGGCTATCGAGCACAGACCGCTGAAACACAGTGGTGCCGCGTATCCACCGCTGTTTTAATATAACTCCCGCGGGGCTGGTAGTAATGCAACGCAGTGGAGGCATATTTTCCTACTATACCCAGCTTTTCCGAGTACGGTTTGAATAAAATCTCGTCCAGATTAAAACTGAACCCTACGAATAGTTCAGTGGTCCGCTCTGGAAAATAGGGGGCATCTGCGGCTTTGAAACCTTGAGCCGTATATCCCACATTCAATTCAAGGTACTTGAGTGGTGTGTCGCGGAGCGCCGGAACACCAGCTGCTTTGACAGCCAGTAGATAGCGCATGCCGCTGTAGTCGGTTACCGGGTGGAAGCCTTTCATGCCTTTGGATGGGCGGTAGTCCAGGCGATAGTCGAGTAATTCCCTGAGTTGAGGGTTACGGGTTCGCAAGTAAGAGAATGCAATCCCTGCCGAGTTAAAGATGACGTCTTCGTAGGAGAAGCCGTGATCCGCGGAGTAGCCGTCAAAGATTTCCACATAGAGCATTAGGCTGCTGGCCCATAGGGCGCTGTATGTGGCCGCAAATTCTGCGTCATTTTGCCTGGATAGGCCGTTTCCAATGGCCTCTGCAATTAGGTAGGACGAATACATGTGGCCGAGCTTGTCGATGCCGCCACTGCCGGTGTCCATGCCGAACCACCCTTCTTCATTGAATTTGAAGGTCGCACTTCCCCAGTTCCATTCCTTGACACCGAGGTAAGTGATCCCACCGGCGACGGCTCCAATTTCGTATTTGGCATCAATTAGTGATTTCCGGGCACCTTCCCAGTTGATGGATTCAGCAAGGGTCGCATGCGGCGACAGGAGTAACAGCACAGCAAGGTAGCGGCGCAGGGATACAAAGAATTGCATGCATCGAATCCTGTAGTGGGGATGGTGAGGGCGGCGGGGTTCTACGGCGTCTGGAACGGGTGGGGTACAGGTCAATTGGATGCGTACCGGGGCCCACATGGCGCTGATTTCTCTCCGGCCGGAAAATTACAGGATGATCTCTAAAAGTGCAAACCAGCCGAGTCGGATTCGGGCCTGGTCTTTGTCACGGTTCGAACAGAGGAAGAACTGGCCTGGTTGATTTTTAATCAGGTCTGGGTTTGGTGGCTTTGCGCGAATGGGGGCAGGTGGGCCAGTAAATTCATTTCGCCTCATTGATCAATCAGTAAGCAGGAAAGAGCTCCTCGGACTAAGCTAGTTCAGCGAAAATTGTCAGGGAGTAAGAGGTATGTCCTGTGTATGGCGAAAATCTGCGGCTTTGATATTGCAGAGTTTTTCGTTTTTTGCGCTGAGCGGCGGGCTGGTGTCACAGGCAATGGCGGGCGGATCCGCGACTGTGCAACCTGGCACTGGCGATCTTGAGAGTGCTCCAATAAATGAAGCGCAATTAGTGGATGGGGTGACAGTCGCCCACCCTCAAAAAAAGGAAACATTCATCTATCCAGATCCGCAGCCTTTTGTCAGTGATCGTATTCAGGCTGTACGTGATGCGGTGGATAATCCATTTTCTCTTGCTTCTCATAAAGCAAATTATGTACTGCCGATCGCGTATCGAGATCTGTCTGAAGAGACGTTACTGACGGAAGCTCGATATGGGATGCAAGAAGTTGACCCCAAGGAAGTACAGTTTCAGTTATCGCTACAAGTGCCTATCTGGAGTGGCTTTCTGGGCGAGGATTCGTTTCTCAGCGTGGCCTATACCAACAGAAGCTTCTGGCAGGCTTACGCGCAATCCGGCCCGTTCAGGGAGATCAATCACGAAGTGGAGCTGTTGACCACCTGGGCGAGTGAATGGCATCTATGGGGTTTTCGAAATGTCGTTTCTCAAGCCGGTATTAGCCACCAGTCCAATGGCCAGAGTGCGCCATATTCGAGAGGTTGGAATCGCGTATTTGTGGATTTCACATTTGAAAACGGCGGTTACTTTGTCGGCATTAAGCCTTGGTATCGGCTTTCGGCAGATCCCAGTGCGGGCCGAGGCCCGGATCTGGACGCACACTTTGGCAATTTTGAGCTCACCGGAGGGTATCGCTCGGGTGGTTACACTTCGTCGATAAAGCTGCGCAACAATTTGAGTTCGGAGAACTACGGTGCGGTGGAGTTGAACTGGAAATTTCCAATCACCAAGCGAGTGCGTGGATTTGTGAAATACTTCGATGGCTACGGTGAAAGTCTGATTGACTATTCGGTACGGGTGCGGACATTGGGGGTTGGGTTTGAAGTGGCGCCGGGCTTCTTTTGAGCTGAAATACAGCCCTTCCATTGAAGGGCTGATTTACAGAAACCTCAGGTGAGCCAGGGGCTGAAGATGCGAACTTTCATCTCCCCCCGGTGTGAAGCGATTACTGCCAGTTCAAAATAACCTTGCCCGATTCCCCGGACCCCATGGTGTCGAACCCGGTCTGGAATTCGTCGACAGGGAACTGGTGGGTAATGATCGGAGAAAGGTCGAGGCCGGATTGAATCAGGCTCGCCATCTTGTACCAGGTCTCGAACATTTCCCGTCCGTAGATTCCCTTCAGAATCAGCCCTTTGAAAATCACCTGACTCCAGTCGATGGCCATCTCACCGGGGGGAATGCCGAGCATGGCGATCTTGCCGCCGTGATTCATGGCGGCAAGCATGTCGCGGAAGGCTACGCCAACGCCAGACATTTCCAGGCCAACATCAAAGCCTTCGGTCATGCCGATATCGGTCATTACGTCGGTGAGCGTTTCTTTGCTGACATTGACCGTGCGCGTCGCCCCCATTTTTTTGGCTAGCTCCAGCCGATAGTCATTGATGTCCGTAATCACCACGTGGCGCGCGCCCACGTGGCGGGCCACGGCGGCGGCCATAATACCGATGGGGCCGGCGCCGGTAATCAGCACATCTTCACCGACCAGATCGAACGACAGCGCGGTATGCACCGCGTTGCCGAACGGGTCGAAAATCGACGCCAGCTCGTCGGAAATATTGTCCGGGATCTTGAAGGCATTCAATGCCGGGATGACCAGATACTCCGCAAAGGCACCCTGGCGGTCTACGCCGACACCGTAGGTGTTGCGGCACAGGTGGCGGCGGCCGGCGCGGCAGTTGCGGCAGTGGCCACAGGTGATGTGGCCTTCGCCGGAAACGCGGTCGCCCACTTTAAAGCCGGCTACTTCCTGGCCCATGCCGACTACTTCACCCACATATTCATGGCCCACCACCATGGGCACGGGAATTGTCTTTTGCGACCACTCGTCCCAGTTGTAGATGTGCATATCGGTGCCGCAGATGGCGGTCTTGCGAATTTTGATCAGCAGGTCGTTGTGACCGGGCTCGGGCACCTCGACATCGGTCATCCAGATGCCGGGCTTAGACTGAAGCTTGGATAGTGCTTTCATAAAACTGCTCAGATAATCTCGAGTTCTTTGCCAACTTCAATAAATGCGTCGATACAGCGGTCGAGTTGCTCCCGTGTGTGTGCCGCGGACATCTGGGTGCGGATGCGTGCCTGCCCTTTGGGCACCACTGGGTAGAAGAAGCCAACGACGTAGATCCCTTTCTCCAGCAACTTGTCGGCCATCTTCTGGGCCAGGGCGGCGTCACCGATCATAACGGGAATGATGGCGTGGTCGGCGCCGGCCATGGTGAAGCCGGCTTCCGTCATGCGCTTGCGGAAGTACTGGGAGTTCTCCTGTAGCTGCGCACGCAGTTCACCACCTTCGACCAGCATGTCCAGTACCTTGAGAGATGCGGTGACGATGGCCGGGGCGACGGAGTTGGAGAACAGGTATGGGCGCGAGCGCTGGCGCAGCAGGTCGATGATTTCCTGGCGACCGGATGTGAACCCGCCGGAGGCACCGCCGAGGGCTTTGCCGAGGGTGCCGGTGATGATATCGACGCGTTCGATCACATCGCAGTATTCGTGGGTGCCGCGGCCGTGTTGGCCGAGGAAACCGACGGCGTGGGAGTCGTCTACCATCACCAGTGCGTTGTATTTGTCGGCCAGGTCGCAGATGCCCTTGAGGTTGGCGATGACGCCGTCCATGGAGAAGACGCCGTCGGTGGCGATCAGTTTGGTTTTTGCACCGGCGGCATCGGCGGCTTTCAGTTGTTGCTCGAGATCAGCCAGATCGTTATTCGCGTAGCGGAAGCGCTTGGCTTTACACAGGCGCACGCCATCGATGATGGAGGCGTGGTTGAGCGAGTCGGAGATGATGGCATCGTCCGGGCCCAGGAGTGTCTCAAACAGGCCGCCATTGGCGTCGAAACAGGAGGTATACAGGATGGTGTCTTCTGTCTGCAAAAATTCTGACAGGCGAGATTCGAGGGCTTTGTGAATATCCTGGGTGCCGCAGATAAAGCGCACGGAGGCCATGCCGAAGCCGTACTGGTCGAGGCCTTCTTTGGCGGCTTCGATCAGGTCCGGGTGGTTGGCGAGCCCGAGGTAGTTGTTGGCGCAGAAGTTGAGTACCTGGTCTTCGTTGTTGACCTGAATTTCGGCACTCTGCTGCGACGTGATGATGCGCTCGCGCTTGTAGAGGCCGTCGGCCTGAATCTGTTTCAGTTCATCACGCAGGTGCTGGAAAAATTGCTCGGGCTTGGACATGGCGTTGTTATTGGCTCCTGTGGTGCTTTTGGCAATAGGGCGTTTCTAACCGAACTTTGGTCGCGAAGGATTCGCGCAGAGTCCGCGATTAAATTAGCCGTAAGTGTAGGATGAGTAGTCGCCGGTAGCGATCCACTCTGCCCTGTCATATTAGTGTTGGTTATCCCACCAGCTCACATGCCTTGTGGGCTGTGACTGGTGCGTCGCTGGCTCGGCAATGGGTGGCGAAGGCCAGCGCGTCTTCCGTCGAGTCGAACAGCAATTGCCACAACAGTTGTCGATCGGTGCGTTTTACCGCCCGGACTGCCGTGCGACTGCGCTGCGGGGCAATCTGGATTTCGATAACGTCGGTGCTGGATAGCGTAAATTCGGACATGTTCCCTCCAAAAATTCTGGAGGGCTGACGGCGGAAGCGGATGGGTATCAGAAAACCCATCGCATCCCGGTAGGATTGCAACGCTGTAACCATGTTGGTTCAGCGAGAGCCCCATCCTCAACACAGATCGTACCTTTGTACATTCTGTGACGAGAAACCACCTTGCCCCGGTAGGCAGGTTGGCGTTGGCGTCAGCCACTCTCTTGATGTCGGGAGCAAAGATAGCGATGGCGGAACGGGCAGTCAACCGCGCCGCCGCAAGTGGCGGCGCGTCAGGATTTTATTCCGGAAGCTGCACGGATTTCAGTTCAATGAACTCATCCAGGCCGGCTGCGCCAAATTCGCGTCCATTGCCAGATCGCTTCACTCCGCCGAAGGGGGCGTCGTAATTGAACTCGCCGCCGTTGACGAAGCAGAGGCCAGCTTCGATACGTCGTACTACGGGCATGGCGGTTTCGGCGTCTTTGGCCCAAACGCCACTGGAGAGGCCGTATTCAGTGTCGTTGGCGATGGCGATGGCTTCGTCCATGTCCTTGTAGGGAATCATGCAGGTGACCGGGCCAAAGATTTCTTCCCGGGCGATGGCCATGTCGTTGGTTACGTCGGCAAAGACGGTGGGTTTTACATAAAACCCCTGTGGGAAGCCTTCGGGAATTTCACTGCCGCCAGTAACCAGGCGCGCGCCTTCGCCAATACCTTTTTCAATATAGCCGCGCACTATGTCGCGCTGGCGAGCGGAGGAGAGCGGGCCCATAAAGTCGTCGCTGCCGGTGCCCATGGCGATCTCTTCGGCAACTTTTTTTGCGATGTTTACCGCTTCGTCGTAGCGCTCCGCGGGTACCAGCATACGGGTCAGTGCGGTACAGGTTTGTCCGCTGTTGATGAATACATCTTCACAGCCCCAGCGCACGGCCGCTTCCAGATCGGCGTCCGGCGTGATGATCAGTGGAGACTTGCCCCCCAGTTCCTGGGTCACCCGTTTTACGGTGGGTGCTGCGGACTTGGCCACTTCGATGCCGGCGCGGGTGGAGCCGGTAAAGGAGATCATGTCGATGTCCACATGGCTGGAGAGCGCCGCACCGACGATGGGGCCAGCGCCGGGCACCAGGTTGAATACCCCGGCGGGCAGGCCGGCGGCGTCGATGATTTCGGTCATTACATAGTCTTGCAGCGGGGTCATCTCAGAGGGCTTCTGGATCATGGTGCAGCCGGCGGCCAGTGCCGGCGCCACTTTGCCCACAAACTGGTGCAAGGGGTAATTCCATGGGGTAATGAACCCGCACACACCTACTGGCTCACGCAGTACTACGGAGTGGCCGGCCTGTTCGGTTTCTTCCATCACTGCGGCGCGGTCAGCGTAGTAGCGCATGGCGTAAATCGGGCCATCGATATGCAGCCACTCGGTGATGTGTGGAGGGCAGCCGAGGGCCTGGGATACGGCATGGATCAGGTCCTGCTTGCGCGCCTCCATACCGTCGGCAATCGCGTGCATCAGCGCCTGGCGTTTGGCGGCGCGGCTGTGGCGCCACTCTTTAAACGCGGCTTTGGCCGCGGCAACCGCATCGTCCACATCGTCCAGGGTGCCCTGTATCACTTCGCACAGGGTTTCTTCGGTGGCGGGGTTGATGACCGGGTGCAGGTTGCCGCCTTTGGAGTCGCGCCACTCGCCATTGATGTAAAGCTGTTTTGTTTTCAGGTTCGATAAATCCATTACGTCGGTTTCCAATGTTTGTTCTCTTGTTTCAGAGCAGGCTGGGCCGATAGTGAAGCAAAGTGCCTATCGGCCTGCAAAATGGGTTCTATTTCTGCACTGTGTGTCAGGTCTTCAGGGAGCAGTAATTTCAATCAGTGTCGGGCCTTTGCGGGCGAAGGCTTCGGCAACCGCGGCACTCAGCTGTTCCGGACGATCGATACGACAGCCTTCGGCGCCAAAGGCGCGGGCGAGGGCGACGAAATCCGGCGCGTGCAGGTTGACACCTTCCTGCTCCACCGCGGCTTCGTCCATAAAGTCGCGAATCTCTCCGTAGCCGCTGTTGTTCCACACCAGAATCGGCAGTGCCAGTTTCTGCTCCACGGCCGCGGCCAGCTCACCCAGCGTAAACATGATGCCACCATCGCCGATCAGTCCGATCACCGGGCGCGAGCTTGCCAGTGCCGCGCCGATGGCGGCGGGCAGGGCAAACCCCAGGGTGCCGTAACCGGTGGTGCAGGTAAGGTGGCTGCGGGCCTGGTGCAGCGGCAGCGCGTGGTTGGTGTTGTACGCCAGTTGCGTGGAATCCGTTACCAGTATGCCGTCGGTGGGCAGGGCGTCGCGTAGCGCCTGTACCCAGGGTAAGCGCTCTTCGGAGCCGGGCCACCATTCGCTGCGGCAAGTGTGGAGCAGGGACTCTACTTCCGCGGCGCTGGACTGGCGGCGACCGTCACCTGCATCCGGTACGTTGGCAGCGAGCGCGTGCAGGGTGGCGTTCGCATCGGCACAGATGGCGAGATCCGGCTGTGCATTGCACACCAGCTGCGCGGGGTCGATATCCACGCGAATCAGCTTGCCATGAAAGCGGTAATTGTCGCGCACAAGATTGCGGTCGGTTTCCGCGAGTTCGGTGGCAACGGCCAGTACCACATCGGCGGATTCGACCCGTTCGCGTACACAGTCAAAGCTCAGGTTGGCGCCACCACACAATGGGTGGTTTTCGTCCACAATACCTTTGGCGGCGAGGGATTCGAATACTGGTGCCGCCAGCTTTTCCGCCAGCTCGGTCGCCGTTTTGCCACAGTGCTGCGCCCCGCCACCGAGCAGGATGACCGGGCTTTTTGCCGACGCCAGCCACTTGCTGGCGGTGACAACCGCTTCACTGCTAGCTCCCGGCTGGCTGGGTGCCGGCGCGGCCCGGTAATCATCGAGCTTCCCGGGCATGGGCGCGGGGAACAGGTCGATGGGGATTTCGATATGTACAGGCCCCGGTCGACCAGTGCGCATAACCTGAAATGCGCGGGCCAGGGTTTCCGGCAGTTGTTCGGCAGTGGTCAGCGCGTGCTGCCAGACGCAAAAGCCGCGGCTCACGTCCTGTTGGCGCGGCAGCTCATGGAGTCGCCCGCGCCCCATGCCCAGATCTTCGCGGCGGTTCACCGCACTGATCACCAGCATGGGAATGGAATCGGAATAGGCCTGGGCCATGGCCGTTGCCGCGTTGGTAACACCGGGGCCGGTGATCAGAAAACACACGCCGGGCTTACCACATGCGCGCGCGTAGCCATCGGCCATAAATGCAGCGCCCTGTTCGTGGCGCGGAGTGATATGGGTCAAGCCGCTGCCCGGCAGCCCCCGGTAGAGTTCGATGGTATGCACGCCGGGGATACCGAACACGGTATCGACGTCATATTGACGCAACAGGTGCATCAATACCTGCGCGCAGGATGGACTTTGTGAACTGCTATTTTCTGCGGTTTGCATGGGCGATATCCCGACTCACTCAATAAGACTGTTTTATCCGATGTGCGCCGGAGCGTAACGGGCGCAAACAGGCCCTGCAAGCGCCCGCAGAGTCTGCGTTTCCGGTGGAAAATACGCTGGATAATTGAGTGTAGTCACAGGCTGTGGCGGGGAAAATTGCGCAAATTGGGATTTGGCACATAACTGCGTAAACTTGCCGGCAGACTTTTCGTAAATTCAGTGTTCGTGCATTTAGAGTGTGAGAATCAGCAGTAAGGATATGACAGCGATGGAAATTGATCAGTGGCGACGCGAATATCTACAGGGCGGGCTGCAGCGCGACGATCTGGCGGATGACCCGGTAAGCCAGTTTCGCGCCTGGCTGGAAGAGGTGGTGAAAGCAAATATCTCCGATCCCAGTGCCATGTGCCTGAGCACCGCAGATGCGGGCGGACAACCTTCGCAGCGCGTTGTGCTGCTAAAAGGGTTTGATGAGCGCGGCTTTGTGTTTTACACCAACCTGAAAAGCCAGAAAGCCTGGGATATTGCTGCCAACCCCAAGGTGTCACTGCTGTTTCCGTGGCACTTTCTCGAGCGTCAGGTGATCGTGCGCGGCGTTGCGGAACCGCTCGCTGATGCGGACGCCGATGCCTACTTCAGCAGCCGCCCCCGGGACAGCCAAATTGCCGCCTGGGCATCCCACCAGAGTGATGCCATTGTGTCCCGCCAGGTGCTGGAGGAGAGCTTTGAGTCTTTCCGTCAGAAGTTCGATGGTCAGGATGTGCCGCGGCCGGAGTTCTGGGGGGGATACCGGGTGGAGCCCCACGCAGTCGAGTTCTGGCAGGGGCGCGCATCGCGATTGCACGACCGATTTGTGTACCGCGCGCTGGACGATGGTGAGTGGCAGCTGGAGCGCCTGAGCCCGTAGTTCTCTGCAATGATAAAAGCGGTACCCCGGGGTGCCGCTTTTTTTGTTTTTGTTGCGTAGCTGTCAGGCGCTGATAAAACGCTGGGTGTGGTAATCCGTGCTGCCAAACAGGTACTGAATAGCGGTAAGCCGCTTGAACAGGTGCGCCACGTCCAGCTCGTCCGTTACACCAATTCCACCGTGAACCTGTACCGCTTCCTGTCCCACCCTGCGGGCCGCCTTGCCGATGCGGCTTTTTGCGGCGGAGACCGCCTTCGGTGCCGCGCCGTTGCTGGTGTCCAGCTGCATAGCCGCCATCATCAGGATTGAGCGCGCCTGCTGGCACTCGATAAACATATCCGCCATGCGGTGCTGCAGAGCCTGGAAGGTCGAAATGGACACGCCGAACTGTTTGCGGGTTTTGGTGTACTCCACGGTTTTTTCCAGCGCGCTCTCCATGGCGCCGACCGCCTCGGCACAAATGGCGAGGGTGGCGCGATCGATGACCTTTTCGATGGCGGGCAGGGTCTCGCTCTCCGCGCCCAGTAGATTGGCGCGGGGTACTCGGACTCTGTCGAAGTATACTTCTGCGGCATTGTGACCATCCACAGTCTTGTAACTGGTACGGGTTACGCCCGAGGCTTTGCCGTCCACCAGTAACAGACTGACGCTGCCAGGTTTCGAACTGTCGGTGCTCACAGAAACCACCATAGCGTCCGCTGCGCCACCGTTCAGTACCACGGTTTTGTGGCCGCTCAGAATGTAGTGGTCGCCAGCTGGCTCCGCGGAGGTTGCTACATTGCCGAGGTCGAAGCGCTGCTGGGGCTCGGCAAAGGCAAAGGCCAGTTGCAGACTGCCGTCCATCAGGGGGGTGAGCCAGTCGTGTTTCTGATCGTCGCTGCCGGTTTCGGCGATCAGTCCGCCGGCGAGTATGGCGCTGGCCAGCAGGGGTTCGACCACCATGCCTCTGCCAAATTCTTCCATAACCACAATCAGGTCAACCGCGAAGCCGCCGAGGCCGCCCTCGTCTTCTGAGAAGGGCACCAGTAACCAGCCCAATTCGGCAAACGTCTTCCAGTACTCCCGGTTGAACGGCTCGCTCGAAGTGACTGTTTTCTGCCGGGTGTCAAAGGTGTAATCCTGTCGAATAAACCGGGTGACACTGTCGCGCAGTAGTTGTTGCTCTTCGCTGAATGAAAAGTCCATATCCACTTCCTCCGGTTACAGGCCCAAGACGGCCTTACAAATAATATTTTTCTGGATTTCGTTGCTGCCGCCGTAAATGGACGATTTGCGGTTATTGAAATAGCGCAGCCAGCTGTTGACCGCGCTATCAGTGCCGATCCGCTCGCCATCAAAGTCTTGTTCCAGTTGCCAGGGCACATAGGGCAGGCCGCCGCAGGCCGCGATTTCCATGTGCAACTCGTCGATACTCTGGGCCAGCTCGGTGCCCTTGATCTTCAGGATGGAAGACTCGGGCCCCGGTGCCTGGCCGGTGCGAATGGCGTCCAGGGTGCGTAGCTCCGTGTATTCAAGGGCGAGCAATTCAATTTCGATCTCGGCAAACTTCTGCGCAAAAGCAGGGTTTTCCATCAGGGTTTGATGTCCGTCTACGGTATCGCTGGCCAGTTCCCGGGCGCGCTGCAGCTGGCAGCGGGAATGGGCGACACGGGCGATATTGGTACGCTCGTGGGTGAGCAGTACCTTGGCATAGGTCCACCCTTTGCCCTCTTCGCCGATGCGGTTTTCCACCGGTACCTGGACATTGTCGAAGTGCACTTCGTTGACTTCCCGGTAGCCGTCAACGGTGAGAATAGGGGAGAGGCTGATGCCGGGGCTATGCATGTCAATCAACAGAAAGCTGATCGCGGTCTGGTTTTTTTCCTGAGGGCCACCGGTGCGCACCAGGCAGAAAATCCAATCCGCATACTGTGCCAGCGTGGTCCAGGTTTTGGTCCCGTTTACCACATAGTGCTCGCCATCCCGGTGGGCGGTGGTTTTCAGGGAGGCGAGGTCCGAGCCGGCATTGGGTTCGGAGTAGCCCTGGCACCACCAAACATTGCTGGTAAGGATGTCGGGTAAAAATCGCTGCTTTTGATCCTCGTTACCAAAGGTGAAAATGACTGGTGCCACCATTTTCAAACCGAAGGGAACGACTTCGGGGGCGCCCGCCAGGGCGCACTCGGTTTCGAAAATGTTTTTCTGGGTTGCGGTCCAACCGGTGCCACCGTGTTGTTCCGGCCAGTTCACTGCGGCCCATCCCTGTTGATACAGAATTTTTTGCCAGCGGACACAGTCGTCCTTTTCCAGGTGCATGCCCAGAAGGCTCTTGCGGCGAATGTCCTCAGGTAGTTTGTCTTGCAAAAACTGCCGAACCTGACTTCTAAACTGTTGTTCTTCCAGCGTGTACTCGTTGTTCACCTGCGGTTTACCCCCGTAATTATTCAACTTGTCTGACAAACAGGGTGAACTTGCCGTGTGAACTGTGCCACTACCACTGGGGTAATGGAGGCCACTGGGAGTACCGGGGAGTATTCGCTTCAGGCAGTGATACCTGACGTTTCTGGCCGGGCCATGACCTGTCAGGGCCGGCATGGAAGTCCTTTTGAGCATTACCGGCGAGGTTATGGTGTGTGGATATAACCCGGCACACACTCGGTACTGTCAACAGCTCGTATCACGGTTATAGGCAGGGCAGATAGCTGATATTCGTCCACTTAATTTGGTACGGCTTAGCAAGTGTTACGTAAGGGATCAATTGCTCCTGTTCCTGCTACCCCGGTAGTAATTTGGAGAAATTTGGAAACGAATCCTCACGGTTTAAAAGTGTGACGATGGGGTCATTTTTTCTGTATTATTCTTGTATTCATGTTTTAGGGACGCGGGAATAAATAGAATGAATTCCTCAATAAAATAAGCTTTTGTAACGGAAAAACCTCTAGTAGTCTTTCCTCTGCCGGCTTCGGAGAAAGGTCGGCAGAAAACAGCGCGGTTGCTGATCGGGTCGCCTGATGTGGCGGCGGCAAGTGGTACCGATCGCGGTGGTTCTGTTGCTGGAAATTACATAAAAATAACTCGGTGCAATGGAGAGAAAACATGGGAAGCCAATCTAACGCTTTCAATTCACAATCACTCACCCTGAAAACGGCCAGTGCTAGAAGTAAGAACCTGGTTCTGGCTTCGGCCTGCTCTTTCGCGGCCATGTCCATGGCCTGTGGTGTCGGCGCTGCACACGCGGCAGAGAATTCCATCAATACACTGCTCGAAGAAGTAGAAGTTGTTGCGCGCAAACGCGGCGACGCAGAACGCCTGCAGGATGTTCCAGTGGCGGCCACGGCCTACTCCGGTGATCAGCTGGAAGCACTGCAGACCCGCGATCTGGAAAGCCTCGCATTCAAAATGCCCAACGTGCAAATGGACGATGCCGGCACCATTAAAAGTACCGCCAACTTCACCGTGCGTGGCCTCGGTGTAAACAGCTCCATCCCATCTATTGATCCCACTGTCGGTGTTTTTGTCGATGGTATGTACATGGGTATCAACGCGGGTGTGATTCTGGACCTGTTCGACCTGGAAGGGATCGAAGTGCTGCGCGGTCCTCAGGGGTTGCTGTTCGGTCGCAACGTAACCGGTGGTGCCGTGGTGGTTAAAACCGCCAAGCCTACCGAAGAATTTGTTAGCAAGGTGCGCTTCTCAACCACCGCACAACAGGAAACCAACCTGGCGGGCACCGTGTCTGGCCAGATCAGCGAGACTGTCAACGGCCGCCTGACCGCTTATTACAGCGATGATCAAGGCTGGTTTGAAAACAAGGCTAACGGCAACGATAACCTTGGGGCCTCCACCACGTGGTTTGTGCGTCCGAGCTTTACCGTGGATATTGGCGAGTCCGCGGATCTGATCGTGCGGCTTGAGTCTGGGCATGTTGATGCGGATGGTCCTATTGGGCAAAACCGAGGAGACTTCTCTCAGGCGATCGCTGAGTCCGCCGGTGTTACCAATTGGGACAATAGTGAAGACTCCTTTGAGGTGGCGATTGACGAGGAAGGCTGGGCGGAAACCGACTGGACTCAGGCCATTGCCGAGTACAACCACGATGTCTCCTTCGGTAATGGCACCATCACCAATATTCTTGCGTGGCGGGATTACGAGACCGTGGGCGAAGGCGATATCGACTCCCTGCCGGTACATCTTTTCCATTCCTACAGCCTGATTGACCAAGATCAGCTGAGTAACGAACTGCGTTACTCCGGCCGCTTTGGCAATACCTCTGTGACCAGTGGTGTTTACTGGTTTACCCAGGATCTGAAATATATCGAAGAGCGAAACCTGCTGGGCGGCGCACTGGTAATGACGGGTGGTGGTGTACAGGATCACACGGCCAAGGGCGTCTTTACTCAGGCGGATATCGACTTGAATGAGTCCTGGGTACTGACGCTGGGTGGACGCTACTCCATCGAAGAGAAGTCTGTGGATATCGCTTCGATTATCCCTCTCCCGGGACTTAATGATTGCGATAGGCAAGGTTGTACTGCCTATGACTTCAGCGATAGTGAAGAGTGGAGCGCGTTTACCCCGAAAGTGGGTATGCAGTGGGTGATGAGCGACTCCGCCCAGGCCTACGCGGTATGGACCAAGGGTTTCCGCAGCGGTGGCTACAATATGCGAAATACTGGTGTCGATCCTGCTTCAGGGCTGCCGTACCTCCCTGGCCCTACCGATCAGGAAGAGCAGAATAGCTTTGAGATCGGTGCCAAGAGCCAGTGGTTGGGCGGCCGGGTGAAAACCAATGTCGCACTGTTCCACAACACCATCGACGATATGCAGCGTGAGCTGAATCTACCCAGCGCCACTGCCGGTGTAACTCAGTTAATCCGCAATACGGCGGATGCCACCATTCGCGGTGCCGAGTTTGAAATGATGGCTGGATTGACGGATTCGCTGTTGATGACCATGAATCTGGGTTATGTCGACGGCGAGTACGATGATATCTGGCTAGATATTAGTGGTACCGACGGCGTGGTTGACAGCGCCGACTACGCGCTCGAAATCCCCCGCCTCGCCCCCTGGACTTATGGCATCGGCATGGTGCACGACCTGCAGCTGGGCAGCTGGGGTGCGTTGACTTCCCGTATCAACTACAACCATCGCGATGCGTCGGCCTACACCGATAACAACCTCGGTATGCTGAGCGAAGTGGAAATGGTGGACTTCAGTATCGGCTTTACTCCGGATTCCGCCAACTACCGCTTGGCACTGTTCGGCAAGAATATGCTGGATGAAGTCAGCGAGGGTAATGACACCCAGTTGCCGGGTATGCTCGGTCCGGTACCACTGGGTCCGAACTCCACCTTCACGCCGCTCAACCGCGGTCGCATTGTCGGTATCGAGCTTAACTACGAAATCTGACCTTCCTCAACTCCTCCAGTCTTATCATTCGCCCGGCCCTGCGCCGGGCTTTTTTTATCCTGGGAATTCGCTAAAGTGATTGCTGAGAAACAGGAGCTAGTGAATGCGCTATATCGATGTACCAGAACACGGTGGCCCGGAAAGCATGGTGCTTGCCGAAGGCAATGTGCCGGCACCGGGGGCCGGTGAAGTGTTAATCCAGGTTGCGGCGGCGGGTGTCAATCGGCCGGATATTGTGCAGCGAGCGGGCTTCTACCCACCTCCGCCCGGCGCCTCCCCGGTGCTCGGGCTGGAAGTGGCGGGAAAAATTGCTGCCGTAGGCCCGGGCGTCGAGCGCTACACCGTTGGCGATAGCGTGTGTGCACTGACGAATGGCGGTGGATACGCGGAGTACGCGCTGGCGCCGGAGGGCCAGTGTTTGCCCGTACCCGAAAGCGTCAGTGAGCTGGAAGCAGCGGCCATCCCCGAAACGTTTTTTACCGTGTGGAGTAACCTGGTTCGTCGCGCGAATCTAAAGGGCGGAGAAATTCTACTGGTACATGGTGGCTCCTCGGGTATTGGTACCGCGGCGATTCAGATCGCACGGTCGTTGGGCGCGCGGGTGTTTGTTACCGCAGGCTCCGAGGAAAAGTGTCACGCATGTGAACAGCTCGGTGCCGAGCGGGCCGTCAACTACCACCGCGAAGATTTTGTCAATGTCATTCGGGAGGCGACCGGGGGGCACGGTGCTGATGTAATTCTGGATATGGTGGGCGGAGATTATGTCGACCGCAATATTCAGCTCGCCGCCCGCGATGGACGTATCGTCAATATCGCCTTTTTGGCTGGAGCGAAAGTCCAGATAAACATGCTGCCAGTGATGCTTAAGCGTTTGGTATTGACGGGGTCTACCCTGCGGCCGGAATCAGCGGAGGTGAAGGCGGCCATAGCCAGTGACCTGGAAACGAAAATTTGGCCCTTACTGGCTGAGGGCAAGATCCGACCCTTGGTTGCGGCCACATTTCCGCTTGAAGACGTGGCGGATGCACACCGGTTGATGGAGTCCAATAAACATATTGGCAAGATTGTATTGAGGCCATGATCGCGGCTTGCGTCTTTCTTGATGGTGTCAGAGCGCTCGTGGCAAAGTCACCGGTAGCGACATTAGTATATGCCTGGTACAGGTTACTGATCTTGCGTACGTAGGCTACGGGCTCTGAGCCGCGGACATAACCATACCGCGCCTTTTGGAAGTAGCGTGGTTCAGAAAGTTTGAGTATCGCGACTTCAACATTATCGAACCACTTGTTGGGGTCGAGACCGAGTTCTTCGGCAAGACGCTGTGCATCGTACAGGTGGCCAATTCCTGCATTGTAGGACGCAAGCGTAAACCACAGCTGTTCGCTGACCGGCAGGGGATCTTTGAAACGATTTCGAACCCATTCCATATACTTGATGCCCGCTTTGACGTTTTTTTCAGGGTCAAATAGGGGCGGAGGGTAACCCATATCTTCACCTGTGCGCGGCATGACCTGTAGCAGTCCCTGGGCCCCAACAGGGGATACTGCCTTGGGATTGAAGTTACTTTCCTGCCACATCTGCGCGACAATCAAACGCCAATCGAAGTTATGTTGAAGGGCGGTTGACTGAATGATCTCGTCGTAGGGCGAAAGTGCCTCACCGGGTATTATCCGTGCGGAAATTTTTTGTACCAGGTGCTTGTCGGGTTTGAAATAGGCTGCAAGGAGGCTTTCGAATTCTTCGCTCTTACTGAATTTTTTCAGGAAGCGATCCACTTTTCGCAACAGGTCCTTATTTCCCTGCTTGATCATCCATCCTTGCGGCCGCCCTTCACTGACCTGCAGGCCGATCACCAGGTCTGGGCGCAGCGCCGCTTGAATGTCGGCTATATAGCCGTCCTCAATCGTTGCCTCGAACTCGCCCTCGGCAACCTTGTTAAGCACCTCTTCAAACGACATCTCTACTGGAGCGATCTCGATTCGCACATCAACGCCGTGCTCGCGTAATGTACGAGCGGTTTTAATAAACGATGAATAGGCGCGTAGTGTAATCGTTCGTCCATTCAGGTCGGCAAGTGTTTCAATTGCTGGGAGATTGCGATTGCTAATGATTTTCTCGGTGGTTTCTATGAATGGTGTGCTGAAAGTGACGCCCTGTTTGATGCGCTCTTGGGTGATGGTGGTCGAGGCTCCCGCGATATCGGCGCGGCCCTCCACTACCCAGTCCACAAGGTTTTCCTCGCTGGGTACCACAACGATTTGTAGTTGCAGTTTGTGCTTGTCTGCGAATGCCTTGGCCATATCGTAATCAAAGCCGCGCAATACACCTTTCCATAAATAATAACTTGTGGGGCCGTTGTAGGTTGCAAAGCGAAGCACCCCGGATTTTTTAATGGCATACCAGTGCGAGGTGCGTTCTGGAACTGCAGTTACCAGTGTTCGAGTAAGAAAGTTGTTGATGCGATTTTTTAGTCGGACAGAGTCCTTGCGGGTCGCCCAGGCGATGTTTTCAGTGGGGCCGATGGCTACGCCGAGTTTCAAGTCGTCGCGGTATTCTAGCGTCTCTTCTGCCAGATTTTTGTGCAGTATGGTAACCGCATTGTCCACTTCCGATATCATGTCAAACAACGTGTCACGCTCGGTGGTCAGATAAACTTCCCGAACCGACAGGTTGGCATCCGGATACTTCGAGGCGATTGCATGGGCCTGTTCAGCGTATGTGCTGCCTGCGAGAACAATGAACTCTGTACCGACCAGGTTCTCCAGGCGGCTGATGTCTGGCCCATTTTTTCCGGACACCAAAACATCAGAAGTCTGTAAAATCGGGATGCTGAATTCGACAACTTCCTGGCGCTCTGAAGTGATGCTGATGTTGTCTGCGACGATGTCTGCTTCGCCTTCATTCACCATTCTGAGGGCGTCTTCCGGAGTTTGCGCGATAAACCATCGAGAGGGGAGCCCTATCCTTTTGGCAAAGGCCTCAGCCATTTGCCGGTGGGTTTGATTGACAATGGCTTCGCGAGGCAGAATGGGCTGGTTGTCACCGGTCATGCTGACAAAACGGATAAATCCGCGTTTCTTGATCGATTCCAGGTCTCCCGCCTCTATATAATTTTCGATTTCCGCGTCATCTTTTGAACCTGTCTCATTGGGTCGGGTTGCCAATGGTTCTGTATTGCGGGGATTTCCGTTTTCGTCATTTTTTTGTTCAACTCCACCAGGGTTTTGCATGGTTGAGGATGAATTCTTGTGGTCACAAGCAGTAATAACACTGGCAAGGACAAACACGCAGAGAAAGAGTGCGTAGCGCATCATGCTCGCTGTAGCTGTACTGGTTACGGTAATTTTTGCCATCATCACGTCTGACGACCTCCGTACTCGCTATTCTGATGCTGCTAGCCGCTACTCAACTGACCTACCACGGTGTTGTTTCCATGATCGTTTTATCGAGGTCATTGCTGAGGCGGCTTCCAGACACCCGGGGCATCAGGGGCCGACAGGTTCGCGGCCACCGGCTATCTATACAAAACGGCTCTATCGCAATAAGTGATCGGGTAAACTCGGGTAGGTAGCGGAGGCGCAGAGCCACCTCTCCAGGGGTGATGTCTGTATAGGCGCGATACAGATTGCTGATGTTGCGTACATATTGAGCTGGCTCAGCGCCGCGCACGTAGCCATAGCGTGCCTTGTTGAAGTAGCGTGGCTCGGAGAGTTTGATCATGGCCACTTCCACATTGTCGAACCAGGTGTCGCGATCCAGCCCCAGCTCTTCTGCAAGCCGCTGGGCATCGTACAGGTGGCCGATACCGGCGTTGTAGGCGGCGAGCGAAAACCAGAGCTTGTTCTCCAGGCTGATGCCCGGGTCAAGTCGTTTACGGATCCAGTTCAGGTATTTTACGCCGGCTTCAATGCCGCGCTTGGGTTCAAACAATGGTGGCGGGTAGCCGACTTCTTCCGCGGTGCGGGGCATGACCTGAAGCAGACCTTGCGCGCCGACAGGTGATTCTGCTTTCGGGTTGAAGCTACTTTCCTGCCACATTTGGGCCACGATCAGGCGCCAGTCGAATTTGTGCTCGCGGGCAGAGTGCTTGGCCAGCTTGTCGTACGGCGAGAGGTCTTCCCCTGGTTTCAATCTTGCCTGCAGCTTGTTGCGGGCAGATTCATTGGGCTTGAAGTAAAAATCGACCTTCTTGGTATATTGTTCAGATTTCTTGAAATCCTGAATGAAGGTGTTGATCTTTTTCAATAGGCTGTCGTTGCCTTTGGTTACCATCCACCCTTGAGGTAGTGGATCGCTGACCACTGGACCAACAATTAGCTCTTTTCTTAGCGCGGCACTAATTTCAGCTGCGCTCACGTCAACAATGGTGGCATCTGCTTCTCCCTCTGCCACCATATTGATAATCTGCTCGTAGCTTACTTCTGGGTCCGCCAGTTTTACTTTTACCTTGATGCCATTTTTCTGCAGATTTTTCGCAATGTCCTCAAAAATGGAGAAGGCGCGCAGGGTGAGTGTGCGCCCGTTCAGGTCTTGAATCGTTTTTATCTCGGGCTTGCCGCTGTGACCCAGAATCTGCTCCGCCATCGCGATATAAGGCGTACTGAAGTCAACCCCTTCGGCCCTGCGTTTATCGGTAATGGTTGTTGAAGCGCCCGCAAAATCACCGCGGCCCTGTTTCAGCCACTCGATCAACTCCTGGTCGTAAGGGACTACGATCAGTTCCAGCTCCAGACCGTGCTTCTCGGCAAAGGCTTTGGCGAGGTCGTAGTCGAAGCCCATCAAGGTGCCTTTCCACATGTAATAGCTGGTCGGCCCGTTGTAGGTGAGAAAGCGGATGACCTTCGATTTCTTAATGGATCTCCAATCGGATTTCCTGTCGGTGGGCGCATTCACCATTTTTCGAGTGAGGTAGTTGTTGACGCGCTGTTTCAATTCCTTTGAGTTCTTGCGCATAGCCCAGACAATATTCTCATCTTCACTTACTCGGGCGCCGATCTTGAAATCGTCGCGGTAGTGTTTGACACCCTCCATGATGTTGCTGTCGATAACAGCGGCAACATTCTTTCGCTGGTTGATTCTGTCGATCAAGTAATCGACAGAGTCGTGTTTGGTTAGTGCGCGCATTTCAATTTTTGTACCGGGGTTTTTTCTATGGAGCTCCTTGGCAGTGGGCACATAAGTGCTGCCTTCCATAACCGCGATTGTGATGTCTCCGAGTGCGTTGGGGTTGTCGATATCGGGACCATTGCGACCGGTAATCAGGATCTGGTGGGATTTGCTGATGGTTTCGGACAGGTCAAAGTTTTTGGCGCGCTCTTCGGTGCGGGCGAGATTGCCGGTGAAGATGTCAGCGCGGCCACTTTGAATCATTTCCAGAGCCTGCTCGGGTGACGCAGCGGCTAACCAGTGAGGGGTAAGTTTGAGTGTTTTGGCGAGGTCAGTTGCCAGTTCATTATGAAGCTGGCCGACGATGGTCGCGCGGGGAAGAATGTCGTCTTCTGTAGCGGCGAGTGTGACGAAACGAATTACGCCGCGTTTTTTTAGTGCCTTTAAATCGCCAGATTCCGTGTAGTTTTCAAAGCGTGTGTCCCGCTCGGTAAGGAATTCATGGGGCGCTTTTGCGGAGCCATCCCGCTTGGGATCTTGTCTGGTGTCACACCCGAACAGCAATGCACAGATGGTGATGACAAAAGCCGGCAGACATTTTTGTGCAAAGGTTGCGACCATGGATTACTCCGCGCATTCGAATAATACGATTGGGTAATCCTAAGGTCGCGGGGGAAAATTCGGTTGCAAGGGGAGAAATATGCGGGAGCTACTCAACGACGGCAGTAATTTCCCCTTCATTCAGTCGAGCGTGGATTTTTTGTCCGGGTTTTACATCCTGGGCGCGCCGTATAATCTGCTTCCTGTCATCCTGGACAATCGCGTAACCGCGATCCAGTACTGCCAGAGGGCTAACGCTATGGAGCAGCTGGCCAACATGGCTCACCTGTTCCCGCTTGTGCCGGAGTAGTGTCTGTACGGATTTGTGCAGGCGCCGGGTCTCGTGGCTTAGTTGAGTGTTCCCCTGCTCAAGCCGGTGGCGAGGGTGTACCTGCGCCAGGGCGCGTTCAAGTTGTGTCAGTCGTTGTGCATTGTTTTGTGTGTGATTGCGCACCGCGGACTGCAACCGCAATTCCAGATGGTCCAGGCGCTGGGCGCGATTCTGCAGTTGCTCCCGGGGGTGGCGGATACGATTGCTGACCAGCTGGACTTGCTGCCGTTGATGACGCAATTGTAAGTCCATAGCCCGGCTCAAGCGCCAACGTGCACTCTCAATCTCTTCATTGAGAGCGGCGGCGTTGGCGCTGGCGATCTCTGCTGCGGCAGAGGGGGTGGGCGCGCGTACATCGGCTACCAGATCGGCAATAGTGGTGTCGGTTTCATGGCCCACAGCGGAGATGGTGGGAATCGGGCATGCGGCCAGCGCGCGGGCGACGATCTCCTCGTTAAATGACCAGAGGTCCTCTAGCGAGCCGCCGCCGCGGCCGACGATCAGCAGATCGTGACGCTGCAGGCGGCCGGCGAGGTGAATCGCATCGGCAATCTGTTGCGCGGCGCCCTGGCCCTGAACTGCCACCGGAATCAACTCAATTTTTGCCGCTGGGTAGCGGCGTCCGAGTACCTGGATCATGTCCCGTACCGCGGCGCCGGTGGGGGAGGTGACAATACCGATGGTGGCCGGCAGATAGGGAAGGGGCTTTTTGCGCTCCTGATCGAAAAGCCCCTCACTTTGCAGCTTGGCCTTGAGCATCTCCAGTTGGCGCATCAGGGCGCCGAACCCGGCTTCTTCCAGGTGCTCGATAATCAGCTGGAATTCTCCGCGCCCCTCGTACAGGCTGACCCGGGCCCGTGCCAGGACTTCGCGGCCGTTGCCCGGCTGGAAGCGCACTGTGCGGTTGCGCCCGCGGAACATGGCGCAGCGCACCTGAGCGCGCGCATCCTTGAGGGTGAAATACCAGTGGCCGGAACTGGGCGCCGCGAAATTGGAGATCTCTCCACCAATCCAGAGCAGGGGGACGCTACTCTCCAGCAGGTGCTTGACCTCCCGGTTCAGCTCACTGACAGACATTACAGGGCGGCCGTCGGTGGGCAGGGGGTTGGCTGCGCCGGGCGGAGTATTTGGCATTTCGGGCTCTTGTACTTCAAATCAAGCGGTCAATATTGCAAGGATGCCCGCTCAGGTAAAGAGATTTGCCAATCCGGGCGAAATAGGGTTTTGTTTCGGGGATTGTTGCGGCTATAATCGCGCCGATACCCAACCCCGCTCCCTAGAGGTTTGAGTGTCCATGTCTGAATCTCTGCGTATTGCACGCGAAGCCCTCACTTTCGACGACGTCCTACTTGTGCCCGGTTATTCCGAGGTTACAGCGAAAGACGTTTCCCTGAAGACAAAACTGTCTCGCAACATCACACTGAATATCCCGCTGGTGTCCGCTGCGATGGATACCGTGACCGAGTCGCGCCTGGCCATTGCGTTGGCCCAGGAAGGCGGTATCGGCATTATTCACAAGAGCATGAGTATCGAAGAGCAGGCGCTCGCGGTGCGTGCTGTGAAGAAATTTGAAGCTGGTGTTGTACAGGACCCGATTACTATCGAGTCTGACGCCAGTGTTCGCGAGCTGATCGCACTCACCAGTCACCACAACATTTCCGGCGTGCCGGTGATGGAGAAGGGTGACCTGGTGGGCATCGTTACCAGCCGTGACGTGCGTTTCCAGACCAATCTGGATATTCCTGTTGCCAAGATCATGACGACCAAAGAGCGTCTGGTGACCTGTGAAGAAGGCGCCGCGCCGGAGCTGGTGCGCGAGCTGCTGCACAAGCATCGTATTGAGAAGGTGCTGGTGGTCAATGACAAGTTCGAGCTGAAAGGCCTGATCACTGTCAAGGACTACAACAAAGCCGAGCAGTACCCTAATTCCTGTAAAGACAGTGACGGCCGCTTGCGTGTCGGCGCCTCTGTTGGCACCAGCCCGGATACCGACGACCGTGTAGCGGCACTGGTGGAAGCGGGCGTCGATGTGCTGGTGGTGGATACTGCCCACGGCCACAGCAAGAATGTGCTGGACCGCGTACGCCGGATCAAGGAAATGCATCCGCAGGTGGATGTGATCGGCGGCAATATCGCCACTGGCGAAGCCGCCATTGCGTTGATGGAAGCCGGCGCCGACGCCGTGAAAGTCGGTATTGGCCCCGGTTCCATCTGTACTACCCGTATTGTGACCGGTATCGGCGTACCGCAGATTTCTGCTATTGCAGAAGTGGCCAAGGCGTTGGAAGGCACTGGCGTTCCGCTGATCGCGGATGGCGGCATCCGTTTCTCTGGCGATATTTCCAAGGCCGTTGTGGCCGGTGCCTATTCGGTCATGATGGGCTCCATGCTCGCCGGTACCGAAGAGGCGCCGGGTGAGGTCGAGCTGTATCAGGGCCGTACCTACAAGTCCTATCGCGGCATGGGCTCCCTCGGTGCTATGTCGCGCACTCAGGGTTCTTCCGACCGCTATTTCCAGGACGCGAGCAAAGGCGCCGAGAAACTGGTACCGGAAGGCATCGAAGGCCGCGTGCCGTATAAAGGCCCGATTTCCGCCATCGTTCACCAGATGATGGGCGGCCTGTGTTCTGCCATGGGTTACACGGGTAGTGTCGATATGGACACCATGCGTACCCGGCCGCAGTTCGTGCGGGTTACCGCTGCCGGTATGGGCGAGTCCCACGTGCACGATGTGCAGATTACCAAGGAAGCGCCGAACTACCCGGTGGGTGGTCGTTAATTCCTGTAAACGCCTTCGTGTCCCGTAAAAAATTAGAAGTGCACTTTCAAGTGAACCGCAAACGGACCTCTCAGGGTCCGTTTGCCGTTTATAAAACCGTTACGAGTAAGCCATGAGCCAAGATATCCATTCCAGCCGAATCCTGATCCTCGACTTCGGTTCCCAGTACACTCAGTTGATCGCCCGCCGTGTGCGCGAGCTGGGTGTGTTCTCCGAGATCCGCGCTTTCGATATGAGCGACGAGGAGATCCGCGCGTACAACCCCCAGGGCGTGATTCTCGCCGGTGGCCCGGAATCGGTGCCGGAAGCCGGTTCCCCGCGCGCGCCGCAGGCGGTGTTCGAGCTGGGTGTACCGGTACTGGGTATCTGCTACGGCATGCAAACCATGGCGCACCAGCTTGGGGGCGCTGTGGAAGGCAGCGAAGTTCGCGAGTTCGGCTATGCGCAGGTAAAGGTGGAAGGAGAGTCTGCGCTGCTGCACGACATCAAGGATCACCTTGCCGACGACGGCGGCGCGCTGCTGGACGTATGGATGAGTCACGGTGATAAAGTCGTGAAGATGCCGGAGGGTTTCGAGCTGATGGCCTCCACACCCTCCTGCCCGATTGCCGGTATGTACAACGCGGAGAAGAATTTCTTCGGTGTGCAATTCCACCCGGAAGTGACCCACACCCTGCAGGGCAACCGTATTTACGAGCACTTCGTGATGCAGCTGTGCGGCTGCGAAAAGTTGTGGACTCCGGCAAACATCATCGAAGACTCCATTGCCAAAGTGCGTGCACAAGTGGGCAGCTCCAAGGTGCTGCTGGGCCTGTCCGGGGGTGTTGACAGCTCCGTGGTTGCCGCGCTGCTGCACAAGGCCATTGGCAATCAGCTCACCTGTGTATTCGTGGACAACGGCCTGTTGCGCAAGAACGAAGGCGATCAGGTGATGCAGATGTTCGCTGACAATATGGGTGTCAAGGTCATCCGCTCTGATGCGGAAGAATTATTCCTCTCCCGCCTCGCCGGTGAGGATGAACCGGAAGCCAAGCGCAAAATCATCGGTAACACCTTTATCGAAATTTTTGACAAGGAAGCGGCGGAGCTGCAAGACGTCAAGTTCCTCGCCCAGGGCACCATCTACCCGGATGTGATCGAGTCCGCCGCCGCGAAAACCGGCAAAGCGCACGTGATCAAGTCTCACCACAATGTTGGCGGCCTGCCGGATGATATGGCGCTGGAGCTTGTGGAACCGCTGCGCGAACTGTTTAAAGATGAAGTGCGCAAGATCGGCCTGGAGCTGGGCCTGCCGTACGACATGGTCTATCGCCACCCGTTCCCGGGACCGGGTCTGGGTGTGCGTATTCTTGGCGAAGTGAAAAAAGAGTACGCGGATATCCTGCGCGAAGCGGACGCGATCTTTATCGAGGAATTACACAACGCAGACTGGTACCACAAAACCAGCCAGGCATTTGTGGTGTTCTTGCCAGTCAAGTCGGTCGGCGTAGTGGGCGACGGCCGCCGCTATGAATATGTGGTTGCGCTGCGTGCAGTGGAAACCGTGGATTTCATGACTGCGCGCTGGGCACACCTGCCTTACGAACTGATCGAGAAGGTGTCCAATCGCATCATCAATGAGATTGAGCATATCTCGCGGGTAGCCTATGACGTTTCCAGCAAGCCACCAGCGACGATTGAGTGGGAGTAAGTAGAGCGTTGCAGGTGTGAGTGGCGACTAGCGCTCAGCACCGAAGGGCGCGGATAGCGCCCTCAAGTTTTCCAGCAGTTTTTCCGCCCGGGCAATGTTGGATTGCAGTTCAACATTCTCCGGCGCGAGGTTTCTTGCTTCGCGCCATACGTCCAGAGCCTGTTCGATTTTTCCCTGGCTATAGAGCTCACCACCTTGCTGAATCGCGCCGTTGACTCGAGCGTCCAGCTGCGCCTGATACTGTATTTGCAGGGGGCGGAGCTGTGAAGGGGCTGGCGATCGCTGCTGAAGTTCCTGAAGGTATTTCTGCGCCTCGATAAGCTCGCCGGCACTCAATGCTTCTTGCAGTTTTAGAATGGCGACCTTGTTATCTTTTACCGGGGAAACCCTGGCCGGGCGACGTTTTGGCGGGCTGAGCTTTTGCCTGGTCAGCGCCAGGTCCGATTCTATTTTTTCGAGTTCGCCACTGTCTGGCTGCAGGTCGTCACCGTAAAGACCTCTGGCCACTTCGAGGCCGCGCTGTGCCAGTGCGTATTCCCGTCGCCCCAGTGCTGCCTGCGCATGTTCCTGCAAATCTTTGGCGGACGCGCGGCGTTTTCGATTGAAGTTCTTTAATTCCAGCCAGTTCATCAGGCCGGGGCCTTTCAGCTTGTGCAGCCGCTGGTAAGCCTCGACGTCTTTCAGCAATTGTTCGCCCCGATGGATCTCCAGATCCATACGCACCCGTTCTTCCCGCAACTGCCGCCGCGTTTCCAATTGTGTTTGCGCGGTCAGTAAAGCACGGCTTTCCGGCAGTATGCGGGCGGCGCTGCTCAACACTTGCTGCGCGCCGTGCCAGTCGTCCTGCTGCTCGAGACCGCTCGCGGTGTTTATTACTTCACGTTCGAATTCTTGCACCCGGGTATCCAGTTGCTGGATGGATTTCTGCTGGGCAGGCGTCGGTGCTTCCAGCCCCCGGAGGTCGTTCAATTCGATGGATTGTTGGCGCACCCGTTGAGCTGTGCCGGGGGGAAAGCCGTGGAGTGCTTCTTGAGACGGAAGTACGCTGCAGGAGGGCAGGGTCTGCAGTGCGGGTATCAATACAAAACAGGCAAGCGTTAACCGGCCATTACGCATGGTCTATTGCTCGCTCGCTCTGCGGTGAAGTCCGGCTGTCCAGCACGTTTTGCAGGTTGGCTTGCAACTGAGGCAGCGCGTCGTGATGGATACTCTGTACAGAGTAAATCTGTACCGGTTTCGATTTTCCGCGGATGGGCAGAAGCTGTTCGGCTTTGGCGGTGATGCGCGGCTCCAGCATGGTAAACAGTTGTTTGCGAATGATGATCTGTTTTGGCTCCGCTTCACTACACAAGCGCGAAGCGAGGTTCACGGCATCCCCGACGACGGTGTATTCCATCCGCTCTTCTGAACCCAGGTTGCCGGCCAGCATGGCGCCGCAGTTGATACCGATGCGAAAATGTACTTCGGGGCGTCCGTCTGCACTGCGTTGCTCGTTGAGTTGCGCCGCCAGTTGTTGAATCAATATAGCGCAGCTGACGGCACTGAAGGCGTGGTCGCTGTCGTCGTCCAGCACGCCGAACACCAGCATCGCACAGTCGCCGATAAATTTATCCACCACGCCGCCATACAACGAGCAGGCACGGGAAATGTAGGTGAAATATTCGTTTAACAGTTCTGAAACCTGGCTCGGCTGCAGGTCCTCCGACATGGCGGTAAAGCCGGTGATATCGGCAAACAGCACGGTCGCTTCAATGGGCCTGTCAACCAGGCGGACTTCATCCAGGTTGGCGAGCACCTTGTCGGCGACGTTTTTGGACACATAGCGGGAAAAGACCTGCTCGACTTGGGACTTTTTCAACAGGCCGGCCGCCATGTTGTTAAAACCTTCAAACAGGTAGCCGATCTCATCATTGCGCCGCTGATCAATGCGGGTTGCCAAATCGCCGCGGCCAATGGCTTCGGTGGCTTCCATCAGGTGGTGGATGGGCAGAGACAGGCGACGGCTCAGCCAGTAGGCCAACAGGGAGGCCAGTAAAGTCATCGCGAGAGTGGCGTAGATAATCGTTTCGCGGGCACTGACTGCAGCCTGATCCATTTGCGATGCGGACAGAGTCACGACCACCGATCCGACGTGTACGCCTTGGTAGGAAGCCGGGGCGATAAAGCTGATCAATCGCTCTTGTTGGTTTTCAGGGGTGTTGTAAAACCAGGGCTGCGCAATGATCTCATCAGCCGCGGAAGGGACTTTTGTGGTAGCAGGTTGAACGCCCACCGACGACAGCAAATCGCCATTGTGTGCGTAGATACCGGCACCGAGGATTTTTTCATCCTGGCCCAGGTTGGCAGTGAGCATGCTCAGGTTCAGGCTGTTTTCTGACAGGATGGGTTCACTGGCCAGCTTCGCCAGTTGTCGCGCCATGGTGTTGCCGAAGTCGTGTAGCTGTGACCGAATCAGGCGGTTCTGGTTGTCACTGATCACCAGCCCGAGGCTCGTCATACCCAGCACCAGTAGTAATGTCATCACCAGTGCCAGCTTGAGCGCGATTGGAACGTGAGCGGGGCGCATATTTTGCAGGCGCACTTGTAGACCGTTAGCAATGTGCCGCAAGATGACTTTCGACTTGGTGATCAACGGGTGCGCTCTTCTTTATAAAAGTATCAGGTGCTTTGGGCAGTTCAGACGGGACTATACCAGTTTTTGGGTGAATTTATGACCAATCTTGAGGCGTTCGGCGGCTGGTCGGGGGATTGGTTTTGGCGTATTTAACCACTCGGGACCACGTGATTCTCAAGACTAGATTGTAGGTGAAATGCCTGCCTCGGGCTGGTAGCATTCTGCCGCAGCCGGGAACGCGAATAGATTCTCGATCCCACCATCAGTCGTAACACCATCTTCCGACGGAAGTGACCGGTTATCCAGCCCTTGCCCGTTTGCAGGACCAGGGGGGAAGCCGATAGCGCTTTATCTCGATTTTGATAATGAGTATCATTTGCGGGATTCGAACACTAGGAGTGACTATGCAACCTCAAAACCAACTTCGGAAGAATCACGCGCTGGGCCTGATCTTCGGCCTGTTCGCACTTGTGACTGCGGGCCAGGTATCTGCCAATGGCGCCATCGGTGACCACGTCAACGATCTGAAAGCGCACCTGGGTCAGTACTCCGAAGAAGTGAATTGGCTGGTCGGCAAATACGATGGTGTGGTGAACACTTACGAAACAAAAGGCAAGAAAGGCACCGATACTCAGCAGTTGATCGACTTCTGGGAAGAGGTGGACTTCCACTCCGCCATTGAAACCAATTACGTACCGGTGTACGCCAACATCTGGCAGGGTATTTACGGTGTGAAACAGGCGATTGAAGCGGGTAAGCCAGTGGCCGAAGTGCGCGCCGAGCAGGATAAACTGAACAGCGCTTTCTGGCAGGCGTTGGGCGCAGTGAAGCTTGCCGCTCAGTTCCAGGAAAAAGGCCTGCTGGCAAAGGTCCAGACCACGGAAGCCGAGCCTACCACCATGCCGGCAACCCTGGACGATATCAAACACCGCCTGGATCGCGTTGTGGCAAAATACGCTGAGAAACTGCCGGAAGCCGCCACCTCCATCGTGCATGACACTTACCTGCATCGTTTTGAAGGAGTGGAAGGTGCGCTGATCGAGCAGGATGCCGCTCTGGTAGAAGACCTGGAAAAAGATTTCAACGTAACTTTGCCGCAGGCGCTGGACGGAAAAACCAGTGTGGACGAAGTGCGCAAGGTGGTGGAGTCCATGCAGGTGAAGCTGGATAAAGCCAAGTCGCTTCTCGTTGAAGCGGAGAAAAACCGCAAGGATGTTTTCTGATCATTCGGTAAAACCGCTTTGAACATGTCACAGTAAGGACAGTCAGTGCAGCGCAGAGATTTTTTACACAACCTGGCTGCAGTTGGTGCGATCAGCTGCTTGCCAATGTCCATCCAGCGCAGCCTGGCGGCGCAAGCCGGCGCTGTTTCCGTGGATCAGTTGCCGAAGCTGGAAGGCGACATCACTCTGTACCTCGGAAGAGGTGAGGGTGGCTTGTATGAAAATGTCCTTGAGGCCATTCGCAAGCGCAATCCAAAGCTGAACCTGCAGATTCGCCGCGGTGCTACTGCGGCACTGGCCAACAGTATCGTGGCCGAGGCCAAGGCTGGTGTGCGCCGTGCAGATGTTTTCTGGGCGGTGGATTCCGGGGCGATCGGCCTGGTGAGTGACGCGGGCTTGGCGCGACCGCTGCCGGCAGATCTCACCAACCAGTTGAAGCCCGGCTTCCAGTACCCTGAGTGGGCGCCGGTGACCGGGCGTGTTCGCACCCTGCCATACAATACCGACCGGCTGACTGCGGAGCAGATTCCGGACAGCGTTATGGCGCTCGCCGATAGCGACTTTTCCATAGGCTGGGCGCCGGCCTATGCATCTTTCCAGTCCTTTGTTACCGCCATGCGCCTGCTGGAAGGCGAAAAAGCCACGGCAGACTGGTTGCGCGGGGTCAATGAGCGCGCTACTAACTACGCGGGTGAACTGGGTGTGGTGATGGCGGTAGAGCGCGGAGAAGTGGATCTGGGCTTTGCCAACCACTATTACACCCTGCGCCTGAAAAGCGGAAAGCCGGATGCAAAAGTTGATCTCGCGTTTACCAAAAATGACGCCGGTTGCCTGGTGAATGCATCGGGGATTCTGGCGCTGTCTGAAGGCGACCTGCCGATCAATTTCATCCGCTACCTGCTGACCAGAGAAGTGCAGTCCTACCTCGCCAGCGAAGCCTACGAAATCCCGCTGGTGGACGGCGTCAAACCACCGCAGGGACTGCCTTCCCTCAGTACTATCTCGCCGCCGAAAGTTGACCTTACGCAACTGGCGGATCTTCGTCCCACTCTGAACCTGATGCGCCGTGTCGGGGTTCTATGAGCCTGCCGCAAGGGGTGCGATGGCCAGCGTCTTATCCGCTGGCGCTGGTGATTGCGCTACTGGCATTCGTGCCCGTGGGCGTACTCGTGGGGCTCGCGTCTGACAGTGCGGAGCTGTTCGATGCGCACAACCTTCGGGTTCTCACTAATACCCTGTTACTGATGTTGTTTACGGTACTCGGATCCGTCGCGATCGGAGTGCCGCTGGCTTTGATAACCGCCTACGTACAATTACCCTGGCGCAGATTGTGGTTGATTGTGCTGGCCGCGCCTCTGGCAATTCCCAGTTATATCGGTGCATTCACGCTGTATGCGGCCTTTGGTCGCGGTGGAGAAATCCAGCAGCTGCTCGGTTGGCCAATGCCCGCAGTGAATGGCCTCGCCGGTGCGACACTGGTAATGACACTTTATTCCTATCCCTTCGTGATGCTCACTACACGCGCGTCTCTGCTGAGTCTGGACGCAAGCCTGGTAAACGCTGCGCGGACCCTCGGTATGACGATCGGTGCGAGTCTGTGGAGAGTGGTGTTGCCGCGTGTCGTTACCGGTATTGCCGCGGGCGCTTTGCTGGTTGCGCTGTACACGCTGTCTGATTTCGGCACGCCGGCGATCATGCGCCTGGACACCTTTACCCGGGTGATTTTCGTCGAGTACAACGCATTCGGCTTGAGCCAGGCGGCGATGTTGTCGTTGCAATTATTGGTTATTGTGGGGCTGGTGCTGTTTCTGGAATCCCGCGTGCGCGGCAGCGCGGAGCGGCCAGGCCGCCACTTGACTCTGTGGCCCTCGCGCGGGCAAAAATGGTTGATGGTACTGGTGTTTGCGCCGGTGATTCTGCTCGCCATTGTGCTGCCGCTACTGGTATTCGGGATCTGGTTGGTGCGCGAGGGTACCGGGGGATTTGATTTTACCTACGCGTGGAATTCTGCTCACGCCTCCTTTCTCGCTGCCCTGGTGGCAGTGGTACTGGCTATCCCGGTTGCACACGCGGCGATTGCCGGCCGTGCCGGGCGCTTTATGGAGCGTTTGACCTATTTCGGCTTCGGTGTGCCAGGCATCGTCATGGGTACCGCGCTGGTGTACGTTGGGCTGCAGTTACCCTTCCTGTATCAGACCCTGGGCCTGCTGGTGCTGGCTTATGTTTTACGGTTTCTGCCACTGGCCGTTGGTTCTGTACGCTCCACCGCCGAAGGTCTGGATCCCAGCCTGGTAAAAGCGGCACGCCTTTTGGGGGCAAGTCCGCGCGAAGCTTTTCAGCGCATCACGCTGCCGCTCACGGTTCGCGGTATGGTGGCTGGTGCCGCGTTGGTTTTTCTGGAGGCCATGCGGGAGCTGCCGGCGACGCTGATGCTCGGGCCTACCGGTTTTGAAACTCTGGCCACTTACTTGTGGCGAGTGTATGAGGCGGGTTATTTTGGCCGCGCGGCCATTCCTGGCCTGCTTCTGGTATTGATGTCTGCGCTGGGGTTGGCATTGATGTTGTCCGGCGAGCGTCGCGCCGAATTTGATGTTACTGGGAAATAAGCGCAGCCATGCTGAAAGTGAGCAACCTGTCGGTCAATTACGGTTCTACCCGAGTAGTAAAGAATCTGAATCTCGCCCTCGGAGACGACGAAGTCCTGATGCTGGTGGGACCCACAGGCTGTGGGAAAACCACCATTCTACAGGCGCTGGCCGGTTTGATTCCGGTTTCCGAAGGGGAGATACAGCTGGGGCCCTGGCGGTCTACCCCGAATAAGTCGGTACCGCCGGAGAAGCGCAATGTGGGCATGGTGTTCCAGGACTTCGCGCTGTTTCCGCATTTGACAGTACAGCAGAACGTCTGCTTCCGGCTCACCGATACCGCGTTGGCGGACCACTGGCTGAATCTGCTCGGATTGGAGAGCTTTCGTCAGGTGAAACCGGCGAGCTTATCCGGTGGGCAGAAGCAGCGGGTGGCGTTGGCGCGAACGCTGGCACACGAGCCCGCATTCGTGCTGCTTGATGAGCCGCTTTCCAACCTCGATGCAGCGCTCAAAGACAGCTTGCGCTGGGAAATTCGCGAGGCGCTAAAGACGGCGGGTATCCCCGCAATCTGGGTGACCCACGACCAGGAAGAAGCGCTATCTATTGGCGACCGGGTTGGGGTGCTCAATGGCGGGGAGCTGGAGCAGCTGGATACCCCCGAGCGCTGTTTTTCTGAACCGGCGAGCCGGTTTGTGGCGCGGTTTCTGGGTGAGGCGAGTTTTCTGCCAGGGCAACTGCAGCAAGCGCAGGTGGAAACCGAACTCGGGGTGGCCCCCGGTATTCCTATCGAGGGTGCGCGGGGGGCGGTGGATCTCCTGATGCGCCCGGATGACCTTTCGCTGGCGCCCTCTGCGAGCGGCAATGGTGTGGTTGACTGGGTCCGCTATGAAGGTTGCTCTCGCCTGTATGCGGTGACGGTCGGCAGCGGCTCCCAGGTGCGGGTGCGCACCAGCCACGAGGTGCAGGCGGGCCCCGGTGATCGCGTGCAGCTTGCGATCATCACCACCCACCCGCTGGCGGCCTTTCAGCGCGGCGATCTGGGCTGAGGGGTTGGTCAGGCCAACTTTGCTTTTAATTCCGCTTTTCCCTCTCAACCGTAAATTGCGGACCTGCGGAGGCGGCCGGTGCGCCAAAATTGGTTGCTCCGCTTACCCTTCGATCAATCCGCGCGTTGCTCCTGTGCAAATTACCAATCCCCGTTACTTGTTCTACATCCGGCGGTAAATTCAGTAGCCCATTCGGGCTAGTGCGAAAACCTTTCCACAGCGTCCGGTGAACATTTCGGGGGCTTCAGTTACGTCGCAAATTTGTCAAGTGTGTTTTGAAGTCGATTACAACTTATTGATTTTTAATGGATTTTCCATTTGGTTAAATTTTCTTCACAAAGTGGTTACAACGGCGTAATGCGGGCTGGCGGCGTTTTCCAGACTGTTGTTCACAGACATATCCACAGATTCTGTGGATTGTGAATAAAAAAGCCAGCGATTGCCGGCTTTTGTGCTACTCGTGAGCGCTCAATAGTGCATTGGCGAGTTGGCGCTCCGCTGCGTCGCGCTCAACCCGCCTCGCGGTTGTCATACCAGATCAGCGGAATGTCAGCTCTACCCGACGATTCTGGGCGCGGCCGGCTTTGGTTGCGTTGCTCGCCACCGGTTGGGTTTCCCCGTAGCCTTTTGCGCTGATGCGGGAAGCGCTGATGCCATTCTGGATCAGATAGCGGCGTACGGACTCGGCGCGCTGGCCGGAAAGGCGCAGGTTGTAGCCATCGTCACCCTGACTGTCGGTGTGTCCGGCTACTTCCACCTGGGTGTTGGACTGGTCGCGCAGAGACCGGACTACCTTATTCAGTGAGGCCTCTGCTCTCGCCGTCAGTTTGGCGGAGTTGAGTTCAAACTGGATGTTTTCCAGAGTGATGGTCTGCTCGGCCACCACACAGCCAAACTCGTCCACTTGGGCACCGGGCAAGGTGTTGGGGCAGCGGTCGTTGCGGTCGAGAACACCGTCGCCATCGCTGTCCAGATTGACAATTTCCGGTTTGGGTTCCGGGGGCGGTGGTGCGGCAACGGGGGTGGCTACCGGAGGGCAGCTGAGCGGAATGCTGAGGCCAAAACCAAACTGCCAGTCGTTCATATCACCCGCAAAGAAGTCCCGCATGTACCGCACTTCCGCACGTATCTTCAGGCCGCTGCGGCTGATGGCTCCACTGGTGATACCCGCACCCAGGTTTACGAAGGCATTGGTGTCCTGATAGCCGTAGTCGTATTTGGTGTTGTTGTGGGTTACCCCGACGCCGCCCAGCAGGAATGGTGAATAGCCCTGTCGGCCATTGAAGTGGTAGACCGCATCCATGCCCAGCCCGGAGAGGTCGTTATCGCCACTGGGGTAAAGTTCATCGGAAAACGGGGGTGGGGGAGGGGCAAAGTTGCTGTCATTTTCATCCAGCTGGGTGCCAAACAGGTGGACTTCGGTGAACCAGTTGCCACTGGTTTGCCAGCCGTAGGCGGCGCGCAGACCGGCAGCCTGGCGCTCGGTATTGCGTTCTTCATCCACGCGGGTGAGGAAGGGCATGATGTCGATGTACTTGTCTTCCTGGGCTACTGCCTGTGTGGTGGCGGTCAGCGCCGCGACCAGTGCAATCCCCGCAATTTTTTTCATGGGCACGTGTGTTGAGTGCATAAATGGCTTCCTTGGGTTTTGTTGATTATTCAAAGTGTCCGAAATCGGTTTGGACAAGCGCGAGGGCTACTGGCTTTCGAATTGGTTGTTTGGACAGCGCGCTTACTTTATGACCGGATCGAGTAATCTGGTTTATACCCGTTACTTATTAGTTGATCTTGGCGACTTTTCCAGTGCTGGGGCGTACCAAATACAAACTTTTGGCGGGGATTTATTTATATGGCATCGGCGCGTCGGAAAACGCGCGCGAATTGATCAGATAGCGGGGCGGGAGATATTTGACGGAGTGTTTTGATTCCTGAGGATCAATGCTGATGCCGGAAGCTGATCAGCGCTGCAGTAATGGCAACATTCAGGCTCTCGACGTTGTTTTGCATGGGGATACGCAGGCGGTGGGTGCAGGCTTTCTCCACTGCGGGCCCGACCCCATGGGTTTCGTTGCCCAGTACGAATATGTTTGGCTGTGCCGAGTCGATGGTGCGCAGGGTGTCATCCGCGTGGGAGGAAAGGGCGCACACCCGGGCACCGATATCCGCGAACTTTTCAAGAATCGGTGCCAGTTGCTCGCAACGCAGGATGCGGGTTTTGAACAGGGTGCCGACACTGGCCTTGATCACCAGTGGATCGATCTGTGCGCAGCCCTTGCGCGGCAGGATAATGCCATCGATTCCCCCGGCGCAGGCGGAGCGGATGATCATGCCCAGGTTCTGGGGATTGGTGATGCCGTCGAGTGCCAGCAGCTCGAAATGGGTGCCGCGGTGTTCGTCCAGAAACGTTTCCGCTGTGCCGTAGCGGGGAAGTGCAAGATCCAGTGCCACACCCTGATCCTGGCGCGCATTTTTTGAGATTCGCGACAGCCCCTTCCGGTCCCAGTGGGCAATTTCGATCTTGCGCTCAGCGGCCAGCTGTTCGATACGCGAGATAAGCTGATCCTTACGGTTGCTGTCCGCCAGATGCAGTTTGTGCACCGGCAGACTGTCGTCTTCCAGTGCTTCCAGCACGGGTTTACGCCCGTAAATGGTCAACAGGCTATCGAAGAAGGCGCGTTTTTTCAGGTATTCGGGGGAGTCGTTCACGATTTTACAGTTTGGCCTGGGATGGGTTGACTTGGGGTGGGTTGTCGAAAAGGGTTTGGAAATTGTGCGCCACGGCGGAATCCAGGCCGGCTCTGGTGGCCATCGGCAGTGCGGCTTTACCCAGCAGCCGGTAGATGTCGGCGAGCGGCGGTGGCGCAGCTTGTGGTTGTGTTTTTGCCACTTCGGTGAGCGCACCAAGCTGTCGAGTCACGGTCTGAAGATCGCCGCGTGCCAGCGGGCCGGTGAGGGCGTTTTCCGGGCCCAGAGCAAAGTTGTTTTTTGCAGTCTGCAGCACGATCGGCTCGAGCAGCTTGCGTGCGGTATTTTCGTCGATACCTGCAGCGGCAAAGGTTTGCAGGCTGAGATCCATCAATACGGTCAGGTAATTGCACGCTATCACCGAGCCGGTGTGATAGAGCACCTTTTGCTCGGGGCTCAGGGTAATACTGGTGCAGTCCAGTTGGGCAAACATGCCCTCGAGGTATTCCCTGGCAAGTGCATCGCCCTCGAGGGCGACGAAGGTGCCGGCCAGGCTGTTCACGGAGCGCTCTGGGTCGGCGAAGCTGTGCACCGGGTGGGCGCTGGCAATTTTTGCCGGCGCGCAGGCAGTTAGTGCGCTGGACGACAAGGCGCCGCTGCAGTGAAAAACCACGGGGGTAGCGCCGGTGGATTGTGCTTCGGCGTTTGCGCTTTGCAGTCGAATGGCGAGCTCTGCGGCAACCGCTTCGATATGGTCATCGGCCACGGCGATCAACCAGAAATCTGCCGGCGCCATCGATTGAATATCGGCGACCGGGGCACCGGCGCCGATGAAGGCTGTGGCATCCGTGGCGCTGGCTAGGGTGCGATTACAGATATTGCCAACGCGGAAGACGCCGCGCTCAGACCACAAGCGTGCAAGGGTGCGGCCGAGGTTGCCCGCGCCGATGATGTTGAGGGTGCGCAACTTCGGTGTGTGCAACTATTTGCCCGCCAGGCAGTTGGCGTAGGCGGCCACGGCGTTGGCGAGCCCCATGTTGATTGCATCAACCGTCAGCGCATGGCCGATAGACACTTCCTGCAGCCCCGGCAGGGTGCGATAGCGGGGCAGGTTGATCAGGTTGAGATCGTGCCCGGCATTGATGCCGAGCCCCAGGTGCAGCGCGTGTTCCGCAGCGGCGCAGTGGGCGGTGAAAATAGGCTCCAGGTCTTTGCTCTGGCGTGCAACGGCCTCTGCGTACGGTCCGGTGTACAGCTCAATGCGGTCGGCGCCTATTTCCCTGGCGAGGCTGATCTGGGTTTTGTCCGGATCCATAAACAGGCTCACACGGATACCCGCATCGCGCAGTTGCTGGATGATGGGTTCCAGGCGTGCACCATCTTTATTCAGGTCAAAGCCGTGGTCGGAGGTCAGCTGGTCGTTGCTGTCGGGTACCAGGGTGCATTGTTGCGGCCGGGTTTCCAGTACCAGTGGTAGAAGCCCGGGGTAGCTGCCCATTGCACCGGCAAAGGGGTTGCCTTCCACGTTGAATTCAATCTGCCGTGTGGCACACAGAGAGGAGAGGTCACGCACATCGTGGGGGCGAATATGTCGCTGATCCGGACGCGGGTGCACGGTAATGCCATCGGCGCCTGCATCCAGACAGGTACGGGCGTGCGCGACCACATCGGGAAAATTGCCTTCGCGGGAATTGCGGATCAGGGCGATTTTGTTGAGGTTGACGCTGAGTGCAATCACTGGCCGTTCTCTCCGGTTGCGGACGGGGTTTGGGCATCGGTGTCGGGGCTGCTTTCGGAACTGGCGTCGCGGTCTTTGCGTTGAGCCTTCAGTATGCGGACCGGTGTATTGGGTGCATCAGTGAACGCTTTGTGCTGGCCGCGGGGCTCCGCGGCAATGCGCTGTGCCACGTTCATGCCCAGTAACACTTTGCCGAATACCGTGTACCCGGGCTTGTTGGCGCTGCCGTCCAGGCGGCTGTTGTCCACCAGGTTGATGAAGAACTGGGCGGTGGCGCTGTTCGGGTCACTGGTGCGGGCCATGGCAATGGTGCCGCGCTCGTTGGAGAGGCCATTGTCCGACTCATTGACCACCGGATCGCGGGTGGGCTTTTCCTGAAAGTCGAAAGTGAAGCCGCCGCCCTGGGCCATAAAGCCCGGGATTACCCGGTGAAAGATCGTGCCGTTGTAAAAGCCGCTGTCCACATAGGCGAGAAAGTTTTCTACGGTTTCCGGCGCTTTGTCTGCGTAGAGTACCAGCTCGATGGTGCCCAGATCTGTTTCCAGTTCCACCCGAGGATTGTTGGTAATGGCCAGGGTAAGGCTTGAAAAACACAACAGGGTGGCGGCAATCAGGGTACTGAGCTTGGCGGTGTGCTTCATACGGTAGTCTCTGGTTATGTTTCTGCAAAACAAAAAGGCCCGGTCAGTGACCGGGCCTTATGAGCCGGTTTCGAAATTCTAACCGCTGCTCAGTGTCGTGGGGAAGGTATTGATTAATTTGCCCACTCGGAGTTGCGTTTGCGCGGCCTGAAGTGTGGCGCGACCATGGCCAGGATTGCGCCCATCAGTACGGAAATGGCACCGTACATATACCACTTCTGGGTTTCGCTGCCAGACAGGCGCTGAATCTCGGCCTGATTCATGGACTGCTTCTGTTTCAGTAGTTCGTGTTGATTGAGCAGCTTCTGATGGCGCTGGTTTAGCGCTACCGCTTCAGCGGATAGAGACTTCAGCTCTTTCAGTTCTTTTGCCAGGGTTTCGGCGCGCGCCTGTTCCGCTTTCAGTGCGGTAGTCAGTTTGCTGTTGGTTTCCTCCAGGCGACGGACTTCACCGCCCAGGTTGCCCTGCAGGCTTTCGATGTGTTCCAGGCGGGCTTCTGCCTGCGCCAGTTTCAGCTTGGCTACTGGCTCTGCTTCAAGATACTGACGGCGTATCCAGCCCTCTTCGCCACCGGGCGTGCGGACCTGAGCCCAGCCGGTGTCCGGGGAGTCTTGCAGCAGGGTCAGTTTGGTGCCGCTGGGAAGGCCGCGGTGCAGGATGCGGAATTCGTTACCCTGGCCTGAGCGCATGGGGACATGCAGCTCATCGGTAATATAGCGCTCGGAGCTGATGGCCTGGCTGTGACTTGCGGCGAGCGCAATCAGGGAGGCGGCGAGGGTGTTGAATAGCTTTTTCATGGTCTGGGATAAATCGTGTACTGGAAAATAGTTTTCGTGCGTTTGGACATCGTGGTGACTGCCAGTTCGTAAATCAGGGCAGCACCAGTTTGTACGGTTTGACGGTGACCGCCGAGTAGACGCCAGCTTCCATATACGGGTCGGCGTCTGCCCAGGCTTTGGCATCATCGAGAGATGGAAACTCAGCCACTACGAGGCTGCCGGTAAAACCGGCTTCGCCCGGATCTTCGCTGTCAATCGCTGGGTGTGGGCCTGCGATCAGCAACCGCCCCTGATCTTTGAGATCGTTGAGGCGAGCGATGTGCTGCGGGCGAGCAGATTTGCGCAGTGGCAGACTGTTTTCCACGTCCTGACTGATGATGGCGTACCACATAATTAAATTCTGTTTCCTGAGTTCCGTTTTTATTAATTCGATCGTTTTTTTGTGTGCGGAGCACGCTGCCGGCTCACTACTGCTCGATCATGATTTCTTCCAGTTTCAGCCCGGTCAGTTTGCCGATCCGGCGAAACAGGAAAAACAGGGCAAACATCAGAATGATGGTGGCCGGTACAAAAATAACCGGGTAGCTCATGGCGGTCATCTTCCCGAGCTCGGCATTGAACGCCTCGGTGCCCGGTGGGCTTACCAGCATGATTTTCGCCAGAATGTAATTGAGTGCGGATGAAAGGAAGAACGAGCCGGCGATCATCCAGGAGGTGTGCAGCAGAGTGCGGTCAAACGCGGCGGTATTACCCTGGTGCTGCAGTGCTCGGGCAACCTTCGCCGTATCGAGGAGCCGGTCGTTGTAGATGAGAGTCTTTACCAGTGGCCAGCGGGTATACAGGGAGGCCATGGTGGCAATCCCGAGCAGGCCGGGAATGGCCGCTTCTTTAATGGCCATATATTCCGCATCCAGCTCGAGCAGGCTGATGCTGCCAGTTAGCAGAATGCTGATGATGCCGAGGGCGGAAAAGAAATTGACTTTGCCGGAGCTCAGCAAGTCGCGCAGCCCGTAGGCCAGCGGGAATGCCAGTGCCACCACAATAGCCAACTTGGTGCCTAGCCAGTCATCACCGGACAGCTTGGTGAGAATCAGCGTGGGAATGACAATGTTGATTAGGAGGTTGCCCAGAAAGCTCTCTTTCTTTGGGGCTTTCTCGGAAGCGCTGCCCTGGGGGTTATCCAGCGTTTCGTTATTGGGCGCCATCGGATCACTGGTGTCGATCAGCTGGCTGGAATTGCGTTGATTACTATCGGTCATGGTCTGTTCCGGTGATAATGCCCGCTGGCTGACGGTACAGCTGTCAGTGGCGAAATTGGATCCCCTACGCGGGGCCTTATCCCTGAAACCGGTCTGGCGCGCTCTGGGCTAGTCTTCCTGACGCCGCAAAGTATTGAGACGACAGGGCAGTGTAAAAGTTCCATCCGCATACCTGCGCATGGGGGAGGCCGAAGGCCTGTTCTCGCCAGTGCGTATTTCTCAGAACACGGTTTTAGCCGCGCCACTAATCCGGCAACCAGGAACCCAATTATGAAGTTTGAGTATGGCCTTTATCGCCCCTGAACAACAATCCACTGCGCTCCTCAGGCTGACTGAGGAGGCGCTATCCGGTCGGGTCGACCTGCACTGCCACAGTACCGCATCTGACGGTATTTTAAGCCCTGCAGCGCTGGTGTCGAGGGCGAAATCCGCTGGTGTGACACTTTTGGCCCTCACCGACCACGACACCGTGGCGGGAATTGACGAGGCCCGGCAAGAGGCTGGCCGCCTGGAGATGACGCTCCTGCCGGGTATCGAGCTGACCGCGCGCTGGGGGCGACGTGTCGTCCACATTGTGGGGCTGAATGTCGACTGTGATGCCATCGCACTGAAAGGCGCGATCAGCGAGCGGGATGCATTGCGCCGCAGCAGGGCGGCACAGATTGCCGAGCGTCTTGAAAAGCGCGGCTTTGCGGGTGCCTTTGACGGTGCCCGGGCACTGGCAGATGGCGGCGTGATTGGCCGGCCACACTTTGCGCGCTGGATGGTGGATCAGGGATATGTGCCGGATACCGCCAAGGCCTTCAAGCGCTACCTCGGCGCCGGCAAGATAGGCGATGTGTCGGTGCCCTGGCCGGAGCTTGCGGATACACTCGCCAGCGTCCGCGCCAGCGGTGGCGCTTCCGTCCTGGCTCACCCTCTGAAATACGGCCTGACCCGGACCCGATTACAGGCGCTGCTGACCGATTTCCAGCGCGCTGGCGGCGATGCAGTAGAAGTGGTGTGTGGTCAGCAAAACCCGGTGCAGACCCGTGAGATCCTCGCTCTGGTAGAGCGCGTCGCCAGTCTGAGTAGTGATGAGCGCCAATCCCGGCCGCTGCTCGCCTCTGTGGGCAGCGATTTCCACCAGCCGGACCAGCCCTGGCGGGCGCTGGGCTGTGTGCGCTTGCCGGCAGGCGTCGAGCCGGTGTGGAATCTGTGGCAAACTGGCAGCATTCAGGCCCAATAACAGAGGCCCATAACAGCAGGTCGCTTCTTTTGTCTTCAGGGGGTAGTTAGTGGCGCAGTTCTTCCAGATTCACCCGGAAAATCCTCAGTCCCGTCTGATCGGTCAGGCGTCAGATATCATCTCTGCCGGCGGTGTGATCGTGTTTCCCACCGATTCCGCGTACGCCATCGGCTGCCGACTGGGAGACAAGCTCGCGGTGGAGCGTATTCGCGCGATCCGTCAGCTGGATAAAAATCACAATTTCACTCTGATGTGTCGGGACCTGTCCGAGCTGGCGCGGTTCGCCAAGGTGGACAACCAGATGTTCCGCCTGCTGAAAAATCACACGCCCGGCCCCTATACCTTTATCATGCCGGCGACCTCCGAGGTGCCGCGCCGCCTGCTGCATCCCAAGCGCAAGACCATTGGCCTGCGGGTGCCCGATAACCCCATTGTGCAGGGCCTGATTGCCGCTCTGGGCGAGCCCCTGATGAGCTGTAGCCTGATCATGCCCGGCGATGAACAGCCACTCACTGACCCCTACGATATCCGCGATACCCTGGAGCATCAGGTAGAGCTGGTAATTGATGGTGGATTCTGCGGTCTCGAAGCTACCACCGTGGTCGATCTGACTGGGGACGAAGCAGTACTGGTGCGTCAGGGCTGCGGTGCGATTGATGAAATTCTCAGCTGACACTGATGTATAATCGCCCGTTTGGTTTTGCCGAAGGACTGCAGTGTGTCCAGTGAAGAATTAGAAGAAGCGATCGCGGTCGCCGCCGGTGAAACCCGCGGGGATGACGAGGTCGTGGGCGAAGCCCCTGTAGATCCCGTGGAGGCCGCTGCCGCAGCGGTACACAAGGCGGTTGAAGAGACCGCTGGCGAGGCATCGCCCGATAGCGTCCAAGAGGGCCTCGACTCAGGGGCGCCCTCCGTCGAGCAGGCCCACAACGCGGGCCCCCGCCAGAGTGAGATGCCTTTCGCCATGGTGGAAGGCAAGGCGTTTACCGATCTGCCCAGCGACTTGTATATCCCACCGGATGCACTGGAAGTCATTCTCGAGGCGTTTGAAGGCCCCCTCGATCTGCTGCTGTACCTGATCCGCCGCCAGAATCTCGACATTCTCGAGATCAACGTGGCCGACATCACCCGCCAGTACATGACCTACGTGGACATGATGACTGCGATCCGCTTCGAGCTGGCCGCGGAATATCTGGTGATGGCCGCCATGCTGGCGGAGATCAAATCGCGCATGCTGCTGCCGCGCCCACCGGAAGCGGAAGAAGAGGAGGGTGAAGATCCCCGCGCGGCCCTGATCCGCCGCCTGCAGGAATACGAACGCTTTAAAACTGCCGCAGAAGATGTAGACGAGCTGCCCCGTATGGGCCGCGATATTCACCAGGCCAGCGCCGCCGGCCCAGACCGTAAGCTCACCCGCCCCGAGCCGGAGGTGGACCTGAAAGAGGTGCTCGTCGCGCTGGCAGACGTATTGCGCCGTGCCGACATGTTCGAGAGCCACCAGGTAGAGAAAGAAAAACTCTCCACCCGCGAGCGGATGACCCAGGTGCTGGACAAAATCCGACACCGCCAGTTTGTGCCCTTCGTGAGCCTGTTCCGTGCGGAGGAGGGGCGCCTGGGCGTGGTGGTTACCTTCCTGGCGGTGATGGAGCTGGTGAAAGAATCTCTGGTGGAGCTGGTACAGAACGAAGCTTTTGGCCAGATTCACGTGCGCGCCCGCGGTGAGGTCGAGCAACCGTCCGATGATCTGGACCGCGACGACGAGCGGGCAGAGCCACAACCTGACAATGACAGCGATGTGTTCGGAGAAAGTAATTCGGAGCTGCTGGACGAGCCGAACGAACAGCCGGTCGGAGCCTTGGGTGATGCCTTGGATAGCATCGTGGATAGTACCGTGGATAGCACCCTGGATAGAGAGCCGAATACCGTCGTATCCGATGCTGAACCGGACCCCGGTGACGCACCCAGTGACGAAACTGCGGCCGAAAGCGAACAAGAACCCGAAGTTGAAACAGCGCCGTCGCTGTTCAGCCGATAGATAGCAAGTGAACGCAATCAGATGACTATTGCCCCGGAACTACTGCGCCGGATTGTGGAAGGCGCACTGCTGGCAGCGGCACAACCGCTGTCAGAAGACCGTCTGCTCTCTCTGATCGAGGAGGGCGAGCGACCCGAGAAGTCCGCACTGCGCGAAGCGCTGGAGGAAATCGCGGAAAGCTGTGCCGAGCGCGGTTTCGAGCTCAAGCAGGTGGCCAGCGGCTGGCGCTATCAGGTGCCGGAGGATCTGGCGCCCTGGGTCAACAAGCTGTGGGAAGAAAAGCCCCAGAAGTACTCCCGCGCGACTCTGGAGACGCTCGCCATTATCGCCTATCGCCAGCCGATTACTCGCGGTGATATCGAGGAAATCCGCGGTGTGGCGGTGAGCTCGCATATTGTGAGAAGCCTGTCTGAGCGGGGCTGGATCAAGGTCGTGGGGCAGCGCGATGTACCGGGCAAGCCCTCGCTCTATGCCACTACCAGAGAGTTTCTGGATTACTTCAACCTCAAGAGCCTGGAAGACCTGCCGACCCTGGCAGAGATTCGCGATATCGAAAGCCTCAATGCGGCACTCGACCTGGGTGAAGGTGGCGCCCCTGCCGAGCCCAACGATGTAACCCCGGATACCGACAACGAAGCGCCGGAAGCGGTTGAGGCCGATACTGAAACTACCTCTGGCGACGTGCAGGAAGAAACGCACACAGAGGCCGCCGATGAGGCAGTTTCTGGCGATCAGGCGGACGCCGGAGAAGAAAACGATCAGCAGGCGGTAGCGGAAGACTACGCTGAAGAAGCGGAAAGCCCGGAAATCGACGTGAATTTGGAGGCTGAGCATCTCGACGAAGCTACCTCTGACGTGTCGGATCTGAGCCAGGATGAAACGAACCTGGACGAAACGACTGCGGAGAGCTCCGTAGACGACGAATCCTTGCCCAATGAATTTGATGAAGTGCCGGAGTCCGAGGAATCGCCCGAGCAGGAAGCCGTCAATGATGATGAAAACAAATCCCCGGAAAACCTCAATTCATGAGTAATGACGCAGCGCCAGCGGGCGAAAAACTGCAAAAAGTCCTGGCCCGTGCGGGCCTCGGTTCGCGCCGGGAAATGGAACGCGCCATCGAGGCGGGCCGTGTTACCGTCAATGGTGAAGTGGCGGGCCTCGGCGAGCGGGTTACCGAAGATGATCAGGTCCAGTTTGATGGCAAGCGCCTGCCTGGCGGCGAAGAAAACCGTCTGCGGGTAATCCTCTACAACAAACCCATTGGTGAGATCTGTTCCCGCCACGACCCGGAAGGGCGCCCCACGGTGTACGACCGTCTGCCGCGCCTGAAAAGCGGGCGCTGGATTTCCGTCGGGCGGCTGGATTTCAATACCAGTGGTCTGTTGTTGTTTACCAATAGCGGCGAGCTGGCCAATAAGTTGATGCACCCATCTTCCGTCATCGATCGCGAATACCTGGTGCGAATCCAGGGGCACGTGGATGATGACGTGAAAGAGCGCCTGACCAAGGGCGTGTTGCTGGACGACGGGCAGGCGCGCTTTACCGATATTGTTGAGAGTGGTGGTGAAGGTACCAACCGCTGGTTCTATTGTGTGGTGATGGAAGGGCGCAACCGTGAAGTGCGTCGTCTGTGGGAATCTCAGGGGGTGCGCGTTAGCCGCCTCAAACGTGTGCGCTACGGCAGCGTGTTTATTCCGTCCCATGTGCGTGTTGGTCAGTGGGTGGAAATGGAGCCCAAAGAGATCGACGACCTGTGTATCACCGCTGGGTTGCCGAAGCTGGGCCAGCGCCCACTGACACCGGCCGAGAAAGAGACCCTGCAACGCCAGCGTCGCAAGCTGCGTAAATCCCCCGCCCCCTCTGGCGGGCGGACGCCGGTCAAAAGCGCCTCTGAAAAATCGGCCGAGGGCAAAGCCGAGCCTGCGAAATCCGCTGCCGGAAAAGGCAGTTTGGGGAAAGGCAGTTCAGGGAAAAGTGTCTCGGGGAGAGTGTCCGCGGGCAAAAGTACCGGTAAAAGCTTCTCAGGAAGGGGGGCTTCGGGGAAGAGCTCTTTCGGGGATGACTCCCGAGGGTCGCGCGAATCGCGAGGAACCCGCGGAAACGGTGCGTCGAAGAAGGGCAACATCAAGCCGTCGCGGAGACGGTGAGAACCTTAGTACACGCATTGGCGTAAAAATAGAAAAGGCAGCGAAAGCTGCCTTTTCTCGTTTTTGACTCGGGTCAGGGTTGTTCTTCCTGATCAAATTCTTCCAGCGCATCGCCATCCGTATCCGGCTCTTCGATGTCATCCCCTTCAATGATCTGGTTTTCCATGCCGGGGTCGACATTTTCCGGCTCCAGGGTGCCGGGCTCGGAGGATGTGGGAGGAGGCATAGAGGCGTCTGGTGACGCTTGCGCCGGGTTGCCCGCTTCCTCTTCCACGGTGCTTTTCAACTTCTGCAGGCCCTGCTCAAAGGACTGCCCCACCATTCTGGATACCATTAATCCCATCCAGCGGGCGATGGGGCTGCCGCCCATCTCGGAGGAAAAAGACCAGGTGACATTGGTGCCGCTGCCCTGGGGCTGCAGGGTGAACTCTGCATTGGCCTGGCCCTGTGCACCGAAATCCAGCGCAGTGGCCACGCGGGAATAGGGTTCACTGGCGGTGATTGTCTGGGAACCGTTGCCAACACTGGGGTCGTCGCTGGTCCATTTCATCACCGCACCGTTGCCTTCCGGGAAGCCCTCGTAGCTGTACTCGGTTTCGGGGTCTATCTGGTACCAGGGGGACCACTTGTTGAAGTTGCGGAAATTATTCAGATAGGGGAACACCACTTGTGGCGGTTCCGCGATATACACGCTGCGTTCGGTGGTGGCGACCCGCGGAAAGAGAAAGCCGGCCAGTACCAGCAGGGCGAGAAAAATAAGAATGTACAGTATCCAGCGCACGATGGACTCCCCGATCAGATTTATGTCAGCCGCCCCGGCGGGCCGGCATTTTTGTTTTCCACCCCGTGCTGAGGGGTGGTATCAGGTACAGCTGTGACTGAGGAGTTTACTGACTAGTGCGATTCTTCGCCAGCCGGGTGGGAGGGAAGAACAATCTTTCCCAGATTAAAAGCTTGTGTCGAGCAGGGGCAGGGTAATCCGGATTCCCAGACCCGCCGCGGGTACGTTGAATGCGTCAATGGTGCCGCTGTGTTGCACTACGGTGCGCTGGGCGATGGCCAGCCCCAGGCCAAACCCCCCGCTCTCGCGGCTGCGGGCTTCATCCGTGCGGTAGAAGGGGCGGAAGATTGCCTGCAGTTCGGATTCCGGCACGCCGTTGCCGGAATCGGTGACCTGAATGGTGCACTGATCGCCTATGTGTTTTATTTCCACCGCGACCCGGCCGCCATCTTCACTGTACTTGATGGCGTTGCGCAAAATGTTTTCCAGCGCGGCGGTGAGTGAACTGCCGCGGGTGGCCACCAGTAACTCGCGACCATCGCTGCGAGTGTCCAGGCATATCCCGCGCTGGCGAGCTTCATCTTTCAGGTCTTCGGTCAACGCGGCCAGCAGGCTGTTGACCTCCACCACGTCGTCCAGTGGCCGTTCCTCGTCGCCGCTCACCGGCAGGGAGAGAATGTCGGCGATGATGTCTTCCAGGTAATCGGCTGCCTTGCCAATCTTGTCCAGTTCCGGGTCCAGGGCCTGTACGTTTTTCTGCCGCGCGATGCCCAGGGCTACTTGCAGACGGGCCAGGGGCGAGCGCAGTTCATGAGAGACATCCTTGATCAACCGGCGTTGTTCGCCCATGGATTCCTGTAGTTGGGCGGTCATCGAGTCGAAATCCGCCGCCAGTTCACCCAGCTCCCGGCCGTGGCCGCGCAGGGTGGGGGTGACCCGGTAGCTGAGGTCGCCAGCCGCCACCCGGCGCGTTGCAGTGCGCAGGTTGTCGAGGGGTTTACTCAGGTAGCGGGCCAGCCAGTAGCACGCGAGCCCGGAGGCGAGGGTGGCGAGTACCAGAATCGGCCAGAAGCTGCGCAGGATAAAGCGCAGCAACAGTTCGCCTTTGCTCTTGCCCGCAATAAACACCACGCGCAGATTGTCGGTGCCGCGCTGGGGCACGAAAAATCCGACACTGGGTTTTTTGTCCACCAGGCCGTGTGCTTCGCGGTTGCGGTAGTTGAGTGCGCTGAACAGGGGCGCCATGGACTGGGGAATGGGGCGGTCGAGAATCTCTGAACCACTGCGGTCAATGGCGAATATACGGTCGCGGACGTCGTCGGGCTGGCGTTCCAGCCAATGGACGAAGTGCTCGCTGCCGTGGCGGCGGGTCATGCGCAGGTTGTGGGTAATCTCCCGGAACAGCTCCGGACCCTCCCAGCGGTCCTTCTGTGCCGGGTCGCCAAACTCGCGGATATGGGTGATATATACCGCCGCCAGTACCATGATTACTGCGGTGAGCCAGGCGCCAAAAAATATCCGGCCGAATAGACTGCTCATGACGTGCCCTTACCCCTGACTGCGCGTCAGCATATATCCGGCGCCACGGATATTGATGATCAGGTCGCGGCTGGCACCCTGTTCCGCCAGCTTCTTGCGGAGGTTACTCACATGCACATCGATGGAGCGGTCGTAGGGCATCAGCTTGCGACCAAGGGCTTGCTCGGTAAGGACTTCCTTGCTGACCACCTCGCCAGCATTTTCTACCAGAACCTTGAGTACGGAGAACTCTGCGCCGGTCAGGTTGACGCTCTGGTCGTCCCACAGGCACTGATGCTCGCGAGGTAGCAGGCGCAATGGGCCGCTGGTGAGGTTGTCATCGTTTGTTTCCACTTCGGTGCGCCCGCGGCGCAGGATCGCGCGCAGGCGCGCGGCCAGTTCCCGGGGATTACAGGGCTTGGGCAGATAGTCGTCGGCCCCCATCTCCAGCCCTACAATGCGGTCCACGGTGTCGCCTTTGGCGGTGAGCATCACCACCGGCAGTGAATGTCCCGGGGTGGCTGAGTCCTCACGCAGTTTGCGCAGGACATCAAAGCCGTTATGTACCGGCAGCATCACGTCGAGAACCAGGGCGTCAAATGGCTGGCTGCGGGCCAGCTCCAGGCCGCGGCCACCGTCGTTCGCAACGGTTACGTCAAATCCTTCTCCTACCAGAAACTCTTCCAGCAGCTCTGTCAGTTCGGTGTCGTCATCGACCAGCAGGATATGGCTCATGGGTCTTGTGTGTCCGGTTGATTCGCTTCTCGGTTCGCTCAATCAGGGCAACCGCCTGTGTATGGAGGGATTATATGCGCAGCAGCACCGGGTTCCGGGGAAAGGTTTTGCGTGTTTTACCGTTCTTAACAAATGTTTACCGCCGTTATCCCCTGTTTACAGTGCATGAGCCTAGTATGCACTTACCGACTCGGGAAACACGAAACGAAACACACCAAACCCGGGATACCCAGAGCCGGTATCCCCAATCGGCATCACTTGAGGATGAGCATATGAACAAATGGAAAGCACTTGCAGGTAGCCTGGTTCTGGGCAGCGCACTGACCACCTCGGGCATGGTTCTGGCATTCCCGGATGGCGGTGAAGGTCACCGCGGCCACAAAGGCCATCACGGTGGCGGCCACCATAAAGAGCGTATGTTTGAACACATGGCGGAAAAGCTGGACCTGACTGAAGGCCAGAAAGCACAGCTGAAAGCCGACCGTGAGGCCGGTAAAGAGTCCCGCAAAGCCGCGCGCAAAGAGGCGCGGGAGCTGCACAAGCAGCTGCGCGAAGCAGTGGCGTCCGGTGCCGACCAGGCCACTCTGGACGCCCTCGGTGCGAAGATTGGTCAGATGGAAGTGCAGAAAATGCAGCGTATGCAGCAGAAGCGCGCCCAGTTCGAATCTATCTTGACCGATGAGCAGAAAGCCAAGCTGGACGCGATGAAGGCCGAGCGCAAGGCCCGCCACGAAGAGCGTATGGAGCGCAAAAAGAGCGACCAAGACTGATTGCCGCTTCGCTCCATTGGATTGCTTGACGGGCTACCGGCGCCCACCCCAACAGCCGGTAGACCATCCCCCTGATGCCCCTGTACCCCACAGGGGCTTTTTTGTTTGGCTCCCGTCGCCCCAGACTGGGCCCTGCTCCTTGCTGAACCTGCCTATTGTTGGGAAAATGCCCGCCGCAAACCGGGGCCGTACAGTCCCGGCAACCTGCCATACACATTCGCTGTGTGGGCAGAACCTGGCAGTTGAGGAGTGATAGTGAGCAAGATCGGCCTGTTTTACGGTAGTGACGAAGGCAACACCGAAGGCATCGCCCAGCGTATCGCCGCGCGGCTGGGGGAGGAGCGGGTGGAGATCCACGATATCGCCGACGTGACTCAGCTGGAAATCGGCGAATACGATCAGTTGATCCTCGGCATTCCTACCTGGGACTTCGGTCAGATCCAGTCCGACTGGGAAGAATTCTGGGAAGATGTGCAGGAAATCGATTTTACCGGTAAAACTGTGGCGCTGTTTGGCCTCGGTGATCAGTTCGGCTACGGCGATTATTTCCTCGATGCCATGGGTATGCTGCACGACGTGATCGTGGCCAATGGCGCTGTGATTGTGGGGCACTGGCCCACCACAGGTTATGAATTTGAAGCTTCCAAGGCGGAGGTGCCGGAGCAGAACATTTTTGTGGGGCTGGCGATCGATGAAGACCAGCAGGAAGAGATGACCGGTAACCGCCTGAACGACTGGTGCGAGCAGATTGCCGAGGAGTTTGGGCTTGAAGGCGGTGCGCAAAGCGTCGCGCGGCTGGAGGATTGATCCGGCCATGCCCAATACTGATTCGTTACCGCTACAGGACTTTTGGCCCTGGCTTGCCGATCACTGCAATTGCATTCTTCGCGCCGGTACCCCGGATTCCATCGTCTACGACGATGACGATTTCCACTGGCGTTTTACCCAGGAGAACCCGCGTACATTGCTGGTTCAGTTGATGCGCGGCAAGCGTCTGATCGGCGAGGTATTCATCGAGCCGGAAATGGTCAGTTCAGTACGTGTGACGCCGGGTGAAAAAGACGAAGTAATTTTTGACCTGATGGCGGAAGCCGATGGCGAGGAGCAGGTGCTCTACTATTTCGTGATGGCGCACGGCCTGGACGAAAGTGAGACTCCGGTACCGACCACCCGGCACGGCAGATTGCACTGACCGGAACGGACACCACAAAAAAACGCGGCACATTGGCCGCGTTTTTTCGTTTCTGGTTTCGTGTTTTGTCTGGGTGCCCTACATCAATCCTCTGCGGCACCCACACCAATATGCGCATCGAGGAACCCGAGTAACTGGGTGTACAGCATTTTGCGGTTTTCCTCATTGTAGAAGCCGTGCCCCTCGTGCTTCACAATCAGGGATTGTGCCGATTTTCCCTGCGCTTCCAGCTTTTCCAGCAGGGCCTCGGCGTGGGCTACCGGCGCGCGCTCGTCCTCTTCACCGTGAATGATAAACAGCGGCAGGTCGAGTTTGTCGGTGTGGTAGAGCGGTGAGTTGGCCCGCATATGTTCCGGGTCTAGTCCAACGGTTTCACTGAGGTAAGCAATACCACGGTCCCGGCGACGGATATCCCCTTTCTTGTAAAGCAGTTCCAGATCGTAGACACCCACATAGCCCGCGGCGCACTGGTAAAGCTCCGGGTAGCGGATGGGATTCATCAACGCGGAGTAACCGCCAAAGCTGGCCCCGTAGATACAGACGCGCTCTGGGTCGGCGTGGCCTTCTGCCACGGCCCACTGTACTGCCTCAGCGATATCTCTTTGAATGTTTCCGCCCCATTCATTTTTTCCCGCATCGTAAAAATGATCGCCGAAACCGGTGGATCCACGGAAATTGACCTGAAGTACCAGGTAACCGTTCTGGGACAGTATCTGCGCGTCGCGGGTGTAACCCCAGAAGTCCCGCGCATGCGGCCCACCGTGTGGCATGACCACCATCGGCAATTTGGCGGCGTCTTCGCCGCCGGCGGGGAAGGTGAGGTAGGTACTGATACGCCAGCCATCGGACGCCTCAAAACTCTCTGCGCGCATGGGGTTGAGGTCGTGTGGGTTTTGCCAGTCGGCGGACGAAAGCAGGAAATCCACTTTTTTGGAATCCATATCAACCAGGAAAAAGTCTCCGGGTAAGCGGTCGCCAGACACGTGCAGTACACCTTTTTTACCGTCGCGGGTGAAGCTGGTGAAACTGATATGGTAACCCTCGAATGCCTTTTTCAGGCCGCGATAAAAAGGCGCAAAGCCCTCGCCCTCGTCAAAAAATTCCGTAATGGGGTAGTCCGGGTTGAGGCTGGCACCTATCGGCGTGTGAGTTTTGGGTTGGCGGATGATCCCGGTGATATCGGCAATATCGTGTTGCAGTATTGTTTCCAGCTTCTGGTTCTCTGCATCCCAGGTCACCAGGGCTTCGGTGTCGTTGGGGGTGTCGACCACCAGATAGCTGAGATTGTGCGTGTGGTCATACCCTACCGGGCGTGCATTGCGTAACACCGGGTGGGTAACCTGTTCCCAGCCATTTTCCGCTTTGGCATAGAGTTCGTAGTCGTTGTCGCGGTTGCTGCCGGTCGCAAACAGCAGGTTTCCTTTGCCATCTGTGTAGGCACGACCGTCCACTTGAGGCAGGCCGACTACCTTTTTGCGTACCCCGGTGTAGATATTCAGGCGGTAAACATCGCCGTGACTTTCCCAGTCTCTGGCCCAGGGAGAGGTGGAGATCAGAATCTCGTCTTTCTCGTCCACCAAGGGGTCGATAATGGTGGCGTGCGCGTAGGTCGCTTCCGCTTTTTTGATACGGGAGCCGGTCTGTTGCTCGCCGGCGGCATAGCCAAAAATAGTCTTTTTGCGGGTGCCGTCCACATTCATTGCGAACAGGGAGCCGTAATTGACCGGTGCTTCCAGTGCTGCACGCCGGCTCATGACTTCCGCGACTACGCGCTCGTCATTCGCCCAGTAAAACTCGCCCACTTGTTCCTTGCCACCAAATCTCAGGGCGCCCGCAATCTTCAGCGGTGACAGTGTCATAATCACCAGTATCCGCTCCCCTTCGTGGCTGCGGGCAACGGCCATATGAGTACCGGTGGGGGAGAGTTTTACCTGGTGAACCTCCGGGTGGCGGATCAGGTCATCGAGCGCGACGGGCGCTGCGAAAGCGGAGGGGATAATCAGAGAAAGCAGAGAAAAAGCAAAGCAGAGGGCGGTGGCCAGGCGCATATCAACTCCATGTCATGCGGTATGGGAAATTGGCAAAAGGGGGCTGGGGATAGATCGGCTCGCCACCCGTTCCCCATTGAAGAATAGAACGGGCGACCAGTTTGTGATTTTCATCACGTTCTCGGCGATTGGCGACGCTTACTTGGCCAGCAGGCCAACGAGAATCTCCCGGTACATGTCTTTCACCAGGTCCAGATCTTCTGCTTTTACGCACTCGTCCACCTTGTGGATGGTGGCGTTAACAGGCCCCAGCTCAACCACCTGGGCACCAGTTGGGGCGATAAAACGACCGTCGGAGGTGCCGCCGGCGGTAGAGAGCTCGGTTTCACGGCCGGTGACCTTGCGGATGGCGGCCTGCGCGGACTCGACCAGTGGGCCTTCGGCGGTGAGGAAGGGGTGTCCGGAGAGGTTGAAGTTGGCTTCGTAATTGAGGCCGTGCTTGTCAAAGATGGCGCGGGCGCGGTTTTCCAGTTGCTCGGCGGTTGTCTCGGTGGAGAAACGCCAGTTGCATACGACTTTCACATCGCCGGGAATCACGTTGGTAGCGCCGGTGCCACCGTTGATGTTGGAGACCTGGAAGCTAGTGGCGGGGAAAAAATTGTTACCCTGATCCCATTCTTCTGCGGCCAGTTCGGCGAGGGCCGGGGCCAATTTGTGCACCGGGTTTTCGGCCAGGTGCGGGTAGGCCACGTGACCCTGGATACCGAAGATGGTCAGTTCGAGGCCGAGGGAGCCACGGCGGCCGTTTTTTATGACGTCGCCGGCGAGAGTGGTGCTGGAGGGCTCGCCCACGAGGCACCAATCGATTTTCTCTCCCCGTTCTTCCAGCCATTCGACCACTTTGACGGTGCCGTGTTTGGCCGGGCCTTCTTCGTCACTGGTAATCAGCAGGGCGATGCGGCCTTTGTGGTCGGGGTGAGCAGCGACAAACTCTTCGCAGGCGATGACCATGGCGGCCAGTGAACCTTTCATATCCGCTGCACCGCGGCCGTAGAGCATGCCGTCGACGATCTGTGGTTCAAATGGAGGGTACTGCCAGTTTTCTTCGGGGCCGGTGGGCACCACGTCGGTGTGGCCGGCGAAGGCAAACAATGGGCCGTCTTCGCCGCGCACAGTCCAGAAATTGTCGGTATCGCCGAAGCGCAGGTGTTCGGTTTTGAAACCGATTTTTTCCAGGCGTTGGAGCATCAGTTCCATACACCCTGCGTCTTCGGGGGTTACGGATTTTTTGCTGATCAGGTCGCAGGTCAGTTTTACAGTCGGGGTCATGGGGGGATCTTCTTGCTCGGTGGTATCGGGAGCGCTGTTCCTGTTGTAGGGCGGCCTGCCTGCTGGTGGCTGTTCGCGAGACACGCCGTGAACCCATCCATGGGGACTCTTCCGCGAGGTCCCTCTCGCAGAAGGTCTCGCGAACAGCCCCCAGCAGTCAGGCCTTCGCATTAAAACGTAAAATTCTAAATGGATTCAGTTGGCTACCCGGTTCTATCGTTCGAAGCCGGGAAGTTCGACCAGGCGCTTTGCCGCCACAGGGGCGCGTTTAGGTGCGCCCCGTAGCGTCCATTCAACTTAGTTGCTGTGCAGCTCTGCATTCAGTTCCACAGCACTTTTGTTGGTCAGGCATTCCACCGCACCCGTGGAAGAGTTGCGGCGGAACAGCAGGTCGGATTTGCCGGCGAGGTCGCGGGCTTTTACAGACTCGGCCACTTCGCCTTTGTCGTCCAGCAGGGCGACTTTGGTACCGGAAGTGATGTACAGGCCGGACTCTACGGTGCAGCGGTCGCCCAGAGGGATGCCGGTGCCCGCGTTGGCGCCGAGCAGGCAGCCTTCGCCCAAGGAAATGACGATATTACCACCGCCGGACAGGGTGCCCATGGTGGAGCTGCCGCCGCCCAGGTCGGAACCGGCACCGACGAATACGCCCGCAGAGATGCGGCCTTCGATCATGCCCGGGCCTTCGGTGCCCGCGTTAAAGTTAACAAAGCCTTCGTGCATGATGGTGGTGCCTTCACCCAGGTAAGCGCCGAGACGAACGCGGCCGGTGTGGGCGATACGTACGCCTTTGGGTACCACGTAGTTGGTCATTTTGGGGAACTTGTCTACGCAGGATACTTCCAGCAGCTCGCCTTTCAGGCGCGCTTCCAGCTGGCGCTGAGGGAGCTCTTCGAGGTCGATGGCACCCTGGTTGGTCCAGGCCACGTTGGCCAGCTGGCCGAAGATACCGTCCAGTTTGGTGCCGTGGGGCTTTACCAACCGGTGGGAAAGCAGGTGCAGCTTCAGGTAAGACTCGGGGACAGACTGCGGGGCTTCGTCACTGTGCAGAACCACGGCGACCAGCGGGCGCTGGCTGCCGGTAAACTGGCGCAGGATGGCGGCCTGTTCGTTGGCGCCCGCGCTTTCCAGTTGATCGGCCAATGGCTGCAACTGCGCTTCTTCAAGCGCAAGCGCCACATTGCCACCATCGATATTGAGTGCGCTGGTGACGGCTGTGGATACGGCGTCTTGCGGGTTTAGCAGTGGCTGAGGGAAATAGACTTCCAGCCACTCGCCCTTACTGTTGCAGGTACCGACGCCGAAGCCGATGCTGTATACGTTGCTCATGATCGTTTCCTTTTCCTGAGTCTGAATAATCTGGGAATGAATGTTCGGAGCGACTTTCGTGCTTTGTTTGTTACTTGACGAAGTCCGCGTAGCTGTCGGCCTTGAAGCCGAACAGGGTGCTTTCACCTTTTGTCATTACTGGACGTTTGATGAGGGTGGGCGTTTCGTCTGCGAGCGCGGCGGCGCTGCTGTTGTCCATATCTGATTTTTGCGCCTCACTGAGGGCGCGCCAGCTGGTGGAGCGGCGGTTCAGCACCTGCTCCCAGCCAAACTCCGCCAGCCACTCCGCCAGCGGCACTGTGTTCATGCCATCTTCGCGGAAATCGTGGAAGGTGTACGCCACGCTGTTTTGTTCCAGCCACTTGCGAGCTTTTTTTACGGTGTCGCAATTTTTGATGCCGTAAAGGGTAATCATGTTGTTTCCTGTCGCTGTGTTCGTTGGCCCGAAATACCTTCAGGCTTTCTTGATTTTTTTGGGGTGCTTGCGCGCGGGATAGCAGGTGGTGCAGATCTCACACACGGTGCCGTCACAGCCCCGTGCGCTGCAGTATTCGCGCCCGTAGAAAATGATCTGTAGGTGCAGCTTGTTCCACTTCTCTTTCGGGAACAGGCGCTTCAGGTCTTTTTCGGTCTGTACCACATTTTTTCCAGAGGTGAGCCCCCAGCGCTGGGCCAGTCGGTGGATATGGGTATCCACCGGGAATGCCGGGTGGCCAAAGGATTGTGCCATCACCACGCTCGCCGTTTTGTGGCCAACGCCCGGCAGCGTTTCCAGCGCGGCCATGTTTTCCGGTACCTGTCCGTGGTACTCGTTGACCAGAATTTCGGAGAGTCTCTGGATCGCCTTTGATTTCTGTGGCGACAGGCCACAGGGGCGGATGACCTCTCGGATTTTCTCCACCGGGACCTTCGCCATGTCGTAGGGGTTGTCTGCCAGTTTCCAGAGACCAGGGGTGATCTGATTCACCCGTTCGTCGGTGCACTGGGCAGATAGCAGTACTGCGACCAGCAGCGAGTATGCATCGAAGTGATCCAGGGGCACCGGGGTTTCGGGGTAGAGTTCTTCCAGCCGGTTCAGCACGAAGGCTACGCGTTCGTTTTTCAGCAGATTCTTTACAGTCATTTTGTTCGCCTGAAGGCAGGCTCCTACTGGCAAAACTGTTTTATGCGTTTTGCGCCTTCTATGCACTCGCCCAGAGTGGCGACCAGGGCCATGCGTACATATTCCGCGCCGGGATTTATGCCGTTGGCTTCTCTTGCCAGATAGGCACCGGGAAGCACGGTGATATGTTGTTGGCGGAACAACTCGCGAGCGAAGGCTTCACCGTCGCCGACTTTGGGCCACAGATAAAAGCTGGCCTGGGGTTTCTGTACATCCAGGCAGCCGTCGAGGATATCCAGTACGGCATCGAACTTTTCGCGGTAGAGGGCGCGGTTTTCCTGTACGTGTTGCTCATCTTGCCAGGCGGCAATTGAGGCGTATTGCGTAGGTACCGGCATAGCGCAGCCATGGTAGGTGCGATAGAGCAGAAATTTTTCCAGGATTGCGCCATCACCGGCAACAAAGCCGGAGCGCAGGCCGGGGAGGTTGGAGCGCTTGGAGAGACTGTGGAATACCACACAGCGGCGGTAATCGTTGCGCCCGAGTTCTGCGCATGCTTGTAGCAATCCTGCCGGCGGATGGGCTTCGTCGAAATAGAGTTCCGAGTAGCACTCGTCCGAGGCAATGGTGAAGTCGTAGCGGTCGGCGAGCGCGATCAGTTGCTTCAGATCGTCTATATCAAGTAGCGCACCGGTGGGATTGCCTGGTGTGCACAGGTATAGCAGGTCGCACTTTTTCCACGCGTCTTCCGGGACGGAATCAAAATCCGGTTTGAATGCGGTCTCCGCACTGCAGTTTATAAAGTGCGGGGTGGCTCCAGCCAGAAACGCTGCGCCTTCGTAAATCTGGTAGAAGGGGTTTGGCATCAACACCGTTGCCCCGGGAGACACTACCGCTTGGGCAAAAGCGAATAGCGCTTCCCGCGTGCCATTGACGGGAATGACCTGGGTTTCTGCATTCACCACGTCCAGTTTAAAACGCTCACACAGCCAGCCAGCGATGGTTTCCCGCAAAGGATCCAGTCCTTTGGTGAGCGGATAGGCGGAGAGTTTGTTCAGGTTATCAATCAGTTCATCACGCACAAACGCGGGGGGCGTGTGCTTGGGTTCGCCAATCGATAGTGCGATATGCGCGAGTTCTGCCGGTGGTTCCAGCCCCTCCTTCAGTTTCGCCAGTTTGGCGAAGGGGTAGGGCTGCAGCTGTTGCAAATTCGGGTTCATCATTTTTCTGCTTGCTGGCTTTTTTTCGGTGCCAGTGTTCTGGTCTGAATGTTTCGGTCTCAGTGTGTAACGCAGCTGCACATCAGGGTTGTGGTGGCAGTGTTGCCTGGTGCGCATCCAGTTCCTGGCAGATGGCCTGTTCCAGTGTCTCGATCAGCGTTTCGTCGGTGAGTGGCTGATCCTCGGCATCGGTGATATGGAAGATATCTTCGACGCGCTCCCCCAATGTGGAAATTTTGGCGTTGTGTAGACGCAGGTCGTGGGTAATGAAAATACGTGCGATCCGTGCCAGCAGGCCCGGGCGGTCGGCACTGGTGATTTCCAGAGTACTGTAGGTGTCTTCCGGCTCGGTGGAAATGTGGGCCTGGCTGGGCAGGTGGAACATTTTCAGACGACGCGGGGTGCGGCGTTTGATGACCTTGGAGTAGTCCTCAACCAGTTTCAGTTCCTGCTGCAGGGTATTGCGGATCTGTTCCAGGCGGTGGGGCTCGTCCAGCAGTGGTTGCCCGGATTCGTCCAGTACATAAAAGGTATCCAGGGTATAACCGCCGGCGGAGCTGTACAGGCGCGCGTCGTGAATGTTCAGGTTGAGCATGTCGAGGCCGGTTACCACCGCGGCAAACACGTTGGCGCGGTCGGGTGTGTACACGAACACTTCGGTGGCTCCGTCGTGCTCACCGGGGCCGGAGTTGCGGGTGAGCACCACAGTATCGGTGTCTTCGTCCCGCTGCGGATCTTTTTGCAGCTGATAAATGGCGGCGGTGTGCCAGGTAATATTGTCGGCACTTTCGCGCACGAAATAGTCTTCACCCATTTCCGACCAGATGTCTTCCACCGCATTGCTGGGCAGCCCCATGGCGCGCAGCATATTGCGTGCCTGCGCCTGGGTTTCCACGTAGATTTCGTCGCGGTCGATGGGGTTTTCCAGACCGCGGCGCAGGGCGCGTTGGGTGTGTTGGTAGAGCTGGCGCATCAGGCTGGCACGCCAGCTGTTCCACAGGTCCGGGTTGGTTGCATTGATGTCGGCGACGGTCAATGCAAACAGGTAATCCAGGTGTTCGCGGTCGCCCACTTCGGCGGCGAAGGCGTGTACCACTTCCGGGTCGGAAATATCCTGCTTCTGGGATACCGCACTCATCAGCAGGTGTTTTTCCACCAGCCAACATACCAGGCGGCGATCCCGCGCGGAGAGCCCGTGGCGGCGGCAGAAGGCATCGGCGTCGATAACGCCCAGCTTGGAGTGGTCGCCCCCGCGGCCCTTGGCGATATCGTGGTACAGGCCGGAGATGTACAGCAGCTCCGGCTTGCGCATACGCGACAGTATCTCGGCGGCGAGCGGGTATTTTTCCCAGGCATCTTCGCCGCGGAAACTGCGCATATTGCGCACCACCTGCAGGGTGTGGGCGTCCACGGTATAGATATGGAAAAGGTCGTGCTGCATCTGCCCGGTCACGCGACCGAACTCGGGCAGATAGCGCCCGAGAATGCCGTAGCGGGTCATGCGGGTTAACTGTGTGGACAGCCCGCGAGGGCTGCGCAACAGTTGCATAAACAGGCGTGTATTGGCCGGGTCTGCGCGGAACTGGTCGTCGATCAGGTGGCGGTGCTCGCGGATCAAGCGGATGGTGGACGCACGTACGCCGTGAATCTCCGGGTTGTTGGCCATCAACACAAAGATCTCCAGCAGCGCCGGAGGGTATTCGATAAACGTACGCGTGACTGCGGCTTCAATAGTGTTGCCGCGCAGCTGGAAGCGCTCGTTGATAGGGGTAACTGGCAGGTGTTTACCGCGCTGCAAAATTACCTCGTCGAGGAATTGCAGCATTACGTCGTTCAGTTCCCGTAGCGCCATGACGATACGGTAGTAGTTGTGCATGAACTGCTCGACCGCCAGGTGCGTGTCGTTGTCCTTATAACCGAATTCCCGCGCCAGCTCGCGCTGGTAGTCGAACAGCAGGCGCTCTTCCGGGCGTCCGGCCAGCAGGTGCAGGCCGTAGCGTACCCGCCACAGGAAGTCTTCGCCGGACTGCAGAATGGCGAACTCTTCTTCGGTGAAAAACCCTTTGCCCTGAAGCTGCTTGAGGGTGCGCACTTTGAAGTAGCGTTTGGCTACCCAGTTGATGGTCTGGATATCCCGCAGGCCACCGGGGGCATTTTTGATATTGGGTTCGAGGTTGTACTCGGCTCCCTGTTGCCGACTGTGGCGGGATTCTTGCTCGTCGTATTTGGCACTGAAGAATTTGTCTGCAGGCCAGATCTCCTCCGGAGTCATGCGTTCGGCCAGGTCTTCACCCAGGGCCGGGTTGCCGACAACCGTGCGGCACTCCATCAGGTTGGTGGCCACGGTGATGTCTTCCGCGGCCATCTCAATACAGTGGTCAACAGTTCGCACTGCGTGGCCAATGTCCAGCTTCAGGTCCCACAGGAAGGCGACCAAGCGTTCGATATTGTCCACAGTGCAGCCGTCGAGCTTTTCGCGGCTGAGGATCAGCAGGTCGATGTCAGATTTTGGGTGCAGTTCACCGCGGCCGTAGCCGCCCACCGCCAGTAGGCTGATATCGTCCGACCATTGGAACTGGTGCCAGGCATAGTGCAGCAGGCAGTCCACAAACAGGGCGCGCTCGTACACCAGGGTGCGCACGTCTTCGCCCTCGCGAAAGCGGCGGCCCATATGTGTGTCGGCGGCGCCCACCGCGTCCTTGAAAATCTCCAGTGCCGGGCGCTCACCGGCTTCCAGGTCGCGCCGGAAGCGAGACTGGTCAAAGAAGAACAGGGGCTTTTCAAAGTGCGGGATCTGGGCCAGCTTTGGGGAATTCATCTGTATCGATTCCGGTTCGGCGCAGGGGGCCGCTTGTGTGCGATCTGCCCCTGTTGCCGGTTGTTCCTTCCCTGGCCGCTACCGCGATCGGTAAAAGCCAATTTCGCGCGTTTTCCGGTTTGTAGTGACCGGTTTAAAACGATTCTTCCTTGCGCGCGGTCAGGATTTCGACACCATCTGACGTCACTGCCATGGTGTGCTCCCATTGGGCGGACAGACGACGGTCTACGGTAACTGCAGTCCAGCCGTCGCGCAGTACGCGGCTGCCGGGCTTGCCGGCGTTGATCATGGGTTCAATGGTGAAGGTCATGCCTTCTTCCAGTGCCTGACCAGTGCCTGGCTTACCGTAATGAAGAATCTGCGGGTCTTCGTGAAACACATCGCCAATCCCGTGTCCGCAGAAATCTTTTACCACGGAGTAGTAGTTTTTCTCGGCGTGCTGCTGGATGACGTGACCGATATCGCCCAAGGTAGTCCCGGGGCGCACGATCTCGATGGCCTTGTACAGGCATTCCTGGGTGATTTTCACCAGGCGTTCGGCGTGGGGAACCGGCTTGCCGACGAAGTACATTTTGGAGGTGTCGCCGTACCAGCCATCCTTGATGACCGTAACGTCAATATTGATGATGTCGCCTTTCTTCAGCACCTTGGATTCCGAAGGGATGCCGTGGCAGATCACTTCGTTTACGGAAGTGCAGATGGACTTGGGGAAGCCGCGGTAGCCCAGACACGCAGGGATGGCCTGTTGGACGTTGACGATATGGTCGTGGCAGCGGCGGTCCAGCTCTTCCGTGGTGACACCGGGAACAACATACTCGCCAATCATTTCCAGCACTTCGGCAGCCAGGCGGCCGGCGGTGCGCATTTTAGCGATCTGTTCGGGGGTCTTTACGGCATTGGTCATGGATTTTCCCGGAAATTCTGTACATTTGTGCGCAGATTGTCAGCATCCAGCGACAGTACCTGCGGTTGGGGCGATGCCCGTGCGGCGCGGTATTGTAGCGGAATTACCGCCCTGCAGCATTATCGGGGCGGAGGTGCAGATTGGGGTGGTCTCAGGCGCTCTCCTTGCGAGCCTATACTTCCAGCGCCCAGTGTAATGTGGTATAAAGCGCGCCGCTTTGGGCGGTGCCCGGGCGAAACAAACCAAACCGGGGCGGGAATTTTCCTTGGCCCTGAACAAACGCCGCACATATACCGGCACATTCTCCTGGGTGTCTTCATTGTCAGTTTTGATGGTGGGGATTGGTGAATGGGGTATATGGAGGATGTAACCCGGGGAGCGATCGGCCGTTTTAGTAGTGTCCGCCGCTTCCATTTGAAAACTGAGGTTTATTATGCCGCAAGTCAGCATGCGCGATATGCTGCAGGCTGGTGTCCACTTTGGTCACCAGACCCGCTACTGGAACCCTAAGATGGGTCAATTCATCTTTGGTGCCCGTAACAAGATCCACATCATCAACCTGGAGCACACTGTTCCGGCCTTCAATGAAGCTCTGCAAGTCGTCAAAGGCATGGCAGCGCAGAAGAAGAAAGTTCTTTTCGTTGGCACCAAGCGCGCTGCGCAGAAGTCCATCAAAGAGCAGGCCGAGCGTGCAGGTCAGCCTTACGTCAGCAACCGCTGGCTGGGTGGTATGCTCACCAACTACAAAACCATCCGCGCTTCCATCCGACGTTACCGCGAACTCGAAGCCCAGTCCCTGGACGGCACCTTCGAAAAGCTGACCAAGAAAGAAGCTCTGATGCGTACTCGCACCATGGATAAGCTCGAGCGCTCCATCGGTGGTATCAAAGACATGGGTGGCCTGCCCGACGCGCTGTTCGTGATCGACGTTGAGCACGAGCGCATCGCTATTCAGGAAGCCAACAAGCTGGGTATCCCGGTTATTGGTATCGTTGATACCAATAGCAGCCCTGAAGGCGTTGACTACGTAATCCCCGGCAACGATGACGCCATTCGCGCCATCAAGCTGTACACCACTGCGGTGGCCGACGCCGTTGTGGCCGGTACCTCCGAAGCGGGCGGTGCTGCGCAGAGCGAATACGTAGAAGCAAGCGACGATCAGGCTGCTGCTGACTCTTGATTATTGAGTCATAGCCGCAGGCTACTGGCGGTGTAACATTATTGAGTTACGCTGCAGGGAAAAGGGGCCGCTTATCCGGCCCCTTTTTTTCAAATCCATCCAAGAATTTGAATCTGAACCCGAGGATTGAATCATGGCGATTACCGCGTCAATGGTAAAAGAACTGCGCGAGCGCACCGGCCTGCCGATGATGGAGTGCAAAAAAGCACTGACCGAGGCCGATGGTGATATCGAAAAAGCGATTGAAGATCTGCGTAAGGCCTCCGGCCTGAAAGCGGCTAAAAAAGCTGGCCGCACCGCTGCCGATGGCGTTGTTGCCGCCAAGGTTGCCGAAGATGGCAGCTACGGTGTTCTGGTAGAAGTGAACTCCGAGACCGATTTCGTAGCGCGTGACGAAGGTTTCAAGGCGTTTGTTGCCAAGGTTGTTGATAAGGCGTTTGCCGATCGTCAGGTAGATGTTGCTGCACTGATGGAAGGCGAGCTGGAAGAAGCGCGTGAAGCGCTGGTACAGAAAATCGGTGAGAACATCGGCGTGCGTCGTGTTCAGCTGGTTGAAGCCCCGGTGGTCGGTGCCTACGTACACTCCAACAACCGTATTGCGGCAATTGTTGCCCTGAGCGGTGGCGATGCGGAAACCGCACGCGACGTGGCCATGCACGTAACTGCGGTCAACCCGCAGGTTGTCAAGCCGGAAGATATGCCGGCAGACGTGCTGGAGAAGGAAAAGGACATCATCAAGGCGCAGCCGGATATGGAAGGCAAGCCTGCTGAGATCGTCGAGAAGATGATGGGCGGCCGCATCAAGAAGTTCCTCAAGGAAAACAGCCTGGTGGAACAGCCTTTCGTTAAGAACCCGGACGTCTCCATTGGTAAGCTGGTTAAGGATGCCGGTGGTGATGTATCCAACTTCGTGCGTTTCGAAGTGGGTGAAGGTATTGAGAAGGAAGAGGTGGACTTTGCAGCAGAAGTGGCTGCACAGGTTAAATCCAGCTCTTGATGCCTGTTTTGCCAGTGGCCTTGTGCCGCTGGCGTCAGCGGGGTGCTCCCGGGGTGTTCATCAGAATACTGCCGGGGCACCCCGTTGTAGTATCTGGCTTGCGCACATCCTTGTGTTCATAATTTGAGCAGTTGGGTGGAGGGCAGGGCCGAATATAGAGTTAATGAGCCCTCCTGAGCGGCGGGGCCATAGGTATAGCGCCGAATTTGTTGTAATGTTCGGCGGGCGCAAACTGGAATGCCGTTTGCGTCTCAACACAGAATTTAGCCCGTGACAGTTGAGGAACAAGGGATGCCAGGTATTAAAGACCGTAAGTACAAGCGAATCCTGTTAAAGCTCAGCGGAGAGGAGCTGATGGGCGAGCAGGGGTTTGGTATCAGCCCCAAAGTGCTGGATAAAATGGCCCTTGAAATTGGCCAGTTGGTGGGAATTGGAGTCCAGGTTGGCCTGGTGGTCGGCGGCGGCAACCTGTTCCGCGGCGCGGCCCTGAATGCGGCCGGCCTTGACCGGGTTACCGGTGACCACATGGGCATGCTGGCCACCGTAATGAATGCGCTAGCACTGCGTGACGCGCTTGAGCGCTCCAACATCTCCTCCCGGGTCATGTCCGCGATCCAGATGAGCGGCATCGTGGATCACTACGATCGCCGTGCCGCTATCCGTTACCTGGAGCGGGGAGAAGTATTGATTTTTGCCGCCGGTACCGGCAATCCGTTTTTCACCACCGATTCCGCTGCCTGCCTGCGCGGTATCGAGATTGAAGCGGAGATGGTACTGAAGGCGACCAAAGTAGACGGTGTTTACTCCGCGGATCCGGTGCTGGTGCCGGATGCTACCCGCTACGACCAACTTACTTACGACGAGGTTCTGGATAAGAAGCTCGGCGTAATGGATCTAACCGCAATCTGCCTCTGCCGCGAGCACAACATGCCGGTGCGGGTTTTCCGGATGGATAAGACCGGCGCACTGCTGAATATCGTTGTGGGTGGTGAAGAGGGCACACTTATTGAAGAGGATGTGAATCAGTGATTGACGATATCAAGAAAGGCGCGGAACAGCGTATGAAGAAGGCCCTGGATGCACTGGGTACCAACTTCAATAAAATCCGCACTGGCCGTGCGCACCCGAGTATTCTCGATGGTATCCAGGTTTCCTACTACGGTTCCGATGCGCCGCTTTCCCAGGTGGCCAACGTCAACGTGGAAGATGCGCGCACCCTGTCGGTGACGCCCTGGGAAAAGAACCTGGTGCCCGACATCGAAAAGGCCATCATGAAGTCGGATCTCGGTTTGAACCCGAGCACAGCGGGTGCGGTAATCCGTATTCCGATGCCGATGCTCACCGAGGAAACCCGTAAAAACTTCATCAAGCAGGCCAAAGGCGAGGCAGAGAACGCGCGGGTATCTATTCGCAACAACCGCCGCGACGCACTGGCCGAAGTGAAGGCGCTGACCAAAGACAAGGAAATCTCTGAGGACGACGAGCGTCGTGCGGCGGACGAGATCCAGAAGCTGACGGACAAATACGTAGCTGAAGTGGAAAAAGCACTGTCGGCAAAAGAAAAAGACCTGATGGAAATCTGATGTCTACAGGTGGTACCGGTGAGACAGGGTTTGAGCGGTTGGGACCTCGCCATGTTGCCATCATCATGGATGGCAACGGTCGTTGGGCCGCACGCCGTGGACTGTCTCCCTCCGCTGGCCACAAGGCCGGGGTCGAACGGATTCGCGATCTGATTGAGGCTTGCAAGGAGCGCCATATTGAGGTGCTTACGCTGTTCGCCTTTTCCAGTGAAAACTGGCAGCGCCCGCCCAAGGAAGTGGAACTGTTGATGACGCTGTTCCACTCCTACTTGCGTCGCGAGGCGCGCAAGATGCGGGAGCAGGGTGTACGCCTGCGGGTGATTGGTCGCCGGGACCGCTTTTCGCCGCGGTTGCAGCGGGCCATTGTGGAGGCCGAAGAGCTGACCCGCGATGGCGCAAGCGGTACGCTCGTGATTGCTGCGGATTACGGCGGTCAATGGGATATCGCCCAGGCAGCCCGCGCGCTGGCCGAAGAGGTGGCTAGGGGCGAGCGCTCCGTAGAGTCCATCGATGACGCGGCCTTGGGTGAGCGTGTGCAGTTGGCGGACCTGCCGCCGGTTGATCTGTTGATTCGCTCCAGTGGCGAGCAACGCATCAGTAATTTCATACTCTGGCAAGCCGCCTACAGTGAGTTTTATTTTACTGAAACCCTGTGGCCGGATTTTGATACACAGGCGCTGGACGAAGCGCTGAAAGCATACCAGCGGCGTGATCGCCGCTATGGTGGGCGCAGTCAGGACGGCCTGGAGGCGCAGGCCTGAGGGCCGGGGTGAATCTATCCCGGCCGAATTCTCGGATGCGGCCGGTCACCAGAATAAATTGATCAAGGGTTTAACGGTGCTAAAACAACGAATAATTACCGCGCTGGTGTTGGTGGCTCTTTTTCTGGGGCTGCTGTTCTGGGTGCCACTGCAATGGTTCGCCATTGCCATTGCTGGTGTCATACTTCTCGGTGGCTGGGAATGGGCCAATCTGTCCAACCTGAATCGCGCTCTGCGGTTCGTATTCCTTGCGGCGTTGGGTGCTGCACTGGTCGGCACCGCGCGCTACGTCTTCGATTTCGATTTCTCCAACCCCGATACTGACCGCGCCCGCCAGATTCTGGCGGTTGCCTGTGGCTGGTGGGCGCTGGCTTTTTTGTGGGTGCAGGGATATCCCGCCAGCGCCATGCTGTGGGGGAATCGCTGGGCACGCGGCCTGATAGGCCTTGTGGTGCTGGTGCCCGCCTGGCTTTCAGTCGTCATCTTGCAGGGGCTGGATCACGGTGCCTGGTTGGTGCTGTTTGTGGTGGCGGTAGTGGTTGCCGCGGATGTGGGTGCCTATTTTGTCGGGCGCAAATTTGGCAAGCACAAGCTGGCGCGGGAAGTGAGCCCTGGCAAATCCTGGGAGGGGTTCTTTGGCGGCCTGGCCGCCTGTCTGGTGTTGGCGCTGGGGGTGTCCATCGCCTTTGACCTGCCCACTAAAAACACGATTCTGTTTACCTTCGGGGTTCTGGTTACCGCGCTGGCGTCGGTGATCGGGGACCTGGTCGAGAGTATGTTCAAGCGCCATCGGGGTATCAAAGACAGCAGTCGTATTCTGCCGGGACACGGCGGTATTCTCGATCGTCTGGACAGTCTTACAGCGGCGCTGCCGGTATTTACCATGGCGGCCCTGGCCAGTGAACTTCCCAAGTATCTGTAAACCGGGCGCTTTGTCTGTGGATCGCCCAGCTCGCGAGTCGTTAACGAAAATTGGCCCCGCCACCGGTTTTCCCCGGTGTGCCGGTGGGGCTCAGAGGTAGTTCGTTTTCATGCATTCCTTCGCTCCACAATCTGTCTGTGTGCTCGGCTCCACCGGTTCTATCGGTGTAAGTACTCTCGATGTACTGGCTCGCCACCCGGACAGATATTCTGTATTTGCCCTGACCGCGCGTGAGCGCGTGGAAGATCTGGCGCAGCAGTGTCGTAAATACTCGCCGCGCTACGCTGTGGTACTCGAAGAAGACAGGGCCAACGAGCTTCGGCACCTGCTTCAGGGCGAACATCTGCCCACGGAAGTGCTCTGGGGTATGGATGCACTGTGCCAGGTGGCGTCCGATTCCCGGGTTTCGGTGGTCATGGCGGCGATTGTTGGCGCGGCAGGGCTCAAGCCAACCCTCGCGGCGGTGCGCGGGGGCAAAAAGGTCCTGCTCGCGAATAAAGAATCCCTGGTTATGGCCGGGCCCCTGTTTATGGGGGCGTTGGCGGAAAGTGACGCGCAGCTGCTGCCAATCGATAGTGAGCACAATGCCATTTTCCAGTGCCTGCCGTACCCCTGTAAAACACTCGAGAGCGCAGGTGTTGAGCGCATTCTGTTGACCGGCTCCGGTGGCCCCTTTCGCACCACGCCACCTTCGGCGCTGGATTCAGTGACACCCGACGAAGCCTGCGCGCACCCCAACTGGTCCATGGGGCGTAAGATATCGGTGGATTCCGCCACCATGATGAACAAGGGGCTGGAATTCATTGAAGCCTGCTATCTTTTTCACGCCAGTCCGGCGGATATTGAAGTAGTGGTTCATCCCCAGAGTATCGTGCACTCCATGGTGCAGTACCGGGATGGCTCGCTTCTGGCACAGATGGGCAATCCGGACATGCGCACCCCAATCGCCCACGCGCTCTCGTTCCCGGATCGCATCGACAGTGGTGTTGCGGCCCTGGACCTGATTCGCCAGGGGCGGCTCGATTTTGAAGCGCCGGATGAGGCGCGTTTTCCGTGTCTGCGACTGGCGCGGGAGGCAATGGAAGTGGGGGGAAGTGCGCCCACGGTTCTGAATGCCGCCAATGAGGTGGCCGTCGAGGCCTTCCTTAACGGCCAGTTACCGTTCACCGGGATCGCCCGGCTGATTGAAAAGGTCATGAAAACCAGCGAAGTGGTTGAACTGACAGACCTGAATGCAGTCGAACTCGCTGACCGGATCGCTCGCGAGCGGGCCTGCGACATTTTGGAAGAGTTGTACGGTGTCTCTGAAGACCAGCCGTGCCCGCAATCGAGATCAATGTAAACTGACCCCCATGCTAGATTTCTTACAAACTGCAGTCTGGGCCCTGATTGCCCTCGGTGTGCTGGTGAGCTTTCACGAGTTCGGCCACTTTATTGTGGCGCGCTGGTGTGGGGTCAAGGTGCTGCGATTTTCCGTAGGCTTCGGCCGCCGGCTGGTGTCGCGCTACGATCGCCATGGCACCGAATTCACAATTTCCGCGATCCCCCTGGGTGGCTACGTCAAGATGCTTGACGAGCGCGAGGGGAACGTGCCGCCGGCAGAGCTGGATCAGGCCTTCAATCGCAAGAGCGTCTGGAAGCGGATGGCGATCGCCGCAGCGGGCCCCATCGCCAACTTCCTGCTGGCCATCGTGCTCTTCTGGTGTGTTTTTCTGGGTGGCACCTCCGGTGCGGTTCCTATTGTCGACAAGGTGGAGCCGGGTAGTCTCGCGGCATACGCTGGGCTGGAATCCGGCCAGGAGATTATCGCCGTCGATGACAAGGCCACGCCCACTTGGCAGGCGCTCAATTGGCAGCTCGCCAACCGTCTGGGGGATACCGGGCATATCAAGTTCTCGGTGCGCTACCCGGACTCCACCCTTGAATATCATATGTACGCCGATGTAGAGCGCTGGCTGGCGGGCCAGGAAGTGCCCGACCCTCTGCAGGAAATCGGTATCAAACTCTGGACGCCATCGGTAAGCATGCAGCTTGCTCAGGTGGTTCCGGGGAGCCCTGCGGAACAGGGTGGCCTGAAGGCCGGAGATGAGATTGTCGGTACTGACGGCCAGGCGTTCGACAGTTGGGACGCCTGGACCACCTATATCAAGGCGCGCCCGGACCAGGTGTTGGACGTAAAGGTCGTGCGTGATGGTGCAGAGCAGCAGGTTTCGCTGACTCCGGATGCGGTAAAACTCGATACTGGTGAGGAAATAGGGCGCATTGGTGTTTTACCAGTGGCGACCTCCTGGCCGGAAGACCGGGTGCGTCGATACCACTACGGGGTATTGGGCGCCTTCAGCAAGGGGTTGGAAGAGACCTGGGGTAAAACGGTATTCACCCTGGAGAGCCTGAAAAAACTATTGTTCGGGCAGCTCTCAACCCGCAACTTGAGTGGCCCTATCACCATTGCTAAAGTGGCCGGCACTTCGGCGGACGCGGGCTGGCAGTCATTCCTGTCCCTGCTGGCATTGCTTAGCATCAGTCTTGGTGTGTTGAATCTGCTGCCCATCCCGGTGCTCGACGGCGGGCATCTGCTCTACTACGGTATTGAGGCCATCAAGGGCTCTCCGGTATCGGAGCGGGTACAGATGGTCGGGTTGCAGGTAGGTATGGCGATGGTGCTCGGTATCATGGCGCTGGCGTTGTACAACGATATCCTGCGCCTTTAGAGTCCAGCCCCGATCGGACGGATCGGCGCTGGCGATGTATGTACGGGCGAACGGGCCCGGTTGGAATTGCGAATAACAACTCGGAATTAGTAGATGAAGAATTTCCTGAAAGCGGCTTCGCTCGGCCTGGCACTGCCTGTTGCCGCCTATGCCCAGTCGTTTGTAGTCAACGATATTCGCGTTGAAGGCCTGCAGCGTGTGTCTGCGGGTAGCGTGTTTGCTTCCCTGCCGGTAAGGGTGGGCGACCAGATCGAAAGCCTGGATATCCAGAGTGCAACGCGCGCGTTATTCCGAACCGGTTATTTCCAGGATATCCAGATAGGCCGGGAAAATGGTGTGCTGGTGATTACTGTGCGCGAGCGCCCGGCGATTTCCAAGATTGAAATCACCGGTAACAAAGCGATCAAGACCGAAGATCTGATGAAGGGCATGAACGATAATGGCCTTGCAGAAGGGCAGATCTTCAAGCGCGCGACCCTCGAAGGCCTGGCCCAGGAGTTGCAGCGCCAGTACGTGGCACAAGGCCGTTACGGCGCCAGTGTGAAAACTGAAGTCAACGAGCTGCCGCGCAACCAGGTGGAACTGAAGGTTGTGGTGGATGAAGGTTCTGTCGCCGCGATCAAGCATATCAATGTCGTAGGCAATCAAGCTTTTTCCGACGACGAACTGGCTGAGATTTTCGAGCTGCAGACCACTGGCTGGCTGTCCTGGCTGAACAGTGACGACAAGTATTCCAGGGAAAAGCTGACCGGTGACCTGGAACGGTTGGAGTCTTACTATCTCGACCGCGGTTATCTGGAATTCAAAATCGACTCGACCCAGGTCTCCCTGAGCCCGGACAAGCAGAGTGTATTTATTACCGTCAATATTACTGAGGGTGACATTTACAAGGTGTCCGACGTGGAGCTCGCCGGTGACCCGGTGGTATCCGAAGAAGAGATTCGTCGACTATTGCTGGTGCGTAAGGGGCAGACGTTCTCCCAGGTGCGAATGACCACCACCTCGGACTACATCACCAAGCGGCTGGGTAACGAGGGCTACACCTTTGCCGAAGTCAACGGCATGCCGGAAGCCAATGAAGAAGATAAGACGGTAAAAGTTACGTTCTTTATTGATCCGGGTAATCGCGCCTACGTGCGCCGTATCAATTTCCGCGGCAACACGCGCACCTCTGACGATGTGCTGCGCCGCGAGATGCGCCAGATGGAATCTGCATCTGCGTCTTCTGCGCGTATCGAGCAATCCAAGGTGCGCCTTGAACGCCTCGGTTACTTCAAGGAAGTACAGGTGGAAACCACCGAGGTGCCCGGCACTTCCGATCAGATCGATGTGGAATACACGGTTGAAGAGCAGCCCTCTGGCACCATTGGCGGCACCGTGGGCTACGCCCAGGGAAGCGGTCTGGTACTGGGTGCGAACGTTCAGGAGAACAACTGGTTGGGTACCGGCAAATCCGTCGGTTTTGCGGTGAACACCTCCAGGTACCAGTCGGTGGTGAACTTTTCCTACACCGATCCCTATTTCACGCCGGACGGTGTAAGCCGTGGCTTTAATGTGTTTTACCAGGAGCGGGATTACTCAGAGATCAACCTCTCCAGCTATAACACCACCACTTATGGTGCGGGCCTCAGCTTCGGCTATCCAATTTCTGAAATTTCCCGCGTGGGTCTGAACGTCGGTTTCAACCACCTGGAATTGAGTACGCACAGTAGTTCCGTTCAGGAAATCAAAGATAGCCCGCTCCCTTATCCTAGTGTCGATACGCAGATGGATTCGGATGATGTCAGTCAGGCGATTGCAGATCTCAGCAATACCGTTGAAGGGCCTGACGGGGAGCAGGTGCCGGACCCGATTGAGTTTGATTTTGCCCAACCGGTGGACACCGGATTGCTGAATACCAACCCCGATGGTTTTGTGGACCTCTACGGTGATGAATTCGATACCTGGTCGCTGACCACCTCTTATGCACGATCCACTTTGAACCGCGGTATTCTGGCAACTCGTGGTGCTTCCCAGCGGGCATCGATGGAAATCGCGCTGCCCGGTGGCGATCTTGAATACTACAAATTCATTTACACCGCCCAGTATTTCCGTCCTCTGACCAAGGATCTCACCTTACGCCTGCGCACCCGTTTGGGTTATGCGGAAGGCTATGGGGATACCGATCAGCTGCCATTCTTTGAAAACTTCTACGGCGGTGGTTTTGGCTCGGTGCGCGGCTTCGAGCGGAACTCCCTGGGCCCGCGTTCAACCCCCGCAGAGAACTACCGTACTGAAACTTCCGCGTGGGAGGATACCAATGGTGATGGGGTCGTCGATGCGGATGAATTGACGGTTTCTTACGTGCTCAATGATTCCACGGGAGAGCTTGAGACGATTTCTTCTGGCCGTCGCCCGGACCCCTTCGGTGGCAATATCCTGGTGGAAGGTAGTGCAGAAGTCATCTTCCCGATTCCGTTCGTAAAAGATCAGCGCTCCATGCAGTCGGCATTTTTTATTGATGCGGGCAATGTTTTCAGTACCAGCTGTGGTGTATCTCAGCTGAACTGTTACGATATCGACGCCAAACATATCAACGTTTCGGCGGGTATCGGCCTGACCTGGATTACCGGCTTTGGCCCTCTCACCTTCAGTCTCTCCAAAGCGCTGGAAGAGAATGAGGATGATGAAATTGAAGTGTTCCAGTTCTCACTGGGCAACAGCTTCTGATTTATAAAAAAGATCTGTGTTTCAAAGAGCACAGGAAATGGACAGAGATACGGAGAATAAACGTGTTCAAATTTGTTAAAGCAAGTGCAATTTTACTGGCGGGTCTGCTGTTTACCGGTGCGGCTGTAGCGCAAACCAAGGTCGCAGTGGTCAATATCCAGGCTGCGATCATGAGCACAGAAAAGGCTACCTCCAAAATCAATGCCCTGAAAACCAGCTCTGAATATTCCCAGCTGCAGAACAGCGCGGAGAGCATTCGCGCTGAAGTGCAGAAGATGGCAGAAGACGCGCAGAAAAACGGTGTTACCTGGTCTGAAGAGAAAAAGGCCGAGCAGCAGCGCAAAATGAACTTTAAGCGTTCTGACTTCGAAACTGCCGTGAAAAAACTGCGGGCGATGGAAGGTCAGGCCGTACAGGACTTGCAAAAAGAGCTTTTGCCCAAGGCTAAGACCGCTCTGGAAGAAGTGATCAAAGAGCGCAAGCTGGAGCTGGTGCTGGACGCTACTTCTGCCGTATATGCCGGTACCGATGCAAACCTGACAGAAGAGCTGGTGAAGCGCCTCAACGCCGCCAAATAATCGGCATTCGGCATAGAGAGCAACGCATTCGGAGCGTTATTTATGAGCGAGCAGCCAACACTGGCGCTGTTGGCTGAAGAGCTGGGCGCAGAATTGCGCCTGGCGGTGGGGGCCAGCGAGCAGCTGGTGCCTACAGGGCTCAACACCCTGCAAGACGCCAACGAACATGAAGTGAGCTTTCTGGCCAGTGCGGCCTACAAGCGCTTTCTTCCTTCCACGCAGGCCTGCGCTGTACTGCTGACGGCAGACCAGGCGGAATCCTGCCCGGCAACCGCGCTGGTTGTCCCCAACCCCTATCTGGCCTTTGCGTTGGCGACGTCAATTTACGACCGCACGCCGCAATATGTCGCGGGTATTGATGCGTCTGCGGCTGTAGCTCCCAGTGCCGATGTACATGAGACTGCCTATATCGGCCCGGGGGCGGTGATCGAAGCCCACGCCAGAATCGCCGAGGGCGTCGTCATCGGTGCTGGCAGCTTTGTTGGTGAAGGAACGACGATCGGCGCGCGTAGCCGCTTGCTGCCCAAGGTCGTGCTCTACCATGGGTGCTCGGTGGGGGCAGACTGCACCATCCACAGCAATACCGTGATCGGTGCGGACGGTTTTGGATTTGCCCCGAGCGATGGCAAGTGGACCAAGATTCACCAGCTGGGCGGTGTGGAAATTGCCGACGAAGTGGAGATTGGGGCCAATACCTGTATAGATCGTGGCGCACTTGGCAATACCGTGATCGGGCGTGGGGTCAAGATCGACAATATGGTCCAGATCGCGCACAATGTGCAGATTGGTGACTACTCAGCCATGGCTGCCTGTTCGGCGGTGGCGGGCAGCGCCATTATCGGCAAGCAGTGCACCATCGCTGGTGGTGTGGGCATTGTGGGGCATGTGACCCTGGCCGACCGCAGTCACGTTACCGCACGTACGCTGGTCACCAAGTCCATTGAGGTGGCCGGCTCCTATTCCAGTGGTACCCCTTTCTCTGACAGTCGTTCCTGGCGCCGCAATGCTGTGCGCTACGGGCAGCTGGATCAGATGGCGCGACGTCTGAACAGCGTCGAAAAAGCACTGGAGCAGGTTGAGCAGACAGCTGCTTCGCGGGCGCTGCAACCGGATAATTCGCCACAAGGTGAGTAAGTTGAGGGCGGGAAGTCGCCGGTCTCAGATCGTAAGAAGATTTTTTATCAGTAAGTTCGGGGCGTCAGGCGCCCCGAAGTGGTTTCTGGGGACATATCGTCATGATGGACGTACAGGAAATTCGTCAATACCTGCCGCACCGCTATCCTTTTCTTCTGGTGGACCGTGTTGTCGAGCTGGAAGAGGGTAAGCTGATCAAGGGCTACAAGAATATCTCGATTAATGAAGAGGTATTCAACGGCCATTTCCCGGAAGTTCCGATTTTCCCGGGTGTGATGATCGTGGAAGCACTCGCGCAGGTGTCTGGAATTCTCGGGTTCAAGACCCTTGGTCAGAAACCGGAAGATGGCTATCTGTACCTGTTTGCCGGTATCGATAATGTGCGCTTCAAGCGCCAGGTGGTCCCGGGTGACCGTCTGCAGCTGGAGTCTGAAGTGGTCTCCGAACGCCGCGGCATCTGGAAATTTGCCGGCAAGGCCAGTGTGGACGGCGAATTGGCCGCCTCTGCCAATATTCTTTGCGCAGTCAAAAAAATCTGAACCCGAGTCGGTGAGGAGAAGACCACAGAATGCAGACCAGTATTCACCCGACGGCGATCGTCGACGACTCGGCAATAATCGGTGCGGGCGTGAAGGTTGGCCCTTACAGCGTGATCGGGCCAGACGTGGAAATTGGCGATGGCTGTGAAATAGCCTCGCATGTCGTTTTGAGTGGGCCCACCACTCTGGGAAAAAACAACCGTATTTATCAGTTCTCGACGGTTGGGCAGGACACCCCCGACAAAAAGTATCAGGGCGAACACACCACCCTGGTGATCGGTGACAACAACGTCATTCGCGAGGGTGTCACCATTCACCGCGGCACGGTGCAGGATCGTGGCGAGACCTCCATTGGCAATGACAACCTGATCATGGCCTATGCGCATATCGGTCACGACAGCGTTATCGGCAATCACACGATTCTGGTCAATAATGTTGCGCTGGCCGGCCATGTGTTTGTCCGCGACTGGGCCATCCTGAGCGGCTATACCCTGGTGCATCAATACTGCACCATTGGCGAGCATGCGTTTACGGGTATGGGCGCGGGTATCGGTAAAGACGTGCCAGCCTATGTGATGGTGGCCGGTAATCCAGCGGAAGCCAAAACGGTCAATGCCGAAGGGTTGCGCCGCCGAGGTTTCAGCCGGGAAGATATCTCCCTGATTAATAAAGCCTACAAGATTGTCTATCGTCGCGGGTTGACCGCCGATGAGGCGCTGGAGTCCCTGGCGCAGCTCCGTCAGGAGTCCGCTGTGATCCAGCCGTGGATTGATTCTTTGCAAAGTTCCACCCGCGGCATCGTCCGCTGAGGATGCCTTGTGTCAGAAGGTGATGTATCTGAGCGTGAAGTATTGCGTATCGGCATTCTTGCCGGCGAGGCGTCCGGGGATATTCTCGGTGCCGGCTTGATTGCGGCGCTGCAAAAGCGCTTTCGCACCGTCGAAATTACCGGTATTGCGGGCCCGCGGATGCAGGCCCTGGGTGCCGAATCTCTATTCCCCATGGAGCGCCTTTCGGTCATGGGGTTGGTGGAGCCGCTCAAGCGCCTGCCCGAATTGCTGAAGATTCGCCGCTCTCTCCGCCAGCACTTTATTGCCAATCCTCCAGATCTTTTTGTCGGTATCGACTCGCCGGATTTTAATCTCGGCCTTGAGGAGTCCCTGCGGGCTGCGGGAATTCCTACGGTGCACTATGTCAGTCCGTCTGTCTGGGCATGGCGCCAGGGGCGGATAAAGAAAATTGCCCGCGCGGTCGACCATATGCTCACGCTGCTGCCGTTTGAGGCGGAATTTTATCGAGAGCACAAGGTGCCAGTGACGTTTGTTGGCCACCCGCTGGCGGATGAAATACCGCTGGAAGTTGATGTGCCGGCAGCGAAGGCGGCGCTCGGCTTCGAGGCCGAAGACGAGGTGGTGGCACTGTTACCGGGCAGTCGTGGCGGTGAAGTGCGGTTGCTGGGCCCGCTGTTTTTACAGGCGGCGCTGTGGTGCTCCCAGCGCCGTCGGAGCCTGCGGTTTGTGCTGCCTGCAGCCAGCCCAGAGCGAAAGGCACAGCTGGAGCAGCAGATCGCCAGTATGCCGGGTATCGAGGCATTGCCACTTACCATTCTTGACGGGCAATCGCAGCAGGCGCTGGCGGCGGCGGATGCGGTGTTGATCGCATCGGGTACCGCTACCCTGGAAACCATGTTGATGAATAAGCCGATGGTGGTGGCTTACAAAATGGCGAGCCTGTCGTATGCCATTTTTTCCCGCATGCTGCACACGCCCTGGGTATCCCTTCCCAACCTTTTGGCGCAACGGGAGCTGGTGCCGGAAATTCTTCAGGACGATGCGACACCGGAAGCCCTGGGGGCTGCAATACTGAACTACTTTGAGGACCCCCTGCTGGGCGATCGCCTGCGCAGGGAGTTCAGTGAGTTGCATCAGGAGCTTCGTCGTGACGCTTCGGAAAAGGCTGCAGATGCGGTCTGTAATCTGATCGATCAATAACTTTTACGCGTACCCCCCTCATGAAGTCCAAATCTACTTTGCCTCCCTATGTCTGTAGCTATTCCGGTGATCTGCTGGCGGGAGTGGATGAAGTAGGGCGCGGGCCGCTCGCCGGGGATGTGGTGGCTGCTGCGGTTATTCTTGATCCACAAGCGCCCATTGCCGGGCTGGCAGATTCAAAAAAGCTCTCGGAAAAAAAGCGCGAACTTCTGTTTGATGAGATTCGGGAGAAAGCCCTGAGTTTTGCCGTTGCGCGGGCGACGGTTGAAGAGATTGATCAGCTCAATATCCTGCACGCGAGCCTGCTGGCGATGAAGCGAGCGGTGGAGCAGTTGTCGGTACAGCCGGAATATGTGCTGGTGGATGGTAATCGCAAGCCGCGCTGGCATTACGACTGCGATACCGTGGTGAAAGGGGATGACCGGGTCGCGGCGATTGCGGCAGCCTCGATTCTGGCCAAGGTCACCCGAGACCGTGAAATGGTCGAATTGGACAAGGAGTATCCGGGGTACGGTCTGGCCGGCCACAAGGGGTATCCGACCAAAATACACATGGAGGCTCTTGAAAGGCTGGGTGCTACGCCGGCCCACCGCAAGAGCTTTGCGCCGGTGCGCCGACAGCTGGAATTGATCTAGTTTAGGATTACCTGCGCGCTTTCATTACCCGCGCGCTGGTGATCATCTTGTCGGAGACTTCCACAATCTCGATCAGGTAGTCCTGGATATACAGGCTGATATTGCCCTCCGGAATACTTTCGAGGTGTTCCATGATCAGCCCGTTGAAGGTTTTCGGACCATCGGTGGGGAGGTGCCAGTGCAGGGTGCGGTTGATTTCCCGAATGGACGTACCGCCGTCCACCAGATACCAGCCATTTTCCTGTTCCACGATTTCCTCATCGTCACTGGGAACCGAGCTTGCGGTAAAGTCGCCGACAATTTCTTCCAGCAGGTCTTCCAGAGTCACAATCCCCATTACCTCGCCGTACTCATCCACCACCAGTCCCATGCGCCGTTTCTTCTGCTGGAAATTCATCAGCAGGGTGGGCAGGGGGGTGGCTTCGGGGACGAAGTAGGGTTCGTTCAGGTGGGATTTCAGTGTGTCTGCAGTCAGCTTTTCCGGGCCGTCCCGCAGGATCTGTGCCGCCCGGCGTAAGTGCAGAATACCTACTACCTGGTTGATATCGCCGCGGTAGACCGGAAGGCGGGTAAAACTACTTTCTGCCAGTTGCTGCAGTATGGCCTCGGCGGAGTTGTCCAGGTCGACGCCGATCACCTCGTTGCGCGGAATCATGATGTCTTCCACCGTGGCCTGGTCCAGGTCCAGAACGTTCAGCAGCATCCCCTTGTGCTTGGTGGGCAGTAGTGCGCCGGATTCGAACACCACCGAGCGCAGCTCCTCCGGGGCCAGGTGTTCGGCCTCGGACTCTTTGCCCGCTTCAACGCCTACCAGACGCGCCAGCGCATTGGAGACACTACCTACCATCCACACAAACGGGGACAGCAGCCACAAAAGCGGACGCAGCACTACGCTCGCAGGGAAGGCGACTTTTTCCGGGTGCAGGGCAGCAATGGTCTTCGGGGTCACCTCGGCAAAGATCAGTACGATCACCGTCAGTGCGGCAGTGGCGTACCAGACGCCGGCTTCACCGTAGAGGCGGGTGAATACTGCACCGGCAATCACCGAGGCGAGGATGTTGACCATATTGTTGCCGATCAGGATTACGCCGATCAGCTTGTCCGGGCGCGCCAGCAGCTCCATGGCGCGTTTGGCACCGCGGTGCCCGCTCTTCGCCTGGTGGCGCAGGCGGTAGCGGTTCAGCGCCATCATGCTGGTTTCGGAGCTGGAGAAGAAGGCGGAAATAACGATGAGCAGGCCAATTAATCCAAATAACAGGCCGGGAGGGAGGTCGTTCAAGGGGGAACTCTTTCTATTGAATCAGGGCGATATTGGATCAGATCTGTGTGTGTCGCAAGTCGGCAGGGTCAGCCGCGGGGCAAAATGACTTCCAGCGCCAGCTTGCTGCCGAAAAAAGCGAGCATCAGGATGGCGAAAGCCGAGAGTGTCCAGCGCACCGCAGTGTTGCCGCGCCAGCCGTTTTTCCAATGCCCCCAGAGCAGGATGCTGTACAGAATCCAGGCGAGAATCGAAAGCGCGGTCTTGTGTACCAGATGCTGTGCAAACAGATCATCGACAAACAGGGCGCCGGTGACCAGTGACGCAGTGAGCAGCAGCTGGCCGAAGGCCACCAGCCCGAACAGTAGGCTTTCCATAGTCTGCAGTGGTGGCAGCAGCCTGCTGATGCCCGAAGGCCGGTGGTTGTGCAGTTGTTGATTGAGCCAGTACAGGTAGATGGCCTGCAGGGTGGCCAGGGTCAACAGGGAATAGGCCGAGATCGAGAAGAGTGCGTGTGCCGCGATACCCGGCGAAATATTCGCCAGTGGCGATACGCCGCCCCAGGCGTGTACGGCTGCCAGCTCAGATAATGCCGCGAGCGGGGCAATGGCCAGAATCAGCAGGGTAAGCCGGTGTTTGAACGAGAGGAACAACAGAAGCAGGGCCACAGACCAGGTGATCAGTGACAGCATGGCTGTGAGGTCGAAACGGAAGCCGCTATCGGTCTGCAGGACAAACTTCAGTGAGATCGCATGAGCGACGACGGCGCAGGTGAGCAGCGCCAGTAGCAGGGGCTGCAGGCGGGCCTGGGATTGGCGAGACAGGGTGACAGCCGCTACACCTGTAGTGGCCAGATAAAGTGCAATTGCCGTCCAGTGGGCGAACGCCGCCATTGGGGTGATTCCGTCTTGCTGGTTCTTATATGTACCGGGCGGGCAGTGTGTCACAGCGCGCCTGTGCTGGAAAGCCCGCCTGAGCTATACTGCCGCGTTTTTGGGGTACCGGTAGTCAGCCGGCCCACCACGGCTTTTACGATTTGAGAAGGTGATATGTTCGATAACCTGAGCGACCGTCTGTCGTCGGCACTGAAAAAAGTCACAGGCAAAGCCCGTCTGACGGATGACAATATCCGCGACACGCTGCGCGAAGTGCGCAAGGCACTGCTGGAAGCAGATGTGGCGCTGCCAGTGGTGAAGGCATTTGTGCAGCAGGTGCGCACCGCTGCGGTGGGCCAGAAGGTCAGCAAGGCGCTGAACCCGGGCCAACAGTTCGTCAAGATCGTACAGGACGAGCTGGTAAAGGTCATGGGGGAGGCGGCTACCCCGCTGAACCTGGCGGTGCAGCCCCCGGCAGTCATCCTAATGGCGGGCCTGCAGGGTGCGGGTAAAACCACCAGTGTGGCCAAGCTTTCCAAGTACCTGCAGGAGCGGGAAAAGAAAAAAGTCATGGTGGTCAGTGCGGACGTATACCGCCCGGCGGCCATCAAACAGCTGGAAACGCTGGCGGGGGAAGTGGGGGCACTGTTCCACCCTTCCGAGCCCGATCAGAGACCAGTAGATATCGCCAGGGGGGCGATGGACGCCGCGCGCAAACAGTTTGCCGATGTGCTGATCGTCGATACCGCTGGTCGCCTGCACATCGATGACGAGCTGATGGGGGAGATCCGGGAGCTGCACGAGGTGCTGGACCCGGCGGAAACCCTGTTTGTGATCGACGCCATGATCGGCCAGGACGCGGTCAATACCGCCAGCGCCTTCAATGACGCGCTGCCGCTGACCGGTGTGATTCTGACCAAGGCGGACGGTGACGCCCGCGGTGGTGCGGCGCTGTCCGTGCGCCATGTGACTGGCAAGCCCATCAAATTCATTGGTGTCGGCGAAAAGACTGATGCGCTGGAAACCTTCCATCCGGATCGGATTGCCTCCCGCATCCTCGGGATGGGCGACATTCTCTCCCTGATCGAGCAGGCCGAGCAGACCATCGACCGGGCCAAGGCCGAAAAGCTGGTCAAAAAGGTGCAGAAGGGCAAAGGTTTTGACCTTGAGGACCTGCGCGACCAGCTGCAGCAGATGCAGAATATGGGCGGCCTGGGCGCTCTGATGGACAAGATGCCAGGTATGGGTGGTCTTGCACAGGCGGCGCAGCAGGCGGATATGGGCAAGGAGTTTCGCCGAATGGATGCGATCATCGGCTCCATGACCCCGGCAGAGCGCCGCAACCCGGATATTCTGAGCGGTTCACGCAAGCGCCGCATCACGGCGGGTTCCGGCACCCAGATTCAGGACCTGAATCGCCTGCTCAAGCAACATAAGCAGATGGGCAAGATGATGAAGAAAATGAAAGGCGGCGGCATGAGCAAGATGATGCGCGGCATGGGTGGGCTTCCCGGTATGGGCGGCGGCGCCGGTGGCATGGGTGGTGCCGGTGGGATGGGAGGTATGCCCGGTGGCCTGCCGCCGGGTTTCCGCAAGAAGTGATTCTTGACCGGTAACCCGAAAATAGTAACGCCGGGTGGCCTCGGGAAAGCGGGGGTGGTGGCGGCTTTATTCGCTGCTATACAAACTGTAAACCGTGCATTAGAATACGCCGCCTTTCAGCTGGCCCTTGGCCGCTGAGTGTTGATTTAAAAGCAGATTCTTGTCGCGACGTTTTGTCTGGGCAGGGTCTGAAATACCGCCGTGAGGCGGGATATACCGGTCGCAAAGGGTGACCGGTGAGTGTTGAAACTACAGGATAGCTACATGGTAACCATTCGTTTGGCTCGTGGCGGTGCGAAGAAGCGCCCGTTTTATCACCTGACCGTGACCGACAGCCGCAAATCCCGCGACGGTCGTTTCATTGAGCGTGTTGGCTTCTTCAACCCGGTAGCCCGCGGTCAGGAAGAGCGTCTGCGTGTTGATCGCGAGCGCGTTGAGTTCTGGGTAGGCCAGGGCGCACAGGTTTCCGATCGCGTCAGCAAGCTGCTGAAAGAATCCGCCTGATCTCTATCTGCCCAATAGTCTGTATTCCGGGGTACTTCTGTGGCTGAGCATTCGGTAGTTGGTGAAGATCTGGTTACCGTTGGTCGTGTCACCACAGTATACGGGGTACGCGGTTGGGTGAAGGTGCATTCCTTTACCGAGCCAATGGACAATATCCTGCAGTTCTCCCGCTGGTGGCTCGAAGCTGCTGGTCCGAGCGGCAAGCAGGGTGCAGGGCAGTGGCAACCCCTTGAGATCGAGGATGGCAAGCGCCACGGCAAAGGCCTGATCGTACTTATCAAGGGTGTGGGCGACCGCGATCTCGCGGCACAGTTCTGCCAGAGGGATATTGCCGTTGCGCGCAGTGAAATGCCGCAACTGGAAGATGGTGAATATTACTGGCATCAACTGCAGGGTCTGCAGGTGGTAGGCCAGTTTGAAGGCCGTGAATTTCGCTTCGGTGAAGTGGTGCGGCTGATGGAGACCGGCGCCAACGATGTCATGGTGGTGCGTGGTGGAGAGGATGAGCGCGAGCGTCTGATTCCGTATCTGCCCGGCGAATACATCACCAATGTTGATCTGGATGCGGGCCAGATAACCGTCGATTGGGACCCCGAGTTCTGATGGCGGCTGAGCCTGTCACAAAGCCCAGACGCGTGGCTCTGGTAAGCATCTTCCCGGAGATGTTTGCCGCACTGACCGACTACGGTATCAGTGGTCGGGCCGTGAAGGACGGCCTTTTGGAAGTGCGCTGCTGGAATCCGCGCGACTTCACCAGTGACCGGCATCGCACCGTGGACGATCGCCCGTACGGCGGCGGACCTGGAATGGTGATGCTGGCGGAGCCTCTCACTCAGGCACTGCGCGAAGCGCGCACCTGGGCGGAAGAGTCCGGCCCCGCACGGTCTATTTACCTGTCCCCGCAAGGGCGGCAGCTGGATCAGGCAGGTGTGGAAACCCTCTCGCAAAGTGGCAACCTGGTTTTACTGGCCGGGCGCTACGAGGGAATTGATGAGCGAGTGGTGGAATCTCTGATTGATGAAGAGTGGTCGATCGGGGATTACGTCCTGAGTGGTGGCGAGCTTGCCGCCATGGTGCTGGTGGACGCGGTTACGCGTTTGATACCGGGCGCGCTCGGGCACGATCAGTCGGCGGTGGAGGATTCCTTCGCCCAGGGACTGCTGGATTGTCCGCATTACACTCGCCCTGAGGATTATCGGGGCAACCGGGTTCCGGAAGTTTTGCTTTCTGGCAACCATGAAAAAATACGCCGCTGGCGCCTCAAGCAGGCCTTGGGGCGCACGCAGCAGCGCCGGCCAGACCTTTTGGAAAAGCTGGCGCTGTCCCCGGAGCAGGCGCAACTGCTGGAAGATTTTCTGCAGGAGCTGCCGGCCGGGGAGAAGAATTAATATCGGATTCGCCGGGAGGCGAGAGTAATTCGGTGATCTAGCCGTGAGGCTACATAAATCCCTTTTGGAGAACTCCAAATGACTAACAAGATTATCCAGCAGCTCGAAACCGAGCAGTTGAAAGCTGAACTGCCTGAATTTGCTCCGGGCGATACCATTATCGTTCAGGTAAAGGTAAAAGAAGGCAACCGTGAGCGTCTGCAGGCGTTTGAAGGCGTGGTGATTGGCAAGCGTAACCGCGGCCTGAACTCTTCTTTCACCGTGCGTAAAATTTCCCACGGCGTTGGCGTAGAGCGTACCTTCCAGACTCACAGCCGTCTGGTAGATAGCATTACTGTGAAGCGTCGTGGTGACGTTCGTCAGGCCAAGCTGTACTACCTGCGCAGCCTGACTGGCAAGGCCGCACGTATCAAGGAAAAACTCGGCTGAGTTATTTCTTGAGATAAAAAACCGGAGCTTGTCTCCGGTTTTTTTATGCCTGTAAAACCTGCTTTCTGGTGCCGTGTGATTTAATGCGCAAATGACTGGCTTCACCGATACGCAACAACTGATTACCGCCTGGCTGGATATGCTGTGGGCCGAGCGGGGTGTCAGCGAGCATACCCGTTCCGCCTACGGGCGCGACCTGCGTGCGTTTGCCGCTTTCTGTGAGGGCGCCGGTAAAGACCTGGGGCAGATTGCGCGGGAGGATATTCTCACCTACCTCGGCACGCGCCACGCGGCGGGTCAGTCCGCTCGCTCCAGTGCCCGCGCGTTGGCGGCACTGCGCAGTTTTTATCGCCACTGTCTGCGGCAGCGGTTGATCGAGCACGATCCGGTGGCCCTGGTCGACAATCCAAAGATTCCCAAGCCCCTTCCCAAGTCCCTGTCAGAGAGGGATGTTGAGGCACTGCTGGAGGCCCCTGACATCGAAACCCCAATCGGCCTGCGCGATCGAGCCATGTTCGAATTGTTGTACGCCTGCGGGCTGCGGGTCAGTGAGTTGGTAGAACTCAGCATGTCCCAGCTCAATCTGCGCCAGGGAGTGGTGCGGGTGTACGGCAAAGGGAGTAAGGAGCGTCTGGTGCCCATGGGGCAGGCGGCGGAGCGCTGGCTGGAGCGGTATCTGCGCAGTGCGAGGCCGCAGTTGCTGGCGATGGGCGAGAGCGATGCCTGTTTTCCCGGGCGTTCCGGCAACGCCATGACACGGCAGACGTTCTGGTATCGGATAAAACACTGGGCGAAAGTGGCAGGTATCGAAAAGCCGCTGTCACCGCACACGCTGCGCCACGCCTTTGCGACCCATCTGCTGAATCACGGCGCCGATCTGAGGGTAGTGCAGCTGCTGCTTGGGCATTCTGATCTGTCGACTACCCAGATTTACACCGCGGTCGCCCGGGCCAGGCTGCAGTCTTTGCATGGGGAGCATCACCCCCGAGGGTGATCCGTTCGTGGTAATTGCCCTCTGTCTGTAGTAAAACGCGCCTTGGCCGCTTGAATGCGAGTGTTTAGTGCCATACTGGGGTGAACCCCCGGCCGCGAACGCGGTCAGATAATGACGAATAATCTGGAGCGAACCGAACCATGACTTTTCCTGCCAAGCCACTTACTGCCCTGGCTGCGCTCGTAGCCTCAGCTTCCCTGTTACTAGGGCAGGCCGCATTCGCAGATGTGGATGACGCTGTCGCCAAGCAGATCAAGGCCAAGCTGGCTGCGGGAAATCCCCAGGCGACCTTCGGCGACGTACGCGAGAGCTCGATGCCCGGTCTGTACGAGGTGGACGTCAACGGCGGCAATGTTCTGTTCGTCTCCAAAGATGGCGGCCACTTTATTGCCGGTGACCTGTTCGAGGTGGGCCCGCAGAAAGTCGTCAATGTCTCCGAGCAGCGCCGCGGACGCCATCGCGCGGAAGTGATGGACCAGCAGGACAAGGGCGAAATGATCGTCTTTTCTCCGAAGGGCAAAGCCAAAGCACACATCTACGTGTTTACCGATGTGGATTGCGGGTACTGCCGCAAGTTGCACGACGACGTGCCTGAACTGAACCGCCGTGGTATCGAAGTGCGCTATCTCGCATTCCCGCGCGCTGGCCTCAACTCGGTGGGCTACCGCAAGGTTGCGACCGCCTGGTGTGCTGACGACCCGAACAAAACCCTGACCGACCTGAAGAACCGCAAGAACGTGCCGATGGAGGTGTGTAAGAACAATCCAGTGGCGGCCCAGTACAAGCTGGGCAACGAGGTGATTGATGTGCGCGGCACGCCCACCATCGTGATGGAAGATGGCACAGTAGTGCCCGGGTACCTGCCTCCCGATACTCTGGTCAAAGCGTTGGGGATCTGAGCCCGATAGCACACAGCCCCGTGACATGAAAAAGCCGGCGAATGCCGGCTTTTTCTATTTGCGGCAACCGGTTAGGGTTGATCGCTGAAGGCACAGCTTTGAGTTGGGCTGTTTGGTGATTGTTTGACCACCTTGCGCAATTTAATTGACAATTTCCCCCTGATCTCAGTAAGGTTGTCGACCTTTTTTTGAATTAAACGCCAGTTATTGCGCTGTGTTCCACAGTGTCATGCGCGGAGGGAAGTTGTGAGCGCAGTTACCGAAGAAGCCACCAGTCGTGGGGCGCAAGCCTCAAAAGAATCCAACACAGCCGGCGCACTGCCTGCGGTACGTATCGGTATTTGTGGTCTTGGGACCGTAGGTAGCGGTACGGTCAATGTCATGGCGCGCAACTGTGAAGAAATTGCCGCGCGCTGTGGCCGCCCGGTAGAGATCGTTCAGGTGGGTGCCCGTCGGGACAACGCCGATTGTGATATGACCCCGCTGAATGTCACCCGCGAAATCTTCGATGTGGCGAATAACCCCGACGTGGATGTACTGGTCGAGCTGATTGGCGGAACCACGGTGGCCCGTGAGTTGGTACTGACTGCCGTTGCCAATGGTAAGCACGTGGTAACCGCCAACAAGGCGCTGATTGCCGAGCACGGCAATGAGCTGTTCGCCGCGGCCGCCGACAAGGGCGTTACCATCGCCTATGAAGCCGCTGTAGCGGGTGGTATCCCGATCATCAAATCCCTGCGCGAAGGCCTGGTGGGCAACCGTATCCAGTGGCTGGCGGGGATCATCAATGGTACCGGCAACTACATCCTTACCGAGATGCGCGAGAAAGGGCGCAGCTTTGACGAAGCGCTGGCCCAGGCTCAGGCGCTGGGCTATGCCGAGGCAGACCCCACCTTTGATGTGGAGGGGATCGATGCCGCTCACAAACTGGTCATCATGGCGTCCCTTGCGTTTGGTATGCCGCTTGCCTTCGATAAGGTGTACACCGAGGGGATCAGTGGCGTTTCCAAAGAGGACATCCAGTACGCTGACGAGCTGGGTTATCGCATCAAGCATCTGGGTATTGCGCGTCGCACCAACGACGGCGTGGAGCTGCGGGTTCACCCGACCCTGATTCCCCAGCGCCGCCTGATCGCCAATGTAAACGGTGTGATGAATGCAGTGCTGGTCAACGGCGATGCCGTAGGCCCGACGCTCTATTACGGCGCCGGCGCTGGTGCCGAAGCGACAGCTTCTGCGGTAATCGCCGATATTGTGGACGTAGCGCGTACACTGAATGTGCGCCCGGACCAGCGTGTGCCGCTGGCCGGCGTGACCCAGGACAGCCAGGGAAATCTGGATGATGTCCTGCCCATGTCAGAAGCCGAGACCAGCTATTACATGCGTATTTCCGCCTTTGACAAGCCGGGTGTCATGTCTCAGGTAGCGAAGATCTGCAGTGATCAGGGCATCAGTATCGAAGCCCTGATTCAGCACGAGCCTGCGGAAGACGAAGAGCTGGTACCGGTAGTACTGCTGACCAGCCGCGCGCGCGAAGCGCAGCTGCAGGAAGCAGTCAATCAGATCGAAGCCCTGGACAGTATTCAGGGTCCGGTTGTGCGCATTCGTGTCGAGCCCCTGGGCTGAGCCCAGCGATGACGTTGAGGTGGAGGCTGCGCCGCCACCTCGACTCTTCCATTCCGAATCATTCAAATCAGTACCAACTAAGCCAGTAATCACAACGTGAAATTTGTCAGCACCCGCGGCCGCGCGCCGTCTCTCAGTTTTGCCGATACCGTCCTTACCGGCCTCGCCAGTGATGGCGGCCTGTATGTTCCCGAAAAACTGCCCAGCTTCAGCCGCGATGAAATCGCGGAAATGGCCGGACTGGATTATCAGGAACTGGCTTTTCGGATCATGTGGCCTTTCGTTTCCGAAGACCTGACCGAAGAGGAGATGCGGGGGGCAATTGAGCGCGCCTACGTCAACTTCCGCCATCCCGCCATTGCGCCACTGGTACAGACCGGCCACAACGAATGGGTGATGGAGTTGTTCCAGGGGCCCACTCTGGCATTCAAGGATTTCGCTCTGCAGTTCCTCGGCCAGCTGTTCGACCTGCTGCTGAAAAAGCGCGGTGAAAAGGTGGTGGTATTGGGGGCGACATCCGGCGATACCGGGTCGGCCGCCATTGAAGGTTGTCGCCACTGCGAAAACATCGATATTTTTATCCTGCATCCGCACAACCGGGTATCGGAAGTGCAGCGCAAGCAGATGACCACGGTGCTATCGGACAACGTCTACAACATCGCACTGGAAGGCAATTTTGACGATTGCCAGAATATGGTCAAAGCCAGTTTTGCCGATCAGTCCTTCCTGCCGGATGGTCGCCGGTTGGTGGCGGTGAATTCCATCAACTGGGCGCGGATCATGGCGCAGATCGTTTATTACTTCCATGCTGCCCTGAGCCTTGGCGGTCCTCACCGCCCGGTGAACTTCTCTGTCCCCACCGGAAACTTCGGCGATATTTTTGCCGGCTATCTGGCGCGTGGAATGGGCCTGCCGATCAACCAGCTGGTGATCGCAACCAACGCCAACGATATTCTGCACCGCTGTATCAGCGCCAATGATCACTCGCCGCAGCCGCTGGTGCACAGCCTGTCGCCGAGTATGGACATTATGGTATCCAGCAACTTTGAGCGTCTGTTGTTTGATATGGTCGATCGCAACGGTGAGGCGGTAGCCGACCTGCTGAAGGATCGCAGTGCACCGTTGAAGCTGGATGAAGCGGCCCTGGATAAAGTTCGCACCCTGTTTGCTTCCGAGCGGGTAGGGGACGAGCGCACGGTAGAGGTGATTCGCGAGGTGTTTGAGTCCACCGAGTACCTGCTGGATCCACACACCGCCATCGGTGTGGAGGCTGCCCGCCGCGCTCGCAAATCCAAAGCCGAACCCATGGTGTGTCTCGCCACAGCGCACCCGGCCAAGTTCAGCGAGGCGGTGGACAAGGCGTTGCCGGGTACGGAAGTGCCGTTGCCGCACCATATGCAGGACCTGCTTCAGCGGGAAGAGCGGGTGCAAGTTCTGCAAAACGACCTTTCTGCGGTACACGATTTCATCTCCCGCGAACTGGGCTAAGCCCCGCTTGAGTCGCAGCCGGTCGGCGGTAGAATGGGTGTTTAGTGGGTAGTGTTGGCAGGAGCCGACAGCAAACCATGGCAACCCCAAAAGCGACCGGATGCAATGAACGCAATTATTCGAAGACGGCCAGTGGATCTCTCCTCTGGCCGTTTTACTTCTTCCACCCCCGAAATTCTCCAGCGAGTGCTGCTTGGCCGCGGTGTGGCCAGCGATGGCGAACTGGACCACCAGCTGACCCGCCTGCACAGCCCGGCTTCCATGCGCGGTGTGGAAGCGGCGGTAAACTTGCTGGTGGAGGCGGTGCGCGGCCAGCAAAAAATCCTGATTGTGGGCGACTTCGATGCAGACGGTGCTACCAGTAGCACGCTGTCTGTACTGGCACTGGGTGCGCTGGGCGCCGGGCCGGTGGATTTTCTGGTGCCCAACCGTTTCGAATTCGGTTATGGCCTGACTCCGGAAATTGTTGAGGTCGCGCGGGAATACCATCCGGATCTGCTGATTACTGTCGACAACGGTATCAGCAGCATCGACGGTGTGGCCGCGGCCCGCGCCGCGGGCCTCAAGGTGATCGTCACCGACCACCACCTGCCCGGGAGCGAACTCCCCGACGCCGATGCGATCGTTAACCCCAACCAGCCGGATTGTGACTTTCCCAGTAAAAATCTCGCCGGGGTTGGCGTCATTTTCTATCTGCTCAGTCGCCTGAAAAGCGTGCTGCAACAACAGGGCTGGTTTGAACAAGCCGGTATCCCCGTGCCCAATATGGCGGAGTATCTGGACCTGGTGGCGCTGGGCACTGTAGCGGATCTGGTGCCGCTGGATCACAACAACCGTGTGCTGGTGCATCAGGGGATCGCGCGTATCCGTGCCGGCCGCTGCCGCCCCGGTATTCAGGCACTGATGGATGTTGCGGGCAGGGATCGTTCGCGGCTCTCTACCACCGATATTGGATTTATCCTTGGGCCACGCATCAATGCGGCAGGCCGGCTGGACGACATCGGTACCGGTATCCGCTGTTTGCTGACGCGCGATCCGGACGAGGCGCGCGAGCTGGCGGCAGAGCTGGATGGCCTCAACCGCGACCGCAAGGCCATCGAAGCCGGTATGCAGCGGGAAGCCATGGTGGCTCTGGAAAAACTGCAACTGGCAGAGGAGGGGCTGCCCTGGAGCCTGTGTCTGTACGACAGTGCCTGGCACCAGGGTGTGGTAGGGATTCTCGCCAGCCGTATCAAGGAAAAATTCCACCGCCCGGTGATTGCCTTTGCCGATGGCGATAATGGCCTGGTCAAGGGCTCTGCACGCTCCATTTCTGGTCTGCACATTCGCGATGCCTTGAGTGATGTGGCCGCCAAAAACCCGCAACTCATCAGCAAGTTCGGCGGCCACGCCATGGCCGCGGGCCTGAGCCTGCCGGCGGAAAAGTTACCGGCGTTTACCGAGGCGTTTGAGCAGGCGGTGCGCGGGCGTCTCAAGGAATCGCATTTGCAGGCGGTGATTGAGACCGATGGCGAACTGCAGCCGCATGAATTCTCGATGGAGACCGCAGGAATATTGCGTGCCTGCGCACCCTGGGGGCAGGCGTTTCCCGAGCCGGAATTCGATGGCGAGTTTCTGTTGTTGCAACAGCGGATTGTGGGCGAGCGCCACCTGAAGATGACCGTAGCGCCGGTGGTTGCACCGCAGCAGGCCATTGATGCGATTGCCTTCAATATCGATACGGATTTCTGGCCTGCACAGGTGGAGAAAATCCAGCTGGCGTTCAAGCTGGATATCAATGAATTCCGCGGGCGGCAGTCACTGCAGTTGATGGTCAGCCATATCCAACCGCTTTAACACATCTCAATTTTTAGCCGATCTTTAGGCGTCTGCGAGCAGACTCCTACGTGTGGGAATGACTGGAATATTTATGCATCAAAAACAGGCTCGTGCTGAGCTCCTGCTGTTGCTGGCGGCGCTTTTCTGGGGGATCGCGTTTGTGCCACAGAAAATGGCCATGGACCACTTGCCGCCACTGGCGTTCAACGCGTGGCGATTTTTGCTCGGTGGCCTGATTCTGATACCGCTGGTGTACTGGCTTTCTTCCCGACGCGAAGTGGCTACCCCACAAGAGGACGCAGAGATCAAAACCGGCTGGCGCAACTGCCTGCCCGGTGGGGCGGTGCTCGGTTTCTGGCTGTTTCTCGGTGCGGCGTTACAGCAGTGGGGGCTGGTATACACGGGTGCCGGGCGTGCAGGATTTATTTCCGGCATGGAGATGCTGCTGGTGTCGGTGATTGGTCTGTCTCTTGGTGTGGCAACCAATCGCTGGACCTGGGCAGGTATCGGAGTCGCGTTGATCGGGCTCTACGTACTGGGTGACTTTTCACAAGAGTCCCAGATGATTGGCGACCTGCTGGTTTTCTCCGGCGCGTTTGCGTTTGCACTGCAGGTGCTGACGGCGGATCGCCTGGTACAGCGTTATCACGCGCTGCGCCTGGCGGCCATCCAGTTTATTTTCTGCGGGGTGTTTTCGGCCGCGGCTTCCCTGTTGATCGAGCAGGCGACGTTACAGGGTGCTATTGATGCGGCCTGGCCCATCGTCTATATGATGATATTTTCAACCGCTATCGCGTTTACTTTTCAACTGCTGGGGTTGCGGCACGCGGCAACTTCGCACGCGACGGTGATTATGAGCCTCGAGTCGGTATTCGCATTGATCGCCGGCTGGTTGATCCTGAGTGAAGTTTTTACCGGCCATGAATTACTGGGCTGTGGGTTGATGCTGGCAGGTATGTTGCTGAGCCGCTACGGCGCCCACGCCGGAACCCATCACTGATGAGGTATCGCAAACGGTGCATCGTTGGAATTAGTTGTGATTGATTTATCTGTACTGGCGCTGTTTGTGCCGACATTTTTCTTTGTGTCTATCACCCCGGGTATGTGCATGACTCTGGCGCTGACCATGGGCATGGCCTTCGGGGTGCGCCGTACGCTGTGGATGATGCTGGGCGAATTGTGTGGTGTTGCTGTAGTGGCGATCGCGGCGGTGGTGGGTATTGCTGCGTTTATGCTGAAGCACCCAACGGCGTTTCAGGTGTTCAAATACTGCGGCGCCCTGTATCTCGCATATCTGGGAATCCAGATGTGGCGTGCGCGCGGGCGCATGGTGCTGGTGGAACCCACAGCCGAAGCGCAGCCCGCGGTGCCGGCGATTTCTCTGATGACCCAGGGGTTCGTAACTGCTGTGGCCAACCCGAAAGGCTGGGCCTTTTTCATCGCCCTGTTGCCACCGTTTATTCACCAGGACAAGCCGCTGCTTGCACAGATGGTGGTTCTACTGTGTATTATCCTGACGCTGGAGTTTATTTGTATGCTGATTTACGCCAGCGGAGGTCGCACACTGAGCCGGCTGTTACACAAAGGAGAAAATGTGCGCCTGATGAACCGCATCGCCGGCACCTTGATGCTGGGCGTGGGCGGGTGGCTCGCGCTAAGCTGATCAGATGGAACTTTGTTTGTTCGTGGCCTGTTTGCTCAGGCGCGGCAAAATAGCGAAAAAGGAGAAGGTTTATGTGTCATGCCTGGTTACGAGTGGTTTTGGCAGTCGTATTGACCGCAGTCATCGGCGGTTGTGACTCATCGCAAAAACAGGGGCCGGGTAAACAGTCTCCGGACAAGCCTGAGAGTCACCAGCAGCAAACACCGCAGCAAACTGAGGAGGCGTCGCCAATGTCTGACCAGAAAGGCGCGGAATCTGCTTCAAATACTGATACGGGTGAACAGAAACAGGGCGCTCAGAGCCTCTGGGTCATGCAGCCCCGCGGTAACCGCCAGTGCGAAGGCGGGGGCAAAAGTCTCGAATCCAGTGGCGCCGACCTCGCGCAAAACGGGATCAAGGTGCAGGAGTCCCGCTGCGGGGTCCGCACGGACCGGATGTACCCCAGCGTCTGCGGTGGTGCGACCGGGGATCTGCTGATGCATCGCATTCCGGCCAGTTTTCTCGACGCCGCACTAGAGCTGGGCTTTGACCCGGCCAAACAGGGTCAGTACAAGCTGGTCGACTGTCCGCAAGTAAACCCCGGCACGCCGCGGGACAGGTGAATCGACTCCCTGCGTCGGGGTGCTGGCAATTTTCGACCGCCGACGCACCCCACGCGCACTTCAGAATGCGGGTTCCCACCCTGCCATAATCCGCTCGCGGGTATATTTCTCGGCTTCCTCGTTACTCAATTGGCGGCGCTGCGTATTGTCTGCAGCGCCAGGGCCGTAGCTCCTGTACTCGAAAAACCGCGCACTCTCCGGCGTGAAAACCGTGGACTTGGTACCGTCGCGGCTGGTGCCGCGCATGGAAGCCCAGCCATCGGCAGGGATGTGATCATCCATATAAGAATTGATAAACACCGCTGCACCTATGGCGTCCGGGTCCGCATAGCGGCCGTCCGGAAACCTGGTGGTGGGGTGCCAGGGGCGCCCCAGTGGAGATGAACCGGCCGGTACGCCTTCCTTTTTCAGCAGCCGGCAATTCAGAAATACCAGCCCGAATTCGTTGCTGATATTGGTGCTCGGTGCCGTCACATAACCCACATTGGCGCGTTCGGTACCGCGAGGCCGGGTGACAATATCACTGTTTTCAAACAGCGCCTGGCCAGCACCAAAGATAAAGTCCACATTGCCCTCGATCACGCTGTCCAGAAAATAGCTGCGGCCACCTTGCACAAACAGCGTGTCCTGGTACCCCAGAAGGCGCACATTGCGGAATGCGGAACGGTCGCTGCCCAATCCCGTTTCCAACGCTACCGCCTGAGTGCCGTTGACCTTTTGGGGGTGATCCCTGGGCAGGGCATCGCTGGCAAGGAAGTCAAAGCTGTTTTCGATGGTCAGGTCTTGCGCGAGAAAGTCTTTCGCTTCCACCGTCAGTGTCGCTGTGGCAAAAGTCCCCATCGTCACATCAGAGCCGGGTTCTGCCCCGGGTGCGGGCATGCCGGCATAGTCTCCGTAGCGGATGATCGTCTTGTCGCGCCCGGCACCCGCCAGGTGGATATTGGGCTTACTGATCAGTACTTTCTCGGTATACCGGCCGGCGGGGAGATAGATGACGAATGGCTCGTCGCTATTTTGCGGGGCTGCTGCCAGGGCCTCAGAGATGGTTGGATAACTGGCGGTAGAGGTCTCGCCGGGGTTTTTGCTGACCACCGCGTCAAATATGTGCTCTGCCGGGGTGGCGCTCGCGCACGCTGCGTACACGCTGAGAATCAGTATCCCCGGCAGGCGGGAAAGGGAAGAAAGGTGGTTAACAACAGGCGTTGCCATGACATCCGCTCCGCTCAAAATTGGCCTGATAGCTTTGCTTATTGGTCAGGCCATTCTAGCGCTGGTATGACCAGCAGCTCAAGGGTCTTCAATACAAGGTCCTCAACCCAAGACCTTCAACGGGAGACGCTAAGTTCAAGCCCCTGGGGCCAGCGCGCGCACGAATACCCTTGCCCCCTTATTTCTCGGGGCCGCCTGCGGTAGAATGCGCGCCCGATTTAAACCGACAGAAGCCGACGCATCTATGGAAATTAATCCGCTTCTCAACCAGCTGAAAGACCTCGAAGAGCGCACCGACGTTCTTAGGGGGTACCTTTGACTACGCTGGCAAGAAAGAACGCCTGACCGAAGTCGAACTGGAACTGGCCGAGCCCAGTGTCTGGGACGATCCCGACCGCGCCCAGGACCTTGGGCGTGAACGCTCCGCTCTGGAAACCGTGGTCAAAACCATCGAAGACCTCGACAGCGGCATCAGCGACAGTCGTGAACTGCTGGATATGGCTGTGGAAGAGGATGATGAAGACTCCGTAGCGGAAGTCTCCAGCGAGCTCGAAAGTCTCCAGCAGCAACTGGAGACCCTCGAGTTCCGACGCATGTTCTCCGGCGAGACCGACCCCAATAACGCCTACCTGGACATCCAGTCCGGTTCCGGTGGCACCGAAGCCCAGGACTGGGCCGAAATGCTGCTGCGCATGTATCTGCGTTGGGGCGAAGCCCACGGTTTCAAAACCACTCTGGAAGAAGCCTCCGCCGGCGAAGTTGCGGGCATAAAAAGTGCCACCATCCACTTCCAGGGCGAATATGCCTTCGGCTGGCTGCGCACCGAAACCGGCGTACACCGTCTGGTACGGAAAAGCCCGTTCGACTCCGGCAACCGTCGCCACACTTCGTTCACCTCCGTGTTTGTCTCCCCCGAGATCGACGACAACATCGAAATCGAAGTGGACAAATCCCAGGTGCGCGAAGACACCTACCGCGCCTCCGGCGCCGGTGGTCAGCACGTCAACAAAACCGACTCCGCCGTGCGTTTGACGCATATCGAGTCCGGCATTGTGGTTGCCTGTCAGAGCGAGCGCTCCCAGCACCAGAACCGCGATAAAGCGTGGAAGATGCTGCGGGCCAGACTCTACGAACAGGAAATGCAAAGACGCAACGCCGAAAAACAGGCGATGGAAGAAAGCAAATCCGACATCGGCTGGGGCAGCCAGATCCGCTCCTATGTACTGGACGACCAGCGCATCAAAGATCTGCGCACCAATGTCCAGACCAGCAACTGTCAGGCAGTGCTGGATGGGGATCTGGATCAGTTTATTGAGGCGAGCCTGAAGGCGGGTCTATAAAGCCAAGCTACGGGACTCTGCTGGCTTACGAAGCACATTGCTTCAAATCGAAGGCGGAGTACCGGGGATCCCTTTTCGAAAGCGTCGGCGACAGGGATGTCGCCGCCGCAGCGTACAGGGACGTATTCACAGCGGTTTCGAAAAGGGATACCCGGTGCTCAGCCGCCACGGTACTCGCACAAAGCTCGACCAAGCTACGAAGCACGCACCACACCCAAAAAGACACGTGATAGATCATGAGCAATACACCAACTCAGCAAGACGAAAATAAACTGATCGCCGAGCGCCGCGCTAAACTGAGTGCCATGCGCGAAAAGGGGAATCCCTTTCCGAACAGCTTTCGCCGCGAACACCTCGCCGCCGACCTGCAAAAAGAGTTTGGTGAAAAAACCAAGGAAGAGCTGGAAGGGGAGGGCAACACCGCCTGCGTCGCCGGCCGTATCCTCGCCAAACGTGGCCCCTTCATGGTTATTCAGGATGTATCTGACCGCATCCAGCTGTACGCCGACAAAACCGCACAAAAAGACATCAAAGAGCGCTGGGGCACTTGGGACATCGGCGACATCGTTGGCGTCAAAGGCCAGCTGCACAAGTCTGGTAAAGGCGACCTCTACGTCAACTGCGAAGAGTACACCCTGCTCACCAAAGCCTTGCGCCCGCTGCCGGAAAAATTCCACGGCATTGCCGACCAGGAAATGCGCTACCGCCAGCGCTACGTAGACCTGATTGCCACCCCGGAATCCCGCGATGTCTTCCGCATCCGTTCCGAAGTGATCAGCTACATCCGCAGCTTTCTGAATGAAAACCACTTTATGGAAGTGGAAACCCCCATGTTGCAGGTCATTCCCGGTGGCGCCACCGCGCGCCCGTTTGTGACGCATCACAACGCCCTGGATATCGACATGTACCTGCGCATTGCGCCGGAACTGTACCTGAAGCGTCTCGTGGTCGGTGGCTTCGAGCGCGTCTACGAAATTAACCGCAACTTCCGCAACGAAGGTCTGTCTACACGCCACAACCCCGAGTTCACCATGCTCGAGTTCTACCAGGCGTATGCGGACTACAACGACCTGATGGATCTGACCGAAAACATGATCCGCGGTATCTGCACCGACGTGCTGGGTAGCACCACTGTTCAGTATCAGGACAGCAGCTACGACTTTGCCAAGCCGTTCGATCGTATCAGTGTTTTCGACTCCATTTTGCAGTACAACCCGGAGCTCAAAGCCGCTGATATCGACAATATCGAGAGTGCAAAAAAAGTTGCGGAGAAGCTGGAGATTCCTCTCAAGGAAATCTGGGGCCTGGGCAAAATCCAGATCGAAATCTTCGAGAAAACCGTCGAACACCGCTTGGACCAGCCGACCTTCATCACCGAGTACCCGACTGAAGTGTCGCCACTGGCGCGCCGCAGCGATAACAACCCGTTTGTTACCGACCGCTTCGAATTCTTCGTCGGCGGCCGCGAAATCGCCAACGGTTTCTCCGAGCTGAACGACGCGGAAGATCAGGCGGAGCGTTTCAAGGCGCAAGTAGCAGAAAAAGATGCCGGCGATGACGAGGCCATGCACTACGATGCCGACTATATCCGTGCACTGGAATACGGTTTGCCGCCCACCGCCGGTGAAGGTATTGGTATCGACCGTCTGGTAATGCTGCTGACGAACTCCCCGTCTATTCGCGACGTACTCTTGTTCCCGCATATGCGTCCGGAAACTGCGCCTGAATAAATGGGTGCGGGTTAAACCGACAAAATGAAAAAGGGCGATGACCGTGAAGGTCATCGCCCTTTTTTGTTGGAGGTTCAGGTTGCGGCGTAAACGGTCAGCCGCGAATACCCAGCGGCCCGGCGGGAATGTAAATCGTCTCCGGTGCAGAGCTGCCTTTGCGTTGTATTTCCACCGCTACGGATGACCCGGGTTCCGCCTGGTACACCTGAGAGCGCAGGTCTCCCATATGGAACACCCGTTGGTTGTTGTAGCGGATGATCTTGTCGCCGGGGCGCAGGCCGGCCTCATACGCTGGCGTGTCTTCGAGCAGGTCGCCGATTTCCATTTCCGTGCGGCCGCCGAAGGCTTCCAGATACTGCTCGAACTCCGCACTGGTCAGCTCCTGCTCGAATACACGTCGAGGATTGCTGTAGGTCTGCAAGTTTGCCTGCAGCTCTTTGGCCCGGTCTGAGCGCTTGTTTTGCAGGTGGTGGTATTCATAGCTGAACTGCATCTGTTCGTACTGGATTCGCTCCTGTTTGTCGATGATAAACGCAGCCCGCTCCGGGCTGAGGCCGGCCTCTGTCAGCTGGCGAATCTGGTTTTCCCGCATCCGTTCGAAGCGGTTCTGGTGGCGTCGCTGGGCGCGTTGTTGGTGAGCGATGACTTCATGTTCGTTTTGGGCGTCGAATGCATGTTGGGTTTCGTTGCCATCGGACCCCGGGTCGAGGCGACTGCTCAGTTCGTTAACCAGCTCCAGCAGTTGCCCCTGGATTTTCAGTGTCTGATCCAGGGTTTTTTCCAACTGCTGGACCCGATCTCCCAGATCCCCAGAAGTGTTGCCGGTGTTGGAAAACATCGTTTCCTGAGTAGTGGGTTGCCCGGAGGAGGGGGTGGAAGTCCAGTGAGCGATCGCTGCGCCCACCGCAAGAAGGGAGATGGCCGCCAGTGGGATGGCGTGCTTGCGCAATATCATAGATTCACCAATCGACTTCGTTTTTTGCCAGAATCTGCCTTCGCCAGAATCTGCCGTTTTCCGCTCTGTAGCAAATTATAGAAGCACCAGGTGGTTGGGAAGTTCATTCTTGATGGTGGTGGCGGGCGCCGCTTCTTCAAGAAGCTCGCCACACTTTTCTACGCAGTGCACGAAGGCCTCACCGGTTTTTCCTTTTTTGATCTCGCGGATAAAGTTTTCCACGATCTCCTGCCAGGTTTCATTGGTAATCTGTTCCGCCAGGCCCCGGTCCGCAAGAATTTCTACATAATGCTCCGCTTGGGAGACAAAGATCAGCAGGCCCAGCCGGTCTTTGGTGCTGTGCAGCTCGTGTTCCAGGAACTGCCGCCGCGCCAGATTGGCCGCGCGCCAGAAGCGCACCTTTTTGGGCACCAGCTTCATAGTGAGCGGGCGCCATCGGAACAGCACCGCCAGTGCGATAAACAGGATCCACTGCAGGGTGAATGCCTGCGGGTATTCGATCCACCAGGGCAGAAACTGCATCAGCGGTGCAATCAACAGCGCCAGAAAAGCCGCCCACAGGGTGGAGATATACAGGTAATTGTCCGCCTGGCCCGCCAGCACCGTGACCACCTCGGCATCGGTGCGGGCTTCAACCTCCTTGATGGTTTCCGCCAGGGTGCGTTTTTCGTGTGCGTTTAGCATGGTTTTATCTCATTTGGCCTGTGGGCTCCGTATCTGCAGTCTCGGCCGGCCGGTTACCAGCCTCCAGAGGCGCCGCCGCCCCCAAAGCCGCCACCGCCCCCGCCGAAGCCTCCACCTCCGAAGCCGCCACCGCCGTACCCACCGCCAAAACCACCACCGCCGTAATAGCCGCCGTAGCGCCCGCGGCGATAGTTGCTGCTACCGCTCGGCGCGCCAAGCACCGAGGCGCCAAAAATCTGCAGCATGATGAACAGCAGGAAAATGCCAACCAGCAGCGCTAACCGGCGATCATTGCCGGATTCCGTGGGTTCGGGTACATACTCGTTCTTGATGGCCGCAATGATGGATTCGACGCCGGCGGTTACCCCGCCATCAAAATTGCCGCTTCTGAACTGGGGTAGGATTTTGGTGTGGACGATATTCGCGGAAAGGGCATCCGTCAGCGCACCTTCCAGGCCGTAACCCACTTCGATGCGCACTTTGCGCTCACTGGGTGCGACAATCAGCAGCACTCCGTTGTCCTTGTCTTTCTGGCCGATTTTCCAGTGTCGCCCCAGTTGGTAGCCGTACTCTTCGATGGTGAGCCCTTGCAGGTCCTGCAGGGTAACAACCACGATCTGGTTGGAGGTTTCCTTTTCCTGCGCCTGCAGCATCTCGGTGAGCTGGTAGCGGGTACTCTGGCTCAGTAGGTTGGCATCGTCGACCACGCGCCCGCTGAGAGACGGAAAGGTGACGTCACCATGAGAAGCGCCGGCCCATAGCAGTGCCGGCACGAGAAACAGGAGTAGGGCGATCCGCTGGATCGTCATACAGGGCCCCGCAGGTTACTGGAAGTCGACTTCAGGTGCCTTTTCAGCATCTTCGCTGGTGGCCTCGAAGGTGTCGCGGATGGGCATGTCGCTGTACAGGACGCGGTGCCAGATTCGACCGGGAAAGGTGCGGATTTCGCGGTTGTAGCGTTCGACCGCGGCGATATAATCCCGGCGGGCTACGCTGATGCGGTTTTCGGTGCCTTCCAGCTGTGACTGCAGTGCGAGGAAGTTCTGATTGGCCTTGAGGTCCGGGTAGCGCTCAACCACCACCATCAGGCGGGAGAGGGCACTGCTGAGCTGGGACTGGGCCGCCTCGAATTGTTGCAGCTTGGCGGGGTCGTTGATGATCCCGGAGTCCACCTGCATGGAGTTCACCTTGGCGCGGGCCTCGGTGACCGCCTCCAGGGTTTCTCGCTCGTGGGTGGCGTAAGCCTTGACGGTTTTCACCAGGTTGGGAATCAGGTCCGCACGGCGCTGGTACTGATTCTGTACCTGGGCCCAGGCCGCCTTCACATTTTCATCGTAGGTGGGAATATTGTTGATTCCGCAGCCACTCAAGCCAAATACCAGCAGCGAAAGTAGCAGGGATTGCCAGAGGCGGCGTTGTGTAAAATTTGGTTTTCCCGTGAGTGCAGCGTTCATTCCGTTCATCCATGTTGGTTCCGAACAAGACAATAATAGACTCCAATCCGTCGGTATCCGGCAAGACTGTTCTGCCGGCTTAATTAGAGACAAGTAATGGCACTAAAAGCGACCATATTCAAGGCGAAGATCCAGATTGCCGACATGGATCGGGATTATTACAGCGAGCATCTGCTGACCTTGGCGCGCCACCCGTCGGAAACCGATGAGCGCATGATGATCCGCCTGCTGGCGTTTGCGCACAATGCCAGTGAGCAACTTGAGTTTACCCGCGGTCTGTCCAGTGAAGACGAGGCAGACCTGTGGGCGCACAGCCTCATTGGGGAAATTGAAACCTGGATTGAAGTGGGCGTGCCCGCGGAAGATCGGATCCGCAAGGCCTGCGGCCGTGCACAAAAAGTGCTGGTTTACGCCTATGGGCAGCGCACTGCGCCGGTCTGGTGGGAGAAAATGGAATCGGCCTGCGCGCGTTTCGAAAACCTGCAGGTCTTTTTTCTCCCTGCGGAGAACTGCGCGGAATTGGCCGCACTCGCGCAGCGCAATATGGACCTCAGTGTAACCATTCAGGACGGTCACCTGTGGTTAGCTGGGGAAAGCGAGAATGTGGAAGTGCTGCCCCAGCGCTGGAAATAGAATTCATACCATGCCCGCCGGTGTGCGGGCCAAAATACGGAGCCAGATAATGCCTTCATTCGATATTGTTTCAGAAGTAGACAAACACCAGCTAACCAACGCCGTGGACCAGGTGAACCGCACCATCACCAACCGGTTTGACTTCAAGGGCGTGGATGCCGAGGTGGAAATGTCAGAATTCACCCTGACCCTGCGCGCCGAGTCCGATATGCAGGTGCAGCAGATGGTGGATATGTTGCGCGCGGCGCTGATCAAGTGCGATATCGACCCGCTGGCAATGGAAGTTGGGGAAGAGGAGCAGTCGGGCAAGCAGGTTAAAGTCGGCGTCACCCTGAAAAATGGTCTCGACAAAGAGTTGTCAAAAAAGATTGTTAAGATCATCAAGGAAGAAAAAATGAAGGTGCAGGCGTCCATTCAGGGGGACCAGGTTCGGGTCACCGGTAAAAAGCGCGACGACCTGCAGCAGGTGATCGCCATGTTGCGGGGTAAGGAGCTGGAGCAGCCGCTGCAGTTCAACAATTTCCGCGATTGAGTCTAATTGCAATACCGCCGTAGCGGCGTATTGGGGGATGTTTGAAAAGGATTTTTCGCGCGTCAGGGCCGCTGCGCCGGTACATGCTCGGCCTGTCGCTTTTGCTTGTTGCCGCTGGATTGTGTGCTGAGCCGTCATCACTCATTGAGGAGCTACCTGAGGAGACTCCGGTGGTGCGGGCACAATTGCTGCAGGCCTGGTGGATGGATGGCAGTGAGGGGCTGGATATATCCGGCCTGAGTCTGTGTGGGGGAGAGTTGCTCGCTGTTGCGGATAAGGTATCGGAGCGCATCTACCGGCTTGCACCCGAGCCCGGGAGCGACTCGGTACCGCTGGTTCCCAAAGTTGACTTTTCCCGACCGCCACTGCCGGAAGATCAACCGATCTCGGTAAAAGCGCGTGCTCTGCACTATGCGAGTACGCCGCTGAGTATGGACTTCGAAGGGATTACCTGTGACGACTCGGCGATCTTTCTGCTCAGCGAAAGGCACAACCGTATCGTCAGGCTGGATCAGGCCAGCGGCAAGGGCGAATGGATGCCGGTGCGTTGGTCTGAATCTGCGCGCAACCAGGGCTATCTGCAGTTGTTTAATGCCGAAAGCGAAGGGCTGGTCAAAATCGGAGGCGATTTCTGGGTGGCGCTGGAGCGCGATCCCCGGGGTCTGCTCAAGCTTGAATCCGGTGATCAGGTGGGGCAGCATTTTTATACCCTGCCGGCGGTCGCCGGGCTGGATTTTCGCGACCGCTCTGAAGACCTGACTGCACTGGCATTTTATGACGGCGCCCTGTTTACCCTGGAGCGCAACGCCTTCGCCGTATGCCGGCGAAGCCTGGCGACCCTTGTTGCCGAGTGGTGCATCGAGTACCGGCATATTGAAGAGGGGCCCGGGTACGTATACCGCAAAACCAATTTTGGCAAAGGTGAGGGGCTGGCGGTAAATGCACAGGGTATTTTTGTGGCACTGGACAACAACAGTGTCACCCGTGTGGCGGCCCCAGAAGACAGTCGCGGCCTGCTGATGCAGCTGGCCTTCCCTTCGCTCGGTACAGATTGATATGACGGTGTTGATACACGGGTTTCGATAAAACGGTTTTGGCACAGAACAAACTGAATCTACTACTGAAAGAAGTGCGGGCATGTCGCCTGTGCGAGCCGCACCTGCCACTTGGTCCGCGCCCGGTAGTGCGTGCGGCCCACAGTGCACGCTTGCTGATAATCGGTCAGGCGCCAGGTACCCGGGTGCATGAAACCGGAATCCCCTGGAATGACCCGTCCGGTGACCGCCTGCGCGAATGGCTGCAGGTGGATCGGGAAGGTTTTTACGATGAGTCCCGTATCGCCATTATGCCTATGGGGTTCTGTTATCCGGGACGCGGTAAAGGCGGAGACCTGCCACCGCGGCCCGAGTGCGCGCCAACCTGGCACCGGCAGTTGCTGGAGCAGCTGCCAAATATCCAGCTGACGTTACTGATCGGGCAGTATGCCCAGCGCTACTATCTCCCCCACTGGTATGGCAGCATTACCGAAAATGTGCGCCACTATATCGATGCACTGCCCCACGGCTTTTTCCCGCTTCCCCATCCGAGTCCGAGAAATACGTTGTGGCTCAAGCGCCGGCCGTGGTTCGAACAGGAAGTGGTACCGGCACTGCGTATGCAGGTTCACAAAATTTTGTAGGGGTCTGCCCTGGAGGCAGGTAATGAAAGTATGCAAGTTCCGGAAAATATTAAAATTCATCCGTCTTGGTATTCCGTCCTGGAATCGGAATTCAGCAGCCCTTACATGGGCGAGCTGCGAGCGTTCCTACGGCAGGAGAAGCAGTCCGGAAAAAACATCTTTCCGCCCGCTGGCCAGATTTTTAACGCCTTCAACTCTACGTTGTTTGATCAGGTAAAAGTGGTGATTCTGGGGCAGGACCCCTACCACGGCCCGGGGCAGGCTCACGGCCTGTGCTTTTCTGTTATGCCCGGGGTACGTGTTCCACCTTCGCTCAAGAATATCTACAAAGAGCTTCATTCCGATCTCGGGGTGGAAGTCCCGGAGCACGGTTGTTTGCAGCCCTGGGCGGAGCAGGGCGTACTGTTGCTGAACGCGACGCTGACGGTTGAAGAGGGTAAAGCAGGTGCGCACCAGGGGCGCGGTTGGGAGCAGTTTACCGATGCGGCCGTGCACGCGCTGGCGGAGCAAAGGGAGGGGCTGGTGTTTATCCTGTGGGGCAGTTATGCGCAGAAAAAAGGCAGCTTTATCGATCGCCATCGGCACCTGGTATTGAAGGGGCCACACCCGTCACCGTTGTCCGCCCATCGGGGATTTTTCGGCACCCGGCCTTTCTCGCAAGCCAATGCGTATTTACAGCAGCGCGGAGAAGTGCCCATTGACTGGGCGTTACCCGCGGCCAGTGCCTTGCAGCGGGTGGCGGTGGAGGTGTGAGCCTGCAGGCCGTTTACGCCAGCGGATCTGCATCCGCGTCGTAGGGGAGCTCCAGTAGTTCCAGCACCCGAGCATCTTTCAGCTGCAGGCTTTCGCCATCGGCGACCTTGCTCTTGGTCAGTACTGCCAGCAGGTCTACTTCATCGGTTCCGCTGGTTGCGATGACAACATTGCCCACGCTGGAGCCACCCGCTTGGGTGAAAATATCCGCGCCGGGTTCCGGCACTTCACCACTGTCGATACGCACGCGGTACATGCGGCGTTTGGCGGCACCCAGGTATTGCATGCGCGCTACCACTTCCTGGCCGGTGTAACAGCCTTTCTTGAAACTGACGCCGCCCAGCAGGTGCAGATTGAGCATCTGCGGAATAAAGGTCTCGCTGGTGCTCTGGTGCAGGAGGGGAAGGCCCGCTTCGATCAGCTGCTTCTGCCATTGGCTGTAGCCAGCGGCAACCGCGGGGCTGCCACGCAATTTTTGCCACAGGTCGGCAGCCTGTTCGGTGGGCACCTGGATCATTACCAGGCGCTCATTGGCGCAGGCGGCCAGCGCGCGCTGGCCGTTGTGGTCGAAGGTGCGCAATTGGCCCGGCAGCAGGTCGGTGTCGGCGCCGCTGGACAGGTTTAGCAGCTGGCTAGAGGCTGTACTCGCGTCGCGGCCGCACAGTGCCAGCCAGTGCTGCTGGTCGCTGATATCGGCCAGTTCGGCCTTGAAGAAGACGGCGTATTTTTTCAGTGCAGCCAGGGCGGTAGTTACCAGGTCCCTGGGTAACAGCAGTACAAATTCACTCTGGTCGATTTTCAGTGCGTAAAACGCGCTGATCATACGACCCTTGGGGTTGCAGTGGCTGCCCAGGGTCAGGTGTTCATCAGGTAGGTTGAGCAGGTCGCAGGTGATCTGGCCCTGTAGGAATTTTTGGCTGTCTGGGCCGGAGACGGAAATCGCCCCCATCGGTGTGAGGTCGATCAGTTGCAGGTCGGCAGCGGAGTCTGCCTCGGCTCCGGTATCAAACTCTGCAGCACCGTTGCTCCACTGTGCGCCCTGACTGCTGAGATATTCCTGCCACTGCTGTTGATCCATGCTGAACTCGCTGCTTTCGGCCGTTGTTCTCGGCCACTGTTTTCGATGATGCAGTATTTGGGGTTTTGCGGCGGGATTTCAACTACCGCTATACTGCGCGCAATTCGCAACCTGGGTTTGAGAAAGAAGTATGGATCGCAACCGCCTGTTTTGGGCCTGCCGCCGCGGCATGTTGGAGCTGGACCTGGTGCTGCTGCCGTTTCTGGAAAATGTGTATGAAACATTGCCAGAGGACGATAAGCAGCGCTTTATCACCTTGCTGGACGAGCAGGATCAGGATCTGTTCGCCTGGTTCCTGCGCCGGGATGACCCGGAAGATCCTGAGCTGAAAATAATCGTGCAGATCATCCGTGACAACACCGGTCTGCAGGACTGATTCAGCGTCTCGCGAGGCTGCCGCCCCCAAGGGCTGTAGTGCCGTCGAGACGGGGGCCGCTCACCCCGAGCGCAGCGCCCGCCTGGCCTGCGACCTTTCGCCTTCCCGCCTGTTGCAGGGCGTCGTTGTCCTGATGGCGTTCCTGTCTGTTCTGTTATTGACACTGTCACGCCTACCCTGGGGGCTGGTGGCCGTCGCCGTACCCGCAATTCTGGTGTTTGCCCACTGTGAATGGCGGCGTGGAGCGCGGTATGAGGGGCGTCTTACCACGTCGGAGCGGCGCTGGTACTGGCAAAGGAGGGGCGGTGCCAAGCGGGAAATTCACTTCTGCGGCGAACTGACCGTGTGGCGCTGGCTGATTGTGATTAATGGTCGCGATCTGGACGGAAAACGCATGCGTCTGGTGCTGTGTCGGGATGGCGCAGACGCCGATGACTGGCGGCGGTTACTGGTCGCCCTGCGCTACTCCCGCTGAACGCGGGAGGGTACGCAATACAAGTGGGCTGTTAGCGGGTGTCTGACAGGTCGATGAACTGGCGCTGATTGGCGAAGTTTTCCGGCACCAGAATGGTGTCCATGGCCAGCTCCCGCAGCCCCGGGTAGTCGAGGGAGTAGTGCAACCCGCGGCTTTCGCGGCGATCCAGCGCCGAGCGAATGATCAGTTCAGATACCACCGCTAGGTTGCGCAGTTCGATCAGGTCACTGGTAATCTTGTAATTGGCGTAGAACTCGCGGATTTCCTGTTGCAGCAGTTTTACCCGGTGTTCGGCCCGCAGCAGACGCTTGCGGGTGCGCACAATCCCGACAAAGTCCCACATAAAACGCCGTAATTCATCCCAGTTGTGCGAGATGACAACGTCTTCGTCGGAGTCCGTCACCCGTGAGGCATCCCAGGCCAGGGCGGGCTTCGGTGATGTCACACCGTTGAGGGTTTCCTCGATATGCAGGGCGGCGGAGCGCGCGTATACCACGCATTCGAGTAGAGAGTTACTGGCCAGGCGGTTTGCCCCGTGCAATCCGGTAAAGGTGGTTTCGCCGATGGCGTAGAGCTGATCCAGATCGGTGCGACCGTGCTGGTCCACCATCACACCACCGCAGGTGTAATGCGCCGCGGGCACCACCGGGATCGGTTCTTTGGTGATGTCGATGCCGTATTCGAGGCACTTGCGGTAAACGGTCGGGAAGTGCTCGCGCACGAAGTCCGGATCTTTGTGCGATATATCCAGGTAGAGGCAGTCAGCACCCAGGCGCTTCATCTCGTGGTCGATGGCGCGAGCGACGATATCCCGCGGTGCCAGCTCTCCGCGCTTGTCAAAGCGCTGCATAAAACGCTGGCCATTGGGCAGCTTGAGTTGCGCACCTTCGCCCCGCAGCGCCTCGGTAATCAGCATGGATTTGGCTTTGGGGTGATACAGGCAGGTGGGGTGGAACTGGTTGAATTCCATATTCGCCACCCGGCAGCCGGCGCGCCAAGCCATGGCGATACCGTCGCCGCTGGCGCCGTCCGGGTTGCTGGTATACAGGTAGGCCTTGGCGGCACCGCCGGTAGCGAGAATGACGGCGCGGCCCTGGAAGACTTCCACTTCTTCGGTCTGTTTGTTGTACACGTAGCTGCCGGCACAGCGGAAACGCCCGGTATCCGCATCCGGCTGGCGGATCAGGTCGAGGGCAATATGGTGCTCGAAGCAGTCGATATTCGGGCTGTTACGCACCTGTTCGATCAGGGTGCTGTGCACCGCGCGCCCGGTGGCATCGGCGCTGTGGATGATGCGGCGATGGCTGTGCCCGCCCTCTTTGGTGAGGTGGTAATCGCCGTCGCTCTCGCGGGTAAAGTCCACGCCCTGGTTGATCAGCCAGTGCACGGCATCGCGGCTGTTTTCCACGGTAAAGCGCACGGCATCCGGGTGGCAGAGTCCGGCTCCTGCATCTAATGTATCGGCTATATGCGCGTCGACCGAGTCGGTCTCGTCCAGAACGCCGGCAATACCGCCCTGGGCAAACCAGGTCGAACCGTCGCGCAGGCGCTGCTTGGAGAGCAGTGCCACCCGGTGGCGTGTCGCCAGGTGCAGGGCCAGGGTGAGGCCTGCGGCGCCACTGCCGATTACCAGGACGTCATAGTGATTCTTACTGCTGGTCTCGCCGGTACTCAAGGGTTCCTTCGCCTCTCTGCTCATAGAGTTTTATTCATGTTGAGGGGCGCGTAGTATACGCCATCTACAAAAATTACCGATTTGTCAGGAACTTATGACCAAATTTCGGTGTCTTCGACACAACAGAATAATCCTGGGTTCGCGGTCAATCTGGACCGGAATTGCGGTTGGGAGTAGGGGATGACAGGGCAACAGGCGTCACCGAGTGATCGCCAGCTGGTAGAGCGGGTTCAGAAAGGGGACAAGCGCGCCTTTGACCTGCTGGTGTTGAAATACCAGCACAAGATCATGGCGGTGGTCAGCCGTTACATCAATGACCACGCAGAAGTACACGATGTGGTGCAGGAGGCCTTTATCAAGGCCTATCGGGCCTTGGGCAATTTCCGCGGTGAGAGTGCCTTTTACACCTGGATGTACCGCATCGCCATCAATACCGCGAAGAATCATCTGGTCTCCCGCAGCCGGCGCCCGCCATCGTCCGATGTGGACCTGGAAGACGCCGAGTACTATTCCGGCGCCGATCTTCTGCGCGACAACGAAACCCCCGAAAACCAGTTGTTCCGCGATCAGCTGGAAGCCACGGTGCACCGCGCCATCCGCGATCTGCCGGAAGACCTGCGTTCCGCGGTTACCCTGCGCGAAATGGAAGGTCTCAGTTATGAGGAAATCGCCGAGGTGATGGGGTGTCCGGTAGGTACGGTGCGTTCGCGCATCTTCCGCGCCCGGGAGGCGATTGATCGCGCGGTTCAGGCGGCGATGGCCGGGGAGCCGGAGCCGGTGGATGGCCGCGGCTGAGCGCCGTTGCCTCGAGAGGAGATCGTCTAAGATTTAGTCAGTTTTGTTTTGTTGCGAGCCTGGCTGGTAGCTTGTTGATCTAAAACGGTGGTGTGACCGGGACGACAGCTAATTATTTCGACGAATTCACACAAATTTTGCCCGCTGGGTAAAACTTTTCCGGCAGAGGCCGGTCTCAGAAAACAACACAACAGGATGCTTTGGCGGAATACCGCTGTATCCCCTGAATTGCACTGAAAGAGGGTTGCCCCGTATGTCCCACGGGAATCATCAACAGCGTTTGAATGAATCGCTATCTGCTCTGATGGATGGCGAGGCTTCCGAGCTGGAGGTTCAGCGTCTGCTGAAGGAGAGCGATGTCTCCGGCAGCGACCTCCAGGAGCGCTGGTCACGCTATCAGCTTGCCGGCAATGTGCTGCGGGGCGAGAAGGTTGCGCCGGTAGATCTCGGTCTGGCAGCCAGTATTTCTGCGGCAATTGCCGATGAGCCGTCTCTGGCTGAGCCTGCGCAGCCGTCCGCTGCCAATGATTCTAGTGATGCCGGCCGCAGCCGCTGGTGGCGCCCGCTGTCCCGCGGTGCCGTGGCGGCAACGGTGGCCTTTGCCGCGGTGCTGGGTGTGCAGCAGATGCAGTCGCCCCAGCCCGGCGTCGATACACTGGCTGAAGTAGAGCGCCCGGCGCAGCAGCCGGTACAATCGGCGCCTCAGCCGAGCGGCTTCCTGGTGCCTACCCTGAATACCCGCGCGGTTAGTACTGCGCCCCAGTTTGTACCCGAACAGCGTGTGGGAAGCCCCTCGCCGCAGGTGCAGATGGTGCCCTCCCCGGAGCTGATGCGTCACCTCAACCGGGTTATGATTGAGCACTCCGAGCAGGCGGCCCGAGTGGGTAGTCAGGGTATGGTGCCCTTTGCCCGCGCCACTTACGGCGAGCGCCCTCCGGAATGACATGGCGGTGGCCGGAGCGCGCATCGCCTGCGGTCACCGATGAATTCCCCCCGCTGATGTTAGCCACTAATAAAGAATGATCATGGCGAAAGTTTTCCGTTTTACCGCCCCTAAAGCCAACAGCTCGCTGTTGGCTTTTTTGCTGTTGGCAGCTTCCCTGTCGCCACTGGCGAGCGCACAAAGTGCTGGACAGCCGCCGGCGAATAGTCCGCCTGCGCAACCGGTACCCGGCACTCCTGCACCCAATGTGTCTTCTGCAGAGGCCAACGCTGGCGAGGTATCGGGTGATGAGCCCAGTGCCGGCGACCCAGAGCGCCCGTCATCTGGCCTGGTATTACCCGCCACCGATGCGGAAACTCAGGCGCTGCTGGCGAAAATGGCAGATGCCGTTGCAAACCTCGAGTATCGCGGGCTTGTGACCTTTGAGCATGTGGGTGTAATGGAAACCCTGGAGGTGGTGCACGGGGTGCGCAATGGCGAGCAAGTGGAGCGTATTCGCTACCTCACCGGGTCGCCGAGAGAGCTGGTAAGCCGCGGCCAGGATGCGGCGTGCCGTCGCGACGGTAGTCCGCTGTCGCGCGCGGGACTTTGGAGCAGCTCAGGGCTGCAGAATGTGCAGAATATCTATCATTTCCTGATTCGTGGTGAAGAGCGTATCGCCGACCGCGAGGCAGTGGTGCTGGAGGCGCGACCGCGAGATCCCCATCGCTTTGGTGTGGTGATCAGTGTGGACAGGGAGACCGGCCTGCCACTGAAATCCATGCTGGTGGCGCCTGCCGGGCGTGTGCTGGAGCGATTCCAGTTTGTAGAGCTGGACCTGGCGCCGATCAAAGACAGCGATCTGCAACCGCAATCCAGTGAGTCCCGGGAGAGCGACAGGTCCAGCCACTGCGGCAGCCTGGTCAGCCGCTGGCGCCTGGGATGGGCTCCCACCGGTTTCAAGGCTGTCGCCACACGCGAACTGGCCGATGGTGAAATGCTGGTATTCAGTGATGGCCTGAGCGCTTTCACGGTATTTGTACAGAAGCTGGGTCCGGATATGAACTACACCGGACGCGCGGTGCGCGGTGCCACTGTGGCCTATATGGATCACCTGGATGTAAAAGGGGAGCGCTATACCATTACCGTGGTGGGTGAGATCCCGGACAATACCGCCCAGTTGGTGGCCAAATCAGTGGATGCTCGAAACTGATGATCGAAGAGCGCGGCAGGGTGGTGGCCCTCGAGCAGAGTGGAATCTGGGTGGAAACCGTGCAGCGCAGCGGTTGCCACAGCTGTGCCGCCAAATCTGGTTGTGGCACCGGGCTGCTGGGTGACTTCTGGAGCAAAGCGTCTCAAGTTCGTGTTTCGATTTCTCCTGAAACCCTCCTGCGGATCCGGTTGCACGACACGGTGGTGATTGGTGTTGCGGAAAATACACTCGCTGCCAGCGCCCTGATGGTTTATCTGGTACCGCTCCTGTTATTGGTGCTGGGTGCACTGGCGGGTGATGCTGTTGTAGTGGGCAGTGAGCTCGGCGCCATCTCAGGTGCCGCGATGGGCCTGGGACTGGGTGCATTCGCTATTCGCCTTTTCAGTCATTTCAATCGCAACAACCCCGCTATGGCGCCGCAGTTCTTGCGCGTGGAGCAGGGTAAGCCCTGTACCATTCCCGCCGTCCAGCTGCCTGGGTGACCCGCTTTTCTTTCCACTTCCACCCCACTTCCTGACAGATTTTTTGGCTTCCCGAGCTATTCCTCGCAAATAACTTTCTACACTGAGTGCTGATCCGCGCGGTGGCACAGCCGATGTCGCCGGACGATTCGAATAAGGAGAGCACGGATGTTTGAGGGGCGTTGTTTTGCCGAAAGCTGGCCCTTACGTACCGCCTTTGTCATTTCCCGCGGCGCTCGCACCGAGGCGCGGGTCGTTGTGGTGGAAGTGTCTGCGGACGGTGTCACCGGCGTGGGCGAATGCACGCCCTATCCCCGTTACGGGGAGAGTATTGAGTCGGTACTGGCCGAGATTTCGTCAGTGTTGCCGGCGCTGGGCCAGGGGATGAGCCGGGAGAAACTGCAAGAAGTCATGCCGGCTGGCGCGGCGCGCAATGCGGTGGACTGTGCGCTGGAAGATTGGGCGCGCAAAAAAAACGGGCGCGAAATGGGCGCCCCTGAATCACTTCCCACCGTGCAGACACTGGTCATCGATGAGCCGGAAGCCATGGGGCAGGCGGCCCGTGCGGCGGCGGATTCCGGGGTGTCGGTCCTCAAGCTCAAACTCGATCGCGAGCGAATACTGGAGCGTGTATCGGCGGTGCGCGCGGCGGCGCCGGAGTGCCAGCTGGTGATAGATGCCAATGAATCCTGGGTGGCAAGCGGGTTGCCGGCACTGTGTGAATCCCTGGCCGGACAGGGGGTCGCGATGCTCGAGCAACCGCTGCCCGCGGGGGAGGATGCGTTTCTGGATAAATTCTCCCACCCGTTGCCGATCTGTGCCGATGAAAGCTGCCATACCCGCGCCGATCTGCCCAGATTGAAACCCCTCTACGACATGGTGAATATCAAGCTGGATAAAACCGGCGGTATTTCCGAGGCGCTGGCGCTGGCGGATGCGGCCAGGGCGCAGGGGTTTGAAGTAATGCTCGGCTGCATGCTGTGTACCTCGCGCGCCATCCGTGCGGCCTGGCCCTTAGGCAAGTGCGCCCGGTTTGTGGATCTCGACGGCCCCACCTGGCTGGCAAAAGATATTGCGCCGCTGAGATTCTCGGAAGGTCGCGTTTACTGGACGTGAGTATTTGTGGCGCGTCAGCGATGAGTGTCAGGGGCAGATATCTGGTGTAAGTGTCAGGCCGGCGTCAGGGGATATAGCGCAGAAGCTGGGTGGTTACCTCCAGATACTCTTCACTGGCGATATCCGCGGCAATGGGTGGGTATTCCAGAGTGATGCAGGGGTACTGCTGTTCGGCGCACCAGGTGCCGAATGAGCCCGGCGTCTGATAGCCCAAGTCGGTGACCAGTGGCAGTTCCATACGTTCCGCCAGCCAGTGCCCGAGCGGGCTCTGGATCGGGTCTTCTACGCAGGCCAGTGGTTCGTGGATGGAGACCATCCAGGCGGGTTCCAGCTCTTTTACCAGGCGGCACAGCGCCTGGGTTTCCGGTTCGGAGCCGGCGCGGTCGCCGCTGGACAGGTAGACATCGCGTTCGTCGGCGGCACTGTTCCAGCGATAGACGGTGCCGCCGGCCTTCCAGTTGATGGTGGCGAAGTTGCGGTTCAGGTCTACTCCTCGGGCATTGGAGCGAATGCCGAGCTGGCAGCCGTCCGGATTCACCGCCAGAATCACATGGTGGCGGAGCAGTCCGGCCTCCAGTGAGCGCAGGGCGCAGGAGAGGGTGACCACGGCGGCCACCTCATCGCCGTGGGTGCCCGCCATGACGATCCCGGTATGTTCGTCGCATATATCCGCGGGGAAGTAGAGCAGGGGGGCGCCCAGAACCGACTGCCCGTACTGCAGTCGCTGGGTGCGAAATAGCCCGCGTTCAGTGCGAGGGCGCAGCGTCGGTGTGGAATCTGTCTGCTGGTGGCTTGGTTTCATATTGTGTTATGGAGCCCTTAACACTGTTTTACACTGAGTTATGAGAACTTTTCCGCGAAACGTCCAACTAACAGTGTGGAACTGGCCGACCGGCGCCCTCCGTTGGTGAGGCCGGCAACGAGGCCGGTATTGGTGCCTGTAGTGGGCTTCACTGGGTGGTGAACACTGAGTGACAGCCATGCAGTCCAGCTTTCCGAACACACTTTTTGAATAGTAGTAAAAGCGCTTATCAGGGGTAACAAATATGGTTGCACGCTTTTCGCAGTTTCTGCTCGTACTTTGTATTCTGGCTTCCGCCAACGTCAGCGCCCGTGCCCTGCCGGAGCTGACTGATCTCATTTCGCAGAACTCACCCGCTGTGGTGAAAATCAACACCGTGGAACGCAGCCGCGTCGCACGCAACGGGGCGCCACCTCAGTACCAACAGGAGATCCCGGATATCTTCCGGCATCTGCTGGAGCCCCGTCAGCGCCAGCAACGGCCAGTGGCCAGTATGGGCTCCGGGTTCATCATTTCCAAAGATGGCTACGTGGTCACCAATAACCACGTGGTGGACGGTGCCGACGAGGTCCTGGTTACCCTCACGGATCGTCGCGAATACGAGGCCAAGGTGGTAGGCACGGATCCGCGCTCGGATCTCGCGCTGCTGAAAGTGGATGCGGACGATCTTCCCTCCGTGCGCTGGGGCGATTCGGAGAAGATGCGCGTTGGCGAGTGGGTGGTGGCCATCGGTTCCCCCTTCGGGCTGGATTATTCGGCCAGTGCGGGGATTGTCAGTGCCATGGGGCGCAGTATTCCCAATGAGAGCCGTGAAAACTACGTGCCGTTCATCCAGACCGATGTGGCCATCAACCCGGGTAACTCCGGTGGCCCGCTGTTCAATCTGAGCGGCGAAGTAGTCGGCATCAACTCACAGATCTATACCCGCAGCGGTGGGTCCATCGGCCTTTCTTTCGCGATTCCGGCGAGCCTGGCTCAGGACGTGGTGGCGCAACTGAAAGAGAAGGGGCGTGTGGACCGCGGCTGGCTAGGGGTCGGTATCCAGGATGTGGACCGGAAGATGGCTAAGGCCATGGGCCTGGCGAAGCCGTCCGGTGCGCTGGTTGGTCAGCTGGAAGCCGGGTCTCCGGCAGACAAGGCCGGGATCAAGATTGGTGACATCATTACCCATTTTGACGATCAGAAAATCGATATGTCCGGTGACCTGCCGCACGTGGTGGGCCAGATCCGCCCGGGCGCCGAAGTGCCGGTAACCCTGATGCGTGAAGGCAACCAGAAAAAGCTGAAGGTTCGTGTAGGCGCTCTGCCCGGCGATGACGATAACCAGCAGGCTGCCAGTGCACCGGCGAGCTCCGATGTCGGCGGCCGTCTGGGCCTGGTGGTGGATGAAATCCCCGATGGTGTGAAGCAGCGTCTGGGGGTGGAAAGCGGTGTGTTAGTCAAACAGGTCGTGCCGGGTAAGGCCGGTGCCAATGCCGGCCTGCGCGGTGGCGATATCATCGCCCAGCTGGGCTTTGACCAGGTGGAGTCCCTTGGCGACTACGAGAAAATCGTCAAGAAGCTGCCCAAGGGCGAGCTGCTGCCGATCCGCTTCTTCCGCGGTGGCCAGCCCACCTTCCGCACAATCCAGATCGAAGAGGATTGACCTGAGTGAGTAGGCGGGCTCCCACGGTTGTACTACTGCTGTGGGGAGCCCGGTTCAGGGCCCGGAACCCTTGATCTGTCAGGGCTCCGCGGAGATTGGATGCACTTTTCCTGCAACCTGTTAGACTTGCGCCCACAGCGCGGCCCGGTCCGCCTATTAACTCACTGATTTTAAAAAGGTTTTACCCTCGCAGTGGCCACTGATCTCTCCCATATCCGCAACTTTTCCATCATCGCCCATATCGACCACGGAAAATCCACCCTCGCCGACCGATTCATTCAGGTCTGCGGTGGCCTGACCGAACGTGAAATGGCGGCGCAGGTGCTCGACAGCATGGATATCGAGCGGGAGCGGGGCATTACCATCAAAGCCCAGAGCGTGACTCTGGACTACACCGCCCGCGACGGTAAAACCTACCAGCTGAACTTTATTGATACCCCCGGACACGTGGACTTCTCCTACGAAGTGTCCCGCTCGCTGGCGGCCTGTGAAGGTGCGCTGCTGGTGGTGGACGCGGCCCAGGGGGTGGAAGCCCAGTCAGTAGCCAATTGCTACACCGCTATCGAGCAGGGCCTGGAAGTCATTCCGGTACTGAACAAGATGGACCTGCCCCAGGCCGAGCCGGAGCAGGTGGCGGAAGAGATCGAAGACATCATCGGTATTGATGCCACCGACGCGACCCGCTGTAGTGCCAAATCTGGCCTGGGTGTGGAAGAGGTACTGGAAGATCTGGTGCGCCTGGTGCCGCCCCCGCAAGGGGATGTAAATGCGCCGCTGCAGGCACTGATCATCGATTCCTGGTTCGACAGTTACCTGGGCGTGGTGTCGCTGGTGCGCGTCATGCAGGGCACCCTCAGCACCAAAGACAAGATTGTGACCAAATCCCTGGGCCGTACGCAGGTGGTCGACAGCGTTGGTGTGTTTACGCCAAAGCGCAAAGAGACCGGTGTTCTCCGGGCCGGCGAAGTGGGCTTTGTGGTCGCAGGTATCAAGGACATTCACGGCGCACCAGTGGGGGATACCCTGACCCACGCCAAGGGCGCCGAGGACGTACAGATGCTGCCCGGCTTCCAGAAAGTGAAGCCTCAGGTCTACGCGGGTCTGTTCCCGGTCAGCTCCGACGACTACGAAGCCTTCCGCGATGCCCTCGACAAGTTGTCCCTGAACGATGCCTCCCTGTTTTACGAGCCGGAAACCTCTGACGCACTCGGCTTCGGTTTCCGCTGCGGCTTCCTGGGGATGCTGCACATGGAGATCATCCAGGAGCGCCTGGAGCGCGAGTACGACCTGGACCTGATTACTACCGCGCCGACTGTGGTGTATGAAGTGCAACTGACCAACGGTGATCTGGTCAATATGGACAACCCCTCGCGCATGCCCGACCTGGGTATGATCGAGGAGATGCGCGAACCGATTGTGGAGGCCAGTATTCTGGTTCCGCAGGATTACCTGGGCAACGTGATCACCCTGTGTGTGGAGAAGCGCGGTATCCAGAAGGATATGCAGTATGTGGGTGGCCAGGTTTCCCTGCGCTACGAGCTGCCCATGAGTGAAGTGGTGATGGATTTCTTCGACCGTTTGAAGTCCGTGAGCCGTGGTTTTGCGTCACTGGATTACAGCTTTGTGCGTTTTGACGCGGCAAAACTGGTGCGCCTTGATATTCTGATCAACGGTGAACGGGTGGATGCTCTGGCGGTCATTCTGCACCGGGACAACGCCCAGCAGCGCGGCCGCGCCCTCGCCGACAAGATGAAAGAGCTGATTCCGCGCCAGATGTTCGATGTGGCGATCCAGGCGGCCATTGGTGGCCAGGTGATCGCCCGTACTACCGTTAAGGCACTGCGCAAGAACGTAACTGCCAAGTGTTACGGTGGCGACGTCAGCCGTAAGAAAAAGCTGCTTGAGAAGCAGAAAGCCGGTAAACGCCGTATGAAGCAGCTGGGCAGGGTTGAGGTGCCTCAGGATGCCTTCCTGGCGGTGCTGAAAGTAGACAGCTGATATCTGGCCTGAATAGACTTGGTGCCCCGGTGGTTTGACCGGGGCGATGGAAGACGATCGATAAGAACCCGTCAGAAAGAGACGTTTGAATGGATATCAATTTTCCCCTTATTTTGCTGTTGCTGGTGGTGGTGACAGGGGTTATCTGGCTGATGGACCTTTTGTTTCTGGCCCGCGGGCGCAAAGCCCGCTCCGCCAAGGGGCAGCAGGAGCAGGAACCGGTGGTGGTGGAGTACGCCAAGTCCTTCTTCCCGGTTCTGGCAATCGTATTCGTGTTGCGTTCCTTCCTGGTAGAACCCTTCCAGATTCCGTCGGCTTCCATGGATCCCACCCTGCAGGTAGGGGATTTCATTCTGGTCAACAAATACGCCTATGGGCTGCGCCTACCGGTGTCCCGTACCAAGGTGCTGAATATCGGTGAGCCCAAGCGCGGCGACGTGATGGTGTTTTTCCCGCCGCACGCCAATGAAACCTACTACATCAAGCGCGTCATCGGCCTGCCGGGAGACCAGATTCGGGTGGTCAATAACCAGCTGTTCATCAACGGCAAGCCGGCACCCCAGGAGCTGATCCAGGCGCTGCCTCCGGGCAACCCGCAGAAAGAGTTCCTGTGGGAAGAGATTGATGGCGAGCGCCACCTGATGGCCAAGCAGGTCAATCCGAGCGTTTACGGCAATATTCGCACTCTGGTGGTCCCCGAAGGGCACTACTTCATGATGGGCGATAACCGGGACAACAGCCTGGACAGCCGCAAATGGGGCTTCGTACCGGAGAAAGACATCGTCGGCAAAGCCTTTGCAATCTGGATGCATTGGGACAAACTATTGAGCCTGCCCAGCTTCGACCGGGTAGGCGGCATCGATTAGGAATCGGTGCCCGTCGCGGCAGTGGCTGTTTCACCGCTACCGTGAACAGGGAAACCAGGGACCGGCGTTAATAACGATAAAACGGTACTACACAATGGCTTTACAACAACGTACGCCGCTGGCCGCCCAGCGGGGCATGAGTTACTGGGGCTGGCTGTTTGTGATTGCAGTGTTCGGTTTCGGCCTGACAATTGTGTCCAAAATGGGCCCGGCTTATATCGATGCGCATTTTGTGGAAGAGGGTCTGGTGACCCTGTCCAAGCAGAACGGCATTCGTGAAATGAGCAATTCTGAGATCAAGCGCGAGCTGGATCGGTTCTTTACCATCAACAATGTGCGCGGCGAGCCGGCGCAGTCGGTAAAGATTATCCGCGGTGCCGACAGCACCCTGGTGAGCATTAATTACGAGCTGCGTCAGCCCCTGTTTCACAATGTGGACGTGGTGATGCAGTTTGACAAACAACTGAATACTGCCAAACCCGAGCTTTGCTGTGAGCCGTTGGTGGATCTTGAGCAGTTTCGCAAGCGAGACGATTACTGACCGGTGACAGACCTCCATCTGCAACGACTGGGCAACCGCCTGGGGTATCAATTTGCCCGGGCGGACCTGCTCTCCCTGGCACTGACCCACCGCTCCCACGGCAGCCGCAACAACGAGCGGCTGGAATTCCTCGGCGATTCCATCCTCGGGTTTACCATCAGTGCTGCGCTGTTTGAAAAATTCCCCGATGGCCGCGAAGGCCAGATGAGCCGTCTGCGTGCGCAACTGGTGAGTGGGGAAACTCTGGCCAAACTGGCGCGCGAGCTGGAGTTGGGGGAGTGCCTGCGCCTCGGCGAAGGCGAAATGAAAAGTGGTGGCCATCGCCGCGCGTCCATCCTTGCGGACGCGGTGGAGGCCATTATCGGTGCCATCTACCTGGATGCTGGCCTCGAAGCGGCGCGGGAGCGCGTGTTGGCCTGGTTTGCCTCGCGTCTGCAAAACCTGTCTCTGGAAACCGACAAAGACCCCAAAACCCGCCTGCAGGAATGGCTGCAGGCGCGTCAGAAGCCATTGCCGGACTACCGGGTTGTGGATATCGGCGGCGAAGAGCACTCCCAGCAGTTTGTGGTGGAGTGCCGTGTGGCGGGGCTGAATGCACCGGTGCGCGGTACCGCCGGTAACCGCCGGGCCGCCGAAAAGGCCGCCGCCACTGAAGCCTACGCTCGACTGACCGGGCAGGGCTGACTCTATAATCTGCATCAGTATCAAATGCCCATTTTTGACGCAGGCCCTGAAGTGGCCTGTGCGAAGGCCGAAACGGCCCGGAGATTTCCCTTGAGCGATTCAGACACCTCGCCCACCCGCTGCGGATACGTGGCTATCGTCGGCCGCCCCAATGTGGGCAAGTCCACCCTGTTGAACCATATGCTGGGGCAGAAGATCTGCATCACCTCGCGCAAGCCCCAGACCACCCGCCACAATATGCTCGGTATCAAAACCGAAGGTGCCAACCAGATTGTATTTGTGGATACTCCGGGGCTGCACGCGGGGGAAGAGAAGGCCATCAACCGCTATATGAACCGGGCGGCCATCAGCTCCACCCGCGATGTGGATGTGGTGGTGTTCGTGGTGGAGCGCGCGCGCTGGACCGAGGGTGACGAGCTGGTGGCGCAGAAACTGCGTGGCCTCAAGTGCCCGCTGATCATTGCCATCAATAAGGTGGATCAGCTGGAAGACAAAAACGAACTGCTGCCGCAACTGCAGGCCCTCTCTGAGCGCTTCCCGGAAGCGGAAGTTGTGCCGCTGTCCGCATTGCGGGGTGCCAACCTGCAGGCGCTGGAAGACGTGATTGTCGAGCGCCTGCCGGAAGGGGTGCACTTCTTCGAGGAAGACCAGATCACCGACCGCAGCTCCCGTTTCCTGGCCGCAGAGATTATTCGCGAGAAGGTTATGCGTCAGCTGGGTGCTGAAATTCCTTACTCGGTGACGGTGGAAGTGGAGGAGTTTTCCCAGGAGGAAAAAATTCTGCATATCAGCGCCGCCATTCTGGTAGAGCGCAATGGACAGAAGCGCATCCTGATTGGTACCAAGGGCGAGCGTATCAAGCAGATTGGTCAGCAGGCGCGCCTGGATATGGAGCGCCTGTTCGACACCAAGGTGATGCTCAACCTGTGGGTGAAGGTGAAGTCCGGCTGGTCTGACGACGAGCGCGCTCTGCGCAGTCTCGGATACGTCGACAAGCGCTGACCCGCCGCGGAGAACACGTGCAGCAGCTGCCCCCGCAACCAGCGTATATTCTGCACTCCCGGCCGTTTCGTGACTCGAGCCTGATTCTGGAGCTGCTCACGCCGGATTACGGGCGCATCGCCTGTATTGCCAAGGGCGCGCGGCGCGACAAGCAGCGCCGCCAGCGCGCGCTGCAACCCTTTTCCCCTCTGTTGGTGACCCTGCTCGGGCGTCACGACCTCAAAACCCTCGGTCCCCTGGAAAACGCCGGTCAATCCCTGTGGCTCAAGGGCAGGGCCGTATATGCGGGCCTGTATGCCAACGAGTTGCTGGTGCGCCTGATGCCGGAAGGGGAAAGCCTGTTGTCGGTGTTTGTCGCCTATCAGCAACTTCTGGATGCGCTGTCGGGGGTTTCCGGAGAACGCAGCTCGGACCTGGAATTACCCTTGCGGCAGTTCGAATTGCACCTGTTGCGGTCGCTGGGGAGCTGCCCTGAGCTTGGGTTCAGTCCGTCTGAAAACGGCGTGGTTCGCGAGCAGGCCGTTTATCGCCTGACCGCAGAAGACGGCTTTGTGCCGGTGGTGATTCCGCCGGGGCAGAGGTTGCGTGTGGAGGATTTTCACGGTGTACAGCTACTGGAAATGGCGCAGCTGCTGGATACAGACGGCCAGTATTCAGAGGGCGATGGCGCAGTTCACCCGCAGGTACTGGCCGGCGATACCCTTGATAGCAGCCCCTCCGACGACACCATGGCCGCCGCCAAACGCCTGACCCGGCTGTTGCTGCAGCCGTTGCTGGGCAGTCGCCCCCTGAAAAGCCGCGAGCTGTTCCGCCAGGTGTATTGCGACGGCTAAGGCTGGGTTTTCCCTGGGCCGTTTTTTCTGTTCTTCAGATTTTCTACGCTGTCTCAACCTCGAGACCAAACAGGGCTTCCAGGTCCTGGTCCGCGGCCCAGTCGCGCAGGCTGCGGATTTCCTTGCGTACCAATTCATAGGCGCTCTCGAGCGCCTCACCATCGATACTGGCTTCACTTTCCTCCTGAATAGGACGCAACAGCTCCTGCAGTTGCTCCGTAGCCGTGCGCAGGCGCGGCACACCGCAGTAGCAGCACCCACCGTGCAGGCGGTGCACAAGTTCAAACAGGCCCTGGTACTCGCTTTCCTGGTATAGGCGCGAGAGCTCCTGCTCATCGTCATGCAGGCCTTTCAGTAGCATGCGCAGAAGATCCCGGGCCAGGCTCGGATCCTGGTTGGCAAGATTGAGGCCCTCGCCAATATCCACCAGTCGCGGCCCGGTCAGAGTGGTCATCTGTTCGTACTCACTGGGCGCATAGATTTCCATCCAGCGTTTTACCGTGTGGGACAGTTGGGATTCGCTGACCGGTTTGCTGAGGTAGTCGTCCAGGCCGGCACTGAGCAAGCGAGATTTTTCCTCCGTACCGACATGGGCGGTGAGGGCGATGATCGGAGTGCGTCGGCCGGACTCTTCCTCGCGGATTTTCGCAGTGGTGGCTATGCCATCCATCCCCGGCATCTGAATATCCATGAAAATCATGTCGAAATGCTGGTCTCGCCAGAGATCGAGCGCTTCCTCTCCGCTGGATGCCACTACAACTTCGACATGTTGTGCGCGCAAAAACTCGCCCATTAACAGCCGGTTAGCTTCGTAATCGTCTACCGCAAGTACACGGGGTTTTGCGGGCCAGGGTAGGCTGGGGAAGCTGCCGGTCTGCGGGCGGGACTGGGCCTGGTGGGGCACGGCCCGCTTCAGTGCGCGCAGCAGACCATCGCGGCTCACCGGTTTACCCAGGAATGCCAGTACGCGGGTGCGCAGTGCGTCATAACAGCGGCGCAGGTCCACCGGAGAGCCCTGGATGATCACGCGGCACTGATAGGTATCGACCAACTGCTGAACGGTCGGGATAAACGATTCAAAGTCTCCCTCGGCAACCGCCGTATCGATGATCAGTGCATCGGGCATGGCATCGTGTCGCCACATCTGCTCGATCGCGGGTACCAGGTTTTCCCCTTCGCTGTGCTCCAGCGGCTCTGCCTGCCAGTGGCTCAGCTGCTGACCGATCTGCTGGCGGGTCATGGGGTTCGGATCTACCAGCAGCAAGCGGCACCCGGGGAATTGCTCGCGGGTCACGGCAGTGCGGTTGCGGTCGATGGTCAGCGGCAACTGAACCCAGTAGGAACAGCCTCCCTGTTCATTCTCCTCGATGCTCAGTTCACCTTTCATGGTCTGCACCAGGCTGCGGGCAATACCCAGCCCCATGCCGTTGTTGGTCATCTGCTGTGGCGGCTTGTTACTGAGTAATTGCTTGAGTTCCCGGCGCCCCTGTTCGTCGCAGCGCGCGCCGTTGTCGACGATACCGATGCGCACGGTGAGCTCGGATTCCTTGCCGCTTTGGACGGTGATGCGCACCGGAATACTGCCGTTTTCCGAACAGCGGATGGCGGTGCTGACCAGGTTTGTGAAGATCTGTTTGATGCGCAGTGGGTCGCCAATCTGAGAGGGTGGTAACTGCGGGTCCACAAAGGGCACCAGTTCCAGATTGTGTTCGTAACCATAGGGCGCCAGGATCTGGAGGGTTTCTTCCAGCACCTGCCCCAGGTTCATCGGGCTGTGGTCCAGTACCAGGTTGCCGGACTCGATACGGGAGAAGTCGAGAATATCGTTGATGGTAGTGAGCAGGCTTTCAGACGAGCGCAGGATGGTCTGCAGGTAATCCTGTTGTAGCTGGTCAACCTCAGTTTTCAGCAGCAGGTTGGTAAAGCCGATGATGCCATTGAGCGGAGTGCGGATTTCGTGACTGGTATTGGCCAGGAAGGTGGATTTCACCCGGCTGTTTTCCACGGCTTTTTTGCGTGCGAGCTCCAGCTCGATATTCTGCTCTTCCATGGCATCCAGTGACTGGCGCAGGTCTTCCATGGATTGGTGCAGGCTCTCCTGATAGTCCCGGTGGTACTCGGCCAGGTTATCGGCCATCAAGTTGATTTCTTCGGAAAGTTGGGAAAGCTCAACGTTTTTGGAATGAGCGGTGCGCGCATTGAACTTTCCCTGGCCGATTGCACGCAGGGAATCTTTGAAGCGCTCCAGACTTCGGGAGGCGCGCTCCGAAAGTGCCACCGCCCACACCAGAGCGATCAGCGAACAGATGATCAGCCCTACCAGGCCGATCAGGGCTACCTGATAGGTGCCAACCAGGAAATAAGGGCGGTGGAGCTCAATGGCGAGCCAGCAATTGGCGTCTTCGCCACGCAGGGGTTGCAGCACTTGCAGGCTTTGCAGGTCTTCGAATACGTGGGCCTGCTTACCGCGAAGCTCGTCTGCGGTAAAAGCGGTGCGCGGACGCGGGCCGACACTGGAAATCAGTTTGAATTCCTCTCTGCCCTCCGCATTGAGATCGGCGCGATAAAGCTGCACCGAGCGGATCATGTCCCGTTCCAGCATCAGCGCCATCAGGCTCTTGTCGAGCCATTCGATACGGGCTTCAAACGAGTGGCCATCGCTGAGGTGGATCAGTTCCACCAATTGTTCGGCGCTGGCGCGACCATGGCCGAGCAGCAGGTCGCGGCGGTCGCTCATCTGTTGCAGGGTAAACAGCAGGCAAAGCAATATAGACAGGATCAGCGCTGGCGCCATGGTGTAGCGGAACAAGATGGCGCGCAGGGATAAGCGGCGGCGCTTTCTGCGGCGGCCGGCAGAAGTAGATACCGTCTCTTCCACTTGGGTGCTTGCGTCTGTTTGGGGGGCGTGGGCCATGGCAATCATCGATGTTGTGTTATTTTTGTCCGATTCTACGCCTGCTGGCCACAGATACCACCCTGCAATGCGGGGTTTTTGCGGCGATTGTACCGCTGGCCGGGTTGGCGAATTCGCAGCTGCGGCGGCTCGGAGGTAGAATGTGCGCCCGCTCAGTCTCGTGAGCAGCCCCATGAAGAGTCCGGTGGATCCGAAGTTGACTATGGAATACCCAACAATTGCCGATTGTGTCGGCAATACGCCGCTGGTGCGATTGCAGCGCCTGCAGGGCGATACCTCCAATACCATCCTGCTCAAATTGGAGGGCAACAATCCTGCAGGTTCGGTCAAGGATCGGCCAGCCCTGTCCATGATCGGCCGCGCAGAAGCCCGCGGTCAGATTCGCCCGGGAGACACTTTGATCGAAGCGACCAGCGGCAATACTGGCATTGCGCTGGCTATGGCCGCGGCGATCAAAGGTTACCGACTGATCCTGATCATGCCGGCAAGTGCCACCGATGAGCGCAAGGCGGCTATGACGGCCTACGGTGCCGAATTGATCCTGGTGACCGCCGAGCAGGGGATGGAAGGCGCGCGGGATCTGGCACTGCAAATGCAGGAGGAAGGACAGGGGCTGGTGCTTGATCAGTTCTCAAATCTGGACAACCCCAGCGCGCATATCGAGACCACCGGGCCGGAAATCTGGCGGCAGACCGGTGGGCAGATCACGCATTTCGTGTCCTCTATGGGCACCACCGGCACCATCATGGGTTGTGGCCGCTATCTCAAACAGCAGAACCCGGATATCCAGGTTGTCGGTCTGCAGCCTACAGAGGGCTCGGCTATTCCCGGAATCCGGCGCTGGCCCCAGGCGTATCTGCCGAAAATCTTTGTGCCGGAAGAAGTAGACCGGGTGATGGATATCAGTCAGAAAGAGGCTGAGGAAATGACCCGCCGCCTGGCGCGGGAAGAGGGGATCTTCTGTGGCGTTTCCTCCGGCGGCGCGGTGGCGGGTGCGCTGCGTGTGTCCGGGCAAGTGAAAAATGCCACCATCGTCGCCATCATCTGTGATCGCGGTGACCGCTATCTTTCATCGGGTCTGTTTAACGCAGATTCGGCTGAGGATTCACCGGAGTAAGGCGCCGGGTTTACACCATACACATGATACTGACGTATTCTTTTTTTGTTCTGACCGCGAGTTAATACATTGGTACAAGTCAGAAAAAACTATCCGCGACTGGCCGACGGCACCCTCGATAGGGAGGCATGGCTGCGCCATATTCAGGCGATGGCGAAGCTGGACGGGGGCGCACTGGTGACCCTGCGCCAGGCAGTCGAAATGAGCGAGGAGGCGGAGCAGAAAGCCATCGAGGCGGAAAACATCTGGGCCGAAGGCGCCAGCAGTTTTCTCACCGGCCTGGAGATGGTGGAAATCCTCGCAGACCTACAGATCGACGGCGAAGCACTGTGCGCAGCGATGCTGTACCGCGCGGTGCGGGAAAAGCGCCTGTCTCTCAAAACCGTCGCCGACGAGATGGGCGAGACCATCGCCAAACTGATTCGCGGTGTGCTGCAGATGGCGGTGATCCGCAATCGCAGCGCCGACACTGGCGAAGAAAATCAGAGCGGTGCGGTAGAGGAGCACTCGGAAAATATCCGCCGGATGCTGGTGGCGCTGGTGGATGACGTGCGCGTTGCGCTGATCAAGTTGGCCGAGCGCACCTGCGCCATCCGCGCGTCGAAAAAAGCCGACGAGGCCAAGCGCCGCCGGGTAGCCAGGGAAGTGGCGGATGTGTATGCACCACTGGCTCACCGGCTGGGCATCGGGCATATCAAGTGGGAGCTGGAGGATCTGGCTTTCCGTTATCTCGAACCCGACGACTACATGCAGATTGCGCGCTTGCTGGACGAGAAACGCCTGGCCCGCCAGGACTATATCGACGATGTGTTGGGGATGCTGCGCAGCGAATTGTCGAAAGCGGAAATTGAAGGGGAAGTATTCGGGCGCGCGAAGCATATCTACAGCATCTGGAGAAAGATGCGTCGCAAGAATATTGGGTTTTCGCAGGTCTACGATATTCGCGCGGTGCGTATTCTGGTTCCCACCGTGCGGGATTGCTATGCGGTGCTAGGCATTGTGCACAACCTCTGGCGCAACATCCCCAACGAGTTTGACGATTACATCGCCTCCCCGAAAGACAACGGCTACCGCTCCCTGCACACCGCTGTGATCGGCCCTGAGCGGAAAGTGCTGGAGGTGCAGATTCGCACCTTCGCCATGCACGAGGAGGCGGAGTACGGCGTCTGTGCACACTGGCGTTACAAGGGCACCGATAAAAAATCCGGACAGCTGGACGGCCAGGACGGATACGAACAGAAAATTTCCTGGCTACGGCAGGTACTCGACTGGCACGAGGAGGTGGGTGGCAACCCGCTGCAGGAAGATCTGCAGGCCAGCGATGTCGACACGCGTATTTATGTGTTTACCCCGGACGGACACGTGGTCGACTTGCCCCGCGGGGCCACGCCTCTGGATTTCGCTTACAGGATCCATACGGAAATCGGGCACCGCTGCCGTGGCGCCAAAGTGGATGGACGTATTGTTCCCCTGAACCACGAATTACAGACCGCCAATCAGATCGAAATCCTTACCGGTAAGCGCGAATCCCCCAGCCGCGACTGGATCTCCCGCAGCATGGGCTACATCACCACCTCGCGGGCTCGCGCCAAGGTGATTCACTGGTTCAAGCAGCAGGCGCGAGATCAGAATGTGGCGGAAGGGCGCACGATTCTCGACGGTGAATTCAAGCAGTTGGCGCTGGCGGATTTCGATTTCGAAAAGCTGGCGAAGAAGCTCAATATGCACACCCTCGACGATTTGTATGCTGCGGTTGGGGCAGGGGATATTGGTGTTGGACAGGTGCTGAATGCGGCCCAGCGCATGGTGAAAGTGGAGCGCGGGGAGCCAGTCCCCTCACTCACCGCACCGGTAGCCCGGGATGGCCAGACGGATGTCTACATTGATGGCGTCGGCAACCTGATGACCCAGATTGCCCGCTGCTGTAACCCGGTGCCGGGGGACCAGATCATGGGGTATATCACGCTGGGCCGGGGTGTTTCCATTCACCGGAGAGACTGCCCCAATATGCTGCGCATGCAGTCGGAAGAACACGAGCGCATCTTGCAGGTGGAGTGGGCCGAAAAACCCACCGAGGTCTATTCAGTGGAGATTATGGTGGAAGCGTACGACCGCCACGGCCTGTTGCGGGACGTCACCACCATGCTGGACAGCCAGCGTATCAATATCACCGCCATGAAGACCCACTCCAACAAGCACAAGCACACCGTGGATATGGTGATTACCGCTGAGATTCATAACTTTGAGGAGCTCAGCCATGTGTTGCACCGTATCAATCAGCTGCCCAATGTGGCCTCGGCCAAGCGCCGTATCTTGCATTGATCGGGGCGCTGTAGCCTGTCATCAAATGGTCACCCTGAAAGAACATTGCTCAACATGAATAACGCGTACACCGTTGAAGATTTGCAGTTCCTGATGTCGCAGCTGCGCAACCCCGATGGTGGTTGCCCCTGGGATCTGAAACAGACGTTTGCCTCTATTGTTCCGTCTACTATTGAAGAGGCGTACGAGGTTGCCGAGGCTATCGAGCAGGAAGACTTCGAGCATCTACACGAAGAGCTTGGCGACCTGTTGTTCCAGGTGATCTTCTATGCCCAGCTGGGACGGGAAGAAGGGCATTTCGACTTTTCCCGCATCGTCGATACCCTGGTGCGCAAACTGGTGCGTCGGCACCCGCATGTTTTTCCGACTGGTGACCTCTATGGCGATCAGGGCGGCGAGGGACACAGTGGCGCCGTTGATGAGCAGCAAGTCAAAGCGAACTGGGAGGCGATAAAAGCCGAGGAGCGTCAGGCAAAAGGCGAGAAAGGCGCTCTGGATGGGGTCGCTGTCGGCCTGCCGGCACTGACGCGAGCCGCCAAGCTGCAAAAGCGCGCTTCCCAGGTGGGCTTTGACTGGCCCGAAATTGATGGTGTGCTGGCCAAGGTTGAAGAGGAAATCCAGGAGCTGCGTGAGGCGATCGCCTCAGGAAGCCGGGCGCATGCGCGAGAAGAAATGGGCGATCTGCTGTTTTCCTGTGTCAACGTGGCGCGGCACCTGAAAGAAGATCCGGAAGCGGCATTGCGCCAGTGCAACCGGAAATTCGAGCAGCGTTTTGGTGCGGTTGAATCTGTACTGAAAGCGCAGGATCAACAGCCCGCAGACGTCTCACTGGAGGAGTTGGACCGGTTGTGGGAGGAGTCCAAGCGGCCGCCAAAGCAATAAGTGAACCGCGGGTTGGCGCTGTTCCAGCACCACTGGCAAAGTCAGAATTGAAGCGAAAATCATTAAATAGCCGATAACGCGTGGGTTTTTGTAAATAAATTACCTAATTCGGTCAGGCCACATGCGCACTTGTCCTGCTTTGGGGCAGAGTGTAAGGTAGCGCTCTTTTTACGGGGGCCTGCCGCAATGGCTGCGCTGCGCCTCGGCATGATCTGGAGACTATCTGTTTATGCGAATCATACTTCTGGGCGCTCCGGGCGCAGGCAAGGGCACCCAGGCCCAGTTCATCACCGAGAAGTTTGGAATTCCTCAGATTTCCACCGGAGATATGCTCCGCGCGGCGGTGAAAGCGGGTACTCCTCTCGGCCTGCAGGCCAAAGACATCATGGCCGCTGGCAAACTGGTTTCTGATGATCTGATCATCGCTCTGGTAAAAGAGCGTATCGCCGAGCCAGACTGCGCCAACGGCTTCCTGTTTGACGGTTTCCCCCGCACCATTCCCCAAGCCCAGGCCATGCTGGACGCCGATGTGTCCATCGACCATGTGCTGGAAATTGCTGTGGACGACGAAGAAATCGTCAAGCGTCTTTCTGGTCGCCGGGTGCACGAAGGTTCTGGTCGCGTCTACCACACGGTTTACAACCCGCCAAAAACGGAAGGCGTGGACGACGTAACCGGCGAACCCCTGGTACAGCGCACCGACGATAGCGAAGAAACGGTGCGCAATCGCCTGTCCATCTACCATGAGCAGACCGAGCCACTGGTCGGTTTCTACCGCGAGCTGCAACAGCGCGAGCCGGAATCTGCACCGCAATACAGCAAGGTGGAAGGCGTTGGTTCCATGGACGATATCCGCCAGCAGGTGCTGGAGTCGTTGAGCTGAAGCTCCCGACCGGTATGCCGTTCTGGTGTATTTAGCAAATAAGGCTCCTTAGGGAGCCTTTTTCATTTCTGTCTGCGGCCCAATCTGCAGGCCATCCCCGAATCCATTTCACGGCTGTTCCTGGCTCCTACCATCCTCTATCAATACGATAGAAACCCATCTGAATACATTTGTGCCGGTTTCTGGAATACTCCCGCATCACGAAATCCTTCAAATTGATTTGATGAAATAGCGGTCCGAGCCGGTATCCAGAGGAGTGCGAACGAATATGGCCCACGCGATCATTCTGATGAACTTGGGAACCCCAGCAGAGCCGACACCGGGCGCGGTGCGGGCGTTTCTTCGCGAGTTTCTGTCAGATCCCAGAGTGGTTGAAATCCCCAGGCCTGTCTGGCTATTGATCCTCAACCTGTTGGTGTTGCCTCTGCGCCCCAAACGGATAGCACCGGCTTACGAGGAAATCTGGAATCAGGGGCTGGATGGGGAAGCGGTCACCGGATCACCCATCGCGTATTACACGCAGCGTCAGGTAGATCTTCTGAAACAACGTGTACAGGTCCAGTGCGAGGGGGAAGAGGAGGCTGGGAAAGGCAATATTCTGGTCGCCCACGCCATGACCTACGGCGCGCCCGGCCTGGCAGAAACCGTGGAACGATTGAAGCAGGAGGGGGCAACGGCATTTACTGTGTTGCCTCTTTACCCACAGTATTCCGCCACCACCACTGGCGCCATTTACGATCAGGTAGCCGCAATTATCCGGAAATCGCGCAATGTGCCGGATATTTCCGTGGTACATGATTACTGGGAGCACCCGGCGTACATTGACGCTCTGGCGAATTCTGTGCGCGAACACTGGCAAAAGCATGGCGCGGCGGAAAAACTGTTGATGTCTTTCCACGGAATTCCCAAAGCCAATACCCGAAAGGGCGATCCCTATTATCAGCACTGCTGTGGTACCGCCGAGCGATTAGCCGCGGCCCTGGCACTGCCTCGGGACAAATGGGAAATCACCTTTCAATCCCGTTTTGGTAAAGCGGAGTGGCTGCAACCTTACACCGATAAAACGTTGGTGGAGTGGGGGCAGAGCGGTGTTTCCAGCGTGGATGTGATCTGCCCGGCATTTTCTGCGGATTGCCTCGAAACCCTGGAGGAAATAGCGGTAGAGAATCGCGCTAATTTTATCGATGCGGGTGGCCGCGAATATCGATACATCCCCGCGCTGAATGTGCGTGAAGATCATATTTCAATGATCGAAGCCATAGTTCGGGAGCGAACTCCCGGAAGCCGTTCGAGATAATTTTTACGGTCGTTTTTCAGTTCGAACGGAGGTTTTTCTCAAAATAACCTCCGTATTTACAAAAAAACCGAATTTTTTTAGGAAATTCGGTTTTTTTTGCTCCAATTTTCTTGCAAACCCTACTTTTTTTATTAACTTTGATACAGCCGTGTCATTTTGAATGGCTGGGCTGCTCTCGATTCTCTGCTTTTACGAGTTTCGGCTAGCAGATAGTCTTTTCTGCGAAGTGCGGAATCGCTATCGCCAGATGGGAAATCGAGAGTTGATGTATTTCCCGGCAGCAGCGAAAACAGGGTTGCTGATCGGCACACACTTCTGTGTTCAAAGTGACTTCTTTTACAGAGAAAGAGGAGACAAGGGATGGCACGAGTCGCAAAGAAAAAGGCCAAAGCAAAACGTGTTGCTAAAGCCAAACCGGCCGCCAAGGCCAACACCAGCACATCGCCGGTGGTTGCCAAGGCACAAAAGGCAGTAGATTCTGCCGCGAAAGCACTGGATGCCCAGTTGGATCGGGTTGGTAAAGCGCGCGCACGGGTTCAGAAAACCGGGTCCGCCGCTGCCAAGAAGTCACTGACCTCTGCAAATGCCAAGTTGCGCGAGCAGCGTTTGAAGGTCGCGGAAGCCAAAGTAGGGCTGGCGAAAGCGAGTGCCATGGACGCGGTGCGTCAGGCTGAAGAATCCGCCAAGAAAACTGTTTCTGAAATGGCTGACAAGTTATCGGCAAAGGCGGATAAAGAGCTGGAAAAGGCCGTGAAAGCCTTTGAAAGCCGCTGGAAGAAAGCCCGGGCCAAGGCCGATGTCAAAAAAGTAAAGGCTGCGGAGAAGAAAGCAACCGCCAAAGTGAAAGCGGCGGCTAAGAAGGCGGCGACCAAAGCCAAGGCGTTAGAGAAGAAGGCGGCGGCCAAAGCCAAGGCTGAAGCCAAAAAGGCAGCCAAGGCGACCAGTAAGAAAAAGGCCGTGAGAAAGTCTGCTGCGAAAAAGACGACGGCCAAAAAAGCGCCCAAAAAGTCGCCGAAGAAAGCCGCAGCCACAAAGGCGGCCACCAAAAAGGTCAAGTCGGCGCCGAAGAAGTCTGCCCGCCGGGGCCGTCCACCGAAGGCTGCCGCCAAGAAAGCCGGCGCCCGTCGCGGTCGGCCACCGAAAAAGTCCTGATTTCCGGGCAATCAAACCCTTTCTGCCCAGGGCAGAGTACGCGAGCCCCGGCCAATGGCCGGGGCTTTTGTTTTTGGGGCCGGGTTCGGCTGTTACTTCCCATGAGTTGCGTTTGTCGCTGGGCGTGCCACAATTCGCCCCTGATTTTCGGCGCTCCCTTGCCGAATGGGCCCTGTGGCCCGACCATCCACACCAAATCCTATTTCTACACGGGGTCGAGTATTGAAACTACTGGCTGTTGATACTACCTCTGGCGCCTGTTCTGTGGCTCTGTATCAGGATGGCGCGGTTACCGAGCAGTTTGTGCGTGCCGATCGGGATCATACCCGCCGCCTGTTGCCCATGGTGGAGGCGGTTCTGGCAGAGGGGGGAAGCCGTTTGGGGGACGTTGACGCTCTGGCCGTGAGTCAGGGTCCGGGCTCGTTTACCGGTCTGCGTATTGCCATCAGTTGTGTGCAGGGGCTGGCGTTTGCCGCCGACAAGCCAGTGGTGCCGGTGTCCAGCCTTGCGGCCATGGCTGCGGGCGCGGTTCGTGCAAATCCCGACTGGCAGGGCGTTACCGTGCTGCCCGCTCTGGATGCGAGAATGCAGGAAGTGTACTGGGGGCTGTATTCATCTGAGCGCCCTGGTGAGCCGCTGTTACCGGATGCGGTGTCGAGCCCGGAGCAGGTCATTTCTACACTGGAAGCCGCGGGCTATCTGTCTCCTGACTGCCTTCCCGCGGGAGAAGGCCAGTGCCCGTTTATCGCCGCGGGCCCCGGTTGGCAATACCCGCAGTTGGCGGCACTGTCACCACAGGGTTGTTGGGATGATGCGGCGATTCATGCCCAGGACATTGCGGTGCTGGCCGTCGAGCGCTGGCAGAACGGTGAATTCCTCGCTGCGCAGGATCTGGAGCCTACCTACCTGCGCAATGAAATTACCTGGAAAAAACGCCAGCGCATCCGCGACCGCTGAGCGAAGTTCCCCGGTTGTTATGCGAATGAAAGTCCTCAAATAAACACAGTACGGCGCAAGGTTGTCGCTGGCCGGAAATGCAGTAGCAAGTATGGAAACGTTACAGATCATCATTCTTTCCCTGATCCAGGGGGTTACCGAATTTCTTCCCATTTCCAGTTCGGCACACCTTATTTTGCCAAACCAGGTACTGGGATGGCCGGATCAGGGCCTCGCTTTTGATGTGGCAGTGCATTTCGGTTCCCTGATTGCGGTGCTGGTGTATTTCCGCAAAGACGTCTGGCAGTTGATATGCGACGGCCTGGGCGGCTTTAAAACTGGGAAATTCAGCGACGAAGGCCGCCTCGCCTGGTTGATTGTGCTGGCGACTATCCCCGCCGGGCTTGTGGGCCTCGCTTTCAAAGATTTCATCGAAACGCACCTGCGTTCATCGGCGGTGATTGCTGCGACCACCATCGTGTTTGGTGCCTTGCTCTGGTGGGCCGATATTCGCGGTGCCAGAAGGGATGATATCGGCAAGCTCGACTGGAAAAAGGCCCTGATGATCGGTGCCGCCCAGGCCATCGCCCTGATCCCCGGTACGTCGCGCTCAGGTATCACCATGACTGCAGGGTTGATGTTGGGGATGAAGCGGGAAGCCGCCGCGCGCTTCTCGTTTCTGATGTCCATCCCGGTGATTGCGCTCAGTGCGCTGCTCCTTACATTTGAGCTTCTGGATACCCACTCGGTGCCCTGGGGAAGTATATTTCTCGGTGTTGTTCTCTCTGGAATCAGTGCCTATTTGTGTATCCATTTTTTTCTGCAATTTATCAGCCGTATCGGCATGGGGCCTTTTGCCATCTACCGCTTTCTGTTGGGCGGTGCGTTGATCTGGTTGCTGCTTGCCAATTGAATCGAAGGTACGTCACCGCTCATACAGAGAAGAGCGAGTATCTACCTATTGCCTGAATGCGAAACCTGAACAGGTATTTCTATGACAACCACAGTGGCATTTATCGGGCTCGGCGTTATGGGTTACCCAATGGCCGGGTATCTCTCCAAAGCAGGGCATCAGGTGCAGGTGTACAACCGCACTGGCAGCCGCGCCAGTGAATGGCTGGCGTCATACACTGGCAAAGCCTTTGCGACGCCTGAGAAAGCCGCCCAGGGCGCCGATATTGTGTTCGCCTGCGTGGGCAATGACGACGACCTGCGCGAAATAACGGCTGGTCAGGACGGCGCCTTTCACGGGATGTCTGCCGGCACTTTGTTTGTCGACCACACCACGGCTTCCGCCAATGTGGCCCGCGAACTGGCGGCAGTGGCAAAGGAGAACGGCATCGGCTTTCTGGATGCGCCTGTATCTGGCGGCCAGGCTGGCGCCGAGAACGGCGCACTGACCATCATGGTGGGGGGCGACGATGAAGACTATGCTCGTGCCCGCCCGTTACTGGATTGTTATGCCCGCGCGGTAAATCTGCTGGGTCCGGTGGGCAGTGGTCAGTTGTGCAAAATGGTCAATCAGGTTTGTATCGCAGGGCTGGTGCAGGGGCTATCGGAAGGGTTGCACTTTGCCCGTGCGGCGGGGCTGGACCCGGAGCAGGTGGTGGACGTGATTTCCAAGGGCGCTGCCCAGAGCTGGCAGATGGAGAATCGCTACAAGACGATGCTGGCTGGTGACTATGAGCACGGCTTCGCGGTGGACTGGATGCGCAAGGATCTGGGTATTGTCCTCGATGAAGCCCAGCGCAATGGCGCACTGTTGCCGGTAACCGCGCTGGTCGATCAGTTTTACAGTGAAGTGCAGGCGCTGGGCGGCAGCCGCTGGGATACTTCCAGCCTGTTTGCACGGCTGACAAACTTGCGGGATTTTGACAAGCCTGAATCCTGAGCCACCATTTCGCCGGTTCTGAGGCCGGCGCCACCTCTGACTCCTCCAACCGATCAGTAAATTCATTAAGGTATTTCCGTGAAAGTGCTTCTGCTTTCCGCCTACGATGCCGACAGCCACAAGCGCTGGCGGCGCGGCCTCGTGGCGGCCATTCCCGATTGGGAGTGGACCGTGCTCAGTCTGCCTCCGCGCTATTTCAGCTGGCGGGTGCGCGGCAACAGCCTTAGCTGGGGCAGGGGGGATACCCTGGCCACCTTGCGTCAGCCATGGGATCTGATCGTCACCACTTCAATGACAGACCTCGCCTCCCTGCGCGGTTTTGTGCCGGCGCTGGGGCGGGTGCCCACGGTGGTGTATTTCCACGAGAACCAGTTCGAGTACCCGCGTACCGAGGATGCGGTGTCGTCTGTTGAACCCCAGTTATTGAATATCTACACCGCCCTGTGTGGGGACCTTTTGCTGTTCAACTCTGAGTACAACCGCAATACCCTGCTGGAAGGCGCTGAACTGCTGCTGCACAAATTACCGGACCAGGTGCCGAAGGGTATCTGCCAGGAAATTGCAGATAAAGCCCGGGTACTACCGGTACCCCTGGAGACTGCGGCGTTCACCGGTTCGAAAAATGGTGAGGGCGAGAAAAGTCCGCGGTTGACCTTTGTCTGGAACCACCGCTGGGAACACGACAAGGGCCCGGATATCCTGCTTGCCGCCCTGCGCCGCTTCGGCCGCCAGCAGATCCCGTTCACTGTGCACGTGGTGGGGCAGCAGTTCCGCCGGCAGCCCGCAGAGTTCGCGCATATCCGCAAGTTGCTGGACAAGCTCGGGGCGCTGGGTGCCTGGGGGTACCGCGAGAGTCTGGTGGAGTATCGTCAGTTACTGGCACAGAGCCACGGGGTTATATCCACCGCGCGGCACGATTTTCAGGGTCTGTCGGTGCTGGAAGCTGTGGCCGCAGGCTGTCAGCCCTTGGTACCGGATAATCTCGCCTACCCAGAATGGTTCGGTCGCGGCGGATGGCGCTATTCTGATGACGTGGAATCCTGTGCGGCGCAGTTGTGTAATGCCATGGTGCGCTGTGCCCAGCGGGTGCAGTCCGGCGATACGCTGGCCGTGCCGGACATCTCCAGTATGAGTTGGGAAGTAATGGCCGGTGAGTACCGGCAGTTGTTGAGTGAATGTGCCGGTGGCCACGGAAATTGACCTGGGCGTACAACCACCCTCGGGAAACGGGTATCATTCGGGTCTGATTCGCCGATTGAAGATTAGCAAGAACGGAACCTCCAGGATTTATGACTAAGCAGCGCGTACTAACTGGCATTACGACCACCGGCACACCCCACCTGGGCAATTACGTCGGCGCCATTCGCCCGGCCATTGCCGCCAGTCAGGAAGAAAATAACCAGTCTTTCTATTTTCTGGCGGATTACCACGCGCTGATCAAGTGTCAGGATCCGGAGCAGGTACACCAGTCCACTCTGGAAATTGCCGCTACCTGGCTGGCGTTGGGGCTGAACACTGACAACGTGGTGTTTTATCGCCAGTCGGATATCGTGGAAATCCCCGAGCTTGCCTGGCTGCTGACCTGCCAGACCGCCAAGGGCCTGATGAACCGTGCCCACGCCTACAAGGCATCGGTCGATGCCAACCGTGACGACGGGCAGGATTCGGATTTCGGCATCAACATGGGGCTCTACAGTTACCCGATTCTTATGGCTGCGGATATCCTGATGTTCAACGCCAACAAGGTACCGGTGGGCAAGGACCAGATTCAGCATATCGAGATGGCCCGGGATATCGCGGCGCGTTTCAATCATCACTACGGCGAGCACTTTGCCTTGCCGGAGGCGGTGGTGAGTGAGCATGTTTCTGTGCTGCAGGGCCTCGATGGCCGCAAGATGAGTAAGAGTTACGGCAATACTATTCCGCTGTTCCTGCCGGAAAAGAAACTGAAAAAACACATCAACAAGATCAAGACCAACCTGCTGGAGCCGGGCGAGCCGAAAGACCCGGATACGTCAACGGTCTTCCAGATCTGGCAGGCATTCTCCACCCCCGAGCAGACCGCAGAAATGCGCAAGGCATTTGAAGAAGGGATCGCGTGGGGCGAAGCCAAGAAGCAGCTGTTTGAGCTGATCAATGGCCAGATTGGTGAGGCGCGTGAGCGCTATGAAGCATTGCTGGCAAACCCGGCGCAGATCGAAGTGGAGCTGGAAAAAGGTGCCGAGAAAGCGCGTGCTTACTCCCGTCCTTTCCTGGCGAAACTGCGCGAGGCCGTGGGTATCCGCAAGATCGGCTGACTCGAGCCTGTTGCTGGACCTTTTACTGAGCCCACCTTCTGGTGGGCTCAGTCGTTTTTGTCGTGTGGTTTTTTAAGGGACTGCTCCACCGCTTTCCAGCGTGAACGCGGCAGTTTTTCAGCTTTTTCCGCCGGCCCGGCTGGCCAGCCCTCTCTCTGTACGCCGCGCTCGCCATCGGATTCATCGGACTGGTCGTGGAACAGATGCACCTGGGTTTCAAAGGGCATATCGATACCCGCCTCATCCAGGGCTTCCTTCACGGCCTGAATTGCTTTGGCGCGTACATGAGTCACATCCGCCTGGGTACTGCTGGTCCACCAGCGCGCGCGGATGGCTACCCAGCTGGCAGCGAGATCCCAGGGCAGGGCTTCTGGCGCTGGGTCCTTCAATATGCCGTCGATGCCTGTCAGGGTGCGACGGATGACCTCGCAGGCTTCGTCGATGTTGTCGCTATAGCCGATTCCGATTTCATAATCGCTGCGACGTTTGGCGTGGGCTGTTTTTACCAGTACCGCATTGGTGTAAATGTCGCTGTTGGGCATTACCACGCGCTGGCCATCGTAGGTATCGATCAGGGTTGCGCGGGTTTCGATGCGATGCACCGTGCCTTCAAAATCTGCAACTTTGATCTGGTCACCGATCTCGAACGGCTGGCGAACAAGGATCAGCAATCCCGCCAGCCAGTTCTGCAGAATATCTTTGAAGGCGAAACCGATCGCCACCGAGCCCACACCGAGCCCGGCGATCAGGTCGCCGGGTTTGAGGCTGGGCATCACGATGGTGGCGGCGAGTAGAAACCCCACCAGAATCACGGACCATTTGATCAGGCTCCCCAACACATCGCCCAGGTTGGAACGGCTTCTGCGCCGTAAATGGCGACGGACAACCACGCGGAAAACACTCCCCAGAATAAACGCCACCAGCAGTACCACCAGCGCAACGGTGAAGTTGGGAATCAACCCGATGGCGCCGTCTACCCAGCTGTCCACCTGATTGATTGCCGCGTCATAGTCTGCCGAAACGGTGTTTTCCTTTTCCGTTTCAGTACTCTGCGCATTTGCGTTGCCTTGCATCATAGGGGGCACAGTCGCTTCCGGTTCAGCCCGGGTTCTGCAATCGGATATTCAGGGCGAAGTCGGCGGTATCACCATTGGCAGCCGCGCCTTTCAGCAAGTAAACCAGCACCCGGTAGGTGCCGTCTCGCGGCAGGGTGACGGAAAAATGTGAGCGCTGGCCGTGGCCCTTGTGCAGTGCGCGGGGCGCTGCCGGTGCGGTGATGTGATAGCCAACCTGAGTGTGGTTGCTGTGTACGTTCAGCTCGAGAGATTGGCCGGTTCTCGCGTCGATCAGGTACTCGATGGCCTGCTGACCATGGATGGTGGCGGTGACGCGTGCACTTCGGCTGTGGGGCGCGGTCTGCTCACCGGTTGGTAGGGGGTCGCTGTGGAGTTCGATTTTTTCCCGTTGCGCCTGAACGTTCTCCCTGGCGGAGATCGGCCCGCACAGGAGAAACAGCAGTGGGAGGAGTAAAAGCCAGTGAAATCTCAGCACGGGTTATCCTGATTGTTTCCAGCAAAAAAGCGCCGAAGCAGGGCAACCAGTGTAGTTTGGCCGTGTCCAGATCAGTCGTCGGCAGCTTGCTCCGGCTCCCGTTTGAACCGACCGTGCTGTAGGTAGTGGATGACCTGCGCAATGACCTTCTGGTCTTTCATCATGAAAACGTGGGTGACCGGCATTTCCAGGTGATCACGCATGCCTTCAAGGCGGGTGCGTTCCACAGTGACCTTGCCGTCATCAGTACCTGGCAGCATACGCGAGAGAATCGGGTTGATACTCCTGGTGCCGGCAATAATACCCAGGTCAAACCGCGCGGCGCCCAGCGTATTCGGTACGCTCATTTTGCCGCTGCCCAGCTGCACGCCGGCATCGCCGTAGATAAAGTGGAACCCGGGAAAGCTCCCCAGTTTGTCGACCACTTCGCTGCCTTGATTGGGTGGGCCCAGCATCACGACTCTGCCCAGGTTTTCCACCTGCACCCGGCTCAGGTACTGGCGCACCAGAATGCCGCCCATGGAGTGGGTCACAAAATGCACCCGTGAGGTCTCTGTATCGGCGTCCGGCTCCTGCCGGGCACAGCTGTCCAGCGCCGGGGCGATCGCGGGACCTGCAAGTTTCTCGATCGGGAAGTCGGTGGATGGATAGCCCACATTGACGGCGATAAACCCGGCTTCAGCAACCGCCTGCTCGAGCATTTTCATGGAGCTGTCGGACTTGGCCAGCCCGTGCAGGAGGATCACACAGTCCCTGGCCTGCGCCGGCATCGCCGCCGTTGCGAGCAGCGCACAAAGAAAAGGGAGCGCAACCGCGATTCTGGTGGCCAGGGTATTTGCCCGGGCTTTTGATAAGAACTGCCTGGAGAGATGGTTGAGCATAGGCTGACTCGGTTTACGGGGAACGGTATCCCCCGATTCTAACCGTTTCAGCCCCCATAAATCACGGCGTCGGGGATCAGGTAATACTCCTGGCTGCCGGCGGCGAGCCACCAGTTGTCGCCCTGGCGCTGCCAGTTGAGGGGGGTGCCATCGTCCGTACTGAAGCGGTCGTTGGCGAAGTAGAGCACGCGCTGCCCATGCTCCTGCACCGGTTTACGGGTTCTGATTTCTGCCGCACCCGGCGCGCGCTTTACCTGAAACGGGCACTCACGACGAAAGCTGGGCTCGCCGGCAGAGCAAGGTAGGTTGCCGCTGGCATCATACTTCCAGGCGATACGGCCTCCACTTTTCTCCGAGCCAGAGTGGCTGCTTTTGCCGTTGTCGATGTCGACCCGCAGCTTGAAATCCGCCGACTCCTCGCGGCGCGCGGCACTGCGCATCATGTAAACCTGAATGGTGTAAGTACCGCTATCCGGCAGGGTGGTCGCAAAGCGCTCACCGCTGGTGGAACCGATAAATATCGCCGCATCCCCGGGGCCGCTGCCGGGTGCGTATACATTGAAATAGGTGGCCGTATGGGGGGTAGAGAGCTTCACCACCATGCGCTGTCCTGCTTTGGCGGTAACCTTGTAATTGACCGTGTTGTACCCGGTGATGTTGCTGGATACGGAGGTGCCGGTGGCACCCTTGGCAAATTGCAAGGTTTCAGTACGCGATTCATCGCTCCGGGCGGCGCCGCTCATGCAGACGAAGGCGAGGCAGATCAGCAGGTTTGCAAACAGGTTTGATTGGTAAATACGCTTCATTGTCTCTCCCGCAAGTGGCGTCGGCGCACAAAAGTACTACATTGAAATTGAGTGTAGTTGAGCGCCAAAACGTCGGTTGGGGTTTCAGAGGTCAAATGTGACCGACGCTTCAATCGGTGGTTTTGGTCTGACAGATCCGGTTGATCTCATTTACAAATCGATCGGGATCGCCCGGCGTTACCACAATGGTTTTGGCTGGCATTCGGATGACCACGGTATGCGTGAGATCGGTGGCGAAGGCGCGATAGCGGCCGAGTTTCTGGTTGCGAAACAGACCGGTAAACCCGAACAGCCCACCGTTCCCAAAGATGCGAATGGACCCTTTGGTTGCTTCAGGCTGGTGGGCTACAGATTCAACATCCAGCAAAGGTACTCGGGTACGCCAGCCCGGCCGGCGTACTACCAGGCACTGATTCTCCAGACGGTATCCGCGCACGGAAAACAGTGCACACAGTAAAAAAATGGCCGGCGACAGCCAGATCCCAAGGCGGTACATCAGCGGTGGGTTTTCCGGGGCTTGTGCCAGCAAGACGCCGCTGATACCAAACAGAATGACCCCGCACAGGGCGGTGATCAGCATCAGCTGACGGCCCCAGGGTGCGGAAAAATCTTGCGGACCATCATTCGGGGTATGGTGCGGAGTGTGGTGCGATGCATTCATAGCTGGATCTGTCGGGTTCGAGGGTGAACCCGGGATTGTAATCTCTGGCGACGGCGTGAGAAATACGCGGCCTCCGGGATTCGCAATTCCGCCTCCCGGCGCGGGCGTCGGATTGCTATACTCCGCCCGCTTCAAGCAGTACCAATTTTCTGGAGATTTTCTATGTCAGACGCACTTTGCGATATCGGTTTCATTGGCGCAGGCGTCATGGGGAAAAACCTGATCCTCAACCTGGCGGACAATGGATACCGCGTATGCGCGTTTGACCTGGACCACGGCCGTCTGGAAGCGTTGCAGGAACAGGACGCCAGCGAGCGCGGCGACCAGCCGGCACGGGTGGAAGTGTGCAATTCCTACACGGAATTACTGACCAGAGTAAAAGCGCCGCACCTGGTGATTCTCTCGGTTCCGGCCGGCGCGCCCGTGGATGATGTATGCAACAAGTTGCTCGACGCAGGCCTGCAGGCGGATGACATCGTCATCGATACCGGCAACAGCCTCTGGACTGACTCTGTAGAGCGCTGCAAACGCTACGAGGGCAAGTTGATTTTCTTCACTACCGCGGTATCTGGGGGTGAAGTGGGCGCGCGCTTTGGTCCGTCGCTGATGCCCAGTGGCGATCGCTATGCCTGGGCGCGTATCGAGCCCGTCTGGCACGCCATTGCCGCCAAGGTGGACTCAGCCACCGGCCAGCCTATTGAGCGGTTCGAACCGGGCAACCCGGTCAAGGAGGGCGAGCCCTGCGCCGCCTATATTGGCCCTATCGGTTCCGGCCATTTTGTAAAGATGGTGCACAACGGTATCGAATACGCCGATATGCAGATGATCTGCGAAGTGTACGATGTTATGCGTAGCGCCCTGGAAATGACGCCACAGGAGATTGCCGGTGTCTTCCGTGAGTGGAACAAGGGCGTACTGAACAGCTACCTGATCGATATTAGTGCCGAAGTGCTGGATACCATGGACTCCGAAACCGGCGAGCCGCTTGTTGATGTGATTCTGGATCGGGCCGGGCAGAAGGGCACAGGTCTGTGGACCGCCGTAGGTGCACTGCAGGTCGGCTGCCCCGCGCCGAGTATTGCTGAAGCTGTATTCGCCCGCTCACTTTCTACCCGCAAAGTACTGCGCACCCGCGCGGCGAAAAAACTGGAAGGGCCGGCCGTCGCGCCGGTTCCTGAAGACAAACGAGAAGAGGTGATCGGTCAGCTGCACGATGCTTTGTACTGCGCAAAAATCTGCGTGTACGCGCAGGGCTTTGACCTGATGAAGCTCGCTGCCCGGGAACAGGGGTGGCAGTTGAATTTTGCAGAAATTGCGCGAATCTGGCGCGCCGGCTGCATCATTCGCGCGGTATTTTTGCAGTCCATCAGCGATGCTTACGAGCGGGATACCAAGCTGTCCAATTTGTTGCTGGATGATTTCTTTATCGAACAGATTGCCAGCCACCAGGGCAACTGGCGCCGGGCCGTGGCGGATGCCACAATCGGTGGCATCCCAGTACCGGCGCTGTCTTCAGCACTCAGTTACTACGACGCCTTCCGACGGGAAGCTCTGCCGGCAAACCTGCTGCAGGCACAGCGGGATTTCTTCGGTGCGCACACTTTTTCACGGGTGGATCGGCCAGAGCAAGAAAAATACCATGTGCATTGGAGTGCACCCGGTCGACCGATGAAGAAAGTTTAAAAAAATGGCCGCAAAAAATTGCGGCCATTTTTTTTGCTGGGTTTATGGCTACGCAGACTATCGCGCGCGCAGGGGGAAGCTGCGAAATGCCTCGATCACCGCCTGGTCCATGGCGCGCTGGGGGTTGTTCAGCACCTGTCGGGTAATCGGCTTGTCCGTGTGGCCGCGCCACACCAGATGTTTCTGACGCGCATCCGTCAGGTCGATGGTCAGGTGCCCTTCAGTATGAACGTTGGCATGTACGGTGCGGGAATTGTTCGGCATCGTATACGCGCGCGCGGGGTTTGCCCGTACCTGCACATTTACCAGCAGGTCAGGGTTGCTGCTTGGCATCATGCCCCGAGCCATCAACTGCTGGGAAACTTCATTCTGTGCCAGTGACACGGCGCGGCCATTGCTGCCGGTAACCGGTGCGAAGCCAAACGTTTGGTACTGGCCGAGTGTTGCGGCAGCCGCGCTGTCTGCCGGTGAGGTAGCGCAGCCGCTGAGTGTGCCACTGAGTGCGGCGCCGGTAACGGCAAACGCAAGCAGCGTGGAGGTGGAAATTGCGCGGACTATTTTCCGTGGATTCTGTTTCATGGGCCAACCCCGGATTACTGTACTGGTATCCCGCTCCAGCTTAGTTTGGGGGCAGCCCGAATCCACGTTTCTGTTGCGTCAGACCTCTTCGACTTCCGCCGCCAGCTGCTGGTCGCGCTCTGTCTGAGTCGCGCGCGCGACAATTTCGTCGACACTGGCGGTATCCGTATTCAGCCCACCGAAAGCGGTCAGCAGATCCTTGATCAGTGCAGAGATTTCAAGCGTCATGACTGAGAATTCAATATCGAAGCGCTGGGCAGCGTCCTCTGCATCGGTATTATCGGCTTTCTCGGTGACAGCATCGCTGAACTTCAGGCGCTTGATGGAGAGCTGGTCATCCACCATCAGTTCGACACCCTCGCGCCACACGAGACCGAGCTTGTGGACTTGCATGCCCGCCAACAGGTGGTTGTGTATTTCTTCTGCACACAGGTCCTGGTTTTTACAGCGAATCACGCTGCCGGACTCCTGTGGGTCGCGCAGCTCACATTCATGGCCGAACTCAAAGTTGGCGGGGGCTTCCGGCGCGGTGAGCCAGTGGGTCATGGACTGCTGGGGTATATTTTTTGCGGTCAGCGGCACCACAGAAAGGCTGCTGATCGCCTCGCGCAGGTTCTCCAGCAGCTCTTCCGCCGCCTTGGCAGAGGACGCGTTGACCACAATCCAGCCGTCTTTCGGGTCGATGTAGGCAAATTGCAGGCGTGAGCGGGCGAAGGCCTTGGGGCGCATCTCCAGTAGCACCTCGTCCTTCAGGTTCTGCCGCTCTTTGCGACCCACGCTGCGGGCTTCCTTCTCCGCAATGGCCAGGGCCATTTCCTCGACTTTCTCATTCACCACCGCTGCAGGAATAACCTTTTCCTGCTTCTTCGCGCAGACCATCAGGTAGCCATTGGCGGCGTGCACCAGCTCGCTGCCGTGGCGGCCGAGGGGCGGCACCCAGCCGTAGCGGGCCATATCCTGGCTGCCGCACGGAGCGAAGGTATCCGGCTCCAGAAGTTCGTTCAGTTTTTCGGCGGACAGTGAGAATTCGCGGGTGAGGCGGTAAACACGCAGGTTCTTAAACCACATACAGCAGGCCAGTCGTCGGTTTGGAAATTGGGTCGCGCATTATGCGATGTATGCCAGGGGGGAGCCAGTCAAACTCGGGACTGGTCGTTCCTCATCAGTCTCACTGATGGTGGAGAGGCTGTGCATTATTTCTACAGGTTCAGACTGCCCTTCTCGTTTTGTGCATACACCGTGTAGGGCAGGGCGATGGTGTCGGTCGCGGCGGAAAACACGCTGTCGACCAGGTAAATACCTACCATGGGGCTGAAATAGATCGAGCTGCCATTGGAGTTCAATTTGCACATGTTGTAGGCAACGCCACTGTAGACCCGGGGCACGCTCACGCATCCCGAGTTCTGCCGTTTCAGGGTGCTGGCGATCTCGGAGTCGGAATTGGTTAGTGTGGTGACTGTGCCACAGCCTGACAGCACGGCGAGGGTGAGCAAAACAAGAAAATATTTCATACAAGTTCCTATTTATTGGTATCTGGCTATCGGAGTATGGAATTAAAAAATATTAAGGATTTCCGAGGGTTTTTCAAAAAGGTACGCCGGGGTGTATTCATTGAGTTCGGCCCTGGACCCGTAACCCCAAAGTACACCGGCGCTGGGCAATTTGTTTTTCGCAGCGGCGGACAGGTCAAAATGGCGATCACCAATCATCAGCGCCCGCGAAGATATGGTGTTGCTTTCGAGCAGCCCATGTAACTGTTGCCATTTTGCAATGCCTACATCGCCACCGCTGACAAATTCGAAATAGTGATGCAGGTCAAACTGCTTGAGGATTCGCTCGGCAAAGTCGGCGCGCTTGGATGTGCACACACCGAGGCGGATGCCTTCGATCTGGCTGAGGTGTTGCAGCGTATCGGTAATACCGGGGTAGAGCCTGTTTTCGGCGTAGCCGGTTTCCCCGTAGCGCTCCCGGTATTTATCCACCATTGCGCGTACATGGGTGCTGTCTTCAGAGCCCGTGAGGTGAGCCAGGGTGACTTCCAGTGGAGGGCCAATATGCTGGGTCAATTCGGCAGCGGCGCGGGGTGGGTAGTTGTGTGAGGTCAGCGCATGGTTCATAGAGTTCACAAAGCCATCCGCGGGATCACTCAGGGTGCCGTCCAGGTCAAATAGTAGCCACTCGTACTGGCTCATGCCTCACTCCTCTTCGTATTGTTTTCAGTTTCGTCAGTCGCTTATTCAGCAGCCAAGGGTGCAAATTTGCCTCGGGTAAGTTGCAGAAGATCCTGCGGGGTCAGTTCAATCTCCAGCCCACGCCGGCCGGCACTGACATAGATGGTGGCTTCGGATTCCGCCGAGTTGTGGAGGAAAGTGGGTAACGACTTTTTTTGCCCCAGAGGACTTACGCCCCCGAGTACATAGCCTGAAGAGCGCATCACCGCATTCTTCTCCGCCATCTCTGCTTTCTTTGCGCCCGCTGCCCTGGCCACCAGTTTCATGCTGAGTTGCTGCTCGACGGGCAATACGGCGACGGCGAGAGATTTTCCATCCAGCGAGACTACCAAAGTTTTGAATACTTGTTGTGGCGCCAAACCGAGTTTTTCGGCAGCCTCCAGCCCATAGGATTCGGCCGCAGGATCGTGGGAATATTCGTGAATCTGAAATTTTACTTTCGCTTTTTCAGCGGCTTTGATTGCGGGTGTCATGGCGCTTTCAGTTGGTTATGTTTCTGCCATTCTGTCTTTATTTCTACATGAATACAAAACCCGACACGGTGGTCGGGCTTAGAGGCAAAAATTGAGAGCAGTATAATTGTCTAGAATTGATACCCCAGGTGGACACCGACCGCGGTACCGTTTCTAAACTCGCTTCTCACATTATCCTTGCGATAGAGCTTTCCTAGGTTGGCGCCTGCCACAAAACCGGACTGATGGATTCCACTGAAATAATAACTGTAGGATCCGAACAGGCCATATTCGAAGCCATCCTTTTTTTCCGTGGCCTCTTCCAGGCCAGCGTACCCAGCCTGATAGTAGGCTCCCCTTCCATCTTCTGTACTTGTTCTCAGAGCGAGACCGAATGTCTGCTTTTCGGTTAATGCATGCTCCCAACCCAATGTAAGCCCGTATTCATCGGGATAGTCGCTTTCAAAGAAATCAGCGCGACCGGCGCCAATATAGAACTTATCGGACTCGCCGCTTAGTGAATACTGCAGACCGGCCACACCACCGTATTGGGTGCCTAGTCCCAATCCGAATTTCGAATCAAACTGCGTGCCAAAGTCGGCCAATGCCGTGCTCGGAGCAAGTAACGCGGCGATAAAGAGCTTTTTCATTCTACGTCCTCTGTAAACGGTACAGCTCTGACGGGTTGTTTTTTAGATTGTTCAATGAAAAATGAAAAATTCTGCTCAATCGGCCGGAAAAAACAGAACTTCCTGTCTGTCCTGTCAGTTAAAATAAGCTGCGATACTGTGAATGAAAATAGCGAGCGCCACTGAATCTCTCACCGGCGCCCCCTTTGTTGGATTTAGCGTGGGATCGCGGCAACCACTTTCACAAAGTAGTCCCAGAAGTTCGCCACACTCTGAATATGCACGCGCTCTTCCGGTGAGTGGGCGCGGCGTATGGTGGGGCCGAAGGACACCATATCCCAGTTGGGGTAGGGCTTGGCCAGCAGGCCGCATTCGAGACCGGCGTGGATGACTTTGACTTCCGGCTCCTTGCCTTCCATTTCCTTGTAGACGTCTTTCATCAGCGCCAGCAGTGGCGACTGCATATTGGGTGTCCAGCCCGGGTAGGCGTTGTCGAGGCTGGCTTCGGCGCCGGCCAGTTGGAATGCCGCGGCAACATTCAGGCCGTGTTCGTCGCGGGCGCTATCGGACAGGCTGCGTACCAGGCACTGGATACGGATATGAGGAGTGCCGCTTTCGCTCGTTTCAGTGACGACGCGGGCGAGGTTGTTGGAGGTGTCGGCAATACCCTCCAGCGCGGTGCTCATGCGCTCAACGCCATTTGGGCAGCAGCGGATGGTGCGAATCAGTTTTTCCTGGGTAGTTGCGTCCATCACCGTTGCGGGGGCATCGGCGGCTTCCAGGGCGATATCCAGCTTCGGTTCGTTGTCCAGCTCGGCTTTGATGACGGCACTTGAACTTTGGGTGAGTTCTTCAAATTGAGCAGCCTTTTCTGCGGGCACGGCCACCACGGTGAAGGATTCGCGGGGAATGGCGTTGCGCAGGCTGCCGCCGTCCAGGCTGGCGATACGCAGCTCCGGGATCTGTTGCAGGGCGGTATCGATAATACGATTGGCAATTTTATTGGCGTTGCCGCGGCCCTTGTCGATATCCAAACCGGAGTGACCGCCGCGCAGGCCGCGCACGCTCAGCTTGAATGCCTTGTAACCTGCCGGCAGTGATTCAGCGGTGTAGGGCAGAGATACATTGACGTCGACACCGCCGGCACAGCCCACATACAGCTCACCTTCGTCTTCGGTATCCAGGTTCAGTAGCAGGTCTGCTTCAAAGTGGCCCGGTTGCAGGTGCTTGGCACCGGTCATGCCCGCTTCTTCGTCGATGGTCAGCAGGGCTTCCAGCGCGGGGTGCGGGATATCGGTGGATTCGAACAGGGCGAGGATTGCCGCCACACCGATACCGTTATCCGCGCCGAGGGTGGTGCCTTCAGCGGTGACCCATTCGCCGTCCACATAGGGCTTGATGGAATCGGTAAGGAAGTCGTGCTCAGTGTCGGCATTTTTCTGCGGCACCATATCCACATGGCTTTGCATGGCCAGGGTTTTGCGGTCTTCCATGCCCGGGGTAGCGGGCTTCTTGATGATGATATTGCCGATCTGATCCAGCTTGACGTCGAGGCCACGATTTTTGGCGAAATCGACGATGTAGGCCACCACCTGGTCTTCGTGTTTGGACGGGCGTGGAATCTCGCACAGTTTGGCGAAATGTTTCCACAGTGGTGTGGGGGTCAGATCTGCAATGGTCGACATACAATTTCCTTTATACGAGGCCTCGGTTGGGGCCGGTGGCGGCCGCGGGCTTGTGGCCCGCGGCTGGAAGTTTAGTCTTTAGATAGGGAAGGGAGGAGGTGGCGCTATTCGGCTGCCGCTACTTCAGTGACCAGCTCCAGCGCGATGCGGCGCTTGTCGATATCCACGGCAGCGATTTTTACCGGTACTTGCTGGTCCAGCTGGAAGCTTTCTTCGCCGCGGGTAATGCGCAGGCGCTTACCGTCAAATTCAAACGGGTTCTTCTTGCTATTGAAGCGCACGAAACCGTTGATGCCGAAGTCATCCAGGCGGACGCCGATACCGGCACCGTTCACCAGGGTGATGGTGCCAGTAAAGCTTTCGCCGGTTTTGGCTTCCAGGAACTGGCAATACAGCCATTGTTGCAGTGCACGATCTGCCTGGCGGCCGGTACTGACACTCTGTTGCAAGGCTTCACCCTGGGCATCATCGATGACAGGGACACTTTCTTGCTGCAGGGCGGCACGTAATACGCGGTGGTTGTGCAGGTCGTTGAACTTGCGGATAGGCGAAGTCACCGTGGCGTAGCGACTGAGGCCCAGCCCGAGGTGCGGCGCCGCTTTGTTGCTCAGCTCACCCGGGCGCAACATCCGCTTCAGCACCGCCAGCACGTTGTGCATTTCCGCATCGCTGTGGGCTTCCAGCTCTTTTACCAGTTTCAGGTAAGTGTCCAGCTGGTGCAGGTCCTGTTCGGCGTATTCCGGCAGAACTTCTTTCAGCAGGTTGCGGATTTCTGCCATGCGCTCATCGCGGAAGCCCAGGTGAATGGAGAAGCAGCCACCACCCAGTTCGGCGAGCTTTTCGCCGGCACTGGTGTTGGCTGCCAGCATTGCCTCTTCAACCATACGCTGGGCTGCGGTGCGTTGCTGTTTTTCAATGCGCTCGATCTTGCGCTGATCATTCAGAATCAGGTCGTAGTCCGGGCGGTCTTCCATAACCAGCGAATGGCCGGCGCGGTATTCTGCACGGACTTTGCTCAGGGCATCCAGGCGGCGGAGGCTGTCGTGCTGGTCGGCGGGTACCGCGCTGTCGTCGCCGTCGATAAACTGGGCGACCTGCGCGTAGCTGAGTTTGTGCTGGGAACGGATGGCAGCAAACTCGTATTCGAAGCCATTTAGAGCGCCGTCTTTACCTACTTCTATATGCATCACCAGTACCGGACGCAATTCGCCGGCAATCAGCGAGAAGCTGTTCTCACAGAGGGTTGCCGGCAGCATGGGCAGTGTTTCACCGGCCAGGTAGACACTATTGGCGCGTGTCTGGGCCTCCTTGTCCAGCGGGGAGCCGGCATCGATCAGGCTGGAGGGGTCGGCCACGGCGATGTGCAGGGTCCAGCCCTTGTCGGATTCAGAGCCAGAGTCGGTGACGGCAAGGGCGTCATCCATATCCCGGGTGGTTTCCGCGTCGATGGTGACAAAGCCCAGATCTGAAAGGTCTTTGCGTTCGCCACAGAGTGCTTCCAGCTTTTCCGGAATGGTGGCTGCCTGTTCCAGTGCCGCCTTGCCGAACTGGTTCTGCAGGCGGTACTGGGCCACTACAAAGGCGTGCTCGATACCAGCCATCTCCGGTTTGCCGATCACAGTCTCCACTTTTGCCTGGGACTTCCCGTCCTTGAACGGGTGGCGGGTCACGCTGCAGGCGATGAACTCACCGGGCTGCGCTTTGCCGCGAGCGCGCGGAGGCAGAAAAATCCAGCGGGACAGGCCGTGCTCGCTGGGCTGAACGAAATGTCCCTGGCCGCGCTGGACGTACTGCCCCACCAGATACTTGAGCTCCGATTCGACCAGCTGATCCAGCTCGGCAGAGAGTTTGCCCTTGTCTTCTTCGGTGAGGCTCACACGCACCCGGTCTCCGGGGAATACGCGGTCCATCTCGGAAGGAGGCAGAAACGCCTCGCGCCCATCGTCCAGCACCACAAATCCGAATTTTCCATTGCTACCGCGCACGCGCCCCTCGGCGAATTCCTTGGTAGAACGGATATCGGTTTTCAGCTGGTTCAACTGTTGAAGGGCATCGGCATTGAGCATGGAAGGATCTCTGTCACTCGGGGTAGGTCGGTTAGGGCGCGGATTCTACCAGACCGACGGTGACAGGCCAGCGGGGACAGCCCCCGGATGTGAAGGTGCCTGCCGGATTGCGCGGGCCAGTCAGTCGCCAGCGGTTAGTACAATAAGTGACCAGTGCGCCGATTTGGTTATTGCAGGTGTTTTCATCCTAAAAATATCAAATATAAGGGATGTGTTTTATGTTTTTGTGCCGGTTTCGGCAAAATTTGCAATGTCCCTAAGTCCCCGGTGGCTATATTCTTAGGGGCCTACAATAAAGCACGGTCGCGGACAGAGCTGACACAATCGGCCGAGTCTGGCACCGCCGTAAACCGGCCTCCGGAGAGGATTTTTATGAGCGTTTTTTCCCATCCTGCCTACGATAACCACGAAGAAGTTGCCTTTTATCACGACGCCAAGAGCGGCTTGAAGGCCATTATCGCGGTACACAATACCAATCTTGGTCCGGCACTGGGTGGCTGTCGCATGTGGCCCTACGCCGACGACGCTGAAGCCCTCAACGACGTACTGCGCCTCTCCCGCGGTATGACCTACAAGTCTGCGATGGCCGGCCTCAAGCTGGGCGGTGGCAAGTCCGTAATCATTGGCGATCCGCGCAAACAGAAGACACCAGAGCTTTTGCGTGCGATGGGCGATTTTCTGAATACTCTCGGCGGCCGCTACATCACCGCGGAAGACTCCGGCACCAGTGTTGCCGATATGAAAATCATTGCCGAACGCAGCCAGTTCGTCTCGGGTGTGATTGCCGGCCAGGAACACGGTGGTGATCCCTCTCCATCCACCGCTTACGGTGTGTACGTGGGCCTCAAAGCTGCTGTGGCGCACCGCTGGGGCCGCACCGATCTGAACGGGCTGAAAGTCTCCATTCAGGGTGTGGGCAACGTGGGCTTCCGCCTCGGTAAATTGCTAAAAGACGCGGGTGCAGAACTTTTCGTAACGGATATTTTCCAGGACAACGTGGACCGCGCCGTGAATGAGCTGGGTGCCACCGCTGTTGGCGCCGACGAAATTTTTGACCTGGATGTGGACCTGTTTGCCCCTTGCGCATTGGGCGCCATCCTCAATGACAACACCATTGACCGTCTGAAGGTCGGCGCTATTGCCGGTGCTTCCAACAATCAGCTGGCGGAAGAGCGCCACGCGCAGGTACTGAAAGATAAGGGCATCCTCTATGCCCCGGACTATGTGATCAATGCCGGTGGCATCATCGACGTCTACTACCAGCAAATGGGTCTGGAATTGGGCGAATACAATGCCCAGCAGGTGAAGGCCCATATCGATACCATCGGTACCACCATGGAAGAAGTTTTCCAGCGCGCCGACGAATCTGGCGAAACCACCGCCCACGTTGCGGACCGCATCGCGGAAGAGCGCTTTGGCCACACAGATGCGCTGAATGGCACCGACTCTGCGGCAGCCTGAACGGATGAGAAAGGCCGTATAAATTGACGGTTTACCCGTTAACCAGTTTTCCCTGACGACGACATCGTCTCTCTGTGAAGTATCTTTCGGGCGCCACGGCGCCCGTTTTTTTTGCCTACACTTTGCTGCATTGTGCGGACGTAAAATCGGGATTTTAAGATTTTCCGGGCCGGGATTTCGGGGTCGAGAAAAGAGACACAGGATAAATGACAATGGATATGCGAATTGCCTGGCGGCCGGTTGGCCTGATCATCGTGGGGTTATTAATTGGCCTTGCGGGCTGTGATCGCCATCAGGCACCCGAGGAAAGAAAGGAAAATGTCCACAGGGCACTAACCGCTGATAAAGAAGCTGCTGCCAGCAGCAAAGCCGCTGCCAGCGGCAACGAGGCTTTCGTAAAACCACCGAAAATTGAGCTGCCATTCCATAAGGAAACGCTCAAAAACGGCCTCACTGTGATCGTGCATGAAGACCGCAAAGCCCCGGTGGTGGCCATCAATATCTGGTACAAGGTGGGCTCCAAAGATGAGACCCGCGGAAAAACCGGGTTTGCTCACCTGTTTGAACACCTGATGTTCAACGGTTCGGAAAATTATCCGGGCGAGTATTTCGAGCCCTTCCAGCGCTCCGGTGCCACGGATATGAATGGCACCACCAACAACGACCGCACCAATTACTTCGAAACCGTTCCCGAAGGCGCACTGGATATGGCTCTGTGGATGGAGTCGGACCGAATGGGCCACTTCAAGGGCGCCATCAGCCAGGAGAAGCTCGACGAGCAGCGCGGCGTGGTGAAAAATGAAAAGCGCCAGGGAGAAAATGCACCTTACGGTCAGGCATTCGACTTGATCGCCTCCAATACCTTCCCCTCAGACCATCCTTATTCGTGGACCACCATTGGCTCCATGGAAGACCTGGACCAGGCCAGTCTCGAAGACGTCAAACAGTGGTTTACGGATTATTACCAGCCAGCCAACGCGATACTGGTTATTGCCGGTGATATTTCGGTAGAGGAGGCGATGAAAAAAGCGCGGGAATATTTCGGTGATATTCCCAGTACCTCTGTTCCCCCTGAACTGAAAAATTGGGAGCTACCAACACAGGTGAACAAACGCCTGGAAGTGACCGATCAGGTGCCTCAGACCCGTATCTACAAAGTGTGGAATGTTCCCGCGATCGGCAGTCCGGAAGAGAATGCGCTGGATTTGTTGACGTCACTGCTGGCAAACCGAAAGAACTCCCTGCTGTATCGTCGCTTGGTGCGCGACGAACAGGTGGCCACCAGTGTGAGCGCGTTTTATTACGGCCGACAGCTCGCCGGGCAGATCATCGTGATGGTGGATGTAAAACCGGGGCAATCCGTCGAAAAGGTCGAGAAGCTACTGAATGATGAATTGCAGGATTTTGCAAGCAGTGGCGTCAGTGTGGAGGAACTGCGCCGTATCAAACAGAGCGAGTTTGCCAGCCTGGTGAAAGGCCTGGAAAAAATTGGTGGCTTCGGGGGCAAGACCGATATTCTGGCGCGCTCGGAATTTTATTATGACGATCCGGGGGCGCTGATTAGCGGTCTTACCGACTACGCCGAGGTATCGGTGGACGATGTTCAGAATGTCGCACGAAAATGGCTGAAGTCAGAACACTTCACCCTGATCGTCAGCCCGAAAGGAGAGTATGCGGCCAGTGGCGAGGATGTCGACCGCAGTAAATTGCCGGCCGTCGATAAAACCGTTGAGCTCGAACTGCCCGAGCAGAAGACCTTCACGTTGGACAACGGCCTGAACGTCGTACTCGCTGAACGCCATGACACACCGGTTGTGTTTATGAGCCTGCAATATCGCAGCGGCGCATCGGCGGACGCTGATAAGCCGGGGCTGGCATCCGTCGTGGCGCGTATGTTGAGTGAGGGAGCGGGCAGTTACGACAGCCTGGAATTCAGCGCCCGTCTGGAAGAGTTGGGTGCAAGTATTGGTGCCGGTAGCGGGCTGGATTACAACTCCCTGAGCTTCAGTGCTCTCAAAACACAGTTGAAACCGTCTCTGGAACTGTTCCGCGATGTGATCTCTGAGCCATTATTTGAGAAAGACGACCTGGCGCGGGTCAAATCCAACTGGCTGGATTCTATCCGCCAGGAAGAAGCTCAGCCTCAAGGACTGGCCATGCGCAAATTGCCGCCCCTGTTATTCGGCAAGGATCACCCCTATGGCGCACCGCTAACAGGTTCCGGTACACCCGAGGCCATCGAGTCTATTACCCGCGAAGACCTGATGGGCTTCCACAAAACCTGGCTGCGCCCGGATAATGCACAGCTGACGGTCGTGGGGGATGTAAAAAAAGAGGAAATTCAGAAACTGCTTAATAATACCCTTGGCAGTTGGCGAGCCCCCAATGACCCACTGCCAGCGTTGGATATTCCAGTGGTGCAGCGACCCGAGAAAGCGCGTATTTTCCTGCTGGACCGTCCCGGTGCACAACAGAGCTACATAATGGCCGGGTTGGTGATGGCGCCGTGGAAGCCGGAAGGCGCAGAGGCGTACGATGCGATGGCCTCTGCCATTGCCGGCAAGTTCACCTCGCGGATCAATATGAATCTACGCGAGGACAAGCACTGGTCCTACGGTGCCCGCGCCGTCTCCATGGACACCGAGGCCCAGCGACCGTATATCGTATTTGCACCGGTGCAAACCGACAAAACTGCACCAGCCATGCGCGAACTGTTGAAAGAATTCAATGACTACCTCGGCAAGCGCCCGATTACTGACAGTGAGCTTACGGATTATCAGGACGATGAAGTGCTGAAGCAGAGTGCACGCTTCCAGACCAAGGGACAGTTGCTGTCCAGTATCGTCTGGCAGCTTGAAAAAGGCCTGCCGGCGGAATATATCGCTGAGTACCCCCAGCGGGTCAGCGCATTAACCAAGGAGCAGGTGGAAGAGGTGGCGAAAGAAAACCTGGCACCTGAGCAGTTTACCTGGGTGGTGGTGGGGGATCTGAGTAAGATCCAGAAGGAAATCGAGGCGCTGGATATCGGCCCTGTCACGGTGCTGCCAGCGAGCGAGTAAGCGTTATCCGCGGCAGTGGTATGGCCCGCTGGCGCGATCGGATCAAAGCCCGGCTCCGCAGTGTTTATGCGAGCCGGGCTTTTTTTATGACGACTGAATACGGTAAATTGGTGCGCCATGGCGCGGTTGGGCGCCTGTAACGATCAAACAATAAACGGGCACGGCATAGACCGGGCCCAAAACTGGATACAACATGATCACACCCGAAAATATACTGAGCAGTGCGAAACGGCTTTGCCAGACCCTGGTAGGTCTGGGCCTGTTTGTGCTGGCTACGCTTGCGCAGGCAGAGAATATTGCAGTACAGGCAGGCTGGCTGTTCGACAGCGAAAAAGGCCGCTTACTGGAAAAGCGCACGGTGCATATTGTGGATGGCAAGGTGGAGTCGGTGGAGCGTGGCTTTACCCAGCGCGATGGTGAGCGGGTCATCGACCTGCGCGCCTTCAGCGTGTTGCCCGGCTTGATGGATATGCATACCCACCTGTCCTATGAATTCGGCCCGCGTACCTATAGCGAAGCCTTCACCTGGAATCCTGCGGATTACACCCTGCGCGCAGTGAATACCGCGGAGCGCACCCTGATGGCCGGGTTTACCACAGTGCGGGACCTCGGCGACAGTGGCAACGTGACCGTCAGCCTGCGCAATGCCATCAACCGCGGTGATATTGTCGGGCCCCGTGTGTACACCGCCGGTAAATCCATTGCCACTACCGGTGGGCACGCGGACCCCACCAATGGCCATCGCCACGATCTGATGGGCAGCCCCGGCCCTGCCGATGGGGTAATCAACGGTGTGGCCAGCGCCCGCGAGGCGGTACGTCAGCGTTACAAAGAAGGTGCCGACCTGATCAAGATCACCGCCACCGGCGGAGTCTTGAGCGTGGCCAAGAGCGGTCAGAACCCCCAGTTCATGCAGGACGAAGTGGAAGCCATTGTAGAGACCGCGAAGGATTACGGTTTTACTGTAGCGGTGCACGCGCACGGTAAAGAGGGGATGGAGCGCGCAATCCGCGCAGGTGTCGATTCCATCGAGCATGGCACCTATATGGATGATAAAACCATGGCCCTGATGGTGGATCATGGGACCTGGTACGTGCCCACCTTGCTGGCTGGCGACTGGGTGACCCAGAAGTCCACGGTGGAGGGCTTCTTTCCGGAAATGGTGCGCACCAAGGCAGCCCAGATTGGCCCGCTGATTCAGGACACCTTTCAGCGCGCACACAAGAAAGGGGTAAAAATTGCTTATGGTACCGATACAGGTGTGAGCCGACACGGTGACAATGCCAGGGAGTTTGCCCTGATGGTGCAGGGTGGCATGAGTCCCGCGGATGCTATCCGATCCGCGACCTGGAATGCGGCGCAGCTGCTCAATGCTCAGGATGAGCTCGGTAATATCGCGCCTGGCAAGCACGCCGATATGGTGGCGGTGATTGGCAATCCCCTGGAAGATATCACTACCCTGGAGCGGGTGCGCTTTGTTATGAAGGGTGGGAAAGTTTACAAACAGCCGGAATAGCGGTTCGAAGAATAAAAAAATCCCGGCAGTTGCCGGGATTTTTGTTTGGGGCAAGCGCGCTCGGCGTTTATTTTTCCAACTCAAATACCAGTTCCAGGTTGACCGATACACTGCTTTCGCCGGGAGCGATCGGCGTGCTGGCGCTGTCTTTGGCGGCCGCCATTTCCATGCGCACCATCGGTCGCGGCATACCGCCCTGGTTTCCTTCAGAGATGCTTACAATTCTGCGCACCTTGGTGCCGAGGGATTCGGCATAGGATGCTGCGCGGGCTTGAGCCTGTTGTAATGCTTTCTCGCGGGCTTCTGCCAGCAGAGGCTCCGGTTCGGCAATGGAGAAACTGGGGCCGTGCAGTTGATTGGCGCCATCTGCGGTGAGGGCGTCGATCACCTTGCTCAACTCGTCCAGTTTGCGCACGGTAATATTGACGGTATTGCGAGCCTGATAGCCGACAATTTCCCGTTCGCGGTTGGTTTGGTAATCGTAGCGGGGGTTGAGGCTGATACCGCTGGTCTGCACATCTTTTTCGTCAATGCCGGCTTTTTTGATTGCCTTCATCAACTTGTCCATTTGCTCGGCGTTGGCCCGCATGGCCTCATTGCTGCTGTCAGCTTCGGTAATGACACCAGTAGACAGGTTGGCGGTGTCTGGCGCCTGGCTGGCTTCGCCTTGAGCGGAGATGGAGACCAGTGTGCCCGCAGTGCGGCTCTTGTTATCGCCGCCGCAGCCCGTGGTGAAAGCAACAAGCCCGGCCAGCAGGCCGGCGGAAAATAATTTCAGGGTTCTTTGCATGGCCAATCCTTAATATTGCCAGTGGTACATCAATATCACTTCATCGCGATGGGGGCCATTGTGGCGCCGCGAAGATGAATATTCGATGAATAGCTAATTGAATACTCGCTTGAACGTCTCGTTTTCCGGGTGATAAACCGCGAACCCGAGCCTCAGTAACTGCTGTCGACGATCGCAGAGTACATTTTTCTTGCGCAGCTCTGCCTGCAAGCTTTCCGCATTCTCCGAGCTGCCACAGCGGAATGTAAAGAAATGTCCGTGGCCGTTTTCCAGGTCGTGGGCAATCAGATTGTCGCGGTTCAGCAGGGCGTGATCAGCGGCATCCATCGCGCCGAGGAAACGCTGCTGGTTTTTCTGCACATACTCGTGAATGGATGCTACCGAGATGCCCTCTCTGTCATACAGGTCGAGTACCGCCAGGGCTTTATACAGTGGGGAGTAGTCCATGGTGGCCCCGGCAAAGCGCAGCCAGTCATTGCCGAAGCCCACGCCTTCGGTGCGGTTTTCCAATTCTGCCATTTCTGCAAACCAGCCGGTATTCAGTGGGCGCAACTGGCAGCCGCGGGGAATGGACATAAAGCACATACCCTCGCCAGCACCCAGGTATTTGTAGCAACCGGCGGTATAGAACACCTTGTCGGCGATGGCGCCGAGGTCCGTGGGGCGGGCGAAAAAGGCGTGGTAGCCGTCGATCACCATCTGGGTGCTGTTCGGCTTGCGCGCGGCCAGGTCCAGCAGGCCGGGAAAGGCCACACCGGAATCAAAAAAGACCTGACTGGCATAGGCCAGCTGGTAGTTCCCGGTTTGCAATTCCTGTTCAAAACGGTGGGGCAGGGTGGCGAAGGGTTCGGTGGGCACGCGCACCACCTCGACGGTGGGCAGCTCTTCGAGGCGCAGTAGCTGTCGCGCAAAACTATAGAACTCGCCATCGGTGGTCAGGATGCGCAGGGGCTGGCTCAGGTCAAAGGCGCTTAATAGGCGGTAGACCAGCTCATGGGTATTGGGTGCAAGTGCGACCTGGGTGGGGGTCGGCAGGTTGAGGGTGGTTGCTATGCCGCGTTGGAAGGCGGGTATTTTCTCGCCGAATATCTTCTCCCATTTACTGTCGGCCAGTGCGGCCGCGTCCTGCCAGTAGGCGTTGACTGCATCCAGCGTCACGTCGGGCCAGTAGTGGTGAGAGTGGCATGCCATGTGCAAAACCGGTAGGTCGCACCCCGGAGCGGCCGCTTTTTGGGCGGCCTGTAAAAAATGTCGATAGTATTTTTGGTACATTTCGCGCTGGTAACTTTTTCAGGGGTGACTAAAGTAGTCATCCAAATTGATGTACCGGGATTGTAATCCCCATAAGGAGGCGTTGCAGTGGAATATTTGCACACCATGGTGCGAGTCACCGATCTTGAGAAATCCTTGGAATTTTATTGCGACAAGCTGGGCTTGTACGAGGTCACGCGCAATGACTATGAAAAAGGGCGCTTTACCCTGATATTCCTGGCTGCACCGGGGGATTCCGACTCTGCCAACCGCGACAAGCGCCCCTGCCTGGAACTCACCTACAACTGGGATCCGGAAAGCTATTCCGGCGGCCGCAACTTTGGCCATTTGGCTTATCGCGTGGACAATATCTACGAAACCTGCCAGCGCTTGATGGATATGGGGGTGACCATCAATCGCCCGCCTCGCGACGGCCACATGGCGTTTGTGCGTTCACCAGACAATATCTCCATCGAACTGCTCCAGAAGGGCGACTCCCTTGCGCCGCAGGAGCCTTGGGCATCCATGGAAAACACCGGCGAGTGGTAACGCTCATAACCGGGAACACAAGAACAGGCAGTCTGTGAGCGGGAAGATGTCGAAAGCGAAACAATACAAAAGCTGTGTAGTACTGGCGGGTGCCAATGCTGCACGCCGGGTCCGACAGGAAGGGTTGAGTCAGGAGATGGTCTCTACCCTGGTGGGCGCCTCCGGCGGCCCCAAATGGTTGTCCATCAGCCAGTTGGACCGGGTGTTGATTGGCGAATTCTTTCGCGATCGCACCACACCCATTGCGACCCTTGGGTCTTCCATCGGCAGCTTTCGCAATATGTGTTACGCCACTGCCAATCCTTTGGCCGCGCTGGAAACGCTGGAATACGGGTACATCAACCAGACCTACGCCAGCGAGCGGCCTGCACCCGCTGAGATCACTGCGGCGGGGGAGAAGATCCTGCTGGATGTGCTGGGCGAGGAGGGTGCTGCGGAAGTCGCAGCCAACCCGGTCTGGCACAGCCATTTTGTCACCGTGCGCGGACGTGGGCCTCTTGCCAGCGAGCGCAAGGCGGTTCTCGCACCCGCACTGCTGGCTTCGGCGCTGGCCAATGCCGTGAGCCGACGCACCCTCCGTGCCTTCTGGGATCGGGTGGTGTTCCACTCGGGGCAGGTGCCGACGGTGGCTTTCCGCAACTTATCCACGGTCAATACGCCGCTTAGCGCCGAGAATGTTTGCCCGGCAGTACTGGCGTCCGGTTCCATCCCCCTGGTGATGGCAGGTGTGCCGACACCGGCCGGAGCGCCGTCAGGTAATTACCGCGATGGTGGGATTACCGACTACCACTTCGATCTTGGTTTTGCGCATCCGCAGGGCCTGGTCCTCTATCCGCATTTTTTCCCGTATATGGTGCCCGGGTGGTTCGATAAGAGTTTCCGTTGGCGCTGGGTGCGCGGTGGCGCCATGGACAATGTGATTCTGGTGGCGCCATCTCCCGAGTGGGTCTCCCGCCTGCCCTTTGCCAAGATCCCCGACCGGGACGATTTTATGCAGCTACCCACCGCGGATCGGCTCAAGTACTGGAATGCGGTGACAGAGGCCGGAAAGCAGGTAGCGGAGGATTTCTTTGAAATGTGGCAAACTGGCGCCATTGCCGACGCGCTGATCGAAGTCGGTTCACAGCAGTCGCCACACAAATTGGCGCAGGCAATGTCCGTATAGCCAGAAATCTTGTGGATGGGTGGGGCCAAAGCCCGCTCTTCTGCCGCTGGCAGCGCAGACTGACCGTTATCTGACCCCAGCCACGAGGCCGCCCGTGAGAGATGCCGAGTTTACCGAGCCACAGGAAGCGTTCCGCACTACCCAGGAGCGGGTCTATTACCAGCTGCGCGACGCCATCCTGCGCGGTCAGTTTCTGCCGGGCAGGGCTATCACTATTCGCGGTCTCGCCGCGGAGCTGGATTGCAGTCCCATGCCGGTGCGGGAGGCACTGCGTCGGCTGACTTCCGAACGCGCGCTGGAGCTATCCGATACCCGCCGGGTTACCGTCCCCACACTGACGCGGGAAAAACTGGACGAGATCTGTGCCGCCCGGGTTGCCCTGGAGTGTCAGGCTGCTGCCCAGGCCCTCCCGTTTGTTGGCAGGGATGAGCTGGAATCACTGCGGTTGCTGGATGAGCGTGTCACGTTCGCTCTGGACCAGAAAGATATCCAGGAGTACGTCACTGGCAATCTCGAGTTTCACTTTACCCTCTACCGCCTTGGCCGCCCGCATATCATCCTGTCACTGATTGAAAGCCTGTGGCTGCAGACCGCACCACTACAACACCTGGTATTCCAGCGCTTTGGTGTACAGGAGCTGCCCGACCGACACCAGGATCTGATTCACGCGATTGCCAGCAATGACGAAGAGCGTGTCCGCACCGCCATCCGCCAGGATATTGAAGAAGGCCTGGGCTCCATTTCCGCTGAAGAGTTACTTCCCACCTAAACGTTATTGGCCACCTGATGTTCAGTTATTTCCATATTGCATTACATTTTTTTGTTCCACTCGCTATCGCCTGGTTTTTCTTTCGCGATGACTGGAAAAAAGCCGCGCTGTTTATGCTGGCGGCAAACCTTGTCGACCTGGATCACCTGTGGGCGTCGCCGATCTACGATCCGGATCGTTGCAGTATCAACTTCCATCCTCTGCACACCATGTTCCCGATCTCCTTCTATGGTGCAATGATGTTCCTGCCCTGGAAGCCTGTGCGCTGGCTGGGTATCGGTCTGGTTGCCCATATGTTGCTGGATGCCATTGACTGCGCTTTCTAAGCCGCACCCGCCATTTTCACCGCCCGTCCGGGCGGTGAAGCCTCTACCCTGACTATATTGTTTGCAGATGCGACACCGAGGAGCGTGTTTCCTCATGGGGTGTACCTGGGTTCCGCTTCCACAGGCCTGCAGGCCGAAGATAGCGGTTGCACTCTCGTTTGCGACCGATCTAGAATGTGATCACATTTTGCGGGCCACGCTGCAGAGGCCCTGTATCGGCCCTCTGCAGGCGTCATTCGAATCAGGAGTGAATTCATGAACAAAAGCCAGTTACAGCAGCATGACCGCGATCACCTGTTGCACCCGTTTACAGATTTTCACGATCTGGGCAACCAGGGCACTCGGGTGATCACCAGTGCCGAGGGCGCCTATATCACCGATATCGATGGGCACCAGATGCTCGACGGTATGTCCGGCCTGTGGTGCTGTAACCTGGGCTATAGCCGCCGGGAAATCAGTGAGGCAATTTACGAGCAGCTGAACAAGCTGCCGTTCTATAACAGTTTTTTCCAGTGCACCACGGTGCCCTCCATCGAGCTGGCCGATATGCTGGCGGACGTCACGCCCGCCGGTATGAACAATGTGTTCTTTACCGGCTCCGGCAGTGAGGCCAACGACACCAACCTGCGCATCATCCGCCGCTACTGGGACCTGCAAGAACAGCCCGAGAAGCGCATCGTCATTTCGCGTAAAAACGCCTATCACGGCTCCACCATCGGTGGTGCCAGCCTCGGCGGTATGAGCGGGATGCACAAACAGTTCCAGGGGCTCGATTATATTGAGCATGTGCAGCAGCCCTACTGGTTTGGTGAGGGTGGCGACATGTCGCCGGAAGAGTTTGGCGTACAGGCTGCGCGGAGTCTGGATGAGAAGATTCAGGAACTCGGCCCGGAAAAAGTGGCCGCGTTTATCGCCGAGCCAATTCAGGGTGCCGGTGGTGTGATCATTCCGCCGGAAACCTACTGGCCGGAAATCAAAAAAGTGCTGGACCAGTACGACATCCTGCTGGTGATGGACGAGGTGATTTTCGGTTTTGGCCGTACCGGGGAATGGTTTGGTGCCGACTATTACGGCATGAAGCCGGATCTGATGACCTTCGCCAAAGCGGTGACCAATGGTTATTTCCCGCTGGGGGGAACCATGGTTAGCGACCGCGTGGCCGGTGTCATCAAGGCAAAGGGCGGCGAGTTTACCCACGGGTATACCTATTCGGCGCACCCGGCAGCCTGTATGGCCGGTATCGCCACCATCAATATCCTTCGCGAAGAAAAAATCGTCGAAAATGTACGCGACAACACCGGCCCATACCTGGCCAAGCGTTGGGCGGAGCTGGCGGACCACTCGATTGTGGGCGAGGCGCGCAGCCTGGGCCTTGTGGGTGCGCTGGAACTGGTGAAGGACAAGGGCAGCCGTGCACGCTTTGATGACAAATGTACCGCAGGTGCAGTGTGCCGGGATATGAGTATCAAACACGGCCTGGTGATGCGCGCGACTGGCGACACCATGATCATCGCACCACCGCTGATTCTCACGAAAGAGCAGATTGACGAGCTGGTGGAAAAGGCGCACCGTGCGTTGGATGATACCGCTCGAGCCATGGCATAAACTGGCTCCTGAACGCAACAAGTTCCCACCAACGTGAATCGTTTTATGGCAGCACAAAAACAATATCAGCCGTCCGCACAATTGCTTTCGGATTCGGAAGCATTTCTGGAGGCGCACCCGGATCTCAAATGGGTCGAGGGGTTCGTCTTTGATATCAACGGCGTGCCGCGCGGTAAATGGCTACCGGCAGATTCTGCCCGGAAACTGCTCGGCGGTGGATTGCAGATGCCGCGCAGTGCTGTGAGCCTGGATATCTGGGGGCGCGATATTGAAAACAGCCCGCTGGTATTTGCCAGCGGCGATAGCGATGGTGTCTGTCAGCCAGTATCCGCGATAAGCCTGGCACCATGGCATCGCGAGCCGACGGCGCAGTTGCACATGCAGCTGTTTGAAGCGGACGGCTCCGAGCTTTATGCAGATCCACGTGCGCAGTTGCAGAAGGTGGTCCAGCGTCTGGCCGGCCTCGGTTACAAAGCGGTGTGTGCCACCGAGCTGGAATTCTATCTGCTGCGCGAAGAGGCGGATGACTTGGGGCGCCCGCGCCCGGTCAGTGACAACGACTCGGATCTGGTGCCATCCACCGATGTATACGATCTGGCAGAGTTGGATTCTCAGCGGCATTTTTTTGCCGATGTACGTGCCGCCTGTGAAGAGCAGGGCATTCCTGCAGATTCCATTTTGTCGGAATGTGCGCCCGGTCAGTTTGAAATTAACCTGCTGCACTGTGATGACCCGCTAAAGGTCGCCGACCAGACGTTGCTGTTCAAACGCCTGCTGAAAGGTGTTGCCCGCAGCCACGGTCTGCGTGTCAGTGCTATGGCCAAACCGTTTGGTGAGCTGGCAGGCAACGGTATGCATGTGCATATGAGCCTGGTGGATACCGATGGCAACAATGTGTTCGACGACGGTACAGACGCCGGCTCAGATTTATTGCGCCACGCTGTAGCGGGCATGATGACAACGGCTAACGATGCCATGGCGATCTTCGCGCCCCACGCCAACTCCTACCGACGCTTTCAGGAAAGCAGCCATGCACCGTTGAATCTGTGCTGGGGTTATGACAACCGCACGGTGACTTTCCGCATCCCGGCGAGTGAGCCCCAGGCACGCCGGATTGAGCACCGTATTGCAGGTGCCGACGTAAATGCCTACCTGGTGTTGGCCGCGATCCTGGCCGGTGTGTGCCATGGCCTGGAAAATAAACTCCAGCCGCCCGCACCGGTAGAAGGGGATGCCTACCAGGTCGAAAGCGATCAGCTGATTAATACCTGGGGCGGCGCGCTCGACCGGTTTGCCGAAAGTGCCCTGTGGCAGGAATATTTGGATCCGGAGTTTGTGGAATTGTTCGTGCTGTTGAAGCGGCAGGAGCAAGCGGAAATTGCCGCGCGGGTAACCGATGTGGAATACCAGAGTTATCTGCAGCGGGTTTGATCCGCTGCCAGAATGTGTTCAGGCGGTAATTGCGACCAGCATTCAACGGCTTTGGTGACAGGCTAGTTGGTACCAGGAAATGCTCTGCTATACCTAAGTCAGACAGCTGTGAACTTGCGTACACAGCGCGTCGCAAACTCTCCTCCTGAAAGTGTGTTCGAGAAACTGGCCCGCCTTTTGGCGGGCATTTTTTTTGGCCAAAAGTTTTTTGCAGAAATTTCTTCCCATTTGACGGGTAAACCTTAGACAGTACTTGCTGTTTTCCGGAAAACTCCACCTATACTGAAACTAACCGCACGCACGGGTCACATTTTATTTTGATTGACTCAGGGCGGCTATGGAGCATTTCAGAGTTACAAGGAGTTACCCATGCGAACCAAGTCTCTTCTTTTACCGCTGGCCATTGCAGCTGCCAGCGCCACTTCACCGGCATTCGCCGATTTCAACGGCGGTGATTTTATTCTGCGTGCGGGTGCGGCCTGGATGGATGCCGACGACTCGGTATTTTCCGAGTCCACCGTCGTTCTTGTCCCAGATCCAAACGATCCTATGGGTACCATCCCGGTAGCGGTGGGCGACTCGCTGGATCTGGATGACAGCACCACTTGGTTTATCAATGGCACATTCTTTGTGGCAGACCACTGGGCGGTTGAGCTGTACCACATGAACAGCGCGGACATGGAGGCGACCTACAGCACCTATGCGACGTCGTCAGATTTTGACTTCCGCAGCTCCGATGGAATTGGGGATTTTGAAACCAATGTGACCAGCCTGTTTGTTGACTGGTACCCGGTATGTGTCGAGTCCTGGGTGCAGCCTTATATTGGTGTCGGCTTCAACTACACCGATATTGAGCAGGATTTCCTGCGCCCGGTGTTCACTTACGATGATGTCGATTACGGTCTGGTGAATTTCGGCAGCTCCTGGGGCTGGACCGCACAGGTTGGTATCGACATTGAATTCGGTCGCGATGCCAACTGGCTGTTTAACGCGTCCGCCATGTATGTGGATGCCGATCCGGAAATCGAAGTCGGCGTTGACAATGTCGTGCTGAGCAACGGTCTTGTTCTCGATTCCGTCCGCTACAAAGATGAGCTTCAGCTGGATTCCTGGATCTTCAATTTGGGCGTAGGCTACAAGTTCAGCTTCTGATCTGTCGAATGCTCCAGACATCATTGCCCCGGTTCTCGTACCTGATACGAGGCCGGGGCTTTGTCGTGGTGCCTGATGATTCGTGGCATTGTATAAAAATACACCGGTTCACCGAGCGGTGGACTGAGTAGTCTTGTCTCCGGTGTGGACGGTTTCTGTCTGGCAGTCATTTCTTTGCCGGTGTATTCTTCGCCTCTTTCGGCGCCTGATCTTTTTGTATTCGCCAAAACAATAACTATGGGGAAACTATGACCGCCTTGGGAAATCGTACAGACGGTCCATCGGCCCAGTCGCGGCCACTGAATATTTGCTTGCTCGGTTATCGTAGTCATCCCCATTGTGGCGGGCAGGGGGTTTATCTTTTTTACTTGAGTAAAGCGTTGGTGGATGCGGGGCATCGGGTCGACGTGATTTCCGGCCAGCCATACCCTGAGTTGGACTCACGGGTGCGCCTGATCAAAATGCCCGGCCTGAACCTCTACGAGCACCCGCATCCAACCCGCGCCCTTCGGCCACGGCACCTGTTGCGCTGGGCGGATTTCTACGAGTGGTTTGGCAAGCTCACCGGCGCATTTGCAGAGCCCTACAGTTTCGGCCGTCGTGTGGCCCGCTACCTGCGCACCCACGGACGTGAGTACGATGTGGTGCACGACAATCAGTCCCTCTGCCACGGCCTGTTGACTATCGAAAAGCAGGGTGTTCCGGTAGTTGCCACAATCCATCACCCCATTACCCGAGACCGGCAATTGGCCATCGACGCGGCACCCGACTGGAAGTATCGGTTGCTGGTGCGCCGCTGGCACAGCTTTCTCGGGATGCAGATCAAGGTGTCTCGCCGGCTGAAGCATATCGTCACCGTTTCGACCCAGTCTTATAACGACATCGTCGAACAATTCGGTGTCGCTCCCTCGCGCCTGAAGCTGATTTATAACGGTATTGATACCGAGCTGTTTAAGCCGCAGCCACAGGAAATACCGAACCCCTGGCAGATTATGACAACGGCGTCTGCGGACCAGCCCCTGAAGGGTTTGCGCTTTCTGTTGCAGGCTCTGGCACAGCTGAGAAATCGCTACCCCGAGCTGACGTTGCTGGTGGTTGGCAAACTGCGGGAAGGCGGTGCCACGGCGAAGCTACTCAAGGAGCTGCGCCTGCAGGGCTCCGTCCGTTTTGTCTCGGGTATTTCCAATCAGGAGATGGTGGAGCACTACACATCTTCCTCGATGGTGGTGTGCCCGTCGCTTTACGAGGGATTCGGCTTGCCTGCCGGTGAGGCCATGGCTTGTGGAGTTCCGGTGATCTCCAGTGACGGCGGTGCGCTGCCCGAAGTGGTAGGTGATGCGGGAATTGTGGTCCCTGCGGGGGACAGTGATGCACTGGCGCACGCGATTGAAAAGGTGTTGAGCGATAACGAACTGCGCGCAACATTGGGCCGCGCCGGGCGCCAGCGTATCGAAGAGAAATTTTCCTGGCAGGTAGCGGCAAAACACCTGGTAGCCTACTACCGGGGCATTATTGGTTCCCGGGGAAGGGTTGGGGGCGCTGTCGAAGAGCGTTGCCAGGTCGGAGCGCAATCGAATCCGCAGGCCACCCGGGCAGAACTCCTGAATCAAAGCTCGGCAAACAGTGCAGAATCCGCGTCCGGCGGAGAACAGAATTCGAAAAATCAGGGAGAAGCTGCCTGATGATTACCGTGGCTCCTGCACTATTGAACCTGGAACCCGGCCAGCGGGTGCTCGACCTCGGGTGTGGCGAGGGTCGCCATGCCATTCACCTGATGTTGACCGACGACGTTGAAATTTTCGGTATCGACCTGAGCCAGCAGGATATTCAAACCGCCAGCGAGCGTGCTGCACCATTTGTGTCCGCTGGGCAGCAGGTCGGGCGCCTGCAGTTTGGTGTGGGTAATGCATTGCAGCTTCCCTTTGCGGATCAGTTTTTTGATGTGGTGATCTGCTCTGAAGTACTGGAGCATATCGAGGATTACCAGGGTGTGCTCGAGGAAATCAATCGGGTGCTGAAACCTGGCGGCATTTTCACAGCAACAGTGCCCGCATTTTTTCCCGAGTGGGTCTGCTGGAAGCTGTCCGATGCCTATCACCAGGTGGAAGGTGGGCATATTCGAATTTTCCGTGAAAAGCAGCTGCGCAATAGTATCGAGGCGATGGGGCATCAATACTTTGCCCGTCACAAGGCCCACGCACTCCATGCCCCTTACTGGTGGCTCAAGTGCCTTTTCTGGGGGCGGGATGAGCACCCTCTGATTTCCGCTTACCACCGCTTACTGGTGTGGGATCTGATGCAGAAGCCCCGCCTGACCCGCTGGGTGGAGAGGTTGCTCAACCCTCTGCTGGGAAAAAGTATTGCGCTGTATTTCGTCAAGCCGGCGCAAACGGAAGTGGCGTCGAACACTTTAGCGTCTCTTGAGTTGAAGAGTGTTGCCGGTGAGGAAGTTGCAGTATGAGCACTTCAATGGACGCGGCACTGGAGCGGGCAGAAACGCCCGCGCTGTTCCCTGCCGATTTTGTGCGTCGCAGCGCCGATTACATTCTTTCTCAACAGCTGGCCGATGGATGCATTCCCTGGTTTGACGGACACCATGCAGATCCCTGGGACCATGTAGAAGCGGCAATGGGGCTGAGTATTGCAGGGGAGTATGCTGCAGCAGAACGCGCTTACGTCTGGCTTGCAGATAAGCAGCTGGACGATGGCAGCTGGTGGGCCGCGTACAAACGTGGCGAGGTGGATAACAGTGAGCGCCGTGAAACGAATTTTGTCGCGTACATTGCTACCGGTATCTGGCATCACTTTCTGATTACTGAAGACCGAGGATTTCTTCTCCGCTTCTGGCCGATGGTCGAGCACGCGCTGGGGTTTGTACTGGCTTTGCAATCCGAGCACGGCGATATTCAGTGGGCTGTAGACGGGCAGGGTGAGCCCCTTGAGGATGCGCTGATTACCGGCTGCTCATCCATTTACAAAAGCCTCGAATGCGGTATCAATATCGCGAGCGCTCTCAACAGTGAGCGAGCGGATTGGCGGCGTGCCCGAGATCGGTTGGGCGATGCATTGCGAGAAAAGCCCCATCGATTCGATCGCACCTGGGAAAGCAAGGCGCGCTTTTCGATGGACTGGTTTTACCCGGTATTGACCGGTGCCTTCGAAGGGGCCGGCGCAAAGCTGCGGCTGCAAAAACGGTGGGACGAATTTGTAGTGGCTGGGCTGGGCTGCCGCTGTGTGAACGATGAGCCCTGGGTAACCGTTGCCGAGTCCTGTGAGTTGACCATGGCGTTGCTGGCGGCCGGTGAACGGGAAAAAGCAGAGACCATTTACCGGGGCCTGCATCGCTGGCAAGACGAGGATGGCGGCTACTGGACCGGCTATGTCTATCGTGACAATGCGGTGTGGCCGGAAGAAAAAACCACCTGGACTGTGGGCGCCATGCTGTTGGCGGCGGACGCACTGGCCGGGCTTACCCCGGCCAGCAGCCTCTTTACGCAGGTGAATTTACGGGATGCGCCGCAGAATACCGAGGGTCTTGACTGTCTCCACCCGCTCGAACTGACCGGAAGCCAGCGCTAGCTTGTAGATTTCATAGGGCGCCTGACCTCCGTCTTCCGGATTGGGGAAAATATCGTGGATGGCGAGGAAGCCACCGGGCACGATATGCCGGCTCCAGCTGCGGTAATCACTGAGTGCCGCTTCCAGGGAGTGGCCACCATCAATAAACACCAGCCCCAGGGGTGTATTCCAGTGGCGTGCGGCCACGGTTGATGGCGCTACCACCGGCACCACGTTCTCTTCAAGTCCGGCAGTGCGCATAGTACTGCGGAAGTTGTGAAAACTGTCCATCAGCTGGCTGCGGTCGTCGAACAGTTCCCGATCGTGGTATTCCTCACCCGGTTGGTGCTCTTCCGAGCCGCGATGGTGGTCAATGGCAAACAATGAGTTGTTCATCAGTTTACAGGCGCTGCCCAGATACACCGTGGATTTTCCGCAATAACTACCGACTTCCAGTACCGGCCCGAGGTCACTGGCTTCTGCGGCCAGCCGGTAGAGTGCTTCGCCTTCTGCGGGGTCGAGAAAGCCTTTGACCGCATTGATGTCGAGGGGGAGGTCGATAGGGTTGGAAGTTTCCATGGTTTTTCAGACTCTGTTTCATGGCTGATTGAAGTGCGCACGACATTACCGGGGGGCACCAACCTTTGCAATGTGCTGGAGGGGCAGATCCCATGACGAAAAAACAAAAGCGTATAAAAACGTAACGCAACGGCGACATTACATGCGAAAGGATCATAGACCATATTGGCTCAAGCGCCTGTTGCTGCGGTTCCGCAACTGGCGATGCCGCCACTTTTTACTGCCACAGTTTGATGCTATCGGCCGTGAGCCGGAGATCATGCATCCGTCTTCGGTTAAGGTATTCGGCAGTCATATTCGCCTGGGGAATTTCCCGCACCTGATTTCAACACCGGACAACTGTATTCGTCTCACCGCCATGGGGCACCGCGGCGGGGAGGCGACAATCACCATTGGCGACTATGTGCTGATATCTCCCGGCGTGCGCATCTCCGCCGGCCAATCCATCACCCTCGGTGATGCCTGTATGATTGCCGCCAACGTATACATCTCCGATTCCGATTGGCACGGCCTCTATAATCGCACCCGCCCGTTCCGCTGCACAGCCCCCATCGCTATTGGCAACAACGTCTGGATTGGCGACAGCGCCATCATCTGCAAGGGTGTCTCTATTGGGGATAACGCGGTTGTCGGTGCTGGCAGTGTGGTCACCCGGAACGTGCCCGCCAACGCGGTGGTAGCCGGCAACCCGGCGCGGGAAATCAAGCAGATCAACCCGCGCCGCCGGATGATCACACGCGAGGCCCTGTTTGCGGACAGCTTCCGACAGGCGCACAATCTGGATGAATTGGATAAAATGCTGCTCACAGGCAATAGCCTGTTGGGGTGGCTGCGGTCTGTATTGCTGCCGCGGCGAGGAGACTGAGTGCGTTAGCGCTCAAGGGTCTCACAACGAGTCTTTTTGGGAAGTCGAATATAAATGCAGAAACAGGGCAGCGTTGTACTGATCGGGATGCCGGGTGCCGGCAAGAGCACACTGGGCGTGCTGCTGGCGAAAGAGCTGGCAAAAGATTTTGTGGATACGGACGTGTTGATTCAGCTGCGGGAAGACAAGACCCTGCAGGAGATCATGAACGAAACCGACTACCTCAATCTGCGCCGAATTGAGGGCGAGGTAATTGCGGAAGCCAACTTGCCCAACCACGTGATCGCCACCGGCGGCAGCGTGGTGTACAGCGAAGAGGGCATGCACAATCTGCTCAAGTTCGGCCCGGCGGTATTTCTCAACTGCTCCGCCGAAGAACTGCGCCGCAGAATCCACAACTATGAAAGCCGCGGTATTGCCAAGGCGCCGGGGCAGAGCTTTGGCGAACTGTTTGAAGAGCGCCAGGCGCTGTATCGGCGCTATGCGGATATCGTGGTGGAGTGCGACGGGCAGGATCTTGAGCAGGTGCTCGCCCAGGTGGTGGATAAGCTGGAAGTGGGTTGAAGATGCCTGGCCGCCACAAAATGCGGCCAGAGCATCAAATACATTAGAGAGGCAGTTGCGTCGTGTATTTGACCTGCTTCAATGCAAAGGTGGAGTTCACCGAGGCCACATTCGGCAGGTGAACCAGCGAGCGCTTCAGCAGCTGCTCGTAGTGCTCCACGCTGTCGACCACCACGCGCAGAACATAGTCTTTATCCCCACTGGTGGAATAGCACTCCACCACTTCCTGCACATCCTGTACTGCAGACTCAAAATTGTTCAATGAGTCCTCGTCGTGGTTGTGAATGGTCACATAGCAGTATACTGTGACTCCGAGGTCAAGTTTGCGTGGATCCAGGAGGGTGACGCGGCCACGGATGATGCCTTCCGCCTCGAGGCGCTTGATGCGACGCCAGCACGGCGTGTGAGACAGGCCCACCTTGTCTCCCAGCTCAGCCATGGAATAATCGGCGTTTTCCTGCAGCGCCCGCAGAATCTTGCGGTCGAAATCATCCAGGTCTGTTGAGCGCTTCATATAAACTCCTATCCTACATTTTCTGCTTTGGCCGAGATGGCTGTCATAATTTTACGCGCAAACTTGTAAATAAAGCAATGTCTCATTGTGCTTTAAGCACTAGTATGACTTGACCACGCCGTCGCTGACTCAGGCCGCCCTACAATAATTCGATTAAATCGGCGCCAAGGCCAGCGACGCGCGCCTCGAATGACAATAACTCGAATCACAATAGTTGGCCGATGCCCGCGTTCACAGCGGGCACCAGACACCAGCGGGAAAGAAGTAGGCGTATGAGCGAGCAAAAAGTGAATACCGATTCTCAGGCAGTCACTACTCAGACAGATACCAGTCAGGCAAGTGCCAGCCAGATGGACCCGAGTAAAAAGGTCTCTCTGGACGATCGATACACTATTCAGGAAGGACGCGTGCTCCTTTCCGGTATTCAGGCCCTTGTACGCCTGCCTATCGACCAGATGCGAATTGACCGCGCCCGTGGCTTGAATACCGCCACCTTTATCTCCGGCTACCGGGGCTCTCCACTCGGTGGCTACGACCAGCAACTGTCCCGCGCCGGGAAACTTCTCGACGAATACAATATCCGCTTCGTACCCGGTGTAAACGAAGAGCTTGCGGCAACTTCTGTCTGGGGCTCGCAACAGGTCGGCCTGTTTGACGGTGCCGAAGTCGACGGGGTTTGCGGTATCTGGTACGGGAAAACCCCGGGTGTCGATCGCTCCTGCGATGCTTTCCGTCACGCCAATGCCGCCGGGTCCTCACCCAAGGGCGGGGCACTGATCATCTCCGGTGACGACCACGGGTGTAAATCCTCGTCCTATCCGGGGCAGTCTGAGTTCGCCTTTGTGGACATGCATATTCCGGTGCTGAACCCGGCCACCGTACAGGAAGTACTGGACTATGGGCTGTATGGCCTGGAGCTCTCTCGCTTCAGTGGCTGCTGGGTTGCGATGATCACCCTTGCGGAAAATATGGACAGCTCGTCGACGGTGGAAGTAAACCCTGCGGCGGTCTCGTTCGAGTACCCCGAAATAGAACGCCCGGCCGGCGGGCTCAATATTCGCAAACAGGACAACCCCCTCGAACAGGAAGAGCGGCTGTGGCGCTACAAGCGGCCGGCCGCGCTGGCGTTTGCGCGCGCCAACCAGCTGAACAAGCTGGTGCTGGATAACCCCCAGGCAACGCTTGGCATCGTTACTGCCGGCAAGGCCCACCTGGATCTGATGCAGGCCTTCGAGGATATGGGGATCGACGAGGAGGGTGCCCGAGCGCTGGGCATTCGCATACTCAAAGTCGGCATGACCTACCCGCTGGATGTGCCTGGAATCCAGGAATTTGCACGCGGGTTGGACAGCCTGCTGGTACTGGAAGAAAAGCGCAGCCTGATGGAAGTGCAGCTGAAAGAAGAGCTGTACAACGTGCACCTGAGAGACCCGAATTTCCCGCGGATTCTCGGTAAGGTCGACGAGCACGATAAGCCGCTGCTCCCCATGTACGGCGAATTGTCTCCCGCCGTGGTTGCACAGGTGCTCGGCTATCTTCTGGGCGAAGAGAACCTGAACGAGCGAGCCAAACATCGCCTGATGCGACTGGATGCTCTGGCGGAGCGGATTTCCGCTCAGGCGGGCTCCAGCGTTGCGCGCCTGCCCATGTTCTGTGCCGGTTGCCCGCACAACCGTTCCACCCGCGTGCCGGAGGGGAGCCGCGCGCTCGCCGGAATTGGCTGTCACTACATGGCCCAATGGCTGGACCGGGAAACCTTCACCTTTACCCAGATGGGGGCCGAGGGCGTGAACTGGATCGGCCAGGCGGCATTTACCAGTGAGCCCCACGTTTTCGTCAACCTTGGGGATGGGACTTACTTCCACTCCGGAATTCTCGCCATTCGCGCCGCCGTGGCTGCGAAAGTAAATATCACCTACAAAATCCTGTTCAACGACGCCGTCGCCATGACCGGTGGTCAGCCCCACGATGGAGAGCTGCACCCGGATATGATCTGCCGCCAGGTGCTGGCAGAAGGGGTGAACCGGGTGGTGCTGGTGATGGACGACACCGACAAGTACAAGGGGGCGCTCAGCTTCCCACGTGAAGTGGAGATTCGCCACCGCGACCATATGCCCGCGGTGATGAACGAGCTGCGCGAAGCACCCGGTTGTACCGTCATCGTCTATGACCAGACCTGCGCCACCGAGCTGCGCCGCAAGCGCAAGCGCGGTCTGCTGCCCAAGGCGGAAGGGCGCCCGTTTATCAATGAGCTGGTATGCGAAGGTTGTGGTGACTGTGTCACCCAGTCCAGCTGTATTGCGGTAGAAAAAGTGGATACCGCGCTGGGTGATAAGCGCCGTATCAATCAGACTTCGTGCAACCAGGATATGTCGTGCGTAAACGGTTTCTGCCCGTCTTTTGTGACCGTGAAGGGTGGCAAGCTGAACAAGCGGGCCGGCGTGGGTGACGCCCTGTGTCAGGAGGCCGAGAAGCTGCGCTCCCCGGAGTTGCCGGATCTTTCCGAGCCCTTCAACCTGCTGGTGACGGGTGTTGGCGGCACCGGCGTGGTGACCATTGGCGCACTGCTGGCAATGGCGGCACATATTGAAGAGAAGGCCTGTAGCACGCTCGATCAGACCGGCCTCGCTCAGAAGGGTGGCGCGGTGTATTCCCACGTGCGGTTTGCCGATAGCCCTGAGTCTCTGAAGGCCGTGCGCATTTCCGACGGCCGCGCCGACGCACTCATGGCCTGCGACCTGATCGCCGCCGGCAACCTCTCCGCGAGCCTGGCCAAGCTGGATGAAACCCACAGCCGGGCCGTGGTGAACACCCATCTGAGCCCCACGGCGGCGTCCGTGCTCGGGCGTGAAGATATCCACTCACCACAGGCGGTGCTGGATACCATCAAGGATGCGGTGCAGGTGCTGGACGTGGTCGAGGGGCATACCCTCACCAAGGCCGCGCTGGGGGATACCCTGGCGGCCAATATTTTCATGCTCGGCTATGCCTGGCAGAAGGGCCTGATTCCCCTGGGGCTGGATGCCCTGCGCGAAGCCATTCGCCTGAATGGCGTGGCGGTGGAAGGCAATCTGCAGGGGCTCGCCGCCGGGCGACTGGCCGCAGAGGACCGTGCGGCATTGGAGCGACTGCTGTCCTGCGACGAAGAACAGGTGATTCCGCAGGGCTTGGAGGCGGTTGTGGCGCATCGAGTCGCGCACCTTACCGGCTACCAGAGCGCGGCGCTGGCGCGCCGCTATCGCGCACTGGTCGACAAGGTAAAAGGCGCCGAAATTCTCAAGGTGCCGGGCAGCGAGGCGTTGGCCGAGGTGGTTGCGCGCAATTACGCGAAGCTGCTTTCCTACAAGGATGAATACGAGGTGGCGCGGCTGTACAGTGATGGCCGGTTTATCGAATCTCTGAAAGAAAACTTTGCCGGCGACTTTGAGCTGGAATTCAATATGGCACCGCCGCTGCTGAGCCCGTTCGACAAGAGCCTGGGGCGCCCGCGCAAGCTCAAGTTCGGTGGCTGGATGCACAAGGCGTTTGGTGTGCTGGCTCGACTCAAGTTTCTGCGCGGTACCGCACTGGATGTGTTCGGCTATACCGCTGAGCGTAAAATGGAGCGGGCACTGATCAGCGAGTATGAAAAACTGGTGGATGAAGTGGTCGGCCGGTTGAATGCGGAGAACCATGCAGCCGCGATCCAACTGCTCAACTATCCGGACCAGATCCGAGGCTATGGCCTGATCAAAGACAAAAATGTGGAACTGGCAAAAGAGGCTCGCGCGGTTTCTCTGGAGCGTTTTTACAACCCGAGGGCAGAATTGGAAGACGCGGCTACCGAAGTGGAAGTATTTGATCCTGCCAAGGCGCAGCAGGTCGGCTGACTCCTGTAAATAAGAGCGGTAAACAAAAAATGGCGAGCTGATTAGCTCGCCATTTTTTTTGCGTTCAGAGTTTTAGGTTTGCGTTACCTTACCAGTTGACCTGCGCGCGCAAACCAAACTGGTTGGTACCGTCGCCGGTGAAGTCGTCGTCACCAAAAATAAAGTTCGCCATAAAGCGTACATTGCGGTTGGCGTAGAAGTTCAGGCCGATCGTCGTGCTACTGGCCTGCAGGTTTTGGATGTCCCTGTTTTCCATGGTGTCGTAGCGCGCGGTCAGTTCCCATGCGCCGCCCCACAGGCCGGTACCAGCAGGTTTCGCGGAACCGAATGCACCGCGCTTTGTGCTGTACTTTTTGTGCTCACCGGTGATCATCCAGCTGCCCTGCACATACCACGTATGTACATTCTGATCGGCGATATAGCAGCCGAACTGCGGGTCACAGGCGAAGGGAGTAGGGGCGCCATACCAGTCTTCAAACTCGGCTTCCGAAACATAGTAATCCCCGTCGAAACCGCCCACGGTGTATTCCGACTGCACATACAGGGGGCCGTAGCTGCCGGCCAGTTCCAGTGCGGCAGTGGTGGCGTGGCCACCCAGGTCACCGGGGGTGACGGCCATCAGCTGGCTGGGGCCGCGGCGACCGGCGTAATCCGCTTCTGCAGTCAAGTCACTGGAGTTTTGATTGGCATTCTCAAAGCTGATGGAAGTGCCCATATGGAAGGTGGCCAAATCCGTATTGATGGGGTGCCAGGCCAGCCGACCGGCCGCACCGACGCCTTCGTTGCGCGGGGTGCTGGCGTCGCGGAGGTTGAATGCCATCATACCCATCGTGAAGCAGTCCATAACACCGGTCCAGCCGATACCCTGTTGGAACTGGTTGCCATCGTACAGGCCGGTGGCACTGGAAAACGGGCGTTCCAAAAAGGTCAGCTCGTTGGAACTGGTCATTTCCGCCATGGAGCGGAACGGTTTGAACTGGCCGATGCGCACTTCGCCGTTGAGAAACTTGTGCGAAAGGAATACATCGCGGAAGCCGCTGTGGGTGTCGCCTCCAGCGAAATCCTGCTCGAGCACGTAGCCCCAGTCGTAGATGTTGCCCTTCAGGGTGATCCGCGCCCGACGAAATTCCGTGGTACTCACCGGGTCTTCGATATCCGTATCAAACAGGTAGGTGTCAAAGTGGATGCGCCCCCCCAGGGATGCAGAGAAGTTGCCGTCATCAGAAGTGATTTTCAGCCCACCTTTGGTTTCTGCCTGATCGGCTGCTGCTGTGCCCGAGAGCAGGCTGGTCAGAGTGATGGCCATCAGGCTCTTCTGGAAGGGTTGCATGTCGATTCCTAGTAAGTTTGAAGTGTCGATGGCGGCGGATTGTAGCAGCATCATATTTCTGTCAGAAATTGGAAACATTTTTGAAACAGAGAAAACCCATAAAATTAAATATTGCTGAATGTAACAATATTGAAATATATGTGTTGTAGGGGCTGTGTAGATTTGGGGGGCGGCAGGAGGCGGAAGCGGTTTTACTCTGCCGTTTTCCGGCGTTTTTTACCAGTATTTTTCAAAAGTGCTTTTTGATAACAGGCCTGCTCACCAGTGAATTTGCGCGCGAATACCCAGCTGGTTCGTGCTGTCACCGGTAAAGTCGTCGTCACCGAATGTCAGGTTTAGCATGAATCGCACGTTTGAACTCGGGTAGTAGTTTAGACCGAGGATAGTACTGCTGGCCTGAAGCCCGGGGATATCTCGGTTTTCTCCGACGTCATATCGCAAGGCAATTTCCCAGGTGCCGCCCAGCCAACCGTTTAGCGCGGGTTTTGCTGCCTTGAATACGCCTCTATTTTTTACGTAGGGCTTGTGCTCCCCGGTGAGCATCCAGCTCCCCTGCACATACCAACTGTGAAGATTTTGATCGCGGATATAGCAGCCGGTGGCGGGATCGCATGGAAAGGGAGCTGGGGCATCAAATTCATGAATAAAACTTGCTTCGCTCAGGTAGTAATTACCTTGGTATTGCGCAACAACATACTCCGCCTGCGCGTACAAGGGGCCGTAGGTTCCTGCGAGTTCAAGGCCGGCGGTGGTGACATGAGCGCCGGTATTGCCGGGAGTGAGAGCGAGTTGTTGTTGCGGTCCGCGCCGCCCGGCGTAGTCGATTTCAGCCGGCAGGTCTTCACTATTCTGATTTGCGTTTTCAAAACTGACGGACGTCCCAAAATGTATCGTGCGTAAATCGTCATTGATCGGTGTCCAGGTAGTGCGCCCTGCCATACCTACACCTTCGTTGCGCGGCGCGGCGGCATCGCGCAAATTGAATGCCATTAACCCGTATGTCAGGCACCGGGTATGTCCGAGCCAGCCGATACCTTGTTGGAACTGCCGGTTTTCGTAGAGCCCGTTCCCACTGAACGGTCGTTCAATCATGGTGTAGTCGTTGGAGTTGGTCATCTCCGTCATCGAGCGGAAGGGTTTGAACTGGCCGATATGCAACTCGCCACTCGGGAAGGTTCGGGCGAGATAAACGTTGCGAAAACCGCTGAGAGTATTGCCCGCAGCAAAGTCCTGTTCCAGAACGTACTGCCAGTCGTAAATTTTTCCCTTGAGGATGATTCGAGCGCGACGGAATTCGGTAGTGGACGTGGGGTTTGCGATATCCGGGGCGAAGGCGTACAGATCGTAATGGATCATGCCGCCGAGTGAGGCCGAGAGATTGCCGTCGCGGGACTGGATTTCAAGCTGGCCTTTTGTGTTTGCTACGTCCTCGTTGGCGCTGACGGCGGGTGCCGTGCTTATGGTCGTGACGATAAGTGTGAGTCGGGAAATCGCTTCCGTCGTCGACGTGTTTTTTTTCATTTTCCAGAATCCTCTCCCTGGCGTTTATGTGCCGCCGCGAATAACCGGTACTCCAGGATAAGAGGATTCTAGTTGCAGGACGGCGAAGGGTCAGATCTGCTCGATGGAAAAACCGGACTTTTCCAGTAATTCGGTGATGGATTGCGCCCCCACGAGGTGACCGGCACCAACCACCACGAATAGCTTCTTGTGCTTGTCGCTGAGTGTGCGGATTTTCTCAGCCATTTCGCGGTTGCGCTGGTAAAACAGCAGCTCAAGCAGCGGTTCAAATTCCGGGTTTTCGTTCAGGCTTTCCTGAATCACCAGCTGATAAATTGTTTCCTGGTTACCAGATTTCCACGCTTTGGTTATACGCGGAACGAAGGTGCCCATTTCTGAAACTTGATCCAGAGTTTGCTGTAGATAAAGTTCGGGGTTTTCTAGGCTGTTTAGCATGCGCAATTGTTGCATCACGCTCTCCAGTTCCAGTGTGGTTTTACCTTCTTTGTGGGCCTGATTGAGAAAGTGCCGGTCAATACCCGCTTTGGGGTCAAGGCCCCGGGCCTGCATTTCGATCAGGCTCAGCGTAATCATGGCAATGGCGGGGCGCATACGATTGAAATTGGCTTCCGGAATCTGACGCTTGCGCAGCCACTCCTGCAACTGGGTATAAACCTTCGGCGGAATATGGTCTTTCAGTTGTTGCCCCGGTGGGTAGAGGGATTCCAGCATGACTTTTTGCTGCAGTACCGGGTCGGATTCCATCGCCAGTACATCGGCTTCGACCACCAGTGCGTCGCTCTCCCGGTAGGCTTTTTCGATGGTGTCTCGCAGGGGGTAAAAGCTCTGGTCTGCCAAGTGTATGGAGCCCAGCAAGTAGACGGTTTTATCGCCATTGCGGGCTTCCAGCAGCAGGCCCCGATCGTTTGCGGCGAGGGCGGGGTTTGCGAGGAAAAGGAGAAGCAGTATGGCGTGCAGGAATGTGTGGAAAGGAAGCGAGGGTATGAAGTTGGGCGAAGGTCCAAGGCTATTTTTTGTCCGGGCTTTTATACAGATTCCAGTCATTTTAGTGTGGCCTTGTTGTTTGCGTTTTGTTCATTCTGAAATCAGAGTGGCAAAAATTCTACCGAATTCCGCAGTATTTGTGATTTGTATCGCCATTGCAGAAATTGTGCGTCGTGGCGTAGAAATCACCTGTACAATCGTGGTTTCGTCGGAATGGAATTGAGGCGTTACAGCCATGCGGATTGTTCAACTGGTGCCGTCACTGGATGCGGGAGAGCTTGCCCAGGAGGCACTGGAGTTTGCCCAGGAGTTGGCCCGGCAAGGGCACGAATCGATAGTGGTATCGTCCGGTGGTGCTCTGGTGTCGCGCCTTACCCTGCATAACTGCCAGCATTTTGCTTTGCCCCTCAATCAGAAAAAGCTGCTGAACGGAAGGTTGCACCGCAAGCTGCGCCGGCAATTGGAATCCCTGCAGGCAGATATCCTGCTTTGCCGTGGCCCTCTGTGTGCCTGGCACGGTGCGCAGGTACACAAAAGAATGGCTCCGTCACAGCGCCCGCGCCTGGTCACCAGTATCCATCAATGGCCGTCTACGGGTCTATTGCGTGGGCGGCGTACCAATCCTGCGCTCGTACAGGGTGAGCTGGTGCTTTCTGCCTCCAGAACGCTTGGGGAACAGCTTGCTCAGCGCTATGTGGCAGGCCCCTCCAGCCCACAACCCGGGGCATCCCCCACTCAGTCAGTGGAAAAACTGCGCACTCTGTATCGCGGGGTGAATACCCGGGAGCTGGACAAGAGTGCGCCGGTTTCGGGGCACTGGCACCACCGCCTGTTGAACGATTTTCCCCAGCTGGAGGAGCGCAACTGGCTGTTGTTGCCGGGAGCCATCGGGCCGGGCAGGGGCCAGGAGCGGTTCCTGGATGTATTGGCAGCACTGAAACAGGAGCGCGCGGATATTTTCGGGTTGGTGGTGGGCAACGTGGTGCCGGGCCAGGAAAAGTTCGCCCGATCGCTGGAGCGGCGGGCCGAGTCCATGGGGCTTTCGGAATACGTGCTTTTTCTAGGTGAACGCCGGGATATGCGCGAGCTGTATGCCAGTGCGCGGATTACGTTTGACCTGGTGGGCGACCGCGGCAAGATGGCGCCGTCCAGCGGGCGTATTGTGGCGGAGTCGCTCGCCATGGGGTGCCCGGCAATCGCTGCCAGCGGTACCGGTGTGGAGCTGCTGCAGCAGTGTTTTCCGCAGGGGTTGCTGGTAGCCGGTGAGGGGGCTGCAGATGCCGCGAACGTCGAGGGCCTTGTGGAGGCGGCGAATAAAATTCTTGAGCACCCGCGGCCGGTGGAGTTCTCCGGGTTCAGCCTTGCGGAAACCACCTCGCAAGCGGTGGATTGGTTCCGAGAGCTTCAGGCAATCAACTGCGCGTAAACTTGCCAGGTGGCTTTGGCCATGGTGTCGAGGGTGCATTGGTCCTCGGCACGGCTGTACAGTGGGGCAAACGCGCTATCCAGTTGCGGGTCTAACAGGGCTCCGCTGATTTTCCCGGCAATGGCATGGGGCTCGAGTTCGTCCAGCAGGTATTGCTCCGGCAGGTAGTCCACAGTATCGGTGGTTTGATTGGCGATCACCGGTGTGCGGTGGAGCAGGGCCTCTATCAGGGTATACGGGGTGCCTTCTGGGGTGGACGGTATCACTACCAGGTCCGCGGCTTCCATAAAGTTGGCTACCGCGCTGTCCCCAGAGAAAAAGGCCACACGTTCGTCGAGGCCGAGTGCGCTTGCCTGCTGCTGCAAAGGTTCTTTTTCCGGCCCATCCCCCAATACCATCAATCGACAATCTGGCAGCAGAGGCATGGTCTCGATCAGTAGGTCGACGTTGCGTGCCTTGATCAGCCGGCTGGCGACCAGAAGCCGCGTTTTATCTTGAGGCAGGGAGTGCAGCAAGGGCGCATTTGCCGCAGGTGCAGACAGCTCCACCCCGTTGGGGATGATGTTCCAGTCGAGTTTTGAATTTGCCACGGTGTTGTGGCTGATGGCGATACGGGCGTCGAAGGCGCTGGCGAGCTTGTCCCGCGGGTGGCGGACGTTGTGCCGGGTTATTACCTGGCGGGTTTCCGTATAAGGCTGTACGGCAGCCATCAATTGTGCGGATTTTGAACCGTGACCATGCACGATTTGGTATTCGCCCTGGCGGATCAGGTTGGCCAGCCGCCACACTAGGTTGGGGTGGTGACGGCTGCGGTCGGTATTCAGGGGAATAAACTGGATGCGCGCATCCAGCGTGGGGAGATACCGCGGGTGTGCGATCACCGCCACCTGCGCATCAGTATGGTGGGCCTGCCAGCGCGACAGGTCGGCGACATGTTTTTCCAGTCCACCGTGTTCGCGGCTGGCGATCAGGTGGCAGATTGTCTGAATCATGGGGCTACACGTCCGATGTATCTGGTGCGCCGCCTGTTTATATTGGATGAATCAGGCAGGATATTCGCAGCTTTGCGAATTCGGTACGGCGCCCGGTCGATCGCCTCTTGAGGCGTTCAGCGAAGCGCTATTCTTCCCGAACTGTGTGACAGAAGTTTTATCGGATTGTGACTGTTTTGTTTCCGTCTCAGCCTCACCGCTGCTCAGAACCTGGTGTGCCAGTTCAGTGAGGCAAAGTCGAATCCTGGATTGGGCGTGTTGGTGTAGCCGTTGGAAAAGTGGCTGTACCGCAGGGATATTGTGTTTCCGCCCTGCAGGGTATACCCGGCAGCGAAGTGCAGGGAAAAATTCAGGTTGGTGGACAGGTCGATGGCACCGAAGCTTCGCTCGGTCAGATACGCTGCACCCACACCGACTTCGCCAAACAGTCCCTGAGCTTCCCGGCGGGGATACCAGCGCAGTACGGGTTTCAATTCCCAGATGTGCTGTTTCTGATCCTGCCCGCGATAGTCATTCCACATATAGCTGTAGCTGACCTGTGCCCACCATTGCAGGCGATGCTCGCTGGGATAGTCGTAAAACTGGTAGGACCAGTTGGCGCCCACCATGTTCGAGCCGGCGATGGATTTCTGCTGGATCAGCGCACTGCCCAGCCCTTTGCCGCCACTCAATATCAGCTCGTGAGCACCTTCCTTGAGCCACCCTTCCGCGCAAACACTCTGCGGAAGAAGAGCAATGGCGATGAAAAACAGGGGGCAAACACGGTGGGCGAGGGCGGTAGTCAATCGGGATGTGGGCATGGTGCAAGCGCCAGTTATTGCTGTTAGCTGGTTTTGCAAGATTAGCCGGATTTGAGACGATGGCAAGCCGGACACGTAGGTGCCCGGCTTCTTAGGGGATGGATTGTCAGGCGTGGAAGTTTATCGCCACTGGCGTTTCAGTTGCCTCAAAGCATCTGAGTGCAATTGTCGCGCGCGTTCCTGGCTCAGCCCCAGTTGCTCACCGATTACCCGGAAGGAGCAGTCGCGGTCCGAAATAAGCCCGTAGCGCAGGCTTAGTACGGTTCGCTGGCGGGGTGGCAGTTTGGCCACCGCATCCCTGAGCTGTTGAGCCTGCTCCTGGTTGGATACCAGCTCGTCGGTATTGAACAGTTCGTTCGCCGGTGCATAGTCCAGCCGGGTACTGTTCTGATCGTCGGAGATGGGGTCGTCCAGGGAGCCGGTGGGGCCGGGTAGCTTCAACAGGCTCTGCACCCGCTCCAGATCCAGCCCGGTTTGTTTGGCGACGTTTTCATCGGACGCCGGCAGCCCTTCTGAACGCACCTGGTTGATGGCGCGGTAAATATTTCGCAGATCGTCCTGCACATTGGCGGGCTGGCGAACCATGTCGTCATTGCGCCGCAGGGTGAGCTGGATTTCCTGCTGAATCCACCAGTAGGCATAGGTGGAAAAGCGGTAACCCATCTGCGGTTTGAAGCGCTCGATGGCTTTCATCAAGCCCACGTTGCCTTCCTGGATCAGGTCGATAAACGGTACCGATGGGTTGCGGAAGCGTTTGGCAATGGCAATCACCAGGCGTAGGTTGCACTGGATCAGCTTTTTGCGTTGTGCCTTGAAGCGCTTCATCAGATTTTGCAGAGAGCTGCGGTCCCGCTGGGAGATTTTCCCGCTATCCAACAGTTCGTTAGCTTTGGCAATAATCAGGCCGTGATCGTAGGCCCCGGTACTACCGCGCTGCTCCACGCCTTCACTGCGCAAATCTACCAGCGTCGTGCCGCGTTTTTGCAGCAGGGCGATGATCTTTTCTTCCAGCTCGCGAAGCAGGCAGGTTGTAGTGTGTTCGTCCTCCGGAGTTAACAGATCGAGCCGGTACAGATGCTTCAGGTAATTCTGCATCGGAGTGCTGACATTTTCTGCCGGCGACTCACTGGGTGCAGTCTCTTCATCGGAAGTATCCGCGCGCGCCTGTGTGGGTTGTTCCGGGTCTTCCTGGGAGAAGCTTTCCCCGGTGAGATTGTTGCTATTTTCCTTCAGCCATTCGTCATCCCTGGAGTCGATGTTTACTCGGGACAAAGTCTGAACCTTATGCTTGGGGCAGTGCGGTCTCGTCATATCGGCCGCCTGCCTGCCGTAGAATCACCGGCGGTGTCCTTTCGCAGGATCGAGGCATGGCGTGGAAAATGCCATGCAGACAAATTGACTATAGATGAGGGTTGAATAGTGCGCCGAAAAAAGACCGACCAGCGGGTTTTTTACGGGCCTGAAGGCAGGAAAAAGTGGGAGAGGAGGAATTGACAGGGCTGTCAGACGTGAGACCACCCTCGGTTAGTCACAAAAGTTATAACCACCCCAGCGTGGGGTGGCCGTAGCAGAACGCAGTGCGCGCGGTATTGGGGAAGGTCTACTTTACCCGCTTCACGCGCAGGGAGCGTCCGCCGGTTGCTTTGCGCATGATAAAAGACCCGAGTGCACCGCGCTCCACAGTTATCTGCTCTCCACCCCGCCAGATATTGCGGCTGCTGCTTTCCACCTGGCGCCAGACCTGGCCATTATCGAGGGTGAACGTGTATTTTCCGAACGCACCTTTTGTGGCACTGGTCACCGTTGCGGTAATGGAGTCCGGTGCCTCCTCAATCACTTGCTTCTGTTCCTGACCGAACTGCTTTTCCGCATGTTGTTGCAGGCTGCCCGCAAGCTTGTCGAAACAGGCGAGGCGTTTTTTATCGTCGCTGAACTGACTGCATTGTTGCAGTTCTTCGTTTACCGTCTCGGCCTGAGTCGGGAGGGTCAGGGTAGAAAATAGCACCAGGGGAAAGGCAGAAGCAAAAGTCAGACGGCGGGTGGTGGTTTTTCTCATAATGACAGTTCCGATCGTTGAGTCTTCAGGATTCTGCCCGACAAGCGGACGCCATACAATTCAAATTGAGCTGCCGGTCACGTTTCCCGGGCCCACAGCGTGGAAGAATAAACAGGCTTGAGCCTAAAAAAATAGCCACATAACAACACACTGTCAGGGGTTGGAAATGAAGAAATTAGTGATTCCCGCCGTCGCCATCGCAGCGATTGGTGGATACCTCTACTATGCGAACCTGGAAAATACGGCGCCAGAAGCAGTTGCGGCGGAAGAGTCCATCGTAGAAGAGGTGGAAGCAGCCGTTGCTGAGGTAGAAAAAGCCGGTGCAGAAGCGGCGGATTCTGCTGAGTCCATGATGGCTTCTGTCGAGGGCGATGTATTCGCGGACGTGCCGGAAGCCATGGGCCACGCGTTGGACGAAACATCCGAGTCGATTGAAGGCGCTGTAGACGAGATGGAAGAGATGGCCGAAGACGTGGTTGAAGAGATCGATCACGCGGAAGAGTGAGTTTGGCCGCACTAGACCTTGATCTCATTGGATAAGGTAGCGGCTGGTCCATACCCCAGTGCGCACCTGAAAAATACCCGGCTCAGCCGGGTATTTTTTTATCTGTGTTTTGCAGTGCGAGCCTTAGAAATCCGCCTGCCTCCTTCAACGCAGCTTCAGCCGGAGCGCGCTCCAGCCCACTCAGGATCACCATGATCGCAAGCTTGGCGTTGTGGTCGCACTGCGCCAGTACCCGGTCGGCCTCCGCAAAGTCCACTCCCGTGGCTTCCACCACGATCCGGCGAGTGCGGTCCACCAGCTTCTGGTTGGTCGCTTTCACATCCACCATCAGGTTGTAAAAGCTTTTGCCGGTGCGGATCATGCTCGCGGTGGTGATCATATTCAGCACCAGCTTCTGTGCGGTACCCGCTTTCATACGGGTGGATCCGGTCAGTACCTCGGGGCCCACTTCGGGCAGTATGGCGATATCGGCCTCTTCGGCGATGGCTGCCGCTTTATTGCAGGCCAGAGCCACAGTGGTGCAGCCGAGGCTGCGGGCATAGCGCAGGCCGCCTGTCACATAGGGGGTCCGCCCACTGGCGGCAATGCCGACCACCACGTCTTTCGCCTGCAGGTCGATATTCCGCAGGTCTTTCTCTCCCAGCGCCGGATCATCTTCTGCGCCTTCCTGTGCCCGGTGCACGGCGGCTTCGCCCCCGGCAATCAGGGGGATTACCATGCCTTCGGGCACACCATAGGTTGGGGGGCACTCTACTGCATCCAACAGGCCGATGCGCCCGCTGGTGCCGGCGCCCATGTAGATCAGACGCCCGCCGGATTTAAAGGCGGCAACAACGGCATCCACCGCCTCAGCGATCTCCGGTAACAGCTGGCGCACCACCGCCGGCACACCGTTGTCTGCGTCGTTGATTTTTTCCAGTATGCCGAGAGTGGGCAGCAGGTCGATATCCTGCGTATCCGGATTGCGGGATTCGCTGGCCAGGGCGCCGAGTTCGTTAGTGAGTGACGTTTTCATATCCCCCTCGCCCGTCGGGCGCGCTGCATTCCAAGTCGCGACCGCGTCATCTGCACGCAGTCAGCCCTTGGGAAGTTTAATCGCGGGAGTGCTCTGCCACCACTAAACCCCCCGCATTGAATGTTGCAGGGGAATAGCAGGTGCAGTGGAGATAGACAGGCGGGGTGTTCTGCCGGTTCAGCCTTGTGCGCTGAACGACTTGCCGTTAACGCCGATGCTGTCGTCACCCATCAGATACAGGTAGGTGGGCATAATGTCTTCGGGCGTGGCGACGGTTTGCGGGTCTTCCGCGGGGTAGGCGGCGGCGCGCATGTTGGTGCGCGTGGCGCCGGGGTTAATGCTGTTGACGCGGATATTGGAAACGCCTTCCACTTCGTCGGCGAGTACTTGCATCAGGCCTTCGGTGGCGAATTTGGATACCGAGTAGGCGCCCCAGTAGGCGCGGCCTTTGAAGCCGACACCGGAGCCGGTAAAGATCACGGAGCTGGCTTTGGATTGTTCCAGCAGCGGCATCATTGCCTTGGTCAAACCGAAGGCGCCGTTCACGTTGATCTGCATCACCTGTTGCCAGGTGGCGTAGTGGTAATTGGCGATGGGGGTGCGCTGGCCGAGCACGCCGGCATTGTGCAGCAGGCCGTCGAGGCGCCCGAACTCCTGATCCACACCCTGGGCGAGGTATTCCAGTTCTTCCCATTTTACGTGCGTCAGATCCACCGGCAGGATGGCCGGTTTGGCGCCGCCTGCGGATTCAATTTCGTCATACACCGCTTCCAGTTTCGGTACGGTACGTCCCAGCAGGATCACGGTGGCACCGTGGGTTGCATAGGTTTTGGCGGCTACCCGGCCAATACCGTCGCCAGCGCCGGTGACGAGAATAACTTTGTCTTTCAGCAGGTCTGCGGGAGCAGAGTAATCGGTGATGGATTCAGACATCGGTGGTTGAACTCGTTTCAATTTTTTGTTTAGCGGGCCGAAGTGAGGGCGCTTTCAGCGCCCGGCCTGCTGTCAGGCACTCTTGAGATAGTGCTGTTGGATCAGCGGCCAGATCTCGCTGGCGTTGTGTATCAGGTGGTCCGCTTTCCAGTTTTCCGGGTCGTCGCCAGCGTCGATATAGCCGTAGCTACAGGCGATGGTGGGCATGCCGGCGGCGCGTCCCGCCATGATGTCGCGCTCGTGATCGCCCACATAAATGGCGTCCGCCGGTTCACAGCCAATCCGGTTGCAGGCGAGCAGAATCGGCTCGGGGTCCGGCTTGCGGTTGGTGACGTCGTCCGGGCAGATAATGGCTCCCGGTGTGGGCAGGTGCGCAAATGCCTGTAATAGCGGGATGGTGTACGCCGAGGGCTTGTTGGTGACCACGCCCCAGGCAATGCCGTTTTCCGACAGCTGATTCAGGAGCTTTTCGATACCCGGGAAGGGCACGGTGTGCTTGGCCAGATGCATCAGGTACAGGTCCAGCAGCCGCTGACGCAGTTCGTCGAACCCGGCCTCCCCTTCATCGACCCCAAAGCCCAGCCGTACCATGGCGCGGGCGCCATTGGAGACCACTTCGCGGATGGTGGTGTCCGCCAGCGGCGTCAGTTTTTCCTGTTCGCGCAGTTGATTGAGCACCACCACAAAATCCGGGGCGGTGTCGAACAGGGTGCCGTCAAGGTCAAAGAGTACAGCTTTCATCAATAGATACTTCTGGCTTTATTCTGCTGGGCGGGTGGTGTGCATCAGGTAGTTGACGTCTACGTCCCTGGGGTTGAGTTTGTACTGCTTGGTGAGGGGATTGTAGGTCATGCCGGTGATGTCGCGGCTTTGCAGGCCGGCTTCGCGCACCCAGCGCCCCAGTTCAGACGGGCGGATGAATTTACCGTATTCGTGGGTGCCTTTGGGGAGCATACGGAGTACGTATTCGGCGCCAACTACGGCGAATAGCCAGCCTTTGGGGGTGCGGTTGATGGTGGAGAAGAAGATGTGGCCGCCGGGTTTTACCAGTTTGGCGCAGGCGCGGATGACGGAGGCCGGGTCGGGCACATGTTCGAGCATTTCCAGGCAGGTGACGATGTCGTAGCTGCCGGGTTGCTTTTCCGCGAGTTCTTCTACGGGAATACGCTGGTAGTCGATGCTGACGCCGGACTCCAGTGCGTGCAACCGGGCGACGTTGAGCGGTGCTTCGCCCATGTCGATGCCGGTGGCCCGGGCGCCGCGTTGGGCCATGGCTTCGGTGAGGATGCCGCCGCCGCAGCCCACGTCGAGCAGGTTTTTACCAGCAACGGGGGCGCGCTGGTCGATATAGTTGGCGCGCAGGGGGTTGATCTCATGCAGGGGTTTGAACTCACCCTGCTGGTCCCACCAGCGGCTGGCCAGCTGTTCAAATTTGGCGATTTCCGCCGGATCTACGTTGGTCATCAGTAATCGACTGCCTAATTCGTGCGACCCGCGATTCTATCACGCCAATTCCCAGCCCGTTGCTTCAGCTCCTCTTCATTAATGGTGGTGAGTTTCCGGTCTTTGAGCAGTTGCTTGCCGGCGACCCAGACGTTGCGTACCTGGTGGCCGTTGGCGGTGTAGATCAGTTGCGACAGCGGGTCGTGTAGGGGTTGCTGTTCCAGTCCACTCAGGTCCACCGCGCACAGGTCGGCGGCTTTGCCGACTTCGATGCTGCCGGTGACGTCGTCGATCCCCAGAGCGCGGGCGCCGTTGATGGTGGCCATGGTGAGTGCCTGGTGGGCGGGGAGGGCGTCGGCCTGGCCGGCGACGGCCTTGGCGAGGAGGGCGGCGGTGTTGGTTTCCGCGAGCATGTCGAGCCCGTTGTTGCTGGCGGCGCCGTCGGTGCCGATGGACACGTTGATGCCCGCTTCGAGCAGTTTGGCCACAGGACTGAATCCCGAAGCGAGTTTGAGATTGGAGCGCGGGCAGTGCGCTATATGGGCGCCCGTTCGCTGTATCAGGGCGATGTCGCTGTCGTCTAGGGCGGTCATGTGTACGCACAGCATCTGTGGGGAGAGCAGGCCGAGTCGGTGCAGGCGCTGGGTTGGACGTTCACCGGTATCCTTTATGGCTTTTTCCACTTCCCCGGCGGTTTCATGCAGGTGCATTTGCACGGGCATTTGCAGTTCTTCCGTGTAGATAGCGATCTTGCTCAGGGTTTCGTCACCCACGGTGTAGGGAGCATGGGGCGCGAAGGCGAAGCTGATGCGGGGGTGGGAGCGGTAGTCATCCCGGAGCGCCAGGCCTTTGTCGATGGCATCAAATCCGTTTCTGGACCAGTTGTTGGGGAAGTCGATCACCGGGAAGGCGATCTGGGCGCGCATGCCGGCATCGTGAGCGGCCGCAGCGGTGTCTTCCGGGAAAAAGTACTGGTCGGAAAATGTGGTGGTGCCGCTTCTGAGCATTTCCGCCATGGCCAGGCGGGTGCCGTCGGCGACGAATTCAGGGCTGACCCATTGCTGCTCGGCTGGCCAGATGTGTTTTTCCAGCCAGGTCATCAGCGGCTGGTCGTCGGCGTATCCGCGCAGCAGGCTCATGGCGGCGTGGTTGTGGGTGTTGATCAGGCCTGGGATCAGCAGTTGGTCGCCCAGCTGGTGCTCTTCGTTTGCGTCGAAGCGGTTGCGGGCCTCGTTGCTGGGGAGGATGGCAGTGATGATGCCGCTATCGATGGCCAGTGAGCAGTTTTCGTACACGCGTTTTTCCGGGACCACCGGAATAATCCAGCGGGCGTGAATCAGGGTATCGATTGGTTGTTTTTTGCCCGGTTTCTGGCGTGTGCTGTTGGGATTACTGTTGGCCATTGTGTGTTTTTTGTTCCGCTGGAAAGCTGCAGACTTTAACGGCGGGGAGGCGCGTGAACAAGTCCGTACAAGTCGTCCTTCCCTGCGCCAATTGTGGTAGAATCGCCCGCTTGATCGGGGCTGTGACCAGTGAGCCCCACCTGTTTCCCGGCCTTTGGCAGTGCCGCCCGACGAAGGGGTGTAGTGCCAGGGCTGAAGAGGGGCCAGCCCTGCTGGCGGCGTTAACGATAAGGAATGCCTGAAAACATGGGCGAAATAGCCAAAGAAATTTCTCCGATCAATATCGAAGAAGAGCTGAAGCAATCCTACCTCGACTATGCGATGAGCGTGATTGTAGGCCGCGCGTTGCCAGATGTGCGTGATGGCCTGAAGCCGGTTCACCGGCGCGTGCTCTACGCCATGAACGAACTCAAAAACGACTGGAACAAGCCGTATAAAAAGTCCGCCCGTGTGGTGGGTGACGTCATCGGTAAATACCACCCGCACGGCGACAGTGCGGTGTACGACACCATTGTGCGTATGGCGCAGCCATTTTCTCTGCGTTATATGCTGGTGGATGGCCAGGGCAACTTCGGTTCCATCGATGGTGACAGTGCGGCAGCCATGCGTTACACCGAAATTCGCATGGACAAGCTGGCGCACGAGCTGCTGTCCGATCTCGATAAAGAAACCGTCAATTTTGTCGACAACTACGATGGCTCCGAGCAGATGCCGGAAGTCCTGCCGTCGCGGGTACCGAATCTGCTGGTAAACGGTTCTTCCGGTATTGCCGTGGGTATGGCGACCAATATCCCACCGCACAATATGAGTGAAGTGGTGCGGGGCTGTCTGGCGCTGATCGACAACAGCGAGCTGACCATCGATGATTTGATGGAATATATCCCGGGCCCTGATTTCCCCACTGGCGCCATTATCAATGGCCGCGCCGGTATTCTGATGGCCTACCGCACTGGCCGCGGACGTATCTATATTCGCGCGAAAGCGGAAGTGATCCGCGATGACAAGACCAATCGCGAAACCATCATCGTTCATGAGATTCCGTACCAGCTGAACAAGGCGCGCCTGATCGAGCGTATTGCCGAGCTGGTAAAAGAGAAGAAAATCGAAGGCATTTCCGAGCTGCGCGACGAGTCCGATAAAGACGGCCTGCGCGTAGTGATTGAGCTCAAGCGCGGCGAGCTTGGCGATGTGGTATTGAACAACCTTTACTCCCAGACCCAGCTGGAAAGTGTGTTCGGTATCAATATGGTGGCTCTGGTGGATGGCCAGCCCAAGTTGCTGAATTTGAAGCAGCTGCTGGAATATTTTATCCGTCACCGCCAGGAAGTCGTTACCCGCCGTACGGTATACCTGCTGCGCAAAGCGCGTGAGCGTGGGCATATCCTGGAAGGTCTGGCGATTGCGATCTCCAATATCGACCCGGTGATTGAGCTGATCAAAGCGTCCGCTACGCCGGCAGAAGCGCGTGAAGCCTTGCTGGCCAAGGGCTGGCCGGTTGGCGAGGTGGAGCAGTTTCTGGAGCGCGCCGGCGCAGACGCCTGTCGTCCGGACGACCTGCCAAAAGAGTTTGGTTTGCGCGATGGTAGCTACTATCTCTCGCCCGCCCAGGCCCAGGCCATTCTCGAACTGCGTCTGCACCGCCTCACGGGGATGGAGCACGACAAGTTGCTGGCCGAGTACAGTGAGCGCCTGGAGCAGATCGCTGAGTACCTGGAAATTCTGGGTAGCCCTGAGCGCCTGATGCAGGTGATTCGCGACGAGCTGGAAGTGCTGGAAAAGGAGTTTGGCGATGAGCGTCGTTCCGAGATTGTCGCGTCCCGTCAGGACCTCTCCGTTGAAGACCTGATCACCCCGGAAGACAAGGTGGTGACCATTTCGCACGGCGGTTACGCCAAGAGCCAGCCACTGGCGGACTACCAGGCGCAGCGCCGTGGTGGTATGGGTAAATCCGCCACTCAGGTAAAAGATGAAGACTTTGTCGAGCACCTGTTGATTGCCAACTCCCACGACACCATCTTGTGCTTCTCCAATAAGGGCAAGGTGTACTGGCTTAAGGTCTATGAAGTACCTACCGCTGGCCGTGCCTCCCGTGGTCGCCCGATGGTGAACATGTTGCCGCTGGAAGACGACGAACGCATCAGTAGCCTGATGCCGGTGTCTGAATACGATGAAGATCATTTTATTTTCTTCGCCACGGCCAATGGCACGGTGAAGAAAACCCCGCTGACCGCCTTTTCCCGTCCGCGTAGTGTTGGCTTGCGGGCAATTGAACTGGAAGAAAGCGATCGCCTGGTGGCCACCGCTATTACTGACGGCAAGCAGGATGTACTGCTGCTGACCAGTGCCGGTAAAGCTGCCCGTTTCGCCGAGGAAAATGTGCGCTCCATGGGGCGCGTTTCCCGCGGTGTGCGCGGTATCCGTATGGCAGAAGGTGTGTACGTTATCGCCATGGTGATCCCGGAAGAGGGTGGCTCGGTGATGATGGCCACCGAAAACGGCTACGGCAAACGCACCGCTACTGCGGACTTCCCGACCAAGGGCCGCGGTAACCAGGGCGTGATTGCGATTGCCTCCAGTGAGCGAAATGGTGAGCTGGTCGGTGCCTGTCAGGTGCATTCCGGTGAGGAAATCATGTTGATTTCCGATCAGGGCACCCTGGTGCGTACCCGGGTCGATGAAGTATCCGAGTTGGGGCGTAATACCCAGGGGGTTCGCGTTATCCGCCTGAAGGAAAATGAGAACCTGGTGGGCCTGGCGCGGATTCAGGAAGCGGAAGCTCCCGAAGGTGAGGGTGGTGAAGGCGGCGAAGCAGCTGAAGACGGCGCTGCTGAGGAGTAACAACAGATTCCTCTTTCCCCTCAAAAAAGGCTGCGATCACTCGCGGCCTTTTTTGACTTTAACGGGTAGAGCTGGCCTGCGGTCGAAAGATCTGTAATCGAGAGGTGCCTAAACGGGGTTTTTGTATCTCGACTTTTCTCTCTGGGCCAAAGTTTTAATTCAATTCGATCAAATTCAACTTTGTTTTCTCTGTGGAAGTGAATCAATGAGAAAGTTTAATTTCTGTGCGGGACCTGCGGCACTGCCGGAACCAGTGTTAAGGCAGGCGCAGGAAGAGTTGCTGGACTGGCAGGGCGCTGGCTGTTCGGTAATGGAAGTTAGCCACCGCTCGCCAGAATTTACTGCGGTCGCGGAAGAGGCTGAGCAGGATCTGCGAGATCTGCTGAGCATCCCCGACAATTACAAGGTGCTGTTTTTACAGGGCGGGGCAACGGGGCAGTTCAGCGCCATTCCCTGGAACCTGCTGGGCGCTGGTAGTAAAAAAGCGGATTACATCCACACGGGCCAGTGGGCGGATAAGGCGATCAAGGAGGCGCGCCGATACGGTGATGTGAATATCGTGGCGTCATCGGAAGATCGCAATTTCTGTTACGCGCCGGCCGCAGATGCCTGGCAGGAAAGCGACGATGCGGCGTATTTCCACTACACGCCCAATGAGACAATTGGTGGCGTGGAGTTTCCGTATATCCCGGAAGTGCAGAGCCCGCTGGTTGCAGACATGTCTTCGACCATTCTGTCGCAACCGATTCCGGTGGAGAAGTTCGGTTTTATCTATGCGGGTGCTCAGAAAAACATTGGCCCGTCTGGCATTGCGGTGGGTATTGTGCGCGATGACCTGCTGGATCGGGCACTGCCGGGCATTCCGCGCAGCCTGAACTGGAAGGTTGCTGCAGATGGGCAGTCCATGGATAACACCCCACCCACCTTTGCCTGGTATCTGTCGGGCCTGGTGTTCAAGTGGCTGAAAGCCCAGGGTGGCGTTGACGCCATGGCCGAACTGAGCTTGAAAAAGTCCGGGCTGCTGTACGATTTCCTTGATCGTAGTGCATTTTTCTCGAGCCCGGTGGCGGTGGAAAGTCGCTCGCGCATGAACGTACCTTTTGTGCTGGCGGACGATGCTCTGGACAAGCAGTTCCTGAAAGAGTCGGAAGCTGCTGGTCTGCTGGCCCTGAAGGGGCATCGCTCCGTCGGTGGTATGCGCGCCTCGCTTTACAACGCTGTTCCACTGGAAGCAGTGGAAACGCTGGTCGCGTTTATGGCGGATTTTGAACAGCGCCACGGCTGATTGTGAACAAGCAACGGAATTTACATTGTTAGGCGAGAATTATGTCTGAAGACAAGCCAAAGCAGGACGAGCGCCTGCTGGAACTTCGCGATCGCATCGACAGTCTCGATAGCGATATCGCGCGGCTGATTTCCGAGCGTGCCAACTGCGCGCTGGAAGTGGCAGAAGTGAAAAAAAGTAACGGCGAAAATGCGCTGTATTACCGCCCTGAGCGGGAAGCGCAGGTACTGCGTCGGGCCATGGAGCGAAACCCTGGCCCCTTGACCAACGAGGAGTTGGCGCGGTTGTTTCGCGAGATCATGTCTGCCTGTCTTGCTCTGGAAGAGCCGATCAAGGTGGCTTACCTGGGCCCGGAAGGAACCTTTACCCAGCAGGCGGCGTTGAAGCACTTCGGCCATTCCGCCGTATCCAAGCCGTTGTCGGCCATCGATGAAGTATTCCGCGAAGTAGAAGCAGGCGCGGTCAATTACGGTGTGGTGCCGGTGGAGAACTCCACCGAGGGTGTGGTGAATCACACCCTGGACAACTTTATGACTTCCAACATGAAAATCTGCGGTGAGGTGGAGCTTCGGATTCACCAGCACCTGATGATTTCTGATATTACTCGCAAAGACTCTATCACCCGTATTTATTCCCATGCCCAGAGCCTGGCGCAGTGCCGCAAGTGGCTGGACTCCTACTACCCGAATGTGGAGCGTGTAGCGGTTGCGAGTAATGCGGAGGCCGCCAAGCGGGTAAAAGGTGAGTGGAATGCCGCGGCCATCGCCGGTGATATGGCGGCAGATATGTACGGCCTGAAAATCCTGAATGAAAAGATTGAGGATCGCCCGGACAACTCCACTCGTTTCCTGATCATCGGCTCCCAGGCAGTGCCTGCCAGCGGCGATGACAAGACCTCACTGATGGTTTCCATGCGCAATGAGCCGGGTGCGCTGCACGATCTGCTGGTGCCGTTCCAGACACACAAGATTGATTTGACCCGCGTAGAAACCCGCCCGTCACAAAGTGGCAACTGGACCTATGTGTTCTTCATCGATTTTGTTGGCCACCGCGACAGCGAAAATGTCGCCGCTGCACTGAAAGATGTAGGTGCCTGCGCCGCTGATATGAAAGTGCTCGGATCATACCCTCGCGGAGTATTGTAAATGCCGGATCTAGGGAAGGGGGCAAAGCAGGGTGCTGTGGGCCGTTTGGTTGTTGTAGGTATCGGGCTGATTGGCGGCAGTTTGGCGCTGGGGCTCAGGGCCGCGAGCGGGTGCCGCGAGATCATCGGTGTCGCGCGCCGCGCGCAAACCGGTGAGCAGGCTGTCGCCCTTGGTGTGGTGGACCGGGCGGTTACCGATCTTGCCGAGATTTTGCCCGAGCTGGAAGCGGGGGATGTGATTTTTGTCGCGGTGCCGACTCTGACGGTGGAAGCGGTTTTCGCGCAACTAAAAGGTCGCCTGCCTGGCGGCGTGACGGTAACCGACGGTGCCAGCGTAAAGGGCAGTGTTGTTGCTGCGGCAAAGAATGTTTGGGGGGTGGTGCCGGAATTTCTGGTGCCCGGTCACCCCATCGCAGGTTCCGAGCAGAGCGGTGTTACTGCGGCGCGGGACGATCTGTATATTGCCCACCGTATTATTCTTACGCCGCTGGCAGAGACCGCGGTAGAGCATACCCAGCGCATTCAACGCATGTGGGAAGCGGTGGGTGCGGAAGTATTGACCATGCCGGTGGAGGAGCACGATGAAGTGCTCGCCGCTACCAGCCACCTTCCCCATGTGATCGCCTTCGGCCTGGTGGATACTCTGGCCCACGATGCGGAAAACGAAAATATTTTCCGTTATGCCGCCGGCGGTTTTCGTGATTTTACCCGCATCGCCTCCAGCGATCCGGTCATGTGGCGGGACATCATGCTCGCCAATCGCGATGCGATTTTGCAGTCGATTGATCTCTACACCTCCAACCTGAATTCACTGCGCAGTGCCATTGCCAGCGGCGACAGCGAACATCTGATGGGGGTATTTACCCGGGCCAAGGCGGCACGGGATCACTTCACCAAAATGCTGGCCAAAAAAGCGTATACGGAAACTATGGAAGCGAACGAAGTAACTTTTATTGCCCACCCGGGCGGTGCGGTCAATGGCGAACTGCGGGTACCCGGTGATAAGTCCATGTCACACCGCTCGATCATGCTGGGCTCCCTGGCGGAAGGCATTACCGAGGTGGAAGGGTTTCTGGAGGGGGAGGATGCTTTGGCCACCCTGCAGTCATTCCGTGATATGGGTGTTGTGATCGAAGGTCCGGTGAACGGTCGCGTTACCATTCACGGTGTTGGTCTGCATGGCCTGCAAGCGCCTCCCGGGCCGCTTTACGTGGGCAACTCGGGCACCTCCATGCGTTTGCTGGCCGGACTTCTGGCTGGGCAGGCGTTTGACACGGTGCTTACCGGCGATGAATCCCTGTCCAAGCGCCCGATGAATCGTGTGGCCAATCCACTGCGTGAAATGGGTGCGGTGGTCGAAACCGGTGAAGATGGCCGTCCGCCGCTCAAAATTAAGGGTGGTAACAAGCTAAGGGCCATCGATTACACCTTGCCCATGGCCAGTGCCCAGGTGAAATCCTGCGTTCTGCTGGCGGGACTCTACGCCGAAGGGGAAACCAGCACCACGGAACCTGCCCCCACTCGCGATCACACCGAGCGTATGCTGGCCGGGTTTGGCTATGAAGTGCAGCGCGACGGTCCCCGTGCCAGCCTGAGCGGTGGCGGCAAATTGACCGCTGGACATATCGATGTACCCGCAGACATATCTTCCGCAACCTTCTATATGGTGGCGGCTTCCATTGCGCCGGGCTCCGATGTGTTGTTGCAACACGTAGGGATCAATCCTACCCGTGACGGTGCGATTAACATCCTGCGGGAAATGGGTGCGGATATCACGCTGGAGAACCAGCGCGAAGTTGGCGGTGAGCCAGTGGCAGATATTCGTGTGCGCTACGCGCCACTGAAAGGTATCCAGGTCCCGGAAGATCAGGTCCCCCTGGCCATTGACGAGTTCCCGGCCATTTTCGTGGCGGCTTCCTGTGCGGAAGGTGAAACGGTACTAACTGGCGCGGAAGAGTTGCGGGTTAAGGAGAGTGACCGTATTCAAGCCATGGCGGATGGCCTCAAGATTCTGGGCATTGATGCTGAGCCAACTCCGGACGGTATCGTGATCCAGGGTAAAGGTGGCAGCGAATCTCCGGTGTTTGGTGGTGGGGAAGTGGATAGCCTTGGTGACCACCGTATTGCCATGTCGTTTGCCGTTGCTGCACTGCGTGCGGGCGCGGATATTCGTATCCAGCACTGCGCTAACGTGGCTACCTCTTTCCCTAACTTTGCCGAACTGGCAACGGGTGCGGGAATGAACCTTGAGGTGCGCTAAGCGCACCTTGTGGGCATTGGGCGCGTGCGCCTCGGGTAATATTCCTGCCATCTGCAATACCAGCCAACTAAAGTAGTACCAAATTAGTGATGACTGATATGACCTCTATCCCTCCTGTAGTCACAATCGACGGCCCCAGTGGCTCTGGCAAAGGCACCATCGCCAAGCTGCTGGCGGACAAGCTCGGCTATGCACTGCTGGATTCCGGCGCCCTGTACCGCCTGACGGCGCTGGCGGCGCTTAATGCCGACGTGGCACTGGATGGCGACAATCTGGATGAGGCACGGGTCGCGGCAATTGCCGGCAACCTGGATATCCGCTTCGCTATTGCTGGCGGCGAGGTCAGTGCTGTGCTGGAGGGGAAAGATGTAAGCCGCGACATCCGCATGGAGCGAGTGAGCATGGCGGCGTCGAAAGTGGCGGCAATTCCCGCCGTGCGCGAGGCGCTGTTGCAGCGCCAGCGGGACTTCCGCGCACTGCCGGGGCTCGTCGCAGACGGTCGTGATATGGGCACTACAGTGTTCCCTGACGCGCCGGTCAAAGTCTTTCTGACCGCCAGTGCCGAAGAGCGCGCCCGTCGCCGCTTCGATCAGTTGCAGGGCAGGGGGGTTTCTGTTAGCCTCCGCGACCTGCTGGAGGACATCCGCGCCCGGGACGACCGGGATATGAACCGCGCAGCCTCCCCTCTGGCCCCCGCAGAAGACGCGGTGGTGCTGGATAGTACGGACATCGATATCGACGGTGTCCTGCACAAAGTACTGGACCTGGTGCAGCAGCGTATCGGCTGACAGGCATCGGCTAAGCTCCGGTACAGACAGATAGTTTTTTAACGACAGCGGCCGGGATCAGCCAGAATTGCCCGGCCGCTTTCGTAATCTAACCCGCGTGCTGGCAGCGCGGCGGGGTTTGCGCTGAAGATAGACACTTTTTATCGTCATCCACGGCCGAACCTACCCATATAGGTATGAGTAATGACCGAGAACTTTGCTGAGTTATTTGAAGAGAGCTTGAAGAGTGTTGAGATGGCGCCTGGCGCTATCGTGACCGGTATGGTCATCGACATCGATAAAGACTGGGTAACCGTACACGCGGGCCTGAAGTCTGAGGGTGTTATCCCGGCAGAGCAGTTCAAAAACGAGAAAGGCGAAGTCGATCTGCAGATCGGCGACGAAGTACAGGTTGCCCTGGAAGCTGTTGAAGATGGCTTCGGTGAAACCCGTCTGTCCCGCGAAAAAGCCAAGCGCGCTGAAGCCTGGAAAATCCTCGACGCTGCACACGCTGCAGATGAAGTGGTTAAAGGTGTTATCAGCGGTAAGGTCAAAGGTGGCTTCACCGTTGACGTGGCTAACATCCGCGCATTCCTGCCAGGCTCTCTGGTAGATGTACGTCCGGTACGCGACACCGCGCACCTGGAAGGCAAAGAGCTCGACTTTAAAGTCATCAAGCTGGACGCCAAGCGCAACAACGTTGTTGTTTCCCGTCGCGCCGTAATGGAAGCTGCCAACAGCGAAGAGCGCGAAGCTCTGCTGGCCAGCCTGCAAGAAGGCATGGCGATCAAAGGTATCGTGAAGAACCTGACCGACTACGGTGCTTTCGTAGATCTGGGCGGTATCGACGGCCTGCTGCACATCACCGACATGGCTTGGAAGCGCATCAAGCACCCGAGCGAGATCGTGAACGTTGGCGACGAGATCGACGTAAAAGTCCTCAAGTTCGACCGCGAGCGCAGCCGTGTATCCCTGGGTCTGAAGCAGCTGGGCGAAGATCCTTGGGTTTCCATCAAGGCTCGTTACCCGGAAAACAGCCGCGTGAAGGCGGTTGTAACCAACCTGACCGACTATGGCTGCTTTGCCGAGCTGGAAGAAGGTGTGGAAGGTCTGGTGCACGTATCCGAAATGGATTGGACCAACAAGAACATTCACCCGTCCAAAGTTGTCAATGTTGGCGACGAGGTCGAGGTAATGATTCTGGATATCGACGAAGAGCGTCGTCGTATCTCCCTGGGTATCAAGCAGTGTCAAGAAAACCCGTGGGATGCCTTTGCGCGTAAATTCGCTAAAGGCGACAAGATCTCCGGTAAGATCAAGTCCATCACCGACTTCGGTATCTTCATCGGTCTGGACGGCAGCATCGACGGCCTGGTTCACCTGTCCGACATCTCCTGGAACGAAGCTGGCGAAGACGCTGTACGCAAGTTCAAGAAAGGTGACGAACTGGAAACCGTTATCCTGGGTATCGACTCCGACCGCGAGCGTATCTCCCTGGGTATCAAGCAGCTGGAATCCGATCCGTTCACCGATTACGTTGCCACCAACGATCGCGGCAGCATCGTGATGGGTACCATCAAAGAAGTAGACGCCAAGCAGGCTGTCATTGTTCTGGCTGACGAAGTAGAAGGCGTTCTGCGCGCTTCCGAAATCAGCCGTGACAAGGTTGAAGACGCCCGCAACGCCCTGAAAGAAGGCGAAGAGATCGAGACCAAGATCACCAGCGTGGATCGCAAGAACCGCGTGATCAGCCTCTCCATCAAAGCCAAGGATCAGGACGACGAGAAGCAAGCCGTTAAGGATCACACCAAGAAGCAGGCCGAACAGGTTCAGCCAGCGACTATCGGTGACCTGATCAAGGCGCAGATGAATAACAAAGACTGATAAGGTCCTGTTATTAAAAGCCCAAAATCAATGATTTAGGGCTATGCGAAAGCCGGACTGGGGTTGCCCAGTCCGGCTTTCTATTAGATGATTGCCGCTATTCGAGAATAATCAATGACTTAGAAAGGATTGCGGACTGCATGACCAAGTCTGAACTGATCGATAAGATTGCTCTGAGGTTGGATCAGCTGCCGGTTAAGGATGTAGAACTGGCGGTAAAAGTCATGCTGGACACCATGTCGGGTGTTCTGGCAGAAGGAGAGCGGATCGAAATCCGGGGATTCGGCAGTTTTTCCCTGCACTACCGCGCGCCGCGAACCGGCCGCAACCCCAAGACCGGCGACTCCGTCGAGCTGGCGGGCAAATACGTGCCGCACTTCAAGCCGGGAAAAGAGCTCAGGGACAGAGTAAATCAGCAGATGCATCGCGCGTATGAAGACGCGTGATTGGCGCATCGCCTGTGTGTCGGGCTAATTTTTCGGTTACCCCGTGTATAGAGGCTATTGGGGCTGCTATAGGTAGTGCCAAAGGTCGTGCCAGAGATGGCACCGAAGATGTTGCCGAAAATAGTGCCGAGCTGATGACAGTGGGCTAACACTGTAACGGACTAAACGATTTTTCACTCCTTCCGGAGCCGGAGGTTTACTTGTCATTTCTGCGTTGGATATCTCGATTGCTATTTGGGGTACTGGCATTGGCCTGTATCGCCCTGGGGGTCTATTTCGCAGTCGATAACCCCGAGAGTATTACGCCCAGGTTCGCCGGGTTTGACCTGTTCCCGGGGAGTGTGGGTTTCTGGCTGATTGGATTTTTATTGATCGGAGCACTGCTGGGATTTTTAGCGAGCCTGCTGCCTTACTGGACCGAGCGTCGTCGGGTTAAGGCTCTGGAGCGCCAGCTATTGCGCACGGAGCGAGAGCTGCAGACAGTGCGACGCCAGGTTGCCGGAGAGTGAGTTGAGCGACCTGACGTTTTTCATTTTCATTTTTGCGGCCATCGCCATTGGGTGGTACCTCGGGCGAAAGAGCGGCAAAAAGAAAGGCGCGAAAAATAATCAGCATCAGGCGCTGGCGCAGTCCTATGCGCAGGGCCTTAACTACCTGCTCAGTGAGCGCCATAACGACGCCATTGAAAAATTCATTGATGCGCTGGAAGTCAGCAGCGCCACCTTCGAAACCCATCTCGCCCTCGGTAACCTCCTGCGCAAGCGCGGCGAGCACGACCAGGCCATCCGGGTACACCAGAACCTTCTCGCGCGCCCGAGCCTGAATCGCATCAGTCAGCAAAAGGCACAGCTGGAGCTGGCGCGAGACTATATCGCCGCCGGTTGGCTCGACCGGGCCGAGCGTCTACTGCAGGAGCTGGTGGAAACCTCTTCTGAGCTGCGTAGCACCAGTCTCGAATACCTGGTGGAGGTTTACCGGGATGAGCGTGAGTGGGCCAAGGCCATTCATGCGGTCAACCTGCTGCATGGGCGTCGATTCAAGCGGTTGCCGGAAGAGTGGGCGCCGATCCAGGCGCATTTCTGTTGCGAGCTGGCGGACGAAGCCATTAGCGGCAAAGATTACCTCAGCGCACGCAAACACATTGATGCGGCACTCGGATACGACCGTCACTCGGTCCGTGCCAACTTGTTACTGGGGCAAATGGAGCACTTGCTGGGGCGCCCACAAGAGGCAATTAAAGTCCTCGAGCGGATTCCTCGTCAAAGTCCAGACTATATCCCTGAAATTCTCGAGTTGCTGATTACCTGCTACGAAACGCTGGGGGATGAAGCTGGCCTGGTCACCTACCTTGAGCGGCTTCTCAAAGAGCATCCGTCAAATAGCGTTTTGATCGCTCTGACCGAGCGGATTCATCAGCAGCAAAGTGAGGCGGATGCGGCGGCATTTATCGGCAAGCAGCTGGCCATACGGCCATCCCTACGCGGACTCGGGCATTTTCTGAATCTGCACGTAGACAGCACCCAGGGCCGCGCGCGAGAAAATCTCTTTTTACTGAAAAACCTGATTGATCAGCTGATTGCCAGCCGCCCCCATTACCGCTGTAACAGCTGCGGTTTTTCCGGGAACCAGCTGCACTGGCTCTGTCCTAGCTGCAAGCGTTGGGACAGCGTGCGTTCTGTGAAGGGAATCGAAGGCGAGTAATCGCCAGCTATTTCAAGCGGTATTCACTTAATTCAATTTTTTGACCTTGAGGTGTCCATTGACTGACTCTTTTACTTCTCCTGTGCCTGTCTCTTCCCCGGTAATTGTCGCTCTGGATTACGACAACGCAGATGCAGCCCTGGCGATGGCGGCGCAGCTCGACCCGGCGGTGTGCCGTGTCAAAGTGGGTAAAGAGTTGTTTACTATCGCCGGCCCGGACCTGGTGCGAAAGCTTGTGCAGTCGGGGTTCCAGGTCTTTCTGGATCTGAAATTTCACGACATCCCCAACACGGTGGCGGCTGCGGTACGCGCTGCAGCCAATCTGGGTGTGTGGATGGTCAATGTCCATGCCATTGGTGGCGAGCGGATGATGCTGGCGGCTGCCGAGGCCCTGGCACCGCTGGGAGATGATCGCCCGCTGTTGATCGGTGTTACCGTGCTGACGAGTACGGCGGAAGATGAGTTGGCGCCGGTAGGGGTAAATCGCCCATTGAAAGAGCAGGTGATTGCGCTGGCTGAGCTGGCAAAAAAAAGCGGCCTAGATGGTGTGGTGTGTTCGGCACAGGAAGCTGAAGCATTGAAGTCTGCCTGCGGCTCCGATTTCGCGCTGGTGACTCCGGGGATTCGTCCGGCTGGTACCGATGCAGGCGATCAGCGAAGAATCGTTACACCGGTAGATGCGTTGCACAACGGTTCCGATTACCTGGTGATTGGTCGCCCTGTTACCGGCGCAAAAGACCCGGCCGCAGCGCTCAAGGCGATCGTTGCCGATATAGAGAATGCCTGAATAAAACAGGCGTGCCAGTTTGTGACTGGCTGTATGCAAATGTAATGGCCTGTAATGGCCGAACTCTTAACTTGGCGAAAATTACTGGTAAAGTCCCGAGTGCCTGGGGAGGTTTGTGGTCCCACGGAGTGAAGACCCAACGTTAACCAATAAAAGGACTTTTTCCATGAAATTTATTCGACTCCCGCTTACTGCAATATTTGCTGTTTTCCTGATGCTGGCTCAGGTTCATTCGGCCAGTGCTGAAGATGTAGTTGTGCAGGAGCAGGTACAGGTAAATCTCAATTCTGCGACAGTGGAAGAGCTTTCAGCGGCACTGGAAGGGGTTGGCCCGGCAAAGGCGGAGCTTATCGTGCAGTACCGTGAGGCCAACGGAGGCTTCTCCAGCGTTGAGCAGCTGCTTGAGGTCAAGGGTATCGGGATGGCCACTCTGGATAAGAACAAAGATCGTATCGAGTTATAAAGAATTCAAAAAAGGCAGCGCGAAGGCGCTGTCTTTTTTGGTGGTGCTTGCGGAAGGCGAGCGTAAGATGTGTGAGGTTTGAAATTCGACAATGCGCTGGGTGGTGATTGGTAGTTCCGGCTATATCGGTTCAGCGCTGTGCCGTTACCTGGTGCAGGCAGGAGAGCCGGTGCTCTCCGTCTCCCGTGCTGAATCCGGGCCTGTGGGCTGTGCGCATCGCCAGATTGTGGTATTTGACCCGGCACTTTTTTCCGACGTGTTTCAGGCTGGCGATATTGTTGTCTATGCTGCGGGGTTGGCGTCGTCCAGTGACTGCCGAAAAAATCCCGACCAGGCCGAGGTATTGAATTGCCGCCTACCAGCCGAATTGCTGGCGTTGGCGGATGCTGTTGAAGCAGAGCAGTTTATCTATCTCTCGAGTATCAAGGCGGTACGCGCGCCGGCAGGCGTTGTCGCGACGGAAGAGGGGGGCGTGCCCGCCAGTGATTCTTACGGTGGCAGCAAGTGGCGTGCGGAAGTGCAGCTTCTCGCTCGCAGAGGAGGGGTTCGGGTCAACGTTTTGCGGCCAGCGGCAGTTTATGGAAGCTATTGTGGTGGCGTTAGTGGTGGGGGCGGCAGGGGCAGCTCCGCTGTTGAGCCACTAACGCCCAAGCGTGCGATGAAGTGGAAGTACCGGCTGCGGGCCTGGTGCAGGGTGGTGCCGGTTGTTCCCGCTACGGGCTATCGAAGTGTTGTGGCGCTCGAGGACCTTATTGCAGCGATTGTGTGTGTCGGCGATTCACAATGTCGCCAGGAAATCTTCATTATTGCCGAGCCCGGTTATTACAATCTGGCATCCATCGGCACAGCAGCCAGTGGTCGATGTATAAAAAGTAGCCGAGGATTTACACATCTGGCTTTGTTTCCATTTAAGATCTTGGGATTTATGGGACTTAAGACAGGTTTCCTTGATGTGGGTCGGAGCGAGCTTTATAGTGCAGAGCGGCTCAAAACTCGGCTCAACTGGCAGCCGTTGCAGCGCTATAGTCGATTTCTGGGGGAGAATTAATGGGGGCAGTACTGGATCACTGGATGATTCCACTGATCACGGCATCTGCTGTCACGGTGGCTGTTTTATGGCTACTCCTTTCCCGCCTGGGACAGCTGGCGCTTGATACGCCCAATCATCGTTCGCTGCACGAAGTACCGGTTCCTCGCACTGGTGGTTGGGCGGTTATTGCAGGTATGGCCGTCGGTCTGATCGTCAGTGGCCTGTCGCTTTCTTTGCCGATGGTAGTCGCATTTCTAGCCTTGTTTGCGGTCTCATTGATTGACGACCTTCGGCCATTGCGGGCGCGTACGCGTTTTTTTGTTCAAATATTGTCCGTTTTGCTGGTGTTGTATGCGCTGGCGCCAGAAGTTTTGCACTGGGTTATCTGGATTCCTCTGCTTGTCGGCGGCGTCTGGGTGATCAACCTGTACAATTTTATGGATGGGATGGATGGCTTCGCTGGCAGCATGACGGCGATCGGGTTTGGTTCGCTCGGGATTATCTGTGCGTTTCAGGGTGCACACGCGCTGGCGGGGGTTTGCTTCCTGGTGGCTGCCTGTAGTGCCGTATTTTTGTACTACAATTGGCCGCAGGCGCGGATTTTTCTTGGCGATGCGGGCTCTACCGTAATTGGCCTCGCCGTTTTTACCGTCAGTGTTGCGGGCTGGCAGCAGGGCGTATTCCACTGGGTAATTCCGCTAATAATTTTTTGTCCCTTCTGGTTGGATGCAACGGCGACACTTCTGCTGCGGGTAGCAAGAGGGGAGCGCTGGTGGGAGGCGCACCGACAACATTTTTACCAGCGGACAGCGTTGAAATTTAATGTAAAGACTTCGCTTTTTATTGAGCTCGGCGTGATGTTAAGCACGTCTTTGGTGGCAGTGCTACTGGTAGTATCCGGGGTGGTTTGAAGGTTCCATTGGAAGGGCAAGATGTACTTGAGTAGTGAATGGATCACAATGATTCGGATCCGGATCATATTGGGGGAATGGTGAAGCGCTTTTATAAAGCTGCGCAAAAAAACTATAAGCCAGTATTGATGCTGTGCTATGACCTGTTGATGCTCACCGCAGCATTCCTGCTGGCTATGACCATTCGTTTTAATGGGGCAGCGCTGGTCACGGAACCTGCCATGGCACTCTGCCTGGGCATGACGCTGGTATCCAGTAGTTTCATCTTCCTTCGTCTCGGTCTGTACCGCACTGTTATTCGCTACATGGGGCAGCAGGCCATTGTCGCTGTCCTTCAGGGGGTCACTGCGTCCGCCGTGGTGCTCGCCGTTGCCTCCTACCTTACTTATGCCGGGGTCCCACGCTCGGTACCGGTCATATACTGGTGTTTTGCATTGATCACCGTCGGCGGCTCCCGCTGGCTGGTGCGCGTGTATTACCAGATGGCTCTGGAGATTCATAAATCCCGCGTTGCGATCTACGGTGCCGGCACCGCAGGCCTGCAGCTCTACAAGGGCTTGATTCACGGTGAGATGTACAAAACCGTGGCATTTTTCGACGATAACGCATCCAAGCAGAACACATTGATCGACGGCGTGCTGGTTTACAGTCCCGCCAATATCCTTGATGTGATCGCCGAGCGGGATATATCCGAGGTACTGCTGGCCATGCCGGGGGTGCCCAAGCGTCGTCGCCGGGAGATCACCCGCAGCCTGCGCGAGCGCGGTGTGGTGGTGAAGGTTATTCCGGGAATGGAAGAGTTGGTGGATAGTGCAGGTCGGGTATCTGACGTCTCCCAGATTTATGAGAACATTCTCGGTCGCGCCCCGGTCGAGCCGCAAAAAAACCTGGTTTCCGCGTCTATTGCCGGCAAGGTGGTATTGGTGACCGGTGCCGGTGGCTCCATTGGTTCCGAGCTGTGCCGCCAGATTATCCACTGGGGGCCGGCAAAGCTGGTCATGCTCGAGGCTTCCGAGTTTTCCCTGTACCAGATTGAGCGGGAGCTCCGTCAGCAACAGCTGGATGAAAACCTGTGCGTCGAGGTGATTCCGCTGATGGGCGATGTGCGCAATCGTGCCCGAGTCACCGAGATTATTCGTTCGTTCGAGGTGCACACCATCTACCATGCCGCGGCCTACAAGCATGTGCCGCTGGTGGAGCAGAATGTCGTGGTGGGTGCGGAGAATAATGTGCTGGGTACCTTGTCCGTGCTTGAGGCTGCAGAGGCTTCGGGTGTCGAGCAGTTTGTCCTGGTCTCTACCGACAAAGCGGTGCGCCCGACCAATGTGATGGGCGCGACCAAGCGTCTCGCAGAACTGATCTGTCAGGATTTCGGGCGCCGGTTCGGCCGTACCCGTGTCTGTATGGTGCGGTTTGGCAATGTGCTGGGTTCCTCTGGCTCCGTTATCCCGCTGTTTACTGATCAGATTAATGCCGGTGGCCCGGTCACGGTTACCCATCCCAAGGTCACCCGTTTCTTTATGACTATTCCCGAAGCAGCCCAGCTGGTGTTGCAGGCGGGTAGCATGGGGCGCAAAGGTGAAGTGTTTGTGCTGGATATGGGGGAGCCCGTGCGCATCCTCGATATCGCCCGTCGTCTTATCCAGATCATGGGGCACACCGTGCGCGATGAAGCCAATCCGGACGGGGATATTGAAATTCAGATTACTGGCTTGCGTCCCGGGGAAAAGCTCTACGAGGAGTTGTTGCTCGGTGACAAGGTAGCCGGTACCGATCACCCTTCAATTATGCGTGCCGAAGAGGAGCGCTTGCCCAGCGAGCAACTGCAAATGTTTATTGGTGAGTTGCGGGAGGCCTGTATCCGTCAGGACGCAGAGGGTGTGCATCGGATACTGGTGGAGTCAGTTAAAGACTATGCGCCCAAGCAGCAGCTGGTCGATACAGTGTGGACTCAGTCTGCCGCTGGTGAGGCGCTGGCTGCACTCAGTGAGGGGGCAGAGGTGAAGCAGTTGCCGCTGGCCGGGCGGAGCAGGGTGCGTCAGCGTTTAACTGGAGAGATGCCCGAGGTGTGATTGGCCGGCGGGTTGGATCAGGCTGGATCGAATGTGAAGAGGCCCTGCGTATTCCGCGGGGCTTTTTATTTTCCGCCTGATTTTCAGTCTGGGTGCCGGTTTTATCGGCTATTTATTTCCCGGCCCATTTTCTCAATCTTTTTTGAGGGGCAGAAAAAAGAAAACCCCGCGACCTTTTCAGGTGCGGGGTTTCGTTATTTGGCTCCGCCTGCTGGGCTCGAACCAGCGACCCAATGATTAACAGTCATTTGCTCTACCAACTGAGCTAAGGCGGAACTGTATATCTGCTCGGTTGCGTATGTGCTCCCGTTCAGATGGCGCGTATCTTATATAGCGCCTTGGGGGAGGTCAACCCCTTTTTTCAAAAATAACTCATTGATTTTGCAGTGTTTATTTTCTCGCCGGGCATGGGCTTGGCAAGGCGGATATTTGTCGTGCAGCGGTTAGTCCGCCTACAATTCTTCCTCAGGAGTGCGACTGTCGCACTGAGTAGATTTAGAGTAGACCCTTAATGGAAACGCGGCCATTCGAAGTAGTGAGCAAGTATGAGCCGGCGGGTGATCAGCCCGCTGCCATCGAATCTCTGGTAGAGGGGGTTGGCGACGGCCTGGCGCACCAGACCCTACTCGGGGTGACCGGGTCCGGTAAGACCTTCACCATGGCCAATGTCATTGCCCGGGTGCAGCGTCCCGCGATTGTAATGGCACACAACAAAACGCTGGCAGCCCAGCTCTACGGCGAGCTCAAGGAGTTCTTCCCGCGCAATGCCGTGGAGTACTTCGTTTCCTATTACGACTATTACCAGCCGGAAGCCTACGTGCCTTCGTCGGATACCTTTATCGAGAAGGACGCCTCGGTCAACGAGCATATCGAGCAGATGCGCCTATCGGCCACCAAGGCGCTGATCGAGCGCAAAGACGTTATCGTGGTGGCAACGGTGTCGGCCATCTACGGTCTGGGGGACCCGGACAAATACCTCAAGATGGTGTTGCACCTGGATCGCGGCGATATCGTCGATCAGCGCACCATTCTGCGTCGACTGGCGGAACTGCAGTACACCCGCAATGATGCGGATTTTCGGCGCGCCACCTACCGGGTGCGCGGCGATATCATCGATATCTACCCGGCAGACTCCGACCTGGAAGCAGTCCGCCTTTCGCTGTTTGATGAGGAGATCGAAGAGATCACTCTGTTCGATCCGCTTACCGGCGAGGTGCTGCACAAGGTTCCCCGCATCACCATTTTTCCCAAGTCCCACTACGTGACCCCGCGCGAAACCATCGTTAAAGCCATCGACCAGATCAAGGACGAGTTGGAGGAGCGGCTAAAGCAGTTGCGGGACAACAACAAGTTGCTGGAAGCTCAGCGTCTGGAGCAGCGTACCCGCTACGACCTGGAGATGATGCAGGAGCTGGGTTACTGCAACGGGGTGGAAAACTATTCGCGCTATCTGTCCGGTCGGGATTCCGGGCAGCCACCGCCCACCCTGTTCGATTACCTGCCGCACGATGCTCTGCTGTTTGTCGACGAGAGCCACGTAACCGTACCCCAGATTGGCGGCATGTACCGCGGTGACCGCTCGCGTAAAGAAACGCTGGTGGAGTACGGCTTCCGCTTGCCGTCGGCGCTGGATAACCGCCCGATGAAATTTGAAGAGTGGGAGAGGTTGTCGCCACAAACCATTTTTGTTTCTGCAACACCGGGCAAGTACGAGGCCGAGCACGCCGGTGCCGTCGTAGAGCAGGTGGTGCGTCCCACCGGGTTGGTGGATCCAGTGGTGGAGGTGCGCCCTGCGGCTACGCAAGTTGACGATGCACTCTCCGAGATTCACCGCTGTGTCGCCAAAGATCAGCGGGTGTTGATCACCGTGCTTACCAAGCGCATGGCAGAAGATCTTACCGAATATCTGAGTGACAGCGGTGTGCGCGTCCGCTATTTACACTCGGATATCGACACGGTGGAGCGGGTGGAGATTATTCGCGACCTGCGTATCGGTGAGTTTGATGTGCTGGTTGGGATCAACCTGCTGCGGGAAGGGTTGGATATGCCCGAGGTGTCCCTGGTGGCCATCTTTGATGCGGACAAGGAGGGTTTCCTGCGCTCGGACCGCTCACTTATCCAGACCATCGGCCGCGCCGCCCGGCACCTGGAGGGTAAGGCGATCCTGTATGCGGATCGCATCACTGACTCGATGCAGCGGGCGCTGGATGAAACCCAGCGGCGCCGCGAAAAGCAGTTGGCACATAACGCAGAGCGCGGGATTACCCCCAAGGGTATTTTCAAAAGTGTTGCCGACATCATGGAGGGTGCTATCGCGCCCGGTGTGCCGGCTCGCGGCCGCCGCAAAGTGGCGGAGAAGGGTGGAGCTTACAAAGCCGATCAGAAGCCGCTGACGGATCAGCAGCGCTGGGCCAGAATCGAAGAGCTGGAAGAGCAGATGTATCAGCACGCCAAAAACCTCGAATTTGAGGCCGCCGCCAAATTGCGCGATGAAATTACCAAGCTCAAAGAGTCGGCACCCTAGGGGGAAGGGGGCGCTGCGGATTACTGGTTCGGCGAAGGGTTGGGCTCCACGACTTTTGGTTGTGGAGCCTGCTTCAACAGCAGCAGGCTGCCGATGATGATCGCCATGCCCATCAGGTGGTATGCCGTAAAGGGTTCACCCAAAATCAGTGCTGCGGCAATCAGGGTGACAACTGGGCCAGATGTGCCGATGGCGCCGGTAGATGCCGAGCCAATCTGCAGGATGGCGGCGCTCATCATCAGTGATGGCACTACAGTGCAAAGAAAGGCGACCGCCAGCGCGTAGCCGTATACCGGCCATGGTTGTTGCAGGCGCGACCAGTCCCCCTGGATGGCAAAGTGCACAGCAATGGCAGCGCTCGCCGCCATCATTGCCAGCGCGGTGAACTGCCTGCTTCCCAGTGTCTTGATCACTTTTTCACTGAATGCCACATACAGTGCAAAACTGAACGCACTGCCAAACGTTAGCAGGGCGCCCCAGCTGATGCCGTCCAGATTTACCCAGGGTGGTGTGGCCACGCCGGTGCTGAAATTCTGATCCTGCCAGTAAATCAACAGAATCCCGCCGTAGGCACCGGCCAGGCACATTAGCTGTCGGGGTGATACTTTTTTGCCGAGAAACAGCCAGCCTAGAATCAATACCAGCGTGGGATACAGGTAAATGATCAGGCGCTCGAAATTGGCGCTGATATAGCGCAACCCCTGTAGGTCCAGGAAGCTGGCCAGGTAGTAGCTGCAAAGCCCCAGTACAATGGTGATCAGCAGATTGCGGCCACTTACCGGTTGCCACTGTCCGCGGCTGCACAGCAGTACAAGGATCGCAATATAGAAAGGCAGTGCCAGCGCCATTCGCAGCAGGATAAATGTCTCTACCTCGACGCCGTAGCGGTAGGCGAGTTTGATAAAGATGGCTTTGATGGAGAAGAGGGCGGCTGCGCCCAGGGCCAGCAGGAAGCCGCTGCTGGCGATCGGTGAGGTGCTCATAAAATCCTTCGGGAACCACTTTGAGAGACCAGGCGCGCGCGGGCAGCAGTGGGGTCGCCGCGGCGTTGACCTGGCGCTGCGTCCTGCAGCTGGGCCACGATACCCCAAGTGCTTGATTGGCGGAAATGTTTTCTGATTTGAGCGGTTGAAAAGCCCAAAAGCCGGTGATAAAGTTCGCCTCCTTCGCAGCGGGGCTGTGCGCCATGAAAGTCTCATGGGTTCCCCTAGTCTGCAACACCATAGACCCGTAGCTCAGTTGGTTAGAGCGCTGCCTTGACATGGCAGAGGTCAGCAGTTCGAGTCTGCTCGGGTCTACCAGTTTCTCACGAGTTTTTTCATCTATTCTGATCTGACTCGTTCCGGGCTCAAGCCCAAATCTCACACACTGTGAATCACGCGGTCTTTCGTAGGGGTCGCCACTGATAGAAAAGGAAGTGCAATGCCTGTTGTCACCCTCCCTGACGGTTCCCGTCGCGAATTCTCCCATTCTGTATCTGTGTTCGACGTTGCCAATGATATTGGCCCTGGTCTGGCGAAAGCTGCGCTGGCGGGTGTCGTAGACGGCAAGGAAGTGGATACCAGTTATGTGATCGATCAAGACACCGATCTTGCGATCGTGACCGAGCGCCAGCCAGAAGGCCTGGAGATTATTCGTCACTCCACCGCGCACCTGCTGGCCCAGGCGGTCAAGCAGCTCTATCCCGGTGCCCAGGTCACAATTGGCCCGGTGATCGAAGATGGCTTCTATTACGATTTTGCCTACGAGCGCCAGTTCACCCCGGAAGATCTCGAGAAGATCGAGCAGCGCATGAACGAGCTGGCCAAGGAAGATCTTCCGGTCAGTCGCCGTCTGTTGCCCCGCGATGACGCGGTCAAATACTTCCGTGAGATGGGTGAGGAATACAAGGCGGAGATCATCGCCAGCATCCCCACCAACGAAGATATCTCCCTGTATCGTCAGGGCGACTTTGAAGACCTGTGCCGAGGCCCCCATGTGCCGTCTACTGGCAAGCTGAAGGCCTTCAAACTGACCAAAGTAGCCGGTGCCTACTGGCGCGGCGACGCCAAGAACGAAATGCTGACTCGCGTATACGGCACGGCCTGGGCCAACAAGAAAGAGCTCAAGGCCTACCTGCACCGCATTGCCGAGGCGGAAAAGCGCGACCATCGCAAGCTGGCGAAGAAGTTTGACCTGTTCCATATTCAGGAAGAGGCGCCGGGCATGGTGTTCTGGCATCCCAATGGCTGGACTGTGTACAGCACCATTGAGCACTACATGCGCGAGCGTCAGCGCGAGCGTGGCTATAAAGAGATCAAGACCCCGCAGTTGGTGGACTTTTCTCTGTGGCAGAAGTCCGGTCACGCCGACAAGTTTGGCGACGACATGTTTACCCTGGAAAGCGAAGACCGCCAGTTTGCGATCAAGCCCATGAATTGCCCGTGTCACGTGCAGGTGTTCAATCAGGGCCTGCGTAGCTACCGCGATCTGCCGCTGCGCCTGGCGGAATTTGGCTCCTGTCACCGCAGCGAGCCATCTGGTTCTCTGCACGGCCTGATGCGCGTGCGCGGTTTTGTGCAGGACGATGGCCACATCTTCTGTACCGAAAACCAGATCCAGTCCGAAGTGTCCGAATTCATGGACCTGCTGCACGCGGTCTATAAAGACTTCGGCTTCGAAGAAGTGATCTATCGTTTATCTACCCGTCCGGAGCAGCGCGTCGGTTCCGATGAAAGTTGGGACAAGGCGGAAAAAGCGCTGGCGGACGCGCTGAATGCGGCCGACCTGCCGTGGGAAGAGCTGCCGGGTGAGGGCGCCTTCTACGGGCCCAAGATTGAGTTCTCCCTGAAGGATTGTCTCGGTCGGGTCTGGCAGTGCGGTACCATTCAGGTGGACTTCTCCATGCCGGGCCGCCTGGAAGCGCAATATGTGTCGGAAGATGGTTCCCGCCAGACTCCGGTCATGCTGCACCGTGCGACTCTCGGGTCATTCGAGCGCTTCATCGGTATTCTGATCGAGAACTATGAGGGCGCCTTCCCGACCTGGCTGGCGCCGCAGCAGGTGGCGGTGTTGAATATCACTGATCGCCAGTCTGAATATTGCCGGAATCTCGAGTCCAAGCTGGGGGCGGAAGGCTTCCGTGCCGCTGCCGACTTGAGAAACGAGAAGATCGGCTTTAAAATCCGCGAGCACACGCTTCAGCGTGTTCCTTATCTGCTGGTAATCGGCGATAAGGAAGTGGAAAATCAGACGGTCGCCGTGCGGACACGTAGCGGTGAGGACCTCGGTACAATGACTTATGAGTCATTCCTTGAGGTTCTCCAGCAGGACGTGGATCGCCGCGGCCGTTCGTCTATTGAAGGTGCAGCAGAATAAGCACCCAGGTAGGCACTTTTATTAATTACCGGAGACGAGTGTTATTAAACGAGATATGAAAGGACGGTCCAAAAAGGCCCGCATCAACGATCAGATCGAAGCTTCTCAACTGCGATTGATTGGTGCGGATGGCGAACAGGTCGGTATTGTAACTTTGGAAGAGGCGCTGGAAGCAGCGCAAAAGGCCAGCCTGGATCTCGTTGAAATTGCATCGGACTCCGATCCCATCGTCTGTAAAATCATGGACTATGGTAAGCACATTTTTGAGGCCAAGAAGGCCAAAAATGCGGCTAAAAAGAAACAGAAGCAGCAGCAGATCAAGGAAATGAAGTTCCGTCCCGGTACTGATATCGGTGACTATCAGATCAAGCTGCGCAACCTGACCCGCTTCCTGGAAGCCGGGGACAAGGCAAAAGTATCCCTGCGCTTCCGCGGCCGTGAAATGGCTCACCAGGAGCTGGGGATGGAAATGATGCAGCGCATCGAGAAAGATCTCGAGGAGCTGGGTACTGTGGAGCAGCGGCCCAAGATGGAAGGCCGCCTGATGATTATGGTTATCGCTCCCAGTAAAAAGAAAAAGTAAGACCCGGATATTCGTATCTGAGTCTTCTTTTCGGGAAGTGATCGGGCGACGGCTGCCTTCTCACTCCCGCAAGTCACCCCTTTTGGGGTGGCCAATATCAACGTAGGCGTCTGCTTGCAGGCGAACCTAAAACTATTTGGAGTACAAAATGCCGAAAGCAAAAGTACATTCTGGCGCTGCCAAGCGCTTCAAGAAGACCGCTTCGGGCTACAAGCACAAGCACGCGAACAAGAGCCACATCCTCACCAAGATGACCACCAAGCGTAAGCGTCAGCTGCGCGGCACTCAGCTTATGAATAAGTCTGACGCCACCCTGGTCGATCGTATGTTGCGCGCCAAGTAATTGGCTGCACCGGTAAAGGTTTAAGAGGATAGTTATATGGCCCGTGTAAAACGTGGTGTAGTGGCGCGTCGTAGTCACAAGAAAATTCTGAAGCAGGCTAAAGGTTATTACGGTGCACGTTCGCGTGTATTCCGCGTAGCCAAGCAGGCAGTCATCAAAGCTGGTCAGTACGCTTACCGCGACCGTCGCGTTAAGAAGCGTAACTTCCGCGCACTGTGGATCACGCGTATCAACGCGCAATCCCGCGCTGAAGGCCTGAGCTACAGCCGACTGATTGCTGGCCTGAAGAAGGCGGATATCGCACTGGATCGCCGTGTTCTGGCTGATCTGGCGGTATACGATAAAGCCGCTTTTGCTGCCGTAGTTGAAAAAGCCAAGGCAGCCCTGGCCGCTTAATTAGCGCCTGCAGAATAAATCGGCCCGCAAGGGCGGATTTGTGCTTAAAGAATAGGGAAGGGCTGTTTGGCTCTTCCCTATTTTTTTTATCGGCGCTAACTGGGTTGGTCAGCCGGTCACATACGAATTTTTGACACGGCGGACTGCAATGATCTGCCGTGTTCCCAAGCAGTTGTTCCTGAACAAGTGTTTCAAAATAACAATTGTCACTCATCGATCAGAACGAGTCAGAGCGAGCCAAAAGCGAGAAAGTTTCAATGCAAGAATTGCAATCCCTCACCGAGCAGGCGCTGGCGCTGGTAGAAAAGGCTGGCGACCTCGCGGCACTGGACCAGGTGCGGGTGGATTACCTGGGTAAAAAAGGCCAGATCACCGCGCTGCTGAAAGGGCTGGGCAAACTGTCTGCGGAAGAGCGTCCGGCAGCGGGAGCCAAAATCAACGAGGCCAAGCAGCAGGTACAGGAAGCCATCAACGCGCGCCGTACCGCGATGGAAACCGCCGCCATAGAAGAAAAGCTGGCGAAAGAAACCATCGACGTCACCCTGCCGGGTCGTGGTGAAGAGCAGGGCAGCATGCACCCCATCACCCGCACCCTGCGTCGCATTGAAGAAATCTTCCAGCGCCTGGGCTTCTCTGTAGAGCAGGGCCCGGAAGTTGAGGGTGACTACTACAACTTCGAAGCCCTGAATATTCCCGCCCACCACCCGGCGCGGGCCATGCACGACACTTTCTATATCGACCCCGCCACGGTATTGCGCACGCACACCTCCTCCGTGCAGATCCGCACCATGGAAAAAACCAATCCGCCCCTGCGCATCATCTGCCCGGGCCGGGTATACCGTTGCGATTCGGATGTCACCCACTCGCCCATGTTCCATCAGGTGGAAGGTCTGGTGATCGATGAGGGTGTGAGCTTCGCGCACCTGAAAGGCTGTATCGACCAGTTCCTGAAAGCCTTTTTTGAAGCCGACGTGCCGGTGCGTTTCCGCCCGTCCTACTTCCCGTTCACCGAGCCCTCTGCAGAAGCGGACATTCAGTGCACCAACTGTGGCGGCGAAGGCTGCCGCGTATGCTCCGGTACTGGTTGGCTGGAAATTCTCGGCTGCGGCATGGTGCACCCCAACGTCTTCGCCTCCTGTGATATCGACAGCGAAAAATACTCCGGCTTCGCCTTTGGCCTCGGTGTCGAGCGCATGGCCATGCTGCGCTACGGCGTAAACGACCTGCGCCTGTTCTTCGACAACGACCTGCGCTTCCTGAAGCAGTTCTAAATAGCGAACAACGAACGCACGTAAGGTGCCGTAAAGAATTCAGAATTAGAGAAAGACTATGAAATTCAGCAACGCCTGGTTACGGGAGTGGGTAAACCCGGACCTGACAGCACAGCAGCTGGCCGACCAGATCACCATGGCGGGCCTGGAAGTCGACGCCGTAGAACCGGTTGCCGGCACATTCTCTGGCGTAGTCGTCGGTGAAATCGTCGCCTGTGAGCAACACCCGGACGCCGATAAGCTCCGTGTGTGTAAAGTAAAAGGACACCCGGAAGGAGAGGTGCAGGTAGTGTGTGGCGCACCCAATGCGCGCACCGGCATCAAGATTCCATTTGCCCTGGTAGGCGCCAAACTGCCCGGCGATTTTAAAATCAAAAAAGCCAAACTGCGCGGAGTGGAAAGCTTCGGCATGCTGTGCGCCCAGACCGAACTGGAACTGGGTGACGACAGCGATGGTATCTGGGAGCTGCCGGAAGATGCCGTTACGGGCACCGACCTGCGCGAATACCTGCAGCTAGACGACAGTACCATCGAAGTCGACCTGACCCCGAACCGCTCCGACTGCCTCGGCGTCGCCGGTATCGCTCGCGAAGTCGGCGTACTGAACCGCTGCGAAGTCACCGAGCCGGCCATTGAACCGGTAGCACCGGCCATCGACGACAGCCTGCAGGTTTCCCTGCTGGCCGAGGAGGCCTGCCCGCGCTACGTGGGTCGTGTGATTCGCAATATCAATATCGATGCAGTAACCCCTTTGTGGATGCAGGAGCGCCTGCGCCGCAGCGGTGTGCGCAGTATCGACCCGGTAGTAGACGTAACCAACTATGTGCTGCTCGAGTTGGGTCAGCCCATGCACGCGTTTGACCTCGCCAAGCTGAACGGCGGTATCAAAGTGCGTATGGCAGAGCAGGGCGAAAAGCTCACCCTGCTGGACGAGCAGGAAGTGGAGCTGAAAGCCGACACTCTGCTGATCGCGGACGAGAAAGGCCCGCTGGCTATCGCCGGTATCATGGGTGGCCTGCACTCCTCCGTCACCAAAGCCACCAAAGACATCTTCCTGGAGAGTGCTTTTTTCAGCCCGCTGGCCATCGCCGGTAAAGCGCGCTCCTACGGTCTGCACACGGATTCCTCTCACCGCTACGAGCGCGGCGTGGACTACCGCCTGCAGGAAAAAGCCATCGAGCGCGCCACCCAGCTCTTGCTGGACATTGTCGGCGGCGAACCTGGCCCGGTACACCTGCGTGAAGTGACCGAGGCCATGCCGGCCGAGCGTCGTATCACCCTGCGTCGTCAGCGCGTGAGCGGTGGTCTCGGTATCGAAATGAGCGATGCCGAGATCGTCGAGATCATCACTCGCCTGGGCCTGGAAAAAATTGGCGAAGACACCGAAGGTTGGACCTTCCTGGTGCCCAGCTTCCGTTTCGATATCGCCATCGAATCTGATCTGCTGGAAGAGTTGGCCCGGGTATATGGCTACAACCGCATCCCCAGCATCAGCCTGAAGGCGTCTCTGGATATCGTGCCCCGCGCAGAAGCCCATGTGGCTCAGTCACGGCTTGAGCAGACCCTGCTGGCGCGCGGTTATCAAGAAGCCATTACCTTCAGTTTTATCGACCGCGAAGCCTCCGCCAAATTCGAGCCAGAAGTAGACCCCGTCGCTCTGCAGAACCCCATCAGTGCAGAGCTTGCGGTGATGCGCCCAACCCTGATGGCGGGCCTGGTAAAAACCCTGCAGTACAACCTCAACCGTCAGCAGGACCGCTTGCGCCTGTTCGAAACCGGCCTGCGATTTGTTCCAGGTAGCGACGCTTCCCGGGAGCAGTTGCAGCAGGAGCGCATGATTGCCGGCTTGATTTACGGTACCCGCCAGCCCGAAGGCTGGACCGGATCCAAGGATCTGGTGGACTTCTACGACATCAAAGCGGATGTGGAAGCCCTGCTGGAGCACTACGACGCCCAGGGCGAGTTTACCTTTGCGCCCGCCAAACACCCGGCACTGCACCCCGGCCAGTGTGCCGAGCTGCAGCGCAACGGCAAGCCCGTTGGCGTACTGGGCGCTCTGCATCCGGAGCTGCAAAAGGCCTACGACCTGCCGAAGGGCACTTTCCTGTTTGAATTGAGCTTGGATGGCTTGGGGCAAGCGGTCATTCCTGCCTTTGCTCCACTGTCCAAGTTCCCTGAAGTGCGTCGCGATCTGGCTGTACTGGCCGATGTGGACACCCCGGTCGGCCAGTTGGCTGAATCAGCAGTCAAGGCGGCTGGTGAATTTTTGACAGACTTCAACATTTTTGACGTCTATCAGGGCAAAGGCATTGATTTTAATAGAAAAAGTGTCGCCATGGGCTTGACCTTTCAGCATCCCTCGCGCACCCTTAACGACGAAGAAATCAATGCCGCCGTGCAAGCGGTTGTTTCTGAACTAGAACAAAAATACAACGCCAGCCTGCGCTGATTCGGTAAACGCTCCGGGATACGCAGGCTGATGCGCGTATCCCGAGAGCGTCTGCCTCCGGGTTCCAAGCCAACGCGGTACCAGGCTTAATAACCGGGAGTCGACGCCTCTGAATCTGTTGGGCAGGAACCAATGACAGAGGCACTGACCAAAGCCGGGCTCGCCGAGAAGTTGTACGAAGAGCTGGGTTTCAACAAGCGCGAAGCTAAAGAAATCGTCGAATATTTCTTCGAGGAAATTCGCAACGCCCTTGAAAATAACGAGCAGGTCAAACTGTCGGGTTTTGGCAATTTCGATCTGCGTGACAAAAGCCAGCGCCCGGGAAGGAATCCCAAGACTGGTGAAGAAATCCCCATTTCCGCGAGAAGGGTCGTTACCTTCAAGCCGGGGCAAAAACTCAAGGCACGAGTAGAAGAAGATGCTGGAAGCGAGTCATAACAGCGAACTCCCTGTAATCCCGGGGAAACGCTATTTCACAATTGGTGAGGTTAGCGAGCTGTGTGCAGTCAAACCTCATGTACTGCGCTACTGGGAACAGGAATTCCCACAGCTCAGCCCGGTTAAACGTCGTGGTAACCGCCGCTACTACCAACACCAGGATGTCATCCTAATACGTCAGATCCGTGCACTCTTGTATGAAGAGGGCTACACCATCGGCGGCGCCCGCCTGCAGATGGAAAGCGGCAGCTCGGAGAAAGTACAGACCGTACAGATGCAGCAGGTAATCCCACAGATGATCGCTGAGCTGGAAGGTGTACTGGAACTATTGGAGGTCGAGGCCTGATTCAGGCCCGCTCAAAAAGGCGCAAAACAGACTTGCATTCCCACCGTACTTCGGTATGATTTGCGCCTCATCGCAAAGCGGTGCCCCTTATAAATCAAGCACTTACGTAACTTTTACCCCGCTTGATTTGCTCTTATCGGAGTGTAGCGCAGCCTGGTAGCGCACCACACTGGGGGTGTGGTGGTCGTCGGTTCAAATCCGGCCACTCCGACCATTATTCTCGTTGAATCTCAACGACTGAAAAGCCCGCCTGCTGAGCGGGCTTTTTTGTGCCCGAAGTTTTAGTCCACATTGATTCCAATTATAAGGGTGAGCCAAAACGGGCTGTACAGTTGATGAAGGCTTAGTAAGTCTATTGACCTCTAAGTGCTACAGGCGTCGCACTTATGGCGTGAAGTGCTGTGATAATCAGTTGGTTCCGTTTTTCAGTAGCTGGATGCGCCCCTTATTGGCCCCAATAAGCAGTAGTTCATAACCATTGCCAAATGCACTGGGGTTGCTCCAGTCAAGCCGCACAATCCAATCTTCAGTGCCATCGCTATCAAGATCACCTCTGGCTAACAGGGTGTAATCAATGTCAAGTCCATTTAGGTTGGTTCGAACCACTGTTGGGCTTATTGTCGTTGCCTCAGCGTTGGGGAAAGCCTCCGATATTTTTTTGTTTGGTGCTGGTGGTTGATTTCCCCCTAAGTTTGGGGTGGCGCTTGCAGGTAGTTGCTGAATAATTTCGCTGGCAAGTTTTTGGGGGAAGAACGTCTTTTGAGAATGGTCTGCAGTGAAATAGTGTTTTAGGGCATCGCAATTTATATTCAACATGGTGAACAGAGGGAATTGATCTTCTTTGACGGAGTTTTCCGTCGTGTTTTCTATGTCGCTACATGTCCTAAATTGGATTGTCGATCCATCTTTTGCATCCAGCTTGTAATCGAACTTACTCTCGCCGTAATTGCTTCCAAGCTCGATTAGTCCGGGAAAGTTGTCGGTATAAATAACTTTTTTTATTTCGCCATTTTCTGATTTCTGAGCGCAGGCGGAAAATGAAACTATCGCGAAAATTGTTAATAAGGCTCTCACATCGTGCTCCTCAGGGTTTAGCCGCAATGGCATTTTGGCGGGCCAACTGCAGAAGATCCTTTACAGAAGTATTTCTGCTGGGGCTGACTTGAGGGCGATGGCACTCAATGCTTGCGGTCAGCCAGTCTTCATTCTGAATAGCAGTGTTGAACTTTATAAATTGGTGCTTCAGTTTGGTTGCCCCAACGTTGAAGATCATGTCGAACAGGGCCAATTGCACTTGCCGTGGTAGGAAGTCGAAGTTCTTTGGGTGGCCTCCGCTGATACTGTAGAGCGTGCTCAGTTCGGCATAAAAGCTGTTGATATGCCTGTCCCTCTGGATCTCTATATCACTGTCCTTCATTATGAGCTTGCAATACTGTTTATACCACGCTGCACGGTAGTTACGCTTTTGCTTGAATATTTGATCGAATTCTTGTTGTTTTTGAATCGTAGAGGCTGGCGCTGCGGCCAGGCCGTTCTGTGTGGTATACATGGGAACCGTTGTAATGGAGTGGCGGTCGGGGATTAAGTGGCCGATACCAACGGTAACTTTTCCTGCGGTGTCTAGATATAAGTGGTTGTATCTGCCTTCATATTCTTCGAGTTTTTTGCGACAGTGTGCCGAATCGTAGCATCAAGGGGCATGATCAATTTCCGTATTTCTTGCTGAGTATCGGATTCTATCCCCTATACACGATTTTTGATATTCAGTTTGCCGGTACTGTGGTGCCAGTTCATGCAGCGTAGGGCGCTGTAATCTGAATGTTTACTATGCATAGGCTGGCTATTCGTATTTCATAATCGGAGCGAGAATGAAAAATATATTTTCGAGTGTTCCAAATTTTTGTCAGCAGGAAAAATTCGTTGAACTGCTTTCCCGCGAAAACGTAAGAATCGAACGCATCATCTCTCAAGGCCACTCCACTCCCGAAGGCGAGTGGTACGACCAGGACGAAAACGAGTGGGTGATGGTGTTGCAGGGTGCGGGGCGCTTGTTGTTTGAAGACGGGAAAGAGTTGCTGCTGGAGGTCGGAGATTACGTGAATATTTCTGCTCATGAGCGACACCGTGTTATCTGGACCCATCCCACGGAGACGACGACCTGGCTAGCGGTGTTTTATCGCTGAAGTGCTGTGTTAATTATTAGTCTTTGTTGTTCAGTCGTCTGTCAGTGGGAAAGTGAAGCAGGAGAATGAGTCAAGAAAAGGGGGCAAATCTTGACATGATAGTCCTAGCGCGACATCTTACTTGGGCATAAGAAACTTTTCAGATTTCGTGCGTAATCAAGAGCCTTACACCGGCTGTAAAGTGAGAAACAAAAGTGATTGAAAGAATATATAAAAGCGCTGTAATCGGGCTCCTGTGCCTATGCTCGCTTGGCGTATGCGCCGAAGAAAGTAATAAAACGATGACCTATGATTTGGCGTTGAAGGCGATTGACACCGCTGAAGCATATGCGCGCGAGAAGAATTGGAATGTGACCATTCTGGTGACGGATGAAAATGCGAATCCGGTTATGCTGCGTCGCCTCGACGGAGCTTCAATCCGATCTATCGGCTTCGCCACGAGTAAAGCGCTTGTTGTGACTCAAACTGGCCTTTCAACAGCCGAGTATGCCACCAAGATCAAGTTGGGTGAGATCGATGAAATCGAAGGTGGGGTCACTTATCAAGGTGGTGTTCCGGTGTATGTCGCGGGCAAGCTGATTGGTGCCGTCGCTACCAGTGGCGTCCAGGATTACCAGGATCGGGAGATCTCTATTGCCGGTGCGGAAACCATCGGAAAAATATCTCTGGTTCAATAGAACCCTGGATCGACAAAATGGAGAATGCCCGGGCTACTTAGAGTAGTCCGGGCCCTTTGCGCAGTACCCTGTGTGTCAGGGTATCAATTGCCTGAGCGCGTCTCTGGTGATTCATTTGCCAGAAAACCCTTGAGCGCTGCTATATAGCGGTCAAAATCCTCAAATTGCGGCACATGCCCAATCCCTTCCAGTTCCACCAGTTTTGCATTTGGTATGGCTTTCGCAGCGGCTTTGCCGAGCTGGTCGTAGCGGCCGAGTTGTGCGCGGATGGATTCTGGTGCGCGACTTCGGCCGACCGCGGTGCGGTCACGGGTGCCGATAATGAGAAGAGTGGGAGCTTTCAGGTCGCCAAATTCATATAGGACCGGTTGGGTGAAGACCATGTCGGAGGTGCGGGCGTCGATCTCTGCGATTTTTTCTGCATCCGGGCCGATGGTCCAACCTGCCTGGATGGCGAGCAGCGGGTTGTAGTCTGCTTTCCATTTGCCGTCGAAGTAGGCGGCGGTCATATAGCTTTTCACTTTCTCCGGTGTTTGTTGCCTTTCCTGGGCGATCGCCTGGTCGATTGGCTGGTAGGGGGTGGTGCGTTTCCAGTCTTCCAGGCCAATGGGGTTGATCAGCACCAGTTTTTCTACGGAGTCCGGGTACATCAGTGCAAAGCGGGTGGCAAGCATGCCGCCCATGGAGTGGCTGGCAATGGTGGCTTGGGCGATGTTGAGCTTATCCAGTAGCGCTTTTGTGTTGTCGGCCAGTGCCTGGAAGGTGAATTGAAAACCTTCTGGTTTGCTGGATTTGCCAAAGCCGATTTGATCCGGTGCGACTACTCTGTATCCCTGTTTGGTTAGCGCATCAATGGTGCTCTGCCAGTAGGCGCCGGAGAAATTCTTGCCGTGGAGCAGCACCACCGTTTTGCCGTTTGCCTTTTTTGCTGGCGGCACATCCATATAGGCCATTGTTACCGGTTGCTGCTGGGCGGTGAATTCGAATGTTTTTACCGGGTAGGGATATTCCATCGCGCTCAGGAGCGCGTCTTGCGGCGCTATTTTGGGCGCACTGCTGGTTGCAGTATCTGTGGCGAAGGATGCGGAAGAAGAAAGAACAGTGAGGGTGAGAAGTGCTTTGACGGCCTGGCGGGTAAACCAGGCGCGATTCCGATTTTTGTGCGACATATAACGCTTCGCTCTCCTTGCGGTTGTGTATTGGTTTGGCCGGCGCAGAAGGGGAATACTGGCGGCGAAAATCAGTGCACGCTGGCCATATCTTCCAGCTGTGCGCGGTCGAGAATTTTGATGCGATGGGCACTGGCGATTTCGATGATACCGATACCTGAGAGCTTGGCCAGTGCGCGGCTCACAGTCTCGATGGTGAGGCCCAGGTAGTCGGCGATGTCCTGGCGGCTCATAACGAGGTCGATCTCGGTCTTGGTGATGCCACACTGGCGGCGCTGGATCTGGTCGAGGAGGAAGCAGACGCGCTCGTGGGCTTTCTTTTGCCCCATGGCGAAGAGGTGGTCCATAGCCTGTGCCAGTACGTTGCCACCCATGGTGCGCGCGTTGCTTTTCAGCAGAGGGTACTGATCAATGATTTCGAGTAATGCCCGGCGGGGGAACATCTGCAGCTCTGTGGTGCTCAGGCAGACGACGCTGTATTCAAACTCATCGGTATTGGTAAATCCGATGTAATCGCCAGAGTAGGCGAAGGAGATGACCTGGCGGCGCCCGGCGCGGGACAGGCGTTCGATCATCAGAATGCCGGATACCACCACATAGACGTTTTGTGCGGTGCTGTTCTGGTGGATGAGGTATTCGCCAGCGGAGGCCCGTCGGCGCTGGCAGATCTGGGTTAGACGGCCGAGCTCTTCGTGCCCCAGTCCACGGAACATCTTGGAGTGGAAAAAGGTTTCAGGACTTTTCAGAGCGGTGGCAGTCACGGTTATAACCTTATAATTAAATGGCTGTTTCCAGATCTTATTGCGTATAAGTGACCCTGTCTACGACGTAATTTTGTACGGGTTGGTACGGGCGTCCCTGGTCGTTTTTTAGGCGATCTGGGCGTAGCGACCGCGGTGGAAGACCAGTGGCGCGTGTTCCTGGTTGCTCATGCCGCGTACCCGCCCGACCATGATTACATGGTCGCCGCCGGCGTAGCGGTGCTCGACGCTGCACTCCAGGCGTGCACAGTACTCTTCCAGCAGGGGCACACCTTGAGTGTTCAGGGTATAGGAAACCTGTTCGAAGCGGTCCACACCCTTGCGCGCGAACAGGCTGGAGAGGTCGCTCTGGCCCTGATTCAGCACGTGGATGGCAAAATGGTTGCAGTTGTTAAACGCGTCAAAGCAACCCGCCTTGCGGTCGATGCACCAGAGTACCAGCGGCGGGTCCAGTGACACCGAGTTAAAGCTGCTTGCGGTCATCCCCACAGGCTGGCCGTCCTGATCGCGGGTGGTGACGATGGTGACGCCGGTGGCGAATTGCCCGAACACCTGGCGCAGGGCCAGTGGGTCAATAGCCGCGGCGGGCTCTGGGGACGGCGCCGTGGGGGCGGCCTCAACCGCCAGGGCTTCTGCTTTACTCGACATACTGTGCTCCCAGTACCAGGTCACCTTCCTCCCAACGCAGTACGCCGAAGGTGGTGTATTGCTCTTTCTGTGACTGCATAAACTGCCAGGCGCAGACCAGGGTGTAGTCTTCGTCGATCTGGGTCTCGCGGGACCAGAGTTTGAAGGCCTGGCCGAATACGTGGCGCACCGAATAGAGATAGCGTCCGTAAGACATGCCGTTACCGAACATATCCGGGCCGTGATACTGGTGGTGGTTGCCGTTGCGGGTGCGCATGGCGGTCCAGCGCGCGTTGACCACGCCTTTGATTTCGATGGTCTGCTCGGAGTGCAGCAGGTTGATCGGCTTGTGGTGGATGGTCACTTCGTTGTGGCCCACCAGCTCCTGTTTGTCGTTGTAGACCTCGAATTTGCCGGTAAAGCGGCCCGCGTGTTTGACCGGCAGGTTGAATGGGCGCTTGCCGTCCTTGCGCTCCTGTTCCAGGAACTGCTCCACGCGCTTCTGGGTTTTCGAGTTGGAGTCGTGGTCGTCAGTGACGATGTAGAGGCCATTGAAAACGCCCACCAGGGTGTCTGCTTCGAACAGCTGCGAGGAGTACACCTGAATGCCGAGATCCGGCACTACGTGATTCATGGTACGCAGGTTTACATTCCAGCCCGGGGAGTAGTAGTTGGAGTCCACCAGTAGGCCGTAAGGGCGTCCGCTGCCGACAAAGTCGGGGCCGGTGTAGATGCGATCCTGGTCGGAGTCGATCACGCCGAATTTGAAGGGGCTGCCCAGTTCGAACCGGTCGTTGAGTGGGCCGGTGGCATCGAAACGGGTTTGCATCCAGTAGGTGGTGCGCCCATCGGCGAACTCGCTGGCTCGGGTGACCTTGTTGTAGCCCACATGCGTGCCGCTGGCTTCAAACAGGGATGGCAGGCCGTGCCATTCGCCCTCAATGGATTTTTGCCAGTTGCTGGGTTGTTTGTTGTCGCTCATGGTTTCTTCCGTTCGGGAATTCGAAATTGCACTTTATATGGAGCACACGTTACCGCGTGCTCGGGCGGAGACCTTGCCAAAAATCAATTCTGTAGCAGGGCCGGCACCTGTTCGGTCAGGTTTGCGGCCTCGCTGGTGGCGTCGCCACACAGAGCGAATCCCTGCAGCGTCCCTTGGCTATCGACAAATACAGCGCGTACACCGGTGTCATCGGCGCGCTGGATTTCCCAGTTGCCGGAAATCCACGGGCGTGCCGGCGACACGGTCACCGGGCAAAGCGTCGTTTTGATGGTGACTGGCATTGCGCCGTAACGTACCTCGGTCGGCGTGCCGCAAAGCGTCTGTGCCAGTGCGCGGGCGCCTGCGAGCAGTGGCGCCACGTAGCAGAGGTTGCGACCGTCTACTTCCGCGCAATCACCCAGGGCATAAATATTCTCGACGCTGGTTTGCAGTAGTCGGTCGGTCACGATGCCGCGGGCGACCTTGAGTCCGGCTTGCTCCGCAATCTGTGTGCGGGCACGTACCCCAATGGCAGAGATTGCCCGATCACAGCGCAGTTGCTGGCCGTTTTCCAGCGTGGCGAGGAGCTGCCCCTGGCTGTGGTCCAGGCGGGCGACACGTGTACCGAGATGGAAGTTGACGCCCGCCGCGGCGAGATGCTGTTTCACCAGTTGGCCCGCGGGTGCCGGGAGCAGGGTGGCGAGGACTTCGCCCTGCGGTTCCACCACATGGACTTCGAAGCCCGACTGCACCAGATCATTGGCGTACTCGCAGCCGATCAATCCGCCGCCGATGATCAACACCGAGCGGGCGCCGCTACTGCCCGCGTAAAAACGCTGGAAATCCTGCAGGTCGTTGATGGGCATGGCCGCGCCGCCGGCATTGCCTTCCATGGGCGCGGTGATGGTATCTGCGCCCACTGCCAGTACCAGTCGACCGTAGGGCAGCTGTTGTGTGCGCCCGGCGGTTTCCAGGGTGATGGTCTGATCGGTACTGCCGATCGCCTGCACTCTCGTCAATGTCAGAATCTGTGCGGCCAGGGTTTGCGCCATGGTACGCGCGTCGCTGGTCATCAAATCCTGCGGTGCGCGACGCTTCTGAAAGGCGGTGCTGAGCTGCGGTTTGGAATAGTAAGTCCCGTCGTCTGCGCTCACCATGACCAGTGGTGTGGTGGTGTCGAGCTTGCGGATTTCTCGCGCCAGGTTGTACCCGGCAAGGCCGGTACCGATGATGACGATTGGCGGGAGGCTGTAATCGATATGTGCGGAGACTTCTGCGGGTGCTGCAACGGCATCGGCGGGAATGGCCTGTGCTTCGCTGTGCTCTGCGGCGGCGGTTTGTGCGGCCTGTTCTGTGCTTGGCTCGGGGTCATTTTGTGCTTCGACGGTGCGGACTTCTACCATTTCGAAGTCGCCTTTGCCGACGCCGCATTCCGGGCAGAGCCAGTCGTTGGGAATATCCTCCCAGCGTGTTCCCGGGGCAATGCCTTCTTCCGGGGCTCCTTTCTGTTCGTCATATACCCAGCCACAGACCAGGCACTCCCAAACTCGATACTGCATAGTGATTCTTTCCAATTACTTATTACAAACGATGGCCATGCGCGTGCGTTGGCCTTGCACTATTGAGGAAAAGTTTTCCGGCGTATCGTCGCGCAGGTGTACTGACAGAAATGCACCAAAAATTTCGCCGAGTAGCTGGCGTGCCTCGTCCGGGTTTTCTACCGGGTAATCGAGAAATCCGCGGCCGGTACAGGTGTCGACGGGATGACAGACGCTAAAGTGATTGGCCTGCCGCAAAATACACAACCAGTTTTTCTGTTGGTTGTCACTGACCGCGCGGGCGAATGTTTCTTCGATGCGGCCGCTGCACAAGGCGCTGTTGTCGATATTGATATTGTTATCACCATCACCATCACCATCACCATAGCGCTTGCCACTGGCGGCAATACATCCATCGCGATCGCCGCCGGCGAGCAGTACCGGAATATCCGCCTGAGGCGCCAGTAGCGTGTCCGGCTCCCAACCCAGTACAGTCGCCGCGCCGGTGTGGGCGCCGTAACTGAACATGGCGCGCAGCCCGGGTAACCAGGTGTCGCGGCCATTGATCAATGCCAGTGTGCCGCCGGCGGAGTGGCCGCCCAGCGCCAGTCGCTCAAGGTCCAGCTTGCCGGCCAGCAGCCCGCTGGTATTCAGCGCGTGCAATTCCTGCAGGAGCGACGGGAGTAATACGGCGGAGGGGCTTTCGCCAAAGGTGTCCGGTTTTAGGGCGGCGATGTCGATACCGGGGGTGAGGCTTACGCACCCTGGCATTTCCTCGGCAATCAGCCACGGGATCACGGTGACGATGCCCAGTGCTGCGAATTGCGCCGCGAGCCAGCTGTAGCTACTGGGTTCTACGTTTACGCCGGGCAGAAAGATCGCAACGGGGAAGGGGGCCTGCTCACTGTCGCAGGGCACCTGGCCGGTATTCCGCTCCGTGTCTGAATTGGAGGGGGAGGCCGGGTAGTACACTTTGAGGGTGGCTGTGTCGTGTGGCGACTGCAAAGTCGGTACACGGAAGCTGGTAAAGAAAGCGCGGGTAGTGGGCATATTCCGGACTCGGCCTGTCATTGTGATTATGCCCCAAGGATATTTGGCTGCCGGTCCGGGAGAATGACAATTGTCAATTAGAAAAGCAGGCGGTTGCGCTACAAACTAAGTCCTATATTGCAGCGCTGCGCGCGGGATTCAGGGTGCGAGGTGTTGCCAGATTTTGGCCTGAAACGGCGTCTCGTGGACAGGTCCTGTGCGGCCGCGAGGATCCAGTTCATGGCGGTGATCGCACAGTGGCGAGAGCCGGGTGCCGCGCGCGGTCAGGGTGCGCACGGCGTCGCCATTGCGGTAGAGCACGGTGTGCCGCACTCGTTGCCCCGGTGCGGTGAGCATAATGAAATCCGGTTCCATATAAACATTGCAGGCGGCATCCAGTTGCCGGGCGTTGAAGGTCAGCAGCCCGACGCCGCCGGAAACACCGACATTCTCATAGGCACCGGGACCGAGAGGATCGAAGACCAGCAGGTCATCCTGCATGCGACCGGTAAAGGTTTTGGCCACCGGTGCGCGACCGCGAATGTGCACGTTGGTGAGCTTCAGGGTGTAGCCGTCAAAGTCCAGGTACACAAGATTGTCGAAGGGGCTGGGGCCCGGGGTGCCACTGCCCGCATTGGTGTCATCCTCAAGTGGGCGGCCGTCCAGATGAAACAGCTCCACTTGATCGTGCCAGATACCGCGCATCAGCATCAGGTTATAACCCACGGAGCCAACCGGGAAGGTGGGATAGTGATTGTCGTTTTGACTTGTCATGGTCGATGCTCTTGTTGAAACCGGAATTCACGCCCGGCTTTGGATGCATTGAAAGCGAGCGGTAAACGCCCGTGGACCGGCGGCGGTCATTGGCGATAGATGGTTGAATATTTTGTTCACTTTGCGCGTGCTGAAATAGACATATATCAATAATTTGACGCGAAAACGTGATGCGATCGCAACCCGGCACAGGCTCGACTTCTGTTTCCCAAATCGTACTTCGGCCCTGCGCTATCTGAATTTCTATAAGGAGAGAGCAATGAAAACCGTCGTTATTACCGGCAGTACCCGGGGCATCGGCCGGGGGCTCGCGGAAAATTTTCTGCGCAAAGAGTGCCAGGTCGTGATTAGCGGGCGTAGTGCACCGGTGGTCGATCGCGTTGTGTCAGAACTTGAGACCGCGTATCCGGGGCGGGTTGCCGGTCGCGCTTGCGATATAACCGCGGCAGCGGATGTGCAGGCACTGTGGGATGCCGCTTATGACACCTTTGGCAGTGTGGATGTGTGGATTAACAATGCCGGGATGAGCATTGTACGCAAGCCTCTGGCGGAGCAGTCGGTCGCAGACCTGGAAACGATTGTCGCCACCAATCTGACCGGTTTGTTAATTGCCAATAAGGTGGTTCTCGCCGAGATGCTGCGCAAAGACCACGGCCAGATCTGGAACATGGAAGGGTTTGGCAGTAACGGTCAGAGTGCGCCGGGTATGGTCCCCTATGGTGCTACCAAGCGTGCCCTGAATTATGTGAATGGCAGCTTGCAGAAAGAGGTCAAGGGCACAAAGGTGCAGGTCAATACCCTGAGCCCCGGTATTGTGGTAACGGATCTACTCGTAGGCGATTACGACCTGTCTTCGGATGAGTGGCGCAAGACCAAAAAAATTCTCAATATCCTGGGGGACACGGTGGAAACCGTGACGCCTTTCCTGGTGAACGGCGTGCTCAAGGCCGACAAGTCCGGTGCCCGCGTCGCCTGGCTCACCACCGGCAAAGCCTTCGCGCGTTTTCTTACCGCGGGTTTCAACAAGCGGGACCTGTTTGCCGAGTATGAGGCTCAGGCACAGCAGTCTGCCTGAAAACAAACAAGGGGCCAGTGGCCCCTTGTTTTTTCCAGTTTGTTTCTAGTTGGTTTTTCGTTAGTTTCTTGCCGGCTTGATCACACGCCGCTGGGCGTGGCGCTCGCGCTGGCTTCATTGCCAGGTGTTGCTGCGCTGCGGTCGCGCCCGATAAACATTGCCCAGGTGAGAACCGCAAAGGCCACCGCGGAAAAGAATACGAAAGGCCCGGAAGGGCGCCAGGCATCAAACAGATAGCCGCCTACCACGCTGGCCACCAGGATGCCCACTGCGCCGCTTAAGGTGAAGAAGCCGATCACCGCGCCGCGCTGGCGTTCCGGCGCCTGTTGGTTGATCAGCACACCACTGGTGATGATGCAGCTGATCTCTCCCAGGCCGATCAGTACCGCGCAGAAAATCATTGCGGGGGAAAAGGGGTCGAAAATGAAAATGGTCGAGCCGTAACCGATCGCTGAAATCAGCAGCGCAATACGCAGTGCAACCAGCCGGTTGATCTTGTCCGCCAGAATGCCGAATACCGGTGCGCCAAGCAGTGCGCACCCCTGGGCGATGCCGACGATCATACCCGCGCGGCCCAGTGCCTCTGCGCGGTTCATGCCGAGTTCTGCGGTGCCGTAATTGGTGACCCATAGTGTGAAGAAGGTGCCGACAATCATCAGGTTGCCGCGCGCTACAAAGGAGGCACCGTAGGCGAGGGCGATGGCCGGATCCTTGCCTGAGCGCAGGCCGGCGCGGGTGATCTGCCACAGAGTCTCGCTGTGTTCGCCATCGCTGCTTTCGCTGGTGCCTTTCTTCAGGCCGAAGAACATGACAATGCCGGTAATGGCGGTGGCGATGGCCACCATTGAGTAGGTCCAGAGTCCGGCTTCATCCGTGCTGGCACCGGCGCTCTGAAAAATGGCGGGTAACTGCAGCAGGAAAAAGACGCTTACCATGGCGCCAAACCCGTTCATGACCCCTTGCAGGCCGGTGGCGCGGCCGCGGCTATCGTTGACTGCGTAGTCTCCGATTAGCGTAACAATACAGGTGGTGACCGCAGCGAGACCGACGGAGTAGAGTAGGCGGAAGGCCAGCAGTTCATTGAGGGTGTCGGCGTGTGGATAGAGCGCAATACCCGCGGCCATTACCAGAAAACCCAACCCGGTGACCGGGCGGCGGCCCAGCCGATCGGACAGCGGGCCGAAGATTGCCACCGCAATGATGATGACAATTTCCGCCCAGAAGTTCAGTAAACCACTGACGACACCGTGGCGCTCCTGCGGGATACCGAGAAATTCAGTCAGCAGAAACGGCTGGCTCTGGGGGATAAACGACGCGAACAGGATGGTCGCGAAGCAGGAGAAGTAGAACGTAAGCAGATTGCCCCCGCTCACCGCGGGATTGAGTTCTATGCCGAGAATGCGGCGCCCGGTTTGCTGGTTCATGGTTCTTTTCCGGTTGTGGCGCAAATGGCCATTGTGTTTATTTTGGCGTTCTCGAAAGCCCGAAAAACCGGGCGCAGGGCGCCGGGTAAATCATTCAGACTGCATTGCTTACGTCTACAACGTCGAATCGGATTCTTGCGGAAAAGATATAATGACCGTATTTTAGAACAAATGCTACCGCGCCGGCCCGGAGCGGGGATGAAGACCAAAGAAGCTGATAGATGCTGATAATAGAAGCTGGAGATAACGCATGAATGCCAAAGCGACCATCCGCGCCGCTGCTGTTCAGTTCCATGCAGGAACCGATATTGAGAAAAACCTGACCACCACCCTGCGTATGCTGGACGAAGCGGCGGAGGTGAATCCCGACCTGGTGGTATTGCCGGAATTCTGCAATCACCTTTCCTGGTACGACGGCCCAGAGCACTGCGCAGAGGTATCGGTCACCCTGGAAGGTCCGTTTCTGCGGGCGGTGGCAGATAAGGCGCGGGAAAAAGGTTTCTTTGTAGTGGTGAACTGCACCGTGCTGCGTGATAACGGCGATGTCACCGGCTCCAGCTTGCTGTACTCCCCGGAGGGCAAGTTGCTCGCAGACAACACCAAGCAGATTTACATCGGTCACGAAAATGATTTCCTGAAAGCCGCCGATACACCGGCGCCGATCGTTGATACCGCGGTAGGCCGCCTCGGCATGTATGCCTGTATGGACGGTGTGATTAACGAGCCCCCGAGAACCCTCTCACTGCGCGGCGCACAGGTGTTGTGCAACAGCGTCAACTCCTTTGCCAGCGACGAGGGTTCCCTGCATATCCCCGTGCGCGCGCCAGAGTCGCGGGTATTTATTGTGGCGGCCAACAAGGTTGGCCCATTGGTGCCAGAGGTGTTGCTGGGCGCGGTGAGTGCGGCAACCGGGATTCCGGAAAAACATCTGTATGGCTCCGGCGAAAGTCAGATCGTAGCGCCAGACGGCACCGTGCTCGCCTGTGCTTCCCGGGATCAGGAAGAGGTGGTATGGGCTGATATTGAGCCCGCCGCAGCGGACAACAAGCAGCGCCCGGATGGTACTGACGTGTTTGCTAGTCGGCGCCCGGCGCTGTACGAGGCGATTGCGCAGGATCCCGCCGGCCAGCATTACGCGCCGTGGCTCGGCGCCGAGAGCTTGGCCAGCAGCCTGATTTCAGTGCCTGCGGCCCCGGCCTTGTCCGCTGCGCTGGCGTCGGCGCAGCGGGCTGCGGAAGAAGTGTCTGCGGCCGTGTCCCGTGGTGCGGTGTTGGTTGGTCTTTCGCCGCTGTTGGGGGCCGAATTGATTGCGAGTGACGTGCCTGCGGCGGCTGCGGCAGCAGAGAAAATAGTCGCACAGCTGGCGACCGCAACCGCAGATGCCTACGTTGCCACCGCGCTACCACTGGCGCGGGCACAGGGCGGTTACCAGTACTGTGCAGTGCTCATCGGATCGGGCGGTATTGTCGCGGCGCAGCCACAGGTGCATCGCAGCGAGCGCTTTGCCTGGTCTGAATTGGCTGCGGGTTTTGAGCCGGTTGACTTGCCGTTTGCGCGCCTTGGGCTGGTGACCAGCGACGACAGTATATATCCGGAGACATTCCGCCTGCTGGCGTTGGCCGGAGTCGACACCGCCGTGGTTCCGGTAGAGCCGCTCGAGGCCTGGGAGCTGCGCACGGGTTTGCTGGAGCGTTCGGCGGAAAACCGGATCAACCTGCTGGCGCCGGCCATGCCCGGCGTCGACGAATCATCTCCACTGGGGGTGAGTTTTGCCACCGCACTGCAGCGGGAGTTCACCGTGATGACCCAGTGGAAAGAACGGCCCTTTGAGGGCTTGTTGAGTGAGCCGGAAATCTATCCCATGGCCGCGGGCGATAGCCATCTGGATGTCACCCTGTATCCAGCCTGTGCCGAGAACAAGGAGGTTTCGCGCAATACGGACCTGGTGCGCAATCGCCCTTGGGCCTTGTGTGGGCCGATCGCGGCGGTTTCCGCCGAAAAGCAGGCGCCCGCGAAGTCGACCGTTGCTTCCTGAGCGGCCAGCCCGGCAAATGCATTGTGCAAAAGCCGGGCATTTTGAGATTTATCAATGTTAGTGAAGGGGTAGATTCCGACAATAAAATCCAACATATGCCACTCGCTGACCCGTTGGGAAAACATTATGAGCGGAACCTCTCTTCCAAAATCGCTGGCGGACAAAACCCGCGACCGGCTCGTTAACGAGCTTCAGCTGACCGAGCAGCCCGGCCCGCAAGGCGGTGCCTGGATCCCGCTGGAAAGTCACGCTCCCATGGCCCAGGGGTCCGTTGGCGAGGTGCGCCGCTACACCGGCGGCGGCCTCCTGCATCTGGTGAGCTGCTCCATCGTTGTGCCGCAGATCGGCCTCGATTCCCACATGCTATTTGCTTTTACCCCCAGTGAAACCGCAGTCCCGCACTTCACCCTCGATTCTGTGGGTGCGGGCGGGCACTGCGCCTTTCACCTCGACCTGATTCCGCGCCTCGATCTCGGCGCCAACCTCGCCTACATGGACGAGGCCTTCACCCCGCTGACGGAAACCTGCAAGGCCGGACGTGCGATCGAAGGGCTCTCCGCCGCGCACCTGGACCCGCGCCAGAACGCGGTGATGTCACCCTGGATGCTTGCGCACCGTGCAACGCCCGAAGCCTTTGAACAAATCGACGATACCGTAACTGCGTATCTCGATCACTGGCTGACACTGCTCAACAAGGGCATCAGCAGCGACGTGCTGGACGACGTCAACAGCGAAATTCTTGCGCGGCGCGATGCGCGCAATAAAGCCATTATTTTTGATCCCGCCGTGGACAAGGTCTGGAATCAGATTGGTGGCCTGATTGGTGAAGAAAGCGCGCTGGCGCTGCGTAACCTGCTGACCATGTGCGGCTGAGCACGCGAGGCCTTTCCCGGCCCACGTGTGCTGAATACCCATTTCTGTATCGCCGGAATAATCGAATAAATAATCCGGGTGCTGTGACGTGCGACGTCCGTGTGCCCGAGGGGAAATAGCGATGCCATTGACTGCTGAAATCCTGCTTGAAGATATGAACGAAGCCGAACGTCGACGCGCCCAGGTGGTGGAGTCGGTGCTGCCGCAGGTGAGGGAAGCTGCGCGCGAGGTGGATGCCAACGCGCAATTTCATATGCCCCACGTGCAACTGTTCAGCGAGAGCGGACTGTTGGGCCTGATTATCCCGGAAGTTTACGGCGGTCTCGGTGGCGGCCTGCGCGATCTGGCTGCGGCCTGTTTTGCGCTGGGCAGTGCCTGTCCTTCCACTGCGCTGGCCTTCTTTTTCCATTGCAGCGCGGCGTCGCGCGGTCTGCTGGCGGTAGAGGCATTGGAAGAGGGGCTGTTTACCGAGGCGGAGGCACCGCAGGTGGCGCACTTTGCCGAGCAGGTACTGCACTCCATGGGGCGGGATGGCAAGTGGTTCGCCAATTTTGCCAGCGAATCCGTAAAGTCTGAAAAGGCGGCGGTTACCATCAGCACCACTGCCCGCAAGGTCGACGGTGGTTACCTGCTGAATGGTGTTAAATCTTTCGGCACCGGTACCGGCATTGCGGATGTTTATCTGGTGACGGCGAGTCTAGAGGGTGTAGAAACCGCGGAAGGTTTGTGCACTTTCTTTGTCGACCCGAACGGTCAGGGCGTAAAACCTCGTGCCCCCTGGGATGCCATTGGCATGCGCGGCACCAGTTCCGGTGGCATCGTACTGGAAGACTGTTTTGTCTCCGACGCTAATGCACTGGCAATTCCCGGCGCATTTACCCGCTGCATGCAGATGAGCCGTGGCAGCTTTGTAGGTAACCAGATGGCCGCGGTGTGTGGCTATGCGGGTGCCGGCTATTCCGCTTACCGGCATGCCATCACCAACCTGACCGAGAAAAAATTTGCCGATACCGGCAAGCCCATCGGCACTGCACCCTATCAGCAGGAGCTGATCGGCAAGATGCTGGTGGACCTGGAAACCTCACTGATGTGGTTGCGCCGTCAATTGCAGCTGGAGACCAGCGAGCCCCCGCTCAAACCAAAAAACGAAGTCGTCAAACAGTGGCGCCTGTGTAAAGGGGTGGTAGCCGAGTGCGGATTCAATATTGCGGTAAATGCACTCAAGGCGAGTGGCACATCGGGCACCATGGGTGACCCGGCGCGCTACCTGCGCGAACTCACCATGGGGGTGGTGCAGGCGTTTCCCGCCGAACGCGGGCGCCTGATGGCCGCGCAGATGGAAATCGAAGGCGCGGAGCAGAGCCTGTTCGGCGTCGGCAGTAAGTAGTCTGCGAATTCTCCGGCCCGTGGCGGCCGGAAACTCGGTAGAACAATAATTCAAAAAATTTCACAGGAAAGGACCATGTTGCATCGAGGTCTTTTGATCGCCGGTCGCGAAGTCAATGCCGCGAGTGGGGAAACATTTCCGGTGTTGGCCCCGGAAACCGGACTTGTGCTCGGTTCTGTCGCCAGAGCCGGTGCTAGGGATGTCAATCAGGCCGTAGAAGCGGCGGGCAGAGGTTTTCTGGCCTGGTACCGCAAAACCCCGGCCGAACGTGAAGCGGTGCTGTTGAAAGCCGCGGAAATAGTGGCCGAAGAAGGGGAGGCACGTTTTCTCGAGCTGTTGATCGATGAAAGCGGCTCGGCCATCCGCAAGGCCCGGCGTGAAATTCAGTACACCGTAGATCTGTTGCGCACCGCCGCCGGCGAGTCGCGGCGACTCTACGGTGAAACCTTCCCCAACGACGATCCGCAAAAAATCAGCCTGGTGATTCGCGAGCCCCTGGGTACTGTTGCGGTGATATCCCCCTACAACGCGCCCCTGTCGTTGCTCACCAAAATGGCGGCTTTCCCCCTCGCTGCGGGCAACGCCATTGTGATCAAGCCTTCCGAAGAAACGCCGCTGACTGCACTTGCCTTTGGAAAGCTGCTTATCGATGCCGGTTTGCCAGCGGAAGCGATCAGTGTGCTTCCGGGATTCGGTAGCGAATGCGGTGCTGAGTTGGTCAACCATCCGAGAGTTGATTCTGTCGCGCTCACCGGTAGTACACAGACGGGTGTACTGGTGGCCCAACAGGCATTGAAGGGAATGCGCCGGGTCCAGTTGGAGCTGGGTGGTAAAAGTGCGTTGCTGGTGCTGGAAGATGCCGACCCGGAGCAGGCGGCGGCCATCGCCGCTCAGGGGATTTTTACCCACGCCGGGCAGATTTGCATGGCCAATGCGCGGATTGTGGTTGAAGAAAAAATTTACCCCGCTTTTGTGGCAGCGCTGAAGCGCGAGGCCGAGTCGCTCACTCTGGGTAATCTGCGGGATGAGAACACCGTTTACGGGCCACTGATTAACGCTCGCGCGGTAGAAAAGGTTCTGGAGCAGGTGCGTGCTGCACAATCCGCCGGCGCGACACTGCTGACCGGTGGTGAAATTTCGCCAGTCGGCCCCCTGGTGATCAAACCAACCGTCATTCTGGATGCGCCTAAAGACAGCGCGGTATGGCGGGAAGAGAGTTTTGGCCCGGTGACCTGTGTGGCCAAGGCGAGCGGGCTGCAGCAGGCGATCGAAATCGCCAACGACAGCGAGTACGGCCTGTCTGCGGCGGTGCTCACCAACAATCTGCAATGGGGATTGCAGGCGGCTCGAAAAATTCGCTCCGGTGCGGTGCATATTGGCATGCACAGTTTCCAGAGTAATGCGCTGGCTCCCATTGGCGGTGTTGGCATGTCGGGTTTCGGCCGTAGCGGCGGCCGCTACAGTACCGAAGAGTTTACCGAAGTGAAGTGGATCAGTGCGGACACAGGGAGTTTGCCAGTATGAGTACCCTTGATCTCCATCCACCGCCCGCGCCGGAGCGCAATCTGCGCCGGGGCTATCTCGACTATCCGTGGGGCCAACTGCACATCCGCTCCATGGGGAATCCGAGCCTGCCGCTGCTGGTGCTGATGCATCAGACACCGAGTGCGTCGGAAATGTATCTGCCGCTGATGCGTCTGGTTGCCGAGCGTTACCACGTGGTCGCCATCGACACCCCCGGGTTTGGTGCCAGCGACCCTATGCCCGGGCGGGTGAGCGTCAGGCGGCTGGCGCAGGAACTGCACAGCGCGCTGCGCAACACCTACAACCGGCCCTATTTTCTGTTCGGCCACCACAGCGGCGCGGCCCTAGCCACCAGCATTGCCGCGGAGAACCCGGAGTGGGTTAGCGCGCTGGCATTGAGTGGCCCCCCGTTGTTGACAGAAGCACAGCGCCACGCCTTGCCGCACTCCGCCGAGCAGATCGCGCTGGAGGAAGACGGTGGCCACCTGCAAAAAATGTGGTGGCGTCTGCGCAAGAAAGACCAGAGTGCGCCGCTGGAAATCAGCCAGCGCGAATTGCAGCTGGCCTTTACCTGCGGCAGGCATTATCGCGACTGTTATCAAGCGGTGGCCGATTACGATTTTTCCTCCGACCTTGCGCGGGTTCAGTGCCCGGTTCTGTTGTTCGCCGGTAAGCGAGACCTGTTGTACGGCGCCGTTGCTGCGTCGAAAAAAATCGCCCGAGACGCGCGCACGCTTCAGTCGGAAGTGGATGCCGCCACCTACGTGTGTGAAACCCACGCCCCATTTGTAGCATCTGCCTTGCGGGAGTTCTTCTCCCAGGAAACAGCCCAAGAGGCCGGACAGGAATCAGCCCAAGGCGCTTCGACCCGGGTCATATCAACGGTGGAAACAATCACCCGGGGAAGTCTCAGCTGATGGATTTAACGCGCAATTCTCTCGGCCTGGGCCGGCGGCCAGCGCTACTGCTGGTAGACATGGTGAAAGGTTTTACCGATCCAGAGTGCCCACTGGGCACCGACTGCCCGCAGGTGGTGGACGCCAATCGGCAGCTGCTCGCGGCCTTCCGGGAAAAATCGTTACCGATCTTTTTTACCACTGTGGTGTATCGCGATACCGCCGAAGCGCCAGTGTTTCGCGAACGTATTCCACATCTGGGATGGCTACAGGCCGGTGGGCCCTGGGTCGAAGTCGATACGCGGCTGGCCATGCAACCCGGTGAGGTGTTGATTGAAAAACAGTGGCCCAGTGCCTTCTTTCGGACAGAATTAGCCGCACAGTTGGCGCGTGAGAATGTCGATTCGATGGTGGTAACAGGCCTGACCACCAGTGGCTGTGTCCGAGCATCTGTAGTGGATGCGCTGCAACACGATTTGAAAGTTGTGGTGGCCAAAGAGGCCGTGGGTGATCGCAATCTGGAGGCGCACCGGGCCAACCTTTTTGATATGCACGCGAAGTATGCCGATGTGGAAACACTGGCATCGGTGCTCAAGGCCATTGCCGAATATCCTTCTTCCATCAGCAGTACCGTCCTATGAATGTAACACCGAATGCGACTAACGCCATTTCCCCGACAGATAGACCCGACCCGGTAATTATCGCTGGCGCCGGCCCCAGTGGCGGTGTGCTGGCACTTTCTCTGGTGCGCAACGGGATTCCAGTGGTGCTGCTGGAGAAGTGCGAATCGCTGCCCATTGATTTGCGTGCCTCCACGTTTCATCCGCCGTCACTGGAGATGATCGCAGACCTCGATGCGGGTGTGATCGAAAAAATGCTGAACAAAGGCCTCAAGGCCGACCGCTATCAATACCGGGATCGTGCCACCGGTGAGGTGGCCACCTTTGAAATGGACATGATTGCCGATGAAACGCGCTTTCCATTTCGCCTGCAGCTTGAGCAATACGAGCTGACCCACTTTCTGGTGGAAGCATTACAGGGCGAGCCCCTTGCGCAGGTCCTGTTCAGCCATGAGCTGGTGTCCTTCGAGCAGACGGCGGACGGTGTGGTTGCGGTGGTGGATACCCCGGAGGGGCGCAGGGAAATCGCGGGCAGCTATCTGGTCGGTGCGGAGGGGGCGCGCAGTGTGGTGCGCAAACGCAGCGAGATAGGGTTTTCCGGGTTCACCTACAACGAAAAATTTCTTGTGGTGAGCACCGAATTTCCGTTCGAAACGGTGTTCGAGGATTTCTCCTACGTCAATTATGTGTCGGACCCGCAAGAGTGGTGCGTCATCCTGCGTACCGACAAGTTGTGGCGGGTGCTGGTTCCGGTGTTCCCGGAGAGCGAACAGGACGAAGCCACCTATCTGACCGATGAATTTATTCAGCAGCGCCTCAAGCGCCTGCACGACAAGGGCAGTGACTATAACGTGCACCACCGCAGCCTGTATGCGGTGAATCAGCGGGTTGCCTCAACCTACTATGACCGCCGCGCGGTGCTGGTGGGGGATGCCTGTCATATCAATAATCCCCTGGGTGGCATGGGGATGAATGGCGGTTTGCACGATGCTTTCAACCTCGCGGAAAAATTTCAGCAAATTTTCGCTGGTACGCAATCTGCGGAGCAGGCCCTGGCGCAGTACGATCGACAGCGCCGAGAACTGGCGGTGCGCTTTGTGCAGGAACACACCATCCAGAATAAAAAACTGATGGAAGCCACCGACCCGGATATTCAGCGCAAGCGTCAGAAAATGCTGATGGACACCGCCGCGTGTCCGGAGAAGGCGCGCGCCTTCTTGTTGGAAAGATCCATGATTAATTGCCTGCGCGAAAGCCTTCAAGTCGCCTAACCTGGAAAAGTGAGATCCCGGTATGAATTTCCCTACATCTATCGACCTTTCCCGCACCCGGGAGCGCGATCAGCTGACCAATGGTCATCGCGATAACTATATTGGCCACCGCGCGAAAATCGGCGTGGTGATTCCATCCACCAATACCTCAGTGGAATACGACTGCCAGCGATTATTGCCGCGGGGCGTGAGCTGGCACACCACCCGATTCATGATCGATCACCCGGATTTGAGTGACGACGAAAACTTCCTCAAGTTCCTCGAGCGTCTGCGCGAAACCATCGGCGATTCCATTGAAAGCCTGATGACCTGTAAACCCGACCACGTGATGATGGGGATGTCCGCGGAGACCTTCTGGGGCGGCATCAAGGGCAACGATGGCTTTGTGGATCGTATTCAGGAGCTGGTGGGGGAAGATACCGGGCTGACCACTGGCGCCAACGCGGTGATTTCTGCCCTGGAAGCACTCGGTGTGCCGGAAGGGAAGGGTAAAACCCTGTCCATCATTACCCCATACCAGCCGGTGGGGGACAAAAACGTAAAGCTATTTTTCGAAGATGCCGGTTACCGCATCAAACACCTTGTGGGTCTGCGCTGCGAAAATGCCCACGATGCCATCGCGCTGGTACCGGAACCCCAGGTGCTGGACATCGTGCGCGAAATCGATGGTGACGATGTGGATGCCATCGTGCAGGTGGGTACCAACCTTTCCACCGCAGGCGTATTCCCCACCATGGAAAAAATGCTGCAGAAACCGGTATTACCGATCAACGTGGCAACCTGCTGGCACGCGCTGCGCAGCTGCGGGATTCAGGATCGGTTTGACAATATGGGCTGGCTGTTCGAAGAACACTAAAGCGGTTATTGCTCATTATGAAAATTGCATTTTTTGTTGTACTGCTGGACATGATCGGCTTCGGCATCATGTTGCCGATCCTCGCGTACTACGCCCTGCAACTGGGGGCGGATGCTTCCACCGCGACCTTCTGCATGGCCCTGTATGTGTTCGGCATGTTTATCGGTACCCCGGTGTGGGGGCGGCTGTCGGATCGTTTCGGGCGCAAGCCGATTCTGGCAATCAGCCTGGCGGGCAGCGTGCTGGGCTATATCGTGCTGGGGTTTGCCACCGAAGTCTGGATGGTGGCCGCCAGTCGTCTGTTCAGCGGATTGATGGCGGGCAATCTTTCGGTGGCCCAGGCCTACGTGGCGGATGTTACCGACGAGAAAGATCGGGCAAAAGGCATGGGGATGCTGGGCGCCGCCTTTGGTCTCAGTTTTATTCTGGGCCCACTGCTCGGCGGTATTTTGGCAGGGGACAGTTTCGAGGATGCCAACCTGCAGTTGCCGGCTCTGGTCTCCGCAATACTCTCCGCCTCCGCGTTGCTGTGCGTACTGCTGTTTCTCAAGGAAAGCCGTCCGCCCAGCGAGGAACCCGATAGCGAGGGCAGGGCACAGGCCACTTCCTACCGCGACTTCCTGCGCTGGCTGCTCGCCAGCCAACCCCTGTTGTTGCTGCTGTTTATGGCCATGGCCATATACAACGTGGCTGCGGGGTTGGTGGAGGCTGTGTTTCCCATCTGGGCGGAAGCGACCGGTATTGCCGATGGGCCCCAGGGGCTGGTACCGATCCTGCTGATTGCCGGTATCGCCATGGTGATCATGCAGGGGGGTGCCATTGGTCCCCTGAGCCGCAAATTTGGCGAACCCCGGCTGATTGTGGCTGGCAGTGTGCTGTTCGCACTGGCGGTGCTGGCGTTGACCCTGGCCGGAACCGCGTCGTCAGCGGCGGGTGCTACCGGCGCACTGGTGGCCCAGGCCATTGGTGCCGCGCTGGTCATTACCTCCATGCAGTCGCTGGTGTCGAAACAGGCTCTGGCGAGCAATCGCGGCGCGGTGATGGGAAGTTACAGTGCCCTGGGCACGCTCGGCCGGGGCATCGGCACGGCGGCCACCGGCGCGCTCTTCTCGGGAGTACACCTTCACGCCCCGTATTACCTCGGTGCCTTGTGCATGGTGGTACTGCTGGTGCTCGCGGTTCTGGTGGTGCGCAGGGGCAAACTTTCAGCGAATTCGGTGGCGCAGGCGGCACCTACAGTAGCCGCAACGGTGGTTCATTCCGGACCGGTATCGACGGCGAATCCCGGCAATTGATAAAAGTCATTTCGCGCCAAAAGACATAGGCTTATAACATTCAACAGTTGTTGTGGAGTTGTGCATGGAAAACTACCAAATAGCGCATCGCGCGCAGATCGGGGTCATCATTCCCTCCACCAATACCGGTGTGGAATACGACCTGCAGAAGCTGGGTCTCGATGGCGTGACCTGGCATCCATCGCGCTTCTGGATCGAGCTGCGCAACTGGTCGGACGAGATGCAAAAGACCGGTGACGATGCCAATACGGTGTTCGAGCGCTTTCTCGACATCATGCGCGATGAGATCCCCACGTCGATCCGCAATGTGCTGTCCGCAAAGGTCAATCACATCATGCTTGGCATGTCGGCGGAAACCTTCTGGGGCGGACTGGATGGCAACATCCAGTTTGAGCAGGAAATTCGCGATCAGATCGGCGACCTGGGCCTGACTACCGGAGCGGGCGCCACCCGCGATGCGCTCAACTGCTTCGGGGCAAAGCGTATTTCCGTGATTACGCCGTACCCGCCGGTAGGCGACGACAATGTGTACCGCTTCTTCAGCGACATTGGCTTTGAGGTGGTGAAGGTGAAGGGGATGAATCGCCCCTCCGCCACCTCCATCGCCGAGACGCCAATCCAGCAGGTACTGGATGCGGTGCGCGAAGTGGACGGCGACAACGTGGACGCCATTATTCAGTGCGGGACAAACCTCTCCACCATGGATGTATTCCCCACTCTGGAGCACTGGCTGCAGAAACCCTTGTTGCCAATCAATGTCGCCACTGCCTGGCACGCGCTGCGCGCCTGTGGCGTGAACGACCGGATTACCGGGAAAGGGCGTCTGCTGGAAGAGTTTTAATACCCGGCGGTGCGTCAACCGAGGCACCGGGGGCGAGAGTTTCGGATAACTAGAAGCGGCCTGAGCCGTGCGCATTTAATGCGAACAATGAGCGATGAAAGTCCTCGATAGGATGTAGACGTTTTACGCCCTGTCAGACATTCACAAGCTGGATCTCCAGATAACAATAAGACGGAGCCGATATGAACAGGAAACCTCTAACGCTGGCCATTGCGTCGGCAGTGATTTCTTCAGGTACTTTCGTTACAACGGTATACGCTCAGGATTCCACCGCGGATCACAATAAAAATGTTACGGCACTTCGCGGCGATAATTTTGCCATCGAAGAAGTGGTGGTAACCGCGCGTAAGCGCGAAGAAACTCTCGACACCGTGCCGGTGGCCATCGACGTTCTGGGTAGCCAGGCGATACGGGAAAAAGGCATCTCGGCACTCGACGATGTAGCCCGTTACACACCGGGCCTCGATTTCGAAACCGGCCTGCTGCCGAACGATACCCGCATCAGTTTGCGCGGCTTCTCGTCTACTCGCGGTCGTTCCAATGTGGCGATTCTTGTGGACGGGGTGGATATTTCCTCCGAGTCCATGACCTCCGCCGGTAGTGGCACCGGGCCAAACCTGGATCTGATGGATCTGGAGCGCGTGGAAGTGGTGAAGGGGCCGCAAAGTGCGCTCTATGGCCGCTCTGCGTTCTCTGGTGCGGTGAACTATGTCACCAAGCGCCCCCGCGACACCGCGGAGACCACCATCAGTGCCGATGCCAATGATCAGGGGTTTGCCAAATTACAGGTAGCCACGGATCTGCCGATGGTGCCCGGCGTGCTTGCGGGTTCAGTCAACCTGGCGAAAACCGAATTTGATGGTTACTACACCAATCCGAATACCGGTGGCGATCTCGGGGGGACGGAATCCGAGGGCATTGCCACGGCATTGTACTGGACCCCAACCGAGTCGTTTTCCGCATACTGGCGAGGGGAGTACAGCGAGGAAAGCTACTCGCCACGGCCGATCGTAGAGCGGGAGAGTCTTGTAAATACCGGCTCTGCACCCGGTGACTTTGCGCTGCTCGGTTCAGCCGGCGATAACACCGTGATCGTTCCTGTTCCGGGTACCGGCACAACCGCGGCGGATTGTGCCTCAGCCATGCCGTATGGCTATCTGATTGGCATGCCCGCAGCCTGTGCTCCCATATTCACGGGCAATATGGGTAACGCGAGTGCCAATGAGATTGATCTTTCCGCAGATCCACTGACCGGTGAAGATTTTGCCGGCACCCAGATTCGCAGCGTTCGCAGTACGCTGGAACTCGCGTGGAACACCGAGAGCTTTGATTTTGTCTCGCTCACCGGTATCAATTACAACGACTCGCGCGTGCAGGAAGACTTCGACCGCACCAACTATACGGTGCAGTCACTGGGGCCGGGCACCGGTGCCTTTATTCCGCACCCGTTTGATCCAACGTACTTTCCAGGCTATCCCGGTGAATACACCCAGTACGGTGTAAATGCCAATAGTGATACCTCGTTCGACACCGAGCAATTCAGCCAGGAATTCCGCGTGTCTGGCGGTGGCGATACATTCGACTGGCAGGTGAGCGCGCTCTACTGGACCGAGACCCTGGACACGGTGATGAACCAGAAGTGGTGGCTGCGCGAAGGCGTGGACAAGGAGTTCTGGGACGCGTACATGGACAGCTTCTTCGGTGGCCTTGGACTGGTGAATCACCGCACTGGCCCGGTCGATCTGCCCATTCCCATGTCCCGTGAAACCGACCACAAGTCCGTGGCCTTTGCGTTCAACTACAACATTACCGACTCGGTGCGCGCGACTCTGGAAGGGCGCTACCTGGAAGAAAATATCGACTATCGCAGTGTGCCGCTGTCTACCCAGTTCAACGGTCTGATGGGTGTGCCTTACTACGATCCGATGACCTTTATTCCTGGTGAGCCACCGGTGCAGACCTATGCCCGTACCGATAACGCATTCGTACCCCGTGCGAGCGTTGACTGGCAGGTCAATGATACCAATATGGTGTACGTGTCGCTTGCGGATGGCTTCAAACCGGGCGGTATGACAACCACCGATGGCAACGGCGATATTTCCGTGGGCGAATACGACCCGGAAGAGCTGACTGTTTACGAAGTGGGTTACAAGGGCAGTGCGCTGGATAACCGTCTTCAGTTAACCGCGGCGGCCTATCTGTACGATTACACGGATCAGCAGGTTTCCTACTTCGTTGCCGATGTGAACACCGGTGCGCAGAACGCGGCGGTCACAAACGTGGGCGAGAGTTCGCTGAAGGGGATCGAGCTCGGCGCGGTCTATCGTCCGTCCACCAACTGGACATTTACCGCGTCCTACACCGGTGCCAAGAGTCGCTTTGACGATTTCCGAGTTGCCGATGGTGGCGACCCGGGTACACTGGACAAACTGTGGACCGGCACCGTTGACGGTGACTACAGCGGCAACCAGTTCATCAATTCCCCGGAGGCATCGGCCCTGGCCTCTATTCGCTACGATGGTGAATTTGCCAGTGGTTCCAGCTACTTTACCGAGCTGCTGGGGAACTATGAGTCCAAGCGTTTTCTGGATCGCGGTAACAAGGCCTATTTGCCCGCGTATACCCTGGTGGACTTCCAGGGCGGTATCAGCTGGGAAGACCTGGATCTGGTACTTTACGTGAACAACCTGCTGGATGACGACAAGGTCAAAGCCGGTATCACGAATGTTGGTTACGGACATCTGCCGAGCGGTGGTTTCACCCCGCAGGTGGTTGACCTGATCCTGCCGAACCCGCGTACCGTCGGCCTGCGCGCAAGCTACAGCTTCTGACGCAGTGGTGACCCGGTGCGATGGTGCCATCGCTCCGGGTCACCGGTACGATCCCTGTGTGCCGGGTAACCGGCCACAACACGATGAATAATGAATATAAGAGTGAACAAGAGGTACTCCCATGACCACCGCTTCCCTTGACGCCCGTATGGCGGAGCGACCCTGGTATTACAGCGCACCCTATGTCGGTGGCCTGGCATTCTCCTGGGTAGTGCTGGAAAAAATGATCGCGCATATCTATCTGGTCACGCTCATTTATGCGGGTATTCCAGAGGCGATCGCCTACAGCATTGCTTTTGTCATCGGTGCCTTCGGTCTGGTCCTGGTTTGGAAGGGGCTGGATAAAAATGAAGTGCGGGCCACCTGGATGGGTTTTATGGGTGGTGGCCTGGTGTGGGTATTCTGGTTTGAGATGTATTTGCACTTTATCGGCGCAAATAACAATTTCGCGCTGGCTGCGACGGATGCCGGTATCCAGTACCTGGATAAAGCGCAGGTGGAGGCACTCTTCGCCGGGGATACCTCAATCCCGCGCCCGTATTTTATGGGTGCACACGTGTTCTTGCAGAGCTCCACATTGTTCTGCACCATGTTGATGATCTACATGGGCATGAACAAGGATATCCGCTGCCGCCTGATTCTTTGGGTGCGGAAATTGTTTGGTCTGCGCCCGGGTAAACCGACCCAGGGTTACAAACCCCAGTACGCTCGTGTTGCCGCCATGGAAGTGCTCTTCGTCAACTGGTTTATGTATACGCTGATGCTGCTGGTCAATGATGAGCGCATTTTCGGCCTGCACCATATCGTCACTTATGTCACCTCAGCGGCGGTGACCCTGTGGGCCGGGTATATTATTTACAAACAATTCAAACAGCGCGAAGTGGGTCTGTCGATCCGTTACGCCATTGCTGTTGGCGGCGTGTTCTGGTTCTTGCCGGAGCAGGCGGTGCTCTGGGAATGGTTCCGTGAGCCCTGGGTTTACTACCTGGATTACCCGGTGACGGCGAGCCTGATCATCGTTGCTTATGCCGCCCTGGCCGTGCTGTTCTGGAAGACCCCGGTCAATCCCCAAACCGGCAAGTCGCTCTAATCTGTTTACGCCACCCGTGGATACCCCGGTGTCCACGCGGTGTTTCTGCCTGTTACTCGTTGTAATTTCGATACCTGAAGTTTAGGTAGGGGAGAGCTGCGCCCAAATTTTATGCGTGAAATAGCCGCGTCACGTAATTGAGGATACTGCAATGAACAAAGCCTTGAATGGTATTCGAATCCTGGATCTGACCCATATGCTGTCCGGGCCTTACGGCACTATGATTCTTGCGGATCTGGGTGCCGATATGATCAAGGTGGAGCCGCTCGCCGGGGAGGGCACACGCAAACTGCTCGCAAGTGATCCGGAGAACTCCATTGACGGTTTTGGTGCTTACTATCTCACCCTAAACCGCAACAAACGCAGCGTCGCCCTGAACCTGAAAAGCGAACGCGGCCGCCAGGCTTTTTATGATCTGGTGAAAAATGCGGATGTGGTGGTGAGTAACTTCGGCCCGGGTGTGCCCGAGCGCCTTGGTATTGATTACGACAGCCTGAGTGCAATCAACCCGAAAATTATTACCTGCTGTGTTTCCGGGTTCGGCTCCGATGGGCCCGGGGCCAAGCGCCCGGCGTTTGATCAGGTGGCGCAGGCCTACGGCGGCGGCATGTCGATTACCGGGGATGACCCGGCCAATCCGGTGCGCTCCGGTATCCCTACCGGTGACCTGGGTGGTGGCATGTTTGCGGTTATGGGTATTCTCGCGGCGATTACCGAGCGTGCCACCAGTGGGGTCGGCCAGCACGTGGACATTTCCATGGTGGATTGTCAGGTTTCCATGCTGAATTATATGGCCACGATGTTTTTCCTCAGCGGTAACAATCCTTACCCGATCGGCAACGCGCATTTCGTGCATGTGCCCTACAACAGTTATGCCACCGCCGATGGTTTTATCATCATCGCCGTGATCACCGACAATTTCTGGCAGAACCTGAAGCCGGTGGTCAATATTCCCGAGTTTGACGATCCAAAATACGATGGCCAACCGGGGCGTTTCGCAGACAAAGAGTTTATCGACGGTAAGCTCGCGGAAGTATTTGCCACCGATGCCACCGATGCCTGGCTGGCCAAACTGGAAGCCCAGCGTATTCCCTGTGCGCCCATTAATAATTTCGAGCGTGCTCTGAGTGACCCCCAGCTGTTGCATCGCAATATGGTGGTGGATATTGCCCACCCCAACGGCAAGACCACCAAGGCACCGGGCAACCCGATCAAACTGTCCCGCACCCATCAAGACACTTTTTCGCCCGCGCCCTATGTGGGGCAACATACGGAAGAGGTCCTGCAGGAGCTGTGTGGTTACACCGCCGCGGATGTCGACGCGCTCAAACAGAGTGGTGACGCGGGCTGATGACGCAAACCAACGGGAAATTCCCAGCGAGGTTTGACAAGGAGAATGACGGTGCGTGAACGCGTTTGGATCAACGATGTGGGCCCGCGGGATGGTCTGCAGAATCAGGCAAAAATTCTTACCGTTGAGCAGCGGATTGCGCTGGTCTCGGGCCTGATTGAAGCGGGGTTGCCATCCATTGAGGTGGGCGCCTTTGTATCGCCCAAGGCGGTGCCGGCAATGGCGGGCACGGACCAGGTGCTGGCCGCTTTGCCCCAGGGCGCGGGCGTAGACTATCAGGTGTTGATCCCCAATCTGAAAGGCTATCAACTGGCCCGGGATGCGGGGGCCGGCACTGTGGTACTGGTGGTTTGTGCCACCGAGACCATGAACCAGCGCAATGTGCGTCAGGATATTCGCGCATCCCTGGATCAGGCCCGGGAAATCTGCGGGGCGGCCAAAAAAGACGGCGTGCGGGTTGTCGCCTGTGTCGCGGTCGCCTGGGCCTGTCCGTTCGAGGGGGCAACGGACCCGGCGAAGGTGTTGGACCTGAGCGGGCAGTTATTTGCCATGGGCGCAGAAGATGTGATCGTTGCCGACACCATTGGCGCGGCAAACCCGGCACAGGTGAACCGATTGATGTCGGCACTCGTACAAGAGTTTAACGGCCAGAATCTGGCCTGCCATTTTCACGATACCCGCGCCATGGGCGTGGCCAATGTGTATGCTGCGCTGGAAGCCGGTGTCCGCAAATTCGACAGTTCGGTGGGTGGCCTGGGCGGCTGTCCATTCGCACCCGGCGCCACCGGTAATGTGGCGAGCGAAGATGTGGTCATGATGCTGGAGCAGATGGGTTTTGATACGGGCATTGATCTGTTCAAGCTGATGCAGGTTGGCAAGCTGGCTGGCGAATTGACCGGTGTGCCTACTGGTGGCCGCGCCGCGCAATGGCGCGAACTGACCATCAAGGGCTGAATACAGAGATAGACATAGGTATTCCGAGGTTTAATTTGAGAATAACAGTGAGGACATGATTATGTTGAAGGGATTTGTTCGGGTGGCTTGTATTCAGGTGGCTGGCATTGCGGCTTTGGGTATTGCGAGTATGAGCGCCATGGCGGACACCGCCAGCCTGAAATTGACGGTGAAAAATATACAGTCGACCACCGGCAACCTGTTTATCAATGTGTTTGATTCCAAAGATACCTTTCTCGGGGACACGAAAGTCCTCGCCAAAGAGGTGGTACTCGAGGGATTGCTGAAAGAGGGGGCTGCGGAGGTGGAGCTGGAGTTACCCTACGGTACCTACGCCATTGCGGTGTACCACGATGACAACGCCAATGGAAAACTCGATCACGGGTTTTTCGGTATTCCCGCCGAACCCATGGGCCTGTCGAACAATCATGTGCCGCGGTTTGGTCCGCCTAAATTCGACAAGGCGGCAATGACTGTGGGCGAGCCCCAACAGGCGACCACCATTGAGCTGATCGACTGATCACGGGTCAACTTCGGTTCACGGCATTAAACAAGACCCGCAGGATTTCTCCTGCGGGTCTTTTTTTGTTGTCTATTTCTGTACTGTCTAATTTTATCGTTTCGCGGTTAGCGACCGCCGAGCGGATCCTGCGGTGAAACACCGACCACACGGGCACCGGTAAAGAATTCGATCGACTGGGCGTGGCCTTCCTCGCCGAGTCCAGACAGCCCCCAGGCACCCCGCGGCGTTCCCTCACCAATGCTGAGCAAGCTGTAGCCATTGATTTTTACTCCGCCGGTGCGCATCCGCCGGGCAAAGGCGAAGGCGCGGTCGGTGCTCTCACTGTAAACGTAGCCCGCGAGGCCCAGATCGGTGCCGTTGGCCAGTGCCAGTGCTTCGCTGTCGTTCTTGAAGGTGTGTACCGTGGCCACCGGGCCGAATACTTCTTCGCGGGTGTCGTGCGCGACACAGCCGTCGACCAATGTCGGCGCAACGAAATACCCCGAAAGCGCCGGAAGTGGGGTGGTACTCAGCATGTGACCGCCACGGGCGGTCAGGCGTTCGAGATCTCTCTGTATCTGGTCGTACTGGCCCTGGTGCACCAGTGGGCCCATATCGCTGTCTTCATCCAGTGAATGCCCCAGTTTGATGGTCGACAGAATCGACAGCACCTTGTCGAGCAGCCGTTCCTTGAGGGATTCGTGGACCAGAATCCTGCCGAGTGCGCGGCACCACTGGCCGTTTAAATTAGTGAGGCCGAAGGCGATTCCGGTCGCGGCTTTATCCAGGTCGGCGTCTTCCAATACCACCAACTGATTGTTACCGCCCAGTTCCAATTGCGTTGGCACAAAGTCGTCGGCACAGGCCCGCGCGATGGCGCGGCCTCCCGTGAGCCCACCGGTAAACGACACCGCCTTGATGCGCGGGTCTTCCACCATCTGACCGGCAATGGTGCGATCCCCCAGGGTCAGTTGGAAGGCGCCGGTGGGAAGCCCGGCCTTGTGAATGGCGCGCGCCATCATCACCGCAGAGTGGGGCGTAAATTCCGAGGGTTTGAGGATGCAGGGCGCGCCCGCTGCGAGGGCACTGGCCACTTTGTGTGAGCCGATTGCCGTAGGCCCATTCCAGGGCGCGATCAGGAGCGCCGGCCCCCAGGGGCGGCGCAGGTAATCCACGGCGCCGCAGGGGCCAGGCACGGACTTGTCCAGGTGCCCCTCGCGCAGATAGGCGGCGGCACCGCGAAAGACCAGAGGCAGCAGTTTGGCCATTTTGCGCGTGGTGCGGATGATGGCCCCCGACGTGAGGCTGTCGGCGCGGCTGATGGTATCGGCGTAGTCATCGCCCGTCAGTTCATCGGCGACGCGCTCGAGGAGTGCGGCGCGTTCGACCGCTGGCATGTCTTCAAACGTCGACTGCGCGTGGAGCCGATCTGCGGCCTCCAGGGCAGTCTGAACCTGCAAGCGATCCGAGCTGCGGCGCAACTGCATCGGCTGGCCGGTATTGGCATCGTTCAGGTATAGCTGTCGATCCTGCGAGGGTGCTGAGAAGCTTCCGTCGATATAGTTTTGCAGTGCCGGTAATTCGAATTCGGCGCTGGTGGCGGTGTCGGAATCGTTCAAGGGTTCAAGCTCGCGGTCCATAAATCTTTACCGTCTTGGTCCGTCGTCGTGGTTATTCGTATTGATAGGTTTTGCCCGCATTGAGCAAGTCCTCGGCACCCAACAGGTCGTTGATTGCCGTCAGGTCTACCATGCGATCGCGGTGCTCGCCCACATGTCCCTGGGATTTCAGGTCGCGCAACAACTGTTGCGCTGCGGGCAGGAACAGGTGCAGCAGGGATGCGGGGAACAGTGCAATTTTGTAGTTCAGAGCCTTCAGGTCCGCGGCACTGTGCACCGGAGAATTGCCACCTTCGACCAGATTGTGCACCAGTGGTACACGATCGCCAAAGCGGCGGCCGATTTCCTGCATTTGTTCCAGAGTCTGCGGTGCTTCCACAAAAAGCAGGTCTGCACCCGCGTCGAGGTAACGCTCTGCGCGCTCCAGGGCCTCATCAAAACCGTGGACACCAAGGGCATCGGTACGCGCAATGATGAGTGTGTTTTCATCGTGGCGCGCGTCCAGTGCCGCGCGAATCTTGCCTTCCATTTCCCGCGCACTGATCACCTGCTTGCCGCTCATATGGCCGCAACGCTTCGGCATTAACTGGTCTTCCATCTGCAGCGCAGATGCCCCGGCGCGCTCGAAGGTGCGTACCGTGCGCTGCACATTCAGCGCATTGCCAAAGCCGGTGTCCATATCTACGATCAACGGCAGTGCGGTGCGCTCGCGAATCACCGCCACGGTTTCCGCAACTTCCGATGCGCTCACCAGCCCCATGTCCGGGCGGCCAAAGCGCGCGAAGGATACGCAGGCGCCGGAGACAAACGCTGCGTGAAACCCCGCCTGTTCCACCAGGCGCGCGCTCAGGCCATCATAAATGCCCGGCGCCTGGAGCGCGTCATCGCTTGCAAGCAGCGCAGTCAGGGCGCGCGCGGACGCGGGCGGATTAGTGGAAGCTGAGATCATGGCTGGGTTCTACCTTGGCATTGTCGCGGTGGGGTCAGACCGTGGCTGCGGGGTCGCCCGCTGGGGCGCCTTCCCGTTCATCGGCGCACAGGATTCGCACCAGCCGGTCGGCAGTTTCCTTGCCTACAAGGCGCTCGGCGATGGGGTTTGCCGGGTCGAGGTGTACGATATTACTGCGCACACGGACGTCCCGTTCACGCAGGCGTTTGCGTTCGTCCTGGTCGGTGACGGTGCGCGCATTTTTGACCAGTTCGAGCCAGTGATCGACGTAGGCGAAAATTTTGGGTTCCACTTTTTCCAGGTAGAACGCCAGCGGTACAACCCCCGCAAGTGCCACCGGTGAGAGGCTGGAGCGAATAAACGGCATAGCCGGGTTAAACGGTTTTACTCCGGCTTCAAAGAGCTCGTTTTGCAGGGCCATATAGGTGTCGTTCAGCGGCGCCAGATACTCCTGCAGGTGATCGGGCTCGCTCAATACTTCATAGCGGGGCATTGGGTCCACATAGAAAAAGGCGTCCGGCAAGGTGCCGAATGCCATACCCAGGTGCGGTATATCCACGCTGTCGTTCACATAGATTGTCAGGTGAATATTGGTGAAGGTTTTCTTCGGGCTGCCGATATTGGAATGGATGATCCAGTCGATGGGGGACTGGTCGCCGGTGAAGGTGCGCATACGCCCGATGGGCTCGCCATCCACATTGTTAAAACTGTGCAGGTCCGCGCAGCGATTGTCTTCGCGCAGTGACAGCACGGACGAAATTTTTTCCCACACGCGGTCACGGGTGGCCAGCACGGCGGTATAGGTTTCGCTGGTATCGATATGGTTGTCGCCATCCAGGTGCGCGGCGAATTCCTTGGTGAGCTTCTGTTTTGCTTCAGTCACGGTGTTACTTCCCGAATAGTGCTAATGAATCTTCTGATCCGCGTATCTGCGGCTATTTTATAGTCCCTGAAAGGGGATGGCTTACGCCCCCTGGGCGCTGGCGGTCTGGATGCTGGGTTTGCGCAGCAGGGCGAGGCTCCACAAACACACCAGGCCATTGAGCACGCCAAACAGCACAAACGGTGCGCTGGGTGCCACATGGGCGAACAAGAGCCCACCGCCGGAGGTGCCAACAAAAATGCCCACCGCACCCGCGACGCCAAAAAAGCCGATCACCGCGCCACGTTGTGCCGCTGGTGCCTGTTGCCCCACCAGTGCCTGGCTGCTCACAAATGCGCTGATCTCGGCAATGCCCATCGCCAGCAGCAGGACCATCACCCAATCTGCAGTTGGGTCGCTGATCAGGAAGACGCCACCGTACACAGCGGCTGCCAGCCCGGAGGCGAGGGCGACGGCGGCGACACGGCTGATACGGTCGGCGATGTAGCCCATGAGCAGCGAGCCAATCAGTGCACCGCCCACCACCGCCAGGGTGCGCGGCACGGCCAGCTGGAACATGGCTTCGCTGGGCGTCATGCCCAGTTCCCGTGTGCCGTACTGTACCAGCCACAGGGAGATGAAGGCGCCGGTTACCGCCAGATCGCCCCGGGATATAAACGCAGCCCCGTAAGACAGGGCGGTTTGCGGGTCGCGCGCGGCGCGCAGGCCGGAGCGCATATCGGCGAACAGATTCTGTGATGCTTTCGCCGCTCGCTGTGTTGCCGTGGCGAGCCCGGGTGCCAGGCCCAGGGCGACCACCGCCGCAGCCGCCACGCCCAGAGCGCCACCACAGGCGAAGGTGAGTTTTTGCGCGGTCAGCTCATCGAAGCCCTGACCGGTGAAGACTTTGGGCAGTACCGCCAGTAGTGGCGGAATAAACGCGCCGAAGGTGGCGGTGAGACCCTGCAGGCCGTTGGCGCGCCCGCGGGAGGATTCGCTGGCGTAGTCGGCGACCACGGTTACCATCATGCCAATCATTGCGGCACTGCCCACAGCGACCACCAGCCGGAACACCACCAGCTGTGACACGCTGCTGGCATGGGGGTAGAGGATAAAGCCCAGGCCGGTGACCAGCAGGCCGAACACGTATACCGGGCGGCGCCCGATCCGATCAGACAGGGCACCGAAGGTCCCCAGCAGCACAATAAACACCAGCTCCTGAAATGCACTGAGGTAGCCGGTCAGGGTGGCCTGCGCCTGCTGGTCAATGGCCATCACCGCCAGCAGACCTGGCTGTAAAATGGCCAGAGCACCGGCGTAGCCAGACGAGATGAATACCGCAAAGAGATAGATCAGAAAATGGCGAGGCCGGATGGCGTCGGCGAGGGTGACGCCGAGCAGGCGGGGCGAATGATCCATGGCGCAGCTCTCGGTTTTGGTTTTTTAACGGTTATTTGTCGGTCGTGGTCAGTTCGAGAACGCTGCTGACCATTCACACGCCCTCGCTAGAGCGTGACCAGAACCACAATGTAGCAATGGCAGTGAAACCGCTATTTGCTTTTTATCAACTTCCCGGGTGGCACCTGTGTGACATTGGGCCACACCGGTGATCCAGCGCTAGAATCCGGCCGTAGATGCCTGGGAATCCTGTTGATTGATACTGCGCCGTTCGACCTGGCCCTGTTAAAGGAAAAGCCCCTCATGTATACCACCTGCCGATCTGTGACCGCTATCGTCGGCCTTACCATCGCCATAGCGAACGCCGCTGGAGCTGCAGAGCCCAGCGAGGCGGTGGTTGCACCGCCGTTGCACACCGGCCCCGACTACTGCGCCACCATGCAGCAGTTTATTGCCGGTACCCGCATTAACCCGGAGACCATTCAATACAGCGGCGACGACTACGATGTCGGTTTCAAAAAATCCAAGCCCACCGCACAGCCTCTGGTCATTCACCAGTACGTCGGCTATCAGATGCCCAGTGGCAAAACACAAGCAATGCCAGTCACTGTTTCCTGCAAGCTCAAGACCGCCGAGCGGATTCGCACTGCGCATGCCGGGTTGACGGAAGACGCGGCGGCTGCGGATGAAGACCGTACCTGCCAGCAATGGACCGAAGCGATGCTGGATGCAGTATACGGGGCAGCCGATGGCGCGGCGGAAGCGGGGACCACATCGGAGGCCACATCGAGCAATACATTATTACCGCGAGAACGTGTCCGTCTGGAAAAAGAAAATAATGTCTACATCGGCCCACTGTGGGTGAACCCCTTCCCATTCCAGGCCGCTTATCAGGCCGGGGGCGATCTGCACCTGCGCAGCAAGGCCCTGCACGCGGAGTACACGCGCTGGATGCCACTGCCGGACAGCTTTATGGGCACCCATTACTGCCACACCATCGCGCCGGAGTATCTGCAGGCATTACTGAAAAGTGAGCTGGAGGCACCGGGCCTGGAGTGAGCCCGAGTCGATAAAAAAACCGCCCAAAACGGGCGGTAAAGCGTTTCACCTTAGAGCGATGAAAATTTGGTGCAGTGCCAACATGGCAATGCACTTGGGTCCGGTTAGCGCAATATTCTGGCCATTTGCGACTCGCCCATACGCAGGGACAGCATTTCTTTTACCCCATCACTGCCAAACACCTGCTCGGCGAGTTTGTTCATCGGGTCCCGCTCGTAACACAGGCGGCGCAGGGTATGGTCGGTGGTGCGCAGCAGCGCCCGGTCTGCCGTGGGTACCGGTTGCGCCTTGTCGTACCAGCTCAGCCAATGTTCCAGCATGGATTCCGCGTAATCTTCAAGAACGGAAATGTTGCTGTCGTTCAGGTCTGCGGTCAGGCTCTGGGTGGATGGGTTGACCAGAGTGCGCATATAGGGGCCATGGCTGACCGACCACTGGAAATTCGGGTTGCCGCGCAGGGCCAGGTATTCGCTATTGATGGGCGCGTAGTAGCGGTCCAGATAGTCCGTATCCAGCATCAGGTTACGGCGCGGCATAAAGTCAAAGTAAAAGAACAACTTCGGAATGGTGCCAAATACCATCACAAAATGGGGGACGTCGGTGTCCTGTCCGAGGTAGGCGGTGGCATTCATATCCAGAATGCTCGCTTTCCGGTTGCCCAGCCAGGAATTCACCAGCCACTCGCAATCGCCCCCACTCCATGCCTGAAACGATCCTTCAAATTCACCATTGGGCGATTGATAGTACTCCCGGTCTCGGCAATTGGGCTCCAGTTCAAGGTGATCGAAACGGCTGGCGATTTTGCCTTTTATCCGTGTCAGAATCCCCCAGCAGCGCTCCCACGCGCGGCTGACATCTACATCGGGATTTTCCGCGAGAAACTGGTCAATGGTCTTTGTGTCCGTGTGCAGCATAGCTGGGCTCCTGGAGGCGTTAGAGTCCGTGTTGTAAAAATTGGTCCGGGCGCTTGCGGAATAGTCCCGCCAGCATCCGCCCGGCGATTTTCCCGCCGTTCAGCCAGGCAATTTTCTGCCCGCTTTTTTTGGTTTCGAGCATGCGTTTAGCCAAGTAGGGGGCAACGGTATCCACCTGATCGACCAGGTTGTTCATGAGTTTTCGTGAGCGGGCGAAGGTCTCGGGATTTTCCTGCGCCTCGCGGATGATCGCTTCGGTAATGACCATCCCCGGGCGGATTTTTCCTACAAGCACGCCGGTGTTTTTGAGCTCTTTGGTCAGCGCATTGGTGAAGTAATCCAGCGCGCGTTTCGTGGAGCCGTAAATACCCATACCGGGAAAGTATTCCCCATCGCTACCGCCGCCGAGGATATTGAATATTTTCCCTTCGCCCTGACCGGACATGCCTTTGGCAGCTACCCGACATCCATTAATCGTGCCGATCAGATTGGTCTGTACCATGCGCTGAATTTCACTGGCGGGTATATCCAGAATGCTCCAGCCAGTGCGTGCGAGACCGGCATTGTTGATCCACAGGTCAACCTGGGAAAATTCGCTTTTTGTGTAGTCCCACAGGGCCTGAACCTGCTCTGGCTGTGTCGTATCGCAGGGGAAAAAGCGCGCTTGCGGCAGATTTCTCTGACACTGGTCGGCGACTTTACTCTGAGAATTCTGTGTGGTTTCGGCATTACTTCCGCAGAAAACCACGTTGTGGCCGGACAGGAGAAATGCTTTTCCGAGACCGAAGCCTATGCCTTTGCTGCTGCCTGTGATTACCACCGAGGCCATAAAATACCTTTAAAGAGTTTTGTTTTTAGTGTCTGCTTTTATTGAGCAGAATTGTGTCTGTGCTATGCGGGCGACTCCGTTGGAATCAGGTCTGCATTGGGGTCCGGGTGCAGTACCCGGTAGCCGGTGCGGTATATTTTTTCTGCGGATATCTTTCGCTGTGGTGCCTTGATGCTGTTCAGGTATTCCAGGGGCGCTAATTCTTCACGGGCACAGATGGCATCGAAGATCTGTTTGTTGGTTGCGGGGGTGCGCAGGTTGTCGCATACGTTGTATACCCCCTGTAATTTTTGGCCAATTGCATGGAATACCGCGCTTACCACATCTTCGAAGTGAATGGCATAGAGCAGGGCATCTGCACCAAACAGTGTCTTGCCGCTAAAATAGGAGTGGGCCATTTTCACCCGTTCCGGGAAACTCAGGTCGCCGGGTGCGCCGTGCATGTCCGGGAAGCGCAGAACGCAGCCCGCTGTGCCGCCGAGAACCGCCTGTTCGGCTTCCTGATAGTAGCGGGAGGAGGGTTCTTCATGGTTCGAGGTGGGTGTCTCCTCAGTGATTGGGCCGGTATCAGGCCCGCCGTCGCCGTAGACGGAGAAAGAAGACAAAAATACCGTGGGAATACCGGTGTTCGCCGCATTGTGGCAGCTGTCGACCAACACTTCCCGATAGTGTGTGTGGCGCTCTTCCACGGTGCGGGTATTTTTAACATTGGGTGCGACGGTGACGACAATCTGGTCGCAACTCTCGGCTGCCAGTGCCACTTTTTCCGCCTCGCTGCCGCGCAGTACGTGGACTTTGTTCGCGATGGTTTCCAGTTCCGCCACTTTTTCCGGTGTTGTGGTGGTGCCGACCACATAGTGGCCTTCGTTTTTCAAACGTGTGGCGAGGGCTTTGCCCACATGGCCCATACCCAGAATGAGAATTTTCAATTTCCAGCTCCTTCATTGGGGAATTTTTTCGTTATTTTTCAATGCCCATCGAAAAACGCCAGGCGATCGGCTTCTGGAACTTCACCAGGGCAAATTAGGTAATTGGCGTGTGGGGCACATTGATCAATATCAAAAACCTGTGCCGGGCCGGTTTACGCCGGCGCTACCTCGGGCGGTACATCGCGTGCGTAGGCTTCCCAGGTGCCGATGGGGTGGCCGCTGTCCCAGTCGGTACAGGGCTCCAGGTACTCGGGGTGATGGCGTTCGGTGAAATCGAGCACCTTGCGCGGGATATCGGCGAGGCCGCTGTTGGACTTGTGGGAGTTCATGCGCCCGAAGAGCACACCATCAATGCCGCTTTTTCCCATTTTCATCCAGGGCCACCAGGGGGATATACGAGAGAATCCGCAGTTGAAACTCGCCGATGGGGTATCGCGATCTTCAATCTCGGCGAGTGGTGTGGAGAAGGTGAAGTGCTCGGAGGGGTTGATGTACGGCCCGGTACTGGCCTCGGGCCAGAGGTCGGCGGATACCGGGTTGCGGTAGCGGTGGGTGTAATCCCATTCCAGTGTCAGGTTCTGCGCGTACCGCTGCCAGGGCAGGATAAACGGAAAGCTGCCGTCGGGGTTCTGGATCGCGGTGGCCTCGTTCATCAGGGTGGGGGCATCGTCAGCTTCGCCCATGGCGAAACTCGGCATCGCCGGTGTCAGTTCGCCCCGGATTCGGTCGTTCAGGAAGTTGTATACCGCAACCCGCTTGCCGGTGTACGGGTTGAGCCAGTCCCGCAAAATGTCCCCGCTGGCCGGGTCGTAGAAGTATCCGGTTTCCTTGCCGCGCAACCGGATGTTGCCGGTTGCCAGCTGCTTTGCCTGGAATTGACCAAATCCACAGTATCCGAACAGCGGGCGCGCACGCTCGCTCCCCACCACCCCGAACATGATGCCGTGAAAGGCTGAAAACACCGGCTTGCTGTCGTAGGTGGCCCAGAGTTTGCCGAAGGCATAGAGATTGTCCTGGGGCTTGGTGAAGTCGAGCTGTGTATTTTGCTGGTTACCGTGGTTTGCTTCCGCAAATTGATATTTGTCATTTTTAGAAAGCAGGCGTCGCAATAGATTCGGAATATGACTCATCGGAGAAGTCCTCGTCCTGGGGTGATGGTTGAGAAAGTTACTTCGCCAAAACTGCCCGGCCTTGAGAGTATTGAACTGATGAGACTTTCAAGTCAATAATTGTGAATTAAAAGTCACATACGGCCTAACAAGCGGTATGTGGAGATTGTAAATGGCGGTGTTGCGAGGTTTTTCGATAGAAATGAACAGATAGAGGCGATGCAGTAAGCCGAGGTTAGACTTTTCGCCCCGAAATGTTTCAGTTGTTGTTATATCAACCGAGGGAGCAAGGGGATGTATAAATATAAGAAACAGGTCTTGGCGGCTGCAATCGCGATCGCGGGCATGCCTGTAATGACCAGTGCACAGGAAGCCGGCGAGTCTGCACAGGCCATTGAAGAAGTTGTGGTTACCGCCAGGCGCCGCAATGAAAGCTTGCAGAAAGTACCCATTTCCATTTCACCGGTGACCGGTGAGCAGATCAAACAGCGCGCTTATACAGGTCTTGATGATATCGCTGCGGCCACCTCCGGATTTACCTACGAGGGCTTTTCAACCAGTGGTACCAACGGCAACGCGGTTGTCCGCGGTATGGCCCAGACTTTCACCACTGCGCGTACCCAGAACGTCGCCTTTTTCCTGAACGGTATCCACCTTCAGCGCCAGAGCATGATGAACTTCGGCCTCATCGATATGGAGCGGGTGGAAGTCGTCAAGGGTCCGCAAAGCGCCATGTACGGTCGCAACGCGTTCGCCGGTGCGGTGAACTACATTACCAGCCCCGCCACGGAAACTTTCGAAGCCAATATTGAGGCCACACTCGGCGACAATGAGCGGCAGGATGTGAAGGTTCGAGTCAGTGGCCCGATTATTGGCGATGTGCTGCTGGGCAAGCTGAATATTGCTCGCTCCGAGTACGATGGTCATACAGAAAACGCACACCCCTTTGCGGATGTGGATGTGCCTGGACCGGGTACCACGGGTAATATCGGCGGCTGGGATGACCAGACCGTTTCCGCCACCCTGGAGCTTCGGCCCACCGATAAACTCAATTTCAAACTGGATTACTACAAGGCGGAGATCGAGCGCGAGCCGCAACCCTACTATACATTCTCCGGGGTCAACAACGTGGCCTGGGGTTTCACGACATACAGCGATATGAACTGTAACTCGGTGACGCGTCAGGCGAGCTTCGGGTTCCCGGTCACCGCGAATAGCTGGTGGTGTGGCGAAGTGCCATCCATGCCCACGAGCGCACCGCACAATCTCGCTCCACCGCAGGCCGGAATACCCGATGATACCGGGCACAACGCCATTGCCATCGACCCCCGGTCCATTGGTGCGGTGGCGGACACACAGGTCGTCAGCCTCAAGACCAGCTACGAATTTAATGAAAACGTTAGCCTCGATTATCTGTTCGGCATGACCAGCAGCGACTCGAGAACCAACGGTGGCTCCGCAGACCGCGATCCAATTTCCGGTGTGACGACCCCCTGGGGCGCCCAGATGTTTTCACCGCCTTTCGGCCCTCCGATTGTTATCCCTCAATTTGCCTACGTGAACAGCTTCAGTGGCCGCCCGCTTTCCGAATTGGAAAGTGATTCTCACGAGCTGCGACTGAACTTTTCTGGCGAAGGTTGGGAAGGCTCGGCAGGGTTTTTCTACAGCAATATTGATGACGAAAGTCATGAAATTACTCTGTATATGCCACTGTGTGCGCCGGTGAACCCCGGTGAGGATTATGGAATCAGTGGGGAAGAGGGCTGTTTACTGCCTGCAGACGGCAGTGTGCCATCGCCTCTCGCCGGCTCCAGTGACTCCACGGCGCAGATGCTTGCCGCATGGCACGGCGCTCAGGCCAAACACACGCAATTTGATGATTCCATCGCCGCGGTTTTCGCCGAGCTCGCCTACAATCTAAGCGACGGCCTGACCCTCCGCGGTGAGATGCGCTACACCGAAGAGGACAAGTCCATTGTGCGCCTGACCGACGGCTTCGGGATCGCCCCCGGAGGCTTTGCGCCTTCGGGAATTGTGACTCCTGAGGACCAGGAAAACTTCTATTACTTTACCCCGCGCCTCACTGCCGAGTACCGACTGAACAACGACCAGTTTCTGTACGCTTCAGCGGCCATGGGTGTGAAATCCGGTGGCTTCAACAACACCTCTGACCAGGCTCATCTGACCTACGACGAGGAGCAGAACTGGACCTACGAAGTGGGTAGCAAAAACTGGCTGCTCGATGGCGCACTGCAACTGAATGCCGCGCTTTACCTGATCGACTGGGAAGACGTACAGGGCTCCCAGGCGCCGATCAGTGGGGGGCTGGGGGATACACTACTGATCGCCAATATCGGCGATGCAGAATCCCTCGGTTTTGAAGTGGATGGGCGCCTGCTGGTCGGGGATCACTGGAGTACCGATTTCGCGGTGTCCTGGTCTGATCCCACCTATGACGAAGGGGTAACCTACGAAGAGGCGAGCCTGTTTATCAATTACCAGTGCGATATGCCGATCATGGAATCTCCGCAGACCACAACCGTGTGTGGCAACTCCGATGTGGGTGGCAACCAGTTGGCGCGCACCAGTGAGTGGCAGGGATCGGTCGGTATCAACTACCAGGCGCAGGTGTTTGGCGACTGGACAGTGCGTGCCCGCCTGGATAGCAACTATCAGTCCGAGCAGTATGTGACACCGCTGAACCTTGCCAATACCGGCGCCCGCACTATCACCAATGCCAACATCGGGCTTTCTTCCGGCGACCACTGGCGGTTCAGCCTGTGGGGCAAAAATATTCTCGATGAAGAGTATGTGGGTGGTGTGTTTGTGCTGAGCCAGTTCAGCAAAATGATTGTTGCCACCGGTACAGGCCCGTCTTATGGGGCAACGGTGAGTTACGACTTCTAAATTTTTGCTTCCTGTTCATGACCGGTGGAGTGCACTTAGCCTGTGTGTATTTCCAACCGGTCTTTTTTCGCACCCACAAGCGTGTAGCGCTATTGGGTGAAGTTTCTCGGGGTAGGGAAAATGGATAACCCGAATGTGCACTCAGTCCCGGAATCTGATCAGAACGCTGTCTGTGAATCCCGTGTCATTATTCTCGGTGCCAGTGGCAGGACCGGGTCGCAGCTCGTCAAAGCGGCATTGGAGGAAGGGTATGCTGTAACGGCCTGCGCCCGTTACCCGGAGAAAATCTCAGCGCAGCACCCGCGGTTGACGAAAGTGTCTCTGGATATGCACGATACCGAATCCATCGCCAGAGTATTGGCGACGGTGAAGGGGGTGGTGATCTCAACGCTCGGTATATTCCATAAAACGGATGCCACACCATTGGCCGATATCACCGAGAACCTGGTGCAGGCCATGCAGAAAACCGGGCTGCGGCGGCTGATATTGATGTCGTCCCTTGGGGTTGGTGATAGTAAAGGGCAGGGGAATTGGGTGGTGGCAATGGTAAGCCGATTTATTCTCCCGTATGTGCTGAAAGATAAGGAAAAACAGGAGGAATTGGTTCGCGCGTCGGGTATGGATTGGACCGTGTTGCGCCCGCCACAGTTGGTCGGTAGCGATGTCTCCAAACCTTATATTCGCTGGTCCGGTACGCCACCAAAACACTCGATCAAATGGAAAATTAGCACCCGGGATACCGCGGATGCACTTTTGGCGTTGGCCAAAGATCCGGGCACTATAGGAAATGCCTATCAGATTTCCTATTGATAACAGGTGCTATCGGTAGGTGCTATCGGTCGGTGCTATCGGTAGTTGCTGTCATCGCTAGGCGCCATCGGTTCAGGGCAGAAAGCGGTCGATGACCCGATCAATCGTACCCTCGATACGCTGCCAGCTTTTGTCTTTACTCAGGTCCATGCCGAAGCAGTGGGGGCTGGTGACCGCTCGCATACACAGATAGTTGGTCATGCAGTAAAACACGAACGAAAGCGATACGATGTCTTCGTGATCCCCCTGGTCGAGCTCGCGGAATATTTTCGTCAGCTCACGCGCGATTTTGTCACTGGCGTCTTCCAGTATCACCGTCACTTCTGTTGCGGCCATCAACTCACTTGCCATTATGCGTGTAATGACTGGGCGGCTGCGCAACGCATAAATATAGTTGTGCTGCACTTTTCGAAACTGTTCCCGCAAAGATAATTCGGCAAACGCCTGAACGTCCCCACCCACCAGTTCCAGAGCCGTGGGCCAGTTAGCGCTGCGTAACAGCCAGGCCTTCACGAGACCGGGCAGACCGCCAAAATAGCGGTAAATCAATTCTTTCCCGACGCCGGCCTCTTCGACCACATTATTGACCCCAATGCCGTCCGGACCATCGCGCACCAGCAACCGTTCACAGGCATCCAGCAGCAATTGCTCGGTGTGTTCCCGGTTGCGCCGGCCGCTGGGGCGTTCGGCGGGCGTGCGGGGCTCACTCTTTCCTCGGTGTTTCTTGACCGGCGCTTTGGTTGTCATTCTATTTCCCTCATTGGTGTGAAGGGGTGCACGCTTCACCGCTTTGATCGAATTGTGTTGTGAAATTTATGCCAGCAAGTTGATAAATCTCAACCGCCATCTTCTTTTTTACACTTAAGGTGACTTTGAAGTCAATTAAAGCGACTTCCAAGTCACATGGGAATTGGTTGCCGGTGATGGGCCCCGCAGTGGTGGCGAGTGTTTGTGAGGTAGTTAGCAATGTTTTAAATCAGAATGGAGCTGATTATGAAAATAACGAACCTGCATACTGCAGGACTCGCTCTGGCTATCGCAACCGGGCTCGGGGTTTATTCCCTCGGCGCCAATGCGGAGAGCCAGTGTGGGTTACTGGATGCCCAGTCTTACGACGGCACCTGTAATAACTTGTTGTTTCCGCAGTGGGGGGCGGCAGATCGACTGTACACACATGGTACTGAAGGAGCGCGCTATGCGGCGGACGGTGTATCGCCGTGGATCGAAGAGCGCGGGCTGGGTGTTGAGGCCATCAACGAGCGGGCAATCAGTAACGCCCTGATGGCAAACAAGACTGGCATTTCCATGAACAGTGACTCGGCGTTGTCACACAACGTGCTGTGGATGGGGCAATTTGTCACCCACGATGCGTCAAAGATCGATCGGAACCGCTTTGAGCACGCCTATTACACGGATACCTTGCCCCGCCTGGTTCTGGGGGCAAATCCACAGAATCCGACCAGCGCCGATATGTATCAGTGGCTTGGTGTTCACCCGAATGACCCCAGCAAATGCCTGCCGCAGTTTGATGAATACTTTCAGTTTGTTCCCTGTGCGGTAAAAGTGCCTCAGCGGGATTTTGCCATTGAGGCGGCTCAGGATTACATCGACGCCAATGATGTGCCGGGCATTCGGGTGATAAATCCTGAATCCATCGATAATGAGATTGCGCGAATCATGTTCTCACGCAATCCATTGCTGCCATTTACTGGCGCGGTGTCCACGCCGGTTATTGTGCACCCGGAGGCGATCTACGAGGTACAAGACGAGAAAAAAGCCATTCGCAACAAGATCAATGCGTGGCTGGACCTCTCATCTATTTATGGCGACTCTGCGGCGGTGAACGCGGATCTGCGCTCCACACCCAATCCACAGGATCCCTTTGGTCCGCGCGTTCCGGTAGGTGGGGGCAAGTTGGCGACCTATGATTATCTTGGTCCCGATGCAAAAACCGTTCATTACCGCCCCAATCCGGAGTTGAAGGTGGATCTCTATGAGTTCCTGCCAACAGCCGACAAAATACCGGCGCATCCGCGGCCGAACGACCCCACCAGAGCGTTCAATCCTCAGGATGAATTCCTCTCCGGTGATGATCGCGCCTCGGAAAACCTGCAGCTAATGGCGTTTCACCTCGCATTTCATCGCTACCATAATCGCGTTGCCGAGCAGATGGCCAACAAGTATGCGGGAGTGACGTCAATCATGTCAGCGGAGACTGCGGACGAGTTTCTCTTCCAGAAGACGCGCCGATTTGTGATTGCGGTTTACCAGCACATACTGTTTGACGAGTATTTGCCCGCGTTATTGGGATCGCAGTTTGACGAATTGATCGGCAGCTACCAGGGTTACAACCCGTTTGTGAGCCCAGACTCCAACACCAATATGTGGAACGCGGCTTTCCGGTACGCCCACAGCTCGGTGCCAAAAGAGTTTCTGGTGTTTGACGAGAATGGCGATAACGTCATCAAGCCTCAGGTGGCGCTGGAATACCCGGATCCAGCAGGGCCACCGGTGGCCAGTTTTGCCGATGTGGTAAACCGCAGCTTTATTCCGGAGTTCGGTACGCAGAATGTACCGGGGCTTTCCCAGAGCGGTCCCAATCCACCCTTTACTCTGGTGAGCCATGTGGCGCTTCACAGTGCCTCCGGTCAGGGTATTGCCAATGTGTTTCGCTCTATGAGCCGCACGATTACCTCCAATATCGATCTGATCTACGAAGACAGTGTGCGGGATGTTGTGGCCGCACAGAGTATGATCAATGCCGGTATTGACCTGGCGGCAATCGATCTGCGCTCAGCCCGGGAAGTGGGGGTTCCGGATTTCAATACCTTGCGTACGTTCTACCGCGGAAAGTCGGTTTACAGCGAGACCGGTGAAAACGACGCTTGCCGCTGGTGGCACCGGCTGTACGAAACAGACCCCCTCGCTTGCTTCCTCGAGGTGACCTCTGATGAGTCTGTCGCCCAGGCGCTGCGGGACCGCTTCAAAAAAGTCTCCAATGTCGAAGGCCTGCTGGGACTACTGGCAGAGGACAAGGTGCCCGGATCGCCGCTGCCGCGTACTATGGCGAAAATGATCGCTAAAGAGTTCAAAAATAAGCGCGCGTCAGATCGTTTCTGGTATGAACTGATCTTCGATAATGATGAAGAAATGTTGTCGGAGATCCGCTCTGTATCCATGGCCGATATTTTCGCCCAGACCGCCTGCGGTGTGGGTGAGCCCAATTGCAGCCTGGCAAAGCAGGAACTGGGTGTGGCGGATTCCAGTGGGTATCTGAATGTTTTCACGGTGGATTCATCTATCCCACAAATCACATACGAAGCGGGCGCTTGTGTCCATGCGGGGTTCTACCCCAATCTGGATGCACCTGAAGACTTTTCTCGGGCAAGTAATTTTATTGCCTGCTCGGAGAGCTACTCCAGGGATGCCTGTGATGCCGCTTCATTCAATGGTGATATCACCGGTGATGGCATTCCCGACGTGCCACCATTCCAGTCGGTTTACCTGGGTAGTGCCAAGCCGTATGGAGGACAGATCTGCCCAGACGCACTGGAGCCTCAGCACGTGAACTTCCAGTTTGGTCCCGCTGCCGTACTACCGGCGCTGGGTACCTGTCGGCAGGGCTTTATCCATATGCGGGACAAGGTTTATGGTGTTCCCTTTGGTCCGCCGCTGAATACCGCGGAAGTGGAACGCTGGTGTACCAGTGACGATAAAAACTTCCTGAAAGGCGGCCTGTTCGGCGAATGGGTGGATGGCGCTGCGCCTTCTCCCGGTGTTTCGGCCTACCCGCCGCCGGTAAGATATTGAGGCTCAAGCGGTAAACTGAAGTAACTGATACGGCCGGGTGCGTGAAGCTTTTGCGCGCCCGGTTTTCTTCTTTGTTGTCTTCCCGTAAAAAGGATTTATGGTTATGGAAACTGCAGAAGTGACGGATGCGCAAATCCAAATCGGAGAGTGTTGCGAAGAGATCGAAGCGCAGGTGATCTCCAGATTGGGCTTGAAGCCGGTCCCGGAATATCAGTCGTTATCGTCGATCAAGAATCTTCAGGGGCGCGCCACCGGATATGCTCGCGTGTATCGAGGAGAAGTGATTGAGAAAGCGGCCTTTCTGACTCTCAATTTCATGCCCGGTATGTGCTATTTCAATGTGCACCTGATCCCGCGGGCCTGCTACCGTATCCCGCGATTCTCCTTTGAGGGGATGCTTACCCCTCAGGGGAGCCAGATCTCGATGGATCTGTATCCCGACATGGATATCATGTTGAACCTGGAGTATTTCAGAAGTCATTACAAACGGGCGGCGGATACTTATACCCGCGCGCGGTTTGATAGTTCTGCGCTGGTTACCGAACCCTCGCGCATGCTACATATGCGGGCGTTTGCCTCGCCATATATGTTGCTCGCCTATGGCGTCAAGGAAGCGCAGGTCGCGGAATTCTGTGGATACGCGCAAGCGTATTTACAAGACTGGATGGACCTCTGTTCCGCATCACAGATCTGTAGTGAGGGTGAGGTCGAGGATCGCATCCGGCGCCGTGAGTTAATTATGCGCACGATCATTGAGTGCGACCCGGATAGAGAAAAGGTGGTCATGCTGTACGGGGAAGCCGTGACCGAGCAGATCGAACAGGCGACCATGCTGTAACTCGAGTGAGAGAAGGGCGTAATTGACTTTGCTCAACGCGAATCAAGCGCAGCTCGGTGACGATTGTTGTTATTGTGCTTGTTACCGCTCGAGTCCCGACCATGAACGACGCCCCAGCTCCATACCGCAGGAAAATGCTTGCCAGTGGCCGCTACGATTACTTTCTCGATGGCGTTTTGCAGCCCATTGGCGAGGACTGGGGGCTCTATGAGGGCATTGATGGCCTGTGGCTGGAGAGTGAACGCCGGGTGCCGGCAGCGGAGTTGTCGCTCACGGTAAGCGCTGAAATCAGAGAAGGGAAGATCGCCCGCAGTTTTATCCGCTGGTGCCAGGGTGGCCAGCGAGTGGCTTCCGCGCTCTTTAAACGCAGTGCCGACGGCCACGACTACCTGCATCGAGTGGCAGGTGCCGGTTCCCGGCGGCACTCTTTCCGAGAGGCAAATTTCTTTCCGCTTCTCCGGGTGTTCACCGGTACCGTATTTTCCGCTGTGCCGGTTTGCATCGATCAGTCCTCCAATGATCAGACCGGCATTAGTGGGGGCGCTGCACTGGATGTCGAGCTGTTTATTCCGTGGATCAAAGACCCAGCGCAAACCTCGCAGCTGCTGAGCCCCTCCGTATCTCAGCGGCAGGTTCGCAGTTGCGGCGCGCCTTTGCCTAGCCCGCCCGATGCACGGGCACCCTCATCGCCGATACCCACGCCGCAAACGCTACGGTGCTATGCGTACCTGGGAGACCAATACGGGGAGGACACGCGCTTTTGGCTGTCAAACGGATTGCTCCAGGCGTATACCTGGCGGCAGGCTGGCCAGTCAACAGGCGGCAACTGGCACGTCGCGCTTGCCGGAATGACGGGCACCTGGCCAGATGAGATGTTCGGCCGCTAACCTGCATCTACCTGTGACCTTTATCAATTTGCCGGCCAGCGCATCTGGATATAGTCGGGTACCAATGAAGTCACAAATAATAACTGAACGGTCACAATGAGCATCTATCTACTGATCAAGTTTTTCCATAACCTGTGTTTTGTTTACTGGCTGGGCGGTGACCTAGGCACCTTTTATGCGAGCCGCTTTGTCGCCCGCGATGACCTCAGCCCTCAGGCGCGCAACACGGCGCTGACCATCATGATGGGCTGTGATCAGGGGCCCCGTTTCTGTATGCCATTGATATTGCCGCTGGGCTTACAACTGGCGTATTTGACTGGTCAGTTCTCGGTGCCCGCATCGATAGTCGCCGCGGCTTGGGTGCTGTGTCTTGCCTGGTTCGTGCTGGTGGCGGTGTTGCACTTCAGTCACGGTAATGCGTTTATTCCTGCACTGACCCGGCTTGATTTCGGACTGAGGGTAGCTCTGATCGTTGGGCTATTGGGTGTGGCCCTGGTTGCCCTGTCGACCAATGCGATTTTTCCCGCGGACTGGCTGGCCATCAAACTCGGCATCTTTGCCTTGATGGTGTTTTGCGGCTTGATGATTCGGGTGCGCCTGAAAAGCTTTATTGCCGCTTGGGGTAAGGTAATGGCCGGATCGGCAGATGATCAGACGAATCAGACGATTCGCAACAGCATCGCTGCCTGCCGTCCCTTCGTGTACGTTATCTGGATTGGCCTCCTGGCCAATGCAGCCTATGGCCTGCACCTGATCAGCTGACCTGAGGACCGAACTTTGAAGCTTTACAGTATTCCCCATTCCCCCTATGGCGCCCGAGTCAGTGCATTGATCCGGCTGAAGCAGCTTCCGATCGAGGTGTTGCCGCCCCCCGAAGCTTTGCGCACAGAGGGGTTCTTCAAGCGCTTTCCCCTGGGCAAAGTTCCGATTCTGGAGCTGGACGACGGTAGCTGCCTGGGAGAGAGCTGGGCGATTCTCGAATACCTGGAGGAAACATCGACTTCCAGTCGTTCACTGAGCCCGAAAGATGCCCTGGCGCGCGCGCGGATGAGTGAGCTTGCGCGCTACGCGGATCTGCACCTTTCCCCCAACGCGCTGTTTCCGTTGTTCCGCTCCGCGCTGGCCGGGCAAGCCCTCGGTGAAGATACCGAAGCGGCATTGCGCGCGGAGCTCGCTAAGGGCGAGCGGTTGATTCAGGCCCGAGGCCCGATCGCGGGCCGTTGCCTTGACCTGGGTGATGTCGCACTGGCGCCCAGCATCCTGTACCTCGAGCTACTCACCGGTGGCGTGGGAGAGAGTGCTGTACTCTGTGAGTTTCCGGCGTTTTCGGCTTGGTGGCAGGAGATCCGGAATATTCCGGAGCTCGCGGGTGTGCTCAACGGTGTCGCGGAAGCATTCGAAGCCTTTGCCGGCGCTAAAGCTTCTGCGTGATGGCGCGGCCAGGTGATTTTTGGGCTGTTTCGGCAGTTGATATTAGTCAAATTAGGGCCTATTTGTGGCGCTAGACTGTCTTCAGACAGTGATCTCCGCGGTGGTGCAAACCGTACCAAGCGGTACCTAAACAGAAAAATCGAGGTAGCGGAAAATGCTGACCAACCTTTGGTATGTGGCCGAATGGTCAAACGTGGTCAAGGACAAGCCGGTGAAGGCGAAATTGCTCGGTCAGAACTTCGTTCTGTACCGGGACAAGGCGGGCAAGGTGCACTGCCTGAGTGATGTGTGTATTCACCGCGGCGGCTCCCTGTCCAATGGTTGGACTACCGATCGCAATTGCGTTGCCTGTCCGTATCACGGCTGGGAATTCGATTCCGAAGGCAAGGTGCAGTTTATTCCGTCTCGCGGTGAGGGCGCACCCATCCCCGAGCGGGCGCGCATCGATGCCTATCCCACGGAAGAGCGCTACGGCATGATCTGGGTATTTATGGGTGATCTGCCGGAGTCCGAGCGTTACCCGATTCCCGAATTCCCCGAGTACGACGACCGCGACAACTGGCGCCCGGTATCCCTGGATTTCACCTGGAAGGGCACCGTGGATCGGGTGGTGGAAAACGGGATCGATATCGCGCATACCTCCTTCGTCCACCCGGGATTTGGTTATCCGGAAATGGCGGACCAGAACAAGATTATTGATGTGGAGCGTGGCGAGTATTGGGGGCGCTCCTCCAATGTGCTTCACCCGCCTCAGCTGGAAGGCAATTTCGGTCTGATGAAGTTTTTCCGCAAGGACAAACAGCCAACTTACGTGACGCCTTCATTCTATCTTCCCGGTCACTGCGTGCGCCTGCATATCAAGGTGAACTCGTGGATGGATATGGTGATTTTCGATGCGAACACCCCGGTGGACGAGAATACCACCCGTTCGTTTGCCATCCAGGTACGCAACTTCTTCAAGTGGCCTATGTTCGATGGCGGCGCCATCAAACGCACCCGCAACGTATTCCAGCAGGACGCGGAGATCGTGGAGGCGCTGTCCCCCAACTATCTGCCGGAAACCCTGGAGAACGAAGTGTCTGTAGAGCAGGACAAGTTTATGGGTGCCTGGCGCGTGATCCGGCGCAAGCATATTGATATGGGCTGGAAGATCGATACGCGGGCAATGAAAGCGTATGAAGGGGAAAAAGTATTTACCATTCCGTCACCGGCTCGCAAGACCAACCCGGACCTGAAGTGGGCGCTGGAAACAGTACCATTGGTCACGGGAAAGCCTGATCTGATACCAACAACAACGGTCGCCGGTGGTGTCAGTGAAACGGCGCAGACGGCGGAATCCGCGTAACGGCGATGTTCAGTATTCAATCGACTCCTTGATTGTTTTTGTGGTTTGGCCCCGCTCACCCCGGGGCTTTTTTGTGCCCGCAGGAAATTCGCGTGAAAGTGGAAAGGTGAGTAAAAGCCGGAAAGAGAGAAAGGAGTAAATAGACAAGCGGGGAAGGGGGCAAGCAGGGATAAACCGGCAGAGAACAGCCCCGGAAACCCGGGGCCCTGGATCAGGTTGCGGACATCAGATCTCGGCCAGCTCCTGAATCACGCTCTCCAGTGATGTGGCGTCGGTTGCGGATTTTTGTTCGTTGATGGCTTCTTTTTCCTGCTGGACGATACGCAGGATCCGCGCAATATATTCCTGATGCAGCAATGCGCGGGCTTCACTGGCTTCGCTGTCGGGTTCAAAGGTTTCGATGTCGGATGTCGACAGCAGGCCTTTCTGTTCCAGTAGCCGCTCCATGGTATCCAGGCGTTCACGGGTGACCGCGAGCTCGCCCGCTACCGCCAGCAGGATACTCATCAAGCGTTCGCTTTCCGCCAGCTCAAAATACTGGGGGCGCTTGCCCTTGGCTTTGGTTCCGGCGAGGGAGATATGGTCGTTGCTCATAGTGGTTTCCTACTTCTCGGCGACGTAAACATGCCATGCCGGTTTGCGTCCGTAGTCTTCAGCGGCATCGTCGGTATCCCCGGCGCTGGGGAACAGGCTCTCGTCTACCACCGCGGTCAGGCCGATGGAGGAGAGCTTGCTACGCGCGAAGCCCGCGTTTTCCATCAGCGCGAAGACGTCAATATCGTGCATGGTGCCCCAGAAGGGCTCGTTGTTATTGCGGCTATCCCAGTCGCGCATAAACTGCTCGAACAGGGGCATGTCATCGGTGAACTGCGGCTGTTCGATATGCAGTACTCGACCGCCTGCGCGGGTCAGGCGATGGGTTTCGTTGATCACATTGGGCAATGCGGTGGACGAGAGCTCGTGCAGAAACATGCAGGTAATCACCAGGTCAAAGCTGCCGTCGGCATAATCCAGGCTTTCCGCATTGGCCTGACGGAAGGTAATGTTCTCGACCCCGAGGGATTTGGCGCGGGCATGGGCGTAGCGCAACACGGGCGCGGCGACATCCACGGCGACGATTTCCGTCTCCGGGAAAGCCTGAGCGATGGGTACGATGTTGTGGCCCACGGTGCACCCCATATCCAGAATGCGCTTGGGTTTGAACCCTTGTTTTGCCTGCTCGTGTAGCCAGGCCACGATTGCCTGGCCGCCGCCATCGCTGTACTTGCCCAGCATACCGGCGGTGGTCACGAAGATGCCGGAGTCGTAGTTCGCAGCGACCGAAACATCGTCCTCACAATACTCTGTGTAGTAGCACCCGGGCATGCAGTGGATGTCCACTGCCGAAACATAGCGCGGCAAGGGCAGCGCCGGGTCCAGTTGCAGTTGGGTGCTACCGCTGTTGAGATCGGCGGCTTTCTGGTTGAGCTGGTCCCACTGGCGATAGGCGAGGCTGCGGCCATTTTGCTGGCGCATTTCCATGATGTTGCGCCGCAGGGAGCTCCAGGTCTGGTAGTAGGGGTCTGCCTCCATCAGGCGGCGCACTTCCTGGCGAGTGGCGGGCGGGCGCCCCTTGTCGGATTCAAAGCGGGGTCGTGCGCGCTTTTCATAAGCCGATTGAACCCCGGGCATGACTTCCTGTGCCACATGCATGTTCAGGTTTGTGAGAAAATTAAAGCGGGCGGTTTCGTCGTGATTGGCCTTTGGAAACACGCCGTGTTTGCCAATCACATGCCAGCCCGGTGGTGTTTTTCTTGACTTGCTAGACATGCTAGACATAAAAGCCTCCGGCAATCGATTCCTTACTGTTTACGCAGTGTAAACGCCCATCACTCGGTCGCCTTGACAATAGTCAACCCCAATTTCCGACGCCCCGTTAAGCTTTCTGAACATAAAAATATCAGGCTTGGTAGCGGAGGTAAGTGCTCTTGTCGGAAGTCTCAAGTGCCTCTTTGGGGCCATCGGTATTCGCCACGTTGGTGACCCGCGACCTCGATCGGGCGGTGGCCGCCTACAAACAATTTCTAGCGCTAAATCAGAGTGCCTGCGGCATGGAGTTCGTGAGTCCGGCGCTGGCTGACTTGTGGGGTTGCCCGGGCTTGGCCGGTGCCCGCCAGTGCTTGCTGGAAAACGCCCTCGGTGAGCCGTTTGTGCGGATCGTGGAGGATCCGGCGGTCAGCACCACAACGCCGTTGCACTACCACGGTTGGATGGCTCTGGAAGTGGTGGTGGAGGATGTGGACGGACTGGCGCAGACGATTCAGGAGCAGGGCAGCGCATCGGGGTTTGAAGTGCTGAGGCCCGCCGCCGATCTGGAGCTGTCCGACAAGATTCGTGCAAGTCAGGTTGCCGGGCCCTGTGGCGAGGTGTTGTATCTCACTCGCATCAGTGGCGAGGTGCCGCCATTTGATCTGCCGCGGGCGCGGTGCCCGGTGGACCGTTTATTTATTCCCGTGGTGAGCGTGCCAGATCGCGCAGCGTCGATGACGTTCTACGAGGGTTTTCCCGGCACCCAGTGCCTGCAATTTCAAACCCGAATTACCGTCGTCAACCAGGCATTCGGACTGCCCCTTGAGCAGCAGCATCCGGTAGCGACAGTCTCGTTGCGCGGCCAGAGCCTGATCGAGATCGATGAACTGGCGCCGGCCCGCCCGCATATCGTTAGCGAAGGAACCTTGCCAGCAGGCATTGCCAGCATCAGCTTCGAGGTGGATAGCTTTGACCAACTGGCGTCTGCCGGCGTTACCTTGATCCAGTCACCACGCAGAATCACCGAGGCGCCCTATGCTGGGCGACGGGTTGCGATGCTGCAGGGGACCGCGGGTGAGCTGATCGAGCTGATCGAGCGAACTGTGTAATCAATTTGATGTAGTGATTTGTGTCCGCGGTGACAACCGGCGGATAGGCAACAGGATGAATGATATGAGCCCGGATGTAGCAGAGAAGACAATTGGAACAAATGGCAGCGCCCACTATACGTGGCCCGAGGGTGCGCGCCTGGCGCTGTCGATTGTGGTCAATGTGGAAGAGGGTTCAGAGAGCACAGTGCTCGACGGTGACCGCGGCCCCGAGCCTGTGGATGAACTCGGTGTGGTATTAAAAAAGCCGCTCAGAATGCACGGCAACGAGAGCAACTACGAATATGGTTTGCGGGAAGGCTGGCCGCGCATTCATAAATTGCTGCAAAAATATAACGTGCGCGCAACCTTTACCGCAGCCGCAGTATCCCTCGAGCGCGCGCCCGATATTGCCGCAGCAATCCGCGACGAGGGGCACGAAGCCTGCTCCCACGGTTACCGCTGGATGCACCAGTTTCATATGGACGAAGCGCAGGAGCGCGAATTTATTCGCAAGGCGGCGGACTCCATTGAGCACACCACCGGCCAGCGCCCGCGCGGCTGGCTCTCTCGTTACCTGCATACGGATAACACCCGCCGCTTGCTGCAGGAGGAGGGTTTTCTTTATCACATGGATGATTACAGCGCGGACGCGCCTTTCTGGGGCGCTGTGGACGGCTCTCCGGAGCCCATGGTGATCCTGCCCTATGCGCTGGACTCCAACGATATGAAATTCTGGACTGCACCTTCCCTGACACCGGAAGACTGGCTGACTTACGCCAAGCGCACCTTTGATGTGTTGTATGAAGAGGGGGCGGAGCAGCCGCGCATGATGTCCCTGGGCTTGCACTTGCGGATTATCGGGCGCCCGGGGCGCATCTGGGCACTGGAAGAATTTTTGCGATATGTGCGCGGCAAACAGGGCGTGTGGTTGGCAAGCCGCAGTGATATAGCCGAACACTTTGCCCGTGAATGCGTCGATCAACCTGCGCGCGTTGCACTGCGTGCGCCTGAGCAATTACCCGAGTAATGGCGATGGATGAGTGGGTAGAGCGGATTCTCGATCACGTGGAGTCCACCGAGTACGCCGATCTGTCACCCCAGGCGGTGGCGGCGACCCGTATTTTTGTGCTCGATTCCGTGGGCGTGGGAATTGCCGGATCGCGAGTACCTTTTTCCGCGGAGCTGCTCGCACTTGCGCAGGGGCAGTGGGGGGGTATCGATGCCGACCAACCGGGCGCTCGCCGGTGGAGTACCGGCGAGCGTATCTCGGCCCCTCTGGCGGCAATGCAGAATGCCTATCAGATTCACAATCAGGAATTTGATTGCGTGCATGAGGCGGCGGTTGTTCACCCCATGGCGGTAATCCTGGCAAGCCTGATTGCGTATATCGAGCGCAGCCAGCATCAAACAATCGGTGGGCAGCCACTGATCGTCGCGCTCAATATTGCCGTGGATGTTGCCACGGTACTGGGCCAGTGCGCGCAGGCCCCCATGCGTTTTTTCCGGCCCGGGATCTGTGGTGCCTTGGGTGCCGTCGCCGGCCTGTGCAAACTCGCCCAACTCAATCGCACGCAAACCCGTCACGCGTTGGGGATTATGTACAGTCAGTGCTGCGGCACCATGCAGGCCCATCTCGAGGGCTCATCTACGCTGCCCATGCAGGTCGCGTTCAACGCGCGCAATGCCATTATGGCGCTGGATATGGCGGCCGCCGGTCTGGATGGGCCGGCAGATTTTCTCGCGGGGCCATTTGGCTTTTTCAACCTGATCGAAGATGCGGGCAATGCGGGCGCCGCTTTTGCATTACTCGGCACAGAGTGGCAAATGACCCGTATCAGCCACAAGCCATTCCCGACCGGGCGCGCTGCCCACGGTGGTCTCGATGGCATTATCAGCTTGCAGAGCGCACACGGGTTTTCTGCAGACGATATCGAAACTGTCTGCATCAAAGCGCCACCCCTGGTGCGGCGACTGGTCGACAGGCCCGCGCGCTCCGATATGGGACACAATTACGCCAAGCTGTGCATGGGGTATATCGCGGCCACCTGGCTGCTTACCGGTCGTGTTGATCTCACGGATTACCAGCCGGAAAAACTGCGCGACCCTATGCGTCTGTCCCTGGCGGCGCGGATCAGCATGGCACCGAATGCGAGTGATGATCCCAACGCGCTGGCGCCACAGCGCGTAGAAATTGTGTTGCGCGATGGCCGCGAATTGGCGATCGATCTACCTGCTGTGCTTGGGCATCCACAGCGACCATTTTCGCGCGCGCGTCAGCTGGAAAAATTCCGGCGCTGCTGTGCCCTGGCGAGCAAGCCGCTGGCAGAAACGCATGTCCAGGAATTAGTTGATGCCATTGATCAGCTGGAATCGTTGCAGGATGTGCGTTGCCTGATCGACAAAATATGTACCCCTGTAACTTCTGGGGCAATCACGGCCCCGCCGGTTTCCGCGTGATCATCGAATTCATAACCTTGTACCGCCAAGTACCCAACTATTATTGAGCCAGTACCCGATGAGTTACCCGACCTATTACGAAAGCTTTGACTACCCGGCGATGTTGCAGGAATTTCCTCTGGGGGATGCGTTGCTCAGTCGTTACCAGGGGATGTCCCGCGCGCAGTTGCGCGAAGAGCAGAATCAGCGGTTTTTAAAGCTGGTGGCGCGGGGCTGGCAAATTCCTTTTTATCAGCGATTGTGGGGGGAGGCCGGTGTTCGTCCGGAGGATATCCGCAGCATCGATGATATTGAGCGCCTGCCGGTTTACTCCAAGTCCGACATTATGCGCAGCGTTGCCGAGTACCCGCCCATCGGCGATTTCAATGGCTTCGAGCATCTGCCCCCGGAGCAGCGGCCACCCGTCATCTTCCATACCACCAGTGGTACAACAGGCACGCCGCAGCCGATTGTGTTTGGCGCTCGTGGCCGCGAAGTCCAGTCTCTGCTCGTCGGCCGTTCCTATCGGTTTATGGGGCTCAAGCCGGCGGCCACCGTCCAGTCTTGCTACGGTCACGGCATGATCAACGGCGGCCACTATATTCGCGAGGCGGTAAGCCGCTACACCAATGCGCTTTTCCTCTCGGCAGGCACCGGTGTAGAAACCCGCTCTGTGCAGCAGGTCAACCTGATGCACACGTTTGGTTCCAATGTGCTGGTGGGCTTTGCGGATTACATCAAGAAGCTCGCCGATGTGGCGAACGCGGAAGGGCTGGTACCGGGGAAAGATATCAAGGTCGACATGATCATCGGACACCTGGGGCAGGAGACCCGCGAAGCATTGAGTGCCGCCTGGGGTGGTGCGGAGCTATTCGACTGGTATGGGGTTGCAGACACCGGGTGTATTGCAGCGGAAGGTCCGGATCACGATGGCCTTTATGTCTGGGAAGATGCACAGTATCTCGAAATTCTGGATGTTGAATCCGGCAAGCCGGTAACCCCCGGTGCGCGCGGCAACATGGTGGTGACGTGTCTTTACAAAGACGATGTATACCCGGTGATCCGGTTCAACACCTGTGATGTGACCGAAGAAATTCCCGGCGACAACGCGTTTGATTTGCCGTTCCGGCGCATTCGCGGCTTTGTAGGGCGTTCCGACAATATGGTGAAAATCCGCGGTATCAATATTTATCCGCACGGAATCGGCGGCATGTTGGCGGAGCACCCGGAATTTGCCGGAGAGTTTTTCTGCCGCGCAATTCGCACCCCCGAGGGGCGTGATGAGTTTCAACTCATTGCCGAAGTGCAGGTGCCAGAGTCGGATTTCGACGGGTTGAAAGCCGTTTTCGCAGAAACCCTGAAACGGAAGATTGGTATAGAGGTGGCGGTCGAGCTCGTGGCCGTTGGCGGCACCGCCGCGCTGACGGAAGTAGACAAACGACAAAAGCCCCTGCGCCTGAAGGATACGCGCTTCAGCGGATAGCCTGCGTACAGCCTTGATCCAAAACTGCGTCGAACCGGAGACCTCGGGTGATCACTGAATTGAACAATCCACAAAGCGTCGACTACGAATTTTTGCTGCAGGATGCTGCCATCCACGCCTCGTTGATGCGGGAAGGCGAACTTTCCAGTGTGGCGCTGACTCAGCAGGTTCTCTCTGCGATCGATCAGTTGAACCCAAAACTCAACTGTTATTTTGCCGTGGACCGGGAAGGTGCCCTGGCTGCTGCACAGGCATCGGATGCGCGGCGTCAGCGGGGCGAGGTGCTATCGGCGATCGACGGCCTGACGGTTGCGGTCAAAGACAATATCGATGTGAAAGGGCTGGTAACCACTGCTGGGCTCGGCTTGCCGGAAAATACGCCGGTGGCCCAGCGCGATAGTTTTGTGGTGAACAAGTTGCGCCGCGCCGGTGCCATCATTCTGGGCAAGCTCAACCTGCACGAGGCCGCACTGGGTGCGACTAACGATAATTACCACCACGGCCGTTGCATCAACCCGCACCGCGGGGGATTTACGCCGGGTGGCAGCAGCGGCGGTTCCGGTGCTGCGGTGGCTGCGGGGCTCTGCGCGTTTGCACTGGGCACCGATACCATGGGCTCCGTGCGTATTCCGGCGAGCTATTGCGGCGTTTCCGGGATCAAACCCACCCGTGGCGCAGTGAGTATTGGTGGCAGCCGTATTCTCAGCCGGCGCCTGGATCACATCGGCCCGCTGGCGCGCGCCCCCGGAGATCTCAGCCTGATCCTTCCATTGATGGCGGGCTACGATCCGGGGTGTGCGCAGTCGGCGAACGTTTTATTTGAGCAGTGGAATCCGAATCCCGCCGAGCTGGTGATCGGCTACGCCGATGTTACCCAGGGACTGGGTGTGACCGAATCGGTTAAGAGTGCCTACACGAGTGCGCTGGCGCGGTTCGCCGATGCCGGTGCGCAGCAGCGGCGTCAGGATCTGCAGAGCCTGGATTGCGCGAGCGCGCGCCGGGCCGGGTTGATGCTGTGCGAGGTGGATCTGTTTGTCGACCAGCAACCGCTATTGCGCGAGCATCCGGAATACTTTTCCCCCGCATTGCGTAAGCTGATCGCCTACGGCATCGGTAAAAGTGCGGTGGATTTTGCCAGTGCCGACCGGCGTCTGGATAAGGCAGTGGTAAAAATGGCCGCGTGGCTGGAAGACTGTGATTTTCTTGTGTTGCCCACCGCGCCCCAGGCCGCCTTCGATTTTTGCGAGCCCGCGCCCGCCGGTCAGGCGGACCTGACCAATATGGCGAATATGAGCGGCCATCCGGCGATCAGTGTGCCCATGGGCACGGATGGTGAAGGCTTGCCACTGGGGCTACAGATCATCGGTCCTCACGGTAGCGATTTGCAGCTGATTGCCCTGGCACAGTGGTTCGCCCAATTCATGCCCCGACCGCAGCCGAATCTGGGCTTGCTGTAAAACGTTTGCGCATCGCCAGCAGTACGCCGGTTGCGGCAATAAAAGGAATCACCCGCTCGGCGATATCCCCAGGGCTATTGGGCAGCAGGTACAGGGCAACCGCGCTGGAAAACCCGGTCAGAATAGCGCAAAGCACACTTTCACCGGACAGCGACATACCCGCAAGGCGCAGGAAGATCACCGGGCCAAAGGCGGAGCCAATCGCCACCCAGGCAAACAGGACCCGATTAAAAATACTGCTGGGCAAACCTATCGCGAGGGCGATTGCCAGCAGCGCGAGCAGTAGCATGGCAAACCGCGAGATCCACAGTGCACGCTGTGGAAACCGTCTGGCCAACCCCAGGTCGTGGGATACACAGCTTGCCGCGACCAACAACATACTGTCGGCGGTGGACATGATGGCGGAAAGCACTGCTGCGAGCAGTATGGCCCCCAGCACGGGTGGCAACAGTTCTGTGGTCAGCAAGAAGAACAGCGTCTCCGGATTGTCGACCACCGGGAGTAGGACTCTGCCGAGAATGCCGAGCAGAAACATGCCGCCAAAAACGATGACAAACCAGGCGATGGAGATGACCTGAGCCTGTCGCAACGCGCGCGCATCGCGCAGTGCCATAAACCGGTTGAGCAGGTGCGGCTGGCCGAAGGTGCCAACCCCCACCGCCAGCCCGCCGACGACAAATCCAATGGCAGTAATACCGAGGTTTCCGGCGGTAAGCTGCAGGGCGAGTGATAGCTCCGACATGTTCAGTGACTGCTGTACGCCCTGCAGACCACCAGCCGCGTGCCAGGCCACCGCCGGCAGCAGGATGGCGGCCACCAGCATCAGCCCTCCCTGAAGGGTGTCGGTGAGGCTCGCCGCCCAGAATCCGCCGAGCAGGGTGTAGGCAACAATAATCAACCCGCCGAGCACAATGGCTTCCGCGGCGGGCATGGCAAAGGTCGTCGCAAAGGTGTTGCCCGCACCCTGGAATTGCGAAGAGATATAGAACACAAAAGAGAACAGTACGATGGCAGAGGCCAGGATATTGATCTGCCGCGCGCGATTGGGCGTGGCATCCTCGGCGAGGAATTCGGTCAGTGTCAGCTGGTTGCGCTCGCGACTGTGTACCCGGAGGCGCGGAGCTATCCAGAGCCAGGCAATCGCGCAGCCGAGCATCGCACCCAGTGCGAGCCAGAGCGCGGCGGGGCCCATTACGTAGGCCGCGCCACTCATGCCAAGCAGGGTCCAGGCGGAGGCGGAGCTGGCCCCGTAGCTGATGGCGGCCACAACCGGCCCCAGGTTGCGCCCGCCTAGAAAGAAATCGCTGTTGTCACGCGTGCGCTGCCGCGCCCACAGGCCGATACCGAGTAACACCAGTTTGTAGAGAACGAGTGTGATCAGAACGGTTTGTGTGTGCATGGCAACACCCTGAGTCAGTGCCGGTGGAAGTCGTCGTCCCTGCCCGAGAGTGCTGGGCGGGAATGTTCTGATCAGAAGTGTATCTTGTGATTGAATATAAAGATATATGTATATAGCATTTGAGGCGGTGCAGTGAAGCCGCGCGAACGCCACGGGCGGTCATAGGAATCAGGAGAGAATATGGGCGGGTTAATTACCGCGGAGATTCACCAGGGTGTTGCCACGCTGGTTATCGACAATCCAACCCGTCGCAACGCCGTGGATGGGGGGATGTGGGAGCAGCTGGAGCATGCTCTGGTGCAGCTGGCCGACGACCCCGCGGTGCGGGTGCTGGTGGTGCGCGGTGCCGGCGAGCGGGCCTTCAGCGCCGGTGCGGACATCTCGGAATTTGCCGAGTTGGCCGCCGATCCGCAGCGGCTCGCAGAAAACAACCGTCGGATTCAACAGGCGCAGGCGCGCCTCGAAGCCTTCCCGCGTCCAACCATCGCGCTGATTTACGGCGCCTGTGTGGGCGGTGGTTGTGGCCTGGCGCTTGCCTGTGATTACCGTCTTGCCGCCGACAACGCAACCTTCGGTATTACCCCGGCGCGGCTGGGTTTGCTGTACAGCGAGCGAGACACCCGTCGGCTGCATCGGCTTGTAGGGCCGGCTCATTGCCGTGAGATTCTTTTCGGTGGTGATCTGTTCGATGGCCAGCGCGCGCTGCAGATCGGCATGCTGAATCAGCTGCTGCCGGCGGCCGAATTGCAAACCGCTTGCGATACCCTGGCCGAAAAGCTGGCCGGTGCGTCGCGGTACGCGCTCTGCGGTATCAAGGCGATGCTCGCCAGTATCGAAGGCTACGGCCAGCACACGCCGGAGCAGTTGCAATCCCTGTTTGACGAGGCCTTCACGGCGGAGGATTGCCGGGAAGGTACGGCGGCGTTTCTGGAAAAACGCCCGGCGAAATTCAAATGAGTCAAACGGCTCAATCATAAAATCCAACACACACCGGTTCACGAAATACTTGAGGAATTCTGACAATGGCGAGAGAAGGGTACCGAACCATTCGCGGAAAATTGCAATACGCCAGCCGCAAGCCGGAGCGCATGAACGAGGAGCGTGGCCGCGAGTACTTTACGCTCACCCAGCAACCCGATGGCACCGATGTACTGCTGGCGCACTGTGAAATTGATGATGCGCCGCCAGTCATTCGCGATGTCAGTCAGGCGCTGGATCACAAAACCTCCGCGCCCAAGGACTGCTCGGTGCGACTGACCGTAGGGCATCGGTTTGAAGGCAGTGGCTGGTTTCGGTTTAGCGACAATGCTGTCGAGTGTGAAACCATCAATCACCGCGATGGCCGTATTCATCAGAAAATTGAACTCAAGCAGCCGATCGCGTGGATGCAATGCCACCCGATTTTCGGCGATGGGTTGCTGATGAAGCTGTATGACCTTACGCACGGGCCCGGCAAGCAGCACTTTCCCAACATGATGCTGTCTTCCCCGGATCACCGCGGCGCTACCGGCCCGATGCTTTTCCCGATGGGCTTTTCGCTGGTGTATGTGGGTGAAGAGGATATTCGGGTGGAGGCCGGGGAGTTTCGCGCCCGTCATTTTCAGGTAACCGATACCGCGGCGGACCTGCCCGAAGAGCACCCGCCCTACGATGTGTGGGTCACCGCAGACGATGATTACATACTGCTGCGCGCCGGTGTTGCCGGTTACATGCAGACCCATTACGAGCTTGTGGAGCTTGTCATCGAATGAGCGCGGTAGCACCTGTTGCCGGGGCGGCATCCCCGACCACCCTGTTTGATAAATTGTGGCAGGCCCACGAAGTGCGCCTGCTCCCGGGCGGGGACTCGCTGATTTATATTGACCGGATCTTTCTGCACGAGCGCACGGGATCCATCGCCCTGCAAAGCCTGGAAAGTGCCGGCTACCCGGTGCGCGATCCGCAGCGGGTGTTCTGCACCATGGATCACATCGTCGACACTTTTCCCGGGCGCGGGGACAAAACCCTGATGCCTTCCGGTACCGACTTTATTGTGGCAACCCGTGCAGCGGCGAATAAAAGTGGGGTGCAGCTGTTTGATGTTGATCACCCGGACCAGGGTATAGCCCATGTGATTTCACCGGAGCAGGGCATTGCACTCCCCGGTCTTACCCTGGTATGCCCGGATAGCCACACCTGCAGTCTCGGTGCTGTTGGGGCGCTGGCCTGGGGCATTGGCTCCAGTGAGGCGGAGCACGCGCTGGCCACCAATACCTTGCGGGTGCGCAAGCCCAGGACCATGCGCGTAACCGTGCGCGGTCAATTGAAGCCGGGGGTAACCGCCAAGGATCTGATTCTGCATCTTATTAGCGCCTATGGTGCCGACGGCGGCAGCGGTTACGCGGTGGAATTCGCCGGCAGTGCTATCGAGGCGCTGGGCGTGGAAGCCCGCCTCACACTGTGCAATATGGCCGTCGAATTTTCTGCGTTTACCGGCTTGATTGCACCCGATGCAATCACCGAAGCCTATTTTAAAGGGCGGGATCACGCACCCAGCGCAGATGATTGGGATCAGGCCGCGGACTATTGGCGCAGTTTGCGCAGTGATGTGGACGCGGTGTTCGACCGCGAAATTATCCTCGATGCCGATGCAATACAGCCAATGGTGACCTGGGGCACCAGTCCGGAGCACGCGGTGCCCGTAAGCGGCTGCGCGCCCGACCCACACAACTTTCCCTCCGCCGGGGCAGAGTCCGCGCAGAAAGCGCTGGATTACCAGGGGATTGCGCCGGGGCAGGTGATGGCCGAGTTGGCTATTGATGCCGCGTTTATCGGTTCCTGTACCAATAGCCGCATCAGCGACTTGCGCTTGGCGGCCAGTATCCTGCGCGGCAAAAAAATTGCCCCCGGTGTGGCCGGCGTTGTGGTGCCTGGGTCCCGCCGGGTGAAGCGGCAGGCGGAAGCGGAAGGGCTCCACAAGATTTTTATCGAGAGCGGCTTTGAGTGGCGGGATTCCGGATGCTCCATGTGCTTCTACGCCGGTGGCGAAACCTTTGGTCCCGGAAAGCGGGTCGTTTCAAGCACCAATCGCAATTTTGAGGGGCGGCAGGGCCCCGGTACGCGCACACACCTGGCAAGCCCTGCGACCGTCGCGGCATCGGCCATTGCCGGTTGTATTCGCGCCGCGGTACCTGAAGAGAACATGTATACCGGAGCGGACGCGGCGGCACTACAGGAGGCAATTGGATGAAGGCGTTTACAACGCACACCGGTGTTGCCGCACCTTTGCTGCGGCGCAATATTGATACCGATGCCATTATTCCCTCGCGGGAGATGAAGCGGGTATCCAAACTGGGTTTGGGCGAGGGGCTATTTGCCGCGTGGCGCTATACCATGCCCGGCGGTCGCGAGGCCAACCCCGCGTTTGTGCTGAATCAGCCGGCGTATGCCAATACCTCGATCGTACTTTCCGGTGAAAACTTTGGCTGCGGTTCGTCGCGAGAGCACGCGGTTTGGGCGCTGGTCGAATACGGTATTCGCGCGATTATCGCGGAGAGTTTCGGGGCAATTTTTCACACCAATTGCATTCGCAACGGCGTATTGCCGGTGGTGTTGCCCGCACGGGATATCCGCGCACTGGCAGATTTTGTTCAACAGGATCCGCAGCGCCATTGCCTCACCATTGACCTGGAGCAGATGCAGGTCACTGGCGAGGGCGGGCAGCACTGTGTGTTTTCCCTCGATGAGGGTGCCCGTGAAATGCTGTTGCAAGGTTTGGATCCCATTGCGCAGACGTTGCAGGACCGTGAGGCGATTGCGCAGTTTGAGCAGGCGCGGGCGACAGCGCACCCCTGGGCATTTCGCGATTACGCTGGGTCGGCCGTATCGGCGGAGTTCAAGCCATGAAGCGCCCGTCGACAATATTGACCGAGCTGGTCGAGCTTCTGCAGCGTTCGCCCAGCGATGCAGATCTGGACCGGGCACAATGGCACCTGCTGGACTGGGTAGGGTGCGCAACGCTGGGGGTGCAGAGCCCTGTGGCCGAAAAAATCGCGCGTACGCTGTCGCGTTTTGGCGGGAGCGGGGATCATTTCTGTGTGGATGGTCAGCGCTACGCGTGGGCCGATGCATTGTGGCTAAATGCGGCGGTGGGCAATGTTCTGGAAATGGACGATGTGCACCGCACATCAACGCTGCACCCGGGCCCGGTGGTGATCCCGGCGGCACTGGCGGTGGCTCAGGAAATCAAGGCGTCACCGCGGCAACTGTTACAGGCGATAGTGATCGGCTACGAGGCGGTGATACGTATCGGCCGCTCACTGGGCCGGGGTCATTATCGCTACTATCACAACACCTCTACCTGCGGCAGCTTTGGTGCAGCGGCGGCTGCCGCGAGCCTGTTGCAACTGTCGCCGGAGCAGTGGGTGTGGGCGCTGGGTAACGCTGGCACACGCACCGGCGGGCTTTGGCAGATGCGTCATGAACCGACCGACAGCAAGCAGCTACACAACGCCGAGGCAGCGCGCACCGGTGTGATGGCCGCAATGCTGGCGGCGGAAGAATTTCGCGGCCCGGCGCGGTTGCTGGAAGGCGCGCAAGGCTTGTACGGCGCTACCTCCGCGGATGCGATGCCGGAAGCGGTAACCGCAGATCCGGAAGGTCCCTGGTTGATCTTTGATTGCAGTTTTAAGCCCTGGCCTGCCTGCCGGCACACCCACAGTGCAATCGACGGCGCCTTGGCCCTGGACTTGAACTCAGGCCAGGTTCGGGAAATCGAATCGGTGACAGTGGCGACCTATGCCGAAGCGCTGACATTTTGTGATCGGCCGCTACCCGCCGACCGAATTCAGGCGCAATTCAGTCTGCAACACTGTGTTGCCATCTGCCTGCTGGAGGGGCGGCCACGCCTGGCGTCCTTCGAGGCGGATAAGTTACATCGCCCGTCGGTAGCCGCTTTGCGAGGCAAGGTGCGGGTGCTCGAAGACCAGGATATTTCCCGGGAATATCCACAGCAGTTTGGTGCTCGGGTCAGCGTGCGCTTCAATGATGGCAGTGAGCAGGTGGTACAGATTGCCGATGCCTGGGGCGATCCGGAAAACCCGTTACAACGTCAGGATCTAATGGATAAGTGCCATACCCTGATGTCCGCGGCGCAGGTAAACGGGGGCGCGATTGACAAAGTGTGTGAATCGACGCTTCAGCTGCTTGGTGCGGCGTCGCTGGATGGGTGGTTTGCGTCGCTAACCGATGCGCTTGCAGGTAAACCGGAGAGGAAACCTGAAAGGAAACCGGAAAAATAGTCGAGAAGGACAGAGCCGGGGATACCCCAAAAATAACCGGAGCACTGGCTCCGGTTTTTTCGTTGGGCGCAGTGCGCATCAGGCCTCGGCGGTTTCCTTTTGTGGCGTGTTCGCTTTGTCCCGCAGAATGCCGCGATCGATCAGGTCCTGAATATCCTGTTCGCTCAAGCCCGCGGCACGCGCAATTTCCGTACTGTGCTGGCCGGCGAGGGGCAGGTTGTGTCGAACACCCGGACGGTGAATATCGGCACCGTGTCCCAACTCAATGGGCAGTGCCGGCAAACGCGCGCTGCCGCCTTCCGGTAAATCCAGGTCGAGCAGGCCACCGCCGTGGTTGAGGTGCGGGTCGTCAAATAAATCGGCGGGTTTGTTGATGGGGGCGAAGGGAATGCCGGCGCGATCGAGGCGCTGCATCATTTCTTCCTTACTGAGGCTGGCGAACAGGGCTTCGATCTGTGGAATCAGGGTTTCCCGGGCGGCTACCCGTCCGGCATTGGTTGCCAGGTCTTCGTTCGCTGCCAGCTCATCGAGCGCAAACTCCGCGCAGAAGGCCCGCCACAGGGTGTCACTCACCACGCCGACAAACACTCGCTCGCCCTCGGCGCTGTGGAAAATATCGTAGATGGACCAGGCACTGCGGCGCACGGACATGGGCGGGGGTTCTTCGCCAGTGACCGCCTGCTGGGCCATATGCTGCCCAACAAGAAACGCGGTGGTTTCGAACAGGGAACTGGTGACACGCTGGCCTTCGCCGGTGTGCTGGCGCTGTTGCAGTGCTGAAAGTATGCCAATCACACCAAACATGCCGCCGGTGATATCGACCACTGAGGTGCCCGCGCGCAGCGGCCGGTCTGGCAGGCCCGTCATGTACGCGAGTCCGCCCATCATCTGGGTGACTTCGTCCAGGGCGGTGCGGTTTTCATAGGGGCCGCTCAGGAAGCCCTTCAGTGAGCAGTACACAATGCCCGGATTGCGCGCTTTCAGAGCGTCGTATCCGAATCCGAGGCGGTCCATGGCGCCGTGGCGAAAGTTCTCGATCACCACATCCGCGCTGTCGATCAGGTTGAGCGCCAGGGTGCGTCCTTCATCGGATTTCAGGTCGAGCGCCAGGCTCTTTTTGTTGCGGTTGTACATGGCAAAGTAACCTGCACCCGAACCTTTGAGGCGCCGTGTATTGTCGCCCTGGTAGGGCTCTACCTTGATGACCTCGGCGCCGAGGTCCGCGAGAATTCCGCCAGCGGCCGGCCCCATCACCATGTGGGTGAATTCGATAACTTTTATGCCCTGCAGGGGCAGGTTGGGGGTGTCAGCCATGGCATTTCTCCGCCGTTCAATTATTGGTTTATCCGGGTTGGCTCGGCAACCGGGGGTAGCTCTCGCTGCTTAATTGCATATATGATATAACAATAGATCTTTTAAGCAAGCCGGCAAAGCGAGTTGATCAATGGCAAAGGTGGATATCGAAATCAGTGAGGTGGGGCCGCGGGATGGGTTACAGAGCATCCCCCAGATCATGGCCACCGAAGACAAGAAGGCGTGGATAAGCGCGTTGGCCGCCGCCGGGTTTGGCGAAATTGAAGTGGGTTCTTTTGTACCCGCCAAGATCCTGCCGCAGTTGGCGGATACCGCGGAAATTGTGCGTTTTGCGCGAGAAATTCCAGGGGTCACCGTGGCCGTGCTGGTGCCGAATTTACGCGGCGCCTCCGACGCGGTTGCCGCGGGCGCTCACAAGTTGACGATTCCGCTTTCGGTGAGTGAGACCCACAGCCTGAAAAACCTGCGCCGCACGCACGCGCAGGTGCTGGATGAAGTGCGCGGCGTTGCGGATTTGCTGCGGGGATTACCGCAGGCGCAGCGCCCGCATCTGGAGGGCAGTCTTTCCACCTGTTTTGGCTGCACTCTGGAAGGCGCGGTGAGTGAGGACCTGGTGGTGCGTATGGCGGAAGCCTTGATCGACGCCGGCTGCGACGAAGTGGGCCTGTCGGATACCACCGGCTACGGCAACCCGGTGCAGGTACGGCGAATGATTGGCCGGGTGCACGAGGCGGTGGGGCGCGATCGCCTCACCGGCATCCACTTGCACAATACCCGTGGCCAGGGCCTGGCGAACGTATTGGCGGCGGTGGAAGCCGGCCTGACGACGGTGGATGCTTCAATGGGGGGGATTGGTGGCTGTCCCTTTGCTCCCGGCGCCAGCGGCAATATCGTGACCGAGGATCTGGTATTCCTGCTGGAGGCCATGGGGCTGCGTACCGGGGTGGACTTCGACAAAATGCTCGAAGCGCGCAAGGTACTTCAGGCAGCCTTAACCGATGTTCCCCTGTACGGATTCACACCGGATGCGGGGCTGCCGAAGGGGTTTCAGCCGGGCGTTTGACTCGATTGCGGAAGTGCGCCGGCCACTAGCCGGCCTTGAGGTCTTCCGCGGTCAAATCCATCTGGTACTGAAAACGGTCGGGGTGATACAAGACTTGCATAAAATCTGCGAGCTTTTCCTCGCCGTTAATTTTGCAGTAGGAGCGCCGGGTCAGGCTGAGTAGTGGTGCACCCGGCGCGATGTCCAGTTCGCTGGCGACCGGTTCACTGGCGGCGATGGCGCTCAATGTCTGGGTGACGTGTGATATTTCCAGCCCGTGTTCGCGAAAGACTTCCAGTCGCGGCGTCTTGCTAAATTGGCGTGCGGAAATTTTGCCGTCCAGTCCGGTGGTCCAGCTGACGTAGTGTCCGAAAGGGGAGCCATTTCTCGCCCGGACGCGCTCGAGGTAGAGGGCTTGCTCTCCGGCCTCCAGTCCCAGTGCTTCCCGTATTTCGGCCGGGGGCTGCAATTGCTCACAGGCGCGGACTTTTACATCCGAGTGGCGAGCCATGCTTTCAATTTCCTGCAGCATTGCCACCAGCGGCGCTTTCACCGGGCGCGGTTTGTACTGGTAAATAACATGGGTGCCTTTGCCGCGTCTTCGTTCCACAAAACTTTCCGCAGCCAATTCATCCATGGCGCGCTTGGCGGTAATGCGCGATACCCCAAAGGCTTCCGCTAACTGGAGTTCCGTGGGCATCTGCGCACCGCGCTCGAGCGTGCCATTCACGATGGCGGTTTTCAGCAGGGTGTAAAGCTGAAAATACAGCGGCGTATGCGTATCTTCCGACAGCGAGTTCAGTTGTTGCTTGGTAAACAGTTGGGATACGGCGTCCATGAGGCGGGCTCTTATGCGGTATGCCCCGGAATCGCGTCGGCACTGTAATATCGGGGCCGGCGCGGCGGGGTGCTGGAGTGGTGCTGGTGAAAGCACCTAATGATATATCTTTTTATATCTTTTGCCAGCGCAGGGAAATTGCCTACCCAGGCGCTGCCATCGATTTGCAATGGCTCAGCAGTTCACCGGCCGGGGCGCTGAACACACCCGGTTGCGCGGTAATAAACCCGAGGGCGCGCTCCAGATACGCGATGCGATGGGGTTGCCCCAGCATCCAGGGATGAATATTGAGTGCGAGTATGCGGCCGCCGCTGTGTTCGGCTTCCGTCAGCAGGAACCGACAGGCATCTTCGATCTGCTCCTGGTAAGACGCTTCCGAATGCTGGTTGTTGCGCAGGATGAACTGGTCCTCCAGTTCCGTGGACAACGGCATAGCCCACAGATTGCCGTTGTCTGTGTGGAAGGGATAGGGCATGTCGTCGTTCACCCAATCGCAAAGATATTCCACCCCTTCGTCGGCGAGCAGGTTGGGGGTATTTTCACTGTGCACCTTCCCCGGGCTGAGCCAGCCCCTGACCGTTTGCCCGGTGTATTTCTGCAATGTCGCCAGGGTTGCGCGTATTTGTTCGCGCTCCGCTTCCAGCGGTTGGCCGCCGTAATGGGGGCGGTCCATGTTCCAGCCGTGGGCGATGATCTCGTCACCGCGGGACCGCAGTACCTCCATTAGGTACGGGCTGCGCTCGGCAAGCTCTCCATTGATGGCGAAGGTCGCGCGTATCTGGTGCTGGTCCAACGCCTTGAGAATCCGGTAGATGCCTACACGATTGCCGTAATCGCGCAGGGAAAAATGCCGCAGATCGGGATAGGGCATGGTCATGCCTCCCGGGGGCGGGAAGGGTTTTCCCTGTTGATTCAGCGGGAAAAACTGCAGGCTCACATTGACCCACAGGGCCAGCTTCTTGCCGTCTGGCCAGTGCACCGGGTTGCGCTGGCTGAGCATTTGCCAGTCGTACCAGTTGTGATCCATGCCGTGGCGACGTTGGGGGTATTCGAGGTGGGACTTATCCAGTTGCGAGCTGCTCATGCACAGACCTCCGCCGTCATATTGGATTTTTCCGCAATATCCTGACGCGCCTGATCGTAATAATGCGTGCGGTAGTACTCGGCGATTTCGCGGCCGGTGGTCACCCACACGTCGCTGTGGCCGGTGATGTATTCCAGCGCTTCTTCAAAAGCGCGCAGGCGATGGGGGCAACTTACCTGGTAGTTGTGCGTGGGGATGCACATCACCGTGCCACTCTCCGCGCCTTCCGCATACAGCCGGTCAAAATTGTCTTTCAGCATTTGGCCGTAGCGGCGCGGCTCTACCTTGTTCACCACGTACGCGATGGTGTCGTTCATCTCCAGAGAATAGGGAATCGACACAAACCGCTTGTTACTGCGCAAGTTGATCGGGGTGGGCTGGTCATCGTGGAACAGATCGCAGGTGTAATAGCCGGCGTCATCCCCAAACAGCTCGGTGCCTACTTCGGCAAACAGGTCCAGGGTCTGCTCGGAGTGGGAGAGGGCGGGTGCCAGATAACCGGCACATTTCTGGCCGGTGTGGCGATAGATGGTTTCAATGGAATCACGAATCATCTCCCGCTCCTGCGCCTCGGACATACCGTAGGTGTAGCGAGTGTTGTAGATGCCGTGGCTGAAAAATTCCCAGTCGCGCTCCTTGCACAGCGCGATGATTTCCGGATGGTGGTCACACAGAGCCGTGGACAGGGAGATGGAGCCGCGCACGCCGTATTTATCCAGCACCGCGATCTGGCGCATATGACCGACTCGATTTCCGTAGTCGCGAATACTGTAGCCGGGCACCGCCGGGCTGGGGTGGGGCCAGGCTTTGCGCTGCGGGTTGGCCGGTGGGTTAAGTTCGTAGAACTCGATGTTGGGCGCCACCCAAAAGGCCAGACGTGCGCCGCCGGGCCATTGAATTTTTGGCCGATTTTCGTAGGGCCAGTAATCGTAAAAGCCGGGATCTGCTTTCATGCCCGCACCTCAATCGTTGCTGCCATTGAGCCACTCGAACACCTCGGCCACATCCACCACGTCGGCGTACTTCAGTGAGAGGTCGGTGAGGTTGGCAAAGTGGTAGCTCTCGTGTTTATCGGCCACGCACTCTTCGGGCACGATGGTGCGGTAGCCCCGTGACAAGCTGTCTACTGCCGTGGCCCGAATACAGCCGGAGGTGGAACCGCCGGTAATCACCACGGTATCGACCTGGTGCCATACCAGCAGGGATTGCAGCTGGGTTTCAAAAAAGGCACTGGGCATTTTTTTGCAGTAAATCACATCCCGCTGCCGGTCGATCTCGAGGCGGTCGTCGAACTGGCTGCGCTCACTGTCAAATTTGATGTTCTGCAGGGAGTCGGGGGTATCGGTGCGGGTACCCCAGACGCCGGCATCTTCAGCGGAGTCCATGTACGCCACCTGAGTCCACACTACCGGCCAGCCTTTTTCCCGAAACACTTTGGCCAGCTCGTTGATGTGGTGCATCTGGTCTGGGTCGGTTGCGTAGGCGGTTTTGAACAGATCGGTGCGGGTGTAGGCCTTCTGAGGGTCGACGTTGACGAGCACGGCCTTGTTGCCGAAGCCGAACCGTTTGCGCGCAGGATTGGCCTTGATTTCCTCGTAGAGTTCGCGGGCGGTCTTGTTGCTTGTTTCCATCACTCAGCCTTGTTGTTGCTTCTCGTATTGGCATCATTTGACGTGACCGGGGGGTAACTGTCAGCTGTGCCAGTTTGATGGCATAGGTATACCCCGGCGATGTGCCCGCCAACACGACAAAAGTCAAAGATGGCGCCCGCCGATTGGGTGACCATAGCTTCGCAATCCATCACCAAACGTGTTTCTGCGAGGTTACCGCCATGACCATGATTGTTGTCCTCTTCAACCTCAAATCCGGTGTGAATGCCTCCGACTACGAGGAATGGGCGCGCACCACGGATCTGCCCAATGTGAACCGGCTGCCGTCTGTCGCCCAGTTTTCCGTGCTGCGCACCACCGGTCTGCTCGGCTCCGACGCGCCGGCACCTTTTCAGTATGTGGAACTGCTGGAAGTGAAGGATATGGCCCAGCTTGGTGGCGATGTATCCAGTGAGACCATGCAGAAGGTCGCTGCCGAGTTTCAGCAGTTTGCCGACAACCCGCAGTTCATGTTGACCGAGAGTATTTGAGGAGGCGGCCATGACCAATCTGGCAAGTAAATATCCGGAACTTGAAGGCAAGGTCGCCGTCATTACCGGTGCCGGGCGCAAGCAGGGCCTCGGGGAAATGATGGCCCGTCGCCTGGCGGCCGAAGGTGTGAAAGTGGTGCTGACCGATATCGGCGCCGCCGCCGGCAGTAACCTGCCCGCAGATGCCATTGGTACCAGTGAAGAGCTTGAGCAGATCGCCGCGGATATCCGCGCGGCCGGTGGCGATGTCGCCACCTTTGCTTGCAATGTACTGGAGCCGGCAGAAGTGGAAGCCGCTGCAGAGTTTGCACGAGGTCAATACGGGGCGCTGGATATCTGGGTCAACAATGCCGGCGTCGGCTACCTGATGCAGCCGATCGTTGAAATGGATGACGACAAATGGGACACCGTGCTGGGCGTCAACCTCCGCGGAGCCTTCCTGGGGATCAAATACGCCGCACGCGCGATGATTGCCCAGGGTCGCGGCGGCCGCATTATCAATATCGGCAGCCAGGCCTCCAAGTCCGGTTTCCCGCACGCGTCTGCATACACCGCATCGAAGCACGGTCTGGTGGGCCTGACCCGTTCTGCCGCTATGGAGCTCGGGCCGGAAAAGATCACCGTGAACACCATTTGTCCGAACCATATCACCACCGGTCTCGGTGCCTGGCAGAACGCGCACTTCTCCGAAGTGACTGGCAAGGGCCACGACAAATATATGGAAGATATGCGCGCGCGTATTCCGCTTGGTCGCCCGGGCCTGCAGGAAGATGTTGCCAAGGCCTGCGCCTTCCTGTGCTCTGATGAAGCCAGCTATATCACCGGCGAATCCATGAATGTCTCCGGTGGTGAGGAGTACCACTAATGGTGTGGTGCGCGCGGAGCCTGTTGTTTGTGCCGGGCCACCGCCCGGAGCGGTTCAGCAAGGCGCTGGCCAGTACCGCGGACCTGGTGTGTATCGACCTGGAAGACGCCGTGCCGCTGGCGGACAAGGCGACTGCCAGACAGGCCGTTCACAAATTTCTTTCCGCCTGTGCCGAGGAGGATAGGGCGCGATTGGTCGTGCGGATCTCCGCGGCAAATAGCGAGCACTGCAAGCTCGATTTGCAGGCGCTACACGACGCCCCCAGACCGGCGTTTTTTATGCTGGCGAAAACCGAGTCTGCACAGCAGTTAACCTACGTCTCTTCGACACTGGGCTCTGGCGGTGCGCGCTGGATCGCGCTGATTGAAAGCGCGCGCGGTCTGCTGAGTGCAGATGCCATTTGTGCGTCGCCCACGCTTGCGGCGGTGATGTTTGGCGGTGGCGACTACGCCGCGGAGATCGGTGCCGAGTTTGCCTGGGAGCCGCTACTGTTTGCGCGCTCACAGCTGGCGCTGGTGGCCGCTGCGCACCGCTTGCCCTGTATCGATGTCCCGTATCTGGATATCCGCAATAGCGAGGGGCTGGTAGCGGAAACCCGCCGAGTGCGTGCGCTTGGCTATGTGGCCAAAGCGGCCATTCACCCAAACCAGGTGGCGGCGATACACGCAGGGTTGTCGCCATCGGAAGAAGAAATCGAGAAAGCGCGACGTATCGTAGATGCCTTCAATAAGGCCTCTGGTGGCGCGGTAACCGTAGATGGTCGCATGGTCGATCAACCCATCGTAGACAGCGCCTGCCGTTTGCTGGCGCTTGCACAACCTGAAACAGTGGAATAAAGAGCATGGCTGGAGAAGTAAAAAAAGTCGGTGAAAACCGTTATCGCGAAACCTTCGGGCGTTTTTTCGAAGACTTCACCGTAGGCGATATCTACGAGCACCGCCCCGGTCGCACCATCACCGAGACTGATAACACCTGGTTCACCCTGCTGACCATGAACACCCACCCAGCGCACTTCGACAAGGAGTACGCCAAGGGTACCGAGTTCGGAAAACCGATTGTGTGCAGTCCCTTTACCGTCGCCCTGATGGTCGGCATGAGCGTTACCGACATCAGCCAGAAGGCCATTGCCAATCTGGGTTGGGATGACATCAAGATGACCGCACCGCTGTTTGTGGGCGACACCCTGTATGCGGAATCCGAAGTGCTGGCATCGCGCGAATCCAAGTCCCGCCCGAATCAGGGCATCGTTACCGTGCGCACGCGCGGCTTCAATCAGGATGGGATCGAAGTGTGCTCCTTCATGCGCAAAGTACTGGTGTGGAAGCGTGGTTCCGAAATGGAAGACAAGGTTAATTACTGATTTGCGGAGGTAGCGATGAGCTGGACGGCAGAAGACGAGGTCGCGATCCTCGATACAATTGATCGCTTCGTGGCAAACGAAGTTGCCCCCATCGCGCGGGAAAAAGATCTCGCGGATGAATATCCCCACGAACTCGTGGAGACCATGAAAGAGCTGGGCCTGTTCGGTGCCACCATCGGCACCGACTACGATGGCCTGGGGCTTTCCGCCTCTGTTTACGCGCGCATCGTGCAGAAAATTTCCGCGGCCTGGATGGCGCCCGGCGGTATTTTCAATTCGCATCTGATCATGGCGGCGGCGATAGAGCGTTTTGGCACAGAAGAGCAAAAGCAGCGTTTTCTCCCGTCCATGGCGATGGGTGAACTGCGTGGCGGTATTGCGCTCACCGAGCCCAATGCGGGCACCGACCTGCAGTCAATCGGATGTGTGGCCCGTCGCGATGGGGACGATTACGTAATCAACGGCAGCAAGATGTGGATCACCAATGCACTGAATGGCAATTGCCTGGCGCTGCTGGTGAAGACCGATCCCCACGCCGAACCCCGCCATCGCGGCATGTCGATGTTTGCCATACGCACCAAGGATGATGAGGGCAATTTGTTGCCCGGGGTTGAGATCAACAAGATCAAGAAAACCTGTTACCGGGCGATCGATACCTGTGAAGTGGTGTTCACGGATTTCCGCGTCTCCGCCAATGACCTGATCGGTGGTGAGGAAGGTCGTGGATTCCAGATGGCGGTGGGTGGCCTGGAGCTCGGCCGCATCAATGTCGCCGCCCGCGGCGCCGGCATTGCGCAGGGTGCACTCAAGCTCGCACTGCGCTACGCCCAGGAGCGTGAGACCTTCGGCAAGCCGATCATCAAGCACCAGGCGATTCAGCTGAAGCTGGGTGAGATGGCGGCGAAAGTGGAGGCGGCCAAGCTGCTGGTGGATCAGGCCGCACGCATGTACGACACCGGCCAGCGCTGCGATCTGGAAGCGGGCATGGCCAAATACTTTGCCAGCGAAACCGGTGTGTTCTGTGCCCAGGAAGCCATGCGTATTTTCGGCGGTTATGGCTTTTCTACCGAATATGAAATCGAGCGCTACTACCGCGACGCCATGCTGATGTGCGTGGGTGAGGGCACCAACGAACTGCAGCGCATTATTATCGCCAAGCAACTGGCCGAGCGCGATGCAGGCTAGGGTGGAGCAGGTGGAGCCGGTGGAGCAGGCGGAAAAAGAGGAGCAGGGTATGGAGAGCAATCCATTGCCACTGGCAGGACTGCGTGTGATCGCGGTGGAGCAGTATGGCGCCGGCCCATTCGGCTCCATGCAGTTGGCCGATATGGGGGCGGAGGTCATCAAGATCGAAAATCCCCACACCGGCGGCGACATTGCGCGCAAGAGTGGTCCATTTTTTCTGGGCGACAACGACAGCGAATTTTTCCAGACGTTTAACCGCAACAAGAAAAGCCTCACCCTGGATCTTAAAAAGCCAGAGGGCCGTGAGGTTTTTGAAAAGCTGGTGGCGACCGCGGATATCGTGGTGAACAACCTGCGCGGGGACCAGCCAGCAAAACTGGGTCTGGATTACGACGCGCTGGGGCGGATCAATCCGAAGATCGTTTGTGGCCATCTGTCTGCCTACGGCCGGGATAACGACCGCGCCGACTGGCCCGGCTACGATTATCTGATGCAGGCGGAAGCCGGGTATATGGCACTTACCGGTGAGCCGGACAATCCACCCACGCGGTTTGGTCTGTCGATGGTGGATTTTATGAGCGGGGTAACCCTCGCAATGGGTGCGCTCGGCGCGCTAGTAGGCGTGTTGCGTGGCGGTATCGGCCGGGATGTAGATGTTTCCCTGTTCGATGTGGCCATGACCCAGTTGACCTATCCTGCCACCTGGTACCTGAACAGCAATCACGAAGTTTCCCGTGTCGCGAGATCCGGGCACCCATCCGCCACTCCCTGCCAGATGTTCCGCACCGGGGATGGCTGGGTGTTTGTGATGGCGATGACGGAAAAATTCTGGTGTGCCCTCGCAGAGGGTGTGGGGCATCCCGAATGGCTGGATGATACGCGCTTTACCGGCCCCGCCGAGCGGCTGGCAAACCGGCCCGCGTTGAGCGCGCTGCTGGACGACGCTCTGAGTCAGGCGCCGACGGAACATTGGCTGACCCTGTTTAAAGGCAAGCTACCCATTGCACCGGTCAATAATTTTGCGCAGGCGATGGACAGTCCCTGGCTGGCGCAGATCGGGATGATTCAATCACTGCCCCACGCGGCCAAGGCGGATTTTCGCGTGGTCGCAAGCCCTGTGAAGCTTTCTGGTGAGCGTCCGCAGGGGCGCGGGTGTGCAGCGCTTGGCGCCGACACCGATATGCTGCTGTCGACGCTCGGCTATGACGCGCAAGCGCGCGCGCGGCTGAAAGAGACCCAGGTGGTTTAGAACTTTTTAAGGAGTACTCGTGAAACTCGACGGTATTCGTGTCCTCGACCTGTCACTGTTTCTTCCCGGCCCACACCTCACCCAGTTGATGGCCGACCACGGTGCCGAAGTCATTAAGGTGGAGCCGCCGGCCGGTGAGCCGACGCGGGAAATTGGCCTCAAGAAAAACGGCTTTTCCGTGTGGTTCCGCAATACCCACCGCGGTAAAAAAAGTCTCTGTCTCAATCTCAAGGAGCCTGCGGACAAGGAACTGCTGCTGCGTCTGGTGGACGACGCCGATGTGTTCGTTGAAGGTTTTCGCCCCGGTGCTATGGCGCGTCTGGGGCTGGATTACGCCACTCTCGCACAGCGCAATCCACGGCTGGTGTACTGCTCCATCTCCGCCTACGGCCAGACCGGCCCCAAAAGGCTGAAGCCCGCCCACGATCTGAGTATTCAGGCCGACTCGGGGACGGTATTTCTGAATGAAGGCGCGGATGGCAAACCCGCAATGCCGGCGATGCCGGTTGCGGATATGGCGGCGTCACTGATGGGCCTGTCCGGTGTGTTGATGGCACTGTTGCGCCGGGAAAAAACCGGTCAGGGTGACTACCTGGATATCTCCATGCAGGACAGCCTGGTGGCCTGGTTACCCAACGCGCTGGGGCCGGTGTTTGCCGAGGGTCGCTCGCCGGACGTCAAGCAGGAGCGCTCCTGGGGCGGCAACGCCATGTATCAGATCTACGAGACCCGGGACCAGCAATTCCTGACATTGGGCGGCAGCGAAATCAAGTTTGCCGAGAACCTGTTCAACCTCCTGGGTGAACCGGAATGGCTGGCCGTATGCAAACAGCCGCCGGGCTCCCAGCAGGACGCAATCGAGTTCCTGCGCTCGCGGTTTCTGCAAAAGGATCTGAGTGAGTGGCAGAGCATTTTAGATGGTATTGATGTGTGCTGGTCACCGGTGCGCAAACTGGATCAGGCGCTGGAGGAAGAGCATCTCCAACAGCGGGGTATGGTGTTCGAGGATGCCGTGGGCAATCGGCACCTGGGCAACCCTATTCAGTTTCACAACGAGCCCGCCGTTCTGAACACTAAGTTGCCCAGGCCCGGCGAGCATAATCAGGAATATGCTGATTCCCCGTTAATAGTGGAGTAGTACCGGGTACTTTAAGTACGCCTGGTCATAGTAATCGCTGCGCTGGTAAAAGAAGCGCAAGCGCGCTGCCGGGTCTGACGCAAATTTCTCATCTTGCAGACGTTTTTCAAATTCTTTTTTAAGTTTCGGGTCCTGCGCCAGCATCTGCTCCGCGAGGGGTACTAATGCGTAGGGTTCTGCGTATTCGGTGCGCTGAAAACTCTGATTGAAGAACCCCCACTGGAAAAAGGAGTCCGGCCCGCGCGGGTCGAGCAGGGCGGTGGCGAGTTTGCCGAGCGGTTGATCGGTTGAAACTTTTACATATCCGCTGAGCGGGATATTGATGTTTTGTTCAGAGAATTTAGCGTCCACACGGAAGTGACCTTCAAAGGGCACCTTACCGAATTCGTGCGCTTCAATGGTGAATTGCGTTAGTGGCAGTGCGTCACTTTCCGGTTCGGAAATCGCGACCCCGTGGGCCTTCAGACGGTCGATCACCAGTTGTTCGTGGCCGGGGAGGTAGAAGGCTTTGGGTACACGCACTTCCACGGCTTTCACATCGTCCTTGAATACTGGCAGTCCCAGGTAGTCTTTTGCTTTACCCAGCCACACCACCTGTTCATTTCCGCTGATCGGGTTTTCATTCTTTTCATACGCCATGCCTTTGAATGGCTTTTCCCCGTAGACGTTGAGATCGGGCGCTGTGTTGGCTTTCCAGGCCAGAACCTGGGTTTCGGGGCGCTGCTGCCGATCTTCGGCGATAGCGGTTCGCAGCGGTTCGGCATGTTCTGCCAGCGTGGCGAGGCTGGCTTTGATCAGCACATAAGTACCCAGCACCCGCTGGCGGTAGGGTTTCAGGGAGTGGTTTTCCACCAGCACGGTGGGTGTGTGGCGCAGGTCACCGAGCCCGTTGGAATAGCGCGGGCTGGCGGTCCAGTGGCTGATGCCATCGGAGAATTCGCCGCTATTGACCCCGAAAACCAGTGGGCCGGGGATGTGTCCGGCTTTTGCCAGAGCGCCGTCAACGCCCTGTTGGAAGGTCTGTTCCAGCCAGCGGGCAATCTCCGGTGAATCACTGGCGAAGGAGCCGTTGTAGCCGTAAGTGATGTCGTATTGGTAGTCCTCGCCATCGGTAACGTGGATGTCCAGGTAGAGTTCTGGCTGGTAGTCGTTGATCACGTCCATCACCGCACGCAGTTCTGGTGTATCCAGTTTGGCGTAGTCGCGGTTCAAGTTGAGGTTATTGCCGTTAGTGCGCCAACCCGCGTTTTGCGGGCCGCGCTGGTTCATGCGGGTATAGGGGCCGGCACGTTCGTGGCCATCGACATTCAGAATGGGGATGATCAGCAAATTCACCTTGCTGACGAGGTCCTTCAGTTCCTTGTCGCCGCCGATATAGTCCCGCAACAACATAAAACTGGCGTCTTTGCCGTCGATTTCACCGGAGTGGATACCGGCCTGGGCGAGCAGGGTGGGTTTCTTGTTGGTACGCGGATCGCTGCCCCCTTCACTCAGAGTAATCAACTGAATCTTGCGGCCACTGGTGGCCGTGCCGATATCGTCCACTTGAATGTCATCACTGGCAGTGGCGAGTTTGTTCGCAAAGGCTCTGGTGGCTTCGTAGTCTGGAGTGGTTTTGAAGTTGCTGGCTTCTGCCGGGGTTACCCAATCGCCTTTTTGCTGGATGAGGCTTTCCGAAGCGCCTTGCCAGGGCAGTAACTTGGGGAGCGGTGCAGGGAGATCGCGGGTGTACGCCTGACTGGCGCCAGCTGCAAGAAGTAGTCCCGCCGTCAGGCTGCGCAACCAGCGGTTTGTGCCGTAAAAAGAGTGAGTGCGTTTGAGGGGCATTAAGTGGACTCCAGTAAGGCGTAATTAGAGTGTGAGGCTGGGCGGGATAGCTAGGGCAGTTGCCAGCCAAACTGTTCGATCAATGACATAAAGCAGCCTCTCGGCGGCGCGACAATCTCGAGGTGCTCGCCGGTTTCCGGGTGTGGTAAAGAGAGGCGATAGGCATGTAGCAAGAGTCTTGCACATTGCAGCTGTTCTGCGAAGAAACGGTTGTGGGTGGACTTGCCGTATTTTGGGCAGCCGATCAGTGGGTGCGACAGATGCTTGAAGTGGCGCCGAATCTGATGACGACGGCCGGTTTTCAGCTCTACCTCTACGAGCGAGTAGCGGCTACTGGGGTAGCGGTCTACGGAATAGGGGAGTTCGATGGTGCCGAGCCGCCGAAAGTGCGTGATGGCGTCCTGACGAGGCAGGTCACTTTTTGGTCGCTTACGCTGGTGTTTGAAATCGGCAACCGGGGGCAGGGGATGGTCGATCACCCCATGCTGCGGGCAGTAGCCCCGGCATATCGCCAAATACTGTTTGATCGACGTATCGCTCTCAAGCCGAACCTGCAGCTTTGCCGCTGCATCGCCGCTTTTGCCGAATACGATGACACCGGATGTCGGCTTGTCGAGCCGGTGAACTGGAAACAGGTGTGTGCCAACCAGGTCCCTGAGATATTGCAGTAGGATACGACCCTCGTGCTTGTCGATGTCCGAGCGGTGCACCAGCCAGCCTTCTGGCTTGTAGGCGGCAATCAGGTGGTCGTCTTCAAAGAGCAGTTCGGGGTTCATCTGGGGCTGCCGGGTTCAATTCAATGAGCAGTATAAAGTGCGTCTGCGGCGGTTGGGAAACGCACTGTTGGGCGTCCTCCCCACACAGTGTGGCAGGCTGCGGTTATTTTTTTAGAAGCATATTGACACCGGAGTTTTAAGTAATATGCTGCGCGTCAACTGGCGATACCCCATCGCAGACGACACAGGAGCCATGAAATGAAATTGCGGATTAACCCTCTACGTTCTGTTTGAACGGCCTTTCATGTGCTCGCGCTTGAAAGGTGATATTGCCTTTCAAGCCAGATCTATCTAAAGCCCTGGCATTTGCCGGGGCTTTTTTTTGAGATTGATCGGCCTGACGAGGTTCTGTGGCCAGGTTCACCTGACCAAGGCACTCGAGCCGATCTATTTACGAGGAGACGTTATTGAAGAAAAAATCGCAGCGGAAAATCGTCATTCAGATTTCTGCAAAGGAAAGGCGCACTCCGGGCAATCCGGTTGCGCAAAACCCGCTGTTACGCAAAGGGGGCGCTCATGTGCGGGCGAAGTCCGCGGATCGCTTTGACAGCAAACAACAAACCAGAAAGGCAGCGCGGGAGTGGGGCGGCTCTCGCGGCTGTTGATATCGCTCGGCGAACTATTTTCGAATTCATCAGGCCCGGTTTCGAGGCTTTGCTCAATTTTTGACCGCCCCAGTTTGCGCGTTTGTTCCAACTAACCGGAAACCTCTTCAATTACCCGCATCTTCGCTTTGCAATTCCCGTGTTTGCCTGAGAATATCCGGCAACGCCTTTTCGTCGGCGTCGAGGACGTCGAGGATGGCCACCAGCAGATCGGCGGAGAACATGCATTTGCTGACCTTGCTGCGCAGGTTCTCTGGGGTGACTGCGATGCCTTTATCGGCCAGGGCGCTGGCAAGATCGTTGTAGCGCACGCCCTTCAGGGCCATGGCGGCACGTACATAGCGGGCGATGGCCTGCTTGTAGGGGTTTAAGGCGCGGTGGTTTTCGAGGCTCTGCTTTTGGTCCATGGGGCTCCCTCTATTTGTTACGCATAATATCCGTATGTGGGTTATTTGCAACAAAAGTGCCTAAACCCCGTTGACCCCAAAAAATTTACTGTTATATTTGTGACTCATATTCCACATGTGCAAGGGAGTTGAAATGACCTGGAACAACGAAAATCTGCGCCAACTGGCCGAAAATCATCCCGACTGGGTGGTCGAGGCGGAGGGCGATTGTCTGAGCGTCTCCAACGATGAAGGGGTTGATGCCTTTATTTATGTAGGCGAGCGGCAGATTGTGGTGGAGAGCATCCTGTTTCCCGTCAGCCAGGTAGACGACGAGGCGGCACTGAACCGGTTGATTCTGCAATCACACCAGCTGGTACCGCTGACCACCATCGCCATCAAAAATATTGCTGGCAATGATTACTACGTTGCGTTCGGTGCGCTGTCTGTGTCGAGCAAAGACGAGGTGGTGATCGAGGAGGTTGAAACTCTGTTTGGCAATGTGGGTGATTTTCTGGATCTGTATTCAGCGCATTTTGAACTGGAGGGTGTAGCATGAGCCTGAGAAAAATCTGGACCGCACTGCGCGGCGCCGTGAATGAAGGTACCGAAGCCGTTGCCGATAGCCAGTCGCTGCGTATCCTCGATCAGGAGCTGCGGGACGCAAAAAACGAATTGAAGGCGTGTGACGAAAACCTGACCAAAATCATGGCCAAGCGCAAGCTGGCCGAGAACAAGGCCAAGGCACTGCAGGCGGATGTAGATAACTACTCCAATCACGCCATTGCCGCGAGCGAGAAGGGTGACGACGCGTTGGCCATTGAGTGTGCCGAGCGTGTAGCGGAACTGGAATCCCAGCTGGAAACTGAGCAGAGTATTCTGCAAGGCTTCAAAAGTTCTGAAGTTACCCTGAAGAGCAATATCTCCAAGGCGAAGGCCAATGTTCGCCGCATGGAGCAGCAGATCGATCAGATCAAGGCAACCGAATCGGTGCAGAAAGCACAGGTCGCTGTGTCCAGTCGTCACATGGGTGCCAACAGCAAAGTGAAAACCGCGCTGGACAGTATGGAGCGCATCAAGGCGAAACAGCAGCAGCGTGCGGCGGAACTGGAAGCGGCGGAAGAGCTGGCTACCGAAGAAAGCGGCTCCAGCCTGGATGCCAAGCTGAAATCAGCGGGTATTGCGCCCGGTGGCGAAGTCAGCGGTAGCGATAAACTGGCACAACTTCTGGCCAAGAAGCGTACCCAGGCTTGATCCATGTTGATTTATAAAGTGCGACGCCTTCTGGCGTCGCTTTTTATTGGGGCAAGCATAACCACGATTCTTGTGACTACGGTGGTCTATGTCTTCGGTAGTTATTTGCTGCTGTCGATAGCCGGTGAGTCTGATCTGGTTTCGTCAGAGAACTTTTTCTACTGGCTTGTGGTTACTGGTTCTACCGTCGGTTATGGTGATTTTTCTCCCACCACACCGCTGGGTAAATGGGTGGTAAGTCTTTGGGTGATTCCGCTGGGGCTTAGCCTGTTCGCCATGATCATTACCCGGGTGGGCTTTGGCATTAGTGAATTTATACAGCGGGGCAAGAAGGGGTTGCGCACTATGAACCATGAAAACCATACGGTAATTATCGGTTGGAACGGTACGCGTACACTGCGTCTGATCGAGCTGCTGTTGTCAAAAACCAACGGCGACGCCGCACAGGTGGTGTTGTGTGTTGAGGCAGATATCGAGAATCCGCTGCCCCAGCGTATCGATTTCGTCAAAGTGGATTCCTTTTCCCACCGGGAAAGTATGTTGCGCACGAGCCTGGATAAGGCGGCCCGAATCATCATTGATAATCCGCTGGATGATGTGACGCTTACCACCGCGCTGTTTTGCGACAAGATCAGCCCTAGCAGCCACAAGACCGCGTATTTTCAGGATGAAAATGTGGGTGAGTTACTGCGCGCACACTGCCCGAATATTGAATGCATCCCGTCGGTTGCGGTAGAGCTGCTGGCAAAGTCCTCTCTGGATCCTGGCTCCGCGCGCTTGCACCGTCAGTTGCTGGACAGCACCTACGGTATGACCCAGTACAGTGTGGTGTACCGTGGTGACAAGGCGATTCCGGTAGGTGCCTTGTTTGATCATTTCAAACATGGGCTGTCTGCCACACTGCTCGGCGTGCGCCGTACCGGCGAGCAGAAGATTGCTATTAACCCCGCTTTGAACGAGCATGTCACCGCTGGCGATACTGTTTATTACATCGCCGAAAAGCGCTTGCCGGAAAGCCAGTGTTTTGCAGTAAAAGTGTCCGACAGGGAAGACCGAGACGAATGTTTGGCAAATTGATCGATAAGTTTAAAAAGCCCGAAGCCAAGCCGCAGACGCCTGAGATCATGGGCCTGCGCCTGGGCGCGAGCTTTGAGATAGACCCGCTGGCAATCCGTTTTATTCTGGATGAGCTGACGATCGAATCTTTTGAGCCCACACAGATCATCAAGGCCGCCGGGGTGGTCGATCTGGACGGCACCTGGGTGTATCGCTTCTATACCGACGACGATGCCTGGTTACAGGTGGTGGCCGAGGGTGGCCAACGCGACGAGCATGTGGTGGATGTGAAGCTGTTTCACTTCTACGACACCCGAGATGTCTCCACCGACGCCGCCTGGGAAAGCCTGCTGGGTCGGGAAATTGGTGCCGGCACCTATGCGCTGGATGGCCGCACCTATCAGCGCGTATGGACCGCCACTGGCGATTATCACAATCCCGTGCATATGACAGAGACAACCTATGACGAAGATGGTGAGCATTCCGGCACAGATCAATTCACCATGCTGTTCGAACGTCCGCTGACTGACGAGCGCACAGAGTCGCTCTTCCTATCCGCGGAAGAGAAACTTGAGGCTGGGGGTTACCTCAGCCGCTGCCTGGTATTAAGTACCGGCATCTCTCTCACCCCATCACAAATTACAATTCACGGATAACAAGGAGAAGGTTCGATGGACCAGTCTTATGATTTACTGACGGGTATCCTGCGTTTTTCGGCCTATTTTGGCATTTCGCTGGTGTTGCTGATTGCATTCAAATACCTGTATGCACTGGTGACCCCGCAGGACGAATGGAAACTGATCCGTGAAGACAAAAACACCGCGGCGGCTATTGGTTTTGGTGGTGCAATTTTGGGTTTTGCCATCGCACTGGGTGGCGCGGCGAGCAACTCTGTATCGTTGGTAGACTTCGGTACCTGGGCGGTGATTGCGTTGATCGCACAGCTGCTGGCATTTGCTATTATCCGCTTCCTGTTTATGCCGCGCATTGTTTCCCGTATTGAAGACGGTGAGATCAGCGCAGGTGTCATGCTGGCCGCCACCACCATTTCTGTTGGTGTTCTGAACGCCGCCTGTATGTCCTATTAAGCGGGGTTCGGTCATGAAAACGATCAAGCGTTCGAAGGCAATCAACCTGGATAATCTGCGCAAGCAGACCGGGCGGAATTTTGTGTTGCGCCCGTTGGCGCTGGGTATTGTTGCTGCCCTGATGGGCTGTAGCTCCAAAGAAGAAGTGAAGGTAGTTGCGTCGGTGCAGGACTGTGTCGACCAGACCGAGTTGGATCAGGAGCAGTGCGAGGCTGCTTACCAACAGGCATTGAAAGAAGCCGATCGCACCGGGCCCAAGTACGACTCACGCCATCTGTGCGAAACAGAGTTTGGCAACTGCCGGCAATCTGGCAGCTTCTGGTTGCCATTGATGACCGGCTTTATGGTTGGACAGATGTTGGATGGTGGCCGGGACCGCCGCTATTACTACAATCCGGTGTATCGCTACACCAATCCCTATTCAGGCCACTACGATCGCCTGATGACTTCTGACGGCAGCGTGATCGGGCGCTCTGGAAAGGTGAATTACACTGTACCCAGCTCAGCCACCAAGCCGAAACCCACCGTCACCAAGACCGTTTCCCGCGGTGGATTTGGCTCGGTTGCTTCCGCCAAATCCAGCTGGGGTGGCGGGCGTTCCGGGGGCTGGGGGGGCTGATTCTTGCTGCGTATGCCCATCAAACCGCGCTCGCACTGGAAAGAGCGGGCGCGGGAGTTCGGATTCGGCTTTCACACCATGTACGGGGAACCCTACTGGGATGAGAGCGCCTACTACCAGTTCTCTCTGAAACAGGTAGAGCAGGACCTGGAAGACCCCACCGAAGAAATTCACCAGATGTGCCTGGAAGTGGTGCGCCGGGTACTGGCAGACGACGCGTTGATGCGCCGCTTCTGCATCCCCGAGCGCCACTGGGACTTTGTGCGCAACTCCTGGGAAAATGGCGACCCCAGCCTGTATTCCCGCCTGGATTTTGCCTATACCGGCCAGGGGCCGGCGAAACTCTACGAAAACAATGCCGATACGCCCACCAGCCTGTTTGAAACCGGGTTCTGGCAGTGGCTGTGGCTGCAGGACAACGTCGATAGCGGCGCGCTGCCGCGTCAGGCAGATCAGTTCAATAGCCTGCAGGAAAAGCTCGTCAATCGGTTCCGAGACCTTCAGTTTCTTACCCCCGGCCGTGCACTGCACTTTGCCTGCTGTAAGGGAACCGACGAGGATCGCGGTACAGTGCAGTATCTGCAGGACTGTGCCCGGGAAGCGGGGCTCGACCAACACTTTGTGTTCATCGAAGATATCGGCCGCGATGCCGCCGGGCAATTTACTGATCTGCAGGATCAGGTAATCACCTGGATGTTTAAATTGTATCCGTGGGAGTTCATGTTCCGGGAGGAGTTTGGGGCGTTTCTCGGGGGCAATAATATCCGCTGGCTGGAGCCGCCGTGGAAATCCATTTTGTCTAACAAAGCGCTGTTGCCCATGCTGTGGCGATTGTTCCCCGATCACCCCAATTTGCTGCCGGCGTTTTTTGAGGATGAACTGGATAAAGCCGCTGCGCACGAAACTCTGGTTAAAAAGCCGATTTTTTCGCGCGAGGGCGCCAATATTTCACTGGTGCAGGGCTCGTCTGTCAAAAGCGAGGGTATGTCGCAGCCGGAAGCTCAGCTGCTTTCCGATGGCCCTTACGGGGAGGAAGGGTATATCTACCAGGCCATGTACCCGCTGCCCAAGTTTGGCGAAAACTACACACTGATCGGCAGCTGGCTGATCGATGACGAGGCTGCGGGTATCTCTCTTCGGGAAGACAGCGGTTTGATCACCCTGGATTCCAGCCGCTATCTGCCCCATGTGATTATCTGATGGCTATTCCTTGACGATTCGATAGCAGGGAACATACTCCTTCCCCGGGAGTTTCATTCTCTGCTGTTTAGCAAAGGATTCCAGCAGGGTATCCATACTGCGCATCAGCTCCGGGTCCCCATTGATTTCGTAGGGACCGTTCTTTTCTACGTTGCGAATTCCCTCATCTTTTACGTTGCCCGATACAATTCCGGAAAATGCACGGCGCAGGTTCGCGGCGAGCAGGTAGGGCTTTTGATTGTTATGCAGGGCTAGGTTGCGCATGTTTTCGTGGGTGGGCACAAAAGGTCTCTGGAATTCGGTAGATACTTTCAGTTGCCAGTTGTAGTAATAGGCATCGCCGGTTTCCTTGCGGTGTTGCCGAACTTTCTGGATACCTACCGCCATCTGCCGAGCCACTTCCTGCGGGTCATCCACAATAATCTGGTAGCGGGATCGGGCGGCCTCTCCCAGTGTGGACGTGATGAATTGGTCGATTCGGATAAAGTAATCGGCAGCGCTGGAAGGGCCGGTAAAAATGACAGGGAAAGGTTGATCCCGGTTGTCGTCGTGCAGGAGTATACCGAGCAGATAGAGTATTTCTTCGGCTGTGCCCGCACCGCCGGGGAATACGATGATGCCGTGGCCAGTGCGGACAAACGCCTCCAGGCGCTTTTCGATATCCGGCATGATGACCAGTTCATTGACGATGGGGTTGGGTGCTTCGGCGGCGATGATCCCCGGCTCGGTTATCCCGAGATACTGCCCAAACTTGTCCCGTTGTTTGGCATGGCCGATGGTGGCACCTTTCATCGGGCCTTTCATGGCACCGGGACCACAGCCGGTACAGATATCCAGATGCCGCAGCGCAACCTCGTAGCCTACGCGCTTGGTGTAATCGTACTCTTCCTGTGAAATCGAATGGCCGCCCCAGCACACCACCAGTCTGGGCGTGCGGTCGCGGTCGAAGGTGCCGGCGTTGCGCAGGATGTGAAATACCGCATCGGTGACTCCCTGTGCGGACACCAGGTCGTAGCGCGGGTCACCAGTAATTTCGCTGTTGACGTAAATGATGTCGCGCAGCACCGCAAACAGGTGCTCGGCAATCCCCTGGATCATCTTGCCGTCAACAAATGCCGAAGCCGGGGCATTTTTTACTTCCAGTTTGACACTGCGCTCCGTGGGAACCACGGAGATGTCGAAATCAGAATACTTTTCCAGTAGTTCCTTTCCGTCGTCCATGTAATTTCCGCAGTTGAGCACTGCCAGGGAGCAGTTGCGGAAAATCTGGTAATGGGGACCATGGCTGTGGCGGGTGAGTTTATGGATTTCGTATTTGGACAGGATATCAAACTGCCCAGTTGGGGAAACTTGTGCGTCGACGAGATTTGTAGACATGCAATCCTCAAGCAACGCTGCCGGCGTCAAGTGTGCAATCCGCGCCGAACAGCTTTTATAGGTAATCCAGAATTATTGATTGCTCTCCTTTTACATTACGCCATTGGCGGGAATATGCGCGCAAAGCAGATGAAGCTGGCGCCAAAATTCGACCTTTGCCGGGGTAGCTCAGGGAGGGGCGTGTATTTACAGGCTCATTCACCAGGCAGCCTCAAGGCCATGCTGGTAACGGCTCTACATAAACCCAGCGTTTTTTATGTAATTTGAACAGGGAGATCTCGTGCAGTGCGCGCTCCTCGCCGTCGTCGTCAAACCACGCTTTGAACTCGACGATGGACTTCTTCAGCCCCCGCTTGCTTTGTATCACGTCCAGCCTGGACCAGCGGGTCTGCAGGTCATCGCCGTTGAGTTTCGGGCAGGTGTCCGGGTGCCAGGTCTTGCGAAGATAAGTAAGATTGCCGGTTACAAACGCGCTGTAGCGGCTGCGCATCAGTGCTTCGGCGGTGTTCGGGTAGGCCTTTCCGGTCAGAAAAATCTCGCAACATTGCGAAAATGGTTTGTTGGAACAGCAGTAGCAGGGGGCGGACATAGCGAGTGACGGGCTCCATACTTCGGGGCGTTGGGGGCGAATCCGTATGATACCAGTGCGCAGGGGAACTGGCTGGTCAAAATCCTGCTGGAAATTAATGAGGAAAGGCGCGCCGGGGCTGCTAGTCTCAATGGAGTAGTGGCACTTTTCAGGTGTGGTAATGAATCGCTGTAGTTTGTATCTGGGGAGCGTGCTTTGTGTGATGACGGCGGTCGCCGTTGCACAGACGGAGGATCCAGGCCAACCGCAATTGGGTGGCGGGCAGAGCCCGAATCTGGCTTTCTGTCAGGAGCGTTTTTACGAAGAGGACGACGGGCTGATTCGCTGCAATTGGGCGGTGAACTTCAACTTTGCCTGTTTCGTGTCTTACCCCAACAACAAAATCATTCAGCTGGGCTCAAAAATATCCGAGCCGGAAGTGGTCGGTGAGTGCGATAACGGGGAGCGCATCATCAAAATTCTACATTACTGAATACGGCTACTGGATTACTGGTTCCAGAGGTTGTAAATGGCCTTCCATTTCCATGTCGGCGATTTTTTTCTGTAACTGATCGTACGTAAAAGGTTTCTTCAGGCAGGCGAGAATACCGTCGGCCACAATTTCCTGTACCTTGCTTTCGACACTGTAGCCAGTGGCGAGCATGGCTTTGATACTGGGGTTGATACGCTTCAGTTCCGCGAACAACTGCTGCCCATCCATCTGCGGCATGATCATATCCAGCAGTACCAGATCGATATCCGCGCAATGTTGCCGATAAAACGCGATGGCGTCCGCCGCGGTGGCAAACGTATCCACCTGGTGGCCATGCATTTCGAACAGGGTTTTAGAATAACTGCGGACGATCGCTTCATCGTCTACCACCATCATGCGAATGGATCGCTCTATAACAGCGGTTGGCCCCCGGTCTTTCAGGTGTTTACTGCAGTCGTTGATGATGGGTAGATACAGGTCAAAACAACTGCCTTTACCGGATTCCGACCGACACTGAATGGCACCTTTGTGCATATGGGTGGTGCCATACACTGCCGCCAATCCGAGACCGGCACCACGGCCACTGGCTTTGGTGGTAAAAAAAGGCTCGAAAATACGCTGGCGTACTTCGTCACTCATGCCCATACCATTGTCACTGACATTGATACGCAGATACTGCCCTGGCTCGAGTTGGAAATCCGAGATGGCGAGCGACTCTTCGATGGTGATATTGCATGTAGTGAACATCAGCGTGCCACCGGCAGGCATAGCGTCTTTGGCATTGATCCCCAGGTTGAGCAAAGCGCTTTTCAGCTGGGCCGAGTCACCTTTGATATGGGGGCGCTCAGCATCCAGCTGCTGGTGGATGACGATCCGGCGGTCGATGGTGCGCTCGAGCATGGCGCATACGTCCCGCACGATATCGTGCGTATTGCAGTCGTGTAGCTGGTAGGAGCCCTTGCGGGCAAACGTCAGTAATTGTTTGGTGAGCTCCGCGGCGTGGTGTGCGGTGGTGAGTATCTGGCTGGCGTATAGAGAAATCCGGGCGTCACAGGTCATCTGATGAATAACCTCGGCAAAGCCGGCAATACCGTGCACCATATTATTAAAGTCGTGTGCAATCCCCCCGGCAAGTTCGCCGATAGCCTGCATTTTTTGTGCCTGGCGAAGCTCTTCTTCCAGAAGGCGCTGCTTGGTAATGTCGCTGCCGATACTGAGCACACCGATGGCTTCACCATCGTCATCGGTCAGTATCTTGTTGGTCCAGGCGACCCACACACGGGTGCCATCTTTGGTGACGTTTTCGTTGACGTTGTAGCGGTGTTCTTCGGGATGGTTGCAGATGTGGTCCATCAGTGGACGGAGGTCGCGGCCGGTGCTTTCATTTTCCGGGACGATGGTCCCCACCACATGCTTGCCGATAATTTCCTGTTCTGAGTAGCCAAAGAAGTTCTGCGCATATTCGTTAAAAAAGGTAACGAACCCTCGCTTGTCCCAGCGCAGGATTATGGAGTTGGCATGCTCTACAAGCTCCCGGTAACGCTCTTCACTTTTGCGGAGGGCCTCGTAAACCGTTCGTGAATCTTGCGATTCGGCTTGTCCGGTGGGCGAAGCTGTCTCAGGCTCCGATACGCCCGCCTTTTTTAGTTTATCCATCCGTCCATCCTGGAAATCAGGGGTAAACCCGATTGCAACACGGCCCATCTCAATTGTCTAGCCAGTTGGTTGGCGTGGTCAATTATCCGGGGCTTCGCTCTGTTTGTTTCGGGGAAACCCTATTGCGGGCTTGGTGGGCGGAGTGCTGGCGGATTCCTGAATTGCTGCTAGCATGGGCAAAGTTTTCTAATAACAGCAATTCAGGTAGGAGGGGTAATGCGGCCAACTCTAGGATCAACAAAGGTAGGGCAGCGCTGGTTACTGGGGGCCTGTGTTGTGGCTGTGGTGACCATACTCAGCGCATGTGGTGGTGACAAACAGAAGAAAACAGACGGGGCAGATTTCGCGCGCCTGGATGCATTCCCGTCAACCTATAAGGCGGATGAGGCCAGCCCGGTGCTGATTCGCGGAGCCACGCTACTCACAGGCACTGGCGAACAGCTGAACAATACCGATGTATTGTTGGAGGGGGGCAAGATAGCGGCGATTGGCGAGGGCCTGAAGGCACCGAAGAAGGGAATGGTGGTCGAGGGGGCCGGTAAGTGGGTCACTCCCGGGATCATCGATGTGCACTCCCACCTGGGGAATTACCCTGCGCCCTCGATAGAGTCTTCCCAGGATGGCAACGAGATGACCGCTCCCAATACCGCACAGGTGTGGGCGGAGCACTCTGTGTGGACCCAGGATCCGCAGTTTTCGCTGGCACTGGCCGGTGGAGTGACCACCCTGCAGATCCTTCCGGGCTCCGCCAATCTGTTTGGTGGGCGCGGTGTCACCCTGAAAAATGTGCCGGGCCGCAGTGTGCAGGACATGAAATTCCCCGGCGCACCTTACGGCCTGAAAATGGCCTGTGGTGAAAACCCGAAGCGTGTTTACGGCGGCAAGGGCAGTCTGCCGTCCACACGTATGGGAAATGTGGCCGGCTATCGTCAGGCCTGGATCGACGCTTCTTCCTATCGCGACAAGTGGGATAAGTACCACGAGAATGGTGGGGAGGAACCCGACCGGGACCTGAAAATGGAGACCCTGGCCGGTGTTCTGAACGGCGATATCCTGGTGCACAATCACTGCTACCGCGGTGAGGAGATGGCCATCATGATGGATGTGGCTAAAGAATTCGGTTTTCAGGTTTCCACCTTCCACCACGCGGTAGAGGCCTACAAAGTGGCAGATCTGTTGGCGGAGAACAACGTCTGTGCGGCTATGTGGGCGGACTGGTGGGGCTTCAAACACGAAGCGTTTGACATGACCGAAGCCAATATCGCCATCGTCGACCAGGCCAAGGCCTGCGCGATGATTCACTCGGATTCTGCCATCGGTATCCAGCACCTCAATGAGGAAACCGCCAAGGCTATGGCCGCCGGGCAGCGCGCCGGTTTTCATATCGAGCCACGCCACGCAGCGGTGTGGATGACGATGAACCCGGCCAAAGCGCTGGGTATTGCCGATGTTACCGGCAGCCTGGAAAAGGGCAAGATGGCTGATGTGGTGGTGTGGTCCGGTGATCCGTTCAGCGTGTACTCGAAAGCGGAGAAAGTATTTATCGACGGTAACCTGATGTACGACCGTCACAACCCTGAACGACAGCCGCACAGTGATTTTGAGCTGGGGATACTGGGTGCGGAAGGCGTGCGGTTGCCAGAAGGAGGAGAGCGTTAATGAAAGCGAATCAACTGGTAAAAATGGGCGCGCTGGTTTCTCTGATGGTCGCCGCCCCGCTGGCGCTGGCAGAAACACTTCTCATCAAAGACGCCAGGATTGTCACTCTTAGTGACCAGGGCACTTTGGAGATGGCCGATATCCTGGTGAAAGATGGACAGGTGGCTCAGATCGCTGAGGACCTTGGCAGCTTGACGGCCGACCTGGTCATTGATGGCCGCGGCAAGGTGGTTACACCCGGTATCATTGCCCCGGATAGCGAGCTGGGGTTGACAGAAATTGGCGCCGCTGCCGCGACCAACGACAGTGCTATTGAAGACACCTCTATTGGGGCCGGTTTCAATCCGGTAGTGGCGTTTAACCCGCATTCCACGCTGATCCCGTTCAATCGCGCCGGTGGTATTACCCGTGCCGTGGTGGTTCCGAGTAGCCAGCAAAAAATATTTGCGGGGCAGGGCTTTGCGGTAAAACTGACCGGGGATTTCGACAGTGTTACTGACCGGGCGCTGGTGCAGAAAATCTATTTCGGTGAATACGGAGCCGAATTGGCCGGTGGCAGCCGCGCGCGCGCTTACGAGCAAATCGAAAGCGCCCTAAGTCAGGCGAAAGAGTATGCCGATAACCGGGATGCAATCCGCCGAGGCGAGTGGCGCGACCTCGATTTCTCCGTCGCCGATCTGGAGGCTCTGCAGCCGCTATTGACCGGTGAGCAACCGCTGCTGGTCAGTGCAAACAGGGCCAGTGACATGCTCCAGCTGCTGGCGTTGGCGAACCAGTTTGACCTGAATCTGATTGTAGAGGGCGCCGCTGAAGGCTGGATGGTTGCGGAGCAGCTGGCTGCGGCACGGGTGCCGGTTGTCATTGACGCGATGGGTAACTCTCCGAGCGCATTTGAAAAACTGGGCGCGCGGCTGGACAACGCCGCCTTGCTGCAAAAAGCCGGAGTCACGGTCGTTATCGGTGGCCCCGGCTACGCGGGCTCCCACAATAGCTATTTGTCGCGCCAGGGCGCGGGGAACGCAGTGGCTTACGGCCTGCCGTTTGAGGAGGGCGTACGGGCGATAACCGCCAACGTCGCCCAGGTGTTTGGGCTTGAAGGGGGCGCGCTGGCACCCGGCAGCGTGGCGGACCTGGTGCTGTGGAGTGGCGACCCGTTCGAAGTCACCAGCTTTGCCGAGCTAGTGTTAATAGACGGGAAGCCGCAGTCTCTGGAAAATCGTTCAACACGCCTGCGTGACCGCTACCTGCATCCCGAGGCCGGTACCGGACATGGCTATAAAACTGGCAATAAAAAATGATCGTAAAAGCTGAACTGCCTGAAAAACTAAATAAAGGAGTTTGAACTGAGATGGTGAGTATTGAGATAACCGCGCTTTATGCAGGTCTGTGTGCACTGCTGGTGATCGCCTTGGCATTCAAGGTGGTCGCATTTCGTCGCGGCAAGAAGGTAGGGATCGGCACTGGTGGAGATAAAGAGGGTGCCGTTGCGGTTCGCGCCCACGCGAATGCGGTTGAATATATTCCGCTGGCATTGATCCTGATGCTGATTGCAGAAATCAACGGTTTATCCCACCTGTGGCTGCACTGCCTGGGTGGTGTGCTGCTACTAGGGCGACTCCTGCACGCTATCGGTTTGGTTGCCGGAAAAGGGGGGTATCATCCCGGTCGCTTTATCGGCACCTCTCTGACCTGGCTGGTGATCCTCATTCTTGCCGTGATCGATATCGCTGCCGCACTGACCAGTTGAGCTCAGGGAACAAAAAAAGCCCGGTAAACCGGGCATAGTACAGGGATGGAAACTGGGGGGCTGGCCTTCCATACTGCCGGGTGGGGGAGTCCGGTAGCGCGGAAAGGCCAGTACTTCACTGCTTATTGATTGGCCGCCAGCGGGGTGACGTTTTCGTCGTCTGCCTGCTCGCTGTCGGACTGCTCTGCCTCAAGCAGTGCTTCCGGCTTACCTTTACAGGCTTTGGCCAGCACGTCCCGACGCTTGGCGAGCATCAGGCCGATTTCTTCACAGGCTTCTTCGGAAACGCCTTCAACATTGCGCTCGATCAGCGCGGTAATGTTGGCTGCGAGTTCCAGCATTTTGTCGTGTTCTTCGGCATCTTTCTTGTTGTCGAACATGGCTCCGTCTCTATCGCATTTCCAAACTGCTACTACCGCCATAAGGGCCTCCTGTTTTTTTACACTATTTGTCTCGGACAGTGGTTCCGGTTGTCTTGGACAGTGGTTCCGGGCTGACGCCGGGCAATAAGCGTGTGTTGTTGATGTGTATGGATGTACAGTATCTGTATGGGTGTCCAGTGTCAACCGCGCTGAACAGGGTATTCCCTAGAACCCACCGCCATTATCCAGCCATTCCTGCTCTTGTGGCGTATTTTTTCTTTCTAGTGCTGTATTTCGGTGTGGGTAGCGTCCAAATTCCTCGATGACCTTCTGGTGGGCCACCGCAAAGCGGTAGTAGTCCGCTGCGGCCTTGGCGCTGTCTGCACTCATATCCGGGCTGTCCGCGGGGTAGCTGTTGCGCAAGTGGTCAAAATACGCCACTGACTGGGCCTGAACCTCTACCAGCTCAGAATGTTCCAGTGGCATACCGACAAAGGCGCGCTGGTGAAGGCCCAGCTGGCACTGTTGGTTGTTGCGCACCATGGCCTGGCTGATCTCCAGCGCCAGGGGGTCGCCGTCAAAGGCTCTGGCGGTGCCGCGAAAAATGTTGCGAGTGAACTGGTCACAAAGCAATATCAGCGCCAGCCGGCCTTCAATGGTTTCTTCCCAGTGTGCCAGCTCTCTTGTCTGGGCTGAGTTGATGGCGCTCCCGAACCGGTTGCGGATCTCTGCGTCGAATTCGTCACTGCGTAAGAACCAGCGCGCGCGCTGATGGGCAGCAGGCTCGGCAGTCAATGCGTCACTGCCGAACCAGAAATGGAGGACGTCTGCAGGGCTGGGGGTTGCCCCGGGGGTAGGTGTGACGGGAGGTGTGTCTGCGGTCATGGATATCCCGGTTGGTTGATAAATGGCGGCGGGTACTTGGACAGTGCTCTGCTGATTATTTTTGACTCATTTGCATCCAAAATGGGCGGCAGCTGCGTCCATCAGGGGAAGGGTAAACCCCGGCCGTGTGACAACAACAGCACAGTAGCACTGTTTCCTGGCGGATTCAGAGACGGTAACCCGGATTGGCCCCCTGATACAGGGTGGTCAAAAAAGGTACAATTTGAGGCTTCGTAGCCTCGGGCTCATAAACGGGCCTATTAGCCGGTCAGATTAGTAAGAGCGAGATAACACCAATGAGAGCGAATCAATCAACCATGCGTCAGCGACTGCCCGGCTGGGCTCTGGCGATCGCAGCCACTATGGCAATGGGCGTATGCGGTACGTTGCTGGCCCAGGACGGGGATGCGGTCGCGCCGCAACCGCCTGAGCCCCCGGCGCCGGTGGTCGCCCCGGCGGCGCCAAAGGCGAAAGAGGTCACCAAGCAGGTGCGAATCCTGCGACAGGAAGACGGCAGCCTGCGGATCCACACCCGTGATGAACATGGCGAAAGCGCCAATGTGGAGATCGACCTGGGCGAAGAGTTCGGCGGCGCCATGACCCGGCGCATCTACGAAAAGCTGGTCGAGAAGGGTGTGCTGGACGAGAAAGGCCTGGTGGTCGACGAGGCTCTGGAGTCGGTGCCACGCAATATCAATATCGGTATCAAGGCGGATATGGAGCGCGCCGAGCGCATCCGAGCGGAAGTTGATCGGGCCCAGGCCCGAGCCGAGCACAATGGGCACCGGGATCACCATATTGAGCAGTACCGCCCCCGGAATATGGAGTGGTTGATTGGCATCATCGCGATCATTTCGGTATTCGGCACACCAATCCTGATTGTGTGGCTGGTAACCCGCAATAGCTACCGCAAGAAGCAGTTGGTGATGGAGAACATTAACCGCATGGTCTCTGAAGGCCGGGATATCCCGCCGGAGCTGCTCGATGCGCTGGAAGGCGAGAGCGCTGGCAATACCAAAGACCGCGGTTTCACGCTCATGGCGGTTGGCGCGGCCATCTTTATCTGGCTGACGGCCTCGGCCGGTATCGGGGTGGGTAGCCTCGGCTTGATCCCATTGTTTATCGGCGTGGCCCGATACGTGAACTGGAAACTCGATCACCAGCAAGCCGGTTAAGGACACCCACCCATGGACCTCAATGATGAGGATCTGATCAGGCGCGTCGTCGAAGACGGGGACCAGCGGGCATACGCCCAGCTGGTTCGTCGCTATCAGTCACAGCTGCGTTTTTCGCTCCGTCAGCTGTGCAATGGCGATCAGGGTCTTGCGGACGACATGGCGCAGGAGGCCTTTATCAAGGCCTACAAGGCGCTGCCGGCGTTTCGTGGGGATGCGCGTTTCAGCACCTGGCTGTACCGCATCGCCTACAACCTGGTCATGAGTCACAAGCGCAAGAATGCACCTGACGTGGATCAGGAGGCCGTCGACCGCGCGCAAGCTCAGGAGAGTGTCGAAGAAGCACAGCAACTGGGTATGGCGAGAGACCTGAATTCGGCAATGGGGGAATTGAGTGACGCCCAGAGGCAAGCGGTGCATCTGTGTATGCAGCGCGGCTTTTCTCACGAGGAAGCGGCTACGATTATGAAGTTGCCGCTGGGCACGGTAAAATCCCACGTAAATCGCGCAAGGGCCAAATTGCAGTCGCTACTGCAGCCCTGGCGAGAGGAGGTAGCCAGTGGCTGATTCTCGAAATTCCACAGGTGATACAACAGGTATCTCAGGTATGGTTATCAAAGACGGTGTTGTGCACGGTGAGCCAGGTATGGCCGGCGGTGACGCACCAGATTTCGACACATGGTTGTCGCAGCAGCTGCAGTTCAGCGAGCCCCACCTGGACAACGATGGCTTCTGCGAACGGGTGATGGCAGATCTGCCGCCGGCGCCGGCCAAACGCTCCGAGCGCCGGGCGACGCGCTATCAGTACGCGGCGGTAGTTGCTGCCTCGGCGATCGTCTGCTGGCAGTTCCCGCTGGCAGAGGTGCTGACCTCAATGGCGGAACAGAGCATCAGCCTGTACAGCCTGGTTGGCCTGGGTGTTCTGAGCTCGATGGTGGCCATGACCGGGGGAATCCTGGCGGCACGCCGGTAGTTCTCAGCGGCTCTTTTTCTGTTCCAACCTATCCGGGCCGGCGTTGCTGCCGGCCCTCCTGTTTCTCCCCCTCCCAATCGTTCGTTCATTTCTCTGGCAGACCCGTGGCCTGAAATCAGCGCTGGTATTGCCCCAGTTTGATCTCCCCGCGCCGGGTCACCCGAATCGCCGGCAGGAGAGACGTCCTCAGCCCCAGCTTTGCCTCCAGTTCGTAGGGCACCGTATCGCCCTGTAACTGGATCAGCTGAGCGGCGGCCATAAACGATCCCATCAGGTTTGCTGAAGCGTCCACCGTGATGGCCTCCTGCCCGTATGCGGGTATTACCGGCAGGGTATTGGATGTTCCTGTTACCACCTTGTGCCCGGCCAGCTTGAGTGTGTAGTAGAGGCCGGAGAGGGCCAGTTCATTGCTGTTGGGGTTGAATACGCGCAGGTGAATGCGAAAGCGCAGATCACCGCTGTGATTATTGGGTAGCGGCTCCAGGGCCGTCACCTGGACCTCTGGCTTTTCGAAACCCGGCGATAAGGTGGCGCATCCGCCGAGGGCCAACAGTGGAATCATGAAGGCGCAGAGTAGGTAATGACGAAGTGAGTGAATCAAGCGGGTTCCCCTGTAAAACGGTATGCGGATTGGGCTGTTTACGTGTGGTTTGAAGTTTGGAGCCAATCGGACCCGGCTAAGTTTAATGGAATCGTTTTCTGGCGCTATCGATTGGTCGCGATATCGCATTCCCGAGTCCGGTAAATCGGTAGACCGCGGTGGCGGCAGCGGGTTCAACCCCCGGATCTGCGACCCCTTGTCGCGAATGTGCACCCGGCCATGACGCCACCGGAGGACAACTATACTCAGTGCGCTAACTAGCCTCTCAGTTGTGAGATGGCGTCGGGCCGTGGCAAGAAGTGTCAGAGTGAGGACAGAGGAGGTCTTGTGGAGTTTGCAGAGCTTCAGCCGGACTTGAAACAGTGGATACAGGACGCGGTTACGCGCGGCCAGTGCCAGTCGAAGGTGATGGATGCGCTTTTGAAAGCCGGGTATCAGCCATCCATCGCTCGTGCCGTGGAGCAGTGTATCGCCACCCACACGGTTAACCCCAATGGCGCAGCGGCGCTCAAGCCTGAATTGAATGCAACGCCAGAACCACGTCCTGCTGCCAAGCCCTCAGAAACAACAGATGCCAGCAGCCGCTTTCGTCTGTTTGAGCCGGAAAAGAACGTGTATGACCTCGGGGATCGGCAGGTGGAAATCCTGCTGGCGATGAAGCAGCCCAACATTGTTTTGTTCGGCAATCTCCTGTCGGAGAATGAATGCGATGGGTTGATTGAGATGTCTCGCCCCCACCTCCAGCCTTCACGTCTGGTGAATTCAGCGAGCGGCTCTTTTGATATCGGCGAAGAGCGGACCAGTTTCGGCACCTATTTCGATCGGGGTGCCAACCCGCTGATCGCCGGTATCGAAGCCCGCATTGCGCGTTTGCTCGGGGCGCCTGAGAGCCGCGGAGAACCGATGCAGATACTGCACTACCAGAGCGGTGCCGAATATCGCCCGCACTTTGATTTTTTTAATCCGGAAAAGCCCGGTAGCAAAGAGATTCTGGCGCGCGGGGGGCAGCGGGTAGGCACTCTGATCATGTATCTGAATGACGTCGAGGCTGGTGGCTCCACGGTGTTTCCGAAAGTGTCCCTGGATGTGCTTCCGAAAAAAGGGTGTGGCCTGTTTTTTTCGTACGCCAACGCGGACGGGGAGCTAGACCGCTTGACCCTGCATGGTGGTAGCCCTGTGATCTCCGGGGAGAAATGGATCGCCACCAAGTGGCTGAGACTGTACGAGCGCGATACCGGCCATGCCTAGTTGGCTATTGCAAACCAATCCGGCCGGTCAGGAGGGCGCGGATAAGGCGAAAGAGCTGGCGGATGCCCTGGAGCTCGCGAAAGTCACGCCCTCATCCTTCTCCAGTGTGCTCGAAACCGTCATGGCCTCCCTTGCGAGTATCTGGGAGGGGTTTCTCGGGCATATCCCGTTTTTTATCGCCAGTGTTTTAATGCTGGTGCTCACCTGGGTGATTGCCACCATTGCGGGAAAATTTACCCGCCGTTTCGCCAGGAAAACCACCCACCGGCCGTCACTTCAGGACCTGATGGTTCGCCTGACGCGCATTTTTATCTGGGTGATTGGAATGTTGTTCACCGCCATGGTGCTGTTTCCCGGCCTTACACCGGCCAAGGCGCTGGGCGGGCTTGGCCTGTTGTCCGTGGCCGTGGGGCTGGCGTTCAAGGATATCTTTGAGAACTTCTTTGCCGGTATCCTCATCCTTTGGCGGTTTCCGTTTGAAGCCGGCGATGTCATCAAGTGTGAAAATGTAGAGGGTAGAGTCGAGGCGGTAGAGGTGCGCAACACCGCCATTCGGCGCACCACGGGGGAACTGGTAATTGTGCCCAACCTGTTTCTGTTCAAGAACCCCTGTGAAATTCTCACCGATCGCAACAAGCGGCGGATCACCATTATCGCCGGCGTCGCTTACGGTGAGGATGTCGCGACCGCGGTGGACGTGATCACCGCGGCCGTCGGCGAGTGCGAAACCGTGCGGGACGATGAACCGATACAGATATTCCCGCAGGCATTTGGCGACAGCAGTATCGACATCGAGGTTACCTGGTGGTCCGGTTCTACGCCGCTGGAGGAGCGTCGGTCCCGCGGCGAGGTGGTGACCGCGGTGAAGCGGGCGCTGGACGAGGCCGGCATCGAAATTCCTTTCCCCTATCGCACGCTCACGTTCAAAGAGCCTCTATCACTTGCCGGCAGGGGAGCCGAGGCACCGCAGGGCGAGCCGTAGAGGAGGTGACTCAGGGTGCGTCAGAGGGTGCTGTCCGACTGGTTTTCCGGTCGTGCCTTTTCAAACGCGGGTAGGGCCGCACAGGCTTCTGCAATCCTGGCAATACGGGGGTACTTGTTCAGATTCATGCCGAAACGCTCCGCGCTGTAGATCTGCGGAATCAGGCAGCATTCGAACAGGCCCGGGGTATCGCCCCCCGCAAAGGTCCCGCCCTGTCCATCCAGCTGGGTCTCCAGCGCTGTGAAGCCGCCGTCAATCCAGTGGCGAATCCATTCCACCTTCTGCTCATCGCTGGCGCCCAGCTCAGACTGGATGTATTTGAGTACGCGAAGGTTCTGCACCGGTTGGATATCACAGGCTACGTTGTAGGCGAGCGCGCGCACCTTGGCGCGGGCCAGGCTGTCTTTGGGTAGAAGGGCGGGCTGGGGGTGCTGTTCGTCCAGCCATTCCAGAATCGCCAGGGACTGGGTGAATACATGGCCGGCGTCGATCAGGGCCGGCACCAGGCCCTGCGGGTTGAGGTTGCGGTACTTGGGTTCTTTCTGCTCCCCTTGGAGTAGGTTCACGGGGTGATAGTCGTACGCCAAACCCTTCAGGTTAAGGGCGATCCGCACTCGGTAGCTGGCGGACGATCGGAAATAGCCGTTGAGTTCCATATTCTCTGAATCCTGTCAAAAATGGGGGGAAACGCCGTATAATGCGCGGCCAAATTCGTCTGCCTCCAAGATAAGGCTTCTTTGGCAGGCGAGCCCGGTGGGCGGTGCGTTCAAGGGACGTTTGGGGTGCTTTCCAGCGAGTTCCCAGGTACTTTCGAGTACGCTCCAAAGCACTTTCACCGATGGCGGCTTAGGAACCATCAAGCAGCCAAAAAATTCCTGCGGCAGTGGTTACATTTGAAACCAATTTTAGTTACATTTGGAAACTGGTACAACCCGTACCCTACCGCCTGAATACGGGGTAGGGGAGTGAAGAGCAGGTGAGCGAACCGCAATGACCACAACCGATAACACCAAGATCGACACCACTGATTTTTCCGACCCGATTGATGCGGTGCGTCCGGACGATCTGCGCCTGGAGAAATTCCTGCCGTATCGCCTGTCGGTGCTGTCTAACCGGGTCAGCAACGCCATTGCCGACGCCTACAGCGCGCGCTTTGACCTCACTATTCCCGCCTGGCGCGTGATGGCGATCCTCGGGCGCTTCCCCAATCTTTCCGCCGCGGACCTGGTCGAACAGACGGCCATGGATAAGGTTGCCATCAGTCGCGCCGTGTCCATTCTGATCAAAAACGACTACATCACCCGCAGCGAAGACCTCGCCGACCGTCGTCGCCAGGTGCTCAATCTGTCCGATCTCGGCCGCGATGTGTACGAGCGCATCGTGCCGCTGGCGCAGCAGTATGAGAACGACCTGATGGGCTCTCTGTCTGCCGATGAGCGCAACCAGCTGGATAGCATTATCGAAAAGCTGATGGCGCGCGCGCAGGACTGGGCCAATCGCGGCTTGATCGACTGATCTCCCGATCATCTGCCATTCTTATTCCCATCTTTTCTGAATCGACCGTACTTTGACCGTTCAAAGGCCGGTGTTTCCTTGCGGATGCACCGGCGCGAATTACCAGGAGTTACCATGTTTGACCACCTGAAGAGCCTGCCCGCAGACCCCATTCTGGGCCTTCTCGCGACCTATCGCGCCGACGATAACCCCAACAAAATCGACCTGGGGGTGGGGGTGTATAAAGACGAAGCGGGGCACACCCCGGTTCTACAGGCGGTAAAAGAAGCGGAAACCCGCCTGCTGCGCAGTGAAGAAACCAAAGCCTACATCGGCCCAGCGGGCACGCCCGGGTTCAACAGCGCCATGCAGGAGCTGGTACTGGGCGCTGACCACCCGGCACTGGTGGGCAACCGAGTGCGCTCTGCGCAGACCCCGGGCGGCTGCGGCGCTCTGCGTGTGCTGGCGGAATTCTCTGACCGTGCGAAAACCGGCGCTACCATCTGGGTGAGCGACCCCACCTGGGCTAACCATGTACCCCTGCTGGGTAATGCCGGCCTTGAGATCAAGAGCTACCCGTATTACGACCGCGCCACCAGCAGCCTGCAGTTCGAGGCCATGGTGGACACCCTGAAGAACGTAGGCGAGGGCGACCTGGTCCTGCTCCACGCCTGCTGTCATAACCCCTGCGGTGCAGACCTCACCCGTGAGCAGTGGAAAGTGCTGGCAGAAATGGCGCAGAAGCAGGGCTTTACCCCGTTTATCGATATGGCCTACCAGGGCTTTGGCGACAGCCTGGACGCAGACGCCTACGGCCTGCGCCTGATGGCGGAATCCGTTCCCGAGATGCTGGTAGCCGCGTCCTGTTCGAAAAATTTCGGCCTGTATCGCGAGCGTGTTGGCCTTGCCATGGTCATCTACAGCGATGTAACAGCTGCCGATCGCGGCCAGAGCCAGCTGCTGAATGTGGTGCGTGGCAACTACTCCATGCCGCCGAATCACGGCGGTGCTATTGTCGAGTCGATCCTTAGCGACGCGGGCCTGCGCGCAAACTGGGAAGCGGAGCTCACCGAAATGCGCGAGCGTATCAACAGCCTGCGCAGCGGTGTGGTGGAAAGCCTGCGGGACGCCGGTGCTGCCGGTGATTTCGGGTTTATCGAAAAGCAGAAGGGCATGTTCTCATTTCTGGGGATTACGCCGGAGCAGGTTCAGAAACTGCAACAGGATTATTCCATTTATATGGTAGATTCCAGCCGTATCAGTATTGCCGGCCTGAGCCAGAGTAATATGGCGTACTTCTGCAAATCGGTTGCGGAAGTGCTGGACGCCTGATCAGCGTCGTTTTTTTGCGGGGCGGCTCTGGGGCCGCCATAAATAACTCTCCCCAGAGCATGCGCCGCCGGATGGGCGGCGTATGCCGATGAAAATTGATGTCGAGCTGAATATGGAAGTTGAGGTAGAAGCCCCCGTGTCTGAATCTTTGTCAAAACCCTGGGATCCCGCCAGCTGGCGCAAACTGCAGGCGCACCAACAACCCAAGTACCCGCCTTCAGCGGAAGTGGAATCTGTCGAGCAACAGCTCGCCGGTTATCCGCCGCTGGTTTTTGCAGAAGAGGCCCGCGAGCTACGTCGCCAGTTGGCGGAGGTGGCGCAGGGCAAGGCGTTTTTACTGCAGGGTGGCGATTGTGCGGAGTCGTTTACCGACTTCAATGCAAACCGTATTCGCGACACGTTCAAAGTGTTGCTGCAGATGGCTGTGGTGCTTACCTTTGCCGGCAACCTGCCGGTTGTCAAAGTGGCGCGTATGGCCGGTCAATATGCCAAGCCGCGCTCTGCGGATATGGAAACAGTGGGTGGTATCGAGCTGCCAAGTTATCGCGGCGACATCATCAATGGGATCGACTTCACTGCCGACGCGCGCGCGCCCGATCCCAAGCGTATGCTCACTGCCTATAACCAGTCCGCCGCCACGCTGAATCTGCTGCGCGCTTTCGCTCAGGGCGGGCTCGCCGACTTGCACCAGGTGCACGCCTGGAACCTCAGTTTCCTGGAAAACAATCCCCAGCGCGATCGCTACGCGCAACTGGCGGAACGTTTGCAGGATGCGCTGGAATTTATGGCGGTGTGCGGCGTGAACTCTTCGAACACACCGGCCATTCGCGAAACAACACTCTACACCTCCCACGAGGCGCTGCTGCTGAATTACGAGCAGGCGCTGACCCGTACCGACAGCCTTACTGGAAAATGGTACGACTGCTCCGCACACATGCTTTGGATCGGCGAGCGCACACGCCAGCTGGACGCGGCGCATATCGAATTCCTGTCCGGTGTGTGGAATCCCATCGGTGTCAAAGTCGGGCCCGGCATGGCCACTGACGAACTCATTCGCCTGATCGACAGTCTGAACCCGAACAATGAGCCGGGCCGCCTCACACTGATCACCCGTATGGGGGCGGACGTCCTGGGCGACAAACTGCCAGCACTGGTACGCGCCGTGGAAAGGGAAGGGCGCTCCGTGGTGTGGAGTACCGACCCTATGCACGGCAATACCGAGAAAGCGTCCAGTGGTTTCAAAACCCGCAACTTCGACAATATTCTGCGGGAAATTCGCGATTTCTTTGCGGTACACCGCGCCGAGGGCACACACCCGGGCGGTATCCACCTGGAAATGACCGGGCAGCACGTCACCGAGTGCACCGGCGGTGCCTGGAAGATTTCCGATGCGGATCTCGCCAGCTGCTACCGCACCCAGTGCGATCCGCGACTGAATGCGGACCAGGTGCTGGAGCTCGCATTCTGCATTTCTGAAATGCTGCGCGACGGCCGTAATGGCAGCAGCTAACAGCTTCGAATAACTTAAAGCTCATAAAACCTAACGGATAGGGAGATTGGGATGTATCAACTGTTTATTGGCAACAAAAACTATTCATCCTGGTCTCTGCGCCCCTGGCTGCTGGCAACCGAACTGGATATTCCCTTTGAGGAGCAGCTGGTGCCCTTTGATGAAGGTGGCAGCTGGAACAAATTCCGTAAATTCTCCCCAACCGGATTGGTGCCGTGCCTGGTCGACGGCGACACCACCGTATGGGAATCCCTCGCTATTACCGAATACCTCTATGAATCCCACTCCCGCATCTGGCCACAAGACAAACAGGCCAGAGCCTGGGCCCGCTGCGCCGCCTCGGAAATGCACGCCGGCTTTTTCGCACTGCGCAACCAGTGCAGTATGAACTGCGGCGTAACTGTATCCCTCCACCGCATTGACGAAGCCCTGCAGAAAGACCTCGATCGCATCGATGAACTCTGGATGCAGGGGCTGTCTCGTTTCGGTGGCCCATACCTGGCCGGGAACGCATTCACCGCATTAGATGCATTCTTTGCCCCGGTGGTACTGCGCCTGAAGGGCTATCAGCTTTCCCTCAGTGCCGAAGCAATGGAATATTGTGAGCGCATTCTGGCACTGCCCGGTATGCAGCGCTGGGTGGAGGACGGGATCAATGAGCCCTGGCGCGAAGTCGGCCACGATGAGGAACTGCTTGCGGTGGGGACCATCGTTGAAGACCGTCGAGGGTAAAGCCCGTTCCATCACGTCGCTATCTGAGGTGGCTCGCCTTGGATGAGTTGTAAATCCGGCCGTATAAAATACCAAGATAAAAACTATACACTTAATAAGTCGTTATCTGATTGATAGTGAAACCGCCAAACACCCAAATACTCCGAAAGGTTGATCAGCGGCGGGGGAATATCCTGCCATAATGGTGATTTTCCGTGGAAATGTTTGGCCTTGCGGTCACCTCGTAGCGATATCTACCAGCGCTGGGGTACACTCGAGGAAGCTAACAATTTTAAAAATCCATGTCTAAGAGAGGATCAAGCCGATGCGTCAAACACTGATCGCGATGTCCATCGCTGCCGCGCTGGCCACAGTAGCCGGTTGTAGCAAAGAAACTGAGCAGGCCCAGGTGGGCAAACCTGCGGAGCAGACTATTGCCGCTGCAGACGTTGTCTCCGATGTGGCAAAAAGCAACCCGCTGCTGGCAAAGTGGAAGGGCTCCTATGGCGGCGTGCCTGCATTCGACAAAATGAAGGTCGAAGACCTGAAGCCGGCCCTTGAATACGGCATGGCTCAGAACCTGGCGGAAATCGACAAGATCGCCAACAACCCGGAAGCGCCGACCTTTGCTAACACCATTGAAGAGATGGAGCGTAGCGGCAAGGCGTTGAGCCAGGTATTCACCTACTGGGGCATCTGGAGCGGCAATATGTCTTCTCCGGAGTTCCGCGCGGTGCAGGGGGAGATGGCGCCGAAGCTTTCTGCGTTCAGTTCCAAAATCATCCAGAATGACAAGCTGTTTCAGCGCGTAAAGGCGGTGTACGAGTCTCGTAACGATTCTGACCTTACAGCGGAACAAAAGCGTGTGGTTGAGCTGGTGTACGACGAGTTCGCCACCAATGGTGCCACTCTGTCTGGTGAAGACAAGAAACGCTATGCGGAAATCAATACCCGTCTGGCGGAGCTGCACACCAAGTTCGCCAACAACGTGCTGGCGGATGAGGAAGGTTACGATATTTTCCTGACCAAAGATCAGCTGGCCGGGTTGCCGGAATCCTTTGTGAAAGCCGCGGCTTCAATGGCTGAGGAAAAGGGCCAGAAGGGCAAGTACGCGATCAAGAACACCCGTTCTTCCATGGATCCGTTCCTGACCTATTCAGCAGACCGCGCTCTGCGTGAAAGGGTGTGGACCAACTACTACAGCCGCGGTGACAACGGCGGTGAGCACGACAACAACGCGATTATTGCGGAGATCCTGCAGTTGCGCGACGAGCGTGTAGCCCTGCTTGGATTCGACAACTACGCCGAGTGGCGCCTGCAGAACCGCATGGCGAAAAATCCGCAGAACGCCATCGAGCTGATGGAAGCGGTGTGGCCGGCAGCGGTTGCCCGTGTGCACGAAGAAGTCGCGGATATGCAGGCGGTTGCGGATGCGGAGAAAGCCGGTATCAAGATCGAGCCGTGGGATTACCGCTTCTACGCGGAAAAAGTGCGTGCGGCCAAGTACGACCTGAACTCCGATGAAGTGAAACAGTACCTGCAGCTGGACAAGCTGCGCGAGGGTATGTTCTACGTTGCCGGCGAGCTGTTCAATTTCAGCTTCAGCCCGGTAGAAGAGGGCAGTGTGCCGGTATTCCACGAAGACGTAAAAGTCTGGGAAGTAACCGATAAAACCACTGGCGAGCACATCGGTCTGTGGTATCTGGATCCGTTCGCCCGTACCGGTAAGCGCTCCGGTGCCTGGGCCAGCATGTACCGCGACCACACCACCTTTGATGGCAAGGAAACCGTACTGGCTTCCAACAACTCCAATTTTATCAAGGGTGCGCCCGGCGAGCCGGTACTGGTTGGCTGGGACGATGCGGAAACCTTCTTCCACGAGTTTGGTCACGCGCTGCACTTCCTGGCGTCGAACGTAAGCTACCCGACCTTGAACGGTGGTGTGCGTGACTACACCGAGTTCCAGTCGCAGCTGCTGGAGCGCTGGTTGAGCACTGATCCGATCATCGACAATTACCTGGTGCACCACAAAACTGGTGAGCCGATTCCGGCTGATCTGGTGGCCAAGATCAAAAAGGCTTCCAACTTCAATCAGGGCTTTGCCACCACCGAGTATCTGGCGTCTGCACTGGTGGATATGAAGCTGCATACCACCGACCCGAAAGGTATCGATCCGGACAAATTTGAACGCGAGACGTTGAATGAGCTGGGTATGCCGTCTGAGCTGGTAATGCGTCACCGCACCCCGCACTTCGGCCATATCTTCTCTGGGGAAGGTTACTCTGCCGGTTACTACGGTTACATGTGGGCCGACGTGCTGACTTCGGACGCATCTGAGGCGTTCGCCGAAGCGGAAGGCGGTTTCTACGATAAGGAAGTTGCCGGCAAGCTGGTGAAATACCTGTTTGCACCGCGCAATGCGATGGATCCGGCGGAAGCCTACCGTCTGTTCCGTGGCCGCGATGCGGGTATCGAGCCGCTGATGCGCGATCGTGGTTTCCCTCTCCCCGGTGAGGAAGAGACCGCGTCCGCGGGCGAATAATTCCGCTAGATGCCGTTAAGAAAAAAGGCCGCGATGTGAGAGCATTGCGGCCTTTTTTTGTGTTCAGTTTTTACAAAACTATTTTTCGAGCAACTGATCCAGCGGCAGTTCCGTGCGGTAACGCACCTGCTTCAATGAGAAGCTGCTCTTGATGTGGTCGATGCCCGGTAGCTCAGTCAATTTCTTGTCCAGAAATTCCTGGTATGCGTGCAGGTTCGGGACCACTACCCGCAGCAGATAATCGAAATCTCCCGTCATCAGATAGCATTCCATCACTTCCGGCCACTGACCGATTGTGGATTCGAAGTGCTGCAACTCTTTTTTGACCTGATGGTTGAGCGTCACTTGAATAAACACGCTCACCGGTAGGCCGACCTTGTCTGGCTCCAGCAGCGTCACTGCGCGTTTGATAAACCCCTGCTCGTGCAGGTTCTTGACTCGGCGGGAGCAGGGGGAGGGCGACAGGTGGACTTTTTCCGCCAGCTCGATGTTGGGGATGGTCGCGTCTTCCTGAAGGATCTCCAGAATATGCTTGTCGATGGCGTCGAGCAGATAGGCCATAGGGTTACCCGGTGTTCCTGATTCTGTGGTTCAGTCTGGCAAATACGCTGGCAATTTCAGCGGGCGAAACTCGCAATCCGCCTTTCCTAAATAGCCAATGTAGCCCACGGCCAAGAATACTCGATGTGACCAGTTGATGGCACTGGTTCACAAACACTTGCGTGGGCGACTCCGCCGTTCAGCCACCCGGATGATACTTGATAAATATTCTCAACAAGTGGCTTTCAGTTCTTAATTATTGCAGAAATTGGTGTGGAAGTGGTGGATTCTTTCTGCCCAATAGGCTTTCCGTGGTGAATTTGGTATGACCTGCTCGACTTGGCGGTGATAGTTTACCGGCAACAACAGAATAACAGTGGAACCGACTGGCTGGGCATCGTCCGCCGGGGTCAGGTGCCCATCAGACAAAGCGAGAAGGTCCCGATTTATGGCGATGGTCGAAACTGATCAGGAATTGGGCTTTGACCGGGAGTATTCCCTCAAGGCCGCCTTTACCCGAGATGCCGGGCGTGTCTTCCTAACCGGCATTGATGCGCTGGTGCGGTTGCCTCTGATGCAAAAGCAGCTGGATATGCAGGCCGGTCTGAACACGGCCGGCTTTATCTCCGGTTATCGCGGCTCGCCTCTCGGTGGCTACGACCAGGCCCTTTGGCGGCACAAGAAGTTGCTGGCCGAGCGGGATATCCACTTCGAGCCGGGAATCAATGAAGACCTCGGAGCAACCAATATCTGGGGCACTCAACTGCTCGATCATTACCGCCAGCAGGCTACCCGCGATGGGGTTTTCTCCATCTGGTATGGCAAAGGCCACGGTGTAGATCGCAGTGCGGATGTATTCCGCCAGGCAAACATCCAGGGTACCTCCAGGCTCGGCGGGGTACTCGCCCTGTGCGGTGATGACCACACTGCCGAATCTTCTATGTTCTCCCATAACACCGATCAGATCTTCGAGTCGGTGATGATGCCGCTGCTGTTTCCTGCGACCATCGATGAGTACCTGACCCTGGGCCTCGCCGGTATTGCCCTGTCGCGATTTTCCGGTTTGTGGGTGGGCTTCAAGACCATCACCGAAACTGTGGAATCCGGAGCCTCCATTGTAGTGCCCCCGCTGCCGAATTTCGTGGTGCCGGAGGCCTTCCCGATCCCGGCCCACGGTCTGAACTACGACCCGCATCTCAACTGGCCGGCCGAGCGTATGGAATACGAGCGCCGCATGCTGGAAGAGCGGCTGCCGGCGGCCAAGGCGTTTGCTTACGCGAACAAACTGGACAAGACCATTGTCGCAGCGCCTCAGAAGCGTTTCGGTATCGTCACCGTTGGCAAAGCGCACGGTGATCTGCTGGAAGCTCTGAAACTTCTGGAACTCACCGAGCGGGATTTACTGGAGGCGGGCATCTCGATTCAAAAGGTAGCGATGACCTGGCCGCTGGAACCGCGTGGCATGAGTGAATTTGCCCGCGGTATGGAACGTATTCTGGTGGTGGAAGAGAAGCGGCCGCTGGTGGAAGACCAGATGAAAAATCTCTTCTACAGCTGGGCTGACAGTGAGCGTCCGAAAGTGGTGGGCAAAAAAGATTTGGACGGCAACGATCTGTTGCCGGCGATCTGGGGATTTGGGCCGGACCAGGTGGCCAAGTCCATCGCGCGCTGGCTCGCCGATACCGAGCTGGCTGCACGCCTGGTCCCTTTAGCCGAGAAACTGGGGAGCGGCGTTCTGCAAAAGGCCCGCGGCCTGCTCGCGCGGGAGCCAATTTTTTGTGCCGGCTGCCCTCACAACAGTTCCACCAAATTACCGGAAGGCAGTACCGGTAGCGCCGGCATCGGTTGTCATATCATGGCGCTTGGCAAAGGGCTGCGCACCGATACCTATTCCCATATGGGCGGTGAGGGGGCGCACTGGGTTGGCCTGCATCGCTTCTCCAGCGACAAGCATATCTTCCAGAATATGGGCGATGGTACTTACAACCACTCTGGCTTGCTGGCTATCCGTCAGGCCGTAGCAAGCAAGATCAATATCACCTACAAGATCCTGCTGAACGACGCGGTCGCCATGACTGGTGGCCAGCCAGCCGATGGCGAGGTCACCGTTCCCACTCTGTCCCGGCAATTGCTGGCGGAAGGGGTGGGGCAGGTGTGCCTGGTTAGTGACAGCCCGGATTTCTGGCAACCCAAGCGTAATCTGTTGCCCACAGAGGTTCGGATTTTCCATCGCGACGACCTGGATACAGTGCAGCGCAAGCTGCGTGATACTGCGGGTGTAACGGCAATTATTTATGAGCAGGTGTGCGCTGCGGAAAAACGCCGCCGCCGGAAGAAAGGGCAGATGGAAGACCCTGCCCGTCGTCTGCTGATCAACCACCGCGTTTGTGAAGGCTGTGGTGATTGCAGTGTGCAATCCAGTTGTATTGCCGTAGAACCTCTGGAAACTGAATTTGGCCGCAAGCGGCAGGTAAACCAGTCAAGCTGTAACAAAGACATGCGTTGTGCCGACGGTTTCTGCCCGAGCTTTGTCAGCGTCGAAGGCGGCGAACTGAAAAAGCCGGCACTCAAATCTCTTGCGGAATCCATTGACGAAGCAAGCCGCAGCTTGACCGATGCACCCAAGCCAAAATTGGATCAGCCACTGAGTATTTTGGTAGCGGGTATCGGCGGCAGCGGTGTACTGACTGTTGCAGCCTTGCTGGGAATGGCCGCGCACCTGGAAGAGAAGGGCAGTACCACTTTGTATTTTACGGGCTTGTCGCAGAAGAACGGTGCGGTGGTGGCCCACGTCAAGGTGGGTAATACACCGGAAGACATTACTACCGCACGCATTCGCGATGGTGCGGCCGATCTGCTGCTGGGTTGCGATATGGTCACCGCTGCGGCACAGCGCACCAAGTTCGCTGCCGGCGAAATGAAAGCCTTAGTGAATACCGCGGAAGTGCCGGTGGCGGCATTCGTGCGCGATAACGAGCTGGCATTTCCCGCCGATGAGACCACAAAGAGTATCGAGTCTGTCGCCGGAGAATATTTTGCGTTCGACGCAAGCCGCTATGCGGAGGCGCTGTTTGGGGACACCGTGGCCGCCAATCTGATGATGATGGGTTACGCCTGTCAGCAGGGCTTGTTGCCCGTCTCCCAGAGCGCGATCGAGCGGGCGGTGGAGCTGAATGGCGTGGCTGTAGAGAACAACTTGCGTGCGTTCCGCGCTGGTCGCTTGCTGGTGGAAAACCCGCAGGCAATTGACCAGCTGTTGAGTCCTGCGCAAGTGGTCAAGTTGGTCGAGCCTCAGGACACCACCGAGCAACTGGTTGCGCGTTTGGCGAAAGAACTCACTGAATACCAGAGCCCAGCCTATGCTCGCCGTTTTACCGCGGCGATTGAAAAGCTGAAGGTAGCAGAACGCAAGTTTGCCGCGGGTGACGCTCTTGCTCGCGCTGCGGCGACAAGCTTGTTTAAAGCGATGGCTTACAAGGATGAATATGAAGTGGCCCGTTTGTACAGCGGTGAGGCCTTCCAGCGTCAGCTGCGTGAAACATTCAGCGGGGACTACAAACTGAAATTCCTGATGGCACCGCCGTTGCTGGCGCGCCCGGATTCCAGTGGGCGGATTCGCAAGATCGCGTTGGGCCCCTGGCTCGCAAAGGCGCTACCGATTCTGGCAAAAGGCAAGATGCTCCGGGGCACGCCGCTGGATGTGTTTGGATACACCGCAGAGCGGCGCCAGGAGCGCAGTTGGGCGCGCGAGGTGCGTGAAGCCGTGCTTGATGTGGCCGCGGCGCTTGGCGCTGGCAATATCGATCTGGCCACGGAAATGCTGGCTTTACCTCAGCAAGTCCGCGGTTATGGCCATGTTCGCGCGGCAAAATTCGATGCAATTGTTGCACGCTGGAACACGTTGCGTGCGCGCTTCCAACACAGAAAGAATGATGGAGAGAGCGGGCGTGACGGGGCGGCGGATGGCGTAATTGCCTCTAAGTAGCTCGTTACTTATAACAAACCGCCATGGCGTGAATCTCCACCATCGTCTAAACCTAAGTAGACATAGGCGACAAATGTGGTGAGGAGCGCCAATGAGATACAGGATACTGGCCGCTGTGGGCCTGAGCGCAGCAACCCTGGTTGGGTGTGCCTACCAGCAAGAGCAGGTATATGGCGCAGGAAATATTGTGATCGATACCCAGGGTGTCAACATGCGGCAATATCAGCTCGACCTGGCGGATTGTAAAAGTATGTCCATGGCGGCACGCAATGATGCCGGGCGGCGAGGCGTAACCCGGGCTGCCGGCGGTGCCCTGCTTGGCGGTGCCCTGGGTGCGATCATCGGCGATACCAGTAGTGCCGCAGCCGGTGCCGCTGCGGCCGGTGCCGTTATTGGCGGTGTGACCGGTGTGGGCAGTGCCCATGCAGAAGAAAACTATATCGCGCGCAATTGCCTGCGCGGACGCGGCTATCGAGTCTTGAACTAGCGCGTGTTGCATTAGCAAAGTATTCGGCAAACCACAGGATGTTCGCCGGGCTTTTAGCCCGGCTTTTTTGCTGGCGCCGCGCTATCGCCTGTCATCAAATGGTCATAAAAATTTCATCTCCCTGACGCCCCCCGAAGAAATATCCCGTTAGAATCTCCGCAAAATTAACGGGGGTTCCATGCGTCTATTTACCAACCTGATTCTTACTTTTCTGGTGATCTGTAGCAGTGCAGGGGCACTGGCCGATCCACGTGAGGGGGTCCACTCCGAACTTGAAAACAGGGTGTCCGACATTATTGATCGGATGTCTGCAGAGCTTACGCCGGCGGAACGTATAGGATTGACCCCAAAGTCAGCTGCGGCATTTTTCACCGCGGATGAGCGAACCTACCTCGGATCTGCATTTTCACGTTTCAAGTTGGATCGCGCTGCGGTCATTTATGTGGCTTTTGACTCCTCCTATGGTGAGACTCCCTTCTGGCTTGAAGATCAGGATTTCATGCGCCGTGAAAATCTCGATTTTATTGTCGATGAAGAAGACCCATACCACGTCTGGTCCAAGCAGGTTCCGGCTGGTGAAGTGCAACTGGGTGTCCCTAGTTTGTCGGGCGAACTCAAGCCTTACCTGGTGTTTGCGGCTCCAGCACAGGGCAAGCAATCGGTCGAGATAACGCCGCTGATCCCGGGGGCGGATGTGCAGCTTGCCAAGGTTGGCGGTATGCCGTTTATTGACGATAACGACTATTTCAACACTCTGCCGAAAGCACTGGTGGGGCTGCCGGTATTGCGCAGCTTCGAGAGCTGGGAACTGGTGTCCCGCTTTGTGGGATATTTTCGTGAAACCCGCTATCCGTCTTCCTCGCGCCCGGATCACTTGCAGCTGACCTGGCAGGGGAGCCCTGCCACTACGGCGACGGTGCAGTGGCGCACGGATGGCAGTGTGGACGAGAGTCTGCTGTGGGTTGCCCCGAAAGCGCAGTTTTTTACGCGTGGAAGCAAGGGCGTTGAACACAAGACAGCGCAGTTCAGCGTATTGCGCAGCCGCCAGGTGGTGAATGATCCGGTTGTACATTTGCACCGGGTAGCACTGCAGAAGCTGAAACCTTCCACGGATTATCTGTATGCAGTGAGTGTCGATAACGGCAAAACCTGGACGGATCCACGAGGGTTCCGCACCGCCGCGGAATCACCGACTGAACCCTTTTCGTTCGTCTATCTTGGAGACCCGCAGAACGGCCTGGATCGCTGGGGCCAGCTGATTCGACAAGCTGATTTCGATTTTCCCCACGCGCGTTTTTACATGATTGCTGGCGACCTGATTGATCACGGTCAGGAACAGGATAATTGGGATCAGTTTTTTCACGAGGGCAGCTCTGTATTTGACCGCTCTATGCTGGTGCCGGCGCTGGGCAATCACGACAGCCACGGTGGGCACCCGACGCTGTACCTGAAGCAGTTTGCGTTGCCCGACAATGGCAGTAAAAAACTGGATCTCGGGCGCACCTATCACGTTACCTATCAGGATTTACTGGTGGTAGTGATGGACTCCAACTACCACCTGGTGGAGCCAGAACTACAGGTGGACTGGTTGGACCGGGTTCTGGGTGAAAGTGATGCACGCTGGAAAGTGGTGATCTATCACCACCCGTTCTACGCGTCGCGTGAAGGGCGAAACAACAAATTGATCCGTGATGCCTGGGGTCCAGTTTTCGACAAGCACAATGTCGATATTGCCTTCCAGGGGCACGATCACGCCTATATGCGCACGGTGCCGATGCGTGCCAACGAGCCGGTAGTGGGCGGAGAGCAGGGTACTATTTATCTGGTGGCGGTCTCCGGTACCAAGATGTATGAGCAGGAATTGCCGGAGTTTGCCGCCTTTGGTGCGGTGAATACGCGCACTTACCAGGTAATCGATGTGGACCCGATGGCGGGCTCCCTCAAGTATCGCGCAATCGATGATCGGGGAAATACCGTGGATCAGTTTTCATTGCAGAAACCGGCGCTTGGTGTGCAGGCACAACGCTGAGTTTCGAGTGCTGTAAACTGTTTCGGTTGACACAAAAAAGCCCGGAATTTCCGGGCTTTTTTGTGTCTGGCGAATGGGGGTTATTGAGCTAATGTGAATAGCTGGGTATTCCCGCCAGTGGCTACGATATTGACCGTCTTGGTCTTTTCGTTGGCAAAACGGAACAGGTAATGGGGGCCGCCGGCCTTGGGGCCGGTACCGGAAAGCCCCATGCCACCGAACGGGTTAACCCCGACCACCGCACCGACCATGTCGCGGTTTACATAGCAGTTGCCCACATCCACGCGCTTGAAGATGGCACTGGCGCGGCCTTCGATACGGGAGTGCAGGCCGAAGGTGAGACCGTAGCCGGTGGCATTGATGCGGCGGATCACATCCTCCAGCTCGTCGGCCTTGAAACGAACCACGTGCAGGAACGGACCGAACACTTCGCGCTTCAGCAGATTGAAATCTTCGATTTCTACAACCTGCGGGCCGAAGAAGGTGCCGGTTATTGGCTGTTTGCTTTCGTCGAAAGCGAACAGCGGTTTGGCTTCTTTCTGCATGCGCTCCTGGTGCTTCTGCAGTAGGCCGAGCGCTTTTTCGTCGATCACCGGGCCGATGTCGGTTTCCAGTTTTGACGGGTCGCCGAGGGTCAGCTCATCGCAGGCGCCTTTCAGCATGTTGAGCAGGTTATCAGCAATCACATCCTGTACGCATAGAATGCGCAGTGCCGAGCAGCGCTGGCCCGCGCTGAGGAAGGCGGATTGGATTACGTCGTCCACCACTTGCTCGGGTAGTGCGGTAGAGTCCACGATCATCACGTTTTGGCCACCAGTTTCCGCGATTAGCGGCACGATGGGGCCGTCTTTTGCCGCCAGCTGCATGTTGATGTGTTTGGCGGTCTCGGTAGAGCCGGTGAAGGCCACGCCGGCCACCCGCGGATCGTCCAGTAGTGGTTTACCTACGGCCGCGCCGGTGCCGGTTATCAGGTGCAGAATCTGTTGCGGTATCCCCGCTTCATGCATCAGCTGTACAGCGCGGTGGGCAATGCACGGGGTCTGCTCCGCGGGTTTTGCCAGAACACCGTTACCCGCTGCCAGCGCGGCAACCACCTGCCCGGTAAATATGGCCAAGGGGAAGTTCCACGGACTGATGCAGACAAATACGCCGCGGCCGCACAAACTCAGCTCATTGGTTTCGCCGGTGGGGCCGGGGAGTATGGTCGGCTCACTAAAATGTTTGCGCGCGCCGTTGGCGTAGTAGCGGCAGAAGTCTACGGCTTCGCGGACTTCTGAAATGCCGTCATTTAGCGTGCGGCCGGCTTCTCGGCAAATGATGGCAACCAGTTCGTTGATATGTTCTTCGTAGAGATCCGCCACCTTGTCGAGAATTTTCGCGCGGGCATCACCGCCGATCCGGTTCCAGGCGCGCTGGTGTTCTGCAGCGGTAGAAAATGCTTTGTCTATTTCAGCCGGGTCGGTATCGGCGGTGTGCCCGATTGGCTCACCGTTGGCCGGGTTCACCACCGTCTGCTCGCCCTTGCTGGCGACGCCCGCAACAATCGGTCCGCCTGCCCAGGATGCGTCTGCACTGGCGCTCACGGCTTTTTTCATCGGTTCGACGGCGATGGTGTCGGTCAGCTCGATGCCGTGGGAATTTTTGCGCGGTAGAGCTTCGTGGCCAATGTAGATATCGGCCGGCACCGGAATTTCCGGGTGGCGGTAGGGGTTGCAGGACTCGCTCTGCTTCAGTGTGTCCTGAACCAGTTCATTTACCGGGGTTTTCTCATCCATAAACCGGTTGACGAAGGAGCTGTTGGCCCCGTTCTCCAGCAGGCGGCGAACCAGGTAGGGGAGGAGGTCTTTGTGCGCGCCGACAGGGGCGTAAACCCGAACCGGCACGCGCTTGCCGTGTACGGCTTCAATCTGATCGTAAAGCAGGTGGCCCATGCCGTGGAGCCGTTGGAATTCATAGTTACTGCGTCCATCAGCGTCGTTACCGTCGCCGGCGAGTTCCAACACCAGGCCTACGGTGTAGGCGTTGTGGGTGGCGAATTGCGGGTAGATGGCATCGCGGCCGTCCAGCAGTTTCTTCGCGCACACCTGGTAGGAGAGGTCCGTGTGGCACTTGCGGGTGTACACCGGATAGTCAGTGAGGCCCATTTGTTGGGCGTGCTTGATTTCGGTATCCCAGTAAGCGCCTTTTACCAGGCGCACCATCAATTTGCGCCCGGTGTCGCGGCCCAGGGCGATCAGCCAGTCAGCCACGTGTGGGGAGCGTTTCTGGTAGGCCTGCAAAACAAAACCGAGCCCCTGCCAGTCTTTTAGCTGGGGGTCGCGGGCGAGTGCTTCGAACACGTCCAGCGATATATCCAGGCGCTCGGCTTCCTCAGCGTCGATATTGAGCCCCATATCGTATTTTGCTGCGGCCAGGCAGAGTTCCTGCACCTTGGGCAGGAGTTCATTCATCACGCGGTCGCGCTGCAATTCGCTGTAGCGCGGGTGCAGGGCGGAGAGCTTGATGGAAATACCATTGGCTTCCACCACGTCTCTCTTGGTGTTGTCGGCACCGATCGCTTCGATGGCCATCATGTAGGCATCGTAGTAGCGCTGGGCGTCGGCCATGGTGCGCGCGCCTTCGCCGAGCATATCGAAGGAGAAGCGGGTGCCCGGCTTGTTTTCTGCGGGGCCGCGTTTCAGCGCTTCTTTGATATTGCGGCCGAGTACGTACTGGCCGCCCATGATTTTCATCGCCTGCATCATGGAGGTGCGGACCATGGGCTCGCCCATGCGGCTGACCAGTCGTTTCATCCAGTTGGAGGGCTTTTCGGTGATGTCCGGATCCAGCTCGACAATATTGCCGGTGAGCATCAGGCCCCAGGTGGAGGCATTCACGAACAGGGAGTCAGACTGGCCGCGGTGGCTGGACCAGTTGCCGGAATGGACCTTTTCCGCGATCAGTTTGTCTGCGGTATCGGCATCGGGCACCCGCAGTAGGGACTCTGCCAGGCACATCAGGGCCACGCCTTCCTTATTGGAAAGGCCGAATTGCTGCAAAAAGGCGTCTAATGTGCCGCGATGGCTGCGCTGTTCCCGGGATTTGACTACCAGCTGGCTGGCAGTCGCAAGGATCTTCTCCCGCAGGGCTTCGCCCGGGCGGGGGGCGGCGAGCAGCTCGCTCACGCACTGATTTTCGTCGGCGTGCAGGTATTCTCGGGCCTTCTGGCGGGCGTTTTGTAACTCTCTATTCGATTGGCCGGCGAACTGTGTAGACATGTGTACTCCCAGACTAAAATAAGTGTGCAGGATAAAAAACCGGATTATGTGGTAAATGTCCCAGAATTAATCGCCATATTGGAAAGGAGTGTGGTTAAATATAGGGCGTATTTGGTAATTAACCAGTAGGGTGTTTTGTTATGTCTCGGAAGTTGGAAGATCTGGACCGCATTGATCGCCAGATTCTGCGCATTCTGCAGCGCGCTGGCCGTCTGCCTAACGTTGAGCTGGCCCGCCGGGTCAACCTGAGCCCCACCCCCTGTCTCGAGCGTGTGAAGCGTCTCGAGCGAGAAGGGTTTATTCAGGAATATGTGGCACTGCTGGATCCGCTTAAAGTAGACGCGGGCCTTGTGGTGTACATCCAGGTATCCCTGTCGGACACCGCCACAGAGACACTGGAAGCGTTCAACAGCCATGTTTCCGGGCTCGAAGAGGTTCAGGAGTGTCATATGGTGGCCGGTGGTTTCGATTACCTGGTGAAAATCCGTATTAAGGATATGCTCGGTTACCGTCGATTCCTTGGCGAGAAGCTGGCATCCGTTCCGGGTGTGCGTGAAACCCATACCTATGTGGTGATGCAGGAAGTGAAGACCGATACTTCTGTTGCCGTACCGGACCCGGAACCGAAATCCAGCAAGCGTTAATCGCGCAATCGACTGTGGTATCTGAATGCTGTGCCAAATGATCGCTGAGGGTCGAGTCTAGTGGATCGGACGGACTCCCACGCTGCCGTTAGCGCCGCAAATCGCCGTGCGACCATTTTGGCGCTGGCGGCGGTGCTGTGCTGGTCGACGGTAGCCAGTGCGTTCAAGCTGTCTCTGCAGTACCTGACGCCACTTCAGCTGGTGAGTATCGCCTCGGTGGTGTCTGCACTGTTTATGTTCGGTGCCATCTGTTGGCAGGGGCGTACCGCGGAGATCGGCGCGAGCTGGAAGCGAAATTTTCGCTGGTATATCGCGCTCGGTTTCTGCAATCCTTTTCTTTATTACCTTACGTTGTTTCACGCTTACGAACTGCTGCCCGCACAGCAGGCGCAACCGTTGAATTACACCTGGGGTGTTTTGTTGGCGCTGTTGTCAGTGCCTCTACTCAAGCAAAAGTTGCGCCGTCAGGACCTTCTTGCAGGGGTGGTCTGTTACAGCGGGGTGCTGGTGATTGCCACCGGTGGGAATCCCTTTAGCCTGCAATTTGATGCGCCCTGGGGCGTGGTGCTGGCACTACTCAGTACCGTTATCTGGTCCTGTTACTGGCTGCTGAATACCCGCATAGGTGGTAACGCGGCGGTCAATCTGTTTTTGACGTTCTGTTGCGGGCTGCCCTGGCTTGCGGGCGCCATACTCTGGCAGGGCTGGGGCGAGCCATGGCAGTGGCCGCCACTCGCGGGCTGGCTGGGGGCCCTCTATGTTGGCCTGTTCGAGATGGGGATTGCTTTTCTCCTTTGGCAGGCAGCGATGATGAGCTGTGATAATACGGCTCGGATCAGTAATTTCATTTATTTGTCGCCGCCGCTTTCCCTGCTACTGATTGCATTGTTGGTGGGCGAGAAGATAGAAATCGCCACCATTGCCGGTCTCGCGCTGATCCTGCTGGGCGTGGCGATACAGCAGGGGGCGCTGAAGCGGCTTCTGTTTCGGAGATCCCGATAACCTGTATAAAACCAATAACCAATAGCGCGCAAAAGACCCAAAAGGTCTGCGCGGATACGTTGAGCGAGGTGAGAGCACCATGAATTTTGAGCTGAGTGACGAGCAACAGATGATCCAGGAGGCCGCGCGCCAGTTTGCCGAGAGCGAACTGAAGCCCATCGCCGCTGAGCTGGACAAGACGGGCAACCGCCCGCTTTTTTTGCAAAAGCTCAAGGAGCTCGCGGAGCTTGGCTTTATGGGGATCAACATTGACCCCGATTTTGGTGGCACCGGCGCCGGCACCATTGCATTCAGTCTCGCCATCGCGGAAATCGCGCGCGGTTGTGCATCCACTGCCACCACAACGTCGGTTACCAATATGGTGGCGGAAGTGATCCAGGCCATGGGGACAGATGCGCAAAAGAGCTACTTTCTGCCCAAAATTTGCAGCGGCGAATACGCGGCGGGCTCCTTCTGCCTGACGGAACCAAGCTCGGGGTCCGACGCTGCAGCCATGCGCACTCGTGCGCTTAAAGATGGGGACGACTACGTCTTGAACGGCAGCAAGCTGTTTATCAGTAGTGCCGAGTTTGCCGGTGTATTCGTGGTGTGGGCAGTGACGGATTCCTCTGCACCGAAAGGCAAAGGGATTACCTGCTTTCTGGTGGAAGCAGGCACTCCGGGATTGGTGATCGGCAAGGCGGAAGAGAAAATGGGCCAGAAGGCCTCGGTGACTAACGAAGTTTCTTTTGTGGATTGTCGTGTGCCTGCCAGCAATATGCTGGGTGAAGAAAACCGCGGATTCCGTATTGCCGCCGGCGAACTGGCGGGCGGGCGTATCGGCATTGGTTCGCTGGCATTAGGCATTGGTTTTGAGGCTTTGGACTGCGCGCGCAGCTATCTGCAGGAGCGCGAACAGTTTGGCAAGCCGCTGGCCCAGTTCCAGGGGTTGCAGTGGCAACTTGCGGATAAATACACGGAGATGGAAGCGGCGCGTCTGTTGCTACTGCAGGCAGCCTGGCAGAAAGATGCCGGGCTGCCATTTGGCCCCGCCGCTTCCATGGCAAAACTCTACGCATCGGAAAAAGCCAATGAAGCCTGCTTTGTAGCGCTGCAGATGCACGGTGGTGTGGGGTATACACGAGAGTTTCCGCTGGAACGCATGGCGCGCGATGTGCGGATTACCACTATTTATGAGGGCACCAGTGAAATTCAGCGCTTGATCATTGCCCGGCATCTTCTGGAGGGCGTGCGTTAATACGTATTGCCCACCAGGCGTCACCGTCGAAAAAGCCTCAGAAGCCGGTCTCGGTTTCTGGGGCTTTGTGTTTTTGCCCGTCGCCGTTTGTGTTGTCCTACTGAAGTAAAAGGATCTGATTTTTGAGTTTAGATACTGCCCCAACTGCGAACCGTCCCTGGCTGCTGGGTATGCGCGAGGCGATCCCGTTGTTGGGAGGTTATGTCCCGGTGGCGATCTCTTTTGGTCTTATCGCCGTGCAATCTGGCTTCAGCGGCTGGGAGGCAGTGTTGATATCAACCCTGGTGTACGCCGGTGCATCCCAGTTTCTGTTTGTGGCTATGGTTGCGGCCGGCGCACCCTTGTGGTTCGTGGTACTGATGACACTGCTGATCAATGCACGCCATGTAGTGTACGGACCCAATATTGCCCCCTGGTTATCCCAGAGCCGTTGGTGGCCGTGGCTGATGCACGGGCTCACCGATCAGATTTTTGCGCTGTCCCATGTACGTCTGCCACAACTCAGGGCGGAAGACCGTATGGGTTGGTATATCGGTGCTTCTGTAGTGGCCTGGTTTAGCTGGATTGGTGGCACTGCGGTTGGGGCTATTGCCGGCAAGGAGCTGACGCAACGCTGGCCTCTGCTCGGGGAGGTGATGCCATTTGCGTTGCCTGCGCTGTTTCTGGTGTTGTTGGCACCGCGTTTTGCGAACCGGCTGTGGGCGATTACCCTCGGCGCTACGATCGTTGTGGCGTTGCTGCTTGCGGTGTCTGGAATGAAGAACGCGGCCATCCCGATTGCGGCGGCCTGTGGTGCATTGGTGTATTACGGATTGGGTATCCTGTCTGGTAGAAAGGTGTCTCGTGAAAACATGAAACGGGAAGGGGAGTCGCAGAATGGATAGCAAGCTGTGGATTGCCCTGTTGGCAACGACTATCGGAACCTTGTTGATACGCGCACTGCCGCTGCTATGGATGCAGCGCCACCTGGTCCGCAAGCAGGGCAGCAATTCGTTGGACGCCATGCCAACCTGGCTGACCGTGCTCGGGCCTTTGATGATTGCGGCCATGTTTGGTGTGTCGCTGGTGCCGTCGGCTGTGAGTACTGCTGCCTGGTGGGCGACAGGGATTGGTGTGCTGAGTACTTATCTGGTGTGGAAGCGCACAAATTCATTGGGTTGGCCGGTGTTCGCCGGCGTGGCTGTGTACGGCGGCGTCATACTGTTGGCGAATACCGTGCTCTGAGAATACGGTGGCTATGCCACCGTTTTCCGCTTAATCCGTGCTGGGAGTGGGGTAGTTGATCTGGACGATGTAGTAGGTTACCCACTCTTCCATCTGCTGGATTTCAATTTCATCGTCCAGCCGTTTGCCGATCAGTGCGCGTGCCACCGGCGAGTCCATCGAAATCAACCCTTCCTTTACGTTGAATTCATCCGGACCGACGATACGGTATTTCACTTCTTTACCGTTCTCATCTTCCAGTGTCACCCAGGCGCCGAAAAATACTTTCTCGCGGTCATCGGGGGTGCGGTCTACCACGGTGATTTCTTCCAGGCGTTTGGTCAGAAAGCGCACACGACTGTCGATTTCCCGCAACCGCTTTTTGCCGTAAATGTAATCTGCGTTCTCACTGCGGTCGCCAAGTTTTGCCGCGTCACTGACTGCTTGTGTGACTCGCGGGCGCTCCACTTCCCACAGGTGCTTCACTTCAGCGCGCATACGCGCGGCGCCCTCAGGGGTGATATAGCGTGAACCTCGTGGACGCGGTGGTCGCCAGCGGCCCATCAGCGGTTACTTTCCATGTTGTCGCTCAGGTTGGCGATGGAGATACCGGGGCCCGGCTCGGAAAGGGAAAAACCAAATATACGGCTGTAAAATTCCAGTTCGCCATCCAGTGCCATTTTTATGCTGCTGGCAGCGCGGAAGCCGTGGCCTTCGTCTTCAAAGGTAATGTATGACACCGGCACGCCGCGTTGTTGCAGCGCCTTCACCATGGTTTCCGCCTGATTGGGTGGAACTACCTTGTCTTCCATGCCCTGGAAAAAAATCACCGGGCAATTGAGCTGTTCGATGTGATTGATGGGGGATCGCTCTTTATAAATTGACTCCGCTTGCGGCCAGGGGCCGACCAGCTTGTCGAGATATCGAGACTCGAATTTATGGGTGTCCTGGACGAGGGTGGTGAGGTCGCCAATACCGTAGTGGCTGGCACCTGCGGAGAATGTGTCGTGAAAGGTGAGCGCGGCAAGCACGGTGTAGCCGCCGGCACTTCCACCTTTGATCAGCAGTCGATCCGGATCGGCGAGGCCTTGTGCCACCAGATGTTCGGCTCCCGCGCATACATCTTCCACGTCGAGCACTCCCCAGCTGTCTTTCAGTCGGTCCCGGTATTCCCGTCCGTATCCGGTGCTGCCGGAATAATTGACATCAAGAATGGCGAAGCCACGGCTGGTCCAGTATTGCACTTTGAGGTTCAGGCCGGCGGAGGTAGCACCGGTGGGACCGCCGTGCCCGAAAACAATCAGTGGCGGCTTTTCGTCAGGCGCTCCCTGAAAATCAGGGTTGTGCGGTGGATAGTAAAAGCCGTGCACTTCGCGCCCATCCTTTTTAAACGAGATGGGTTTAGCGTGGGAAAACCAATGAGTATCCACCGGAGCGGCACTACTGCTGGCAACGGTGGAAAACGTATCCTGTTTGGCGTCATACATGGAAACACTCGGGAATTCTGCCGGTCCACTGGCGAGAAACAGAGCGCGGTCCTCAGTGCAGCTGATACTCTCGAAATCACAGCCTGTGCGCTCGAGTATTTTGGGTTTCCCAGTGCCCAGGTCGAGCAGCGCCAGCTGCCAGGCCCCGCCCTGAGTAAAGGTACAGAAGATTGTGTCATCGTTGATAAAGCCGTAAGTGGACATGCCGAAAACCCACTGCGGCGTGGCAAACTCGGCCGCTTCTTGCCACAGCGGCGTGTCGCTACCGGCGCGGTAGATGTTCCACCAATTGGTGCGGTCGGAAACATAAAACAACTGTCCGGATGGCGACCACTGTGGTTGGAAAATGGATTCATTACCCCCGCCGGCAATCTGACGGGCTTTGGCGATACGGCCGTTTTCATCCAGTTCTGCGAGCATCAGTTCGGTCGCGTCCCAAGGCATATCCGGGTGGTGCCATTGCAGATAGCAGAGCTGCAGTCCGTCGGGGCTGAGTGTTGGATTGGAATAGAAATCGGCGCCTTCTGCCAACACGGTGATCCGGTATTCACTCTCGGTGCTGGTCAGGTCGATGGCAATCAGGCGGGCAGTGGCTTCGCGGGTTGCGTCGCTCTCATCTTCCTGAACACAGATCAAACGGTTACGCAGCGGGTCGATCTGCAAATCTGCGTAGTGGTAGGGGCCCTCTGGTGTAATGGGCTCGGGAATATCGCCGCCCAGTGGCATGCGATAAAGTCGCTGGTCGGCAGCGAGGACAAAATAGACTGCGCCGTTGTCGATCGCGTACACACCGCCGCCGTACTCATGGGCTTTGGAGCGCACACTGAGAGGTGCCGGGAGTACGTCGCGTTTCATCGACTCTGCATCCTTCAGGTCGCACTCCACAAGTACCGAGCGGCCTTTCTCTGCGGGGCGGGACTCGAGCCAGTAGGCCTTGCCATCAAACTGGCGCGCCTCGCTCAGGCGTACGTTGCCCGCGGTGAGTAGGTCGGCACTGATGGCCGATGGCCAGCTTCCGTAGGGGGCCTGTTGCGCTGCGGCGTTGCGAAATGGGTTGGTGGCGGACAAGCTGATTTCTCCTATCGCGGGATAACTCTCTGGCGAGGTATTGTACGCCGGCAATCCAGTGCGGCAAATTTCCTCAGGTTCTTTGGTAGAGCGTAACGGGGTTCTCATCGGCTGCTAGTCTTTATGGTAGCTGCGCCATTTGGCGCCAGCGGGTTTGGTCAGTGGCAAGGTGCTCCGGAACCGGCTGATCGCGGCGGATCAATACGCTTGAGAGTCGCGGTTGCGAGTTGCGGTGGAGAGACAATATGGAAGGGTTGTTGGAAGGCTTGGGTTCCCTGGTGGGATGGGGCAACAGCCTTACCTGGGGTGGCCTCGGTGGTATCTGGTGGCTGGGGATTCTGATTGCCGCACTTTTGCCCGCCGGGCTCTACTTCACCGTGCGTACCCGTTTTGTCCAGTTCCGCGCCTTCGGCCATATGCTGCGGGTGTTGGCGCGCAGTTTCCGCAAAGAGCACGATGATTCCGTATCCTCGTTTCAGGCATTTGCCACCAGTGCGGCGGCCCGTGTGGGTACCGGTAATATCGCCGGCGTGGCGGTTGCCATCACGGCCGGTGGCCCGGGCGCAATATTCTGGATGTGGGTGGTGGCGATGGTGGGGATGGCCACCAGCCTGATCGAGAACACTCTGGCACAGGTTTTTAAAGAGCAGGGTGAGACGGCCGGAACCTTCCGCGGCGGTCCCGCGTACTACATTGATAAGGGGTTGGGGCGGCGCTGGAAATGGCTGTCGATACTGTTCTCTATTTTTCTCATCATCTGTTTCGGCTTTTTCTTCAATGCGGTGCAGGCGAATGCGATGTCCGAAGCCATTCATGCGGCCTGGGGCATCAATCCGCTGCTGGTGGGAGTGCTGATTGCGGTGCTCGCGGGGAGCATTGTTTTCGGTGGGATAAAGTCCATCGGTAAATTTGCCGGCATCGTGGTGCCGATTATGGCGCTGTGTTATCTCGCCATCGCGTTTGTGGTCATCCTCGTCAATCTGGGGCGTATTCCGGAAGTATTCGGACTGATTTTCGGCAGCGCTTTCGGTATGCAGGAAGCGGGCGCCGGGGCGTTTGGGGCGGTAGTGGCGAACGGGATCAAACGTGGACTGTTTTCCAACGAAGCGGGTATGGGCTCCTCTCCGAACGTGGGCGCAGCAGCGGACGTGAAACACCCGGTAGTCCAAGGTTATGTACAGATGGCATCGGTGTTCCTGGATACCATGATGATCTGTAGCGCAACTGCAGCCATCATATTGTTGAGTGGAGTGGATCTGGGGGGGGCAGTGGAAGGGGTCACGCTTACCCAGTCGGCTCTGGCGAGCGAGCTGGGTAGCTGGGGCAGCAGTTTTATCGCGGTGGCACTGATCTTCTTTGCGTTCACTTCCATCATCGCCAATTACTATTACGCGGAAACCAATATTTTTTATCTCTGGCATACGCGGTTGTCGATTAGCTGCTATCGCATTCTCTACATCGTATTCATTCTGTTTGGTGCTTGGGTCGCGGCCAGTGGTAGTTCGGATAATTTCAGGCTGCTGTGGAATATGGCGGATATGTCTATGGGCTTTATGGCCTCGGCAAACCTGCTGGCGATTGTCTTGCTCTCGGGGGTAGCGTTTAAAGTGTTCGCAGACTACGAGGCCCAGCGGGCTCGAGGAGTCGACGAGCCGGTGTTTGATGCTCGCAACCACGATATTCGGGGTATAGAAACAGATGTATGGGGTGGTGGCCCGCAAACACCCGGCGAGTAAAAATGACCGATAGTCGTGGAATAGGACAAATTGAGCAGAGGGAGTGAGACACCGTTCCCTCAGCCACTGTGAAGCCCGTGGTAAACCCGAAAAGCCCTCGCAGCTAGCAGATTCCCTGAGAACCAGTGCGCAATCAGGTGCTCCGGAATCTTTTACTCTCTCGTCGCACGGCAATGAATGGCCGTCAGAGTAGGGGAGGTTAAAAGGGAGCTTTGGGGGCCAAACATGTCAGTGCAGCAAAAGTTTCAGATTGTTTCTGCGGGTAAAGTATTACGGTCCAAGAACCCGGCAGAGGTTCTGGCGCAAATGTCCAGCGCCTTTTCCATTCCAACACAGCAGGCGCGCAAACTGTTCGTGAAAGGCTGGGTGATCAAAGATGAGCTGTCGTCAGGGCAGGTCGTTCAATACCGCACGCAATTACATCAGATCGGCCTGAAAATCGAAGTGCATCCCGCGGGCAAATTCGATAACCGCGCAATTCTGGCGCGCATGCAATTTGCCCAAAAGCGCAAAGTCCGCGCGCCTTCCGCTCAACCGGCCAATGTGCGGGAAGAGAAAGTTCGAACACCTGTTGATCGCCAGGCCAACGTAGAGGTGAACCTAGCATCGAACCTGGCACCGAACCCACAGGCAAATGGTAATGGTGTAGCAGCCCTTAAGAAGCGCCCGCCAGAGAAGATCCCACCGAAGGAACCCTCCGCTCGTGACCAAGCCGAATCGTCGGCCCGTAAGCAACTGGAGGCGCTGTTTTGTCAGGGTGAAACGCACCGGCTCGAGTCGGATGCGCAACCCCTGGGGCTACTTCCGGCGCTGGCTAGTGCGGCGCTTGTGCCTGTACTCTTTGCCGGTGCCTTGGTTCTCATTCTGATTGCGCTCGGTGGCGCACTCTGGTCGGTGCCTGCCGCGATTTTGGCGGGGACGTTTGGTGCCGGGGTTGTGGCTGGCGCAGCCGCAAAGTTGCTGTTGATCGCACTGATCGGCTGTGTGTTTTTTTTCCCGTATATATCTGCCGGAAACCTGTCGTCTTTCGATGATGCGGGCCGTATCCGTTTGCGTAAGCAGGATGCGCCGGGTTTGTTTCTGCTGCTGGAAGTGCTCGAAGCCAAAACCGGGTTGAGCATCGCCGGCAAACTTGCAGGTCCGAAAAACCTGACCGCGGCCAAGCAGGCCCGCGGTACTCTGGTTGAGGTGACATCGGGAGCCGAAGTTGTCGTCGAGAAATCGGCAGCAGGGCAGCTCACGCTTTCCCTGGGGTTGGGTGCCATTGCCGGGCTGAACGGCGGAGAGGTATTGGCCCTGGCGGCTCGTGCCATGTCCTACCATCAGGGCCCATTGGTGCGCATCGCCATGTACTGCTCGCTGGTGACTGCGCAGAAACTGCAGGCCATGCAGGATGCCTTGGAGAGTGAGAAAACCCTGTTGAATACTGCCGGGGAGCCTGCGGCACTGCTGAAACCGTTTCATAAAGTACTCGCGGCATGTGGCCTGGTATTGGTTCCTGTGATCGAGCGGCTGCAAGGTCTGCATCGCGCCACCAGTGGCGCGCTGGCTCGGCGGCTGGAAAAGCGGGCCGATGCCGTGGCAGCGCAAATGATCGGTAGCGACGTATTCGCTTCCTTTTCTGAACGCTGGAATCACCTGGTGCATGCGGGTCTGGTGTGCGGCGAGATCAATCGCGAAGCGCAGCTGACTGGCCGCTGCCTGAGGGATTTCCCGCGGGCGGTGCTCTGGCTTTACCAGAATCTGGACGAAGTCACCCGCAACAGTATCGAACTGTCGATGGGGGAAGATACCGATTGTTGGAGCCAGACTGAACCCGCTGGCCACGAACGGATTGCCGAAGTCGAAGATAGGCAAATTCCTGCGCTATTGCAGAGACAGGACTTCTCGGTTCAGAAACTGTTCGCCGATTTTGACGAGCTGTGTGTCAGCGTCAGCCGGCAGGGCGCCGACGAAACCTGTCGCGCAGTGGAAAACCAACAACTTCTGACCGCAAGCAAGGAAGTGGAGGCGGCACAGCGTGTACTGTCTGAGTATTTCAATCGGGCCATTCCGCGGGACTTCCTGTCCCTGCGCGGGCCGGAGAATGCAGAACTGGCGGGGCTGGGTTTGCAGGAAACCATCGACTGGCTGCGCACCCGGCTGATCGAGCTGCAGGAGCAGGAGCAGCGCCTGGCACAGTTGCAGCTGCGCGGTGCACGCATCCAGTTGGGAGCCGCTTTGGTCCGTGCCAATGTCCGGGTCGATCCACGCAGTTACGACCTTAGTGGCACCACGCCATCCGCGGCGGAAGCATCGCGCAAGGATAATCGTGCGCGCGTCCAGGAGTGTATGCAGCAGCGCCAGCAGTTACACAAGATGTTTTTCCAGCGAGTGAAAGGTGCCATGGCGACCATGCCTAGCGCTGATCGCGGTGCTGCCAGTGGCACACTGGAACAGTTAAAGGGATTTGAGGGCTTGCGCGAATCCGTGGGCAGCCTGAATGGCTGCGGGGATCTGGTGAGTGAGATGATTGAGCGAATCCCGTCTGCCGATGTGCCTGTGGCTCTGGTGCAAAAGTATGCGCAGCTGGCGGTTCAGCAGATTCGTCAGGTATACCAGTTGGCAGTAAAGCAGCCCGGCCTATTGCCACAGGCGCTTCTCGAAAAGCTGGAAGCCTGTGGCGCAGGCGCTGGGGAAATCCCGCCTTCGAGTCGAAGTGGCGATCTAGTGGGCGCGCTGCAGGGGCTGGAGTTGCGGTGTAAAAATGCCAGTGCGGTTGTATTTGAGGGTTACCAGAACCATCTGGCCCGTTTGCTGGGGCTGTGCCTGGCGGAAGAGGCGCGGCGGAAGGTGAAGCCGTTGCGCCTTGTCGGAACGGTATAAATCCACTTTGGGGCTCTATACCCCTCGGCATCCACGGCCGGGGGTCAGCCTCCGGCCAGTTTTACCTTGTAGCTTTTCGCTTCGAGCACCGCTTTGATTTCTTCTCGTTTGTCGCCCTGGATTTCGATAACGCCATCCTTCAGGGCGCCGCCACAGCCGCAGCGCTTTTTAAGTTCTGCCAACAGCAACTTCAGCTCCCCATCGGTACCATCCACACCCCTCACGCAAGTCACGCCTTTGCCTTTGCGCCCTTTGGTTTCCCGCTGAATGCGGACAATACCGTCGCCCTGATGGCGCGTCTCTGCGGCGGGGGTGTCTTTTACGCGGCCGCGGTCGGTGGAATAGACGAGTCTGTTTTTGTCGCTCATGCTGATACTTTGTGTTGATTACCGGGTTGAACTTGCGGCGCAAGGATAGCCGATGGCGACGGCCATGATAAAGGCCGCGACTGACGGGGTTGCCGGAAGTAGCGCCGGGGTTGAAGGAAACTCCCGGTTGTCGGCTAGAATAACGGTGTTTTCTCCCGACGAGCTTCGATAGCTCTATTACAGCAAGGAATGGACTGAATGGCCCTGACAGGTGCCCGCAAGTGGCTGAATGAAGTAATTTTTGGCACGGATACGCCAGCGGGCAAATATTTCGATGTAGTCCTTATCTGGACCATTCTGCTCAGTGTCGCGCTGGTTTTGCTGGCATCGGTAGAGAACTGGTGGGTGCGCTACGGGGATATCTTCTACACGTTGGAATGGTTTTTTACCGCTTTGTTCACTGTGGAATATCTGACTCGCGTGTACTGTGCGAAAGATCGCCGCTCCTACATCTTCAGTTTTTATGGGGTAGTGGATCTGCTGGCGATACTGCCCAGTTACCTGGCGCTCATCTTTACCGGGGCCACCTACCTGATGGTCATTCGCCTGCTGCGGGTATTGCGGATCTTCCGCATCCTCAAGCTGGTGCGCTACCTCAGTGACGCCAATCTGCTGGTCCGCTCTCTGTGGCAAGCGCGTCGGCGTATTCTGGTGTTCTACGCCAGCGTGCTGGTGATCTGCATCATCTTTGGCAGCATCATGTTTATCGTTGAGGGGCCCAAACACGGGTTCACCAGCATCCCCAAAAGCATCTACTGGACCATTGTCACCATCACCACCGTGGGGTACGGCGATATCACGCCGCACACCCCCCTTGGGCAGGCGATTGCTTCCATGACCATGCTGATCGGCTATTCCATTATCGCTGTGCCCACCGGGATCGTCACCGCCGAGCTGGCCCATGAGCTGGGCCGTGAAAAGCAGCTGGCCCGTTGCCATAATTGTGGGCGGGCAGGGCACGATGCGGATTCTGAGTTCTGCAAACACTGCGGCTACAAGCTGGAAGATTTTGAGCCGGTTACCGAAGATTGATCGGCCTTCGTCTTAACATCCCCGCGGCTTATCGGCTATCCTTGCGCCCCATTCGACCCTCCGCCAGCGGCGGAGACTGTCTCGCACAACGTTCACACTGACCGGTAGCTGACCCCAATGGATATTCAGGGATATTGCGCCCCGGGCTTTGAAGCCCTCTACGATGCATTTGCCACCAATTTTCGCGATCACGGCGATGTGGGGGCGTCTTTCTGTGCGATCCACCAGGGTGAGGAAGTCGCCTCCCTGTGGGCGGGCAACGCCGATCGCCACGGGGAGCGCGCATTCGAGGAAGACACCCTCGCCAATGTGTTCTCTTCTTCCAAGGGTGTTCTTGCGCTGATCGCGCTTCAGCAGGTGGCAGCGGGCAAGCTGGATCTGGATCTGCCGGTGGCCCATTACTGGCCTGAATTTGCCGAGGCAGGCAAGGCGGCCATCACGGGTCGCCAGCTGTTATGCCACCGTGCCGGCGTTATCGCCTTCCGCGAGCGGGTGGCAGACGATCTGATTTATGATTGGGCGCGCGCATTGGAGCAGGTTGCCGGTACCGAGCCTTGGTGGGAGCCGGGTTCGCAGCAGGGCTACGCGCCTTTCCTCCACGGCTGGACCCTGGGTGGGCTGATCGAAAAGGCCAGCGGCCAACCGCTGATGTCCCTGTATCGCAATGGCATTGCGGATCCGCTCGGGTTGGACGGCGGCTTCGGCGCAGTGGGGCACCGCTCCACAGAAATCGCCGATGTCGGTCCTCTGAAAAAACCGCTGCCAGAATTGCGCGATAACGCCATCGGCCGCTCCATCAAGGAAGACCGGCAGGGGCCGGTTGCCACCGCCTTTACTAACCCGGTTTCTCTGATGATGGGAACCAATGGTGACCAGTGGCGCAACGCGCTGATTCCTGCCGCCAACGGTCACTTCAGTGCACGTGATCTCGCCGCAGTATACGGTGACCTGGCCAGCGATGACCCACAGCTGTTGCCGGAGGCGTTATTGCGTGAAGCCACTACTGAGCAGAGCCGTGGGCAGGATGTGATTTTGCAGGCTGAGGTGGCTTTTGCTTGCGGTTTTCTGAAATCGTCGCCGGCGGAAGATCTGCACTTTGGCAGTAAAGCCGGGTTTGGCCACCCGGGCGCCGGCGGTAGCGTTGGCTTTGCCGACCCGGAGGCCGAAGTAGGGTTCGGTTATGTAACGTCCCGTATGGGGCAGAGCCTGTTTATGGATCAGCGCGCGGTTGGTCTGAAAAATTGCCTGTACAGCCTGTTGTGAGCGGTGGAGAAAATCGATGAGTAATGAAGATCAACAGCAATTGGCAGCGCGGGTGGACGAACTGGAAACCCGGTTGTCTTTTCAGGAAGACACCCTGGGACAATTGAACGATGTGATTACGGCCCAGGATGCACAGATTCGCGCCTTGGTAGGGCGGGTCAAAGAAATGACAGAAAAATACCAGGACCTGTCGTTTGAAGTACAAAAGGGCGATAAGCCCGGTGACGAGAAGCCCCCGCACTATTGATTGTCATATCCACCGCATACACTGTCAGCCCTGCGCGTATTTCTACTCCAGTTACTGGAAATTTCCAGATTTTCGTTTTTTCACTGCCCCTCAACTCTTGACAAGTTTTTTTCCACATGCCGGGGCGGTCGGTGTGTATATCGTGCTGTGGGTTACTAACTGGTACGTAAAAGTCAAAATGTTTTGTAAGTTTTTGATTTTAAAGGCAAAAAAATAGCGGGCCAAAAAGTGCGCAAATCGCTGGGGGCAAGGGTTTGCGCGGCTTGGCGTGTACTTATAGGGATTCATGCACAAAGTTATCCACAGATATTGTGGAAGAGTGAATTACACCCAGGCACACCGTCATTGGCGAGAGGATTTCGGTTTGGCTTCAGGATTATCCCGGCAAAGGATTTTCGAATCGTTTCCGAAAGCCCTCTCGCAAAAATGGGTTAGAACGGGCAAATGCCAGCAGTGGCTGGCGATTTTTTGCAGAAGTCGGATTCACTGAATAGAAAACAGGCGGAGAATGTAAACGGCGTCAAATTTGGGAAATCGGCGGTAGACCTGTAGGGACTTTACGCATAGTCTTCCTCGCCATGGCGCGTACGGTTCAGCTTCCAGTCAGCTACTGAAAGCGATACTGCACGCAATCGCCGATTTTCCCTTGTTAGCACAAGCATTCGTAAAAGCATTAGGAGAAGCTTCAATGAAAAAATGGGTAGCAATTCTTGCCCTTGGCTCACTGGTTGGTTGTACCACTCTGGATCCTTACACCCAGGAAAGTAAAACCAGTAATGCGGCTAAAGGTGCCGGTGCTGGCGCTGTTGCCGGTGCCATTATTGGTGCGGCCACCGCCAGCAAGAGCGATCGCAAGAAGGGTGCCATCACCGGCGCACTGGGTGGCGCAGCCATCGGTGGCGGCGTGGGCTACTACATGGATCGTCAGGAAATGGCCTTGCGCCAGCGCCTTGAAGGCAGTGGTGTACGGGTTCAGCGTGAGGGCGACAATATTCGCCTGATCATGCCGGGCAACATCACCTTCGCCACCAATCGCTATGAAATTCGCAACGACTTTTACGACACCCTGGACTCTGTTGTTCTGGTGTTGAACGAGTTCGACAAAACCGCGATTCGCGTGAGCGGCCACACCGATAGCACTGGTTCCGACGTCACTAACCAGAACCTGAGTGAGCGTCGTGCCGAGTCTGTCGCTGGCTTCTTCACTACCCGCGGTGTTGCCGCCGGTCGTGTACAGGCAGTGGGTTACGGTGAGCGTTACCCGATTGCCGGCAATGACTCCGACGCCGGTCGCCAGGCCAACCGTCGCGTAGAGCTGGAATTACTTCCGCTCCAGTAGCAAGATAAGAGGGCGCTTCGGCGCCCTTTTTAGTGGCCGTAGAGTTAGTGGCCGCAAAATCTCAACGCGAGTGAGGCGAGGATGGTTATGGCAGGGATGTCTTTTCATGGTCCGGGCCTGGATCCTGCCAGGTTCGCGTTGCACAGTTTCCTGCTGCTGGCTCTTCACCTGTTTCCCGGCGCGCTTTCGTTCGCAGCGCAAGCCACTACAGAACCTGCCGCCGCGATGGCGCGCGAGCAAATTGCTCCCTCCACACGTATCAATTCTCCGTCTGAGCCGACTCCCAACGACAAGGTGGACGCGGCGGTATACGAGCGTATCCACAATGCGGAGCTGGTAGCCCGGGTAAAGATTACCGGTGTACACCGTATGGTTGATCGCGCACTTTCCGAACCTGGAATGGTGGCCATCCTCGGTTATGTCTATTCCGGGGTGACACAGGAGGTGTGGAAGGGGGTGCCCAGCAAGCTGGTCGCCTTCCACCTAGCATTGGGCGACTGTGACCGAAAGCTGCAGCGTGGCGGGCAGTACGTGATTTTCGCACAGACCGATCCCCAGGGGCGGCTACAGCTCTCGGGCTGTGAAGCGGCGGTTGAAGAGGCCGACGCCACCGGGCTACTGGCGCAACTGGAGCGCTACTATCACGGGTAATGCGTTCGCTTAGATGCCCGCTGAATATGTCCCGATTTTTTTATAATCATAAAGACTTGAATACTGGAACATTGTTCCTTGAAGTGTGCCGATTGAAGATTATTCTTATCAGTATTGGCGTCGACTTCTTCTCTGAAGTGATTTTTTGTGAAGTGGGCTGTGGCGCCAACCGGTAACGACAGGGCACATTGCCGGTTGAACCGGATAGCGGATTATCAGGCTATCCCGGCGCAATCGAATCGGTTGTTCTCATCGTTCTGAACTTCTCTAACGCTGACCAGGGGTCATTGGGTATATGAAGAAACTACTACTGCCACTGATTATTCTGCTGTTGATCATCGGTTATTTCATGGCGCAGAAATCCGACGACCATGTCGGAGATGCCTACGACAATATGGAAAAACCCGCCTCCGAAAGCACCACACCGGGTGGTGATTCCACCATGCCGGATTCATCCACGCCACCGGATATGGACTCAGACCCCACCATGCCCCAGGAGAGCGATGACGTCGCTCCCACCACGGAAGACCCGCAGTCTTCCGATAGCGGCCTGCTGGACGATACTAAAGAGGCTGCCCGTGACGCTGGCGACGCGGTGAAAGATGCCGCTGAGGACACCGGTGACGTGCTCAAAGACGCGGCAGACGATGCTGGTGACGCCCTGAAAGATGCCGGCGATGCCACCAAAGACGCCGCGGACGATGCCATGGACAAACTGCGTGGCGACAAAGACAAGTCGAAAGACGAGCCTCAGTAATGGTTGATTGATCAACTGACAATCGCCCGGAAAAAGGCTGCGACTGGTTCGCGGCCTTTTTCTTTTCTACGCTCTTTATATGTAGTTACGAATTTGTGTCAGGCCATGATCGAGCACTGTTGGCATCACGACCACGATATTCTTGAGATCCGCCCGGTGGCGGACCTCAGGCCCGCGGAGTTTCGCGCGTTAGCCGCGCAGGTGGACCCGGTAATCTGCCAGCACGGTTACCTGCAGGGCTTGTTGATCGACGCTCGCCACTACCTGGGTTGGCAGAATTTTGCCGCACAGGTCCCCAATTGTGTGTTTACCCGCAATCAGCACCGGCACCTGCATCGCATCGCGGTTTTGTCGGATAACACCCTATTGGGGTTTATGCCGCAGCTGCTGAATCACTTCGTCGCCGCGGAAGTCCGCCCCTTTGCCTCCAGTGACGAAGCGTTGGCACTGGAATGGTTGAGCCATCCCGGTTAAATTCCCCGCTTTCAGCGACGGATTTTCTCTCCATGCCTTCCACCATGCAGCTGGCAGTTACTGCTGCAGCACCTGAATTTCTGCCTCCGGCCGACGCTCTGGCACAGCAGCTGGGCTTGCCCTGTTTGGGTGTGTCTGACGAAAAGTGGATCGACGACCTGCCTTTCGTTCTCAAGTACGGCGCGCGTCTTCAGCTCTGTGCCACTGGGCGCAAGGCACCGGGGCCGGTGGAAGTGGATTTTGTGGCGGGCGCTGTGGCGCACCGGCGCAAGTTCGGCGGTGGTAAGGGGCAGCAGATTGCCAAGGCGGTTGGTGTGCGCAGCGGTTTTTACCCGCTGGTGCTTGATGCAACAGCGGGGCTGGGGCGAGACGCCTTCGTGCTGGCGTCGCTCGGCTGTGAGGTGCGTATGCTGGAAAGGAACCCGGTAGTTTACGCGTTACTGGAAGACGGTGTCAGGCGACTGTACGAGGCCGCGCACGCTGATCCTGAGCTGGCTTCTATCGCCGCACGCCTGCAGCTGGAACCGAGGGTGACGAGTGCGGCCGGTTGGCTGGCGGAGCAGAGTGCGGAGTCGATCCCGGTGATCTATCTGGATCCGATGTTCCCGAGCCGGGACAAGAGCGCCAAGGTGAAAAAAGAGATGGTGGCGTTTCATCAGGTTGTCGGTAGCGATGAAGACGCCGACAGCTTGCTGGCACCTGCGCTGGCGGCCTGTTACTACCGCACCGTGGTCAAGCGCCCACGGCTGGCGCCCGACTTGGACGAGGAGAAGCCAAGCCTGCGCTTTGAGGGAAAATCCGGTCGCTTTGATGTGTATACCCGGCACGGTGTACCGGGTTGAGAGTACCGGGCCGAGAGTACCGGGCTGAGGGTGTCAGGTTAAAAGCACCGGGCTCGCGCTGATCAGCAATTCACAGCATTCACTGCCAATCCACCCAGTGACGTTTCCTTGTATTTACTCTGCATGTCAATCCCCGTCTGGCGCATGGTTTCGATCACGCTGTCCAGGGGGACGATATGCGCGCCGGTGCCGCGCAGGGCGAGGCGCGCGGCATTGATGGCTTTCACCGCGCCCATGGTATTGCGCTCGATACAGGGCACCTGTACCAGGCCGCCAATAGGGTCGCAGGTAAGGCCAAGATTGTGTTCCATGCCGATCTCTGCGGCATTTTCGATCTGCTGATTGGTGCCGCCCTGTACGGCTGCGAGCCCCGCAGAGGCCATCGAGCAGGCAACGCCAATCTCGCCCTGGCAGCCCACTTCCGCAGCAGAAATCGAGGCATTCTTTTTGAACAGCATACCGATGGCGCCAGCGGTGAGCATGAATTCCACCACCTGATTCTTGAGGTCGCCGTGCTCTTCGGGGTCGTGCACAAACTCCACGTAATAGGCGATGGTGGCCGGGATTACCCCGGCGGCGCCATTGGTGGGCGCCGTGACAATCCGTCCGCGCGCAGCATTTTCTTCGTTGACCGCCAGCGCAAACAGGCTGACCCAGTCGAGAATCGACAGGCCTTTGCAGCGCTCTTCATCGGTTTGTTTGGACAATTCCCGGTAGTGCTCTTCGGCCCGGCGTCGTACACCGAGGCCGCCCGGTAATACGCCACTTTGATGGCAGCCGCGCTGAATGGACGCGTCCATCACTTCCCAGATCTTCCACAGCTGGTCACGGACTTCCTGTTCGCTGCGGAAGGCCTTTTCATTTTCCATCGCCAGCTCGGCAATGGTCCAGCCATGCTTGTCGCACAGTGACATCAATTCTTCCGCGGAGCTGAAATCGTACGGGAGCAGGGTGGCGATCTGTTCGCGGTTTTGGAAGTCTTCTTCCGACAGTACAAAGCCGCCGCCAATGGAGAAATAGCTGCGTTCAAATACGCACTCTCCTTCGGCAAACGCTTTGCAGGTCATGCCGTTGGAGTGCTGGGGGAGGAATTCTTCCTTGTGGAACAGCAGGTCGCGCTCGCGCTCGAAATGAATGGCGCGCACGCCATTGAGAATCAGCTGCTGGTGCTTCTCGATGCCGGCAAGCCGGCCTTCGATGGCGTCTACATCGATGGTATCGGGCGCTTCACCCTCAAGCCCCATCAGTACGGCCATGTCGGTACCGTGGCCGATTCCGGTCAGTGCCAGTGAGCCGTATAGATGTACTTCAACTCGCTCGGTCTTGTTCAGCGCTCCCTGTTGTTCCAGGTCGCAGACAAACTGGCGCGCTGCCACCATGGGCCCCACGGTATGGGAGCTGGACGGGCCGACGCCGATTTTGAACAGTTCGAAAACACTGATGCTCATGGGTTTCCTGGGGTTTCTCGCCATTGCGCCGGTGGCAGATAAAGCGCCACCGGTCATCGTTATAAGTGTAGTTATCCCGCTGGAGCGCCCACCGGAAAAGGCGGTGGGCAAGCGGCGGCGTACACGTTCGCCGAAGGCGATTTTGAGCGCAATATAGGGGGTGGAAATCGAGATTTTATTTGGTGATTCCCTTTCGCTGTGCAACAAACGACTAGCTTGAAGCCTGTTGGCGCAGGGAATTTTGCGAACCAGATCGAAAAGTTGGTCGCGGAGGTGATTCGGGGGGCTGAGGGGGTACTACTAACTAAAGGGTACCGAGTGCCCCCCGGTTCAGGGCGCTGTTGCGGTGAGGGTGGCGCGCAAAGGGGCGGGGTGGCCCTCGATGGTTTTGCTGTGGTCTGCGGGGTCGAGAAAGTCTGCCAGGGACTCGAAACGCATCCAGTCGGTGCTGCGTTGCTCTTCCAGGGTGGTGCGATCCAGATCGACGGTTTTTACATCGGTAAAACCGACTTTGCGCAACCAGCTCTCCAGTGTTGCGGTGCTGGGGAAAAACCACACGTTGCGCATCTTTGCATAACGGCCTTCCGGCACCAGGCATTCTCCCAGCTTGCCATCGATCACCAGGGTTTCCAGTAACAGCTGGCCGCCTGGGCGCAGCGTTTCCCGGAGCTCGCGCAGGTGGTCCAGCGGCGAGCGGCGGTGGTACAGCACACCCATGGAGAGGGTGGTATCGAAGGCGCGCAGGCTTTCCGGCAGCGCTTCGATACCTAGCGGGAGAACGTCTACCGGCTTGTCGAGGCCGAGGTATTTTTTCAGAGCGTAAAACTGGGCAACAAATTTTGCCGATGGGTCGATGCCAATTACCCGGCGTGCGCCGGCGCCGTACTGCCGCCAGCAGTGGTAGCCGCTACCGCAGCCCACATCCAGTACCAGCCGGTTGCTGAGGTCGTCCAGGTGTGGCGCAACACGGTCCCACTTCCAGTCGGAGCGCCATTCCGTGTCGATAAACGTATCAAATACCGTCCACGGGCCTTTGCGCCAGGGGTGGAGATTCTGCAACTGGCTTTCCAGTTGTGCGGTCTGATCCGGGGTGATGTCATCGGCACTGCCGATGCGCACTTCACTTCCTATCTCGATGGAGGATGGGGTGATATCTGGCAGAGACTTCAGCACTGACTCCCAATCGGGCAGGTCGCCCCAGCGTGCCGGGCTGAGCCCGTCGGCAATCTGTTGTGGCAGGGTGGCAAGCCAGGTGCGCAATTCGGGAATATGCTGCAGGCCAGCATAGAGCGGGGTGTAGTCGATCATCGGTTCCGGTCACTCGTCTCGCTGTTTAATGGCAATCAGTGAGGCGAAGTTGAAGCACTGGAACCAGACATCGACACTGTGAAAGCCGACGTTTTTCAGGCGTGTGCGGTGGTCGAACAGCGTTTCTGGTACCAGCACGTTTTCCAGTGCGCTGCGCTTCTGGGCAATTTCCAGAGCACTGTAGCCATTCGCAGCCTTGAATGAGTGGTGCAGATCGATCATCAGTTCCTGGTGATCGTGATCGGAGAAGGCGACCTTTTCCGAAAGAATGAGCACACCGCCAGGCCGCAGGCCATCGTAGATTTTCTGCAGTATCGCTTCCCGTTTTTCGGTGGGAATAAACTGCAGGGTGAAATTCAACACCACCACGGAGGCGTTTTCGATAGCGACGTTTTCCAGGTCATCACACACCAGCTGCACCGGGATCTGGCCGCTGTCGGCCGCCAGAACAGTACGCGCGCGCTCAATCATTGCCTGGGAGTTGTCTACGGCGATGATTTCGCAATCTGCTGCCGGTATCCGGTGACGCATCGCCAGCGTGGCGGCACACAGGGAACTGCCCAGATCGTAACAGCGACTGCCGGCCTGGGCGTAGCGCTCCGCCAGGGTGCCGATCATGGCCACAATAGTGGTGTAGCCCGGCACCGAGCGCTGGATCATATCTGGAAAGACTTCCACAACCGACTGGTCAAAGCTGAAGCCGGCCACTTCACCCAGAGGGCTGGAAAAAATATCGTCTTTCTTGTTCACTGGGTTTTACTCACCATCGTGGGGTTACAATTTTTCTTCGTGCAGATCCAGCGCCAGGCCGGCGTCGCGTCCCTGGCTGCCGGTAACCACTGCCGTACTGGCGTTCTCTGGCTTCAGGTACGTCATGCCAACTCTCTGCAAATCTTCCAAGGTGACGTCGGTGACCTTGCGGCGGAATTCCTGTCGTATCGCGTGGGTGCGTCCGTACAGGTTGGAATGGAACGCCTTTTTCGCTTCACCAGCGGGGGAGCCCGGTTTGTCCATACCGCCCACAACGCCAAGTACTGCTTCTTCTACTTGGGCGTCCTCGTGGGATTCGTTCAGCAGCCAGTCAATGGATGCATCGAAGTCTTTGAGGGTTTCCGCCATGCGCGGGTCGCGGTAGGAATAAAAGCGGAAGGCGCCGATATTGACGTCGTGGCTGGCGCCACCGCCGTATGCACCGCCCTGTTCGCGAATAGTGCGGTGCAGGTAGCCGTTGCGCAGGAAGCCCCCCAGTACCGCGAGTGCCGGCGCATCCGGATGTGACATGGACACCGTGGGGTAGGCTTTGGAGCAGAAATTCACCTGGCTGTTTGCGATCCACACTTCCTGGATTTTACGCGGGCTAAAAGGCGTTTCCGGTTTTTCCGCAAATTGCGGTGCGTCTTTGGCCAGCGGACTCAACGCGGCAGTGAAATCGGACAAGCGCTCTTCTTCCCCAACCACCAGGAACTGGCGTTTTGCGTTGAGAATTTTCTGGTGAATGGCGCTGAATTGACCGGCCAGCGCTTCCAGGCCTGCTTCGCTGTCGAGGGTTTTTACCAGCGCCTTGAGCTGGCGCAGTCCGAGCAGACCGCCGGACTCATGGCCTTCCGCGGCGGCGCGATTAAAGCCGGAACTGGCCGCAGCCATCGCCAGCGCGTGACCGCTACCCACCACTGACTGCTCGCGGCGCGCCAGGGTCTGCAGCAGGAGCTCCTTGAGACGGGGCAGCTCATCAAAGCGCACATTTTCCATGGTGGCCTGCATCAATTCGGTCAGCGCGGCCTGGTTTGCAGCCAGCGCCTTACCGGAAAGAATGAAGTGGCCGGTCTGGCTGTCCAGGTCGTCCAGTTTGGTACGGTGGCTGGTAAAGCCGTGCAGGGAACCGGCGACGGCAGCCTGCCACTGTTGCACTTCCAGATAATTCTTGTCGCCGAGACCCAGCTCGCTGAGCGACTGGCAGTAATAGGGCACCAGGATGCGCTCTTCCTCGGTGAAGTCGGGCAGGGTGGTGACCAGTTGCTGGTAAACCAGGCCATTGGTGCCGGCGCCATAGCGGGTTACCTTGGCACCGTTGAGTTCTACTTCTTCGCCATCCACCTTGGGCAGCTCGGGGGGGATATCCTCCACGCCGACTTTGGGCAGTATGGATTCGTCATCCTTGCGTACCTGGCGCTCGGCCAATGCCTGCGCAGTCTGGATGATCTGTTCTTTCTCGCCCTCGGTGAGCGCGGCTTTGATTTCTGCCAGGCGCGACTTTTCTGCCTGTTCCTCGCGGTTTGCCAGGTCGTTATCTGGCGACAGTACCAGACGCACCCGGTGTTGGTTTTCCAGCAACAGTTGGCGCGCGGCGTTGGCAATAAATTTGGGATCTTCGATCTGCGCGCGCAGCTTTTCCAGGGCCGCATCAATATTGAGCAGGCCGATGGCGTCGCCGCGGTGGGTGGCGCCGGTCAGGGCGGTGAGGATCAGTTGCAGGCCATAGGGGAAGCCATCGCCACCAATTTCGCGCTGCTGTAGTTCCAGCTGGTGCAGTGCTGCAGCAACCTGTTCGTGGGGAACGCCATTTTCCGCTACATCCTGAATGACTTTCAGAACCTGTTGTTCCAGTTCGTCGGCGCGGGCCCGTTCGCTGCCTTCAATGCCGCACACGAAAACCAGCTCGCGCTGGGAATCGTCGAGGCCACACAGCGGCGAGGGGGATTGCCCCAACTCGGTGGTTTCCAGTAGATGCATCAGGGGGGACGCGCTGTTATCCAGCAATACACCGGCCAGCAGGTGGGCGGTGAGCGCCTGTTCCAGGTCGGTGACATCCCCGAGAAGCCAGCCGAGAACGATATGGGTTTTTTCGTCCAGGTTTTCTTCGCCCGGCAGTGGGTATTGTTCTTCGACCCGGACCGGGGCGACATAGAGTTTTTCGCGGCCGACTTCGATGGTTTTGTGCTGCTGGTCGAATTTGTGCAGGGCTTTCTCTTCAAATACCGCCTGATGCTCCGCCGCCTCGATGTCGCCAAAGGTCATGAAAATGGCGTTGCTCGGGTGGTAGTGGCTGCGGTAGAAGTTCACCAGCTGTTCGTAGGTGAGATCCGGAATATCTGCCGGCTCACCGCCGGAATTGAAATGGTAGGTAGTGGTCGGGAACAGATATTTACTCAATTTCTGCCACAATTGGGAGGTCACCGAGCTCATGGCGCCTTTCATTTCATTGAACACAACGCCCTTGTAAACCAGCTCGCTGTCCGGGTTTTCGGTTTCGGCGAATTCCAGGCGGTGGCCTTCCTGAGCGAAGTCCAGCGGGTCCAGCTTGGCAAAGAATACCGCGTCCAGATACACATCCAGCAGGTTGTCGAAGTCTTTGCGGTTCTGGCTGGCGAAGGGGTAAGCCGTCCAGTCGGAGCTGGTGAAGGCGTTCATGAAGGTATTCAGCGAACGCCGTATCATCATGAAGAAGGGGTCGCGCACCGGGTATTTGTCACTGCCGCAGAGGGCAGTGTGCTCCAGGATATGGGCGACGCCGGTGGAGTCTTCGGGCACGGTGCGCAGGGCCACCAGAAATACGTTTTCCGGGTTGTCTGCGGCAATGTGCAGGTGCTGGGCGCCGGTGGCGCGGTGGCGGTACTCTTCCACGCGAACGCCGAGGGATTCGATTTCGGCACTGGTAACAGGTTCGAATGCGGGGTGTACGTTGCTCAAAAGACAGCTCCAATGGGTAGGTTTCTGTTGCCGGGGGCTTGTGTAGGGTTCGGCCCCGGCAAAATCGGCGGCCATTTTAGCGCTCCGGGCGGTGTAAATGACAGGGTTGACAGTTGGTTCCGCCACACCGTTGTTGACACCTGCGACACCGGTGCGAAACTCTGGCCTTATTCTTTGACGCCATAAATGTAGTTGATAGGGGGACGCGCGTTGAACTGGATGGATTTCGTGAGCCTGGCCGGGTTCTGCCTGACATGGGCTGGCTATACAGTATTCGCTCGCAAGAAGGCAAAAACAGCCTGGTGCCTGGCGTCGTCCATGCAGTGGTACCGGGTGGAGTGGATGCTGCGCATGCTGGAGCGGGATATGCGTATGCCCGATGCCGCCATTCTCAGCAATCTCGAGCGTGTGATCGGCTTCTTCGCCTCCACCAGTATTCTGATCCTGGCAGGTCTGGTGACAGCACTTTCTGCCAACAGTGCCGCAGTAGAGGTGTTGAGCAGCCTGCCGTTCGCCGAGACCACCACCGTCGAGCAGTTTGAGATCAAGGTCATGGTGCTGATTGTGATCTATATCTTCGCCTTCTTTAATTTCACCTGGTCCCTGCGCCAGTACTCCTTTGCCAACGTGCTGCTGGGTGCAGCGCCGGCGGTGGATGAAGAAGAGGTGACCCCGGAAGAGCGTCGGCGTTACGCCATCAGTGCCGCCAAGGTAATCGATCAGGCTGGCCACAGTTACAACTATGGCTTGCGGTCTTTCTACTTCTCTATGGCAGTGATGGGGTGGTTTGTGCACCCGGTACTCTTCGTATTTGGCTATCTGGCCGTGATCTGGGTGCTGTATATGCGCGAGTTCCGCTCGCGCACCCTACAAGTCATCCTGGCCGCCGAGGGGCGCTCTCTGGATCAGGTGCGAGACAAGTAAGTGCACAAAATTTCATCTGCCTGGTGTGCGCAGCGTGGCTGACCGCAATTTCGACGATCTTGCCGAGCGCTTCCGGAAAAGGATTTATGGCGGGCTGAAGGGCGATATCCGCCTGGCGATATTGAACCGGGACCTTGCCCCGGTTCTTGGGGCGGCACAGTCGTCGAGTCTTACCGTGGTGGATGCCGGCGGCGGGCAGGGGCAGTTTGCTCTGAACCTGGCGGCTGCCGGGCACGAGTTATGGATTACGGATATTTCCGCCGGGATGTTGCAGCTTGCTCAGGAGCAGGCGGTAGCGCGCGGACTTGAAAGCAGGGTGCAAACCCTTCAATTACCACTCCAGGCACTGAGTGCTGACGCCCGCACTTCCGCCGCAGATCTGCTGCTATGCCACGCTGTACTGGAGTGGTTGGAACACCCCCAGCAGGCGCTGGTACACCTGGCCGAGTGCCTTGTGCCCGGCGGTTATCTTTCCCTTACCTTCTACAATCGCCGCGCGCTGGAGTTCCGTCTGCTGCAGCGCGGCAGCCTGCGCCAGCTGGATCGCAACCACGAGAGTGGGAACTGGGGTGGACATCCCGGTAGCCTGACGCCGCAAAACCCTCTGCTGCCAGAAGATGTAATGGGGTGGGTAGAGCAAGCGGGTCTGTCGCTGGTGGCGCACAGTGGCATTCGTTGTTTCCACGATTTCATGACGCCGGAAATGCGCGACAAGTTGCCGCCGGAGGCGATAGTGGAAAAGGAGCTGGCGTACTCACGGATCGATCCCTACCGCCAGCTGGCTCGCTATGTCCATCTGTTGTGCCGGCGAGCCTGAAGGGATTTACTGCTCCAGCTGCTTCAGCAGCAGCGCCTTGGCGGCATTGATACGAGAGGCGAGATAATCGTTGCCACCGCGGTCCGGGTGGAATTTCTGGATCAGTTTGCGATGGGCGCCGATGATCTCACCTTTGGTGGCGCTGGCGGAAACACTCAATATCTTGCGTGCCTCGGCCACGGTGAGTTGTGGTTCACTGGGGCGCTGGGCTGTACGTTCCTCGCCCTGGCTCGTTTTTCCAGACTGTTTGGCCTGCTCTTTTTCGGCTTTCGCTCGCGCATGTTTGGCGATCAGTGGCGTGATCCACGGCAGGTGTCGGCCAAAGGTTCTCCACAGGCGATTGAGGACGGGGAGTACCACAGCCACTGCCGCGCCCACCCAGTGCAGACGTCCGGTAATGGCTAAAAGTACGGCGGCCAGTGCAAGGGCAATCAGCACGTACTGGAGGATAAGCTTGCGCCGACGTTCTGGCGGGGTGTATTTGAATTGTTGAATCGCCAGCCAGACAAAAATGCCTACGGCAATCAGTAAAATCATGCGGCCCAAGGTGTGCTGCTCCCGGGTGAAATATTGAGCCGCAAGCGTATCAGATGTCGATCCGAATGCCGATGGCGTTGAAACTGTCGAACTCGGGCGCTGCTACGACATTGCTGCCGTCGAAGGCATTTTCAAAGTAAATACGCACACGTTCGTTCCACCGGTACTGGAATCCCAGGTAGTACTGTTCGAGCCGGTACTTGTCGGCTTCGACCAGTGCCGCATCAAACTCGGGGTCGTCAGATACCAGCAGGTTGTGTCCGCCGTAAAACGAATAGCAGTTGTCGCGTCCCCAGGTGTAGCTGAGAAAAGACTCGGAGCCTTTGGCGTCGAAAAAGTTGGTGATGCCCACGACAGAGCCGGCTGGTGCCAGCTGGTTGTTCTGAGAGCGCTGGAATACGGCGGCCCCGTAAAAACCCTTGGCAAACGCCTCCTGTCCGTAATAGATGCCCACCGCCGTGGCCCAGTCGTTGCTGCTGGAATTGAATGCGATGTCGTCGCGAATCAGCCGGCGCTCGCCATTGCTGGTGTCGAAGACCAGACCATTCTGGGTGGCGATGTCCAGCTTCACCCGGTTATACGCTGCACCGAGAAACAGACCATCCCCGATGTCTGCCCGGTAGACAGCGGCAATGCCCTCGCTGATACCGTACTCACAGTCACCTGGTGGGCACTCCATTATCGTATTGGGGCCAGCGAAATCGTCGATACTGATTTCAAGGTCGGCGACGTGGGCCGCGTACTGCAACCCGATCTTGAATTCGCCGGCGTTGAACTTCCAGGCTTTGCGCCATGCGAGGGCGCTGTCAGCACGGCCGGTGCCTGCAGCACCTCCATCGCTGTTCAGTCCGTATGTGCCACTGGCGAGGCCGCCGGATACGTTGTACCAGTCGGTTATATAGGTGACTTCGTAATACACGCCCCATTGCTTGCCGGCAGAGAACTCTCCCCATTTGGGGTGTTTTGCGAAGGCGTGGCCTTGGCGGAGGAAAAGCGACTGCCGCTCTTCGCCGGGAGACGCCTGCTGGTCGCCCTGGATCACCAGATCCTGCGCGGCGTTGATAGCTCGTACACCCCATTCGAGATTGAACCCGGTGTCCCACTCGTCATAGGCAGGCACATTGAGCCCAAAGCGGATACGGGATGCACCGTCCTGCATCGTGGTGTCGCCAAAAGTATTCACCATGTGCGCGGTGAAGTAGCCCTCCATATACAGGGTGACCTGGTTGGACTGGTATATGGGTACCGCGTTCGCAGTGGATATCGCAGTGATAGTGGAGGCTGCCAAGAGTGCCGTGCGGATATTTTTTTTCATGCTGTACTCTCGCCTACAAGATCGGTTCAACTGGGCGGAAATGTCGCAAGCGGTTGCCGAAGCCGGCAGCGGCTCTTTTGCAAAAGTAGACCAGATGCCTGAAGAGGTTCGGCAGAATGGGTACACTTCGCAGAAATGGCAGCCACTGCATTAATTTTGTGGAAGCTGCCGCAACCTGCTTTTTCCAATTGGATTTAAAGGCGGGTTGAAATTTACGTACGGGGCGCCATGCTTTTCCCAGTTCGTTACAGCGTTGTGAATACCAATTCTCAGAAACCATTAGGGGAACACTTTGGTAGAAAGTCATTCTCTCAGCCGTCAGATGTTTGGATTGACCGTGCGCAAAAATGCGCACCCGGATATGCGCCGGCTGCGGCGCGAAGCCGGTGATGCAAGCCTGCACGGCAACAAATTCTGGAAGAGCTCCTGCCTGACCATGGATTACCTGAAAAAACACCCGCTGAAAAAAGGCGCGCGGGTCCTGGATCTCGGTTGCGGCTGGGGGCTGGGGGGGATCTTCTGTGCGAAGGAATTCGGCGCGAAAGTGACCTCACTGGATGCAGACCCCAGTGTTTTTCCTTTTGCGGAATACCATGCAGAACTGAACAATGTAAGCATCACCACCTGGAAGTGCCGTTACGAAAAGGTGACAGAGGTTGCACTGACGGAGTTCGATGCGGTGATTGGCACCGATATCTGTTTCTGGGACAAGCTGCAAGGGCCGCTGTATAACCTGACCCGCCGCGCGATGCGCGCCGGTGTGGGGCGAATAATGCTTGTAGACCCCGGTCGGCCGCCATTTCGGGAGCTGGCGGAGCGCGCCGAGGAAAAGCTCGACGCGCAGTATTTCGAGTGGCAGACTCAGCGCCCGATGGCGGCCCGCGGTTGTATTATGCTTGCGGGCGAGTAGTCCGTCCGCTGTGGCGCTTGTTTCTTACCGCCAAATCCCCGAGCTAAATCCCCAGCCAAATCCAGAGGTAAACCTGATGCACTTTGAAAAGACCCAGATACCGAGCGCTGAAGAGGCGCTGCCCGGTCGCCCGGATGCGATGCCGATCAGCGGCAAACACTTTGTGTCTGGCCATTCCATGGTCGCGCCATTTCCCGAGGGGATGGAGCAGGTGATATTCGGCATGGGCTGCTTCTGGGGTGCCGAGCAGCTCTTTTGGGAGATCGAAGGTGTGTACGTGACGGCGGTAGGCTATGCCGGCGGGCATACCCTCAACCCCAACTATCGGGAAGTGTGCAGTGGTGGAACCGGGCACGCGGAAGTTGTGCTGGTGGTGTTTGATCCGGAAAAAGTCCGCTACGAAGAGTTGTTGCGCCGCTTTTGGGAAGAGCACGACCCGACTCAGGGGATGCGCCAGGGCAACGACCTGGGTACCCAGTATCGCTCCTGTATCTACACGTTTGGCGAGAAGCAGCTCGCACAAGCCCAGGCATCTGAGGGTGACTTTCAGAAAGCGCTGGAAGAGAAAGGGTTTGGGGCCATCACCACGGAAATTGAACCGGCGCCGACCTTTTTCTACGCCGAAGAAGATCATCAGCAGTATCTGGCCAAGAACCCGGGTGGTTACTGTGGCCTGGCGGGAACCGGCGCCTGTCTGTTGCGCTGATCCGATGCCCCCCTACTGGGGGCGGGTAGCGGGTTCAGGCCGATTCGGTGCGCGGATGGAGTATATGCGCGCACCAGTCACTCCAGCTGCCCGGGTATAGCCGTGCCTCGCGGCCGATCAGGTGCAGGGAGAATAGATTCACACAGGCGGTAACGCCGGACCCGCAGTAACACACAATGTCGTCGTCCGCCGGGATGCTCTGCCAATTTTCACGCAGGGCCGCCACCGGCTGGAGATACCCCTCATCATCCGTGATGGCCTGCCAGGGCTTGTTGACGGCCCCGGGGATATGTCCCGCAATAGGGTCGATGGGCTCTTCATTTCCCAGAAAACGTTTGGTTTCCCGGGCGTCCACCAGCTGCCAGGGCGGGTTGTCCAGGCGCGGGTACAGATCGTCGTAGTGTAAGAGTTCATCCGCGATGCCAGAGGCCGTGAAGCTTCCGGTCGCTACCGCCTGTTCCTCACCCTCAGATAGCTTGAGTCCGGCGTTTTTCCAGGCCTTGAACCCGCCGTTCAGAATGGCGACGTCGGTGTGCCCGAAATGCCGCAGCAGCCACCAGGCGCGGGCCGCAAAGGCAAAACGCTGGTCATCGTAAACCACGACCTGGGTATCCGCGGAGATCCCGGCGGTACGAGCGCACTCTGAAAACTGCTTGGCGGAAGGGAAAGGATGGCGGCCACCGTAGCGGTCGCATGGCGCCGAGAGATCCCGGTGCAGGCTGGCGTAGCGGGCGCCGGGAATATGCGCTTTGAGGTATGCCTGCTCGCCGGCCGTGGTATCGGCCAGGTCGTAGCGGCAGTCGAGAATGACCAGTTGACCACTTCCCTGATTTTGTCGATCAAGAAGCTCGGCCAGCTCGGTAACTTCAATCACACCCTGATAAGTCATAGCTACTGCGTTTTATAGTCGTTATGGGCTCCAAATTAAGCCCCGTGAACGAATTTGTCCAGCGTCAGTGCGATTCTGAATAGCGGTTGCCCGCCGGGACTTTGCGGTTGCGCTGCGACTCATCTTCCGCTGCTCCCCGCACCGCTTCATCTGGCGCGTCGGCGGGAGTCTCGTTTTCCCGCTGTGCCTCCAGTTCTGCGATCTTTTTCTCGAGCTCTGCCATGCGCGCCAGTTCCTCTTTGCGGCAGCTGGCGGCCATGTCAGTGACTGGTTGTTCCGGGGCGTCGAGGAAACTTGCGGCGGCCTGCTCGGCGCAATCGCTGGCAGAGATGACGTCGTGGGCCAGTTTCGGGAAGAGTACCCATTGGTGGTTCGGGAGTTTCTTGCGCGCCTTGTCGGCGTCTTTGGCGGAGAGTACCGGGTCCAGCGCACCGTGCATGACGAGGGTGGGAACCTGTGTTTTGATCGCGCGGGATTCCAACAGCGAGGCGGAGGGGATGGCCCAGATACGGCACTGCACCTGCATCATGTCGATATCCGAGCGCACGGAGCCCCCGAGGATGCCGCTGTTGGCCGCGGAGTGCCGTGCCTGGTCAAAATCGACAAAAGGGGCTTCTTCATAGCAGAAATGGCTGATGCCCGCGGCGTCGCCAAAGTTCGGGTCCAGTACCAGCCCCATAAAGCTGGCGATGGAGGGTTTCAGCAGTCCCGCCTGCTGTGATTCCAGCTCTTCGATAATCGCGGGGAATTCATTGTAGAAGTGCTCGTTGTACAGGGCCTGAAACAGTACCCGCAGCAGGCGCTGGCCGGTGAGCACAAAAGGGTACTGCTTGCCCGGGTGGACATTACTGGTCTCGACGGTGAGTGGGCTCTCGTCGAGTTGATCCACCAGGCTTTCCAGGCGTCGCTTCAGGTCCGGGTACTGCTTGTTGCAGGTCTTGTCGTCACTGCAGTAATCCAGCCCCCGCTGATAAGCGTCGATGACGTCTTCCGGCAGCTGCTGGGTGTAGATGATGTCCGGGAATACGGCGCTGTTCAGCACCATTGCGCGCACGGACTGTGGGAAGTCCCGTGCGATGGTCAGTGCGTAACGGCTGGCGTAGGACACCCCGTACAGGTTGAGCTGGGGAACACCTAACGCCTGGCGTAGCGCTTCCACATCCCGGGCCACGGTGGCGCTGTTGTAGTAGGCCAAATCGGCCGTTTCGCTCAGACGGCTATAGCAGCGCTCGATGCTGTAGGTGAATACACGGGACTCTTCATCGGTACTGAGGTTGCGGGTAAATGCGAGGTTCGCGTCTTTGATGAATTCGTCGCAGGCGAGTTTGGGGCTGGCCATGCCGGTGCCGCGGGGGTCGATAATGATCAGGTCGCGGCCGTCTTCCACGGTCATGCCGGCGTAATTGGCCCATAGCCATTCGCTGGCATTTTCCGGTTCAAGCCCCATGCTGGCCCCGGGGCCACCCGCACCCAGGTGGAGGAGGGGTTCTTTGTCCGGGTCGTTGATCTCGGCAAAAAAGCGTACCACCGGGAACTGGATTTTCCGCCCCGCCGGTTTGTCGTGGTTTTCCGGCACTTCCATCATATAGCACTGGGTGGTGGGCCAGTCGGGCTCGGAATCAAACCAGCAGGGTTTGGCGATCAGGCGATGGGGAGAGGGCGCTTGCGGCGTATCTTCCCGGGTGCATCCAGCGGCGATCAGTGCGATCACAATTATCAGGAACAGGCGCCAGACGCCGGTGTGAAGATCAAAAATACGTGGTGGCATAGTTGTGTGTCTGCAGTTGAATCCTGGCCGCTGGTGTTACTGTTCGGGGCGGATGCGCGCAATGGGCGCAGAGAGGTTCCAGCGCAGGGCTGCAAGCCGTATCCCGAGGGTCACCAGTACCGCGACGGCTACCACGGCTTCACCGGGTAGCGCTTGAATGTCGTCCAGTATCACCAGTGTGGCGCCGCCGCTCAAGGCCGCCGTGGCATAAATCTCGCGGCGCAGGAGTAGGGGAATGTCACCGCACAGGATGTCACGTATCAGACCGCCAAAGGTGCCGGTCATGACACCCATGACGATGGCGATGGCGGGTGTGTGCCCGAGGTCGAGGACTTTCTGGGTACCAATGACGACAAACACGGCCAGACCAGCGGCGTCGGCGATCATCAGCAGGCGCATGGGTACCTGCAGGTAGCGAATAAGATAGAAACTGATGACGCCGGTGAGGACGGCAATCCAGAGGTAGTAGCTTTCGGATATCCAGAAGACGGGGACATTGAGGATCATATCCCGCAGGGTGCCGCCGCCGGTGGCGGTGACGCAGGCCAGTACTACGGCACCAAACAGATCCATCTGTTTGTGGCCAGCAGCGAGCACGCCGGTAAAGGCAAAAACCACGATGCCGATCAGGTCGCACCAGTGCAGAAGTTGTTCCATGGATTCCCGTTTGCCACCGTGATTGCGCAGAGCCGGGAATTATGGAGCCCCGTGGGGCTCCGGCACAACTGAAGGCTTAGAAAAAGGCCTGCAACCCGGTCTGCGCCCGCCCCATGATCAGCGCGTGAACGTCGTGGGTGCCTTCGTAGGTGTTGACCGCTTCCAGGTTCATCACATGGCGGATTACGTGGAATTCGTCGGCAATGCCGTTGCCGCCATGCATATCCCGCGCAACCCGTGCGATATCCAGGGCCTTGCCGCAGTTGTTGCGCTTGACCAGCGAGATCATGGTGGGGTCGAAGTGGCTTTTCTGTTCGTCCATCAGACGACCAACACGCAGTGAACCCTGCAGGCCGAGGGTGATTTCGGTCTGCATGTCGGCGAGCTTTTTCTGGAACAGTTGGGTTTGCGCCAGGGGCTTGTTGAACTGTTTACGGTCCAGGCCGTATTGGCGGGCGGCGTGCCAGCAGTACTCTGCGGCACCCATCGCACCCCAGGAAATGCCGTAGCGGGCGCGGTTCAGGCAACCGAAGGGGCCGCGCAGTCCTTTGATGTCCGGGAAGCGGTTTTCTTCCGGGACAAACACGTTGTCCATTACGATTTCGCCAGTAATGGACGCACGCAGGGAGAACTTGCCTTCGATTTTGGGGGCGCTGAGGCCTTCCATACCCTTTTCCAGTACGAAGCCGCGGATGTCGCCTTCGTCATCTTTACCCCACACCACGAACACATCGGCGATGGGGCTGTTGGTAATCCACATTTTTGCACCGCTGAGGCGGTAGCCACCGTCGACTTTCTTGGCCCGGGTTTTCATACCGCCGGGGTCGGAGCCGGCATCTGGCTCGGTCAGGCCGAAGCAGCCGACCCATTCGCCGCTGGCGAGCTTGGGCAGGTATTTCTGCTTCTGCGCTTCGCTGCCGTAGGCATAGATGGGGTGCATTACCAGGCTGGATTGCACGCTCATGGCGGAGCGGTAGCCCGAGTCCACGCGCTCCACCTCGCGGGCCACCAGGCCGTAGGAGACGTAGTTGAGGCCCGCGCAGTCATAGCCTTCGATGGTGGAGCCCAGCAGGCCCAGTTGGCCCATTTCCTCCATGATTTCCCGGTGGAATATCTCATGGCGGTTGGCTTCAAGTACCCGCGGCATCAGTTTGGACTGGCAGTATTCCCGGGCGGTGTCGCGGATCATCCGCTCTTCGTCGCTTAGCTGGCGGTCCAGCAGGAGGATGTCGTCCCAGTGCGCCAAAGGCTGGTTTTTGCTCATGGTTTGGTCCGTGCGAATTAGGTGGATCTTGTGGTCATGATAGCGGACAAGGCCGGCGAGTTCACTAATGTGATCACATTTTTTGATGGCGATGTCTGTGGAGTTCGCTCGGGGCAGGTAAACATAAGTAAATCACCTTGGCCGCTGTGATAGAAATTTCGATAATGAAAATAAATTACATTCGATCAGATTTGTTTTATGGGCTTTCCCCTGACAATAAGTACCACTCGAAGAACCGCACGAAGTTCCGTTGTGATCGGTATTGGGTGCTCGCTGCTCCTATCCGCATGTAGCACCCAGCCGCTCCCCACGGAAATTCCCCAGCAGGCCCTCGGGCTGCCTGCGCAATTCAATGCATCAGGCACCGATACCCCGGCCACACGCTGGTGGCAGAGCTTTGGTGATTCCGAACTCGATCAGCTGGTGCAGCTCGCCCTGGCGTCAAACCCCGACCTGCAGGCCACTTACTGGCGCTTGCAGCAGGCGGATGCTGCTGCAGCCCAGGCGCGCAGCGGTTTCTGGCCCCGCCTCACCGGGGGGCTCGAAAACACTGAGCAGCGGCGGGGCGCCAGCAACGATTTCGATTTTTCCGGCGCGGAGAACGAAGGGAACAGCTGGAGTGGCAGGCTCGCCGCTGGTTATGAGGTAGACCTGTGGGGGCGTGTGCGCAGCGGCGCGCGGGCGGCCGAAGCGGGGCGCCTGGCACAGGAAGACAGTTTTCAGGTGACGGCACTGACGCTGGCTGCTGAGGTGACCAATGTCTGGTTGCAACTCCAGGAAGCCTGGGGTCAGCAGCAGTTGCTGGATGAGCAGCTGGAAATTAACCAGAAAACCCTGAAGGTGCTGGAGCTGCGTTTCGGTGGCGGCGTCAGTGCTGCGGCGGATGTCTTTCAGCAGCGCCAGCTGGTGGAGCAGTCGCAACAGGAGCTGGCGCAGAGCCGCGCAGACATTCAGGTTTTGCAGGTGCAGCTTGCGGCGCTGCTGGGTGTGAATCGAGACCAGCTGCCCGCGTTTGTAGACGCGCTGGATGGCTTGCCGCCGCTACCCGCGTTGCCCGCTACCGGTGTTCCCTCCGAGCTGCTGCTCCGTCGGCCCGATGTGCGCCAGGCCCAGCGGGCGTTGTTGCAGGGGCACTATCTGGCGGATCAGGCATGGGCGGATCGTCTTCCGGCTCTTACACTCGGTTTGCTCTTCAGTGGCGGCGGGCGCGCCTTGTCCGACATCGCCGAAGACTGGTTACTGAATTTTAGCGCGGCGCTGGACGGCGTCATATTTGATGGCGGCAACCTTGCGGCCGCCGAGCGTCAGCAGGAGGCGGTCGAGCAGGAGCGCTGGGCGGCGTTTCGCAATGCCGTGATGCAGGCGTTATCTGAGGTGGAGCAGGCGCTGATCAATGAACAGGCCATTCGCGAGCGCCTTTCGTTTCTGGAAACCCGTGCGCAACTGGCAGACCAGATCACACTGCGTCAGCGCCGTGCTTACGGGCAGGGGTCCGTAGACTTTCTGAATGTGCTTTCCGCAACTGATAACCAACAATCCCTCGAGCGGCAACTGCTGACGGCACACCGCGAACTACTGGAAAACCGGGTAACGCTCTACCGCGCTTTATCGGGAGGCCTGCCTGAGCAGGACTTGCCGCAACCGCCGGCGCTGGAGTTGGAAGTTTACCGGGTGGAGAATCAATAATGTCCAAACATCCGATACTGGGGAAAATCAATTGGGGTATCGCGATCCCGATTCTGTTGATCGTATTCGCGGTGCTGATCTCTCAATGGCTGCTGCGGGAAAAACCCACCATGCAGCGGACCGAACGCGCCACACCGCCACTGACGGTGGAAGTGGCCACGGCAGAGTACGGGCAATTTCCGCTGACCATCAAAGCGCTCGGCAAAGTCACCGCCCGGGAACTGGTGGAATTGCAGCCGCAGGTGGATGGGCGGGTAGAATGGTTGAATTACGACCTTGGCCCGGGCTCCACCCTGCAAAAAGGCGAGGCGCTATTGCGCATCGAGCGCGAACCGTTTGAGCTGGCGCTGCAGACGGCCCGCAGCACCCTTGCCGAGCGCCGCGCTGAACTGCAGCAGGAGCAGGGGCAGCGCCTGATCGCCCAGGAAGAATATGATTTGCTCAGTGATTCACTACCCGACGCCGATCAGTCGCTGGTACTGCGTGAGCCGCAATTGGCCGCCGCCCGAGCGCGTATGGACGCGGCGGAAGCCCAGGTAAAACTGGCCCAGCGCGACCTTCGCCTCACGGCGCTTTCCGCCCCGTTTAATGCGTTGCTGGTCTCCCGCACCGTAGATATCGGTGATCGGGTTGCCCCCGGTACGGTGATGTACACCCTGGCCGGCGCCGACCGCTTCCAGATTGAAGTGGAAGTCCCCGCAAGCCAGCTTCCCCGGCTCAATACGCCCAACGCCAAAGTGCGTATTCGCGGTAGTCAGTGGCCGCAGGGCAAATACCGAGAAGGCACCTTCGTGCGCGTGATACCCGTATTAGAAGAGCAGGGCAGGCTGGCCCGTGTGCTGGTGGAGCTGGACGATCCACTGGGCATTGAAAATCCATCGCGGCCTCAACTACTACTGAACGATCTCGCACGGGTGGAAATCACCGGTCGCGCCGATGGCCAGCAGGTCCGTATTCCGTTAACGGCGTTACAGGATGGCAACCAGGTTTGGATAGTGCGTGACGGAAAGCTCCATATCCAACCGGTGACGGTTTCTCACCTGGACGATGAATTTGCGGTGCTGGACGGCGGGCTGCGCGGTGGAGAAACTCTGGTGATCACCCGGTTGACCAGCGTGACTGAAAATATGCCGGTGCGAACCGCAGGCTCAGCGGGCGAAGCAAAAGCGCGCCGCGGGCTGAACCCGGAACTGAAGCGTCGGCAGCCCGGCGCGAGCAGCGAAAAAGGTTCGAAGCCGGAGCGCGCAGGACGGAAGTCCGAGCCGCCTGAATTACCCGGCCCATCTAAAAAATCCCGTGAACAGGGCACTGATGGTGAACGCGGATGAGTGAACAAAACTCCGATCAAACTCCGGGCACACCTCAAAAACGCCCGCCCGTAGATACCAGCCGCGGCGCCATCGCGTGGATGACTCACAACCATGTCACCGCCAATTTGCTGATGTTGGTTTTTCTGATTGGTGGGTTAGTGTTCTCTCTCACCATCAAGAAAGAAGTGTTTCCGGAATTCAGTCTGGATATGGTCACCGTGAGCATCTCCTACCCGGGGGCGAGCCCGGAAGAGGTGGAACGGGGTGTGCTAGTGCCTGCTGAGCAGGCGGTCACGGGCCTGGAAGGTGTCAAAGAGTTGCGCGGCCGCGCGGGCGAGGGCAGTGCCAGCCTGACACTGGAACTCGATGAAGATGCCAACGCCAACAAAGTGTTTCAGGATGTACAGGCGGCGATCGATCGCGTTAGCACCTTCCCATCGGATATTGAACGCCCCCAGGTCAGCCTGGCGGAGCGCAAGCGCGATGTGCTCGATCTGGTCGTGCACGGTAATGTGGATGAGCGCACCCTGCGCGAGTTTGTCATGCAGGTGTACGACAAGCTCGAAGCGCACCCGGATATTACCCAGGTGGAGGCTTACGGCGTAAAGGATTACGAGGTGGCCATCGAGGTAGATCGCGATGATCTGCGCCGCTACAACCTGTCGTTGCCCGATATCGCCCAGCTGGTGCGCAATGATGCGGTCGACGTCCCCGCCGGTGGCGTCAAATCCGAAGCCGGGGAAATCCTGGTTCGGGTTACCGAGCGCAAGGACTGGGCGCGGCAGTTTGGCGAAATCGCCATTGCCCGCACGGAGGGTGGCGGTACTGTACGCCTGCGGGACATTGCCAGTATCCGTGACGCGCTGGTGGATGAACCGCGGAATATGTTGTTCAACGGCGAGCCAGCCGCGGGTATCGATGTCTTCCGTATCGGCGACCAGACGCCGATGAGTGTCAGTGATGCTACCCACGAGGTGCTTGCCGATTTGCGGCCAGTATTACCACCGGGTATCCACGTCAGCGTGCGCGACGACGATTCGGAAATTTTTAAAGAGCGCCTGTCACTGCTGTTAAAAAATGGTTTTATCGGCCTATTGCTGGTATTTATTGTACTGGGCGCATTTCTCGAATTGCGCTTGGCTTTCTGGGTGACCCTCGGCATTCCCATCAGCTTCCTCGGTGCACTCCTGTTCCTGCCGGCGATGGATATTTCCATCAATATGGTGAGTATGTTCGCGTTCATCATCGCCCTCGGGATTGTGGTGGACGATGCAATTATTGCCGGCGAAAACATTCATGAATGGCGGCAGCAGGGCTACAGTAACTTCGACGCGGCGGTAGCCGGTGCCAAGCAGGTTGCAGTGCCGCTCACCTTTGCCATCCTCACCAATATCGTCGCCTTCCTGCCACTGACCGAGCTGCCTGGATTTATGGGTAAGATCTTCGGGTTGATTCCGTTTGTAGTGGGGGCAGTCTTCATTATCTCCTGGGTGGAAGCCCTATTTATTCTTCCCGCGCACCTGGCCCATTCCAAACGCGGTTATAAAAGCCGTACCGCACGCCGCTTTGCTGCTCGCCAGAAAATGCTCGCGCGCAGCCTCGATCGCTTTGTCGAGCACCGCTTCAAACCGCTGTTGGACCTGTGCGTCCGCCACCGCTATATCACCATCTCCATTTCTGTGGCGATCCTCATTGTGATGAGTGGCTATGCGGCCAGTGGTCGTATGGGCTTTACCCTGATGCCCAAGGTAGAGCGGGATTCCGGCCGGGTACAGGTCACCTTCCCACCGGGTACCGCCGAAGCCCAGCTGGACCGAGCGCGCAAACAGATCATGGGTGCAGCGGATAGCATTCTCGAAGAAACCGGTCGCGAAGGGTTCTTTATCGGCATGCGTGGACTAATTCGCGACGATTCTGTGCAGGTCGATGTGTACCTGACCCCGGGCGATCAACGCGAGATGTCCACCGGCGACTTTGTGCGCCGCTGGCGTCGCGAAGTGGGCCCGGTACCGGGTGCGCTCAGTTCCAGTTTCGCCAGCGATCGCGGTGGGCCAGGTTCCGGGCCGGCGCTCACGGTCGAGCTACGACATGCTGACACGGATCTGCTTGAACAGGCGGCGGTACAACTCTCTGATGCACTGCGAGGATTTCCCGCGGTAGGCGATATTGATACCGGTGTTTCCCAGGGAAAACGCCAGCTCGACCTGACACTGACGGACACCGCAAAAAGTCTGGGATTGAGTGCGGAAGATATCGGCCGCCAACTGCGCGCCTCCCTGTACGGCGCGGAAGCATTCCGCCAGCAGCGGGGCAGGGATCAGATCAAGGTCATGGTGCGTTTACCTGAAGACCAGCGCGTGACACTGGATGATGTAAACAACATCATGATCCGCGCCGGCAATGGCCTCTGGCTGCCGCTTCCCGATCTGGTGGAGATTGATCAGGGCCGCGCTTACTCCACCATCAACCGGCGCGAAGGCAGAAGGGTAATGACCGTAACCGCGCAAGTGGAACCGGCAGATCAGGCAGCACTGGTGATCAACGAACTTAACCAGACCGTAATGCCACAACTGCGCGCCCAATATCCGGGGCTGACACTTTCCTACGAAGGGCGACAGGCCGATGAGCGAGAGGGGCTTTCATCTCTGAGCCTGACCTTCAGTCTCACTCTGGCTGTGCTGTACTTTTTACTGGCCATTCCCCTGAAAAGTTATATCCAGCCACTCACCGTCATGGTGGCGATTCCGTTCGGCGTGATCGGCGCGATCCTCGGGCACCTAATCATGGGCTATGGGCTCAGTATGGTCAGTTTGCTGGGCATGGTCGCGCTGGCGGGGGTAGTGATCAACGATACCCTGGTAATGATCGAATACGGCAACCGCTTGCGCGCAAAGGGTATGCACATTACCGACGCCATCAAAGCCGCTGCCGCGCGACGCTTCAGGCCCATCATCCTGACCACTGTAACGACATTCTGTGGCCTGATGCCGATGATCTTTGAGACCTCCGTGCAGGCGAAATTTATGATTCCCATGGCCATTTCACTGGGTTATGGGATTCTTGCCGCCACCACCATTTCACTGCTGCTAGTGCCTTGCCTTTACCTGATGTTTTCGCGGGATATCCCAGCGTTGTTTGGGATGGTGAAAAGCCGGGCACTCGGGAGGGTGAGTGCCTAGCTGCAGGCACAACTTTTGCTAAAGCCCGACCGAAATTGCTCTGGAATTTCGGTCGGGCGATTGTTTGGTTTTTTGCTTGCTAATGGCCTGCCGTCACATGGCCAATTGGAGGAAGTATTTTAATGTACTTCAGTGTGAAGTGCGGAGGGGCGCATATTGGAGAATAATAATTCCATCAGGCCAATTTTCTTTTGCCATGAATCGTAAAGAGCATCTTGTGCTGAGAGTGCTGGCAGTACTGCCGTGAAACTATTCGGTGCATGTGGAATATGTGCGCAGTGATCGCCTACAGCTGGGCGGCATTGAGGGCGGCTTCGCCACAATGTTGCCCATCGGACAGGCGTTAGGCGCCTGAATTCCGCATTTCTCTACGCTAATCCCGCCGCAAATGATCCTTGATCGCAATCGGATTGGGGAAGTTCAATACCACGATATACGAAGAAACCAGGAAGGTCAGAATCGCTGTTGCCTGAATCAGGTGCGATGCTTTGCTGCCGATTAGCCCTTGGGCGGCAGCAAGGAAGGCAATCAATAATGAGAATTCGCTGATCTGCCCCAGTCGAAAGCCGAGATCCCACGCGAGTATTTTTCGTTCGCTCTGTTGCCCCAGCAGGTAGCGGAATACTACCGGCTTGATAATCAGTACGGCGGCGGCGGCGATCAGTGCCGGGAGGGCAATTTCTGGCACCATATCCAGGTGGAACTGGGCTCCCAGGCTGAAGAAGAACAGGATCAGGAAAAAGTCCCGCAGTGGTTTCAGGCTGATGGCGATGTATTGGGCTATCGGGCTGGTAGCGAGAGTGATACCGGCAATGAAGGCACCGATTTCCCGCGACAGGCCGACCACTTCGGCGAGCTCTGCGAGCCCCATACACCAGCCGAGCGCCAGTAGAAATACATATTCGTGGAAGCGGTCGAATCTACTGAGCAGTGGCTGCAGAACGTAACGTACTGCCGCCCACGCAAAGGCGATCAGCAGGGGCAGGGCGGCGAAGGAGAGGCCGAGCTGGGCAAAATCGACGGAGCCGGTACTGCCACTCAAGAGGATCATCAGGCAGGTGATGGCGACGAAATCCTGAAACAGGAGTAGGCCCACCATCATTTCGCCCAGGTGTTTGTGGTGCAGCACAGTGGTGGGCAAGAGTTTGATACCGATGATGGTACTGGAAAACATCATGGCCATACCGATGACCCAGCTTTCGGTGTCGGTAAAGCCGAACAGGTGGCCGATGCCGTAGCCAAGCCCCAGGAATATGCCACAGCTGATCAGGCCGACGAAGGTGGCTTTGCGCAGTACCGCGATGAGTGCCTTGGGTTGCATGTCCAGGCCCAGCAGGAACAGCAGGAAGATGATGCCAATGTTGGACATCTCCGCCATCAGATTGACGTTGTCGATGACGGCGAGGCCCGATGGGCCGAGCAGGCAGCCCAGGGCAATGTACGCAACCAGCAGCGGTTGCCGGCCCCACAGTGCGAGCGACGCGACAATAGCGGCGCCAGTGAAGATCAGGAAAAACGACTGGAACAGGGAGGTCTCAGGCACTGCGCATCCTTGTAGCAGACTGGGCGGTTGGATTGTTGTCATTATCGGGGTGGAGTGCGGTTTTTTTCAATGCCTGCGGTGGCGGATAGACTGCGTATCCGCCACCTCCTTACCCGACTAAAGTTGGAACCAGCGCAAATCCTCTCCCTCTTTCGAAAGGACCGGCTGCTCGCACACTTTCCCCGGTGGGTTTTGCAGAATCGGTTTTGCCTTGTCGATATACGTCTGCAGCGGTATTCCCAGTGTAGCCGGCGTGTCGTCAGGCGGTTCGAGTCCCAGTGTCAGTGGTGCCTCTGCTTCTTCGCCCTGATAGCGCCATACACCATGGCCCGCATCGTACTGGTAATACGGCAGCATCCGGTGGCCGTACTCGGCAATCAGTTGGATAGCGCCGATCAGGTAGTCGACGGTTTCCTCGTCGAGGAAGTAATTGAAATTCAGGCGTACCCAGCCAGGTTTGAGAATGCTTTCCCCTTCGCTGACGAGTTTTTCAATGGCGGTGCTTTGCTCATCGGTGAGGTGCAGCAGATGGTGGCCGTAGGGGCCGGCGCAGGAGCAGCCGCCGCGGACCTGGATACCGAACAGATCATTCAGTAGGGCCACCACAAAACCGTGATGCAGTGGCTTGCCATCCTGCAGCAGGTGGAGGGACACGATACTGACTCGCTCTGCTTCGGTGCCGCCGAGAATCTCGATATTGTCGTTGCCGGCCCAGCGGGCGAAGGCGCGGGCGATCCACGCAGCTTCTCGGGCTTCGATGGTGTCGGCACCCACCTGGTCTTTTAAAGCAAATGCCATGCCGGCGCGCACGGATTCAACGATAGCGGGTGTGCCGGCTTCTTCGCGGCGCTCCCCTGCGGGCAGATAGGTGTGGCGCCCGGGGCCTACCCAGGAAACTGTGCCGCCTCCGGTAACTGCTGGCTGACCTTCCGGTAGCAGATCGCGACGTACGATCAGGATGCCTGGGGTGCCGGGGCCGCCGACGAATTTGTGTGGGGAAATAAACAGAGCGTCTTTTCCGGAAAGGCTGTCTGTGCCCTGTACGTCGATAGCGACATAAGGCGCCGCTGCAGCATAGTCCCAGAAGGACAGGGCATTGTTTTGATGCAGTAGTCGGGTCACCGCTTCCACGTCGGTGCGGATGCCGGTGACGTTGGAGGCCGCGGAAAAACTGCCAATTTTCAAGGGGCGTGCGGCGTACTTGTCGAGCGCCGCCTGCAGGGCCTGAAGGTCTACGCCCCCGGTATCGTTTTGTGGAATGGTGACTACTTCGGCGATGGATTCTCGCCAGGGCAGATCGTTGGAGTGATGCTCGTAAGGGCCGATAAACACCACCGGGCGTTTTTCTTCCGGGATGTCTCCGGGGGTGCCGCCGAGCCGTGCGTAGCAGTCGGCTCTCAGCCCAAGGCAGTCGACCAGGCGGTTAACGGCGGCGGTGGCACCGGCACCGCAGAAAATGATGGCGTGGTCATCGCCGGCGTTTACGGACTTGCGCACGGCGGTACGGGCCTGCTCGCGGAAGGCGGTGGTCTGCCGCCCGGTAGCGGAAGTTTCCGTATGGGTGTTGGCATACCAGGGCAATACGCGATTGCGTATGGTGTCTTCGATAAACGTGAGCGCGCGCCCGGATGCGGTGTAGTCGGCGTAAATCAGTGGGCGCTGTCCGAATGGGGTCTCCATTGGCATGCGTTCGCCGATGACACTGTCGCGGATACGCTGCAGCAGCAATTCGGTGTTTGTATCAGTGACGGGTGGGACTGATGTGGGTTGTGCACGGCTTTGCATGGCGACCTCAATGTACTGCGCCCGCGAGGATCACCCGCGGGCGTTGGTAATAACAGTAATTGAGCTGGGGGTTACTCTCCCGGCGGTATGGGCAGTTGCGTGGTGCTTTTAATCTGCTCCATGGCGAAATTGGAGGCCACGTCGGAAATCCCTGCGTGTGCGATCAGCTTTTTATAAAAGCGATCATAGGAAGCCACATCGCTGACCACGATCCTCAATATGTAATCGTAGTCGCCGGCCATACGGTAGCAGTCCACCACTTCTGGTAAGTCTGCCATCGCCACGGAAAAGGAGTCTGCCCATTCCGCGCTGTGCTGGTCGGTTTTTACCTGGGCAAAAACCGATACCGGCAGGCCGAGTACTTCTGCGTCCAGCAGGGCCACCTTGCGGCGGATGATGCCGCTTTTCTCCAGTTTCTGAATCCGGCGCCAGCAGGGGGTCTTGGTAAGACCCACGCGCTCGGCCAGCTCTTCGATGGAGAGACTAACATCAGATTGAAGGATGGCAAGAAGTTGTCGATCAATCGCGTCGAGTGAGGACATAGTGCTTCATATCTCCCGAAAACGCGGGGATCGGTTCCATTTGTGATGCTCAGGTAGCTGTCCGTAGCAACAAAATACCCCAGTAATTTTGGTGGGCTCAGCGAGATCCGACGTCAGTTGCCTGCAGAAGAATCCTTTACCGTGCCCCTTGTCTTGCCGATAACGATAATCTCAGTTCCGGGGGATCAGTAGTGGTATTTTTCTCTGCGGGCGATTTGGCTGGCGGGCGGAAACAAAAAAGCCGGGCAATGCCCGGCCAAACAACAGGGGGATGTTGGAAAAATGTGCTGAAGCCTATGCGGCTTCCTTGGGTGGAAACAGGGGCTCGTACAGCCCCGCGGCCATGGCCTCGCGCACACGGGCCATCAGGTCGATTTCGGTGAGCTGCTGGAGGGTTTCCAGATCGTCGAGTACGTAGTAAATCGGCTGGACGATATCGATGCGGTACGGGGTGCGCAGCGCGTCTACCGCCTCAAAGGGCGCGCGCATGGGCGCATCGCTGAGTGCGTAGAGGGTCTCTTTGGGCGATGACAGAATGCCGCCGCCATAAATGCGCAGGCCGTCTTTGGTGTGCATCAGGCCGAATTCCACGGTGAACCAGTACAGGCGGGCGAGGTATGCGCGTTCTTTGGGTGAGGCGTTGAGGCCTAGTTCGCCGTATTTTTGCGTGAAGTTCGCAAATGCCGGGTTGGTGAGCATGGCGCAGTGGCCGAAGATCTCGTGGAAGATGTCCGGCTCTTGCAGGTAATCGAACTCTTCCTGGGTACGGATAAAGGTGGCGACGGGGAATTTGCGCTCGGAGAGCAGGCGGAAAAAAGTCTCGAAACCGATCAGGGCGGGCACGCGGGCGCATTCCCAGCCTGTTTCCCGGTGCAGTACCTCACTGACTTCTGCCAGTTGCGGGATACGGTCGCGGGGTAGGTCGAGCAGTTCCAGGCCGTGCAGGTATTCGTTGCAGGCGCGGCCGGGGACGACTTCCAGCTGGCGCTCGATCAGCTGCCGCCAGGTATCGTGCTCCTGTGCCGTGTACTCAATGAACCCGTTGGCATCCGGCTCCCGGGCAACGTACTTACTGGGTTTCTTACCACTGCTCATGGTGATCTCCTGAATGTGCGAGCGGTCTTTCGCCGCCACGTCTGTTGTTATTTGCTCTCCATTCTTAGACAGCTTGCGGGCTCTATGGCAGGGGCGAGGGCGCGAAAAAAGGAGGGGGTGGGGTGGTCTGGCTACACTTTTTGTAAAGAAAAGTTTACAGTCTGGCTATGAGAATCGAAATTACCTGTACCGATCGTGTGGGGATATTGCACGAAATAATGTCAATATTCGCTGATTATCGTGTCAATGTGCGCTCGGGTGAGATCGGTGGTGACAGTGGAGACAAGGTCTATCTGTCGGCGCCAGATTTGCTCGTTGCCCAGTACCAGTCCATTGAGAGGTCATTGCACAGGGTGCGCGGTGTACGCCATGTGCGTCGCATCGAGCTGATCCCTTCTGAGCGCCGTCACTTTGAGCTGGATACGCTGCTGCGGCATGTGAATTACCCGGTGCTGTCGGTGGATCGGGAGGGACGTATCGTGGCCGCGAACCAGGCGGCGGCGAAGGCATTCGGTATCAGTCATAGCCAGGTCGCCGGTATGTCTCTGCAGCGATTTTTGCCGCGGTTGCAGCTGGCCGAGTTGCTGCGCGGCATCACGGCGCCGCGCTATGGGTTCCCGGTTACTGTGCGCGGGCAGGAATTTACCGTGGACTGGTCCCCAATCGCGCTCGCGGAAGGGCCCGGTGCGGTGGCCTCACTCGCGGGTGCAGTACTCACTCTAGAGCGGCGGGAGAGTGCAGAGCGGTTCGAGGCGCCTGCGCCAAAAGTCTTGTGGGACCTGGACAGGCGCCGGGAGGCCTGCCTGCGCTTGCAGCAGATGGCGCCGCTGCACGAGCCGTTGTTGATCTGTGGTGAACGCGGTACGGGGAAGACTACGTTTCTACGTGCGGCCTATTATCTGAGCCCGCTGGCGGAGCAGGGGCGGGTTCGGGAATACCGGGGGGAAGAGCTTTCCCACCAACTCCTGGCGGAAATCGCGCAGCTATCCAGTGATACCGTTGTGCTGCTGGACGACGCCAATGGCGTGACAGAATCGGTTCAGCAGGCGATGGTGTCGCTGGCCCAGGAGGGGCGCCTGCCCGCGCGCCTGATTCTTGCTTCGCACACCCTCACTGCCCTGATTCCACCCCTGCGCCAATTGCTGGAAACCCAGCGTATTCAGCTGCCCCCACTGCGAACCATGCGTCCGTCACTCGCGGGGTTCGCGGAAAAGATCCTTGAGGCAAGCAACCTCAAATTTGGTGCGGGCGCTGTTCAGGCTCTGGCCCAGCGCGATTGGCCGACCAACCTGTCTGGGTTGACGGACTGTTTACTGGCGGCAGTAAGTTGTGCCCAGACCCGTGGAGGGCGGTCGGTAGAGGCTGAGGATTTGCCATTGATCGCAGCGGACGACACATTGCCCTGGCACGACTGGGGTCGCGGATTGACGTTGAGAGAGCAGATGGAAAAGGTGGAGCGGGCAATCCTCGCGGAAACTCTCGATGCCGAAGAGTACAGCGGGCACTCCACGCGAGATCTGGCGCGGCGGTTGGGTATTTCTCATACCGCCGTCGCCAATAAGTTGCGCAAATACGGTTTGTCGAAGCCCGGCGCGGAGACCTAGTGGTCCATGCGAACAGTTACACAACTTTCCGCATGGACCACTAGCGTTCGATCTTGCCCAGCAGAATGTCTTTGAACATCACAAAGTCTCCCCACAGGGAATAAAAGGGGTTCTTGAAGGTGGCGGGCCGGTTGTGTTCGAAAAAGAAATGTCCGACCCAGGCAAACCCGTAGCCGGCAACCGGCACTGCCGCGAGCAGTGTCCAGTTTTGCGAAACCAGTGCGCCGATAAGCAGGCCGATCACCAGGGCGGTGCCCACAAAGTGCAGTCGGCGGCAGGTCAGGTTGCTGTGCTCGTTGAGGTAAAACGGGTAGAACTCTTTAAATGAGCTGAATCGCGGGGTTGCCTCTGGGGCGCCAGACTCGGCCTTCTTGTCGATGGTTGTTTCCGTCATTTCGCTGATCTCTCTCGTGTTATTGGTATCGCAGTGATCGTGCTTTGGAATCCCACCCCATTCTATGGGGTCTCGCGGGCCTACACTGGTTTACTCAGGACGGTTTACTCAGGACAGCCATCACTTCCGAAGTGTACGTCCGGTCTGGATTTAGACCAATCAGTTCTAAATCTGGTAATGTGCGCACACTGAAAATTGTGATCACGTTTCATATTGCTGCGTACTCGTTACGCGGGGTAAAAGCACACGGAGTTAAATCATGGCCGGCCCGCTCGCGCATCTCAAAGTTCTCGACCTCAGCCGTATCCTCGCGGGTCCCTGGGCCAGCCAGGTACTGGCGGATTTTGGTGCCGAGGTGATCAAGGTGGAGCGGCCGGGCAAGGGTGATGACACCCGCCAGTGGGGCCCTCCCTACCTGCGAGATGCGGATGGCCAGGACACCGCTGATGCGGCCTATTACCTGAGCGCCAACCGGGGCAAAAAATCGATCACGGTGGATATCACCCAGCCACGCGGCCAGGCGCTGATACAGCAACTGGCCACGCAGTGCGACATCCTGCTGGAGAACTACAAGGTGGGTGGCCTGGAAAAGTACGGGCTCGATTATCGTTCCATCAGGGCGCTGAACCCCAAGATCATTTACTGCTCGATTACCGGCTTTGGGCAGACAGGCCCTTACGCAAAGCGTGCGGGCTACGACGCCATGATCCAGGGAATGGGTGGCCTGATGAGTCTTACCGGTGTACCTGAAGGTCAGCCGGGTGCCGGGCCCCAGAAAGTAGGTGTTGCGGTAGCGGACCTGATGACCGGCATGTATGCCGTGTCCGGTGTTTTGGCAGCGGTGATTCACCGGGACAGGACAGGGGAAGGGCAGCAGATCGACCTGGCACTGCTGGACACCCAGGTAGCCTGGTTAGCCAATCAGGCGCAGAACTATCTCACTTCCGGAAAAAGTCCGGAACGCCAGGGCACTGCGCACCCGAATATCGTGCCTTACCAGGCAGTTCCCGCCAGCGACGGCTACTTTATGTTGGCGGTGGGCAACGATGCGCAATTTATAAAATTTTGCGAGATTGCCGGCCTGCAACAAATCGCCGCCAACCCGGCTTACTCGACCAATAGCGCCCGGGTACAGGCGCGCGAGGAACTGGTGCCAGTTATCGAGCGGGCTACACAGATGCAGCCCGCCGGCTGGTGGCTGGAGAAGTTGAGTGCAGCGCATGTGCCCTGCGGTCCGATCAACAATCTCGAGCAGGTGTTCGCCGATCCGCAGGTGCAGGCGCGCGGAATGGTGCTGGAGCAGACCCACCCGGTGGCGGGCAAAGTGAAAACCGTACGCAATCCCGTGGGGTTTTCCGCGTCTGCACTGGACTATGGCCAGGCACCACCCACTCTGGGGGAGCACACAGAGGAAGTGCTGGAAACGCTTCTGTCCCTAGACGGCGACGAGATTGCGGCACTGAAGCGCGATGGCGTGGTGTAAATAGAAAACCGGGAGATAAGCGATGACCGTTTCGAGCGTAAAAGTAATTCTGTTTATGCTGTTGTTTACTGTGGCGGGATGTTCCGAAAGCGACGACAGAACCGAAGAACTATCCAGCCCTGATACTGCGGACGAAGCGTCGATGCCTTCCGAGACCAGTCTTGATACCACTACCACTTCCAACACCGGTACCAACACCGATACCAACACCGATACCACACCCTCCTACGATTGCAGCCAGAAACTGAACAGTTCCATTGAGGAATTGATCTGCACCGATGGTGATCTTGCAGTCCTGGACCGGAAAATGGCCGAGGTATTCAAGGCCGCGAGCCAGACCGAAAAAGCGCAGCAGGATAAATATTTCAAAGCGCGGCAGCGCGGCTGGATAAAAGGGCGTAACGACTGCTGGAAAGCGGCGGACAAACGCGGCTGCACGGCAGACAGTTACAAGCTCGGCATTGCGGCACTGCAGGCTCGGTATGGGCTGGTCTCGGGAAAGGGGCCCGTCACCTATTTGTGCGATGGCAGCGAAGTGACAGCCACTTATTACGAAACAGACCCCGCAACCGCTGTGGCCCGTCATAAAGACGAAGAAGAACTTCTGTACATTGAGCCCAGTGGCAGTGGTGCACGTTACAGTGGACCTGGCGTAGTTATCTGGGAGCATCAAGGCGAAGCCAAAATCACCTGGGGCCAGGGCCGCCCGGAAATGCAGTGCAAAGTGCGTAGTTAAAAAGGCCCCGCAGGCAAACCCTGCGCCAATTAAAAGGAATTACGCGCAATATGCGGTGACGGATAAGGCGACTGCGCTAGTATCTGTGGGACGGCGCGCACGCGTCTGATAAAAATACGCAACACAATGCACAACAGGGAAGGGCTGCATGAGTGCGATACTGCTGATGTTGCTGGGGCTCGGAGGCATGGCCGCCGGGTATTTTTTCTACTCGCGGTATATCGCTGAGCGTATCTATCGCTTTGATCCGGATTTCGTCACTCCTGCCCATGAGTTTGAAGATGGTGTGGACTATGTGCCCACCAATAAGTTTGTACTCTGGGGGCACCACTTTACGTCTGTTGCCGGTGCCGCACCTATTGTCGGCCCGGCCATCGCAGTCATCTGGGGCTGGCTACCTGCTTTTTTATGGGTGGTATTCGGGACGATTTTTTTTGCCGGTGTTCACGACAGCGGTGCTATCTGGGCCAGCGTGCGCAATCGCGCGCTTTCCGTTGGTTCCCTGACCGGACATGTTGTGGGCAAGCGCGCCCGCAGCATTTTCATGATCGTAATTTTCCTCGTGCTGTTGATGGTCAACGCCGTTTTCGGTGTGGTGATTGCCGGTCTGCTGATTAAAAACCCGGGATCGGTTGTGCCCATCTGGGGCGCCATTGCGGTGGCACTGGTGATCGGTCAGTTGATTTATCGCTTCAAGTTCAATCTGGGGTTGGTCTCACTGTTCGGTGTCGTTGCACTCTATGCGCTGATCTATATCGGTCCCTCCGTACCTGTTTCCCTGCCTGAGTCTGTCGCCGGGCTGCCGGCCAATGCCGCTTGGATTCTGATCCTGTTCGCCTATGCCGCGGTTGCTTCCCTGTTGCCGGTGTGGGTACTGTTGCAGCCGCGGGATTACATTAACGGGCTGCAGCTGTTTGTAGGGTTGATCCTGCTCTATTCGGCAGTGTTGATTGGCAACCCCGAGGTGGTGGCGCCGATGATCAACCACCAGGTGCCGGCCGGCACACCACCGCTGATTCCACTGTTGTTCGTAACCATTGCCTGTGGGGCAATTTCGGGGTTCCACGGATTGGTCGCATCGGGCACCACCTCCAAACAATTGAACCGAGAAACCGATGCCCGATTTGTGGGATATTTCGGCGCAGTGGGAGAGGGTGCTCTGGCACTGGCTGCAATAATTGCGGCCTGCGCGGGGTTTGCGTCACTGGGAGACTGGCAGGCAGTTTACAGTGCGTTCGGGCAGGGCGGCGTGCAGGCATTTGTTGATGGTGGTGCCGCCATCCTGAATGCGGGCGTGGGTATTGATACCGCCATAGCCGGCACTATTTTGACGGTGATGGCGGCCTTGTTTGCGGGTACCACGATGGACACCGGCTTGCGTTTGCAGCGCTACATATTCCAGGAGTTTGGTGAGATTTATGGTATACGCTGGCTCGGTAAACCCCTGCCAGCGACGCTGATGGCGGTGGGCTGTTGCGTGTTGCTCGCGTTTGGCGCGGGCGGTATTGATGGGAGTGGTGGCCTGTTGATCTGGCCACTGTTCGGCACGACCAATCAATTGCTCGCCGGGCTTACCCTGCTGGTGATAACGGTAATACTGGTGCGGCTCAAGCGGCCAGTATGGATTACATTGATCCCGCTGGTGTTTCTGTTGTTAATGACACTGGCGGCATTACTGATTCAGCTGAACGAGTTTTACCAGAAAAAAGATTGGTTCCTGTTGAGCCTGGATCTTGTAGTGCTGGTTGCCGCTATCCTGGTTACGCTGGAATGTGTGGGTGCATTCCGCAAGACCGAAGCGCAACCGGCTGGGGAAGAGCGGTAGCTTCTCTGATATTCAATCCACAGCGTGGTGAGGATGAGAGGATGGAACCACCTGAAAAACCCCGAGTACCAAAAAACCTGAAGCTGGTTTTTCGGCGAATCGGTGAGCAGCTCGAGGCTTATTACAACGGCCCCTATCGCAGTGCCCTTGCGAGAGCTGAGCGGGACGAGGAAGATCTGTTTATGCTGCTGGTATACGCCGAGTCCCTCGGTATTCCCAACCCGGTCAGTGTCTACACTCTGGAGTTACAGCCGTTGATGCTGGAGCGTTTTCATCAATGGCACCAGCGAATGGGGATGGAGCGCTCTCCTCTCGATGAGATGCGGTGCTGCTGATGGCGCTTGCTCTCGACATCGACAAGCTGTTCAAGCGTCGGCTGCTGATGGTCGGCGGCAAGGGCGGCGTCGGTAAAAGCACCCTCGCCGCCAGCCTCGCAGTACTGGCAGCAGATCGCGGGCTGAAAACCCTGCTGGTCTCCACCGATCCTGCGCACAACCTTTCCGATCTGTTTGAATGCCGTTTTTCACAAGGTAGGCCCGCAGGTCAGGCGTCCGTTGACTGGGGGAAGCCGTCAGGGAAAGCGCAATGGAGACCGCAATGGAGAACACGATGGAAAGCACCGCTGCAGATCCAGGAGCTGAACCCACAAGCCGCGCTGGATGACTACCTGGAATCAGTGCGTAAGCAGATGCTGCCGCAGGTGGCGCTTGGCATGCGTGGCGCACTGGAAAAGCAGCTGCACCTGACCCGTCACTCACCGGGTGCAGAAGAGGCGGCATTGTTGGATGTAATGACCCGGCTGATCCAGCAGCGCGACAACTATGATCTGATCATTTTCGACACGGCACCGACCGGGCATACCCTTCGTTTGTTGTCTCTCCCCGGTTTGATGTCTACCTGGGCCAGCGGCCTGATTTCTCAGAAAAAACGCAGCGGTCGCTTTCGCGACGTGCTGTCACATTTGAAGAGTGGGGCGGATATCAATAACCCACTTGCCAGTGCTGATGAAGCGCAGCAAACGCCTCCAGCTCTGGCGCCATTGCTGGAGCGGCAGAAGCGTTTCAGTGAAGCGGCAGCGGTGCTGAAGAATCCAGCGATGTCTGGTTTTGTATTTGTGATGACGCCGGAAAACCTGCCGCTGCAGGAAACCCGGCGTGCCATAGCAGCGCTTGAAGAAAGCGGTATGTCGGTGCTTGGGTTGCTGCTGAATCGATTGCTGCCCGCAGAAGCGGCGCAGATTGATTTCTTGCGCGGCGCGTACGAGCAGCAGGAATCCGTACTCTCGCAGGTGTCGGAGCATCTGCAGATGCTACCGCAAGTAAGATTGCCGATGACGGGGAACAAGCTACAGGGCAGGGACGGGCTGTTGTGGTTGGCCGGTGTGCTGGAAGAGGCGGCCCGCTCGGAGCGCCAGAAACAAAAACTGCCCGACAGCGAAGCTACCGGGCAGTAAGTGTATTTTTCCGGCGTTATCAGGCCAGCGCGCGACGACGGAAAATTGGCAGTGGCTGATCCACCGCAGCCTGGTAGCTGTCAGTGAAGTCACCGGTGGATTCCAGCAGGCCTTCCAGCGGCTGGTCGCCCTGGTAGGCAAAGGCATTGAATCCGCAGCGCGTCAGGTAGGTCAGCTGGTCGCGGATAAAATTGCCAACTGCGCGTACTTCGCCGGTATAACCGTAACGTTCACGCAGCAGACGGCCTACGGTAAATGCACGGCCATCGGTAAACAGCGGGAAGTGGGCAGCAATCAGAGGCAGCTCGGCCGCGTAGTCACCGACCAGATCTGCGGTTTCATCACTGTCCAGCCAGACCCCAATTTCGTCCTTTCGATCCTGCAGTTGCTCGCGCAGTTCCAGCCACAGGCTGAGTGGCAGAATGACCTTACCCGGTGAGAGGTTCTCTGAGCTGATCTCCTCTTCACCACCCAGGGGCAGCAGGTTCCACTCGTTGTCGGCAACTGCACCGTTCAGAATCAGTTTTGCCGGGTTTTCCGGTTGTTCACCTACTGGCTTTTTCACAGAGGGCTTAGCTGGCTTTGGCATATACACGCTCCTTGAATGGCTGCAGCCCGATACGGTTGTAGGTGTCGATAAAGAACTCTTCCGGCTGACGGTTCTCTACAAATACGTCGAGAATCTTGCCGATGGTTGCTGGCATTTCGTCGCGGGAGAAGCTCGGGCCGAGTACTTTACCCAGGCTCGCTTTCTCGTTGGAGCTGCCACCGAGTTGAACCTGGTAAAACTCTTCGCCTTTTTTGTCCACGCCGAGAATACCGATGTGGCCAATATGGTGGTGGCCACAAGCGTTCATGCAGCCGGAGATGTTCAGGTCCAGGTCGCCCAGGTCGTAGAGGAAATCCAGGTCGTCGAACTTGCGCTGGATGGCCTCCGCTACCGGAATGGATTTGGCGTTGGCCAGTGAGCAGTAGTCGCCACCCGGGCAGCAGATCATGTCCGTCAGGGTGCCAATGTTTGGCGTCGCAAAACCGTTTTTGCGTGCCTCCTGCCAAAGCTCAAACAGCTTTTCCTGTTCGACGTCCGCGAGAACTACGTTCTGCTCATGGGTAACGCGCACTTCGCCGAAACTGTATTTGTCGGCGAGATCGGCAATCGCTTCCAGTTGGCGGTCGGTGACGTCGCCGGGTGGAATGCCGGTGGGCTTGGTGCTCAGGGTGACCGCCTGATAGCCGTTCACCCGGTGCGGGAAGGTGTTGCGTTCCAGCCAGCGGGTAAACGCTTTGTCGGCGCCGGCCTGGTCGCGCAGTACTGCTTCACCGTGGCCATTGCTGATGGATTTGTATTCCGGCTCCGGGAAAAAGCGCTTGGCCCACTCGATAGCCTCCGGTGTTAATTGATCAGCACCGTCTTTGATCTTTTCCCATTCCGCTTCCACACGCTCGGCAAACGCTTCCGGGCCCATCGCTTTTACCAGGATCTTGATGCGCGCCTTGAACTTGTTGTCACGGCGGCCCAGCTGGTTGTACACGCGAACAATCGCTTCCAGATAGGAGAGCAGGTGGGTTTCCGGAAGGAAATCGCGGATGGCGACACCGAGAATCGGGGTGCGGCCGAGACCGCCACCGACCAGTACCTGGAAGCCAGTTTCTCCCTGATCATTTTTGACGATCTGCACACCGATATCGTGGGCGCGAATGGCTGCGCGGTCTTCATCCGCACCACAGACGGCAATCTTGAACTTGCGTGGCAGGAAGGCGAATTCCGGATGGAAGGTGGACCACTGGCGGATCAGTTCGCAGTAGGGGCGCGGGTCAATCAGCTCATCCCGAGCAACGCCGGCGAACTGGTCGGTCGTGGTGTTGCGAATACAGTTGCCGCTCGTCTGGACAGCGTGCATCTCTACTTCGGCCAGTTCGGCGAGAATGTCGGGCACATCTTCCAGGTTCGGCCAGTTCAGCTGGACGTTCTGACGTGTGGTGAAGTGGGCATAACCCTTGTCGTATTTGCGGGTGATGTGGGCCAGGCGGCGCAACTGTGCGCTGTTCATCAGGCCATAGGGCACCGCGATGCGCAGCATCGGGGCCAGCCGCTGCACGTACAGGCCGTTCTGTAGGCGCAGGGGCAAAAATTCTTCTTCTTTCAGCTCACCGGCGAGATAGCGTTCGGTCTGACCCCGAAACTGGGCCACCCGTTCCCGAACCAGTTTGTGGTCCTGTTCGTCGTATCGATACATAAGAGCTTGATTCCATTGCTTTTTTTACGCCTTCACCCAGTGCCCGAAGGGTATTCTGGACCCTACCTGTGACCCTGAGTGGCGCATAACATACCAGCCGCCTTATACAAAAAATAACAATTTTTTTCGCTACCTTAGTAACCGGCGGTTATAAGCGGGGCGCCTGTTTGGAAACCGCCAGTCACCGCACGGTTGCGCCCCCTGCGGGGATTTGATCTACTTGAGAAACCGCGTTTTTGCGCGGTGCTGCTACCTTTAAAAACAATAATGATTTCTTGAGTGACGGAGTATTCCGATGAACGATCAAGCGGTAAGAGAAGTAGTAGTTGTATCCGACGATAGCGATAACGTAGTAGATGCCATCGCGGCGGTGGCTCTGGTAGCCATCTTTGTTGCTACCTGTATATTCTGGGTAGCATCCCAAGGCTAGAAAAACTACTGCGCGGGCGCCTGGCGGCGTCCGGTGGTATTGGGGCGCGAGCCCGGTCAAATCCTCACGTACTGATGTACGCTCCCGCTGCTGCGCCCCGACGGCCACCCCAGGGTACTCGCTCGCTATGCTTTCCAGTGGTGACCTGGGTACGCCGAATTGATGTCGGTTCCAGGGGCTAGTCCATATTGCTCAAAACGGTCTTCACTATCAGAACCAGTGTGATCACAAATAGGGCAGTGAAGATCAGTCCTGCGGCCACATAGGCTTTGATGCTGCCGCCTTTGAAATCCCGTTCCCGGTTTTTGTTGGACTGAACGCCGATAGCGGCGGCCAGGGTACTGAGTACCACCTGGCCGAAAGAGGGCTGCTGTTGCTTGTCGTTCTCTTTCATTGCTGGATTCCCCTTGTAGGAGCCTGCCCTGCGGGCGAACAATAAGGTTCAGTGAACCCGATTCTCCTTTCGTCTGCAAGGCTGGCCCCTACCGGTAAAACGTGGGCCTCAATCAATCTTCGAGATTCGGCCGCAACCAGCGCTCCATTTCCTGCTCCGTCATTCCTTTACGCGCCGCCAGGCTTACCAACTGATCCCGGCTGATTTTGCCCACATTGAAATACTTGGATTCCGGATGGGCGAAGTACCAGCCGCTGACCGCCGCGGCGGGCATCATGGCGAAGCTAGAGGTAAGTTCGATACCCGCACTCTTTTCTGCATCGAGTAATTTGAACAGGGTGGCTTTCTCGGTGTGGTCCGGGCAGGCCGGGTAGCCCGGGGCAGGGCGGATGCCGGTGTAGCCTTCCTTGATTAGTTCTTCATTGCTGAGGGTTTCGTCAGCTTGATAGCCCCAGTAATTTTTACGTACTTCCCGGTGCAGGTGCTCGGCGAAGGATTCGGCAAGGCGATCCGCCAGTGCCTTGACCATGATCGCGCTGTAGTCGTCGTGCTTGGCTTCGTACTCGGCTGCCAGCTCGTCGGCACCGATGCCGGTGGTTACCGCAAAGCCGCCGATATGATCGGCGACACCGGAATCGACCGGGGCGATAAAGTCTGCCAGCGAACGGCACAAGCCGTCGCCGCCGCGCTTCTGTACCTGCTGACGCATTTGATGCAGTCGTGCCAGCTCTTCGGTACGGCTCTCATCGGTGTACACGATGATGTCATCGCCATCTGAATTCGCCGGCCACAGGCCGAATACCGCGCGGGCGGTAAGGCGTTTGTTGTCGATGATATCCGCGAGCATGGTCTGGGCGTTTTTGAACAAGTCCGTTGCGGCTTCGCCCACTACATTGTCGTTCAGGATCGCTGGGTATTTACCGGCGAGATCCCAGGAAATGAAGAAGGGTGTCCAGTCGATGGTGTCGACGAGTTTTTCCAGGGGGAAGTCGTCCAGCACCGTCAGCCCGGGGTTGTTCGGCGCTTTCGGCTCGAAGTTTGCCCAGTCAAACTGCGGGCCTGCTTTCAATGCTTTTTCGTAACTGAGGCGCGGGTCGTTGCGTTTGCGGTTGGCGGTGCGGTGCCGCACCTTCTCGTATTCTTCCTGAATATCTTTTACAAACGCTGGGCGCAATTCGTCAGAGAGTAGTTTGCTTGCCACACCCACTGCGCGGGAGGCATCTGCAACATACACGGTCTGGTTGCGGTTGAACTGTGGGTCGATTTTTACTGCGGTGTGCGCCTTGGAGGTGGTGGCGCCGCCGATCAGTAGTGGGATATCGAAACCCTGGCGTTCCATTTCTGCGGCAACGTGCACCATTTCATCCAGTGACGGGGTGATCAGGCCCGAGAGGCCGATGATGTCACAGTTCTTTTCTTTGGCGGTTTGCAGGATGGTTTCTGCAGCCACCATCACACCCAGGTCGATCACCTCGAAGTTGTTACAGGCCAGTACTACGCCGACAATATTTTTGCCGATATCGTGTACATCGCCTTTTACCGTCGCCATCAGAATGCGGCCATTGGGTTTGCTGTCGACGGTTTTTTCCGCCTCGATATATGGCTGCAGGTAGGCTACTGCCTGCTTCATTACCCGCGCAGACTTCACCACCTGCGGCAGGAACATTTTACCTTCGCCAAACAGGTCGCCGACGATATTCATACCGTCCATCAGCGGGCCTTCGATCACGTCCAGGGGGCGGGTGGCCTGCTGGCGACACTCTTCCGTGTCTTCAACGATGAAGTTGTTGATGCCCTTCACCAGCGAGTGCGCCAGGCGCTCCTTAACCGGGAGCTCGCGCCAGGCCAGATCTTCCTTGCGTTCGGCGGTGGAGCCGTCGCCGCGGTATTTCTCCGCGATATCCAGCAGCGCCTCGGTGGCATCGTCGTTGCGGTTGAGGATCACGTCCTCAACCTTTTGTCGCAGTTCTTCCGGCAAATCGTCGTAGACCGCCAGCTGGCCAGCATTGACGATCCCCATGTTCAGTCCCGCCTTGATGGCGTAGTACAGGAATACGGAGTGGATCGCCTCGCGCACCGGGTTGTTGCCGCGGAAGGAGAAGGAAACGTTGGACACACCACCGGAGACGCTCGCGCCCGGGAGGTTCTCGCGGATCCACTGGGTGGCCTGGATAAAGTCCACCGCGTAGTTGTTGTGCTCTTCAATTCCGGTGGCTACGGCAAAGATATTTGGGTCGAAAATGATATCGGAAGGATTGAAGCCCACCTTGTCGACCAGGATGTCGTAGCTGCGCTTACAGATCTCGGTCTTGCGCTCGAAGGTGTCCGCCTGGCCCTGTTCGTCGAAGGCCATCACAACAACGGCAGCGCCGTACATCAGGCAGGAGCGCGCCTTGTCAATAAAGTCTTCTTCGCCTTCCTTGAGGCTGATGGAGTTAACAATGGGTTTGCCCTGGATGCACTGCAGCCCGGCCTCGATCACTTCCCACTTGGAGGAGTCCACCATAAACGGCACTTTGGAAATGTCCGGCTCGGTGGCGCACAAGTTGAGGAAGCGGCGCATGGCGGCGACGGAATCCAGCATCGCCTCGTCCATGTTGAAGTCGATCACCTGGGCACCGTCTTCGACCTGGGCGGCGGCGACCTGCAGAGCGGTATCGTAATCCTCTTCCATAATCAGACGCTTGAAGCGCGCCGATCCGGTGACGTTACAGCGCTCACCCACATTCACGAAGAGCGCGTTCTCATCGACAACGTACGGTTCCAGGCCGGACAGGCGCAGGGCCGGTTTCAATTTAAGTGGCTTGCGCGGGGCTATATCGGCAACCGCGTCGGCAATGGCACGAATGTGTTCCGGTGTGGTGCCACAGCAGCCGCCGAGGATATTCAGGAAGCCGCTCTGGGCAAATTCCGCCACAATCGCCGCGGTCTGTTCCGGGGTCTCATCGTATTCGCCGAACTCGTTCGGCAGGCCCGCATTGGGGTGGGCGGAGACGTTGGAAGCACAGACACCGGACAGGGCCTCGACGTACGGGCGCAGTTCGGTGGCACCCAGGGCGCAGTTGAGACCCACAGACAGCGGATTGGCGTGGGCGATCGAGTAGTAGAAGGCCTCGGTGGTCTGGCCGGAAAGGGTGCGGCCGGACGCATCAGTGATGGTGCCGGAAATCATGATTGGCAGCTCGAAGCCGCGCTGCTGGAACACCTTCTTCAGCGCATAAATGGCGGCCTTGGCGTTCAGGGTGTCGAAAATGGTCTCAATCAGGATCAGGTCCGAGCCGCCGTCGATCAACGCATTGGTGGATTCGATGTAGTTTTCCACCAGCGCGTCAAAGGTCACATTGCGCGCGCCTGGGTCGTTCACGTCCGGAGAGATGCTGGCGGTACGGGAGGTCGGGCCCAGCACCCCGGCCACAAAGCGGGGCTTCTCCGGGGTGGAGAGGGCGTCGGCGGCACGGCGGGCCACCTGTGCGGCCACCAGGTTCAGCTCTGGCACCAAATCTTCCATGTCGTAGTCAGACTGGGACAGGCGGGTGGCGTTGAACGTATTGGTTTCGATGATATCGGCACCGGCTTCCAGGTACTCCCGGTGCAGGCGCTCGATCAGGTCCGGCTGGGTCAGAACCAGCAGGTCGTTGTTGCCCTTGAGGTCGGAGGGATAGTCCGCAAAGCGCGTACCGCGGTAATCCGCTTCACCCAGCTTTTCCTGCTGAATCATGGTGCCCATGCCGCCATCCAGGATCACGATGCGTGCTTCGAGGGCGCTCTGAAGCTGCTGTAGGCGTTGGTCACGGGACTGCTGAGACCGATTCTCCGACATGGTCATTTCCTTGTTGCCGATTGGTTCCCGGTTGGCTGGGCACTAGCGAGTACTACTAGCGAGTACTAAATGCACCGGGTGTTCAAAAAAGGGCGGCAATCTTAGCACAAACCGGCGCCACGACAGGCCTCCCGCGTAGTGGAGAAGGCCGCCCGGAAGATCGTGTGCGCATATGCTTGTAACCAATGGTTCTAGCGCTGGCAGTAGCATGAGGTGGAAATCCGGCTAACCGATCGCCATCAAGGACTCTAGAGTTATGGCGTTGTGAAACAGGCGTTGTGAAACAGAGTGCGCGGGAGGTTCGATGAAGATTCTGATGGTACTGACATCCCACGATGAGCTGGGTGATACAGGCAATAAAACCGGCTTCTGGCTGGAGGAGTTTGCCGCGCCTTACTATGTCTTTGTGGATGCCGGGGCAGAAGTGACCCTCGCGTCACCGAAGGGCGGTCAGCCGCCATTGGATCCCAAGAGCGATTCAGACGACGCACAGACAGCGGCTACCCGACGCTTCCGCAGCGATCCGCTGGCTCAGGAGGCGCTCGCCAACACCAAAACCCTGGATGACGTGGATACCGAGTGGTTCGATGCACTCTTCTACCCGGGCGGTCATGGCCCGCTTTGGGATCTGGCGGAGGATCAGCGCTCCATTGCCATCATTCACGGGTTCTATCGGGCCAACAAACCAGTGGGTGCGGTCTGCCACGCGCCCGCGGTGTTCCGTCACACTGTGGATGAAAGCGGTGAGCCGCTGGTGAAGGGACGCAAGGTCACAGGGTTCAGCAACAGTGAGGAAGAGGGCGTAGGCCTGACCGACGTGGTGCCGTTTCTGGTGGAGGATATGCTCAAGGAACGTGGTGGTGAGTACTCCAAAGGGAGTGACTGGCAGAGCCACATTTGTACTGACGGGCTGCTGATTACCGGCCAGAATCCCGGCTCCTCAGAGGCGACTGCCAGGGCATTGCTGGGTGCGCTTGCCTCATAACCGGTTTTACTTGGTCGCGGTTGCGCGTAAAATACCCGACACTAGCGCTCGGGTATTCGGGTTCGGTTATTTGTAGCCCGGTTGCTCAAACCCGGTTTATTGAGAAGGTATATGTCAGAACAACCGTCAGAATTGAACGTAACCATCACCGACTCCGCTCAGGAGTATCTCCGCGACCTGCTGGAAAAGCAGGACTGCGAGGGCATCGCTATCCGCATGTTCGTATCCAATCCGGGTACGCCCAGCGCCGAGACCTGTATTGCCTACAGCCGCCCCGGCGAAGAGAACGAGGGTGACCTGGAAATGCAGCTGAACGGGTTCAAGGCTTACTTTGAGGGCCGCAGTATTCCGTATCTGGATGAAGCCCGGGTGGATTACTCATCAGACAAGATGGGCGGCCAGCTGACCATCCGTGCGCCTAACTCGCGTATGCCCAAGGTCACCGATGACAGCCCCATTGAAGACCGTATCAATTACGTTCTGTACAGCGATGTAAACCCGGGGCTCGCCTCCCACGGTGGTCAGGTCAGCCTGGTGGAAGTCACCGAGGACCACTATGCGATTCTGAAGTTCGGCGGCGGCTGCCAGGGTTGCGGCATGGTAGACATGACCCTGAAAGAAGGTGTTGAGAAAACCCTGAAAGAAAAGGTTCCAGAACTGGCCGGTGTGAAAGACATTACCGACCATACCGACAAGTCTCAGGCTTACTACTGAGCCGAATCCTTTCCGAAACAAAAAACGCGGCAATTGCCGCGTTTTTTATGCGCTCGATAAAATTTGTATCGGTAAGGGGGTGGGGCGAGCGCTGCTCAGTCCTGAAAATGCTCGTACGCATCGAGCCCTTGCAGATAGGCGCCGTCAAAGCCTGCATTGGCGATTTTGTAGATATAGGAGTCTTCGTCCCCTGAAATAATATCTTGCCAGGCGGGATTCCAGTAATTGACGTAGTACAGGCCATTGTTGCCGGGGATCTGTTCATTCAGCCAGTCTGGCGGGTTGGAGACCCAGTGGTTTTCCCAGTAGTAGCGGTTATTTTCAGCGTGGCCAATATTGACAGTGGCGAGTACTTTTCGCGCTCTTCCGTTACTTTTTCGTTGCAGTTGACGAATCTGATTCGCGGTGAACTCTTCACCATTGAAAAAGAAATCCAACACAATCACGTCGTAGTCGGTATTGACGAGCTCATCGACCAGTTGCTGGCGCGTTGAATGCAGTCGGGTATCCGTCAATACCAGAAAGTTGCTGGCATCGTCCAAGTCAAAAATGTCGCGGCGATTGATGTTGTAGGGTTGGGTGGGGTAGATCGGAATGTTGTCGAGCTCCGTATGGTCGGCGACAAATCCCAAATAGCCGGCATCGTTACTCAGCTGGTATGCGTTATCAATTTTTTGCTCGGATATCGCGAAGTCCGTCACCATTATTGTGGTGCCGCTCGTGTTCCGCGCCATATCCAGAAAGCTCTGCAGGCTATTGCGGCGGCTATCCGATGTCGGTTGGTCTATTCCCGCGTGGCCGTAAAAAACGGCATCTTGTGCAACGCCGTCCAGGCTGCGGATATATACGCTGTCTGGGTCGCCACTGGTGAGCTCGTTTGTACTCAACAGTGGCAGGGCGCCATGCCCAATCACTATAAAACCGGTTTTCAGCCCGCGCGCATAGCCTTGGATACTGCCGACAAAATCCCTCATTTCCTGAGGGTGGTCGGTGTGGCCCTGCTCAGGGTACAGGTTGGGCACGTCTTCAAGATTGCAGGCGGTGAGGGTTGCTGCAATCAGGGTGGGAAGCAGAAATTTGGCGCAGAAGGTCCATTTCACGGGAAGAGACTCGGCTAAAGGCGTGGCTGAACATTGTAACAATGACGGGCTGCCCCGTTTGTTTTCCTGTCAAGCGATTGTACGGGGAGTCAGCGGAAAGTGCACCTTTCGAGCTTGCTCTAAATTTTTGCGCTACATCCGTTTCTTGGTCTTGCTGGTTGCCTGGGCTGTTGCCGGGTCGTCTGGCCAGAAATGCTTTTGGTACTTGATGCGCAGTTCCTTTTTCACTTCGTGGTAGGTGTTTTCCCAGAAGCTTGCCAGGTCTCGGGTGACTTGCACTGGGCGTCTGGCCGGTGAGAGCAGGTGAATCATGAGCGGGTAGCGACCATTCAGTATTGCGGGAGTTTGCTCGAGTCCGAACATTTCCTGCAGGCGGACCGGAAGTACAGGGGGAGACTCGCTGTAATTAATGGCAATACGGGAGCCGCTTGGCACCTGTATATGTGACGGGGCCAGCGTATCCAGTTGTTGCTGTGTTCGCCATTCCAGTTCCGCCAACAGTATGCTTTTGAGGTCCAGCTGCTTGAGCTGGTCGAGCTTGTTTAGTCCATGCAGGTGCGGTAGCAGCCAACTCTCCATAGTGTCCAGCAAGGACCGTTGGCTCCAGTCTGGCAGCGATAGCTGTCCCGCTAGATCGGGATTCGCGTCTATCTGTTCGTACAAGAAGCGTACCCGGTCAACCAGGCTTTCTGATTCGCTGCTCCAGGGGAGAATGTGCAATCCTTTCTGTTGGATGGCATCCAGTAGCGCTCGGCTTAGTAGTTCCGGAGAAATTTTCTTCGCTGGTTTTTCATTGAGAACAAGTTTTTCCAGGCGGATTTGCTCACTGGCCACAGCACGCCCTGCATTGTCGTCCCAGCGCACAGCGGTCTCGCGGACGATCCGATCGTCGAAATATTCGTGCAGGGCGTTACTGGAAATGCGCGCGGCCAGTTGAATGCGGGCGTCGCGTCCGTGACCATCGAGGTCGGCGACCACCAGGTAGTCTTCCTGGGCCAGTGCGTCGTCGTGGGAAAACTGCGCACCGCGGCCGTTGGATAGCAGAAAGCGTCGCTCGCGGTCGTGGCGATTTTTTGCGATGCGGTCCGGGTAGGCGTAGGCGAGCAGAATTCCGGTGGTGTCGAGCCGGTCCGGCACTTGGTGGTGTGAGCGTGCGTTCCGGGGAAGCTGTGCTTGCCAGGTCTTCGCTTGCTGCCGAATACGATGTACAGGACCCTGATCGGCGCTATTGTTTTTACGCGTCCTGTCCAACACCTCCATACGCTTATGAATATCCCGGTCCCAGCGCTGCTCACCGCGGAAAATATCCCGTTCGGAAAGTAGTGCTGCGAGCAGGCAGGCTTGCTCCGCCAGACCCAATCTATTGCCGCACAGCATCATGTGTGTAAGTCGAGGGTGGGCTCCCAGGCTGAGCATCACTTCACCGTGCGTGGTGATGCGCAGATCGTCATCCAGCGCGCCCAGTTCCTGCAGCAGTGTTCGCGCCTGGGCGACAGGGCCGGGAGGGGGTAGGTCGAGCCAGTGCAGCTCCGCAACGTCGGTAATACCCCATTGTGCGAGGTCCAGCATGACGGGAGCGAGGTCACTCAGCAGGATCTCCGGTGCGTTTTTCTTTGTCATTCCCCGCTGGGTGGATTCACTCCACAAGCGCAAGCTGTAACCCGCGCTGAGGCGCCCAGCGCGGCCGGTTCGTTGGGTTGCGGATGCTTGCGAGATCTGCGTGGTTACCAGCCGGTTCATACCGGTATTGGGGTCGAAGCGGGATTCGCGCATCAGGCCCGAGTCGACTACCAGCCGAATACCTTCAATAGTGATGGATGTCTCGGCCACATTGGTGGCAAGCACGATCTTGCGTCTGCCGTCGGGGCAGGGGGCGATAGCGGCATCCTGCTGCTGTTTGTTCAGATTGCCGTAGAGTGGTGTAACGACTATATCCGAGCGACCGGAAAATGCGTCGCGCAGGTTGCTTTCCACCGTGAGGATTTCCCGCACCCCGGGTAGAAAGGCGAGCAGGCTGCCTTCTTCTCGTGAAACCAGTTCTTGAATCTTGCGACTCATCAGCACCGGCAGCTGGCGTGCATCCTCAGGGACTTCACGGTGGGGGAGGTATTCAATCTCGACCGGATAGGCCCGGCCCTCGCTGGTGATGACGGGTGCGTTGCCGAGCAACCCGGCTACGGCATCGGCGTCCAGTGTGGCGGACATTACCAGCAGTTTCAGGTCGTCCCGCAGTACTTCCTGGGATTGCAGGCATAGAGCCAGTGCCAGGTCCGCTTGAAGATTGCGCTCGTGGAATTCGTCGAAGATCACTAGAGCTGTATCGGCGAGTTCCGGGTCAGACTGCAACAGGCGGGTCAGAATACCTTCGGTGACGACAAGAATTCGGGTGTCCCGGCTGGACTTCCGCTCCGCCCGGATCTGGTAACCCACGGTCTTGCCGACGGGTTCGCCGAGTAACTCTGCCATGCGCGCTGCCGCGGAACGGGCAGCCAGGCGGCGTGGTTCCAACATGATGATTTTACGGTGCTGGAGCCACAGGCTATCCAGCAGGGCAAGCGGCACCGCGGTCGTTTTACCGGCACCTGGAGGGGCCTGCAGAACCACATTGCTGTGGGCGGCCAATGTGTCCAGCAGTGTTGGTAGTACTTCCTGAATAGGTAAATCAGACATGGCGCCGATTATAGCGGTAACCTGTGGCCTGGGAAGGGTGGCTTTGGCTTTGTTTCAGCGGTATTTGGATTGGTATATTCCACATTCAATTGGGATGTGTGGCCAATAGAGAGGGAAGTCTATGGAGGTTGTGAAGTGGATCGGAATCGGATTCGGCATAAGTTGTGCGGTCGTTTTCGTATTTTTTGCGTTTGTGTTTATCCGGATGATCTTCGCTCCGCAGTTTGCCGAGTTGACAGTCCTTACCGATAAGACACTTCTTATACTGCGCCCTGGTGTGCATGTATCTGAAGTTCCCCATCAGCTGCCACCACTGGAATGGCAGCATAGCCATACTGCTGGCGATGTTCCCGCGGCAGAAATTGAGTTGCTAACGTCGGAAGGGAAACTGGAAAAAGCCGGCGGGATATTTGACAGCGACGCTGGCCGCGGAGTCCAGGCCCTTGCGCAATCCCCTGGGGTCGACAGCAAGGTTTTTTTCGATCGTAAAATCTTTGCCCGCAATGACGATGAGCTTGGGCCCCTAGTGGCCGACTTTTCCGATGGTCCATTTTCCGGGTTCAACTATATCGGCGGTGTCAACGAAGATTGGTTCCTGATTGCGGCCAATCCCATTGAGCGGCCATATGGAAAAAACCAGCTTTGGCAAGTTTCCCACAAGGACAGTCGACACATACTGCTCGTGAAAAACCTGTATTTCACCCACCACAGGCCCCCAAAGACGTTTGCACCCGAAGGCTTTGATGGTGTTCTGGTGGCCATTTATGCCGACGACGTCAGCTATGGTTCCGGCGGCTTCAGCAGCGCGCCGCGATATTCCATACTGCGGGCTTATACCACGAGCTTTCCGGATGGTGTCGATCTGGTACGCTTTTCACTGAGGGCCGGCACCATCGTAGGGGTGGAGTGGCGCGAAGAGGCTCTTGTGGTAACAACCGATCCCAGTCGGCCCACCTCGGTCGATCGAAGGCTACCCCCGCGGATCTGGTCTGTGGCACTTGCTGAAGGCGTGCTAGCTAACCACTCGATTGTTTCCGGTGGAGGTTGATAAGTGGACGCAAAGTCCCGGTATATTGCCAGCTACTGGAAGCTCGGCCTGAATGAAGGCCAGCAAAAGGTGGCCAAACGGGAAGATGAAGAAGTTTTTGCAGTGTTGTAATCGGAGCTGACAGCGCAATGGACAAAGAATTCTGGCTTGAAAAGTGGCAAAAAAATGAAATCGGGTTTCACAATAGCGATGCCCACCCGCTGCTGGTCACGCATTTTCAGAAGTTGGGGCTGGCACCGGGTAGTCGCGTATTTCTGCCACTGTGCGGAAAGACGTTGGATATCGGCTGGCTGCTGACTCAGGGCTTCCGTGTTTGCGGGGCCGAACTGAGCGAGGAGGCAGTGATTCAGTTGTTTGCGCAGCTGGAACTTGAGCCAGAGATTGAACAGTTGAATACACTGCGGCGCTATAGCAGCGACGGACTCGATATTTTTGTCGGTGATGTTTTTCACCTCACCGCTGAGATGTTAGGTGCCATCGACGCAATATACGACCGCGCCGCACTGGTGGCACTGCCCGAAAATATGCGCGCTCGATATGCGGGCCACTTGACCACTATTGCCAAGACCGCTCCGCAATTACTTATTAGTTTTGACTACGACCAGAACTTGCTGCCCGGGCCGCCATTTCGGGTAGGCCCCGACGAAGTGGCAACGCTATACGGCACGCAATATGTGTTAAACCTGCTGGATTCTGTCGCCGTCGAGGGTGGATTGAAAGGGAAATGTCCGGCAGAAGAGCAGGTATGGCTGTTACAGCCAGCGAAGAGCGCTTGAGCGGCGCTTTGAGCTTCACTGCGTAATTTGCATCGATGGAAGGGGTTGATGGCAGAGGTAGTGGTATTAACGCACGCTATTAAAGTTTAGGGGTTCCATGAAGCGGAAATGGGTTTCAGCCAGAGGCGTTGCTTTATTGCTGCTCGCTGCAGTTCCACTTTGTTTTGGGCTGTACTTTGTCTTCAAGAAGGGAAACGCCAACCCGGCGCCGCTCGCGACGACCGATCAGAAAGAGCAGCCGATCCATTCACAGGCTCCGCGCATTCAGGGAAAAGAGCCTCGGCCCGATCTACATCAAGCTCGTAGTGGTGATGGCCAAAACAATAGCGAAGCCGTGATTGTCCTCACTGAGCCGCCACATATTGCTTACCGAAAGTTCCTCGGTCGTGCGGAAGCTGGAGATTCCAGAGCCCAGCTAATACTCACGGAGATTCTAGAGCGTTGTCGTCATTCCTCTATCCAGTCGAAAGAGTCTCTCGCAAGGCTGGAGGCTCGGGGAGATATGTCCGATGAATTGCTGGCTGATTACAGAGGAAATCTTGAACAGTGTGGTGGGCTATACGACCTGTTAGAGGGGTTCGACCTGGATTCGCTATGGGCATTCTGGCTGGAGGAGGCTGCCGATAACCTCCCGGTAGCGGAGATCGCGACTTCCTTGGTGAGTCTGGAAGCTGAATATAGCGATGCACTTTACCGTCAGCTTCAGGCCGGCATTTCAGCCGCGAGCGGGGACTGGATTCAGGAGCGTGTTATCCGCCAAGTCGCTTTTTCTTTTTTTCGCAGGTTTGTGGAATCGACACAATATGATGCTTCTGTCGATGACGCTGGGTATTACCTGAGAGCCGATGACAGCCTCGCGTGGGAATATTTACATTGCAGGAACTCCGTGCACTGCGACCTTGAAGTTTTCGAACGTCAGGTTTTCGATCAATTCTATGAGTATCAGGTTGACGATATGCGTCGGCGCGCGAAGGAATTGGACCGCGCTATCGAGGAAAGGAACTGGAAACGTTTGGGGCTGCGTATAGACACGGATTGATCCATTGGGCAATGGTTTCCCCATTGCCGGGCGGTGCAGTCACTTGGGAGTTTAAGGGGCTAGCCCATCAAGTCCGGTATCCGCTTCATTTTCCGCTGCCGGCTTACTTGTGTACTTCGCGATCGCCTCCGGAATTCCTGAAATTTCACGCTGGTCATTACATGAATTTGTGCCCCCGCTGTGCGCCTTTCCTCTTGATGACTCCATAAAGCCGTTGCCATATATCGTCACATCGATAGATTCGAAATCTATTGTGTCATAACAATAGCCTGGAGCGCCCGCAGCGGGTTTTACTTCGTGATTAAGGGTGTCTTTGATGATCAGTTGAATTTTCGCCTCGCATAACGCCGACGGCCCGGACTGGTCTGGAACTTCCAGAGAATATACATCGACAAACCTCCAGTTCGCTTTTGCGGAGCACCAGAACCGTACTGTGCCGTGCTCTAGCAGAAGGTCGTCCATGCCCAGTCCACTATGGTCTCGAATGGCTTTGGCTGCCCCTTTTTCTATCAGCGCTGCCATATCGATAATAAAACTCGGGGCCGAATGTTGGTTATCAGGGGTTGCAACACTTTGTGTTGAGACGAATTGACACAAAACGAGAGCGACAGCGACGCTACAAGTCTTCATCTTGATCATCATTCTGTGTACCACTCATTCATATATATTAGGAGTTGATATTTGCCGGTTTAGCGCGGATTCGTGTATTTGTACGGCTTCCTCGATTTCTACGTAGGCTTTTATTTTCGCACAGTCGCCCCGAACACTGCCGCTTCCCGATCCTTTGTTGAGGCTCGCCTGAATATATCCATTTTCCCATTGTTCGGAACTAGTAAAGTCGTAGCTAAAATTAATTTCGCACTGTCCGTCGCTGAGAACGGTTACGTCGGTTGAAATGGTTGTGCGAATAGGGAAGTTAACTTTCGCGATACAAGGCGTCTGAATTTTTTGTTGGGCCGGACATTGGGTCTCGCTGGGAACCGTAAACGTCCTTTGCCTGCCGGCTTTACAACTGATCCAAACCGGGTCCAGTGTGCTGACGAGATCTCCGGGTTCAAGATCTACATTTTTTCTATATATTTCTTTCGCTGATTTTTGTATCAAATCCGCGGTGTCGATAAAGAATGGCACTTCACTACTGCTGCTGCAGACAGGCAGTATATATACCAATAGGAATGTGCCTAAAGATCGGTAGGCTCTTGGTCGAATATGATTGCGCATAATAAATGTCAGTTGATGTTTATAGTAATCAATTTTCTTTGCGCGCCATCAAATATCACTGCACCAATACGATATTCGCATTATCATCGCGCAGGTCGTACAGATGAATGTGGCGCCAGGCGTGAGAAGGGCGACCTGGATGTACCTAAGTTTCTGCTTTTCTTGCATAGCTGGCTTTTGACGAATCTAATGGGTATAGCACGTTCCGCAATTTTGACCACTCAATCGGGCGACAGCCCGACAATAGAAAAAATGGAGTAATGGTATGGCTTATCGAGGTGCGCTGTGGGTTAAATCGTGGATACTGGTTGTGGCGCTTATTCTGCCGGCTGGTTCAGCGCTAGCTGATATGGGCGCCAATACAGCAACGGAAGACGCGGCTATTTCTAAGCAGCTGGATAAGTTTCACCAAGCTGCTGCGAATGCGGACTTTGATGCCTACTTTAGTCTATTCAGTAGAGACGGTGTTTTTTTGGGAACCGACGCAGACGAGCGTTGGAGCGTGGATACTTTTAAGGAGTATGTGAAACCGTATTTCAGCGAGGGTAGGGGCTGGACCTATGTGCCGAGAGACCGCTCAATTGTGGTACACAATGATGTGGCCTGGTTTGATGAGCTTCTGGATAATGAGGCGTATGGAGAGTGCCGTGGCAGCGGTGTGCTCGTTAAAGAGGGCGGGAAATGGCGAATCGCTCAGTATAACCTGCATTTTCCTGTCCCCAATGACCTGGCAAAGCAGGTCACTAAATTGATTAAGGAACATCAGTAATCCGAATCAGGGGGAGGGAGGCGTGAGCTAGTCAAACGCCTCGGGCGCCTTGAACGCTTTGCTGTAAAACCCGGAGGTGTCGAAACAGCACACTTTCTTTTTGCCCGCTGCGAGCATGTCACAGGCATCGTTGATGCGTTTGCCTCGCGTTTTTTGCTGCTTGGCAGATGTTATCCAGTGAATCCAGTCTACGCGGGATAGATTAGTGGTCGTATCCCAGGTGGCCATAGCCTCTGGCGAAGCCACTAATGCCTCTGCCAGATCTGCCGGGACCTCAGGATCGGGCTCTTCGGCGGCGGCCCTGATGTGGAAGTTCACAAGGTCGCCGTAGCTGGCCCCGGAAGCCCTGAGCAACACCTCATCAATTTTCAGCCAATGACTTTTCTGCCCGTCGGGCTCAAGCTGAATCGTAAAAGGTTTGCCGTTTATTGTCCCATCTACGGTCGTGCGACCGCGCCTTGGTAATTTGGCGCTGGCTTCTTTTGGCAAGACGACGAAAGCCCAGTGTGTGCCATTGCCCGGTTGCTTGGGGCGCAGAATTCGTGCGTTGAACTGTGAATCTGTGTTTGCGGTAGACATCTTATCTGCGGTCTAGCGATAAATTGATTTTAGGGAAAATACAAAACATCTAAATTACAGGAAACGGTTTGAATACCATTAACCAGAAAATGGTTAATATTGCTCCAAAAGCTAGAATACCCAGTCCGGTCCAATATCGCATCCATTTCGTGAAACCCGGGTTCAGTTCACCGGAGTCCAGGGATGCGTCAGCGAGCGCTTTGAGTTTGTATTGAATAGCAACAACTGGTATCCAGCATACCCCTATGAAAAGAAAGAGCGTGATTACGAAGTGAAACCAGGTGGATGAGAAGGAGTAACCGAGCCTGTCCATCAGGAGTACGCCGGATACGAATTGGACAACTACGGCGGGTGCAGTAAATAACCAGTCGGCCAGTACCACATGCCGAGTTGTTACGGCGAGAGCGGCGATATTGGATGAGCGGCTCGCCATAAACATGAAGAAGGCAATACCTGCACCGGTTCCCGTTACTATAACGGCGGACAGAATATGCACCATTTTTAATAGAAAATAGTCTTCCAATTGTCACTCGCGTGCTTTCTGGTTCACGTTGACTGCAGTTGTTCCTTGAAAACCAAGTTAAACAGTTTGTCAGCGTAGATACAAAAAAGGACCGGCTGTGCCGGTCCTTTCAGGTTGGGTGCAAATTGGGTAGAAGTTTACCCTTTGCGTGCCTTCAGTGGTCCACGCAACTGTTCTGCCATTCCCAGTAGCAGTTTCTCGGTAGTATCCCAGTCGATACATTTATCCGTCACCGAAACCCCGTATTCCATCTGGCTGCGATCTTTGTTGATCTTCTGGTTGCCAGCTTTCAGGTTGCTTTCGACCATAATGCCGATAATAGACTTGTTGCCATCCAGAATCTGGTGGGTGACGTTGTCCACTACCAGAGGCTGCAGCTCGTGGTTCTTGTTGGAATTGGCGTGGCTGCAGTCGACCATGATGTTGGGCACCAGGCCGGCGTCTTCCAGTTCTTTCTCACACACGGCAACGCTGACGGAATCGTAGTTGGGCTTATCGTTGCCACCGCGCAGTACCACATGGCCGTATTTGTTACCCGCGGTGTGGATGATCGCTACCTGGCCTTCCTTGTTGATACCCAGGAAGCGGTGTGGATTGGCGGTGGACTGGAGGGCGTTGATGGCCACTTCCAGGCTGCCGTCGGTGCCGTTCTTGAAGCCCACGGCGGAAGAGAGGCCGCTGGCCATTTCCCGGTGAGTCTGGGATTCGGTGGTGCGTGCACCAATGGCGGACCAGGAAATCAGGTCCTGCAGGTACTGGGGCGAGATCGGATCCAGGGCTTCGGTCGAGGTGGGCAGGCCCAGCTCGGCGATATCCAGCAGGAGCTTACGACCGATATGCAGGCCGTCTTCAATCTTGAAGGAGTCGTCCAGGTGCGGATCGTTGATCAGACCTTTCCAGCCCACGGTGGTACGTGGCTTTTCAAAATACACGCGCATGACGATCAGCAGGCTGTCAGAAACCTGGTCCGCGAGCGTTTTGAGGCGCTTGGCATAGTCGATGGCCGCGTCCACGTCGTGGACGGAACAGGGGCCGATCACAACCATCAGGCGGTGGTCTTTGCGGTCCAGAATATTGCGCACTGCGGTGCGGCCGGCGGCTACTGAAGCTTCGGCAGCCTCGCTGACGGGCAGTTCCGTTTTCAGCGCTTCCGGGGTAATCAGGATGTCCTGAGAGACGACATTCAGGTCGTCGAACTGCTGCGTGGTCATGGTTAAGTCACTACTTAATTCAATAATTTAATCGCGTCCGTGCCCACAATCAGTACTCTGCGGGGCAGTTATGCTAACCAGTGGCGCAAGAGAGGGCTAGGGTTTCATTTGAAACAGTTTTACGCGTCACGGATATGGGAGCTTTTCAGAAGACCTGTCCGGAATATGATGCCTTAGTTGGGATGAAATTGTTCTCGCCTGGGGCGCGCGGGGCAAAAATTAGGATGACCCCGCGTTTCGCCAGAGTGTTCTGCTATGAATTACTCCGGCGGAAGCTCCACAAGTGCTTGCAGCAGCGGGAAGTACAGGGCGCAGCGAATCTTGGATTCACCTTTCTGGTAAAACAGCTTGCGGTAGCCATCCAGCTGTTTTCGGTAGCGCTCAATCTGATCGGCGAAAAACAGTTCTCTGTCCTCGTCTGCGCCGGGCTCGGCGGTTTTGTAATCGATGATCCAGCGCTGACCCTCCCGGTCCACGAGCGTCCGGTCGATGATGGACCGGCGCAATTGACGGCCGCCACTGTGCAGTTCCAGCTCTGACGCGGCTTCCTGGTGGTCGCCGTTGAGGATCCAGCGTCCGTGCTCACAGTTGAGGGTGCGCAGGATTGCCTGTTCGACTTTTTCCACGGCCTCCGGCAGTTTGCTGCCGTGAATCCCCAGCTGGTTCAATCGTAGCCGCCAGAGCGGTCGCAAGGTTTCGGCAAGGGTCTCCGGGCTTTGCTCGACCCAACGACTGTTTTCGCTGAGCGTTGCCAGCGTTTCATGGGCGACAGTGCCGGCGTGCCGGAACCAACGCTGGGCCACCTGGCCCATTTCCGGCAGGTTGGGCTCTTTGGCTTCATCCATTTCGATGGCGCGATAATCCGGTGTGCGGTACTCGGCCAGATACTGTTCTTCGGGCAGTTTGGGGGGCTGCCAGTTACTCGGTAGCCGCAGCAGGTAATCGTAATCATCAGCGAACCTGTCTGCCGTTGTTTCGTGCTCTGGCGCTTCCGGCCACAAGCACCAGCCAGAGTCTTCGTTAGTCGTGATGGTCTTCCAGATACCGGCGAGCAGGGCGGCGGAACCGGGTGCTTTCAGAGTGCCATTCTTTTCATCCCGCTGTACGCAGGCGAGAAGGTGCAGAGAGCGAATGGCGCGGGTACAGCCTACGTACAGCAGCCGTGTACCTTCAAGGCGCTCGCGCTCGTTGTTGTCGTGTCGCAAATAGTCGAACAGCGGATCACGGTCCCCGCGGGCGCTTTTCGGAGCGAGCATGAAGCGGCTATCACCAGTGCTGTTCAGCCATTCCGCCCAGCGCAACAGCTGATCGCTGCCAGGCTTGCCACCCTGATCCAGCCCCGGGATCAGAACGTGCTCGAACTCCAGCCCTTTGGATTTGTGGATGGTCATTACCTGTACACTGGCATCATCGCCGGGGCGGGCGAAGAGTTTTTCCAGTGCATTGTGGAACTGGGTCCAATCGGTGATGGCGCTGCCGGTATCGAACTTTTCCAGTAATTGGAAAAAGTCCTGCACATTTTCCAGATCATTTTTGTGGGCCACAGTGGCGGGGCCACCAAGGGCCAGCCACAGCCCCTCAATCCATAACCGTAGCGGTTTACGCCCCCGTTCTTGCCAGGCGCGAAGGAGTGGGGTTGCGAATCGTTGCAGGCGCTGCTTGGCGTCTTCGCTGAGTAGTGGGATTTCTCCGGAGCCGCCGACACTATCCTGTAGGGCCTGCAGAAGCGGACGCGCGCTGGTATCCATAGGTCCCTTGTATGCGGGATCGCCCGGGGTGCCATTGCCCCAATTGGCCAGAGTGTACAGGTCCGGCAGCTGCAGTCCGCACCAAGGTGCGCGTAGAATCGAAAGCCAGGCGATGCGATCGCTGGGGTCGAGTAAGGCACGGGTGAGGCTGAGCAGATCGAGCACCACCATTTTACTGGCGAGCGGTGCCAGGTCCGGTGCCTGAAACGGAATCCCGGCGGCGCTGAGTGCCGGCAGAATTCGACCGAGATGTTTTTTCTTGCGCACGAGAATTGCGACCCTGCCATCCGGGTCCTGGGTACGCAGTTTTTCTACCAGTGCTACCGCTTGTTCAGCTTCCAGATCGCGGCTGTCGTCGTTGACACAGCCGTAAAAGCTGACCGCTGGTGCAGGCCATTTGTTGCCCTTGAAACCGTGGGATGGCAAATATTTCACCGCGCCGCGACTGATGTTGTCCTGAGCGGGAAAAGCGCTCGCAAAGGTTTCGTTCACCCAGTCCACCACCGCGCCTTCCGAGCGGAAGTTTACCTGCAGATCCAGCGGCTCCAGCGTCACCTCTCCAATTCCCCGGTCGCGGGCGGCGAGGAAAATGCCCACGTTCGCGTTGCGGAATCCATAGCAGGATTGCATGCCGTCACCCACGATAAACAGAGTGCGGCCGTCGCCGTGCTCCCAGCCGGCAGTGAGTTTTTCCAGTAGCTGCAGTTGCATCTGCGAGGTGTCCTGAAATTCGTCGACCAGAATGTGGCGAGTCTGGAGATCGAGTTTCAGGGCGAGATCAGTGGGGGCATCGCTGGTACCGAGTGCAATTAGCGCGGCCTGGGCAACCTCGGTGTAGTCGGTTGCGCCCAGCTGCTGGAATACGAGCTTCAGCTCCGCAACCAGCCTCGGCAATACCTGTGCCAGGGATTGCAGCAGTTCCCATTGCCCCTGCTGCAGACCGGTGGGCAGGGCGCGCGCCTCGTCAAAGGATTCAACGAGTTCCGCGTTGTCACTGATTTCTGCCGACAGTGCATAGAGCCTGCTTTTGTAGCTGTCGGCTCCAGGGGCTTCTTTTTCAGTCGGAAATCCGTGGCGTTTGTCCACCCGCTTGCGCAGTCCGTTTTTGTCGGTGACCACAAGGTTGATCAGGGCCAGCCATTCTGGCAGGGCATTGGCGTCTGCGCCGGGCAATTCTTCGATACCTGCGCAGGCCGCTAGCGGGTGCCCGCTGTTGTTATCGCGTAAATAATTACCCGCAAAATCTGCGAGCTCCAGTAGTTCACCCTGGTACAGGCTCAAACGCCTGGCCAGTTGTTCCAGCCGTTCGCTTACCATTTCGTCAATGGCGAAATGGAAATAGTCCTGCGTGTCCTGGTGACCCACATTCAGTAGTGGCCCCAGCCACTGGTCGCGTTTTTCCAGCAGTATTTGCAGCAGTTTATTGAGTTGGCCCAGATCGTTGTCCAGGTGCAGCAGGAGCTGTTGCAGTGCGGTGTCCGGAGTTTCGCCGTCGAGGCGTTTGAGCAGATTGACCACGGCAGCTTCAAATGCGATTTGGGTTTGCTCGAGAGGCTCCCCGGGAGCGCCCAGGCCGCTTTCAATAGGCAGCTGGCTGGCGAGGCTGCGGCAGAGGCCGTCAATGGTCTGAATTCTGAGGCGCTGGGGCATCTGCAGCAGTTGCCAGTTCAGTTCCTCATCGCGCGCGAGCAGGGCGCGAGCGAGCTCCCAGGTGATCGCTTCGTGGGGGTTATCCGGGCGCTCACTGTTGCGGGCATGTTGCAGCGCCTCAATAAGACGCTCGCGCATCTCGCCTGCGGCCTTGCGGGTAAAGGTGATCGCCAGTACTTCTTCCGGCTGCTGACAGGCGGCGAGTAGTTTCAGTACCCGCTGGGTTAACAGGCCGGTTTTTCCGGAGCCTGCGGGCGCGGATACGGCAAAACTCTGGGTAATATCCAGTGCGCGGCCGCGGGCCTTTGCGTCGATGGGCTGGTTGCCAGGCGGCATCGTTGAATCTGCAATTGCGTCGTGGCTCATTGGGCGGCCTGCTCCCGTTCTGGCCAGCGGTTGAGGGGCCAGAGTTCATTTTGATTGGTGTTGTCTTGCTTGCGGTCGAATCGCAGGGTGGCGATGCCGTTCCGGTACTCGCCGGTGAGCAACTCGAGGCCCTGTTGCCAGTGTTGAACCAGATCTTCCCAGGTGCCGAAAGGGGAGTCCTTCTGGGTGTCGGCTACCGCTTTGATGCCATTGATGGGTTGCTCCAGATCGCCGCAACCTTTCCATTTACAGTCGCTGGTGCGCACCTGACCAAAGGCAATGGCGTGGGCGCTTTGCTGGAATAGGGCGTAGAGGGGGAGCTGTGGTTCACGTATCCGGTCTTGCAGCCAGTCGTTGATACTGGGTTGGCCAGTTTTGTAGTCGATCACCATGGTCTGCTGCGCCGTGCCGTCGATCATGTTCAGCGTATCGAGGCGGTCGAGACGTAGATTGAATTGCAGATCGCCAATGGAAACCTGCTGCTCCCATTCGATTTTTTCCACGTTGAACGCTGGACGATTCGATTCCAGGTCCAGCCACTGCTCTATCAGCCGCTGCAGCCGCTGGTGCTCCATGTCCCAGAAACCAGTGGGTAGATGACCGTGCTTTTTGCGCGCGCCGCGCAGTGCGCTTTCGATGGCAGACTGGACCTGGTGTGTGCGCTCCTGTTCTTCAAGCGCTTTCAGTTTTTCACTATTACCGCAGGCCTGCCAGAATTCCGCCAATACCTGATGCACAACATTGCCGCGCTCGGCCGGGCTGAGGCCAATAGAGGGTTCCATAAACCTCTGTGCGCCGAGGCGATAGCGCAACTGGGCATTCAGTGGGCACAGTGCTTGGGCTTTGAGCACCGAGGCACCGCCGCGCACGCGTTCGCACTCGGCGGGCAATAGTGCTGGCAGTTTGCCGTCCGGTGTTTTTTCCAGTGCGGTGACGACCGCGAGCTCCTGGAAGTGTGTTGTCAGTGCATCGGTGTCCAGCGGTGCGGTGCTTTCCAGTTCGCCAAACAAGGTGCTCAGGCCCTGGTGTACACCGTCTTCTTCCGAGGCGTAGCTGATGGCGATGTCTGTGCTGGCATTGAGCAGGTCTCTGGTGAGTTCGCGGGCCAGTTCCAGCTCCCGTTCCGCGCTGGCGCGAGGCATTTTCCAGTGCTTTTGCCATTGAATGGGCAGCAGTGGGTTGGGGGAGGGGGCCGTGGGCCACTGCTGCTGACCAAAGCCCACCAGGCGCAGGTGATCAAAGGCGAGGCCGCCAGCCTCCAGCACGCCGAGGATTTGCAGTGGGCCATCGCGGGTTTCCGCCTGGAAGGGGGTGCGGCTGGCGATCTGACGCAGCTGCTGGAGTGCCTGTGTCAGTGTGAGCGTGCCAGAAAAACCGGAGAGGCTGGCGAAATCTTCCAGGGCGCTCTCCCAGTGCATCAGCTGCTGGTATTCCTGGCTATCCGGGTTGCGGCTGCCTGGCCAGCTCAATGTATCCAATACTTGCGAAAAGCGTGCGGCCCAGATTTCTGCCGGTGCTTTTTGCCAGCGCCGTTGCCAATCGCCCAGTTTTTCCAGTTGCCCGGGTAGTTGCGGGTTTGAAAGGTCCGGGTCGGCGATTTGTAATTCTTCGGCGGTGCGCTCGGCCCAGTAGCGCAGGGTAGCACCGTCTACCCGACGCAATTCCATTTTTTGCAGGCGCCGGAACAAGGCGGTGCGCAACCGCAATTCACCATCTGTACCCCACAGTGGGGTGAACAGCAGGTTGCGCAGCTGAGAGTAGTCCCAGTCGTCCGTGAGCAGGTCCAGCAGTTGCAGCGCGGTACTGCCGATCGGTGTTTGTGCCAGTGGGGTACCGGCGGAGAAGTTGAACGGCAGTGTGTAGCGGGCCTGGTGCGGATCGAGAAACTGCGGTTCCAGAATACGCGCAAACACGGATTCGACCAGGGCGCGGCACTGGCCCAGGTTGTTGACCACGATGCCGACACTGCTGCGTGGATTTTGCTGCAGTTTACCCGCCGCCCAGCGCGCCGCTTGCACCAGCTCCTGCTCCAGGTTCTGACAGGGCGCGGCAGCGATACGCGCGGAACACACTGTGCCCGCATGGTTGACGATCTGCGCCGCCGCTCGGTCGATGATCGACTGATGTAGGGGCGAGATCTGCGCGAAACCAGCGGTGTCGATCTGTGGGAGCCTGGGAATTACACCGTCGGTAAAGGCGCGCAGTATTAATTGGTCGCGCTGGTCCTGAGTAATGGCGTTGTGTGGCTGCAGCTGTGCGGCGAACGCGCGGATCATGGCGAACAGCGGGAATGCATCGAGGCTCAGGGACAGGGCGAACTGCTCCAGCAGTGGTTCTATGGCGGCGTCGAGCTGGTCGAGATCCTCCACTAGCTGCCACTGCAACAACTGCGACAGGGCACTGTCCGCATCGCGGCACAGCTGGGTGGTGTTCAGCAGCGCGCGCTCGAGGGATTCGTCCAGTGCTTTCTGCCACAGCAGTTGGCGCTGTTCGCGGTTGAGCACCTGCTTGAATGCCGGTTGCCAACCCTGCTGCTGCAATTGGAACCACTGCTTGTCGAGCCAGCTCTGCAGGGATTCCACCGGCGGGGGAGCCCAGCAGGTGTTGCTGGGCTGGTTGCCGGCATATACCTGCTGGCAGCGGTTGCGCAGTCGATTGTTGGGAGTCAGCAGCAGCCCGTTGTCGGGCAGGTGCGAAAAAATTTCCAGTACGGGAAATGCCGGTTGCAGCATAAGTATGGCGGGCCTGATTGAATTTATTGTCGTGCAGTGTTGTGGTGTTTTAGTTGTGTTCTGCCTGGATGTTGACCGGTGAAAATTCGCCGAAGGCACGGGTTATGTGGCTGTCCGGGTCTTCAGCGCTGATAAGCAACTTGCTGGCCGCCGGTGATGTGGGCAGCACCAGTTGTAGCTCGTCGAGCCACCAGCGTACCCGCCGGGCAATGGCCGGGCCTGAATCCAGCCAGCGAATACGCCTGGGGGCAAATCTATCCAACTCGTCGCGCAGCAGCGGGAAGTGGGTGCAGGCGAGTACCGCGATATCTACTTTGTCGCCCCCGGCGGTATTAAATATCCGGTGTAGCACCGGCGCCAGGTCATCAGCGTTGATCGTTTCTCCACGCAGTTTGGCTTCTGCCAGCCGCACCAATTCCGGTGCCGGCACATTGATTACCCGGTGACCATTGGCGAATTGTGCAATCAGGTCGCGGGTATACCGGCGGTTGACCGTGCCCTCGGTGGCGATCAGGGCGATGATACCGCTGCGGGTTTCCTCGGCGGCAGGCTTGATGGCTGGGACCACGCCCACAACCGGGCACTCCAGGGTGTCTCGAAGCTCTGGCAGCGCCAGCGTGCTGGCGGTGTTACAACCGACCACCAGGATGTCGGCCTGGCTACGCGCCATCATGGTTTGGGCGATCTGAACGATACGCGGTCGCAGATCTTCTTCCGCCTTGGTCCCGTAGGGATAGAAGCCGTTATCCACACCAAAGTGCAGGGTCAACCCGGGGATCTGGCGGCGGACTTCCCGCGCAATGCTGATCGCCCCGACCCCGGAATCGAATATCAATGCACTGGGGGCCCTGTTAAAATGGCCGCTTGTGTCTGGCATCTAAAATCCTGTCTCCCGCAACTGCCTGTCTCTCGCATCTGATTGGCGCCGGTAAGGATACCCGAGCCGGCGGCTTCAAATAAGTTTAAGTGATTTTTATGACCTGGTTCCCCCTGCAAATATCCCTGGAGCAAACCATTGTTGCCGGTGTGGTCACGTTAGCCCTCCTGGCAATGGCTGTCTGGGTGGGGCGGGCGCGGCTGGTCAGTCAGCTGCGTGAACTGCAGGGGCGGGAACAGGTGGGGGCCGCGCAGCTGGCCAGCGCCCTGGAGCGCGAGACCAGGCTGGATCTGGATGTGCAGCAACTGCGTGACGAACTGGGGAACAAATCCCAGCAGCTGGCACGCTATCAGGTGCTGGTGGAGAAGAGTGAGGCCGCCCTCGCCGAGCAGAAGCAGCAGCTGGAGCAGACACGCGCGAGTATGGCGGAGCAGTTTGAAAACCTCGCCAATCGCATCTTCGAAGAGAAGCAACAAGCCTTCCAGCGTCGCAGCGAAGACAGCCTGCGCAAGAGCCTGGATCCGCTGGAGCGCCAGCTGGGGGATTTCCGCAAGCGGGTAGAGCATGTCTACGACCGTGAGAACGCCGAACGCAATAGCCTGCTGGGCCAGATCAAGGCGCTGCGAGAGCAGACCCAACGGATCAGTGACGAAGCCCTGAACCTCACCTCCGCTCTCAAGGGCGACCGCAAGATTCAGGGCAATTGGGGCGAGGTGGTTCTGGAGCGCTTGTTGGAGGAGTCCGGCCTGCAGAAGGGGCGCGAGTACGAGACCCAGGTCTCCCTCAAAGACAGCTCTGCCGAGGGCCGCCGGCGCCAGCCTGATGTAATCGTGCGCCTGCCGGAAGACAAAGACCTGATTATTGATTCCAAGGTTTCTCTGGTGGACTACGAGCGCTACGCGTCTGCGGAAACCGAGGAGGAGCGTACCCAGGCCCTTAAACAGCATGTCAACTCCCTGCGCGCGCATATTACTGGCCTGAACAAGAAGGCCTACGAGCAGTTGGAAGGGGTACGCACCCTGGATTTCGTCTTCATCTTTGTACCGATCGAAGCAGCGTATATGCTCGCCATGCAGGCAGACCCGGAAATGTTCCGTTTTGCCTACGAACGTCAGATTGTACTGGTGAGTCCCACCAGCCTGATGGCAACGCTGCGCACGGTTGAGAATATATGGCGCTATGAGAAGCAGAATAAGAATGCGGAAAAGATTGCCGACGAAGCCGGCAAATTGCATGACCAGTTTGCCCTGGTACTGGAATCCCTGGATAACCTGGGCAGTCGTATTCGCCAGGCCGACGAAGCCTTCCAGGAAACCTACAAACGCCTCGCTACGGGCCGCGGCAATGCCGTGAAGCGTATCGATAGCCTGCGCAAGCTCGGCGCCAAGACCCGTAAACAGATTGCGGCAGACTTGCGTGAGAAAGCGGAAGACAGCCACAAATTGCCGGCGCCGCAAGACAGTAGTCAAGAAGTCGCCACCGAGAACGAAGTGGAATAACGCTTGGACGCCATCTACGAGACCGTTGCTTTTGCGCTGTCAGTTACCGCACCGATTTTTCTCACCTTACTGGTGGGCTACGGGTTGGCGCGGGTAAATCTCCTCAGTGAATCTTTTGTCGACGACGCATCAAAGCTGGTGTTTCTGGTTACGCTGCCGGCGTTGCTGTTTTTTAATATTTTCAGTTCTGATGCGAGCCTCGGGGATGAATGGCCGCTCTTGTCGACGGGATTGATTGGCACGGTACTGACGGTTCCGTTGGCCTGGCTGGTGGCGCGGCCACTGGAATATGGCGATCGCAGCGCGTTTATACAGGGTGCCTTCCGCGGTAACCTGGGGATTATCGGCCTCGCCTGGGCAGCCAATGCTTACGGTCCTTCCGGGTTGGCGCAGGCGGCATTGCTGATGGCGGTGATTACCATTTTTTATAATATTGCGGCGGTGGCACTGTTTGCGGTGTATAGCCAGAAGGCAACATTCAGCTGGCGCAAGCTTGGTAAGGATATTCTGCGCAACCCGTTGATTGTCGCCATTGTGTTGGCATTGGTTGCGAAAGCCGTGGGGCTGAAACTGCCGCAGATGATTGTGCAGACCGGCGACTACTTGGCTTCAGTTACATTGCCGCTGGCGCTACTGTGCATTGGCGCAAGCCTGGATCTCAGTATGCTGCGTCGCAGTTCTTTCGGTGCTTTTGCGGCCAGTGGGTTCAAGTTACTCATTGTACCGATGGTACTGGTAGGAATAGGGCTGCTGTTTGGGTTGAATGATCAGGCGCTGGCGATTCTGTTTCTGCTGGCGGCGACGCCCACGGCTTCGGCGTCGTTTATCATGGCGCGTGCGCTCGGCGGCAACAGTCAGCTCGCGGCCAATATCGTTGCACTCAGTACGCTGTTTTCCATTGTTACTGCGAGCCTCGGGCTCGCGCTGTTGAAGGTGTATTTCCCATGACTGAAGTTCCCATGTGGATCCTGGTAATCGCAGGGCTGATCATTTTAGTCCTTTCTGCCATTGCCACGTATTACTGCCTGGAGTTGCGCGCTGCGCGTAAGCGTCAGGTACAGCAGCTCTTGGAGCTGGAGGCCGCGGCGGAAGCACAGCGGGGACGGGTGAACAATAGTATCCAGATTCTGGCCAAAACCCTGCTGGACGATGGCGTTGGCTTGACGGAAGCGTCGATTCGTATTCGTGTACTGCTGGACGCATTGCAAGTGGGTGCGCCGGTAAAAGAGGAGTTTGTGGCCTTTTACCAGGTGGCTGAGAAGACCGGTCATATCCCGATTCTGAAAGACTGGAAGAAGCTCTCGCCTAAAGAGCGTTTTGCATTTGAGCAGGAGATGGTGCGAGTGGAGTCGGAATATCGGGACTTTGTGCTGGACGCGGCCAAGCGAATTTTGGGGCGGAATTTTTAATTGGTTTTGTGGCCGCGTCCCCGTCGTGCAATGGTCACCATTTATTTTTTCACGAGCAGAACACCGGATTCGGTGTGATCCGTGTAGGGGAACTGGTCAAAGATTGCAAACCGCTCAACCTTGTGGGTTTTGGTTAGTTCGTGCAGATTTTCTAACTGTGTCTGCGGGTTGCAGGAAATGTACAAAATCCGTGGAAAGCGCGCGATCATCGCGCAGGTATCTGCATCCAGTCCGGCACGTGGCGGGTCTACCAATACCGTTGAAAAATCATAACTGTCCAGATCAAAATCCTTCAGCCTGCGGAAGGGGCGGATCTTGTCGATGGCCTGGGTGAATTCCTCACTGGAAAGGCGCACGATATCCAGGTTCTCCACGCCATTCGCCGCGATATTTTCCTGGGCCGAATTTACCGAGACTTTGGAGATTTCCGTAGCCAGCACCTTGCGGAACTTCTCCGCCAGTGGAATGGTGAAATTTCCGTTGCCGCAGTAAAGCTCTAGCAGGTCACCTGGGGCTTCCTCACAGCAACCGCGGGCCCAGTGGATCATCGAGCGACAAATCTCACCGTTGGGCTGGGTAAAGCTACCCTCGACCTGTTTGTATTGGTAAGTGCGGCCGTCGATATCCATCTGTTCAATCACATAATCCCGCTCCAATACCAATTTCTGCTTGCGAGACCGGCCGAGAATCGGAACACCCAGCTGCTCTTGCAGCGCCCGCGCTTCTGCTTCCCACTCATCACCCAGGGGCTTGTGATAGATCAGCGTGATCAGGGCGTCGTCACTCAGTGTGGTGAGAAACTCGGTACTGAACAGGCGCTTGCGCAGGGTTTCGTTCTGGTTGATGGCGTCCAGCAGCGGGGGCATCAAGTCGTTGATCCGGCGGGATCCCACAGTAAACTCGTCAATCACAAATGGCTTTTTATACTCGCCCTGTTTGTACATGGCGTAGTCCACGCGGCCGCCGTCCTGCCACATCTTGAACTCCGCCCGTAGGCGGTAGTGGCTGGGCGGTGAGGGGAATACTTCGGGCGCAAGGTTGGTGAACGGGGCGAATGCCTCGCACAGACGGTTTACCTTCTGGTCCAGTTGCTGCTGGTAATCGTCGGTGTTTACGCGGTGAAGAGCCATGAATGAGAGCCGTATCTGGTGAATTGAATCGGGCGCGGATTATACGCGAAGTGATACAGGAGTAGGACAATGGCCGTAGGACAGCTGGAAATTGTAGTGCGTGGGCAAGGGTTGCACGAGTTTACCGACGAGGTGGCGCACTGGCTGGCCGGTCAGAGTTACGGCGGGGACGGGCTTTGCACGCTGTTTATCCAGCACACCTCCGCGAGCCTGCTGATTCAGGAGAATGCGGATCCCTCTGCGCGGGTGGATCTGGAAAACTGGTTGAACCGGCTGGTGCCGGAAAACGACCCGCTTTATACACATACGCTGGAAGGGCCAGATGATATGCCCGCACATATCAAGGCTGCGTTGACCGCAAGCAGCCTGAGTATTCCGGTGATCGGGGGGCGGTTGGCGCTCGGGACCTGGCAGGGCGTGTACCTGTGGGAGCACCGGTATCACGCGGGCAAGCGCCGGGTGATTGCGCATTTGGGGAATTAGTGCGCTTTTCCTGCAGGAGGTTCGAGCAGGAGCAGGATTAGAGGCAGTTGGTTGGTTTGGGTAGCCCGGCGATCTTGCTGCCGATCTTGGCCGGGCTCGGTGGAAACAATTGCATCAGAAAGATGCTGCGGCCTTTTTCCGGTCCCAGGTGTTGCCCTACATACTTCACCAGTGGTCGCATCGCGGGGGAGAGTTCGAACTCCCGGTAAAACCTTTGTAGCAAGCGGATCACATCCCAGTGGTCGTCAGTCAGCGTGATATCTTCCTGGGCCGCCAGCGCTTCCGCGATTTTAGGGCTCCAGTCGTCCAGATTGCGCAGGAAGCCTTCCTTATCCAGCAGGATTTCCTGCCCGTCAATTACCAGATTACTCATCCATCTACCCGCTACTTGAACCAGCTGACGATCGGGTTGTGCTGGGTACACAGGGCTACCCAGCGCGCTTCATCGATACCCTCAACCGAGTTCGCGATGGAAACGCCGCGCGCATTGGCATCGGCTGTAAGGCAAAAGGTCTGCTTTTCGGGAAGCCCGTGCTGACCAGCAGCGGCATAGACGCCGTCTTCGATCAATATCAGGGCGTCACCCTCGGCGATTGCATCCAGGCAGTCGCTGAGCGCGCAGCCGGAATAGGGGGACTGATTGACGATATGGAGGGTCATGTTAAAAGCTCAGTACCTGGTCGAACTTGCCGATAAAAGTGCCAGTGTCATCCAGCAGCGTGATCTCCGCGCCGGGAACACACAGGTCATCAGGGCATAGCCCGCGCTGTTCAACGCTTTTCCGACACACATAGAGTATCTCAACGCCGAACATGGGCAGCGCCTGCAGGTTTCTGTGAAGGTTTTTTTCGCCGATCTGCTCGGGATTCTGCTGCAGAAGCTGGAATACGCCGTCATTGATAAGCAGCACTTCTGGTGTCTGATCCATGGCCGCACAGGCGAGCACCGCTTCCAGCCCCTCGCGAGCGAGTGTATTGCCGTAGGGCGCGTGGCGGCAGAGGGCGAGGATGGATTTGCTTTGTGGCATCGGCTCAACCTCCAAAGGTCACAACGCGGTCACTGACCGCAGAGGCTTCGGCAAGCTGCCCCAGCCCGGCCAGCTCAAACCCGTCGGCGAGGTTGCCAGAGGTCTTCTCCAGCCGCGATGCTTCACTGGGGCTCAGGACGCCCCGGCGCTGGGCGGCGGCAATGCAGATGGTGAGGTCCAGTTTGTGGTTGCGCTCAAGCGCCTGCCACTGGGATAGCAGGTCCTGCTCATCTTGTGGAGGGGCCGCCAGCGCACTGCCGTTGTGGACGCCATCACTATAAAAAAACACCCGGTAAATCGCGTGTCCGGATTGCAGCAGTGCGCGGGCAAATCGCAGCGCTGTTGCTGCACCCTCGGAGGAGTGGGGCGCGCCGTAGACGACGAGGGTGAATTGCATGGGTGGTCCGGTACTTATTCGGCAGCCAAAAAAATGCCCCGCGGAGCGGGGCACTGTGTGAACTTGCTCAGCGTACTGATCAGTCGTCGGATGCGAAGCCGAAGATGTGCAGCAGGCTGGTGAACAGGTTCAGGATGTTCAGGTACAGAGAGGTGGTTGCCATGATGTAGTTGGTCTCACCACCGTTCACGATGCGGCTGGTATCGTAAAGGATGAAGCCCGAGAACAGCAGGGCAATCACGCCGCTCAGTGCCACGCTGGCCAGGGGCAGGTGTACGCCGAAGAAGCTGGCGATCATGAGGCCCAGTGCACATACCAGTACCGCGATCAGGCCGACGAACAGGAAACCACCCATAAAGCTGAAATCTTTGCGGGTCGTCAGCACGTAGGCGGACAGTGCAAAGAAGATCAGAGCCGTGGTACCCAGCGCCTGCATCACAATCTGACCGCTACCGGCGGCCACATAGTAGCTCAGCATCGGGCCCAGAGAGGCGCCCAGCAGGCCGGTGAATGCGAAAACCACACCGATACCGGCGGCGGAATTGGCGGTACGCGGCAGTACGAACCATACAAGGACGATGGCGGCGATGGAGCAGATGATGCCCATGCCGCGGCCCATGCCGATGGCCATGGCCACACCGGCGGTGACTGCACTGAACAGAACAGTCATTGCCAGCAGCGCATAGGTATTGCGCAGTACCTTGGTGGATTCTGAGCGATCCAGCGCTCCGGACTGTGTATAGACTTCTTGGCGCATCAGCGTCTCCTGGAAGTGAATATGAAATCTCTCGGGATCATATAACCACCGCTTTGGACCTTCAAGTAGGCACGGGGTTCGACGATCTTATGATAATTGGGGCAAAATAGCGCGCAAACGGGAGTACAGAAAATGAAATTGCCGAAAACCCTGCTCGCACTGTATCTATTGGCCTTTGCCACAGCCGTTCCGCTTGTCCACGCGGAAACGCCGGCACAGGTGCCCTTTGGAGACAAGATGGGGGCAGAAGTGGTGAATTACAATCGCTTGCGCCCGAATCTTGCCACTGGAGGCAGTATAGATCTTGGTGCGGTGGACTCCCTCAAGCAGAAGGGGTTTAGAACCATTATTGACCTGCGCACGCCAGCCGAGGGTACGGCTGAGGAGCGCGCGGCGGTAGAGGCGGCGGGGATGGCTTATGTGAACCTGCCGATCGCCAAGGGGGCGCCGACTGAGGCGCAGATTACCCGCCTGGCGGAACTGCTTGAGGACGATAGTGCGGCCCCGGTACTGCTGCATTGTGCCAGTGGCAACCGAGTAGGCGCTGGCTGGGCCATATACCGGGTACGCAACGGCATCCCGCTGGAGATTGCCATTGAGGAAGGGCGTACCGCGGGTATGCGCCCGTCCCGGGAAGAGCAGGTGCGCGCGCTCTTTCAATGACTGCATGGTGTTGAGTGCTCAGGCGTGACCACTCAGTGTTTGTCCGCCAGCGGAATCTCGATGTCAACGATCAACGGCAGATGATCCGATGCCAGGCGCGTCAGTTCGCTACGGGGCACATGGACATCATTCACTGCGAGTTCCCGGTCGACAAACACGTAGTCGATCCGCGCCTTGGGCAGTCGGCTGAAAAAAGTCCCCTTGGGTTTGCGTCCAGGTAGCTTCAGCTGGGTGTCGTCCAGTACCGTCGTCAGGCGTTTGATTTCCGTGGAGCCGGGCAGGGCGTTGAAGTCCCCTACCAGAATGCGCGGCCGCGGGCAGTCCGCATTGCCCATCCATCCATCTCCCATCAGCGCATCCACCTGCCTCTGGCGCTCTCCTTTGGTGAGCCCCAGATGGGTATTGAATATCTGTACTCGCGTACCGTGAAAGTCCACCTCCATCCACAGGGCGCCACGCGGCTCTGCGCGACCGTGGTGAAATGAACGTTCTGATGGGCCGGGCAAAATATCTTTGCGAATTAGCCGTAGCGGATGGGGCGACATAATGGCATCTCCATAACGCTCGTCTTCCAGGTGCATGGCGGGTTGGAAATGGCAGTCCATGGACAGCAATCGCGAAATTTCGTGTGCCTGGTCAATTCCGCCGGTACGTTTGCGCCGTACATCCACTTCTTGTAGTGCCACCACATCGGGCGAATAGCGCGCGATGACGCGGGCAATCCGCTCCGGTGAAATCTTTCCATCCATGCCTTTACAGATATGCACGTTGTAGGTCATCACCCGCAGGTTTCTGGCGCCGTGATGTTTGCCGTTCGATCGGCCGTTAAATTGTGGGGCTTGCTTTGGCTCGGCAGGTACGGTTGTGCTGGCGGTTCCACTGGTCTGGGCCTTCTGGGAGGGAGCTTGGCGCTCAGGCGCAACCGTCACCGCCGGTGGGGACTTCAATTGTTGTGCCGGTTGCGCTTTGAGGAAGGCCAGGGCCGCATTGCGAATATCCCGTGGCCGCCAGTGCTTTCTGCCATTCTCTGGAAAATGGATATCCCCTGGCATGAGTGCGAAGGCGTGAGTCTCGTTTGGACCTGCACCGCCATGGCTGCCGCATTCAATGGCGAAAGTAATACTTTCGTGCCCTGCGCACCAACCGCTTACCACAAAATCCCCCGCATCCGGGTGCCGGCACAGGTTAGCCAGGTCTTCGACCGCTTCATCCACGAAGGGGTGATCATCCCCCATGATTTTATGGCCGTCCTCCGGCAGAGAGAACGAGCCGTGACACCACCAGCCACGGACTTTTGTGAGCGGCTCGCCATCGGGCCCAGGCTCGGTCACGCTGTTATCTTCATAGAGCACCATGGGTGCCTGGGTTTTTTCGACGATCAGGCGGGCGATTTCTTCCGGGGGAGAGTTCTTGCAATGAATGTTGTAGAGCAGTGCAAGGGGTCCCATGGCAGACAGCGCCATGGGCGCCTCGCCTTCCAGCCGATCTTCCGGGTCTTTGATGGGGAAGAGTTTTTGCACCCACTGGCCACCGAACAATCGTATCCGCTGTAATTGCACCCCGTGATCGCCACTGGAGCGGTAGCCCTGTGGATTTTGTGGCAGCTCGGAGAGGGCGCTACTGACAGCGGCGGCGAAGCTGCGCCCGTGTAGAGTTTCGTAGGGTGTGCTGTCTTCCTGACCGTGGTCTGAGTAGATCCACACATCGTAATGCCGTCGGGATGAACGGTGCGCGGCGCGCCAAATTCTCGCAACGGCGTCGTCGATTCCCTTGAGTGTCCAGTGGGCGAATTTGGAGCTGGGCCCCCGCCGGTGAGATTGTTCGTCATAACCCAGCAGGTTGATGTAGATAACCGGGAGGCCGCGGGCAATATCGATTTTCACCCCGACGGTGGAGAGTTCACGCATCAAAATGGTGATGGCGATGCGGGTTGGAATGAACATCAATTCGCGAACGAAATCCTGGCCGCTGATCAGTCCGCGAAAGAAGTCCGCCACAGACAGGATCAATTCCAATAGCAATAGGCCCAAGGTGCGAATCAGGCTCCACAGGTTGGCCAGCAGCATCAAAAGCAGTGCTAGCGGTCCCGCTTCCTTGAGAGACGGACCCCACCCCTGAGATGCGGGGCAGAAGTGCGCTTCGTCATTTTCCGCACCGGCGCGGAATACGCTGACGTAGCAGCTACCCTGTTTCAGTAGCGGCTCGTGTCCAGCATCGGTCAGCCTTTTCTCGACTTTATTCGCCGCATTGGATTCATACATCCGCAGCATTTCCTGGGAGTCCGTCGACATAAATCCGAACGCGGGAACCGCGGCTTTTACCCCGTAAAAAATTTCTGCCTGCACCGCTGGCGTGGTTGCAGGGACGCCGGAATACATATGGTCGAGGTGGTAGTGTTCGCGTTCGATCAGTTTTTTCAGGAAGGGCATCTTGCCTTCCGCCAGGGCTTTGTCGAGCTGCGGGCGGGCGAGGCCATCGATCTGGATCAGCACCAGCGCCGGTGCATCCGGTTCCCGCTCGTTGATCTGTAACTTGAGCATCCGCGCCAGCCATTCACTGCGGCTGATGCGGCGGCGCCAGCGGCGCAGCGTGCTCTCGATACGGGTCATCATGAGGCAGAATCCATTTCTGTTTCAGTGCTAGATCGTGTTCAGGTGTCGCTTTTACCGGAGTGGTCCGGGTCCAGAGCGGCGGTGGCGGCACCGGTGACTCCTTCGAGGATTTCCCACTGGGCACCGATCATATTGCGCAGGCGCATCCATTGGGCGTAAAGGGAGTCATCTAGGGGCCAGTGCTGGTGTACCAGGGATTCGTAGTGGCGGATTGCGACTGAGGCGCAGTTCTCCATGGAAAATCTCTCGGCCGTGGACAGGGCTGCGTCGGAGAGTTTTACGTACTCGGTCTCGGGGAGGTCGTACACCCATTGCAAGGCCGCGACCAGCTCCCGTGGGCAATGTTTCAGGAGCAGACGGCCATTGATCCGGTCATCTACTACTTCCCTGCAGCCGCTTGCATCCAATGCGACTACAGGAACACCGGCGGCCATGGCTTCCGTGAGCACCATGCCCTGGGTTTCGCTGGTAGAGGAGAAGCCGAATACATTCATGGCGGTGTACGCATCACGCTGCGCTTCTCCCTGCAGGGTGCCGGTCAAGTGGAGGCGATCGCTCATGCCATGTGTGCTGAAAAGGTTCTGGATCTCACTTTGCATGGGGCCGGCGCCTACGACCATGAAGTGCACATCGCTGTTGCGTTTCATCAGTTCGAGTACGGCCTCAGACAGGAAGCCGAGGTTTTTTTCTTCGGCCAGTCGCCCGAGATGGCCGACGACAAAGGCCTTTTCCGGAATGCCGAACTGTGCCCGTGCGGCGTGCCCATTACCGTTTTGATAGTCCTCGAGTTTTACACCGGTGGGTACTGCCTCAATGGGGGATTTCACTCCGCGCTCGCGCAGCAGGTCGGCGACGCTTTCGCTGGGGGCAAATACCATGCTTGCCAGGTTGCTGTAGCGCGTGGCGAGCTCAATCACGAACCGTTTTAGTGCTTCCGAGTCGGCCGGAACGTAATGGGTGTAGCGCTCATACAGGGTGTGGTGGGTAAACACCAGCGGCAGTTCGCGGCTGCGCGCAATTCGCAGGGCTGTCATACCCAGCAAAAATGGGTGGTGTGAGTGCACCAGGTCAGGCTCGAAAAAATCCAGCTGCTCGGTGAGTTCGCCAGACAGAGGCAGGGCTACGGAAAAGTCGCTGCCGTTAAAATTCTGTATTGCGTGAATACGCACCACATCTTTTTCATTTTCGATTTTTTCTGAGAATTCCGGCGCGACCACAAGCACCTGGTGTCCGCGCTTGCGGTACTCCCGACAGAATGCATCTACCGAGCGCGCTACACCGCCCACATGGGGCAGGTAGGTGTTGGTCAGCATGACGATATTCACTTACGCTGTAACTCCAACGTTTTAACCCAGCGGTCTGGGACGGCGGGCTGATAGCCAAACGCCCGAACCTCGATGTGCGGCGCCTTATCGTGCCACTTCCCTGACCAGGAAACACGTGGCTTGTCTCCAGGGGTGATTTCCAGAGAAATAGTTCCAAAATGCGTGGGGGCCGGGCCAAAGCGAATTGGCTCTTGAGCCGTGCTGTCGCTCAACCACTCCGGTGGCAACCCCGAGGCAAGGATCAGGGTGTCGTCCTCTTCCCTCACAAAGCAATTGCGCTGCATGGTGACCCACTCTGCCGCTGCCCACGCGTGCTGGCCATCGCCCATGCAGCCGCCGAAGGAGTGCGGGTGAATGGCTTCCGGCCACTGACCGGTGGGGGAGGCGAGTTTGGCGACATTGCGCATCAGGTCGATGCAGCGGGGATCGCCCGCACGCAGTAACACCTGAGCGACATGAATGGTGAGATAGGCGTTGATACCCGAGTGGATCATGTCCTGGAAAAAGCCACCGGAAACGAAGCAGTTCTCCATCAGAAATTCCACCAGATCGAGCAGTCGCGGATCATCTTCTGGGTATAGCTTCAGCGGGTAGCCCGCGGCTATCGAGCCGATGGCACCGGCATCCAGCCTGCGTTTGGGGGAGGCCGGCATGGCCGGACGCTTGAGGCGTTCGGCGCACTTTTCCAGCGCCTGATCCACCGTGAGCATGAAATCATCCGCCTGTCGCTGAAAGGTATCCGCATCCTGGGTTTGCCCCTCACGACGACAGATGGCAACGGACGATAGCTGCCCGGAAATACCCCAGAAATCATCCCAGAAGTAACAATCGTTTGGTCCCAGGTGTTCTGCACTGAATCCCGCGGGCAACAGTCCGCCTGTGAGGCTGCCGTCTTTCGGTTGGCGCTTGTTGTGTATCCACTGGGCGCCGCGCAATACGGGGTCCAGCCATTCGGGTTTGAGTTTGTTGCCGGTGATCCGGCAGTACTGATCAATGATCCACAGTGCTTCACCATTGGAGTCCCACTCGCCGTCCTGGGAGTGGAAATAACCGTTGCGTTTCTGGCGTGACGGGAAGCGCTCGAGGGCGCGTTCTGCACGGTCCAGTAACCCGGCGTGCAATAGCGACTGGATCATAAAGGCGGCGTCGCGGAACCAGAATCGTTTGTAGGTATAGGGGCCCGGGTAGACGTCGTGGGGGGAATGCAGTATCAGCGAGCGCACAGCGGCATCGTAAAGGAACTGCATTTCCGTGTCGGGTACGCTCATGGCGCAGTGTTGCTGCAGATTTTCTTTCCAGCTGGTGCGCGCATTTCGTGTGTTGAGTTTACAGTGCTGAGGGATTGTGATCTGTGTATCGAGGGTTTCACCAGGTTCGATGCGGAACAGCGCGGCGGCCGTGGCCATGCCCACCTCGCACTCGGAATGGACCTCGTTTGATTCATCGCGCAGGTACAGGGAAATATCGCCGCGCTTGTAATCGGAGGCGTGGTGACGATCGACGGGGCGATCAAACAATACCTTGTCGCGCCCATCGACCAGCCACTGGTTGCGATCCTCACCGAGAACTACCTTGTGGACAAAGGCAACGCCTTCCGGATTGTAAGGGCGCAGGGAAACCACGAGCCAGCCGCCACTGTGATGTTGTGCGCGCACCCGCATATGGCAATTATTGTTGCGCTCACTTAACTCCGCCCAGACCCGGCAATTCAGTTGCATGGATTCCGTGGAGGACGTGGTGTCGATGGCGACACCGGTGGTGTTGTCCATTGCGAGCTGCTGGTCGACATCGTCCCGCTGGGATGGGTAGAGTGCGCTGCCGTCGTCTCCGATGATCCAGCTGTCGATGGACCAGCCATCGTAGTGTGGGATCAACAGGCCGCGGGGGTCGACAATCGGCATCTCTTCGCTATCCGGGACACCGACTGCGGTCCAGTTGCGATGGCTCAGGTTACAGTGGGTGATGGAAAATGCCCGCGGAATGAAAGAGACATCTGCCGGGTCGAATTGTCGTTCAATCCAATAGGGCCACACCCAGTCCAGGTTGTGCTGGATCACCTTGCTGTTGATCAGTGCCCGTGCGTGAAAAATTGCGCCTGCACGTAACAATTCGATGGGCTCACTGACTTCGGAAGGTTCCGCAAAACGCTGCATTCGCGCCATCAACGTGAGCGGATCGAGAAATCCGTGGGAGGTGGCGAACTTGCGTACGAAGAACCGCCAGGGAAGCCATTTCATCCAGGGCATCAGCGCTCTCCTTGGTCGATTTTCTGATTGAGTGCACGGCGCGCCATACGGGTCAGGCAGACGATCGCGATGATCGCGAGACAAAAGCCCAGACCGTACAGGGTCCACTCCGTGGGTGTGCGGGCACTGCGTTCGGTACCGATACTGGCCAGATCCGCTGCAATGGAGCCCACATACACGTTGTTGACTGTGATGGGGATGACGCCCAAGAAGTTCCCGATACAGAAGTCCCGGAAGCGCAGCGGCGTCAGCCCGAAGAAATAATTCGAAAGTTTGAATGGGAACAGCGGGACCATGCGCGTCAGCATCACCATGCGCCAACCCTCATCGCGCAAAATCTCCCCTAGGTTCGCCGGTTTGATTTTTGACAGCAGCCAGTCAGAAGCGCGCTTGCCGAGCAGGTAGCGTGAAATCAGGAAGGCAACTGCTGCCCCGAGCACGGTACCCAGTACCACATACACCGTGCCTTTTACTACACCGAATACGAACCCCGCGCCCATGGTGAATACCACACCGGGAAACAGGAAAATGATCGCCAGAGCGATGACCAGGGCAAACCATACGCCCGCCTGCCAACCCAGTGTGTCCATCCACTGCATGAGCTCGATGAGCCGATCATCCAGATCAAAGTAATGCAGGATTGCCAGCACGATGCCCACGGTGGCCGTACTGATGACAATCAACCAGATAGGTGAAAACTTCACGCCATATTATTCCGCTGGGCCCGAGCTCTTGGTGGCCGGATTACACAATGCCGACTGGAGTCGATAAATTTGTACTCTTTATAGACTAGCCAACCCGGTGACGGGCGTGTCTACATCATTTGTGGATTATTTCCTGCCGAAATAGGGAGGATCCGCACATATTGAAAAAATTCCTAAGGCCAAAACCAGAGCACCGCCAACCCGGCGGTAAACGGGATGGCAAACAGTGCCAACACCCACCGGAATAGCGGTAGACCGCCGAGAAAACCCGCCGCTCCCGCCTTGAAGGCCAGGTTTGCGAGACTTGCGATCACCATGGCGCGCCAGGCGGTATGCACCTCCATCGAGCCAGACGCAGCGAGGTTGGCGGTGGATAACGTAATGGCGTCCACATCGGTAAAGCCTGAAATCAATGCCACCACGTAAATCCCCTGATCGCCGAGGTATTCCTTGGCAGCCGCGATGGCCAGTACAACCAGCGCGTAAAGTGCGCCAAAAATTAGCGCCGGCTTCAATTCTGCCGGGTTTCCGGGCTCCGGCATGGCATCTTCCCGCTGCTGAACACGCAGGTAGGCAAGGCCACACACCACCAGGTTCACCGCAAACAACAGTACCAGTGGCGGTAGAAACGCGCTCAGCTTGCGCGGTGCCACTACCGTAATTTCCACGAACATTCGGATAAACATGCTGGTGGAGGCGATCAATATCACCAGCGCCGCAAGACCGGCGGCTTTTTGTTGCGTACGCGCCATACGTGCATAGGTTACGGTGGTGGCCGTTGACGAAATAAGCCCGCCAATCAGCCCGCTCAAAAGAGTTCCGGCTTTCGCACCGGCTATCTTGTACGCGGCATATCCACCGAGCCCGATTCCCACAATCAATACGACAAGCAGCCAGATGGAAAACGGGTTCAGTACGTCGTAGGGGCCGAAGGTGCGATTGGGTAGTACAGGCAAGATAATCAGGGAGAGCACCGCAAACTGCATGATCGACCGGAGATCTTTCTCGGAGAGTTTTTCTACGAACGCGTGCATACCTGGTTTGAAATGCAGCAAAACGGCGATAGTGCCGCCGACCGTAACTGCCACCGTTTTATCGCCCAATACAAGAAAGGCTCCAAGCAGGTAAACCAGTAGAGCACTGACTTCCGTGGTAATGCCTGCTGTATCTTCGTCACCCCGCAGTCGGTCCAGATTGCCGAGCAGTATCAAAGCAATCATCGCCAGCAGGCCGGTCAACATCAGCCATTCCATGCCCGGGCTGAGACTCAGCTGCGCCGTCAGAGCGCCAAATAGCGCAATCAGTGGAAATGTGCGAATACCACCAAGGCGATCGGTTGTGCGCTCGCGCTGGAGGCCGATCAGCAAACCCAGGCCGAGGGCAATGGCGAAGGCGGCAATGCTTTCTGCGTCGAGTAGTGGTGCGGTGGTAGTGGTGGACTCTCTGGGGGAATTCATGGCTGATGTGAGTTTTGAAGCATCACATCAGTTTAGAGGAGGGGAATGAGCTCTATGGCCTTCCTGTGTCACTGAAGTGCCAGATACAAAAAAGCCCAACTACCTCAGCGGTTGTTGGGCTTTTTTGTTGGGTAGAAGTGAAAGACTTTTAAAGCCTCAGATTCTACTCATGATATGGCGGTGGGATAGGGATTCGAACCCTAGGACCTGTTACAGTCAACGGTTTTCAAGACCGCCGCTTTCGACCACTCAGCCATCCCACCAAATTGTGCAGCGCATTATACCGAGGTGTTTTGCGGGTACAAGTACTCGGGATATTTTTTTAGGAACTTCAATGGGTTAGCTGCAATTTTAAACAGCTAACCCACTGGGTTCTGATACGCGTTGTCAGCCTGCTTCGGCGGAGCCGGAGCTGTTTTCCGTGCTGGCACTGCGTTTTGTGCGCGGGTCGTTGGCCGGGCGCTGGAGTGCGCGCGGGCTGTGCTCAATGTTGGCCGGTTGGGCGGTGTCGAGCGGTCGCAGTTCGCCAACTTCCGGGCGGGCAGTGACGACCTGGAAATCAACCAGAGGTTTCGGGTTGATACGTGGGTCGTTGCTGGCGCGGCCGGGGGAGCCGGTTTTAGCTGCCTGCTCTGGCGCTGCCGATACAGGTTGGCTGGTCTCGGCTTGTGCTTCAGACGCTTGTTCGCTTGCGGCTTGCTGGGGGACTGCAGTGCTGGTGCTTGTTTCGGCTGCGGCATCAGTTGATGGCTCAGCGTCAGCGGCCAGATTGGCTGCGGCTTCTTCCTGATTCTCCGCGAGGAAGTCACCTTCCGCGTGGGTCTTCTGGGTTTCTGCCGATTCCTCAGTTTTCACGTCCGCTGTAGGTGCTTCAACCACATTGGCAGCGGCCTCGGGCTTGGGCTCTTCCCGCGGTGCGTCTTTTGCGGCTTGCTCTGCAGTCTGCTCAGCGGCTTTGGGCTTGCTGGCTTTCGCAGGCTCGACGCTGGGTTCGGCTTTCTGTTCCGCCTTGGCAGGAGCATCTTCCGTCTGCGTTTCTGGGCGTACCTGTGCGTCCGCCCAGGGCTGTTTTGCTTGGGGCTCGCTTTCCGGCTTGTCAGTCTGCTTTACCGCTGCTTGCTCTTGGGTTTGAGCTTCGGGCTTGCCAGCCGGCTTGTCGTCGCGCTCGCGCTTCGCCCGCGGCTTGCGCTGCTGGGGCTCGGAGGATTGCTCAGACTTGGCGGTAACGTCGCTGTCACTGCTAGCGGGAGATTGAGTGGACTCCTGCTGCGCATTTTCTGCCGCATTTTCGTCCCGTCTGTCTCCACCACGGCGACCGCGGCGACGGGGCTGTGGGCGACCGCGCACGTTACTTGGGCGGCGCGCCGGACGTTGCTGGTCATCGCTGGAGCCGCTCGCTTCCGCTGCACTCTCCACGTTGGTGTTTTCGACCTCGGCGTTGGTGGTTTGCGGCTCGTTACGACGGTCGTTGCGATCTCCGCCACGGCGTCTGCGGCTGCGGCGTTGGCCTTCGCGCTGTCCGTCGCGACTGTTGTCACGATTGCTGTCACGCGCGCTCTCACGATTGGAGTCGCGATTGTCGCGGTTGTCACTGCGGCGATCGTTGTTATCGCTGTCGTCACGGCGCTTGTCGCCGCGTTTGGAGCGGGTGTCGTCCCTGCGGTCATCACTGCGCTGGTCGTCGCGACGTCCGCCGCGATTTCCTCGACCGCGTCCGCGGCCACCGCGCTGATTACGGTTGCGTTGCTGGTAGTTTTTGCCACGGCCGTCCGACTTTTTGTGTTTCTTATCGGACTTTTCTTCTTCCTCACTGCTGAACAGTGCGGAGATTGCGCCGACAAGGCGGCTGAGCAGCCCAGGCTTGGACTCCTCTTTTGCCTTGGCTTTGGCTTTGGGCTTGGCGACTGGCGTGGGAGCCGGTGCGGTGTGTGCGATCTGCTGCACCGCAGGCTGGGCCGGCGCGCGCAGCGGCTCTTCGTCTTTGTCCTTTTCCGCCGCTTCTTCGATAGTGCCGGAAATCTTGTAGGAGGTTTCGACGGTGGTCTCGTCGTCGCGCAGGCGCAGTACTTCGAAGTGCGGGGTTTCGAGGTCCTCATTCGGCACCACGACAACACGAGTGTTGTTGCGGGATTCGATATTGGAAATGGCTTTGCGCTTTTCGTTCAGCAGATAAGTTGCCACGTTCACCGGGGTGATCGCGCGGATTTCTGCGCTGCGCTCTTTCTTCGCTTCTTCTTCTACCAGTCGCAGGATGGAGAGGGCGAGGGACTTGGTACCGCGAATGGTGCCTTGGCCGCTACAGCGGGGGCAGACACGGAAGGTGGTTTCGCCGAGGGACGGACGCAGGCGCTGGCGAGACATTTCCAGCAGGCCGAAGCGGGAGATGCGCCCGACCTGTACCCGGGCGCGGTCCATGCCGAGGGCCTTTTCCATACGCTTTTCAACTTCGCGCTGGCTGGACTTGCTCTGCATGTCGATGAAGTCGATGACTACCAGTCCACCCATGTCGCGCAGGCGCAGCTGGCGAGCAATTTCGTCGGCGGCTTCCAGGTTGATAGTGCGGGCGGTTTCCTCGATGTCGCCGCCTTTGGTGGCGCGAGAGGAGTTGATGTCGATGGAGACCAGAGCCTCGGTAACGTCGATTACGATGGAGCCGCCGGAGGGCAGCTTCACTTCACGCTCGAATGCGGTCTCGATCTGGCTCTCAATCTGGTAGCGATTGAACAGCGGAATATTGTCGTCGTAGAACTTTACTTTGTTGGCATAGTTCGGCATTACCTGGCGGGCGAACTCGGCGGCCAGCTGGTAGGCACCGTTCTCGTCGACGATGACTTCGCCGATATCGTCGCGCATGTAGTCACGAATTGCGCGGATGATGACGTTACTTTCCTGAAACAGGAAGTGAGGTGCTTTGGAGTCGTCGGCTTCCTGCTTGATGGCATCCCACAGTTGCAGCAGATAGGTGAGGTCCCATTGCAGCTCTTCGCCGCTGCGGCCCACACCGGCAGTGCGCACAATGATGCCCATACCGGAGGGAACTTCCACGCTGGACAGGGCGTCGCGCAGGTCGCTGCGCTCGTCGCCCTCAATGCGGCGGGAGATACCGCCGGCACGTGGGTTGTTTGGCATCAGCACCAGGTAGCGGCCAGCGAGGCTGATAAAGGTGGTGAGTGCAGCGCCCTTGTTGCCGCGCTCTTCTTTATCGACCTGGACGATCACTTCCATGCCTTCTTTAACCACATCCTTGATCTTGATGCGGCCGTCGATGTCTTTCGGCTGTTTGAGGAAGTATTCTCGGGAGATTTCTTTCAGCGGCAGAAAGCCGTGGCGCTCAGCACCGTAATCGACAAAGGCGGCTTCCAGGGAGGGTTCTACGCGGGTGATTTTACCTTTGTAGATATTGGCTTTTTTCTGTTCGCGGGTGCGATTTTCAATATCCAGGTCGTACAGCCATTGGCCGTCGACCAGTGCAACTCGCAGCTCTTCTGGCTGGGTTGCGTTGATCAGCATTCTCTTCATGCGTCTATTTTTTCCTTGCGTTGTGCGAAGGTAAAAACACCGCTGAAGCTCGCAGGCTTTGGTGTGGCCACGGGGTAGAGGAGGGCATGCCCTGGCAACTATCGCCGTGTTGTATGCACTCTCTGCAGGGGCGCTAGTGGAGCACCTGCGGTATGCATACATTGTTAACTCTGGATACCGGTTCTCAATTGGGTATCCGCTTCCTGTCAGGCCGGCTCCGTATAGATCCCGGGCGGGTCCTGACTGCTGCCCGGTGTGGGGCGGCATGGGTCACATCTTTTCTAGGCTCCGGGGCCGGCTCGTGGCTGGGCCCTTTGGACTGTCTAGTTGTTGCCGGCGGTGCGAGCGTGCCATTTTGCATCACTTGCAGGGGCCGGGGGCCAGTTCGGTCGCTGGCGCAAATTCGCGGAGCGAGATGTGACGAATAGAGTCTGTTCCAAGCGCTGCGGGCGTCAGCCCGTCTTACCTTCGCAAAAATTCCCGCGGTTACGGGGTCGTGTCGGCGAGAGCTTCGGGAGGGGCTTCTAAGGCCAGGATCCCTGGGCACCATCTTGCGACGCGCTCTTGAAGAGTCTCGCCGACGGAGTTTTGTTGATAACGCGGTTTTCCGCGCACCGGCCCGATTAGCGGTATTTTCTCAAGAGCGGCACCTGAGTTTTTGTATAGCAGAAAAACCGTGCACCGCCGAAAACCAGCCCCAATTCAGGCCGGCCGAATATACCACGGTGTATCAGGAGCGGCAATCGCGGTGCTTCAAATGGCGGGAGCTTGGGGCTATCATGCGCCCCATGCGAAGTAACCCCCCCAAAAATACCCCCAAATCCGTCGATTCCCGCAGCGAAGGCGCCACTGATGCGCCGGGCAAACTGGGGGATGGCGTGCAATTTCTTACGGTGCCTGAGGAGTTGGCCGGTCAGCGGATCGACAACTTTCTACAGGCTCGACTCAAAGGGGTGCCGCGCTCCAGAATTTACCGGATCTTGCGCAAGGGCGAAGTGCGGGTAAATAAAGGACGGGTGAAGGCCGAGTACCGCTTAAAAGGGGGTGATCAGGTGCGGGTGCCGCCGATCCGGGTGGCCGAAGTGTCCGCGCCGGCAGTGGCCGGGGAGTCCCTGCGCCGAACACTCGAGGCGGCCATACTGTATGACAAGGGTGGCCTTCTGGTGGTGAACAAGCCTGCGGGCCTGGCTGTGCATGGCGGCAGTGGGGTTCGCCTTGGTTTGATTGAGGCGTTGCGCCAGATGTACCCGCATAGCCCATTTATGGAGCTGGTACACCGGCTGGACCGCGACACCAGTGGCGCTATCCTGGTGGCGCGCAAGCGCTCGGTGCTTCTGCACGTTCAGTCCGAGTTGCGCGCAGGTAAGCTTGGCAAGTCCTACCTTGCGCTGGCGGCAGGAAAGTGGCCGCGAGGTCAGAAACTTGTGGAGGCGCCGTTGCGCAAAAATACACTGAAAAGCGGTGAGCGGATGGTGACTGTGGATGGGGAGGGTAAGCCATCCACCACGCGCTTTCAGGTGGAGGAGCGCTTCAAGGGTGCAACGTTGTTGGCGGCAGAGCCGGTGACCGGTCGCACCCATCAGATTCGAGTGCATGCGCAATTCGTTGGCTGTCCGCTGGCGGGTGACGTCAAGTATGCGACGGATGAAATTAACGGCGCGTTTCGCGCGCTGGGCCTCAAGCGCCTGTTTCTTCATTCTGCAGGCGTGCGTTGCACGTTGCCAGATGGGGCTCGCGTCGACGTGAAGGCACCATTGCCATCAGAGCTTGAATTGGTTTTGGGTGCGCTGCGAAAGGGGTGAGCTGCCTGTGTGTCTGGTGATCCATTGGGTTTGACGGTAGGGGAAGGTTGGCGATGCTGGTGATACTCGATTGGGACGGCACCGTGTGTAATTCTGAGGCGCGCATCGTTTCCTGTATGCAGCGTGCGTCTGATCGGGTCGGGTTACCTGTGCTTGAGCCTGCGGCCATCGGCAACATCATCGGCCTTGGCCTGCCCGAGGCGATTGCCGCGCTTTTCCCGGAATCCCACAGTGAGCAGCGGGCCCGATTGAGAGGCTTCTACTCAGAAGAGTGGGTCGCCGCACGTGCTGAGCCGCTGCCGCTATTTGACGGTGTGCTGGTTACGCTGGATCAGCTGCTCGGGGCCGGTCATCAGTTGGCGGTGGCGACCGGCAAGAGTCGTCGCGGGCTTAATCGCGAGTTTGAGGATCACGGCATCGGCCACCTTTTCCCGGTCAGCCGCTGCGCAGACGAAACTGCCTCCAAGCCGGACCCGAAAATGCTGCGCGAGATTTTGGCGGAAACCGATGTGGATGTGGCGGATGCGGTTATGGTGGGGGATACCGAGTATGACCTCAAAATGGCGTCCGCAATCAATATGGCGTCGGTTGGTGTGAGTTACGGCGTGCATAGCCGTGAGCGACTGGACGGTTGTCGCCCCCATCGGATCATTGATCACTTCACTGAGCTGCTGGAGTGGCCGCCGCTGGTGGCGTGATTCGGCGCCTTTTGCGCCGAATTTGTATGCTTTGTTCGGCTTATCCCCTAGCCAGTGCGTCGACGCCATAAGGCTTGAGGGTGTCAATCAGTCGAATCAGTGGGAGTCCGACCAGAGTATTTGGGTCATTCCCTTCCATTTTTTCGAATAAAGCGATTCCCAATCCTTCGGCTTTAAAGGAGCCGGCACAATCCAGGGGGTTGTCCAGTTCTACGTACTGCTCGGCCTCTGCCTGCGTCAATTTTCTGAAATGGACCTGGAATGGGTCGCAAATGGTGGTGTGTGTGTCAGTGTTGCTGTCCATCACGCACAGGCCGGTATGGAACGTGACTGTCTGTCCGGCGCAAAACAAAAGCTGCTCTACTGCATTTTCTCTGGTGCCTGGCTTCCCGAGTTTTTTCCCTCGGCATTCGGCCACCTGATCGGATCCGATAATGATGGCGTCGGGAAATTGGCCGCTCAGGGCGCGGGCTTTTTCTGTGGCGAGCCTGGTGGCCAGTGCAGGCGCGGATTCGCCCGGTAATGCTTCTTCATTTATATGGGGGCTTGCGGACTCGAAGGGTAATCGCAATTTCTCGAGAAGGGAGCGGCGGTAGGGTGAGCTCGAGGCTAGAATCAGTCGACGCATGGGCATTGGCTTGCTGGTTTGAGAGGTTGTTCCGGCTGGGTTTGGCTTGCTGATCATGCGGCGGTTGAATTGTTTTGACAAGGCTCTGACGAGTCCATAGAATTGCGCGCTTATGTCGATACCCCCCCAGAAATCTGCGCTTCCGCGACGCATTGATGCACGAAAATTAGTGCAGCGTGAACAGCAGTTGGATGGTACCGTTCCGCGGGAAGAGCTTCCCCGGTTGGTAGCGTCTACCGAGTCAGTTGTAGGTGACATTGCAGTAACATTGGCTTTTGCCAGAGATCTGCAGCGTCACCAAGTGGCTACCGGGCATCTTCAGCTGGAGGTCGAGCTGTTATGTCAGCGCTGCCTGCAGCCGGTGAGCGAGCAGATTGAAGCGGAGCTTGCGTGGGGCTTTGTGTGGTCGGAAGAGCAGGGCAAGTCATTGCCCAGATCTCTCGACCCGGTGATACAGGATGGCGATGAGCTGGATCTGTATCAGGCATTGGAAGATGAAATTTTGCTCAACCTGCCGATGGTGGCTTTCCACGATCAGGAGTGTGTCCCCAGGGAGGCATTCCAAAGTGGTAGTGAACAGCCGGAAGCGGAAGAGCAACAGGAAAACCCCTTTAAAGTACTGGAACAGTTGAAGGGTTCGTCAAGCAAGTCTTGAGAGTTGTTTGAAGGGTTAGGGCTCGCCGGTAGGCGCCCCGGTTCCGGTGTTAACTGTTAGTTATGTATAGGAGCACCAAATGGCTGTTCAGAAGAGCAAAAAAACCCGTTCCCGTCGCGGCATGCGTCGCTCTCACGACGCTCTGAGCGGACCGACTCTGTCCGTTGATCCGACCACCGGTGAGAAGCACCACCGTCACCACGTGACCAAAGACGGTTTCTATCGCGGTCGCAAAGTGATCGACATCGGCAGCTCTTCCGAAGAAGAGTAAGCTTTGTCCAGCCAATTACGATTGGCCGTGGATGCGATGGGCGGGGACTTAGGTCCCCGCTCTGTCGTTCCGGCCTGCGCAAGATTCCTTATCCGCTATCCCCAGGCAGAACTGAAATTGTTCGGCCCTCGCTCCCAACTGCAATCCCTTCTGATCAAGCAGCCGCCTTCGGTGCGTGAGCGCCTTGAAGTGGTTGACTGTGTCCAGGTGATTACCCAGGGCTGCAATCCTGTGCAGGCGCTGCGGCACAAACGCGAATCCTCCATGGCACGTGCGCTGCAAGCGGTGGAAAGTGGTGATTGCGCAGCCATGGTGACCTCTGGCAATACCGGTGCATTACTGGCCCTGGGGCGCAGCATCCTGGGAACTGTGGAGGGAGTGCGCCGACCCGCGCTGGGGAAATCACTACCGACCGCGGACGGCTCCTGCTTTCTGCTGGACCTGGGGGCGAACGTTGACTGCAGCGCAGAAGATCTGGTGTTGTTTGCCCACCTGGGGCGGGAGGCGCAGCGCGTATTTTCGGGTAAGGAAGATCTCGCGGTAGCGCTGTTGAATATTGGTGCCGAGGAGCACAAGGGTACCGAAGAGATTCGTCGTGCCGGCAAATTGCTGCAGGCGGACCCCTCGATTCATTACGTGGGGTTTGTGGAAGGGCACGATATTTTTACCGGTATCGTTGATGTTGTGGTCTGTAATGGTCTGATGGGCAATGTGGCGATGAAATCCGCTGAGGGTGTGATTCGACTAATAGGTCAAAAGACGTTTACGATCGATAAAAAAGCGCCGATTAAGCGTTTTTTTGGCCAATTAGCCATAAATCTGTTGCGAAAATGGCGCGCACAGCTAGAACCCGGTCGCTATAATGGCGCCAGCTTTTTGGGGCTGGAAGGTAACGTCATTAAGAGTCATGGCGGTGCCAGTAGCGAAGCGTTTTACCGCGCGATGCTGACCGCAAAGGAGTGTGCTGAGTCCGATCTGGCACACCAGCTTGGCAGGGCGATGGCACTGCAGGCGCAGCAGCAGACAGGGTCCGACTAGTGCGGCCCTGAGTATTTAGCGGTCTAAAACGTCCAGCCAGCCCTACCATTTAAGGCTTCACCCACTTGGTTAAAGGATGTTCCATGACCAACCCAGTTTTGGCGTTTGTATTTCCCGGCCAGGGCTCCCAGCAGATTGGTATGCTGGCGGAAGCTGCCGAGGCCTTCCCGGAAATCAGCGCAACCTTTTCACAGGCTTCCTCTGTTCTTGGCTACGATCTGTGGGATCTCTGCCAGAACGGCGCACAGGAAGATATCAACCTCACCGAAAGAACCCAGCCTCTACTGCTGACCGCCAGTGTCGCGCTGTATCGCGCCTGGCAGGCCCAGGGCGGTGTAACACCAGCACGTATGGCTGGTCATAGTCTGGGTGAATGGTCCGCACTGGTCTGCGCGGGCGTACTCCAGTTTGAAGACGCTGTGCGCCTGGTGCGTGAGCGCGGTCGCCTGATGCAGGAAGCCGTTCCGGCGGGCGAGGGCGCCATGGCCGCAATAATTGGTCTCGATGATGACGCGGTAGAAGCAGCGTGTGCCGACGCGGCCCAGGGCGGAGTGGTTACCGCAGTCAATTACAACTCGCCGGGCCAGGTGGTGATTGCAGGCAGTGCCGCTGCCGTTGAGCGGGCTATGGAGGCCTGTAAGGCGGCAGGTGCCAAGCGTGCACTGCCACTGCCGGTCAGTGCACCCTTCCATACTGAGCTGATGCGCCCCGCGGCAGAAAAACTAGCGCCGCACATTGAGGCGACAGAGTTTCACGCGCCGGAAACCCCTGTTATCCATAATGTGCATGCCAAGCCGGAATCCGATCCTGCAGCGATCAAGTCTCTGATGGTAGAGCAGATTTACAGCCCGGTGCGCTGGACGGCATGCGTTCAGGCGATGGCAGCGGCGGGCACTGAACAGTTGGTTGAGTGTGGTCCGGGCAAAGTGCTTGCGGGGCTCGCCAAGCGCATCGATCGCAGTCTCACTGCTCGCAATATTGAAACAACGGCGCAGATGTCAGAAGCCGTACAATCCACCGCACAATAACAGACGAAGCCCTCTACATTGCGCTGCGCGCAAGGTTTGGGAATCGGGAGAAATTATGACAGTTTCAACTTCACTTGAAGGCAAGGTGGCACTGGTCACTGGCGCGAGTCGTGGCATTGGTGCGGCTATTGCCGACCTGCTGGGCGCTCAGGGTGCTATCGTCATTGGTACTGCCACCAGCGCCGGCGGTGCGGAAAAAATTTCTGCACGCTTCGCGGAAAAGGGCGTCAAAGGCTCCGGCAAAGAACTGGACGTGACAAACCTGGAAAGCATCGCAGCGGTACTGGAGTCTGTTAAGGCTGAATTTGGCGCTCCCACCATTTTGGTGAATAACGCGGGCATTACCAAAGACAACCTTCTTATGCGCATGAAGGATGACGAGTGGGAAGATGTGTTGAACACCAACCTCACGGCTGTTTATCGCGTTAGCAAAAGCTGCTTGCGCGATATGACCAAAGCCCGCTGGGGCCGCATCATCAATATCAGCTCTGTCGTGGGTAGCATGGGTAATGCGGGTCAAAGCAATTACGCGGCCACCAAGGCCGGTGTTGGCGGTTTTGCCCGTGCGCTGGCGGCTGAAGTTGGTTCTCGCGCTATTACCGTGAACACTGTGGCCCCAGGTTTTATTGATACCGATATGACCAAGGTGCTGCCAGACGCGCAACGTGAAGCGCTGCTGGGCAAGATTCCTCTCGGCCGTCTGGGTGCTCCGGAAGAGATTGCATCCGTCGTCGCATTTTTGGCCAGCGATGCCGGCGGTTATGTGACCGGAGAGACCATTCACGTGAATGGCGGCATGTATATGGGCTGATTTTCCTTCGAGAAAATCGCCGTAAGTGATTGATTGGTAAGTTAATTTTTATCATTCATTGGTTGCGGGGAGGCGGTGCATTACAACCCGAAAAAATCAGGGTACAATGCCGCCTCGCAATAACCGTAAGCTGTGTTAGCCGGTTACTGAATCACCACATGTTGTGGGTAAACTTTAAACAGTGACCAAAACAGATTTTTATCCACTAGGAGTTAAATTGAATCATGAGCAGCATTGAAGAGCGCGTAAAAAAGATCGTTGCTGAACAACTGGGCGTGAAGGAAGAAGATGTAAAGCCTGAAGCATCCTTTGTTGAAGATCTGGGCGCTGACTCCCTCGACACAGTTGAGCTGGTAATGGCTTTGGAAGAGGAATTCGAAACCGAGATCCCTGACGAAGAAGCAGAAAAGATCACTACTGTTCAGCTGGCCATCGATTACATCAACCAGAACCTCGGTTGAGTCCTGCTGGATAGCTTAAGTAACGGGTAATGTTACCCGGTACTGTTGTACTGCGAGAGCCGTTCTATGTTGCATAGCGCGGCTCTCCGTCTATTTGAACCTTGTGAAAAAACGACCGGCAGACGTTAAAGAGTTACCGGCGTGTTTGATTGATTTCGGGGGAGGCGCAAGTGACGCGTAGAAGAGTTGTAATTACCGGAATGGGCACTGTCAGCCCGCTGGGAAATACCCTGGAAGATACCTGGCCTGCCTTGTTGGCAGGAAAAAGCGGTGTCGTTCCTATCGAGTCATTTGATGTATCGGCGTTTAGCACACGCTTTGCCGCGACGGTAAAAGACTTTGACCCCGAGCCTCATGTTGCGCAAAAAGAAGCGCGCAAGATGGACATGTTTTTACAGTACGGCCTCAGCGCCGGCATTCAGGCTGTAGAAGACAGCGGCCTGGAAGTGACCGACGTAAACGCTCCGCGTATTGGTGCCTGCATTGGCTCCGGCATGGGCGGTATTGCTGCCATTGAAAATAACGCGATGCTGATCGCGGAAAAAGGCCCGCGTCGGGTTTCGCCATTTTTCGTTCCGGGCGCCATCATCAATATGGTTTCCGGCAACCTGTCCATTAAATACGGCATGAAAGGTCCCAACCTTTCCACTACCACTGCCTGTACTACGGGCACTCATGCCATCGGTCTGGGACTGCGCACGATTCAGTACGGTGATGCCGATGTGATGGTGTGTGGTGGTGCCGAGATGGTGACCACACCGGTAGGTCTGGGCGGCTTCTGCGCGGCCCGCGCCCTGTCTACTCGCAACGACGACCCGCAGGCGGCCAGCCGCCCGTGGGATAAAGATCGCGATGGCTTTGTACTGGGTGAGGGTGCTGGTGTCCTGGTGCTTGAAGAATACGAGCACGCCAAGGCTCGCGGTGCGAAAATCTACGCGGAGCTGAGTGGCTTCGGCATGAGTGGCGACGCTCATCACATGACTTCGCCTCCCGAAGACGGCGCCGGTGCGGCACTGTCTATGGAGAATGCGCTGAAAGACGCTGGCCTTGAAGCTTCTGCGGTGCAGTACATCAATGCACACGGCACTTCCACACCACTGGGTGACAAGGCGGAAATCGCGGCAGTGCGTTCCATTTTTGGTTCCAACCTGGATCAGGTCGCCGTGAGCTCCACCAAATCCATGACCGGACACCTCCTGGGGGCTGCCGGTGCTATCGAGGCCATATTCTCCGTGTTGGCCATCCGTGACCAAGTGGCTCCACCGACGGTGAACCTCGACAACGTGGATGAGAATTGTTCCGGCGTAAACCTGGTGCCGCATACGGCCCAGGAAATAAAGATCGATGCGGTGCTGTCCAACTCGTTCGGGTTTGGTGGAACCAACGGCTCGTTGATTTTCCAGCGGGTTTAATTCTGTGAGGGTGCTGGCTGGGAAGGGTTTTATTTCGGCCAGCACCGGCGTCTTCCTGTGACACTTCCCAAGTCTACGTTTCTGTCTGCCACGGGCCGGCAAACAGCTTTGCCGGCTGACGACGAATATTCGTTTGGTGTGCTGGAAACTATGCGTGCCCAGGGTGGCAGGATTTCGCTGCTTTCCGGACACCTGGCCCGTCTTACCCGTTCTGCCCATCCCGACTCGGCAACCCTCGCACGGATTGCGGAGGCTGCTTCAGATATTGCCCGCCACACCGCTACCTGGCCTCAAGGCGCAAGAGTCCGACTTCGTTACGGAGCCCGGAATGGCGCGTTAGTGTGGGATTTTGCGGCCGTGCCACTAGAGGCTGGCTCGGCCTGGGAGCAGGGCGTTGCCCTTGCTCGGTGTAGGACGCCGATTACTCCGGCAGCCTCATCTTCCCCATTTCCTCCCCGGATAGCCGGGCAATCTTCGGAATCGAGACATGGTTTGGCGTATCAGTCTACGCCGGGGTGTAAGTTGTTGCATCGCGGGGTTTATCGCCGTGCAGAAGCGGAGCTGGAGCGCTATTCCGAGCTGCTCCGCCCCGAACTGTTTCACGAAGGGCTGATTCTGGACGAGAATGGGTTGGTCGTGGAAGGGCTGCGCAGTAATCTGCTGGTCTGGAACTGTGGTCATTGGCGGACCCCCAGCTTGCGGGAATGCGGGGTGCGCGGCGTGATGCTGAACTGGCTGGCGAGTCAGGTGGAAATCAGCGAAGATGCGCTTTCGATCCGCGATATTGAACAGGCGGAAGAAGTGGTGGTCTGTAATGCGGTGCGCGGTGTCGTGCCGGTTGTGCAGCTGGCGCTCGACGATTTCCAGGGAGAGTCAGGGGGGGGGAGTGCACGTGAACTGAGCTGCGGCGCGGCCACAAACCACCTTCAGGCATTGGTCGCCGAGGCATTGTGGTAACCGCGGCCGTTTGCTTCGGACCATTTTCATTGTCTTCTGTATTTAACCTCCAATTCTAGCCCCAACTTTTTAACCCCTATAGTAGTAATAACTGGTTGTACGAAACGTGGCGAAAAACAACGGCAATTCCGGCGATAAAACAACGACAAAGCGTAAGGCAGCCAGTGGCACCAGCCGAATGGGCAAATGGGTGCGTAGTATTCTGTTGTTGTTTGTTGTGGGTTTGATTGTCGGTGGTTTTGCATTCTGGTCTGCGCAAAATGCACTGGTTCAGCCACTAGCGTTGCCTGTTGACGGGCTGCGTATGGATGTTGAAACCGGTAGTAACCTTTCTCGAATTCTTGCCCGCCTCGAGTCCGAAGGCGTAGTGCGTTCGCCGCGTTGGGTGCGACTGTACGCGCGGTTCAAAGATCAGAGCAGTATTCATCCCGGGGAGTACATGATTCCCGCGGGTAGTAATGCGATGGACCTGGTGGGGCGACTCAATCGCGGCGATGTCACCCGTTATCGGGTAACTCTGGTGGAGGGCTGGACTTTCAAGCAGGCACTGTCCCAGATTCGAAACTCGAAAAAAATCCGTCAAACTCCGGCAGGGGACTCGATTGAAACTGCTGCGAAAGCATTGGGTATTGAGGGCAATCCCGAGGGGCGGATTTTCCCAGATACCTATGTATATCGCTCCGGCGCGTCAGATCTGGATCTGTTGCGCCAGGCACACGATCGTATGGACCGCATACTCGCCCAGGAGTGGGAAAAACGCGACGAAAACCTGCCGTATAAAGACGCTTATGAAGCGCTGATCATGGCGTCCATCGTCGAGAAGGAAACCGGTGTGCCCTGGGAGCGCGATGAAATTGCCGGAGTATTTGTGCGACGTCTTGGCCGTGGCATGCGCCTGCAGACAGACCCCACGGTAATTTACGGGCTAGGCGACAACTACGACGGCAATCTGCGCCGCGCGGATCTGCGCAATGCCACGCCATACAACACCTACGTGATTGGCGGTATGCCACCTACGCCGATTGCCCTGCCGGGGCGCGAAGCCATTCATGCGGCGCTGCACCCGAAAGATGGGAACAGCTTGTATTTTGTCGCCAAGGGCGACGGCTCCCACCATTTTTCATCGACGCTCAATGAGCACAACCGCGCTGTGCGCGAATATCAGTTGAAGCGTCGATCCGATTACCGGTCCAGTCCGGCAAATAACACACAAAGCGATTAGCCACGAATTCATGTCACATCAATCTTCAGGCAAGTTCATTACCCTCGAGGGGGGAGAGGGTGTCGGGAAATCGACCAACCTTCGTTTTATCACGCAGTGGCTTGAACGCCGTGGTATCGAATTTATCCAGACTCGGGAGCCCGGTGGCACGCCGTTGGCGGAACAGTTGCGCACGCTGTTGCTGGAAAAACGCGACGAACCGGTAGACCCCACTGCGGAACTGCTGATGGTATTTGCCGCTCGGGCACAGCACCTGAGCCAGGTCATCAAGCCTGCACTGGCCGCCGGAAAATGGGTGGTCTGCGACCGCTTTACTGACGCGACCTATGCCTACCAGGGTGGTGGTCGTGAGCTCGACCGCGCATTGATCGCCGAGCTGGAGCAGACGGTGCAGGGCGCGTTGCGACCCGATCGAGTTTTGTTGCTTGACCTTGACCCGGCCGTCGGCCTGCAGCGGGCTGCATCCACAGGTGAGGCCGACCGCTTCGAAAGTGAGCAGTTGGCGTTTTTCAGCAAGGTGCGCGCAGCGTACCGGGAGCGGGCGGAAGCGGCACCGGACCGCTATGCGGTGATTGATGCATCCCACCCATTGGTAGACGTACAGGCGCAGCTGGCGCGTGAGCTTGAAACCATCGCAGGTGGCCAATGAGCAAGGCTGCAGGCAAATCGGAAGCGCCACCTGTGGTGCAGCCGGCCATTCCGTCGCCACTGCCCTGGCAGGCGGCCCAGTGGCAGCGTCTGGGTGCTCAGTGGACGGCAGGGCGCTGCCCGCACGCGCTGCTGGTCAGCGGCCAGCCCGGGCTGGGAAAGCGGCGTTTTGCCGATGCATTTGCCGCATTATTACTGTGTGACCAACCTCGGCACGGGCTTGCTTGCGGAGAGTGTCGCGGTTGCCAATTGCGTATTGCCGGCTCTCATCCGGACTATGTCCGGGTGGTGCCCGAGAAAGTGCAGGGCCCGCTGAAAGTAGAGCAGATTCGTGAGCTGGGTGAATTTGTCGGCCGCACCAGCGCGCGCGAAGGGGCTCGTGTCGTGTGGCTGGCGCCAGCGGAGTCGATGAATATCAACGCGGCGAACGCGTTGCTGAAAAATCTTGAAGAGCCATCCGGCTCGGTGATCTTTCTCCTGATTACAGACAACCCTTCCGGCTTGCTACCCACTATTCGCAGCCGCTGCCAGACCATTGCTTTTCCGGTGCCGCCGCATCAGTCTGCGCTGCGCTGGCTGAGCGATAGCGGCGTGGAGGGTGAGCTGGCCAGTGGCGCCCTGACACTTGCGGGTGGTGCGCCGCTGTTGGCTGTGACGCTGATGGAGCCGGAAGCCCGGGAAATCCGCGATCAGTTTCTGGCCGATATCACCGCGCTTACGCGAGGAGATGAAAACCCGGTAACCCTGGCCGGGCGTTGGGAATCGCCGGGAGAGGGCGCTGACCTCAATCTGCTACTGCAGTTCTGGCAGAGCTGGTTGGGGCAGATGCTGAAGGCGCGCACCACCGATCAGGCGGTTGACGCTCCGGTGATGGCGCTGTTGCAGCGGCTGCCCGGATCCGGCCCTGAGAGTCAGCGCCCGTTGTTCGCGTTCTATGACCAGCTCTTGAAGGCCCGTGGTCTGCTCTCGGGCAACAGCAACCCGAACAAGCGCTTGTTGATGGAAGAACTGTTGATCCGCTGGTCAGCACTGTTCCGTTAGAATCCCCCGGCTCGCCAGCCGGCGCTCCGGTGGATTCGGTGTGCCGCAGTGGACAGGGTGCCCGTTGGCGGGTAAGTTACCAAGCTGGCACAAAGGCAGGGGTACCTACGAGCCTTCGTCCGTAGTGCACAAAAAAACGACAACACTGAACCAGAAAAAAACCGGTTGTTTCCTAAACGGGGTTAAGTATGAAAGGAATGGGGGGCGGTGCCCGCAACGGTATCCTGTCGCTGAAAATTCAGGACAAGTCCGTGCTCTATGCGGCCTATATGCCATTCGTCAAAAATGGTGGCCTGTTCATCAATACGGATAAAACCTACAGCCTGGGTGATGAAGTTTTCCTGCTTTTGAGCCTGATGGACGAACCGGAAAAGCTGCCGGTGGCCGGTAAGGTAGTATGGATTACCCCCAGCGGAGCCCAGGGCAACCGCACGCCGGGTATTGGTATCCAGTTCAGTGACAAAGAGAATATGGCGCAGGGCAAAATTGAAACCCTGCTGGCGGGCTCTCTAGAATCCAGCCGTCCGACCCACACTTTGTAGCCTTCCTCCTTCAGTATTCGATTCAGGGCGAACTCGCCTCGTCAGGCCCGATGCCAAACCGCGCGTATCGGGCCTTCAATCTGTATAATTCCCGCGTCATTTCCCTGGCTCCAGTGGCAATACCCCTGGGGCCATGATCAAAAGACCGTCCATCAACAGAAGAGCATCATGCTGGTAGATTCCCATTGTCATCTCGACAGACTCAAACTGGATAAATTCGACGGAGACCTGAACGCGGTGCTCGAGCTGGCACGCAGCCGCGGTGTCGGCAAGTTCCTGTGCGTCGGGATCAGCCTGGAGAACGTGGATGCTGTGGTCAGCATTGCCGGGCGTTACGACGATGTGGTGTGCTCTGTGGGCGTGCACCCGCTGGATGTGGAGTCCGGGTTGGCGGAGGTTGAAAAGCTGAAAGCACTTTCCACCCGCCCCAATGTCGTTGCCCTGGGCGAGACCGGGCTGGATTACTACTACAGTACCGAAACCAAAGAGGTGCAGCAGCAGAGCTTTATCGCCCACTTACAGGCGGCCGCCCAGGTGGAATTGCCGGTAATCGTACACACCCGCGACGCCCGCGAAGATACGATCAATCTGATTCGTGAGCACGGTAGCCGCGAGCACGCCGGGGTTCTGCACTGTTTTACCGAATCCTGGGATATGGCCAAAGCGGCGCTGGACCTGAATTACTACATTTCCCTGTCTGGCATTGTGACGTTTAAAAACGCCGAAGAACTGCGCGATGTTGCCCGGCAGGTTCCCCTGGACCGGTTGCTGGTGGAAACCGATTCCCCATATCTCGCACCGGTTCCGTATCGCGGCAAGCCCAATATTCCTGCCTACGTGCGTGAGGTGGCTGAGTTTATTGCCGAGTTGCGCGGAATTTCCTATGAGGAACTTGCTGCGATCACCACCGAGAATTTTTATCGACTATTCCCTCGCGCTGCTTGATCGCGGCCTGAAGGACTGATTAGGAAGCACCTATGTCACAAGCAGCGTCTCAACAACAATTGCAGACCATGTTGGCCCTGCAAGACGCCATCAATACCGTCGTCAATGACAATTGGCGCGAGCAGAATTTCGCCTGGTACCGGGCAATCTGGGTAGAAAGTGCCGAATTACTGGACCATTACGGTTGGAAGTGGTGGAAAAAGCAGCAGCCGGAAATGGAGCAGGTAAAGCTCGAGCTGGTGGATATCTGGCATTTTGGTTTGAGCCTGGAGCTGCAGCAAGGATCACCGGAAGCGGTTGCCAGCAAAATGCAGGCGCAGCTGGAGGGCGCTCGGCCGGACATGGGCGATTTTCGCGAGAATCTGGAAGCTTTTACCCTGAATACCCTCGCCACTAAACAGTTTGACCTGCCGGGCTTTGCTCAACTGTTGGCCGATTGCGAAATGGGCTTTGACGAGCTTTACCGCCGCTACGTGGGCAAAAACGTTCTCAACCGGTTCCGTCAGGATCACGGTTACAAAGATGGCAGCTACCAGAAAACCTGGCAGGGGCGGGAAGATAATGAGCACCTGGCGGAGATTGTTCAATCTTTAGATGCTGCAGCAGAAAATTTCAGCAACCTGCTCTACGAAGCACTAAAAAATCGTTATCCGGGCTCTCAGAAGGATTTGGCCTGACAGATTTGGTCTGTTTTCTCTCAAGTTACAGACCAAAGGATAATGAAATTAATTGGCAAGGCCCTATAATGCGGGCGCCTGAAAACAACGGAGATACATCGTGAAAGCACCTGTTCGTGTTGCAGTTACCGGCGCCGCCGGCCAGATCAGCTACTCGCTGCTGTTTCGCATCGCTTCTGGCGAAATGCTTGGTAAGGATCAACCAGTTATTCTTCAGCTGCTGGAAATCACTCCTGCACTGGAAGCGCTGAAAGGCGTCGCTATGGAGCTGGAAGACTGTGCCTTCCCGCTGCTGGCTGGCATCGTACAGTCCGACGACGCGACCGTTGCCTTCAAAGACGCGGAATATGCACTGCTGGTCGGCGCGCGCCCGCGTGGCCCGGGTATGGAGCGTAAAGATCTGCTGGAAGCCAACGCCGCGATCTTCTCTGCGCAGGGTAAGGCCCTGAACGACGTTGCCGCGCGCAATGTGAAAGTACTGGTTGTGGGCAACCCGGCCAACACCAATGCACTGATTGCCCAGCGCAATGCGCCGGACCTGGATCCGCGCAACTTCACCGCCATGACCCGTCTGGACCACAACCGTGCGTTGACCCAGCTGGCGAACAAGACCGACTCCACCGTCAACGACATCACCCACATGACCATCTGGGGCAACCACTCTGCTACTCAGTACCCTGACCTGTACCAGGCCAAGGTGAAGGGTGAAGATGCCATGGGTAAAGTGGATCAGGAGTGGTACGAGAGCGACTTCATCCCGACTGTTCAGCAGCGTGGTGCAGCGATCATCAAAGCCCGTGGCGCTTCCTCCGCTGCCTCTGCAGCCAATGCCGCTATCGACCACATGCACGACTGGGCGCTGGGTTCTGCCGAAGGCGACTGGACCAGCATGGGCGTGTACAGCGATGGTTCCTACGGCATCCAGGAAGGCCTGATCTACTCGTTCCCGGTTGTTTGTAAGAATGGCGACTGGGAAATCGTACAGGGCGTAGACATCAATGATTTCTCCCGCGAGAAGATGACTGCGACCGAGACCGAACTGGCGGAAGAGCGCGACGCCGTTGCGCACCTGCTGCCGTAAGCTTTTACTTTTCTTAAGGTAAACAGCTACAAAAAAACCCGCACATTGTGCGGGTTTTTTTGTTTGTGCTGAGAAAACTCAGAATTTCACATTGCGCGGTGTGCGCGGGAAGGGAATGACATCGCGGATGTTACCCATGCCGGTCACGTAGGACACAATACGATCGAAGCCGAGCCCGAAACCGCCATGAGGTACGGTGCCGTAGCGGCGCAGATCCCGGTACCAGTCCAGGTGCTCTTTAGGAACATCCATCTCATCCATACGCGCGTCCAGCTTGTCGAGGCGCTCCTCGCGCTGGGAACCACCGATAATCTCTCCGATACCCGGGGCGAGTACATCCATCGCCGCTACCGTCTTGCCGTCGTCGTTCATGCGCATATAGAAGGCTTTGATGTCCTTCGGATAGTTGAGCACGATCACCGGCTTCTTGAAGTGCTTCTCGGCCAGGTAGCGTTCGTGTTCTGACGCCAGGTCGATGCCCCAGGAGACCGGGAATTCGAACTTCTCTTTGCACTTCTCCAGAATCTCGATGGCCTCGCAGTAATTGATGCGTGCGAAGTCATTATCGATGATGTTTTCCAGTCGGCTGATGGCGTCCTTGTCGATGCGCTGGGCAAAGAACGCCATATCGTCCGGGCGCTCTTCCAGTACTGCACGGAACACGTATTTCAGCATTTCTTCCGCGAGGTTGGCACAGTCGGCCAGGTCGGCAAAAGCGATCTCCGGCTCGACCATCCAGAATTCCGCCAGGTGGCGAGTGGTATTGGAGTTTTCCGCCCGGAAAGTAGGGCCGAAGGTGTACACCTTGGACAATGCCAGGCAGTAGCTCTCGACATTCAGCTGGCCAGAGACGGTGAGGAAGGTCTCTTCACCGAAAAAATCCTCGGCGTAGTCCACGTCGCCCTTGTCGGTCAGGGGCAGGTTGGTCTGATCCAGGGTGCTGACACGGAACATTTCACCGGCACCCTCGCAGTCGGACGCGGTGATGATCGGCGTATGAATGTAGTTGAAGCCGCGCTCGTGGAAGAAGCGGTGCACGGCCTGGGCGATACAGTTGCGTACCCGTGCAACGGCGCCGTTTACATTGGTGCGCGGTCGCAGATGCGCGTGTTCACGCAGGTGTTCCATGCTGTGTCGCTTGGGCGACATGGGGTAGGTGTCCGGGTCTTCCACCCAGCCCACCACGGTGACGCTGGTAGCGAGGAGCTCAATGGATTGCCCTTTACCCTCGGAAGGCTTGATGGAGCCCTCGATATCCACCGCGCAGCCAGTGGTCAGTCGCAGGACTTCAGACTGGTAATTGTTGATGGAGGATTCCACTACAACCTGGATCGGGTCGAAGCAGCTGCCGTCGTGTACAGCGAGGAACGACAGGCCCGCTTTGGAGTCCCGGCGGGTGCGGATCCAGCCCTGAACGCGGACGGTTTCGCCTTCGCGCTGGCTGGATTTTAAAAGAGTATCAATGGATTCAGCGTGCATGATGGTGCTCTTGTTGTTCGCGTGTGCTGGTGTGGCCTTCCCCGGGGGCAATTCGTGCCCGGGTACTTACGCGGCTATCTATCTATATGCAGGTCGTAAACGCGGCTTGTGGTCGCGCACGGCAATTAGCGCCGGCATCTTGCCCCCTGATAGCGGGAAAATCCAGCCCCTGGGTTGCGGCCAGGTGGCGCGCCGGTGAGTGGCCGCAGTGACTGGCCGGTACGCCATTCGTTGTTGAGTGTAGATTATTCCGCGTCAGCGAGGGTGCGGCGCTCAGGGGATAGGGCGGAGAATCGTGACCCTTGGTTCCAAAAATCGCTGTCCTACACTGAAATTATCACAGTGATGGATGATGTACTCATGGTCAAAGAAGTTGGCGGCGCGCGTGGGCGCCGGGCCTGTATCCTCCTCGCGCCCAATCAGTCCATGTCCATGGCGGGCAATCTCTGGGTGTTCATTTCCCTGGTCGCGGTATCCCTCGGTATCAGCGTGGCGTTCGCGTTAGCGGGTGCCTGGATGGTGATTCCGTTTGCCGGGCTCGAAGTGCTGCTGCTGGGTGTGCTGTTCGGCTATGTCTATATGGAAGGCACTCGCCGGGAAGTGATCCAGATCAGCGATGAGCGCGTAGTGCTCGATACCAGCCGAGGCAGCCTTAAACGCCCGGTGTACCACACAGAATTTGATCGAAATAGCCTCGCGGTACTGGTGCGGATGGGCCCAACACCCACTGAGCCGTCCTCGGTAACGTTCGCCGGTCCCGAGGGCTGCCTGGAAATAGGGGAGTTCCTCACCGATGCGGAAAAGGCCGCGCTGGTGGAAAAACTTGGCAGCTGCGGCCTGTGCGCGCGCAAGGAGCAGAGTTACCAGCTGCAGGACTTTTGATGCGCCCTTACCGCAGGTGAGGATCTATTGGATATAATCCCTCCGGCCCGCTTCCTCAGAAGCGGGCTTTTTTACAGCTATTTGTTTTATTCAGCAGGGGAGAGAAGACCATGGCACACCCAAAGATCGGCAACCTCGCACCGGTATTCACACTGAAAAACCAGAATGGCGAAAAGGTGGCCCTCAAGGATTTTCGGGGCAAAAAAAATGTGGTGTTGTATTTCTACCCTAAAGCCCTCACGCCTGGCTGCACCACACAGGCCTGTGGCATTCGAGATAGCGCCAAAGAGCTGGAAAAACGCGACACGGTGGTATTCGGTCTGAGCCCGGACCCGGAAGCCAAGCTGCACAAGTTTATGGACAAGCATGAACTCAACTTCGATCTGCTGGCCGATGAAGATCACAAGATTGCAGACAAATATGGCTGTTGGGGGATGAAGAAGTTTATGGGGCGTGAATTTATGGGGCTGATCCGCACCACCTTCATCATCGATAAAGAGGGGCGGCTGCTGCACATCATGGACAAGTTCAAAACCAAAACCCATCACGATGATCTGCTGAAATGGCTGGATGAGAATCTAGACTGAAACAGCTGTGGAAGAGGGTAGACGTACAACGTGACAGGAAAGTCCCTTCGGACGTGACCTGATCTCTGGCGGTCGGTTCTTTTTGTGCGTTGATTAAAAAAAAATGACTGTCGTCCCTTGCATTATCCCCATATGGTCTATACTGGCTTGTGTAAAGGAGCGCCGCTCAACCGTCTGGCCCAGAGCGATTGGGTGTGGTGCGAGGAAGTAGTACAAAAATCAATCACTCTGGGTAGGCTTCGATGCCTGTTTTCAGGTGCGCCCCCGCACCCAGGTAGTAGCCAGCAATAGCAGACATGCGCAATAATTGTTGGCAGTGGTATTAAGGGACTCGCAGGAAGCGGGCGTAGAACAATAACCGCGGCTCAAGGAACCCATCAAGGAGCAGCTCAATGAACCATATTCAGCCAGACCAAGCTTCGCTCTCAGAAGACAAACCCCTGCAACAGGCAAGACTGTCCGGTGATCCGAACATTCTTGATCAGTTGCTGGCGCCACCGGAGGCAACCAGCTTCGGTATCGCCGCTCGAGTCATCGACGTGCTTGAACAACGGATTGGAAAGGCATCTCTGGCCATTCGCCCGGTAGCATCTGACCTCAGTATGTCTACCAGGACCCTGCAGCGCCGTCTGCAGGAACATAACCTGAGTTTCGCCTCTCTTCGTGACCATGTACGTTTCCGTCACGCAGTACACTTCCTGAAGGATACTGCGCTGAGCGTGGATGGCATTTCCCGTATTCTCGACTTCTCTGACAGAACCAGCTTTACCAGTGCGTTCAAGCGCTGGACCGGCATGTCCCCAACGGGGTATCGCCGTCAAGTTCGGCAACGTTTCTAAGAAGTCGCTACAAAACCCCTCGCATCACGTAATCCAGAGTTCCGGTAAACACCGGTGCTCTGGATTGCCTCATTTTGTCAAAGCCGTTAGAGTTGGCCCCAGAATTTTGACTGACTTTATCGAGGTTTAGACCATGGATTTCTTTATTCCTGCTGCAATGGCGCAAGAGGCGGCTCCGGCTCCTCAGGGTAACCCGCTGATCACCCTGTTGATGTTCGGTGGCCTTTTTGTGTTTATGTGGCTGTTTATTATTCGTCCGCAACGCAAGCGCCAGAAAGAGCACCAGTCATTGGTTGGCGGTTTGAAGAAGGGTGATGAGGTGGTAATGACCAGCGGTATGCTGGGCCGTGTAGAAAAAGTAGACGACGACTACCTGATCTTGGAAGTGGCTGACAATATGAAGCTGAAGTTCCAGAAGGTTGCCGTTCACGCGGTACTGCCCAAGGGCACCATCAAGAACATCTGATCCGGGTTGCGCGCTTGTGCCAGTTTCTTCAAATCGGCCAGTGCAACCAGAAAAGAAACCCGGCAATTGCCGGGTTTTTTTGTGGTCAAAATTCGTTTGATCACCGAATGGGTGAATAGGGAAAAAGTGTGAAGATTCAATATCCAGCGCGCGAACGGCTTGCCAACCTTCCTACGCCATTGGAGCCGTTGCCAAAAATCAGCGAGCAGTTTTCATTACCCTACGGTGGGCCGAAAATCTGGATCAAGCGGGATGACCTGACTGAGAGTGCCATGTCTGGCAACAAGCTGCGTAAGCTGGAGTTCATCATCGCGGAAGCGCGTGCCCGGGGTTGTAATACCCTGATTACTTGTGGCGGAGAGCAATCCAACCACTGCCGGGCGACGGCATTGGCCGCCGCCAAAGCAGGTCTCCAGTCACACCTGATCCTGCGACGCGGGCGTGGAAATAGTACTGATGTGCCCGATGGGAACCTGTTGGTGGATTATCTGGCCGGTGCAAAGGTCTCTCTCTATCCGCTTCGCGAGTATCTGGATACGTTGCCCCAATTGTTTGAGCAGTGGTCTGAGTTTTATATGCAGCAGGGCGATCGCGCGCTGTGCATCCCCACCGGTGGCAGTGATAGCCTGGGGATCTGGGGCTATATACTCGGAACCGAAGAGCTTCTGCAAGATTGTGCGAACGCAGGTTTTCAACCTGACCAACTTGTTTGCGCCAGTGGTAGTGGTGGTACCCAGGCAGGGCTGACGCTCGGTTGCCAGTTGTTGGAAGCTGACACCCAGGTGACAGGCTATGCGGTTTGCGATAGTGCCGACTATTTCGTGGGCAAGGTAAGCGCAGATGTGAACGATTGGGCACGCCGTTACCGTCAGGCATTTGAATTGGACAAACGCAGAATCCATGTAATCGACGACTATATCGGGCCGGGTTATGGCATTGCCACGGAGGAAATCTACCAGACCATCGCGCTGGCAGCGCAGCTGGAAGGAATATTGCTAGACCCGGTGTATACAGGTAAAGCCTTCCACGGAATGTTGCAGGATATCCAGCGAGGGCAATACACCGGCTGTGAAAATCTGGTGTTTATTCATACAGGCGGGCAGTTCGGGATATTTCCGCAGCGCACCGGCTTTGAGAGTAGCTGGTCGACTGGTTGATTCGGGCGCGCTGGCAAATAGTTTCCTGCCGCGCCGGCAAGTGGCCAAAAGAAGTTACGTTTTGCGACAGAATTGCCTGTTTTGGCAAAATAATTAGTGAATTGTTTAAAGCGTGGCAGAAATAAGGACTATGCTGCTGATAATTGGCGGATTACTGTTCTCACTGGAATGAAGCTGCTAATCTGCCCCGCATCCGGTGGCGCCCACTTGCTTTATTGTATGTTGTTCGGGGTATTTCACGCGTTGTGATCGCTCGAAACTACAGGGTTGGGTTCATGCTCTTGGTGTGTTGCTGAGGCTTCGCCATTCTGTTGGTAAATTAATCAAAAATAATAGGCAGTGGGGGTTGGTTTGGAATCATTCAATCAGTTGTTGTTGTCCCTGGACGGGATGCTTGGTTCAGCGGGTTGGTTTCCCTGGGTTCTACTGGGGGTTGGCTTTTTCTTCACCATCTACCTCGGGTTCCCGCAAATACGCTATTTTGGTCACGCGATCAAAATCGTCCGCGGTAAATACGACAAGCCCAGTGATCCCGGTGATACCTCCCACTTCCAGGCGCTGGCCACGGCACTTTCCGGTACCGTTGGCACCGGTAATATCGGCGGGGTAGGCCTCGCTATTTTCCTCGGTGGCCCGGCCGCACTGTTCTGGATGTGGGTCACGGCTTTCCTCGGTATGACAACCAAGTTTGTCGAAGTAACCCTCTCCCATAAATACCGCATCAAAGCCGCTGACGGCTTTTATGCCGGTGGTCCCATGTTCTACATGGAGCGCCGCCTGAACATGAAGTGGCTGGCGGTCGTCTTTGCCATCGCTACCGTGATCAGCTCTTTCGGTACTGGCAGTCTTCCCCAGGTCAACAATATTGCCCAGGCGATGCACGATACCTTTGGCCTGGATAAAATGTTGACCGGCGGTGTGCTGGCAATTCTGCTGGGCCTTGTGATCATCGGCGGTATTACCCGCATCGCCAAGGTGACTTCCACGATTGTTCCGGTGATGGCTGTGCTCTACATCATCGGTGCACTGGCGGTCATCATCTACAACTACCAGAACATCATCCCTTCGTTTGCCGCTGTCTTTACCGGTGCGTTCAATGGCAGTGCCGCCATGGGTGGCTTCCTTGGTGCCAGCTTCGCGTATGCGTTTAACCGCGGTGTGAACCGGGGGCTGTTTTCCAACGAAGCGGGGCAGGGCTCTGCGCCGATTGCTCACGCCGCGGCCCGTGCCGACGAGCCTGTCTCTGAGGGCATGGTTTCCCTGCTGGAACCGTTTATCGATACCCTGATCATCTGTACGCTCACCGGACTTGTCATTTTGTCGTCCGGCGTGTGGACGGAAAAACATATGAACCGGTTTGAACGCGCCGACATGCGTGTGCTGGCAGGTGCCTATACCGATAAAGACGAGGCCCACGTCAAGCAACTGTTCGGGTTTCTCAGTGGTCTCGACAGCGATGTACGGACCTATACCGGTACTATTGTTGTTGCCGATGGTCAGCCGCTGAACAAGGGCGAGTTCACCGTGATCAACTCTCGCTCTGTGGCGGAGGGAGTGGAGTTCCGGGTTGCGGATGACAACTTCTCCGGCGTACTGAATGTAAACGATGGGCGTCTGGTCAATCCGAACGTGGATGTGTGGGGCAATTCGTTATTGCACTCTGTGGCGCTGACCAATCGCGCATTCCAGAAGGGCTTCTTTGGTGAGTACGGCAGTTATATCGTAACGCTGGGGATCCTGTTGTTTGCCTTCTCGACAGCAATCGCGTGGTCCTACTACGGGGACAGATCGATGATCTACCTGTTCGGGCCCAAGGCGGTTATGCCCTATCGGCTTGTGTACGTGGTGGCATTTTTCTGGGCCGCCATCGAAGACACCACCATCATCTGGAACCTGTCTGCGGTAGCGATTGTCTTGATGACCCTGCCAAACCTGTTCGGCATTTCCATACTTGCACGGGAAATGAAAGATACGGTGAAGGATTACTGGAAAGACCCCGAGCACAAATAGCGGTAACGTAGAAATAAAAAACCCGGCAAAATTGCCGGGTTTTTTATTGGCTGAAAAGCGCTAGCTAAACGTTTAGCAGCAGGTATTCCCGCTCCCAGGAACTGATTACCCGGTTGAACTCCTCATACTCATCCCGTTTGATGGCCGCCCAGGCGCGTACAAATGTATCGCCAAACATTTCCACTGCTTCCGGACACTCGCTGAGCAGGCTCAGGGCGTGCTCTTGTGTGCGAGGCAGGGTGATTGGTTCAGAAGAGCAGTCGCCGGTGTACGGCTTGCTTGGTTTGACCTTGTTCATCATACCGAGATAGCCACAGGCCAGAGAGGTGGCAATGGCCAGGTAGGGGTTGCAGTCCGCACCAGGGAAGCGGTTTTCCAGTCGCTTGGCCTGCGGTGAACTATCGGGCACTCGCAGTCCGGTGGTGCGGTTGTCGTAACCCCAGTGCAGGCTGGTGGGCGCTGCCATTTCCGGGGTGAAGCGTCGGTACGAGTTCACGTTGGGGGCAAAGAAAGTGATAAAGCCCGGGGTGAACTTCTGCATGCCGCCGATAAAGTGCATGAACAGTTCGTTTTCGGTGCCGTCGTCGTCGACGAAGATGTTTTTTCCTGTCTTTGCATCAATGATGCTCTGGTGCAGGTGTAAGGCACTACCCGGTTCGTCTTCCATGGGCTTGGCCATAAACGTGGCGTAGATGCCGTGACGCAGGGCCGTTTCCCGCACGGTGCGCTTGAAGGTGAAAACCTGGTCGGCGAGTTTCAGAGGGTCGCCGTGGAGAAAGTTGATCTCCATTTGCGCGGTGCCGGATTCGTGGATCAGAGTATCGACATCCAGCCCCTGGGCTTCACAGAAGTCGTACATGTCTTCAATGATCGGCTCGTACTCATTGGCCGCGTCAATACTGTAGGACTGTCGGGTTTTTTCCGTACGGCCGGAGCGCCCAACTGGTGCCGAGAGTTTTTCGTCCGGGTCCAGGTTGCGTTTCACCAGGTAAAACTCGACCTCCGGTGCTACCACTGGCTGCCACCCCTGTTCCGCATATTTGTCGAGTACAAACTTGAGAATATTACGGGTACTGATGGGGTGGGGTTTGCCGTCCCGGGTGTAGCAGTCGTGGATGATCTGCGCAGTGGGCTCGTTGGCCCAGGGGTTGAGGCGGATGGAATCCGGGTCCGGTACCAACAGCATGTCGGTATCGGCGGGGTCTACCAGTTCGTTGTGCTCGTCCACATAATCGCCGGTGACGGTCTGCACCAGAATACTTTCCGGCAGGCGGCTGTCTTCGGTCAGGAATTTATCGGTCGGGGTAAATTTGCCCCGCGCATTTCCGGACATGTCCGGTACCAGGCACTCGACCTCGGAAATAGAGTGTTCTGCGAGCCACTGGGTAATCTTATCCATGGTACACCTTGTTGATGAAAGGCCTTTTCCCCGATTGGGGTTCATTAGTATATATCCCGCCCATGCAACCCAAATAGTGGGGCAGGGGCGCGCGGGGCGGCGTGTATTTAGCGTTTTTCGTCCCGCGGGCTTTGATTATGGCAAAAAACCGAATTATCATTCAAGAAATATTGAATAATGCTTCGGTTTTTGTGGGTGCGGCCTATTGCGTATCGCTCCCGGAGTGTTGATCCTACTGGGTCTATACCGCTAATTACCTGTTTTTTCTGGAGAATGTCCATGCCTGTCAGCGGAACAGTCACCAAGCTGCTTGGCCATACCGATTCTTATTACGCTGCGAGCGCGAATGAGGCGCCATTTTATGGTGCGCTTGAGGGTGAGGTTGAAGCGGATGTGTGCATTATTGGGGCGGGCTACACCGGTTTGTCATCGGCGCTGCATCTGGCGGAGCGCGGTTTCAAGGTGGTGGTACTGGAAGCCGAGCGTATTGGCTGGGGTGCGTCCGGCCGCAATGGTGGCCATGTGGGTGTGGGCCAGCGCAAAGGGCAGGAGGATCTGGAGAAGATGCTCGGCCTGGACACCGCAAAAACCCTGTGGGGTATGGGGCTAGAAGCCGTTCATCTCGTAGAGGAGCTCATCCGTAAGCACAATATCGAATGTGATCTGAAGCGGGGCGTCATGCATCTGGCTGCCAAGCCCAGTCACGATGCGTGGCTCAGGGAAGAGGTAGAGGTGCTTAACGAGCGCTACGGCTATGACCAGATGCGTTACGCGGATAAAACCGAAGTGCGTTCGCTGGTTGGCTCGGATCGATTCCACGGGGGGCAGATCGATGACGGCTCCCTACATCTGCACCCACTCAACTATGCGCTGGGCCTCGCCGCTGCAGCGGCTAGAGCTGGGGTCGAATTTTATGAATACAGTCGGGTAACCAGTTATCGCGGCGGTAGCCCCTGTGTAGTAAACACGGCAAAAGGGCAAGTGCGTGCGCGCAATGTGGTGCTCGCGTGTAACGGTTATCTGGGTAATCTCGAGCCGCGCATGGCCGGTCGGATCATGCCCATCAATAATTTCGTGCTGGCCACAGAGCCGCTTCCGGAAGAGCTGGCACGGGAATTGATAGCGAACGATTACGCGCTTCAAGACACGCTGTTTGTGATCAACTATTGGAAACTCTCCGGCGACAACCGGCTGGTTTTTGGTGGTGGTGAGAATTACACCTCACGCTTCCCTCAGGATATTCGCGCTTTTGTGCGCAAATACATGCTGCAAGTCTATCCGCAGCTGGCCGATACCCGCATCGATTACGGGTGGGGTGGAACCCTGGCGATCACCCTGAACAGAATGCCGAGTATCGGCCGCCTCGAGCCCAATGTGTACTACAGCCAGGGATATTCCGGGCACGGTGTTCCCACTGCCACATTCGCCGGAAAAATTCTATCGGAAGTAGTTGCCGGCACTGAGGAACGGTTTGATATATTGTCGCGCATTCCAACACGCAATTTCCCGGGGGGAACATTGTTGCGTTGGCCCGGATTGGTAGCAGGAATGCTTTATTACAGCTTGATGGATAAGCTGGGCCGGTAAAAATGAAAGTTGAATAATGATTCGGTTTGTGGGATAACAAATCGGTCGCTTCAGTTACTGGGTCCGTCCTGAGTGGTAATGAATGGGCAGATTCCCGATAAAAATAACCTACTGGGAGTAAAGATGACGCTATCCAACCAGCCGTTGATGGCCAGAAAGAACCTGCTGGCCTTAACTATTGGCGCCGCTGTATTGACTGTCAGCGGTGGTTCGATTGCCGCACCGGAAATTGAGGAGGTGACCGTCACCGCGCAGATGCGTGCGGAATCTCTGAAAGACGTGCCCATGTCCGTGAGTGCCTTCAGTGGCGACACCATCAAGAATTCCAACCTGTCCGACTTCAAAGATCTGTTTGCGCTGACACCGGGAATCTCCGGCGAGACCACGGATTCCTACTTTGACTCAGTGTCAGTCCGCGGTGTAAACAACAACAGCTTTGGTTCGGGTAGTGACCCGGCCCTGGGGATTTTTCTCGACGGTGTATACCAGAGTCGCACCGGTGCCACACCGAGCATGTTTGACCTGGACCGTGTGGAAATTGTAAAGGGGCCTCAGGGTACGCTATTTGGCCGCAATACGGCCTCCGGCGCCATCTCCATGACGACCCGTAAACCTGGTGAAGTCTTTGCTGGCGACATCTCGGTAAATGCAGGCCAGTACGGCCGTCTCGACTTCGAAGGTGCGGTCGATATGCCGGTGAGCGAAGATTTCGCTGTACGCATAGCCGGTATTCACCAGGAAGAAGACGGGCACGTGAAGAACCTTGCCGGCGGCCGCAACCTGGGTGCCAGCGAAACCGATGCCATGCGCATTACTGCGGTATACGATGGCTTCGAGGACACCACAGTGACCCTCCTGGCGCAGTACGAAGACCGCGTCAATGATGGGACCATCTACCGTGCATTGGACACCGATGCGGGCTATGACGAGGTGTACAACGACCATCAGGGCACCGATCAATCTCAGATTGGCGATGCGGTTCTCACCGTAGAGCGTCAGTTCTCCAGCGTTACATTCAGTTCCATCACCGGCTACAAAACCCACGACTACACCTACGTAGAAGACTTCGATGGCACGGCCATGCCGATCGATACCTTCGTCCGCGATCAGACCGGTAATTTTCTCAGTCAGGAATTCCGCCTGACCTCGGATAACGCCGGTCCGTTTAACTGGGTGCTCGGCGCCAGCTATTACCAGGAAGAGCTGGATGCTTATTTCGCCGGTGTCGATGCAGAAGATTACATCTGTGCCGGTGCCATGGAAGTTGATTATGAGCTGGATGTGGACTCTTCCATGACCTGCGCTGAGCTTGCGCTGGCCTATCCGGAAGAAATGGATGATGCCTTCTGGACCGGTGGGGACCCGTGGGAGTATGCACCTACGGCGGGCATGGCAATTCCCGGTGGCGTGAAGATCGGCGATGGCTTTTCCGTGGAAGAATCGTTCACCAGTGGCGATTACACCGGCTGGGGCGTATTCGCCAACACCACTTTTGACCTGACCGAGGCCACGAGCTTGGGCTTCGGTGTGCGCTATACCGAAGACCGCAAGCAGTACACTGTTGATTCCCCTTGGCCAGACACCTGGACCGGTGGCTGGAACTACCAGGCGATGTTTACTGATGGCCCGATCACTGGTGATCAGACCTGGAGCAACGTTTCTGGCCGCGCCACGCTCAATCACGATTTCTCTGAGTCCATTACCGCGTACGCCAGTGTGGCGACCGGCTACAAGTCCGGCGGGTTTGACTATCTCACCTACCGGGTGACTGATCCGGCTTTTGCGGAAGATGAAGATACCTGGCTCGAAGACTACGAGTGGACCGTCGACAGCACGACCGGCGAGCCCAATCAGTTTGATGAAGAGCAGGTGCTGTCCTATGAGCTGGGCCTGAAGGCGCGCTTGCTGGACAACCGCCTGCATGTAAACGCGGCGGCATTCCAGTACACCTACGAAGATCTCCAGCAGGCCTTCTTTATCGGCGCCGCCGCAGTGACCCGCAATGTCGGTGAAAGTGAAGGCCAGGGCCTCGAAGTGGATGCGCGCTGGCTGATCACCGACAATCTCGATGTGTATATGGGCCTCGCCTGGCTGGATACCGCATTTACTGGCGCGCCGGAAGAGCTCTGCGAGGCTTGTGATGGCAACCAGATGGCGTTTTCTCCGGAGTTTTCATCCGCGACGGTACTGACATACAACACGGATATCGGCTTTGGCTCGCTGGCGCTGTCCGGTGAATACACTTTCACCGGTGAGCAGTTCGCGGATCTCGACAACACTGAGGAAGTGAAGCTTGATAGCCGTGGCGTCGTCAATCTGCGGGCTTCGATCACCTCGCCCGCAGAAAACTGGACCGCCGGTGTCTACGTGGAGAACCTCACCGGGGAGGAGTACTACCACTGGGGCTATGCCGCAGCGGATTACAATCTCCCGGCAACCCAGACTGACCCGTCGCGGGGCCGTGTTGCTGGTGTGAATCTGGATTATCGGTTCTGATCCGTTCCCCTTTCATCTCACAGGATGAGCAAATGGGCCGGCTTTTAAAGCCGGCCTTTTTGTTGGTGAGCGTGCTGGCCATTTATGTTACAAAAGACACTTATGTAAAAAGGATTGAGAAGTGTCGACTGCAGAACAGAATCGCCGTAAAAACCAGTTGTCGCCACGCCGGGAGCCCGTTCAGGCCCGGGCCCGGGAGCGGGCACGCCAGATACTGGATACTACCGGCCGCCTGCTGGAACAGGTGGGTCTGAATGACCTCACAACCATTCTGATTGCCAAGGAACTCGGTGTTTCTGTTGGCTCTGTTTATCACTATTTCCCCAACAAGCACGCGATCCTCTACGCCATGGGTGAGCAGTGGCTGGCTAGTCTCACCGAGCGCCTGGATGAGCTGGCGGCGAGTGATCTCGAAAAGCTCAGCCTCAAAGACTTCCTCGACGACCTGCTGCAGCGCTGGGTCTCGGTCTATCGCGAGCAGCGGGGCTTGTTGCCCCTGGTGCAGGCAATGTGGGGGATCCCCGAATTACATGAGCTCGATGAGCGCCACGATGAGCTGGTGATCAGTCATCTGATCGATATGTTCCACAGGCTCGGATTTACCTGCCCACCCAACGAAACCAATCGTCTCGCACGGGCGACCCTGGAAACCTGCCACGCCATGTTGCTGGTGGTTGTGAATCAGCAGGGGATACGTGCCGAGCGCACCCGCGAAGACCTGCTCAATATGCTGTTGGTATTGCTGGAACCTCACCGCAATGACGAAAAGCCCTCTGGCCTGGATGATGTAGAGGCACCCTGAGGAGGAACACGCGTCATGACGAATACTCGCCAAACCGGCAGTCCCCAAGCCGATAGCCCCCAATCACCCGCGGTGAATAAGCTCATCATCGCGATTTCGTCGCGTGCCCTGTTTGATCTCCGCGAGAGCCATCAGGTTTATGAAGAGCAGGGCGTGGAAGCATTTTCGGCATATCAGGTGGCGCGCGAGAACGATGTGCTGCCCAAAGGTGAGGCGTTTTCCCTGGTAGAAAAATTCCTGCAGATCAATGAGCGGCTGGGCGGTGCACCGCGGGTGGAGGTGATTTTGCTATCGCGCAACAGCGCAGATACCGGATTGCGGGTGTTCAACTCTATCGAACACTACGGCCTCAGTATCAGCCGCGCGGCCTTCTGCAACGGCGGCAGTCCTTACCGTTATATCGCCCCCTTTGGTTGCCATCTGTTCCTGTCCACTGACGGCGGCGATGTGCGAAGAGCGCTGGAGCAGGGCATTGCTGCGGCAACCCTGATACCCGGTGGCGCACGCCAGCGGGGTGACGAAGTACTGCGCTTCGCGTTTGACGGTGATGCGGTGATTTTCTCCGATGAGGCCGAGCAGATATTCAAGCGGGAAGGCTTGGCCGCATTCACCACTGCGGAGCGGGCGTCTGCCAGGCAGCCGCTGCAAGGGGGGCCTTTCAAGGGGTTTCTCGAAGCGCTGCAGCATTTGCAGGCAGAGTTTCATGCGGATGACTGCCCCATCCGTACGGCGCTGGTCACCGCCCGCTCGGCACCTGCCCACGAGCGGGTGATTCGTACCCTGCGCGCCTGGAATATCCGTATTGATGAGTCCATCTTCCTCGGCGGCCTGCCTAAAGGTGAGTTTTTACGTGCGTTTGGGGCGGACGTATTCTTTGACGACCAACCCAATCACTGCGCCTCAGCAGGGGAGCACGTGGCGACGGGGCATGTGCCTCACGGTATCGCCAACCTCGAAGAATAGCGCCGCATTTTCTAAGAAATAAAATTCCGCCAAAGTGTGGTCACTGGCGTATCAACCTCTCCATAAAGTCACTTTTAGTAACCCATTTATCGTTTTTAAGGCACGGTTATAGCCAGAAGTTGGCTCGCCAGTGTTTTCGCTGCTATGCTTTTCCCGCATAAAGTCGCTAAGTTTTTATAACCAATCGCTGGCGTAAAAATGAGCGTTTTACTGTTGGGGCCCGCAGTCCATCAGGGCGATCATTGCTATCAGTGCCAGCTATCGACAGGGAGAGGCTATGAAGCTGCAGCAGTTGCGATATATCTGGGAGGTTGCTCATCACGACCTCAATGTTTCTGCCACGGCACAGAGTCTGTTTACTTCGCAGCCCGGAATCAGCAAACAGATACGATTGCTGGAAGATGAGCTGGGTGTCGAGATTTTTGCCCGCAGTGGCAAACACCTCACCCGGGTGACACCCGCCGGGGAGGCGATCCTCAAGACCGCCGGCGAAATCATGCGCAAGGTGGAAAACATCAAGCAGGTCGCGCAGGAGTTTAGCAACGACAAGCGCGGCAGCCTCGCCATTGCCACCACTCATACACAGGCTCGCTACGCGCTGCCCACCGTTATCAAGGGCTTTATTGCCCGCTATCCGGAAGTGTCCCTGCATATGCACCAGGGGACGCCGATGCAGATCTCAGAGATGGCTGCGGACGGCACGGCCGATTTTGCTATCGCCACCGAGGCGCTGGAGTTGTTCAGCGATCTGGTGATGATGCCGGTATACCGCTGGAACCGCTGTATCCTGGTGCCCAAGGGGCATGAGCTGGCGCAACTCTCCAAGCTTACCCTCGAAGATGTGGCGAAGTTCCCCATCGTTACTTACGTGTTTGGCTTTACCGGCCGCTCCAAACTCGACGAGGCGTTCCTCGAAAAAGGGCTTTCGCCGAAAGTGGTGTTTACCGCGGCGGATGCAGACGTGATCAAGACCTATGTCCGCCTTGGGTTGGGCATCGGTATCGTTGCGGATATGGCGGCGGTGGAAGACGAAGACAGTGATCTCGTGGCGCTCGATGCCAGCGAGTTGTTTGAAAGCAGCGTGACGAAAATTGGCTTCCGCAAAGGAATATTCCTGCGCGGTTTTATGTACGAATTTATTCAGCAGTTTGCGCCACACCTGACCCGTGAACTGGTCGAGCAGGCCGCTCAAGCGTCTTCGCGCGCAGAGGTGGACGAGCTCTTTTCCCACATCGAGCTGCCGGTGTACTGACACTGTTGAATATTCCCGCCTATCAACGAAGAAACCCGGCCTGAAGCCGGGTTTCTTGTATCTAAAGTGTGGGATTTGGCGCTAAAACTCCGGGCTGCTCAGCCCGCTTTGTTCAGCACTTCTTTCACAAACTTGAAGTACACCGTATAAACCTCCGGGGCTTTCCCTTCTTCCTCAACCACAAAAAACGGTGCGCGCTGGACATTCAGCTGCTGCGCCAATTGCATGCCGGCGCTTTCCGGGTCCCGTTCGTCGGCGATCAGAGTTTCGTCGAGAAATTTTTCCTGATCATTTTCCTTCAGTTTCTGTTCTACATCGTTGCACTTGGCACACAGGGAGCCATCGGCAAGGACTTTCTTGACCAGGGTAATTCGCATAAGAAGACTGCCTTGTTATCCGCGCCTGCTGCAATTGGCGGCAGGGTGCTGAAATTCTGAGTGGCGCGAAATCTAGCAGAGTGCGGGAGGCGGGGGAAATACCGTTGCGCAATAGATTTATAACCCGATTTCCGGATGCAGGAAGAGCATGGATCTGCGGAAGCTGTCGGGCCGTACGGGCTAGAAAATACAGGTCAGGAAAAGCGCGCTTCCAGGGTTTCCATCAATACCCGCACCTTGTCGAGGCATTCCCGGTGCTCTGCGGCAGGGTCTGAGTCCGCGACTATGCCGCCGCCCGCGGCGCAGTGGATGTTTCCATTGCTCGCGGTGAGTGTGCGGATCGCGATGTTGGAATCGGCGCGCCCGCAACTGCTGATATACCCAATGCTTCCGCAATAGACACCGCGCGGGCTGCGCTCCAGCTCGCGGATAATCTGCATGGCCCGGCGTTTGGGGGCACCGGTAATAGAGCCGCCGGGGAATGTGGCTTCCAGCACCTGCGCGAACTCCAGGTCATCCGGTATCTGGCCGGTGATGGTGCTCACCAGATGATGCACATTGGCAAAGCTCTGTAGTTCAAACAGGTTGGGCACACGCACACTGCCGCGCTCGCAGATTTTGCCAAAGTCGTTGCGCAACAGATCCACGATCATCAGGTTTTCGGCGCGGTCCTTACGGCTCGCGGCCAGTGCGTTCGCCAGCTCGCTGTCCCGCGTCGCATCCTCGCTGCGCGGTGCGGTGCCCTTGATCGGTTCTGTCTGCAGGAAGTTGCCATCGGCGAGAATAAACCGCTCTGGGGACAGGCTGAGAATGTCTCCCTGGGGCATGGACAAAAAGGCAGAGAAAGGACCTGCGGCCACTTCACGCAGGGCCAGGTAGGCAGTGAGCGGTGTACCGCTGTACTGTGCCTGAAACCGCTGGGTGAAATTTGCCTGATAAATGTCGCCGGCGCGAATGTAGTCGAGAATTCGCTGGATCTGAACCTGGTACTCGTCGGCACCAAATTCGTGGCGGAACCCGCCTGACAGTTTAAAGGCTTCCGTTTGCGGCGCACTTTCCCATTTCAGTGCGCGGAAGCGTGCGGTCAGATCGCGTTTCTGCACTTCGGTGCAGGCCGGATGGAAAACAAGGTGCGCGGCCTGCAACTGGTGATCAATGATCAATGCCCAGGTATAGAGACCAAAGTGTCCGGCGGGCAGTGGTGTGTCCCGGGTATCGGCGGGGAGGAAGTTGGCGGTTGCGCCGAGTTCGTACCCGGCATAACCAATCGCGCCGCCACAAAATGGCAGCTGCTGGTCTACTTCCTGGGGGGCCAGTTCACACAGTAGGTCGTCCAGGGCTTCGAAGGGTGCCTGTTCCGCAGCTGTGAGCGCGAGGTTACAAACCGGGTCTGCGCTCAGGATGTCAAAGCGCCCGCCGCGGGCGACAGGCTGGCCGGAATCCAGCCAGACCGGGCAGGGCAGGTCGGCCAGTGCAGCAAAGGCGGCACCGGCATTGCGGGAATAAGGCAGAGAAACTATTTGCAAAACATCAACCAAACTTCCGTGCGGGATCTCCGCACTGGCTCCACTTCAGCCCACTTGGGCTGCTCGCAATCGACGGACCCGAGAGGTTTCCTGGCACCGCCATCTCTTAGGCGGCGCTACTTTACTCCAAAACCGGTTGCTATAGAAAATCTAGCTGATTCTGCGCTCGATTCCGGCCTGGGACATCAAACGGGTGGCGAGTTCCTCAACGGAAAGTTCAGTAGCGTCGAGAAAGGGGATCTGCGCGCGGCGCAGCATCTGTTCTACCTGGCGCACTTCAAATTCACATTGCTCCGGAGAAGCGTAGCGGCTGTTGGCACGCCGCTCCTGACGGATGCTCACCAGGCGGCGTGGGTCGATGGTGAGGCCGAACAGCTTGTGTTGGAAAGGCCGCAGTATCTTGGGCAGCGCGGTGGAATCCATATCCTCTTCGGTAATGGGGTAGTTAGCCGCGCGCAACCCGAACTGCAGCGCCAGATACAGGCAGGTGGGGGTTTTGCCTGAGCGGGACACGCCAACCAGAATGATGTCGGCGCTTTCGAATTCGCGTGTGCGCCGTCCGTCGTCGTTGTCCATGGCAAAATGTACGGCGTCAATGCGCGCGGTGTATCGCCGATTGTCGGCGATACCGTGAGAGATGCCCACAGTTCGCACCGGGTCGGTACCAAACAGGGTCGCCAGTGGTGCCAGATAACTTTCAAACACATCCAGCATCAGTGCGGAGCTCTGGTGCAACTGCTTGCGGATCTGATCGGATACGATACTGGTGATGATGATTGGCTGCAGGCCAGATTCTTCGGCGGCGCGCTCAATGCGCTGCAGTACCTGATTCACCCGTGCATCCGAGTCCACGTAGGGCACGGTGACCTGTTCCACCGGCTGATCGCGAAACTGCGCCAACAGACTGTGGCCAATCCCCTCTACAGTGAGGCCCGTGCCATCGGAAATAAAAAACGCCGTGCGTTTTTTGACGCTGGATGGGCCGGGCGCATTGCTGTGTTGCTGGTCATTCATTGGCTTTACTCTTGTTTGCGACTGCATGGTATCGCAAACCGCCTTGTTTCCGGAACGGTGGTCTCATACAACAGGTTAGTGGCAGCAATGGCCCTTATTCGCAATTTGTAGTTTTGTAGAAAAATTACAACATAAATAGGCCATTTTTCCCGAATTTTGCGGGGTATTATTTACAAAACCCTTCCTTATAATCTGCCGCCAGATAGGCAGTTGCAGAGGGCAATCCATTGACCACTTACACTCTCGAGTTCGCGAAGCTGGGTATGGCCGACGTCGACAAAGTCGGCGGCAAAAATGCGTCACTGGGGGAGATGATTTCTTCCCTGTCTGGCGCTGGTGTCAGTGTCCCAGGTGGTTTTGCCACCACCGCGGAAGCATTTCGCGAATTCCTTGCCGGTACGCAACTGGATACCCGCATCGCTGAGCGGCTGCAAGGGCTCGACGTCGAGGACGTGACGGCGCTGGCCGCGGCCGGAGAAGAGATTCGCCAGTGGCTGCTGGACACACCATTCCCGTCCGGCCTTGAAGCGGAGATCCGCAAGGGCTACGAAGCGCTGGGTGGTGGTGAGACTGCCGTGGCAGTGCGTTCATCGGCCACCGCCGAGGACCTGCCGGATGCGTCTTTCGCCGGTCAACAGGAAACGTTCCTGAATATCCGCGGAATCGACACGGTGCTGCAGGCGGTGAAAGAGGTGTTTGCTTCCCTCTACAACGACCGCGCCATTGCCTACCGGGTCCACACCGGATATGCCGATGTGGGTGTGGCCCTCTCTGCCGGTATCCAGCACATGGTACGCAGTGAAACCGGCGCCTCCGGGGTCATGTTCACCCTGGACACCGAGAGCGGCTTCCGCGACGTGGTTTTTGTTACCGCGGCCTATGGGCTTGGTGAAACCGTGGTGCAGGGTGCCGTAAATCCGGATGAATTTTATCTCTACAAGCCCGCACTGGAAGCCGGCCGCCCGGCAATTTTACGCCGCAACCGCGGCAGCAAAGCCATCAAAATGGTGTACGACCAGGGGGGCGAATGCGGCCGCTCCGTCAAAACGATCCAGGTACCCGAACAGGACCGCCTGCGTTTTGCCCTGAGCGACGAAGAGCTGACCGAGCTTGCCAATCAGGCGCGCAAGATCGAGGCGCACTACCAGCGTCCGATGGATATTGAATGGGCCAAAGACGGCGACACTGGCAAATTGTTTATCGTCCAGGCTCGCCCGGAAACCGTCCGCTCGCGCGACAGCGGAGCCAGTATCGAGCGCTACAAGCTGCAGGAGCGCAGTGATGTTCTGTGTGAGGGCCGTGCCATCGGTCAGCGCATCGGTGCCGGCAAGGTACGGGTGCTCGATAGCGTGGAAGATATGGCCAAGATGCAGGACGGCGAAGTTCTGGTCACCGATATGACCGACCCGGACTGGGAACCGGTATTGAAGAAGGCCAGCGCCATTGTGACTAACCGCGGCGGCCGCACTTGTCACGCGGCGATCATCGCGCGTGAGCTGGGTATTCCGGCGGTAGTCGGCTGTGGCGACGCCACTGAAAAGCTCACTACCGGTACTCCGGTTACGGTGACCTGTGCGGAAGGTGATATGGGCTTCGTGATGTCGGGTGAATTGGACTTCGAGCGCTCGCTGACGGAAGTGCAGGATATGCCGGAGTTGCCCTTCAAGATCATGCTCAATGTCGGCAATCCGGACCGTGCCTTCGCCTTCAGTAATCTGCCGAACCAGGGCGTTGGCCTGGCGCGGCTGGAATTTATTCTCAATCGAATGATTGGTATTCACCCGAAGGCGCTGTTGGAGCTCGACAGCCTGCCGATGGACTTGCAGAAGAATATTCGCAATCGCATCGGCGGTTACGCTTCACCGGAAGAATTCATTGTAGAGAAACTGGTGGAGGGGATTGCTACGCTGGCCGCCGCATTCGCGCCCAACCGCACTATCGTGCGCCTGTCAGATTTCAAATCCAATGAGTACGCGCATTTGGTGGGTGGCCAGATGTACGAGCCCAGTGAAGAAAACCCGATGCTCGGCTTCCGAGGCGCCGCGCGCTATCGCTCCAAGGACTTCCGCCAGTGTTTCGCGCTGGAATGCAAAGCGTTGAAAAAAGTCCGCGATGAAATGGGGCTGACCAACGTAGAGATCATGGTGCCGTTTGTGCGCACACCGGATGAGGCGCGTCAGGTGGTCGAGTTGCTTGAGCAAAACGGCCTCAAACGCGGGGAGAATGGTCTCAAGATCATCATGATGTGTGAGCTGCCGTCTAACGCACTGCTGGCGGAGGATTTCCTGCAGTATTTCGATGGCTTCTCGATCGGCTCCAACGATCTGACCCAGCTAACCCTGGGGCTGGATCGGGATTCCGGCCTGGTGGCAGAGCTGTTTGATGAGCGAGATCCGGCGGTGAAAATGCTGCTGTCCCGCGCCATCCAGGCCTGTAAAAAAGCCGGCAAATACGTGGGTATCTGTGGCCAAGGACCGTCCGATCATAAGGACTTTGCCCAGTGGCTGATGGAAGAGGGGATCGACAGTGTTTCCCTGAACCCCGACACCGCAGTGGATACCTGGTTGTATCTGGCTAACCAGAAGGTGTGACAAGCCGCACCTGAAGCCTGCCGGGTGACGCCGGTTCACGAGTCCCAGACTATTTTTGTCCTGCTGCGGCTTGACTCCGAAAAAAGCGACCATTTTGGTCGCTTTTTTTGTGTCTGTAGCAGAAACAACATTCTATCAACCGCGCAAACAACGCGATGCTGTTACTGGCGGCTTGGTGGCCACACTCTTGTGACCACTTTGGCCCCACGTTAAGGCGATTGCCAATTTCCATAACGGTGGGGTTTCGGCAGCTAAATCAATCTAAGCGCCCGGTGCCCCGGCAATAGAATCGAACAAGCTCCCCGTATTTGGATCGGTTGCGGGGACGCTTCCGAAAACGTTTCGGAAAGCCGTGTTCTCAAAAGCTTCCCTATGAGTTTCTGAAAATGCGGTTTCAACAAAACGGATCTTCGATTGAAGCCTGATTGAGGTGCCGCCATGCAAAGACGTCTGCCATCTACGCACGAACTTCCTACTGCCCATTCTTTCTGTGACAACAGCCAGCGATGGCGGGCAGCTTGTACGTTGATCACAACATCGCACGCTTGCGAAGCCAATGTATATGCTGCAACGGAAAACCCTCGCCATTGGACCAGAAACCTGATGGCGGTATGGATGCTGCTGGTGGGCACCCTGGTCGGCAGCCTGTGGCCATCCCTTGCCGATGCGCATTCCGGTGGTAACTGGTTTGATGACCAGGCCGCGATGAGTTCCTCCGGTTCGCCCTCTATTCGCATCGACCTGTCAGAGCAGAAAGCCTATTTTTACAAGGGTGGGCGCCTTGTAGGCGTGTCTCTGGTTTCCTCGGGTAAACAGGGATTTCGCACCAGCCCGGGCAAATTCCGCGTGCTGGCAAAACGTCCAAATCACCGCTCCAGTATTTACGGCAGCTTTGTAGACCGGAATACAGGCCGCGTGGTGAAGGCCGATGTCGATACGCGTAAACACCGTCGCCCGGCAGGTACCTATTATCGCGGCGCAAAAATGAATCACTATATCCGTTTTAACGGTGGTGTTGGCCTGCATGCGTCCGGTCATGTTCCACGCTACCCGGCGTCTCACGGTTGTGTGCGTATGCCGCCGCATATGGCCCGTAAGTTTTTCCAGTATTCTCGTGTAGGAATGCCGGTGACAGTTACCCATTGATTGAGTTTGGCAAGCCCGCTTGTCCGCAGTTTGCATAGGGGCAAGCCATTTACCGGGTACTATCCATATGGGTAATACCCGGTATTTTTATGGGGCGGCTGTAGTCAGAAAATTAGCCAGCTAAGATTCTTTCCTGCCAGAATATTAGTTCTTTCAGAATATTTACTTTCAGCCGAAGCAGGAGAAGCCATGAACGTGAAAAACGTTTGTACCCCCGATTTATGTGACGATTACCCCGAGCTGGTGCAGGTTGTTGAGCCCATGTTCGTGAACTACGGTGGACGCGAGCAGTTCGGTGGAGAAATTGTCACCATCAAATGTTTTGAAGACAATTCACTGGTGCGTGAACTTGTGGCGGAACCTGGCGCCGGGAAGGTACTGGTGGTGGATGCCGGTGGTTCCATGCGCAGAGCCTGCCTGGGGGATATGTTGGCGGAAAAAGCGGTGGAGAACGGGTGGCAGGGGATCCTCATGTACGGGTGCATTCGCGATGTGGATGTGATTTCTGGACTAGAGTTAGGAGTACAGGCGCTGGGAAGCCATCCCATGAAAACCGACAAAAAGGGCATTGGGGAACGCAATATTGCGGTGACTTTCGGCGGCGTCACCTTTAAACCTGGAGAGTATTTGTACGCCGATAATAACGGTGTGATAGTTTCTCCCCGATCGCTTATGTAAATTGGAAATAACGGAATCTGTTCTCTTCGCGCTGGTCCTGCTATCTGCGCTTGCGCACGCCGTATGGAATGCGGTGGTCAAACACAGTAATGAAGGTTTCCTGCAGCTGGCGATGATCCGCAGCGTTGGCCTGCTGGTGGGTGCGGCACTTGCCACACAGATTCCGCTGCCCGGCCATGGGGCGCTGCCTTACCTGGCCGGTGGCGCTTTCTTCCAATACCTCTACTTCTTCCTGCTCTCACGCTCATACAAAGCGCTGGACTATGGCACGGCCTATCCCCTTGCCCGTGGGGTTACGCCACTGATGGTAGCGACCGCAGCACTTCTGTTTCTGGATGAAACCCTCGCACCGCTGCAGATCACGGGGATACTGCTGGTTACCTGCGGGATTTTTGCACTGATCATGAAGGAGCTGCGTGTGAGCGGGTGGGGGATTCTCTACTCCCTGGGCACAGGAATTGCGATTACCGGGTACACAATCATCGGCGCCGCCGGCGTGCGCAGCGTGGCCAACCCGCTTAGCTATGTGGCATGGCTTGAAATTCTGTCTGGTGGCGGGGTTATACTCGCGGTACTCCTGACCCGGCCGCTAAAAGGTATCGCGTTTGCGCGCGCAAATTTCTTCCGCAGTTCACTTTCCGGAGTGCTGGCTACGGGTGGCTTCGGCATTGCCCTGTGGGCCACGTCCATGATGCCGGTAGCAGCGGTTGCCGCGACGCGAGAGGTGAGTATCCTGTTTGCCTCAGTCATTTCCGTTGTTCTACTCAACGAGCGTTTTTCGTCCCGGCGGGTCATTGCCGCATTGATAATTTTCTGCGGCGTTGGCACTCTGGCATTCGCTTGAGTACAAAAGCCCGTTTCCATTGTCCATAGATTGCCTATAGTTGCTGGCAAACTTCTCTTTTTAGTTGTCAGTTTCTGTGCCGCACTTTTTTTGAGCGTCGGCGCGAATTGCAGCCAATATCGAACAACCCGGATATCAAACAAGGATAAGTAATGAGTAGCTTGCGCCAGAAGTGGATCACCGCGCCGCTGTTGAAATGGATCAAGAAGGTCCTCCCACCGATTTCGGATACTGAACGGGCCGCCATGGAGGCCGGCGAGGTCTGGTGGGACGCGCAACTACTCTCCGGTAAGCCGGATTGGGATCAGTTGCTGAGTATGGGTGCGCCAGAGCTCACTGAGGCCGAGCAGGCATTTATTGACGGCCCTGTTGAAGAACTTTGTCAGATGGTCGATGACTGGAAGATCTCCTACGAAGATCACGATGTATCGCCGGAGATCTGGGAGTTTCTCAAGAAAAACCGCTTCTTCGGCATCATTATTCCGGAAGAGTTTGGCGGCCTCGGCTTTTCTCCCACGGCCCACGCGCAGATCGTCACCAAGATTTCCACCCGCAGTACCAGTGTCGGCGTTACCGTGATGGTGCCGAACTCCCTCGGCCCGGGTGAGTTGTTGATGGCCCACGGTACGGATGATCAGAAAAACCACTACCTGCCAAGGCTGGCCGACGGGCGCGACATACCTTGTTTTGGTCTCACCAGCCCCGAGGCTGGCTCTGATGCCGCGGCAATGGTGGATAACGGCATTGTCTGTTACCAGGACTACAAGGGCGAGAAGACGCTTGGCATGCGGGTCAACTGGCACAAGCGCTATATCACTCTGGGACCGGTGGCTACGGTGCTCGGTCTCGCGTTCAAACTGTACGACCCGGAGCATATCCTCGGCGAAGAGGAAGAGCTGGGTATCACCGTGGCGCTGGTGCCGACGGACACGCCCGGGGTCACCATCGGCCAACGCCACCTGCCGGCCATGCAGGCCTTTATGAATGGTCCCAATTGGGGGGAGGACGTATTCATCCCCATGGACTGGATCATCGGTGGCCAGGAAAATATTGGCCACGGTTGGCACATGTTGATGAGTGCCCTTGCGGCCGGTCGCGGTATTTCTCTACCGTCGTTGTCTACCGGCGGCGCAAAACTGGCCGCGCGTACCACCGGTGCCTATGCGCATATCCGCGAACAGTTCGGCATCCCCATTGGCAAGTTCGAAGGCGTACAGCGCCGGCTGGCTGAAATTGCCGCCATTGCCTATGTGCTGGACAGCGCGCACAAGGCCACCACCCGCGCCCTGGACCAGGGGCGCAAACCGGCGGTGGTCTCCGCGATCATGAAAGCGCACGCCACCAACGGCCTGCGCCAGTCGATCAACGATGCCATGGATATTCATGCGGGCAAGGCGATTATGGATGGCCCGCTCAACTATCTGGGCAATGTGTATCGCGCTGTGCCGGTGGCGATCACCGTGGAAGGCGCGAACATCCTGACCCGCAGCCTGATGATCTTTGGGCAGGGCGCCATCCGCTGTCATCCATACCTGCTGCAGGAAATGGAGGCGGCCACCAATCCTGATGAGAAGGCAGGGGTTGAAGAACTCGACGCGCTGTTGCCGAAGCACTTCCTGTTCCAGATCAAGACATTCTGCCGTGCAGTATTCCACGGCTGGACCGGAGGCCTCTTTGCCAGTAGCCCGCGCGGTGTGGGCGACGCGGCGAAATACTACCGTCAGATGAACCGATACTCGGCGGTGCTGACTCTGGTAACGGAAATTTCCCTGATGTCTCTGGGGGGAGAGTTGAAGCGCAAAGAAATGATCTCTGCACGCCTTGGCGATGTATTGAGTGAGCTCTTTCTGATGAGTGCAACGCTCAAACGTTTCAAGGACGACGGCAGCCCGGAATCCGACCGCCCCCTGCTGGAGTTCGCCATGCGCTCGGGCTTTCATAATGTCGAAGTAAGCCTGATTGAAGTGTTCCACAATTTCCCAATGCGGATCGTCGGCCAGTTGATGCATTTCCTGACCATGCCTTGGGGCCACAGTATTCGCGCGGCTTCAGACCGCCAGGCTCGCGCCTGCGCCGACCTGATCATGTTGCCGTCTGAAACTCGGGATCGACTGACGCATGGGGTATTTCTGGGGAACAGCGGCGACGGTATTGATATCGTCGAGCAGGCCTTCCTGAGTGCCCACGAGACTGGAGCCATCCGTGACAAAATGAAAAAAGGTGGCGTGCGGGAACTCAACGACAAGGCCATCGACGCGGCGCTGGAGAAAGGCCTGATTTCGGAGGACGAGGCCGGGCAGGTGCGGAAGACGTCGGAAGCCGTCAACAAGGCGATACAGGTGGATCACTATGACTCCCTGTCCAATGCGTCGCCAGAGCGGGGGTCTGAAGATACGCTTCAGTAACCGGAAAACGGCGAATTTAGTGGTACCTTTGCAGAGCACTAGCGGAAAGCCGCGTAACAGTTGAGCAGGCGGAGTAGGGCGCAAATGGCACAACCGGGAACATTCGGCGCAGTAGAGCAGTGTGTGGAAGCTGTGCTCGACAAAGTTGGCAAGCGCATTGTTCTCGGCTTGCCGTTGGGTATTGGTAAGGCGAACCAGTTTGCCAATGCCATCTATGCGCGTGCGGAGCAGGATCCGGAAATTTCCCTCACCATTTACACCGCGCTGACGCTGGAGCGCCCATCCGGCGGTAGCGAGTTGCAGCGTCGCTTTGTGCAGCCACTGCTCGACCGTCTGTACAGCGATTATCAGGATCTGGCGTACAACCAGGCGCGCCGCAAAGGCCTGCTGCCCAAAAATGTCGAGATCTGCGAGTTCTTTATGCAGCCCGGCAGTTTTCTGTCGACGCCTTCGGCGCAGCAAAGCTATGTCAGTGCAAATTACACCCATGTACCGCGAGACCTGCTGGACAGAGGCGTCAATGTAGTGGCACAGATGGTATCGCCGGCTACCGACGGGAGTGGGGATTTCAGCCTCAGTTCCAATCCGGATCTTACTCTGCCGCTGCTTCGGCTAGCGCAAGAGCGGGACTACCGGCATATCGTGATGGTCGGTGAGGTGAATCCACTGCTGCCGTTTATGGGTGGCGATGCGCGTGTCCCCATGGATCTGTTTGATTTTCTGCTGGAGGGAGAGCCGTTTGCACGGGAAATCTTCCCCGCGCCCAATCCGCCGGTAAGGCTCACTGATTACGCGCTCGCCTTTCATATTGCCGGGATCATCAAAGATGGCGGTACCTTGCAGATTGGCATCGGTGCCCTGGGGGATGCCATCTGTCATGTGCTGAATCTGCGCCAGGGAAACAACGCGGATTACCGGGATATTCTCCAGTCATTGAATGAAGACGGGGAACAGGCGCTGTGCCGTCAGCCATTGGAGTTAGGTGTTTTCGAAAGAGGAATTTACGGTGCCAGTGAAATGGTGCCAGAAGGTTTCCTGCACCTGCGGCGCTCGGGGGTGATGACCCGCGAAGTGTACGACGATGCTACGTTGCAGCACTTAATCAACGAGGAGCAGGTCGCCAACATCGCGACGCAAGAACTGCTTGTGGCACTGCGCGAAGCGGGGCGTATCCAATGCCCGTTGACCGAAGCGGACACCGATTTTCTTCAGCGCGCTGGCATCGTCGACCCCAGTTACAGCTGGCGTGGCCACCGTTTCCTGGATGAACACGGTGAAATGGAAGAGTGCGACCTGCACAGCAGTGCTGGCCGCAAGAAGTTGCTCGGCAGCTGCGAGGGGAAAAAGCTCCCCGGAGGCACCTGGCTACACGGCGGTTTTTACCTGGGCTCCACAGCCATGTACAAAGCATTGCGGGAAATGCCCGAGTCTGAGATGGCCGGGATCAATATGACCGCGATCGATTATATCAACGAATTACAGAAGGGCCGCGCGCTGAAGATCGAACAGCGTCAGCATGCGCGGTTTGTAAATTCGGCGATGATGGTCACTCTGAATGGCGCGGTAATTTCTGACGGCCTGGAGGATGGGCGCGTGGTCAGCGGTGTGGGCGGTCAGTACAATTTTGTTGCTCAGGCGCACGAGCTTCCCGGTGGGCGCTCGGTGATTGCGCTGCCCAGTACGCGGCTTTCCGGTGGGCGTATTCGCAGCAATATTGTGTGGGAATACCCTCACTGCACCATTCCCCGCCATCTGCGGGATATGGTGGTCACTGAGTACGGGATCGCAGATTTACGGGGAAAAACCGATCGCGACGTGATTGTCGCCACCTTGTGTATCGCCGATTCCCGCTTTCAGAAGGAGTTGCTGGAACAGGCCAAGTCGGCAGGGAAGGTCGAAGCCGACTACGAGATTCCCGAGGCCTTCAGCAACAATACACCGGAGCGTATTGAGGCCGTCTTTTGTCAGGGGCATCGCTTGCAGCTGCTGCCTTATTACCCGCTGGGTACGGACCTGACGTATGAAGAAGCGCAACTGGCCATCGGATTGAAGGCGGTGAAGGAGGAGGGGCGCAAGATTTGGGACATGTGGCCCATTCTGCGCAAAGGGCTGGTGGCCTGTAAAAGCAGCGATGCGGAGTACAAAGAGGTCCACGCCTGTCTCGACCGCATGGCGTTTGGTTATAGCGATACGTTCGAACACCGTCTGGAAGCCTACGTGGTGGCCGGTGCGCTGGTCCGGTTTCTGGATAAACGCAGGCCGCTCGGCGAAGTTTCTGACGCTCTGGGGCTGCGCTCAAACTTTCCAGCCGATTAATGCGATACGCTATTTTAACTGGCTCGACTGGATCGCCGTTAGCGCAATCGTATAGATGATGTCATCCACGAGCGCGCCGCGGGAAAGATCGTTTACCGGCTTGCGCATCCCCTGCAACATCGGCCCGATGCTGATCAAGTCGGCACTGCGCTGCACCGCTTTATAGGTGGTGTTGCCGGTATTCAGATCCGGAAAAATAAACACCGTGGCACGGCCGGCAACTGGACTGTTCGGCGCTTTTTTCTTGGCCACGTTTTCCATAATGGCGGCGTCGTACTGTAGCGGGCCATCGATGACCAAGTCCGGTCTTTTCTCCTGCGCAATTTTTGTCGCTTCGCGCACCTTGTCCACATCCGAACCGGTGCCAGAGCTGCCCGTGGAGTAGCTGATCATGGCAACGCGGGGCTCGATGCCGAAGGCCTCTGCCGAGTCGGCGGACTGGATCGCAATATCGGCCAGCTCTTCTGCATTGGGGTCGGGGTTGATGGCACAATCCCCGTAAACGAGCACCTGGTCTGGCAACAGCATAAAGAATACCGATGAAACGAGACTGGCATTGGGGGCGGTCTTGATCAGTTGCAGGGCAGGGCGGATGGTATTGGCGGTGGTGTGCACGGCGCCGGAAACCAGCCCATCCACTTCGTCTTCTGCGAGCATCATGGTTCCCAGTACCACGTTGTCTTGCAGTTGCTCTTTGGCCACAATTTCCGTGAGCCCCTTGTTCTTGCGCAGTTTGACCATCGGCTCCACATACTTGTTGCGTGCGGATTTCGGGTCGATGATTTCCACCTTATCGCTGAGCGAGAGCCCTTGCTGCTCCGCCACCCGGTGGATTTCTTTCGGGTCGCCGAGCAGTACCGGCCTTGCAATGCCGCGCTCTGCGCAGGAGAGGGCGGCTTTTACCGTGCGGGGTTCATCACCTTCCGGCAGCACGATTCGTTTGTTGGCGCGGCGCGCAAGCTCAGTAAGGTGAAAGCGGAAGGCTGGTGGGGAAAGGCGTTTCGGCCGGTCGGACTCACTGCCGAGAGATTCCACCCATTGGTTGTCCAGATGACCGGCGATAAAATCCTGAACTTTCTCGATCCGCTCCACGTCGTCAGTAGGCGTTTCCGTATTGAACGTCTGCAACTGCAATGCGGTCTGCCAGGTGTTGGTATTGACCAGTACCACGGGTAATCCGGTTTCCATGGCCGGCGCACAGAGTTCCCGCACCAGGGGCTGGATGTTGTAGCCACCGGTGAGCACCAGACAGCCAATTTTCACCCCGTTCATGGCCGCGAGGCAGGCGGCTACAATCACGTCCGGTCGATCCCCGGAAGTCACCAGCATGGCGCCTGGCACGAATCGATAGATCATATTGCCCAATGAACGGGAGCAGAAGGTGACGCTTTGCAGGCGACGGGAGTCCAGCTCGCCATAGTTGATGATTTCCGCCTGAAAGTGATCTGCCAAATCTTTCGCCCGCGGTGCCACCAACTCCGCGTTCCAGGGAATACAGCCGATGATCGGCAGGGGACTTTTTCCAAATAGGGAGAGAATTTCCAGGTTGCCGCGCCGTATATCCGGGCCTTCGAATACACCGGTAATATCGGCACCTGGCGCGTCTGGCACTTGTGATGGTGCCCCTACCTTGTTGACGATGCAGCCCACCACGCGCCCGGATTGTGCGCCGCCGAAGGTCGACATGGCCACTTCGAGGCGGTCTTTCAGTTGCTGCGTGGAGTCCAGGTCTGGGCAGACCACCAGCACGATTTCCGCATCCAGTGTTTTTGCCATCTGCAGGTTGAGCTGGCTGGCGAATTGGTTTTCTGCATTGGGAACCAGGCCTTCGATAATCGCAACATCAGATTTGTTGGCCACTTCCTGAAACCGCGCGAGAATCTCTTCGAGTAACTCGGACAGGTCGCCGCGTCCGATCAGGGACTCCGCGTGGTGCATGGAGAGGGATTCAGGCACTTTCATGCTGGAGGCGCGACGCAATATCTCGTTGCTGCGATCACGATTTTTCTCGTGTTTAACGGCTTCCGCAATGGGCTTGTAAAAACTGACACTCACTCCGTTGCGCTCCAGTGCGCGCAATGTGCCGAGGCTGACTGAAGTGATGCCGACCCCTGCACTGATCGGCACGAGCATGATGGTGCGAGACATGGATTACTCCCTCGAACTCGGGCCGGAATCTGGGATGTGTGGAGAAACAAGTTCCGCGGCATCGCGGGCGATGACCCACTCTTCATTGGTGGGGATCACCAGAGTCACTGCCGAGTGGTCTGCAGAGATAGGCCCTTCTTCGCCAAATCGTGCGCGTGCATTTTTCTCGCCATCTACGGCGTAGCCGATACCGCGCAACTGATTCATCACTTTTTCACGGATCAGTGATGAGTTTTCACCTATGCCGCCGGTAAATACCAGAGCATCGACTTGTGGCAATACCGCGTGATAGGAGCCGATGTACTTGGCCAGCCGGTAGCAGAATATCTCCAGTGCAAGCTGGGCCCCGTCATGGCCATCTTCGGCGGCCTTCTCCAGCGTGCGGCAATCGTTACTCAGCTCGGAAATGCCCAGCAGACCACTTTTCTTGTTTAGCAGATCGTTGATCTCTTTCAGGCAGTAGTCCATGCGGGACCCCAGGTGCATGAGCAGCCCCGGGTCTACATCGCCGCTGCGCGTGCCCATCACCAGGCCCTCCAGTGGGGTCAAACCCATACTGGTATCCACACTGCGGCCGTTGCGCACCGCGGTTATCGAAGCGCCGTTGCCCAGATGCGCGGAGATGATGCTCACCTCGTTCACCGACAGGTTCAGTAACTCCGCCGCGCGCTCGGTGACAAATCGGTGGCTGGTGCCGTGCATGCCGTAACGCCGGATGCCGTTGTCACGGTAGAGTGCATACGGCAGTGCGTAGATGAATGCGTGGCGGGGCATAGACTGATGAAACGCGGTGTCGAAGACCGCCACCTGGGGAAGTTTGGGAAATGCATCTTTCGCTGCCTCGATACCGGCAAGGTGTGCCGGGTTGTGCAATGGCGCAAGCGCGACACACTCCTGAATCGCTTTGATTACCGCGTCGTCGATCAGCACCGAGTGGGAAAACTTTTCACCGCCGTGTACTACCCGGTGCCCAATGGCGATCAATTGGTCACCGAGGTCCGGATGTCCGGCGAGAATTTCGTCTACGAGAAACCGGATGACCTCGGTATGTCGCGTGTCTTTCGGTAGCGACGTTGACTGCCGGTCGCCATCGATTTTCCAGCTGACTACCGGTTCACCCTGGCCGAGCGCCTCGCCAATACCGCTCACGGAAACCGAGCCATCTCGGGGATTCATTACCGCAAATTTGAGCGATGAGCTCCCGCAGTTGAGGACGAGGACTTGGTTGGAGGAAGACCGGGAATAGGACATGGACACGCTGATTTGTTGCGGGCTTGCCATAAGCCTAGTTCAAAAATACGCCATGCTGCGGATCGCTGGTCAGCTGGGAAAATCGGGGGAGGTTCAGGAAAGGCGAGCATAAAAAAGGGCCGCAAAATGCGGCCCAAAAGTGAGTGAAGCGATTTCTCAGGGACACTCGTAAGTCATATCAGCCAAACTGGTTCATGGTGTTGTCTTTACCAGCGGCTTTCAGCGCAGCTTCACCGGCGAAGTATTCCTTGTGGTCGTCGCCCATGTCGGAACCGGCCATGTTCTGGTGTTTCACACAGGCGATACCCTGACGGATTTCCTTGCGCTGGACACCCTCAACGTAACCCAGCATGCCTTTCTCACCGAAGTACTCTTTGGCCAGGTTGTCCGTAGACAGGGCCGCAGTGTGGTAGGTGGGCAGAGTGATGAGGTGGTGGAAGATTCCAGCTTCCCGGGCGGCGTCGGCCTGGAAGGTACGGATCTTGTCATCGGCCAGTTTGGACAGCTCAGTATCGTCGTACTCGGCACTCATCAGGTTGTCGCGCTCGTAAGCGGACACGTCTTTGCCTTCTTCCTTCCAGGCGTCGAACACTTGCTGGCGGAAGTTCAGGGTCCAGTTGAAGGACGGACTGTTGTTGTATACCAGTTTCGCATCCGGCACCTGCTTGCGGATTTCATCCATCATCGCGCCGATCTGACGTACGTGTGGTTTCTCGGTTTCAATCCAGATCAGGTCCGCGCCGTTTTGCAGTGAAGTTACGCTATCCAGAATACAGCGCGCTTCACCGGTGCCTTTCTTGAACTGGAACAGGTTGGAAGCCAGGCGCTTGGGACGCAGCAGTTTCCCTTCGCGGTTGATGATTACATCGCCGTTCTTCAGATCGCCCGGCGCCACTTCTTCGCAGTCCAGGAAAGCGTTGTACTGGTCACCCAGGTCACCCGGCTCTTTGGTTACCGCGATCTGCTTCGTCAGGCCGGCACCCAGGGAGTCGGTACGCGCAACGATCACACCATTGTCGACGCCCAGTTCAAGGAAGGCGTAACGCACAGCGCGGATCTTCGCGAGGAAGTCTTCGTGGGGAACGGTCACTTTGCCGTCCTGGTGGCCGCACTGTTTCTCGTCGGACACCTGGTTTTCAATCTGGATACAGCAGGCGCCTGCTTCGATCATTTTCTTCGCCAGCAGGTAAGTGGCTTCCGCGTTACCGAAGCCCGCATCGATATCGGCAATGATCGGTACAACGTGCGTGACATGGTTGTCGATCTTGTTCTGGATCGCCTTCGCCGCCACTTCATCACCGGCTTCGCGGGCCGCATCCAGCTCACGGAACAGACCGCCCAGCTCGCGGGCATCCGCCTGACGCAGGAAGGTGTACAGCTCTTCAATCAACGCCGCAACAGAGGTTTTCTCGTGCATGGATTGGTCGGGCAGGGGGCCGAACTCGCTGCGCAGAGCGGCAACCATCCAGCCAGACAGGTACAGGTAGCGGCGGTCGGTCTTGCCTTCGAAGTGCTTCTTGATGGAAATCATCTTCTGCTGGCCAATAAACCCGTGCCAGCAGCCCAGGGACTGGGTGTATTTGGATGTGTCGTTATCGTAGGCCGCCATGTCCTTGCGCATGATGTCTGCGGTGTACTTGGCGATGTCCAGGCCGTGTTTGAACTTGTTCTGCAGGCGCATGCGAGCCACAGATTCCGGGTTGATGGCATCCCAGGCGCTGCCGTTGCTATCGCGGAGCTTCGCTGCAGTTTCGATCTCTTGAGAGTATGTGGACATGGCGGTGTTTCCTCAAATTTCCTCGAATTTCTTCGAAAAGGTGACTGCGGTTAGGTTGTGCGTATCCTAGGAGTGCTGGCATAATTTGGCTAATTTATTGTCATGATTCCCGCTATCCAAATAATGAATGTTAGCCATGACCGCCAGGAAATCCTGCACTGTCATTCACTTGAGTCACTAACCAGAACCGGCTGAACTCTGCCGGCCGAGAGCCCCCCATGAATCTGGAAAGAGCCGATCTGAACCTGCTGGTCTACCTCGACGTGCTGCTGCGCGAGCGCAATGTGACCCGTGCCGCCAACCAGCTGGGACTGTCCCAGCCGGCCATGAGTAATGGCCTGAAGCGACTGCGCGAGTTGTTTGGCGACCCGCTGCTCGTGCGTACCCGGGAAGGCATGATGCCCACCGAGCGCGCCATGGAGTTGCAACCGATGGTGCGCGAGGCGCTGGCGGCCATTGATCAGGTGATCCAGCCGAACAGGGATTTTGCCCCGTCCGACGCGCGCCGTACCTTCCGTATCATGGCCAGTGACTACGCGGAATCCACGCTGATTCCGCCACTGCTGAAGCAACTGCGCGTCAGTGCTCCTGGTATCAGTCTAGACATCATGACACCCAGCGACGTGAGCTTTGTGGACGTGGAGCAGGGGAAGGTAGACATGGTGATCAATCGTTTTGATTCCATGCCCCAGAGCTTTCATCAGGCCACCATATGGAGTGACACCTTTTCCTGCGTTATGCGCACGGATAATCCCATCCTGCAGGACTACAATCTGGACAGTTATCTCAGCGCACAGCATATCTGGGTAAGCAAAACCGGCATGGGCGTTGGGGTTGGGGTGAACCCGGAGGACGTTCAGCGTCTGGGCTGGGTAGACGAGGCGATCGGCCGTGTCGGGCAGAAACGGGATATTTCCGTGTTTACCCGCCACTACCAGGTGGCGATGCTACTGGCCGAGCAGAGTGACCTGATCGTCACTGTACCTACGCGCCTGGCTCAGCTTGCCACCAGCAATCCCCGTGTGGCTCTGCGGGAGCCGCCGCTGCGAATTCCGCCGCTGGAGCTGAAGATGGCCTGGAGTCCCCTGTTGCAGCAGAGTGCGCCGCACCGGTGGATGCGTCGACTGATTCTGGATGTGGGGCGTCAGTTATAGCCTCACCCAATCGATGAAATTCATTTCGAGAATAGTGAAGATAGTGGCTATAAATTAGCGATATGGGCGTTCGGCTGTTTAGAATGCCGCACACTTACAACTGATTAGTCACCACGAATACCTGTTGCCCAACTATGTATCGATAGTAGGCACCCGTATTACTCATTAGAACCAACTACCAGTTCCAAGAGGTCAGACATGACGGAAAGAGTCCGTATTGGCGGTCTGCAGATTGCCAAAGAGCTCCATGCATTGATTGCGCAAGAAGTGATCCCCGGCACCGGCGTTGATGCCGACGTTTTCTGGGCGGAGTTTGAAAAAATCGTCAATGACCTGGCCCCGGTAAATCGCACCTTGTTGAAAAAGCGCGACACTATCCAGGCCCGTATGGATCAGTGGTATCAGGAAAATCCCGACGGCTTTAAAGACCTGGAGGCTTACAAATCCTTTTTGCATGAAATCGGCTACCTGGTGGATGAGCCGGCAGACTGCACCGCAAAAACCGAGAATGTGGATGCAGAGATCGCCACCATGGCTGGCCCTCAGTTGGTGGTGCCGGTGATGAATGCCCGCTATGCACTGAATGCCGCCAATGCCCGCTGGGGTAGCCTGTACGACGCCCTCTACGGTACCGACGTGATCGGAGAAGACGGCGGTGCGGAGAAAACCGGGCAGTACAACCCAGTGCGCGGCGAAAAGGTGATTGCCTACGGTCGCGACTTCCTTGATCAGGCGGCGCCACTCAATTCAGCCAGCCATACGGACGTGCGGGAGTACCGCATCAATGGTTCTCTGCTGGAAGCCGAGTTGAAAGGCGGTAAAGTCGCCGTGCTCAAGAACAGTCGTCAGTTTATCGGGTATCGCGGTGCACAGGATGCACCGGAGGCGATACTGCTCGCGCACAACGGCCTGCATTTTGAAATTCAGATTGATCGCGAAAGCCCTATCGGTAAAACCGACAAGGCCGGTGTGAAAGATATTCTGGTGGAGTCTGCATTGACCACAATCATGGATTGTGAAGACTCGGTTGCCGCTGTGGATGCAGAAGACAAAGTGGTGGTTTACCGCAACTGGCTCGGCTTGATGAAAGGCGACCTGCAGGAGAAAGTCAGCAAGGGCGGCCAGGAAATCCTGCGAACACTCAATTCCGATCGCGAATACAGCGGCGCGGAAGGTGGCAAGGTAGCTTTGCCCGGCCGCAGCCTGATGTTCGTGCGCAACGTGGGTCACCTGATGACGAACGATGCGGTACTGGATAAAGACGGTAATGAAGTGCCCGAAGGTATTCTAGACGGCATGATCACCAGCCTGATTGCGATCCACGATCTGCGCGGCAACGGTCCGCTGCGCAACTCCCGCAGCGGTAGCGTGTACATCGTGAAACCGAAAATGCACGGTCCGGAAGAGGTGGCCTTCGCCAATACACTGTTTGACCGTATCGAAGACGCGCTGGGACTTGCCCGCAACACCGTGAAAATGGGCATTATGGATGAGGAGCGCCGCACCACAGTGAATCTCAAGGCGTGCATTGCAGCGGCAAAAGAGCGCGTGGTGTTTATCAATACCGGCTTCCTCGATCGCACCGGTGATGAGATTCACACCTCCATGCTTGCCGGGCCGATGATCCGCAAGGGCGAAATGAAACAGTCGAAGTGGATTGCCGCCTATGAAGACTGGAACGTGGATACCGGGCTGGCCACCGGCTTGAAAGGCCGCGCCCAGATCGGCAAAGGCATGTGGCCGATCCCCGATCAGATGGCAGCCATGATGGAGGCAAAAATTGGCCACCCCATGGCCGGCGCCAACACCGCCTGGGTTCCGTCCCCAACCGCGGCAACCCTGCATGCGCTGCACTACCACAAGGTGGATGTGCCGGCGATCCAGGACGAGCTTGCCAGTCGCAAACCTGCCAGTCTCGACGACATCCTAACGGTACCGGTCGCGGAAAATCCCAATTGGACCGCCGATGAAATCCAGCGTGAGCTGGACAACAATGCCCAGGGTATCCTCGGGTACGTGGTGCGCTGGGTTGATCAGGGGGTTGGTTGCTCCAAGGTTCCGGATATCAACGACGTGGGCCTGATGGAAGATCGCGCAACGCTGCGAATTTCCTCTCAGCATATCGCCAACTGGTTGAAGCAGGGCGTCTGTACCCGTGCTCAGGTGGAAGAAACCATGCAGCGTATGGCCGCCGTGGTTGACCGCCAGAATGCCGGCGATCCGTCTTACCGCGACATGGCCCCGAATTTCGATCAAAGCATCGCTTTTCAGGCCGCCTGCGAGTTGGTGTTTGAAGGCTGCGCTCAGCCCAATGGTTATACCGAGCCGGTACTGCACCGCCGCCGCCGCGAGTTCAAGGCCAGCCAAGGTTGAAGCCATCTGAACTTGTTGTTCGAAAATAAAAAGCCCCGCCGCGCGCGGGGCTTTTTATTTGTGTAAGCTGAAAGGTATCAGGCAGTCTCTGGCAGTATTTTCTACACAAAGTGTTTTTTACCAATATGAGGTGTGCAGGGTGTCAATGCTAAAAACAACAACGCCGTCCGTAGAAGGCCGGCCGATTCAGGAATACCTCGGTGTCGTCGTTGGCGAAGCGATCCTCGGCGCGAATATTTTCAAAGATCTGTTTGGCTCCATCACCGATGTCATCGGCGGCCGCTCCGGATCCTATGAGCGGGAGATGGGTAAGGCGCGCAAAATCGCCTTTGGCGAGATCGAAGCGCAGACGCGTGCGCTCGGTGGCAATGCGATTGTCGGCATCGATATCGACTACGAAGTGGTCGGTGACAAGGGCGCCATGATGATGGTCAGTGTCAGCGGCACCGCAGTTAGAATCCGCTAAATGATCGTGACAACTGAATTGCCCGATAGCCTCGAGGGCAGCGTCGCAGGCAGTACCGAAGCCGGTGAAAGCAGATATTTTGAGCTCGGTGAATTTAGCGATCCGGAAGCATCCGGGCGCGATAGCTCAGCGCGCGACTCCCTCGCTCATCAGACGCTGGCTCAGGAGGTGGCGGTTGCCTTTTGTTACAACGGCATCAATCACGGGGTAATGATGGCGAGCCCGGAGGCACTGGAAGACTTTGCGTACGGGTTCAGTTTATCTTCCGGAGTAATTCGCCAGCGCTCGCAGATTGTGGATCTGGAAGTGGAGCCGGCGCAAGACCGTGTGCTTTTGCATATCACCCTTAATCAGCGGGCGCTGACGACACTGCGGGTATCCCGAAGGGCCTCGGCCGGTACCAGTGGTTGTGGATTGTGCGGTGTTGAGGCATTGGCTCAGGCGCTCGCGGTTCCCACCCAACCATCATCAGGGTGCACTGACTTCTGTGCTTTACCGCCTGCCGCCCATCTCTCCCAACTGCGGCAACGTTTTCAGGGCGCTCAGCAGCACCGCCAGTCCAGTGGTGCAATGCATGGTGCCATCTACGTTGATGAGGCAGGGCGAACCCGCATCTGCCGAGAGGATATTGGTCGCCACAATGCGCTGGATAAACTGATTGGTGCCAGCTTGCGTGAAGGGTTGGATATGGGCGGTGGATTTGTCGCGATCACTAGCCGTTGTAGCCTCGAATTGATCCAGAAGTGCCTGCGGGCGGGCATTGGCACTCTAGTCAGCCTCGCGTCCCCCTCCGATATCGCCGTACGCTGGGCGCGGCAATATAGCCTCAACCTGCTGCACCAACCCGCACAGGGCGGGCCTCGCTTGTACAGCGGGGCTGTGATCAAAAAGAAACTTTGTTAAATAGCCCCCTTTATAAACAGAAGTTGATCAGCTTAAAAACGGGACATTCCATGAAAACGCCGGTCGATCGTTTCCGCTTTCGCCCTTATCAGCGCCCCGCGGCAGGGTGGGGTGCCTTGCGCAGTGTTGCACATGCGTGGTTGGAGAGCCGTCAGCCATTTAAAAACCTGCGCGCCATGTTGCAAACCAACCAGAACGGCGGCTTTGATTGTCCCGGGTGTGCCTGGGGCGAGGCGCCAAAAGAAGGGCGTATCCGCTTCTGCGAAAATGGCGCCAAAGCAGTGAACTGGGAAGCGTCCGGGCGAGGTGTGGATCGCGATTTTTTTGTCCGTCACAGTATTGAAGATCTGATGGCGCAGGACGATTACTGGCTGGAATATCAGGGCCGGCTGACCGAGCCGATGTTTTACGATGGCAAGCAGAAACACTACCAGCCGATTTCCTGGGATGAGGCGTTTGCCTTGGTCGCGAGCGAGCTGAAAGCGCTCGACACTCCCGATCAGGCGGCCTTCTACACTTCCGGCCGTGCAAGCAATGAGGCGGCGTTCCTGTACCAGCTGTTTGCCCGCGCCTTCGGCACGAACAATCTCCCGGACTGCTCCAACATGTGCCACGAGGCCAGTGGCGTCGCCCTGAAACAGAGTATCGGTACCGGCAAGGGCACGGTGACCTACGAGGATTTTGACAAGGCGGAAGCCATTTTCGTCATCGGGCAGAACCCGGGCACCAACCATCCGCGCATGCTGGAACCGCTGAGTGACGCGGTAGCGCGCGGCGCGCAGGTGGTGGTGTTGAACCCGTTACGAGAACGCGGCCTGGAACGATTCCAGGCCCCGCAGGATCCAGTGCAGATGCTCACTGGTGGGGATACGCCGTTGAGCACCGCCTATCTGCGCCCCGCACTGGGTGGCGATATGGCGGCCATTCGTGGCATCGCCAAATTCCTGTTTCAGTGGCAGCGGGAAGCAGAGCATGCCGGTGACGATGGCCCACTGGACCTGGCGTTTATCCGTGAACATTGTGCCGGCTTTGATGGCTATCGCACTCAAGTGGACGACACCAGCTGGGACGAGATCCAGGTATTCAGCGGCCTGGAAAAGGACGAAATAGAGCGCGCTGCGCATATTTACTGCCGCAGTGAAGCTACCATCATCTGCTGGGCCATGGGCATTACCCAGCATCGCCATTCGGTAGCGACGATTCAGGAAATTGCCAATTTGCAGTTGCTGCGCGGTCAGATAGGGCGCCCTGGAGCGGGTTTGTGCCCGGTGCGTGGGCACAGCAATGTACAGGGCGATCGCACCATGGGGATTGATGATAATCCGCCGGCGCAGTTGCTTGACGCACTCGAAGCCCGTTTTGAATTTTCTGTGCCTCGGGAGCCTGGTTACAACGTGGTGAAAGCCATCGAGGCCATGCGCGAAGGCAAAATTAAAGTGTTTATCGGCCTGGGCGGCAACTTTGCTCAGGCAACACCGGATAGCCGACGCACACATGAAGCGCTGCGCAACTGCGATCTTACTGTACAGATCAGCACCAAGCTCAACCGCAGTCATCTGGTGACGGGCAAGCGAGCGCTGATTCTTCCGTGCCTGGGCCGTTCGGATATTGATTGCCAGCACGCCGGTCCGCAAGCGGTCACCGTGGAAGATTCCTTCAGCATGGTGCACGCATCATTCGGCCAGCTGCAGCCACTTTCAAAAGAAATGCGCTCGGAACCCGCCATCGTTGCCGGTATTGCCCAGGCGACACTGGGTAGTACGCCAGTTTCCTGGGCTGATCTTATCGAAGACTACCGCCGGATCCGTGCCCTGATTTCGGACGTGCTCCCCGGGTTCGAAAATTTTGAAGAAAAGCTCAAAGCGCCAGGTGGGTTTTATCTGCAGAACCCCGCAGGCCTGCGCCGGTGGAATACTGCCAACGGCAAGGCCAATTTCATCAGCCACACCTTACCGGCACCATTGCCTGCTGAAGTGCTGAAGAAAATCGGTAAAAAGGGCGCGCGCGGTGCGGACATGGTGTTGCAGACTTTGCGTTCTCACGATCAGTACAACACAACCATTTACGGGTTAAACGACCGCTATCGCGGAGTGAAGGGCGAGCGTCATGTGCTGTTTGCACACAGTGACGATATTCGTCGCCTCGGGTTTGCCGATCGACAGAAGGTGGATATCGTCGCCCTGTGGAGTGACAGCGTTGAGCGACGCGTTTCCGGTTTTACCTTGATCGCTTTTGATGTCCCGAAAGGCCAGGCGGCGGCCTACTATCCCGAAGCCAATCCACTGGTGCCGCTGGAAAGTTATGGCGTCGGCAGTTTTACACCAACGTCAAAATATATCGCCATTCGCCTGGAGCCGAGCTCAGCACCCGAGCGCATTATTTAGCAGGAAAAGGGGAGGCTCCAGGCTAAAGCACGAATCGCTTTAACTCGGGATCGGGGCGGGCGTGCAGCCAGGCTTGCTCGAAGACGTCCTGTAATTGCCTGACGCGTACAGGGTTATCGGGATGGTAGTGTCCCTGCCACTTCTCCTTGTCGGTACGCAAGATCACCTGTGTGGCGTCGCCCAGGGCAAATTCCCAGTCCGTGGGCTCGGTGGAGGCTTGTACCTTACGCAATTCGATTCGGCTGCCCAGTCGCTGGATGAGCGGTAGCAGCTGGTGTGGCCGACGCAACAAGTGTTCATTGTCGGTGATCAGAATCTGTATCAGAGCGTAGCGGCTACTGCGGGCGAAATCCGACAGGTGCTGAACCGTTTCGGGATCGCTGTAGAGTGGGCGCGCCAGACCCTGAGAGTAGATGCGCAAATGCCTGCGACTGGTACCAGCCAGCGTGTGCAGGGCATCGCGGAAGCTTTCGATATCAGAGAGGGATGTGGGCTCAGAATCCATCGACGGGAAACTCATGACTTTAAAACACAGGACCGGAACTAGCGATTCCAGTCGTCAGTATTTTCGCAGGGTTCTTTGTCGCTCAGGGTCAGGTCCATTCGCCGGTGGGGTATCCCGGCTTCCATAAACTCTTCACCGGACACGGTAAAACCCGCTTTCTCATAAAAGGGGACTGCTTGTACCTGGGCGTTGAGGTAGACGTTTTTTTGGCCGGAAACCCGCGCGAATTTGCAGATTCGTTTCAGTAGCTCCAGGCCGGCGCCCAGGCCGCGGGCGTCTTTCAGAATTGCCATGCGCCCGATTTTGCCGCCGCCCGTCAAACGGCCAGTGCCAATGGGCTTATTGTGGTGGTAGATCAGAAAGTGTTGCGCACTTTCTTCAAGTTCATCCCACTCCAGTTCCGGTGGAACCTGTTGCTCATCTACAAAGACTTTCTGCCGAACTTTGCGGATGGCATCTCGATCGGTCTGCCAGTCGGCAAGGCGTACAAACAGACTCATCAACTCTTCTCCTACTAATCTTCGGGATCGTCGCCCTGATCGTATTCTTCTTCGTTATCGTCTTCTTGGTAATCTTCCAGCGTCTCAGGGTAAATGAGACTGCCCTGTGAAACCAGTACATCGATTAACCCGTTGCTGGCGGCAAGTTCAGGGTAGGCGTCCACGTCGGTCTGCGTCAATGTTCGGCTGTTGCAGAAGCCTTCGGCAAACAGCAGTGGCGCCGGAAAGGATTCTCCATCCACAAAGAGGCTGGCAGGTTCTCGCGCAAAGGCACTGCGGGAGCCGGGGTTCAGGATCAGGCAGCCATCCGCGGCCAGCTGCTCACGCCAGTCCTCGGCGGCACCGGCGTCCAGCGCCACGGTTTCCGGATATTTGGTCTCGGTCATGATGGCGCCAAACCACTGAGCGATGTTCTGTGGTTGCTGGAGCCATTCCGCCAGGTGGCGCTGAACGCGAGCGACGGTCTGCGCATCGATTTCCGATGGATTGTCGGGGAGGGTGAGGTCGGGGTCGGAATAGCGATAGTGATCCGGTAGGCCGGCGCCGAGTTCTGCGGCCAGGTCTTCCAGCATGGTGCTGGCAGACGGTGCCCGGAATCCCACGGAAATGGTGGTGCAGCCGCCTTCGGCAATCCCCCAGTGGCTGTATTGCGGGGGCAGATAAAGCATGTCTCCCGGCTCCAGCAGCCAGCTGGTTTCCGCTTCAAACTGGCTGAGGATGTTGAGCGGAGTACCCTCAACCCGCGGGCTGCTGGCATCGGCCTTGGGGCCCAGGTGCCAGCGCCGTTTACCTTCCGCCTGCAGCAGGAAGACATCGTAAAAATCGTAATGGGGCCCAACGCTGCCCTGATCGGCGGCGTAGCTGATCATGATGTCATCGAGGCGCCAGTCAGGAAGAAAGCGAAAGTGATTCTTGAGTGCGGTCACTTCTGGGATCCACTGATCCACTGCCTGTACCAGCAGTGTCCAGTGGGTTTTCGGAAGGGAGAAAAAGTCTTGCTCAGTGAACGGGCCGGAGCGAAGTTGCCATGGCCCGTCGATACCGTGTTCTTCGATCAGGCGGGACTCTATCTGCTCTTCCAGCGCCATCCCGGCAAGTTCTTCACCGGTGATGGGCGTTTCAAAGCCGGGAAACACATTGCGGATCAGCAGCGGCTTTTTTTGCCAGTACTCCCGCAGAAAGGTTTCCACCGGGATATCGCCAAGGTGGGTCAGTGGTTCAACTGGATGGTGCTGGCCCGACTCGCTCATGGCGAAAACTCCCGGTTTGTAGTGTCTGACTTCAGGGCGTAACTGCGCCGGCTCAGATTTTGTTGGCCTGGGCCACGGCGTTACCGATGTAGCTGGCCGGGGTCATTTCACGCAGGGATTTCTTGGCGTCTTCCGGCATTTCCAGGCCGTCAATAAATACGGACAGCGTCTCCTTGGTGATGCCCTGGCCACGGGTGAGGGCCTTCAGCTTTTCGTACGGCTCTTCGATGTTGTAACGGCGCATGACCGTTTGAATCGGCTCTGCGAGTACTTCCCAGGCATTGTTCAGGTCTTCTTCCAGGCGCGCGCGGTTGATTTCGAGTTTGCCCAGACCTTTCTGGGTGGCCGCGTAGGCAATCACCGAGTAGCCCGCGCCCACGCCCATGTTGCGCAGTACAGTGGAGTCTGTGAGGTCGCGCTGCCAGCGGGAGACCGGCAGTTTGGCCGCCAGGTGCTGGAATACCGCGTTGGCGATACCCAGGTTACCCTCGGAGTTTTCGAAGTCGATCGGGTTCACTTTGTGCGGCATGGTGGAGGAGCCCACTTCGCCAGCGACCACTTTCTGCTTGAAGTAGCCGAGGGAGATGTAACCCCAGATATCGCGATCGAAGTCGATCAGGATGGTGTTGAAGCGCGCGATGGCATCGAACAGCTCAGCAATATAGTCGTGTGGTTCGATCTGGGTGGTGTAGGGGTTCCAGGACAGGCCCAGGGAGGTGACAAACTCCTCGGCGTTCTTCTCCCAGTCCACATCCGGGTAAGCAGACAGGTGCGCGTTGTAGTTGCCCACAGCGCCATTAATTTTACCCAGCAGCTCTACTTCGTGAATCTGCTTTACCTGGCGGCGCAGGCGCGCGACCACGTTGGCCAGCTCTTTACCTACGGTGGTAGGGCTGGCGGTCTGGCCATGGGTGCGCGACAGCATCGGCACGTCGGCGAAGGCCTTGGCCTGGGTGGCGATCTCATTCACGATCTGGTTCATCGCCGGCAGCAGCACCTGATCGCGGCCCGCGCGCAACATCAGTGCGTGAGACAGGTTGTTGATGTCCTCGGAGGTGCAGGCAAAGTGAATGAATTCGCTTACTGCTTCCAGCTGCTCGTCACCTTTCACTTTTTCCTTCAGGAAGTACTCCACGGCTTTTACGTCGTGGTTGGTCGTGCGCTCGATCTCTTTGATGCGCTCCGCATCTTCTACTGAAAATTGCGCCACGATGTCGTCGAGCACCTGATTGCTGTTGCCGGTGAACGGCTGCACTTCGCCAATTTTTTCGTGGCGGGCGAGCTGTTGTAGCCAGCGGACTTCCACTTCTACGCGGGCGCGGATCAGGCCGTATTCGCTGAAAATGTCGCGCAGGCCTGCGGTTTTGCTTTCGTAGCGTCCATCAATAGGGGAAACCGCAGTCAGTGCGGATAGCTCGACGGTCATGGTGTCTCTCCGAGTTTGAGATTCGGCCGCTGTTCCAGCTTGGTGTGCGGCAGAAAAAAGAAATCAATCAGTGTTCCAGTGATTCGTATTTGGCGATCAGCGCGTCCATCGCGGCAATCAGTTTCTTGCGTTGAAATAGCAAGTGCAGGCGGCGCCCACCCAGTTGGCGCCACAGCATGGCCGAGCGTACGCCGGCAAACAGCATGGTACGGATCTGGTTGGCGATGCGCTGTTGTTGCAGGAAATTGAAATCGCCCAGCACCTGGATCCGGAAGCGGAAGGTGCTCAGGGTGTCGCTGTAAATACTTGCCAGATTGGCGTAAACATTCTCATGGCCGACACCAAAGTGTTCTGATTGCAACTGGGCCTTTTCCAGGCGACTGCCGATGATAGAAAGCAGGTCGGGCTTCTTTGCCAGTTGCCGTTGCAAATAAAGAATGGACAGCACATAACGCAGGCAGTCGGTGTATTCCGGGTGGCTGCGAGTGGCGAGCAGCTGCCGCGCACCGCGCAGACCAGGCAGCAGTTTTTCTACGCCGCCGTATACGTCTTCCGTAGTTTCCGGGTTCTGCTGAAACAGGCTGTAAACCGCAGTTTCCATCTGCTCGCTAGGGGCGGTACCGGTTTTGGCCAGCCGCTCTACCAGAATGGCAGCCTGGAAAACCCCGGCTAGTGCCAGTGCCTGATCTCGCCAATTGCTCAAGAGTTGCTCCCTGCAGCCTGTTTCTTTTCAAGAGTATCCGGATCTACTTCACCAACACCGGTGGCCACATCAATGATTGCGCCACCCAGGCAGATATCGCCCTGATAAATCACCACGGATTGCCCCGGAGTGACCGCGCGCTGCGGCTGGTCAAAAGCAATGGTCAGTTGACCGTTGTCTTCGACCACAATTTCACAATTCTGGTCTGCCTGGCGGTAGCGGGTTTTCGCTGCTGCGCGGAATGTCTGCGCTGGCGGCTTACCGTTGATCCAGTGCGCCTGGGTTGCGGTTAGACCAGTAGAATACAGAAGCGGGTGGTGTTTGCCCTGCGCCACCAGCAGCACATTGTGTTCCAGGTCTTTGCCTACCACATACCAGGGTTGGTCACCGGCGCCTTTTACCCCGCCAATACCCAGGCCCTGGCGCTGGCCGATGGTGTGATACATCAGTCCAGCATGCTGGCCCATCACCTCGCCATCTGGCGTTTGCATCTCGCCGGGTTGGGCTGGCAGATACTGCTCGAGGAAATCTTTAAAACGGCGCTCGCCGATAAAGCAGATACCGGTGCTGTCTTTCTTGCTGTGGGTGATAAAGCCGTTTTCCTCGGCGATACGGCGCACTTCCGGTTTTTCCAGCTCACCCAGAGGGAAGAGCGAGCGTGAAAATTCGGCTTCGCCAACCGCATGCAGGAAATAGCTCTGGTCCTTGTTCCCGTCGAGCCCTTTCATCAAATAGGTGCGGCCGTCTTCGTCCCAGCGACGCGCGTAGTGGCCGGTGGCGATGGTGTCCGCACCGAGCATTGCCGCGTATTCAAGGAAGACTTTAAATTTGATTTCGCGGTTGCACAAAATATCCGGGTTGGGTGTGCGGCCCGCCTTGTACTCGGCGAGAAAGTACTCGAACACATTGTCCCAGTATTCCGCCGCGAAATTCGCCGTATGCAACTTGATCCCGAGGCGCTTACACACGGACTCCGCATCGGCGAGATCCTGCTTGGCCGTACAGTACTCGGTGCCGTCGTCTTCGTCCCAGTTCTTCATAAACAGGCCTTCGACCTGATACCCCTGCTGGATCAGCAGATGGGCGGCCACAGACGAGTCCACGCCGCCGGACATGCCGACGACGACGCGCTTTGGGGCGGCCGCATTGCGGCTCGGATCGTTGGATGCGGAGGACACGGGCAATTCCGAAGCTGACATGAAATACCGGTTGTTACAGTGAGGGGCGTGAGCGGGTTTTCAACCCCAAACAGGCCGCAGAACCGCCCGGAGGCGGGAAAATGGTGGCGCATTTTACCCGCGATTGGGGTTGCTGACCAATTCAGGCACTTTTGGCTCTATTTCCGGCCGGAGGCTGAGCTGGCCGAAGTGCCGGCCACAGAGGTGCCAGGTACCTATTTAAGGTTAGTTGCCGTGGTGAAGGCGCACTGGCAGGTGTTGAGAGTACCATCCAGGAATGGGACCTGCGGGTCAGCGCTTTCGGGTTCCGGCCCCGGGTTTTCGGTTTCGGGGGGTGCCGGGGGGTGGCTTTCGACCAGTGCGCTTGTTGCTGTTGTTTCGATTGGTGTCGGATGTCCGTTTCGTGGCGGCAGGTTTTGGAAGGTATACATCCTCGCTGCAATGCTCCCCGGAGGCAATGCCGTCGAGTGTCCAGTTGCCAATGGCGTGTCTTACGAGTCTCAAGGTAGGGTGGCCAACCGCTGCGGTCATTCTCCTGACCTGTCGATTGCGGCCCTCAGTGATGGTGAGTTCGATCCAGCTGGTGGGAATGGACTTGCGCTCGCGAATGGGGGGCACCCGGGGCCACAGCGCTGGCTCCTCGAGCAGGCGTGCCCGGGCCGGGGCTGTGCGCCCGTCTTTCAGTTGCACGCCCCGGCGTAGCTGCACCAGCGCGTCTTCGCTTACATCGCCCTCCACCTGCGCCCAGTACACCTTGGGTAGCTTGTGGGTGGGGTGCGCAATCTGGTGTTGTAGCTGGCCGTCATCGGTAAGCAGCAGCAGCCCCTCGGAGTCGAAGTCGAGGCGGCCGGCCGCGTAGACACCGGGTTTCTTGATGTAGTCGGCCAGTGTGGGGCGGCCCTCGTTGTCGGTAAATTGACAGAGGACACCGTAAGGTTTGTTGAACAGAATCAGTTGGCTCATGACATGCGCTGGGGCAAAGTGCTCGTGGTTTGGTTGTAATGAAACTACAAAATTGGCCGGATGCTGATATAATCCCGCCGATTTTTAGCCAGCTCCGCGTATGCAACGGCGCAGACAACGGGCGGCAACCTTGACCGGTATCGGAACTTTCGGCGCATTATGCCGATTTTTCCCCGATAAAGCCGGACGTTTAGTCAAAGAGTTACGGGAGTCAACTTAATGGGTCATATCCAAGTGCCGGGCAACGGCGAAAAAGTCACAGTCAATGCAGATGGTTCTCTGAACGTACCGAGCACCCCGATCATTCCGTTCATCGAAGGTGACGGCATCGGCGTGGATATCACCCCGGTAATGCGTAAAGTGATCGACGCCGCAGTCAGCAAGGCGTACAGCGATGAGAAGTCTATCGCCTGGATGGAAATTTTCTGTGGCGAAAAAGCGGCTGAGACCTACAGCGGCGACTGGTTCCCGGCTGAAACCCTGGAAGCCATCAAAGAATACGTTGTCAGCATCAAAGGCCCGCTGACCACACCGGTAGGCGGCGGTTTCCGCTCCCTGAACGTTGCCCTGCGTCAGGAGCTGGATCTGTATGTATGTCAGCGCCCGGTGCGTTGGTTCAGCGGTGTACCTTCTCCGGTAAAAGAGCCGAACAAGGTAGACATGGTGATCTTCCGTGAAAACTCTGAAGATATCTACGCAGGTATTGAGTGGAAAGCCGGCACCGACGAAGCCAAAAAAGTGGTTAAGTTCCTGCAGGAAGAGATGGGTGTTAAGAAAATCCGCTTCCCGCAAGAAGTGGGTATCGGTGTTAAGCCGGTTTCCGAAGAGGGCACCAAGCGTCTGGTGCGCAAAGCCCTGCAGTACACCATCGATCAGGACCGCGACTCCCTGACCCTGGTGCACAAAGGCAACATCATGAAGTTCACCGAAGGCGCCTTCGCAGACTGGGGCTACGAGCTGGCCCGCGAAGAGTTTGGTGCTCAGCCGATTGACGGTGGCCCCTGGTGCAGCTTCAAGAACCCGAACACCGGCAAGGAAATCGTGGTTAAAGACGTAATCGCCGATGCAATGCTGCAGCAGATCCTGCTGCGTCCGGCCGAGTACGACGTGATCGCCACTCTGAACCTGAACGGTGACTATCTCTCTGACGCCCTGGCGGCACAGGTTGGTGGTATCGGTATCGCCCCTGGTGCGAACCTGTCTGACGAAGTGGCCCTGTTCGAAGCAACCCACGGTACCGCACCGAAGTACGCAGGCCAGGACAAAGTGAACCCAGGTTCTCTGATCCTGTCTGCTGAAATGATGCTGCGTCACCTGGGCTGGAACGAAGCGGCTGACCTGGTTGTTAAGGGTATGGAAGGCGCGATCGAAGCGAAGACCGTAACCTACGACTTCGAACGTCTGATGGACGATGCTGCGCTGAAGTCCTGCTCCGAGTTCGGTGAGGAAATCATCAAGCACATGGCGTAATCCGCTGGCTTGATCCTTAGCGAAATAAAAAGCCCCGCATCTCTGTGATGCGGGGCTTTTTTTTGTCTGAGATACCGGGAAACCGCTCGCGGGGCGCGGGACGAATGGGTGGAGGAGGGTGCTGGGGTGGCACGCTTGTGCCAGTGGAGGGGCGTGCAGAGCTTACCGGCCGTAAGCCGGAGTTTTGTCGCGGCCGCTACAAAGTGCGGTCTAGCGTTTAGTCGAAGCCGAAAGGCCACCCCTGGCAGGGTGGCCTGGAGCCAGGCTCAGTCGAGCGCTTCTTCGGTCTCTTTTTCCCGCACGGGGGCTGCCTGGCTTGCCTGGGCAGCAGGAGCCGGCACGCTGGTGCTGTCTGCGGTAGCGGCGCTGATATTCGCTGCGTGGTAGCCCTTGTCGCCTTGAATGATGTCGAAATTGACCTGCTGACCGGCTTTCAGGGTGCGATACCCTTCCATTTGAATAGCCGAGTAATGTGCAAACAGGTCTTCTCCACCCTCATCAGCAAGAATGAACCCATATCCCTTGGCGTTATTGAACCACTTAACGGTACCGGTAGGCATGGCGAAATCCCTCTAAATTGCCGGGGCGACTGCTGGCCGCCTAAAAATGTAGTAATTATTGTTATCGCGCTTCATGCGCTTCCTTAGTTCGCACAACATCATTTGTACGATCATTGGCGATTGCCTCATCACCGCTTGGCGCGGTTAATACCTCTTGTAGCCAAGACGCTGCCCCTTGTCAAGGGAGTGCGCTCCCGTTGACTGTGCTGGCCGCTATTTGGGGTTACAATGGCCTCTTACTCAACTGGCAGCAGTGACTGACAGCGGCGATTCGTACTCGTCTAACGCCGGTGAATGACCGCGAGAACGTCAGCACTGTGAACTGATTCCTGAACTCTGATTGATTAGCGCTATGGGAAAATCACAAATCATTAAACTACACTCCAACGAAGGCAATGACGACGATGACTTGCAGTTTCACGGCGCTGAAGGGGATACCGCTCTTGCGGAGGCAAAACCACGACTGAAGCGGCCCCCGATGTACAAGGTGTTGATGCTCAACGACGACTACACGCCGATGGAGTTCGTTGTCGAGGCACTGGAGCTTTTCTTTTACGTCAATCGAGAGCGCGCCACTCAATTGATGCTGCAGGTACACACCAAGGGAAAAGCCATCTGTGGTGTCTATACTCGAGATATAGCGGAAACAAAGGCTGCGCAGGTAAATCAGTTTGCGCGGGACAACGAGCACCCGCTGCTTTGCGAAATTGAAGCGGATGAAGATGACGAAAACGGCGAGGAGGGTTGAGGTTAGCAATTCCGGCGCCTGTAAAGGTTCAGGTGTGACTTTTCCGGCCGGTTATCCGGCAAAAAATCAGGAATACCGGGTGTTTTTCACTACAACCCGGATGACATTGGCCAGTAAGGTTTGAGGTTCAAATGCTCAGCAAGGATTTAGAGGTAACGCTCAATCTAGCGTTTAAAGGTGCACGGGCGAAACGTCACGAATTCATGACCGTGGAACACCTGTTGCTGGCACTGCTGGACAATGAATCCGCGGCAGATGTTCTGCATGCCTGCGGTGCCGACCTCAGTGCGCTGCGCCGGGAGCTGCTCGAATTCGTAGATTCCACTACCCCCCTGATTCCGGAAAACGACAGTGAGCGGGAAACCCAGCCGACCCTCGGGTTCCAGCGCGTACTGCAGCGCGCGGTTTTTCATGTACAGTCGTCCGGCAAGAAAGAGGTGACTGGCGCCAATGTGCTGGTGGCTATTTTCTGTGAGCAGGAAAGTCAGGCCGTTTACTACCTGAAGCAGCAGAGTGTTGCGCGGATCGATGTGGTGAATTACATCACGCACGGCATCTCCCGGGTGAGCTCCGGTGGCAATAACACGCACAGTAATCCAGATCCCTCCCCGGAGCAGGTGGATGAGGATCTGGGTGCCACCACCGAGCCAGGTGGTTCCGATCCGCTGGAAAGTTATGCCACCAACCTGAACCAGGAAGCCATTCTTGGACGGATTGATCCGCTGGTAGGCCGTGCGCCTGAAGTGGAGCGGGTAACCCAGGTGTTGGCCCGCCGCCGCAAGAATAATCCCCTGCTGGTGGGGGAGTCCGGTGTGGGTAAAACCGCAATCGCCGAAGGTCTCGCCCGACGCATCGTGGACAGCGAAGTGCCGGAGCCGCTGAAAGACAGCACCATCTACTCCCTGGATCTGGGCTCATTGCTGGCGGGCACCAAGTACCGCGGCGACTTTGAGAAACGCTTCAAAGCGCTATTGGCGGAACTGAAAAAGCGCGAGCACGCGGTGCTGTTTATCGATGAAATTCACACCATCATTGGTGCCGGTGCGGCATCCGGTGGCGTGATGGACGCTTCCAACCTGCTGAAGCCGTTGCTGTCCAGTGGCCAATTGCGCTGCATTGGCTCCACCACCTTCAACGAATACCGTGGCATCTTCGAAAAAGACCGCGCTCTGTCTCGCCGCTTCCAGAAGATTGATGTGCACGAGCCTTCGGTGGAAGAAACGGTGCAGATTCTTCAGGGCCTCAAAACCTGCTTTGAAGACCACCACAAGGTGCGCTTTACCGATGCCGCGCTGGAAGCTGCCGCAAATCTAGCCAACCGCCATATCACTGAACGCTTCCTGCCGGACAAGGCCATCGACGTGATCGATGAGGCCGGGGCATACCAGGCGCTGCTCCCTGCGGACCAGCGTACCGACACCATTTCGGTGACCGAGATTGAAAATGTCGTGGCCAAAATGGCCCGCATTCCTGCAAAAAGTGTTTCCGCTTCCGACAAGCAGGCGCTGGCCAAGCTCGATGACAACCTCAAAATGGTGGTGTTCGGGCAGGACGACGCGATCGGTGCGCTGAGCACCTCGATCAAGCTGGCCCGCGCGGGTCTCGGCGCGGAAGAAAAGCCCATTGGTTCCTTCCTGTTTGCCGGCCCCACCGGGGTAGGTAAAACCGAACTCTGTCGCCAGCTGGCGCAGGTCATGGGCATCGAGCTGATTCGCTTTGATATGTCCGAGTACATGGAGCGTCACACGGTGTCCCGCCTGATCGGTGCACCTCCGGGCTATGTAGGCTTCGATCAGGGCGGTCTGTTGACCGACTCGGTTACCAAGCACCCCCACAGCGTGGTATTGCTGGATGAGATCGAGAAGGCGCACCCGGAAGTCTTCAATTTGCTGCTGCAGGTGATGGATCACGGCACCCTGACTGATAACAACGGGCGCAAGGCTGACTTCCGCAATGTAATCCTGATCATGACCACCAATGCTGGTGCAGAATTGATGAGTCGCCGATCTATCGGCTTTGCAAATCAGGACCACAGTACCGATGGAATGGAGGAGATCAAAAAGATGTTTACTCCCGAATTCCGCAACCGCCTCGACAGCATCATTCAGTTTGGTGCACTCGATATGGAAGTAGTCAAAACCGTGGTGGACAAGTTTGTTGTGGAGCTGCAGGCGCAGCTGGATGAATCCCGTGTGACTCTGGAGGTCGATGACGAGGCTCGTGAGTGGCTGGCGGTGAAAGGTTACGATGAGAAGATGGGCGCACGTCCGATGGCGCGCCTGATCCGTGAAAAACTGCGCAAGCCTCTGGCCGAAGCCGTGCTGTTCGGTGAGTTGTCGGAAGAGGGGGGCAAGGTTGAGGTCACGGTGGAGGACGATCAGCTCAAGATTCGCACTGCCTTGCCCGTTCACTGAACGAAAAGCTTCCGCTCACAAAATGAAAAAGCCACCCTGGAGGTGGCTTTTTTCATGCGTCTTTATTGGGTGGGAGGACACGGAGTGAAACTCAGCCCAGACGCCGGTGCCGACTGACCGTCGGCGGGTGCACTTAGCGGGCGCGGTAAGTAATGCGGCCCTTGGACAGGTCGTATGGGGTCAGTTCGACCTTGACCTTGTCACCGGTGAGAATGCGGATATAGTTTTTGCGCATTTTGCCGGAAATGTGTGCGATTACCACATGTCCATTTTCCAATTTCACGCGGAATGTGGTGTTGGGCAGGGTGTCGATCACCTCACCTTCCATTTCAATGTAATCGTCTTTTGCCATGCGGCAGCAACCTTTGATTAATGTGTACTAGCTTTTCCGCCACGGTTATGTGGCCCTTCATTTGTCAGAATCGGGGGCCCGGCGGTACGACGGGCGTGCATTTTGCACGAAAAGTGCCGGGAGGCCAAGTGAAAGCGGGCTTCGGGGAGGGTTTTCAGAAATTGCTGGTTGCGGGCCTCGCGCGGCGCTATTCGGATTTTAGAATCCAACGGCCGTCCTGGAGGATTTCCAGTGGCTGGAACTGGTTTTTATAAGCCATTTTCTGACACTGCGCGATCCAGTATCCGAGGTACAGACTGGGTAGTCCCAGGCGGCGCGCCCATTCAATCTGATACAGGATGGAGTAACTGCCGAGACTGCGCTTTTCCTCATCGGGGTCGAAAAACGTATAGATCGCAGATACACCACCCGTCAACACATCGGTTACCGCCGTGCCTACCAGGCGCCCGCGGGCGCGGAACTCGAGATAGCGCGTGCTGCCCCAGGCGTTGTTCAGGAAGTTCCGGAATTGCTCCCGGCTGGGTGGGTACATTTCCCCGTCGCGATGCCGCTGCTCGATATAGCGTGCGTACAGTGCGTAATGCTCATCGGTGTCGATGTTGCGCTCGTGGAATACATCCAGATCCCGGTTGCGGCGCCAGCAGCGGCGCTGGTTGCGGTTCGGAACGAATAGCTCCACAGGAATACGCGCCGGAATACAGGCCTGGCAGTGCGTGCACTGGGGGCGGTACAGGTAATTACCACTGCGGCGGAAGCCGAGCTCAGACAGTCGACTGTACAGCCGTTGATCCACTTCTGTCTGCGGGTCGACAAAGACGGTGGTGGCCTCCTGATCCTCCAGATAACCACAGGGGTGAGGTAGCGTCGCCAACAGGCGTACGGCGTTCAACTGGGAATACTGGCTCATACCGCTCGCGTGCTCCGGCTTGTCGCGCTGGTCATTTTTGTCCGGTAGATGGTGACTACTGGCGGCTTAAGGCGCGTGAAACTCTCCGCGTGAAACTCTCCGCGTGAAACTCCCCGCGTGAAACTCTCAGAGTATCGAAACAACCATCCGCCAATAACGGAGGGTAAGTTGCGGTCACGGAAAACACAAACCCGTGGGTGCGGATGGCCAGGGGGAGGGGAAGCTGTTTATTGCCCGGTTTTCCGAGATGCCGTCAGCCAGTAATCGCTCGAACTCTTCCCTTGGGACTTCGACAGCGCCGAGGCTGGCGAGGTGTGGGTTGCTTACCTGGCAGTCGATCAGCTCGCAACCCCATTCCGCCAACTGGCGTACCAGGTGGGCAAACGCCACTTTGGAGGCATCGGTAGCGCGGTGGAACATGGACTCGCCAAAGAACACCTGTCCGATGGCCAGCCCGTATAGGCCACCTACCAGCTCCCCGTCGAGCCAGGCTTCTACGGAATGTGCGTGTCCCAACTGGTGCATGGCGAGGTAGGCTTCGCGCATATCCTCAGTAATCCAGGTGCCTGATTCCTGTGCGCGGGGTGCGGCGCAGCCATCCAGAACCTGCTCGAAGGCCTGGTTGAAGGTAACCTGATAGTGGCCCCGGCGGATAACTTTTTTCAGGCTGCGGCTGAAACGGGTGGATGCGGGGCGGACGATGCAGCGCGGGGAGGGGGACCACCACAGGATTGGCTGGTCGTCCGAAAACCAGGGGAAGATACCGCGGGAGTAGGCGGCCAGCAGCCACTCCGGCGTGAGATCGCCCCCCACCGCCAGCAAGCCATCGGGGTCCTCCAGCGCGCAGCTGGTATCCGGAAAGGCGATGATGTCGGGGTCCAGTAGCGACAGGATTTCGTTGGTGCTGCTGCTCAATCTCGTCGCTTCTCCACGCTGCTCAGTTCGATATTGGCCAATTCTGATCCAAGAAAGGCGGCTGTTCAGCCGCCTTTCTCAGTTTTTCACAGGATTGTATGAATCCTTGCTGTCCTCACTGGGCGTCGAGGTAGCGCTCGGCGTCCAGGGCGGCCATGCAGCCGGTACCTGCGGAGGTCACTGCCTGACGGTAGATGTGATCGGACACGTCGCCTGCGGCGAAAACGCCGGGGACGGAAGTCTGGGTCGCATTTCCGTGCAGGCCGCTTTCCACGATGATATAGCCACCGTTCATTTCCAGCTGTCCTTCAAAAATGTCGGTGTTCGGCTTGTGACCAATGGCGATAAACACGCCGGACACGTCCACTTCCTTGGTGGAGCCATCCTGGACGTTTTTCAGGCGAACACCGGTTACGCCGTTGTCGTCACCCAGCACCTCGTCGAGGGTGTGGTGCCAGCACAGGTTGATGTTGCCATTTTCTGCTTTCTCCAGCAGGCGGTCCTGCAGAATTTTTTCAGAGCGCAGTTCGTCGCGACGGTGCACCAGGGTGACTTCGCTGGCGATATTGGAGAGATACAGTGCTTCCTCGACCGCGGTGTTGCCGCCGCCCACCACCACGACCTTCTGGTCGCGATAGAAGAATCCGTCGCAGGTTGCGCAAGCGCTGACGCCACGGCCCTGGAACGCCTCTTCAGAGGGTAGGCCCAGGTACTGAGCAGAGGCGCCGGTGGCGATGATCAGTGCGTCGCAGGTGTAGGTCTCGTTTCCTTTCAGGGTGAACGGACGCTGCTTCACGTCAACTTCGTGGATGTGGTCGAAGATGATGTTGGTATCAAAGCGCTCTGCGTGTTGTTGCATCTGTACCATCAGATCGGGGCCCTGCAGGTCGTGTACGCCGCCCGGCCAGTTTTCCACTTCAGTGGTGGTGGTCAGCTGGCCACCCTGTTGCATGCCGGTAATGACAACAGGATTGAGGTTGGCGCGCGCGGCGTAGATGGCTGCGGTATAGCCGGCGGGGCCGGAGCCGAGAATGATCAGGCGGTGATGGTTACTCATGGCAGGACTCACAGTACTTCGATGTTGAAATTGATGATGTTGGAATCGTGTGCTTCTGTCGCTTATTTGCGACATCGGATGCTGGGCGCAGCCGGCTCTGTCTGCGCGGATCATCGCCTTCCCTCCGCCATTGTTCAAGGGCGGGGTGTTGGGGTGCGGCGCGATCTCTATGGGCGATACCCAGCGTCAAAATTGCGGCAATGATAGGAGAAGGGGGAGAGTCGACCAAATAGTTTGGATTTATTTATCTCATTGTGGGGTTTTATAGGTTGCTCAAATGGTAGGGGGTACCCCGGGCGGCGTTTCAAGTCGGCGCGCCCAGGTGGCCTCGATTCGACAGGCGGTTTGCCGCCACATATCTACAATGGATGTGAGGTAGTTCCTGTAACATGCTGATATTAAACGTAAAGTTAATTGTTAAAGTGATTTCTAGGGTGTGCCTCAGGTAGCATTTAGCCGTCGGCTGTAGTACACAGAAGCCCTGACAATGCCGTAACTTCTAAATAAGGCATCTCTAACAAGAACTCCGTTACTGAGGTAAGCCATTGAAGGCTGAAAGTGAAACCGAATCTCCGGCAGCCATTCCAGATTCTCTGATCGCGAGGATTGTCCGCGAGGGCGCCTTGATCACACTGCTGGCCGGTGCCTTGCTGGTGGGTATCAGTCTGCTGAGTTACAGCCCGGCCGATCCCGGTTGGTCCCATACCGGTAGTGGCGGAGCGGTTGAGAACGCAATCGGGCCAACCGGCGCCTGGCTCGCCGACGTATCACTGTCCCTGCTTGGCTGGATGGCATACCTGTTTCCCGTTCTGATCGGCTGGCGTGCCTTCCGCATTCTGCGCGACCGGAATGCGCGCTTTCACGGGCCGCTGTTTGCGCTGCGGGTTGGCGGCCTGTTGCTGTTGCTGGTCTCCGGTGCCGCTATAGCTACCCTTTGTTTCGACCGAGCCGGCACTTTACCTGAGGTCACGGAAGGGGCGAACGGCGGAATTATCGGTTACTCGGCATCCTTATTTATTGAAAAAGGGCTCGGTTATGTTGGCGCCACGATTCTGCTGTTGGCCCTATTCGCGATGGGAGTGACTGTGTTTACGGGCATGTCTTGGCTGAAGCTGTTTGAAGATATCGGCCGCAGTGTGCTCTTCATATTCAGCTGGATTGGCAGCCGCATGGCGCGGGCGCGAAAGAATCGCGAAGAGCAGCGTTTTGCCCGTGAGGCTGTCGTGGTACGCAAAGCGGCCGTTGAGGAGGAAAAACAGCGCACCGCCAAGCGCCAGCCGCCGCAGATAGCGCCGACAGCGCCGCCGCCCAAGCCGAGCCCGCGCGCGGTCAAGGAAAAGCAGGGCGAGCTGTTCAAAGGCCCGGTTACCGGCACTTTGCCGCCGCTGTCCTTATTGGATGCGGCAGATACCAACAAAAAAGCCGGTTTCAGCCGTGAGGCACTGGAAGCGCTGTCTCGCCTGCTGGAGCTGAAGCTAAAAGATTTTGGCGTGGTGGCGGAAGTGGTTTCGGTATTGCCCGGCCCGGTGGTTACCCGCTTTGAAATCCAGCCGGCCCCCGGCGTAAAAGTAAGTCGCATCACCAACCTGGCGAAAGACCTGGCCCGTTCCCTTGCGGTAATCAGTGTGCGGGTGGTGGAAGTGATCCCGGGTAAATCCGTGGTGGGGATCGAGATTCCCAACGAAAACCGCCAGATGGTGCGGCTCACTGAGGTGCTCGGTGCCGAGGTGTATGACAAGTCCAGTTCCGCGCTGACCCTGGCATTGGGGCACGACATTGCGGGACAGCCGGTCGTGGCAGACCTGGCCAAGATGCCGCACTTGCTGGTGGCGGGTACAACCGGCTCTGGTAAGTCTGTGGGCATCAATGTGATGCTGTTGAGCCTGCTGTATAAATCTACGCCGGATGAGGTCCGCCTGATTCTGGTGGACCCGAAAATGCTCGAGCTCTCGGTCTACGAGGGTATTCCACACCTGCTCACGCCGGTGATTACCGATATGAATGACGCGGCCAATGGCTTGCGTTGGTGTGTGGGTGAGATGGAGCGCCGCTACAAGCTGATGGCGGCCATGGGTGTGCGCAACCTGGCGGGCTTCAATCGCAAGGTGAAAGAGGCCATTGCCGCCGGCGAACCGCTGGAAGACCCGACCTGGCAGCCGGACCCCATGTCCAGCGTGCCCGAGGCGGAGCAGACCCGGCCGCATCTGAAGCCATTGCCCGCTATTGTGGTGGTGATTGATGAATTTGCCGACATGATGATGATTGTCGGCAAGAAGGTGGAGCAGCTGATTGCGCGCATCGCACAGAAAGCACGGGCTGCGGGTATTCACCTGTTGCTGGCGACCCAGCGTCCGTCGGTGGATGTGATTACCGGGCTGATCAAGGCCAACGTGCCTACGCGAATGGCCTTCCAGGTTTCATCGAAAGTTGATTCGCGCACCATTTTGGATCAGGGGGGTGCGGAGCAACTCCTCGGACACGGCGATATGCTATACCTGCCGCCGGGTACGGCGGTGCCCATAAGGGTGCACGGGGCCTTTGTGGATGACCATGAGGTGCACCAGGTTGTGGCAGACTGGGCACGGCGGGGTGAGCCGGATTTCATCGACGGCATCGTTGACGATTCCAACAACAGTATTCCAGTACCGGGAATGACCACGGAAGGCGGCGAGGACGATCCGGAAACGGATGCCCTCTATGACGAGGCAGTGGCATTTGTGACCAAGTCCCGCAAGGCATCCATTTCATCTGTGCAGCGACAGCTGCGCATCGGCTACAATCGCGCGGCCCGCATGATCGAGGCTATGGAGGCCGCCGGCGTGGTGTCACCCCAGCAGCCCAACGGCAACCGGGAAGTGCTTGCACCTCCCCCCGCTTGACCGATCAGGCTCACAGGGGAAATTGCCCCCGGTTCAGGCCGGGTTCACTTGGCGCCGACTAGGCTTTAAGGACATACCCCGGAATCGCAAACTGGAAGGCACATATGAAGCGCACACTGAGTATTCTTCTTCTCGCACTGGGATTCAGCACCGGTGCGGCCAGCGTTCAGGCAGACGCCAGTGAAGAGTTAAGCCGGCTGTTGCAGCCGCTGGGCTCCATCTCCGGCAACTTCCGCCAGACCCTCAAGGACCAGAAAGGTAAAACCCTGCAGAAGAGCAGCGGCAACTTTTCCGTGCAGCGCCCTGGAAAATTGCGCTGGAAAACCGGCGAACCCTTTCCGCAGCTGCTGGTAACCAATAACAAAAAGCTGTGGTTATACGACCCCGATCTGGAGCAGGTCACCATCCGCCCGGTGGACAACCGAATGAAAGAGACCCCGGCGTTGCTGCTTGGCGGCAAGGTGGAAGATATCCGCGGGTCTTTCAGCGTTGAAAGCAAAAAAGGGGCTTACTACCTGACCTCCAAACGCGCCTCGGCGCCGTTCAAATCCATGGTGATCCGCTTTGACAAGAGCGGTCTGCCCGCAGCCATGACGGTGCGTGATGGCATGGGCCAGACCACCGACATCCAGTTCAATGGTCTACAAGCCAACCCCAAATTGTCTTCCCATATGTTCAACTTCAAGCCACCCAAGGGTACCGACGTTATTCGCGATGAGTGATCTGTTTCAGTCGCCCCCCAGGCATCAACCTCTGGCCGCCCGTATGCGGCCGCAAACTCTGGCCCACTATGTGGGCCAGACGCATTTATTGGGCCCGGGTAAACCCCTGCGCGAGGCGGTGGAGCGCGGGCAATTGCACTCCATGGTGCTCTGGGGGCCGCCTGGCGTGGGTAAAACCACGTTCGCCCGGCTGCTGGCAGAAGAGTGTGATGTGCGCTTTTCGACACTTTCCGCTGTGCTTGCCGGGGTCAAGGAGATCCGCCAGGCCGTGGCCGAGGCAGAGCAGCACGCGGCCCAGTTTGGTCGCGGCACCATCCTGTTTGTGGACGAGGTGCACCGCTTCAACAAAGCCCAGCAAGACGCCTTTCTGCCGTACGTGGAGGAGGGCACTGTCACGTTTGTGGGGGCCACGACCGAAAATCCGTCCTTCGAGCTGAATAATGCTCTGTTATCTCGCTGCCGTGTTTACCTGCTGCGGAATCTCAGCCAGGAAGAGTTGAGCGGCCTGTTGCGGCGCGCACTTGCGGAGGATGAAGAGCTCAGGGCACGCAACATTGAGATGACCGACGCAGTCCTCGCCAAGATCACCCTGAGCGCCGACGGCGATGCCCGCAGCGCGCTCAATCTGCTGGAAATTGCCTGTGATCTGTCGCGGGAAGAGGGCGGCAGGCAGCTCATCGACGAAGCCGTGCTCGCCGAAGTGCTGACCGCCGATGTGCGGCGTTTCGACAAGGGTGGCGACTACTTTTACGATCAGATTTCTGCACTGCACAAATCCGTGCGCGGCTCAGACCCGGACGCGGCACTCTACTGGTTTGCGCGGATGATCGACGGCGGTTGCGATCCGCTGTATGTCGCTCGCCGTGTGGTGCGCATGGCCAGTGAAGACATCGGAAATGCGGACCCCCGCGCGCTGGAAATTGCGCTGAACGCCTGGGACGTACAGGAGCGCCTGGGGAGCCCGGAAGGAGAGCTGGCCATAGCCCAGGCGGTGGCGTATCTCGCCGTCGCGGCGAAGAGTAATGCGGTTTACAGTGCCTACAAGCGGGTGCTGGCGGATATCCGCCGCGAACCAAGTTACGAGGTGCCGGTGCATTTACGCAATGCCCCCACCAAACTGGCGAAAGAAATGGCGCACGGTGCCGATTACCGCTACGCCCACGATGAGCGGGATGGCTTTGCCGCTGGTGAGAACTACTTCCCCGAAGCCATTGCCAGCCGCCGCTATTACCACCCGGTAAGCCGCGGGCTGGAACTGAAGATCGACGAAAAACTGCAGCGCTTGCGGGCACTCAACGAGGCCAGTGATCAACAGCGCTACGGGGCTGAATCACACGTAGCGCCTGAAAAACGCTAGAATCCCCCGCAGCTGATATTCAGATCACTTCCGGGAGTTCCCATGCAATGGATAGCAATCGCAGTTGGCGGCGCCATCGGCGCCATTCTCAGGCATCTTGTCGGTGTCTGGGCGTACCCGGTGTTTGAAGGCCGGATTCCTCTCGGCACTTTCATTGTCAACGTGGTCGGTTCCCTGCTGATTGGCTTCGCTTATGTGGTTATCGTGGAGCGCGGGTTGCTTGGCCACGAATGGCGACTGATGATCATGACCGGGTTGTTTGGGGCCCTCACCACCTTCTCTACCTTCTCGCTGGAAACCGTGCTGTTGTGGCACAATGGCCAGCCTTTAACGGCGCTGGCCTATGTGGTGGCCAGCATCCTGGTGTGCGTGGCCGCAACCGCAGCGGCCATTTCCCTGGGAATGAAATATCTGTAACGCGGTAATCAATACACCATGCTCGATCCAAGACTGATTCGTAACCAACTCGACGACGTTGCAGCGGCGCTCACCAAGCGCGGCGTGCAGCTGGACACGGCCAAGCTGGAACAACTGGAAGAACAGCGCAAAGAACTGCAGGTGCGCACCGAGACCCTGCAGAACGAGCGCAATACAAAATCCAAGAACATCGGCCGCGCCAAAGCCGCCGGTGAAGATATTGCGCCGCTGTTGCAGGAAGTGGAGTCCCTGGGTGGGCAGCTGGCCGAAGCCAAACACGCGCTCGGCGAGCTGCAGCAACAGCTGGACGATATCCTGCTGGCGATCCCCAACCTGCCGGACGCCTCGGTACCGGAAGGTAAAGACGAAGACGATAACGTGGAGGTTGCCAAATGGGGTGAGCCGCGCACATTCGACTTCGAAGTGCGCGACCATGTGGACCTGGGTGGCTCACTTGGCGGCCTCGATTTTGAGGTGGCCAGCAAGATCACCGGTTCCCGCTTCGCGGTCATGACCGGTGAAGTAGCGAAATTGCACCGCGCTTTGGCACAGTTCATGCTAGATCTTCATGTAGAAGAGCACGGCTATACAGAAGCCAATGTGCCGGTGATAGTAAATAGCGATTCCCTGTACGGAACCTCCCAACTACCCAAGTTTGCGGAAGATCTGTTCAAACTGGAGGACGAGCGTAGTTTCTACCTCATCCCCACCGCAGAAGTACCGCTGACCAACCTGTACCGCGATGAGATCGTTGATGCCGATCAGTTGCCACGCAAGTATGTCAGTCACACCAACTGCTTTCGCTCCGAAGCCGGCTCCCACGGGCGCGACACCCGCGGCATGATCAGGCAGCACCAGTTCGAAAAAGTGGAACTGGTTTGCTTCTCTCGCCCTGATCAGTCCATGGACGCACTCGAACAGCTCACCAGTCATGCAGAAAATGTTCTGCAAAAACTGAATCTGCCATACCGCAAAGTAGTGCTGTGTGGTGGCGATATGGGGTTTGGTGCAACCAAAACCTATGACCTGGAAGTTTGGATTCCGTCTCAGGACAAGTACCGGGAGATTTCCTCCTGCTCCCTGATGGGCGACTTCCAGGCCCGGCGTATGAAAGCCCGCTGGCGCAACCCGGAAACGGGCAAACCAGAACTGCTGCACACCCTGAATGGATCCGGGCTGGCAGTGGGCCGGACGCTGATCGCGGTACTGGAAAACTACCAACAGGCCGATGGTAGTATTGAGGTGCCGGAAGTACTGCGCTCTTATATGCGGGGCGCAACCAAGATCGGCTAAGCAGTATGGAATAAGACCTTGCGTTACCTGCCTCTCGCGTTTGATTTGAAACACCGCCCCTGTCTCATCGTAGGGGGCGGCTCCATCGCCACGCGCAAAGCGCGGCTACTCAACAAAGCGGAGGCCCGCCTGCTGGTGGTGGCTCCGGATATTACCGATGAGTTGCGCCAGCTGGTCATGGCCAGCGGTGGTGAATACATTGTCGGCACTTACCGCAAGGAGTTGCTCGACAACGCCGAAATGGTGGTTGCGGCCACCGCCGATGGCGATGTGAATGCGCAGGTATCCGCCGATGCTCGCGCGCGCCGTCTGCCGGTGAATGTGGTCGACTCGCCGGAGCACTGCACCTTTACCTTTCCCTCCATTGTCGAACGCGGCCCCGTAGCCATCGGCATTTCCAGTGGCGGTTCTGCCCCCGTTCTCACGCGTATGTTGCGCGCGCAGATCGAAACCCTGCTTTCTCCGGGTCTCGGACTTATTGCCGAGCTGGCCGGGCGTATGCGCGACAAGGTGAAAGCCGCGTTACCAGAAGCCCAGCGCAAGGATTTCTGGCACTGGGTATTCAATGGCCCGGTAGTGGGCCAGATTGAGCGCGGCCACAAGGCCGAAGCTGAGCAGGCGATTCTCGAAGAGCTGCAGCGCTGGGAAGAAAAACCGGCGCCGAGCGGTGAAGTCTATTTGGTCGGTGGCGGTCCCGGTGATCCGGACCTGCTGACGTTCCGTGCCCTGCGCCTGATGCAACAGGCAGACGTGGTACTTTACGATCGCCTGGTATCCACCGAAGTGCTGGAGCTGGTGCGCCGGGATGCCGAGCGCATCTACGTGGGCAAAATGAAGCAGTTCCACTCGGTACCTCAGGACGATATCAACCAGCTGCTGGTGGATCTGGCGAAAGAGGGCAAGAAGGTACTGCGCCTGAAGGGCGGCGATCCGTTCGTATTCGGCCGTGGCGGAGAGGAGATCGACAAGCTGGCAGAGGCGGGCGTGCCCTTTCAGGTGGTACCGGGCATTACCGCGGCCATCGGTTGTTCAGCCTATTCCGGCATTCCGCTGACCCACCGGGATCACGCCCAGTCTGTCCGCTTTATTACCGGTCACCTGAAGCAGGGCGATCTGGTGTTGCCCTGGGATGAGCTGATCACCAAGAATCAGACACTGGTGTTCTACATGGGCCTGACAGGCCTTCCCACCATTTCTGAGAAGCTGATTGCGAACGGAATGGATGCAGACACGCCGGCGGCGCTGGTCGAGAAGGGCACTACCCGGGATCAGCGGGTGATTGTTGGCACCATCGGCACATTGCCGGAACTGGCAGAAACGCACAAAGTCGAGGCACCGGCGCTGACGATTATCGGTGGTGTCGTGACGCTGCGCGAAAGTCTCGGCTGGTACCAATAAGCGCCGTTCAAACCAGTCCCGGCGCTTAGGCATCCACTCCACCATGCATTGGCAAACCCCTATCTATACTGAAAGGGATGTTTGCCAGTGGTGGTTTTATGTTGTGGATGTTGCTTCGGTTTTATTGCACTCTCCTGGTGCGCAGTTTTCTGCCCCGGGAAAGCGAAATTGTATTGCCCGATGAAAACGACAGCCATCTGCGGCGCTATACCAACAAGTACCGCGTCAAACGCAACTGGGTAAGAAACCTCTGGATCGGCTCTTCGCTGCTGATGATCTGCTTTCCGCTGCTGCCTTTTATCCTGGGGTTAGGGTTGCTTACCTCCTTTCTTTCTTTTGCCATTCTCGATGAAACCGCCTGAGCTTATGCTTCCTTTTCGTGTTGGCGGCTCGCTCAACCCAAAATAAAAAGGGCGACTTCTCGTTACCCTAAGCTTTGCGGCCAGGTGCGTGTCTGCATCAAGCGAGCTGCGCAAGACGTTGTTGCGCCGCACTCAGCGCGTTGTTTCTGGTCTCGCCACTCACCGCCAAGCCTTCTGCATGTACGAATTCCACATCCTGAATGCCAATGAAACCCAGGAACTGGCGGATGAAATTGGTCTGGGCGTGATCCTCGCCGTAGAAGCCTCCACGGGTAATCACCACAAAGGCGCGCTTACCAGTGAGCAGGCCCTGGGGGCCATTTTCTGTGTATTGGAACGTAACACCTGCGCGGGCGATATGATCAAAGTAGGCGTGCAAGTTTGAGGGCACGCTGAAGTTATACATCGGAATACCAAAAACGAGCGTGTCCGCGTCACGGATTTCGTCGATCAGGACATCGGAAAAGTCCACGATGGCTTGCTGCTGCTCGGTGCGTTGCGCTGGGTCGCTATTCAATGCCTGGAAGCGGGTCAAATCCAGGTGGGGAATAGGACTGGTCGCCAAATCGCGCGACACGACTTCCCCGTCAGAATTGGCGGCAAGCCAGGTCTCTGCAAATTGGTTGATTAGCTGAGAGGATTGCCCGTCATTCTGGAAGAGGCTGGTCTGAATCTTGAGAAGGTTTTTATTCCCTGTGGTCATCTTGGTATCTCCAAATAGAGGGTTAGTTGCCCGATGGCGGTATTGGAGCACCGATGAATTAGGAAAAAAATTATAAAAAAATACATAAACCTGTCGAAGAATTAGATAGATGGTGGGCACAGGTTACCCGAGAGCAGGCGGGAAGGCGGGTTGTCGCAGTGCGGCAAACCACTTGAATCATCTTTCGCACATACAAAAAGACGCTCCTAAGAGCGTCTTTTTTCATATCTGGCTTAATCAGTGTTTACTGCAATACCAGCGTGTAGCGCGTCGCCTGCTTCATGAGTGGTGACGGGCTGCCTTCGACCCAGTCCCGGTGGCCATTGCCAAAGAAGGGTGACAGCGGGTGCGCGCTCTGGCCGGTGGCCATATGAAAGATGCCAAGCTCTTCGTGTCCTGGTGCGATAACCAGTCGCTCTGATGCACCGTTGGTCGCGGACTGGAAGCGGGGCATGTGGGAGTCGCCAGGGAGCGGGTCTGCCGGCATGGCGGTGAACCAGTTGACTGCAGATACGGCACGCCCCAGTGGGTGCTGGATTTTTGCCGCATTCTGCACACCCCAGGTCTGCTTCTCGAGCGGCAAGCCGTCTTCTGCCATTTCCTTCAGCACTTCATCCAACGCGGCGAGTTTCAGTGCGTTCCAGGACGCAAAGTCCGGGTTCAATAGGTGGCCAGGCTCGTTTGAGAGCATTTCCCACGCCGGGTATTCCACCTGGCGATTGACGCGCCCGAACTCGAAGTTGGGGGCATGCCGCTGCATGTAGGTCAGAACCGGCGCCGTAGACAGGTCGATAAAACGCAGGCGGAAATTGCGCACGATGCGGTAACCCACGGAATCGGCACTGGCGCGCCCACCCCAGTTTTTAACCTGCTCCAGTACGGCGTCATAGCCATCGACGCCTTTCAGTAATTGCGCGAGGTGCGCCTGCCAGCGCTCCAGGAATACGGCGCGATCGTCCAGCTGGATGTCCAGTAGGTCCTGTTCGGTAAAGTGTTCCCGTGCGAACAGGTCGTCCCGGATCTGCTGCTGGCGCGCGCCGAGTGCATAGCCGCCGTCGCCCATCACACGCAGGAACTCTCCATCCATTGTGCGGGAGTTCGCCGTCCAGATCCGGTGAGACGGCGGGTTGTAAACACTGGGGTGTTCGCCCAGTGGCAGGTAACCATCCCAGTATGCGGTGCCGTCTGCCCAGCTAACTGAGCGATTGCCGTTGAGACCGACACGGCGGGGAATAGGGCCCGCTACTGTCCAGCCGATATTGCCTTCGCTGTCGCCGAGCACAAAGTTCTGGTGTGGCATCCCGAACTGCGGGGCCAGGTCCATGGCTGCGCGGGTGCTTTCTGCGGTTTCCAGTTGGATGATGTTCAGGTTGGCACCGCGCAGATCGTGGGCGACCCAGCGGTAGGCGAGGGGCGCGCCGTTGTGATCTTCGCCGACCACAGGACCCCATATGGTTTTGCGCACTTCAAGTTCAGCGGTGGGTTTGCCGCTGATCGCGATCTCTTCACGCGCGATTTCGAAGTCTTTCCAGCCTTCCGGAGTGCGGTACTGCTCGCCATTCTCCGACACTTCCAGCAGGATCAGGTCGCCCCAGTCGGCGGTGGTGTTGGTGAAACCCCAGGCCACTTTGCTGTTGCTTCCGGCGACGATAATCGGCCCGCCCGGCAGCGTCGCTCCGCGCATTTGAAAATCGGTGCCCGGCACATTCCAACCGGCACGGAACCAGATATTGGGGACCGTGATCGCCAGGTGCATGTCGTCCGCCACGATCGCCGCACCGTGCTCGGTAAGCGCACCGCCTACCACCCAATTGTTGCTGCCGAAGATCATGTCTTCGCTTTCCATTTTCCCGTAGGCCATGGGCTCGCTGTCATCCACCAGCGCGGCAATGTGGGTTTGCGGCAGGCCGATGGGATCACGTGCGTCGCCAATCAGTGGGGCGTCCCAGACGCCGCCTTTCGGTACGAAGAACTGGTAGAGGTCACCTGGCAGCAGTTCCGCCAGAGCGTTGTCACGCAACTCGAAATCACCGGTGCGGCTCTGCAGGGTCAGGTACATGCTGAAAATTGCCAGCAGGCTATCCGCGGGTACCCAGGCGCGGGGCTCTTGGCGGAGCAGGGCGTATTCCCACGGGTTGGCCCCGAGCTGTGACAGCCCATAGTTCACACCGTCGGCGTAGCGTTGCATCACCTGTTTATGGTTCTCTGGCATAGCGGCGATATTTCGCTCTGCACGGGCGCGGAATTGGTGTAGACGGACCCCCTGGTCGTGCTCCAGTGCCGCGCCACCAACCAGTTCCGCCAGCTCTCCCGCTGAGTTGCGCCGTAGCAAATCCATCTGGAAGAAGCGCTCCTGAGCGTGTAGGAAGCCCAGTGCAAAAGCGGAATCCGTGCGCGTTTCGGCGGTAATGAATGCGACGCCCTGTGCATCCCGCTCAATGGTTACGGGTTTTTCCAGCTGCCCGGATACCAGTTCACCGTCGAGCAGTGGCAGGCTCTGGCGCAGCCAGATCCACACGGTAAGCGCTACCAGTAATAAAAGGACAAGGAGGGCAATCAATCCGCGCAGTGTGCGCTTTGCCCAGGGAGTGCTGATCATCATCGGGGTGCTCTCTGATAAAGAAACAGAATTGTTATTTTGGGACCTGCTGACCATGTTGGACAGGAAATACACATTCCCAGTCTATCAGCCGTGTGATCACATAAAGTGGTTACCCGAGGACTTTGTCTGGTCACAAATGTAGGTTTAAGGTTGAATATAATGCCATATTGGCGCATAAGTACGTATCACAAAGCATGAGAACTGACTGGTCACAAGAAAAAGGTCACAACAAGCTTTTATTGGGACAGCGCTACCCGTAATATGGCCCAAGTTGACTATCAATAACGACTATTTTCCATCACGCTTTTCATATAACTAAAACGCGAGGACGCGATGATGTACAACGCCGATCAGACCGGTAAAAACCGGCCCTTCACACTGTCCACTCTGTCCGCAGCCATCGCGGTAACCACCGCTCTAAGTGGTGCTGCCCAAGCTGCCGAAATTGAGGAAGTCGTGGTTACCGCACAGAAACGTGCGGAAAACCTGCAGGACGTTCCAATTGCCATTTCCGCTTTCACTGGTGACAGTATGAAAGCGATGGGTGTAAAGAATCTGACCGACCTGGGTAAATTTACCCCGGGCGTCGAAATGAACAACGATACCCCGCTGCAGCCGACTTACAGCGTGCGTGGTATTGAAACCGGTGATTTCACCGTTGGTTCCGACCCGGCAGTAGCCGTGTACGTCGATGGCGTATACACCGGCCGCGGCGCGGGCGCCGAGATTCCGCTGGCGGACATTGAACGTGTCGAGGTGCTGAAAGGCCCGCAGGGCACACTGTTTGGTCGTAACGCCACCGGCGGCGCCATTCATATCATCTCCAAGAAGCCGCAGGCAGATGACACCACCGAGCTGAACCTGACTGCAGGTAATTACGGTCGTCAGTCCACCGACTTGCTGTTGAACCGCCAGCTGAGCGATACCCTGTACGGTCGCTTTACTGCATCGACCAACCGTCGTGACTCCTTTGCCGACAATCTGGCAAATGGCTTCGAGGTAGGTAACGTCGATACTCAGACTTACCGTGCGTCCCTGCTGTGGGAACCATCTCCCGACACCGAAGTTCTGTGGCGTGCTGAATACGGCATCATGGATCAGGGCAGTGCACTGCGTACTTCCATTGTCCCTTCACTGCAGGCCGAAGCCGGTGGTACCGATGTATTTGGTGACTACGCACTGGATACCCCGACGATTGAAGATCGCGATTCCTGGGGTACTTCGGTATCCATCGTGCACGATTTCGACAAGTTCAGCTTTACCTCCATCACCGCGTACCGCGGTTTTGAAGCGCACCTGCAGCAGGATGAAGACGGCACCGCCAACCCGGACTACATGTTCGGCTCTGCCAACTTCGACGATCAGACCCAGTTCTCGCAGGAATTCCGCCTGAACGGTATGACCGACACCCTGAAGTGGACACTTGGTGCCTCCTATTCTCGCGAAGAGCTGGAGCACACCACCGATGCTTACTTCACTGCGGGCTCGCTGGAATCTTTCGCCGTGTACGAAGGTGTGAAAGCGCAGGTAGACGCATTGGGTCTTGACCTGACTACCACTGAAATTGAAGACATGGCCTATCAACAGCGTCAGGCTATGATTGCAGGGGGCCTTGAAGGCGCCGCTGTTTCCACCTTCATTTACGACCTGATGGTTCAATCCGGTCAGGCGGATGCTTTGCTTCAAGCGCTGGGCGCCCCAGGTACTGTCAATGCGAGCATGTTAAATCGTGATCAGATGATTGGTCAGTTGATGGCCGGTATCGCTCCCTGGGTAATGGCTGACACCGCATGGAACGAATCCGTACTGAATACTGGTGATTATCGTTCTGCTGCGATCTACGGTGACGTGACCTGGAGCCTGACCGACAAAATGGATCTGACCGTCGGTGCACGATACACGGCCGATGAAAAAGATTTCTCCATCGTCAGCGACTATCAGAATACTCTGCCAATCGCGTTTATTGGTGGTGACGTAGCGTTGATGGCTCCAGACGGTACGCCGCTTGGCGCATCCATCACTCTGCCTTCTGGTCAGATCGCCGAGATTCCGTTCGGCATGGCGTTTAATAACAACGGCGTCCAGAACCTGAATCAGAAGCTCAGTGATTCCTGGAGCGACCTGTCAGGCCGTATTGTTCTGGATTACCGCTGGAATGATGACGTGATGACGTTCGTGTCACTGGCTGATGGCTTCAAGGCCGGCGGCTTCAACAGCTTCAGTGCCGCACCGGGTATTGACCCGTCTTTCGATCAGGAAAGCGTTACCAACCTTGAAATTGGTATGAAGAGCAGCCTGTTCGACAATGCGGTGCGTCTGAACGCCTCTGTATTTGCCTATAACTACGACAACCTGCAGCAGCTGGATCTGGTCGGTGCGCCGATTCCGAACTACTACCTGCGTAACGCAGATGCAGAAGGTCGCGGTGCGGAAGTGGAAGTACAGTGGGCCGCAACTGACAGCCTGTTTATTGCCGGTAACTACTCCTTCCTGGACACCGAGTACACTCGCTACCAGATCATCGAAGCCATCGGTGAAACGGAAGAAGAGCACTCCCGTGTTGGCCAACCGCGCGTTGGCACCCCGGAAGGCAAGTTCAACATCATGGCCGAGTACACGTGGGATCTGGCCAATGGTGGCGACGTTGCTCTGCGCGGTGACTACAACTGGACCGACGAGCGCGTTGGCTCCATCAGTGACCCGGCTCGTGTGATCCCGGACTACCAGCTGATGAACCTGCGTGCCGGCTGGAACAGCGCTTCTGACCGTTACTCTGCCGCCCTGTGGGTGCAGAACGTAACCGACGAAGAAATTGCTGGCGGTTACGGCGGTACTGGTGCTGCGATCGGTGCGAGCCCCGCATGGCGCTTTATGCCACGCATGTACGGTGCTGACTTCACTGTGCGCTTCTAAGCCAACAGATAAGTCTCACACAGGCGCTTCGCGCCAACGGAAGAGGGTCGGCATTGCCGGCCCTTTTTTTATGGGCCAGGGGAGCATAAGAATATCTGGCGCCGATTACTGCGCCAAAACATCCCCTGACATAGGATTCCCTCCGAATGGTTGTATGATCAAAGGCACCTAATGCAGTTCTCGGGACGAGGAATGAACCTGACCTCAGAGTTGGATTCCGCTGTATTCACAACGGAGACCAAAAGCCCCTCAACGCTCTACTGGAGTGATGAAGAAAGCCGCGAGTTAAGCCTGGATGAGCGCGTTGCGCTGTTAACAGAGTTCCAGCAGGTGCGCGGGCAGACCGAAACACTCATCGAGCCACTCTCGCCAGAGGACCTGCAGGTCCAATCCATGCCAGACGCCAGCCCCGGCAAATGGCACCTGGCCCATACCAGTTGGTTCTTTGAAACCTTTATTCTCGAGCCGCACAGTCCCGGCTACGACCTTTTCGAGCCCACCTATCAACACCTGTTCAATTCCTATTACAATGCTCTGGGCACACCGTTTTCACGGCTCCAGCGCGGACTGCTGTCGCGGCCACGGCTAGATCAGGTGCTCGCCTATCGCCATCACATCAATGGCGAAATCGAGCGCTGGCTGACGGAAGACGAGGTTACTAGCGATCTTGCCAACCTGTTGGTGCTGGGCATCAACCACGAACAGCAACATCAGGAATTGCTGCTCACCGACATCAAGCACGCACTGTCGATCAACCCTCTGTACCCCGCCTATAAAGAGCAGGAACCATCAGCGCCGGAAGACGAGGGGGCTGCCGAGTTGCGCTGGCTGAAAATACCCGAAGACAACTACACCGTCGGCAGCGATGGTCAGGTATTTGCCTTCGATAACGAAGGGCCCGCGCATCAGCGCTACCAAACCCCATTCAAAATCGCCTCGCGGCTGGTTACCAACAGAGAGTACCTGGAATTCTTGCAGGACGGTGGCTATCGACAGCCGCGCCTGTGGCTGTCCGATGGCTGGGCACATATCACCCGCTGTGGGCATGCTGCACCGCAGTACTGGCGGGAGGAGGGCGGCCAGTGGCAGGAGTTCACCCTTGCGGGTATGCAGCCACTCGATCTGGATGCGCCGGTATCCCACATCAGTTTTTACGAGGCCGACGCCTTTGCCAGTTGGGCCGGATACCGGCTGCCTACGGAATTTGAGTGGGAAATCGCGGCTTGGCTGCACTGCCGCAAAAACGCACAGCAGACCGCCAACATGCTGGAGTCCGGCCAATTCCGAGCGGTTGCCGAGATTGACGCGCTTTTCCCAGATGCCGCTACCTCCGATGCGCAATTTCTCGGAAATCTCTGGCAATGGACGGCCAGCGCCTATCAGCCGTACCCGGGTTTCCGCGCAAGCCCAGACGCGGTCGGCGAGTACAACGGCAAGTTTATGTGCAACCAGATGGTGTTGCGCGGCGGTTCCTGCGTCACACCACGCAATCATATTCGCATCAGTTATCGAAATTTTTTCTACCCGCACCAGGCGTGGCAATTTACCGGAATTCGCCTCGCAGGAGACGACCTATGAATATGGCGGCAAAGGAGATTGTCGTGGCTCAGGCATTTGAGCGAGATGTTCTGGCCGGGCTGTCGGCGGAGCAGAAAACACTACCCTGCAAGTACTTATATGACGAGACCGGTTCTCGGTTGTTCGAAGATATCTGCGGACTGGATGACTATTATCTGACCCGTACTGAAGCGGAAATTTTCACCCAGCAGCTGGACAATATCGCAAAAACACTCGGCGAGGGTGTGACGCTGATTGAACCGGGCGCAGGAAATTGTGAAAAAGCGGAACCACTTTTGCAGTGTATGCTGGCACCTGCGGGGTATTTCCCGCTGGATATTTCCCCGGAGATATTGCTTAAGGCCCGCCAGCGCATTCAGGCGTGTCAGCCGAATCTGCACGTGATACCGGCGATCGGCGATTTCACCCGTGCCGCGGTGTGGCAGGATCTTCCCGCAGTCACCGGCCGCAAGGTGGTATTTTTCCCCGGATCTACGATCGGCAATTTCAACCCGGAACAGGCGCGCGCGCTTCTGGAATTATTCTCACAGCAACTGGGCCCCGGCGATGGCTTGTTGCTGGGCGCAGACCTGGTGAAGGACTCGGTCATTCTCGAGCGCGCCTACCACGATAGCAATCATGTCACCGAGGCGTTCAACAAAAACCTGTTACACCGGATCAATCGCGAACTGGGTGGGTCTTTCAACCTCGACGCATTTGCGCACCGGGCGTTCTATCACCAGTTGCGCCAGCGCGTTGAAATGCACTTGGTGAGCCTGGAGCCGCAGACGGTGGAAGTGTGCGGCCGGAAATTCGAGTTTGAGGAAGGCGAAACCATTCACACCGAAAACAGCCATAAATACACACCGGGCTCACTCGAAGAGTTATTGCGGGTAACCGGATTTGAGCCCCGCCAATTCTGGACCGATCATCAACAACACTATGCGATTTACTATGCCGAAGCCGTTTGATTTTTTTGCCTCTCTGAAAACACTTCTTGTTCCTGTATTTTTTCTATCGGTTCTTGCCGGCTGTAGCACCACGGGCAGCTCGGAGCAGGGCACTTCCGAAGCCGATTCCGCAGCCCAGATTACGGTGTACAAGTCGCCGTTCTGCCTGTGCTGCAATGACTGGATCAAGCATCTGGAAAGCAATGCGTTTTCAGTGGCCAGTGAGAACGCATTGGATACCGCGAGTGTCAAACAGCAGTGGAAGGTACCGCCGAGTATGCAGGGCTGCCATACGGGAGTGTGGAATAATCAGTATGTCTTTGAAGGCCACGTGCCCGCGCGCCTGATCCGCCAGTTTCTGGCCAACCCGCCCAAAGGCAGTGTCGGCCTGGCGGTACCGGGAATGCCCCAGGGTAGCCCGGGCATGTATCGCGGTAAGAATTTTGAGCCCTATGTGGTGTATGCCATTCAATCCAACGGCGAATACCGCTTTTACGAAAAAGTCACCGCGCCCGAAGCCAGCTAACGAAGCCAGCCAACTAAGTCAGCCAGCAATGAGAAATGCGAGTCGCCGCCGGGCTGGATTCACTGCCCGGCAGGGGATACCCTTGCAGCCCTTTCGATATTGAATGGCAGGGCGCCTCGCATTTTGAATACTTCCTCACCCACAGCTCTCAACCCGGCCCAATCCCCAACCCCGACGCAAGCATTCAAGCCCGGCATAGGGCTGGCGAACTGCCATCTGCAAACTATATTCCCGGTGTTTCATCGCCCCAAACCCTGGGTGCGCACCCAGGTTCAGTGGCTGGATACGCCGGATGGGGACCGCATTGCGTTACATACGCCCGTACGGCTGGAAGATGATCCAAAGCGGCCCATCGTGCTGGTGCTGCACGGCCTGGAGGGCTCAGTAGAATCCCCCTATATACAGGGGCTGATGCCGGCACTACTGAGCGCAGGTTTCCAGGTGGCGGTGATGCACTTCCGCGGTTGCGGTGGTATCCCGAATCTATTGCCGCGGGCCTACCACAGCGGTGATAGCGACGATCCGCGCTGGGTCGCGAGTCAATTGAAAGATCATTACCCGAACACACCGCTGATGGCGGTGGGCTACTCCCTCGGCGGCAACGTGTTGTTGAAGTGGTTGGGTGAAGATGGAGAGAGCAGCCCTCTGAGCGCCGCCGTTTCCGTATCCGCACCACTGGATCTGCACCTGTCGAGCCAGCAGATGAACAGCGGCTTTTCCAAGATTTACCAGAAACACTTGCTGGATAGCCTCAAGGAAACCCTCAATCGTAAAGCGAAAGATCCAGCGCTCGCTCAACAGATGCCGCCGTTGAACAGCCCGCGGGCATTCAGTAATTTTCGGCACTTTGATGACCACTTTACTGCGCCACTGCACGGGTTTCGCGGTGTCGACGACTACTACACCCGCGCATCGAGTCGCCCACACTTGATCAATATTGCGTGTCCAACCTACCTGATTCACGCTGCCGATGATCCCTTCGTCTCGCCCAAGGCGATTCCAGCCGCGTCCGACGTGAGTTCTGCGGTTACCCTGGGCATCAGCAAGCGGGGAGGGCATGTGGGTTTTGTTCGCGGTAGCCTGTGGAAGCCGCGCTACTGGCTGGAAGAGGCCATACCCGCATTCCTGAAAGCACAATTTTCCGAAGCTTAATCCCAGCCGATATTCCAAATCGCAATAGAGTAAATTTTTTGAGCGTGACGTTAGTTTGGCGCCGAAAAAATCCGTGCGACAGACAGCGAAATCTTCAGGGCGCGCTATTCTACATGGTGAGTTGTTTTTGAATCTCGCCAAACCGGAGCCATCCGGGATAGGAGTCGCCTATGAAACACCATGTTGCTAACCGGGGCGCGAGTTCGTCAATGCGCCGATCCCGCTTTGCCGCATTGGCACTGAGTGCGGCGGTTGCAATGGGTTTAGGGGCCACAGCGGCGGTTTCCGTACAGGCCGCCATCGATCGAAACACACAGCAAAGCGAAGCCTCGCCACAGACTCAGAAGGCGGTCATCCAGGCGGCATACAACGCACTGGATGCCATGGGCAAGACCCTGGCGAGCCAGAACAAACTCGCCTACGACGTCACTATGGTCACAGATGTGGTTGCCGAGAAAGGCAAGAACGTGCCGGTTAAAGGGACCGCACAAGTGCGCTTTGAGCGCCCCAACCACCTGTATGTCGACCTGAAAACCGACACCATGGAGCGCCAGTTCTTTCACGATGGCAACCAGTTCACGGTGATCGCGAAGAAGGAGGGCTACTACGGCCAGCTGCCCGCCACTGACCCCACCCGCAAAACCCTGATCACCGCAGCACAAAAATACGGTCTGGAAGTTCCCCTGGTCGACCTGTTGGAATGGGGTACCTCCAAGGCACCGAAAGTTGAACTCGAAAGTGCTCGCCTGGTAGAGGAAACCACCCTCGATGGCCAGCCGGTTGAACACTGGGCGCTGCGGGGTAAAGAGCTGGAGTGGGAAATCTGGATCACCAAGGGTGAACAGCGCTTGCCGCTAAAGCTCACGACCACCAATTACCACCTGCCTGAAAAGCCCAAATTCGTGGCGAATATTCAGTGGCACAAGGCCGATGCGGTCAACAGCGCCATGTTTGCCCCAAGACTCTCCAGTGATCTCAAGCCGATTTCCTTCAATAAGGTTCAACCTACACCGGAGGCCACCCAATGAAGCCAAAATTCAAGCAGATGGCATATACCGGGCTGGCGTGTAGCGCGATACTGCTGGGTGTATTTTTACTTGCGCCCGACGCAGACGCGCGGCCAGGATTTCACGGTGGTGGAGGGCATTTTGGCGGTGGCCATATGAATGTCGGCCCGCACTTCCACGGCGGATTCCGCCCAGGACCAGGACCGCGTCCAGGCCCAAGGCCACACCCGAACCACGGCGGCGGTGGCCATCACGGCGGCGGAGGCCATCACGGAGGTGGCGGACATCACGGTGGTGGTGGTCACCACGGCGGAGGAGGTCATGACGGAGGTGGCAGCCACCATCATCACGATGATCACCACCACCATCACGACGCCTATTGGCCCGGGTATTGGGCTGGTGCGGCAACCGCCGCGGCCGTTGGCGCCTGGGTGTATACCTTGCCCGCCTCCTGCACCGCCATTTCCGTCAACGGCATTACCTACGAACAGTGCGGAAGCACCTGGTATCGACCGAGCTATTCGGGCTCTCAGGTGGTGTACGAGGTCGTAGCGCCACCCCGCTAAGTGCAAACACCGTCCTACTAATACCTATTGCTATGACCTACCGCAATCTTTGCCTGGGACGCCGGTTCCAGGCAAAGATTGACTTTCCAGTACCATTCCCCTAATTTCGCCCCCGCGATACGAGGTGCCTTCTGCTCAACTCCTGTTGGAGCTGCTCTGAGAAGGTTAAACGGGAAGTCCGGAAGTCCGGCGCTGCCCCCGCAACGGTGATCTGCTCCACTTTCAATCAAGTGAGCGGTAAGCCCGATACCGGCCTCTGATCGAATCATGATGGAGCGGAGGGCTACCATCCTGCAATACGACCTCCCGCGCGCGTGCGCACCGCATTGCTATTCCTCCCTCGATCCCATGTGCTTTTGTCCTTAGGGGTTGAAACTTGAACAAGACCATATTGAGCTGGGCCGTTGCATCGGCGATCAGCGCGCCGGCGTTTGCCGATTCTACCGATATCACCAGTTCCCAAATTGTGACCGACAGTGCCATTCCGGCGCTGGAAACCATTATCGTCGTCAGCGCCCGGCAGAGTGAGCCGCTGCGCCGTGTCGCCACCTCCGTGACCGTGCTCGACGAAACAGACATCAAGGCCCGCGGGCTCGCCTCACTCGCGGATGTCCTGCGCAGTGTCCCGTCCGTGTCCGTGACCAACTCCGGCGGTATGGGCAAAACCACCACCTTGCGCGTACGTGGTGAAGACGGCTTCCGCACCCTGGTGCGCATTGACGGCGTCGACATTTCCGACCCAACAAGCACCCAGGGCGGCGCCCATATTCAGCATATTCTGAGTACCGACCTGGCCCGGGTAGAACTGCTGCGCGGCCCTCAGGGCATGCTTTACGGAGCCGACGCGGGCGGTGTTCTGGATATTTCCACACGCCGGGAAGGCACCGGTCACCAGTTTGAACTGGCCACCGAAGCGGGCAGCTTCGATTCCCGACGCTATAGCGCCAGTGCCGGCGGTAGTAACAACACACTGGATTACTTTGTATCTGCGGCCAAGGCCCACACTGCGGGCTTCAATACCAGCGTGAACGACGAGGAGCTGCAGGACGACGACGGATACAACAACCAGACCCTGCACGGCCGTGCGGGCTGGAACCTGTCTGAACAGTGGCGCCTGGAAGCGGTGGTGCGGGATGTGGATGCAACCGGAGAGTTTGATCGCTGCGGCTGGCCGGTCACTCAGGACGTGTGCAGCAACGACTTCAGCCAACAAAACACCCGGGTCAGCCTCGCGCACAACGGTGAAAACGGGCAGCAGGAACTGTCGTATTCCCGTGCAGACCTGAGCCGCACCAACCATGCCGCCGGTGCCCTCTCGTACCACACTGAAGGCGATATCCAGAAAATAAATCTGAATGGCTCCGTGGATCTGACCGGCAACCAAGCGGTTATTTATGGTCTGGAACGCCGCGAAGATGCGGTGCTGGATTTGAGCCGCGACCAGTGGGCCGCCTATTCCGAGTATCAGGGAAGTGTGGCCGAGCAGTTTTACTTCACCCTTGGCCTGCGCCACGACGACAACTCCGAATTCGGTAGCAACAACAGCGCCCGCGCCAGTAGCGCCTACGTGATCGATCAGGTAGCCAGCGGTGCGTTAAAACTGAAAGCCAGCTACGGCACCGGCTTCCGCGCGCCGAGCCTGTTTGAGATTGACTACAACCGCGCGCAAAACAACCCCGATCTGGCTGCGCTCACGCCGGAAACCAGCCGCGGGCTGGACCTGGGTGTCGAATACTTCGGGGAAAATACACTGCATCTGGAATTCGTGCTCTTCGATCAAATCATCGAAAACGAAATCGGCTTTAACCTCACAGACTACACCTACCGGCAGAGCGGTGGCGAAAGCCAGTCCCGCGGTGTTGAGCTGATCGCCGATGCGCAGATCACCGAATCTCTGCTACTCGCGGCCAACTATACCTACACCGATACGGAAACCGCCGATGACACCCCGCGCCCGCGCCGCCCCAAGCAGCTGGCCAATATCGGCATTACCTATCAGCCCACGAGCCTGCTGAGTGTGGCCATGAATCTGCGTTCCAGTGCCGATGGCGTCGATATTGATGGCTCCAGCATGGACGATTACCAGGTGCTGGACGCCAGCTTGCGCTATCAACTGAACAACGCGACCACTATCTACTTCCGCGGTGAAAATCTCACCGACGAAGACTATGTGGAAGTTGCCGGCTTTAACACCGCGGGTGCCGCCGGCTACGCCGGTGTAGAATTCAGCTTCTAAACCCGGGTTAACCCCCAGCGAAATTTCACGAGGTGACCATGTCGGAAGATCAGCAGAAAAAAAATGCACGGCACAAACAAGCCATGCAAAAACAAAAGGCCAAGGTCGATGCCCACATCGCCGCGGCCGACACCGAGCGCGGTGTCGCGGTTCTGCTGACTGGCAATGGCAAGGGAAAGTCCAGTTCGGCTTTCGGCATGGTCATACGTGCACTGGGATACGATCAGAAAGTGGGCGTGGTGCAGTTTATCAAGGGCGCACAACTCTCCGGAGAAGAGCTCTACATCAAAAACCAGTGCCCACAAGTCACCCTGTACCAGATGGGTACTGGCTTCACCTGGAACACCCAGGATCGCACCGGCGATATAGCGGAAGCGGAAAAAACCTGGGCGGAGGCAGTAAAAATGCTCGGCGACCCCAGCTACGATCTGGTGGTGCTCGACGAGCTGACCTACATGCTCGCTTACAAGTATCTCGACGAGCAAACCGTGCTGGACGCACTGGCCCAGCGCCCGTCGGAGCAGAGTGTTGTGGTCACCGGCCGCGGGGGCGGCAGCGCACTACAGGAGTTGATGGATACCGTGTCTGAAGTAAAAGACGTCAAGCACGCATTCAAAGCCGGCATCAAGGCGCGACAAGGCGTGGATTACTAGCGGGTTGCAACGATCATGTCTGTATTGATGGTCCAGGGCACCACCTCGGATGCTGGAAAAAGTACATTAGTCGCCGCACTCGGTCGTTACTTCGCCCGTCGTGGCGTCTCGGTGGCACCGTTCAAACCACAAAACATGGCACTCAACAGTGCCGTTACCGAAGATGGCGGTGAAATAGGGCGGGCGCAGGCACTGCAGGCACAGGCCTGCTGTGTTATACCCCATACCGATATGAACCCGGTACTCCTGAAACCCGCTTCAGACACCGGTGCCCAGGTCATTATCCAGGGCAAAGTGCTGGGCGACATGCAGGCCCTGGACTACCACCGCTACAAGGCCACGGCACAAGCCGCGGTACTGGATTCCTTCGAGCGGTTACACAAACAATACGACCTGGTATTGGTGGAAGGTGCCGGCAGCCCGGCTGAAATCAATTTACGCGAAAACGATATTGCCAATATGGGCTTCGCCGAAGCGGTGGATTGCCCGGTGATCCTCATTGCCGATATCGACCGTGGCGGTGTATTCGCACATCTTGTGGGTACGCTGGAATTACTTTCCGAGTCCGAGCGTGCGCGTGTCGTCGGGTTTGTAATCAACCGTTTTCGCGGCGATCTGGCGCTGCTGCAATCAGGTCTCGACTGGTTAGAAGAGTACACGGGCAAGCCGGTGCTTGGCGTCTTGCCGTATCTGCACGATCTGTACCTCGATGCGGAAGACGCGATCAGTACCCAGCAAGTGGGCAGCGGCAGCAAGCTCATCATTGTTGTGCCCGTGTTGCCCCGGATCAGTAATCACACGGATTTCGACGCTTTGCGGTTGCATCCAGAGGTGGATCTGCAGTTTGTCAGCGTCCGCGAGCCTGTTCCCGCCTGTGACTGGATTATTCTTCCCGGCAGTAAAAATGTCCGCGCCGACCTGGCCTACCTGAAAGAAAATCATTGGCCGACTCAGCTGGAGCGACACCTACGTTATGGCGGAAAACTCACGGGAATTTGTGGCGGTCTGCAGATGCTGGGGAAGGCAGTGCACGATCCCGAGGGAATCGAAGGTGAACCGGGGAGTGAACAGGGCCTTGGTTTCCTGGATTACACGACCACGCTTCAGCCCGAAAAATCCCTGAAGAATGTCACAGGATTACTCTGCGGAGAAAACCTCAAACCGCTCGAACTGGATACGCCGCTAAAAGGCTATGAAATCCACTGCGGTATCAGTGAGGGACCAGCGATGAATCGGCCCGCCGTCTACCTGCGGGACAAGTCCGGAAATCTGCGACCCGATGGCGCAGTCAGTGCCGATGGACAGATTTTCGCGACCTATGTGCACGGCCTTTTCGACGGGCAGGCAGCGCAAAAAGCACTTCTCGCATGGGGTGGTCTATCCGACAGTACCGCACTCGATTTGAATGTACACCGCCAGCAACAATTGGATCGGCTGGCCCAGACCGTTGAAGACCATATGTCCCGCGCGTGGCTTGAACAGTTTGAGGGCAAGCCATGACCCTTGCGCGCAGCCGGGCACTCAGCTTCGCCTGGTGGACACTTCCCGCGTTGCTGGCGACAAGCTTTGTTGCCGCCATTGCCATCGGTGCGGTATCACTGTCGCCTGCTCAGGTATTGAGCGCACTGACGGGGTTTGGGAAGGCGGGGCTTGCTGCAGACATAGTGCAAGCCATTCGTTTGCCGCGTGCCTTACTCGCAGCCTCAGTCGGCGCGGTACTCGCAATCTGTGGCGCCATGCTGCAAGGGCTGTTCCGCAATCCACTGGCTGACCCGTCGCTGATCGGTGTTACCGCGGGCGCTTCTTTTGGGGCCTCTCTGGCGATATTGCTCGGTGCTCAGGTGGCCGCTGCGTTTGGTAGTCTGCCGGTCGTATCCATCGCTGCATTTGGCGGTGGTCTGATTGCTGTGGCACTGGTTTATCAAGTCGCAAAAGGTATTAACGGAACCTCTGTGGCCACCATGCTGCTAATGGGTATTGCGGTAACGGCGTTTTCCGCCAGCCTGACGGGATTGATGGAGTATTTTGCGGATAATGAAATGCTGCGCCGCATCAGCCTTTGGCGTATGGGTGGGCTGGATGCCGCAAGTTACCCGCGCGCATTTTTGATGCTTGCGGTGCTGTGCGGGCTGCTCGCCAGCATGTCGCGCTTTGGCTCGGCTCTCAATGTTCTGTTGTTAGGAGAATCCCAGGCGCGACACCTCGGGGTGGATGTAGAGCGGGTGAAAACTCTGTTGATCGTCCTTGCCGCAGCCGGAGTCGGTACCTCAGTAGCTGTTGCGGGCAGCATCGCGTTCGTGGGTTTGGTGGTGCCTCACATGGTGCGGTTATGGGTGGGGCCGGACCATCGCCAGCTGCTACCCCTGTCGGCCATTGCCGGTGCCACTCTGTTGCTTATTTCCGATACGCTGGCACGCACGGTTATCGCACCTGTGGAAATCCCGGTGGGCTTGATCACGGCACTGATCGGTGTGCCATTTTTCGTGTCGTTGCTGCGCAACAGCAGAGGGGCTCTCTGATGACCTTGCTGCATGCTCAACAGGTTACCGTACGCACGGATCAGCGTACGCTGGTGCAGAATATTTCTCTGGATATCAATGCCGGTGAACTGGTGTGTGTGATCGGCCCAAATGGAGCGGGCAAATCCACTCTACTGCGGGCACTGTGCGGGGAATCTCGCTTGGCAGAAGGGGAAGTGCTGTTCAAAAATGCTCACATCGAAAGCCTGTCTTCCCGCGATCGCGCCAGCCAGCTGGCGGTCCTACCGCAACACAATCCGCTTACGTTTGCGTTTACCGGGCTGGAACTGGTGGCTTTGAGTCGTAACCCACACGCTACCGGTATTGTCCGGGACAGGGAGATCTGCCTGGAAGCCATGTCTGCACTGGATGTAACCCATCTCGCGGAGCGCCTCTATCCGACACTGTCTGGCGGTGAGCAGCAGCGACTGCAACTGGCGCGGGTGATGGCCCAGATATGGTCTGCTGAAGAGGTTGGGGATCGCCTGCTGCTACTGGATGAACCAGCCACCAGCCTCGACATTGCCCACCAGTATGAAATGATGAAAGCTGTGCGCGCCTTCGCCAAAGGTGGTGTCGCAGTGATAATGACCGTGCACGACCTGGCACTGGCCAGTGGTTACAGTGATCGCATTCTTGCGTTGAAGCGGGGGCGCAGTATGGCGTACGGGGACGCAGAAACAGTGTTGACGGCGGAGAATATGCAGGAACTCTACGGCTACGGCGTCACCGTAGTCCCGCATCCGGTAACGGGTAAGCCTCTGGTGCTCGCCGATGAGTAATTGCAAGCGAGCGCTGCACCTGATTCTCGGTGGTGCGCGCAGCGGAAAGAGCCGGTTGGCACAGCAGCGAGCCGAGCAGTGGCTGCAAACCGCGAAAACATCCAGCATGGATAGCGGTCTGATTTACCTGGCTACGGCCACTGCAGAAGATGAAGAAATGGCATCCCGTATCAGCCACCATCGGGCCGACCGGGACGAGCGCTGGCAGACCCTCGAAGAGCCGATCGTACTGGCAGACGCCCTTGGCACTGTACCAGCATCGCACTGTGTACTGGTGGACTGCCTGACCCTGTGGCTAAGCAACTGCCTGCAGCAGGGCGTATGGGAGCGGGAACGTTCCGCGTTGCTCCACCGTATTGATCACCAAGTCGGTGGCGCGCCCTGGATTTTTGTCAGCAATGAAGTGGGTTCTGGCATCGTACCGCTGGGGCAGTTGTCGCGGGAGTTTGTTGATGCGGCAGGGTGGCTCCATCAGGCACTCGCGGAGCGCGCTGATAGCGTGACCCTGGCCATCGCCGGCCTGCCGCTCTCCGTAAAATAATTTGAGTGTGAGACTTGGACGCAACGGTTATGACTGAAGAATTAACCTGGCTTTATGAGGCTGCGCCAGCACCGGATGAAGCGGCCAGGGCCGCAGCCGCTGCACGCCAGAAACAGCTGATCAAGCCGGAAGGCGCACTCGGTCGGCTGGAGACGATTGCTGTGGATTTCGCCGGTTTCCAGGGCAATCCCAAGCCCAAGCTTGAACGGCTGTCTGTGTGCGTATTCGGTGCCGATCACGGTATTGCCACTCGCGGCACCTCGCGTTTTCCTCAGGCGGTGACCTCTGTGATGCTGAGAATGTTTTGCGAGGGTGGGGCGGCCATCAACGCACTTAGCCGCACACACAATGCAGATTTTGCCGCGATCAATCTCGGCTGCGTTGTACCTGCCGAGCATCCGGACCTGATCGACGAAGTCATTGCGCCGTCGACGGCCGATTTTTCGCAGGAAAGCGCCATGACGCGCGAGCAGTTGGCCCGTGCATTGACTGCCGGTCAGCGCCAATCCGTCGATTGCGACTGTTTTATCGGCGGCGATATGGGTATTGGCAACACAGCTTCCGCGGCAGCCATGTTCGCCGCGCTGTTCGACCTGAAAGTTGCCGATATTACCGGCCGGGGCACTGGCATTGACGATGCGGCGCTCACGCATAAGATTGAATTGATTGAATCCGCCCTGGCACTGCACCAAAGCGCGCTGGATTCGCCGCTGGCAATACTGCGTATTCTTGGCGGCTTTGAAATTGCGGCATTGACCGGCGCCTTTATTGCAAGTGCACAGCGGGGTGTTCCAGTACTGGTGGATGGCTTTATGGCGACTGCCGCAGCCGCCATCGGCGGTGCCATCAATCCATCGATTAAGCCCTGGTTGCTGTACGCCCACCTGTCCGATGAATCCGGACACAAACTGGCCCTCGACTGCCTGGGTGAAACGCCCCTGCTCAATCTGAACATGCGCCTGGGGGAGGGCACCGGTGCGGTGCTCGCGGTAGATATCGTCAAACAGGCGCTCAACGTACACAACCAGATGTTCACCTTCAGCGAAGCGGGGATACCGGTTGAGGATTGATTTACTTCGTCACGGCGCCTGTGAGGGTGGCAGCATTTTCCGCGGTCACATCGATGTGCCGCTGACCGAGTTGGGCTGGCAGCAGATGTCCGATGGGCTGAATGCACTGAATGGATGCTGGGACCGAATTATCACCTCACCGCTGCAACGCTGCGATCGGTTCGCCCGGTCACTGGGTGCGCAGACAGGGTTGCCGGTGACGAGTGTAGCGGGCATCCGTGAAATCGGCTTTGGTGATTGGGAAGGGCTGCCTGTAAACACAGCCTGGACGGAACAGCGCGCCTTGTGTGAGGCGTGGAGTCAAAACCCGGAAGCGTATTCTCCACCTGGTGGGGAGCCTTACACAGAGTTTCGGTCCAGAGTGCTGAGGGCACTTGATGCACTGGCAACTACCTACGTGGGTGAAACGCTATTACTGGTCACCCACGGGGGCGTCATTAAATTACTCCTGACCATTGCGAACAATTGGCATCCGGGAGATATGATTTCCCTGCAGGTTGGCTACGGCTTTACCGCCTCAATGACCTACGACCACCGGTCACGAACAATGACAGTTTCACACCCTGAACAGAGCGCCTATGTTTACCGTGCGTAATTTATCCGGATTTTCTCAACCATTCCTCTACGCGCTGGTATTCCTGACCCGCTTACCCGTTGCGAGCCTGCTACATAAAGTGGACAAGGAAACCGCAAAGAAATCGGTCTATTTTTACCCCCTGGTCGGGGCCGTCATCGGGATACTGTTATCGGTCGCGGCCTTTCTGCTCGCCCCCTTGGGTGGGCAACTGCAATCCGCAATCTTACTGGGTTTCTGGATTCTGATGACCGGTGCTCTACACCTGGACGGCCTCGCCGATTGCACCGATGCCTACTTCGCCGGACACAAATGCGAAAATCCGGAAGAACGCCGCAACCGCATTCTTACCGTGATGCACGATCCCCATTGCGGGTCTGTAGCGGCCGTCGCACTCAGTGTATTCCTGCTAATCAAATTCTCTGCCATTGCCGCCGTTATCGCCTCAACACTGGCACAGACGTCTGCGACCTGGGTGTTTCTGCCCCTCGTTCTCGCACCAGTACTGGCGCGGACCGCTGCGCTGTTTCTGATGAGCATTACCAATTATGCACGTATGGAAGGTATGGTTCCGCCGTCAAATTCCAATCGCAACGATGGCTTGTTGCCGGTGGTTGTTCTCGTTGCGGCCTGCTGTGTTGCGCTTGTCCCAATCGACGTGGCCATTGGGCTCGCCATTGCTTTACCGGCGTTAATTTTTTTCTGGCGCCACTTGTGGCAGAAAAATATCGGTGGTTACACCGGGGACTGCCTGGGTGCACTGGTGGAAATTACGGAGCTGGCTGTACTCATCGTATGGGTGGCGCTTGCCGCGAACTGACAGACAACATTGAGTAAGTGAGATGCTGTATAGAATTGCTACCACAATACTGAGCATGGTCTGCGGCATCCTGTGGGCGGGGCTTTGCTTTGCTGATTCGCCCATAAAAATACAGGATGCCCGTGGTAATTGGATCGAGCTTGCTGTCCCCGCATCGCGGGTCGTCGCTCTCGCGCCCCATATTGTGGAAAATTTTTATAGCGCGGGGGCAGGGGGCACGCTTGTCGGCGCTGTGAGCTACAGCGATTACCCTGAGCAGGCCAAGGCACTGCCGGAGATAGGCAACTACAAATCCGTCAGCTACGAATCTCTGTTGGCACTCGCACCGGATCTTGTCGTCGCCTGGGGCTCTGGTAACGGCGACGAAATGATCCACAAGCTCGAAAGTCTCGGGTTTACCGTGTTCGTTACCGAGTCACGGTCGCTGGAAGATATCGCTCGGAACGTCCGGATGTTTGGTGTCCTCACTGGTACCGCCGAGGCTGCCGATCGCACCGCTAGCGCCTGGCTCGACCGGCTCGCAGCGCTGAAAAAGAATCATCAACACCTGGCACCGGTCAGTGTTTTCTACCAAGTCTGGAATGATCCGCTACAAACTCTGAATGGCGAGCACCTGATCAGCGACGTCATCGAAACCTGTGGTGGCCACAATGCGTTCGCTGATGCGGTAGTGCTGGCACCAAAAATCAGCATTGAATCGGTGCTCGAGAGAAACCCCGACGCAATCATCGCCAGCGGCATGGGTGAAACCCGCCCGGAGTGGCTGAACGACTGGAAAGTTTACCCAGGCCTGAATGCGGTAAAAAACGGAAACCTCTACCATGTGCCACCGGACATTATCCAGCGTCACACCTTCCGTATCATTCAGGGAATGGAACTGATTTGCCGCCAACTTCAGACGGTAAGGAATCCATGATGGGGGCAGTGTGGGGATTAGGGGTACTTATCAAACTTTCGTTTCTCTACTGGCGCTTCGGGGTGCAGGGCGTTATCCGGTCGTTACTTGATTAACACCATATTCAATTTAACAATGTATGCCGTTTCGAAAAGTGTTGCATTCTAACTTCGCAGCTAAAGCTCAAATATCCTGTGCTTATCCCGCTTAGAAACAGTCTTTATTAACTGCTCGTATGTTGCACTAAGAATTCCAATGTCTGTTGCAAATTTGGCTATTTGACGAAGTTGAGAGAAATGTTGCGTAACAACTCGCTAACTTATTGATTTCTATGAACAAGTTCGGCTCGGATGTTTAAGCATGGCTGTAGGCTTCAGCCAATGCCAATCGCAACGCCCGCTCACAGCGCATCACCGTCGCTAAGACAGAAGGGTAGAACTGGCTATCACGAGTCTACGGCACTTACAACTCCAGATCTCCCACTCGGGTAGGCATGCACCTGGGCTTGAATCCGTTGGCGTGGCCTCTATGCCCCCCTGAGCGCTTGTAGGCGGCGGCACCCAGGTACTCTATCAGCATCAGCTCGCTATGCAGCACTTCGAACGCTGACCCTAGGTCATCAAATCCCTGCTCGGACAGGATTTCAGCCATAGCGGTAATTGCGGTATTCTCATTGTCGCAAGTCACGGTTATTTCCTTTAGGGTTTTACTTTGTTTGTCGACAATCAGTCTAACGGTGGCCTGCTCCTAAATCATTGTGCAGGCGAATTTACAGAATGGATGGTGCACTACCCAATACGTTCTGAGCGCACAGTTATTAAAGCATTGTGTGGTTTTATGGAAGTATTTGCATGCTATTAATTTGTTGGCGCAACTGCCTCCTGAAGAATAGCGAAATAGTGATATTTGAACAGGCTCGATTGGGGTAAATGTTAGCCGGGGGCATGTTATTTTTTCTGGATAGTTCGCTTTGCGGAAGAGAAAATGTTCCTCTGATTTCTTTCGATATGCCCCTCCTGAAAAGATTGCAATTTGATTCGAACTCATATGTTCTTTGGATAAATAGCAGTCATAATTTAATGCCGATTTTGATTCTAATTTACTACACCACGAATCTAAGGATTTTATTGAGTGATGCTTGATAAGGAAAAAATAAAAAACATCCTTCGTAAGTCTCCGGGGCTTACTGGAAGACAAATTTCGAAGATTCTTGGAGTCGAAGATAAGTCTGCATTAAATAAAATTCTCTACGCAAATTCTGACGGGCTAATACAGAAGGGGTGGAAATGGTATGTACCTGATGAATGCCATATTTTTGACTTGACTGGAAAGTCGAATTGGGTTAGTGAGCATGACTTTGAGAATAGCCTGAAGATAGCTGGATGTTTGCTATCCTCGGAAGAGGATAGGTGTGTAATACGATTCCCTAAAAATTGTAAAATACTTTTAATTGCTGGGGCCAGAGTAATTGCTCTGGCAAACCAAGCCGCCTATCTAGGTAAGTCTATCGAACTGGACTTTACAAATTGTCAAAGTACAAAGAACTACCTTGATCGACTGGGATTCTTCGATCACTTGAATTCCGATGTTGCAGTATTGCCAGCGAGACCTGCCGGTTCTAAAGCGAAACAGTATCGAGGTAACAGTGAAAGTTTGGTTGAAATTGCTTCAATCAATTTGGAAAAATTTGACTATTCCTTACCTAAAAATCTCACCAAACGCTTTGCCTTTCACGCAGGTGAAAACTATTACCAATCTGCCTTTACTATCTTTTCGGAGTTGATTGGCAATGTACAGGAGCATAGTGAGACTCCCACGCCTGGCTTTGTCGCACTGCAGCTATATAAGGGTAAGCGACGTCATATCCAAACAGTGATTTCTGATAGCGGACTTAGCATAGCCTTGACGCTAAAGCGCAATTTGCAAATGCACTATCCAAACCTTTTCAAGGAGCTTGAACTGTCAAGCGTTGACGCGGATATTTACTTGGTTTCACGGGCATTGACACAAGGGGGCCTAAGTCAGTTCGGCTCCCATCCTGATGAAGCGGCCAGAGGATTGGGTCTTAAGCGGACGCAAAGCCATGCCGCCAAGTACAATGCGATCGTAGTTGTGCGACAGCCAGAGTTCGAGTTGAAAATTAAATATAGAGATGGGGAGCTAGTCGACATTTCTCAGAAAAAAGGACTATGTCGGATCGATGGAACTCAAGTTTGCTTTGATTTTTACCTAGACTAAGATTAGTATGTTCTCCTTAAATTAATCCTGTTAAGCAGAACCGTATGTTAGTTAAACTGCTCGAACTTACAGATAATAATGACCATCCATTCGGCAATATATTAGGCCGAGAAGTGTTTAAGCGGCTGCAATGTGTTGTAGATATGAATCCTCTAAGCAAGTCGTTTGAAATATCTCTGGAGGGTATTGTGGCAACGGACTCTTCCTTTCCGCGAGAGAGCGTTATCGCATTATCAAAGCAGCTTCGTGGCGAAAAGTGGTTTTACATTACTCACGTCAGCTCCTTGGATCTCATTGATAACTGGGACTATGCGGCTATTGCCAAGCAACAGTCTTTGGTACTGATATCGGATAAAGAAACTCGGGTCATAGGGCCAGATGCAAAAACATCCACTAGAGAGCTGTTGAACTTTGTATTGAGCCAAGAAGGAGCAAGTACCGCGAATGTTGCTAAAGCTCTAGGAATCTCAGTGCAGAATGCAAGTACCAGGCTAAAAAACCTTACAAATCAAGGGCTTATCATGAGGCGTGAGGTCTCTTCACCAACCGGTGGGATTGAGTTTCTTTATGCTGGACCTCAATTTTCTGGTTAAACAGGTTGATTTAAGGGGATGTTGGGTATAGAGTCTATCGCATGGGTACGGGATACCCATTTTTAATGCTCTCAGGTTAAACTGCTTTATTTAAGGAGATTCAAAATGGCTACAAATCCCCCCAAAGGTGATGGTCGTCGCAATGGTGCCGTACGCGATCGCTCTCAAACTCGGACTACTAGTGGTCACTGGGTAAAACGGGACGCTAGTACCGGGCGTTTTATGGATGTTAAGACCTCTGACAAGGCACCGTTTAAGGGTGTCCGGAAAGAGAAGTAACAATGGCGATGTGTGCTGGAGTGAGACGAGATGGGGCACGCTGTTCAATCCTATGTTCCGGTGGCCACAAATACTGCAAGCATCATCTGTCACAAGGAACATGGGAGAAAGCAGCCAGCTTCGGCACCGGCGCTCTATTGGGCCAACTAATTGCTCCAGGATTGGGGGCGGCGCTCGTTGGTGGTGCATCCTACTTGTTGGGAAAAAATATCATCGGAGAAACAGTAATGTTTACGAAAAGAAGAGTATTTGTGAGTTTCGACTTTGATGAAGACCGAGCCTTGAAAGATTTCATCATCCAGCAAGCGAGAAACCCTGATTCACCATTTAATGTAATTGATCATAGTTTGAAAGAAGCTGCTCCTGAGCGGTCCTGGAAAGATAAGGCACGGTCAGCAATCAAACGATCCGATATCGTACTTGTTATGGTCGGCCCAAAAACTTATAGAGCCCCAGGTGTCTTGGCTGAGGTATCGATGGCCAGGGAGGAGCGTATCCCTATAGTTCAGGTTATTGGCTATAAAAATGGGGCGTACACGCCAGTTCCCAATGCCGGAAGGTTGTATCGTTGGAATTGGGAAAATCTAAAAAATTTATTGGGGTGATGTCATTGGTTTCTATTGAGAACTTCATTAAGAAATTTTCTCGTGAGATTGACGAAAATAATGCAGCTATTTTTGCGGGAGCAGGGCTGTCAGTTGGTGCTGGGTTCGTAAACTGGTCTGATTTACTGCGAGAAATAGCTGAAGAATTGAATTTGGATGTCGATAAAGAGACTGATTTAGTATCGCTAGCCCAATACCATCTAAATGATAGAGGCGCGAATCGAGATGGGTTGAATCGGGCGATAATCGATCATTTTTTGAATGAAAATTCTGTAACAGAGAACCACCGTATTTTAGCTAGATTACCAATAGCGACATACTGGACAACAAATTATGACTGTCTAATCGAAAGGGCTTTGAGCGAGGCCGGAAAGATCCCAGATGTTAAGCACGCGAAGGCTGATCTTCCACGAACAATTCGTAATCGTGATGCGGTCGTATATAAAATGCATGGCGATGCCCAGTACCCTAACGATGCAGTTATAGCTAAAGATGACTATCAAACTTACATGCAAAAGAGGGGGCCGTTTGTCACTGCTTTAGCTGGTGAGTTGGTTTCTAAAACATTCTTATTTCTAGGCTTCAGTTTTAGTGATCCAAATTTAGATCATGTCTTAGGTCGGATACGGTCAGAGGTAGGTATATGTCAGAGAACTCATTACTGCATACTTAGAAAAGAGCAGCAACAAGAGTCAGATAGCCCCGGTGATTTCGAGTATCGACAGATAAAACAGAACCATTTTGTTAATGATCTTAAGCACCGATATAACATCCAGACTGTTTTGATAGACTCATATGATCAAGTTACAGAAATACTCAAGAAAATTGAATGTGTTCATAAGCGAAAAACTATTTTCATTAGTGGTGCAGCAGACGACTATTCACCATGGAGCGACGCTGATGCGATGAATTTATGTGCGGATATTTCAGCATTGGTAGTGCAAAAAGGTTTTCGTATAGTTAACGGTCTCGGCCTGGGCGTCGGTAGCGCGATTGTAGAAGGTGCATTACGAGAAATATACAGAAACCAAAGAGGAAAGTTGACTGATCAACTGCAAATTCGTCCTTTCCCACAGTCAGACGACGCTAAAAAAATATGGCGGCGATACAGAGAAGATATGTTGGATTACTCTGGAGTGGCGATATTTATCTTTGGGAACAAAGCCATTGAAAATGGTTTGGCTAGTTCAGCTGGCATGAGGGAAGAGTTTGACATCTCTTTGGCGAAAGGTGTTTTGCCCCTTCCGCTAGGTTTCACGGGAAGCATTTCCGAGGAGTTGTGGCGTGAAGTTGTGTCTAATTTCGAAAATATTTTTCCGAAAAACCTTAAAAATATTAAACCTTACCTGTTGTCCTTAGGGGACAAGACAAGGTTAGATAAAGATCATTTGAAAACTCTTGAGAGTATATTGAATAATTTATAGGTCCTTTAATGGCATTCTTCACAAAAGACGAAGTACGGCAAGCTGCCCGCGCGAAGGTAAATAATAGTTACAAAATCAATGCCAAAGCTATTTTGGAGTCAGAGATAAGATCTGCGACTTCCTACGATAGCTTTGATGTCTTTCTATCTCACTCCTCAAAAGATGCTGAATTAGTTTTGGGCGTAAAGGAAATTCTCACGCGTAAAGGAATCAAAGTATACGTTGACTGGCAAGACGATCCTCAGGCCAATCGGGAGAGCGTATCTGCTGAGACCGCTGAACTTTTGCGCGCTAGAATGAAGCAGTCGAAGTCTTTGATTTTTCTCGCTACGGACAACGCTTCAGGATCAAAATGGATGCCTTGGGAGCTGGGCTACTTTGATGGGTTTAGTGGCGGCTCAGTTGCAGTATTACCTGTTTTAGACTATGCCTCTTCATCTTTTAGAGGGCAAGAGTACCTAGGGCTATACCCAACTGTTGATAAAGGCCAATATTCCAATGGCCAACCTGAAACCTTTGTTAGAAAGCCGGGTGCATGGTTAACTCTCGATTCGTTTCGAAAAGGAAATACTTCTTGGAACAGCTATAGATAATTTGTTGTATTTCAGACTTTCTCTACCGGGTGGCGGTGTTTCAGAAAGCTTTCTGTCAGTTCAGGTTCAGTTTACAAGCTTTTAAATCTCGGCCTTTAGGTAATCCTTGACGCAATACTTCGGAATTCGACGTGGCATCGGATTCACAAAAATACTATTACACTTAATTCTTCGGTTGACTGGTCGAAATCGACTCATTTTTCACTTTTTCAAGGCTATCTATAGCGTGCTCGAGCTGTCAGCAAGGACTGAATACTGCCCCCTATCGGACAAAAAATTTCGAAGTACACTTGCCCACTGCGCCCAAATCACTATTCGGTCGTTGTGGCTAGTGAGCGGATTGCGCCAGCAGTGAGTTGGTACTTCAATTGATAGTTCTTTAACGATATCGAAAGAAAAATCGCGTAAAGCTCAATACTTCGTTGATTTATATGGACTAGTCTAGGTGCATGGTTGACGCATGACACTTAAATGGGTGATGGACTGATTTCGGGTAAATCGCTCGTCTCTTGATCCCTAATCCATGGATTTTATTAGCTATTCTTCTATGGGGTTTGACCAGAATTGGGCATTTGGATGGTCCACGGGAGCGAGAGTGTGACTAGTCAAATACAAATACTGCGATCTTTACCAGTAATAAGCCTGCTGGAAAAAGTATCGTCCGAGAGCTGGACGACACGCAATCGGCGCTGGCGCAATCCTATGTAGCCTGTACCAATATTTCTGGTCACTTCCCACAGAAACTGCTAGAGATAAGTGGAGCCGACCTAGGTGCTCATGGCGCTCCATCTTTCCGGGTGCAGGTTTCGTTAGAATTGGCGATGGTACGATTTGAGGTTGAGAGCTGGGGGATGGGGTAGTTGAGGGCGTTTGATCCTGGAAAGCGCTTCATAACATGTAACGAGCGCTTGCCGATATCGCTCACCGGCTCCTTAAGTGTCCCGCCGCAAGCCTTTACCTGACCACATTGGCCTTCATGGTATACCAGTGTCAATGGCTACTCATTTTGAACCACCTTCGGCCAATGACATTGACCGCACCCAGTGCGGTAGAACCGGTAGTTTTCTGCTTCAGTCGACAGCTCTCTCCTCCCAGCATGAAGATATGTTAGTGGTGGATGACCGGGTTGCTGATGGGCACCGCCACGTTGTAGTCGTGTAAGAATCCTCCCCAGGCAGTGAAGTCTTTGTTGGTGGTCTCAGGATGATTGAGCGGTACTCGTACAGCTTGTTGATCAACTGGAGCAGGTTGCAGCGGGCCTGGCGTGTCATCGCTGTTCATCAATGATGAGTACGTCTTATTTACCCAGTTGGGTAAGCCGCTTTTTGAGCTCGCCCTTCATCTCCGCCAGTTCCAGGTCTTCGATCAACGCTAGCGCGGTGCGGAACAGGACTTTGTAGTCGGCCTAGACCGCTTTCTGGCCGCTGCCAATGGCCAAGTGGGTCTTGCCCGCGCCGGGCGATCCAATGAACACGAGATTCTCCCGCTGGTCAATAAAGCCGAAGTCCAGCAGTGCATTCGCCTGGCGCTTGGTCATGCTGGTTTGGCGACGGTAGTCGAAGCTTTCCAGTGGTTTCTCGGCCAGACGCTGAGCAAAGACTAGGTAGGACAGCTCCTGGCTTTCCGCTTCGGCGAGCAGATTCTGCAGGGACCGGTACTGCGCGGTGGTGAGATCAAGCTGGCTCATGGGTCACCTCCTGGCCGCTGGGTCGGTTAAATTGGACCTAGGTACTCAGCCACTGGTGTCAGCTGGCTGTCTCGCGGTGAGCTGCGGGTGTTACAACAACACCTACGGCGATCCCGGGCGTCCGGTGCGTGGGCCTTCAGCGGGTCATGGGCGCCTGTCAATTGGTCTTTGTAGATCCGCGGCGAGGCGCTTTGAGCGGCTCGCAGGGGTCCGAGGCCTAGCCTGTTGGTAGCAATCCGCCGATGGCGGCTTTCTGGTCGGCGATGCGCTGGGCTAGGTCGCGGTAGTGATTGTTGTTCTTGATGATGCGGCCCTTTTCCCGGCAGAGGGTATGGTGGGCGATCTATTCCCCGGTTTCCAGGTCGTGGAGTTGATATCATCAAAAATATGAGATGACTATATTGTGTTTATATGGTAGGACTGCGCAATGCCCTCTGTCGACGTCTAGTGGAACCAGAAAGTCTTCAGGTTTGATCGAGAACAGTCAATATTTGCCCATCAATACTCACCTTCGCTTTAACTAAGAAGTATTTAACGATGTGAAAACCGGCGATCAGCTGACCGGGTATTTACAGAAGAAAAGTTGCTTTATCAAACTCACTTCTGCGTCACATAATGTCTAAATTGCCATAAATTGGCGCGCATAACTGCACTGATGCTGGCTTCTTTTATATATAGTACCGCTGAACGTCATAAAACAGGGATGTCAATATGGTTATACTGCGTAGTTTACGTCTAATAGCATATGTTATTCTTTTAAGTTCATTTTCATTTTTCGCTATTTCACAAGAAAGTATTCCTGATTCAGATTCGAAATCAGTTCATTCAATTACGAAAGAAGCTATCGGTAAGTCAAAGAAGAAAATTACTAGAGAAGACCTAACTCAGCTAAGTGAACGAGGAAAGCTAACAGTAACAAAATCTAAAAAGAGACTACGTTCAATCTATCATCTAGATGGAATTAACATACAAATAGTCAGCGAATCGAAAGATGGCGATATTATTGATCTAAGTTTCAAAGTTGGATCTCTGGTTGTTGACTTTAGTTACGGGGTTAGTACGAACGACTTCTCCATAAATGGTTATGGTACATCACTGACATCCGTAGAAAAGGTGGCATTTCAGTCCCTGTCCTATAAGTTAGACTCTGAAGGTTGGGCGAAAAGCCGAAACTTGCAAAAGCAGTTGATATATAAAGCTACAGGATGGCTGTCAGGTACACCCGTAGGGGAACCGATCAGCGAAATATCAGGAAAGATTCAAATTGATGCGAGCGCATCAACGGGTAACGGAGAAGCTAAAGATGATGCTAGTAATGATTATGCTAAAAGTGAAGTAATTGATGAAATAATATATCCGAGTGCGCCTTGTGAAAATCCAGATTCAGCTTTAGCGCCGAGTGCTAGCTGTCCACCGCCTCCCCCTCCATGCTACAACCTCTCAGATAATGACAATGTGACATATTTTACATGTGGATGGGCTTATAGAACTACTTCACATGACGCATGTCCTTCGCATGGCTTGAGAAGTTATACGCACCTAATTGGATGTACGACACAAAATGACTGTGTTGGTCGGTGTGGTCCGGGATGTGGCGGGACTGATGGTACTGGGGTTTACTCCCAAGATTGCGCTGATCACGATATGTGCTGTGATGTGCACGGGCATTGTTTAAGCGCAGTGGGAAATCTTTGCAGCGATGAGTGGCGAGAAGCCGCAGACGATTTTTTGTCGTTTTCCAACTGTCATGACTGTTTGAATCCCGAGCCTCCAGTTTGTGGAGGATCTCTTGCTTCCACTACAACGCTATTGTTGGGGGATGGAACGAATGGTATTCAAATTAGCGAACTCAATTTTGATCTTTATAGATCAAAAATCAATCCTGGCAAACCGACATTTGTTGAAGAGTGGGGCATCTTGGAAAAAACCGGGATGGGTAAGTTAGCTTTAAAGGGAGCATCTACTGAACAGTTTTCAGATAAGCTCGACTCAATATATGGCTCTCTTGAGTTCGAAATGACGGGCGCTGAGAGAGAGGTGCTAATAATAGAGGCTGCTGATGGAGCACACGACCCTTCAATGATGGGGCGGCTTCCGACAATTAGATTTGAGGAGAAATTTCCACCTGGTTTGCTTAAGAAAAGTGAGTCCATTTGGTTTCGCTCTGAAATAGATGAAAACGGAGCTGTTGAGAGCGTGCAAATTTTGAATGAGAAATTTAGCGATTCTAGGAAATTAAAAGAGGCTATTTCTAACGGAGTAGGTAGTTCGATATCATCTGCTATGCCTCATCGCATGGTTGTTTTCGGAAGAGCTGAGGCTGCCGATCGGGGTTACATCAAGTCTGATGAAAGTCTTGTTTTGGTCCCTCAGTGTTGTGGTGGCGGTGGTGGGTGTAGTTCAGATCCCAATATTCAGTGCCCATGACATTAGGTTTTTAGTGTTAAGGGGCTGTATAAGTGAAATCTTATTTATTGAAGACTTTTCTGGTCGCATTTATTGGGTTCAACGTAGTTGGTTGTGGAACAATAGTTAGGACTGGATTTGATAACACCCCGAATCCTTGTAAAAAAGAATTAAGCTATGTTTTCGGAGGTGTAAAACTGGATAGCATGCATATATGTACAGCCGCTGCTTCACACTCAAATTTTCGTAAAATAATTATACCGTTTGCTCTGGTTGATTTACCACTCAGCGCCATAGCAGATACTGTTATACTTCCATATTCTGCATATTTAGACCACAGAACAGATAGTGAGTGCGCAATGAAAGGTAAGTAGATTTTGCAGCCCGATAACCCGTGAGGTTATCGGGTTAGTAGTTAGGGAAATTCTGAATAAAACCGTGAATTGGATTAGTTCAGACCAGATCTGACACATCTCCTTGAGAAGAAGGGGTTTGAACGAATCTTGGACAAAGTGTGGATTGCTTCATTCTGTGGTTCGGCTTGTATACTGGCTTGATCACCAGCTCGGGTATACGGGAAAATCATGAGTCAGGATGGGGTGTGCCGCCGGCTGGATGCCGAACTGCGATCTCAACTCAGCACTCAAATCATCGCTCTTTTCACCCACTGGGAGTTGCCTAAGTCTCAGCAATACACCCTGCTTGGCCTTCTCCTGGATAGGCCTGTGATCCCGGAAGGGCTCCGTCAGGGAGAGCCCTTGGCGGATGACACCGATACGCTAGACCGGGTGCGGATTCTTCTCCGAACACACAAAAGCCTACGGATACTTTTTCCAAGAAATCAGGATCTAGCGTACTGTTGGATGTCCACACCGAACAGGGCCTTCCGTAACCATTCTCCGGTGGAGGTTGTTGAACAGCGCGGCATGCTAGGTCTCCACCAAGTCCGACCCTATCGACACAGGCAGGTAGGGCATTGTAGTGGGCTACCAACAGAAGCACCTGATTGCACATCAGATACTCCTATTTCGCGTAGCTGTTATGTGCCCCAAATTGAAAATACGTCTTAATGGCAAGCCAACTTTCGGGCTCATTGTGGGTATAGCGGGGTGCACCGGTGTCTTACCGGTAATAATTCCGCTCATATTTGTTGTCCACTTGTTGATAGGTGGATACCTAAATTACACGGCGGAATTAGGTTGGGACCGCAGGTGTACCGGATGGCTACCTTGAAAACTCACTAACGCATATCAAAGCCAACTGCTCGCCTCCCTCGCCACGATAGGTGTCCAAAAAGTAGCAGTTGCCCACGGAGACTGGCCTGGGTACGAAATTGTGGCCAAGGTAGAGTGCATCGATGCCGCTGATCTGAAATGGGGCAAGCGCTTCCGGTTGGGCATGGTCAATTGTGTCCAGGTGCTCCAGGAATAATCGTTTGTATTCGGCCAAAGTACGCTTTGCATTGCCCAGGCCGAGCAGATGCCTATACAGCTGGCTCGCTAGGGAACGATCCCACAAGAACTGCTCCGCAGCGCTAGCCATTCGCTCGTCGTTTTCGAGTGATATGTCTGCTGACCAGGCCTCTTCGATAGCGGTTAAGGCGAGCTGAGTCCGTGGCCAGCTACCGCCGATAACATTGGCGTGGACTAGCCCGATACACTGGCGGCCGGTATCCAGCTCAATGGCCCAAGGCCAGCGTCTGACCTGGCTCACTAAGTGCTGCCTCTGAGCCCGCGGCAGCATGTAGAACCATTCACCGCCGTTAGCGCGATGCCTGGCAGCGGTCTCGGGGTTCTCGAACCCGGCGATCATCATCGCTTCATGATTGCCAGCAACACTGAAAAAGGTTTGTTGATCAATCATTGCGAGGAGGGCTTCGCTATCCGGACCTCGGTCGACCAGATCCCCAAGAAAGAACAGGCGGTCAAGAGATGTGTCGAAGGTGACCTCCTGCAATTGCGTAAGCAGTTGCTGCAAGTGGCCGTGCACATCGCCGACGACAAAGTCCCGACCCGTAAGATTCCTGTCAATTTTGAGAAATAGACTCATGAGAAATTCGCGCGGTTGATTGAAGGCTGAGAGTTTCCGCTTTCGATACCTCTCAAACGAGCGACACTGAGACGAATAATGACAGTTTACCGCATTGATATGTCGTAGTTGAGGTTATCAATAGCTTTTGGCCAACTGTGGCGATAACCGTTTGCGAATGAAATTTCCAGATATGTTTATTGATCTCAAGTAGTTTCTTGATAAGTCTGAATCTTGGTATGTGGCGTCAATCGGCAGTTCCAAATCTTGCCTTTTGTCGTTAACTCTTACCGTCGAGTAGACAACCTCCGGCTCTTGAGGGGAAAAGCTGATAGTTCCCGATTTCTGACTATTTACATTTGATCTGGGCAGAATCTCGACTGAACTTACTTGGTCATGATTTTTTGAAAGAAATGATTTTATAGTGGCGGTATTTGGGATGTCACTTTCAATTCTTTCTGCGTAATCCATTAGCGTTGGTTCTGCGGGAAAATACATATACCCAATTTCATTAGGGCCGCCACCGGAACGCAGAATTCTGCCAAGGATTTGGCGGAAGTACAGTTCGGTTTTTACTCGGGTTAAATGACAGCATACCTGAAGGCGGGGGATATTCGTTCCTTCACTGATCATGCCAACCGATATGATCCATTTCCTATCTGATTTCTTGAAGTTGTGGATCGTAGATATGGAATTTTCATTTTTGTGCGTTACGATATCGGCATGTTCACCTAATTCACCAGCAAGAATTGCATGTATCTTCTCGGCATGGGCAATTGATGTGGCGACTATTAATCCACCAGAATTAGGCTTTTTCGTCCGTAATGAATCCAATTTCTGATTGGCTTGATTCAAGCAGTAGAGAATTAGGTCTCGGCTTTCCAATAGCTCCTGATAGGTGCAGTCAGATTCGGTAAGCAAACTTCTGAAAGATCGATACAGTTTACTATCATCGTCGCGCTGAAACTGAACTTGATTGTTGTCAATAGCAATCATAACTGGCGTTCGGCACACACTATCTAATATCGCTTCATTGAGGCCGTATTGGTAATCACAGTGAACCATATGATTTTCATCGCAATAGTTTGCCAGGACTACGGGTAGTAGGTCTGATCGCCAGGGCGTTCCGGTGAGTGCCAATGTATAAGATGCGCGTCCTTGTATATGGGTGATAATTTTTTCACCCCAGGCGTTTGAGTACTCAATACTGTTGCCCGCGCAATGATGGATCTCATCAAAGATTACGAAGACTCTGTATTGCTCAAAAAGGGCCCAAAATCGCTCTCCGAGATTACGCAATGACTGGTATGTCAGCGAAGATCCGGAAGACCCAAGCAATCCGTCAATGCGATTGCCGGTAATTTGCTCCAACTCATATCTAAAATCCTCAGCCACTACAACAGAAGGAGAAAAGCAAATTACTAAGTCTATTAGATTTGAGTCAAATAATTGATTGGCTAGGGTGGATGCCATTACTGTTTTCCCTGCACCAGGAGTTGCTAGACACATGAAATGTGTTTTTCCCGTACTGTAATACTCAAGCGCTTGTGATATGCACTCGGACTGCCATTTTCGTAATTGCATTGATTAAGATCGCTTTACTTCAGCGAGTACGGCCTCGATAGCCTTGACTCGTCCCTGCGTTCTAGAAAATTGATCACGCGCACGATCGTAGAGCACTTGGATTTGGCTCCTTTTCTCCGGCGCTGTTTTACTTAGCTCTTCATACTCTTCGACTTCCCCGATCGCCTCCAAAAGCTCGATTTTGTATTCATGTAACTTTCCCTCAAGTATCGCGAGAAAGCTTTCATTTGGGGCGTTGGGCTCTTGTGTCGATAAAGGAGCAACGCGCGCCACAGAGAAGATTCGATAGAAATCTTCAGTAAGTTGATACTGCTTAGCTCTGCCGGATGTTGAGGAGGTGCCCACAATTAACTGATCGCCTTCCAGGGCTTTGACCGCCCGGGCAACAATCTGGCTTGCCGCGCGCTTGGTGGGGCTGGTGCAGCGAGGAGACGCAAAGTAGGCCTGAGTAAGCGCAGGACAAGTGAAACTGTCAAACTTTCCCGAAACCAGCAAGTCGAGTAGTTCCGGCTTAATTTTCGATGGAGTCATGGGGGAGCGCAATCGAGTAGAACATAAATATACAGCTTGGAGGTGGCGCTTAGGATTCCTAAGTATACCGGATGCCCATATACTTAGACAATCTAAGTCCCTGAGAACTCGAAGATGCTTATATTTTGCCCAACTCTTCTCCCATCCCGTTGCGTCTGCTCCAAGCGCGCACCGCGAAAGGCATCAGCCAGAAGGAGCTGGGCATCCGCTTGGGTATTGAGCCTGGCTCGGCCAGTAGTCGCATGACGCATTATGAAAAGGGGCGTCATAGCCCTGATTACCAAATGCTCAAAAGAATCGGCAAAGAGCTGGGTGTGCCCGTAGCGTACTTTTTCTGTGAGTCGGATGTCTTGGCGGAGCTGATTTGTAAAATCGATAAGCTTTCTAAAAAGCGGCAACTAGAGCTTCTTAGGCAGTTAAATGCATCACCAAGCCACGTAGAGTGATCTCTTCGGCCCGGCGAGGGAAGGGGATCCAGCTAGCCTTAATTGTTCAAAATGTAGCTATTTGATCGGAACCGGGTTGCTTCATTTATTCTGGCAGATTGTGAATAGGCTTTCTCGTCGAGATGTTTTGTTCGATGCGCTGTTGTGAGAACGGATCCGCAGCATCGACATACCGCATTGCCGATTGAACATCCTTCCACCCCACATATTCCATCAACGTTTTCGTATCCCAGCCATTAGCATTTGCCCAATTTGCAAATCCACGGCGCAACGAGTGGCTGCTGACATTCTTGTGGTGCAATCCCGCTTGCTCAATCATGTGTCGAAGTAGGGGGGATATGCTGTTTGAGGCAAGTTCAGTTTCAGAAAGGTGTCCCCAGCGGTTAATGGCTCGAAATACGGGCCCCTCGGCGATATCTGCATTCTTTATCCATTCTTCGTAAGCCGACACCGGGCATAGGTGGCTCAACGCCGGCACCTTGAGTTCACGACCGAGGCTTTGTCTGTCACCTTTGCTTCTCGGGAGATAGATCGTCATTCCTTCTCCTGGTCTAACTGTCACCAACTCCACCCGTAGCCGACAAATCTCATCGCTGCGGAATCCACGCCAGAACCCCAGCAGAAGCAGGGCGCGGTTGCGAGCGTGCACGATGGAGGCCTTTCTGTCACCTTTTTCCACTGCAATGGATAGCGCCAACTCTAGCTGGCCGGCAATAGTAGTCAGCTCCTCTAACTGTATCGGGCGTGCACGCTTTTCTCTGGTCGGGTGTAGCTCCCTAATACCCTTGAGTACTTTTTTTACTATCGGTGCCTTGGTTGGATCTGGAAAGCCTTGATCTCGATGCCATTGGGCCAGGCCTGAAAGGCGTAACTTCAGCGTATTGATGGCCAGTGTTTCAGCGTGATCTGCCAGATACCGAGCGACACTATCTGCTGTTGCTGGCAGGAATCCGCCCCAGCTGACTTCAAAGTGTTGAACTGCTGCCTGGTAGCTGCGTCGCGTGTTTTCACGGGTAGCCGCGTGAATATATTGGTCGATGTTGCTCATGCGATTCTTGTCCGCGCCCTGGGTTGAGTTGCCAGGTGGATGTTGGAGTGAAAGAGGGTTTCGTACCGGCTGAGGTTAGTTTATGACAAATATGGCAGCTAACAATGGATAATTCATTATTATCTATTTTTAGATGTGATAAATAATTGCCAGCCATTAATCATCATTTTAGTATGTATATACATAGTACATACCACAGTACGAAATAATAGGAGTAGGCAAATGGCTCGCGCAGGAATCAATAAGGTCCTTGTTCAGCAGGCTCGCGATACCGTGCTGGCTCGGGGTGAGAATCCTTCGCTGGATGCGATACGTATAGAACTCGGTAATACCGGGTCCAAGACCACCATCCACCGCTACCTCAAGGAGATTGAAGAGGCTGAAGGAGCCCGGTTAGATGATGGGCACCTGCTCAGCAAAACACTTCAGGAAATGGTGGCTCGCCTAGCCCATCAATTGCGAGAGGAAGCCAGGGAGTTGGTTTCTGATGCCGAAAAGCGGCACCAAGACCGGGAGATACACTGGAGGCGTGAGAATGAAAGCCTGCAGGCCGCGCTGAAAACCAGCAATGAAAAGGCCGAAGTGCTTGAGCAACGACTTGCAGACACACGTGTATCGTTTGACGAAAAGACGTCTGAACTCCAATCTGAGTGTCTTAGGTCGGAACGACTGCAACAGCAGGTTGAGGATCTTAAGGTGCGCCTCGCAGATAAGGGCGCCCATCTGAAGTCACTGGAGGACAACCATCAGCACGCGCGAGATGCTCTCGAACACTACCGCCAGGCCAGCAAAGAACAGCGAGATCAAGATATCCGCCACCACGAACAGCAGGTACAGCAACTTCAGGCGGAGCAGCGTCAGCTCAATCAAACGATCATCGTGAAACAGGGAGAATTGACACAGCTTAACAAGGACAATGCTCGCCTGGCCACTGAGCTGGCCGCAGCGCGCAAACAGGCAGGTGGCCAGGAGGATTCTCTGCGGCTGTCAGAACAGCGGTTTACTTCAATGCAAGAACAGCTGAACCAAGTCAACGCTCAGCTGACACTCAAAACACATGAGTGCGATGTGCTTAAGAAACAGCTGAATCGAACACAGTTGGAGCTGAAAGAAAATATGCAAAAACAAACAGCATTGGATATTTCTCTTGCCGAGGCCCGGATCAGTTTGGGCCACTTCAAAGCGATCGCAGAGGCTAAAGCCGACGCTCACAGCTGATGTGGAGAAGCTGGCGGACGCGACGCGAAGTCCTCTGGAGGTCGAAAAGTGTCTTGTTTCCTTGCTTTCCGGGCACAAGCTGAAACTGAAGCGGGACAAAGGAAAATTTCCAGAAGCCGTGATCAACCTTCAAAAGGTCATTGATGCGAGCATGCTCATCATCCACATCGAGCAACTCTTGATGGAGATGGACCGGGAAACCGATTTCAGCCGGCACATCATCCCAGTGCAGCAACACCACGCCAGGAAGCAGAAAATTTTCAGAATCCGATTGACACTTAATATACGAGACTAGCGAAGTCAATTCGTGCGCTGGATTATAGTATGCCAAGTAATTAGTGTTTGGGCTTGCCTTCTCCTTACGGCAAGCTCCTGGAGTGCCCTTCACTGACCACGACTTAGGATAGGAAGATGGTTGAGAGCAAAAAGGTGTTTTCCCTGCACGGCGCCTCCTGTGCCAGCTGCGTGAACAAGATTGAAACGGCGTTGAACCAAGTGCCAGGTGTGATACAGGCGAGGGTCAACCTGGCCGAGAAAACTACCTCAGTATGGGGCCACGTTGATGAGGATGCCTGTGTGTTGGCGATCGAGCAAGCCGGCTACGGCGCTGAGCTGGCGACTGTCAGTGATCGTGAGCTGCGCGAGCAGCAACGCGAGGCGGACCAAAAACATTACCGAGACTTACTGTGGCGCGCAGGGCTGGCTCTGGCCCTAGGACTGCCGCTAATGGCCTGGGGGCTGATCACCGGCGAGATGTCAGTGCATGCGCCGGCGCAACAGATTGCCTGGGGACTTGTGGGGTTTGCCACTCTTGCGGTGCTCATATATTGCGGCGGTCACTTCTTCACCGGTGCTTGGAAGGCTTTTCGCCACCACAATGCAAGTATGGACACGTTGATCGCACTGGGCACCGGCACAGCCTGGCTGTTTTCCATGCTAGTGGTAGTGGCGCCGCAGCTGCTGCCGGAGATGGCACGCCACGTGTATTTCGAAGCCAGTGCCATGATCATCGGACTGATCAACCTGGGTCAGGCACTGGAGGTGCGAGCCCGAGGCCGCACCAGCGCGGCAGTTGAAAAACTACTGCAACTTCAAGAAGTCAGTGCGCGAGTGCTGCGCAACGATGAAGAGGTGGATGTGCCGGTGGATGAGGTACAGCTGGGCGACCGGTTGCGGGTGCGCCCTGGGGAGAAGATTCCGGTGGACGGCACAGTGCTTGAGGGCAGCAGCCTGGTGGACGAGTCCATGCTCACTGGTGAACCGGTACCGGTGAAGAAGGCACAGGGCGATTTCCTCTCCGCCGGCACCCTAAACAAGAATGGCAGCCTGCTGTTCACTGCGGAAAAAGTCGGCTCCGAGACCCGACTGGCACAGATCATTGAGATGGTGAAGAACGCGCAGAACTCACGCGTCCCGATAGCCCGGCTGGCGGACAGGATTTCCGCGGTCTTCGTGCCGGTAGTGATGGTGATCGCCGTGCTGGCGGCACTGGTCTGGTTTAACTGGGGGCCGGAGCCCAAGGTCGCGCATATGCTTGTGGTGGCCACCTCAGTGTTGATTATCGCTTGCCCTTGCGCACTGGGGTTGGCCACACCCATGTCGGTAATGGTCGGCGTTGGTAAGGGTGCAGAACACGGCGTGCTGGTACGTAACGGGAAGGCTCTGCAGCAGGCGAGTAAACTGACCACGCTGGTGGTAGACAAGACCGGCACACTGACCGAGGGCGCCCCCAAAGTTACCGACCTCGAAACTGAAGGCGACAAAGACGAGTTGCTGCGCCTCGTGGCTAGTTTGGAGCAGGCCTCGGAACACCCGCTAGCGGAGGCCATAGTGGATGCGGCGCAAGAGCGGGGTATACGCCTGAGCACGGTGCAGCACTTTGAGGCCATTATTGCGCACGGCGTGCGCGGAGAGGTGGATGGTCACAAGCTGCTGCTCGGTAACCGCAAACTGATGCTGCGCGAAAATGTTGATGTCGACCATTGGCAGGCGGCCGTCGAAGCACTGGCTGGCAAGGGACGCACCGCCATGTATGCGGCGATCGACGGCAGGGCTGCCGGCCTGATCGCGGTGGCGGATCCGCTACGCTCAGACGCAAGATCCGCCATTCAGCGCTTGAAAAACCTCGGCCTTGAAATCCAGATGCTCACCGGTGATAACGGAGCCACAGCAGATGCGGTGGCGACGCAGTTGGGCATAGACTGCGTGCATGCGGAACTGCTGCCAGAGGACAAAGAGAACATTGTCGCCGATCTGCAGGCGAAGGGCGGGCACGTAGGTATGGCCGGTGATGGCATCAACGATGCTCCGGCGCTGGCGCGTGCGGAAGTCGGCTTTGCGATTGGTGCGGGCACCGACGTAGCCATCGAGACCGCCGACGTTACACTGATGCGTTCATCGCTGCACGGCGTGGCTGACGCGATCGAGCTTTCGCGAGCGACGTTACGCAACATTAAACAGAACCTGTTTGGTGCCTTTATCTATAACATCCTAGGTATTCCTATCGCCGCTGGACTTTTGTATCCGATCACTGGAAGCCTGCTGAGCCCGGTAATCGCTGGTGCGGCCATGGCGCTCTCGTCAGTGACCGTGGTCAGCAATGCTAACCGGCTGCGCCTATTCAAACCTTCGGAGGTAAACGCATGAATTTGTTGATCAATCTGCTGGGTTTGGCACTGATCGTTGGCATCGTCTGGTGGTTCTGGTTGAGTAAAAGGGCGGCGCCGGCGGCCGTGGCTCCCGCCGCATCCGTGATTATGGTCAAGGATGGGGTCTATGAGCCGGAGCGAATTCAAGTACCCGTCCATGAGGAAACTACGTTGCACTTCCTTCGAGAGGATCCTAGCCCCTGTGCCGAATATGTGGTGTTCGCAGATCTGGATGTAAACGCGCAGCTAGCGGTTGGCGAGGAGACCGAGGTAAAACTGCCGGCGATGGAAGCGGGGGAATACCCCTTTACCTGTCAGATGCAGATGTACCGCGGGACTTTGGTGGTGGCATAGAGGGTATTCTGGTGTAGGCGAAGGTCTAGGTCATGGGCTGCTCCTACAGCTTTTGCAGCAGCGGTCCACGACCGCGAAAAAAACCTTCTTCTTATTTACTGGACCAGTGCACATGCACGATCTTCCCGTCGTCGCCCATGCGAGTGAGTCCCATGGTTTCCAGTCAGGAAAACAGTGTCGGATCTAAATCCGCGAGCGGCTCAGCGCTGTGTGCCATGGCGGGCGCACAGCGCTGAGCAGGATACAGAATCCTGATGTGTGAATGGATTTGAACTGTTCTTGCAGTTCAATTTTTCCTGTCAGTGATGACCTGAATCTTCTTCATCGCGTGCAGTAATGATCTGGTATTGCTGTGGCGTCAAGTCAGGCAGCTTCTGCAAAAATGCCACCATAGCCCAGATGCGCCCGTCGTCGTGCGTGGGGCCCCAGGCGGGCATACCGGAGGCCTTGATGCCGTGCTTGATGATCCAGAATTGTTGGCGCACGTGTTGTTGTGGATCGCCGCTTCCCGGCTTGGTAAGGTCAGGCGGTGCCGGGTAGAGGCCGAGACTGAAATCGCTTTCTGTTACTCCCGGCTTCAGGTGGCAGCCCGCACACATGTCGTTGTAGTCGGCGCCGCCTGAAAGCAGCAGTTCCGGGTCCTTGAGCTCCGGGAGCTGCACGTTCCGTGACGCGCGGGCGATGGACTTCTCGCGCAGAGTCTCCAGCAGCCAGTGGGTCACTCTAGTGTGTGGTTCGTCGGCTCCCATGGGGTAGGTTCCTGAGTAGACGAACGCGATTAGTCCACCAGTGGCAATCAAGGCAATGAACAACAGTGATTTTATTGCTTTCAAAATATTTCTCCAGAAAACAGGGGCTGCAGCCCCCATTCCCTATTTCTCCTGCTGTTCCTGGGCGGTACCGCGAGTGTGGCCTTCGTTGTGTTCGGCATGCTCCCCGTGACTCTCTTTATGGTCAGTGTGCTCCTTTTGCTTCATCTGCCCCGCGCACCTTTTCATCATCGCCTGCATGACAACAGGATCATTGGCATCCATTGTCGAGTGGTCCATGTCTTTCATCGACGCACAGTTGGCTTTTTCTACATTTTCCTTGTGCATACTAGGGTCGTGGGCCTGAGCGGTGCTCGCGGCGATTAGGGAGAGCGCGCATAGTAGTTTGTTGAAAGTTTTCATGAATATCTCCAAGGTTTTCTAAATGGGCCGCGTTCCATTATCCAAACTTGAGTTTGGCAATTATAAGCGGGCGGTCCGCGGCTCTTTATAGTGCGATAAATTGCAAGTCCCGATTACCCGACTAGAACCATGCGTGCAACCCGATTACCCAGGTTGTTTCACTAGTGGCTTCGCCGTCATCGCGGGCGAAGTCCGCGGTGTTACCGAATTTCTTCTCGTAATTGACACCAATATAAGGCGCAAACTGTGGAGTGAATTCGTAGCGTAAGCGTAGGCCGGCTTCAACGTCGGAAAGTCCGGACCCAGTATGGGTTTCAGGTGTGTTCTGGCCGAAGAAATTCACTTCAATTTCCGGACTTAAAATCCACTGCTGAGTGAATAGGAGCTCGTACTCGGCCTCCACACGTAGGGCGGTCTCCCCGTCTTCGCCGACAAACAGCGATGTGTCGACCTCGAAGAAGTAGGGCGCGAGCCCGTTCAGGGCAAGGACGCCCCAGTTGCGACTGTCGCTTTCCAGTTCGAAGTCGTGGCGCACGCCCATCTGGATATCCCAGTAGGGGGCAATGGCGCGGCTGTACAGTGCCTGCAATTCGGCTTTTTCCGTTTCGCCTTCCGCCCGTTCGACTTCCGTCTTGAACCATGCCTTGTGCTTGTCGCCGCCGAACCACACGCTGCCTTCCAGCGCGCTGCCATCGTCCTCGCGTGCCTCCAGCTGGTCGATGGTGACCTTGGTCAGTAGCACCTCGTGGTCCATCACGTGATCGGGTTCGTTGGGGGCGTGACGGAGGTTTGGTGCAGCGGCTGCGCTGGCCTCTTGCGGTGCCGGATAGCCGTGCCCCATGTGCTGATGGGCCGCGTGTTCATCGTCCTGCATCGAATGGGTGTGCTGTGTGTGCGATTCTTCCGCGGCGTGCGCCAGTGGCGCCGCCAGGGTTAATGCCAGTAGGGTTTTTCTGTTCATTTGCATTGTCCTCATACCACTCTTACTTCGCGGAACATGCCGGGCATGTGGTACAGCAGGTGGCAGTGGTAGGCCCAGCGGCCGTAGGCATCGGCAGTCACCAGATAACTGATTTTGGAGCCCGGTTGCACAATGATTGTGTGCTTGCGCGGGATGTACTCGCTGTCGCCGGTTTCCAGTTCACTCCACATGCCGTGCAGGTGAATGGGGTGCGTCATCATGGTGTCGTTCACCAGGGTGATGCGAATACGCTCGCCGTATTTCAGCATCAGGGGCTCGGCATCGTTGAACTTGATTCCGTCCATCGACCACATGTAGCGGTGCATATTGCCGGTGAGATGCAGTTGAAGTTCACGGGTGGGCTCGCGCCTGTCGATAGTGGGGGTAAGGTTGCGGATATCCGCATAGGTAAGTACTCGGCGACCGTAACGGGTGTCGTGATCGCGCAGTCCGATACCTGGATCATTCAGTCCGTTGCCGGGCATCTCTGAGCGCATATCCACGCCGTAGCGGTATTCGCTGGGCAGGTGCACGATGGGGCTGTTGCTACCGTGTCCGGCGCGGCCCAGGCCATCGGTAAACCAGACGCCCTGCATGCCGCCGAGCTCGGGGCGTCCACCGTTCAGGCTGTACTGCCCGGCGTTACCGGATTGCATGCCGGCGTGCTGGGAGTGATCCATGCCGCTCATGCTGCCCATATCGTGGCCACTGTGGTCCATGCCACCCATGTCGTGGTCTCTGTGGTCCATGCCATCCATGCTGCCCATGTCGTGGCTGCTGTGGTCCGTGCCGCTCATGTTACCCATGTCGTGACCGCTGTGGTCCATGCCGCCCATGCCGCTCATATTGTGGCCGGAATGATCCATGCCCATATCGCGGTGGGTGAGAACCGGGGCGTAATCCATCGCAGGAACTTCGGCGCGAAGCTCCGGGTGCGGAGTCAGGGTGCCGCGGGCAAAACCACTGCGGTCAATAGTCTGGGCGAAGAGGGTATAGGCGCGGTCGTCTACCGGCTCAACCACGACATCGTAGGTTTCCGCTACGCCGATACGGAACTCATCCACGGTAACCGGCTCGATGTTCTGGCCGTCGCTCGCCACCACCGTCATTTTCAGACCCGGAATCCGGATATCGAAAATCGACATGGCGGAACCATTGATAAAGCGCAGGCGCACCTTCTCCCCGCGTTTGAACTGCGCCATCCAGTTTCCATCCGGGGTCTGGCCGTTCATCAGGTAGGTGTAGGTGTAACCGGTGACGTCGGAGATGTCGCGATCGGACATACGCATCTCGTTCCACATCTTGCGGTCTTGCCAGGTCTGGGCGACCCCTTTCTGACGGATTTCATCCCACAGATCGCCGGCGGTACGGCGTCGGCGATTGTAGTAGTGCCCCTCTTTTTTGAGCTTGGCGTAAATGTCGTGTGGCGACTCGTCGCTCCAGTCGGAGAGCATCACCACGTAATCGCGATCGCAGGCGACCGGGTCGGGCTCTGCCGGGTCGATGACTATGGATGCGTAATGCCCCTGCTGTTCCTGGAAGTCCGAGTGGCTGTGGTACCAGTAGGTGCCGCTCTGATTAACGTCAAACTGATAGGTAAAGGTTTCACCCGGGCGGATGCCGTTGAAGCTGAGCCCGGGCACACCATCCATACCTGTGGGCAGGATGATGCCATGCCAGTGGATCGAGGTGTCGTGGGCTAGATGGTTCGTTACATTGAGGGTGACGGTTTCTCCCTCTTTCCAGCGCAATATGGGGCCGGGCACCGAGCCATTGATTGCGACCGCGGTGCGTTCGCGGCCAGTGAAATTCACCGGCTGATAATTTACGTGCAGATTAAACTGGTTGCCGCGCAACGTTTGTGGCACCGGATTGGCTCGGGTTGCAGCACTGTTGGCGCCCGCGGGCATGCCCATCAGCGCCGCGCCGGCGGCAACGCCAGTGACAAAGCGACGCCGGGACAGGGCCGGCAGCGTAATCTGGGGTTCTCGGTTTCTGTTCATGAGTACCTCAGTGTTTTTGTTCAAAATGATCGATATTCGCGTATACCGCGGTGCTGCCATCTTTATTGAGTTGGAGCACCTGGTAGGGAGTGAAGCGGTCGCCCACTTCCATTCCGGGGCTGCCGAGTGGCATGGCGGGTACCGCCAAGCCACGGGAACCAGCGGGCGGGTTTTGCAGGAACTGCCTAATCAGCTTTGCCGGGATATGCCCTTCGAAAACATAGCCGCTCGACGACACACTGGTGTGGCAGGATTGGAACTCCGCGGCAATTTGGTACTTGTCCTTGACGGCATTCAGGTCCGAAACATTCTGCGCGTCGACTTCGAAGGCGTTGGCGGCGGCATGTTCCACCCACAATTTGCAGCAACCGCAAGTGGCGCTTTTATAGGTAACTAATGTTGACGCGATAGGGGCGATGGCCGTGGAGGCTGCATCGGCACTGTTTTTGCCTAAATCGTGATCGGCTTTGGCACAAGCGGTCAGTATAAGCAGCGCAGAAATTGCGAGGCTTCGAAGAAAGAAGTTCTGTTTCATGAATTATGTCCACCTTTTTTTCGTCGCGTTTACGCGGCGATGTTGTACTCCAGTTTCGGCTATGAGATTGGGTACAACAGCAAAACACATGAGATAACAAAGCGTGGAGCCCTGTTATTACGACAGTGTGTAATGAAGAGAAGTGCGCCAAACGGCGTGCGGGGATCCGCGGGTCAGGCAGGCTGGGGCGGTTTGATAAGCGACTCGGGTTCGGCAGATGAGGCGAGATCCCGGTAAGTCACATGCAGAGCGGTTCGAGGAATGGAGATACTAACCGTTTCCACTGGCGGCAACACAGTGGTGCAGTGGCTGGGACAACAAGTACAGCTGGTATTGCAAGGTTCGCCAGTGGTGTTCACACCAGCTTTGGAGGATTCTGCACAGTGATCGGCGCTACTGACTGACGGAGCAGTGTGCATGTCTCCGCAATGAGCGGATACTTGCGGATTATCCACTGGTACATGGTGAGCCGCTTCGCCATCGACACCGGTATTTATGAACGCGGCTTTGGCCATTGATGGTGCAGACATTTCCGCGCACGACTGTGCGGCCGCCTGTCCGAAGACAGACAGCAACATGAGCGTTGCCATGATCCGTGCGATAAGTCTTTGCATGTCAGCCGTGTGTTTGTTGGAGCCAGAAGGTTAGACGGTGTTTGGCTCTATGGCAAGTCGACAACGGCGCGCACCGAAAGGTTTCCGGTGCGCGCCGTTTATCCTGTTAATTGCCGAAATCATCAAACGCGATCTGCTCTTCACGCACGCCGAGTTGCTTCAGCATGGCGATGCTTGCGCGCAGCATGGCGGGTGGCCCGCACAGATAAAATTCGCAATTGCCGACGTCCGCATACTGGCGCAGGTAACTGTCCGCGGCGATATCGCTGATAAAGCCTGTCGCACCATCCCACGTATCTTGCGGACGCGGGTCCGACAGGCCCAGCTGCCACTGGAAGTTGTCGTGCTGCTGTGCCAGTTCATCGAACAGTTCTGCGTAAAACACCTCGCGCAGATTGCGCGCCCCATACCAGAATCGCATTGGCCGCTGGGTGCCGTGATTGCGTAACTGGTCGACAATCATCGAGCGCAGCGGCGCCATACCCGCACCGCCGCCGATCAGGATGATTTCGCGCTCGCTGTCCTGTACATGGAAGCTGCCAAATGGGCCACTCAACTGCACCTGATCGCCCGGCTGGAGATTGAACATGTAGCTGGAGCCGGCACCTGCGGGCAGGGTTTCCAGTCCCGCGGGCGGGGGCTGTATCCGCACATTGAGCAGAACGGAATCATTGCCACTCGCATCGGTGCTTTCCTGCGGTGCATTGGCCATGGAATAGGAACGGCGCAGAGGTGATGCGTGACTGCTGCCGGCGGCGCCGAGCCAGGGCTGCCAGTCGTCGCTGTACTGTGTGTCGAGTGGCATGTCGGCGAGGCGCAACTGGTGCGGCGGAATCTCCACCTGCACAAAGCCTCCGGCGCGGAAACCGAAGGGGCGTTGATCTTGCAGCGTCAGGCGGATCTCCTTGATGAAAGGCGTCAGGAAGCGGGTCTCCTGGACCTCGGCGGTGAAGGCTCCGGCCTGCAACACAGCGTCATCCAGTATCAGGCGCGTGGCAGCGACGGCCCTTTGTTGGCAGGCGAGGCGCTGGCCAGCGGCCAATTGCGCCGCGGACAGCAGGGCTTTCTCCCCGCTGGTGATCGGCGCGTCGGCGTCGAGCTGCACCTGGCACAGGCCGCAGCTGCCACCGCCGCCACAGTTGGAAGGCAGCTGCACGCCACTGGCGGCGAGACCGTCGAACAGGTTGACGCCGCTCGGCAATGCCAGCTCCTGCACAGGGGTGGCCGCCTGATCGAGCAGGGTTACTGCCACTTTGCTGCCGCGCAGTTTCGCCAGCAGGTTGAAGTCGTGGCGGGAGAAGCTGGAGAACAACATCACACAGCCGGAAATGGACAGCAGCAGGGCGCCGATACCGAAGATCACAACGAACGGATTGTTGAAATCCTGGCGTTCGGTGTAATCCATGATGTGCAGCATCCAGAAAATATCGAACAGCCGCCAGGTGTCGTTGCGGCGCTCGAGTACGCGGCCGTCCGCCGCCGAGATATACAGGCTGGTATTGCCTTCGTCCGCGATATCGACACGCCATACGGGCCCATCGTGACGGCGGGACTCCATGTTCGGCTGCGACAGACGCTGCGGGGCACCGATCAGGTTGTCGTCACCGGCGTAGTCGTGCGCTGCAATGGTGGCCGCCATCGCCGCGTCAATCACTAGCGGGTTGCCGCTGCGGGCATCGCGCAATTCAATGCCTGCAGTGGTCTGTACCCGGTATACCGGACGGTCAAAGCCCGGCTGCAGGCGAATATCGACTACGGCACTACCGGCGTCGTGATACAGGCCGGCGATTTCTGCGTGGGCGCGCAGAGGCTCTCTCTGGGAAAGGGGCGCTGCCTCGTGGCGCTCGGCCAGATGGCGGCCGCTGACCACACTGGAGTCGAGCAGTGCGAAGGCGAGGCCGCTGGCCAGCCACAGTGCCAGCTGAACGCCAATGACCAGGCTCAGCCATTTGTGTGCGATCTTGATGAAATTCATTGTGCACCTCCCGCTGCGGCCGCGTTGTCGGACCTTTTTTCCCTGCGCGCAAAGCTGTAGAACAGCAGGATCAGGCCGGCCAGTACACCGGTCAGGCTCACGAGGGTGACGATCAGCAGCAGCGGGTTGTGGATATCGGCCCGCTCCTCGTAATCCATGATGTGCAGCATCCAGAAGAAATCGAACGCGCGCCAGTAATTGTGGCGGCGGGTGACCAGCGCTCCAGTATCCGGGTCAACATAGAAACTGGTGCCATAGCGGTCGTCAAAGTTGACCCGCCACAGGGGCAGAGCGCGGGATTGCAGCTCGGTGGGCGGGTTTTCGGTGATCAGTTCGACGGAGACCGCAGGCAGGCTGCCGGCGTAATAGTGCTCCGCTAACGTGCGCGCGCGGTCGCCGTCGATGGGGGACACTTGGCGGCCGCTGCGGGCGTCGATCAGGTGTGCGCCCTCGCCGGTATTTACCACATAGTAAGGGTTACCCTGCAACGCCTTGAGCTGGATGGATTTCACCCAGCTATAGCGCGCTAGTAACGCCTGGGTGGGCGCCAGTGTGCCCTGTTCCGTTGGCAGCGGCTCGCGCAGGTTCTTGACCAAGTGATCGCCGTGGATAAAGTCCAGGTCCATCACCACCATGTAGACGCCGCTCAGGGTCCACAACAGGGCCTGGACGCCGACAAACAGAAACAGCCACTTGTGGACTTTTCTGGAAAGGGATGCCGTTTGCATTGCTTTTATTCTCGGGTGTTTTCTCAGATACAGCTGGTGAGAAAATGCACAGCTGGCGGGAGTGTACCTCCCGCCGCTGTGAATGTCTCAGGTGACTCAGTCGAACCGGTAGGTCATACGCAGGTAGCTGCGCATGCCGGCCAGATCGTAGGTCATGGTGTCGGTGTTGCCGTCGGTCCAGCTGGCTACCCGCGGTGCTTCCTGGTCGAACAGATTGTCGATACCCATGCTCATTCGCAGCGCGTCGTTCATGTCGTAGCTGAACTGCACGTTGTGGTAGAAGATGTTGGGCATGCTGGAGCCGATACCGCTGTCCGCGTTGAAGTCATCCCCCTCACCGATCATGCGTACCGAGTAGGTGCTGCTCCACTGATTACCGCGGGTGGTCAGTGACGCATTGGCACGCCAGTGCGGATAGCCGCCGTTGCCGCTGCCGATAAAGCCGTCGAGTACGAAGGGTTCGTCGCCATCGAACGCGGTGGTTTCGTACTCCTTCAGATAGGACGCCTTGAAGTCAGCCGTGTGCGACAGGCCAAACATGTCGAAGTCGTACAGGGCGCCGAAGTCGATACCCTGCATCACTTCGTTGCCGGTGTTGAACTTCTGAGTGGACAGGTAGTTCACATCACCGTTGACCGGGTTGCGGGTGTGCTGGTCCGGTGCACAGAAGGCATGGTTCAGGTTGGCGGAGTCGTAACACATGGCCAGCTTGGTGGAACCGGATACCTCGCGGATGGCGTCGTCGATTTCGATATCGAAGTAATCGACGGTCAGTGACAGGCCGTCCAGTGGCTGCAGGACTACACCGAGGGTAAACGACTCGGCACTCTCGGGTGTCAGGTCCGGGTTGCCACCGCGGTCGGTGAGAATGGTAGTGCCGAGCTGCGTGTAGTTCAGCGGTACCCCGGCTGCCTGACAGTTTTGGTAGCGGTTGCTGGACGGATCCAGGGAGGCGTAGCCGGAACAGGGGTCAGTGGTGGTGAGGTTGCCCTCGGATACGCCGCCGAAAAGCTCCGGTACATTGGGCACACGGAAGGCGGTGGTCATGGTGCCGCGCACTTTCAGCATGTCGTTGACCTGCCAGTTGAGGCCCGCCTTGTAGGTGTCCTCCCCCTCGAACAGGTCGTAGTCCGAGTAGCGCAGGGCCAGGTCGAGTTCCAGGGACTGCACCAGTGGCAGATTAGCCAAAACCGGTACCAGTACTTCGGCGTAAATCTCCCGTGCTTCGGTGGAGCCGGAAATCGGATCCTCCTGGTTGCCCAGCGCATAGCCCGCCTGCACCAGGGAGTCTGGCTGGCGCCAACCGCGGTCTTCACGCCACTCGACACCGGCGGCCATACCTACCCTGCCCGCGGGGAGTTCGAATAGGGAGCCGTTGATGTTGGCGCTCACGCTTTTCTGCTCGTTGCCGCCGGTGCCCTCCTGGTTGAACACGATGTAGTCGAGTACGTCACTGGTCACATTACCGTAGCCCAGGTAGTCGCCGCAGGGAATTCCGTTCATGCCGCACATACTGGGATCGAGGGTCTCGCCCACACGCTGCATGTTGATGTTGTTGCCGATGGCATCTGTGGCGGTATTGCGACCCCAATTCAAGGCTACGTCATAGCCCCAGTTGTCGTTGAGGTCGCCCTCGATACCGGTGACCATGCGCCAAGTATCCACCTCCTGGTAAAAGTTGCGCGGGCCGTTTTCTAGCAGGCGACGGCTCTCGAGTACAAAGTCACTACCGGTGGGGTTGGTGGGGTGGTCGGCGCTGTAGGCAAGGCTGCTCAGGCTTGCCGGAGAGGCTGGCTGCATGGACTGCCGATTGGTGTACATCAACTCGGTAAACAGGGTCGCGGACTCCGAGATTTCAAAGTTGCCCAGAGTGGTAAAGCTGAAGCGCTCGATCGGCTGCACCGCATTGAAGTAAGGGTTGTAGTTGAAGCCGTGCTTCTGCCCGTCGTAGGGCTCGTAAAAATCGCCGTCGCCATTGGGGTCCTGATTGAAGTTGACCCGGGTAGGCTCGGTCAGCACGGTGCCATCGGCCAGTACCGCGCCCGCGGGCAGGGTAGTGCGGCCGCCGATGGTGGAGGAACTGCCGCTGCACTCGCTGTTACTGTCCAGCGGGCAGGGCACGCGGTCGACCAGCGGGGAGGCCTCATTGTTCTGGTAACTCATATTGACCATCAGGTTGCCGCGATCGCCGGACACGCCCCAGGTCAGGTCGAGCACGGTTTCCTCGCCATCACCGAGGGCGGTCTGGCCGTACTTGCCCTCGATTTCTAGGCCGTCGAACTCCTTTTTGGTGATCAGATTGATGACACCGGCAACGGCGTCGGCGCCGTAGGTAGCGGAAGCACCGTCTTTCAGGACTTCGACGCTGGAGATGAGGGACATCGGGATCATGGACAGGTCGACGCTGCTGTTGGCGCCGGTACCGCCGTTGACCACCCGGCGGCCGTTGACCATGACCAGGGTGCGATTGATGCCCAGGCCACGCAGGTTGATCTGCGGCGTGCCCCAGCCGTTGGATGTCCAGTAGGCGCTGGTCTGGTTGCCGCCGAAGCCGGCTGCCGCAGGCAGGGACTGCAGCAGGTTTTCCAGCGAGCTAATGCCGGTGGCTTCGATACTCGCTTCGTTGAGTACCGTTACTGGTCCTACGCCCTCGATATCTTTGCGCTTTATCCGGGTACCGGTGACATTCACTTCTTCAATTTGCGTCTGTGTTGTTTCCCCGGCCTGTTGGGCCGACGCCATGTGGGTATAACCCGCGGCCACAGTGGCAAGGGCGATGAACAGCGGGGTTCTGGTCAGTCTGAAGCTTGTTGAATTCATGTTGTTGTCCTTCTCTGGGAGACTTTCGTTATCGTCGCGTCCGCTGTAGCGATGCGCTATTTGGCGTAAAGCGTCGCGGAGGCTGATGTAGATCGTGTCGACAAACGGGAGTATTCGAGGCGCGACAGTTGGGCGCTCATGCGTATGACCCGGGCATTTATTCCGGGCGCACTGATCCCGTGTCAGAGAAGAATCGGTGGGCGCAGTGTGGTTTCGGGCAGCGGGGTGCTGTGGGAAATGTTGTAAAGCGTGATGCTGGTGATGACGGGGCGGGCAGGCTCTGTGTATTCCGCCGCGGGAATGGCACTGGCGCAGTGGCCGGGGCAACAGCTGCAGGCCTGCTCACAGTTATTTGCCGGTGAAGACTCCGCGGCCTCTGTGTCACCTCCCTGGTGACAGTGATGTTGGTGAGCGCCCTCGGCGCACTGTTCAATCCGGGCCGATGCAGTGGTCAGATTGTGCTCTCCGCTTCCCGCCTCCCGGGATCCGCAGGGCGCCGCAAACGCCTGACCGTTCAAGGTCAGCGTCAATAACAGCAGCAGTATGCGGGTCAGGTCAAAGGACATGGGCGTCAGAGACTTATGTGTTATTTCATCTGATTGCCTTCGAGATTAAGTGGAATCACTTGTATGTACAAGTTGTCCGCACCGAAGTGAGGGGCCGGGAGGGGGAGTGGTTAAATGAAAATGACGACACATCTAATATGGCTCGCCCAAATTACCCGGCTTTCGAGGACGTTCTTCCTAAGGAATAGTTAATTTTTGGTTGGGCTTGGCTATTTGGAGCCTCTGAACGGGCCACCTGCTCGCAGCACTGATCTCAATCAATGCCGCGGTGGATGTCCGCATTACCCTTTTCGATAAGCGCCACATGCAGTTGCGTGGTATCCGGTAGCGGGTGCATGGCGTAGTAGAGAAGCCCGGGGGCGTCCCCGTCGGCCAGGGTTTCGTCGAAAGAGACACCCATTTACAGGTGGTAGCCCTCCAGGTTGATCCGGCCCTGCCCTTAGGAGATACCAGTGCCGCGGGGCAGGGCAAGGTGCAGAAGCTGTCTGAGCTCGATCTCGGCGAGCTGCCCGCATTCCCACCAATGCCAGCGAGCTGGATCGGCGCTCGATGGGCGTATCTGGCGGTAGTAATAGATCTCTTTGCACGTAAGCCAGTTGGTTGGGCGCTAACGATGGCCTATGAATCACGAGGACAACCTGAAGGTATCGTGTTTCCCTCGGACCAGGGATGCCAGTACACAAGCCTCGCATTCCGACAGCTGCTGTGGCGCAACAGAATGACACATAGTCTGAGCCGCCGCGGAAACTGCTAGGACAACGCACCGACTGAGCGCTTCTTCCTGAGTCTCAATACAGAGTGGGTGCCGGAAACCGGCTACAAGTCCTTCCCTGCGGCTAAACAGAGAATCACAAGTAACATCATTGGCCATTACAGCCAGATACGACCCCACCAGAAAAACGATGGTATGCCGCCGAATATGGTGGAAGAAAAATATTGGAATGCTCAGAGTTCAGTGGCGTAAAAGAGTTGACCACTACAGGCAGGCAGTCCATCGCCGAAGCCCGAACTAGTCTGGTCCATTTCGAAGCAGCTGCAGAAGCACAACGTGACTTCCCTGCGGGGCGTCAATCGGGTGATAAGTCCAGGAAGGTCTATAGGTGGGCGATGTCGCACTCAGTTGAGGAGGCTGGCAGTGGTCCACTATCCTTTGCTTTGCCAACCCAAAACTATGATTGACATGCCGAGCAATGCAACGCCGGCGCCTATCCAGTCGAAGGCGGACAGCTTTACTCCATCTACGACTCGAAGCCAGACCAGCGCAGTAGCCACATAGATGCCACCATAGGCTGCGTAGACGCGACCACTCGCGACCGGGTGTAATGTGAGCAACCAAACGAAGATTGCCAGACTCATCGCTGCCGGAATCAGCAGCCACACTGACCCGCCTTTCCGCAGCCAAAGGTAGGGCAGAAAGCAGCCGACGATCTCTGCGAGGGCTGTTACTACGTAAATTCCCGTTGTTTTCAGAATCAAGATCGATAGCTCCACTGTTGATTGACCTCAAAAAAAAGGTTGGCCGCGTCGTCTGCCGGGAGTATCTATTATGATGACATATGTCGTCTTAGGTCTAATTAATGTGCTCCCATCCCAACGGTGGGAAATGGGGTGTCGGAGAACTTTTTGCTAGCACCTTTATGATGATCCTGAACTTCCATCACTCCTCGAGTTTGCTTGCTCCACTTTTTCAGCGGTTTAATGCAGTGTCCCTTGTAAACCCGTGTCTAATGGTTCGTTCAGAGTGCAGCCTGTCAGTCGCGGGGTTGTTTAGGAACTACTCCCCCATTGCTGAAGCGCTAGATGTGATTGATCGCTGGATCCTGAGTATAAAAAAACGCCCGGAAAATGGAGTTGTGAAGAATCGTCCTAGTGACGCTAGTGATATGTGTTTTGACAAAGACGGAGTTGTCATCGCATCAGGTATGGACGTATGGAACCGTGCTTCCGGTAGTCAACCCACTGGCGAGTGTAGAAAGAAATATCCTGTTTATAGCAATTCACGACAAGTCGCAGGCGCACCGCTGTCAGACAGTATTTTTAAATGCACGCTGCAGTCGATCGATACTGCGTTAAATGAAGGGCTATATGGCCAGTTAACTACAGATGTACTTGAACGCCTGAGGGTGATGAAGAGAGTGTTCCCAAGCGGTATTTGTGACTATACGGCACCCGATGTAGGGCGCCCAAAGGAGATTTTGGTCGACAAGCATGTCCCTGTCACTATCGCGGGGAGACTAATAGAGCCTGATTACCGCGATTCCCGTGAAATTGCCGCTGAAAATGAGAGTAACGAAGAACCATAGCGTTATATATTTATACGCTTTTAGGGGATCAAAGCTGGGCTGCTGGCTATCGATTGGCACATCGCTGCTTGCTCAATAGACGCTGTTACGGGAACACTAAAGGCGTAATAGTGTAGAAATCTCATTTACATTTTTTCACAGACTGACTGTTACTGTGCGAAGTCTCTGATTTGGTTTCGTTCAGACCAAATCTGACACACCTCCTTGAAAAGAAGGGGTTTACCGGTTTTGATGAAGGTGCGTAAACCCGAAGTCAAAACCAAGGATAAACCCCATGATCCATACTAACGATCGCATCATTAAACACAAGACCGGGCTGCTTAATCTGGCGGCAGAGCTTGGTAACATCTCCAAAGTCTGTAAGATGCTCGGTGTGTCTCGAGACACTTTCTACCGGTACAAAGAGGCAGTTTCCATTGGTGGAGTTGATGCACTGCTGGAGAATAACTGATGGGTACCAAATCACAAGAATCGTGTTGATTCCGCTATCGAGAAAGCGGTGCTGGCATATGCCGTTGCGGAACCCGCTCATGGCCTGGTGCGGGCGTCCAATGAGCTGCGCAAACGCGGTGTATTTTCTCACCGAGCGGGGTTCGCAGTATCTGGCTAAGACGCGACTTGGCCAACTTCAAACTTCGCTTGAAAGCGCTGGAAGCCAAAGTTGGCGAGGAGGGTCTGATCCTAACGGAGTCCCTGATGCAGGCGCTAGAACGCTAACGTACTGATGACAAATCCTGCGGAGAGATCGAAACCCAGCATCCGGGCTACCTGGGATCGCAAGACACCTTCTACGTCGGGACATTCAAGGGTGTTGGCCGTGTATATCAGCAGACCTACGTGGACACCTACGCAAAGGTGGCGCACTGCAAGCTGTACACGACCAAGACGCCAATCACGGCTACGGACCTGTTGAATGATCGGGTGCTGCCGTTCAATGCAGCTCAAAAGCTGCCTGTACTACGCACCCTGACCGATCGTGGTACCGAGCACTGCGGTAAGCTGGAGCAGCACGATTACTAATTGTACTTGAGCGTGAATGAAATCGAGCATACGAAAACGAAGCCGCCATCCACAGGCCAACGGCACTTGCGAGCGTTTCCACAAAACGATTCTGCAAGAATTCTACTAGCCATCGTTGCGGCACAGGATATACGGGTCAGTCGAGGTACTACAGGAAGATCTGGACGAATGGTTGGCGTATTATAATAATGAGCGCACGCACCAAGGCAAGATGAGCTGCGGCCAAACACCGATGCAAACGCTCGAGGATGGCAAAAAGATCTGGATGGAAAAGTTCGTAAACTGAACTTGACCTGACAGAGCACCTTCTGGAAAACCGATAAGTGTGAGATCAAGTCTGAACTACTACAGATAAACGCATATATCAGTACTGCACCCTTTATCGGTGCATTAACCTCAACCCGTTAAATACTACCAACAGGCTGGTCCCCATGTCGGCAAAAACGGCCATCCACATGGACGCCAGTCCGGCAAATGCGAGCGCCAAGAATACGGCTTTGATCCCCAATGCCATTACGATGTTCTGTCGTAGAATACGCGAAGTACTACGAGACAACCGAATAAAGGTGGCGATCTTGCTTAGGTTGTCATCCATTAGTGCGACGTCGGCTGTTTCTATTGCGGTATCTGTGCCCGCAACACCCATCGCAAAGCCGATGTCGGCACGAGCGAGTGCCGGTGCATCGTTAATTCCATCGCCGACCATGCCGGTATGGTTTTGCTCGGTCAGAACTTCAATTTCTCGGAGCTTGTCCTCTGGCAACAAATTGCCCTCAGCACGGTCAATGCCCACCTGTTTGGCAATGGCCCTCGCCGTATGTGGGTTGTCACCAGTCAACATCAGGGTTTTTACGCCCAAATCATGCAGCTCTGCTATCGCTTCGCGACTGGTGTCTTTAACTGTGTCAGCCACGGCGAATAGTGCCAGGACACCGGCTTTACCCACCAGCATGATGACCGTTTTACCTTGGGACTCCAGGTTGTTTAGGCGTTGCTCCAATTCCCTCGAGCACACCCCTAGCTCTTCTACAAGTCGATGGTTCCCGAGGTGTAAATCCTCGCCATCGATTTCGCCCTTGACGCCGCGACCCGCTAATGCTGAAAACGCTTTTACTTGACGCAGTGCGATGCTGTCGTCTTGTGCCGCTTGGGCTACCGCCATGGATACTGGGTGATCGGAGCGCGCGGCCAGGCTAGCCGCGAGTGAGCGTACTGTATTGACGTCATTGTTGGCCCAAGGTTCGAAGTCGGTTTGTGCGGGCTTGCCGCGAGTGATGGTGCCTGTTTTATCCAGTGCCAACCAGCGCAGGCGTCGACCATCCTCGAGGTAAACGCCACCCTTGATCAGGATGCCGTGCCGGGCCGCAGCCGCGAGTCCGCTGACGATGGTAACCGGCGTGGCAATCACCAGTGCGCATGGGCAGGCGATAACCAGTAATACCAAGGCTCGGTAGACCCACTCTAGCCAGGCGCCACCGAATAGCAGGGGTGGCAGCACTGCTGTTGCCAGAGCGACCACGAAAACTAATGGTGTATACCAGCGCGCAAATGAGTCTACGAAACGCTGGGTCGGCGCTCGGCTACCTTGAGCGGCTTCTACTGCGTGAATTATCCGCGCAAGTGTAGAGTTATCGGCCGCAGCCGTGACCCGATATTCAAGCCCACTGGACTCATTGATACTGCCGGCAAACAACGAATCACCTGGGGCCTTGTCCACTGGTAAGCTTTCGCCGGTGATTGGGGCCTGATTTACAGCGGATAGGCCTTCAATGACTTCGCCGTCGAGGGCGATTCGCTCGCCTGGTCGCACACGCACGCGGCTGCCGATATCAACCTGTTTTGCGCTTATTTCCTCCCAGCGTCCGTCGTCCATTTGCACGGTTGCTGTTTCCGGAGCCAGGGCCAATAGTTCACGGATCGCGTTGCGCGCCCGATCCAGGGATTTGGCTTCGATCAGTTCCGCTAGGGTGAAGAGCACCATCACCATCGCGGCCTCTGGCCAATGGCCAATCAAGAGGGCACCGGTCACTGCAATGGACATCAGTGCATTCATGTTCAGGTTGCGATTCTTGAGCGCTATCCAACCTTTCTTGTAGGTTTTCAGGCCTCCACCTGCAATGGCCGTGAGGGCTAGCAGCATCACGAGCCAGTTGTTGCCTCCTTGCTGCCAATAAACCACTTCTGAGGCCAGAGCGGCAGCAGCAGCAACCCCGAGCACCCACCAGTTGGCGGTTGCAGGTGGTGGCGCGGTATCCCTGTCGACGGCATTCGCTAACCGTGCATCCAGGTCCAATGTCCCCAGCACCGCAAGTAGCTCACCTTGCATTCCCTTGGCATGGTGCACTTGTAGCGTACGCTGAACCAGATTGAAGTCGAGGTGGTAGATTCCCTCCATGCCAGACAGCTTGCTACGGATCAGAGCCTCCTCGGTCGGGCAGTCCATTTTGGTAATCGACAGGTTTGTCGTCTCAACGTCTTTGTCCGGCCTAGAGTAGGACTTCTGAGTCAGCTCTTCGGTTGATTTTGTGCCGCTACAACAATTGTCTGATTCGGGCCTATTCATGTGCGTCTCGATAGCCAATGGGTACTACTGGGATTAGAATCCCTATAGCCACTATAGAGTCAAGAGGGTAGTCATGAGTTATAAGATCGGAGAGGCGGCGAGGCTGGCGGGGTGTAAGGTAGAGACTGTGCGTTACTACGAGCAGATGGGGTTGTTACCCGCGCCAGCACGCTCTGAGGGGAATTTTCGGCTATATAGTGATTCCCAAGTGGAGCAGCTGAGCTTCATCCGTCATTGCCGGTCCCTCGATATGTCGCTGGAAAATATTCGCGAGTTACTTCAGTTTCGCGAGATGCCCAGCAAAAGCTGTGCCGGGATTAACCAGTTGATTGACGAGCACATCGACTGTGTGGAATCTCGAATGGATGCGCTACAGCAACTGCGGCAACAGCTTCGGAACCTGCGGAACCGATGCTCAGGAGAGCGGTCCATAGAGTCCTGTAAAATTCTGCATGGATTGACCGGGTGTCCCTGTCATTCAACGGAGGCGGGATAATCGAAATTGGAATTTATCCTTACATGTTGTTAAATTGTCGCTAACCACAAGATAACCACAGATTTTCTGCAATGAACTACGCTCGTGTCTGCTTTCTACTGATCGCACTGCTGGTCTTCCAGACCGCAGTAGCGTTCTATGATAGCCATGAAGCGTTGCAGGATATTGCTACGCACGTACCGCCTCATCACCTGGACGCTCAAGAGGAAGTGACGTTTACTCCCAAACGACAAAACGTAGACGTTGAGTTGGGATCTGGTTCACATCCAGGTGGACCGGACTTTTGTCACCACTGCTGTCATTGCCATGGTGTTGGTGTGTTAGGTCTTCTTGGTCAAGTATCGCGCTTTGTCGTTGTTCGCAGCATCGCTTTGCGTGAAACAATTAACCCTTCTTTCCCCTCTGGTTATTTTTCCTCACTTTTTCGCCCTCCCAAAGCCTGAGTTACGCCCTGAATCCGCGCACGCCTTGTAGTTTGGCGGGCGCGTACTTTTCATGACATAACTTGGGAATACCCTATGTTGTTTATTTTTACGCATGTCGTTCGTGCGTACTTTCGGCTTGCTGTGATTTTATCATTGCTGCCGTTTTTGTGGACGCCACTTGCGCAGGCCCAGGGGGCTGAGCAATTACCCCAGATCACCTTGGCGGAAGCGATTGACCGCACGCTTTCTCAAAACCCAGAGTTGGCGATTTACCGCCTTCGTGAACAAGCACTTGCCGGTAAGGTAGCAACTGCAGCTCTACGGCCACCTGTAGGCCTTGGGGCTGAACTTGAAAACTTTGCTGGCGAAGGCGGTGCTGATAACGCGGAGCTCACGGTATCACTTTCATCTGTCATCGAATTGGGCGGCAAGAGTTCAGCGCGAGTCGGTGCGGTGTATGCCCAGCAGGATCTGTTACTGGCCGAGGAGCAGGCTACAGCGCTCGATCTGTTGGGGAGCGTAATCCGTCGCTATGTCGAGGTATTGGCAGCACAACAGCGGCTGGCATTGGCTCGGGAGTCGGCAGCACTTGCTGACGACACCCTTGAAACCGTCGATCGTCGTGTAAAAGCTGCAGCATCGCCAAAAGCCGAGAGTCTAAGAGCCCGGGCCGCGGTTTCCCGTGCTCGCCTAGCGATTGATTCGGAAGAACGGCTGGTTAAATACCATAAATTGGCGCTGGCCTCTTTGTGGGGTGGCGATGCTACTTCCTTCCGCCTGGACTCCAATGAGCTCTACCGTTTTCCGGCATCTGATAGCTTTGCGGTGCTCTTCAGCCGCGCCCAACAAAATCCAGCCATCGCCCGTTTCGCTTCCGAGGAGCGGCTGCAAGATGCAGAGCTGCGTTTAGCCGAGGCGCAATCAAGCCTGGATGTTGGTTGGTCTGCTGGCATTCGGCACTCCCGTGAAATCGGTGAGACCACATTGGTCGCCGGGTTTGAGTTACCTCTATTTCCTGCGCGCCGGAACGCCGGCGCTATCACGACGGCTATCGCAGAACGAGAGCGCGTTGCGGTAGAGCGAGAAGCTGCGCTACTGCGGCTGAAGAGCCGGCTGTTTCGTGCGGTCAGCGGGCGTGAACAGGCATTGACGACAGTAGAGACGCTGAGGGGTGAGGTTATCCCAACTTTGCGCGATGCCCTGGCAGAAGTGGAGCGTGCTTACCGTCGTGGCCGTTACTCCTACTTGGAGTGGGCGTCCGCGCGTGAGGAGTTGATAGGAGCCCGTCAGGCTGAAATTGAAGCAGCTAGCGCTGCGCTGCGCTTTGGCGCTGAAATAGAACAAATGACCGCCGCACCGCTATTGTCTGCGGGCGCTGAGCCAACCAAATGAAAAAGATTTGAACACCCATGAAATACAGAAATAAATTGCGAAGCATATTCGCAGCAGTGCCATTGGCTGCGCTACTGGCGTGTACGGCCGCTCTCGTGGTGCCCACTTTGGTCGTCGCCTCCGCTGAAGAAGAACACGGAGAAGAGCACGGCGAGCATGAGGAAGAAAGGGGGCCAAACGGGGGGCGCCTGCTAGAGGAGGGCGACCTCGAAGTGGAGTTACTGATATCTGAGCGCGGCGGGACAGCAGAACTCCGAGCCTGGATTAGTGAACGTGGAAAGGCACTCACGAAAGCAGGCGATGCGCGACTGGCTGTCGAGTTAACGCGGCTGGGTGGCAAGGTAGATCGTTTCAATTTTGCACCAGCAGATGGCTTCTGGCTTGGCAAAGGCGCAGTGGAGGAACCGCACTCGTTCGATGTAAAGGTTTTGCTGGCGCGGAATGCTGAACGTGCTGAGTGGCACTATGAATCGTACGAGGGGCGGGTGGAGATTGCCTCCGAGATGGCCGCCAAAGTAGGCATAAAAACGGCAGCTACCGGTCCAGGGGAAATTAGCCAATCGCTCACCCTGTACGGAAAAACTGCACTGGCGCACGGCAGCTTGAGTCACGTCCGCGCACGGTTTCCGGGGCCAATCAAAACAGTTTCGGCGGAGATCGGCGATCGGGTACGCAAGGGGCAGAAGCTGGCTGAAGTAGAGTCCAATGATAGTCTTCAAGTCTACCCGATAACGTCACCCATCGATGGGTTGGTCATCGACAAGCAGGCTAGCAGTGGTGAATACAGTGGGGAGCGAGAGCTGTTCACAATTGCCAATTATGATCAGTTGTGGGCGGAGCTACGGCTGTTTCCTTCGCAGCGTGGTCAGGTTGCCCGCGGCCAAAAGGTCACCTTGCAAGCCGACGGTCAAGTCGTGGACACGCAGGTAGCGAATCTGGTCCCGGGCACTCCGGGTCAGCCGTTCGTTCTGGTTAGGACGCCTATCGACAACCGAAAAATCAGCTGGCCACCTGATTTGATGCTAGAAGGTCAGGTGCTTGTTGATCATGTAAGGGTGCCGCTGCTTGTGGAGAGTCGCGCTCTGCAGCCTCTGGGGGATGGCATGGTTGTCTTTGTGAAGGTTGGCGATAGCTACGAAGCCCGACCGGTAGAGCTGGGGCGCTCAGATGGGCGTGTAACTGAGGTGTTGAGTGGATTGGAGGTAGGGCAGCGCTACGTCACTGCCAATAGCTACCTGATCAAAGCCGACATCGAAAAATCTGGCGCGGCCCACGCTCACTGAAGGAAATCATTCATGATTGAAGCAATACTGCGTTTCTCAATTGAGCGACGTTATCTAATGCTCTCCCTGGTGCTGCTACTTATTGGCGCCGGAGTCTGGAGTTACCAAACATTACCGATTGATGCAGTGCCAGATATCACCAATGTCCAGGTGCAAATCAATACGGAGGCACCCGGTTACTCGCCACTTGAGGCGGAACAACGTATTACATATCCGGTTGAGACCGCTTTAGCAGGCCTACCTAATTTGTCTTATACGCGCTCACTTTCCCGCTACGGACTGTCGCAGGTGACGGTGGTTTTCGAAGAGGGCACAGACATCTATTTTGCCCGCAATTTGATTGATGCACGACTCGGCTCGATCAAGGGAGCGCTTCCGCCCGGAATGGAACCGGAAATGGGACCCATTGCCACCGGGCTCGGCGAAATTTTTATGTACACGGTAGAGGCATTACCTGGTGCAACACAGGAGGATGGGAGCCCCCTGGATGCAACAGCCTTGAGAGAAATACAAGACTGGATCATTAAGCCACAGCTCGCGCTTGTACCGGGTGTCATTGAGATTAACACGATCGGTGGCTACGACAAGCAGTACCACGTGATGCCAAACCCTCGCAAGATACTCGCCTTTGGTTTGACCATGGATGATGTCATCGAGGCGTTGAGGCGCAACAACGATAACCGTGGTGCAGGATTCGTCGAGACGAATGGCCGTCGCCTGCTGGTGCGCTCTCCGGGCCAGCTTCAGGATATCGCTGATATCGAGAATGTTGTGGTGGCTAACCGAGATGGGGTACCGGTCAAAATTTCCGATATTGCCGAAGTCGCCATTGGGAAGGAACTTCGGACAGGCGCCGCTACACGAGATGGCAAGGAAACCGTACTTGGTACGGCAATGATGCTCGTTGGTGAGAATTCTCGAGCTGTTGCTCAGGACGTGGCAGCAGCCATAGAGAGAATCAAACCCTCACTTCCCGAAGGTGTACGCCTGGAGGCCGTTTACGATCGCACGACCCTGGTGGACAAAGCCATACGCACAGTGCAAAAGAACCTGGTAGAAGGCGCTTTACTGGTCATCGCTGTATTGTTCCTTTTGCTGGGAAACCTACGCGCCGCATTCATTACAGCCGCGGTGATTCCACTCTCTATGCTAGCCACAATTGCTGGTATGGTGAAAACGGGCGTATCCGCGAATTTAATGAGCCTGGGAGCGTTGGACTTTGGCCTGATTGTCGACGGCGCAGTAATTATTGTTGAAAACGCTATTCGCCGACTATCGGAGGCACAGCGTCGCAATGGCGCCATCCTGCCCCTCCAGGAGCGCTTGGAGCTTGTATTCCATGCGACTAACGAGGTCATACGCCCCAGCCTGTTTGGCGTGCTGATCATTACTGTGGTCTATATCCCGCTATTTTCACTTACCGGTGTGGAAGGAAAAATGTTCCACCCGATGGCGGCCACGGTGGTAATGGCATTGCTGGCGGCACTTGTGTTGGCACTGACCGTGGTTCCGGCAGCGGTAGCAGTCTTCCTGAGTGGCAAGATCAGTGAAAAAGAAAATCCACTGATTGTAGCGGCTAAATCTCTATATCGACCACTACTGCTGACCGCAATGCGTGTGCGTTGGCTGGTACTGTCCGCAGCCGCGGGGCTGGTTATCGTCTGTGCCTGGCTGGCCACCACGCTGGGGTCAGAATTTATTCCACAGCTTAACGAAGGTGATATTGCCCTTCATGCAATGCGAATTCCTGGCACCAGCCTTGAGCAGTCATTGGAAATGCAGGAATCCCTGGAGCAGCGCATTAAAGCCTTTCCGCAGGTAGACAAAGTGTTTGCCAAAACCGGTACCCCAGAGGTGGCTACCGATCCTATGCCGCCCAATGTAGCTGACAATTTTGTGATTCTGAAACCGCGTGATGAGTGGCCCAATCCCGACAAGCCCCGCGATGAACTTATCGAGGAAATCGAAGCTGCATTGAGCGAGCTTCCAGGCAATAACTACGAGTTTACGCAACCTATTGAGATGCGCTTCAACGAGCTGATTTCCGGAGTGCGTGCAGATCTGGGTATTAAAGTGTTTGGCGACGACCTGGATCAGCTGGTGGTATCCGCGAATGAAATACTGAACGTATTGCAGGGCATAGAAGGCGCTGCCGACGCTCGGGTAGAACAAGTTGAGGGGCTGCCAGTAATGTCGGTCATGCCCAAGCGAATCCAGCTTGCTCGTTACGGACTCGATCTGCAGACATTGCAGGATCTGGTCGCTACTGCGGTCGGTGGCGAAAACGCGGGTTTAATTTACGAGGGCGACCGACGCTTTCAGTTGGTGGTGCGCTTGCCAGAACATATACGACGCGATCTGGATCGCCTCGGTGAGCTGCCAGTGCCACTTCCAGCGGGCGGCTTTGTGCCGCTCATGGAGGTCGCCGATCTGGCAATGGCGCCAGCTCCCAATCAGATTAGCCGTGAGAACGGCAAGCGCCGGGTGGTGGTGACTGCGAATGTGCGAGATCGCGACTTAGGATCTTTTGTCACAGAGGTAAAGCAACGGGTGAGCAATGAAGTCCAGTTGCCCGCTGGATACTGGCTGAAATACGGTGGAACTTTTGAGCAACTGGAATCCGCCAGCCGCCGCCTATCGATCGTAGTTCCGGTGACCCTGCTAATTATTCTAGGATTGCTGGTGACAGCCTTCGGCTCTTTGCGGGATGCGCTCATTATCTTCACGGGCGTGCCGTTGGCATTGACCGGTGGTGTACTGGCGCTTTGGTTACGAGATATGCCACTTTCGATTTCGGCCGGGGTAGGTTTCATCGCTCTTTCCGGTGTGGCCGTGCTTAATGGCTTAGTGATGCTGTCGTTTATTCGTGAGCTATGGCGGGAGCGGGGTGACCTTGTGTCATCGATCATTGACGGTGCCATGATACGGTTACGACCCGTGCTCATGACTGCATTGGTCGCCAGTTTGGGGTTTGTACCAATGGCGCTGAATACAGGTACTGGTGCGGAAGTTCAACGCCCGTTGGCGACCGTAGTAATTGGTGGAATTATCTCTTCTACGCTTCTAACGTTACTCGTGTTGCCTTTGCTCTATCGAATAGTGCATGGCGAGGACCGACCTCTAACAGCGCGTACCGAAGAAATAAACCCCGATATTGTTTGACATTGTGTAGCGGAGGAAGCTTTTTACTGCGCATGCTTTAAAATATATGAGGGTCTAGCGCAAATAATACTGGGCTGGCCTTCTTTCTTTTTAGTTTTATTTCAATCTCAAACTCCCGTTCATTTACATCGCTCGCTACACTCGGGATCTCATTGACTAACGGGCTGGTTTGGTATCATCCACTGGCATTCCTACTCGCATCGACCAATCTCGTAATTGAGCTCGAAATTGTACCTGCCAATTTCCTGAGTCAGAAGTTTGCGGCTCAAGAACACTTGCGCGGGATTTATCGGATACTGCTTATGTCGTTGATTGTGCGGTTCACTTGCAATGCAATATGGCCTTAAATTCATAGAGCGAAGAAAACAGAGGTGAATGATTGTGCTGAGAGTGAGCCAACAATCTGGAAAGAGCTGGACCATATCGGCAAGCGCTACCATCCACCTCGAAACCCGTCCTGCAAATTCGCGCGGTAGGAAGTCAGCTTTGATACCTAATTGAATCGAAAATGAGTGGCATCGTGCTCGCGACATCGCTCAACTGTGTTACGCCCCCAAGTCTCCTGCAAAGTCCCGTGATAGATGCCGCTAATTCTTCCTTCTTAGGAGCAGCATCGTTTACATACCTGATGGGTGCCGGCGGTGGTCAGGATACAACCAACAACCTTTCTAATAACTCTCTATCGGACAACGACATCCTGAAGTTCCTGCCCGAAATTTGTCTCAGGGCGTTCGTGTAACGAGGGAATACCCGCTACCCCTGCAAATTTCATATACGCTTTCGTATTCGACATAGCATGCTAAGGCCAGTAGAATGGGTAACCAACTAAAAACCCGGACTTCGTCTTCAGGCTTTACTCATGGCAACTCCAAAACCCGTCGCTTTGTACTCAGCCTATAGCGACCTCAAGAACTTCGACTTTCGCGACTATCCAGATCTCAACGAATTCCTCGAATCCGGCGAATCCTGGTGGATGTCTCATTGGCGCTGGGGTCAAGAGTTCCTGAGTTATACGGGCCGAAATAAGTCCGAGCACACCTTTACACGCTTTCGCAATGAAACCGAGCGCTTTCTGTTATGGGTATTCCTATTCAAAGGCACACCCATGGAACGATTACGCAAGGCCGATATCCTCGAGTACGCGGATTTTTGCTGGCAGCCACCAGTATCTTGGATCTGCCTGGCAAACCACGAAAAGTTTCTGTTTAACAATGGCCGGTACGTACAGAATCCGTCCTGGGCTCCATTCAAGCTCAAGCTGCCCAAAAACAGCGAGTCCTCAGATTCCAAACCAGATAAGAAGAAATACAAACCCTCGCAGGAGACCTTAGCTTCCATCTTCACTGGGATTATTGCTTTCTATAAGTATTTAATGAACGAGGAACATCTATATGGCAATCCTGCACAAATTGCTAAGCCAGATTGTCGCCATTTCATTAAAGATGCCCAAGTAAAAGAAGCTCGCAGGCTTACCGAAGTCCAGTGGCAATATGTGTTTGATGTAGCACTGGCCATGGCCGACGAAGACCCTATCTATGAACGAAGTCTGTTTATTATTTGTGCGCTGAAGACCTTGTTTCTGCGAATTTCAGAACTTTCTGAACGTCCTCAGTGGACACCTATCATGAGCCACTTTTGGCAAGATTCGGATGGAAACTGGTGGCTAAAAATCTTCGGTAAAGGCCGAAAATTGCGAGACACAACGGTCCCCGACAGCTTTATTCCATTCCTTAAACGCTACCGCGCTTATAGAGGTCTAAGTCCGTTGCCGGCTTCAAGAGAGAATCACCCTCTCGTAGAGAAAATTCGAGGGCAAGGCGGCATGACATCCCGTCAGCTTACTCGGGTCGTTCAACAAGTTTTCGACCGTGCCTATAACGAAATGCGTCAGGCTGAGGGTGACGATAGCGCGCATAAGTTAAAAGAAGCATCTACACACTGGCTGAGACATACAGGAGCGAGTATGGAAATTGAGCGCGGCCGCGCCTTAAAGGACTTATCTGAGGATTTAGGGCACTCCAGTATGGCCACAACCGATACTGTTTATGTCCACACAGAAAGCAAAGTTCGGGCTAAAAGCGGGAAGCAACGCGGCGTGAAGTGATGCTGATCCCTGTACTTGCCACTTCAAGAACTGAAATTTAATTTCTTTATATTTCAATTTGTTTGATAGATCAGCGGAAAAAGATAAGCGTATTCCGCTGGATCTCCAGCATACAAAAACAGCAACAAATTGGCTTATTGTGATTTATTCCAGGGAATCGTGGTTGCCATTCTCCACCCCCGGCAGTGCTTGCATTTCTGCTAGTTGAAGCCTGGTATTTTCCCATGCTGGGAAGAACTTACGCCATGCTGCCAAACCTCCTATTTCACCAACTGCAAGAAGCATGGCTTTATGGGATGCAATGAGTAAGTCACGCTCTGATTTTAGTGCCTCAATTTCTTGTGTTAAATGAGCCACTCGCGCCTGTAGGTTAGAACGAGACTGCTTGTCGGTTTTTTCAATAAGTGCCTTAAGTTCAGCTTGGCGTGCGCAGTATCGATCGAATACTGCCTTACGATCGGGCTGACGGGTAATATCGCTAGCGTGTTTGAAAGGACTGTCTTTATCTCGAGCTACCGAGCGGGCGGTAATTCGAATGTTGTCGTTAAGCATGCGTTGGAGGATCGCTTCAAGCGCTTGAATCTTCTGAATCTTCACTCAGGCCTCCTGGTCTTGGGAGCATCAATTACGCTGGTACCGTACTTATTCTCTACGGCGCTGTATAGGTCTTTGCCGTCTGGGAAAGGATGCTCCAGCGGAGCTGTTTCAATAATTTTCTCAAGGCTTTCCAGTCGGGACTGGGCGTGCTTTAACTGGTTTTGCCACCCAATATTTCTGTGGGCTATTGGTTTGGCCTCAATGACATTTACTACGTCAACCATACGCTGCTTCAATTTTTCTAGCCGCTGTTGTTCTTCTGGTATGCCCGAACGGGTCAGATGGCGGCAATCGTAGCATTCAAGATGCTTGGGGCAAGGGTCAATGGTAAAGCTATTTACACAAAATCCAAAAGGGGTTGCATGTAGGCCGTCGGCCTCGGCAGAGAGATACTTAAAAGCCTCGTCATCTCCCATTTCTTCCTGAATCTTGAGAAACTCATCTACGATCGGGCCGCGAATTCTTTTTGCCATAATCATCTGTAGGGTTTCTTGAGCTCTAGGAGCCATAGAGTCGGCGCCTTTAGGTAGGTCGATGTGCGCAAGATCTTCCGCCAAGCTACGATGATCATATATGTAGCTTTGGGCGACGCTTCGCCGATTAAATCGCTTGGTAATAATTGTGTCAGCCACGCCGAGTCGGAAGAGCTCCGCATTTTGGAGGTGACGGAGTGAATGCGTGTTCAGCCTGAGAGATCGATCTTCGTCGGAATGGCCATAGCGGGAAAAAATGTTGTTCGCTTGTGCTCCTAGTTGCAAATGCAGGTCTGCGGTAGAGGCGCGCCCGACAGAAAAATACCTATTCACGTCCAGTATCCCTCCAGATCGCTCTTCGACAATGGCACGAATAGGCATCAAAAACATTAGTGCTTCAGGGCTCAGCCGGCCACCTTCATTTATTAAAAAACTTTTCGTTTCAGGTAGTTTCGTAGGCATACTGGATCTTATTAGAGATTCGGCATCACTCACATGAATAAACGCGTTCTTCCAGTCGATATTCCCAGTGAACGGCTCACCGCTTTCCCTCCGGATCGTAACTGGGAGGCGATTAAAGTATTTCGCGCAATTTTTAGATACACCGCTTATAGAAATTTCACGGATCTGATACTCGCGTATTTTATCTAGGTAAGACGGGTCAAATGTTTCTTTGTATTTGCTGACTAAGTTCTGGGGTAGTGATGAGTTGGATATCGAGAGGGCACCGGATAATCGGCTATATATATCCCATGCGGGAGCCAGTGCGTCAGGTAGGAGCTCTGGCAGTAGCCGTCCAGTTGCAACCTGCAATCGCAATTTTTCTCGTAGGGGTTTAGTGAGTCTTTCCGCTTCACTCAAAGTTTCTAGTACTACGTCTTCGAATATAAGAGGCACATTTTGAATACTTTCGAAAAGAGTTACTCCCATCACATTTACATCGACAGCTTGTTTCTCCGCAAAATGCCTAATGTATAGAGAGCGAGCAATACCTCCTTTTTCGGCCAGGACTTCACGATCCCCCGTTAAATGTTCGACCCAACGACACCAGTCAACAGGAAGCAATACATTCTCGCCAACCCGAAATCCACTGATGATGGCAAGTTTTATTTGCAAAAACCGAATCGAATCCACAAACGTATTGGGTTTTTCAGTAAAAACAATACGAACCAACTCCCAAAATGCTTTCTCTTCTGGAAGTTTAGCTGAGCCTTTTCGTTCAGAAAGTTCGAATCTAACCTTGCTGGTGTTTCTGTAATTATTGTTACCTTGCTTTAGTTCTGAAACATTAATAGCGGAGTCTTCTTGGCCTTCGTATGCAGTACAAAACTTCTCTAAAGGCGATCGGTTAGAAATGTGTAAACTATCAATCAACGTTCGAATAACCATGATGATATTAGCGGCGACTTTACCCGACGACCCAAGTAAAAGCGCGACGTTATATGCACTTTGTACCGTTTTAGGAGTAAGTTCCCAGGGTGCTTCGCTCCCAGCGCAGGTAGCTATTATTCTTAACGATCTTCCGATATTTACTAGTGCATGGTTTGGTTTGTTCCGCTTGATGAGGAGCTCGTTAAGCAAGGCAGCTTGGTAAAAATCGCGCCAATGGTCTGACATCGGTCCTGGTGAAATTGATGATTCACCCCCCACCCCGCAAAGGAAATTAAAGATTTTTAAAGCCTTTGCATCATTCCCTAATGTCGAAAGCCAGAAGTAAGGTGGCGTTGCTAACCCGCAAATATCGGCCAAATCCCATCGCTCGGATTTCGGTACTCTCCCCTCAAGATCGAATGATAAATCCCAGCGAAGATCTTTAGATTTTGCTAGAGACTTTCCTTTATTAACGAATTTTCGATAGAAATTGTTCATTCCAGGTTACCAAGAATCGTAATGTTACTTGATCTTATCTCTTGCGCAATTTGCAATGCCGCCTCAAACATCCGTCTTAATTGGGTATAGGCAGGGCTTTCTTCATTGAAGCGAGACGAGTTAGCGAACTCTTTGACAACCGGCCGCAAACTATCTACTACCGACTCATGCACGGTCGCGTCCGATAATGGCAGGAATTTCCTGCATGTATAACAACTCATAACAGGGTTTTTCGAGCACATTGACTGTCCAATAGAGCAACTCCCGATACCAGAAATAGGGACACCATGAGGGATCCCACCTATTTGCTCGTCTGGAGGGCGGCGCAGGAGGCTATTTTTATCAATAGTTCGAGTTCTAGCTACTTCTGCAACAGCGGAATAGACACTAGATATAGCAAGAGCCTGATTAACTCGCTCTGCTTGTGTTGGCGAGGTATCAAAGTAGACGTTGGCTGACAGTGTGGTAGCGTGCCCCATGAACTCAGATAGCGCAATGTGAGATATTCCGGCGTCCGCCAAGCGCTGTGCTGAAGTGTGCCGTAAATCAGTAGGACTCCAGCGTGTACCGGTAATTTTTTCAGCAAGATCTCTTAGTGTTACCGACAGTCTCTTCGGAGGGAGATCGAAATATTTGTCTGTCGACTTAGTGCTCCCAGCTTTGTTTTGAAGGCGCCGAGCAGTGTACTCGATAAAAATTGGGCACCATTCGTATTTCACTCGCCGGGTTACCCTACGTTGTGCCTCACTGCCCCTTTGTTTGAGTAGAGGTATTGACAAATGTACCGTGCCATTTTCATATAAGCGGACATCAGTTGTCTTAATGCGCGCGATTTGCCCCGGCCTACACCCATATTGATGAGCAATGATCAATATACAAGCGTCTCGAAGCTGCCTAGTTTTTTGACTCGCTGGCGCCGTTCCGACGGAGTCAGTAAGCTCATCTAAATAATCTATCAGCAATGACTGATGATCCAGGGGCAGAAAACACTCGCCCGATCGCACGTTTTTATAGATGTCGCGGGCGGGTGATTTTAATTGTGTGACATAAGGCCGCATTTCTGGCCGCCAGAATCCGGCGGACAAATTGCAAAGCGAATGAATCATTGTTCGAAGGCTGAGCGCGTAACCCCACGTCTGAGATGGTTGCACCTCATTAATCCAAAGATCACGAAATTCTTCCGGACGTAATATTAACGCCTTAAGGAAATGTTCGGAATTTTTCAAAACCCCATTGCATACGGATGTTGCCCCAGAAGGGTCTAATCTCGAAAAAACATCTACTGCAACGTGCTTAAATATGGACTTCAGATCATAAGTAAGATCTTTGAATTCAAGGCGAACTTTCTCGCCATCAAACTGAATTTCCCAGCGATCAGAATACTCGGGGCCTTGGATCGAATGGAATTGTTCATAAAAATCATCGTAATATCGAAATGAACTGGGCAACCGTCCCAATTCAGTCGCAATGACTGCAATTTTATCAGTAAATTCTGATGTCGAATGGATCACAGCTCTTTCCCTGAAATCGATCTGAGAGTCGCAAGCAGACGGTCGTAGTTTTCGTCCCACATATCTGCAGAATTCGACTCAAAATATGCTCGAGCGTAATGTCGTGGCATTGATGAAGCGGGTGACCATCCAAAAAACACCCGAAGCTTTTCGATTGCGACATCAAGATCGTCGCCAAGTAAAATATATCGACCTAATCGGTTTACTGCGCACGTATGTCGAAGGTCGTGTGCGCAAACGCCTGACAAACTTCGTGCTGCCAATGCATTCTTCGCTGAAGGTGACAAGTTTTTAGTAACCACTTCAAATACACGGTGAATTGATCGAAGGGAGAGTGGTTTATCTTGTTGTGAGCCAAACAAATAACCATGTGTTGTACCACGGCGGTAGTTGGCCAGAAAAATGTCCGAAACTAAAACGATTTCCTCACTAAGTGGTAACTGGCGCCGGGAGTGGGCGGTCTTCAGGCTAGGGGCATTGAAGCGACTATCCTCATCATCATAGGGGTTTTCGGCAATGTTCAACCAGTATTTTTCGCCTCCAGTGTCGACATCAAAATCAGACTTGATAGCGTCCGCTGGCAGAATAGCAATCTCACCACGTCGCAGGCCAAGGTGCAGCATCAGGAGAAAAATCAGGAAATTCCGCCACTTCAGCGCTTCATTTCGAAATGGGTTCCGTGAGGATGTCGGGGAGAAAATTTCATAGACTTCCTCTACTACCGCTACAGGTAATGCTCGAATAGGAGCTGGGGGTTTTGGTCGCGTAGGTGTCACCAAGGAATACAAGCGATCAAGTCTTATTAACCGGCTATGGATTTTTTCATAATCGTTCGCAGATGAAGCACTGAGGTGGCGCATAATATCGCGTACGAATGATTTCGCTGAATCCCATGTACGGTTGTTATTGATCTCACGTAGGTGTCCGTCATTTCTGAGGCTAGCTAGAAAACTACTCAGCGCCGATTCGAGCGCGGGCATATCTAGTTCAGAGAGCATTCGATCCAGAGCTCCTGATCCGTAGAGTCGATCAGTTACCTGATAGAACTTTTCCACGGCATAAAGATAATGGCCTCGCGTTGTGGAACCTATTTGAGCTTTCAAGACATCAGCCCACACAGTTGCCCAGAATCTAGGTAGGCCTAGCTCATCGACCAGTAGCCAACCTTTGGTCGACTTAGGAATATAGGACGTTCGAAGTTTAATGCATGCCATAGGCGGTGATGCTAGAGACCAAGACCAGGCGTTGGCAAGTGTTAGATTATATATCTACTAGGAGATATTCAGGTGCTGAACAATTAGAATGCAACACTTCTAAAACGGCATTCACTTAACATAATCTATATTATGCGAAGTCAAGGCGGGATGATTTAACTGTCAAGGCCCGGTGTGTAGCCCCGGCGTCCTATATGCCTAAACAATCTAAAAAAAAGTGACTTTTTTTGATTACAGACACTTACAAACTGTGACGCCCGTCACATTTTCGGGCACTTTGGGGGTTCAGTCCGGCGCCGTACTGATTCCAATATCAGATTAAGGACTCGAAAAATGTATAAGAAACCAACAATTCGCGATGTGATGGAAATGGCGAACTTTATGGGCGTCAGTGAGCGCACTGCGCGCCGGTACCTGCAGAACCCCGCCTGTATGCCGGACCCGGAGCGCATGCTTTGGGATCTGCACTGCAATGGCCGCATTGTGCCGGAGAGCTGGCCCGGTATCCGTTTTCACGGTGAGCGCCTGGTGACCGATACGGAATATACGCTGGCGTATGGGCAGGTTCAGCAGTACGCCTGGCACATCGACTGCCTGCAGCTGCTGCTACGGGATCTGGCGCGGCTCGGCCAGCGGGTGAAGGAAATCGAAGAAAGCCCGCGCCAGCAATTGCGCAAGCGCGACCGGGAAGCACTGGAAAAACTGCAGGCGGTAGAACAGCAGATGGAAAACGGGTTACCGGATCTGGTGCGCCCGGCGCCAACCCGACACCGGGAATACGGCTGCTAAACCGCTGCCGCGGTGGCTTTGCGCCATTCTTCCAGACTGATCACGCGGCGGCGAAAATCGACCATGAAGGCAACGAGCATCAGGGTTCCGATATCGCCGCCCGCTTGCAGAATTTGTAACAGTTCACCCACGGCTCAGACTCCTTATTCCTTGAACCTTATCAATACCCAGTAGCGTCACGGTGATGGCGCCGACAATGGCCAGATACCATTCCGGTGCGGCCGCAAACAATTTAAAGCCCATGGCGGCATCTTCACGCAGCCACGGCACGTAACAGGCGACAGCCGGATAAAACCAGAAAATCACGATCAGGCGCCCGGTCCAGCCGGTAGCGCCGGCCTTCTGCAATTCGATTTTCGCCGCGGTCTTTGCCTCGCCGATCTTCTGACGGTTTTCCATAAAACCGCTGATCAGGTTGACCAATGCAGGAACGATGGCGGTGAGCATACCCATAGCCTACTCCCCCGTCCCGAACCACACGGATTCCGCGTAGGTCGTGTCGCCGTCGCCAAACGGTGTAAACCACTCGATGGCGAGTTCCGACCCGGCAAACCAGTGATTGAAGAAATTATCGAGCCGGTCCTCACCCACCAGCGCCTCAGCGCCCTGGTGCGCAAGATTGTCTTCACTGAGCGGGTTGAAGGCATTGCGGTTGCGCCAGAGGATGAAAGCACCGGCCAGCACCAGCAGTACCAACATCATGAGGCCATCCATTTTGAACTTCATACGAAGGCGGCCCCCAGCGCGTAGTAGTTGCCGGCCACACGAGACCAGGTCGCGGGATCACCGCTGTTTCGGTCCGGGCGCACGTCAACGTGCACCATGTGGCCGGGCTTGGTATCGGTATAGACACCTACGCCGGTAAATCCGACTTCACGGGCAATGTGCGCTGCGCGCTTTAGTTGATCAGTGGTGGTGATGTAGTTGCCGCCGACCGTGGGGAAAATGTCGATCGCACGGACTTCGCCCCATCGGTCGATGTTGTGTTGACTGGTATCCCCTTCCCCGCCGTGCCGGCCAATACCGCCCTGCGCCGGGGAAATAATTACCGGTGCGCCCCAGCGCTCGCGGAACAGATCCAGTCTGGTCAGCAGATCCGCCGCCATGAGCGGATACCAGATGCCGAACTCTGACGGCTTGAAATACTGCAGTGTTGGTCGCGTCACGGTGCGGCCCCCTATTCCCAATACAGCCAGACCGGCCAGCGCGGCGACGGTGTAGGCGAGCGTTTTCACTTAACCAAAGAACTCCGGCAGCAATTCAATCGAAACCGTTGCGCCATCCAGCACCGGGAAAGGATCGACAGACAATCCCCGCAACGCAAAACTTTCCGTGCCCGCGCCGATTTCTTTTTCATACGGCCCGGCGTCGTATCGGTATTTCGTTAAAAAATCGAGATACCCAGCACCGCCCAAAATATCCTCGATCCAATCACGCACCACCGCCGTTTCTCCGGCGTAGGGATAGGTCAAGGGCTTTTCAAACAGCGTGATCACTTTACGCCGCGCCGCCTCGCCCACCGGCTGCACATACAATTGCCCATAAGTGGTAACAGTTGACGCCTCGCACACCCGGTATCCATACCCACTCTGTATTTTTGCCTGATAAAGGCCATCCCCGGAAAATACGCCCTGTGTCACAACAATCCGGTCAAGGTCGGCGCGACGCTCAACCACACCGCTCGGGGAAATTTTAAATACCTGATTAGCGCCGTTCCAAAGCAAATCACCAAAACCGGTCAGCTCACCACTAACCGACGCGTTCGTCTCAACTCTCCAGTCCCCGCCCTCAAGGTCGCAACTTGTAATATCTTCAAAACGGTTCAGCGTATAAATGCGACCCTGATAGTAGTGCATACCACCACTAATACCGCCCTGCCAACCCAGAAAGTTGTCACCGGGCACCGCAATTTCCGTCGGCTGTGATTCCGAAATATGCATCCGGTATAGATTGTTCAGCCCCCGCATATATACCCAACCATCCGGGGTAATGGTACCGCCCAGCAAATCGCCAGACGGCTCAAACCACGTAGTTTCTGAGTCGTACACGCCCGCCGCGGAAGTCGGGCTAAAGGCTCTCCGCATCCCATCCTCATCAAAGGTATGGAATTTACCATCCCACCACACACACGCACCCTCACCGGGGATATCGTTGTCGCCGCCATCCCAAACTACGGTTCCGGTGGTAAAAGTCTGTTCCGCTAGCGACTCTATACCCACTTCCCTTTCCAGCTTCATGGGTAACGATAACGCCTCGCCCATGGTCGCCGTTTTCACAAACGCAGAAACACTCATTTCCCCGGAAACAATGATTTTTTCATAGTCACCGGTGCCGACCACGAACACGACGCGCTGCGCAAAATTAGCAGTGTTTTCGATCTCGAAGGTATCGAAGGCGGGTATATTCGGGTTGCCCAGACTGCGGTCAAATCGGCGCTTTTCGCCGGCTTCCATGGTGACCGGATCACCGTTTACGATGACCCGAACCGGGAACGCGGCCTCGCGCAGAAAAATAAAATCCCCCGGCTTTTGCACCGGTTTACCTGCTTTGGGCCCGAGGTATACGGGCGCTTCACCGTGGGAAGATTGCGACATTTTTAGCCCTTAATCATTTTCTGCAGCACTGGTGACAGCAGCCAGAGTGCCGCCACGATTGCAAAGTATTTCATCATCTGTTGACTGGTCTGCCCCGCCTCGCTGGTATTGGCGGCATTGAACGCGCCCAGGCTGGAATCCAGCGCTTGCGTCGTCATCTGGTAGAAATCCTGCTGGTTTTCACTCAGCTGCCCTACCGTTGCGGCGAGCGCATCCTGTGAAAAATCAATGGTCTGCCCGGCGAGTCCATAGCCCAACTCTAACGAGTCGGCCCCGTAGTCGAGCGCCGCCATAGATAATTCTTGCCCTGCGGCAATGGCTCCCATATCGGTTGCGGTAATCGACAGGTTGCCGGCCACATCACCGGTAACCCCTACCGCCCCCTCCGCCAGATCCAGTTCCGCATAGCGGTTGTCGGTATTGGTGGTGGTGTAGTCGTTGACCGTAGTCAGATTTTTGGTGGTTTTCTTACTGTCAAAAAAGCCCATAGATCACCGCCTTTTTTTCAAAAACAGGAACACCAGTGCGACGGCGCCCAGAATAAACAGCGGATTGGTAAAGATTTTCTCGACAGCGCGCCCGGTGGCATTAGGGTTCGCAGAAACCCCAATGTTTTTGGTACCGGTGGCACTGTTGCTGGTGGTCGACGACTGATCAGTAACCCCAGAGGAGCCTGAAAAGCCGCCGCCACCCGTAGAAAGCAGAGAGGCCGGATTCATCTAACGGCCCCCTTATGGCTTGAGCTTGCCGGTAAACCACAGCAACCCCAGTATCAGCGCGGTTACCTGCAGAACGCCGGTATCCATCGTGACGCCGAAGATAGTCACGCGCCCGGTGTCCTGGCCATTGGTGGTCGGTCCAATGCTTTGCGCATTACCCACCGCCGATTGATCCGGCACACCACCGACACCGCCGGTCATACCGTTGTTTGGCTGCTGGACTGCAGGTGCCACACCCAGCTTTGCCAGTTCTTTTTGCTCGTAAACGTCAATTCCTTTTGAGACGACGTTTCCGAGATTATCCCAGAAGGACATAAGGCCCCCTCGTGCGGTTTGGCGAGGCCGCGCTGATTAGCGCGGCAGTACGCCGTTGTATTCCTGCAGCGCAGTGATGGTCATTGCACCATCGACCCACAGGCGGTAGCGGAAATCCGACAGACCGACCAGCGGGATAGTTGCCGCACCGTAGCCGTTCTCGGTGGTATCGATCACCCAGGCGCCGGACTGCGGTACGCGGCCCGCATCGCCGTCTTCCTGAATCCGGGTATTGATCGCGGCTTTTCGCTTGAATATGCGCTCGTTATTCGCCATTACTTCGACTTGCTCGATGTTGTTGGCGGACGGCAGGAAGGTGATGCGGTTCAGGCTCAGAGAGTCGGAACGACCGTAGTTGAAGTCGCCAATCTCGAATTCACCGGAACCGGACGGGGAGCGGTTGCCCTTGATCAGATACGGAATCAGACCGGGACCCGCTTTGCTGCCATCCAGGTTTAACTCAATTGAGTCTGACTGCTCGGCATCCAGCTCGAAGGCAGGCGCGGTTGCACCGGCATCCACGTCCACCTCTACAGTGAAGGCGGAAATCTTGTTGCCCTGAGCGTCGGCAACATTGGTGTTGATCGCGGTCAGTTCTTCCTGATCCCGGTTTTTGAGGCCGATACGGTCGAACGGAATACGCAGGATGCCGCCAGCCGCTTTCAGGCCGAGGAATTGATTCAACAGATCGCGCTCGGTGCCGCTGAAACGCTGAATTACCAGGCCGTTCAGCTTGATACGGATCTCGGTCATCTCAGCGAGAGTGACGCCGGTATAGGCGAGGCTCAGACTGTGAAAACGGTTGCCGACCGGCAGTTTCCACAGCGCGGTAGTGCCCGGTGATCCGCCCTCGTTGCCGGGCATTGGCAGCCAACGGCGGTGTAGTGCTCTTTGATTCATTTCGGAGAGTCTCCCGACTTGTCCAGTGTTTACAGATTACGAAAAAGCCGCGGAATTATTTCAGCGGGTTTTTGGTAGCCGGTACAAATTTGTTGATCGCTACGATGGCCAGCAGAGTCAGGCCCACGGTGATCAGACGGCTTTTAGTGAACATTTTCTGTTCCCCTTTGTTGCAGGTTGTTAGTGATCCAGCTGGCCACCAGAGAGGCCACAACAGCAACGATCACCTGTTGAAGTAACTTATCCATACCCCCAACAAATCACGGAGCTTGAAAAAAAACTAGACCGGCGGACGCGGTTTTCACGCCGCCGACCTATAGGCCAAAAATAGCTGGCCCAAGCTCCCGTTAAAGACTGATTCTCCCCCTTTGGGGATTGAATTTTCCGAACTGCGCGGCCATCGGCCCCGGCTTTTTCAGGTAGTAGTGACAAAGGGTTGAGCTATTGGCGGGCATGGCTGCCAAGTCTTCCGGCTTCACCGACAGCACCCCGGACATATATTTGCGGTCCGCTTCGGTCTCGACCACTCCGCACCACCTGTAGGCCGCCATATTCAGGATCGACTTGTCGATTTCCTGCGGGCGCTGGCTGATCGCAAAGATCACCCCGCCGTACTTACGGGACTTGCGCGTGAGCTGCCCCCAGTACCCCCTGCCCTTACCGCTGTCGGTCACGTCCGCCAGTTCTTCAATGATGATTGCGGTCGGCTCTTTGCCATCGAGCGCGGCCCAGACGATCCCGCAGAAGAATTCAAATTCTTCCGGGGTTGCGTTGGTGGCCTCATAGGCGACGCGGAACGGTTTTCCGCTGGCAATGCTGCGCATTACCGTGGACTTGAATTGTGCCTGGCTGGTGCAGTGCACCGCCTGATGGTCGCGGTCCGGGTCCCAGATCAACACCCGCTTGAATTGCTCCAGCAGATCCAGCCGGCGTAGAAAGCTGGACTTGCCGCTGCCGGTGGTACCGCAGAGAAACATATGGCGCGCCTGATAGGCCGGGTTCTGGTTAATCGCCATGGTGCGCACCCTCCCCTTCGCCCGGTGCAGTTTCGTGGGCAGCTTGCTCGGCTGCCGCCTGCTGCCGCTCTTTCTCTTTGCGCTCGGCAATCGCGGCCCGCTCCACCATCATGCGCGGCAGCAGTGCCACGCCCATACACAGCGCAAACGCCGCGCCCGGCCCGTTGCCCTGCGGCATGTAGTGATCCGCCAGCGCGCCCCCGGTTTTTGCCAGCTGCTCAGTTTCGGTTTCGGTCAGCCGCCAGTGTTCCCCGCGACGATCCGCCAGCATGCCGAACACCAGCGCCAATAGCGCACCCACCAGCTGCTGCCCGGTGATCGCCGGTTCCGGCACCGGCTCCCCTTCCGGCGTATAGGTGCCACCGGTTGCACCAGGCACCCCACCGGCTGCCGGGATATGGGAAAACTGCCGGGCTTGCTCGGCGTCCATCTGGGGTTGCTGCTGATCACTCATCGTCATCGTCCCCCATCAGAAAGCCCAGAAGCCCGCCACCCGCTCTCGCTGGCGTCGGTGGTGCTTTAGGTGCGGGATCGGATTCAGGCGGATCTATAGGCGCGTCCGGTGCCGCTGGCGCGGGGTCCGGCTGGCCTATAGGTGCCGGATCGGGTTCCGGTTGACCTATAGGCCGCATGCTGGCCTTTACGAATTCTTGCCCGGTTGGCCCGAGACATTGAATGGTGCCGCAGCGCATCGACAGGCCGCCGATTTCTGAATAACACCGGTAGTAGAGCGCCCCCTTTTTTGAACCAGAGCGCTGTTGGTGAACGGTGGCCTGGTCACTGCCGCAAAGTGGACAGGTGATCATGCCGATATGTGCTGATTTAGCCATAGAAACGGGCGCCTCCCGGCGAGCCTAACTTATGGAATATTTGCGGGCGCTTTAGGCCCGGTTTTTCTCGAGCGCCGCCACACGGCCCTCTATCTCGTCCAGGCGGTCCAGCTGCTGAGCCGCCTGCTCAAGAACTACGCGGGCGCCCTGCAGGTCCAGCCCACCCGGCAGCAGCATTCTCACCGCCGCGGGGATTTCGATTCGATCCAGCCCCGCCGCCAACTGGCGAAGCTGATCACCCGGTTTTTGATCCTGATTACTCAAAGTCTCACCTCGATATCTTTATCCGGCTGATTCACTGCCGGAACTTTGCAATTAACCTCACGGCCCTGCGGATCGAAAACACGCACCCGCCTGGCTATGATCCTGTCGATTTTTTCACGCAACTCGTGATTCTCAATTTCAAGATCGGATACCTTCCAGCCCATCTCGATCTTCTGATCCGCTGCCTTTCCCAACTGCCGCTGCACGGCCCTAAAGCGTTTCTTCCAGCTTTTTGACACGCTCACCGATACGGCAACGCCCAGCACCCAGAACAGAAACAAAACACCCCACAAAACCCAATCCATAGAGTCACCCCACAATTTGGAAACCAAACCAGTTTTCCAGCTTCAACATTCCGCGAGTAATACTCGCCTCGTGCTTTCGCTTGTTGCGGCGGCGCTTCTTCGCCTGCGCCGCACTTCGATAAACCTTTTTCAAAAATACCCCCCGTTACAGTTATTGACACAAGTCCAAGCTTTAGGCGGCCACCTGCGGTGGCCCCTGCGCGGCCTGCGGCCTTGCTGCTGCGCTTACCTTCGGTAGCGCATAGATGTTCCACTCACGCAACCGCGTAGGCTCGACACCCTGCACACCACCACCGATACCCTCCAATACCTTTACGATCTCGCCGTAGCCGTTCGGCTTTTCCGCTTCGCGGTAGACAGGGGAAAGCTCCGCTTCAGCGCGGGGGCGCATCGGCCCACCCATCGCCCGCATGAATTCGCACCAGCTCCCGGCATCGGCAGCCGCCCTGGCTTCCTCGAATTTTTCACCCTGAAAGGTCGTGTGTTTCGCATCCACCCGGCGCAGTTCCCGCCAAACAGTAACGGAAGGCTGTCCGACTGCTTGAAACTGCCGTATCCCCCAAGTGGACGCCCACGCCTCGATGCGCTCAGCTGTGCGTACAGAACCCAGACTCCACTCCTGCTGTATTTCCTCGCCGCTCTTGGTAACCGTCGCCATACCGTCGATATTCTTTGATACGTATTTGGCCACATAGCCAACAGCGCCCCCGTCATCCTTTTTCATGTACACGATTTTGGTGCGGCGCTTATCCGCGCCCGGTTCACCGCCAGCGCAGTTGAGATTACAAAGGCCGGTTTTCGCCTTGATCCGGCGCTTACCGTCTTTGCCTGCCACCCAACGCGGACGCACGATGCCCCGCCACACTTCCTGAAACAGCACCATGGCCAATTTCAGCTGCCGACGATCAAACCACAGCACCATGTGCCAGTGCGGGCAGCCGTCGTGATGGGGCTCGACAATGCGCAGACCATAAAACCGAATACCGCGCTTTTCGTAATAGGCGCGCAGCAGCTGCCAACGCTTGTTGAGCCACTTTTGCGCATCTATAGGTGTAGAGCCGTCCCAGTTCTTGTAGCGCTTCCCGCCTCGGTTGTACGCATGGAAACGTGAGGGACAGGTACCGGTAAGAAATACCGCCTGCAGGTTGTCGCCGTAGTCCTGCGCCCACTCCATACAGCCGCGCATTCTGGCCATCAGCTCATTACGGCGATTTACCGGGTTTGAAATACCCAGATCCGACAATTCCGCCAGCGTGTAAGTCTGGCCCTCGCCGTTCTCGGCAATCAGGTTTTCCAGCAGGGTGCGGTTCCGCCGCTTTTGCTGGCGTCGACGCATAACGGTAAGCCCGGAGGCATAGCCCCCGGTGCGTTTGCAGGTCAGGCCCAGCCGACGCGCTGCGGTTTCCAGCTGGCGCGCCTGCGCCTTGCGGATCTGCCCGCGCCACCACTTAGCATCGCAAAGGCGCATAACGACCGCCGCGACCTTGTGCTTGTCATCGCGGTTGCAGTCGGCAATGTTCGGCATATTCACACCCGCACCCCTGCAGATGATTTCCACCTGCTCGAGTGCGTAGCGGCAAGCGTCCGCCCCGGTGCGGCCTTCGCGATGCCTGGCAATGTCAGCCAGCAATGCGCGCTCACACTTGCGCGCCATGGATCCGGCAGCGTCCTTGAGCGCCTTGTCATGGCTGCCAACATTGATCATTGGAATATTGAGACGGAGGTAGTTTTCCTCGAAGGCTTCCAGCCAGTAGAGCGCCTGCCACTCACCGTCCCGCTTTTCGCGTTCGGCGTATTCGCGCTCAAGTGCCTTACAGAGAACAACGTAGTGATACCGGGCAAGAATCCGGTTTTTGATAGGCGCCGGTCCGGCAGCCTGGCGAATATCTTCCACCCGCTGCTGGCGCTCGGCCTCCTTGCGCAGCTTCCACCGGTCGAAACATTCCTGGCGGTACTGCTGCTCGATTAACTGGACAGCTGCAGCGGTCATCAGGTGGCCCCGTGCTCGCCTTCTTTGATCGCGGCCAGCAAGTCGGACAACGCCATAAAACAGGCCCTGGCCTGTTCCTCGCCAGCGGTCAGGCGGCGCACATCACCGCCGGACAACATATTCAGAAAGCACTTAACCGCGTCCACCTGATCACCTTCCCAATGGCAACCGGCAAAGCCGTTAATCTCTACATTGCAGGAATTTTCCGGCTGATACGTCCGGGTTACCTCCTCAGCAGCAGTCACAAGTCCCATCACTTCACCATCTTCAAAACGGCGGCACGCTCTTTGCTGGCGATACCGAAAGCCTGAAAATCAATTCCGGTGCCCTCGCACACAAAGCACGGCAACACACACTGGCTCGCGACTTCGCTGCCATCTGAGCGCTTGAAAGACCCGGGCGTTGCGCCCAGCGGTGCGTAAAAGGTGAGTGTTTCTAGAAGCCCCTCGCCAGAACAGCCGGGACAGGGATGCTTTTTGCGGATCTGGTCTTTGCCTTTGATGGCCTGTTTCCGCTCCACCACATCGACGTTACGAATACCGCGCTCGGTCAGCAGTTCAAGATGGAGATTCACAGACTCGTCTATGATTTCCCCAGCGGTCTTATGTGACTTCGCTTCCTGCAGCTGCGGCATGGTGCCCCCGGTGTAATGGTCTGTATGCGCTTGTTCGGCTGCAGTTCAGGTACAGCCGTTTATGTTCAGGCGCTCAACGACTGCCGGGGATTCCTCGTCAAGCAACAGGGAAGTAGCGAGGCGGCAGCCGTTGAGCTGGGGACGAAGATAGCGAACAGGCTGTTCGTATGGAAGTGGCTGTCCCCTATAGAAAACAGCATATTTGGCTAGATTTTGGGATAATTGGCTAAATCGTGCTCAAATTTAGAACAAAACGATATAAATGGAATTTCTCCCGTGTACAAAACAATCATGCTCTATGAGCAGCTGGTAAAGATCACCGGATGGTCTGATTACAAGCTGGCGCAACAGCTAGAAGTCAGCCCCACCGCTGTTCGACTGTGGAAGAAAAGAGGCTCGGTTATGAACGACCGCGCCGGACAAATTGCCGCTGAATTACTGGGGATTCCTGAGAAATTGGTATTGCTCTCACTGGCCGCAGAACGCGCCCTGGCGGAGCCATCAGGCCGGTATTTAGCGGAAGCGGCGGAGGACGCCATCAAGGAAGAAGAGAGGGCAGAAAAGCCCGAGGCCGGCAGAAACCGGGCAGCGGTCGCTGAAAGTGACAGAATGCCGTTTCAGATAATGCCGTAAGCCCTTGATTTTGCAGGGATTGTTGCGGCGCTTTTCGTTTTAACAATTCTATATTATGCGAACTATGATGTACATGTGTCGCAGCACAACAGCTCTGACTCCGCGCTCAGGATCGCTCATAGTTTCGGCTCAATGACTACGCTGCAACGACTGCCAGGTTTCTGCCATTGCATGTGCCATATGGCTGATTTGTTCGCTGGACACATTTCGCTGCGCAAACGTCCGTAGCCCCATAACCTCCGACTGCAGCCGCCTGCCCAGCAACGTAACGTCTTCTGTCTTTGCCAGTTCGCCAGCGGCTTGAGCGGCGCGGAGCTGTTCGACGAACAGCCCCTCCATTCCCGCCAGCAGTGCCTCCACACGCTGGCGAGCATTCTGCTCCCGGTCGCCCAGTTCCATCAGGCTCTTGACCAGCATGCACGATGGGCAAGGCAGTCCCTTGTCCCGGATTTCACCGAGCCCACGAATATATGCGGTCAACCCGGCCATTGGCGATGCGTGGGCGGCAAATATGCGGCTCACTTCAGCCTGGCCACGCTCCGCATAGCGTTCCAACGCCTCCTGGAACAACGCATCCTTACTGCCGAACGTCGCGTAGATACTGCCCGGGCGCATATCCAGTGCGTGCTCAAGGTCCTTCAGGGATGTGGCGTGAAAGCCTTTGCGCCAGAACAACGCCATGGCGTTTTCCAATGCGTCCTGACGGTTATGTATGGGAGTGCGTGCCATGGTTGCCTCAATTGCTGTTCTACGAACACTCAGTCATAAATTTTTGAGTGACAACTCAATTTTAACTTGAGTGATCGTTCAAATACAGCTAGTGTGGATTTTTCAGGTCGCGCGGAACGGTGCGCCCCAATTTGAACAATTACTCAATATTAGTGACTAATGTCCCCCATACTGGATATTTCAATCAGGAGGTACCTACAGATGACCGACTTTACGCTACATGACAAGAAATCCGCCCCGGAAAAGAGTGCTGAGTTGCTGGAAAACTCAATCCAGGCATTCGGCATGATCCCGAACCTGCATGCGGTAATGGCAGAAGCCCCGGGACTACTCGAAGGCTACCAGCGGCTTCACCAGCTGTTCCTTGACTCCAGTTTCGATGCGGACGAAAAGACCGTAGTGTGGCAAGCAATCAACGTCGAGCACGGTTGCCACTACTGCGTTCCGGCGCATACTGCGATTGCCAAGCAGATGGAAGTCAGTGATGAGATCAGTGAGGCGTTGCGCAACGAGACTCCCCTACCCTCGGAAAAGCTTGAAGCGCTGCGGGATTTCACCCTGAAGGTTGTACGTTCCCGCGGTGATATCAGCGACGCCGACGTACAGAAATTCATCGATGCTGGCTACACCCAGAGAAACGTACTGGAAGTGGTTCTCGGTGTTGCGCAGAAAGTAATGAGCAATTACACCAACCACCTCGCGGAAACGCCAGTTGACAAGCCGTTCCAGGCTTTTGACTGGAAAAAATCCAAATAGAAAATCACTTCATTCTCAGGCAATGATTGAGGGGCTCCCGTAGAGCCCCCTACTTTTGTATTCACTGTAATTTGGGGAATTTCATGAAAAATCTAATAACTGCGCTATTGCTCTCACTCGGCTTGGTAGCTGGCGCCGTCGCGGAAAACAAAGAACCTTTCAGTGAACAGCGATTTAACGCACTCAAAGAGTCCGGTGCTGTCGTGCTGGTGGATGTGTTTGCTGAATGGTGCCCTACCTGTGCGAAGCAACAGGAAGTGATCAAGAAGTATCGTGCAGAAAACCCTGACAAAGACTTCCATGTCCTGATTGTTGATTTCGACAAAGACAAAGAGTGGGTGCGCCACTTCAAGGCACCGCGGCAGTCCACGCTAGTGCTCTTTGCGGGTGAAGAGCAGGTCTGGTTCAGTGTTGCGGAGACGCGACTGGACGTAATCGGTAAGCAGCTGGATATGGCCTTTGCCAAAGCCGAGAGTGAGTCCTGATGGGGCTAGAACTCGCCGCCATTCCGCTGGCGTTTCTCGCAGGGATTGTAGGGATCTTATCTCCCTGCGTATGGCCACTGGTGCCGGTAGTTATGACGTCCGCCAATACTGGCGGGCGCTCCGGGCCACTGTTTATGGCACTGGGGCTGGCCTGCGCCTTCGCGCTCGCGGGCACTGTGCTCACTATGGCGCTCATCAGCCTTGGACTGGACCCAGTGGCGTTTCGTACTGTCGCCGCAATCTTGCTTATTCTGGTTGCGCTGATGTTATTGATTCCGTCGTTCGGTAGCTGGGTTAGTGCGCAGTTGTCCCGAGTCTCCGGAAATGTGGACGGTGGTGGTACGACATTTGGAGCCAGCGCGCCGGGACAGTTTATTGTCGGCGCTTTGCTTGGCCTGGTCTGGCTACCCAGCGTAGGCCCTACGCTGGGAGCCGCGATCGCACTGGCATCGGTAGGACAGCAAGTGCCAATGGCCTTTGCGGTCATGTTCACCTTCGGAGTCGGCACTGCGGGCGCGTTGCTGGTAGCCGCCTATTTTTCTGGCCGGTTACTGGATCGCTGGCGTGGCGGCATCATGTCCAGCGGGAACCGCGGGAAACAGATTCTCGGCGGGTTACTGCTTGTATTGGGCGTGATGGTACTCACCGGGTTGGATAAGGTGCTCGAGGCGTTTGCGGTCGGAATACTGCCAGACTGGGTACTTACATTGTGACTCCTGTTGTGAGTCCTCGCGGAGTCTCGCGATTTTTATCTCATCAATCACTATCTCAACAATCGGATTTCTTACCATGATGTTGTTGAAGCTTGCTAATAAAGCAAAAGCTTTCTTGTTTTTCGCTATGTTCTTTGTGGCAAATGCCAGTGTGGCGCAGGAGGAATCATCGACAGGAATGAAAAAGAATATGCTGCCTAAGCCCAAGGTGCTCATCTTTGATGTAAACGAAACACTCCTGGACCTGGAGTCCATGAGGGCTTCCGTGGGCAAAGCGCTGAATGATAGAAACGAGCTGCTACCGCTGTGGTTTACCACCATGCTCCACAATTCCCTGGTAACGACTGTCACCGGCGAGTATCAGGACTTTGGAAAAATCGGTGTGGCCTCCCTAATGATGGTGGCCAAAAATAATGGAATTGAACTGACCGGCGAAGAGGCCAAGGAGGCCATCGTTACGCCGCTTTTGAGTCTGCCACCGCACCCGGATGTAGTTCCAGCCATGCAGGATCTCAAAAAGCAGGGCTTCAAAATCGTCAGCTTGACCAACTCCTCCAATCACGGTGTCAAAACCCAGTTTGAGAATGCCGGGCTGACAGACTTTTTTGAATCGCGCTACAGCATTGAAGACATCAAAATCTACAAGCCGGATTTGCGTGCTTATGAATGGGTGCTGAAACAGCTGAATATCAAGCCCGAAGAAGCACTCATGGTAGCGGCACACGGTTGGGATATCGCCGGTGCGAAAGAGGCCGGACTACAGGCGGCGTTTGTAGCGCGCCCGGGTAAGGCGCTCTATCCCTTGGCACAGCGCCCGGACTATATCGTCGATGATATTGGGCAGTTGGCCGATATTCTTCGGAGCCAGTAAGCGCGCCTTTAATCCCCCCCTGATTCGTACAGCGCCGGCGCGGTTAAACTCTTATGACCGCCCGGTTACAAATATTGTCATCAGAATCATGGCTGTGGCGTGTGTACCTATGGGTTCCTGCTACCGGTACCGCTAGGATGCGCCGCTCGTTTCAATTGGGGGGAACATCATGTCCATAGGGCAGCAAATATATTTCGCCATCGAACTTTTTGCGCCAGGAGTGCCGCACCGCGAGCGCTTCTGTGCCCAGCTGGCGCGAATACTCACGGGAAATGGCTCTCCGCCGTTGGCAGCGAAACAGATTGCTTCCGTTCTGGCCGATGCGCTTAGCGCACCCTCTGCAGATTCCCATCTGGCCATGGCGCATCTGCTCACCTTCCACCCGCCATTATCCTCCCTTCTGGAGAAGGATCCGGCGGCAGCAGGCGCCATGCACCAGTACATGGCGTACTTTCTTGAGCTGATGGCAGTGGAGACCGGGTCTGAGGCGCGATTTGCGGTGAACTGACCGAGACTAGTTACTCCCCTTCGGCAGAGCTCTCAAACTGAAACCCGCGCACTTTTTCCTTGATGGCCTCATGGGCAGCTTCCTGGTCATGGAGCAGTTTGCGTCGCAGCATAGCCGCTTCGAAGCGCTGCTTTTCCACCAGAGTGTTCGGCTTGAAGGGCGGTACTTTTGCAGGCTTCCCGTCGTCGTCCAGTGCCACCATGGTGAAGTAGCAGCTGTTGGTATGACGCACTACCCGCTTATGGAAATCCTCGGTGATGACTTTGATCCCCACTTCGAGCGACGTGTTGCCGGTATAGTTGATCGAGGCAAGAAAGGTGACAAGCTCCCCCACATTGATCGCCTGCCGGAACATCACCCGGTCGACGGATAGCGTAACCACATAACGGCCCGCGTAGCGGCTGGCGCAGGCATAGGCGACCTTGTCCAGGTAGGACAGCAGCTCTCCGCCGTGTACCTTACCCGTGAAATTGGCCATATCGGGGGTCATCAGCACGCTCATGCTGAGCTGGTGTTCGCGGAGTTCTTCCATTACTACCTTCCTTCTATGTTTCAGGCTCTCTTGCCTACAGCCGCTCCTGATTCCTGATGATCTTAGTCCCAGGCGCTCGTGTGACGCAGTTTGCCACACTTTTCCCAGCCTCGCCCTTGGCGCTTGAAAGACGGCGCTCGCCGCCAATCGCGGGTTGCGGCCATTTCGACCTGTCGGATAGACTGCCGCGATATTCGGCCTGGATTGGATACCACGCGCCATAATCAATCAGGGTTTATCGGCGCGTTTGTACGCGAGTACGCAGCCTCCTCCCTGTCGCCTCTTCCTGAACAGCATTACCGAGCTTCCGATGAACAGCGAATTCTTCAGCCAGGCACTCAGCCAATTCCTTCAACACAAGCTGGCCTGGAGCCTGGTGCTGGTGACCGTGGCGCTACTGGCCCGTTCAGTGCTGGTATTGCTTTTTCGGCGGTCCAGTTGGCCCAGGCAGGATATCCGCCGCCGGGTTCACACGGTGCACAACTTTACCAATCTGCTGATGGTCATCGGGCTGTTTGCCATCTGGGTGTCTGAACTGCGGAATTTTGCCCTGTCTATCGCCGCGTTCTCCGTCGCCATCGTAATTGCTCTGCGGGATGTGGTTGCCTGCCTGGTGGGCGGGCTCTATCAGGCCAGCATGCGCTCCTTCACTATCGGTGACTGGGTGAAGATTGGCGACCAGTTTGGTGAGGTGATCGACAACAACTGGCTCAGTACTACCCTGCTTGAGATTGACCCCCATGGTCTCGGCAATGGCTATACCGGCACCACCCTGTATGTTCCCAACAACGCGTTTTTTACCCAGCCGGTAAAGAACTTCAACTTCATGCGCCGGTATATCGAACACTCTTTTACCATCGTGCGCGAGAATAAGGGAGAGAATCCGTTTGCCATCAAGCCCTATATCACCGAGCGGGTGCTGGAGCACTGCGAGTCCTTCAAGGAAGTGGCTGAGCGCTACTGCAAGTTGATTGAGAGCCGTATGGGGGTAGATCTCGCCGGCACAGAGCCCAAAATCAAGTTCAGCACCAGCGAACTTGGGCACAATGTATTGACGATTACCTTGTTCTGCCCGCGTGAGGAAGCAACGGATATCGAGCAGAAGGTGACCGAGGATTTTTACCGATTCTGGTACGGTAAGGCCGACGACCAGCCCACGGAGCATGCGCCTGTGGCGATCTAGGGGAAATTGAGTTACCGATGCGTATAGGATTTCGTTGTTGCCACGGCTTTATTCGGCGTCAAACTGAACTATTAAGTTTGACGCCTTTGGCGTTGCTGCTGGGTACCTTCGCCATGCTGACTACGCTCTCTGCCCGGGGCGATGAGACCACTATCGCAGTGGCTTCGAATTTCACTGCGCCCATGCAGGCCATGGTCAACCAATTCGAGGCGCAGAGTGCGCACCGTGTGAAGGTGGCTTTTGGCTCGTCGGGAAAGTTCTTCGCACAGATTAACCACGGCGCGCCCTTTGATGCGTTTTTCTCAGCCGATGCCGAAAAACCGGCCCGCTTGATTGCTCAGGGATTGGCAGAGAAGACCAGCTTGCGTACTTATGCGGAAGGAAAACTGGTGCTCTGGTCCCGCCGCGATGGCTTTGTTGATGATCAGGGCTTGGTGCTGAAATCCGGCCAGTTTCACAAACTTGCCCTGGCCAACCCGAAGCTCGCCCCCTATGGCGCCGCAGCGATAGAGGTGCTGCAACACCTGAAGCTTGCGCAGAGTACCCGTTCGCAGTGGGTGCAGGGTGAGAATATTTCCCAGACGTATCAGTTTGTCGCCAGTGGCAATGCCGACCTTGGGTTGATTGCGCTGTCGCAAGTGATGCGGGATGGAAAAATCACAGAGGGCTCCGCGTGGTTGGTGCCGGATAGTTTTTACGGTCCGATACGCCAGGATGCGGTGATTTTGAAGCGCGGACGTGAGAATCCGGCGCTGTTGGCGTTCTGGTTATTCGTCAAGAGTCCCGCAGCCCAAGCCACCATCCGCCGGTACGGGTATAACACGGGCGCATCGAGCGGGCCCTTGAAAGCGACCGAGGGCGGAGACACCGATGCTGAGTGATACGGACCTTGGCGCCATCTGGCTGACGTTGCGCCTCGCCACAACCGTGACCCTTCTTCTGTTAGTTCTGGGCACGCCACTGGCCCTGTGGCTGGCCAGAACCCGCTCTATCTTCAAGGGGCCAGTCAGTGCGCTGGTGGCGCTGCCACTGGTGCTTCCGCCAACAGTGCTGGGCTTTTATCTGCTGATTTTCATGGGGCCCAGTGGCCCAATGGGAAAATTTACCGAGGCACTTGGGCTGGGCACCCTGCCATTTACCTTCTGGGGTCTGGTCGTCGCCTCCCTGCTCTACTCGCTCCCGTTTGTGGTTCAACCGATTCAGAATGCTATTGAGGCTCAGGGGCCGCGCCCCGGTGAAGTCGCGGCGACTCTGCGCTCGGGCCCATGGGATTCCTTCTGGCACGTTACCCTGCCACTGGCAAAGCCTGGCCTGTTGACGGCGGCGGTACTCGGCTTTGCCCATACGGTAGGCGAATTTGGAGTGGTACTGATGATTGGCGGCAACATTCCCGGAGAAACCCGGGTGGTTTCCGTGCAGATCTACGACCATGTGGAAGCGCTGGAATATACCCAGGCGCACTGGCTGTCGGCGGCGATGATCGTATTTTCGTTTGCGGTGTTACTGCTGCTGTATCTGTTGCAGCAGCGCAAATCGGCCGTGGGGTTACGCTATGGATCATAACCGCGATCCCACTCCCGGTATCCAGGGGCATTTTCATCTCCCCCGCAGCAATGGCGACCAGCAGGGGGCCTTCACCCTCGATGCAAAACTGGACCTGCCCGGGACGGGTGTTACCGGTATTTTCGGGCCATCGGGCTCAGGAAAAACCACCTTGCTTCGCTGTATCGCCGGACTGCAGTCTTGTAAAAATGCGAGCCTGTCGGTGAATGGCGAAACCTGGCAGTGCAGCAGTAAACGCGTGTTTATCCCGGTACACCGGCGTCCACTGGGGTTTGTATTTCAGCAGCCGAGCCTGTTTGCGCATCTCAGCGCAGGAAAAAACCTGGAATTTGCACGCAAACGCGCGGGCGAAGCCGTCTCCGATTCCGATTTTCAAAAAATCATTGAGCTGATGGGAATCGGCGATCTTCTCAGTCGGGGGCCCGAGTCGCTGTCCGGTGGTGAGCAGCAGCGCGTCGCGATCGCACGGGCCCTGCTGATTAAACCCAGACTCCTGTTGATGGATGAACCACTCGCCTCGCTCGACCAGATGCGCAAACGGGAGATTCTCCCCTACCTGGAAAAAATGCACCGGGCATTCGATATCCCAATTTTGTACGTCAGCCACTCCGTTGATGAGATTGCGCGGTTGGCGGATTACCTGTTGTTGATGGAGGAAGGAAAAGTCATTGGCGAAGGTAAAGCCGCGGCCCTTCTCTCCAGGGAAGACTTTCCCGCACAGCTGGGGGACGATCTAGGGGTATTGCTGGAAGCGAAAATCGCAGAGCGAGATGATCAGTGGAAGCTGCTGCGCGCCGGGTTTGAGGGTGGTGCTCTGTGGTTGCGGGACGGTGGTGAGCCTATTGGCGAGTCAATCCGCTTGCGGGTGCTCGCCCGGGATATCAGCCTGACCCGCAGTGAAGATACCGCATCGAGTATCCTCAACCGGTTGCCGGTACGAGTGCAGGAAATCAGCCCGGATCGGGACCCCGCCATGGTGCTGGTGCGGCTTAAGCCGCTTTCTGACGAGGGCAATGAAAATACATCGGGTTCCACCCGCCTGATTGCACGTATCACCCGCCGCTCTTTGCACCAGCTGTCGCTGGTGGCCGGCAGCGAACTCTGGGCCCAGATAAAATCTGTCGCCATTGTTCGATAATCAACATTTCTTTGCCCGGTAAAACCGCTGGGCAAAAAAAGGCCGGGCTGCTTTCGCGAGGCCCGGCCAAGGTTTACAGATGGTTAGCGGATTACGCGGGATCCGTTGATCGCTCGCGCTCCGTTACCGCGCTCTTTTCTAGCGCCAGTGAATCGGTAAATTGACGGTCCGCAGCGGCGGCCTTTTGACGGCCGAACAGTTTCTGTACCACCACAAAGAACAGTGGAATAAAGAAAATACCCAGCAGTGTCCCAACGATCATCCCGCCAAGAACCCCGGTACCGATGGCCTGCTGCGCACCAGAACCGGCGCCGGTCGCTAGCGCCAGCGGCAACACGCCGAGGCCAAACGCCAGCGAGGTCATGATGATTGGGCGCAGGCGGTCGCGGACCGCGTGCATGGTGGCTTCTATCAGCTCCATTCCCGCTTCCAGGTTCTGCTTGGCGAACTCCACAATCAGAATCGCATTCTTACTGGTCAGTCCCACCGTGGTGAGCATGGCCACCTGGAAATAGATATCCCGGTCGAAGCCGCGCAGGTTACTCGCGATCACGGCGCCGAGAATACCCAGCGGTGCCACCATCAGTACCGCAGTAGGCACCGTCCAGCTTTCATACAGAGCCGCCAGGCACAGGAACACAATCAGGACCGACAGCGCGTACAGCAATGTCGTCTGCGAACCGGCCTGCTGCTCCTGATAGGAAAGTGCGGTCCACTCCAGGCCAAAACCTTCGGGCAACTGGCTGACCAGACGCTCCATTTCCGCCATGGCTTCACCGGAGCTGACGCCGGGCGCACCCTGCCCCTGAATCTGCAACGCGGGGACACCGTTATAGCGTTCGAGGCGCGGTGACCCGTATTCCCAGTCAAAGGTGGCGAAGGACGATACCGGCACCATCTCGCCATTATTGTTGCGCACGGACCACAGGCGGAAGTCTTCCGGGTTCATCCGATAAGGCGCATCCGCCTGCATATACACACGCTTGATGCGGCCGCGGTCGATAAAGTCGTCGATATACTGACCACCCCAGGCAACCCCGAGGGTACTGTTTATCTCGCCGATGGAAACACCCAACGCAGATGCCTTGGCATTGTTCACATTCAACTTGAACTGCGGCGTATCTTCCTGGCCATTGGGGCGCACACCGGTCAGCAGAGAACTCTGTGCAGCCATTCCCAATAACTGGTTGCGGGCGGTGATCAATGCCTCATGCCCCTGGTTGGCATTGTCCTTCAGGTACATGGCGAAACCGGCCGAGGTGCCGAGTTCCGGTAGTGCCGGCGGGGAAAATGCGTAAGCAATGGCATCCTTGATCTGGCTCAGGGCGCCCATGCCGCGCATGGCCACAGACTGTGCCTGCTCAGAATCCTCTTCGCGTTCGTCCCAGTCCTTCAGCTTGATAAACGCCATGGCATTGTTCTGGCCACTGCCGGCAAAGCTGAAGCCCTGCACCGAGAACACAGACTCCACCAGTTCCTCTTCATTGTTGAGGAAGTGATCTTCCAGCTTGTGCACCGATTCCATGGTGCGCTCCTGGGTAGCGCCAACCGGGGTCTGCACCAGCGAGAAGAGTACGCCCTGGTCTTCTTCGGGCAGGAAGGAGCTCGGAGAGCGCACAAACAGGAACACCATGACGGCACTTAATAGGGCAAAGATCAGCATAAAGCGGCCACTGCGGGCGAGAATGCCACGCACGCCACGCTGATAGGAGGCGGCACCGCGATCAAACTTGCGGTTAAACCAGCCGAAGAATCCTTTCTGGGAGCCGTGTGATCCCGGTTTCAGCATGGTGGCGCAGAGCGCCGGTGTCAGCACAATTGCCACCAGTACCGAGAAGGTCATGGCCGCAACGATCGTGGCGGAGAACTGCCGGTAGATAACGCCGGTGGAGCCCTCCATAAATGCCATCGGGACAAACACCGCCGACAGCACGACCCCGATACCGACCAGTGCGCCGGTGATCTGTTTCATGGACTTTTTGGTGGCTTCGACGGGCGAAAGGTTTTCCTCGTGCATCACACGCTCGACGTTCTCGACCACCACGATGGCATCGTCCACCAGCAGACCGATGGCGAGCACCATGGCAAACATGGTGAGCATGTTGACAGAGAAACCGAGCAAAGCGAGTACACCGAAGGTGCCCAGCAATACGACCGGTACCGCAATCGTGGGAATGATAGTGGCGCGGATGTTCTGCAGGAACAGAAGCATTACCAGGAACACCAGTACCACCGCTTCGACCAGGGTGTGTATCACACCTTCGATCGATACCTTCACGAAGGGTGTGGTATCGAATGGAATCACGGTTTTGAGGCCCGCAGGGAAATACGGGCTCAGCTCGTCGAGTTTTGCTTTTACCGCATCTGCGGTATCCAGCGCGTTGGCACCGGTGGCGAGAGAAACCGCGACACCGGTGGCCGGCGCCCGATTGTAGCGGGTGATGTTGCCGTAGCTCTCCGCCCCCAGTTCCACGCGGGCGACATCGCCAAGAGTGAGGATGGAGCCGTCGGTATTGGCCCGTACCACAACATTGCGAAACTCTTCCGGCGTCTGCATACGGCTTTGCGCAGTGATACTGGCGGTCAGCTGCTGCCCTGCAATGGCAGGTGTGCCGCCGAGGCTGCCGATGGCGACCTGCTGATTCTGGTTGCGCACCGCGGTCATGATGTCCGTGGGCGTCAGTTTGTAGGCATCGAGCTTATTGGGGTCCAGCCAGATACGCATGGCATATTTGGATCCGAACACCTGAATGCTGCCCACACCGGGTACCCGGCTGAGTGGGTCGACCACATTGGACACAACGAAGTCGGCAATATCTGCCTTCTCCATGCTCCCGTCAGTAGACACAAAGCCCGCGACCAGCAGGAAGCCCGAGCGCCCCTTACCCACGGTAATGCCCTGGCGCTGTACTTCTTCCGGCAACAGCGGCATGGCCAGCTGCAGCTTGTTCTGCACCTGCACCTGGGCAATATCCGGGTCGGTGCCGTTTTCGAACGTCAGGGTAATCCCTACGGTACCGATGGATTCACTGGTGGCCGACATATAAATCAGGCCGTCGAGCCCTTTCATGTTCTGCTCGATCACCTGGGTGACCGTGTCTTCGATGACTTTGGCCGACGCGCCGGGGTAGCTCGCTGAGATGGAAACCACCGGCGGTGCAATATCCGGGTAGCGCTCTACCGGCAATTTGGTAATCGCGAGGCCGCCAAACAGCATCACGACGATGGCCATCACCCAGGCAAAGATCGGGCGATCGATAAAGAAACCTGCCATTGCTGTTACCCCTTGCTGGCGTCGTTCTGCGCTTGCTTCTGTGTGTTGTCTGCGGATTCAGTCGCGCTGGATGGCGCTGGCAGGTCCACCGGTGCGGGTGGAGCCGCCTCGCCAGGATTCACCACCGCACCCGGGCGAATCTTCTGTAGCCCTTCGACGATCACGCGATCGCCGGCCTTGAGGCCACTTTCCACAAGCCAGGCGCTTCCCACGGTCTGGGAGACTTTGACCGGGCGCGCTTCGACGGTATTGCCCTCCCCAAGTACCATCGCGGTGGTGTTGCCTTTCGGGTCGCGAGAGATGCCCTGTTGCGGTACCAGCACCGCGTTTTCACGCTGACCGCTGCCGACAGACGCCCGCACATACATACCCGGCAACAGCAGATGGTCGGGGTTGGGTACCACCACGCGCAGTCTCACGCTGCCCGTCGTGGGATCCACACTTACCTCAGAGAATTCGAGTTTTCCAGCGTGGGGGTAGCGCGTGCCATCTTCCAGAAGGATGGTCACCGGCAGGTTGTCTGTGCTCTGCAGGTTGCCCGCTGCCATGGACTGGCGAAGATTCAGCAGTTCGCTGACCGACTGGGTCAGATCCACATAAATCGGATCCAGCTGCTGCACGGTCGCAAGCGCTGTGGACTGATTCGCGGTCACCAGGGCTCCCTGGGTTACGGCGGAAATGCCGATACGACCGCTGATCGGCGCGCTGATCCGGGCAAACTCCAGCATCACCTTGCTGCGGGCTACGGCAGCCTTGGCCGCGGCCACATCCGCCTTTGCTTGTCGCAGTGAAGCAATTGCGGTGTCGTTGTCCTGCTTGCTCACTGCTCCGGTCTTTACCAGATCTTTCGTGCGGTCGGCGTTCAGTTTCGACACATTCAGAGTGGCCTGAGCGCGTTCCAGTGAGGCTTTTGCACTGTCGAAGTCTGCCTGGTAGCGGGCATCGTCCAGCTGATACAGCGCCGCACCGGCCTCCACCATGCCCCCTTCCCTGAACAGCTGCTCCTTTACCAGGCCGTCTACCTGCGGGCGCACCTCGGCCACTTTGTAGGGGCTGGTACGGCCGGGCAGCTGGCGGGTTAGCGTGACTGCCTCGCTGGAGAGGGTGACGACGGTGACCTGAGGCGTGGGCCCCTGCATGGCCTGCTGCTTCTCGCCACAGGCTGACAATAGTGCAATGGCCAACAGCAGGCTGCCGGAGATCAACGACTTCTTCTTGTGCAACATGAAAACCTCGGTATTGCGTCCATACCGGTGCCTGCAAGCGGCACCATTGATAGTTGAATCCATAAACGAAAGGCATCGCACCCGAAAACCGGTGTGCCGATGCCTGACAGAATGACCGGCAAACAGGCCGGTTGAAAAGTGACCGACTGACTGAAAACCCGGTCAAAAAAAGACGATCGCGCCAGACTTACATGACTAATCTGGCCTAATGAGCGCAATTTAAATACATGCATGAATGAATATCAACTATTTATTCATGAATGTATATGAACTAAACTGACCGGCATCACAGGTTTGTTGGTCCACAGATTCAGGGGCCAGTCAAGCGCGAACGTTAGAGATTCCGAGACCCACTTTCATGGCCAAACGCAGAAAAGAAGACGCACTGGAAACACGCGAACGCATACTCGATGCCGCCATCGACGTGTTTGACCGTCGCGGTGTCTCCCGCCCTTCCCTAACTGAAATCGCCGAACTGGCCGGTGTAACCCGGGGCGCGGTGTACGGCCACTTCCAGAATAAAGCGGACCTGTTTGGCGCCCTGGCCGACCGCATTCAGCTACCCGATGAATCCCTTTGCCAGGCCCCGCTTGAGGCCTGTGAAGACCCACTGGGTGAACTTTCGTCCCGCTGGCTGTTCATGTATCGGGAAGTCATGGCCAATGAGCAGTGGCGCAGGATTTTCACCATCATTTTGCGGCGCTGTGAGTGGGTACCGGAAAATGGTGAGATCAACGAACGCTGTGCCCAGGGGCATGCCGAGGCAAACCTGCGCCTGCGCAGCCTGCTTGAAAATGCGGTGGCCGTGGGTCAACTGCCTTCAGATCTGGACGTAGAGGTTGCAGTGCCAGTGGTGCATGCGGGGATTATTGGCCTGCTGCAACAGTGGGTAATGAACCCGGAAGCGTTTGATATTGCCGACGTAGGCGCCCGCCACGTTGCTGCGAACCTGGAGATGCTGCAGACCTCGCGTTTTCTACGCAAAACGCCCGCCACTACCGAGCCCACCTCGCTCTCTGTGTGAGCCGTTCAATTCTGCCGCGGGCCAGATATTGTTTGGCCTCAATTAAACGCAATTGGCACTCAATTGGTCGAAAATCAGCCGGGAATCTAGCGTCGTTGGAAAATTCGCATTCCTGCGCGATTGATTTTTGAGCAAGATCTCAGCGGTATTTGCCTTCTGGCAGAAAAATCATTCTTTAATTTCCTGCAAACCTGACACCTTTCGCCTTGTACAAGAAGCAATTCATGCCTTTCGGAGCTTTCAGCCTTTATACTTGTCCTAAGCTATAAGTCGCCACTGCTCCGGAGTACCACGTCCGGATCACCAAGCCAGTGGGACGCCTTGATGTAGGACGTATAAAGAGACTCCTTATGCTTAGCAATCGAATAGCCGCTCTGATTTCCGGCCTTTCCTTTTCCTTCCTGATTCTTGTTGCGCCAGTTTCCCTGGCAGACAATGAAGAGCTAGAACCACAAGAAGACCACGGTGGCACTGCCCGCGAGATCGTCAGCAAGCTCGAGATGCTGCACTACAACAAAATGAAGGTGGGCGACGAAATGTCCACCGGGTTGTGGGATGAATACATCGACAGCCTCGACCCCACCAAGAGTTACTTCCTCTCGTCCGACATCAGCGAGTTCCGCCAGTGGCGCAGCAAGCTGGACGACGACCTCAAGGCTGGCAACGTGGACCGCGGGTTTGAGATCTACAACCGCTACCGCCTGCGGGTGTCGGACCGGTTGAACAACATCCTGTCCCAGCTCGAAAACGGTCTGCCGAAGTTCGACTTCGCCAAAGACGAGTCTCTGGAGCTGGATCGCGAAAAGAGCGAATGGCCGCAATCCATCAGTGCTGCAGATGACCTCTGGCGCAAGCGCCTGAAGTCCAGCGTACTGAACCTGCGCCTGACCGAGAAAAGCGACGAGGAAATCGCCGACCTGCTGAAGCGCCGCTACAAGGGCCAACTCAAACGTCTCGGCCAGCAGAATTCGGACGATGTGTTCGAGCTCTACATGAACTCGCTCACCCGCCTGTATGACCCCCACAGTAATTACCTGTCTCCACGTTCGCTGGAGAACTTCAACATGAGCATGTCCCTCTCCCTGGAGGGCATTGGCGCCGTGTTGCAGATGGAAGACGAGTACACCAAGGTTGCCCGCCTGGTGGCCGGTGGCCCAGCGGACCGCACCGGCAAGATCAAGCCCAACGACAAGATCGTGGCTGTGGGTCAGGATAAAGAGGGTGAGCTGGTAGACGTGGTCGGCTGGCGCCTGGACGACGTGGTCGATCTGATCCGCGGCTCCGCCGGCACTTTCGTGCGCCTGGAAACCATCCCTACCGGTGGCGACGGCTCGCACCGTACCATCACCATCAAGCGCAGCAAGGTGAAGCTGGAAGACCAGGCAGCCAAGAAAGCCATCTTCGAGTTTTCCGACGGCGACCAGAATTACAAAGTGGGCGTCATCAACCTGCCCACCTTCTATATCGACTTTGAGGCGTACCGTCGCCGCGACCCCAATTACAAAAGTACTACCCGCGACGTAGCTCGTCTGCTGGATGAACTGCAGAAAGAAGGCGTAGACGGTATCGTTCTGGACCTGCGCAACAACGGCGGTGGTTCCCTGCAGGAAGCCACCATGCTCACCGACCTGTTTATCGACCAGGGCCCGGTGGTGCAGATCCGCCACGCCAATGAGCAGATCTCTCGCCACAACCGTTCGCGCTCTCGCGCCATGTACCGCGGTCCGCTGGTGGTGTTGATCAATCGCCTGTCTGCTTCCGCCTCGGAGATTTTTGCCGGCGCGATTCAGGACTACAACCGCGGCCTGGTGGTTGGCAATCAGTCTTTCGGTAAAGGCACCGTGCAAACCATGGCACCGCTGAAAGAAGGCCAGCTGAAAATCACCCAGTCCAAGTTCTACCGCGTATCCGGTGACAGCACTCAGCACGCTGGTGTCTCTCCAGATATCGACATGCCGCAGCTGATCGATAGCGAAAGTGTGGGTGAAAGCGCTTACGACACCGCCCTGCCCTGGGATCGCATCCACGCAGTGCGTCACGCAAAATATTTCAACCTGAAAGAAATGGTGCCGGACCTGGTGCGCAAACATAACAAGCGCACCGAAGTCGACCCGGACTTCATTTACCTGCGCGCGCAGTTCGATCATCAGACCGAACGGGCTAACCGCAAGTCGGTCTCCCTGAATGAGGAAACCCGTATTCAGGAACGCGAGCAGATGAATCAGGAAATGCTCGCACTGGAAAATCAGCGTCGCGAAGCAAAAGGCCTTGAGCCGTATGAGAGCTTTGAAGCCTATGAGAAGAGCGAGTCGGAAGATGTGGAACCTGTCGGTGGCCCGGTAGAAATCACGCTCGAAGACGACCCTGTATTGAACGAAGCGGGCTACATCATGGCGGACTTTATCGGCCTAAAAAAGCACGCTAGCTCACCGCAGGTTGCCAATTTCGATTGAGCCCCTGCGCTGAGCACCTGCGGCGAACTAAAGAGGCCAGCGACATGATTGGCCCGAAACAATTTGCATAAACACTTAAACCCGAGGCCCGGTATTCTCACGAATAGCGGGCTTCGGTTTTTTACGATTTCCGGGGAGAGAAAATGAAAGTCGTATCCTTTAACGTAAACAGCATCCGCGCGCGCCTGCATCAGATGGAGGCGCTGGTAGAGAGTCATTCGCCCGATATTATCGGTCTGCAGGAAACCAAAGTTACCGACGAAGACTTCCCGATCGATGTGATTCGCGATCTCGGCTATGAGGTCATTTACTTCGGTCAGAAGACACACTACGGCGTCGCCCTACTCTCCCGCTATCCGTTCATCAAAAAGCAGTACGGCTTCCCTACTGACGCCGAAGACGCGCAGCGCCGCCTGGTCGCGGGTCAGTTTGATATTGGCGCTGACCAGCCACTCACCGTCCTGAATGGCTATTTCCCCCAGGGGGAAAACCGCGAACACCCGGTCAAGTTTCCCGCCAAGCAAAAATATTATGCCGATCTGGATGCCTACCTGAACAAGGAGTGCGACAACAAAGCGCCAGTGCTGGTGATTGGCGACATGAATATTTCCGCCTCAGACCTGGATATTGGCATTGGTGAGTCAAACCGCAAGCGCTGGTTGCGGGACGGTAAATGCAGCTTCCTGCCGGAGGAGCGTGAGTGGCTGGAGAAAATTTATAATTGGGGACTGACCGATACCTTTCGCGCTCAGAATCCTGAGACCAACGATCTGTTCAGCTGGTTTGACTACCGCAGCCGGGGCTTCGATCGCGAGCCCCGCCGCGGGCTGCGTATTGACCTGATCCTCGCCTCCGGGTGCCTTGCGGACAAGTGCGTAGCCACCGGTATTGATTACGATATCCGCGCTATGGAGCGCCCCTCGGATCACGCACCCGTCTGGGCTGAGTTCGACATCTGACCCCGCAGTCCCAACTTATATCCCAAGAAGCGGAGCGCCAGCGCGCTTCTTGGGCTTCTTCTGCCGCTGCTTCCAGCCCCCGCACCACACGCTATCCTGTAAAGTCCCGGCTGCATATCTGAAAAACCATATATTCGATATTCCATATATACGGAATGTTGAATATACTTTGCCGCAGATCAATCGGAGATCCACCGTGAACCCTGTCGCTTTCTACAAATGTCTTGCTGATGACACCCGCCTGCGCAGCCTCTTGCTGATTGCACGCGAGGGCGAGCTCTGCGTATGTGAGCTGATGGAAGCGCTCAAGCAGAGCCAGCCAAAGATTTCACGACACCTTGCCCAGTTGCGTCAGTGTGAGCTGTTGAGTGACCGCCGCCAGGGCCAATGGGTGTTTTACAGCCTGAACCCCAGCCTGCCCGATTGGGCCAGTCAGGTTCTGGGAATGACCCTTACTCAAAACCCCGCATTCATCACCGAAAACACCGAAGCACTTGCCCGTATGCAATCGCGCCCCGTGCGCGATAGGCAGTGTTGCTAAACAATTTGTTTTACATCCGAGCCAGGAAAAGAAAACCATGAAGCTTTTGTATATCTGCACCCACAACCGCTGTCGTAGCATTCTGAGCGAGGCGATTACCAATCAGTTTGGTCAGGGCCGTCTTGAGGCGCGCAGTGCCGGCAGTCAGCCGGTGGGCGAAGTGCACCCGCTTTCCCTCAAGTACCTGGAGGAGCAAGGTATATCCACCGAAGGGCTTTCCAGTAAATCCTGGGACAATCTCGATGGTTGGGTGCCGGATGTGGTGGTAACCGTGTGCGACAGTGCCGCCGGCGAAGCCTGCCCGATATGGCTCGGTGATACGCTCAAAGTGCATTGGGGGCTTTCTGATCCATCCAAGCTGGATGGTAGCGACGAGCAAAAAGCTGAGGCTTTCCGCCAGACCATCGGCGCGATTAAGACGCGGGTAGAGCGTATGCTGGCAGCTGATGTCGATCGCAAATACGGCAATGCGCTACTGGAGGCACTGACCCAACTCGCGACAGAGGAAGGCTGATCATGGGGAATTTTGAGCGCTATCTCTCGCTCTGGGTCGGCTTGTGTATCTTGGCAGGGCTTTTTCTTGGCAATCTGGCACCGGAATTTTTTCAGTCGATCGCCGCCATGGAAGTCGCCCATGTAAACCTGCCGGTAGCAATTTTCATCTGGTTGATGATCTACCCGATGATGGTGCAGGTAGACTTTTCCTCGATCCGTCATGTGGGTGACAAACCCAAGGGGTTGATACTGACGCTGGTGATCAACTGGCTGATCAAACCGTTTACCATGGCCGCTCTGGGCTGGCTGTTCTTCCGGGTGATTTTTGCCGATCTGGTGGACCCGCAGACGGCGCAGGAATATATCGCTGGCATGATCCTGTTGGGTGTGGCCCCGTGTACCGCAATGGTATTCGTCTGGAGCCAACTTACCCGCGGGGATGCAAACTATACGCTGGTGCAGGTCTCGGTAAACGACGTGATCATGATCTTCGCGTTTGCCCCCATTGCTGCCCTGTTGCTGGGTGTCAGTGATATCACCGTGCCGTGGGATACGCTGCTTTATTCAGTCGTCCTGTACGTACTGTTGCCACTGATCGCGGGAGTTCTCACCCGGCGTGCACTGGATTCGGCCAATGACCATACCCGGCTGAACAATTTCCTGGCCAAGATCAAGCCACTTTCCATCGCCGGCCTGTTGGCGACGGTGGTGCTACTGTTTGGTTTTCAAGCGCAGACAATCGTCGAAAACCCACTGGCTATCGTACTGATTGCGATACCGCTACTGATCCAGACTTACGGTATTTTCGCCATCAGTTACGCCGCCGCCCGCGGCATGAAGCTTCCGCATAATATCGCTGCACCTGCGTGCATGATCGCAACCTCAAATTTCTTTGAACTGGCGGTCGCCGTTGCCATTTCGTTGTTCGGTTTGCACTCCGGTGCAGCGCTCGCAACGGTCGTCGGTGTGCTGGTGGAAGTGCCGGTCATGTTGTCGCTGGTGGCCATTGCCAATCGCACACGTCACTGGTTTGGAGAAGAAGAGGTAAATTCATGAATATCGACGATATGCCCAACCTCGATGCCGAGTGTTTTCACAGCACCGATCACGATCAACTAGTGGCACCCATCAGCGACACACCGCCGAAAATCCTGTTGCTGTACGGGTCGCTGCGCGAGCGCTCCTTCAGCCGCCTGGCGGCTGAAGAAGCGCAGCGGATTCTGCAGGCGCTCGGTGCGGAAACGAAGATTTTCAATCCGTCCGGGCTACCACTACCTGATGATGTGGATGCGGATCACCCGAAAGTGAAGGAACTGCGGGACCTGGCCACCTGGAGCGATGGCATGGTGTGGTCATCACCGGAGCGCCATGGCGCCATGACCGGCATCATGAAAGCGCAGATCGACTGGATCCCGCTGGCGCTGGAAGGCGTAAGGCCCACCCAGGGCAAGACGCTGGCAGTGATGCAGGTGTGCGGTGGCTCTCAGTCCTTCAACGCAGTAAATCAGATGCGTATTCTCGGACGCTGGATGCGCATGGTCACCATTCCCAATCAATCGTCTGTGGCCAAGGCCTGGCTGGAATTCGGTGACGATGATCGCATGAAACCTTCGTCGTACTACAATCGGATTGTGGACGTAATGGAAGAGTTGATGAAGTTTACTTTTCTGCTGAAAGACAAGCGGGATTACTTTACCGACCGTTATTCCGAGCGGAAGGAAACAAGCGAAGAATTTCGCAAACGCATTGATCAGCGTTCAATGTAGATCCGTCTGGACCGCAAGAGTGGCAGCGTTTTGCTGCTACTCTTGATCACCTCGCCCTACTTTTCTCCCCTGATCTTCTCACCTACCTCAGCGCTTCGTTCAAGACCGCGGCCAGGCGGATACCCCCCTGACGAAGACGTAACGCTATCACTTCCCGGTTCTTGTCATAGTAGGCCTCGCCCAGCACACTGGTATCCGTATAGGCGTTCATATGTGCGAGACGGTGAGATTCCTGCAGCCAGAGTTCCGGCTCGCCCGCAGCAGTTCGCAACACTTCACGGCGATCCAGTCGATCGACTTCCTCTGTGGCAAACGCTTTCCAATCGTTGATAAAGCGCCGTGGCAAATGCGTATCCCATAGCGCGTGAAGATTGGTGGCCTCACCAAAAAATTCAACCATTACATCGTTTCCACCCCGGTCTTCGCGCAACCCGGTGTGCATGGGCTGATGAATATCTTCCACAAAATGCACCAGAAACAATAACGCCTCGGCACGCTCTATATCGCTTAACGACTTGTCGGTGAGTTTCGCGCGATTGACCTTGATCGCATCGAGGATACAACCGTGCTCCGGGCAATCCCGGGATTTGTCATAACTATCCCAGGCTACTGGTAAATTGATGTAGTGCAGTGGTCCGACCCAATCATAGGCATCATTGCTGCGCATCCGGTCGGCCCAGGTCCCCGCTTCAGCCAGTGTCGTTTCGCCTTTCAGCTTCAACAGCCTTTTCACTTCAGTTTGCACCGGTACTTCCAGCAATTGCCAGGCGATCTCACCGCTTGCCCGGTGTGCGTCTGCGCCCCAGGCAACTACCTGTCCAGAGAATGCTGAGGAAACAATACAACTGAAGATAAAGGTAATTCGATAAATTGCTCGGTTCACAGCCCACCCCAAAATTTGGTCATCTAGCGCAAGGTTCAGCGGCACGACAATACGTGCGGACTGTGACAATTTTACGACGTCGGTATTTGGCAGCCTGCCTGTCACCTGTTTGCGACAAATCGGAAATATCTCCTTAACTCCACTGCAAGATCTCTCGACAACAATGGGCGCGCCGGAAATCCGGCGATGGACCGTATTTAAGAGATACATAACTATTGACGGCCCAGGGATAGATGCTGGCAAACAGCGCAACCGGGCCCGATAAGGAGAGTTTCATGAAAGGCTTCCAATTCCCGCGGGCACTACTGTCTGCCGCGGTCATCTCTGCGCTGGGTGTAGCGCCTGCTGCACTCGCCCAGCAGACCACCTCTTCCATTCGCGGTATCGTTACCAGTGATGCGGGCGCGCCGGTGCAGGATGCCACCGTTACCATCGTGCATCAGCCTTCTAACAGCCGCAGTGTTATTCAGAGCAATGGCAGTGGTCGATTCAATGTTTCCGGCCTTCGTGTCGGTGGCCCCTACACCATTCGCGTACAATCCGCCGCCGGCGAAGAAACCATCGAAGGTGTTTACCTGAGCCTTGGTAACCCCACCAATCTTCCCATCGATCTCGATTCCGACAATCTACAGGTTAATGATGTCGAAGAAGTGGTGGTCACCGGTGAAGTGATTGCCTACGAAAATCGCGGCTCCAGCAGTGTTTTCGGCGAAGACCAGATCGCCAGTGTGGCGACGTTCAATCGCGACCTGAAAGATGTTCTGCGCGCGAACCCGCTGGCGATTGTCAGCCCCGATGGCAATGAACTCAGCATTGCCGGCACCAACCCCAAGTACAATTCGCTTACCATTGACGGCGTTGGCATTAACGATACCTTTGGCCTGCAGGGCAATGGCTACCCCTCAAACCGGCCACCAATTTCACTGGATGCCGTAGAGCAGATTTCCATCAGTTATGCGCCCTTTGATGCGCGTATGGGTAAATTCACCGGTGGTAATGTGAATGTGGTGACCAAGTCAGGCACCAACGAGTTCAGCGGCAGTGTTTTCGGCGAATCCGTGCCCTGGGCCGGTACCGCAAAAGACGATCGCCTTCCCACAGGCGGCACCGTCGACGAGTTCGACATTGAGAACGAGGAAGAAAGCTACGGTGCCACGTTCAGCGGCGCACTGATTCAGGACAAGCTGTTCTTCTTCTCTTCCTATGAAAAATGGGAAGAAGAAATCGCGTTCAACTACGATCTGGACTCCCTGAGCAACCACAACGTCACCACCCAAGAGCGCGATCGCGTATTGAGTGTTCTTCAGGACGTTTATGGCCTGCAGGACTCCGTTGGCTCGGCGCCAGAACCCGACAGCGATGAAAAAATACTGGTCAAGCTGGACTGGAATATCAGCGACAATCACCGCGCCGATTTTTCCTACAGCAACCAGGAAACCCGCTCCGCGCGCAATTTTACTGACGGCAGTGAGGAACTTAACCTCTCATCCAACCTCTGGACCATGGCCCAGGACGTCACCTACTTCAGCAGCCATGTGTTCTCCGACTGGAGCGACGTGTTCAGCACTGAGGTAAACCTTTCGTACAAGGATTACGAGCAGGCGTCGCTGACCAACAGCAACTGGGGTGAGGTCAACATCCGAACCGAAGATGGCTTTATCGTTGCTGGCGCAGACCAGAACCGCCATGCGAACGTACTGGCCAATGAAGTGTGGAATTTCGGCTTCCACGGAACCTATAACGCCCAGGACGTACAGTACCGCTTTGGCACCGAAATCGAGGACACCTGGAACTACAACCTGTACGGCCGCCACGCTTCTGGCACCTGGGCTTTTGACAGTATCGACGATTTTGAAAATCGCGCTGCCAGCAACCTGCAGTACAGCAACGCCTATACCAACGATATCCAGGATATCGCCTACGACGTAAACGGCCGCACCTACGCCTTTTACGGCGACGCGACCCTGGAGCCTGTTGCAGGCCTCGAACTGGTCGCAGGCCTGCGCTACGAGTCACTCGCGGTAGACAGCGCGCCCAATGCCAACAGCAACTTCGAGGAGACCTACGGTTACTCCAATACCGAAAACCTCGATGGTCTCGACATCCTGCTGCCCCGCATTGGCATCACCTGGAACCTGCGTGACGATCTCACGTTGCGCGGCGGCGTTGGCCGTTTCAGCGGTGGTATGCCGCTGGTATGGGTATCCAACGCCTACACCAACGACGGCTCCACCAAAGATTCCGTTTACCTGACGGACATCGATACGGCGGACGTCAACTTCACCGGTGTGCCACAGGTGGCCATGGACAGCCTGGCGCCGGGTGCCGGCAGTACCAACAGTATCGACCCGAACTTTGAACTGCCGTCAGATTGGCGCTACCAGGTGGGTGCAGATTATGTGTTTGACGTGCCCGGCTTTGCGAATGACGTATTCCTGAGCACCGAGCTCACTTATGTTGACCGGGAAAACAGCGTGTACTGGCGCGACCTGTCCCGTGTAGACAGCGGTGAACGTATCGGCGACCGCATCATCTGGGACAATGTGTACGCCGGCACCGAGTTTGAAGACAATTACGATCTAGAGCTGACCAATGTCGATAACGGTGGCCGCAGTATCATCTGGAGTACGGCGCTGGAAAAGGCGTTTGATAACGGAGTTTCTCTCAACCTGTCTTACACCCATCAGGACATCACCGAGGTCAACCCGGGCACCAGCTCCACCGCGGAATCCAACTACCAGTACGAGGTGGTGGAAAACCGCAACCAGCCTCTCGAAGGCACTGCCTACTACGAGGTTGAGCACCGCCTGGTACTGAACTTCGGTTACCGCACAGAATTTGTGCAGGGCTATGAGACCAATTTCAATCTATTTGTAGAGCGTCGCTCCGGCCGTCCTTTCTCCTGGACTTACGAATCGTTCCGCGACGCCGGTCTGGGTGATCAGTCCAACTTCGACGACTCCGATGTTTATCTTGCCTATATCCCGTCCGGTGCCGACGATCCCAACGTGGATTTCGAAAACGGCCTGAGCTATACGGAAATCATGGATATTGCCCGTCAGGCCGGTGTTGCCGGCGCCGCAGGTGGGTTTGTCGATAAGTACTCGGCGAACATGCCCTGGGTCACTACCATGGACCTGGCAATCACTCAGGAGCTGCCGGGCTTTATGCCAGAGCACCGCGGCCTGGTGTACTTCACCGTCGACAACTTCGCCAACCTGCTGAATGACGACTGGGGCAAGGTGTACGATAGCCAGTACCCGCAACGGTATCTGTTTCAGTACGATGTGAATGACGAAGGGCAATACGTCTACGATGAGCCTTATGCCGGTTTGAATACCAAGAACTATGATCGCTTCCAGGCTGATGAATCCACCTGGCGAGTTAAGCTGGGCCTCAAATATCAGTTCTAATCTACTGTTCTGAGATCAACCCGGAAACGCAAAAGGCCTGTCGTAAGACAGGCCTTTTCTGGTTTTATTCGAGTATTTTCCGTTCCCTACTCGCCCAGCCAGCGCTCCAGTGTTTCCGCGAGGCTGTCTTTACTCAATGGCTTGGTGAGGTAATCGTCCATCCCCGCCGCCAGGCAACGCCCTTCAAACTGCTCTTCTGTTGTACTGGTCAATGCCACAATCGGCAGCCGGTCGTCCGGTGCATACTCGCTTTCCCAGTGCCGCAATTGCTCAATGATCTCCGCACTGTGGGTGGTGTTCTGCTGGCAATCCACTAGCAACAGATCGTAATTGTTATCCGGCAGACGCGACAGTGCGTCCTCTACTGCGGCAACAACCTCCACCTGGTACCCCAGAGCCTGCAGCATTTCTTCCGTTACCCCCAGGTGTTGGCGGGATTCCTCGATCAATAACAGCTTCCGTTTGCGGTTGACCTCAGCGTTGGTGCACACCACGCGGCGGCTGCTTTTTTTCATACCACCAAACAGGCGGATTACTACCGCATCGTGAAATTCTTTCCGTGTCACCGGGCGGGCCAGGTACTGAGCCTCGGGTTCCACCGCCGCCAGCGGCGCGAATTCGAGCTTGTGCCCATATCCGCCCATGCACAGCAGTGGAAATTTTTTCGGAGCATCGCCGGATGAGGTGATCACCTGGGTGACACCACTCAACATCTGGCCATCGCCCATAGCGGGTGCCAGCACAACCAGCTGGCCGCGCTCCATTGCCTGCAACAGGTGGTCCATCGGCTCGGTGCTGCCGTCGTCCCAGTTTTTAGTGGTAACTTCCATACCGAAGGACTGCAGTATCTGGGCAATCCCGCTGACAAAAAGTCCTTTCTGATGCAGCAGTAAAGCCTCGGTATTCTCAAGCCGGCGGTCCGGTTGCAGGTAAATGCGTTGATTGGGCTCGATCGCGAACTTAATCACTACCTGGTAGCGGTTGCCGTCTTCGGTGGAATGGAGCTGCAGATAGCCGCCCATGGCTTCCGCCAGACCTTTGGCGATATTCAGGCCCAGCCCGGTGGTCACCTGAGTGGTATCCATACGGGAGAAGGCACCAAACAGTTCGGATTCATCGGGAAGAATCTCCCCATCGCCGCTGTCCACCAGTTTGAGCGTCAACTGGCCCTCGTCGGTGCTGAGCTGCTCAAAGCTCGCCTCGCCCCACAGTTCGCCACTCTGTGCAATGACGGTTGCCGCATCCACCAGGTTGCGAATCAACTGGGCGGTTTTGCGGTTGTCGCCGGTGACCATCACCGGCAGGTCTTCACTGATCTGGAAATTGAACTCAAGGCGCTGTCGCTGAGCTGCCTTTGCGGCAAATTTGAACGCCTTCTCCATGGTACGAACAAGGTTGAACGGCGCGCGCCGCAAGTGAATATCCTTGCGCGCTACGCGGGTGAACATGCCCACGTTGTCCACCAGCTTCAGCTGCTGGTTGCTGGCATTCTTGGCCAGCCGTACCCAGTCCCGCTGCCGATCGGAAAGCCTGTCACCTTCGAGTAGCGCCAGCGCACCCAGGGTATCCGTCAGTTGGCTGCGGAACTCCTGCCCCACATTGGCGAGAAATTCGTTCGTCACTTCCACTGCCGCATCTGAATGCTTGCGCGCTGCGGCCAGGTTGCTGGCCTTTTGTTGCAGTGCCTGCATGGCGGCAACCCGGTCCCAGTAGTTCTCCGACTCGCGGCGCGCCTGATGGGCCATCAGCCAGACGAACGCGAGGGTCAGTGCGCCGTAAATGGCGCCGAGAATATCCGACGTGAGAAACCCCTGCAGTGCGGCAGGTACCAGCGAGCCGGCGAGAAACCAGGTAAGGAATCGGTGGTATGGGGAAAAAACAGAAGCTACGCTGGCGCAAAAAACTACCGTATAGATCCACAGGAACTGAGTCGCCGGGGAAAAGCCAAGCAGGAACACATGACTGAGTAGAATGATGCCCCACCAGACCGCACCGAGTGTGGACGCGAGGAAATAGCGATGACGCCAACGCTTCGGCCCGGTGGCATACAGATTCTCAAAACGGAAAACGTAGTAGCCACGAATCAGCGTCAACAGTACCAGCACGATCGCCAGCACCAGCACCAGCTTGGGCGACATAGTGCGGAGTTCACCGATCGCCACCGCGACGGCAAATGCCACCAGACTGAACAGCATCCCCCGGCGTGAATACTTGGCAATACGGGTATCAGTGTTGCGGCAGACCCGGCGATCCTTCTGGACCTTGAGCTCGGGGTGATCAAATAACGGCATAAATAATTCCGGCGAACGCTCCCTGTGTCCGAAACGGCTGAGGAGCTGTTGCGGCGCTACTGGCCCAATCCCATGACTTCAACCAGCACAGTTTTAAACACAAAGCCAAGCAAGCCTAGCCCAAGGGCAATAAACAGGATGAAAGTACCGAAGCGACCAGCTTTCGATTCTTTGGCCAGGTTCCACACAATAAACATCATGAAAAGAATCAGGCCGCCGATACCAAGAACCAGGGAATACTCTTCAAACAACTCAAAACTCATGACAAAAGTCTTCCGCTACAGCATTTACCCACGTACCAGCCACCCGAATTGGGAGCTGTGTGCCTGCTTTGCGCTGAACACATTGCCCCGGGGTGAACCGGTGAAAAATTGGCGCGTATTGTATAGGAGGTATTGGTACGAAACCACGAATTAGAGGCCGACGTGGACCCATCGGGAGCCCTGATGCCGGATTAGGGGCGGCGCAGAGCACTACTGATGACAGCCCAGGAAGTCTCAGCAGCAGGACACCGGCGACGGGACAGATAGAGAGCGCACACCGCACAGCGGCATGCGCAGCAGGCTGCGCCCTGAGGTGAATATCTGATCAGGCGCCCTGGTAGTAGTCGCTGTCGTCGACGCGCGTACCGCATTTGATACGCCGTACCTCTCGGTCACGGTACCGGCTATCGTGCCAGCATCGCGGCAAAGCCTCGCCGGACAGAAACTGTAATTCTGCTTTGTCGAACACCTCGGGATCCTGAATTTCTTCACCCCAAAGGTATCTGCCAACAACGGTCAATTCGTACGGATTTGCAAGAGTGACGATGTCGGCGACATCAATCAGGTGGTTACTTTCGGCATCGCGAAGCAGCATGGTCTGGCCCCTGTTTCTTCTCAATACCTTTGAGTATAGGGAGAAATTCGCGCCAAACATGACTGAATTTGCTGTCGAAATCGCCTATGTCCTCTCACAAACAACGGGAATAAATGAGCTTCGACTTTAAAACCATTCGAAATTAGCGATGGTGTTGGATCCAAATCGGCCAAAACCACTCAGGAAGTGGAACATAAGTGCATTTTTCGGCCAGTTTTGGCTGAAGTGTTTTGCCGTGCTGCCCGGCGCTACTGTTACCGCTCCAGCGTAAGCCGCGCTGACACCATCCCCTCTTCCGCCAGCGCATCGACGCTGACTGAACGAATGATAAAACGCTGCTGCAACAGGGTATTCAACCAGGGTTGCAGATCCTGATAGCGCGCCTCGTCGATCCACAACCGGATGCGGCCACTGCCCTCCGGTTCGAATCGTTTGATGGTGACTTTGTGGTTGTTGGCTGCCGCTGTCACACGTTGCAGGAGGGTTCCCTGGGCCTGAGACTGGCCACCACTGTTGCGCTGAATGCGCTCCAGTTGCGGGCGCTGCTTCTCAATCCAGTCCACCAATTGTCGGGCGTTCTCTGCGTCAGTACGCGCACTGTCAAAAAAGGACTGCGCGGGTTTGAATAGCCCGAAAACAATAAAGAGGGCCCCCAGAAAAAGGATCAACATACCCAGCGCTCGCTGGTCATTGGCGGGAAGAGCTGTCCACTTCTGGCGCCACTGTTCAATCGTCTGCTTCATAGTATTCGATGTTGTTCTGATTATTTCCGCTGGGGGCTGGTATCTGGCAGTACTCATCGCAGGCGGATACGGCCGGAAACGCCGTCATCCAACTCGTTGGCCGCCAACAGCTCGGCCTTGAACTGGCCACTACCGAGCTTTCCGACCACCGAGTCCAGCTGGCCGAGATTGGCTGCGCGCAGCTGCAACACCAGCTCCCCACGGTTGCCGTCAAAGCGCAGGGACTGCAACTTCAGATCACCGGAATTGCCAGTGGCCCAAACCTTGCTCAGTTGTTGCAGTTGGCCGGCGAACTCACCGCCACCTCCCGAGGACTGATTGAGATAACCCATGATCTGCCGGCGCAGATCCGCGCCGGGGCTGTCTCCGGGGAAAATTTCGCTGAACAGTGTCCGGGCGGCATCATCCGCCCGGTCTGCCTGAATCTTGTAGTAGACGCCGGCACCCACAAAAAACGCCAACTGCAGAGCGAAGCAGGCCGCTACGGCGATGGCGGGCTTTTTCCACCATGGGCCACCATCGGACGCGAGGGTGATCTGGAAATCGCCTGTGAGCAGATTGCCGGGGACGCTGGCGCCCACACTGGCACTGAACGATGCTTCAGGCGGCGCGTCGCTGATACGTTCAACGGTTGCCAGCTGCTCGAAGGTGGCGAGTTCGAGCTCTGTCACATCACCGAGAACGCGCAGCGCGGATGGATCTTCGGCACCGACCTGTGCGCCGGCCACCTCAGCCCCCTCCTCTGTGTCTACCGGTATCATCAGGCTTTCCGCAATTACACCGGCAAGGGGGCGCGCCACAGAAAGGCCCTTGCCTGTGGCCATCCAGAAATGTGCGCGATCGTCGTCAAACCACACGGCAGAACTGTTCGCACCGGTATTGGCGAGTACCCGATACTCGGGAATCGCACCGATAACCGGCCAGCCAAGGCGCTCTATCTGCCCCTTGAGAGCGGCGAGCTTATTGCTGGAAACCGCCATGACACTGCACAGATCACCGGCAACCGGTTCACACACAAAGTGCAGATCTTCCACATCTTCCGCGAGCTGCTCTTCCACCATGTAGCCCACGGCGGTGCTCTGACGACGGGCTGCGCGGGGCACATTTTCGAGGCCATTCCACACCCAGCTGCCGGGCACCAGAATCACTGCACGATCTTCCGGTTCGAATGCCAGCGCGCTGATCACGCCCTCGGCTTCCGTGGCGATTTCACCATTCGCGCTTTCTGCTTCTGGAATGGCATAGCCGGCTTCTGAGGCATTTGCGATAAAGGCGCGCTGGAATGCGGTATCCGTTGCTACTGCCTGCCAGGCGCCTTCGCGCCAGCATTGCAATAGCACACTGCCCGCTGCCTGTACCTGATCGCCGCTGTGCGATCCGGCTACAGGCTCTCGCAGCCTTAATAATTTCACTTCCTGACTCAATTAATCCCCCAGTAATTCCTGCAAAAACTGCCCGGAAAACTCGCGCCGCTGACGCTGAATGACTTTGACTTCGCCGGTAGTGGTGTCGAGCTTGAGTATCGACTCCCAGTACTGGCGATTTTCCAGGCCAAGTTGCACGGCAATATGCGCCACATAATACGCGGTGTTGAAGTCCAATTCTGCCCCGCCGGTAATGCCAAACCCGGACAGGTCTGCCATCTGAGTAAAAGGCGTACCACTTTCCCGCTGGCTGATCAGCCCCGGGACGTTGGCAGACGGAAACATCGCAGAGAGCACCGCTTCTGAGGCCGTGTTTACGTTTATTTTTGTTCCTGATTCCGGCAGCGCACAGAGCTCCGGTGCGATGGCGCTCCACTCTTCCGGTTCAATACCCTGCCCCGCGCTTAACTCGGATATATCGGTAATGAACGTATCCGGCGTGCGATACGCAATTTCTTGCCCGAGGTAACCATTGTCTTCGGTACCGGACGTGAGCGGTATATCGCCGGGGTCCACCCAGTCTTCAATCGCCATGGCGGTTTCTGCCCGACCACCCAGGTTTCGTACCAGGCGCTGCAGTAGCTTGCTGTCCGAGGTCTCGGCACTGGCCGAGTCGCCGCTACCGCCCGCTCGACTCTGCGTTAAATTATTTACATTAAAACAGGACTGTAAGTCCTTGATCTGAATGCGTATTTTTCCGTTGTCCGGATTGAACTCCACCAGTTTTTGCGCCCAGGGCTCCTGCAGGTTATCGCTGGCCGCTGTCGCCGTCCGGTCTTCTTCAAAATCCTTTTCCAGCGCGATGATGGCCCACGCCTCAGCGCCGTGCACAAACTCCGCCAGCTGCGTGTTGGCGAGAATCGCGCTGGTACGGGATATCGCGAGGCGATTGCGCGTCACTGCGTGAGTGACGGCCGCAACGGCGATCACCATCACCAGTAACACGGTAATCAGCGCAACGCCCCGCTGGCGAGCCGGGTGGCTAGCCATCATTGGTCTTCGCCCCGGTTATCATCGCGGTCATCACCACCGCTACTGGAGCTGCTGCCGGAGTCGCGCTCGTCGTCATCATCACCACCACTGCTGCTGCCACCGCTCCCTGAGCCGCCGGTCGCAGAAACCACGGTGTAGTCGGGCAGCGAGAACACCCGCCGCATTTCCCCGCCGCCGCGGGTGAGCAAGGTGACTTCGATGGCCTGCGGCAAGCGCAGATCAACTGCACCGGGAGCAGATGCCGATGAGGCCGGGGGCCACTGGGCAAGCCAGGCTTTGGTGTCGCGGTCGTAGTAGCGCATATTCAGCTCTACTACGCCATCCAGAATCGGCTCGGCAATAGGCTCGGAGTCTGGCCCGCGGTCGAGAATGCGCCACCGGCTGCGTATCAGCAGTGCGGTATCGTCGTCCAGCTCACGCTCAAATCGGCTTTCGGAATCCTCTTCGGCGTAACCGATGCCGTAGTGCAGCCGCTGTACATTGCCACGAGGCTCGCCGGTCAGGTTGGCCGCCCCCAGGCGAGTAAACTCGAATTCGTTGGTCACGCCCTGAAATGCAGGCTCGTAGCCGCTATACGCATTTTTTACCGGCCGCACGGTGAGCTGGCGCAGATCATCGTCCATGCGGTACATGGCCATGGAAAGACGGCGCATTTCATCGGCGCGGGCATTGAGCACCCGGTCGGTGGAGAAGAAGATTTCCAGGAGAGAGTAGGAGCCGATGCCGATGATCGAAACGATCACCAATACCACCATGATCTCAATCAGGGTAAAGCCTCGGGCGAGCACGGGCCGGCACTTCATGAGCGCCCTCCGTCACTGTTGATACTGGCACCGATGGACTGGGCTACCCAGGAGTCGATGGTGAGGATGGGGGATTCTGCCTCAGGCCGCCCCACCTGCACGATGATCTGGCGCATCTTTGGCTCATTGGTGGTCTTCACTTCGGCAGTTACCTGCCATTCCCGCTCAGCGAGCAGTACTTTTTCGGTCTTTTTGCCCAGTGGAGGCCAGTCGGTACGCAGACGGATCTCCGCGAGCGCCTGTTGGGCAACCCAATTTGCGGTCAGGCGCTCTTCCAGAGCTGCTTGTTGCCGCACGCTGTCCTGCAGGGTTTTCAGTACACTGGCAGCGATCACCCCGAAAATCACCAGGGCAACTAGCACCTCTACCAGGGTAAAACCGCGCTGGCGGTAGCTTGTTGAGCGGCGCGTGCGAGGTTTAATACTCATCGCTCTGCCACTCCAGTTGCATGCCGTAGAGACTGCTGTAAGAGATGATCGCCGCGCGCCCAATGTCGCCGTTTTTCATCAGAAAGAAACCGATTTCCACCGGTAATACCTCGCCACTGGAAAGCGCCGCAAACTGCGGAAGAATCTCTTCTTCATCTTTTTTGCCGTTAGTCGAACGGTTGTCTTTGGTGTCGGTACCGGAATCACTTCGGCGCGTACCACCAAAACTGGTCGACTTGCTATCGGCACCGGGCAGTTCGGTCTGGGCGAGAATCTCCAGACGCATAGTGGGTGGGAGTTCGTGGGCGGTAAAACGGCGGGCGTTGGACGCAGCGGGATTTCCTGAAAAGTCCATCTCCTGCCACTTCATGGTGCTGGAATCGTAGCGCACCACTTGATAAGCGTGCTCTTCAAATACGACCCCGTAGTGAGCTTTGTCGATCAGTGCACGGTCCGACACCAGCTGCAGGAGGTTGGCGAGGCGCTGCACCTCACCGGTCCATTTGCGGCTGTCGGTATTATTCAGAGACAGCGTCGCCATACCTGCCAGCGAGGCGATGATGACAATCACCACCAGCAGTTCGATCAGGGTAAATCCCCGTTGGCGGCAGGCTGCGACGCGCATGGAATTGGCTCTGGTCAGCCTCAGAGCTCGGAAGCGAACAGGTCGGCCGCCTCACCTTCGCCACCGGGCTTGCCGTCGGCACCCAGACTAAACAGGTCGTACGGACCGGAACTGCCCGGGCTGATGTACTGGTATTCGTTGCCCCAGGGATCTTTCGGCGATTTTTTCAGGTAGGGCTCATTCCAGTTCTTGGCTTCCGGGAAGCCGGAGGGCTTGGTTACCAGTGCCTCGAGGCCCTGATCCGAGCTCGGGTAGACGAAGTTGTCCATCCGGTACATATCCAGCGCGGTGGATATCGCCCGCAGGTCCACGGTCGCCGCCTTCATACGTGCCTCACCGGTACGGCCCATGATATTCGGTACAACCAGTGCACCAAGAACACCAAGGATCACGATAACCACCATGATCTCAATCAGGGTAAAACCCCGGTTATTGCGCAGATTTTTCATTTCTCACCTCGCAGAACAAAATTTCGGGCAGCCGGCCCGTGATCGGTCAACAACCAGTGCAATCACACAACCAGCTGATTCATATTCATGATCGGCATCATGATCGCCATCACGATGAACAGTACGATGCCCGCCATTACCAGCAGCATGATCGGCTCAAACAGGCTCACAAACGCCGTTACGGCACCCTGCAGGTCCCGCTCCTGGTTTTCCGCCGCACGCACCAGCATCTGGTCCAGCGTACCGGAGGACTCACCACTGGCAACCATATAGGTCATCATCGGCGGGAAGTATTCCACATCTTCCAGCGCCCGGCGCAGACTACCGCCTTCGCGCACGAACTTCTGCGCAATCTGTAGCCGTTCTTTCAGAAAATCGTTGCTCATTACGCCACTGGCGATGCCCATTGCCTGCACCAGAGGAACGCTACTGCCGGTAAGAATTGCCAGAGTACCCACATAGCGCGCACTTTGGCCGCCGCGCACCAGCCACCCGATCGCTGGCATATCCAGCAGGCGGTGATGGAAGCGGTAGCGAAACCCGGGGCGGCGCAGCAGCAGCGTCCAGCCGATGACCAGGGCAATGATTGCCGGTGGTATCAGCCAGCCCCAGGCGGAAATGAAATCGCTGATGGACACGAGGATCCGGGTAGCCAACGGCAGTTGCTGGCCGGTGCCGGTGAACACTTCGATCACATCGGGCACCACATAGACCATCAAGCCGGTAACCACGAGTACACAGATGACTACCAGCACCAGCGGATAGATCAGTGCCAGCTGCACCTTCTGCCGGAATACCTGCTGGTTTTCGGTGTAGTCCGCCAGCCGCTCCAGTACATCGTCCAGGTGGCCGGAGTGCTCCCCTGCCTCCACCGTTGCACGATAAAGCTTGGGGAAGGCTCTTGGGAATCCGGCCAGTGCCTGGGCAAAACTGTGCCCCTCCATCACCTTCGCTCGCACGGCGAGTACGATACGGCGTACTTTCTGGTTGCGGGACTGGTTGGCGATGGCGCCGAGGGTTTCTTCCAGGGGAATACCGGCGCGCAGGAGCGTGGCAATTTGCCGGGTTAGCAGCGCCAGTGCCTTGACGCTGAGGCCCGGGCTGCCGGAAAGGATACTCGCACTGCCAGCGCTACTGGACTCAGAGGCAGCGGTGACTTCGATGGGAATCAACCCTTTGGCGCGCAGCTGCTGACGCGCCGCTTTGGCACTGTCGGCCTCGAGCGTGCCGCGGTTTTTACGACCACCACTGTTGAGCGCTGTGTACTCGAATGCACCCATGTCAGGACTCCTGGGTTACCCGAAGCACTTCTTCCAGCGAAGTTCGTCCGGCGAGTACCTTGGCTACACCATCGTCGCGAATACTGGGGCCCAGTGTGCGGGCCTCCTGAACCAGCGCGTTTTCCGACGCGCGGTCGTGGATCAGCTGGCGCAGTTTTTCATTGACCGGCACCAGCTCATAGATACCGATCCGACCGAGATAGCCGCTGTGGTTACACTTTTCACAGCCGCCCGGGCGGTAAATCGTCGCAGTAGTCCCCTCTTCCAGCCCCAGCATTCTGCTTTCGAAACTGTCGGTTTCATGAGGCTGGCGGCACTCCGGACAGAGCACCCGCACAAGGCGCTGGGCGAGTACGCCAATCACACTTGAGGACAGCAGGAATGGCTCGATCCCCATGTCCACGAGACGGGTAACTGCGCCGAGGGCGGTATTGGTGTGAAGGGTGGAAAGCACAAGGTGACCGGTCAGACTCGCCTGAATGGCGATCTGCATGGTTTCCAGGTCGCGGATCTCCCCCACCATCACCACATCCGGGTCTTGACGCAGGATGGCACGCAGGCCGCGGGCAAAGGTCATATCCGCCTTGGTGTTGACCTGGGTCTGGCCGACACCTTCGAGGTTGTATTCCACCGGATCTTCGACGGTAAGAATGTTCTTCTCGCGGTTATTGATGCTGGCGAGGCCGGCGTACAGCGTCGTGGTTTTACCGGAGCCGGTGGGCCCGGTCACCAGCAGAATACCGTGTGGGCGCCCCAACAGTTCGGTCATCACCTTCAGATCCGACTCTGCCATGCCCAGTTGGCGCATATCCATTTTGCCCGCCTGCTTGTCCAACAGACGCATCACCACTCGCTCGCCGGCGGACGATGGCATGGTGGAAACACGCACATCCACCTCGCGGCCGCCCATCAGGAGAGAGATGCGACCATCCTGAGGCACACGCTTTTCCGCGATGTCCAGTTTCGCCATTACCTTTATACGAGAAACCAGCAGCGGCGCCAATGCGCGACGAGGCTGCAGCACTTCGCGCAGCACACCATCTACGCGGAAGCGCACCACGAGGCGTTTTTCGAACGTTTCGATATGGATATCCGAGGCACCCTGTTTAAGGGACTCGGCAAAAATGGCGTTGATCAGGCGGACGATGGGCGCATCGTCTTCCTGCTCAAGGAGGTCTTCGGTTTCCGGCAGTGAGTCGGCCACCGCGGCGAGGTCCAGGTCATCACCCAACCCCTCCACATCCGAGAGGTTGCCGCCTTCGCGATTCTCATACAAACGCTGCAGAGTTTCCTGAAATGCCTCTACATCCACCGCGGCAACACCGAGGGGGGTTTCGCAGAGCCGCTGCACTTCAGCAAGTACGCTGGGGTTGAGGGGCGCCACATACTGGCACACCGGCGTACCATCCACTTCCGCCAGCAGCACCTGATGGCGCTTGGCGAACGCGTAAGGCAAGCGTTTTAGCGCGAGATCCGTCATCACTTGACGTCCTCGGGCTCCATCGGCAATGCCTCAGGATCGACCGGTGGCGGCAACAGGTCTGGCAGGGTTTCGCCCCGCTGCCAGTCCCAGATGCGGCTGGTGTTATCGCGCAGGTGCAGCTGCTTTTCCTGGATATCGCGATAGCGCCGGCGGGTCTCTTCGTAGCCGGCAATCTGCGAACTCAGGATTTTGGGCCGCAGGAAAACCATCAGGTTGGTTTTGTCGACGGCCTTTTCGGAGTTGCGGAACAGGCGACCTAGCCCCGGGATATCACCCAGCAGCGGGACCTTGTTATTGATCTCAGTCACTTTGTCTTCAATCAGGCCACCCAGTACCAGGATGGCACCATCGTCGATCAGCACTTTGGTGCGGATCTCACGCTTGCTGGTAACGATGTCCGATGCTGCCGAGCTTGAGACCGGCAGCACATTCTCCACTTTCTGCTCAATTTCCAGGGTGACGGAATTGTTGTTGTTTACCCGCGGAGTGACCTTGAGCGTGGTGCCCACGTCCTGTCGCTGGATGGTCGTGAAGGGATCGTTGTTGCTGCCGGATAGCAGCTGCTCACCGGTAATAAACGGTACGTTCTGGCCGACGAGAATCTCGGCTTCTTCGTTATCCAGTGCCATGATGGTGGGCGTGGACAGGATGTTGGCATTGTTCTCACTGGACATGGCGTTTAGCGCCAGTCGCACATCGGTGCCGCTCAGGAAGCCCAGGTTGAGCCCGGCGCGCGCCAGATTGGCCGGATTCAGGGAAAACGGATTCACTTCCGAGAGCACATTGCCGTCGTCGTCAATGATCGGGGTTTCCGCGAAATCGTTCTGGAAGCCTGCGAACACATCGTCGTCATTGCCCGCGATCCACTTAACACCCAGCTCGTTTCCAGTGCCCTCGGTCACTTCAACAATGATCGCCTCAATCAGTACCTGCGCACGGCGCACGTCCAGTTTGGCGATCACGCCTTTCATTGTCTCCAGCAGAGACGGCGGCGCAGTAAGAATCAGTGCGTTCAACTCTTCGTTGACCTGGATGCTCACCTCAACATCGGCGACCTGCTGATCTTTTTCGGTTTTTTGAATGCTGCCACTCATCCCCTCGAGTACCGGCTTCAGGTCCACCGCGCTGGCGTACTGCACGTACACAACAGCCGTGTTGCCCTCACCGTCCAGGGGCTGGTCGAGGCGTTCGATGACTTTTCGGAGTTGTTGGCGGGTAACCGGATCACCGGTGAGGAGAATACTATTGGAGCGCTCGTCCACTGCGATGCGCAGGGGCTGCACGTCGTTGCCCGCCTGCTTGCCACCGCCCTGCAGCAGCTCGTTAATCACCTGCTTGACCTCTTTGGCCGAGGCGAATTCGAGGGGTACCAGCTCGATATCGATGGCGCCCGCCCGGTCCAGCTGCTTGATCAGCCGCACTATCTGGTCGATGTTAGCGGAGCGGTCCGCAACGATCAGAGTGTTGGTGTCCGCATAGGCGGCCAGGTGGCCGGTCTGTGGGATCAGGGGGCGCAGCATGGCGATCAGTTGCGCGGCGGAAATATTCTCCACCTTCACCGTGCGTACCACCAGCGCCTCGCCGGGTGCCCGGGTCTGCTCGTCGATGACGGGGATGGCCTGCTGCTTGGCCAGTGCGTCCGGCACCACTTTCCAGGCGTCGCCCTGTTCAACCAGGCTGAACCCATTGACCTGCAGTACCGACATGAAGACATCAAACGCCTGCTGATGACTCATTGGGTCACCGGCAACCACCGTGACCTTACCTTTGACGTTCGGGTGAACAATGATGTTTTTGCCGGTGAAGTCCGCAGCCCAATTGATCAGATCGCGGATATCGGCATTATCCAGAGAAAGTGTAACCCTCTCCGGGGAAGACTGAGCCAGCACCGAAAACGACAACAAAAAACCCAGGGCGGCTGCTACCAGCCGTCGGTGAAACACGCTCATCATTATGAAATTGGCTCTAATTCTTATGTAATCAATAAACAGTTGGTCTTAAAAGTGCACCCTACCCCCAGGTGCGCAATCTCCCGCATGAGAGCGATCGAACGCTCGACTCAGCGTTGGTTGCCCCCCTGACGCTGGCGGGCCATTTCTCGCAGCTGCTCCAGGCGCTCGCGGATCGACTCTTGTTTGTCTGCCCGGTCAGACGACGAGTTGGCGCTGATTACCTTTGCCGCCTGGCGCGCATAGTTCGCGTACTGTTTGGGAACAGTGGGACGTCCATCTGCGTCTGGATAGGTCAGTTTTTCCATCTGGCCGTTTCGACGAAGGATAATATGATCGACCTCGACGGAATAGACCTCAGCGCCGCCAGGTAGTTTCTGACCGACAAAAATACGCTCCGCAGGCTTGCCCCGCTCCGCCACCAGCGCACTGGCGTGGTCGCTCATGCTGCTGCTGAGGACGCCAGACAGTACCAGATTTAACTGTGTGATGGGGATATTCGCGAGATCCAGCTCAGGCTCGGCTTCTGTTTTGAGAGGTGCCACACCGAAAAAGGCGGTAGAAGGCAGAGATGCAGCCTGGTTGGCACCCGCGGTACTGCGCGTGCTGCGCTCCGCCAGCAATCCGCCATCGGACTCTTCAGGTACCACCAGATGGCCGTATGCCATGACATTGACCGCGAGCCAGCTACCCACGACTGCTGCGGTAGCTACAAGGCTGCGACGAGCAGCGGTACCGCCGGATGTGGCTGAATTCTGCAGAGCAGATGATATCGTGCGCTTTACCAAAGACATGATGAAATCCCGTCTCGGCTGTATCACAGCCAGCTTCGTTCTACATATTGGGGCGCCTATTCTCGGGGCTTGCACCGAGAAAGGCAATGTTGCCAGCGGAACAGACTAATAAATAACCAATCACAACGCAAAGCGCCATAAGGCGTACCAATTACTTCCGCCCATAAAAAAGGCGGCTCGCGCCGCCTCTTTCATGATGTCAGTCTATTACCTGAAGGTTACAGTTTTGTTTCCAACTCAGGTACTGCATCGAACAGATCCGCCACCAGGCCGTAATCTGCAACGGAGAAGATTGGCGCCTCTTCATCCTTATTGATCGCCACAATCACCTTGGAGTCTTTCATACCTGCCAAGTGCTGGATGGCACCGGAGATACCCACCGCAATGTAGAGGTCAGGCGCAACAATTTTACCCGTCTGGCCAACCTGCATATCGTTCGGGACAAAGCCCGCGTCCACTGCGGCGCGGGAAGCACCTACCGCGGCGCCCAGCTTGTCGGCTACTTTATTCAGCAATTCGAAGTTTTCGCCGTTCTGCATGCCGCGGCCACCAGAAATAACCACGCGAGCTGCGGTCAGTTCCGGGCGATCAGACTCTGCCAGCTCCTCGCCCACAAACTTGGAAACGGCGGCGTCGTCGACAATATCGACAGACTCTACCGCCGCACTGCCACCTTCCGCAGCAACAGGGTCAAATGCGGTAGTACGCACCGAGGCCACTTTGATTGCGTCGGAGCTCTGCACGGTAGCGATCACGTTGCCCGCGTAGATCGGACGCTTAAAGGTGTCCGGGCTCTCAACCGCAAGAATGTCGGAAATCGGCTGCACATCAAGCAGCGCCGCGGCGCGCGGCAGCATGTTTTTGCCGGTGGTGGTTGCCGGAGCCAGGATATGACTGTAGTTCTTGCCCAGATCGCCTACCAGCTTGGCTACATTTTCGGCCAACTGATGCTCGTAAGCGGCATTATTGGCGACCAGCACTTTGCTGACACCTTCCACTTTCGCGGCTGCTTCACCAACGGCGTCACAGCCGCTGCCCGCTACCAGCACGTCGATATCGCCACCGATGGCCTTGGCCGCGGCGATGGTATTGAGGGTTGCGCCTTTCAGTTCGGCGTTATCGTGCTCTGCAATTACAAGAATGCTCATCAGATTACTTTCGCCTCGTTTTTCAGTTTCTCGACCAGTTCCGCAACATCTGCCACTTTGATACCAGCCTGGCGCTCGGCCGGCGGCTCCACTTTCAGGGTTTTGGTGCGCGGGGCGATATCCACACCCAGTTCTTCCGGGTTGGTCACATCCAGAGGCTTTTTCTTGGCCTTCATGATATTGGGCAGGGAGGCGTAACGCGGCTCATTCAAGCGGAGGTCAGTGGTAACCACTGCTGGCAGCTGGAGCTCAACGGTCTGCAGACCGCCGTCGATTTCACGGGTCACCTTGACGGAGCCCTCTTCGACGTTCACCTCAGAGGCAAAGGTGCCCTGCCCCATGCCGGTCAGTGCGGCCAGCATCTGGCCAGTCTGATTGTTGTCGCCATCGATGGACTGCTTGCCCAGGATAACCAACTGCGGCTCTTCCTTTTCCACGATGGCTTTCAGGCACTTGGCCACTGCCAGCGGCTGAAGCTCGGCATCGGTCTCGACCTGAATACCGCGGTCGGCGCCCAGCGCCAGTGCGGTGCGAATCTGTTCCTGGCACTGTTTAGGGCCCATGGACACAACGACGATCTCGCTGACCACACCCTTTTCTTTCAGGCGTACCGCTTCTTCTACGGCGATTTCACAGAAGGGGTTGATGGACATCTTTACATTGGCAGTGTCCACATCTGAACCGTCCGCCTTTGGGCGAACCTTCACGTTGTAATCGACAACGCGTTTCACAGCTACAAGAACTTTCATGAAAATCCCGTCTCAGTAGTCTACTTGGAAGTTGCAGCGCCGTGGCCAGACTGGCTCCGGTGCAACATGGGTAACTCGGGCAGGCTCCCGGCCGAGTACTGCGGCGGCGCTGCCACACCCGGCTCAGATGAGTCGGGCGAGTGAAATCAGGCAATTGCACGCCCGCCACAAGTTCAAACAGTTGTTTGAGCGGCGTGTATGTTGGCGCTTTCACAAGCCAAAATCAATAGTTGAATACTAGGCTGAACCATCATTCATAAAATCAATTTCAGGCCATAATTACGCCGTATTCGGCAGACCGGAATTCCGGGTTTTCCCCTGTTTTTGCCACCGGAATTGAAAAGTCCTGCAATTGGTAGGGTAGTTTGTTGCCCTATATAATCGGCCGACTTATAAACCGCCTGCCATAATTTGGCGGCTGAATAATGAACTTCTGAGGAGAGACCTGTGGAACGCGAGTCAATGGAATACGACGTAGTCATCGTGGGTGCAGGCCCTGCGGGACTTGCCGCGGCCATCAAGCTGCGCCAGATCAACGAAGACATTTCCGTGTGCGTGGTAGAGAAAGGCTCCGAAGTGGGCGCGCATATTCTCTCCGGTGCAGTCTTCGAGCCCACGGCACTCAACGAGCTCTTCCCGGACTGGAAAGAGCGCGGCGCCCCGCTGCAAACCGCCGTGGATGGCGATGACATCTATGTGCTGCGCGGCCCCGAAAATGCTCTCAAAGTCCCCAATATGCTAGTGCCAAGCACCATGCATAACGAAGGCAACTTCATTATCAGCCTGGGCAACCTGTGTCGCTGGCTGGCCGAACAAGCCGAAGCACTGGGTGTAGAGATCTTCCCCGGATTCGCTGCTGCTGAAGTCCTGTACAACGAAGATGGCTCCGTCAAGGGCATCGCCACTGGTGATATGGGCGTCGGCCTCAATGGAGACCACAAAGACAGCTACATGCAGGGCATGGAGCTGCACGCCAAATACACCCTGTTCGCCGAAGGTTGCCGCGGCCACCTGGGCAAACAACTGATTGCCAAATTCAGCCTGGATGCAGACCGCGATCCGCAGCACTACGGCATCGGCATCAAAGAAATCTGGAAAGTCGACAGCGCCAAACACAAGCAAGGCCTGGTAGTACATACCGCCGGCTGGCCGCTGGATGAGTCCGGTTCCGCGGGCGGCGGCTTCCTGTACCATCTGGAAGACGATCAAGTAGTAGTAGGCTTGATCACCGACCTCTCCTATAGCAACCCGCACGTCAGCCCCTTTGACGAGTTCCAGCGCTACAAGCACCACCCGGTGATCAAGCAATACTTGGAAGGCGGCCAACGCGTGGCCTACGGTGCCCGCGCTATTGTAAAAGGTGGCCTGCAATCCCAGCCGAAGATGACCTTCCCGGGTGGCCTGCTGATCGGCGACGATGCCGGCACCCTGAACTTTGCCAAGATCAAGGGCAACCACACCGCGATGAAATCCGGCATGCTGGCGGCAGAATCCGTGGCTGAAGCCCTCAAAGCCGAGCGCAGCAGTGAAGACCTGACCGACTACAGCGACCGCTACAAAAACAGCTGGGCCTGGAAAGAACTACACAAACAGCGCAACTTCGGCCCCGCTCAACACAAATGGGGCAATATCCTCGGCTCCGCTTACGCGTTTATCGATATCAACATCTTCCAGGGCAAATTGCCCTGGACCCTGAGCGACAGCAAAGCAGACCACGCGCAGATGAAGCCGGCGGCAGACTGCAAAAAAATCGCTTACCCGAAACCGGACGGCGTACTGAGCTTCGACAAACTGTCTTCGGTGTTCATTTCCAACACCAACCACGAAGAAGATCAGCCCTGTCACCTGACACTGAAAGACAGCGACATCCCGCTGAACCACAACCTGCCAATCTACGACGAGCCCGCACAGCGCTACTGCCCCGCCGGTGTTTACGAAGTAATCGAGGAAGCGGGCAACAAGCGATTCCAGATCAACGCACAGAACTGCGTGCACTGTAAGACCTGCGATATCAAGGACCCGACGCAGAACATCGTCTGGGTAACTCCGGAAGGTGGCGGCGGCCCCAACTACCCGAATATGTAATCGGGCATCGATCCGTTTTAAAGGGCACTTCCGCAGTGCCCTTTTTTATGCCTGCAATTCCTGAAACGAAAAAACCGGACACTGTTCCCAGTGTCCGGTCGATCAAGCAATCCCTTTTGGCTTATTACTGCTACAACTTCCAGGTTGCTTTGGTTTGTTTTTACAACTGAACCTTAGAACTGGTATTGCGCGCTCAGAGCAAAGGACTGGCCGGGCTTTTGCTCGAAAACGATCACGTCCGCACGTTCGATTTCAATCGCTTCGTCCAGCAGATTCTGCATCTTGGCTTTGATCGTGATCTCCTCCGTGGGGTACCAGGAGTACGTCAGGTCCAGTGAGTGAAATGGCTGCTCGTACGCATCAGGGGCACCGTTGCGGCCCGCCAGGTACAGACGATCGCCAAACATGTTGTAACCAAGGGTAGCGCTGTGGCCGCCATCTGGTGAGTCGAAGCCAAGCAGCATGTTCACAACATATTCAGACGCCCCTGTCATTTCGCGAACCAGGCTCGTCGGTGCATCTGCCTCAGTACCGGCAACCAGCTCAGTTTCCTGAACGGTCAGGTTGCCCTGCAGGAAGAAACTGTCCATGAAATCACCCATGAAACCGAGGCTTTTCAGGCCTTCAATCTCAATACCGGTGATTTCACCAGATTCTGCATTGACAATTTCACGAGCAATGTTGGTATCACTGGAGGCGAATTCGAAAAACTCGATCGGATCCACGATATCTTTGTAGAACGCGGAAATCGTCAGGTTGTCGCCATTATCGAAGTACCATTCACCTCGAAGGTCGATATTGGTAATCTCTGACGGACGCGCATTCGGGTTGCCCTGAATCTGCTCATCCGTAATCGGGTCGATGTAGATCGCGTCGGTGATTTCACGCAGATCGGGACGTACTGCAGTTTGACTGGCGCCAAAGCGCAACTGGAAAGTATCAGCCCAGAACGCACCCATGTAAGTCAGAGAGACCGATGGGTATACCGCGTCTTCAGCAAACGTCGCTTCCTGCAGCTCTTCCGGGTCATTGGTGATCTGCGGATCATCCAGGGAATAGCCGTAGGGGTTCCAGTCCAAAGCTACCTGGTTGTATTCCTCCCAGCGTGCGCCTGCAGACAAGCGCCAGGTTTCATTCCAGGTCCAGTCCGCTTTACCAAACGCGGCATCGGTTAAGGTGCCAGCAATGTAGCTCTGGTTGTTGGTGCCGGCGCGATCGAAAACAAAGTTGTTGTCGGGGTCGTTGATGTTTTCGTCGCCGAACACTTCGTCCAGGCTGCCACCAAGTGCATTCGAATCGCCACCGAGAGAGCCGAGGCGGAATTCAGTCTGCTTGTAGCTCCGACCTTTTTCCGTTCGAGCGTAACCGCCGCTCAGTTCCAGCGTTGAGGTAGAGAACTCAAGCGGAAGAGTGGTGCTCCAACCGTAGTTGATGACCTGATCTTCAAGCTCGGTAAAGCGGAACCCAGCACTGTTTACGCCAGTGCTCACCGAGGAAGAGACTGCTTCACCAACAGAGTTAGTCTGGGTGTCCGCATTGATATTAACTTCGTTCGGGATATCCGTTTCTGCGGTGGAATCAGAATAGAACCAGTCAACCGCCAGCTCTTCCGGAGCCCAGTTCAACAGGCCACCCGGCACCAGGGCCTTGGTGGCTGGGCCTACCAGGTGATGCCCCTTAACCTGGTTAACCACCATGTCGCGCTCTTCGTACTTCAGAGTGTACTCACGGAAACCACGGCCGTCGGAAACTTGCCGGTTTTCGTTAAAGAAATCGCGTACTGAGGTATCGTCATCGGTATTGCGCAAATACAGGCTAGTCAGCGTGACTTCCTGCTCATCTGCGAACCGGATACCAACATTCAGGTTACCGGTAATGTCTACTGAATAGGTAGAAGTCTGCTCGGTATCTGTACGCTCATCAGGGAAACCGTAGCTGCGCTTGAGAGTTTCCTCTTCGCGCCATTGGTTCTTGTAAGAACCACCGGCAAGGAAACCCACTTCCCAATCATCATTGAGGTAAAAGCGGTTGCCGACGCTGGCTTTTACATCCATATCCGGGCTGCTGGAATCTTCCTCGATCGCGATATCGCGATTCAGGTTCATTGCAAGTTGACGGTTGATATCCTGGGCCGCGGCAATCGCATCGGAAGCAGAGGCATATTCGTTGCCTTCCTGCTCCAGCACGTTGCGGATGTCCTGAACACCAAGACGACCTTTGAAGCGCGTCAAGGCCTGTTGCAATTCTGCCGGTAGCGCACGCGTGCCATCGTCAGTGCCGAAGTTGTCGTCGTCACCACCGCTGTAGGTCAGCACGTCACCATCGGTCTCAGAATTCATCCCGCTTCCGAGTTCGAGGGAGAAGGTTAATCCATCCGGAATACCCTTGGTGCGAATATCGACGTTACCGCCGCCGAAAGTCGCAGCCTGATCCGCGGAGTAAGACTTTTGAACCGCCAAAGAATCCACTACGGAAGTGGGAAAAATATCCAGCGGGATCACGCTACGGGTCAGATCGGGTGAAGGTACTGTCGCGCCATTCAGAGTGGTGCTGGAGTAACGTTCACCGAGACCGCGTACGTATACAAATTTATCGTTGACCAGCGTCAGACCCGACACCCTGCGCAGCGCTGCAGCAACGGTTGAGTCCCCTACCCGGCCAATCATTTCGGAACCGAGGATATCGGTTACCACTTCTTCTTCCAGGCGCTCACTGACCAGCAATTCTGCCGAGTCTCTCAGGCGGCCCTGAACCATGACTTCTTCAATCTGTGGTTGCGGTACAACAACCGCATCCGTTTCTTCTTGTGCAAATGCATTAGGAGCAATGAATGAGGCCGTGGCGATAGCCAATACCAGCGGCGCTCGTTGAAAAATTTCGTTCTTTACCATTTCCCAGGCCTCTTATCGTTCCTGTATTTATCTACGGGTCAGACATTTGCTGCCTGACGTCGCCGGCTTGGATCGTTCAGTCCAGCCGGCCCAGAATCAAAGAGGGCGCCGTCTCCAGTCAGTGAAGGCGGCGCCCTTCATGGTCGGGGTTATCACCCCAACCAGTTCCAGCTCTTACTGCTCAAACCACAGAGCCTGAGCGCGGCTGCCTTCGTGCAGGCCGTACGTCCAGCCAACAGTCCAGTCAGAGCCGCCGGCACTCAGAGCACCGAAGTAGGCACGAGCAGTAGCATCGTCCGAGTCGTCGGTTGCGCCAACTACCGGGCTGATACCAACAGCTGCGTCATTTACCATCATGCTCGCAGTGTCGATGGAGAACACAGACAACGGACCCTCAAGAATTTGCAGGCCAGTGTCCGCGGAGGCGGTCGGGTTTAGAGCGGCATCGCCGGCAACGGTGGCAAACACGTTGTTGTTGGCAACGGCCCACGCTTCCAGCTCGTCTGTACCGATCGGGCCACCTTTGGTCTTGTCAGCACAAGCAAAGATGTTGCCGTCGATTTTCGCTTCACCGCTCTCAAGCGCTGCGATGGTCTCGTCACTCTCTACACGCAGGCAGTAGTTGCTACCTTCAACACCGTTTTCGTCAGCAGCGAACGAGCCGACTACGATGGAGTTGGTAATCATCGGGAAGATGCCTTCACGGAAGCGCCAGCCAGCACCCGGATCGTGAGTACCTTCAGACTGCGCAGAAACGATACAGGTCAGGCCGTCGATTTTCGGGCGGCTATTAATGCCCGCAGCGATCAGCGCGGAGTAGTCGTTGTCGCCATCGTAAGAACCGATGCCGTCAGACTCGATACAGTGGTTACCATCGGTTTCACTCTGGATAACCAGGGCGTTGGTGATGGAGCCAGCCCAGCCTTCGTCGATGTCAATAGAGTCATCGCGAACGTACATGGCCAGGTAATTTTCGAAACTTACCGCACCACCGAACATTTCGATGCCGTCATCGTAAGTTGAGTAAACCTGCAAATTTTTAACGATAGTGCCGGAACCAACACTACTGAAAGTAATACCGTTCAGCTCGTCACCGTTGGCAACTTCTGCACCGGTGTGCTTAACACGAACGTATTCCATGTGGCCGGAATTGTCGCCGTTGTTGTCACCACCGTAGTTTGACTGGTCTTTACCGGCAGCACCTTCGGCCAGCACGTGACACTCAGAAGTCGCCAGTTCTGCGTCGTAGGCACACTTGTTGGTGATACCGAAGCCGTTAATGACCATGCCGCCCCACTGCTGCACGTCTTCAGGGCCGACAGTGCCTTCTACGTCAGAAAGGGAGGTGAAAGTGATAGGGTCCTGAGCTGTACCAACCGCATTCAGCTGAGAGCCGCGGTTGATAACCATAAATTTGGTGCTGTTAGGGAAAGCAACAGTTGCACCCGCTTGAACAGTCAGTTTTGCGCCGTCACCGCCTTCAGCGATATTGGCAGCGGCCATGGTGGCGTCGTCGTCATAGTTATTGCCGACGAACAGGCTGCCTTCAAAAATATGAGCGCCATCGCTATCCAGTGCCGGGATTACCAGGTCAACGGTAAGCGGGTTACCGGAGTCTACGAATGCGGCGCTGTAGGTACAGTTGGTACCATCGAATTCACCTTGCTTGACAGAACCGGCTTTCTCATAGGAAGCACAAGGGTTGTTGTCATTGTTACCGCCGTCGCCGCCACCAGTAGAGTTATCTACAGAGTTGTCTTCATTAACCGGTGCAATGTTGATACCGCCGCTGTCACAGCCAGCCAGCAGACCAGTGATAGCAGCCGCGAGCAGCAGCTTCTTGGTTACAAGTTTCATGGATCCCCCTAACAAGGATGAAGTGAATTAATCCGTGAATTAAAAATTTTTATGGGCCAAAGCAATTTGGACGAGGGGGAGTGTAGGAACGGAGTGTTGCGGAAATGTTACGAATGAAAGACGCGAAGAAAAAAAACGGAGAATTAGTGCAAAAATATTTCAGTGTGACGATTTTGTTTCATGGATGCGTCTGAAATATGTCAGATATATTTCAGCAACATCCCGAAAGTCTAATTTTTGAGCGAAGTAGCGGCTGCGGAAACTAAAAACAGAAGAAATGTGGGATAGCGGGTGGTCAGTATTCGCCGAGTAAAAATTCTTCCCCATTGCTTTTCAGCCACATCTGGCACAGGCGCGCTGGAGGTTCTTGCGGGGGACGAGGTTCTGCCCAGTCGATCAACTGATAATAGACATCGCGGGACATACGGCCTTCGAGGCCATCGCGAACAACAATGTAGGGAACTGGCTGGGGAGGATCACCGAAGGGTTTGAGGTGCAGCGGGTGCGCCTTGTTGAGGGTAACTACATCGCCGGTATTGGTGGTGAACAGGATCTGCTCACCTTCGCGGGCCGCCTGAGTGATCAAAAATGGAACATCTTCGACGCGAATACGCCACTTCTCTACTGGTGTGACCAGGTAATAGTGGCGCCCTTCGCGCTTGAGGATACTGGCAAACAGGTCCACCAGCGGCTGGCGCTTAATCTCTGTGCCCTCGTGGATCCAGTGACCGTCGGCCTGAATCACAAGGTCCATATCCCCACACAGATCCGGATTCCACTTGGCCACCGGCGGGTGGCCGCGGAATTCGTCCTGCAGCTTCTCGAGCTGTTTGAACAGTGGCTCAGCCAAAGCTGCTACCCGGTGTTGAAGAGGGAGACTGAGGCTGCTGACTGACGGAAGAAGAACCAGCGGAGCGGCGCCCGGACATATCACCGATATGTACACCCACATCCATGATGAACTCCATCAGACCTTCGCGATCTTCGATGACATCCGAGAACGATTTGGAGTGGTAGAGCTCCACAGCGCCCTGCACCAGGGCCCAGTAGGTGGAGTAATAATAGTAGGCGGGCACCTTCTTCAGGACCCCCTGCTCCATCCGGCGCTCAAATACGCGGTTCAGCGCAGACGCGTTGGAGTTCCGCAGCGCGTGCAGCTCTGCAATCATTTCTGGCGCCAGGTTCAGGGCAATGATCTTTTCCTCAAGACGCTGGAACAGCCGATCACGCGCAGGATCCGCCATACGGCACTCGAAGTAGGCCCGCGCTGGTGCGGTAATGTCGCCCTGCTCTGCCGTAGCAACCGCACTCTTAAGGCGCTCTGTAAGGGACTTCTCATAGTCCATCAGCAAGCGCATATAGATCTCGGTTTTGGAGATGAAGTGCTTATAGATGGTGCCCTTACCGATATCCACTCGCTCGGCGATCTGTTCCACAGTGACCTTCTCTTCACCGTGCTCTAGCAACAGCTCCAGCGCCGCATCCAGGATACGCTGTTCCCGCGCGCGGAATCTCTGAACCTTCTCTTTTGCCTTATCCATACTTCCGACCTTAGCTGTCCGTGAATTTGGAGACTGAAATTGACTATTCATTCATGAATGATAGGCAATTCCCCCGAATTGGAAAAGGATTTCCCAAATTCAACAGGGGAGTTTGCGCCTATTTGATGGAAAAATAGCGCGCCAGTAGTACATTTTCCGCCTTTCGGCACAAAACGCCCCACCAGAACCCCTCCTAGCCCTCTTTCTCTCCCCCTTAAATTTAGCGCTTAAGCGTCAGGCTATCTGTTCTTTTTTTGTTCAGCCTGCGCCAGCGCTTTCCGTTTCAGCCAATCGATGAAGCTTTTTCCGCCATAAGTCGCAAAAACTGTGCACCAAAACTAAAAATACTTCGAGCTCAATGGTATGTTTTTGCATGCAACATAAATACAGGAGATGCGATGCCACTACCTAAGTGACGACCCATGTACCGCAGCTGGTCACTTTCACAGCTGCCGTGCTGAAACAACACCCAATATAAGAAAGAGAGAACATGAAAAATAATCAAAACTCGCTAACGGTCCACGGTCTATTGACCGGACTCGCAGCAACATTACTCGGAGCGGCAATGCAGGTACATGCCGCCCCATCCCCAGCGACGCCACTCACCAGCACCGCCCTGGATGCGACCATCCATGCGCCGGTGGAACCCCGATACAACCCTAATGAGCAGACTCAGCAAACCCCGCAAGTTGTCCCAATGCAACTTCAGGCGTTTTCCACCCTCGCTGTGGAACCGCTGAATACCTGCGACGCAGACGGCTATGCCCAAAACAACGGTCAGGCACTGGTGGACTATATCCTTCAGTCAGAAAGTAGCTGCATCAACGATCTGTACGACGGTAACGCCACGAGCTTTGCCAGTTTTAGCAACCAGAAGATGATTACAGTGGCCAATGCGGCTCAGCAAATGGCAGCGGACTACAACGCCGCCGATGGCAATGCCAGTATCAACAAGCTGTTCTACTTCCTGCGTACCGGTTATTACATCGAGTACTACTATCCAGAAAGCGTGAGCTTTTCTTCGAATGTGCAGTCTGCCGTAGTAGGCGCCCTGGATGCATTCGTGGCTAACCCGGATTTCTACTCTCTGTCCAGCAGCAATGGCAGCGCCACCATCGACGCCATCGTTCTGATCGACAGTGCCGAAGAAAACGCGCGTTACCTGCCTGTAGTCAAAGAATGGCTGCAGCGCTGGAATCCGCAGGCTGCGGCAATCACTAGCCTGCGCGCCTCCGTCAATGGCATTTTTACCGTGTTGTTCCGCGGCCACTATTCCACTGACTTCATCAACGCAGCCGGCAGTGATACCGCGTTGATGCAATCACTGGGTAGCTTCGCCCGAGCCGACTGGATGCTGGATTCCGATGCATTGTTTATGCAGGAAAACGCAGCCCGCGAACTCACCCGTTTCTTACAGCACACTACCAGCCCCGCCTATAATACTGTCGTAGCTGAAACCCAACAGGTGCTTGACCACTACAGCATGATGGGCACGGGACAATCGGTGTGGATTGCTGCCGCTGGAAACGCGGACTACTACGGCAATTGCGCGGATTTCGGTATCTGTGGATTTGAAGAAGACCTGCAGCAACAGATTCTGGCCAACCGCCATACCTGTAGCAGCAGCCTGGAAATCCTGGCCCAAGATATGAACACGGTGCAGTTTGCCGATTCCTGCGATCAGCTGGCAGACCAGGAAACCTATTTCCACGATCTGCTCGACACCAACTACAACCCGGTAGCGGATGATCTCAATACCGCACTGGAAGTGGTGGTGTTTGACGATTGGAGCGAGTACAGCACCTACGCCTCACTCTTTTATGGCATCGATACCAATAATGGTGGTATGTACCTGGAAGGCAGCCCCGCCGTCGAAGGCAACCAGGCACGCTTTATTGCCCACGAAGCTGACTGGCTGCGCCCGGACTTTGAAGTATGGAACCTTACCCACGAATATGTGCACTACCTGGATGGACGCTACAACCTCTACGGTGGTTTTGGCGATGCGCGAGTTGGTAGCCACAAAACGGTCTGGTGGATTGAAGGTCTGGCCGAGTACGTTTCCAAGAAGAACTACAACGATACTGCCGTGGATATTGGCCGTAGTGGCGAGTTCAACCTGAGTGAAATTTTCGCCAACACCTATAACAGTGGACAGGATCGTGTTTATCGCTGGGGCTACCTCGCCGTGCGCTTTATGTTCGAGAAGCACCACAGCGAAGTTGTTCAGATGCTCACTTACCTGCGCGCCGGCAACTATGACGGCTACCTGAGCTATCTCAACAATATCGGTACCACCTACGACGCCGAATGGCAGACCTGGTTACAACAGGTTGAAAGCTCTACCGAAGACGGTGGCGGTGATGACGGCGGTGACGATGGTGGTGATAACGGCGGCGATACGCCCACTGAAATTTCCAACAATCAGGAAATATCTGGTATCAGCGTATCTACTCAGGGTGAAGATGTTCTCTACTACATTGATGTTCCGGCCAATGCTGAGAATCTGAGCATTGCCATCAGTGGTGGTACCGGCGATGCCGATCTGTACCTGCGTCATGGTAGTGAATCCACGGACACGGAATACGATTGTCGACCCTACATCGGCGGGAACGTGGAAGTGTGTGATGTCGAAGCGCCCCAGGAAGGTCGCTGGCATATTCGCCTCAAGGCCTACCAGGCATTCTCGGGTGTCAGCCTGCTGGCAAGTTTTGAGCAAGCCAGTGCACCGAGTTGCAGCGGAACGCCAGTGGGCTACGGTAGCCTGGAGCTGAACACCAGCACCTGTATCACCGACGGTAATAGCATCAACTATTACTACACCTACATACCCGAGGCCACCAACTCCCTGACTGTGAAACTGTTTGGTGGCGAAGGAAACGCCGATCTCTATGTCAATGGTGCAACCTGGGCAACCGGCAGTGACTACGATCAGCGCTCCACCAACGGTGGTAATAACGAATCTGTCACCGTAACTGCGCCGAACAGTGGTTGGTACTACATCTCAGTATTGACCAGCGAAGGCTTTACCGGGGCCGGTATTGAACTTACTGCCAACTGATTATTGAAGGACTAACACCCCGGCCAATGCGGCCGGGGTCATTCCGGTTTTCCTCAGTTAAAAGTTCAACTTGCACTACCCGCGTCCCACCTCATTTGTTATTGTGCGCACAATAACAAAAAGGAGAGCCGCACATGCTGAACCGACCCCTTCGCCAACCCCTTCGCCAACCCCTTCGCCAACCCCTTCGCCAACCCCTTCAATTCATCGCATTCGCAGCAACCATACTGGCACTCGCCATCGGCTGTACAAAAAAACCAGCCGACACACTCCTCACCCAACTGAAGGCTGCGGAAAATGACCTGTGGTCTACAGGCCAACTACATCATCCCCAACAGTTTTTTTCTGCACTGACCGAACTGGATCGACTCACAATCGATGCGAACGCAGATTTTAACGATCTCGACGCCCTTCTCTACTATCTGCGCGCATACAGCTACTTTGGCCCATTGGAACCCATTGATGATCTGCAGTGGTTTGCGCTGGATAAAGTACTGACTCAATTGCGCCAACACCCGCTGTTCATTCAGCAAAATGACCAGAGCGCTCGCTTGCAGGAACACTTTGCGGTCACCCTCTACCGCTACTACAACCGGGCACCACTCGCAGCCCGGCTCACACCGCATCTCGATTCTGCATATGGCATTCTCAATCGGTACGCCCCCGCCACTGCAACGAGCGAACTCACTGAGCAGGCACGCTATACCCTCTGGGAAGCGTACCGGGCCGTCGGGTTCCTCGCCTACGAGGCGCGCAGCCAATCGCTCATTAAAGATGCCCTCTTCGCGAACACCCCATCCACTGATGTGCTGATTCGCACTGCCCAGGTAGCGCCAAGTAATGCAGATCCAGGGTTATGGCGCTTACAACACGCACTATGGGCGATCGGCAACCTTCGGGTACTCCACAATGAGGAAGGTAAATCCTCAGAGCTGGATGAGACGGTCTGGCGGTTACTGTCGAAAGACCTTCCCTTCCTGGCGGCGGAGGATCAGCGCAAACTCTATACGCGTCCCTACCTGGTCACTTCATTTCGCGGCAAAAGTGCCTGCAAAGAAGAATTCGCCGGCCGCTGCCACTACCCAACCGAAGAGACCGCGCTCCCCATCGAACACAGTTGCTCAGATGCCCTGCTGATCCGGGCCAACAGTATCAGTAAACCGGCGCTGACTGCCGCCTGTGAAACATTGCTCGCCCAGGAAGATGATTTCCATAAGAAATTGCAAAGTCAAAACAAACCAGTGGAGCAGGATCACAACGACCAGCTGGAAGTCGTCGTGTTCGATAATTACAGCCAGTACAACGAGTATGCGGCCCTGCTGTTTGACATCAATACCAACAATGGCGGCATGTTTCTTGAGGGGGACCCCGGAAAAGCCGGCAACCAGGCCCGTTTTATCGCCTTCGAAGCGTTCTGGATCAATCCCGATTTCAGCATCTGGAACCTGGAGCACGAATACGTACACTACCTGGATGGCCGCTTCAATAAGCAGGGTGGCTTTGGCCATTTCCCCAGCCATATGGTGTGGTGGTCTGAAGGTCTTGCGAATTACATTGCACAGGGTGACCACTACGACAGCGCAGTACGGGACCTGAAGAAAATTCGCCCCTCGGAATACCCCACGCTGAATCAGATTTTCGCAACCACCTACGACGATGGCACAGAAAGAGTGTACTCCTGGAGCTATCTGGCAATTAATTTTCTGTATCAACAGGATTCCGACAGTCTTGCCACTCTGGCCGCGCATTTGCGCAAAGACGACTTCCAGGGATACCGCGATCAACTCGACGAGTTTGCCAACCGCTGGCAAAACGACTTTGCCAGCTGGCTTGGCACCGTCGCCCCCGCGGAAAGCGATACGCCCAAAAATGAAAAGATCCCCCGTACACTTTACCGCTACCTGTACCGCGACTACCTGCAGCCAGCCGACTTGCCGCTGACGGCACAACACAACCATCACCTGTAGCGTCTACGGCAGCCTGCCTCAAATCCCCCCGGAGCCATGGTGCTGCCGGGGTACTCCCCCCTCAGCTCAGTTCTTACGCCAACTCTCAACCTCGCCAAAAAACACTATTGCGCACAAAGTAAATATTGCTTAAGCTTAAATTGCCATTGCGTACCAAATAACATAAGCGGTAACCATAAAAATAACCGGGAATATATGATGCAAACACACCAAAAGCTTCTGGCAATCGCCATTGCCGCCAGCGCGAGTCACAGCGGCCTGATCTACGCACAATCTGAAGAGTCCAATGTCGGTGATGCGAGCTTGGAAGAAGTCGTTGTAACCGGCTCCAGAATCCAGCGCTCCACCTTCGACACCCCCGCCCCCACCTCAGTGATTGACTCCGAATCGATCAAAATGAGTGGCGAGCTGAACCTGAACGAAGTGTTATCCACTATGCCGCAATTCGGCGAAGGCTTTGACGCAACTTCCGGTAGCTACTCCTTCGGCAACTCCGGTCTTAATGTGCTGAACCTGCGCAGCCTGGGTGTTGAGCGCACCCTGGCACTGGTGAATGGCAAACGTCCTGTACAGATCACCACCGATGCCAACACCATGGTGTCGGAAATTGGCATGATCCCCAGCGAGCTGGTACAGCGAATGGAAGTGCAAACCGGCGGTGCCTCGGCAGTTTACGGTGCAGACGCCGTAGCCGGCGTGGTCAACTTTATTCTGAAAGATGACTTCGAAGGCATTTCCATACGTAGCCAGATAGGTGATTCCGAAGCCGGCGGGGGCGCCAACAAAGCGGTCACACTCACACTGGGTGAAAACTTCGCCGATGGCCGCGGTAACTTTGCCGCATCCATCGACTACTTCAACGAAAAGCCGCTCTACTTTCGCGACCGGGAAAATTCCGCGGGTCGCATGCGCTTTATGACCAACCCGGATAACACCGGCCCGGATGACGGTATCCCGGACAGAATCGTTGCTGAAGGCGTCACCTACGCGGACTTCAATATCGTCGGTAATACCTTTGGTATCTGGACCGCCGCCGATGACACCAGCTGGTACCAGCTCGAAGGTGGCGGTGCCGAGCTGCGCACACCGAGTTCCGCCATTGCCGACAGCTGGATGACTATCGATGGATCCGGGTTCGATCCCAACGCGTACAACATGGCTCGCGGCCCCTATGAACGCGTCAACGCGTACTCCCGCGCGCATTACGACCTCACCGACAGCACCCGCATCAGCGGCGACGTGATGTACTCAAAGACGGAAGCCTATGACGAGATCGACCCGAACTTCATTTCCTCCAACTGGTACGAAGTGGTCGATGGACAGGTGAATGACATCGCGGTACCGGACAGCGTGCAACAGGTATTGAATGACCACGACAGCGCCTGGCTCGCCGTGCCCTATACCTTTGACGAAGCCGGCCCCCGCGCCCACACCAACGAGCGGGAATATCTTTCTGCCAGCCTCACCCTCGAAGGCGATCTGGATAACGGCTGGAAATGGGACAGCTACCTGACCGGCGGTTACACCGTAGCGGAGCTGGTAAGTAGCAACGCACTGCGGCTAGACCGTATTGACCGCGCCACTTTCAGTCTGATCGGCCCCTGTGTTGACGCTGGAAACTGCCCAGAGTTTTCTCCCTTTGAGCCAGCATCGCAAGACGTACTCGATTACATCATGGCGGAACACACCACCACCACCGACGTCAATCAGTATGCATTTTCCACCAACCTCAGCGGTGACCTCTTCCCCCTGCCCGCCGGCGACGTGATGTTCAGTGCCGGCGCTGAAGCTCGCTACGAAAGCCTTGATTACCAACCCTCAGGATTGTGGCGGTCCGGTCTGCTCACCTCCATGCAGACGCCCATTGACGAGAAAAGTCGCAACGTGCGGGAAGCCTACGGCGAGCTGTTGGTCCCCCTGCTGGCAGACCTTCCCGGGATACAGAGCCTTGAACTGGAAGCCGCATTGCGCGGTGCCGAATACTCCACCGAGACCGCCAACTTCAGCAGCTGGAAAACTGGCCTGAACTGGGCAATCAATGACAGCGTCCGGTTCCGTACGGTCTACTCCAAAGCCGTGCGAGCGCCTCAACTGGGTGAAATGTTCCTCGGAACCAGCATCGGTTACGCAAGCCTTACCGATCCCTGTGATTCCCTGGAAATTGAAGGCGGCCCGGATGATGGTCGCCGTAAAGCGAATTGTCAGGCACTGGGTATTGAAGAAGGTTGGGACTCCAATCTGAAAGGATTGCGTGGCAAAGTCATCGCTGAAGGTAACGACCAGCTCACCGAAGAGGAGGCCACCACGTTTACCGCTGGCATCGTGTTTACTCCGAGTTTTATCGAAGGACTGAACATCTCCGTCGACTATTTCGATATCGACATGAGCGACATGATCGTACGCTTTGGAGCCAACGCAAACTTGCGATACTGCGTGGATATGGAAAGTATTGACAACGATTTCTGTACGTTGGTTGAACGTGCAGGCAACGGCGATGTGCTTTCTGTACAAGACACTTTCGTAAACGCCGATGGTGCTCGCCGTCGTGGCCTGGATATTGAGGCAGATTACCAGTTCGGTCTTGGTGCGCTGGGCCTTCCGGGGGAGCTTCGGCTGAATCTGGTTGGAACACATCAGTTAGAGCACTCGTACACCGCACTGAACCTGATTACCGGGAAAGAAGAAACCACAGATTACGCAGGTGATTATGGAGCTCCGGACTGGAAGGCCAACCTCGGTACTACCTATAGCCTGAATGATTTGACGGTAATGTTGACCACTAGATACACCGCCGGCGGGCCCATCGAGCTGGATGGCAACCCGGAGCGCTTCTCTCGCCCGGAAACGCCAGATTCTCTCTACTACAACCTCTGGACGGGATACCGGTTTAACGATACGACCGAGGGCTATTTCGGGGTCAACAACCTCACCGATGAAAGCTGGACCGATCACCCCTATACCTCTTACGGGTCAGCGAACTACTCACTGCTGGGCCGCTATCTTTACGCGGGTGTCAGCTTGACCTTCTGATCCTTAAAAAAACATCGAGACAATTTGTTGTACCGTGCATCCTGCACTCACAGGACCATCCCCCTAACCGGGGGCATTGATGGAACCAAGAGGAATTTGTCGCACCTCTCTGCTTACGGCGCCGCTCTGCGGCGCTTTTTTTTGGCTAAAACTTGAGAGTGGATACGTACTGGTGCAAAGACCACGGTCAGTGAATCGCGGTTAACAAATCACAGACAAAAAAAATCCCGGCTTGTAGCCGGGATTCTGTTACTTGCGTTATTGGTAATAATACAAGGGTTAGAAGTCGTAGCGAGCTACCAGGCTGAAGTAGCGCGCCTCAACTCGCGATTGTGCAATACCGTAATCAGGGTTCAGCTGACCGTTGTATGTGCGCGACTCTTCAACATCCAGTGCCGCGTCATCATTCAAGAGGTTATACACCGTACCTTTTACCATCAGGTCACCATCGAAGAGTGGCTGGGTGTAGGTAAGAGACAGATCAAGTTGTTTTACCCACGGAAGATTCCCCTTGCTACCTCGATTGGCTGGGTTTCCATTCTCATCATAAAAGGAAGCCTCACCGTAGTAACGGCTAATACAATCACTCCACGGGCTACCTTCGGCGCAACTATCTACGCCCTCAGGATGCACACTGAAATAACTTTTTGGCCGCCCCGAAACAACCGAGGTGACCAAACCCAAAGTCAAGTTATCCGAGATATCATAAAATCCGTTCAGCTTGAGAGCATGGCGGTGATCATTGGGCAGGTCGCCGTAGCCGTGATCCATCAAGTCCGCGTAATCATAGGACGTAGTCCAGCCCGGATCGGCCTGATCATTGTCGGTACGTACCAGACCTTCGGTATTGCCATAGCTGTGTGACCAGGTATAGGAAGCATCCAGGAACATGCGATCAGAAACCTGACCTCGCAGGCTGGTCTCCAATGCCACGTAACGCCGGCTCGGATCTGGCAGCGCCAAGTCATCGGCGGTAAGCTTAACGTTGTCTACTTGACCATCTTTGTTGAAGTCATAGCTGATTTCCATGTCTTCACCAGGATTCATCAGCACGTAAAAGCTCGATTGGTCCGTCTTGTTTTCGATGCCCATTTCAGCAAGTCGGTTCGCGAGAACGGGCCCGACGTCAGTATCTTCAATGGAGCGTTTCAGATCGCGGTATACACCTCGTACGCCAACGACCATACTGTCGAATACCAGAGACTCGAACCCAGCGGTAAACTCATCCGCATACATGCCTTCCAGATTAGCACTGGCGACCAGATTGGCGTCCACAATGCCGTTTTGACGAATGTAGCCACTCAACTGTTCACCACGACTGGGGGAACCATCATCGAGTAACACTGCGCGACCGTCGCCATCCACCTCGTCCAGCGCGTAATACTCGAAATATTCACGGGAAGCCGAACCCTGGGTGATATTCATGTTCGTAGAAACAGGCTGATAATAACGGCCGAAAGTAGCAAAGACCTTGGTGTTACCGTCCCCATTCACATCGTAGATAGCCTGCAGCCGCGGCGAGAAGCCAGCAGCGTCGACAAACAGGTTGCCATCGCTCGCCGTATTTTCAAATTGCTCGTAGCGGCCGCCCAAATTCAAGGTCAGGCTATCTGTCACCGACCAGGAATCCTGCAGATAGAACGCCTTTGCAGTTACATCCGAATTCGTCAAGCGTGTGCGCACACGGCGCTCAATGACATCCATTCCCGGCGCCAAGTCCGACCCGTCTCTTTCTGCTGTAACTTCCTGACGCCACCAACCCAGGTTGTCGTCATAGCCATTTGGTGTCGAGAAGAAGTAGACATCAACACTGTTGTAGTCGATGCCAGCCTTCAACGAATGATTCAAAAGCTCATAGCTTAAATCCAGACGCAATTGATCGCGGGTGTAATCCTCCTCACCTACAGTCGAATCACTGTGACTGCTAATATTTGTACAGCTAGCGCGGCAGTCCTGTACCGACGGCAAGTCGCTCACTGCGGCATTAAAGATTGACTCCTGGGTACGCCCGGCAACAACGTCCACCATCATTGCATCAGTTAGCTGACCGTTGTAGTGAAAGCCGTATACGCTACCGCCCTCACGTGTGGCTGTCACACCCTTGAAGTCGTTAATACTGTTCGATTCCGGATCGTAGCCGAAATTATTCCGTCTACCGTCTTCTTCGTTGTTGATCGCAGTCAGATCGACACTGTGATTCTCGTTAATGTACCAATCAAGGCGTACGAGCCAGCGGTCTTCTTCTCGCTCCCGGTCGTAATAAGTTTTATCAAATACCCACTGATCTTTGGTCGTACGTGGCGCGTACAAGGCGTAGAAAAATGCCTTGTCGGGCACAATCGGGCCACTCGCCCAGAATTGTGTTTCTGTGAACGACTCGCCACTTTGCTCAGTGTTTATTTCGTAGTCACCGCTGACTCGACGCACCGATTTATGTTGCGCGTGTGTCGAATTTGGATCAAATCGAACCTGGGTACCAAAGTTGAAGTCGTTGTCACCAGAGTGAGACACCGCATTGACGATACCACCCAAGGCACCGCCATATTCGGGATCTAACGCGCCGGTTTTTACCTGTGTCTGACTGATGGCTTCCCATGGCAACGCGATGGATCCGAGCCCGGTCTTGATGTTTGATACATTCAGGCCGTTCAGGTAGTACCCATTTTCTGCCGCCGACGCGCCGCCGAAACTGGATGCACCGTTAAAACTCGGGCCGCCCGGTTGTACTACGCCGGGCGCCAACTGCGCCATTGCTTCGAAACCGGTATTTACCGGTAGCATTTGCAGCTTTTCCTGAGTAATCACCACACCGGCGGTGGAGGAGCCGGTATCCACCGGGCGACGCATGGTGCCCGTGACCTCAACAATCTCCAGTACCCCTCCAGACGCATCACCAGGCGCCGCGAGAGTACCGTCGAATACGACAGCCTGCCCCACCTGCACCAGTACATCCGGCGCAGTGACGCTGTCATAGCCGTCTTTCTCGAAGCTCAGAGTGTATTCGCCAACCGGCAAATTGCGCAGGTTGTACTCCCCTTTCGCGTTTGTGGTCACGGTGCGTGTGACGCCTTTACCCATATGGGTAACGGTAATCTCAGCCCCGGCAAGCGCCTGCCCGCTGGCACTGACGACCTGACCTTTGAGTGAGCCGCCCGATGTGTCTGCGGCGAGAACACTGGTACTCGCCAGGGTAGCGCTGATAGCCAAGGCCAGCAGCTTCTTTTTGATCTCCATGGTCTCTTAACCCTCTTTCCTATTTGTATATCAATAGTTTCGTTATCTATTGCTTCGTTACTTATTTTTAGGTGCGCACCAAATATCTTTGCACGCAATATCAACTAAAACATATTGTGTGTACAATAACAACAAATTGCCACAGCACACAGATTGGCCGAAAACAATAAAGAGGAAGTCATGACGCAGGTTTCAACGGAGCTAAATGAATCAGTAGCCATAGGGAAGCAATCGGAAAGCGGAAGCTATTTCCCATCAAGTTTCTATGTCGCCAACGTGATGGAAATCTTTGAGCGGCTGGCCTGGTACGGCTTCTTTACCCTGTCCTCCCTTTATATGACCAACAGTGTGATGCAAGGCGGGCTGGGGTTTAGCGATACGCAACGTGGCACCATTCAGGGCGTGATCCCTTTTCTGCTGTACCTGCTGCCGGTATTTACCGGTGCTCTGGGGGATCGCTACGGCTACAAACGCATGTTTTTCATCGCCTTCGCGATCATGACGCCCGGCTACTATCTGCTCGGCCAGGTATCCGGTTTCTGGTCATTTTTCGCGATTCTGTTGTTTGTTGCCGTGGGCGCAGCCGTCTTCAAACCCCTGGTATTGGCGACGGTCAGCCGGTCCACCAATAACCAGAACCGCGCTTTGGGATTCGGCATTTTCTACACCATGATCAATGTGGGCGGCTTTGTGGGCCCGGTAGTGGCCGGCATTGTGAAGGATGTCAGCTGGGATTGGGTCTTCTCCGTCGCCGCCTGCTGGATTGCGGTCAACTTCCTGCTACTGCTGTTTTATCGAGAGCCCTCCCCCACTGTAAACGGATCATCGGCTACGGAAACCGCAACACAACAAAGCGTATTGAAAGACATTGCACGGGTACTGAAGAACCGCCAGTTTGTGCTGTACCTGCTGATCATGTCCGGGTTCTGGGCCTGCTATAACCAGCTGTTTTTGACTCTGCCTCTCTACATTCGGGACTTCGTAGACACCGCACCATTGCTGGCCAAGGTCGCACTATTCAGTCCGTCTATCGCCAGCACCATCAGCGAAGGTAGCTCAGGTCAAATCAGCCCGGAATTCATTACCGCGTTTAACTTCGGCAGCATTCTGATCTTACAGATTGGCATCAGCCAACTGAGCAAACGTTTTGCGTCCCTGCACGTTTTGGTTGCCGGCACCTGTGTCATGGCCGCGAGCTTTCTGTGGATGGGTTTCGGCCCGGCGGTGGGCGGCATCGGTATTGTGTTGGCGGTAATCGCATTCTCCGTGGGAGAAATGCTCACCTCCCCGAAAAGCCAGGAGTACGTTGCCGAGTCCATGCCGTCCACCCAGGCTGCGCTGTTTATGGGGTACTACTTTCTTTCCATGGCTGTGGGTTTCCTTGTCGCTGGTCTACTTTCTGGGTGGGGCTATGGATACCTGGCAAAAACCCTCGGGCGGCCAGATTGGATGTGGGGCGGCTTCGCCGCACTCTCAATCTGCTGCGCCAGCGCTCTGCTCTGGTACCACCGGCGACTGCTGAATATTCCACGCCACAAGCGTTCACAGCACGCGAGTTAGATAAATACGTAATAAATTAGAAAGGTAGGATATGACCCGGTTACAAAATCTTCAGAAAACCTTCTTTGGACTTGGTATCGACGGCCTGCTGGTAACCAGTATGCCCAACATCCGCTATCTGTCCGGCTTTGCCAGCGACGAGCAAGGGGTTGCCAGCCTGCTGGTTGCGCGAGACAACGCCTACGTGATTACCGATTACCGTTTTGGTGAGCAGGCCGAGGAGCAATGCATCGGCAACGGGCTAGAGGTCATCGTGCGCGACCGCAGCAGGGAAAGCCTGGGGCAAACCATTCGACGCTTGTCCCGCGGGGCCGAAGTCAGCCGCCTGGGCTTTGAGCGGGACCACATCAGCTACAGTCAATGGCAGTCCATCGCGGTGGATTTACGGTTGGATCCGGAGTGCTTCAAACCGCTCAGCGGGGTTGTGGAAATGCTGCGTCGGGTAAAAGACGTTACTGAGCTGCAACACATGCGCAAGGCTGGCCAGGTAGCCGACGCATCACTGGAGCAGTTATTGAGCAATTTGCGCCCGGGTATGAGTGAACGTGAAGCGGCGGTGATACTGGAGCAGGCACTGAGCGCGCGGGGATCGGAAGGTGTCGCCTTCCCGACAATTTTTGCTTCGGGCCCGCGCAGCTCCCGCCCCCACGGCATGCCCTCGGATCGGGTATTGCGCAAAGGTGACATGATCACCATCGACTTTGGCGCGGTGATAGAAGGCTACCGCTCAGATATGACCCGTACAGTGGTTCTCGGCAAGGCCAGCGAACAGCAGCGCGAAGTATATGCGTTGGTTCAGGAGGCTCAGCAATTAGGACTCAACAGCGTAGCTGCGGGTCTGCCGTGCTGCGAACCGGCAAACATGGTGGCAGACTTTCTTGCTCAGAGTCCCTATGCGCGTTTTGCCGGCGACGGCCTGGGCCATGCAATCGGGCTTGAGACCCACGAAAAGCCCTACTTCACCGCCAGCGACGACTCGATCATTGAGCCCGGTTTTGTGATGACCGTAGAACCCGGAATCTATATTCCGGGCTGGGGAGGCGTGCGTATCGAAGACGATATTCTGGTGAAAGCCGAGGGAATTGAATTGCTGACCAACTTCACCCGAGACCTTATTGAAATCCCGCTGCAAAGCGCTACCGAAAGCGCTTGATGGAAAATGGGGAAAGGTCGATTTCCGGGGCCTTTCCTTCCATCTGGTCCGCGATCAGCTCAGCGGTAATTGCCGCCTGCGTCAGCCCCAGGTGCTGGTGACCAAAGGCAAAGCTGACTCGCGGGTTATCCGGCGCGGTGCCGAGTACTGGCAGTGAATCCGGAATGGATGGACGGAATCCCATCCAGCGTTGGGCATCTTTATTATGAATACCCGGCAACAATGACTGCGCGTGTTCAAACAGAATATCTGCGCGGGCGTAATTGGGAGCCGCCTCCAATCCACCCAACTCTACCGTACCTGCCAAACGCAATCCCTCCTCCATCGGCGTCATCACAAACGAGCGCTCGAAGGAAACCAAGGGCCTGGACAGGTTACACCCGGCCTCCGGCAACATCAGGTGATAACCGCGCTCGGTATCCAGCGGGACCTTATAGCCAAGTTGTTCTGCAAGAGTTTTTGACCAGGCGCCGGTGGCAATGACAATCTGTTCGGCGGCGATGCTAGCGCCACCGCTCAGGCGTATCTCCGTGGAATCCGCGGTGCGCCGCAAGCCCACGACTTCCTCTCGTAAAATCTCTCCACCATTCTGCACAAAAACATCGGCCAGCGCCGTTACCAGCCGGAATGGATTGCTGGTGTGTGCAGTCCGCGGGAAAAACAAGCCGCCGGCCACGCCACTGCCAAGAGCGGGCTCCATCTCTCGAATTTGAGCCGCGGATAAAGCCTCAATCTCAACCCCGAAACTTCGGAGTAGTTCAACGGTCGTCTGATTGCGTTGTTCAGAGTCTGGACGCTCGTATACCGTGAGCGCCCCGCGCTTGGTCATCAGATCTGTCAAACCAGTGCGCCCCAGCAACCGGTCATAGCTTTCTATGGAGCGGCCGTTGAGGGCACGTAGGTGTTGGCAGGAGCGTGCAACATTCCCCGGTGCAGCCGCCATCGCAAAGCGCATCAGCCACGGCAAAATTTTATGAAAATACCCCCATTGAATAGACAGGGGGCCCAGCGGATCCATCAGCAGGCGGGGAACCGACAACAGGGTTTTCATATTCGCGAGTGGCAGTACCACATCCGTAGCAAAGTGCCCGGCATTTCCGTAGGAGCAGCCGCGCCCGGGAGGTTCCCGGTCGATCAATGTGACCTTGTGCCCCCGGTGTTGCAATTGCTCGGCAATCGCAACACCGACAATGCCGGCTCCGACAACGACTACGGGGCGAATTCCATTGTTGTATTGTTTTTCAGACATAGTATGCATTCTGACCATTCAACGGAGCTTAATCGACGGCATCCAGAGTTTTTACTGGAGAGGCGCCCACTTTGAGCGCCTTTACACCAGTTTCCCGGGCAATTGCCGCAAAGGCATCTCTGGATTGGTTTTCAACACGGTCCTCATGCACCAGCAGGCAGTCTTCCACACGTACACCGCCGTACTTTTTAAAGGCGTCGATTTTCTCCCAGTTGACCTTGTAGCTGTGCTTACTTCTCGACAACTCGCCCAGTAGCATATCCATAAAGTAGATGCCGGGTTCAATGGTCAATGCCTGCCCCGCTTCAATGTTTCTCGCCATTCGCAAATAGGGTGCCCGCGGGTCGCGAAGGCGTGGGCGCTCTCTGGGTGCCATCAGGTAGCCGCCCACATCGTGTACCTGCAGGCCAATAAAGTGCCCGAGGCCACAGGGGAAAAAGACACCGGTAATACCTTCGCTGACCATATCCTTCGGCGACATCATCACAAAATCAAAGTCCCTCAGAATACATGCGATTAAATAATGGGCTCGCCAGTGTAAGTCGGCAAAGTTCTGGCCAATAGACACCTCGGCCACCAATGTCTGTTGCACCTGGTCCAGCGCTTCCAGAAGCTGCGCATACTCTCCGGACCGGAAAGCATAGCTGCGCGTAATATCACTGGCATAGCCCAGATAATCCGCGCCCGCATCGATCACCAGAGAGTGTATCTCGGAGGGGGTCATTTTTTCCCGTTCCGCGCCGTGATAGTGCAGTACAGAGCTATGGGAGTTGACCGCGACAATATTTCCGTAAGGCAGCTCCGCTTCCAACACCCCTGCCCCCGTTAGATAGGCGTGATGTATGTCCAGCTCGGTGCCGCCAACCATAAACACTTCGCCCGCTGCCAGGTGTCCCGCAGCACTGCGGCGGTTCGCCCGGCGCAGGCACTCCCCTTCATACTCGGTCTTGTAGGCGCGGTGGTAATGCAGCTCGTCAATCAGAACGCTGGGATTCACCTGAGACTTGGGTAACTCCGGGAGACAAGTGGCATCTTCGGCAATCAATGCACAACGATCAGTGTCACCGGCGAGCGCACTGATGACATCGTCAAACGATGTGGCCAGTTGGATATCAAATGTTTCCGTCCAATAACCCTTTGGATCCGCTGGAGGCTTGTGCCAGTAGTCTTCTGGCTGGAAATAGATCAAACGGGCCTTTTCCCCGAGGCGAAAATCGATGGCGCACTGCGGATGCTCCAGTAGTGGAACCCAGTGTTTGAAATGGGGGTTCACTTTGAAGGTGTAGTGGTTGTCGTCCAGGAACGGCAGTTTGGGCGCACCAGAGTAGATTACCACCCGGTTATAGCCATGAAATTCCATCGCCCGCGTATGACGCCGAACGATTTCCTCAATATGTCGTTGATACAGGTTGGCTAATGACATCGGTGCTCTCCCCCAGAATGGTTCGCAAGAATTGCTTCAGAAAATTGGTTGTTATGTGTCTTCAGCCATTCCCGGCATTTCGTCTCTGCGCCAGCAAATAACGAAATTTCGGTTGACAGCCTTTGAAAACTTTATTTATTGTACACAATAACAACTAAGCGCAAAGGGCTTTTTCACAACTTTCCCGGAAAGAGCTTGAATCGAGGCCTGATCGGCCTTTGTGCCATTCACAACAAACCACGACCATGATGAGGAAGTCACATGCAAATCAACTGGAGCGGCGTATTCCCCGCAGCAACCACGCAGTTCAACGCCGATGAAAGTCTGAATATCCCGGCCACGCTCAAGCATCTCGATGCCATGCTTGATGCCGGTATCAATGGCCTCGTCATGCTTGGTACCGTGGGGGAAAACTGCTCGCTCAGCCAGGAAGAGAAAATTGAAGTGCTGTCGGCGACAGTCAAACATGTGAACGGACGAGTACCAGTGCTCACCGGTGTATCGGAATACACCACCACCCAGGCGGGCAACTTTGCCCGCGCTGCAAAACAAGCCGGTGTAGATGGCCTGATGGTACTGCCGCCGATGTCCTATAAAGCCGATGCGGATGAGATCGTCACCCATATTCGCGGTGTCGCAGCAGCGACCGACCTGCCGGTGATGGTCTACAACAATCCCGCCTGCTACGGCGTAGACGTTTCCGCAGAAGCGGTTGCCGAGCTCGCACAGGTAAGCAATATCGTCGCGGTAAAAGAAGCCTCCGATGATCCCCGCCGCCTGACAGATATCGCCAACCTGGTCAGCGACGATTTTGTCCTGTTCTGTGGTGTGGACGACCTCGCCCTGGAAAGTATCGCGCTTGGCGCCCACGGCTGGATCTCCGGCCTGGTCAACGCTTTCCCACAGGAAAACCGCCTGATGTGGGACCTGGCCACCAGCGGCAACTACGAAGAAGCGCGCAAGGTCTACCGCTGGTACACCCCTCTGCTACACCTGGATACCAAACCCAAGCTGGTGCAATACATCAAACTGGCCGTGCAGGAATGTGGCTTTGGCACAGAGCTTTGCCGCAACCCGCGCCTGTCACTGACCGGTGCAGAACGCGAATCGGTGCTGAATATCATTCACACCGCCATTGCCACCCGCCCGGTCATCAAGTAGCGCCATGAGTGGAGAATTCGCCATGAACACAGCCCCCGTATTGATTGCGGGCGAGTGGCGACAAGCGGCCGAATCCGGCCGCTTTCAGCCAAGAAACCCGTCTACCACCGAAGCCATCGACCGCACCTACCCGAAGTCCAGCTGGCGCGACTGTGAGGCCGCACTGGATGCGGCAACCAACGCCGCAACTACTCTGAGAACCGCATCCGCAGAAGATCGCGCCCGCTTTCTCGAATACTATGCCGACGCCATTGAAGCCAGCGCCGATGAACTCTGCGCGCTGGCTCACGAAGAGACAGGCTTGCCGCTCACACCGCGGCTGCTGGACGTTGAGCTCCCGCGCACCACAGGCCAGCTGCGCGCCGCTGCCAAGGCAGCTCGCGAAGGTTCCTGGGCCCAGGCTACCCTGGATACCGCCGCCAATATTCGCAGTGTGCGTGGGCCCATTGGGCCGGTGGTCATTTTTGGCCCGAACAATTTCCCCCTGGCTTTTAACGGCCTTGCCGGCGGGGATTTTGCCGCTGCAATCGCCGCAGGGAATCCGGTCATCGCCAAGGCGCATACCGCCCACCCCGGCACCTGCCAGAAACTGGCGAGCCTCGCGCTGCTATCCCTGGATCAGGCCGGCCTGCCGGGCGCAACGGTGCAGATGCTCTACGCCATCAGCCGTGAAGATGGCTATAAGCTGGTGCGTGATGCGCGCCTCAGCGCCGGCGCCTTTACCGGCTCCCGCCCTGCCGGCCTCGCTCTGAAGCAGGCCGCGGACCAGGTAGGCACACCGTTTTACGCCGAACTCTCCAGTATTAACCCGGTGGTGATGCTGCCCGGCGCCCTGGCCGAGCGCGGTGCAGCACTCGCAGAAGAGTTCGCCAGCAGCTGTCTGATGGGTAGCGGCCAGTTCTGCACTAACCCCGGGCTGGTGATTGTGCCCGCCAACGACGATGGGGAACTGTTTATCGCCCGCAGTGGGGAGCTGTTCGACGGCGCAAACCCCGGCACCCTGTTAAGTGCAGGCACCGAGCAAGGCCTGCAAAACGCGATCACCCAGCTTCGCGAGGCCGGGGCAACCCTGGTCACCAACAATCGCGCCCCCGATGAAGGCCGCTTCTGCCTGCCCAACACCCTGCTTTGCGTGTCCGGTAGCGGATTTCTAAAAGACCCAACCGCCTTCCAGACCGAGGCCTTCGGCAACGCCGCACTGATCGTGGTCAGTGAAAGTACGCAACAGACTGCTGAGCTCCTGCGGCAACTGGAAGGTAATCTCACCGGATGTATTTACTCCTCCAGCACAGACGTAGATGATGAAGCGTACGACAGTCTGGCCCCCATCTTGCGCGACAAGGTCGGTCGTCTGCTGAATGACAAGATGCCAACCGGCGTAGCGGTCTCACCGGCCATGAATCACGGTGGACCATTTCCCGCTTCCGGTCACCCGGGGTTTACCGCAGTGGGCGTGCCGGCATCACTGATTCGCTTTAGTAAGCTCGATTGCTACGACAACGTCCGTGCACACCGATTGCCCCCGCTGCTACAGGACGAAAACCCGCTGAAGGCCTGGCGACTGGTAGACGGTAACTGGACCAAAAACCCCGTGAACTGACGGAAGTGCGCCGGGCACAGCCGGTCATTGACCGTAAACTATAAGAACAATCTGGAGAGCATTCGTGGACGGCACTGAGGATCAAACAATACAAGTGGTGGATTCCCACACTGGCGGCGAGCCTACCCGGGTGGTCGTCGATGGTGGGCCCGATTTGGGCGCTGGCAGCATGGCCGAGCGGCTGGCGGTATTTCGCGAGAAGTTCGATCACCTGCGCACCGCGCTGATTCGCGAACCCCGCGGCTCAGACGTGATGGTCGGCGCGCTACTCTGCGCACCACAGAACCCCGACAATGCCGCCGGGGTTATCTTTTTCAATAACGTCGGCTACCTGGGTATGTGCGGTCACGGCACCATTGGCCTTGCAGCAACCCTTGCCAGAACCGGTGCCATCACGCCGGGTACCCACCGCCTGGAAACACCGGTAGGTGAAGTCACTTTTGTGCTGCACAACAACCATCGCGTGAGCGTTGAAAATGTGCCCAGCTACCGCTATCGCAAAGGGGTACCGGTCTATGTGGACGGCATTGGCGGTTTCAGTGGAGACATTGCCTGGGGCGGGAACTGGTTTTTCCTGATATCCGATCACGGGCAACACGTCAGTGCAGACAATACCGACCATCTCACTGACTTTTGCTGGCGCGTTCGCCAGGCGCTCCGCGAACAAGGAATTTGTGGAGAGAATGGCGAAGAGATCGACCATATAGAGCTCTTCGCCCGACCTTCGGACACTTCCTTGGCGGACAGCAGGAACTTTGTGCTCTGCCCGGGCAAAGCCTACGATCGTTCGCCGTGCGGCACCGGGACAAGCGCAAAACTTGCGTGCCTGTACGGTGATGGCGTGATCAAACCGGGGCAAAAGTGGCGGCAGGAAAGTATTATCGGCAGTGTTTTCGAAGGTTCTGTCGAGCCTGTGTCCGGCATGGGGGCGGCGCGGGGAGAGGTCATTCCTACCATCACCGGAAGCGCCTATATCAGCGCGGAATCCAATATCATTTTCGACCCGGAAGACCCCTTCGCCCACGGGTTCTAACGAAAAAAGGCTTGCCGACTGGCAAGCCTTTTTTTTGTTTGGCCACTCTCTCAAAGTGCTACGAGTATTTCTTCTCGTTAATAAACTCGATCATCCGTGTAACGGCTTCACGCTGATCCCGAATATGCAGGCTCAGCGCTTTACGCGCGCCCTTCCAGTCTTTCGCTAACAGGCACTCCACAATGTCACAATGCTCCCGCGCCATTTCGCGCTTCACCTTCTCATCGATGACCGCGTAATTGAACAGCGCGTTGTAGAATGGGCTGTAGCGCGTAAAAAATTCCGAGATGTACCGGTTGCCGCAACGCTCAATCCAGTAATCGTGCAGATCGAAATCCAGTTCCGACTTTGCACTGCCCCGCGCGGGCTTATTCGCCTTAAGTAACTGTTCCAACTCGTGATCAGTAAAATGGCCACGGGCCAGATCCAGCGCCTTGAGTTCGAGCATTTCACGAATATCCAGGTAATCGTGCATATCCTGCTCGCTGAACGGGTGCACCCGCCAGCCACAGCGCGGCACATGCTCAATCAGGCCCGCACCCGCCAGGCGAGAAAAGATCTGCCGCACCACTGTCCGGCCTGCACCATACTGCTCTGCAGTGGCGTGTTCGCGCAGATACTCGGTATCCTGCTTCAAACTGCGCGCTATCACATCCTGGCGGATGATGTTGTACAGTTTTTTCTCTGTGGCATCCTCTTTCGGGGCTTCAAGCTTCACCCCTTTCAGAACCTCGGGCCTGGCCTCCAGGCGCCCATTGTCTTTGCGGTGAATCACCCCTTCGTCCACCAGCTCATCCACTGCATGGCGAACCGGCGTCAGGCTCACCTTGTAATGCGCGGACATAGCGCCCAAAGTCAGCTTATAGGGTAAGCGTCCCTCGGCCTGTAGGACGGCTTTCACATCGGATTTGATAAATTCAGTAATGGTCATTTGGCCAGCGCTTGCTATTATTTTCGGTCCGCCCGGCAGCCAATAGGCCCAGGCGACGCACAATTCAGGTAAAAATTTTACACAAGACAGGCAGTATCGCCCATGTTGGAAAAGTTGAGCAAGCTCCTCGATGTAGAGCAACTGGACACGAATTTGTTCCGTAGCCGGGAGCATGTCGAGAACTACCGCAAAGTACTCTTTGGCGGACAGGTCCTTGGGCAGGCACTTATGGCGGCCGCGCGCACCGTCGAAGATCGCCTTCCCCACTCGCTTCACGCCTATTTCCTGCGCCCGGGAAGCAGTGAAAAGCCGGTCATCTATGACGTGGACCCGATCCGTGACGGCGGCAGCTTCACTACCCGTCGCATCGTCGCCCGCCAGAACGGCAAAGCCATCTTCAATATGTCTGCCTCGTTCCAGATTGAAGAGCCCGGGTTCGACCACCAGGAAGACATGCCAACAGAAGGGATCGTACAGCCAGAAGACCTCAAAAATACCCAGCAGCTCGCCGAAGAAGCCGGTATGCAGGGCGCGGCGCAAAATCAGCGTCGCTACATGGTGGATTTTCGACCAATCGACCCGATGAGCTATTTCGACAACGCCGTACGCGAACCCCGCTGCATGTTCTGGTTCAAGGTGGACAGTGAACTCTCGGATAATCCGATCGAACACCGCAGCGCGCTGTGCTACGCATCGGACATGGCCCTGCTCGGCACCGCACTGCAACCTCACCCCATCAGCCTGTTCGACCCGAACCTGATGCCCGCCAGCCTGGATCACGCCATGTGGTTCCACCGCCCGTTCCGCGCGGACGACTGGCTGCTCTACGTGACCGATAGCCCATCCGCCAGCGGCGCGCGTGGCTACTGCCGCGGTCAGATATTTTCCCGAGATGGGCGCCTCGTCGCCTCTACCACTCAGGAAGGCCTGATCCGCCAGATCAAGAGCTGACCAAAGCACTTGGGCGCCGGATGCACCAAGTGCTAAATTTAACAAAATCAGTGGTTTACAGAAGCGGAACGGCTGTTATAATGCCGCCCGCTTCACAACGAAGCCACAGCAGATTCTGCAAGAGAATCAACGCTGTACAAGTCGGTGAGTAGCGCAGCCTGGTAGCGCACTTCGTTCGGGACGAAGGGGTCGGAGGTTCGAATCCTCTCTCACCGACCATTTCATTTCTCTCCCTATTCCCCCCTGATCACCTACGGATAAATTTCCGCTCGACGGCGTCCTATTGTGTTTGCTGTGGGGACTCCTGCCCTACTACCCAGAACTCAACCACCTTTCGCCTCCCAGTAGGCCAATACTCGCCCGGGTGTTATTGCGCTCAAAAGCATTTATTGTTATTGTCGGCAAAATAAAATTTAGCGCTCAGCGAATAATCCGATGACTACCGAAATCTTCCCGCCACATCCGACAACACTGAATACTCAGCTGCACGCAAAAGGAATCGACGGCTGGCCATGTATTGACACGATCGACATGCACACCGGTGGGGAACCGTTGCGCGTCATTCTGGCCGGATTCCCGCACCTGAAAGGCAATGGTGTTTTAGCCAAGCGCCGATTTGCGATGGCGCATTGCGATGAAGTGCGTCGCGCATTGATGTGGGAGCCTCGTGGCCATCGCGATATGTACGGCGCCATCATCGTTCCCGGGAACGATGAGGGGGCGGATTTCGGAGCACTGTTCATCCACAACGAAGGTTTCAGCACGATGTGCGGTCACGCCGTGATTGCACTCGCCAAGTTGGCCGTTGAGCTGGGCTGGGTTAAAGGCGGCGCTGCCGGTGCGGAAATTCCGGTCAATATCGACGCACCCTGTGGCCGGATTCACGCGTTTGCGCAAATGGACAATCAGGGCCAGGTAATTTCAACCCGATTTTATTGCGTCCCCTCGTTTGTATTTACACGCGGGCAATCCGTAGTGACGGAGGAATTCGGCAGGATTCATTACGATATTGCCTACGGCGGAGCCTTTTACGCCTATGTCGACGCAGCACAGCTGCCCTTCTCTCTGGAAGCGAAAAACTACGAAGCGCTCATTCGCGCGGGCCGAGCCATCAAACAGGCCGTACAAAAAAATGGCCCATCGATAGTGCACCCTGTTGAACCCGACCTTGGATTTCTTTACGGCACCATTTTTATGGACATGCGCGCACTCCATCACGCGCGCGACGCACAAGACTCAACAAGCGCTGCAATTACGAGTCGCAATGTCTGCATATTTGCCGACGGTGAACTCGACCGGTCGCCGACAGGCTCCGGCGTATCCGGCCGGATCGCACTGCACCGGGAACAGGGTTTACTTGACGATGCGCAAACGCTGGTGGCCGAGAGTATTACCGGGAGCCGTTTTGAAGGCAGAGTGGCCCAAGTAACAGAGTATGCAGGGATGTCTGCGGTCATACCCGAAATCTCTGGCACAGCGTATATCACCGGCCAACATCGATTTTTTCTCGACCCAAACGATCCACTCCAAAATGGATTTTTACTGGGTTAGTCATTCCCTATTCCCGAAGCAAAAGATCAGACCATGGAATTCATCACCGCCGAAACCATACGCGCGACCCTACAATACCCTCAGTTAATCAACGCATTGCGAGACGCATTCCGCAGCCAACAGATCGAAGTTCCCCAGCGGCACCACCATCACTTTCGCTACTCCCGTGATCATCACAATGAAAATACCCTGCTGTTGATGCCAGCATGGCAGGCAAACGGATACCTGGGCGTGAAGACCGTAGTGGTTGCGCCAGAAAACCGCGAGCAGCCGTCGATCCAGGGGCACTACACCATCTTTGACGCTGCAACCGGCACACCGCGCGCGGTAATGGATGCAGCCAGTATCACCGCGATGCGCACAGCAGCCGCGTCCGCACTGGCTGCAGACTACCTTGCACCAACGGATGCCAGTGTGCTGCTGATGGTGGGTACCGGCACCCTGGCGCCGGAGCTCATACGTGCGCACACCAGTGTTCGGCCAATTAAAAAGGTCGTCGTTTGGGGGCGCTCTCAGGAAAAGGCACAACGGGTTTTGGATGCCGTTGCAGACCTGCCGTGCGACGCGGCAATTTGCAGCGACATCCAGCAGGGCATGGCCAACGCAGATATTGTCAGCTGCGCAACACTGAGCAAGTCGCCTCTACTGTATGGAAAATGGCTGCGAACGGGCCAGCATATCGACCTGGTGGGAGCTTTCCGGCCGGATATGCGGGAAGCCGATGATGTGCTGATCAAGCGAGTAGCTCTGTACGTCGACGTTATGCCTCATGCGCTCTCCGAAACGGGAGATCTCAGCATTCCACTGGAAACCGGGGTCATTACTGAGCAGTCGATCATGGGTCACCTGCCCTCACTGTGCCAGTCCTCTGCACCAGCAACACGAAGCCCGATCACCGGCTTCAAATCGGTTGGCCACGCACTCGAGGATCTGGTCGCCGCCAGCCTTGTTTACAACCAGCTTGCAGAGGTACAGCCTTCGGCGGTGGCACCGAGCGCGATGTGACGGCACACCTGCAGTAAGTAAAAGGTAGCGCGCGGGTTCGACCCGCGGCGCCTTGACGGATACTCTCTGGCACTGTTTCACTATCCCGTTGTCCAACCCACATCCCTAGACAACCAGACAGAGCCACTAAGTATCCATGCACTATTTTTGGAAAACTTGCTACTTCAGCCTGCCCGCCCAAAGAGGGATCCTATCGGGTGTACTCACCGCCTTAATCTATCTCCTGAGCCCCTTTGCCCTGGCCGCGAGCGAAGACACCTACTATGACGTTCAATACAAGGTGCAACTCAAGCCCGGCGACGACCAGGCACAAGTACGCATACGCCTCGTCGGAGAAGCACTTCCCAGCCAGCTGACGCTGCACCTGAATCCGGAGCGCCATAGCGAGGTCAATGGGGAGAATGTGACGGTCGAAGGTACGGAGGCCACCTGGAAACCGGAACCGGGTTCCGCAGAAGTCGCCTACCAGTTCAAAATCGACGAGAAAAAAACATCGGGGAGATTCGACTCCTTGATGACCGACAAATGGACAATTCTCAGAAGTGACAAACTGATTCCTCCAATTTCCGCCCGCGCACCCAAGTCCCTCCAATCAAGGGCCACGCTGGAGGTTGACGCCCCGGACGACTGGAATGTGCTCGCGCCCTACAACAAATCCGAAGCGGGAATTTTTCACCTGATCGACCCGGGCCGCAGCTTCATCCGCCCCAAAGGCTGGATGATCGCCGGACGTATCGGCAGCCGCCAGGATGTGATCGATGGGACCGACACCGTGATTGCCGGCCCCCTCGACAAAGGCCTTCGTCGTCAGGACACCCTCGCGTTTCTCGGCTGGACGCTTCCCGAACTGAAAAAGGTTTTCCCTGAGTTTCCCAAGAAACTGCTGATTGTGATGGCCGGTGACCCTATGTGGCGCGGCGGGCTCTCCGGCACACGCTCGCTGTTTATGCACGCTGACCGACCACTGATTTCGGGCAACCGCACCAGCAGTATGCTCCACGAGCTTATTCATGTGGGCACAGGTATTCACGGAGACAAAGAAAGCGACTGGATCGTGGAGGGGATCGCCGAATACTACTCACTGCAGACTCTGCGACGCACTGGCGGTATCAGCGAACGTCGCTACAACGAAGCACTGGAAGACCTGGCCGAATGGGGCGAAGAATCCCCCAACCTCCTGGTAAAACGTTCCTCCGGCCCGATTACGGCGCGCGCGACTGTGGTACTGAGTGAGGTTGATCTTGCCATTCAGCAGTCGAGTAATGGCGAGCGCAGCCTGGACAATGTTGTGACCGCGCTGGCCGCGGAGCGTGGCGAGGTGACTTTGGAGAAGTTTCGCACATTGGTGGAAGACGCAGCCGGTGCACCTGTTCCACAGCTGGAACGGACATTTCTTACAGGCAAAAAAAAGCCCTGACGACGGGGGGGGGGAGAGCGTCAGGGCCAAGACCATTAGGAGTGAAACTTGGAGGATTTCATCCTTACAACACACTGGGCACCCGTATGGAGGACGGTGCCCGGCCGGCACTACTAAACACGACGTGGGGGAGATGTGTGCTAGCCAGCTACTCTCAGTATTAGCCACACCCGGCGGATTTCCAGTTTGAACAAAAAAAACTTTAGAACAATTGGCAATAGAAAAGCCTGTTGCATCGCCTTAAGTTATTAAGGGCGATTTGACTGGCTTATCGATCAAATCCTAACCAGTCGCAGCTTCCGCAACACTTCCCCTTGACTAATCTCCGCCAACCCATAGAATAGCGCCCTCTTACACGCCCAGTGGCGCGTAAGTATCAGAAAATGCTAGGATTTTTGGCCTGTTTCCGCTAGAATCCGCCGCGTTTTCATCGCTTCACAGCGACACCTATGGCTAGGTGGCAGAGTGGTCATGCAGCGGACTGCAACTCCGTGTACGCCGGTTCGATTCCGACCCTAGCCTCCATTTTCTTCCAGTCTGAGCCTCAGACTGGTCCAGTCGACGGGCCCCTCCACACCCGTCGATCGCCCTATCTGCCCGGATGGTGGAATTGGTAGACACAGGAGACTTAAAATCTCCCGTCCTTTGGGACGTGCCGGTTCAAGTCCGGCTCTGGGCACCACCTTCCTTTCCCATCTAAGCTTCTCAGGCACTCTTCGTTTCCAGCGTACGCCGCCGAAATAATGCCTGAACAAACATCAATCACCCCCCTATTTTTAATTGTCCTTGCGGCCCTGTTGATCAGTGCACCCGTCATCTATTTGAAATGTTCACAGGCCATACAAGTATTGCTCGCGATGAGCGCAAAGCTTGCCTGTTCTGCACATCACATTTGCGGCTTTTCTGCGCAGCGTATTCGAAAAGACCTCGGCAATTACTCCCCATTATTCAAACTAGTCACCATTCATCAGAACGAAAATCAGACTTCTGCAACTCTGGTCAACCTCGTGACGGTTCATGCTCAATACCACCCTCTGCTCGGCGGTAGCCTGCACAGCACGCACAAGACGACTCTTCACCGGAGTGCTCTGAACGGCACGAACATGCGCTCGCGCCCGATGAACCGATACTCGCTTCTCCCCAGCATACAGGCGCTATTGCTGAGCCAAATCGAACAGGACTTTGAATCGGGTCTGGATACACGCGCGCTGGTAGTACTGCAAGGCGATGCACTTCTGGGCGCAGTCTATGGCGAGGGCATTTCCGAGCGTACCCGATTACTCGGATGGTCGATGAGCAAAAGCCTGCTGGCGATGCTGTATGGGCGCATGGAAACCCTCGGATTAGCGGACTCTTCGACATGCAGCCTATTTCCCGAGTGGGCAGGCGATGGGCGCAGTGAAATCACCCTGCAAAATCTGTTGCAGATGTGTGACGGGCTTAAATTTGATGAAACCTACCGGCCGGGATCTGACGCAACCCGCATGCTGTTCGGAATGCTGCCCGCTTCGCGGTATGCATTGCAACGCTCGCTAAAACAAAAACCCGGCACACACTTTTCCTATTCATCTGGCAGCACAAACCTGCTGGCCCGATGGATGCACGAGCAACTTGGCGGTACCGAGGCAGCGCTGAATTTCTGGCGACAGGAGTTTCTGCAGCCACTGGGATTGCCGGAGGTCATGATGGAAACCGATGGCGATGGGGTGTTTGTAGGGAGCTCTTACGGATACGCCACCGCAATCGATTGGGCGCGCCTGGGGGCTTTGTACTTAACAGGAAGTGGCGCCTCAACTGGAAGCGCTTCAGCACCATTTCTCGATACAGCCTGGCTCGCCCGCGCGGTGCGCCCAAACAATAGCAACAATGACCCTCGCTACGGCTATCAGCTGTGGCTGAATTACGGTGGAGAACTGGCTTCGCCCTACCCCGCACTGCCCGCAGATTGTTTCTTTATGCTCGGCAACCGAGAGCAGAAACTTATGGTCGCACCGTCGCACAATGCCGTCATTGTGCGGCTGGGCTGGTCATCCGCTCCTTACCCCGTTGAAAGCCGTTTCAGAGAGATTCTGGATCGCCTGCCGCGCTGACCTTCCGCCAACCTACAAGCAATCCGCGACCCGCCCGATACTAGCCGCGATGCGTCTCCTTCATGGCGAGAAAAATCTGCAACTCAACGTCGCTGGCCTGCAGCCCGTATTTCTCTGCGATTGCCATAAAGCGGCGCAGATAGACCTGCCGCACTGGGCCATAAGGTGGCATCCACTGGTCGGGACCGCGATGACCTTTGCTCTGGTTGCGCCCATCGTCGACGAGCCACAAGTTGTCCGGGTCTTCAGCAAACATCCGCTTTTTCTCGCGGCTCCAGCCTGCAGCGCCATGATCGTGAGCCCATTTCAGCGGGACTATATGCTCTACGTCCAGGTCCGACGCTTTCTCAAAGAAGCTCCCGGTATACGGGTCCATCCACAAGCCAAAGGCAACCTGGCAGTTCTTGCTATTTTTAAACGTAACCGGTGCAAGCGAGAAACGAATCAATAGTTCGTGGCGGGTATTCTGGCAGTCACGATCCGCATCGGACCACCGCGGTAGCCATTCGTGCCGGTCGTAATCCTGCCCAAAGCAGGCAGTAGAGAGAAATGCGAGAAGAATTGCGGACAGGGCTCTGCAACGCAGATGAGAAAACGCGCAAAGCGCAACGGGACCAGACTGCTGCACAGGTCACTCCATTGTCGTGTTATGACTTCAATGGAACGATCGTACACAATTGTCGCCGGCGCGAAAATCACCCTAGCCAGGAAATGCGAACCGGTCTTTAGAGCAGAGATCGAAAAGCGGTGAAATGACCTTATGAATTCACTCTTTACCCGGCTCATCCGCTGTCAGCGCGGGCCAGGCGGCACGGAGGTAGACCACCATAGTCCAGAGTGTGAGTGCGGCCGCCACATACAGCAGGATATAGCCGATGGTTTCCATGACTGGAAACTCGCGCACATCAAATGCCAGCAGCACGATAATGGCGGCCATCTGGGCGGTCGTTTTGATTTTACCGATATAGCTGACCGCAACACTGCTGCGCAATCCCAGCTCCGCCATCCACTCCCGCAGCGCCGATACGGCGATCTCACGGCCAATGATCACGGCCGCTGCGATGGTGAAAAACATATGGTTGTGCAGGTCGACAAGCAGCACAAGCGCCGTCGCCACCATCAATTTGTCGGCGACAGGATCGAGGAAAGCACCAAACGGCGTACTTTGATCCAGCTTGCGGGCAATGTAACCATCGAGCCAGTCGGTAGCGGCGGCGATGGAGAAGATAAGAGCGGAGGCGATATAACTCCACTTATAGGGAAGGAAGAACACAAGCACTAACACCGGGATCAGCGCCACGCGCAGCAGGGTCAATTGATTGGCGAGAGTCATGCTGGTCCTTCTACTGTCGCTGAACACACATCGTCGGCAGTGCGTAACTTAGCAATCTGGGGTGAAAAAATAAACGCCCGTCGGGCAATTAAGCACGCTCACCCTACTCGTTATGCAGGGTCGAGTATATATCTTGTGCGAGCTTGCGGCTCACACCTTCTACGCTGGCCAGTTCATTCACCGACGCCCGCAGAATTTCCTGAAGCCCACCGAAGTGATGTAACAGCGCCCTTCGCCTCGCCGGCCCCACGCCCGGAATTCCCTCAAGGGGCGATTCCCGCCGCTTCTTGTCGCGACGCTGGCGGTGACCGGTGATGGCAAACCGGTGGGCTTCATCCCGCACCTGTTGTATCAGGTGCAGTGCGGGCGAATCCGATTCCAGCACCAGCTCGCGCCCTTCGGCAACGATATGCAGTGTCTCGAAACCGGCTTTGCGGGTGGTGCCCTTTGCGACCCCGATAATCTGCACCCCGGTCACACCCAGCTCATTGAGCGTATCAACCGCTTGGGTAACCTGGCCTTTGCCACCATCGATCAACAAGATATTCGGAAAACGCCCCTCGCCATTCGATAGGCGAGTATAGCGGCGCTTTAGGGCCTGCCCCATTGCCGCGTAGTCGTCCCCGGCAGTGATGCCTTCGATATTGAAACGGCGGTAGTCGGACTTGACCGGTCCACCGGTATCAAACACCACGCAAGAGGCCACTGTTGCCTCACCGCTGGAATGGCTGATATCAAAACATTCCAAACGCTCGGGTAATTCACCGAGGCGCAGTACCGTTTGCAGGTTTTCAAAACGGTCCTGAAGCTTTTGCTGTGAGGCAGTACGGCTTTGCAGGTTCTGGGCTGCCGCCTGTTGGGCCATTTCGACCCAGGTCGCTCGATTGCCTCGCAACCGATGCACCACCTGAATGTCTTTCCCGGCCTGCTCTGTCAGTGCCTGCTGTAATACTTCCAGATCTTCCAGTGGCTCCGACACCAGTATCTGGCGAGGAAGCTCTCGATTAGTACCGAGATAGAACTGAGGGATAAACGCAGACAACAGCGCAGCATCATCCAGGCCGAGTTTCTCACTGGGGTAATAACTGCGGCTCCCAAGGATGCGCCCCTGCCGAATAAACAGAACATGCACGCAACAGATTCCGCCGGACGTCGCGACGCCGAGCACGTCCACATCCGCACCGCCGCTCTCGGCAACCTGATCCGACTGGAGCCTGCGCAGTGCGACAATCTGGTCCCGCAGCCGTGCGGCTCTTTCAAACTCGAGCGCTACCGATGCCTTGTCCATCTCCTCTGCTAATTCGCGAAGGATGCTGTCACTTTTGCCCGCAAGAAACATCTGGGCATGGCGGACATCCGCCTGGTAATCCTCGGGCCGGATAAAGTCTACACAGGGCGCCGTACAGCGCTCAATCTGGTATTGCAGGCACGGGCGCGAGCGGTTGGCAAAGACACTGTCTTCGCAGGAGCGAATCCGGAAGGTTTTCTGCAGAAAGTTGAGGCTGTCTCTTACCGATGAGGCGTTGGGAAAGGGCCCGAAATACTCCCCTTTCTTTCGCTTGGCACCCCGGTGGAGTGCAATACGCGGGAAGGTATCTTTACTAGAAAGGAAGATGTACGGGTAGCCCTTGTCGTCTTTCAGCATGACGTTGTAGGGCGGACGCTGGGATTTGATCAGGCTCTGCTCAAGCACCAGGGCTTCCGTCTCACTGCGTGTGACAGTCACTTCGATGTCGGCGATTTTCTCGACCAACGCCATAGTCTTGGCGGTCAGCCCGCTCGCGCGAAAATAACTGCCCAGCCGGTTGCGCAGGTTCTTGGCTTTACCCACATACAACACCTTACCCTGGGCATCGAACATCTGGTAAACACCGGGCTTGCGGGTGGCCGTGGTGAGAAAGCGTTTGCTGTCGAACATTGCCTTTACTTATGCCAGCAACAAAACAGGGGCCGTGAAGGCCCCTGTTTCTATATCTAGATTGGTGGTGAAGCTTGTGTTGGCCACTCCCATTTAACGCAATAGGGTCAGACCGCCTCCTCCGGGTCCAGCACGTTGTGCTTGACCGCCAGTAGTGTGAGCTCCACATCCGAGTGCAAGCCCAGCTTTTCAAAAATTCGGTACCGGTAGGTATTCACTGTTTTCGGACTGACCGAGAGCGTCTCAGCGATCTCGGAGACCTTATTTCCGTTTACGATCATAACCGCTGTCTGCAGTTCGCGCTCGGAGAGGTCTTCAAACGGTGATGAACCGCCACTGACACTGCGCAGTGCCAGCTTGGTGGCCATCGAGCTACTGATGTAGGTCTCGCCTGCCACCACCGAACGGATCGCCCGTACCATTTCCTCCAGGTCTGCACCTTTGGTCACATAACCCGATGCACCGGCCTGGATCAAGCGGCTTGGGAAAAGGTCATCGTCAAGCGCACTGACCGCGATCACCTTTGCCTGCGGAAACCGCGGAATGAGCTTGCGGGTGGCCTCAAGACCACCCATGCCGGGCATTCTGACGTCCATAAGAATGACATCGACCGCTGTTTCCCGAACAAAGGCAATGGCGTCTTCGCCGCTTTTGGCTTCGCCCACCACCTGGATATCGTCGACGTCACCCAACATGCGCGAAATTCCCATTCGCACGAGGTCGTGATCGTCTACCACTAAGACTTTTATCAAATTAGCCCCAACCACGGATTTTCAATCGGTCTTGAGCAAGAATTTCCTATTAAACCTCCCCTGCGCAAAACCGTGTTTTTTGTTATCGCTCAACGGGTTATTCCCGCAAAGATCCATCCACAGAGCCCTAATTGAACATACCAGACAAACGTCTTGGTGCAAAGCAAGTTTGTACCAAGTAGCAAAAGATAAATGACAGTAACTTTACCGCTATGACAGGCCAAAATAGCGGGAAATGATCATTAACAGGTGATTCATTCCAGCCCAAAATGCGAGAAACCAATAACCGCCAAACAGGAGGGAAACATTGCTGCCAATCTACGAATTCCAGACGGGTTACCCAAAATTGGTTTCGTTGTATTTTGATGACAAGATTAGGAAATTAGTCCCAAAGGGCTAAGGCCTAGTCGCCCCCAGAAATACACAATCAGGGGTAAAAGCGGGGCTCGGGTTCCAGCGTCACACCAAACTTGTGCTGTACATCACTGGCGATTTCTCGCGCCAGGTTAACCACCTCACTGCCACAGCGGTGCCCGGGGTTGACCAGCACCAGAGCCTGGCGGTCGTGCACCCCTACCCCATTTTTGCGAAAACCCCGCCAACCGGCCTGATCGATCAACCAGCCGGCAGCCAGCTTCCAGCCATCCACCGCCTCAAAGGCAACCAGTTCCGGATGCGCCGCCTTGAGGGATGTGTACAACTGCTCGTCCACTACGGGATTTTTAAAGAAACTTCCGGTATTGGGAATTTCCACCGGGTTGGGCAGCTTGCTATTGCGGATATCAATCACCGCGTCGGCAACAATCGCCGGTGTCAGTGCATCCGGAGACTGCCCGTGCTCGGAAAAGTGCTGTTGGAGCGCAGGGTAGGAAACATGGGGCTGCCAGATGCTCGACAATCGCAGCACCACCTCGCAAATCAAGAAGCGGTCCTTGGCCGGCCCCTTGAAAATACTGTCGCGGTATCCGAACTGGCATTGCTCCGCGGTAAAGGTCACCAGCTCCCCGCTTTCGATCTCCAGCGCGGTCAACTGCTCGAATGAGTCTTTCAGCTCCACCCCATAAGCACCGATATTCTGGATCGGCGCAGCACCAATATTGCCAGGAATCAGTGCGAGGTTTTCCAATCCACCGTAGCCCAGCTCCACGCTGCGCATCACCAACTGATGCCAGTTCTCACCCGCTGCCGCGCGAATTCTGACACCGCTATCGGTGCTTTTGTCGCTCCCGGCGCCGGCGGCCAGAGTTTCAAACTCCAGTCCGCGCATGCCCAGATGTAACGCCAACCCCGGAAAATCGTCGGTGAGCACGATATTGCTACCACCGCCCAGCGGAAGGATGGGCAACTTGTGCTCCCGCGCGAACAGAAGTGCCTCACGCACTTCGTCCAGCGAGCTTGCCGTACAGAAGTATTTTGCCCGCGCGGCGATCGTCATCGTGTTGTATGGCTGCAGGTCTACATCGGGCTGAATCATGTGAGAATCTAAATAAATTTATGCGAAAAATGCACGCATCCGCTCGAGGTCCTGCGGGGTATCCACGCCGCCAGGGACATCTTCACAGGCATCGGCTACATGAATCGAATGCCCGTTGTATAGGAAACGAAGCTGCTCAAGAGCCTCGAATTGCTCGATCGGCGCCATGGGCCAGCTGACAAACAGATTCAACAGCCCTGCCCGGTAAGCATAGATGCCAATATGGCGCCGCGGATTCAGCCCTTGCGGTAGCGACTGCTGATCCAGCGCGAAGGCATCTCTTGGCCAGGGTATGGGGGCGCGGGAAAAGTAGCGGGCCAGGCCCGAGCTCTCAGCGACCAACTTGACGATGTTCGGGTTGAGGAAGTCCTCGGCAGACCCAATAGGCTCCGCCAGCGTGGCGACGCCCGCGGCACTGTTCGCGGCCAGATTCTGCGCCACCTGGTTGATGACGGCCGGCGGGATCAGCGGTTCATCCCCCTGCACATTGACCAGAATACGGTCCTCAGCCACACCGAGGTTCACAGCCACTTCCTGCAAGCGATCGGTGCCGGAGGCATGGTCCGGGCTCGTCATGCACACTTCACCGCCAAAGCCCTGTACGACTTCGGCGACGCGCATGTCATCCGTCGCCACAATCACTCGTTGCGCGGCACTTTCGCTGGCGCGTTCAAATACCCGCTGCACCATCGGCTTGCCCGCAATATCCGCCAGGGGTTTACCCGGCAGGCGGCTGGATGCGTAGCGGGCCGGAATAATGACATCGAATTCGGAACTGGGGATATCGGTCATGCCGTCTGAAAGCTCTCAAGATGTTGGTGAATGCGCTGGTAGAACAGGTCTGGCAGTTGCGCCCGCGCCTCCATGGCCCACCAGTGGCTCTGCCAGAAGTCGCGACACTTGACGGCATCCTTCATCGTCATGATCACCGGTGTCTCGCCGTCGAGCTGGAGCTCCTGCTGACTGAACTGGTGGTGGTCGGGAAAGGCCATTTCCATCACGGTGTAGCCCAGATGTCGGAGTGCATTGAAAAAACGCGGTGGATTACCGATGGCTGCAACCCCGTGGCAGGGGCCAATTTCCGGGCCGGACTCCAGCTTCAAAGTGGAGGTCTGATCCAGGTTGAACTGGTGCCAGAGGGAGGGCACCAATTCCATAACAAAATCTGCTTTTTCGCCGCACTGGGACTCCACCAGCGGGCTCGGGTGCCCGTTCACCACAACCATGTCGACGCTATCCAGCCGCTCCGGTGACTCGCGCAGTGGCCCGCGGGGCAGTAAATGTTCATTGCCCAGCCCGCGCTGGCCATCGACCACGCAGATTTCCATGCTCCGCCAGAGGCCGTAATGCTGAAGCCCGTCATCGGAGATGATGACGTCACAGCCGTGTTCGGCAATCAGCGCTTCGGCAGCCTCGGCACGCTTGGGCGACACCATGACCGGTAGGCCCGTCATCAGGTGCAGCATCAGGGGTTCGTCGCCGGATTCCAGCGGGTGAGATTGCGCGGTGACATTGTAGGGATAGTGCTTTGCACGACCGCCGTAGCCGCGGCTGATGATGCCCGGATTGTGCCCACGCTCCTGCAGCCAGCGGCCCAGCTCCGCCACCAGTGGCGTCTTGCCGGCGCCGCCCACGGTGATATTGCCCACCACAATGACGGGTACCGAGAGTGGTTCGGGCTGATTGCGGAGTTTACGCAGGCGGCTACCCTGTCGGAACGCCAGCTCCAACGGTGCCAGCAGCGGCAGCGGTATACCCGTATCGCTGCCTTCGTCTGCGGCGGGGTACCAGCGTTTGTTTAACCAGTCTTCAAGCGACATTGCGCGATGCGCTCCTATCCCTGTTGTCAGATATTCTCGTTAGTTTCAGCTCAAGGTTCCACCGGACTGCTGCTGTAACAACAGTGCGTAGCGACCGCCCTGGGCCAATAACTCGCTGTGAGAGCCACTCTCTACAATACGCCCCTGATCCATTACCAGAATACAGTCGGCGTTCTCGATAGTACTGAGACGGTGCGCAATCACAAAGGTGGTGCGATTCTTCATAACCTCGGTCAGCGCTGCCTGGATGTGCCGCTCGGATTCGTTGTCCAGCGCAGAGGTGGCCTCGTCCAAAATCAGAACCGGAGAATCTTTCAGCAATGCCCGGGCGATGGCAAGGCGCTGCCGCTGGCCGCCGGACAAGATCTGAGCGTTGTCACCGAGCACGGTATTCAGCCCCTGCGGCAGCTCTTCAATAAAGTGGCGCGCGTGGGCCAGATCCACGGCCCGCTGTACATCGGCTTCGGGCTTACCTTCTAACTCACCATACGCAATGTTGCGGTAAACCGTATCGTTGAACAGCACGATATTCTGAGAGACCAGGCTGATCTGCTCGCGCAAGTCGGTAACCGGCACCTGGGTGATATCCACCCCGTCCAGCAGAATGCGCCCGGCAGTGGGCTCGTAAAATCGCGAAAGCAGGCTGACCAGGGTACTTTTACCGGAACCAGAGGCACCCACCAGTGCCACGGTCTGGCCCGCCTCAACCTTGAAGTCGATATCTCTCAATACGTCCGGGCCGTCGTCGTTGTAGCGAAAGCCCAGGTGCTCAAACGTCACCGCACCGGTTACCGGGCTGGGCAACACCAGCTTGCCACCCACCGGCTCTTTCGGTACATCGAACACTTCAAAAATACTTTCCGCGGCCGCAATCCCTTTCTGGATTTCGGCGTACACCTCGGACAGGTTGCGGATCGGCTTCGCCAGTGACGCCGCCGCACCGATGTAGGAGGCAAACACGCCCGCCGTCATGGATTCGACCATGCCAGGCGCCAGCGCCAGCCACACCAGTATTGCGGTGGCCAGGCCCACCAGAGTCTGAATCACCGAAACACTCGCGTTATCCGCCACCACCAGCTTCATAAACTGCTGCCGGTTGGCATTGCTCGCGGCCTGGAAACGCGTGTTTTCGTATTTACGCCCGCCGTACATTCGCACCACTTCGTAACCGTTGATTGCCTCCTGGGTCACGTGGGTCACATCGCCCATGGTGTTCTGGATACGGTGGCTGAGCTTGCGGAAACGGCGGCCGACGATGCCGACAATCCCGGCGATGATGGGAACAAAAATGAAGAACGTGAGGGTCAGTTTCCAGTTCACCAGTAACAGGTAAGTAAGCAGACCGATGGCGGTAAACGATGAACGGATCAAAGTCCGCAGCGCCTTGGTGATGGAGTTGGTCACCTGCTCTACGTTATAGGCCACCTTGGAAATCAGGAAGGCGCCGGTATAGCGGTCAAAGTAGCTGCTGGGCAGATGGCCGATATGCTCGAACAGCTCCGAGCGCAACCGGTGAATCACCGCACGGGCCACATAAGCCAGGCCGTAACTGCCAACGAAGTTGCCGATGGCTCGCAGAATGATGATCACCAGCATCGCCGCCGGTACCAGCCAGCGCGCGGTTGCCTGCGGCATGATGCCATCGGGGAAAAAGCGGGCCACGTATTGAGACAGAAAACCCTTGCCCTGCTCTATTCCCGCACCCACCGCATCCAGCAGCAGTTCAGTAACGGCAATGAGCGCTACTTCCATGCTGGAAAACAGCAGGAAACCGAATACGGCGACCACAAACACCGGCCACTGGGGTACAGCGTAAGAAAGAAGGCGACGGTAGGTTTTGGCACCGTGCCGGGGCTTCAGCACCGGCTGGGGGGATTTATCCATAAATATCTTGGCAGCGTGCTATCCGCGCAATGCAGTGGGAAGCGGCATCAGCACCACTCCAAATACAACGCAGGCGCGGCAACGACCACGCCCGGCGGTTTAACACTATATAGATTACTGTTCGTCCGGCTGCCGGGTGGTGATACTGAGATGAACAAACCCCAGCTGCCCCGCGGCATCCATGGCACGAACCACCGCCTGATGTTCTGCGGTGGCATCTGCGGTAAGGATCAGCGGGCGATTGTACTCGCCGCCGGACACTTCCGACAGTGCAGATTTGAGGGTGACGAGCTTCTTGTTGATCAGCGCCTTGCCATCCACGGAGTAAGAGCCATCCGCATTGATCAGCACCTCGATCGTCGACGGCGGGCTATCTGCCTGCGGGCCTGCGGCCTCGGGCAGATTCAGCTTGAGATGGCTCTCTTTGGTGAAGGTGGTAGACACCATGAAAAAGATCAGTAGCAGGAACACCACATCAATCAGTGGCGTAAGGTTGACCCCATCCTGCTCGGTATTCTGGCGGCGAAATTGCATTGAGCGCTCCTGAATAGTCGGCTGAGCGCTTAGGCCGCGGCTTCGATACGGCGATCACTGTGCAGGGCATCCACCAGTTTGACAGCCTCCTGCTCCATGGTCACCACGATGGAGTCCACCCGGCGCTGAAAGTAACGATGCGCCATCAGCGCCGGAATCGCCACACTCAGGCCAGCGGCCGTGGTAATCAGTGCCTGGGAGATACCGCCCGCGAGTACACCAGCGTTGCCAGTACCCTCAAGCATGATGGCAGTGAATACCTGGATCATGCCTACCACGGTGCCCAACAGGCCGATCAGCGGAGCGACGGCGGCGATGGTACCCAGCACATTCAGGAACCGCTCAAGCTCGTGCACAACCTGGCTCGCGGCCTCTTCAATGCTGTCTTTCATGACCTCCCGGCCATGCTTGGAGTTGGCGAGGCCAGCGGCAAAAATACGCCCCAGCTGGCTGGAATCGCGCAGTTCCTTGATTTTGTCGGTGGTCAGCTGGTTGCTCTTGAGGCTGCCCCAGACCTCACCGAGCAAGGCGCGCGGCGCGATTTTGCGCTCATTGAGGGTCCACAGACGCTCAATGAAGATGGCGATGACAGCTACGGAACAGATCACGATTGGCAGCATCAGCCAGCCGCCGGACTTGATAATCTCTAACACTTTTTATTTGCCCCAGACTGCGGATGGGTTTTTATGACGTATTCAAGCTAATCCAAGCTCAGCCAGAGACTCTACCACAGCTCGCCGGGCTGGCTAAGTGTCTGATTGTTATCTTTTTTATTGCTGTGACTGGCATACCAAAAGCGCCCACCAGCACGCGCTTCGGCGATGTCTGGGGCTGATGCCTGCGCGCCAGCATCCCAAAAGAAGCGAATTGCCCCACTCTCCGCGGTGCTGAATGCAACTGCACCGGCGGCCTGGTAGCGGGCCACCACCTGCTGGTGCGGGTGCCCGAAGTGATGGCGATAGCCAGCACTGAACACCACCCGCGCCGGACTCGCCCAGCCAATCAACGCCGCTGAGGACGAGGTGCGCGAGCCGTGATGCGGCGCCACCAACAAATCAACAGGTTCAAAGTCGACGTTTTCTGCTGCAAGCTGACGCTCCACGTTGCGGGAGATATCACCGGTCAGCAGCACACGCACATCGCGCCAGGTAACGAGCGCGACGCAACTGTGGTCGTTCTCCTCGCCGCTGACCGCCTGCGACCGCGGCCACAGCCATTCGATGGCCATCTCGCCCATATCGATACGACTTCCGGCGATACAGCGGGTGGACTGCAACATAGATTCCTCGCCCGCCAGGCGCTGTGCCAACCGGCCCGGCACAGCCATGCCAGCAACGTGCAACTGCGCCAGCACCCCTTCGGTTCCACCAGAATGATCGAGATCCCCATGACTTACTGCCAGAAGGTCGAGCTTGCTGCCTGATGTGGCAAGCAGATAGGGGGCAACAATACTGGCACCGGCATTCCAGCCGCTGCCACTGCTCGCACCGGTGTCGAACACCATCGAATGGGTTTCTGTAGCCGCGACCACAGAAAGCCCCTGCCCTACATCCAGTACAGTGAGTGCGAATGCCGGCTCCTGCGTGCGCTGCCAGGGCAATGCCGCGCTCAACAATGCCGGCACCAGACACCAGGCGAGCGCGCGCCCGGGGATGCCGCGGGGCAGGAGCAGCACAACGCCGCAAACCGCGACGATACCTATCATCAACAGGGATGGCGCCGGTACTGCCTGCCAACCGGGAAGATGGGTGTCGACAACCGCCAACAGATTCAGCAGCCAGCCAAGATTTGCATCCGCTACAACCAGCAGAAGGCTACTGACCGGCGCGGGTACAAGTGCACCGAGTAGTATCAGAGGCAATATCACCAACCCCACCCATGGGATCGCAATCAAATTCAAGAGAAATCCGCTGACGCTCACGCCGGCGAAAATCATCACCGACGGCAACAGTAGTGCGAGCAAAATCGCCCACTGGCTCTGGACCGCTGTGCGAATACCTATGCGGATTTTCGCTGCCAGTGCCGGGGTGGGCTCTTGCGTTATAGCGGAATCCTCAGCGGCAACACGCCCGTGAAACCGGAGTAGCAAAGCGCCGACCGCTATAAACGAAAGCCAGAACCCCGCATTCAACACCGCCAACGGTTGCAACAGCAGAACCAGCGCGAGCGCCAGGGCAAACCCGAGACTGCCATTGATCCGGCGGCGACTGAGTAGAGCCACAATCCCAACCCCGGTCATGATCAATGCCCGCTGCGCCGAAAGTGGAGCACCACTGACAAGGGTGTAACCAAGCGCACCCAAAAACGCTGCCACACCGGCGTACAACACAGGGCTACCACCGCGCATCAATCCAACCCCGCGGCCCATCAGCCCGCCGACAAGCAGAAAAAAGCCAGCAACCATTCCCACATGCAATCCGGAAATGGCCAGGAGGTGTGCTGTACCGGTGCGACGCAAAAGCGCCTGGGTATCGCGATCAACGCCACCGCGATCGCCCAGCAGCAGCGCACGAATCAATGCCTCACGTTTGAGTGGTTCACCCTGTGAACCGCCACCGGCGATCTTTTCCCGCAATTGCTCCCGAATTCGCGCCAGTCCCTCTCCGGGCGCAATAAACCTGGGTGGTACGTCCTTGTCCCGGACATAGCCGGTTGCCGAGATCCCCCGCTGCAGTAGCCAGCCCTCAAAATCATAGGTATGTGGATTGACGCTTCCCCGGGGCTGCTTCACGCGTACCGTCATTTCCCATTGACTGCCGGCACGCAACTTTTTTGCCGTTGCCGCATCCAGCCGATACCAGCTCAAACGCAGTCGTGCACCGATCATTTCCGGAATTCCGGAGCGGATCTCGGCTTCAAAACGGGCGTCCTGAAACCCCGATAACTGCCTTGGATAAGAGGAAAATGAAGAAACCGCCGTCGCTAATTGCGGGAGCGAAGTGACAGTCAGGGTAATCCGGTGATCCGTGCCATGAAGTGATTCGGGCAGGCGCTGCGCCAAAGCCTTGTGATTGGACAGTAGTGCCCAGCAGGTGCCGAATAGAAAACACAGAAAGATTAAAAGAAGGAGTCGCACAGGCAGGTTGCCGAGTCGCCGCTCTGACGGTCTGGCGACCAGTAGCAATACACCCGCAGCCAGCGCAGACAACAACAGCCATCCGGCAACTTCTACGCTTCCAGGTAACCCCGGCCAAAACGCCACCTGGCCGATCCCCACCGCCAATGCCCAAAGCAGAACAGACACCATCGAAGTTTGTGCGCAGCACCCAATCCACCAACGCATTGCCAGAGCTTCCTTGCCGCAATTATCCGTTTACCCGCGGGCGAATCCTTTCCACCACCGCCCCGGCGCCGGCTGAGAATATCACCATTACCGCCACAGATTCTGCGCACCGGCAGCAAGATTTGGATTCCCCGACCAGCCTCTGCGAGTGTGCTAGCATCAATAGCTCGTCCACAATAAGAGTTTCGATCACCATGCATCGCATAAAAATCGCACTGATCTGCGCTGCTGCACTGCTCGCAGCCTGCAGCAAGGGGCCGGAGGAATCGGCCAAACCATCGCCCGCTGAACCATCCAACGAACAAGCCGCACAAGACGCGGCGCTACCGGCAGGCGTTACCCTTATTGAAACGTTCGATGGTGACGGCGCTGAAATCGCCATCCCATACAGCAAATACAAACTGGACAACGGCCTGACCGTCGTCCTGCATGAAGACGACTCAGATCCACTGGTCCATGTGGACGTCACCTATCACGTCGGTTCCAACCGCGAAGACCCGGGCCGCTCCGGTTTTGCCCACTTCTTCGAACACATGATGTTCCAGGGCTCGGTGAATGTGGGGGACGAAGAACACTTCCGCATCATCACCGAAGCCGGCGGCAGCATGAACGGCACCACCAACACCGACCGCACCAATTACTACCAGACCGTGCCGGCAAACCAGTTGGAAACCGTGCTGTGGCTGGAGGCCGACCGCATGGGTGTATTCCTTGATGCGGTGACCGAAGAAAAATTTGAAGTCCAGCGTGAAACGGTGAAAAACGAACGCGGCCAGCGCGTCGACAACCGCCCCTATGGTCGCGCACTGGAAACCATGTACGCCGCCACCTATCCGGACGGACACCCCTACTCCTGGCCGGTAATCGGCTGGATGGAAGACCTGAATCGCGCCGATCTCACCGACCTGAAGCGCTTTTTCCTGCGCTGGTATGGCCCCAACAACGCGGTGATCTCTATCGGCGGTGACCTGGACAAAGCCAAAACCCTGGAATGGGTTACCAAATATTTTGGGCCCATCCCTGCAGGCCCGGAAGTCGAGAACCTGCCCAAGCAACCGGCCAAACTGGCATCGGATCGCTACGTCACTCTGGAAGACAACATCCACTTGCCCGCGCTGGCGATGATGATCCCCACAGTGAGTTACAGCCACCCGGATGAGCCCGCGCTGGATGCCGCCGCCGCCATCCTTGGCCAGGGCCAGGATTCCATGCTGTATCAACGCCTGGTGCAAACCGGCCGGGCCGTCTCCGCAAGCGTATCCCACTCCTGCAAAGAACTGGCCTGTGAGATGTGGTTCATCGTGATCCAGAACCCAGCCTCGGGTGAGACCCTGGCTGAGATGGAGCAGGCAGTGCGCGACACTCTCACCGAGTTCGCCGAGCGCGGTGTCACCGAAGACGACCTGATAAAATTCAAAGCCGGCTATGAATCCGGCCGCGTATTTGGCTTGCAATCTGTCTCCGGCAAAGTCTCCACCCTCGCCGCCTTCGAAACCTTCACCGGTAGCCCGAAAGGCATCGACGACGAAATCAACGCGTACCTCTCAGTCAAAACCGAAGATGTGACGCGGGTGTTCGACCAGTACATTGCGGGCAAGCCATCGGTATTGCTGAGCGTAGTGCCCAATGGCAAATCCGAGCTGGCCGCAGCCGAACAGAATTTTGAGTGGGAACGAACCATTCCGGAAAGCTACGGCGATGACGACGAAGCCCTGGCCCTGCGCCCGGTCAAAGACAACTTCGATCGCAGCGTACAACCGACTCCGGGCGTAAACCCGCAGGTAGAACTGCCAGCCATTAAAGACGGCAAACTGAAAAATGGCGTACGCCTGCTGGCGGTACAGAACGACGAGACACCCACTGTTACCGTGCAAGCAGTATTCGGTGTCGGTCAACGGGATGAGCCCCGCGGCAAAGCCGGCCTGACCTCCCTGATGACCTCCATGATGACCGAGGCCACCACCGAACGCAGTGCCGCCGAGTTCGCGGAAGAACTCAAGCGCCTGGGCGCATCCGTCAGCATCAGTGCCGGTGACTACGACACCACCGTTTCACTCAACGTACTGGCCAAACACCTGGATAAAGCTGTTCCGTTGATGATGGAGCGGATTCTGAAACCCGCCTTTACCGAAGAGGACTTCGCGCGCATCAAGCAGCAGACCATCGAAGGCCTGCAGCAAGCGCGCAAGACCCCACAAGGCCTCGCTACCCGCGCCGTTGGCGCTGTCATGCGCGGGCCCGAGCATCCACTCAGCTTCCCCAGCGCCGGCCTGCCGGATACCGTTGCCAAGATCACTCTGGAAGACGTGAAGATATACTATAGCGTCCATTTCCCGGGCAACTTTGGCGGCGTCACCGTCAGCACCAGCCTGCCCCACGACAAAATCGTCAAGGCACTGGATGAACTGGCACAACTAAAAGTGTCTCAGTCAGCGCGCCCGGCCATCGCCTTCCAGAAACCAGAAATCAAAGGCCGCACGGTATACCTGGTCAACAAGGAAGGGGCCGCCCAGTCCAGCCTGCGCGTCAGCCAGCACGCCCTGCCCTACGATGCACTCGGTGACTACTACCTGTCCTACCTGGGTAATTTCCCACTGGGCGGCAACTTCAACAGCCGCATCAACCTGAACCTGCGCGAAGACAAAGGCTACACCTACGGCGCCCGCACCTACCTGATGGGAGAACCGCAGGAAGGCAGCTACATGATGAGCTCCGAAGTGAAGAAGGAAGCGACTGCCGATGCGCTCAATGAAGTGCTCACCGAGCTTGCCACGTTTGATAAGGAAGGTATGACGGAGACCGAGTTTAACTACCTCCGCTCCGCCATCGGCCAGCAGGAAGCACGCAGCTACGAGACCCCGTCGGCAAAGCTGGGGCTGTTGAACCGCATCCTGCGTTACGACCTCCCACTGGATTACCGCTCACAGCAGGGAACCATCTTGCAGGAAACCGATCGCAAGACCCTCAATAAAGCCATTACAGGCCTGCTAGAGCCGGACAATATGGCAATTGTGATAGTCGGCGACACCGATTCCATTCGTGAAGACATCGAAGCACTGGGTATGCCGATTGTGGAACTGAATGAAGATGGCTATGAAATAGATCCAGAGGAGGCGGAAACCGCACCAGATGCAGCGAGCCTCTAGATTCCTACCCATCGACAACAATATGTGATGCAAGAAAGGCGGCTACGGCCGCCTTTCTCATTGCGCAGAATTTTATCCGAAGCCCCTTCCGTAAACGCTCGCCTTTCCGCTACGGAAAGCAAACTCTGGGCAGAAAGAAAATCCGCTAATAGGATATTCCCCCCTGACCGGACATTGCTTTACCTACTCCGGGCATGCGCGGCACGCGCTGCGTGTAGTTTTTTATAACTCTCGATCAGCCGGAGATGCTTGTCCAACCCTTCCAGCTGCATATTGGTTTGGCTCAGCCCATGGAAACGCACAGTGCCCTCCACAGAGCCAACCACGGCTTGCATGACATCCTCGCCATACATACGTCCGAGGTTGAACATAAAGTCTTTCAGTTCTAATTCGTCGTCGAGTGCAATTTCCAGCACTGCCTGTACTGCGCGGTAAAAGAGGCCGCGCTCCACCGTGTTGTCGTTGTATTGCAGGAAAGATTCCACCAGCTCCAGAGCTTCTTCATGGCGCTGGAGTGCCAGGTAGGCCAGGATTTTTAGTTCGAGAACGGTTAACTGCCCCCAAACCGTGTTTTCATCAAACTCGACGCCAATCAGGGTGATGATGGTTTCGTAATTATCGATCTGGCTCTCTTCCAGACGCTCCACCAAGTCTTCCAACTGCTCGTCATCAAGGCGGTGCAGGTTCAGAATGTCTTCCCTGTAGTCCAATGACTTGTTGGTGTTATCCCAGATCAGATCCTCCACCGGATAAACCTCGGAGTAGCCCGGCACCAGAATCCGGCACGCCGGTGCGCCGAGTTCGTCAAACGTGGCGACATACACTTCCTTACCCATCTCCTCGAGGATGTTGAACAGGCGGCTCGCTTCCGTGTCATTGGTATCGGCGTGAGTGCCAGCCTCACTAGCCCCATTACCCGGGGTGAAATCCCACTCCACAAATTCATAGTCAGACTTGGCACTGAAGAAACGCCAGGAAACCACGCCGGTGGAATCGATAAAGTGTTCGACAAAATTCTGCGGCTCGGTAACTTCCAGACTATTGAACGTCGGTGGAGGAACGTCGTTCAGCCCCTCAAAACTGCGCCCCTGTAACAGCTCAGTCAAGCTGCGCTCCAAGGCCACATGGAAACTCGGGTGCGCACCAAAAGATGCGAACACACCACCGGTACGCGGGTTCATCAGGGTGACGCACATCACCGGGAACTGGCCGCCAAGCGAAGCGTCCTTTACCAGAATCGGGAAACCCTGTTTTTCCAGTTCTTCGATGCCTTCAATAATATCCGGGTACTTTTCCAGTACCGCACGCGGCACATCCGGCAGTGCCAACTCCTGCTCCAGAATCTGCTTCTTCACCGCGCGCTCAAAAATTTCCGACAGGCACTGTACCTGCGCTTCCGGCAGAGTATTGCCCGCGCTCATACCGTTACTCAGGTAAAGGTTCTCAATCAGGTTGGAGGGGAAATACACCACCGCACCATCTGACTTACGCACAAACGGCAGTGAGCAGATACCGCGATCAGCGCGGCCAGAATTGGTGTCGATCAGGTTGGAGCCGCCAAGCTCACCTTCCGGGTTGAAAATCTCCAGGGTATACGCATCCAGAATGCCTTCGGGCAGCGCGTCATCGTCCTGAAGTTCAAACCACTTTTCATTCGGGTAGTGCACGAAGTCCGCATTCGCGATCTCCTCACCAAAGTACTGATCGTTGTAGAAGAAGTTGCAGTTCAGGCGCTCGATAAACTCGCCGAGTGCCGAGCACAATGCGCTCTCTTTGGTCGCGCCCTTACCATTGGTAAAACACATAGGCGAGGCGGCATCGCGGATGTGCAGCGACCAAACGTGCGGCACGATATTACGCCAAGATGAGATCTCGATCTTCATCCCAAGGTCCGCCAGAATCTTGGTCATATTGGCAATGGTCTGCTCCAGCGGCAGATCCTTACCTTCGATCATCGTCTTGTGCGCCCCATCGGGCTCCACCATCAGCAGCGCCTGCGCGTCTTCCGCCAGGTTCTCCACTGTCTCGATCTGGAAGTCCGGCCCGGTCTGGATGACCTTCTTCACGGTACAGCGGTCGATGGAGCGCAAAATACCCGCCCGATCCTTCTCCGAAATATCCTCCGGTAACTCTACGTCGATCTTGAAGATCTGGTTGTAGCGGTTTTCAGGGTCGACGATGTTGTTCTGAGACAACCGGATATTGTCCGTCGGAATATCCCGCGCCAGGCAGTAGACCCGCACGAAATACGCCGCACACAGTGCCGATGAGGCCAGGAAGTAATCAAACGGACTCGGCGCCGAGCCATCGCCTTTGTAGCGAATAGGCTGATCCGTGATGACCGTAAAGTCATCAAACTTGGCTTCTAGGCGCAGGTTATCGAGGAAGTTGACGCTGATTTCCATGGAGACTACCGGAATTTGAAGAATGGAGCGGATTGGGACTAGCAGGCTGCTAGAGCGCCGGCATTATCCCGGTTTTAGCGGGCTTCGTCTCGCCTGTTGGGCACAAAACCCAAGCCTTGCCACAACTGTGATCTGCCGCATGGCACCGGCAGCACGCCTGCCTATACTCGCGACCTCATCTCTAGTCATAGCTGATTCCATCGTTGAGGTACCCATGAAGCTAAATCTGAAAAGAACCCGTATCGCCCTCCCCTTACTCGCGGCCCTATTCAGCGCGCCATCACTGGCCAGCAGCAACTCCGGCTTCGGACTCGGCCTGGGTTACGACCTGGGTGTCGGTGTGACCGCGCAATTCCGCGGCACCTCCATATTCGTAAACAGCGATGCGCTGGCGGTCGATATGCGCATTCAGAACTTCAGCAATGATCTGGGCACCATGCACGCCTACATCGACGCGGGTGGCTTCTATGAAGACGGTGGGCACTACGACGACAACGACAAAGCCGGCGTCCGCCTGCCAGTGGGCCTGAGCTTCGGCATCGCGCCCAGCCTGCAAGCCTATATCCAGGCGGTGCCCAACTTCGCATTCAGCGACAATGAAAATAAAGAAGGGTTTGGCGTAGACGGCGCCCTGGGCGTCCGCCTGCGCTTCTGATTCCAGAAGCGATTGAACAAGCCAGACTTCTTCAGCAGCGGCACAATTGCCGCTGCGCTTTTCCCAGTTTCACGGCCTGCCGTTTACCGCTCATAGCCGGTCATCTCCAGATACCCCTCACCCTTGTGACTACCACTTACGGTCACAGGGCCCTCCCAGTAACGCATGGCACCCGGATTCCAGTAGTCACCCGGCCAAGACTGGATTTGTAATTCGATTGCCGCTTCGGGTACCCGCAACTGCCAGGTCACCGGTACATCACCGAGCCGTGTGCTGCGGTATTCCTTCGGCTCAAGGCTAAAATCTTCCATGCTCAGGGATTGAGAACGGCCCTCCTCGCTGACCAGCGTCGCGGAGTAAAAATCTTCTTCACCCCGCACCCGGAACACCATCAAATGCCGACCATCCTCAAGATGCAACGCCATCCAGTCCCAGCCCTCCTCATCGGACCTCAAGTACTGGCTGCTCCACTCCCGGTCGAACCACCCCTGCCCGCTTACGCTAAATTTTTCTCCATCGATCTCAATATCGCCGCCGGTAATTTTTAGCGGGTAACTGAAATACATCGACCCTCCGCCCTCAGCGGACTTGGCGCTAAAACCGCGATCACCATTCAGCACCACAGGCAGCACCGGCGCTAGCTGCAGGTGGTAGCGGAAGTTTGCCCCGTCCACGCGCAACGTCCATGTATTGTCACTTACGCTTTCCAATTTCCAGTGATCGATCCAGGCGCTGAACGGCTGAGTGGTGACGTCTGCCTGGCCAGTGCCACCACGGGCAGCGCGATCGGCGAAACGATGATCATTGGGGCGGCTCAAGGCAGCGTGAGCAAGCCAGATTTCATTGCGGTGCCAACCGGGCTGATCGTCTGCGTACGGCCCCGGCTGGATGCCGTTGCGAAACAAGGTCCACTGGACACCAAAGCGTTTCCCGTCGGGACTTTGCAGATTGGCGGTGAGGTACCACCACTCGAGCCGGTACTCGGGGTGTGCGCCCATATCCTGGGGTAATCGAACCTTCATCCCCGGCGCGGCCTGGCGAAACCCTTGCGGAGGCTCACTTAAAGCACCGAGCGGTGATGTGCCTTGTGGCGCTTTGCCACAGGCGACAATGACCTGGACCGCAACGAACAGAAGCGCAATGAACAGACCGGAGACTTTGTGCATTTTCATTCGTTCTTCAAAGTCTCCAAACGCACCGGGTTACCCACGAGCACGCCAATTAGCGCACCGATACCCAGACACGCCAGCCAAATCTGAACCCAAAAACCCGGATACAAATACAACGGTAGCGCCCAGCCAAACGCGGCCGGATTCACACGCGCAACCAATACCCAGGCGAGGAATACGCCCAAGGGTATCGCCAGCAGTCCCAGTAACCCCGTTACCAGCATGCTGTGCGCGAGCAAACGTAACCGCAGGTTTTTTTGTCCTACACCGTAAACATGCAACAGGGTGTAACTGGACTGACGCATACGGAAAATAACAATTCCCATCAGTGCCAACGCCGTGCCTGCCAGTGCCAGCGTCAACCCGTTGAGCAACTGCGTCATTTGGAAAGTACGAGCGAAGGCCGCGTTCGCGGCTTGCTTAAGACCTACCTGATCCCGCAGACGGCTAGCAGCCATCCAGGGAAACTGCGTTGGCCAGTCTTCCCAGGGAACATTCTGGATATCGCTGACCCCGAGCACGAATGCGGTGTAACGACCGGGAGTTGAATCCCCTACCAGCGCAAGGGGCAACATCAACTCGCCCTCGGGCCTGCCATAATCGGCGTAAATTCCCAGCACGGAGCGCAGGTGTTCCGCGTCGCCGATTTGGAACCGGATGCGGTCGCCGAGCACCAGCGACTGCCGTCGTGCCAATTGCTCGTTTATCAGCACTCCACTATTTGGAAGCGCCGACCACAGGTCCTCAACCGCTGCCTTGAATGGCCAGTCCTGTAGCAGCGGCGATGTGGGGTCGATCGCCAGTACATCCACGGCTAACGCCTCGTCGGTCCCCTGTTCCAGCAATGCGCGACCGCGCACCATTGGCAGTACCGCGTTCACACCAGGCAACGTCTGCAGCCGTGTATTCCAGTCATCCGTGCTCACCGGTTCGCCTGGATCGAGATAGAGATCCCCCTGTAAACGCTGATCAAGCCAGCGCGCAAACGTGGACTCGAATCCGGACACCATCGCCTGAACACCGATCGCAGTGGCAATGGCAAACGCCAACGCCGTGAGTGGCAAACTCAATAAGTTACACAGGGCGCGCATTTCGGAAACAGACCATTCGAGCGACGAACGGCGACAGAAAGGTTCCAGGCATGCGAACAGGCGGTTCAGCAATTCGGGTAGAAGCAATCCAACACCAAGCAAACAACCACTTGCGGCCGTGAACACGACCCAAAGTTTTTCAGTCGCGAGCAAAATCGAGAGAGAGACTGCCACCAGCCCTAACGCTCCAAGCCAGTGCCAGCGAACGGCTTGTGAGCGGCCGGACTGATCAGCAAGCGAATGATCCCCCGCCAATGATTCTCGTCCGAGCATCAGTAAATCCATGCAGGCCCAGCCCACCACCAGTGCAAGAATCAAAACCATGCCGAGCCAGGTTTGTGTCGTCGGCGCGCTTTTCGCAAAGGTATCGATGTTGAAGAGGCCACTGAGCGTCCCCTGAAACCCAGCCGCCATCGACTGTGCCAGTTGTTCACCCAGCCAAACCCCCAAGGCGCCGCCGATTGCCGCGATCGCGATTATCTCCAACACCAGCGCCAGGCGAAGCTTGCCTGTAGGAACGCCGATCCGGACCAGAATTTCCAGGCTCCGGCGACGCTGTTCAAGCGCAAAGCGATAGACACTGCGCACCAGTAACGCAGCAACTAGCAGCGCAAGCGCCCCCAGCGCATCGAGACTCAGCAAAAAGCCATCCACCAACGGGGCTGGCTGGACGCCGTAGTCCTGTAGTTCACTCCGATAACCGTTGGGGAGCGCTGGCAGTCCAGCCCCGCCCGCCTCCTCTGCACGCAGCAAGAGCTGTAAGCTACTGCGGCCACTTGCACCCAGCTCGGTGGCGACAGAGATATCCGCGAGTAATTGTCCGCGAGGAATACCATCCACTTCCTCAAACTCGAGCGCTTGCGTACCCGGAATAGACGCCTGTCGCCACTGCGCGAGGTCGCTCGCACTTCCGAGGAGTAATGGGCGGTCCAGCATTGCGATCAATCGGCTCTCGGCATCAGATCCTTCGTCCTGATCTTCGCCTGAGAAGCTCGCTTCCGGGCGCAAACAACCAGCCGTAAATGGATCCACACCCGTCACCGATGGCACATCACGCCCCAGGAACCGGACTTCCAGGCGCGGTGAGACGCAGAGTCCCGCTCGCCGCAACTGCGCGAAATCTTCCACCGTAAGCGGAGCGCCATCTTGACGAAGCACGCTCACCAACGGCACCAGCGCCGACTGGGACTTGGCAACCGCGGTTTCTGCAGACCCGGTAAGCGAGCGGACGCCGCTCCACAGCGTTGCCGCGCAGATCAAAATCAGCAGCAGGCCGAATAGCTGGGCCGGATGACGGCGATAATGGCTCAGGAAAACGCGGCCGAGTCCCATGGGCGCAAGGCTCCCTCTCGCAGCTCTAGGATACGATCACAGCGCTGAGCCAACTCTGGGTTGTGCGTGACGATCAAAGCACCGACGCCACGTTCGCGAATGGCATCAAAGAAAAGTGGCGCGACGCGCTGCGCGTTTGCATAGTCGAGGCTTCCAGTGGGTTCATCGGCGAGGATCACCGCCGGCTGCATAGCAAAAGCGCACGCGAGTGCAGCACGTTGGCGCTGGCCACCGGAGAGTTGATCCGGGTAGCGGTTGGCCACATCCGATATTCCCAGGCGCTCGAGAAGAGCCCCACCATCGTGTTGCTCCAACCCAGCAAGACCCGCTCGAAACGCAATATTGCGCGCGATGGTCAAGGTAGGAATCAGATTGCCATCCTGAAACAGCGTGGCGATGCGGGTGCGACGTAACCTGGCCCAGTCTCGCTCGGAGAGCGCTGAATGGTGGGTGCCGAGGACGTGGAGGGTGCCGCTATCTGGCGATAACAGGCCATTGAGGATATTGAGCAGGGTACTTTTGCCGGAGCCGGACGGGCCAATCACAGCGACCGCTTCGCCACGGCGAAGCTCGAGAGAGAGGCGGCTCAACACGTTGATCCGTTCTCGACCGTTGCGATAGCAACGGTCAAGGTCTGCCGCCATTATTAGTGTGTCGTTCATAAGCTCCCGGGTGGGCTGTTGCAACTGGACCACTAGTTCCCAACTAGTCTATCGCACCCGGAGATTTCCTGGAGAAAACGAAACTCGCGTCGAGACGTTTAGACGTTTAGACGTTTAGACGCCAACGATACGCGATCGGAACTTACGCCCCTTCAGCTTTCCGTTGGAAAGCTTTCCCAGGGCCTTTTTCGCCACCGACCGCTCGACCGCCACAAAGGTAGAAAAGTCGAACAACTGGATCTTGCCGATTTGCTTGCCGTCGATGCCACCTTCACCGGTCAGGGCACCAACCACATCGCCGGCACGCACCTTCTGCTTCTTGCCGCCATCGATCTGTAGGGTTGACATCAGTGGGCGGGTTGGCGCAAAACCTCGCGGTAGCTCGGGCACCTCAAGAAGGGTCACTTTCTGCTGCATCAGCTCTTCGAGCCGCTCCAGCTTGTAGATTTCTTTCTTGCTCACCAGCGACAGCGCCACACCCTTCTGCCCTGCCCGGCCGGTACGGCCGACTCGGTGCACGTGCACTTCCGGATCACGGGAAAGGTGATAATTCACCACCACTGGCAACTCTTCGATATCCAGACCGCGTGCAGCGACGTCTGTCGCCACCAGGATGGACGCGCTGCCGTTGGCAAACAGTGCCAGCGTCCGATCACGGTCTTTCTGTTCCATATCACCATGCAGGGCAAGCGCGGCAAAGCCGGCCTTCTTCAGTGTTTGGGCGGCCTCGTCGGTTTCTTTCTTGGTGTTGCAGAAGACCAACGCGGAAGAAGCATCGTAATTGGCCAGCAGTTGATACAGCGCCGCCGGTCGCGCCTCGTTGTTTTCGACCCGGTAGTAGTTCTGCTCAATCGTACTCTTATTGTGGGCAGCGGCCACCTCGACCTTTACAGGATCCCGCAGCACGCGCGCAGCAAGGGCATCGATGGTTTTTGGATAGGTGGCCGAAAACAACAGCGTCTGACGATCCTTGGGCAGTTCCGCGAGGATCTGATCCAACACCGCCTGGAAGCCCATATCCAGCATCCGGTCGGCTTCGTCCAGCACTAGCGTGTCGACACGGCTCAGGTCGAGGTTGCCCTTGCGCAGGTGATCTTCGATTCGACCCGGCGTCCCCACCACAATATGTGCGCCGTGTTTGAGGGAGCCGATTTGCGGCCCGAACGGCATACCGCCGCACAAGGTGAGAATCTTGATGTTATGGATGGCGCGCGCCAGCTTGCGCAGCTCCCGCGCTACCTGGTCGGCCAGCTCCCGGGTCGGGCACAACACCAGCGACTGCACGCGGAACTGCTCTACCTTCAGCTTCTGCAGCAACCCCAGACCAAACGCCACCGTCTTGCCCGAGCCCGTCTTGGCCTGCCCGATCACGTCTTTGCCGTCCACGATCGCAGGCAATGCGGCCGCCTGGATCTCGGTCAGGCGCTCATAGCCAAGGTCTTCGAGATTTTTCAGCAGCGCCGGCTCTAGCGGTAGAGATTGGAAATCGCGGGAATGGTCGGTATCAGAAGTGGTCACAACGGAGGCTCAGATAGAGAAATAGCGGCGTATTGTAGGTAAGTAGCGGCCGATTTCCTATGAATTCCGGCCCTGCGTACTGCCGTGACCGGACTGAAGAGCCACCATCCTCTCAAACGGCTTGAGCATTGCCTGGTAGTCCTGCTCAGGATCAAGCTGACCCAGAGCCCTGGCGATGCTTTCGATGGTCGACAGGCTATTTTCCAGCGACGAGTGGCGTACCTGATAATTGGAGTTCAGCACGCCCTCGAAACTGACCCGCGGCAGGCGCTGCAGCAGAGGGTGCAGGTGCAGCATCTTCTTCGCCTTCCGCCAGGTTCCGTCGATCACGACCAGCTGTTCCAGGGCTCCCGCCGAGGCCGTCCCGGGTTCCAGCGCCTCAACATCAGGCAGCCAAGGCAGCGACGGGTAAAGCAGCGCCGAACGGGGTTTCAAAAGGCGAACCAGATCGTTGCTCGTCAGCTGCTCCGCCACAATCAGTTCACTATTATCCAGACACAGGTGCGCCATACGCCCGGTGTTGAATGGGTGCTTCTGTTCCAGCGGGTGCTGTAGGATCAAGACCCGAATACGGTTAGGAATATGCACCAGCGCGCCGCAGTAGCAGACCTTGAGCGGACGCTGGCATGAAGGGCAAGTTTCACGGGGCATGAGCGAATAGGATTCCAGGTCTCGAGACTTAACAAGATCCCGCAAACATTGGTGATCCTAAGCTTGCCGGACCGCCAATTCTACCCTACCGCCAATTTCCACGGCAAAGTACCGCAGATCAAACACATCACCGCAACAATACCACCTCGGCAAATAAAACGAACGCGGCAGCAGCGAAGACTGAAATCAAGAATGCCGGGACAGAAGCGTCTTCGCGCGGCGGGATCTCTTCTCGAATAGCCGTGATGATGATTCCGCCTGCCACAAACATAGTGGAGAACTTCACCGCGCCGGCAAGCTCCTCTGCCACAACAGAGCCCAACCAGCCCACGAACAAGCACAGGCTGAGCACCCAGCGAAACAGCTGAGGGAAGCGATGCGGGTAGCGCCGCCACAAGTGAAAATTAATCCCCACAAAATGCATACTGAACGCCGTTACCAAAGCCAGATAACCAAACCAGGAATTACTCGGCCACTCCCCCAACAAAAACCCTACCTGCGCGTAGTAGATACCGAAAACGCACAAAATCAGCACCTCTGAAACGGTCAAGCGCTCGTGTGCAGTTTTCGCCCCCTCCGCCATATCTCTATTCGCGATTAGCAGAAAAGTAACGAACCCTGCCAGCGCCCCGAGGTAGGCATGGAGGTTCACAGGTAGCAAGGATGTGCTTTCATCGACTTGGAGTGATTTCTGCACTTCCGCCAGCTTCGGTAGAAGCGCCAGAAAAACATAAGACACGCCTATTCCAGCCGACACACTTAAAATTGGCGGGTGTGACTGTCTGCGGAACATGGACCAGTGCGGGAGAGTTACGGAGATCAGGGAGACAACTAACACCGCGAAGAAGGAAGCATAGATACTCATAGTCGTCCCTTCTGCTGTGGGCGCGAAACCGAGCGATGGAATATTCAGTAAGACTAGCAGATCGTGCTCCAGCCCTGCTCCTGCGCCTGCTCAGCCCGGGTCAGGTCGCGTGCCGAACACCAAGTGCTTTCGCGTACTTTGCGGTACGCCGTTAGCATGAGGGCCCATGTTGCCAGACGTCTCATCACCGTTGTCTACAATTGAGGTCACTCATCAGCTGCGCCCCTGAACAACTCAAATCGTAACGAGTACGACAGAATGCGATGCCTTTCCCGCCTGATTTTCGCCACAATCTTCCTTACATCATTGACTTTCCACGGGCAGGCTCAGGACAGCATGACCACCACGTTGATCATTAATGCCAACGTGTTTGACGGCGTCAATCAAAAACTCATGCCGAACACGGACATCCTGATCGAAGGCAACCTGATTTCACGCCTGGGCACCAATATCGAGGCTCCCTCAGGCGCAAATGTAATCGACGCTGCCGGTAAAACCCTTATTCCAGGGCTGATCGACGCCCACTGGCATGTGACATACGCATACACCCCCGCCTCCATACTGCTGCTCAATCGCGGGGACATGGCCGAGGTGGCAATTCGCAGTATGACCGGCGCAAAAGAAACCCTTCTCCGTGGTTTCACCACAGTGCGGGACACCGGGGGCAACCCCTTCGCCATTAAAAAGCTCATTGACGCTGGAGAGTATCCCGGCCACCGCATTCTTCCCTCAGGTCCATTCATGAGCCCTACGGCGGGCCACGCAGATCACTACGGGGTACCTTCCGATACACCGCGAGACAAGTCATACCTCAATTATTGGGAACGCAATATGATGGCGATGACCTCCGATGGCGTCCCGGAGGTACGACTGAGAACGCGCGACATCCTCAAGTCCGGTGCCAGCCAAATCAAGATCACCACCGGTGGTGGAGTCTCATCGCTATTTGATCCTCTGGATGTCAGCGAATATTCAGTCGACGAAATAAAGGCAGTTGTCGAAGAAGCCACAAATTACAACACCTATGTCGCGTCCCACGTAATGACAGATGTGGGCATACGCACCGCCATTGAAGCTGGAGTGATGTGTATCGAACACGGATTTTTCGCCTCAGAAGACACATTGAAATTGATGAAATCAAAAGGAGCATGGCTAAGCCCCCAGCCAATGCTCGAGGCAGATATGAATTGGGACGACCCAATCAGTGCCGAGAAATTCAAGCAGGTCACAGCTGCGGTCGCGGATCTATATCCGTTGGCAAAAAAGGTGGGCGTCAACCTTGCCTTTGGTTCTGATCAGTTATTGGACGCATCAAAAGCACACCAGCAAAGCGAGTACCTTGTCCGCTTGGGAAAATGGTTTTCCCCCTATGAGGTGCTGAAGATCGCCACTTCTGAAAACGCCCGCTTACTGGAGCTCAGCGGCCCCAGGCACCCCTATCAAGAAGGACCACTGGGTGTCATCAAGGAAGGTGCCTATGCCGACCTGATATTGGTAAACGGTAACCCGCTAGAAAATCTCGAATTAGTAGGTAACCCCGAAAAGAACTTTGTATTGATTATGAAGGATGGGAGAATCTACAAAGACAACCTGAAAAACAGCATTGATATAAACCAATCAAACATAGAGCAGTGAATGTGGTGCAGAATAGCTCTTCAGCCATTTCGCCACGCTCTCACGCAAAACCGTGCTGGCGGTCATTTCAATACGAATAAACACACATTACATGCCCTCACAATCCGCAACTGATTCATTCACCACCCAATGGCTCTCCGATGTCGAGATGCCGTTGGCGAACAAGTTCTACCGAAACCACAACTTTCGCGGCAAAGCCCGCCGGCATGATCCCTGTATGGTGGTGCGGAATGAGTCCAACCAGATCATAGCCTGTGGCTCCCTGCGTAAGCTCACCGACAGCCAGCTACTCACGGGTGTGGCCGTTGCTGAAGAGCATCGTGGAAAAGGTGTGGCTCGGCTGCTGCTGAGTCACATGAATGAAGCCTATGACCACAGTACCTTCACCTTCCCCTATCAGCACTTGATACCGTTTTACCAATCACTCGGCTATATCGTCGTGGAAGAAGCCGGCTTGCCTTCGGCTATCGTCGATCGCTTTCATACCTATCAGAAACAGGGGCGGGATATAGTGATCATGCACTATGCAGGCCTCTCCTAGCGATTTCCCGAGATATATGATCATCGGTAAATTCTCCCACAGAATTCGCTCAACTTATTGCCCGCCGCCCCAATTGTGGAATATTGATATATCAGAAAATGCAAAAAAGCGCACCAATCGATCAATTCCACTCTGACACGATTTTTTGTATTTGATAAAAAACAAAGAAGCAATCAAAATTGCGCGCACAGGAACCAAAAGGAGTTGGGCATGACTGAACAGGTATCAAGCATTCAAAATCATAAGAATACTATCCAAACCATAAGTGGCACGATTGCATCAATTGGGCTCGAGCAAACCGGAAAGAAAATAGCAGGAGCGCTAATAACCCCTGCGACCTGGGCGGTTAATTACGCAGCAGAGGGTTCTAAACCAGGCGCGGTCGATGTTGGAATTTGGGCCACGGGCTTCCTTTCTGCGCCCGCCGCAATTGCTACAGGGCTTACTAAAGCTGTTGTAGATGACGATACCCAGCAAAAGCTTCAGAAAGTTAGGTCTAAAGAACCCTCTAAGTACTCCCAGTATATTGTCCCGTGCAGCACGTACAGCTTTTCCGCTCCTGAAATTGCAGCAATGACGATTGCTAGCAAAGGTGGAACCGCCTGGGTAAGCAATATAGGTCTCTGGGTTTATATTAGCGACGCCAATAACAATCTGGTTGCAGACTATCAACCAACTGACTTTCTAAAAGTATACCGGCCAAAAAAGCCATACCAAACTGGCGTCAACGGTGGATTCAATTGGGAGGCAATAAAGAGAAAATGAGCATGAAAATTGTACCATTAGTTGCAACCTTGATTTTCCTAAGCGCCTGCACGGAAAAAGACACCCAAGAAACAAGCTCCTACCCCAACGAGTTTGAAATTTTTTGCGATAAATTTACAGACCTAGTACAAGATGAAGGGTATTCAGACCTTACACCCGAAGAGCGTTCACAATTACTTGATCAATCATTCTCCAAAGTTGTGAACACCTCGAGCGACGCTTATCTGGCATGGTCTGCCATCAAGAATGCCACCCCTTCACAGCGAGCCGAGCTATACAGCGATGCAGCGAAAAGTGTGGGCAATACTGAATGGGAGTGCCCGGCGATCAAGGAATTCGCCGATCAAGTCGGGGCGAATTAAAGCCAAGCGGCTGGCGTACGGCACATCAGAGCTGTACGCTTTTCCACTATTCGGGTGGATACCATTAGCTCCATAACCTTATCCTCCAGGGCTTTATCGTCCCCGGACAGTATATAATCCACCGTAAATCCCATATTACTGCCCTGCTCGGCAAACCAGTGCCAGCGCTGAACACCTTGAGTTTCAGATGGATAGGTGGCTTTGACCAAGCACATTTTCAGATCGGCGGAACCGCCACACTCGTAACTGGAGCTGACATTTCGCCTACCAGATTCATAGGATTGGAGGATCTTCGAAACATACGTAGGAGTATCTACCTGCATTTCACCCATACAGTTGGGGCGAACCTCAATACGGTGTCCCGGATCCTTCTCATACAGCAAGTACTTGTGACCGGAAGGAAGCTCGGCCTTAACCCATCCATCGAAGGCCTTCATTTCTAAGCCAACTGAATGAAATTCAATAGATCCATTATGGTCATCGGCGCCACTAGCTAGAGGCACCGTTAGTCGAGAACTATAAAATCCGCCCTTCTCTGCAAGCCACTCCTTAATAGAAACATCAAACATGTATGTCGAGGTTAGAAGCACCACAAAAAGTATGCAAAGGTTTGTAGTTTTGATGACCTGGCTACGCCTAGCCCAAGGTGAAAGGCACGCTCCCACAGCCATCAATACAGCAATCAATATTGGAATATACCGAGCAGCTCCTTCCACATGAAAAATTCGATTCCAATAATGCAAGTATTGCAAAAATACGAAGTATAGAATCCCCACAATGGCGAATACATTTGCTCGATAGAGCTTATCTTTTGATAGCTGCTTACTATTGAGAGCAATAAATATAAGAAGGAGAGGTATTAAAGCATCCATGGCACTGCGCGAATACATTCCTGAGTAATCGGATCAAAGGCTACTCTACCATGCAAAGAATGAAACATGGCATTCATAACACCCCCTACCAAGGTTATCGTTACGCTTCAAGTACGCTTGGCACGCGAATGTGAGAGTCACCTCACAAATGGAAGATCACCTCACTGAGCTTCCTTTCGATAGGCCTGCCAGGTAATCTGACTTTTTACTGATGCGTTAGTGCGTAATCAATCGCCGCACACACCGCTACCGCCTGTGCAGTATTACACTGCTCGGGCGTAGCCCGTGGGCTGTCCGGGTAGACTTCTGTCGTGGTTTTATAACGAGCGCTGGTGATACTGGCACAGAGGCCCAGTTGCTTGAGGGGATATTCAATCACACCGCGCGCAACCACCGGTGAACCGATAATTTCATTGTTGTCGTCGGCCGGGGCTATATGCGCGACCTTTTCTACCGCGGCGATCACCGATTGCTGAAACTCCGGCTGCGGGTTTTCGCTGTCGTCCACGAGATAGAAGCCATCAGGAATACCGCCCGGCGTGAACGACTTGCCGTCACGGGCGGCCAGTGCGGGGCGGAATTCGGTTTCGTCGGTGTCGGTGGTTTCGTGCAGGTCGATATGCATCACTACGCGATTGACCAGCGGCGCCACCAGGCGCATCAGTGCTGCGGATTCTTCGGCAGGACTGTTGTCATAGAAAGAACGGTTCGGGTCGATGGCGCTGGGGTTCCAGCGGTGGATACGCTCATAAGCCCAGGGGCTGACGCAGGGGGCCACCATAAGATTCACGCGACCGGCGTAATCCTCAGCATGCTGATCTACAAACAGTAGCGCGCCGTGAACGCCGCTGGTTTCGTAGCCATGCACCCCGCCTGTCACCAGCATCACCGGCAGATCGTTATTCCAATCACGGCTGCGGATCGCCACCAGCGGAAAGCATTCATCGCCATATTCAAGGCGACCGTACTCTTCCACATCGAAGCGCGAATGCAATTGCTCGATTTTACTCAACACCTCAGATTCGTAGCTGCGCTGACGGCACTGCCGCGACAACCACTGGTTGCATTCAGCATCGCCCCAAGGCTTGCCGGGGATACCGATAGAATAGGTTGCAGGTGTTGGACTCATGGCGTTTGTTCTCCGCTGTTTTCTGGGGCCGGTCAACTCATATTCGAGGCAACCACATCCCCATGGTAGCGGCAAAGATACCAATAGCCATAAAAACTGTCAGGAGCACCATAGTACTTACAAAGGCGGCCTGCACGAGCGGGCCTGCTTCGCGCCTCTTGCAAATGAAGTACCATTCCAGCATGGCCAGAGGCACCAGGTACTGCCCTACGCCCAGTGCGTACACAAAGGGGCCAGTGAAAGTCTCCCAATCAATTCCCCAACCACCCGTCAACGTCGCCCAACCCATCAGCGCCACACGTAAAAACCATACCGCGCTGGCAGCCATAAACAGGCGCATAGCCCAGCGCCGGTGCGCGACAATCCGGCCCGCCAATACGTTGCGTAGGGCTTGAAATGCAAACACCAGAATCAAGACACCATCGATGGAGATGGTGACCTGCGACCAGAGATTGCCCAGGCTGTGACGTGTCCAGATCATATACAGCCCGCCCACACTGCCAATCACGGCTGCCATCAAATAACTGCGGCCCAGCCAGCGATGGAAAGTAGGCGCATGTTTGCGCACGGCGGGAATCAGCTGCAATGGCCCGCCCCCAATCACAATCGCGGCCAGGAGCACGTGCGCGACCGCGGCAAGGTTGCCGAGGGTATCGCCCTCGCGAAAGCCAGCCGGCAGGTGCTCCAGGCTCTGCAAGCCGGACAGCCCAGACTGCGCAATGGGCGGATAGAACACAGCAAGAATATAGAAAAGGAACAACGCGTGGCCGAGCGCCGCGATAACAAACCAGGATGTCACCGCCAGATTGACGGCCCGCCGTGCATCGAATGGGCGGGGCAGTGTTGTACTGAGTACGGCGTCGTTCATTGTTTTTCTCCAGGCGATTGATTGCGGGGCTTTTACTAATGAGGCTCTCCATAGCTTTCACTGCGCAGTCCTCGTGATCTTGGGCGCTATATGCCCAGCGACCATGGTCAGCCTTTTCGCAGACCAGAACATCGCCCGTAGGCCGGATTTTGATCTCCCCCAAAAGGTGGAGATGGCGCAGCGCCCGCCTCCCTCGCAAGACTCATGACAGCCCAACGCACCTGGTTTAGCATGCAGCAATGAAGTCACCGCTCCCCAATACAGCCGCGCATAAAGTGCACCAGGCCAAAACTGAATTGCCCAAGCTCCCGGTCTGGCGACCCTGGCGCGGGCCATTTGAGCGCTGGCCACACCTGACCGATCCACTCATCGCTATCCTCGCCTTTGTACTGACGCTGCTGATGTGGTCGCGCCAAAGCGCAAGCGATGTGCTGGCCCTGCAGAGCCTGTGGGATGTCGCCGCTTTTCAATGCGCCTTCGTCGGCTGCTTCGCCCTGCTGTGGCGTCGCAGCTTCCCGTGGCAGGCGCACGCCGTGGCACTCGGAGCAACGCTGGTACTGGAGCTGGGCCTGCCCGCGGAAGGTATCGTTGCTCTGGCGTTTTCGCTCTACAGCCTTGGCAGATACGAGGCAAACACCCGCATCAGCTTGATCGCGGTCGTGGCGACACTTGCGTATATTGTTCTGGACGAGCGGATACCCGTTGAACCGACGGCCGGAGGTATCGTTGCCGTCGTGCTGGCATGGGCGTTGTGGCACACCGGCCGGCGGCTGCGCTTTCGCGGCGAACACCTGCGATTACTGCAAGAGCGCGCCGAGTACCTGGAACGCGAACGCCATGCGGAATCCGAGCGCGCTGTCGCAGCCGAACGCACCCGCATCGCGCGCGAAATGCATGATGTGGTGGCACACCAGGTCAGCCTGATGACCGTGCAGGCCGGCGCTGCCAGAACTATCTGTCGCAACAACCCGGAAGCCGCCAGCGAAGCCATGGCTGCGGTGGAAGCAGCGGGCCGTCAGGCTCTGGCAGAAATGCGACACCTGTTGGGCGTCCTGCGCCCCGTCAGTAACGAAACAACGCTTACGCCACAACCAGATCTGGGTGACCTACCCGCCCTGATCGAAAAGGTGCAACAAGTTCTGGCCAAAGTGGAATATGAAACCCGGGGTGAACTCAGCGGCATACCCGCCAGAACCGCCCTCGCCGCCTACCGCATCGTCCAGGAATCATTAACCAACGTGATCAAACATGTCGGTGCCGACGCTAGTGTGCATGTCAGTGTCCACGCAGAACCAAGTCAGGTAACCGTACGCATTCGCGATGACGGACAAGGCGTAAGGCAAACATCGACGACAGAACAAACCGATGGCGGACACGGTATTACGGGCATGCGCGAACGCGCTGATATACTCGGGGGATATTTACGCGCAGGCGCACTGGATCGCGGCGGCTTTGAAGTCTATGCAGAATTGCCCAGTGAAGATGGGGGAACACAATGATTCGTGTAATGGTGGTGGATGACCAGGCGCTAGTACGGCGCGGCTTCGCGCTGGTATTGGATAACGAACCCGATATTGAAGTAGTGGCCGAGGCCGGCACCGGCATCGAGGCAATTAATGCAGCCCGTGAACATCAGCCCGATATAATCCTGATGGACATTCGCATGCCGGAAATGGATGGCCTGGAAGCCACAGCACAAATCCTGACAACAAACGGCGCCACCAGCCGGGTCATCATCCTTACCACCTTCGATCCCGACGAATACGTATTCCGCGCACTTCAGGCCGGAGCCAGCGGCTTTGTACTGAAGGACATTCCGCCGGAATCCCTGGTAGAAGCCGTGCGCACCGTGGGCGATGGCGGCGCCATGCTGGCCCCGGGTATCACCAAGCGCCTGATCAGCGAATTCGCACAGAAGCTGGGAACCGGGCGTAACCTGGCCGAGCGACTGGAACGACTCACCTCCCGGGAGCGCGAAGTACTAACAGCAATTGCCGCCGGCAAGAGCAACGCCGAAATCGCCGAAGCCTTGTTTATCGGCCCGGCTACGGTAAAAACCCACGTTTCCAGCCTGCTATCAAAACTGGGGCTGCGCGATCGCGCCCAGGCCGTGGTGTTCGCGTATGAATGTGGGTTGGCCAATGTCGGAGAGCGCGATGTCGGTTTCTAGCGCAGTACATTCAACCTCACCAGAATCGCCACGCAACGCGCTGTGCAAGCTCGCAGCAGTATGCGGTTTACTTCTCGGCTTCTTTCTCACCCTGGGCGCATACGGGCATTTTGGTGCAGTTTGGGCAGACATTTGGCAATCGGATACCGCCCTGCAACGCCGCATACTGCTCATGCTGCCCGGCCTGATGCTCGCCGCCACCGCGGCATTAAATATCCTGTTCAGCAAACCGCTCTGGGAGGCTCGGGGGTATGCGCTGAACATCGGGCTAATAGGCAACCTGCTGACCGCGGCTTATCTTGCTTACTTGCTAGTGCGTGGGGTGCCAGACCATCCGATTGGAGTTTTTCTTACCATGGAAACTTCGTATGTCATTTTATTGGCGGGAATACGGGCGGGGCTGGTGTGGCCAGTAGTGACCAAACCAGCCACTGATGGGAAGAGTAGTTAGGAATCGATTTTCAGTCGGTCGCGCCAAATAGCCCCAGCTGCCCATCTACTAAAGAATCAAAATCCAGATCGATGAAGGGCAGGATGGTATCTTCGGCCGCTAGATTCCGAAAACGACCTTCCTCCCGATTACTCAACGTTTACCATGTATTTGATGGACGTACAAACTGCAACTGCTTGCGCTGTTCGGCGTTGTATGTGGACGGCAACGAGAAACTTCCGTTGCATTCTTGTAGCGCGCGTCGATAACGCAGGAACACAAGCCCAGTTGTCTCAACAGGTTTTCAATCACACCGCTCGAAACGACCGTTGCAGGGATGATGTCGTTATTGTCATCCGCCGGGCCGATTTGGGTAACTTTTTCTACCACCGCGATCACCGCCTGTTGGAATTCGGACTGCGGATTTTCGTCGCGGGCAGCCAGTGCGGGGCGGAATTCAGCGAAACTGGCGAATATTCTAGCACCCGAGCAGAAATACTCATCGCGCCAAATTTTGCACTAACTGGCATCAATTTACGCAACTGCTAGATTAAACTGAGTTTTCCCAGACCGTTTAGAGTGGCGAAATATGACAATATTGCCTGGTAGACCTGACGCAAATACGGGACCTGAGGCGTTTCGATTTCATAAATTAGCCCAGTCATTTCTTGCGGATCTGGGCTTTAAACTTATCAACGACCCATCAGTAATAATCAGCCCCTACCAGCAAACTCAGGCCACCTACCATTCCCCTTCTGGACTCTACATTTACACAGGGTTTGAGCCCGCCGACAGCAACGGTGCCTGTATCACTTTTGGGCGAAGGTGGTCAGCCGGCAAATTTGGCTACGTACTTTCAAATAATTACTCGCTGTTTGCTGCGGAACAAGGCGTTGAACTTCCAACGTCTTACACACTCGGGTATGGAAACGAAATCGATAACACCATCCGTCAAGTATTCAGCGACGTCGAGCGTACGCTACCCGGCATGCTCAGAAACATCGAACTCAGCACTTTGCAAACTCTGGAAGAGTTACCCGGTGGAGCAGTAGACTGGGCGACGCGTTTATTTGGGCAGCCCTACAAAGATCAGGTTGAGATCAGCAAATTTGATCAAAACCTTCTTTGCAAAGATTAAAGTCAGGAACGTTCCGGATCGTTGCTCAATCACTCACCTCAAACAGACCTCGCTGCCCATCCACTAACAAATCAAAATCGAGATCGATAAACGGAAATATGGCATCCGCCACCGGCTTCAGCTGCTTGACGATATAGTGCCGGTAATCGATCTGTAACTGTAATGATCTTGATGACCTAAGAGTGAGTAGCGCCACATGGTAAGCAAGTCTATGTATCGTTTATTGGTTATTACTTGGATAACTCTATTTGCAGGCTGCGCGCCGCCTAATGATTCAAGCGAGATTGAGATAACCGCAGTCAACGGTTCGAAAACAGACAACAACGAAATACAGTTCTGTTCGGATTTCACGGTTTCGGTAGAATCTACTCAAAAATTCTTCAAGAAAGCAGAGCCAATATCGCTTAAGCAATTACATGATAACTACGACTACCTACCCTGCTTCTCGTACGGAACAGCCAATGTCGGTGATGAAAGCTGTTCTTGGGAGATGAGAGCGGGAAACACCGCAGAGCTACAGTGCGGCAATACGGTACAGTACTTCGCCTGTGACATCTGCTTGAACGCTGAATAAAAACGCCGCCAAGTCCGCTTTTTCGTCATACCAATGCTCAATCGGTTACTTCGAACAGCCCCAGCTGCCCATCCACTAAAGAATCAAAATCCAGATCGATGAAGGGTAGGATGGCATCGGCCACGGGCTTCAGCTGCTTGTCGATATAGTGCTGGTAATCGACTGGTGACTGGCGGTAATCCACCGGCTCCGGGCCACTGAGGGTGATCACGTAGCGGATCCAGCCCTTGTTCTGATAGCGAGGTTCGAGCCCTTGCTGGCGGCGGTGTTCATCGGCCATTCTGGCCGCGCGCACCTGGGGCGGTATGTTCTTTACGTACTGCTCAAGCTTGCGCCGCAGCCGCTTGCGATAGACCAACTGCTCATCCATCTCCCCTACCCGGGTTTTCTCCACCGTCTCGCGGATATAGTCGGACGGGTCGTCACCCTTAAACACCATTCCGTAGAGCTTTGTCTGGAATTGCTTGGCCAATTCCGTCCAATCGCTGCGCACGGTTTCCAGGCCCTTGAATACGAGCTTTTCCTTATCCCCATTCACCACCAGGCCCGCATAGCGCTTCTTGGAGCCCGCCTCCGAGCCGCGAATAGTGGGCATCAAGAAGCGCTGGTAGTGGGTTTCGAATTCCAGCTCCAGTTCGCACGCCAATGCCAACTCGTCTTTGAGCTTGTTCTGCCAGCGCGTGTTGATCTCACTCGCCAGGCCATTGCCGATCGTATCTGCCTCTTCCGGGCTGGGCTTGCCACTCAGCCAGACAAACGTCGAGTCGGTATCGCCGTAGATGACCTGATGACCAAGTTCCTCAATCCAGCGCGCCGTCTGCTGCATGATCTCGTGGCCGCGCAGGGTGATGGAGCTGGCCAGGCGCGTGTCGTAGAAACGGCAGCCTCCGCTTCCCAGCACCCCATAAAATGAATTCATGATAATTTTGATCGCCTGGGAGCGGGCGGCATCCTGCGCCTGCTTGGCAATGTCGCGCTCCGCCCAGAGGTTGGTAATGATGTCTGGCAGGAAATGCTTGTCGCGGGAAAAGCGCGCGCCGCGAAAACCGGGGATGCTGTTTCCGCCCACCCAGTCCTCGCTCTCAGCCTCAGACTCGGCCTCAGCCAATCCCTCAATCAACCCAATAGGGTCGATCTTGAAAGTGCGGATAATGCTGGGATACAGGCTCTTGAAATCCAACACCAGCACGTTGTCGTACAGGCCCGGCCGAGAGTCCATCACATAGCCGCCTGGGCTGGCCAAGCCCCCATCGGCCGGCAGGTTGGGCGCTACATAGCGGCTGCGGTGTAGCTTGGGTAAATAGAGGTTGGTAAACGCCGCCACCGAGCCGCCGCTGCGGTCGAGCTCCAGGCCCGTGAGCTGTGCCCGCAGGCGCAGGTAATCCAGCAAGCGAGTGTGCTGGTAAATATCCCAAACCAGGCGGCAGTCTTCCAGGTTGTAGGCGGCGAGCTTGGGTTTGTTGTGGCGGAAGTCGTGTTCAATCGCCGCCAGGCGGTTGTCCACGTCTTCGGTGTCCTTGCCCCGCCCCAGCAACGTCTGGGCCACAAATTCCAGGCTGAAGCTTTCGAAGTTGTAGGTGGCGTTCTTCAGTCCGTCAATGCCGTCCAACACCACCCGCCCCGGCAGCGTCACAAAGCCCTGGTTGCCTTCGCGGCCATCTCGCCAGCGGGCGTCTTTGCCACCGCGCCCCAGCTTCAGGCGCAGGCCATGGCGCCCTGCCCGTTTCACCAGCAGCCGAAAATCAAAGTCCACCACCGCCCAACCGATGATGATGTCCGGGTCCAGAGATTGGATTCTGGCTTCCAGAGCCTGAAGTAGCGCCCGTTCGTCATCCACCCAGTGGATAGTGGTGTCGGCGGCCTCCGGATTACCGACCATCAGCACCTCTTCTACCCCATGGCCGTATAGACCAATGGAATACAACTCACCCTGGCCTGAGCACTCCACGTCCAGAGACACCACCTTGAAATCCGGCTGCACCTCGGCGCCCTTGAGGCGGACCTGCCGATACTCTGTATAGCCCTCTTTGGCCCGGGTCACGCCTTCAAAGTAGAGGCCACCGCGCACAAAGCGCTCCATCAGGTAACGGTCGTGGAGACGAAAATCTGCTTCAAATACCTCGATACCACGAGTTTGCAGCAGTCCCTGGGCCCGGCGGTGAGCATCGATGGTGGGGAAATACAGCATGGCCGCTTCCGCGCGACCAAAGGTCTGGAAGCCCAGCTGCTGCCAGTCGTGGGGGACGCCGGCCAGCGCCTCGGTTACCTGGGGCCGATCCGCCACCTTGACCATAAAGACCGGGCGCTCACCTTCAATAACCAGCTTGACCGGGCCCTCGGGCGTGGCCAGCCAGTAGTGGATACAGGTGCTGCCGCGCTGATCAAAGCTGTGGCGGGTGAGGAGGAATCCTTGGGGCAAGAGGCTGTACCGGGTTGAGGTCTGGGTTGGGAATTGTGTTGGTGATGGACGCCATTCTACTGGATAAATGAACAGATATCAGCAACATCCAGACCTGTACCAGAAGCCCCTGCGACCCTTACCAGAGCAATGATGCATTGCCATCAAATATGACAGAAGAAAATTTCTGAGACGCTCAGAGTGTGGCGACCAAAACGCGTTACCCCCATACGAAACATCCAGCGCATACCCACGCACCACAACATGCAATCAACACACATTCGTCGCGTCTGAGTACATTTTTGGCACCTAAAGCCAGTTGCGTCTCCGTACACCGAAAAAGGCTGTATTACACTTTTTAATTCATGGGTATAAAAGGAGTTACCTCGAATGAAACGGATTTTGAAATTTTCGCCTATCCTGGCGCCATTGGCTTTGGCGCTAAGCAGTGCCGCCTCGGCGAACCCCCTCGGCTTGACCGGACCACAGGACATGATTGTCCGGGTCGGCGGCTATTACATTGAGCCCAATGACGACCAGGTTAGCTTTGTCGACGAGACCTTCGAGTATTTCGATGCGTTCCGCTCAAACGTTGACCCAGGTTCCGAGTGGGGCTGGTATGGGAACCTCGAGTGGAAAGCGAACAAGCATTGGGGCATCGAGCTTGGCTATATGGATGGCGACAACCATACCAGCAGTCATGCTGACGGCTTTTTCACCTTCGGCTTCGGCGATGTCGACTATCGCGACGTGGTCAGTTTTGATGCCGACATCAGCACCCTGAGCCTGAAATACTACCCCCTGGATGAGACCTGCATGGTTCAGCCCTATATAGGCGGTGGCATTAGCTATACCGACTTCGGTGAGGGCAGTCTTAGACGTGAGCTGCGGGACGACCTGGCAGACTTTGGTCTGCGCGGTGACTTCGATATGGGGTATGCCTGGGGCTACACCTGGCAAATGGGTATGGATTTCAATTTCGGGCGCGATAGCTCCTGGCTGGTCAACGTCGCCGCAATGTACGCCAGATCCGAGACAGATCTGCGGGTACGGGTTTTTGACGACGTACCACCGCCCTCGGATATAGACCCTATTTTTGAGTCCTATTCCGGGGACTACAGCTATGATCCCTGGATGTTCAATCTGTCAGTGGGGTACAAATTCTCTTTCTGACTGACGCTCGATATTCGGCAGATTCTATTGGGCGCTTCGGCGCCCTTTTTTGTGGACGGGATCAATCAATCTGACGGCGTGCCTCATTGGACCGCCGGGTACGCGGCTCACGGACAATGTGCACCTGCTTGCGGTTATCCGCATTCTTCTTGGAATTCTTTTCCTTTTTCTTTGGCTGCTCGTTCTTTGGTTGCTTGCGCTCCTGGCGCGGAGCTGGCTTCGCCGCAGTATTGCGTCGTTCATTTGGCGCTTTGCGCTGCGACTGGCGCTGGGGCTGGGCGCGCTGGCTTTGTGGTTTGAGTGTGTCGCGCACCGCGCGGCGATCATTCGCTGGACGATCTACTGCAGAAACAATACGTGGGTCCCGAATACCGGTCGGCTTGCCCTCAACTTTAACTACCCTCTCGTCCCTGGTTACATTACGACCTGGGTTGCGGCGTTCACTGCCGCGGTCTTTTCGGCGATCGTTACGGCGGTCCCCACTCCGACTATCTGCCTGGAATGCCCGCCCCTTTGGCTTGGCTACGCCAACAAACCCGTTTGCGCCGTCCCAGCCACGATTCTCGCGCTCCTCACGACGATCCTTGCCTTTCTCACGACGATCATACCGGTATGGGTTACTGTCATGCCGATCCCGCCGCTTGTAACCGTCGTCATAAGCCTGCCGGCGCGGCGGCTTGTGGTGGTGCCCTCCCGCATAACGATGGCCGTGGCGGCGCAAGCGCGTATGCCAGCGATCATTGAAATTTGCCGAGATATAAAAGTTGGGGGCGGGATGCCAACGGCCACCCCAGTGACTGGCGCTGATCCAGTGGTCATGATGCCAACGATAGTAATGCCCCTGTCGATAGAAAACGTCGCTGCGGTCGTAGAATACGTAAACACCTAGCGTATCGTCGTAGTAGCGATAGCCGGGATCGGTGATCACTGAATAGGAGTAAACCGGAGGGGCCTCACGGACATAGGTGTTCCCGACGACCACAGGTGTAGATGGATAGGTAACACAGCCACCGAGCGTCAAAGTGATGGTGAGAGCGGCGAGTAATCGGTATGGGAGCCGGCGCATGGTGCGTTTTCCTTAGATTCACACCTGCTTTTTAACCCAGCGCAACTGAATCGTTGCTGAATTCACCCGAAATTGAGCAGAAAACAACCAGCACCGAGAAATGAGCACAACCACATGAAATCAGCTACCTTCCAGAAAGCTCAATTTTTACACGCTCATCTTCATTAGTAATAAATGGCAACATACGACTCGCCGTCATCCATGCCACACCAAATGCCATCAATCCTGTCGCTTCGACATAGTAAGTCAGCCGCTGGGTAATACCGCTAAAGTCTACCCCCAAAATATCGAGCAACTGCACGGACATAGCGCCAACCATGGCCACTGCGCAGACCCTATAAATTAGCCCCCTAACCTTCGCTTCTTTGGAACCTTTATTTCTAGCTCTCAGGTAAAACAGCCAACAAAAAATTGCGAGGATAATGAACATTGAAATTGCCGAGGCCGTATGGACAACCCCGGTCACCGTGGCTTCTCTAGCTGCCCCGCCATCAAACCGACCGGTAAAGCAATCGCATGGAAAAAATGCCACTGCTGCGACAGCGACTGCTGCAACTTTACTTAAGACAGCTTGAAACAAGGAATAGCCATTATACGACCAGAGAAAAGCCGATATTACGCAGAGAGAGCTAACGAATACGTTTCGGGCATTATCCGTTAAATGATATGACAGACTAATCGAGCTAATACTGACCCGAGGCGTCAGCAAGTCTGTAAAAGCCGCCAGTGACAACGCGATAAATCCCACGATAAATTTTGCCGTGTGGTGATCAATTTCTGTGTCTAGTGGTTTCCTATCCATGAACCCAACCTCGTTTATCCGGAGTTCCCAGCAGGTGGGCGTAGTTGGTCATCAATACCTAGGCATGTACCTGAATATCGAATTTCATTGAATACTGTTTTAGGCGATTTTGTCCTGTTCAGAACATTAGCAAACCTGACGACTGTTGCCTCGCTATATGACATGCCGCGGAATCCCTGCAGGACCAACGCGCGGCAATCTGGCCATCAAGATTTCTCTTACCGTTTGCTATGGCCCTAGATTAATGGATGGAAAGCTCAGCGGGTGTCAATGGGTGTCACAATGTTGATCTGACCCCATTTACTAACTGGTCCACAAGCAGGGGCCCTGGAAAACGTTGTAAGCACTGGAATGGGAAACTCTGAACTGGGTATTCTGGCTCAACCAGCAGCATCTCCTTGAACCCATTGGTAATATCCCGCCTGTGGAGTTTGAGGCACTATACGAACAGAGTCAGGCCGCTATTCCGCAAGCCGCTTGACTCAAACCAAATGGCCTCCGCGAAACTCGGGGCGGTTCAGATTACGTTGCATAAAATTTTTACCGGAAAAGCGGGCTGAGCGACCGCATGAAAGGTACACATAGTAAGCTGCCGGCGTACACCGACTTATTACATTGTTACCTCACTACTAATGATTTCAATATTGATGAACCATCTGAAAATAAATTATATCCTTGGTCAAATACTAGTAGCACATTAGAAGTAAAAATCAGCGGTAACACACAGCAGGGTGCCGTAAGAAAAACCACCACAAAAAACCGACCTAAACTATTATGATATGCAAGCCTCTTCTTTAAAACTGCGTATGCATCACCAATATCAACCTTCTTGTTTTCAATAATTTTTTGTAAAAAAATTTTATCTTGGCTCAAGAACGGTTTTTCAGACTCATAGAGTTTATTATTACGCTCCCTCGCATTAATGCTATTCAACGCCTCTCTAGCTTGGTCGCGAAGCCCAATAAGACTATTAACTTCTAATTTGAAATCCTGCAAGGTCTTATAAGCATATATTTGGGGAGACAACAGCTTAAACAAAATCACGAAAACCAAAAGAGAAAGACCGCACAACCAGTACCCGTAAAAGATAGGAGTTAAGTACCTCTCTAATTCTGTTAGCTTTGCCGCTCTCACGATCAATGGTGACAAGGTGAAAATCAGTATGAAAATTGATAGCTTTTGATTAAAAGCAAGTGATGACCACGTATTCCAGTTGTCGATCGGCCCTTTCCGGTCACTAATAATCGAAGATATTAAACCCAAAAAAAATCCAGCAAAAAAAGTCAGTACAAAAAATAGATGCCTGGGATCATAATTTATACCATCGGCTTTAAACATCAACAAAATAACCACTGGAAGAGAGATCGCCGTAAACAAAGATATTAATATTCGCTTGACGTAATTTTTAAAAATTTTCCCGGCCACAAAATTCATTTAACCCCGCTAATTTACTCAAAACCACATGAATCAAGTTGGACTTCAAACATACTCCGAACCGAGCATTCCAACTAAAAAACCGTCTACATGCAAGTACGACTCCATAATCGACGCAAACCTTTGTTCGCCCAGCACCGAAGGTGTATAGCCGATTAATTTATTAAACATTTTTCAACCTTGACTCAAGGAACGTGCCTAAAAACCAGACTGGCAATGTTGGCGAAAGCCATATAATTATTTCCATTAGTGCCTCTGATAATTTGACCCCCTTTATTAAAGAAATCCTTCAGGGCAAGCTAAAGCTTGCCCCTAGCAACTTATTATTTATGCAACTTGGTATGAATTACGCACTGCTATCGCTTCTTCAATCCAATCTGCAATATTCTCACTTATATGACTATAAACGCCTTGGCTTGTAATTTGCGGCGGATTTTTGAGCTTTACAATAGAAGACATTTTCTTTCCATTTATTGTGAAATCTTCAAACGGATTCCGCCCTTCCTTACCCTGCTCGCCAGATGAATTTTTAAGTTTGTGTACCTGAATTCCTAGCACCCCCTTTCCAGATTCCCAGGCCTTTTTAATTTCATATTTAATCCATTTCCTTCCTGCCGTTTTTTCACCAACAAGAACGATCACACATGACTTTCCCAACATCTGGCCATCGATCCAATTTTGGATAGCCTTATCCCCTCCCTTTGTGACTTCTTCCCAGTCATTATCGCTAGCAGGCTTATTTCCCTCTACCGAACCAATATTTCTGACAGTAGAAGCTCGCCAGTTATCATTAGAATAATGGAAACTATAAAATGCTTTTCTCGCCATAAACCTTCTCCTTATTTTGTGAGTTCACCAATAAATTCAACTAAATCCTGAATTTTCGAATCTAACGATGTATTTTCATCGGATAACTTCTCCAAATATGAGCGGGCCCTACTATGGCCAGGAAAATACTTATCAACCGATGGAATTATTCTTTCAAAAATCTCCTTCGCTGCATAGTGCGTTGAAGCAACTGGAATACACAAGTTTCCAAAAGAATGAGAAATTTCAAACTCTCGAATCACGCCACCAGCAGTAACCACCTCACCATCCGCCTCTTTGTTACCAAAAAGAAATATCGAAATCCCTGAAAGGGAAATCATCTTATGCCGGTATTCATCCCAAAGATCAGATAACTCTTTATTTCCAGATTTAAACTGAGGAAATGGCCTTAAAATTAACTGCGAATCAGAATACCTTAACGGTTTGTCGTATATAGCTTCCAGAGCGCCATTAATAACTGAACTACCAACTCCCCAGCCAAACCCATTAACAATTCGATAATTATTTTCAATTAATGCTCTAGATAGCTTGTGTATAAACTCGACTGCATTCAGCCTTTCAATTGGCGCATAGACTTCTGCACTCCCCGATATGAAAATCGTTCTCTTTTTAAACCGGGACTCAATCTCACATAGAATTTCCGCTATTTCGCCATACTCATTTATTAGCAGAGTTTTTATACCATATCTTTTGAGGTCATTTATTATCAACACCTGCTTTCTACAACTGTAATCATAAGTCGCCTGATCGGGGTTGTCGGCATCTCCAAGTTTAGGTCGCTTTGAAATACAATAATGCTGCTTTTTATTACCAGAAAATCTAAAATTCAGGCGGCTCAACACATAATCAAGATTCGGATCTGTAAAGCTAAAACCCAGAAAAAGAAAGGTCTTTGTGGTTAGCTCGCCAGTAAGGGCATTAATAAATGGTTCATGAGTCTGGTGATACTGTTCATACTGTTCTTTTGTAATTATCGCATCATGGGGGCACGAGACATCACCATGCATTTTAAAAATTACGACATCCCTTTTGGGCCTATTATTTAATAGTTGTTTAACATTGTGCTTTACATCAGAAACTTTGCCCTCTGCTAGAAACGCCTTTTCAATAAGCTCATCATAATTCGTAGTCCATATAGAGCTAATAGGCAACCTAGCAAGGATTCGATGATTTTCAGTTTCTTCGGTTTCCTCAACAAACTCCTCTAAAATCTTGCGGCTTACTTTGGATCGTGTCCGATTTTCATTTACATGGAACTGCGCCAATGACACCAAGTCAGATTCCTGCTCGACATCCAATCCTAAGTCATAAGCAATTTCGCTCATCAATTCTTGCCAATTTACAAAACCAGCTGGAATTGAAAGACCGGCCCCAGCAAAAATTGCAGCGGTACCTTCATTTAAGTCTTTCACGTAGTCCCGAATAAATATCTCAATCTCTCTATCAAATTCCATCAATGCAATTCCGTCATCAAACTAAAAAACGGGGTTCAAATAGACCGTCTTAAACACGTTCTCGATCTTCTTCTTATCCGTCACACTCTAATCTTTCCCTTTCGGCGACAACGAACAGCTATGCTGGCGTCGACAATATAGATTCTAATTTATTCAAAAAAATTGGGACATACCACCATTTAACATCTCGTGCAGCCAATCAAGTTACCGTTTCACAATTGATCCAGCCGTATTGTTACCGAGAGAAACTAGCATTTCGCTCAGCTGATTTTTTCGGTGGTGGCTCACCAACAATTGTTCCTGCGCGCGTGTCAAACCAACATACATACGGCGCACATCACCAGCCAAATCAACATCAACATCTTCCTGGTAGCCAGATTGATAACTGGCATCGAGAATAATCACCGTATCGAACTCCAAGCCTTTACTACTCGGAATCGGCATAATGCTGACACTTTCAGAATTTGGGTCATAACGTTTTTTAAACTCACTGGAAGCGAGCCACGCGCAGGGAATTCGTTCTTTTTTCAACGCAGCAGCCATAAACTTCCCAGCACTTCCTCCCGGGTACAGCACGGCCATATCTTTCCATGCCTTTCCTTTGCTATTCCAGGCCTTCAGACAGCGCACTGCATACTCAACTTCCTGAACTAGGGTTTCAACGCACTTTACATAGGGTTCAGCACCGCTCTTACCCGCAGCCTCTGGCTCAACGAGAGGGATTTCGGAATCAGGATTTTGAGAAAAGTAGTCCTTGGAAAATTGATACGCGAAGGCAAGGATTTCTCGTGTATTACGGTAATTCAATCGAAGTATCGTGGTCCGCCCCTGGGCCTTGATCCCCACGCTCGACAAGCTAAACCCGAGACTTGATTTTCGTTTGTAAATAGACTGTGCATCGTCGTACAGCAGAAGAAGTGAATCCGTCTCGGGGTCAACCATTTGAGAAATCAATGTTAACCACTCGGCTTCAAAATCATGCCCTTCATCGATCAGCACGGCTCCGTACTGCCCTTTGGGGATACGCCCCTTCTCAACGGCATCAATTACGGAAAACACTTGACGCTCCCAAACCGGAACATCCATATCGATCAGATCAACGTGGTAAGTTCGCAGCTGCTCGCCACACCAATCGTGAAAGTGATAAACCTGAACTTTATCGTTTATCCCCTTTTCAGTGATAAAACTACGCAAGCGAGCAGCCAAGGTAATGTTGAAACAAAGTACCAATATAGGCTTATTTAACGCATCGGCCAGATAGAGACATCTATACCCCAAAATCAATGTTTTGCCCGAACCGGCTACACCGTGAACAACGCGATGGCCATCCCCCAAACTGCGGGCCAGTTGCTCTTGCTGGATATCCATGATTTTTACAATGTCTGGCATGCTTTCGGCCAATGACGCCGTAGGCATATCTTCACCGCATTCCTCTGTACCAAATAAATCATCCTGGGCCGTCGCAATACGGATCTCAGGAAATAAATGCCAGCGAATTCGATCTATCTGAGGCAGCGTCAGTTTATTGCCAAATTGATAGTTGAACATTCCCCATAGCCGTTCCTGAAATTCCTCAGGCGTAACGCTATCGGACATTTCATCCTGGCAGATCAACAGATGCCCTGGCAGCAACTTGTGGCGAAATTCTTCTGGTATGCCTTTATCAATTTGATTGCGCGTGATATTGGAAAATACCGCACCATACCCGTAGGGAAAACACAATTTGCCCTTGTACTTTCCCAATTGCTGCTTTAACTGGGGGTCGCGCTCAAGCACCTGTAAAACCTGATAGCTGCACTGCCTGGCCTGCTCAATCGGGTTACTTACCGTTTTGCGACCGCTGGAGGTTTCAAGATCAACTTCAGCATGGCTTACACGTTTGATACTGGATGCCTTCCAGTCTTTAACCTCTAAAAAAAGAATACCTCTTGCGGGATGCAGAATTATGAAATCCGGGTAGCGACGCTTTCCACCCAAGGGAATATCAAACCAACAGAGGTAATCAACTTCCAGCAATGCTTCCAAGCGCCGGGCAAAGCGCTTCTCGCCGGAGGTCATTTTGGAAAGGCAGGAACTGAGGGATGGGATTAATTTCGCCATAACGCCCTCTGCGCATAGTGCGTTAGCGCTGCAGGCAGGCGATCTTCCTTGATTGATATTTTCATATCCAACTCGATTACAGTGTGCTGCGGCGTATCAGCACCGGCAATTGATTGCCACAAAGGACGGAGACTTCTACCCATATGCCGCGGACTTATCACCTTTAGGCAGATGTTTCTGATATGTCCGTCATATTTTTCTGGGTTCGATAGTATTTGAATTCTGTTTTAAGTCAATGAGTTAGGTACTGTCCACTGAATTCGCGCTTAAGTAACACTGTTATCGTGGATTCAATATGCAATTCGACTAAATGTTAATCAGCGACTAGCGCATATAAAAAAAGCGAGCTTCTCGCGAGGCTCGCTTTTTGGGCTTTTGAAAATTCGCCAATTCAATTCCGACCGCTAATATCGGCGTCCAAACTAAAAGCGGTCACCGGGCACCCGCACCCACCCTTCCATCAGAATCCGCGCACTGCGGCTCATGATGGCCTTGGTTGCAGTCCACTCACCGTTGGCAATCTCCGCTTCCGCACCAACCCGCAAGGTGCCGGACGGATGGCCAAAGTTCACCACACTGCGCTCCCCTCCCCCGGCAGCCAGATTGACCAGGGTGCCGGGGATGGCAGCGGCGGTGCCGATGGCCACCGCAGCGGTGCCCATCATGGCGTGGTGCAGTTTGCCCATGGACAGCGCGCGCACCAGCAGGTCGATATCACCCGCGTCCACTTGCTTGCCGCTGGAGGCCGTATAACTCTTGGGTTCTGCGACAAACGCGACCTTGGGGGTATGCTGGCGAGCGGCTGCCTCTTCCACCGTTGCGATCAGGCCCATCTTCACCGCGCCGTGGGCGCGGATGTTTTCGAACATGGCCAGAGCCTTGTCGTCACCATTGATGGCTTCCTGCAGTTCGGTGCCGGTGTAACCGATATCCGCAGCGTTGACGAAGATGGTCGGGATGCCGGCGTTGATCATGGTGGCCTTTAGCGTACCGACGCCCGGCACTTCCAGGTCGTCCACCAGGTTGCCGGTGGGGAACATGGCCCCTTCGCCATCCGCCGGGTCCATGAATTCGATCTGCACTTCGGCCGCCGGGAAGGTAACGCCGTCCAGTTCGAAATCACCGGTTTCCTGCACTTCCCCATTGGTGATGGGTACGTGGGCGATGATGGTTTTCTTGATGTTGGCCTGCCAGATACGCACGGTGCAGATGCCACGCGCCGCATCCACAAAACCGCTGTTGATGGCGAAGGCACCGACGGCAGCGGTGAGGTTGCCGCAGTTGCCGGACCAGTCCACGAACGGCTTGTCGATGGAGACCTGACCGAACAGGTAATCCACGTCGTGCTCCGGCTGCTCGCTCTTGGACAGGATGACGGTTTTGCTGGTGCTGGACGTGGCTCCGCCCATGCCGTCGGTCTGCTTGCCGTAGGGATCGGGGCTGCCGATCACCCGCAGCAGCAGGTTGTCGCGCGCGGCGCCCGGAACCTGTGCGGATTCCGGGAGGTCCTGCAGGCGGAAGAACACGCCCTTGCTGGTGCCGCCACGCATGTAGGTGGCGGGCACTTTGATTTGTGGGGCAAAAGCGGTCATTGCGCGGCACCTTCGGCTTCGAGGAAGTCATTGGCGAAGCGCTGCAGTACACCGCCGGCGTCGTAGATAGAGACTTCTTCGGCGGTATCCAGGCGGCATTTCACCGGTACTTCTACTGTCTCACCGTCTTTGCGGTGAATCAGTAGGGTCAGGGTTGCGCCCGGGGTGCGGTCGCCGAGTACGTCGAAGGTTTCGGTACCGCCGATGCCCAGGGTCTCGCGGGTAGTGCCCGGCTGGAATTCCAGCGGCAGCACGCCCATGCCGATCAGGTTGGTGCGGTGAATGCGTTCGAAGCCTTCCGCCACAATCGCTTCCACACCAGCGAGGCGCACACCTTTGGCGGCCCAGTCGCGGGAGGAGCCCTGGCCGTAGTCGGCGCCGGCAATAATGATCAGCGGCTGCTTGCGGTCCATGTAGGTTTCGATGGCTTCCCACATGCGGGTGACCTTGCCTTCCGGCTCCACGCGGGCAAGAGAGCCCTGTTTCACTGCACCGTTGTCCTCACGCACCATTTCATTCAACAGTTTCGGGTTGGCGAAGGTGGCGCGCTGGGCGGTGAGGTGATCGCCGCGGTGCGTCGCGTAAGAGTTGAAGTCCTCTTCCGGCAGGCCCATTTTCGCCAGGTATTCACCGGCGGCACTGCTGGCCAGGATGGCGTTGGACGGCGACAGGTGGTCGGTGGTGATGTTGTCACCCAGCACCGCCAGCGGGCGCATGCCTTTCAGAGCGCGCTCACCTGCGAGTGCGCCTTCCCAGTACGGTGGGCGGCGGATGTAGGTGCTCTGCGGGCGCCAGTGGTACAGCGGCTCGCCCTTCTCTGCTTCCGCTTTATTGAGGTCAAACATCGGGATGTAGACCTCGCGGAACTGCTCGGGCTTCACGCTCTGTTTGACGATCGCGTCGATCTCTTCGTCGCTCGGCCAGATATCTTTCAGGGTCACCGGGTTGCCGTCTTTGTCGTGGCCCAGTACATCTTTTTCGATATCGAAGCGGATGGTGCCGGCGATGGCGTAGGCCACTACCAAGGGCGGCGAGGCCAGGAAGGCCTGCTTGGCGTACGGGTGGATACGGCCGTCGAAGTTGCGGTTGCCGGATAGTACGGCGGTGGCGTACAGGTCGCGGTCGATCACTTCTTTCTGGATCTTCGGGTCCAGTGCGCCGCTCATACCGTTACAGGTGGTGCAGGCAAAGGCGACCACGTCGAAGCCCTGTTGCTGCAGTTCCGGCAACAGGTTGGCTTCTTCCAGGTACATTTTTACGGTCTTGGAGCCCGGTGCCAGGGAGGTTTTCACCCAGGGCTTGCGGGTCAGGCCGAGCTTATTGGCGTTGCGCGCAATCAGGCCCGCGGCAATCATGTTGCGCGGGTTGCTGGTGTTGGTGCAGCTGGTGATCGCAGCGATGATTACCGCACCGTCCGGCATCTCGCCTTCTTTTTCTTCCCACTCTTTGGCGATGCCACGGTTACCCAATTCGGATACCGGCAGCAGTGCGTGCGGGTTGGATGGGCCGGCGAGGTTGCGGCCTACAGAAGAGAGGTCGAACTTGAGTACGCGCTCGTACTCGGCATTCTTCAGGCTGTCTGCCCACAGGCCGGTTTCTTTCGCGAACTTTTCAACCAAAGCTACCTGCTCGTCGTCGCGGCCGGTGAGTTTCAGGTAGTCGATGGTCTGCTCGTCGATGGCGAACATGCCTGCGGTGGCACCGTATTCGGGCGTCATGTTGGCGATGGTGGCGCGGTCGCCCAGGCTCAGGCTGGAGGCACCTTCACCGAAGAATTCGAGATACGCGCCCACTACGCGCTCGCGACGCAGGAATTCGGTCAGGGCCAGTACCATGTCGGTGCCGGTGATGCCGGGCTGCAATTTGCCGGTCAATTCGACGCCGACGATGTCGGGCAGGCGCATGTAGGAGGCGCGGCCGAGCATGACGCTTTCGGCTTCAAGACCACCCACGCCCACGGAGATTACGCCGAGCGCATCCACCATCGGGGTGTGGCTGTCGGTGCCGACGCAGGTATCTGGAAAGGCGACGCCGTCTTTTTGCTGCACCACCGGAGACATTTTCTCCAGGTTGATCTGGTGCATGATGCCGTTGCCGGGCGGGATGACGTCGACGTTTTCAAACGCGGTTTTGGTCCAGTTGATGAAGTGGAAGCGGTCTTCGTTGCGGCGCTCTTCCACGGCGCGGTTCTTTTCGAAGGCATCTTTTTCAAAACCGGGGTGTTCGACGGCCAGGGAGTGGTCGACGATCAGCTGGGTGGGTACCACCGGGTTTACTTTGGCGGGGTCACCACCCTTTTCGGCGATGGCGTCGCGCAGGCCGGCGAGGTCCACCAGTGCGGTCTGGCCGAGAATATCGTGGCAGACGACGCGCGCAGGGAACCAGGGGAAGTCGAGGTCGCGCTTGCGCTCGATGATTTGTTTCAGGGCTGCGGTGAGGTCTTCGGGTTCGCAGCGGCGTACGAGGTTCTCCGCGAGGATGCGGGAGGTGTACGGGAGTTTTTCGTAGCTGCCCGGCTGGATTTTTTCGACGGCTTCGCGGGTGTCGAAATAATCGAGGTCTGTGCCGGGGAGTTTTTTGCGGAATTCGGTGTTCATCGTTTTTCACCCAGTCGGGTCGTTGTGTGGCGGCACTGCTGGCGGGTAGCCCGTTGCTGGACACGCCGTATACCCATCCATGGGGGCTTGGCTGCGAGATCCCTCTCGCAGACAGTCCAGCAAAGGGCTACCCGTCATCAGCGCCTTCGCATCAATCTATGCAGCTCCGATCAAACTCAACGTTCGGAAATCGGAGTTACCTTGCGCAGATCCGGGCCGGTGTATTCCGCGCTTGGGCGGATGATGCGGTTGTCGGCGCGCTGTTCGAATACGTGGGCGGCCCAGCCGGTTACGCGGGACATGACGAAGATCGGCGTAAACAGTTTGGTGGGGATACCCATGAAGTGGTACGCGGAGGCGTGGAAGAAGTCGGCGTTACAGAACAGCTTCTTCTCGCGCCACATGACTTCTTCACAGCGTACGGATACCGGGTACAGTACGTCGTCGCCCACGTCGGCGGCGAGTTTTTCGGACCACTGTTTGATGATGGCGTTGCGCGGGTCGGATTCGGTGTAGACCGCGTGGCCGAAGCCCATGATCTTTTCCTTGCGCTCGAGCATGCCCATCAGTTCTTTTTCTGCTTCGTCGGCAGAGGAGAAACGCTCGATCAGTTCCATGGCTGCTTCGTTGGCGCCGCCGTGCAGCGGGCCGCGCAGGGAGCCGATGGCGCCGGTGATGCAGCTGAACAGGTCAGACAAGGTGGAGGCACATACGCGCGCGGTGAACGTTGAGGCGTTGAACTCGTGCTCTGCGTACAGGATCAGGGATACGTTCATTACCTGCGCGTGCAGGTCGTTCGGTTTTTCATCGCGCAGCATGTGCAGGAAGTGGCCGCCGATGGAGTCGTCGTCGGTTTCGGTTTCGATGCGCACGCCGTCGTGGCTGAAGCGGTACCAGTAACAAATGATGGATGGGAACGCAGCCAGCAGGCGGTTGGCGCGGTCCTGTTGCTGGTCGAAAGACTCTTCGCCTTCCAGGTTGCCCAGCATGGAGCAGCCGGTACGCATTACATCCATCGGGTGTGCGTCGGCGGGGATGCGCTCGAGCACTTCGCGCAGTGCCACGGGCAGGCCGCGCATGGTTTTCAGCACGCCTTTGTAGTCCGCCAGCTGGGCGGTGGTGGGCAGTTCGCCGTTGAAGATCAGGTAGGCGACTTCTTCGAACTCGCAGTTTTCTGCCAGGTCTTTTACGTCGTAGCCGCAGTAGGTCAGGCCGGAGCCGGATACGCCTACGGTGGACAGTGCGGTTTTACCGGCTACCTGGCCACGCAGGCCGGCTCCGCTCAGTTTTTTCTCTGCCATCGTTCATTCCCCTATTTTTGATTTGAGTTCAGTTCGATTTATTTTCCACTCTTAGTTGTTAAAGAGCGCGTCGAGCTTGTCTTCGAATTCGTGGTAGTTCAGGTAGTCGTACAGTTCTGCGCGGGTCTGCATGGTGTCGACCACCGCTTGCTGGTCGCCCTGCTCGAGGATGCTGCTGTAGACGTTTTCCGCAGCCTTGTTCATGGCGCGGAAGGCGGACAGTGGGTAGAGGACCATGTCGGCACCGGACTCGCCCAGCTCGGCTTTGTTGTACAGCTTGGTTTTACCAAACTCTGTGATGTTGGCGAGGATCGGGACGTTTAATGCGTCTTTAAAGGCGCGATAGTGTTCGAGTTCGGTCACGGCCTCGGCGAAGATGCCGTCGGCGCCGGCTTCGATACAGGCCTGGGCGCGCTCGATAGCGGCTTCCAGCCCTTCCTGGGCGAAGGCGTCTGTGCGCGCCATGATGAAGAAGTCGTCGTCATCGCGGGCGTCTACGGCGGCCTTGATGCGGTCGGCCATTTCCTCTTTGGAGACGATCTCTTTGTTCGGGCGGTGGCCGCAGCGCTTCTGGGCGACCTGATCTTCGATATGTACCGCCGCGGCGCCGGCGCGGATCATTTCTTTCACCGTGCGGCCGATATTGAAGGCGCCACCCCAACCGGTGTCGATGTCTACCAACAGCGGCAACTTGGACGCTGCGGTGATGCGGCGTACGTCTTCCAGCACGTCATTCATACTGGTCATACCCAGGTCTGGGAGACCGTAGGAGGCATTGGCCACACCACCGCCAGACAGGTAAATCGCCTGGTGGCCGATGCGCTCGGCCATGATCGCGGTGTAGGCGTTGATGGTGCCGACCACCTGTAGGGGCTGATTTTGTTTCAGGGCCTGACGAAAGCGTGCGCCGGCGGATTCTGGTCTGCTCATAACTGCCTCTTCTTTCATTAACTTCGCGTAAATTTCGTATTAATTCTGCTTGGATAGCTTGTTTTCGATGTTGCTGCGGGACGCGCGGATATGGCGCCGCATCAGGATTTCGGCCAGTTCGCCATCTCCTGCTTCGATGGCTTCAATGATGTGGCTGTGTTCGCGGAAGGCGCGGTGCGCGCGGGGGCTGGCCATGCCAAGCTGGTAGCGGTACATGCGCACGCGGAAATAGAGCTTGTTGCACAGGGTGTCGATGAGCAGGTCATTGCCGGAGGCCTGCACGATGCGGAAGTGGAAGTCGAAATCCCCTTCTGGCTGGTAGTAGGCGGTACCCTTCTGCAGCTCTTCCTGCTGCTCGTGGCGCTCGAGCATCTGGCGCAGTTCCACCAGGTCTTCCTCGCTGCGATTCTCGGCGGCGAGCCGGCAGGCCATGCCTTCCAGAGCTTCGCGCACGTCGTAGATCTCCAGCAGGCCACGCTCGGTCAGGTCGACGACGCGCGCGCCCACATTGACCCGGCGCTCAATCAGGCTGAGGGATTCCAACCGCATCAGGGCTTCCCGCAGGCTGCCGCGGCTGGCATCAAAGCGGCGGGCCAGCTCTGGCTCGCTGATCTTGCTACCGGCGGCGATACGGCCTTCCACAATCTCGCTGCGCAGGGTGAGAAACAGGCGGTCTGCGAGACTCTGAGATCCGGACGTGCTCTTGGCAGCACCAATACTGGTGCCAACGGCGGCTTCAGCCCCGGAATCCGCATCAGCGCTGTCTGTCGACGATTTACTGACCTGTTGTTCCACTTTTCCGCCCCTCTCGCACCGTCACCCGTTCGAATCGTAGCGATTCTGTTGTGCACCAACCAATATTGTCGACACTTTTAAAGTTTATGGAGCTTAAATAACCATTTTTACGCCGTCAATTGCATTTTCTGTCAACACTTTACCTTTTCGTGACTGACTTAACGGTCATGAAGAGTACGGAGAATTCACGGGAAGATTGCGGCGACAGCGAGTTTGCACGCCCATTCCGGCGCAATCGCGCGGCGACTGGCCGATACTGGCCGTCCACAGCGGGAAGAATGGTAGTCTTGAAAAAGTGATATGGGCATAATAGCGCCCGCACTGACTGCGATGCCCTCTGTGGGGCATAAACGCGCTCGTTCACTCTATTCTTAATGGGGACGCAGTGTCGGGGCTTTTAGGGTCCAGGGTTTTCAGTCGGGTCGTGTCACCCGCTATTTACACCAGCAGTTTGTCGCCAGGTTGTTAATCGAGAGTATCGAGCAGAATTGAATCATGCCTAAGAGTGTTATCAGGCGCTGGCTGCCAACTCCCGAACAAGTGCGCGCGAATAGCGGCCTGAAGATTCTCGGCACCCTGCTCCACGATCCAAACCTGTTCCACCTCAACCGTCACTCGGTCTCAGTGGCTTTTGCGGTTGGCGTCTTCACCAGCTTCCTTCCCCTGCCCGGCCAGATGCTGATTGCCGCGGTATTGGCGCTGTGGTTCCGCTGCAACCTGCCTCTCTCGATGGCACTGGTGTGGATCAGCAACCCGGTCACCATGCCTGCCATTTTCTACAGCACCTACAAGTTTGGCGCCTGGCTACTCGGAACGCCGCACATGCCGTTCAAGATTGAGTTGTCGTGGGAGTGGTTGACGGAAGAAGTGGGAAGAATCTGGTTGCCACTCTTTTCAGGCTCATTGATCTGCGGCATCTTCTTTGCCGCCGTGGCGTATTTTTCCATGCAGGCCATCTGGCGCTGGCACGTGGTTAAACGCTGGAAAGCTCGACTGGAACAACGTAAAGCCCAGTAACCCATCTCTTTGAACGCGATAATTTTCGCGCCCCACCCAAAACCTGTCGCCCAATCGGTTAACAATTCAGTAGACCGGTCATCCCCCGAAAAATATTCAAAATTTCGCTTTGTGAACTAAGGCGCCGCAATATTTGACACAGTTCGCGCAGAATCCGCATTGGTCAACCAATTCTTTAAATTTTTTTTACATTCAATTGACCAATTATTTTTTATTACGCATTGTTATTCCTGATCAGGCCGAACAACACAATAACGACTGGCTCGATCTTTATTACATGAACCACATTTGTGGTTCCGCAGTTTGTAATAGTTTCTTAAATGCAATCTTAGTGCGGCACAAATTTCAGGGGCGAGCCACTCATGGCTAGCTTCCGGGTTTGTTTTGCCCTGAGAAAATAAAAATGCAAGGAATTATGTAATGAATATGCATAAATGCTCACCGATAAAATTGGTGGCAGCTCTACTGATTGCATCGCAATCAGTCGTGAGTTTTGCCGCTGATCCGGTAGGTGTTACTGCCTCTAGCGATGATGGCAATTCACCAGAAAACACACTCGACAACAGCCTTTCTACACGCTGGTCTGCCCAGGGCGACGGCGAATGGATTGAGTACGACCTGGGAACCAGCTACTCCGTAGAAGCACTGGACATTGCCTTCTACAAAGGCGACCAGCGAACCGCTACGGTGGATATTCAAACCTCCGACGATGGCAACGACTGGCAGACCGTGTTCTCCGGCGATCAGCCTTCCAGCACCTCAAGCCAGCAAACCATTGACGTTACCGATAGCGACGCACAGTACGTACGCATCGTGGGTTACGGCAATTCATCCAATGACTGGAACAGCATTACCGAGGTGGACATCACCACTTCAGAAGCCGGCTCTGGCGGCGGCGATCCTGGCTGTAGCGCCTGTGTACCGGAAGTGGTTGCCACAGCAAGCAGTGACGACGGCAACGGCCCGGAAAACGTGCTGGATGAAGACTTTGGCACACGCTGGTCAGCAAACGGCAGTGGCCAGTGGCTGCAACTGGACCTGGGTGAAACCCAGCAGGTTGGCAGCGTAAATATCGCCTTCTACAACGGCAGTGACCGCACCTCATCCTTCGACATCGAAACCAGTGACGACGCCTCCAGCTGGGAAACCGTACTTTCTGGCGGTGTTAGCAGCGGCAACTCCACTTCCCTGGAAAACTTCTCACTGTTCGAGATCGATGCGCGCTACGTGCGTTACGTGGGCTTCGGTAACAGCGAAAGCTCCTGGAACTCACTGACCGAGATGAGCGTGAGTGCCGACAATGGCAACTCCGATCCGATTGGTGGCGGCAGTAGCAGCAGTAGTAGTAGTGGTGGCAGCAGCAGTGGCGGCTCTTCCAACTGTGAAACTTCCAGCACCTCCAGCGATGTGACTGTTGGCTGCCTGGAATATGGCTCCGGTGGCACCCTGCCAATGGCGAACATCAGCCCATCAAATGATCCCGGTGAAAACTTTGATCTGAGCACCTGGAAAATTACCTATCCGGATGCCAGTGAAGAATACCCACCGCAGGTCAGCGCCAACGAGTTCTATACCGATAGCTCAACAGGTGCGATGGTATTCCAGTGCCCCAATAACGGCGGTTCCACCGCAAACTCTTCTTATTCACGCACTGAGCTGCGGGAAATGCTGAATGAGAGCGCAGGTACCACCAGCCTCGGCAACAACTGGGTGATCTCCACTGCGTCCAGCTCCGACCAGAGTGCGGCTGCAGGCGTAGATGGCAACATGAAAGCCACGATCTCTGTGGACCATGTATCTGACACCTACGATTCCGGTTCCGAGTGGCGCGTTGGCCGCGTGGTAGTTGGCCAGATTCACGCCTCCGATAACGAACCGTTCAAGGTTTACTATCGCAAGCTGCCGGGCCACACCAAAGGCTGGGTCTACATGGCCTATGAAGATTCGGACACCGAAATTTTCATCCCGCTGTTTGGCGATTCCGGAACCGATGAATACGGTTTGACCTCTACCGTTGAGCCTGTTGAACACGGTATCGAATTGGGTGAAAAATGGGGTTACGAAGTCAACGTGGAAGGACGCGAGATGACCGTAACCGTAACCAAGTCTGATGGCACCTGGGCACGTCAAACCATTTTCTGGGCGGAAGAGTTCAACGATGACTGGTTTTACTTTAAAGCCGGCTCTTACAACCAGAACAACGGTGGTGACAGCGGAGACTACGCGCAGGTTTCTTTCTATAACTTCGAGGTTACTCACGACGGTGACAGTGGCTCCAGCAGCTCCAGTTCCGGCGGCGGTTCCAGCTCTAGCTCAAGCTCCAGCAGCAGCTCTTCTGGTGGCGGCAGCTCTTCCGGCTCTGGGTCTGTACCTTCTGACCTGATGGACAATTGCAACCAGTGGAAGATCACCTACCCCACCGGTGAAGAAGATAAAACCTTGTGCGGCGAAGCCAATAACGAGTATTTCTACGTGAATGAAGCGGGTGACGGCATGGTGTTTTATGCTCCGATCCGGACCGATAACGGTACCACGCCCAACTCCAGCTACATTCGCTCTGAATTGCGCGAGCGCGAGCCCGATGGCAGCCTGGATGTTTACTGGACCACTGACGGCCAGCACATTGTTTACGTGAAACAGGCGATCACACACCTACCCATGGTGAAAGATCACCTTGTTGCTACTCAGATTCACGGAAACAAAGACGAAGGGATTGATGACGCCATGGTCTTGCGACTGGAAGGCGATCATCTGTTCCTGAGCTTCAACGGTGGTCAATTGCGCGATGATCTCACGATCAAGAATGGCTACCAGCTCGGCACCACCCATGAAATTATCTTCGAAGTGGTTGATGGTCGGCACTACGCCTACTACAGCGAAGACGGCAATCTCGCTGACGCCTTCCTGTCCGGCAACGCAGACCAGTACCTGGTGAGAGACGGCTCCAATGACTACGTCATGGACCGCGACTACGGTGAAGCCTACTTCAAGATTGGCAACTACACCCAGAGTAATGCTGACCGTGAAGGCGATTACGCCGATCACCCAGATAACTATGGTGAAGTTGTGGTTTACGACTACTGGATTGACCACCAGTAATCGGATTGCGCTTTGTTATCCCGGGCCTGGCCCGGGATTCAGAACGTTGAACCGCAGGATGCCGGGCCAAGGCCCGGCAGACTATTTTAAAAGTCCTGACGCAAGGCCGCAGCAGGCTGAACCCGACTGGCCTGGAAGGCTGGATACAGAGTGGCAATCAGGCTGAGTAAGAACCCCGCCCCTACTACCAGTGCCACATCCCCCCATTCCAATTCCGACGGCAGGTAGTCCACCGGATACACATCGGATTTGAGAAACTGAATACCGAACAGCGACTCGAGCCCCGCCACCGCATCGGTAACCAACAGCGACCCGACCACGCCAAGTAATCCCCCCACAAGCACCCCGATCAGCCCGACCAGTGCGCCCTGGCTCACAAACGTCAGCAGGATTTCGCGGGTACTGGCACCCATGGTGCGCAGGATGGCGATATCGCCGTGTTTATCGATCACTACCATCACCAGAGTGGAAACCACGTTGAACGCGGCAATGGCGATAATCAGGAAGACCAGCAGGCTCACCAGGTTGCGCGACATCTGGATCGCCTGATACAGGTTACCGTGGGTCCCGGTCCAGTCGTTGCCGTAGTAGCCTTCCGTGGGAAGCTGTTGTAGCAGCTGCTGGAACACGGAGAACGAGCGCAACATGTTCTCCATCCGCATCTGTACCCCGGCGCCGCCAGCGCCACCGGCGAGGGTTTGGGCCTGCGTCCAATCTACTAGCGCCAGAGAGTGATCCAACGCGGTGCCTGAGTGGAAAATATCCACCACGCGGAATCCTGCCAGCTGCGCCGCGGTGCGCCCACCACCCTCCGAGCTACCACTTTGCGGAACGATCACAGAGAGCTGCTCACCGACGCTAATTTCCAGCTTATCGGCAATGCCGCGACCGAGAATGATGCCCGGCTCAGCGGGGTTGCTGGTAAGCGCGGCGAAGCTATCAGGCTGCAAAAAATCATTGATGCTCGACACATCGACGATGGTTTCCGGATTGATACCCTGAACCAGAAGCGGCGTGACTTCCAACCCGTTGCGGGCCAAGCCGTTTACCTGCCACACCTCGGCGGCGGCCGTTACACCCGGTGCCGCAGCCACCTGCTCGCGCACTTGTGTCCAGTCGATGTCTGGGCTGGCGTTGTACACGGTGGCGTGCGGCATGATGCCGAGAATGCGTTCACGCAGTTCGCGGTCAAAGCCGTTCATCACGGACATCACCACGATCATCAACGCGACGCCGAGAATCAGGCCGATCATGGATAGCCCGGAGATAAACGACACCAGTCCAGCGGAATCCTGGTCGCTGCGTTGGGCGCCTGCGTAACGCAGGCCGATAAACGCCGGTAGAGGTCTAAACATACGTCACCTTAAACATGGTCGCCCGGCTTCCAGTTTTCGACCAGCTGACCATCTACCAGGTGCAGGCAGCGGTCGAGGGCCGCGGCCAGATCCGGGTCGTGGGTAACGATCACAAAGCTGATGCCGGTTTCACGGTTGAGGCGATCCATCAGCTTGTGAATTTCTTTTGCGGTCGCGCGATCCAGGTTGCCTGTTGGTTCATCCATCAGCACGCAGGCAGGCCGGGCAACCAGAGCGCGGGCAATGGCCACGCGCTGGCGTTCGCCACCCGAGAGCTGTGCAGGCTTGTGCGTGAGGCGCTGGCCGAGGCCGACAGCCTCAAGCATTTCTTGCGCGGCAGCGCGGGATTCCGACACCGAGCGTTTGCCAATCAGCAGCGGCATGGCCACATTTTCCAGCGCGGAAAATTCGTTCAGCAGGTGGTGGAACTGATACACGAAGCCGAGGCTGCTGTTGCGCAGCCAGCCGCGCTCGTTGGCATTCAGTGTCGCGAGGTTTTTACCACCCACCCACACTTCACCGGTAGTGGGTGTATCCAACCCACCCAGCAAGTTCAGCAAAGTCGATTTACCGGAACCGGAGGCGCCAACGATGGCCAGGCGCTCGCCCTTGGGTACCTGGAGTTCAACATCGCGCAGTACGTCGAGCTGATTGGCCCCCTGGCGGTAAGTTTTTGACAGTTGATGGCAGGCCAGCACCACGTCGGCGGACGCCTGCGGGCGGGATTCTTCCGGGTGAATTTCCACTTGGCTGTTCATCTTATGATTCGTTTACCTTTTGGCAGAGCGATATAAACCGACTGCCGAATTTATCTTGGTTTATTCGTAACGGAGCGCTTCGGCGGGCTCAATCTGTGCGGCACGCCAGGCCGGGAACAAGGTCGCCAGCAGACTCATGATGACGGCAGCACTCAAGACCATGATTGCATCGCCGGGGCGAAATTCCGAGGGCAGGAAGCTGACGAAAAATACCTGCGGGTCGAAGATACGCGCACCCACCACATGCTCAATCCAGGAAACCAGGTCCGTCAGGTTCAGCGCGATCAATGTCCCCAAAAGCCCGCCAGCCAGCGCGCCGATAATGCCGATGGCGCTACCCTGCACTACGAATACCGCCATTATCTGGCGAGAGGTAAGCCCGAGGGTACGCAGTACCGCAATATCCGAGCGCTTGTCTGCAACCATCAACACCAGTGCAGAAACAATATTGAATGCGGCGACCGCCACAATGATCATCAACATCAGTGTGACGACCGTCTTTTCCATTTTTACTGCCTGGAACAGGCTGCCCTGTGAGTGGCTCCAGTCTTCTCCGGTGAAACCATCACCAAGGGATTCTGCATAACCTTCCACCCGCCCGAGAGCGTTGTTCATATCGTCAAATTTGAGCTGCAGGCCCTGCACCTTGCCGGGCATGCGCAGCAGGCGTGCCGCGTCGTCGAGATGCATCAGCGCCATGTTCTGATCCACCTGCGCGCCCACGGAGAATACGCCGGCAACGGTGAAGCGTTTGGTGCGGGGGAAAATACCGGCGGGCGTGATAACCACTTCCGGCAAGGTGAGGATGACACTGTCACCAGGAATCACGCCCAGCTGGCGCGCGAGAATACGCCCGAGAACAATGTTGTAACTGCGGGGCTCCAGCGTATCCAGGCTCCCCATCAGCATATGCTCGCCGACCGCAGAAACTTCACGCAGCGCCACCGGGTCGACCCCCTGAAACTCCACACCCTGGGATTGATTATTCGCCCCGAGCAATGCGAACCCACGCACGAAGGGACTGGCGGCGATGACATGAGGCTGCTGGCGAAGAGTATCGGCAATGGCAGGCCAGCCTTCCAGGCCACTCTTCTGCTCCACGAAGCCGTGGGGTACCACGGAGAGAATGCGGGTCTTCAGCTCGCGGTCGAACCCGTTCATCACCGAGGTCACCACAATCAGCGCCAGCACACCGAGCGCCATACCCAACAGCGAGAACCCGTTGATAAAGGAAATAAACTGCTGCCGGCGGCGGGCGGCGACGTAGCGGAGGCCAATGTAGAGGGAAACTGGTTTTATCATGCAGTTGATTTAAGCGGAAAAACGCCAAGAAATCCAAGTATTTACGCATAACACCTGGTTCCGTCCTGCAATTTGGACAACACCGTTCAGCGCGGATTCCACTGCAGCAGATTTTCGTTCAACTTCTTGAGCTTGTCCTCGTCCCACCCCTCCGGCTCCGTGAGGTGATACCAGGCATTTACATAGTCCGCAGGCGCATAACTGTGCCCGTACCCCATGGGCGCAATACCGGCGTGCATATCCATCGCCAGCTGCAGCATGGTAACGATGGGATACCACTGGAGATCAGGTGACACATCTCGCGCCCTGGGTTTTTGCATCCACGTGGGCTTGCGGTAGGCGGCCTGGGGCTCAAAAAATACGATGGGGTCACTGCCATGCTGAAGATAGGCGATGCGAAAGTGCCCCCAGGGCACCTTTCCCTTGTCGTACCCCTCAAAGTGATTACCAAAGCGCACCATGGCGCCGCCGCGGAACTGCGGCAACCAGGCCGGTGACCCCGCATCCCGGTGCGCGGTCACGTCTCGCCAGGTATCGCTGCGAAATGGCGGGCCCGTCCACAGGGCCCCGTCGAAGGGATCATCGATAATATCGAAAAAATCAAACGAACGATCGGAGTTGAGCGCACCGAGACTCAGGCCGAACAGGTACAACTTTGGACGGGTCTCTCTGGGTAACCCACTCCAGTGCCCATAGATACTCTGAAACAGCGCCGCGGCGGTTTCTCGCCCATACGCGTCCTCCGTCATCAGTGCGATAGGGCTGGGAAGATAGGAGTACTGCACCGCAACACTGGCGATATCCCCAGCGAACAGGTATTCGACAGAGTTGATTGCACCGGGATCTACCCAGCCGGTACCGGTGGGGGTGATCAGGATCAGCACGGATCGCTCAAAGCCCCCTACCCGCTTGAGCTCTTCCAACGCCAACCGCGCGCGCTCTTTTGGCGAATCTGCCGCGTTCAAGCCCGCGTAGACCCGGACCGGGTCTTTGGCGCTGCCGGTTAATTTGGCGATATCCTTGGCCGCAGGCCCGAGCGCCAGGTAGCGGCGTCCCTGATGGCCCATATCGTCCCAGTTCAACAGTGACTGGGGGCTGCCGGCTTTCCCCTCGGCTTGCGGCGGCTTCAAGTCGGGCACGATATTCGCGTCCAGCCGTTGGTAGATGCCATCAATGCGCTTCAGTACGGCGGTCAGCAATACGCCATCGATCACCGACCAATACAGCCAGAATACCGCCAGCAACCCGAGTATTCCGGATATACGCCGCGGTGCGCGGTTTTCGAGCTTGCCAAATAGGAAATAAAACAGCGCGCGAAACAGCTTGCCGAGCAACAGGAATACGATGAACAGCGCCAACGCGACTAGCGCTATGGTAAAGGGCCGGACACCGGGCACATCTTCCATGCCCATCAATGCGCGCAGTGAGTTCTGCCAGTGGGTCGCCCGCCACAGGAAACCCAGCGCGGTCAGCAGGCAGATCAGGCCGCCAATCCGGGCCAGCACGCGGCTGGTTCCCGCGCTCGCCACTGGCAACTCCAGGAAGCGCCACAGCCAGACGATTAGCACACCGACTGCGTACCCGGCGGAAAGTGCCACACCGGAGATGATCCCCTGCGTTACCCCTTCGCGAGGAATGAGGGATGGCGTGAGCGAGATTGCGAAGAAAATCATCCCGACCAGGACGCCAGAAGTGGTAAAAAATTGTCTGATTGCCATCCTTGGATGCTCGAGACGTCGGACCAAAATTCTACTTAGCATAGTCGGACTATGGCCGCGCGATGACCAGCCCAGAAAAACAGACGCCGGGTATTGTTCGGCGACAACTGAACGCGGTCCCCGACTCCTGAAATGAGGAAAAACGTGAAGAAATCCGCGTGTTTAGGCACAATATCTGCTTTAATGCCGAACAAGTCGAATAATCAATCTGGAGAGCCCAATGTTCTCAACTCGCCACAAGATTTCTTCCCTGCGCGCCCTGTCACTCGCAAGCCTGCTGGGCGGTGCATTTTTAGCCAGCAGCGCCACTTTGGCAGATACCGTGGAAGTTCCGGTCGGAAGCCAGGGCTATGTCACCGAAGCGGACCATTTGCGCGGCAAAAAGCAGGAGCAGGTCACTACTGAGCTCGGCGAGCCGCTGAACATTCAGGGCCCGGTTGGCGAACCCGCAATTACCCGCTGGGAATACGCCGGTTTTTTCGTCTACTTCGAATATGACCGGGTACTGCATACCGTTAAAAAGCATCAGGGATAAGTCTTAGCAAGCCACATCCCCTTCCCGCCCCCTGGCTTCACTCCAAATCGAACCTGGCCCAGCCCTCGGGCGACAGAGTACTTACGCTGTCGCCTGCTAAACTCATGCTGGGTTGAGGCCGTTCTATTCGTTCACTTTCCGCCTCCCCGCCGACCTTGACCTCTTAACACTTTCAAGCGGCAACTATGAGCAACCCCGAGCGTACTCGAATTACCCCCAATCGCGCGGCGTACGAATGCCTCGATGGCAGCAGCCTGCAGCTGGACAAGCGCCTGCCGCCCCGCAATCTGTCGGACCGCATTGCGCTGGGTGTAGTGAACCTTCTGCGGTTTATTGCCGACACGTTTTTTGCCAAGCGTTACGGCAACCGCGCCATTGTTCTGGAGACCGTCGCCGCGGTACCCGGCATGGTAGGTGGCACGTTGCAGCACCTGAAATGTTTGCGCCGCTTGTGTGATGACGATGGCTGGATATTCACCCTACTGGATGAAGCAGAAAACGAGCGCATGCACCTGATGACGTTCATGGAAATCATCCATCCCACCTGGTATGAACGGCTGATTGTGGTGATAGTGCAGGCAGTTTTCTACAACGCCTTTTTCCTGCTGTATCTGATTTCCGATAAGACAGCGCACCGCCTGGTAGGATACTTTGAAGAAGAAGCCGTGGTCAGCTATACGCTCTATCTGGAGCGTATCGACAGTGGCCATGAGGAGAATGTGCCAGCCCCGCAGGTAGCAATTGATTACTGGGGATTGTCAGAAGATGCGCGACTGCGCGATGTGGTGGAAATCATACGTGCCGATGAAGTGATGCACCGCGACACCAATCATCAATTTGCTGACCTCATATCCGAAGGAAAGCACTTTTGAAGCGGCGCTCTTCTCAGTGTACCCACCGTTGAATCAGTAGAGAAAAGTCGCGGTACCGGTGGCAATCAACTCGTCGCGGTCATTGTGCAGTTCCATCCGGCTGACTACCAATTTATTGCCCACCCGTAGAATTTTTCCATCACACACAAAGTGCTGGCCGCGGCCGGGTTTGAGATAATCTACCCGCATGTCCACAGTTCCCAGCCGAATCAGCCGCTGGATTTTTTCATCCCACCCAATAGCACCGCCCATGCGCTGGTAGGCAGCTACCATCGCCGTCAGCCCACCGACCGTATCCAGCGCGGTAGCGATAACGCCTCCGTGCAGAATATTCTGGAAGTGGTTGCCGATCAGCTTCGGGTTCAAATCGAACTTTGCAGAGAGGGTCTGTTGTTCGAGGTCGAAATCGTGCAACCGGAGACCGATCTCACGGACAAAGGGGATATCCGAAAATATCCCCTCCACCATAGTGCGAAATTCTGCCGGAGACGGCTCACTCACAGCCGTGTAATCCGGTTGAGACCATCCAGTGCCGCACTGCGATAGGCTTCCGCCATGGTCGGGTAGTTGAATGTGGTATTCACAAAGAAATCGATGGAATTGTTCGGCGCTGGTTGTTTCATGATTGCCTGGCCGATGTGCACAATCTCTGCGGCCTCAGCACCGAAACAGTGAATCCCGAGGATCTCACGGGTTTCGATATGGAACAGGATTTTCAGCATGCCTACCCGCTCGCCGGAAATCTGCGCGCGCGCCGTGTGCTTGAACAACGCACGGCCCACTTCGTACGGCACCTTGGCATTCGTCAGCTCGGTCTCTGTTTTGCCGACCGAAGAAATTTCCGGCAGGGTGTAAATACCTGTGGGCGCATCTTCGATGACGCGATGGCCGCGGCCAACGATTGCAGCGGCAACCGCCCTACCCTGGTCGTAGGATGCACTGGCAAGGCTCGGCCAACCAATCACATCACCCACCGCAAACACATTCTCCACTGCCGTGCAGTAATGATCATCCACCGCGAGTTGTCCGCGGTGATTCGCCTCGAGACCGATTTTATCGAGCCCCAGAGACCCGGTATTACCAGAGCGTCCGTTACACCAAAGTAATGCATCGGCCCAGATTCGCTTGCCCGATTGCATTTCCATGGTGACACCGCGATCGGTGCCGATCACTTTCGCGTACTCCTCGCGGTGGCGAACGGTGACGCCCATATCTCGCAGGTGGTAGCTCAGTGCATCGGAAATTTCGTCGTCGAGGAATTCCAGCAGGTGATTCCGGCTGTTGATCAGATCCACCTTCATGCCCAGCGCGGCAAATATCGAGGCGTATTCACAGCCAATTACGCCAGCACCATAAATGATGATGGCCTGGGGCGTGTGTTCCATATCCAGGATGGTATCGCTGTCGTACACCCGTGGGTGCGCAAAATCCACATCCGCTGGATGATACGGGCGGGAGCCAGTAGCGATGATAAATTTCTCTGCGGTGATGATTTCCTTGGCACCGTCCGCCAGCTGTACCTCGACGCTGTTGGCATCGCGGAACTGGGCATCGCCGACGATCAGGTCCACGCGGTTGCGCGCATAAAAACTAGTGTGCATTTCCACCTGGTAGGAAATGACTTTGTTGACCGTCTGCATCACTTGCGGAAAGGTCAAACGGCGCGGCTCACCCAGTGCACGGAATACACTCTGGGTGTTGTAACGCATCAACTGTTTCACCGAGTGGCGCAACGCTTTGGACGGAATCGTCCCTTTGTGGGTACAGTTGCCGCCAACCGATGCACTGCGCTCGATCACCGCTGCACGCAGCCCTTTCTTGGCTGCGCTCATGGCCGCGGCTTCCCCCGCCGGGCCAGAACCAATTACCACCAGATCGTACTTGGAATCTGCCATTGATTTACTGTCTTTTGCTTTTATGGGTGAATCAGATTGGTTAAATCAGGAACGCTTGTTCTGCTTGCTCGTTGCGTCATAGGCAAGATCAGATTCAGCGGCCGCTTCCGCGAGGGCTACCTGGCGCTGACGCTCCTGTTCCTTTTCACACTCGTCGTCATCGCCACCGCAGATATCGCAGTCGCGTTTCATACCGATGTTGTTCAGGCCACCACAGGAGCCTTTGAGCGGCTTGTTCTGCACAATCATACCGATTGCCATGCCGGCCACGATCAGCAGCATAATAATGAACGCAAAAATATAAATAGTCACGGTTACCTCCCCTGACTTTCAAGATATGGCTGGAAAGCGCTACTGGCGCGCTCTTCAAAGCCGGAATCAGTTTTTACCAGTAGAAACACCGCCAGTTGCAGCTCTTCTGCCAATTGTAACGCTGCCTCCGCCCCCATCACATTGAGGGCCGTGGCGTAGCCGTCGGCTTCGGCACAGGTACCAGCAATCACGGTGACCGACGCCAGGCGGTGCTCCACCGGGGCGCCAGTGCGCGGGTCGATGATATGGGCGTAGCGTTTGCCATCGCGCTCATAATAATTGCGGTAGTCCCCGGAGGTGGCGACTCCCCGGTCGCTGACCTGAATAGGCTGTTGTACCACCTGCCCCGCAGAAGGTCGCTCGATACCGATTCTCCAGGTTTTCCCCGATGGGTTTACGCCGCCAGTGCGCAACTCACCACCGATCTCGACGAGGAAGTTCGCAATACCTCGTTGGACCAGTAAATCCGCCACACGATCCACGCCGTGTCCTTTCGCAATGGCCGACAGGTCAATCTCTACTGGACGGGACCGGGAGAGCTGTTGACCGTCGATACGCAGCGCGTCCGAACCAATCTGCTCGCGCAATGCACGGATTTGTGCCGCGTCCGGGATCACTTCAGGCTCCAAGTCTGGGCCGAACCCCCACAAATTGACCAGTGGGCCCACGGTCACATCAAAGGCACCGCTGCTATTGCGGTAGATCTCCAGGGAGCGCTCGATGACTTCTGCCAGGTGGGCCGAGACGTCCACTGGCTCACCCACCGAGGCGCGGTTAAAGCGCATCAGCTCGGAATCCGGAATATAGGTCGACATCTCCTGATTGACCGCATCCAGCTCCGCATCGATAGCGGTCTGCAATTCTGCCCGCTCAACACCCTCGGGCACATCCACCAGGGTGATGTGGTAGGCGGTACCCATGGTGGGGCCAGTCAATTTCCAGACGGTTTTGTCCTGGCCGCACCCCGCAAGTACAGCCAGTACAACGAGCACAAACAAAAACAGGGCCGATAAGAGCGGCCCTGTTTTTGTGGATGTAATGTCACGTCCAATCATGCGCGATCAGCCACCGAAGTCGTCGAGCAGGATGTTGTCATCCTCTACGCCGAGGTCTTTCAGCATGTTGATCACCGCCGCGTTCATCATGGGCGGTCCGCACATGTAGTACTCGCAATCTTCCGGTGCCGGGTGGTCCTTCAGATAGTTCTCGTAAACTACATTGTGGATGAAACCGGTGTAGCCTTCCCAGTTGTCTTCCGGCTGTGGATCCGACAGGGCAATATGCCACTTGAAGTTGTCGAACTCATCCTGCAGGCCGTTGTAGTCATCCTCGTAGAACATCTCACGCAGAGAGCGCGCACCGTACCAGAAGCTGATCTTGCGCGTGGAGTGCAGACGCTTGAGCTGGTCGAAGATGTGCGAGCGCATCGGCGCCATACCGGCACCACCACCAATGAAGACCATTTCGTTATCGGTATCCTTGGCGAAGAACTCACCGAAGGGACCGTAAACGCGCATCTTGTCACCTGGCTTCAGGTTAAAGACGTAGGAAGACATCTGGCCCGGCGGAATACCTTCGGTACGCGGCGGCGGCGTGGCGATACGGATGTTGAACTTAACAACGCCCTTCTCTTCCGGGTAGTTGGCCATGGAGTAGGCGCGAACCACCGGCTCGGTCACTTTGGACTCCATTTTGAAGAAGCCAAAATTTTCCCAGTCGCCACGGTACTCTTCTTCGATATCGAAATCGGAGAATTTCACGTGATGGGGTGGCGCTTCCAGCTGAACGTAACCACCTGCGCGGAAATCGACATTTTCGCCTTCTGGCAGCTTCAGGGTCAGCTCTTTAATGAAGGTGGCAACGTTGGGGTTGGACTCCACAACGCACTCCCACTGCTTCACACCGAAGACCTCTTCCGGCACTTCGATTTTCATGTCCTGCTTAACCGCAACCTGACAGGAAAGGCGCTTGCCTTCCTTGGCTTCACGGGGTGTGAAGTGCTGCGCTTCGGTGGGGAGCATGTCGCCGCCACCTTCGCTAATGTTGCACACACACTGAGCACAGGAGCCACCGCCACCACAGGCAGAGGCGAGGAACAGGTTGTTCGCCGCCAGAGTCTGCAGCAGCTTACCGCCGGCCGGTACGGTGAGGGTTTTCTCACCATTAACCACGATGTTGACGTCACCGGTGTTCACCAGGCGCGAGCGGGCAACCAGAATGATTGCTACCAGCGCCAGCACGATCACGGTGAACATGCCTACGCCAAAATAAATATCCGTTAATTCCATTCTATTCGACCTCCCCGCTTAGATATCGATGCCGCCGAAGGACATGAAGCCCAGCGACATGAGACCAACGGTAATGAAGGTGATGCCCAGACCTTTCAGGCCGTTCGGCACATCGCTGTACTTCATGCGCTCGCGAATCCCCGCCAGGGCGGCAATCGCCAACGCCCAGCCGAGGCCAGCGCCGAAGCCGTAGGCAACACTTTCACCAAAATTGTATTCGCGCTCCACCATGAACAGCGACGCACCCATGATGGCGCAGTTCACGGTAATCAGCGGCAGGAACACACCCAGGGCGTTGTAGAGCGCCGGTACATACTTATCCAGGAACATCTCCAGGATCTGTACCAATGCAGCAATTACGCCAATGTAAGACAGCAGGCCGAGGAAGCTCAGGTCCACGTTCGGATAGCCAGCCCAGGCCAGCGCGCCGTCTTTCAGCAGGTAGGTGTAAATCAGGTTGTTAACCGGAACGGTGATGGTCAGTACTACGATTACCGCAACACCAAGGCCAATCGCCGCTTCGACCTTCTTGGATACCGCGAGGAAGGTACACATCCCGAGGAAGAAGGCCAGCGCCATGTTTTCAATGAAAACGGCGCGAATGATCAGGGAAATAAAATGTTCCATCTATCAGGCCTCCTGTTGCGCCAACGGCACTTTAGAGTTGGACGTAATCTTGAACTCGTCCTCTTCAACCTGTTCCGGTTTCCAGGCGCGAATAGCCCAGATAAACAGACCGATCAGGAAGAAAGCGCTCGGCGGCAGCAGCAGCATGCCGTTGGGCACGTACCAGCCACCATTGTTAATGGATGGCAGAATTTCCACACCCATCAACTTACCGGCTCCGAAGAGTTCGCGAACGATCGCGAGGCCAATCAGGATCACGCTGTAACCCAGACCGTTACCGACACCGTCGAAGAAGCTGTCTTTGGGACCGTGCTTCATGGCGAAGGCTTCCGCGCGGCCCATCACGATACAGTTGGTAATAATCAGACCAACGAATACCGAGAGCTGCTTGGAAATGTCAAAGGCCACCGCTTTCAGCACCTGATCTACCAGGATTACCAGAGAGGCAATCACGGTCATCTGTACGATGATCCGGATGCTACCCGGGATCTGGTTACGGATCAGAGATACTGCGGTGTTGGAAAATGCCACAACTGTGGTCAGCGCGATACACATTACCAGCGTCACCTGAAGTGAGCTGGTTACCGCCAGTGCGGAACAGATACCGAGGATCTGCAACGCAATGGGGTTATTGTTGAAAATCGGCTCCAGCAGAGTGTCTTTCAATTTCATGCTCATGCTCACGCCTCCCCTGCTTTCAGGTTTTTCAGGAAGGGACCGAAGCCCTCACTGCCCAGCCAGAAGTTGATCAGGTTGTTGACGCCACGGCTGGTCAGGGTGGCGCCGGACAGGCCGTCCACCTGATGTACCGCATTGGCGTTGTTCGGATCGACACTGCCCTTGATCACACTGATATCTACATTGCGTTCACTGTCGAAGACCTGCTTGCCTTCCCACTGTGATTTCCAGCGCGGGTTGTCCACCTCACCGCCCAGTCCGGGGGTTTCCTTGTGCTCGTAGAAGCCAAGGCCCGCTACGGTCTTCAGGTCGTTCTCCAGTGCCAGGAAGCCGTACATCTGGCCCCACAGACCGGAACCGCGAACCGGCAGGATGATGCGTTGCAGCTCACCGTTGTCTTCCACCAGGTACACCTCTTTGGTGTTTTCCCGGCGAATGATTCGGGCGATGTCCTGGTCCGCGGGCAGACGCTCGCTGGAACCGGCATCCTTGGCTGCAGCGCGACCGCTACCACCAGCCGGCGCTTGGTCGGTGAATTTGCCAGTGCTCAGGTCAACATACTTGATGGTGACATTGCCGAAGGCTTCTTCGATTGCTTTGGCGCTGGTCTGACCCGGCTCGATCAGGCCACCGGCCAGCAGAACATTCTTTTTCATGTCCAGCTGGGCGTTAGCGACCTGCTTGGGCTTGAGCATTACTGCAGCGGTGGAAACGACCACCGAGCAGACAATACACAGTACCAGCGCAACGATCAGGGTACCTTTTACGGAATCTTTATTAGCCACGTGCCAACCTCCGTTTGATATGGGACTGCACAACGAAGTGGTCAAACAGCGGGGCGAACAGGTTGGCGAACAGGATCGCCAGCATCATGCCTTCCGGGAATGCCGGGTTCACCACGCGGATCAATACACACATCACGCCGATGAGGATGCCGTACCACCAGCGACCGGCGTCGGTCATTGCGGCGGATACCGGGTCGGTAGTCATGAAGATCAGGCCAAAGGCGAAACCGCCCACGACCAAGTGCCAGTACCAGGGCACACCGAACATCTGATTGGTTTCAGAGCCGATCATGTTGAACATGGTCGCAGTGGCCATCATGCCCAGCAGGGTGCCGGCGACAATGCGCCAGCTGGCGATTTTCATACCGATCAGGATCACACCTGCAAGCAGCATGGCGAGGGTGGAGGTTTCACCGATGGAACCGTGCATGTTGCCGACAAATGCATCCATCCAGGTCAGCTGGCCAGAGGGCACGCCTACCGCGCCATTCTGAATGCCTTCGCTGGCCATGACGGACAGCGCGGTCGCACCGGTGTAACCGTCAACCGCGGTCCACACCAGGTCGCCGGACATGGCAGCCGGATAGGCGAAGAACAGGAACGCACGGCCGGTAAGTGCCGGGTTGAGGAAGTTTTTGCCGGTACCACCGAACACTTCCTTACCGATCACCACACCGAAGCTGATGCCCATGGCCACCATCCACAGCGGCAGATCCGGCGGACAGGTCAGAGCGAACAGGATGGAGGTGACGAAGAAGCCTTCATTCACTTCGTGGCCACGCACCGCAGCGAACAGCACTTCCCAGATACCACCGACGATGAAGGTCACCGCGTAGATAGGCAGGAAGTACATGGCACCGTGGATGAAGTTATCCCACAGGCTGTTGGCGTCGTAGCTGGACAGAGCACCGATGATGGCATGGCGCCACCCGCTCAGATCCACGTTTTCCATACCCGCGATAATGGTGTTGGCCTGGAAGCCCACGTTCCACATACCGTACATCATGGGGATCATGGCGCACGCCCACACGGTGATCATGATGCGCTTCAGGTCGATGCCGTCGCGCACATGTGCGGTGGTTTTGGTGCGGTCTGCAGGCTGGAAGAGACCGGTGTCGATCGCTTCAAACAGCGCGTAGAACTTTTCGTATTTGCCGCCTTTGTGGAAATGCGGCTCCATAGAGTCGAGTAGTTTGCGCAACATCCTTAACCCTCCTTCTCAATACGGGTCAGGTTGTCCCGCAAAATGGGACCGAAGTCGTACTTGCCCGGGCACACAAAGGTACACAGCGCCAGATCTTCTTCGTCCAGCTCCAGGGCACCCAGTTGCTGAGCCACCTGGGTGTCGCCCACGATCAGCGCACGCAGCAGCTGGGTCGGCATGATGTTCAGCGGAACCACGCGCTCGTAGGTACCGATAGGCATCAGTGCACGCTCGGAACCGTTGGTGCTGGTGGTGAAGTTGAACAGCTTGCTCTTCATGAAGCGGCTGATGTAGATCGGCAGTACGGAGAAACGGTTCGCACCAGGGGTGAAGTAGTGCAGCATCGGGCGCTCACGGCCCTCTTCCAGCACGCTCACCTGATTGTGGTAGCGACCGAGGTAGCCCAGCGGGCCACTGGCGGTGCGGCCACCAAATACGGAACCGGAAATCACGCGGTTGTCGTCACCGGTGGTCTCGCCGGCGGTCAGCGCTGTCAGGTCGGCACCGACACGGGTACGCAGCAAACGCGGCTTGGTCACCTGCGGGCCACCCAGGGCAACCACACGATCGGTGAACAGCTTACCGGTTTCAAACAGCTTGCCCACGGCAATCACGTCCTGGTAACCGATAGTCCACACCTGACGACCGGGCTTGACCGGGTGCAGGTAGTGAATGTGGGTACCAGCGAGGCCAGCCGGGTGCGGGCCGGCAAACGCTTCACGCTGCACGGAAGCAGCGCTGGGAACCGGGATATCGGCATCTGGCGCGGTGCAGACGAAGGTCTTTTCGGCCAGCTTGGAGAGAATTTCAACACCCTGGGCGAACGCATCGCGCTGCTCGGCGATGACCACAACCGGGTCTGCCGCCAGCGGATTGGTATCCATGGCGTTGATAAACAGCGCAGAAGGCTGGGCGTCTGGCGCCGGCACCTTGCTGTATGGGCGTGTGCGCAGTGCGGTCCACAGACCGGACTCCAGCAGATTCACGCGCACCTGCTCTGAGGTGAGGCTCGCCAGCTGGTCGGCGCTGTAGCTGGCAAACTGCTCAGCTTCATCGCCTTCCACCTCGATCACCACCGACTGCAGCACCCGGCGGGCACCACGGTTGACGGCAACCACACGGCCTGCGGCCGGTGCGGTGTAGCGAACCCCTTCTGTTTTTTTATCGGTGAACAGCAGCTGTCCGAGTTTGACGCTATCCCCTTCCGCAACCGCCATGGTGGGCTTCATCCCGTTGTAATCGGGACCAACCACCGCGACGGTTTTGGCTGCAGGGCCATCGTGGATGACCTGCTCGGGCGCGCCGGATATGGGTAAATCCAATCCCCGACGGATCTTTCTCATACGCCTATGCCTAAGTTCTAAGTTGATAGGTTAAAAAGCTTCTAGGTTAAAAACGCTAAAAATAGAGGAACCCGTAGCGGGGGCTTAGGCCGTGGCGAGCCGGAAACAAGCCTGAAAGTGAGACTATAAATAGTAGTCACTGCAGGATGGCACCACAGATAAGAAGATGTCGCTCAGCGGCCGGGACGCGCACAGACCCGCCATTGCCTTGGCAACTCGCAGTCTTTGCGCAAATATTTCCCGGCACACGGCAGCCCCGCAAAATCGCGCGCATTATAAGTACGGGGCCGGGGGTTTACCAGAGCAGATGGAGCCAAATCGACTCAAGATGAGGAAATTTTTGCTGAAAAAACAACGACTTTAGTGGGAGGCGCCGCCTCATCACCCGTCTCAGCAAGAAAAGATGGTATGGCGCAGGATTGATCTGCCAGACCAATTACCTGCGCCATGGAACCCGCGGGAAGGCGTTGACGCCCCTCCCCCGGCCAATAGGCACTTAGTCCTTCTTGGGGAACAACTCGTAACGTACGCCAGCCATGTCTTCCAGGCAACGCACCACCTGGCAGCTGTAGCCGAACTCATTGTCGTACCAGCAGTAGAGCACCGCATTGTCGCCTTCGACGATGGTGGCAATGGAGTCGAACACACAGGCGCGGCGGGAGCCGACAAAGTCACTGGAGACCACTTCCGGAGAATTGGTAAAGTCGATCTGCTGACGCAGTGGCGAGTGCAGCGCCACATCACGCATGTACTCGTTCAGCTCGTCCTTGTTGGTCTCCTGCCCCAGGCGCAGGTTGAGGATCGCCATGGACACGTTCGGCGTCGGCACGCGAATCGCGTTGCCGGTGAGCTTGCCTTTCAGCTCCGGCAGCGCCTTGGCAACCGCTTTGGCAGCACCGGTCTCGGTCAACACCATGTTCAGCGCGGCAGACCGACCGCGGCGCTCGCCGTTGTGGTAGTTGTCGATCAGGTTCTGGTCATTGGTGTAGGCGTGCACAGTTTCCACGTGGCCATGCTGAACGCCGTATTTGTCCATCATCGCCTTCAATACCGGCACAATGGCGTTGGTGGTACAGGAAGCCGCAGACAGAATCTTGTCGTCCGGGGTGATCTCACCGTTGTTGATGCCGTACACGATGTTCTTGAGATCGCCCTTGCCCGGTGCAGTAAGCAGCACTTTGGCCGCACCCTTGCTCTCCAGGTGCTGAGACAGGCCCTCTTCATCGCGCCATACGCCGGTGCTATCGACGATCAGGGCATTGTTGATGCCGTGCTCGGTGTAATCCACTTCCTGCGGGGAGTTGGCGTAGATCACTTTTACTTCGTTGCCGTTGCAGATCAGGGTGCTGGTCTCTTCGTCCACACGGATGGTGCCGTTGAAGGCGCCGTGAACGGAGTCGCGGCGCAGCAGAGAGGCGCGCTTGACCAGGTCGTTGTCCGCTTTACCCTTGCGCAGCACGATGGCGCGCAGGCGCAGCACATCGCCACTGCCGGCTTTTTCGATCAGCAGACGGGCGACCAGGCGGCCAATACGGCCGAAACCGTAGATCACTACGTCCTGGGTCTGCGGCAGGGGCTTGCCCGCTCCACCGGCGTCTGCCAGCTCACTGCGTACAAACTCCTCAATGGAGAGGCCGCGCTCGTCGCGCATGTATTTGTTGGTCAGCGTGCCCAGGTCGATGTGCACCGGGCCCAGGTCCAGCTTGCAGATCGCTTCGAGTACTGGATAGGTTTCAAACTCAGACAGCTCATTCTCTTCGACCTGACGCACAAAGCGGTGGGCCTTCATGATGCTCAGTACGGAGCGGTTCACCAGGTTTTGGCCGTACATATAAATGCCGACGTTGCTTTCCCGGTTGAGCTTGCCAATCATCGGAATCATGGATTCCGCCAGCGCTTCTCGCGCTTTCCAGTCCTTGAAAAAGTCAGCGGGCTTCGGTCGCTTCTGAGTCACAGTCAGACACCTCTGCAGAGTGAAAATGGGGGTCGTGCCTTAGCGCGGTCCAGAGAATAAGGATGGCTCAAAAAATCACCTCTGGGGCGAAGGCCGGCGCATTATGTGTATTCACCTGAGGGTGCGCAACCGCGTAAAAAATGGCCTAAAAACTGTAGTTAAACTACATTTTTTCAACGCCTGCCCCACTCGAAAACCACGCAAATAATGACACCATCTGAGCGTCAGATTCGGGCCGCCGCAAATCCCAGACCTGCACCGGTCACGTTTCACCGTTACAATGGCCGCCTCCGGGCCGCCAGCGGTCAGAAAGCACGGAATTATAAGGAAACATGAGTCAATTCCCCCCTTTGTCCCCACCCGCTTTTCGCACGCAGAGTGACCGCCAATTCTGGGGCCAGCTCCACGGTGCCAGTGCCGCTCTGGCCATCCTGAACGCCGCCAGAAGCAGTAACGCGCCCACCTTGCTGATCGCGCGCAACAGCCAGGAAGCCCAGCAACTTGAGCTGCAGCTGAAATTTTTTAACAAGCCTTGCCGAGATGACTCCGCTCCGGAGGCCAGCACTGCGCTGCCGATTTTCCAGTTCCCGGACTGGGAAATCCTCCCCTACGACACCTTCTCGCCACACCAGGACATCATCTCGGACCGGCTGGCCACCCTGTATCAATTGCCGCAGATGCAGAGCGGGATCGTCATCGCGCCGGTGAGCACCCTGCTCCACCGACTGGCGCCGAAGGACTATGTCGCGGGGAATGCACTCATCCTGAAAGAAGGCCAGAAGTTCGATCTCGACAACCAGCGCCGGCTACTGGAACAGGCGGGCTACCACTGCGTAGATACAGTGTACGAACACGGCGAATTTGCCGTGCGCGGCGCACTGATGGACATTTATCCCATGGGCAGCAACCTGCCCTACCGTATCGACCTGTTCGATGACGAAATCGAATCCCTGCGCACTTTTGACCCGGAAGACCAGCGCACCGTCGACAAGGTTCAGCAGGTTCACCTGCTTCCTGCACGGGAATTCCCGATGCACAAACCGGGGCTGGCAAAATTCCTTGAGCGCTGGCACGAGCAATTCGACGTAGACCCGGGCCCGGTTTCAATTTATCAGGACATCAGCGCGGGGATTGCCCCGGCGGGAATCGAGTACTATCTACCGCTGTTTTTCGACCAGTGTGCGAGCCTGTTTGATTACCTGCCCGATGGCAGTCAGATTTTTGTGCAGGGCGACCTGCAACAGCCCGTGGAGTCCTTCTGGCGAGAGGCAGATAATCGCTACCAGAGCCGCCGTGGCGACCTGACCCGCCCGATCCTTGAGCCCCGCCAGGTACTGCTGAACATCGACGAATTTTACGGCGCCCTGAAATCCCTGCCCCGCGCCTTCTTTTCTCCGGAAACGCTTCCGGAGGCCGAGGGCAATTACAATTTTGCCAGCCTGGCACCACCCAGCCTGCCGGTGGATGGAAAATCCGAGCAGCCGCTGAAAGCGCTCGAAGCCTACCTGATGGAATACAACGGCCGCGTACTGTTCTGCGCAGAAAGCAGTGGCCGCCGGGAGGCCCTGCTGGATCTGCTGGGCGGAATCCGGCTTACACCAAAAACATTCGACAGCTGGCAATCCTTCCTCCAGAGCGACAACCAGTTCGGCATTACCGTAGCGCCGATCGACGCAGGACTACTGCTGGAAGATCCACAACTCAACCTGATCGCCGAACCACAACTGTTCGGCGACCGCGTACTGCAACAGCGCCGCCGCAGAAAAGCCAAAGAAGATGCGGATAACGCAGTCAAAAACCTGGCCGAGCTGCGCATCGGCGCGCCCGTGGTGCACATCGACCACGGTGTCGGCCGCTATAAAGGTTTGCAGAGCCTGGATATCGACGGCCAACAGGCAGAATTCCTGACATTGGAATACGGTGACGGCGCCAAACTGTATGTACCCGTTGCCAGCCTGCACCTGATCAGCCGCTACTCCGGCGCCGATGAAGAACTGGCGCCACTGCACAAACTGGGTAGCGAAACCTGGCAGAAAGCCAAACGCAAAGCGGCAGAAAAGGTCCGCGATGCAGCCGCCGAACTGCTCGACATTTATGCCCGCCGCGAAGCCCGTGTGGGCCACGCGTTTGGCGATCCGGGCATGGCCTATCGCGAGTTCACCGCAGGCTTCCCGTTCGAGGAAACCCCGGATCAACAGCTCGCGATCGAGTCTGTTGTCGGCGACATGCTGTCCGACAAACCCATGGACCGCCTGGTGTGTGGCGACGTGGGCTTCGGTAAAACCGAAGTGGCCATGCGCGCGGCCTTTGTTGCCGCACACGGTGGTAAACAGATCGCCATGCTGGTCCCCACTACCCTGCTGGCTCAACAGCACTTCCAGTCACTGCAGGACCGTTTCGCAGACTGGCCAGTGACCATCGAAGTCATTTCCCGCTTCCGCAGTAGCAAGGAAGTCGACGCAATCAAAGAGCGGGTTGCGGAAGGCAAGGTCGACATTCTTGTGGGCACCCACAAATTGCTGCAGAGCGACCTGAAATTCAAAAATCTGGGACTGCTGATCATCGATGAGGAACACCGGTTCGGTGTGCGTCAGAAGGAAAAACTGAAGAGCCTGCGCGCGGAGGTGGACATCCTCAACCTCACCGCCACCCCGATTCCCCGCACACTCAATATGGCCATGGCCGGTATCCGCGACCTCTCCGTAATCGCCACGCCACCGGCCCGTCGCCTGTCGGTAAAAACCTTCGTGCGCGAGCGCGATGACGCGTTGATCAAGGAGGCGATCCTGCGGGAGATTTTGCGCGGCGGTCAGGTGTACTTCCTGCACAACGAGGTCAAAAGTATCGAGCGGCTGGCCAGGGAGTTGCAGGAGCTGGTTCCGGAAGCGCGGATCGGCATCGGCCACGGCCAGATGCGCGAGCGCGAGCTGGAGCAGGTGATGGGCGATTTCTACCACAAGCGCTTCAATGTGCTGGTATGTACCACCATCATCGAAACCGGTATCGATGTCCCCACCGCCAACACCATCTTGATTGAGCGCGCGGACAAATTCGGCCTCGCCCAATTGCACCAGCTGCGCGGCCGCGTGGGCCGCTCTCATCACCAGGCATACGCCTACCTGCTGACACCGAACAAACGGGCAATGACCGCCGATGCAGTCAAGCGCCTGGAAGCCATCAGCGAAGCCCAGGACCTGGGGGCCGGCTTTACCCTGGCCACCCACGACCTGGAAATCCGCGGTGCCGGCGAACTGCTGGGCGAGGAACAAAGCGGCCAGATTCACAGCGTGGGCTTCAACCTGTATATGGAAATGCTCGACCACGCCGTCAGAGCCATTCGCGAGGGCCGCACCCCTAATATCGACGAGCCACTGGAATCACCAGCGGTAGATGTGAACCTGCGGGTGCCCGCGCTGATTCCGGAAGATTACCTGCCGGACGTCCACAGCCGTCTGATCATGTACAAGCGCATCGCCAACGCGGAAGACAAGGCCGCGCTCAAAGAGCTGCAGGTGGAGATGATCGACCGTTTCGGGTTGCTGCCGGAGCCTGTCAAACACCTGTTCCAGATCACAGAGATCAAGCTCAACGCCAACAAAATGGGAATTCGCAAACTGGAGGCATCGGCCACCGGCGGGCGTATCGAGTTTGCGGACGACGCCAACGTAGACCCGTTCACCCTGGTCAAACTGGTTCAGACCCACCCCACCTCCTACCGGTTGCAGGGGGCCAACCAGCTGAATTTCACCCTGGATGAGAGCGGCCCGGAACAGCGCCTGCGGCAGGTCAGTGAGGTGCTGCAGCAGCTTTCCCAATAGCGGCCCAGGCCGCCAGGAAGCTGCGCCACCTTCGATGTCACCTACGACCAACCACCCAACTACCTACTACCTATTAGTGGGCACAAGGGACCGTCGATCAATGCTAAGATGGGCAGAATCGTCGCAATCGGCGACACAGAACATCCGGGAATCCTGGTCAAATAGAGATAGAGAAATAGCGGTATCAAAATGACCCCTACTAATAAGCAGGTCACGACTCGCCTGAAGCAGCTGGCCGGAGCCGCCCTCCTCGCACTCTGCGCGGCAGGCGCTGAGGCAGCTGGCTACGCAGGCACGCAGTTTGAAATCGAAATGGTGGTATTCAGCCGTGAGAGCGGTATGAACCAGTCCCGCGAAACCTGGCCGGCCGCCCCGCAGCTCGCCTACGACAGCCGCTGGATTGACTTCAATACCCCATCCAGCGCCGACCCGATGGTTCCAGCCTTGCAGCCAGCCCCCAATCAGCTGGACAACAAGGTAGCAGCCCTAAAGCGTTCCTCCGGCTATCAGGTACTGTTCCACAAAACCTGGCGACAGGTGCTGCAGAACGAGCGCAATGCTCCCGCGGTGCTGGTCAGTGGGGGCGCGGCGGACGGAAGGCATCACCAGCTTGAGGGCAGTGTCACCCTGAGCGTATCCCGCTATTTACACCTGAGCACCGATCTGTGGCTGAGTGAATGGCTGCCGCAGACCAGCAGCGCCTTTGGCTACGATGCACCCACAGCCGGCTTTCCCAGCGACAGCATCGACGCGACCCGGCCGCAGGGCATCTCCGTCCCTACCCGCCCCCGCGCTGCGGTGATCGCCACCCGCGACAACGCAATGGCCGGGGATGAGCCCATGGACCTCCGGAACACACCCGCAGCGCCGCACGATTCCGGATACAGCACCACCAGCGGCTACAGCACAGGCGCTGACTCTGTGGAATTTCACGGAGACAGCACCATGAATGCACCCGGTATCGCGGAACCTGTGGCAAAAATGGCTGCAAGGGTCGCCGTACTCAATGAAGAGCGCCGCCTGCGCAGTGGTGAGCTGCACTATATCGACCACCCCAAATTGGGTGTTCTGATCGAGGTACGTACGGTGCAACAAGCCGCGGAACCTGCCGCACAGGATGAACCCGCGGATCTCGCGCCCTGAGCAGCAGCTGACAGCCAAGCACAAACGGCCCCTCGCGGGCCGTTTTTTGTTGCCGCTCTTGTTGCCACGGTTGTTACCACCTTCAAGGCCAGCAACGTATAACGTTACCCTTACCTGCTACTTTTCTTACTGAGAAACCATAAAAAAACAGGCCACACCCACCATGATCACCAACGACGCCATCATCCTCGGCATGCTCGCCGCCATCCTTGGTTTCGTGTTTTATACGGCCAGCAGCGAACAGCGCTTCTGGAAGCGCTTTTACCGCTTCGTACCAGCGCTACTGCTGTGCTACTTCCTGCCGTCACTACTGACCACCTTCCACATTATCGACGCCGACAATTCAAACCTGTATTTCGTTGCATCGCGGTATCTGTTACCCGCCAGTTTGGTTTTACTGACCCTGAGCATCGACCTGAAAGGGATCATCAACCTTGGGCCCAAGGCATTGATTCTGTTTTTGACCGGCACCCTCGGCATTGTGATCGGCGGGCCGATTGCCCTACTAATCATGTCGGCGATTGACCCCGGCATGCTCAATGGCAACGGGCCCGACGCGGTGTGGCGGGGAATGACCACCGTTGCCGGCAGCTGGATTGGTGGCGGCGCCAACCAGGCGGCTATGAAAGAAATTTTTAACGTGGGTGGTGAGGTGTTTTCCGCAATGGTCGCGGTGGACGTGATCGTCGCCAATCTGTGGATGGCGGTGTTACTACTTATGGCCGGCAATGCCAAAAAGCTGGATGCGCGTCGCGGTGCAGATACCTCTGCCATCGATACCCTGCGTGAGCGAGTGGAAACCATGCAGCGCAAGCACGCGCGTATTCCCGCGCTGCAGGATCTGATGCTGATTGCCGCCGTCGGCTTCGGCGTTACCGCCATTGCCCACGCCTGCGCGGATTTTCTCGCCCCCTGGTTTCAGAGCAACGCACCACAACTGGCCCGATTCAGCTTCACCAGCCCCTTCTTCTGGCTGATCGTCGTGGCCACCACTCTTGGCATCGCCATGGCTTTTACCCCGGCGAAAAGGCTCGAGGGTGCGGGCGCTGCCAAGGTAGGGTCGGTGTTTATCTATTTTCTGGTGGCCACCATTGGTACCCACATGGATATCACCGCCTTGAAAAACAGCCCGGAACTGTTTGTGCTTGGCCTGATCTGGATGGCGATACACGCGGGTCTGATCCTGCTGGTAGCGAAACTGATCAAAGCCCCCACCTTCTTCATGGCCGTGGGCAGTCAGGCCAATGTGGGCGGCGCAGCCTCGGCACCGGTGGTGGCTGCCGCCTTCCACCCCTCGCTGGCACCAGTCGGCGTGCTACTGGCAGTGATGGGCTATGCCCTTGGTACCTACGCGGCCTGGTTCTGCGGGCAACTGTTGAGAATTGTCGGCGCCGGCTGATCCCGTCCGTCAAAAAACCTGAAAACAAAAAAGCCCCGGCCACTTCGGTAAAGAACCAAAGTGGTCAGGGCTTTTTACGATGAGCGCCTCTCACGCTGCCTACGCTTTCACGTTTTCCACAATCCACACACATGGGCCCCTATAGAGGCGCCCAGTGTGTACAGAGTCGAGCGTGCGTTTTTAGCGAATTACTCGCAGGGCACTACATCTTCCGCGAGCAGGCCTTTATCGCCTTGCTGCATTTCAAACTCTACGGCCTGCCCCTCATTGAGAGTTTTGTAACCGTCTCCGCGAATGCTGCGGTAGTGGACGAAGATATCCTCGGAACCTTCAGTGCTAGTGATAAAGCCATAACCCCGGGCATTGTTAAACCACTTCACGGTACCCGTAACGCGATCACTCATTAAGCCAACCTCATTTATTGTTATTGCGCTCACCCCGGTTGCGGGCAATGCGCCTACCCCTATTGCCGTAACCAGCACCCTGTACGGGGTGGCCTACAGTCTCGAAGTACCTGTGCGGTCATCCGTACAGGTCGCTACTGATTCTTAGATAAAAGAGCGCCACTGTCTAGGTTTCCACGTGAAATTAATGTTACTTCCCATAAATAATGCGCAACAATTCACCAAATTAGTAAGATAAGCCCCACAATCCCTGTCAATTCATGCGGTTAAGCAATACAGCGCTTAACTGTCATTCAGGCCCCAACGGGCTTTTCCCGCCCGCCGGCGATCGCCAGCTCAGGCAAGTCGGCAATATGCAGCGTCGAAGTCGGGAAGGCACAGGAGGCACCGTGCTGCTCGACGATCTTGAGAATTTGTAGCAGAACGTCCTGTTTGATCTCGTGGTAGCGCACCCACTCAGTGGTCTTGGTAAAGGTGTAGATAAAGAAATCCAGCGACGACGGCGCGAAGGAATTGAAATTCACAATCAACGTCTGATTCGTATCAATTTCCGGGTGCTGTTCGAGCATCGCGCGCACGTCCTTTACGATCGGCGCCATCAATTGGGCATCTTCATAGCGAATACCGATGGTTTCGTAGATGCGACGATTCAGCATACGCGAGGGGTTTTCAACGGAGATTTGGGTAAATATTCCATTCGGAATATACAGCGGGCGCTTGTCGAATGTGCGGATGCGGGTCAGGCGCCAGCCGATATCTTCCACGGTACCTTCGATTTCCTGATCCGGCGAGCGCACCCAGTCCCCTACTTTGAACGGGCGATCCAGGTAAATCATCAGGCCACCAAAGAAATTGGCCAGTAGATCTTTTGCAGCAAAGCCGATTGCCAGGCCACCAATCCCGCCCATGGCCAGCACGCCGCTTACGCTGTAGCCCAGCCGCTGCATGATGACCATCGCAGCGGTAATCATGATGGAAGCGCGAACCAGTTTTCCAATCGCACGAACCGTCGTGGCATCAATGGGTTTTCGAACAAAACGCGGATTCGCCAGATTCTGCTCGACCTCTTTTGCAAACCGCAACGCGAACCAGGTCACTACTACGACAAAACCGATAGCGCGGGGCTTACCACCCAACCAGTTCAATACTTCCGAATCTGTGGCCGCCCCCGCGAGACCGGCAGCGAGGGTCAAACCGACCAACCACACCAGAATCGAAGCCGGCGGATTGATCGAGTTCACCAGGGCATCGTCCCACGGGTTGACGGTGCGTTCCGCCCGCGCCTGCAAGCGCGCAACAAATAACGCGAGTATCCAGGCCACAAATGCGGTGGCCAGTACAATCAGAAAAAGTTCGGCAATCCAGAAACGGTCTTCCCCCACCAGGGAGCGCAAAAACGCTTGAACCTGCTCCACAAGTCACTCCATATAATACTTTTGGTTTATTCAGTTTCTGCCTGCTTATGAGTATGCGGCAGCGTTAAAAAATTCAGATCGCCTATTGTGCGTATTTACATCCAGGATGCCAGCCACTCGCGAGTAGCCTGCCAGCGCGGGTTCGCTTCGAGCGCGCCCCAGTTATCGATACCCGACTGCCCACGCATACGCTCCAGGCGTTGACTCGAAAGCGGGTCTGGTTCAAACCCCTCCAGCGCATCGAGGACTTCCAGAGCGCCCTGACGATTATTGCAAACAATGCCCATATCGCAGCCAGCCATCATCGCTGCGCGAATTCGCTCGGCGTAGCCACCGGCGGCGCCGGCACCCTCCATGGTGAGGTCGTCACTGAAAATGACACCGTCAAACCCCAGGCGCTTGCGCAGGATTTCCTGGAGCCAGAAGCGGGAAAACCCCACCGGGTTTTCATCCACCTTTGCGAAGCGGATATGTGCTGGCATGACCGCATCCAGTTCCCCGGCGGCAATACACTCTTCGAATGGCTTGGCATCTGAGGCAAGAACATCAACCAGCTCGCGCTGATCCACCGGCAACTCTTCGTGGCTGTCTTCAAGTACCTGCCCGTGCCCGGGGAAATGCTTACCCGTCGTCGCCATACCGGCCTCGTGCATACCGGCCATAAACGGGCGCGCCTTCGCCGCTAACTGCAGAGGGTCGCAAGCAAAGCTGCGGTCCCCGACAATTCGGCAAAAATCATCATCCGCATCCAGCACTGGCGCAAAACTGAAATCGATACCTACCGCCAGCAGCTCGGCCGCAAGCAGCCATCCCACATCCTTGAGTTGCTGCGTATCCGCCTGGGCGCTAAGCGCCTGCATGGAAGGTATACGGGTAAACGAATCGCGAAAGCGCTGCACCCTGCCACCCTCCTGATCGACAGCCAGCAGGATTTCCGGGCGCTCCTTGCGGATCTCTGCGATCAGGGCTTCAAGTTGGGGGCGATCGCGGAAGTTACGTGCGAAAAAAATAAGGCCGCCTACCTGGGGATGGCGCAGCAGCTCGCGATCTTCCGCCGTGAGCTCGGTGCCCTCGACATCGATCATTACCGGACCAATCTGAACAGACATGAATTCCCGCTCCCGCTGTCAGTCAATGTGTTTGAGTATCGAGTACCGCAAATATACGAGCCGTTGATGGCATTGCGAAGACGCACCGAAAATCAGGCATCCTTGGGCTCAGGCGCCGTCAGCATGGCGGCGGCCGCCGGCGCCAGGCGAGCCAGAGTTTCTTCCAGGCTGCTCTCAGCGCCAAAATCCTCCCTCAGGATAGCCTCGATGGCATCAAAGCTCGACAGGGAAAATATGGTGGCACCGAGCATGAAATACAGGCGCCAGTAAAAAGTAACCGGGTCTACCTGAGGCAGCGCGTTGGCCAGCTGGCCCGCAAAGCGGCGATAGCTGGGCCCGTACCTCGACACGATAAACCGGCGCAAGTGCCCCTGAGACTGCGTGTAAGCCAGCCCCAGCAGCCCCATAAAACGCTTGGGATCCCGCCCCTCTTTGGCCAACCCGGCCAAGGCAACGCGGTACAGGCTCTGCAGCAGGTCATCTACCTCCAGCTGCTCCCCGGGCGACGCCTCAAGCTGGGCCTGACGGCGGGTCAGCTCTTGATCAAGATTGGCGGTAAACGGTGTCAAAAACCGCTCGAACACCGCCTGAATCAACTCTTTTTTCGACCCGAAGTGGTAGTTCACCGCCGCCAGGTTAACCCCAGCGGTACTGGTGATGGTCCGCAATGACGTTTCGGTAAAGCCCCGTTCGGCGAACAACACCTCGGCGGCATCCAGTATACGGTTGACGGTATCCAGCTGACTCATACCCTGCTCACAATAATTCAAACCAGCAATTAAAACGTTTGTTTAACCGCTGAGACTAGCATAGTCCCTCATTATCGGCATCCGCTCGGCAGCCCAGGAAAGGCCCCCTGACAGCGACCATCTGCCTCAAGGAACTGCCGAATCACCTGCACAGACACACCTGATCCGTGGATAGCCAGCGACAGTCGCGACCTGTCAGTTACCAAGCCCCCCGCCCCCACGCTAGATTGAAACCAGAGGCTTCTCTGTTTATCCCGACAGAACCACACGGAGTAAGTCACCCTGGCGACTCTCGTAGGGAGCGCATACCGATAACGACAGGAGGGCTGCATCATGGCAAGAATTGCCCCTGAAATTGGCAGCTGGTTTGAAAATTTCGATAGTGGCGACCTGTTTGAAGTGGTGGCCGTCGATCACCCTTCCCGCACGATCGAGATTCAGTATCTCGACGGCTCACTGGATGAAATTGATTTTCAAAATTGGCCGCGTCTGCCAGTAATTGGCGCAGCAGAGCCGGAAGACGCCAACGCCGGCTATGGCACCCTGGCAGAGGAAATGCAGGACGACGAAGACGCGGGTTTCCGAAGCCCGATTCTGTCACCGGCACAAACGGCCATCGACCGACTCGAGGGCGAGTCGTTTCCGGGCACAGATGAAGGTTTCTGACATTTCCTGCAAATGGCCGGAGCAAATCGCTCAAACTGCTCTCCGAAAATTCGACAATGCCCCCCAACGCTGATTCCGGAAACCCGATACTCCGGCATCAGCGACTTCTCGCAAAAAATAAAACTCGCAAATCTTTTCGAACCCTTTTCAGAATCGTTTCGCACCCGGTCTGACCCACCCAGCGCCAGTCCTTCCCCCAATTCGACTCACCTGCCCGCCAGTATTTGCGCACCCGCCAAATCTGTATATAATCACAGCACCTGTATATAAATACAGACTCCGGGAAAAACAGGAAGAACCCATGACGAACCTCACTGCCCGTCAGGCCCAGGTACTCGAGCTGATCAAAACCTATCTGGACGATACCGGCTATCCGCCCACCCGTGCAGAAATTGCCAAGCAGCTCGGATTCCGCTCTCCCAACGCGGCGGAAGAACACCTGAAAGCGCTTGCGCGCAAAGGCGCTATCGAAATGGTAGCGGGAGCCTCGCGCGGTATCCGTATTCCCGATTACAACACCGGCCTACCGATCGTCGGCCGGGTTGCCGCGGGTAATCCGGTACTGGCGGAGGAAAATATCGAGGAATATTGCGAGATTCCCGCGGAGTTTTTCCACCCACCAGCGGATTACCTACTGCGGGTACACGGCATGAGTATGAAAGATGCCGGTATTCTCGATGGGGATTTACTGGCTGTGCAGCGCACCGACAATATCCGCAACGGACAGATTGTGGTGGCACGTATAGAGGATGAGGTAACGGTGAAGCGTTTCAAGCGCCGAGGCAACCAGGCCACAGTTCAGCTGCTGCCAGAGAACGAAGACTTCAATGTCATTGAAGTGGACATGCGCGACAAGCACTTCGCGATTGAGGGGCTGGCGGTGGGTGTGATTCGGCAGAATCCAGTCTGAACCCTCATCCGACATGACGCATAAAAAAACAGGGCCGTGGCCCTGTTTTTTTATGCGTCAAAATCGATGCGAGAACTGGTCAGTGGATGGTGTGCTCAGTCAGATCCACATCTTCCTCCTCGAAGGGCTCCGGCTCCAGCGCATTGATATCCTGTACCGCCTCAATCCCCGCCTCCAGCATGGCGCGCGCAATGGTCACCTTGTGCTCGCGGAGGAAGTCGAGGCTTTCTGCAGAAAAATGGATACGCACCAGCGGATCATCCTTATGACCGGCGCGCCGTAACGCCACATCACCATTGGACAACTCGATGATTTCGTAGGTCTCAGAAGACATTCATTTCTCCACTCACTTCCCGGAAAGCCTGCGTCCAATGCAATAGACGACACAGTGCGATTTCGGGCAGTGTACCACAGGGACAAGCGATTATTGAGCGGACAAACAGGGATCCCTTGGTGGGAGAATCACCACTCCTCGCCGTGGGCCCGCTGGCGTTGCACCAGCTCATTCATCGCCCGTAGCCAGCTGGTCAAGGCCTCCCGACTGAGGGGTTCTGCAGCGGTCTGATCAAGCTGCTGCACCGGGATCAGGCTTTGCACTGCGCCAGGGCCAGGGCCAGGGTCGGACGGCGACATCGAGATGCCGCCTGCAGGCCGCCACAGCGCCTGCCAGGCCAGTTCCATACTGCGAAACCAGCTATCCGGATTCTCCCCCAGACTGACCAGCTCATTGACCTCGGCGCTGAATTTCCCCCGCGCAGCCACCAGCTGAGCAAGCGCCTGTGCCGTTTCCGGCTCGCCGCCCGGGCGAAATCCCAGCTGCAACTGATGACCCTGTTCCGCGAGAAACGCCCTGTAAGCGCGCCACAGCTGCACCAGTGCCGCTTCCTGCAGCGCAGTATCCAACAGGGCCTGCTGGCTACCCGCTTCCCCGGACGCATCCGGGGAGTGCAGGATCAGCTGGGTTTTTCGCAGTGCCGATGCCACTGCACCGGTATAAGGATTACTCACCAGGATTACCTGCCTGCGTTACTCAATCGTTGTTTTTTGGGGCCGCTGCCTTTTTAGCCGCGGCTTTTTTCTTCGCAGGGGCTTTCTTGGCAGCTGCCTTTTTCTTCGCCGGGGCTTTTTTCTTCGCGGGCGCCTTCTTCGCTGCGGGCGCCTCTACCTGCCACTTGCCATCGCGGTAGAAGGCCTTCCAGCCAGTCGCTTTGCCCTCTTCTTCAGACTGTACATACTGCTCCTGGGTCTTGCGACTGAAACGCACCACGGTATCGCGGCCTTCGTTGTCTTCCGCGGGAGCGGAAAACAGGAAGGTGTACTTGGGATCGATCTCGTCCTTGTGCGGCAGCAGTTCCTTGATCAGGGGCGCGCGAGTCTCACGATTTTTCGGGAATTGGCTGGCGGCGAGGAACAGGCCGGAGGCACCGTCCCGAAGAATGTAGGTGTCGTCCACTTTCTCACAGGGCAGTTCAGGCATCGGCACCGGGTCCATCTTGGGTGGTGCCGGCTGGCCGCTCTTCAGCAATTTGCGCGTATTTTTACACGTTTCACTGGTGCAACCGAAGTACTTGCCGAAGCGGCCAGATTTCAATTGCATGTCGGCGCCACACTTGTCGCACTCGATCACGGGGCCATCGTAACCCTTGATTTTGAAGGTGCCTTTTTCCACTTCAAAACCGGTGCAATCCGGGTTGTTACCGCAGATGTGCAGCTTGCGCTGTTCATCCACCAGGTAACTCTCCATTGCCGTGCCGCACTTATTACAGCGGCGCTTTTCGCGCAGCTGGCGGGTCTCCGCGTCTTCATCTTTGTCGGCATCAACCGCTTCCTCACCGGACACCAGGTTCATGGTGTTGGTGCAGCGCTCCTTGGGCGGCAGTGCGTAACCGGAACAACCGAGAAAAACCCCTGTAGAGCCGGTGCGGATCTGCATATGGCGGCCGCACTGGCTGCACGCGATGTCGGTATCCGTCGGCGTGTTGCGCCGCATACCACCATCTTTGTCCTGGGCAACTTCGAGGCGCTTGCTGAAACCGGAATAAAATTCATTCAGCAGGTCTTTCCAACCGCGCTCGCCTTCGGCCACCGAGTCCAGAGACTCTTCCAGATTGGCGGTAAAGCTGTAGTCCATCAGATCGGTAAAGCTTTCGCTCAGGCGATCGGTGACGATGTCACCCATTTTCTCCGCGTAGAAGCGACGGTTTTCCAGGCGCACGTAACCGCGATCCTGAATGGTGGAAATGATTGATGCATAGGTGGACGGGCGACCGATGCCGCGCTTCTCCAGCTCTTTCACCAGCGCCGCTTCGCTGAAACGCGCCGGCGGCTTGGTGAAGTGCTGCTTGGGATCCAGCTGCTTCAGGTTCAGCGTTTCACCGACCTTGATGTCCGGCAGGACCAGGTCTTCGTCTTTCTTGCTCTGTGCTGGCGCGACTTTCAGGAAACCGTCGAAGCGGATCACGCGGCCGCGGGTGCGCAGCTCATAATCGCCCGCGGTTACCACAACCGAGGTGGAGGTAAACTGTGCCGGCGTCATCTGACAGGCCACGAACTGTTGCCAGATCAGGGTATACAGACGCTCAGCATCGCGCTCCATTCCAGACAGCATGTTCGGTTTGACGCGCACATCGGACGGGCGAATCGCTTCGTGCGCTTCTTGCGCGCCCTCTTTGCTGCTGTAGCGATTGGGATTCTCCGGCAGGTATTTATCGCCGTAATTCTCACCGATAAATTCGCGTACAGAAGAGACCGCCTCGGCACTCAGATTGGTAGAGTCGGTACGCATGTAGGTGATGTAGCCCGCTTCATACAAGCGCTGGGCCATCATCATGGTTTTCTTCACGCTGAAGCTGAGGCGATTACTCGCTGCCTGCTGCAAAGTGGACGTAATATAAGGTGCACTAGGCTTGGAGCTGGTGGGCTTGTCGTCCCGGGCCGTCACCTTGTAGTCGCTGGCCTGTAGCGCCTTAACAGCGGCCATTGCCTGCTCTTCATTGACGGGCTTGAACGCTTCACCGGCCTGCTTTTTCACTTCCAGACGCAGGGCATCGGACTTGGCGGTTTGCGTGTCCGCAAACAAGGTCCAGTACTCTTCGGGGATAAACGCGCGGATTTCCCGCTCGCGCTCCACCACCAGTTTTACCGCTACCGACTGTACACGGCCGGCAGATAGACCGCGGGCCACTTTTTCCCACAGCAGCGGCGAAACCATGTAACCCACAATACGGTCGAGAAAACGACGCGCCTGCTGCGCATTTACCCGGTCAATATCGAGCGGGCCCGGATCCTGGAAGGCTTCCTGAATCGCGGACTTGGTAATTTCGTTGAACACGACGCGGCGATAACGCTGTTCGTCCCCACCAATCGCTTCCCGCAGGTGCCAGGCAATGGCCTCCCCTTCGCGGTCCAAGTCCGTTGCGAGATAGACGTGATCAGCATTGGCGGCGAGCTTGCGCAGTTCGTCCACCACCTTTTCCTTGCCGGGCAAGATTTCGTAGTGGGCTTCCCAGTTGTGGTCCGGGTCGATCCCCATGCGCTTGATCAGCTGTTCGCGGCTTTTCTTGCGCTTGTAAATCTCTTTCTGTTCCGGAGAAAGCTTGCGGGTTTCCGCCGCGCGGCGGGCACGCTCTTTGGCATCCACCGGCTTTTTGTTGGAGGCGCCAGTGGGAAGATCCCGGATATGACCGATACTGGACTTCACTACAAAGTCCTTTCCGAGATACTTGTTGATTGTTTTTGCCTTCGCCGGCGACTCGACGATGACCAGTGATTTACCCATAAGCTTTTGATTTTTAATAGAAAATTTACTGCTTTCGCACCTTCGGCAGCAGCCGAATTCAACTGTGCGCTGCGCGAATATATATGCTTCGCCCCCAGTGCGGTCAAGCAAGCGTCACAAATTGATGACCCAATTGTGCGCTCGGTAACCGTTTGTGACCGGCTATCTGACCCTTGGTTCACACCGAATCGGATAGGGCTTGGCCACGCTTCGCGGCCAAGCCATGTCCACAGCGAACCCCTGGGCGCGGTTAATTGCGACCGCTAAAAAAGTAGACCACTTCTGTTCGGCAAGCGGTCAAATGTGTGGATCCTGCGAATCCGCGCCCTCCTCCTGCCGGGCCGGCTGGCGGATTGCTTCCTCTATTACCGGCCGCATTGAGGCAAGCGCCTCCTGCAGGGCCGCCAGGCCCTTGTCTCCGCTGCGCTCGTGCCACTGCACGCCCAGGCCGCTGTCATTTGCGTAGACCGCGGTGGCGTCCGCCGGCAGCATGCCCAATAGCTCTTTCAGTGGAGCTTTGGCCGGTTGCGGTGCCTCGCGGCCATTACGCCAATCCCACACGCCGTCAAAATTCACTTCGTGCGCCATGCGCTGCAGTTCCAGCGCCCAGCCCGCCTGCAACCGGCGGGGATTCCGCCATTGGGAAAAATACACCGCGGCATTCCCTTTGGGCTGTGAATCCGGCAGCGCCTGAATCTGGACTTTAAGACCAGAAGTAGCGGCCCGCTGCCTCAGTTCAGCAAGTTTACGATCCCGGCTGCTGGGCTTGAGCCAGAATACCGGGCCGATAACCAGTGCGACGGCAAAAATGATGATGACGATGGGCAACCAGCTGGCCATATGCAGATTCTTCCGTGTCGAGTTAAGCTTTTTTGCCAGCAACAGCAGGCAAATCGCCGTTGAGGGCGCGCATTTTTCCCCGCAACCCGGTGGTTGTGTCAAGTCCGTTTTTTTAAAGTAGACTCAATAGAAGCACCGGGGCCGATTGATTCCCCGGCCTGTTCACTGAAATTCACCGACACTGCGGGGGCCAAATGTCAGGCTATAACAATATTCTGGTTGGACTGGACCTTTCTGAAGAATCCTCACAGGTACTGGACCGCGCCGCGGAAATTGCCAGGCACAGCAACGCAAAAATGAGCCTCGCGCATATCATTGAGCCGCTCACGTTTGCCTATGGTGGCGATGTGCCGATGGATCTGTCCGAGGTACAGGAACAACTGCAGAATCAGGCAAAAGAGCAACTGCACAAAGCCGCCACCAACCTGAATATTCCCGCGGATCGCCAGCACGTGATGCTGGGACAGCCGGCCACAGAAATTCACCGGCTTGCGGAAGAAACGGGTTGCGACTTAATCGTGATTGGCAGCCACGGCCGCCACGGCCTCGCCCTGTTGCTGGGCTCCACAGCCAATGGCGTGCTGCACGGCGCCGGGTGTGATGTACTGGCGGTACGGGTGCATTCACCCGGGGAATAACAGAAGCAAAAAAAACGGGGGCTGTTAAAGCCCCCGTTTTTACTCACTCACATACTGTCCAGTTCTGCCCAGCGCTCAAACGCTTCTTCCAGCGCTTCCTGCAGGTCCGTCAGCTTCTGCAAGCGGGCCTGCACTGTGTCGTTGTCCTGCTGGTAAAAATCCGGGGCCGCCACCTCTTTTTCAAACGCCGCGATTTCTGTTTCCAACGTCTCGATTTTGCCCGGCAATGCATCCAGCTCGCGCTGCAATTTATAACTGAGCTTTTTGTTTTTTTCCGCTTTCTGGGGCTCTTCCGCAGGCGTAGGGGTCGGCACATCGGGCGCCTCTACCGCGCTGGACTTGCGCGCCTTGAGCTGCTCTTCGGCACTGATAAAACGCCCGCCCTGGCGCACAAAATCGTGGTAACCACCCACGTACTCCCTGACGATGCCATTGCCCTCGAAAGCCAGGCAACTCTCCACCACATTGTCGAGAAAAGCCCGGTCGTGGCTCACCAGCAGCACAGTGCCAGAGAACTCCATCAGCAACTGCTCGAGCAGCTCCAGCGTCTCCACATCCAGGTCGTTAGTGGGCTCATCCAGCACCAGGATATTGGCAGGCTGGCTGAACAGTTTTGCCAGCAGTGCGCGGTTGCGCTCACCGCCGCTCAATGCCCCCACCTTGGTGCGCGCCTTCACCCCGGTAAACAGGAAGTCACTCAGGTACGACATTATGTGGCGGGTACTGCCGCCTATTTCGATATTTTCACGCCCCTCGGCGATGTTATCGACAACAGTGAGGTCCGGGTTCAGGGTATCCCGACGCTGATCGAAGTACGCCACCTGCTGCTTGGTCCCCAGACGGATATTGCCACTTTGAGGCTCCAGGTCCCCCAGCAACAGGCGAATCAAGGTACTCTTGCCGGCACCGTTCGGGCCGATCAGACCGACCTTATCGCCCCGCATCAGGGTGAAGTCCAGATCCCGAACCAGCGGCGCGGCATCCCCTTCAAACCCGAAGGTGACACCCTTCAGCTCCGCCACCAGCTTGCCGGAGCGTTCCCCCGAATCCAGTGCCATCTTTGCCACACCCTGTCGCTCGCGCCGTGCCTGGCGCTCTTTGCGCAGAGACTGAAGTGCGCGCACGCGGCCTTCGTTGCGGGTACGGCGGGCTTTGATGCCCTGGCGAATCCAGGCTTCTTCCTGGGCGAGCTTTTTGTCGAACAGCGCGTCGTTGCGCGCCTCTTCTTCCAGCAGTTTTTCTTTTTCCTGCTGATAGCGATTAAACGGGCAGTTGAACACCCGAAGAATACCGCGATCCAGATCCCACACCGAGGTGGCGAGCCGCTGGGCCAGCGCCCGGTCGTGGCTTACAAACAGCAGCGCCCCGCGGTAGGTGGCGAGGAACTCCTCCAGCCACTCCACCGCGGCAATATCCAGGTGGTTGGTGGGCTCATCGAGAATGAGCAGGTCCGGCTGAACCACCAGCGCGCGAGCCAGCGCGGCGCGCCGCTGCCAACCGCCGGACAGGTCCATTACCCGGGCACTTTCATCCAGGTCGAGCCGATCCAGTACGGCATCGATGTTGGCGAGCAACTCCCAGCCGTGGGCATTTTCAATTTTTGTCTGTAGCGCCGGGTCCAGAGTATCGCGGTAGTCCGACAACCAGATGCCAACGTCGCCCAACCCCTCGGCTACGTAGCGATATACGGTATCTGTGCAATCCTCCGGCAGCGCCTGCTCAAGCGTAGCCAGCACCATGCCGCTCTGACGAATTATCTCACCCTCGTCCGGGTCACCCTTGCCGCCAATCAGGCTCAGCAAGCTGGACTTCCCCTCTCCGTTACGCCCCACCAGGCAAATACGATCTCCGCGTTCTATCTTGGCGTTGACACGATCCGCCAATACCTGAACGCCATAGCGCAAACACACGCCATCCAACTGAAGCAACATAATTAACAACTACAATAGTTTTGGGTGAAAAAGGACATTTTACGCTTTATTCTCCTCCCTACGAATAAGCGATTTCTCAATCGGGTTTTTAGTATGTCGATTGGCAGCACAGGACTCGCCATTCTCTGCGCAGCATTGTCGGTATCCAGTCTTGCCGGCGCCGGCCTGGCACATGGACAACAATCCGCCAAAGCGAGCCGTACCGCGCCTGCGGCGGGGCAACTGCCTCGGGCGGAAAGTAAGGATACCAAAGCCGCCAAGGCCGCCGTGGCACAGCGAGAAAAACTGCAAGAGGCCCGCCTGGCCATTGCCCACAATGACCAGAACCGGCTGAAGCAGCTAAAAAAAGAGCTGAAGGATTATCCGCTGCTCCCCTACATCGACTACTGGGCGATCAGCAAAAAGCTCTCGCGACTCCCCTACGACGAGATCGACGCGTTTCTGGACGAACACGATGGCACTGCCATCGGCGACTGGATGCGGGTGCGCGTGTTGCGCGAGCTCGGCGGCCGCGAGCGCTTCAAGTCCTACCTGAAATATTACGATCCAGAAAAAATTCGCCGCACTCAATTGCGCTGCTACTACGTCGATGCACTGTCCCGCTATGGCGACAAACAGGAGGCTTACGCGCTGATCGAAGAGTTGTGGACAGTCGGTGCCTCGCAGCCCAAAGAGTGCGACCCTGCATTCAACCGCTGGATACGCGATGGCGGCCTCACTCAGGACCGGGCCTGGAAACGCCACGCCCTCGCCGTCCGCTCCGGCAACCTCGACCTCGCCAGCTTCATCGCCCGCAAGCTGGACAAAGACCGCGCCAAGCGCGCGGAGCTGATGCGCTCGGTGTACCGCAAGCCAGAGCAGATCCTCAATTACGACCGTTTTATCCAGGACAACCCAGAATACCGGGATATTGTCACCATCGGGTTGCGCCGCCTGGCCTCGCAAGATGCGGAGAAAACTGGCCAGGCTTGGCAACGGTACAGCGCGAGCTTCCTGTTCAGCGACGACGAGCGCGATCAATTCCTGCGCTATCTCGCACTACAGTTTGCCCGCCAGGATGACCAGAGCGGCCTGAAAACCCTGATCAAAGCCAACCCCGGGTTTTTCGATTTACGTACATCCGAATGGCTGATCCGCCAGTCTCTGCGGGAAATGGACTGGGCACAGGTAGAATTCTGGATCGACCAGCTGCCGGAGACGGACCAGAACTGGGACCGCTGGCTTTACTGGAAAGCCCGCGCCATCAACGAACAACTGGCCGCCAGTAAAAAGAACAATGCGGAGCGTTCGGCGCTGGCGCAGCAGCTGTACCAGAAAGCGGCCGAAGAGCGCAGCTACTATGGCTTCCTCGCTTCTGACACCCTGGGCAAAGACTACAGCTTTGTGGACCGCCCCGCGCCCATCACCCCGGAACTGGTAAAAAAAGTTGCGGCCCTTCCCGCAATGCAGCGGGCTGAAGAGCTGCAAGCCATCGGCGAGTTCTACCACGCCCGCCGTGAGTGGAACTACGCGACCGACGAAATGACCACCGAAGAATTGATGACCGCGGGCAAGGTGGCCAGCGCCTGGGGTTGGTACCACAAATCGATTCAGTCGATTCTCGCCGCGGATTATCTCGACGACCTGGAGCTCCGCTTCCCACTCGCCTTCTCCGATATCGTCAGCGATGTGGCCGGCCGCATGGGCAAGAAAACCGCTCTCGACCGCTATCTTGTGCTCGCGGTGGCCCGCCAGGAAAGCCACTTCAGCCACGACGCCAAATCCCATGCCGGGGCAATGGGGCTTATGCAACTGTTACCATCCACCGCCCTGGCCACCGCGCGCAAGGCCGGCGTCCCCTATCGACGCAGCTGGGATTTGCTGAACCCCAACACCAATATCAGCCTCGGGTCCTATTACCTGAATTCGCTGCTGAAACGATTCGATAACAACCGCTTCCTCGCCGCCGCCGCCTATAACGCCGGCCCCACGCGGGTGTCGCGCTGGCTGAAAGACACGGACAAAAAGCTGCCTTTTGATGTGTGGATCGAAACCATTCCCTACAGCGAAACCCGCAAGTACGTGCAGAACGTATTGTCGTATTCGGTGATTTACGCATATCGCAGTGGCAACAAGGCACCGCTGCTCAGAAAGAATGAAGCAGAAGCGAAGCTCTGAGTTACGGAAGGTATATTGATTAATTCAGGCGAGCCCGAAGCCACGCTTCGAGCTCGTGAGAAGTGAACGGCCAGCACAACACATCATCGGTATCCCCAAGACCCACCACCGGGATACTCCAGCCAAACAGTCGGCTCAACTGCTCGTCGTCGGCAATATCCACCGACTCAAGCTGCAACTGGAATTGTGCCAGCTGCGGCCAGATTTCCACCTTGGCCTTTTCGCAAAGGCTACAGCCGAGGGTGGTGTAGAGAATCAGGGGTCGGTCAAACACAGCGCTTCCAATTTCACTCGTACTGCAGGGGCTAAACCAGCCCCTGCCCCTGTGCCCAAAAATAGCCAGCCACTGCCGCACCCGCCACCAGCAAACCCACCCAGATCCATCCGCTACTGCCGGCTGCCGCCGAATCACCGATATAGCTCTGGGATGGTGCCGCCTCTGCAGTGGATGCCGCTTTCCCGCTGTCGCGCACACGGTCGCGCTGCATGGCCTGATCCAGGGCCGTACTCTGGCGCGCCGCATCGGGCATGGTGACCGCCTGGCGCACCGTGGTTTTGTCGATATCGTCCGCCGGGCCCACAACACTGAAACTGAGGCTGTCGAAGCGCAACTCGTCTCCCCGCCGCACCCGGCACTCGGTCACCCGCTGGTTGTTGAGGAAGGTGCCGTTGGCGGAACCCAGGTCCACCACAAACAGCAGCCCCTCACGCACCTCCAGGCGCGCGTGGCGTCGGGAGAGGTGCGACATGGCGAAGGTCAGGTCGCAATCGTCGGAGCGCCCCACCACACTGGTTTCCCGCACCGGAAATACACGGCCGACAATGGCCGGGTGGTTAGCACGCAGGGCCCAGGCCACATTGGCACTGGCACCGGCGGCCTTGAGCCGGGTGATTTTGGGGTCCACCACCGCTAGGTTGCGATCCCCCACTTGCACCCGGTCGTTGCGCCGCAGCTTGCAGCTGCCCTCAACCACCTTGCCATTCACCGCCACCTGGCCGTCACCTGCCAGGCTGCGCAGCTCCAGCTCCTCGCCGTCCACCAGGATCTCCGCGTGGAGCTTGGCAATGGAGGCATCCGCCAGGGTGAGATCACACTGGTTGCCGCGCCCAATCGTCACTTTGGGGGCCACTAGCCACACGCTCTGCGTGGCATCTTTTACGTCACAAAGTTTCAGCATTGTCTGGCTTCCTTAAAAGCACGCAAAAGTGTACAATTTTTAACCAGCACTCAGATTGCAGAGTGCGCAGTTCCCAAAGATATGGATCAGAAGTTTATCACGGGCAAATTCATTGGCCTGTGATTCCGTTTGCAGCTTACAATGCCTGCAGGCTCTAGTATGGAAGTGTAGAAATCTGCAAGGATCGGCAAGATTTGGCGCTTTCGACAATAACGACAGGTAACAGGTAGTTGCATACCAGTGAGTGAAGCCAAAGTACGGGAACGCCCGAGCGGTGTGAGCCAGCCCGCCGTCAGCGCAGCGCAGCGTAGCGCCGGAGCCACCCACACCGGATATCGACGGGAACAGAACGAGGATGCATTCTGGGGTGATGAGACCCGGGGTATCTGGGTTGTTGCCGACGGCCTCGGTGGCCACCAGGCCGGTGAAATCGCCAGCCAGACCGTGGTCGAAGAAATCCAGCGCTCCTCCGCTACCGACCGCCATTACGAGCAGGCCCTGCGCCGGGCACACGCCCTCCTCATCGGCGACGAAAATACCACCACTGCCATGGGCACTACCGCCGTCGTGGTCGCCGAAGACGGCGGCTACTTTCATATTTATTGGGTCGGCGACAGTCGCGCCTACCTCTGGACACCGCCGGACCCGGCGCAAACCGATCCCCTGTTACCGAATGGCTCCCTCAAGCAATTGACGGTGGATCACTCCTACGTGCAGATGCTTGTGGACTCCGGAGCCATCAATCAGGAAGAAGCCGCCAGCCACCCGAACAAACATGTCATCACTCGCTGTATCGGCGGCTCCACCAACCCTACCCTGGAAATTGATCGCGCTTCTTTCTCGTGGAATGCGGGGCAAAAGCTGCTGCTGTGCAGCGATGGCCTTAGTAATGAAGTCAGCGAGGCAGAAATCTGCCAGGTACTTGCCGGCAACGCCGACAACCAGCGCGCCAGCGAACTGCTGATTGCCGCGGCACTGGACGCCGGGGGTCGCGACAATGTGACCGTTCAGGTGATCAGTTCCCCAGAAAATGCCACACAAGATTCTGAAAACCAGAACTCCCGCACACCCGCCAGGGAAACTGAGTCCCGCCAATTTTTTTCCAACCAAGGCACACTTGCTGTCAGAGTCGCTACACTTGCGATTATTTTTTCACTATGTGCTTTCGCGGCCTGGCAGCTGCTAAACGGATAAATTAGGAACGGGCTCGAATGGAAGTTGTCAGCAGCGGCACCGCCTCGCTGGAAATTCCCGGCTATCAGATCCTGAAGAAAATCAATCAGGGCGGCATGTCCACCGTCTACCTGGCCACCCAGCGCAGCATGGGGCGGCAGGTGGCACTGAAAGTCATGTCGCCGGTATTGAATGCCGACCCGATTTTCAGCGAACGCTTCCAACGGGAAGCGAACATCGTCGGCCAGCTTTCCCATCCCAATATCGTTGCCATTCACGATATTGGCCGCTATCGCAGCCTCAATTACATCGCGATGGATTACCTGCCCGGTGGGTCGGTGGCCGATTCCCTGACCAGGGGCGCGATCGAACCCCTCGAAGCACTGCATATCACCCGCCAGATTGCCATGGCGCTGGATCACGCCAGCAACAAGGGATATGTGCACCGGGATCTGAAGCCGGAAAATATACTGTTCCGTGAGGACGGTTCCGCGGTACTTACCGACTTTGGCGTAGCGCGCGCCGTTGCCCGCACCACGCGCATGACTAACACCGGCATGGTGGTGGGTACTCCACACTATATGAGCCCGGAACAGGCCCGCGGTGCGGCAGTTGATGGCCGCGCCGATCTCTACAGCCTGGGGGTGGTGTTTTACGAAATGCTCACCAGCGCGGTGCCTTTCCAGGCGGAAGAAGCCGTTGCGATTGCGATCAAGCACCTGACCGACCCCATCCCCCGCCTACCCGCCCGCCACTCGCTGTATCAAGGGCTGATCGACCGCTTTCTGGCAAAAGACCCGGATCATCGCTTTCAGCGCGGCCTGGATGTGGTGGATGCCATCGATCAACTGCTGGCCGCGCTGGACGGGAAAACCCCCGCTGGCAATACGAAGCTCAACAACACCTCCGTGCGGGTTTCGAGCCTGCTGCGCGCCCTGGTGATGACCCTCTATGGCACCCTGAGCGATCGCCTCAGTGCCAGCTGGGCGCGCTGGCGAGACAAACCCCTGCACCAGCAGCACCCCCGCGCCGAACAACAGACCATCATGCGCATCCAGCAGGTGATGCAACAAACCGCACCCGCCAAGCGTCGCTCCTGGCTGTTTGGCGGCACATTGCTCGCGAGTATTGCCTTTGCGTGGGTGCTGTTCAGCTTGTTCAGCAATAAATTCCAGTGGCAGAGTGAATCAGGGCTGGTCAACGAGGCGGTGGACATCACGTCGCAAATACTGCTGCCAGAACCGGTGGTTGAAAGCGCGACATCCAGCACGTCCCTTCCCGCGGAACTTCCGGGCCCCATCACCCCGCACACCAGTCAAACCAATCAGGTGCGGCCCGTGCTTCGCAGTGATCCAGCGCCGCGAACCTCTGCACCGGTAGTCGCTGCCGAGTCCATGCAAACAGCCGCTACAACGGATAGTGAATTGGCCCCAGAAGAGGTGGTGTCATCGATTAAGCAGGAAGCAGCCGCGGTAGAAGCAGAAACTATCGAAGCAGAGCAAGCTCCTCCCACTTATGCGCTGAAGGTCTCCGCCAACCCGCAGGACGCGCGCGTCCGCATCATGAATATTGTGCCGCGGTACACGCCGGGTATGGCATTGGAACCGGGGCGGTACGACATCGAGGTCAGCAAGGCCGGCTACAGTACCGTGCGCCGCTGGATCGAAATCAGTGCCGCTGACGTGAACCTTGCGGTGCAACTGGAGCGTAAATTCTTCCCGGGCAAAGGCTTCCAGTCACCGCTCAGTTCTGGCGGCAAGGGCCCGGAAATGGTGGTCGTGGCCCCCGGTAAATTCACCATGGGCAACAACAGCCGCCCCTTTACCAGCCCGGAACACAAAATATCCCTCACGCGTCCCTACGCAATTGGCACCCACGAAATCACCTTTCAGGATTTCGACCGCTACGCCAAAGCCAACGGCCGCGCGCTGCCATCGGATCAAGGCTGGGGGCGAGGAACCCGTCCAGTAATCAATGTGAGCTGGCAGGACGCGCAACGCTATGCAAAATGGCTGAGTGAAGAGACCGGCCAGAAATACCGCCTGGCCAGTGAAGCAGAATGGGAATTTGCCGCGCGCGCTGGCACAGACAGCCCCTTCTGGTGGGGCGATGGTAGCGCCAAGGGAAAAGCCAACTGCCGCCGCGGCTGTGCCAGTGAGTTCAACTCCCTGTTCACGATTTCAAGCGCGCCGGTTGCCAACTACAAAGCCAACCCTTACGGCCTGTACGACACCTCCGGCAATGTGGGCGAGTGGGTACAGGATTGCTTCCTCGGCGATTACACCAACCACCGCAGCGATGCGCGCCCCGTACAGCTGAAAAACTGCGAGCTGCGGGTCATCCGCGGCGGCTCCATGCGCGAACCCCTGCGCAATATCACGTCCGATTACCGCACCGGGCTCAGCGAGAAAGCCACCTCAAAAGAAGTGGGCTTCCGTCTGGTTATGGAGCTTTGATCTCCCACACATTGTGAATTTTCGGGTTGCGTTGAAAATCCTTGTCCAGCAATCTGGATGAGAGATTTTCAACCGAAAATTCTTCCTGTATCTCTCCATCCATTTTGAAGCTGCGCAGGTTGTTTGAAAACAACAGGGTGCCGCCCGGAGTCAGCAACGCCATACACTGGCGAATCAACACCCCGTGATCGCGTTGGATATCCAGTACACCCTCCATCTTGGCCGAGTTGGAAAAGGTCGGTGGATCCAGAAAGATGACATCGTAGTGCCCGCGGCGATTCTGTTGCGCCGCTTCCAGCCACTGCAGGCAATCCGCCTCAATCAGCTGGTGGCGATAGGCATCCATATTGTTCTGACGGAAATTGCGCTGCGCCCACGCCTGATACGTCTTGGACAAATCGACGCTGGTGCTTCCCGTGCAGCCTCCTAGTACCGCCTGCACCGTTGCCGTTGCCGTATAGCAGAACAGGTTCAGCAGTTTTTTACCGCTCGAGATACTCTTCAGGTACTGACGCACGGGGCGGTGATCCAGGAACAGCCCCGTATCGAGGTAGTCCCACAGGTTGATTTCAAATTGAGCGCCGTATTCCTCCGCCCAAAATGCCTGCGCGCTCTCCGCCGCGCCATGACCACGCTTCTGGTACTGGCTACCACTCTCCTTGTGGGAATGACGGCGGCGCTCCTTGATGGAAATATTGCGACTCGGCAGATCCAGCACATGGCGTGTGGCCCGCACCAGATCACTCAGACGCGAGCGCGCCTTTTCCTCGGGGATATTTGCCGGCGCGCGGTATTCCTGAATATGCGCGAACGCCTGCCCGTCTACCGACTGATACAGATCGATGGCGGCGGAGTATTCCGGCAGGTCCGCATCGTACAGGCGATAATTGTCGATACCGTTTTTCTTCGCCCATTTGCCCGTGGTGCGCAGGTTTTTCTGCAGGCGGTTGGCCACCATCTGAGCTTCTTCTGACAAGCGCGGCTTGATGCGCTCACCAGAGCCGCCCGCTTCCCCATCGCGCTGCTGATGGATTTCAAACAACAACAACTGGCTTGGCAGGCTGCCATTGAAAAGTTTGTACTGCTTGTGGGACCGCAGCGCGGTGGAATGGCACAGCTCCGGGTTGCCGGTAAAAATGGCCGCTTTCCAGCCGCCGAATTCCTGCTTCAGTTGCCGGCCCAGTTCCGCATAGGTCTCGCGCAAATCTTCCTGTTCACCGAGGCGCTCACCATACGGTGGATTGGTAATCACCAGCCCCGGTTTCACCGGCCTGTGGCTGGGCACCTTGAAGGCTGCCACCGGGCGGCAGCTGACCCGCACGTGCTTGTCGAGCCCTGCCCGGGCAATATTCGATTCCGCCGCAAACAGCACTTTCGCATCGGCATCGTAGCCGCGAATTTCCGGCAGTGATCTCTGCAAGCCTTCCGTGCGGCGTTGCAACGCCTCTTCTCGCAGCGGCAACCAGAGGTCATTCTGGTGGTTGAGCCAGCGTTCAAAGCCAAAGCTGTCGCGCATCAAGCCTGGGGCAATGTCTGCTGCGATTAACGCGCCTTCGACCAGAAAGGTGCCCGAACCACACATGGGGTCCAGCAGCGCCCCACCCTCCTCGGCGATGGCCGGCCAGCCGGCGCGCACCAGCAGTGCCGCGGCAAGGTTTTCCTTCAAGGGGGCGGCGCCAATATGGGTACGATAACCGCGTCGGTGCAGGCTGTCGCCGCACAGGTCGATCGCTATTTCCAGGCTGTCGCGGTGCAGGCGTAACATCACTGACAGATCGGGATCCCGCTTGTCGACATCCGGGCGCGCGCCGGTGGCCTTGCGCAACCGGTCCACAATCGCATCCTTGGCTTTTTGTGCACCAAACTGGCTGTTACGGATTTCCTGGTTAGTGCCGGAAAACTGGACCCAAAGCACACCGGTCGGGCTGATGTGCTCCTCCCAGGGAATGTCCACAACCGCCCGGTAGAGGCCTTCTGCGTCGGCAATTTTGGTTTGCCCCAGATTGAGCAGCACCCGGTTGGCCATGCGGCTCCACAGGCACACGCGATACGCCATGGTCAGGTCGGCATTGAAGCGCACCGCGGCGGGCTGCTCTCGCTCGACCGAGGCGCCGAGGCTGCGCAGCTCGTCGGCAAGTACGTTTTCCAGCCCCTTGGGGCAGGTGGCGGTAAAGGAATACTGGGCAGTCAAGGAATCAGTCTCTATGAATGAATGGGGATTCTGGAAGCTACAGGCCGGGCGATTTGGCCAGGCGACAGCTCTGGTAGCGCAAGGATACCGGAAAGCAGCACAGCATTCTTCCAATCCTCATGCACCAACAACACCATCTGCCTACCTAGACGGATTACACCTAAGCAGCGGCTTTTTCAGAAAATACGGGTTGTTCCGGCGCTCTGCTGAATCTGGTTTACTGCAACTCTTCTCGCTGAACCACTTCCACAATAAGCTGGTTTCAGCGAAGGGGGAAAACTGTTTAGCCCGATCGCGATTTCGGTCGACAGCTTCCAGATTCAACAAGAAATTCGAGGTACCCTATCTATGAAACGTCAAAAACGTAATCCCAACGATAGAGCTTTCCACAAAGGTTACGTTGCTGCCATGGAAGGAAGAAACCACGATAGCTGCCCACACGAGAATGGATCCCAGCATCAGGAATGGGTGAACGGCTGGCGTCAGGGCCGACAGGACTACTGGAATGGCTTTGGCCGTGCGGCCATTGCGCAGCGAATGGCCAATATGTAATTTACAAAAAATCCCGGAGTTTTTGCTCCGGGATTTTGCTTGGCACCTACTACTTGGCACCTACTAAATAACCACCAGCCAGCAATTATCAGACAACTATTTGCTAACCACCCTGCCCTTGTGGAATTCCGCAATGGCGGCGGCGGCTTCGCGAACCACCTCCGGTCCGCGATAAATGAAACCGGAATAAATCTGCACAGCTGTCGCCCCCGCGCGAATTTTCTCCGCAGCGGATTCGCCATCAAAAATACCACCGACCCCAATGATCGGAATCTCACCATTCAACGCCTCAGACAGTTTACGAATCACCTGAGTAGAGCGCTCAGTCAAAGGCCGACCACTGAGGCCACCCTCTTCACTGCCGTGCTCCAGGTTTTCCACTGATGACTTGTCGATGGTGGTATTGGTGGCGATAACGCCATCAATCTCGTGATCCCGCAGGGCTTTCGCCACATGATTGATCGCTTCTTCGTCCATATCCGGTGCGATCTTCACAGCCAGCGGCACATAGCGGTCGTGCTCTGCGGCCAGTGCATTCTGCTTTTCTTTCAGCGCTTCGAGCAGCTTGCTCAGGCTGTCGCCGAACTGCAGGTCGCGCAGGCCTTTGGTATTCGGGGACGAGACATTGGCGGTGATGTAGTCCGCGTGGGCGTACACCTTTTCCATACACAAGCAATAGTCATCCGCCGCCTTTTCCACCGGGGTGTCAAAGTTCTTGCCGACATTGATCCCGAGCACACCGGAATAACGACGACGCTTCACCCGCTCCAGCAGATAGTCCACGCCTTCGTTATTGAAGCCCATGCGGTTGATGATGGCTTCCGCTTCCGGCAACCGGAACAGACGCGGATGCGGATTGCCCGGCTGCGGGCGCGGAGTGACCGTGCCCACTTCGACAAAACCAAAACCCAGCGCACCCAAGCCATTAAACGCCTGGGCATTTTTATCCAGTCCTGCGGCCAGGCCCACCGGGTTCGGTAGGGTCAGCCCCATCAGCTCCACCGGATCATCCGGGATCTGGCTGGAAAACAGAGACATCAACCCCAGGCGCTCCGCCGCGCCTATGGCATCCAGGGAAAGATGGTGGGACCGCTCCGGGTCCAGCGCAAACAGGGCTTTGCGCAAATGCTGATACATGAGCTTCCTTTTCGTTCTCCCCCCACCCGGCCACAACCAGCCGCACAGGGATACTGTACTTGGGACAAACCGCTCCGGTGTACGTCACACCCGTTACACCGGAGGGCCCCGTATTGTACGGATTTCTACGACAGAATGCTGATCCAATCAGCCTGCCAGGGTCTCCTGATCGGCCGTGGCATTGGCGAGATACATCAATTCCCGCAGTGCCACTGTGAACATCGCAAAGTCTCCCTGGGGCGCAGACTTGAGGTCTGTAACCAGGTTCTCCCAGCGCTGTATGGGTTGCGCCATATGCGACTCCCAGCGCTCTACCGCAGTATCCACGTCAAGCCCGTCATCACCGGCCAGACGGAGGATATGGATTGCCAGGCGCGCAAGCTGGCTGTCGAGATCATCCATGCTGGTTTCACGCGCCTGCGATTCCCAGAAGGTACCTGCCGGCAAATCGATGATCTGATTGCCAAACCAGTAGAGCCCAAGCCTGTCCGCCAGCGCAAAGTAGGTTTTTGCTACCTCTTCTACCGGGCGATCACTAATCCGCGCGGAATCGGAAATCCCCACCGCGGAGAACAGATAGGTAGGCGAAGCCGCCAGCAGTGCCAGCTGCTCCGGCACCTTCGCGTCCAGCAGGAACTCCTGCCGCGCCCGCCACTCCCGCAGAGGCTCACCGCTCAACACTTGGGGCAGTGCACGAATCACCCGCTGTACCGGCTCCTGAAACAGTGCCCGCTCTTCCGCAGGATCGAGCACACCCCGGCGGTTGCGAATAAACCAGCGGGTAGCGCGGCGCACACGCCCGATCATCGAGTTCATCAACTGCAATTGCAGTTCCGCAGGTACCTGGTAATCGAGCGCCGCGACGCCCTCCTGAAACTCCGGCATCAGGTATACGTCCCGCGCGCTGGTATAGGCGGCGGCGATGGTGTCGATATCGGCACCGGTCGCGCTACTGATGCGATGGTAGAAGGTAATCCCCATGCTGTTGACCATTTCATTGGCCACCTGGGTGGAAACAATCTCACGACGCAGTTGATGGTCGTAAACCAGCGCTTCGTAACGGGCTACCAGTGCGGGCGGGAAGGCAGACTCTACCGAGGACTGCACATAGTCGTTGTCGATGATGTGCGCGTGCAGCAGCTCTTCTTTCAGCTTCACTTTCACATAGGAAATCAGCACGGACAGCTCTGGCCGTGTCAGGTACTGATGCTTGTTCTGGCGTTCATTCAGGGTTTCATTGTCCGGAATAAACTCAAGCGCACGGCGCAGACGCCCCTCTGATTCCAGCGCATTGATGGTGCGGCGGTATTCGTCAAAGCGGTCACCGACCTGGAAGGCAGCAACGCTCAGCGCACGGGTCTGGTTGTAATTGTTGTCCAGCACCAGCTCAGCAACGGACTCGGTCATTTCCTCCAGCAACTGGTTGCGCTGCTTGTCGGTGAGATCGCCATTGGCCACCACCTTGTCCAGTAGGATCTTGATATTTACTTCGTGGTCCGAGCAGTCCACACCACCGGCATTGTCGATGAAATCCGTGTTACAGCGGCCGCCATTGAGGGAGAACTCGATGCGCCCACGCTGGGTCATGCCCAGGTTGCCGCCTTCGCCAAACACCTTGCAGCGCAACTGATTGCCGTTGACCCGCAGGTTGTCGTTGGACTTGTCCCCCACCTGGGCATGGCTCTCGCTACTCGCTTTCACGTAGGTGCCGATGCCACCATTCCAGATCAGGTCCACCGGTGCTTTCAGCATCGCACTGATCAGTTCGTTGGGGGTCAACTGGTCTTCAGTAATGTCGAAGGCCTGTTTCATTTCCGGACTGATTTTTACCGATTTGGCACGGCGCTCGAAAATGCCGCCGCCCTTGGAGATCAGGCTCAGGTTGTAATCTGTCCAGCTGGAACGGGGCAATTCGAACAGGCGCTTGCGCTCGATAAAACTGGAAGAGGCATCCGGGTTCGGGTCGACGAAAATATGCAGGTGATTGAAGGCGCCCTTCAGGCAGATATGCTCCGACAGCAGCATGCCGTTGCCGAATACGTCTCCGGCCATGTCACCTACACCGATTACCGAGAAATTCTCGGCCTGCACATTCACGCCCATCTCGCGGAAGTGGCGCTGCACGGACACCCAGGCACCGCGCGCGGTGATACCCATTTTTTTGTGGTCGTAACCGTTACTGCCGCCGGAGGCAAAGGCATCCCCGAGCCAGAAGTCGTAGTCGGCAGCAATGCCGTTGGCGATATCCGAAAAGGTTGCAGTGCCCTTGTCGGCAGCCACGACCAAATAGGGATCGTCTGCATCGCGACGGATTACACGCTGCGGCGGAATTACCTCGCCATCTTTCAGGTTATCGGTGATATCCAGCAGACCACGGATAAACGTCTTGTAGCAGCTGATGCCCGACTCGATAAATGCTTCGCGGCTATTGTCCAACGGCGGCTTGCGCACCACGAAGCCACCCTTTGCACCACTGGGTACGATGACCGCGTTCTTCACATTCTGGGCTTTGACCAGCCCCAGCACCTCAGTGCGGAAATCTTCCAGGCGGTCGGACCAGCGCAGCCCGCCCCGGGCCACTTTACCACCGCGCAGATGCACACCTTCCACCTGAGGCGAGTAAACAAAAATCTCAAACTCGGGGCGCGGCTCGGGAATATTGGGGATATCCCGCGGGCTAAACTTGATCGAGATGTAATCTTTCGGCTGATCCTGTCCATCCAGCTGGAAGAAGTTGGTGCGCAGGGTGCCGCGGATCAGGTCCAGATAGCGGCGGATCACCTGGTCTTCGTTCAGGTTGTCCACGTTGTCGAGGCCGTCGTGAATCTTCTTGATCAGGCGCTCTACCCGCGACTGGTCCTGGCGGTCTGTAGCGTTGATGCGCGGATCAAACATGGCCCGGAACAGCGCCACCAGATTGCGGGTGATTTCCACATGGTTGGCCAGGGTGGCGGCGATATAGGACTGACTGGCACTGAACTTGGTCTGCTTCAGGTAGCGGGCGTAGGCGCGCAGCATGGTGACCTCGCGCCAGTTGAGGCGCGCCGCCAGTACCAGACGGTTGAAGGCATCGCTTTCGGCAACGCCATCCCAGATCGCCGCGAAGGCATCCTGGAACAGGGAGCGGGAAGCCTGGGCATCCACCCGGGTGGGCAAGCCGAATTCCAGATGGAATTCGTGCATCCACACATCCTGCTGCCCCTGCGGACGAATGGTGTACGGGAACTCGCCCATCACCCGCAGGCCGAGGTTTTCCAGCACCGGAATAACGTCGGACAAGGTCAGGCCGCAGCCCACGTTGAACACCTTGAAGCGCAGGCTGCCGGGCTCCGCGCCCACGGGCTGATAGAAGCTCATGGCAACGCGGTTATCTGCATTGAGCTCCTGAATGGAAATTACATCCTGCACGGCAATGCGGGGCTCAAAATCCTCCCGGTAGCCTGCGGGAAACGCCTGACCGAAGGTGCTGGTCAGGCGGCTGCCCACTTCTTCACCATGGGTTTCAATCAGGGACCTTTGGAATACGTCTTCCCAGCTGCGGGTAATATCCACGATTTGCGCCTCCAGTCGCGCTACTTCAAATTCCACCGGTTCATTGGGATCAATACGGAATACTAGGTGTACCCGGGCGAGAATCGATTCGGAAAAATACGTCGTAAAGTCGGAGTCCAGTGCGTGAATGGTGCGCGCAATGCGATCGCTGATCCGCTCACGTACCTCACTGTTGAACTGGTCCCGCGGCACATACACCATGGCACTGACGAACTTGCCAAAGGGATCTTTGCGCATGAACAGGCGCAACCGCGCGCGCTCGTTCATGGCCAGCACGCCGAGCGTCGTCTCGTAGAGTTCAGAGGTGCTGCTCTGGAACAGTTCATCGCGGGGAAAGGTGTCGAGAATCCGCTTCAGCGCTTTGCCGTCATGGCTGGTGGGTGCCAGGCCACTCTGCTCGATTACCGACGCGAGCTTGCGACGGATGATGGGGATTTTCGATGGGCTCTCAGTGTACACCGGCGATGTGTAGAGCCCCATAAACGCAGACTCACCGATTACTTCGCCGTTGGCGTCATAGCGCTTGATACTCACGTAGTCGGAGTACGCCGCCCGGTGCACCCGCGACTTCACTGAAGACTTGGCAAAGGTGAGGAAGTTGGGCCCCTGGTAAAATTTTTGCTTGCCCTCGTTGAAGGCGTATTCGGGAGTGGGCTCGGCCGGCTGCTGGAGATTCTTGAACAGTCCCAGGCGGCGGTTCTCCACCTCGCACAGCACTTTTCTGTCGCCCTGCTGACAGAATTCGTACTCGCGGTACCCGAGGAAGGTGAAGTTGCCATCGCGCATCCACTGCAGGAAGGCACTCGCCTCTTCCAGATTGGCGTCGTTGTCCGCAAGGCCCGCATGAAGCTGATCTTCCATGGCGGCACAGGTGTCCAGCATGGGGACATAATCATCTACCGCCAGCGCCACATCACCCAGGGTCTCTTTCAGGTCCCGCGCCAGCTCGTGGGCATGAGATGCAGAGGTATCCAGATTGATTTCCAGGTAAATCAGCGCCTCGCTACTCACCTTCGGATCGTCCTGACGCCCGGTTTCCTCCGTAAGACCTGGAGGCAGCAGTTGCTGCAGGCGGCCGTCGTCCCCGCGCTGCATGTTCATCACGGTACTTTTAATGGAATGAATGACCGTGTTACGCCGGTTTACGTCCATGCGCACGGAATCCACCAGGAACGGCATATCCCGCTGCAGCACGCACACTACTGTGTGGGAACACTCCCAGCCGTGCTCTTCAAGTCGTGGGTTGAATACCCGGATCTTCGGCGCCCCCGCGGTGCGCTGCTGGATGAAGTCCCAGCAGGTGTAGATACACCCGTACACATCCGCCAGACGTCGCCCCGCCAGATCCTCCAGCGGGTACTGATTCAGAAACTGCGCGGCAAAGGCCGCTACCGGGCCCGCCTTGTCGCCCAGCTTTTTCCCTATAAGCTCGCTGACCTGTGTCAGCAGCTCTTCCCGGCTGTCGGTAATGACCGTCGCCATATTCACGTGCTTCCTCCCATCAACGCGCAACCGCCATCGCGCGCAAGAATGCTACATTTGCTGAATCAAGGTAGAACAAAACGTCAGAATAATTGTCTACTCTGCCGCCTTTCGGTGGCCCGGGCGGGACCAGTGGTTGCCTCTCGGCGCTATGCCGCTAAAATCAACCGGCCCGCGAAAACCAGACAAGTAGCTATATATAAAGATGATAGATAGCCTCCCACCCCGGGCAGCGTATTGAAACAGGAAATCGGCAAAAGAAGTGACGATATGGACACACGCCAGCAGATAAAAATTCTGGGTGATTGGCTGGAGCAGCAGATTATTGGTCAGGAGATTCTGGTCAATCGCATCCTGATAGGGCTCCTCGCCGACGGACACCTCCTGGTAGAGGGCGCCCCCGGCCTCGCCAAAACCAAAGCCATCAAGACCCTGGCAGACGCCATCGAGGGCGACTTCCACCGTGTGCAGTTCACCCCGGACCTGCTGCCCTCGGATATCACTGGCACGGATATCTACCGGCCGGAAACCGGTGAATTCCAGTTTCAACCCGGCCCGGTGTTTCACAACCTGATCCTCGCCGACGAAATCAACCGCGCACCGGCCAAGGTACAGTCCGCCCTGCTGGAAGCCATGGCGGAACGCCAGATCAGTGTGGGGCGCAACACTTACTCCCTACCGGACCTGTTTCTGGTAATGGCGACACAGAACCCCATTGAGCAGGAAGGCACCTACCCGCTGCCCGAGGCCCAGCTCGACCGCTTCCTAATGCAGGTCAACCTCCACTATCCAAATGCCGAGGCGGAAACAAAAATCCTCAAGCTGGCGCGCTCGGAAGCGAGCCACGGCGAAGGCAGCCCGCGGTCGGTGATCAGCCAGGAAACCATCTTCGCCGCGCGGCAGGAGATTCTCGATCTGACCATGGTGGAAGCGGTAGAGACCTATATCGTACAGCTCGTCATCGCCACCCGTGAACCCCAGCGCTACGACGACGAACTCGCCTCCTGGCTCGATTTCGGCGCCAGTCCGCGGGCGACTATCGCCCTGGACCGCTGTTCCCGAGCTTATGCCTGGCTCGCCGGACGCGACTACGTCACCCCGGACGATGTTATGGCCATCGCCCCCGATGTACTGCGCCATCGCCTGCTGCTGAGCTTCGAAGCCGAAGCCGCCGGCGCCAGTGCGGATCAGGTGATCCATCGCCTGCTGCAACAGGTACCGGCCATTTAATCCAGTGCGAGAGAAATTCGAGCAGACGTGAAGACCATCAATCACAACGACCTGAACATCCGCGGCGCCTACCCAACGGTGGCACCGCTGGTGCGAATGCGGCATATCGCCCGTCAGCTGCGCCTGTTCAAACCACGGGTTAACCGCAGCGACCAAGCCGGTAATCTGCTCACCCGCTACCGTGGGCGCGGCATGAACTTCGAGGAAGTGCGCTATTACCAGCCCGGCGACGACGTGCGTTCCATCGACTGGCGCGTGACCGCGCGCACCGGCAAAACCCACACCAAACTGTTTCAGGAAGAGCGCGAGCGCCCGGTAGTGATTTTGCTGGACCTGCGTTCGCCCATGTTCTTCGGCAGCCAGAATGCGTTCAAATCTGTCGCCGCCTGTAGCATCGCCGCCGCCCTCAGCTGGGCCGGGTTGCAGCATGGCGACCGTATCGGCGCCCTCGTATTCTCCGACCAGGGTGTGGATACCGTACGCCCGCGCCGCAGCCATCACGCGGTGCTCGCCGCTATTCACGGCATGGTGGAAACCGCCAGCGCACTGGAAAGCCCGATCCCCACCAACGGCACTCAGCCGCTAAGCCTTTTGCTGGAAGAAGCCAGGCGCATAGCGCGCCCCGGCAGCGCTCTCTTCCTGGTCAGCGACTGCCACGACCTCGACGAAAGCTGCGAACAGCCGCTCTACCTGCTGACGCGCCACGCAGACCTTCAGGTACTGCGGATCACCGACCCGCTCGAACAGCAACTGCCAGATCAGCCGCTCACCATCAGCGACGGCAAACAACGCACCTTCCTAGGCAAAACCAGCCGCCTGCTGCGCCAGCAGTTTGCCAACCAGCAGTACCGCGTGCGCGAACAAACCGCCCAACTGTGCCGGCGTCTGCGCCTGCCACTGGTGGATTTCGACAACACCCAGCCCGTCGTACCGCTGCTACTGAGTACCTACGGTGATCGCCAACCGTCTCCGAGCCGGAGGCCCGCGTGATGCATTTGCTGTCTGCGCTGAAACAGGCCGCGCCACCGCCCCGCGATCCAGTCACACCCAATCCGATGACACCGGAAATGCAGCGCCTGCTGGAACAGCTGAAAGACATTCACGAACCGGCCCAGATCGGCTGGTGGCCGCTGGCCCCCGGCTGGTGGATCCTCGCAGGTGTCATCATCATCCTGCTCTTCGCCGCCAGCTGGCTTCTGCTACGCGCACACAAAAAACGTCTCCGCAATCGCTACCGCGCGGAAGGTGTGCGACTGCTGAACGCGCTGGATCTCGACGCACCGAGAGTCGTGGAGGAAATCAACATTCTGTTAAAGCGTGTTGCCGTAGTGACCTTCGGACGCGACACTTGCGCCCCGCTCACCGGTCAGCGCTGGATCCAGTTTCTCGAGTCCACCGTCGAAGCTCCGATGCCAGATGCCGCCCGCCGCGCACTGCTGGAGAATCTCTACAGCGCCTCGCACGGCACCGAAGCAGATCTCAGAGCCCTGCGCGAATTTGCCGTCTCGTGGACCCGCAAACATCAATGCGCGCAGGCAGCCGCAATACCATCCATACCGGCACCCCAAACGCCCACAGAAAAAACGGAGGCCGAGCATGTTTGAGTTTGGCCTACCGTGGGTATTTGCACTGCTGCCGCTGCCGATTCTGGCCCGCCGGCTGTTACCCAAAAGCGAACCGCTCAGCAGCGCACTCAAGGTGCCCTATTACCGCAAGCTGTCGCACAAAGGCGGCAGTGCAGCCGGCAACAGCCTCAACCTGGTCATGCTCTGGTTACTCTGGGCGCTTCTCGTCGCCGCAGCGGCACGTCCACAGTGGTATGGCGAGCCCATCTCACAAACCAGCACGGCGCGGGACCTGCTGATTGCCGTGGATATTTCCGGAAGCATGGAAACCCCAGATATGATCCTGAATGGCAACCCGGCCATGCGGATTACCGCCGTGAAAAAAGTCGTGGGGGAGTTCGTGTTGCGCCGCAAGGGGGATCGGTTGGGGCTCGTATTGTTCGGTACCCGCGCATATCTGCAGGCGCCACTCACCTTTGACCGAGAAACCGTAGCGACACTGCTGACCGAAGCCCAGATCGGCTTTGCAGGACAGGGTACCGCCATTGGTGATGCCATCGGCCTGTCGGTAAAACGTCTCACCCAGCGCCCCGCCGATCAACGGGTACTGATCCTGCTTACCGACGGCGCCAATACCGCCGGTGAAGTCGCGCCCCTGAAAGCCGCCGAACTGGCCAAGCAGGCCGGTGTTAAGGTTTACACCATCGGCATCGGCGCGGAAGAAATGGTGCAGCGGGGCCTACTCGGCTCCCGCTTCGGCGCACGCCGGATCAACCCGTCGCGGGACCTGGATAGCGACACCCTGCAGGCCATCGCCGACAAAACCGATGGCCTCTATTTCCGCGCACACAATCCACAGGAACTGGAAGGCATCTACGCTGAACTCGACCGCCTGGAGCCGGTAGAACAGGAAGCAGAAACCTACCGCCCACTGAAGTCTCTCTACATCTGGCCCCTATCCATTGCCCTGCTGCTTTCCCTCTTATGGGCCGCAATCCCATTAATTGCCGCCGGTATCGCAGAGCTTCAACGCCGCAGCCCCAAGTCCAATGGACGCAAAGCAGAAACCAACGGAGGCCAGCCCGTATGAACTTCCTGGCCGATACCGAACTATTCCACTTCCTGCGCCCTGCATTTCTGTGGCTGATTCTGCCCGCTGCCGTCGCCTGCTGGGCACTGGCGCGTATCGTATTCGCCGGCGGTGGCCTGCAAAAACTGATCGACCCGGACCTGCTCCCCCACCTGCTTATGCGTGGCGGAGAAAAACGGCCCTGGCTGTTCACCCTGATTTTTGCCCTGCTCACCACCGCCATCATCGCCCTCGCCGGCCCCACCTGGCGCAAATTGCCCACGCCGGTGTATTCCAATCAAGATGCACTGGTGATCCTCCTCGACCTGTCGCCATCAATGATGGCAACGGATCTCACACCCAACCGGATGACGCGTGCCCGCCTGAAAGTCCTCGACATCCTCAAACAGCGTAAAGACGGTCTCACCGCACTGGTGGCCTACGCCGGCGAAGCACACATCGTCACCCCGCTCACCGACGATACCGCCACCATCGCCAACCTGGTGCCCTCCCTGTCTCCCCGCATCATGCCGGTCCCCGGCAGCAACATTGAGATGGCCGTAGAGGAAGGGTTGCGCCTGATCAAAGATGGCGCCAACGGATCCGGCCGCCTACTCGCGGTCACTGACGGTATCGCCAAAGCCGCCACCAGCACCATCAAGAGCGATGTGAATAGCACCGACGCCACCCTCTCGATTCTCGCCGTGGGCAGCGGCGAAGGCAGTCCCATCCCGAAAAACACAGGCAGCGGTTTCATCACCGACGACGGCGGCTCCATCATCATCGCCAACTTTGACCGCCAGGAACTCGCGCGCCTGGCGAAAAGCACCGGCGGCCACTTCTCCCAGATCACCGTCGACGACAGCGATATCGCCCGGGTACTGCCAGACAACACCACGCCCGAGCAGGCAGAACTCACCGAACGGGAGTTCGACCAGTGGTACGAAGAAGGCCCCTGGCTGGTACTTCTACTTCTGCCATTCACCCTGCTACTTTTCCGCAAAGGCGCCCTCGCCTGCGCGCTACCATTGGCCCTATCGAGCCTCATCGTCGCCAGTCCGAGCACAGAAGCCAGTCAGGGGCCCGAGCCAGCCGAGCCCACCACTTCAACGACAGGGAGCAGTCTGTGGCAAACCCCCAATCAGCAAGGTCGCGACCTGCTACAACAAGGCGACCCCAAAAGCGCCGCGCAGGTGTTCGAAAACTCCCAATGGCAAGGCACTGCACAATACCGGGCCGGTGAATACGGCCCCGCAGCCGAGAATTTTTCCCAGAGCCACTCCCCCCAGGGCCTCTACAACCTCGGCAACAGCCTCACTCGTCTGGGCCGCTTTGATGAAGCCATCAAAGCCTACGACGAAGCCCTCGCGCAAGATCCGGCACTCGCAGATGCCGAGCACAATCGCGAAGTGGCCAAAAAACTGAAAGAGCTTCAGCAACAGCAGCAACAAAGCCAACAGTCCGACCAAGAGCAAAACGATCAGCAGCAGGATCAGCAAAGCGAACAGAACGCCCAGCAAGATCAGCAGCAACAAGATCAGGGCGACCAGTCCGAGCAGCAGCAAAACGCCCAGCAGGATTCACAAGATCAACAGCAGTCCGAGCAAGAGTCTCAGAACCAGCAGGATCAAAGCGAATCCGATCAGGAAGACCAGCAAGAACAGCAGGCGCAAGGCGAACAGGAAGCACAACAGGGCGAAGAGCAGGAACAGCAGGCCAACGCCCAACCCCAGGAATCCGACAGCCCCCTGGACCCGGAAACCCAACAGGCCCTGGACCAGTGGTTACGCCAGATCCCCGACGATCCCGCCGGCCTGATGCGCGAAAAATTTAAATACGAAAGCCTGCAACGCCGCCGCGCCTACCGTGCCGGCGAATGGCAGCCCCCGGAAAACGGAGCCACTCAACGATGGTAACCCCAGTGGAATCCTCACAGACCACGCACCCATCCCGCAGGAGCTTGCCTGCGGGCAAATCGCGCACACGCGCGAAAACTACGCCATTCACTCTGACCAAATTCCTGATATTGGCGCCACTCCTCCTTCTGGTCTCCCTAACCAGCAACGCCAAAGATCTTACCGCGTCGGTCGATCGTAACGAACTGGCGATCAACGAAACCTTCACCCTAACCCTCCGCTACGGCGGCGGCCAACGGGGCGGTCAACCCGACTTCAACTTGCTGGAGCAGGACTTCGAAGTCCTCTCCCGCCAACAGTCCAACCAGTACCGCGTCATCAACGGCCACGCCGAAAGCTTCGTCGAGTGGACCGTCATCCTCGCCCCGCTGAAAGAAGGCAAACTCTTCGTACCCTCCCTGCACCTCCACGGCCAGATCTCCGACGCCATCCCCATCACCGTCAACCAAGCCGGCCAGGCTCCCAGTAGCGACAGCCGCAAAGCCTTCCTCGAAGTCGAGCTCGACAAAGAAAAGCTCCACGTCCAGGAACAACTACTGATAAAAGTCCGCCTCTACACCACCGTAGGCCTACACGACATCGCCACCGACCCACTAAAAATCCCCGGTGCCCACGTAGAAAAAGTCGACGAACAGCGATTCGAACGCCGAATCAAAGGCGTCGGCCATGCCGTCTACGAACTCACCTACGCCGTATTCCCGGAAAGCTCCGGTGAATTACAAATCCCCGCACTCAACTACGTCGCCGTAACCGGCCGAAGAGATCCCTTTTCGCTCTTCAACCGCAATGCCCAACGCATCCGCCTGCGCTCGGAGGCGAAAACTGTAAAGGTAGAGCCCAAGCCCGATAGCTACAGCGGCAGCCACTGGCTACCTGCGGCCGGCCTAGGGTTGGTGCAGAGCTGGAGCAAAGATCCGGAAGAGTTCAGGGTGGGGGAGCCGATTACGCGAATTATCACCCTTAGAGCAGAAGGCCTGAGAGCTGCGCAACTCCCTCCCCTGCCGAAGCTCAATATAGAAGGACTGAAAACGTACCCGGATCAGCCACAGCAGGAAGATCAGCCGGGGATGAATGGCATTACCGGTAGCCGGATTGAAACTACGGCGATTGTTGCGACCAAGCCAGGGAGTTATCAGCTGCCGCCGGTGACGATTACCTGGTGGGATACTAAGACTGGGCGGCAGCGTGCTACGCAGCTGCCGGCGTTTCGGTTTGAGGTGGGTGGCGGAACCCTGATCGATTCTGATGCTCATGTCGCCCCCCACCAACCATCAATCACAGCGCCCGATGTAAAAAATGTAGAACCCGGGTTTTGGCAAAAACTGGCTATAGCCGCAATCGCATCACATCTTTTCTGGATTATCTATCTTTTTTATTTCCAGAATAACAACGAAAAAACACCAAAGCCCGCTAAAAGTCGGCCAAAAAATTCAGCCGAAACTGAAAACCTAAAGAGATTAATCCAGAATGAGAGCCCCCAAGACATTCAGGTAGCCCTCCAAGAGTGGTTAGGTCGATATTTTCCAGAAGTGGAGAAATACAATCTAACTAATGCCGCTCAAAAGCTCGATATAGCAGAGCTCACACACGCTGTTCAGGTAATAAATGACGCAATTTATCAGGCCCCAGCTAAACCGATAAACCGACAGCTATTAATAATTCTGATTGATCGTATAGCTAAATACAACACGTCACCCGCAGCACAGCCGCGAAACCTGCCACAGCTATTTGGCGAAGGATCCACGTAAATTTTAATCCTTTTCATCAAAGACCGGTACGTAAAAATAGAAAATCGGGAAGGTTGCGAACCGCTCGCATAATCCACGCCCAGAAAAACGGCAAATAAACAACATTTTTTCTCCGCTCTACCGCTGAGACAATTCCGGCCGCTACCGTCTCCGGTTGCGCCCAGAGCAGGCCTTTGGCAAAGTTCTTTGTCATCGGGGTATCTACAAATCCAGGGCGAATATCCAGAACATTCACGCCTTTTCTGTACAGCCTGTGGCGCAGCCCTTCCAGAAATACCGATACCATTGCCTTCGCGGATCCATATACATAATTGGATTTTCGTCCTCGGTCACCGGCGACACTCGTAATAACCGCCAGTGTCCCACCGCCTTGAGATTCGAGTTTATTAGCCAAATGTGTCAGCAACGATACGGTACTCGTGGCATTAATTTGTATTTCTTTCAGGGCAACTTCTGCGGAAGCCTCACAGGCAGCCTGATCAGGCAGTGTGCCGTGCGCGACGATGACCGTATCTATGTGGCCCATGGCGGCAAAGGCTTTATCCAGAGTAGCAATATGGGAATCGAAATCACAAACGTCCAGAAGCCCTGAACTTACCGCACCAGCCCCCCGAACACGCAAATCCTCAACGATCTGCTCTAGGCGATCCTTAGCTCGCGCCAAGACATAGAGGGAATCACCCTGCCTTGCATAATTTCTTGCCACTTCTTTTGCAATTGCCGAGGTTACGCCAATCACTAATATGCTTTTCATAACTACAAACCTAACCGTTGAGATTGCGCGGAATTAAATACACGATGGGCACCCCATTCGTGCCTTAGCCGGGAAAATGCCTCCCAGCGTGGGTAACCAGCCTGAAAGACCATCTTTGACATGCGGGCATCCTTTGCCAGATAAATCCTGCCCCCGGCATCCAGCACGATGCGATCCAACTCATCCAGTAGAGCCAAAACCTCTGGAGAATACTTCAGGTCCAGTGCCAGCGTGTAGCCACCGAGAGGAAACGAAAGGTGATTCCGGTTTTCTTTACCAAACAGCTTTAATACGGCAAGAAACGAACCCTGCTTCGATTTTGCAAGGCGATTCAGGATTTCTGTCATCCCCGCCATTCCGGCATCGCGAGGTATGACAAACTGGTACTGTAAAAAACCAGCACTACCATATAAACGGTTCCAGTTTCGCACACCATCCAGTGGGTAAAAATACGGCTCGTAGTGCACCAGGCTGTGCGTATGATCCCGGGTTACACGATGGTAATAAATGCTGTTAAAGGCCTGCATCGTCATGCCGTTCAGCAAAATGCCCGGCATATCACAGGGTACAAACAGCCTGGCACCGGATCCCAAGTGCAACTCTCCCTCTTCCGAATGCTCTCCGAGCATGACCAATGAGCGCCCCAGCGCATTTCCAGTTGATAAACAGTCGATCCATGCAACGGAATAGGTGGCAGACCTGTATTCGTCGAGTACTGCAACCGTATCAGATAGGTTCTGCGTTTTGATCGTGGTCGACTCGATATAACTGCTCGAGATCCTTTTGAGGCGTAACTCGACCTCCAGAATCACACCAGTCAGTCCCATCCCCCCACAGGTAGCGCGAAACAACTCTGTATTTTCAGACCTCGAACACTCCACGACACCTCTGCAGGTCGCAACGCTTATGGATTCCACAAATTCAGAGAAACAACCATCAATATGGTGGTTCTTCCCATGCACATCACTAGCCACTGCGCCACCCAGGGTCACAAACTTAGTGCCAGGCGTAACGGGTAAAAACCAACCTTTGGGAACAACTACTTCAAGAATGGTCGCCAGGCTGACCCCCGATGCGCAACGCAGCATCCCGGACTCAGCATCAAAAGAGCGAAAATAGTCGAGATAGGCACTGTGTAGCGTGGCCTCGGCCAGTGCGCTATCGCCATAACTGCGCCCCAAGCCACGCGCAATAAAAGTACCTTCCGGCCCCCGCTCCAGCAACTGGACCACATCTGTACCTGTCTGAGGGAATTGCGGCTGACACTCGACTTTGGGGTAGCGGCCCCAACCACTTAACTTCACACAGCACCTCTCGGGATGAAAACGAACCGTTTATCCAGTTGATATTTAATGAAGTAACCAATGGCCAATCCAACGACACCACCGAGATAACGCATGGATTTGGTTTGGAACATCAACTCGAAAGCCAACTCCGTCCCCCAGAAAATCACCGTTGTGACAACTCCCATCGCGGCGTAGAGAGTAAAGAGGCGCACATCCTGACTGGCCCCAACATCCACGTATCGGAATATGTAACGCTTATCGAGATAATACTTGACCAACAAGCCCGTAAAAGTGCCGACAAGAATGGAAAGCGCAAGAGAGTATGGACCGGCATAAAGCTGCAGGCTTATGTCCTGGCTGCAAATATTGATTAATGTAGCGAGGGCAGCGAAAATCGTGTAGTTTACGGCGATTCGCATAGATGATTCTACAAGTTGTTGATTTGGAGAGAGATTTTGCTGGATTTTACGGTATTAGTGGAGGGAAAGAAATGGCTTCCACTCAGCCTCATTACACTCATGCGACCCAAACAGTGGATTAAAAACTCATTTGTTTTAGCCCCACTTATCTTTTCCGGTCAATTTTTGAGCGGAACTGCCATCTCCCAGGCCTTAATCGCTGTGGCGCTATTCTGCGTCGCCTCATCGGCTACGTATATTATCAACGACTATCAAGATATTGAGCGTGACCGAAAGCACCCGACCAAGTCTCTGAAGCGCCCCCTAGCATCCGGGAAGGTGTCCAAACCCCAAGCACTGGCTTTACTCGCCGTTCTGTACGGTGGACTTATCTGGGGTTTCACCCTATTCCCCAGCGTTATCGCCGTAATAGCTAGCTACATCGCACTGAACTTTGCCTATAGCTTCCACCTGAAACACCAACCAGTACTGGACATCTTTACTATCGCCATTGGATTTGTATTACGGGTTTACGCCGGCGCCACGGCTATTGATGTCCCGGTGTCCCCGTGGATGTTCACCACCACTATGTGCCTGGCCCTGTACCTTGCCGCCATCAAACGTCGGCAGGAGCTCGCCCAGAGTGGTAGTGAAGGGAGGAACGTACTTCAGTATTACACCGTTTCGCTGATCGACCGCTATGCAGAGATGGCTGCCGTCGGCGCACTTCTGTTTTACAGCCTGTTCGTAATGAACGAACGCCCGGAGCTGGTTATCACAGTGCCACTGGTTATCTTTGGATTATTTCGGTACTGGTTTGTGGTTGAAAGCCGAAACGAGGGTGAGTCCCCTACTGACGCGTTGTACTCAGACAAACAACTCATTGTTACAGTTTTGGCTTGGGGAGCGGCCAGCACCGCCGCAATCTGGCCCACCGGAGTATAATACCAATGAACCTGATTTACCTTGTCACGCCGTTTGTGACCTGGCTAGTGGCCGGCTCTCTAAAATTTATGATCAACAGTATCAGAGCCAGGCAACTGGCCTTTGGATTGATCGGGTACGGCGGCCTACCCAGCAATCACAGTGCAATCGTGAGTAGCATAGCAACACTGATTGCCCTAAAGGAAGGGATTGATCATCCAGCATTTGGCGTAGCGATCACATTGGCGTTTATTGTGATTCTTGATGCGAACAGCCTGCGTCAACAAGTTGGAAAACACGCAAAGGCTTTAAATCAAATTACCAATTCACAAGAAAAGCAAACCTCAAAATTACGAGAACGCATTGGGCACACTCGAATTGAAATTATCGCCGGAGTTATTACTGGAATTCTTGTGTCACTTTGTATCTCATCGGCAACAAATCTGCAAGCTATCGGATAAAAAACACTCCACAATAACATTCACCGTAAACGACCACTGTTTTCAATAATAAATTTCAAACAAACAAAACATCCAATATCGATCCAGCACTTTTTTCGCGAGAGTACTCGGCACCCTCAACTGAACCTTAGACTCAAACAAACAGAGAAATACTCACTCATTCCAGCTCCCGAATTTACAGCAAAAGGAGACATTAAAAATTGTGCCATCCACACACTTATCTTACCCTAAAACTTTGAGATCTATATGGAAATTAATGACTCCATCAATTCGAGCGTTTGCTCAGCTGCGCGATCCCAGCAAAATAGCCCAGCCCTTTTAGTAGCCAAGCCTTGAAGCCTTTCAACTAGTGGTATATTAACAGTCAACTCATTTAGAGACGCAGCTATTTGATCTACACTCTCCGGATCCACTAACAGCGCTGCATCTCCGCCAATTTCTCTCATTGCGCCACGATTCGAGGTTATTACCGGCGTCCCCTGGCCAAACGCCTCCACAATAGGCAGGCCAAACCCCTCGTAAAGCGAAGGCAAAAGTACTGCTCTCGCGTTGCTATACAGTTCGACTAACTTCTCATCATCCACATAACCAAGAACTTGAACATAATCAGACAACCCTTTGCACTGTATAAGCCCCTCAAGCCCAGGAACACCCCATCCTGCCCCACCACAGATCCGTAAAGGTAAAGGGTTATTTACATTAGATTGATATACATTATAAGCATCGAGAAGCCGGAGAAGGTTCTTCCTCGGCTCGATTGTACCAACAAATAAAAAGTAGCCCCCCAAAACGACCCGGGAACTTGACGCCTCGATAAACGGCGCTTCATAAATTGTGCGCAGCTTGTTGGCATACATGGGAAATGACTCAACAAGCTCATCAGCCGTGCTATCGGAGACTGCTACCACCGCATCTGCCTTCTTCAAAGATTGCGGCATCAAGGCTCGCTCAAGGTATCTACCAAGTCGGGGCATTGTATATGGATACATTTTCCAAACGAGGTCGTGAATAGTCACTAGACGAGCTGTAGATGCACCTATAAACATTGGCAAGTGATGACGAGGAGTCCAAAATAAATCGACACGGTCTCTCCGACACCACACCGGAAATACCGCCTGAGCAAAAATTGAACCTAATGCATTAGGCCGGATATTCCCGGAGCGAATGACGACATTCTGTGACAAGCCAAAATCGTGCAAAAGAGGCTTATGACTATAAAGATACCAATTGTGCTCACTACGAATTAAGCGCTTCAAGACTGCCCACGTGTAACGCCCGATACCAGTTGTGGGGTCTGCAAGAGGGCGAGCATCAACTGCTATTTTGGCCATTAACTTACAGCCCCACTCTCATCGAGAACCTTACTGTAAAGCCTCCTATAAGACTCAACCATACGCTCACCAGTAAATAATTTTTCATATCGCTGACGAGCAAAGCAACCCATATTTTTTGCCAATTCCGCATTACCCCATAGCTCAATCATTGCCTCCTGAAGCGCATCAGAACTTCGCGGCTGAACCACATATCCAGTATTACCATTGTCATTCACATAACTAGTGCCCGTCCCAATCTCGCATGAGATTAATGGCTTGCCGAACATCAATCCCTCCACAAGAGTTACTCCAAACGCCTCAGAGCGCAAATGTGAAGGAAAAACCACAGCTCTAGATAGCGACATCAGGCAAGCCTTCTCACACTCACTAACGTAACCCACGAATTCCACGTTATCCGCACCTAACGCATCTTTGAGAGCAAGAAGCCGCTCAAATTCTGGCCCCTGACCAGCAACAAGAACTTTAAACTGCTGCCCAACTGCGGCCCTAATCAAGTAATCTAAGCCCTTGTAGTAACGGAGAACCCCGATAAACAAAAAAAAGTCCTTACCAAACTTTCGCTCCAATTCAATCAGAAGCTTGCTTGAAGACCCTGGATAGAAGCACTCAGAAATTCCAAGAGGAATGACTTCAACCTTATCCCTGTATTTTGCCAGCACCGGACTTGTTTCTAAATAATTATCCGAAGTGGCTACTATTCGGTCAGCACGATCTAAAAAACGCTCCAATAACGGGCGATAAACTGCCCCCAACAATTTTTGGCGCACAATGTCAGAGTGATACGTCACAATTAAGGGGCGATTGCGGCCAGCAAATAAATACAGCAGATCACCAAACGGCCAGGGGAAATGAAAGTGCAGGAGGCGAGCTGAACTTCTAAATAGAAGCCTAAAAAGTCCCGGCCCTACACAGCAGGATGCTACACTGAACCAACGCCGCGCCGCCTTAAATTTTACGCCATCGTACACCCCTTCCGTAGTTTTAGTATTGGCCAAAGTTAAAACCTCCCCCCCTGTACCTCGCGCAAGTTCGAGAACAACATGTTCTAGCCCACCGTGACTCTCGGGAAAAAATGTTCGATAACACTGAACTACTTTATTCGATAAGCTCAAATCCAATCCCCCTATAGACAAACGCACACGATAATACCATGATCATGGTCGCAAACATGAGAACAGACTACTGCTTGGACCAAAAATCTAGTATATTTGAACTCTAAGGTTTTACTCTGATAATCGCATGAGCCTTACGATTATTGAATCTATCCAAAATCACAGGCATTCCACTTTCAACATAGAAGAACTTGTCACTAAAAGATGTTTAAACACTACCTGAGCATCATCTGGGTTCGCGGGCTCGGCGCACTAAAAGCTGACTCTGAAGACACGTATCTTGGTACGTTCTGGTGGGTTTTAGAGCCTCTCCTGTTAACCGCAGTATTCTACTTAGCATTCTCCACAGGTTTGAGAGGCGGCGATAAAGGCACTAGTTTCGTACTATTCCTCATGTGTGGCCTATTTCCATTTAAATGGACCGCATCTACCATAAACAATAGCGCGAGCGCCATTTCAAATAACAAGGGAATTCTTAGCCAATTTTATTTACCTAAGTGGATCTTCCCCACCGCAACAAACCTAACTCTTACACTAAGATTCTTTATTGTACTTCCGTTACTCGCCTTTTCAGTTCTATTAATTGGAGCACCTGAAGATATCCATTGGCTCGACATCGCGCCGGTAGTTGCCACGCAATTAATATTAAATCTTGGATTAAGCTATGCAACAGCCGCAGTCATTCCAATCATTCCTGATTTCTCCAACATTATTCCAATTTCGATTACTTGCCTTCTTTTCACCGGAGGAATTTTCTTTGACATTCAAGAAAGACCCGAAAACATACAACAAATACTATATTTAAACCCACTAACCGGAATTATTGAATGCTACCGAACCAGTCTACTGTTAGGTAGAGAAACAAACTTATCAGCTCTTACGTACCCGTTCGCTTTTGGGTTATCGTTAGCAGCCTTCGGATTAATAACCCTTAAATATTTCGATCGTTTCTACCCCAGAGTAATGTAATGAAAGAGTTATTACTAAACTTTCAAAACGTTGGTGTTGCATACCGAAAACGCCTAAGCATTTTTTCATCAAAGCAATGGGTATTGAGAGGTTTAAACTTTAAACTTTACCGAGGCGAAACCCTTGGGGTAATCGGTCGAAACGGCGCAGGGAAAAGCACTCTATTAAAGCTATTCGCAAACATAATTGAGCCCGATGAAGGCGAAATATACAGATCGCCCAACACCTCCTCACAACTACTAGCACTCAACCTTGGATTTAACCGTAAGCTGACCGGCAAAGAGAATGCAATAATGGCGCTCGTTACTAATGGTTCATCAATCCGAGAAGCTAAAGCAAGAATTCAGGAAATAATGCAATTTGCCGAACTGGAACACATAGCAAGCCACCCGCTTAAAACGTATTCCGCTGGGCAACGCGCTAGGCTTGGCTTTTCAATTGCGATTCAAGCAAAACCGGACATTCTGTTACTCGATGAAATTTTAGGTGTGGGAGACAAAAATTTTAAGGAAAAATCAAAGAAATTAATAAAGCAAAAACTCAATTCCGAACAAACGGTCATACTCGTATCTCACTCGCCAAAAACAATAAACAATCTTTGCAGCAAAGCGATATGGATTGAAAATGGCAATATACGAGCAGCCGGGTGCGCAAAAGAAGTAACAACAGAATACCTCAAAGATTAAAAGTTCAAGACTTGCAGGAAAATCACTCAGAAGCAAGCCATTCAACACACCTATCGTTAATTTTATTACCCCTAATAGGTAGTGTTCAGAATTCCGTGTCATTTCTTTACCATTGATCGAAAAGAGATGGCCTATGACCAAACCCACTTTCGACATGGATGCCACTATCAAGGCGCTGCGTGAAGGCAAAGACCTAAGCGGTAAAGACGGCATCCTCACTCCCCTGATCAAACAGCTCACCGAGGCCGCCATGCAGGCGGAACTGGATGAGCACCTCGCCAGCGAGGATCAGCCCAACCGCAAGCACGGCCGTACCTCCAAGGCCATGAAGAGCCCGGCTGGGAACTTCGAGCTGGGATACGCGCCGCGCGATCGAGCTGGCACCTTTGAACCGCAAATCGTCAAAAAACATCAGACGCATCTTACCGGTGAACTGGAGCGCAAGGATATTGCCCTATTTGCGCTGGGTAACAGTTACCAGGACATCCGTACCCACATCGCTGACATGTATGACATGGAGCTTTCCAATGGGACCATTAGCGCGGCAACAGACACGGAGCTGCAGGCGTGGCGTGGGCGGGAGTTGGTCTACGCCATCGTTTGGCTCAATACCATCCACTACAAAATCAGAGAAAATGGCCGCGATGTCAGCAAGGCCATCTACACCATTCTTGCCCTGAATATTGAGGGGAAGAAGGAACTACTGGGCCTGTATCTATCCGATCAAGAGGGCGCTCACCACTGGCTGAGCGTGCTCACCGATCTCTACAATCGAGGAGTTCGGATATCCTGATCGCCTGCGTAGAGGGCCTGAAAGGCTTCCCCGAAGCCATCGAAAGCATCTTCCCAAAAACCGAAATCCAGCACTGCATCATTCACCAAATCCGCAACTCGCTGAAGTACGTTGCCTCCAAGAACCAGAAGGTCTTCATGGCTGATACAGCCGCGACCCTGAATGCCGCAGAGAGTGCCCTGGATGAGCTGGAGGTCAAGTGGGGCGACAAATATCCGATGGCTCTCAAGTCTTGGCGCAGCAAATGGGCGACCCTGTCAGTCTACTTTAAATACCCGGATTATGTGCGGACCGCGATATACACCACCAACGCCGTAGAGGCGGTTCACCGGCAGTTCCGCAAGTTGACCAAAACCAAGGGCGTCTTCACCAGCGAGAGCGGCTTACTCAAGCTTCTGTACGCGGGCATACTCAAAGCCTCTGAGCGCGCTGGACGCACCCAATTCAGACCTGGAACCTGACGCTGTCACAGTTGACGATTCACTTCCCGGAGCGCTTGGAAAACACAGCAGCCTATGAGGCTATATGGCTGACACAGAGTTTTGAACACCCTCCCCTAATATGCCGAGAAACTCTTATCCCACATGGAAGAACGCCTACGCAACTATAATCCTGCAATAAATTAATCAATGAAAATTACAAAGTTCTGTAAATCTATTTTTTTTACACATATGCGTGAGTTCAATTTTGAACAATTTGCACTTGGCGGCTTACGCAGTTCCTCACAAATTCCTTTATACTTTTTCCTTTTTTCATTAACACACCAAATTGGCTCAGGTAAACCCAACTCCCAGAATGCACCTTTGGATCTTTCCGCTGTTTGGTATCGCCCATATAACTTCGGATAATACCTGGTAGAATACTCCCAAGTAATAGGCCACTCAGCCTTAGAGGAAACAATATAAACATTAGGTTTATCAGCCCCCCGCCAATTAAATTCTGAAATTGTGGCAACTATCTCACCTGTCCCTACAGAAAAACGCTTAAAATTGGCATACGAAAGACCAAAAGCTGGAATTAACAGGGAGAACATACACAAGTACAGGAACCTGCGATCACTTACGACTAACTGTGAAACCAAGAGTGCAATAAAAATAGCGCATCCAGCGCCAAAACCTGAACGAAAAGATATTAATGAACCTAGGGGCGCAGTTATTAAATAAACACCTAGAGCCAATGGGAGAGAGTAAAAAGCCATTACGGCCAGTAGTTTTGCAACCCCCGATCTATCCCCCCGCTTCCATGCAATAAGAGCTACGCCTCCGAATACCAAAACGGAAAATGTCAAGATGCCGAAAAGTGAATACGCCCCAAGAAAATGATGCCAAAACACTTCCAAATTATGGATCAGGTTACCAATCAGATCAGAGACAGTAGCTACCGGCCTTAAGTTCCTATGCGGTAAAAGGCCAGTAATTTCGCCAAAATAAATAAGCTGAGCCAGCTTAGCTACCAATACCCCAGCAACAAGGGAACCCACCCACAAAGATAAATCATACATCCCCCGCTTCAATAACCACCCAAGGGAAGCAACTTCCAATTCTTTTTTGGTGGGGAGCAGAAATATCAACGTAAGAAATGCGAACGATTGCAGAATAGCATAAAGACATACTGTACCAACAGGTATCAGAACGAATTTTGAAACACTCCCCCGCAACTGATCCATCAAAAGCAGTATAATTAAGGCAGCCAAACTGTGAAGCGGCCAAAAGCTTTGACCAATCAAACTCGGATTGATCACGAAGACGAGAGCCACAGTCGATGCGAGCATCCAGCACGCATTAGCGCCAAGATAGTTTTTTGCAACGCGATAACCGAGAACCCACCAACCCAGTATAAAACAAATCCACCCTACAGCTAGGGGAAGCTCCCGTAAGTAATGATGGAAAAAGGGTGCCAACCAACGCTGACTCCCCCGAAATTCACTCAGCTCATCTACCGAGTAGCCCCACGCATCAGGCCGCCAAAATCCCATACCTAGAGCTTGAATGAAATAGGCACAGACAGCAAAAAAGCCTAATATGAGGGCTGCCGCACTTAACTTATCTTGCTTCACTCGAGCTAAAACATTCACAAAATTAGCATGCATAAAATTCGAAATCCAAAAAGCACCTCCAAATATCCGATCAGTCGCCTAGCAGATTCTCACAACTATATGACAGCGATCTCGCACTAGCTCTATTCAGAAATGGAGTAAAATTATAAAAATCGTCATGTAACTCATGAAACAGCTCATTTGAACCAAAAAAATTATAATACCAATACATCTCAGCTTACGCCCAGCTCAAACCTTGGCATTAGGTCACTTAAGCCAGTGAGACAAATCTCTATCAATTAAAGATGACAACTCCTGCACATCTGAAAAATAGTACTCATTCAATTTTTTCCGGGCTTCAGCTGTTAATCTCGGAATTTCACCCCACCCCTCACCTTTCCGCTTACTGACAATTTTTTTCTTCTTTGCATTAACAAAAAAATTAAGACGCTCCCCCTCCAAATCATTATGCAAATCGAGATAGCTCATAACATTTTTTATTAATAATTTTTTACTCCCCAAATCATCATAGAGGAAATATCTAATATTTGGGAAATACCCGGCCCAAAATTTTACGATTTCTGCGTAACGCCCCAAAGCAAGCATATGATGGGCATCCGTCACTTCATTTATCGAAGTCTTATACTCAAACCGTCCTGCCATCATGTGATGGATATATGCTGACTCATACCTATCCGTAGGATCCCTAAACAATACAATAATCTTAGGCTCTCCCAAAAGGGACTTTATATTTTTCGGTATATTCACACCTTTTCTAGGCAGCCTGAAATAATGAGGAGTACTCTCCATATAGTATTTAAACGACTTTTCACTTTGAAAGTTTTTCTCGTACTCAGTTACATGGTCAGAGTAATTTGGCCGGTTGAAAAAATTCAACTCTTTCACATCCGAACCATAAACATATTGGGATTTAGACAGGCAGTGATGCAGCCACGTCGTCCCAGATTTTTGGCACCCTGCTATTAAGAGATTTGGTAATGTCATATTGCCCCTCTAAAATACATTATCCCAAGTCAGCAACCCAACCAGGAGACAGATTAATCACAATAACTTTTACGCAACAATAGTCTGACTTTCGGAATCAACCTGATCCAACTCAATTACGTCGCAAATTCCTTTCGCAATTTTTTTATAAGTCAGCTTTTCTGTTAACAAAAGTTGCGCATTATTTACAGCCCTATCAACCCTATCGTGGTCGGCCAAAAATGAAGAAATCACCTCCGCACTATTTTTCTTATTCTTAATATCTAGATATATACCGTTATTACAAAGCACGAAGTCCTTCATGCCCCCCTCGTGGGATACAGCAATTGGCACACCTCGAAGAGTAGCTTCCAACATCACTATTCCGAAACCTTCTACCTGCCCACCCTCAAGTCGCCGCGAAGGAAGACACAATAAATCCATCTGATCAATCGCATCCCACTTATCCTCTTCAGCCACTTTCCCCAACCATTTTACCTGCTTTTCCACACCCAAGGTTAGCGCCCTCTCTTCTAGGCTCTCCCTTTCTGGCCCAGTACCAACAACAATTAAAGAAAAATCAGGCAGGAAACGTAGAAGATCGAGCAAAAATCTTACATTCTTTGACTCGACCAAGCGGCCAATAAATCCAAGTGTTTTACCACTTAGACTCCCACGACCTGTCTGACTTAGACATCGCCTGCTCAGCAATTTTTCTGATACAGTATCCACATCTAAACCACAGCCAGTAATGTATAAATTCGAAGTTCTAACCTTTCTTACTAGTTCAGCAGTCTCACTACTATTTGTAAAAATAAAATCTACTTTTTTAACCAAACCTAGGGTCAACTGCTTTAAAGATTTTACATTAGTTAAAAAACCCAGTACCTTTTGGGTAATTTTATCGCGGTGAATTAATTGGCTATTCAATTCAAAGCCATGAAAATAACAAGAAATTTTTGTTGACGATTTTCTTGCATACTCCAGCGCAGCTGAGCCATAGTAAAACGGGTGTAATAATAAAATATGATCAAACCTACCCAATGAGCTTAAATATTTAAAAATTCGCTTCCTCTCTTTCAACCCACTAAAATTTGCGCGACAATTGGGTTTAGACTCAAAATCCACTGCCAGACTGTAAGATGCTTTGTAATCAGCAGGAACAAGAGCGTCCCTCGGCGCGACCACAGTAACATCCCAACCAATTTGACAGAAACCATTTGCAAGGTGATGAGTCATTAAAGAAATTCCGCCGATTTTCGGGAAATAATCTACACTTAGAATTAGCAACTTATTCATTAAACGCCAAAGCCTCCCACTCTCTGCTTAGTTTTTCTGCAGAATTTTGTTGCGCAAATAATGATTGGATATGAGTTCGCGCGCGGCGCCCCATTTCTTCCGCCGCAGACTTGTTATTTACCAGGTCCGCAATTGCACGAGAAAAGCTTTCTCGGTCACCCGGTGGAACTAAAATACCAGTGCCCTCATTTATAACATTCTCCTTAAGTCCACCGACAGCGTAAGCCACGACAGGCTTGGCTGACATTGCAGCTTCGAAGGGGACGCGCCCAAACGGTTCAGGCCAAACGGTTGGGCAAGCGACAACCGTGCACCGCGCATATGCTCGATAAAGCTCTTCACGCCCCATGAACCCGGTAACCCAAAAATAATCTCTCATCCCCTCAGATTCTGCATCTGAAAGAATCTTGCTTGCCAACTGTCCTCGCCCTGCGATAACAATTCTAAATTCACCAACCAAGTCACGCAGATATTTAGCGATGTCAACAAGTTGGTTCTGCCCTTTATTCAGGCCTATCATACCGACCACAAGTATCTCTGGTATTGACGATGCTTTAATTCCCTTTTGGGCAGCATCAATTTCTGCTGATGACTCAATCAAGTTTGGTATCTTTATTATCTCCCTTCCCGGCAAGACTTGCTGAACTTGATCACACAGAAATTGACTGGTCGTTGCGATAACTGAAGACTTTTCAAGTGCTTGTTGTCGTATCCGTAAGGATTCCGACATGAGAAGCTTCACTCTTTTCTCAATACCAGATGGAAACCGCCTATCCACACAACTTTTATCGCATACAACACAAACATTACCTCGCACATTTGTAGCTTGATTTTTATGGGCACAAAAGAATCGATTATCCCTTACATATGCCACTACTGGTATCGACAAACCACAATTATTCGCTAATACAATACTTCGGTAATTATCCGCATGTATGACATCAGGATTAACTTCAAGAATAACTTGCTTTAATATATTTGCCGCTCGCGAATTAACCAGGTAATCAGCATCCATCAAGGGCAAAGCTCCAGCTTGCCCCCGCCATAGTTTACGAACTATAGCAGCGAGACCTAACCGATAAATAGTTCTTACATTTCCTTTTGAAAAATTCCGAGCAAGATACTTGAACAGCCGGTATCCCAACCTGATCTTTCCAGCCGAGACTGTGCTTACCGGCCAAGAATCTTCAAATGGGACTCGATACACTATGCGATCACGATAAACTTCTTTTTTGAGCTGATATCTTCCGGGAGACAAAGCTGCAATTACAACTCTCATATTGTGATATTTCATTTCTGAGAGCATATTATTAAGACTTATTTCCGCCCCACCGGATACTTCCGGCGGAAATTTATCAGTGACAACTAAAACAGTTTTATAGAACATTCTTTCCCCAAAACCAGATAAATCAACTCATTTCTCACGAAGACTAAGCTTCTTAATTAATCACGACATCCACAGAGCTGTAATAGGCAATTAGAAATTGTTGATCGCAGTAGGTAAATTATTTAATTTTTAGCTCGGCCATAAATATCATTAAATCGCTCAATATCATCCTCCCCCAAATAGCTTCCACTTTGTACTTCGATTATCTCAAGGGGAAGTAAACCCGGGTTAGTTAGGCGGTGTTTCACTCCAATCGGGATATACACGCTCTCATTCTCGGAGAGCAAAATTTCCTCTTCATCACGCTGAACAACGGCAGTACCAGATACGACAACCCAATGCTCCGCTCGGTGAAGGTGCATCTGCAATGATAGACTCGCTCCTGGATTTACAGTGATGCGTTTTACCTGAAATCGCTCACCATTACCGATTGAGTCGTATTTACCCCACGGACGAGCGACTTCTCGGTGAATTTCGTGCTCGTCGCGACCAGCTAAGCTGATTTTTCTGACGATGGCCTTTACTTCCTGACAACGACTTTTAGGCGCAACTAGCGTGGCGTTCTTGGTGTCAACAACGACTAGATCTTCAATACCAACCGCCGCAACCAGATGATCTTCGCCAAACACCAGGGAATTCTTGCAATCTTCCATGATGACATCACCGAGGGCAACATTACCCTGCTCATCTTTATCTAGTGCTTCCCAAAGCGAAGGCCACGAACCCACGTCAGACCACCCACAAGCCAGAGGAATCACAAAACCTCGGCTTGTCTTCTCCATCAAGGCATAGTCGATGCTGTCTGCCGGAATAGCGTTGATATCGTCCAGGTTAAGCTTTATGAAATCGCTTTCTATTTTGGCATTATCCATCGCTTTAACAGAAGCGCGATAAATCTCGGGCGCATGCTCAGCTAACTCGTCAATCAGGTTTCGTAGGGAGAACAGGAACATGCCTGCATTCCAGTAGTACTCACCACTCTCGATATATTTTGTGGCAGTTTCTTTATTCGGCTTTTCGACGAATTGCGTGATTGGGCAAATATCCTCTACTTCGCCGGCGGCTTTTTGGATATAGCCATACCCCGTTTCCGGTGCGGTAGGGACGATACCGAACGTTACTAGTCCACCATTATTCGACGCCTGCAGGCCAATGTCGACCGCACGGTGAAATTCTTCTACGACTTCCAACAGGTGGTCCGCCGGTAGCACCAACAAATTGGTTGACTTGTTTTGACTAGCGGCGACGAGTGCGGCAAATGCAATTGCCGGCGCGGTATTACGGCCCACAGGCTCGGTAATCATTGTGAAAGACTCGAAGCCGATTTCCTGCGCCTGTTGCGCAACCATAAAACGGTGGGCCTCATTACAGACAATAACCGGTTTCTCATATCCCCTAACCCGCTCCAACGTTTGCTGCAGCATTGTTTGCTCACCAGTGAGGCTCAGCAATTGTTTAGGAAGCATTTTGCGAGACTTTGGCCAGAGCCGGGTTCCGGCGCCTCCGCAAAGAATAACGGGGGTAATACTCGTCATTAGTCTTCTCACTTCTTGGAATTAGTTGTTTTGCCAGTTCAACTTGGAGCGGCAGGTCTCGTAAAAATTGTGATCAATCGGATGGATGAGCGTGAGCCGGTGCGGCTTCTTATGGATACGAATAACATCTCCCGGCTCAGTAATGACCTGATCATGGCCATCACAGGTAACGTAAGAATGTGTCGTATTGTGTTGACCTACTACAATTTTGAATTCGCTGCTGCCTTCAACCACAATCGGCCGGCTGCTGAGAGTGTGTGGGTTCATGGGGACAACCGCGATCGCATCCAGTTTCGGATGCATGATGGGGCCACCACCAGAGAGCGCATACGCGGTTGACCCAGTTGGAGTGGAAACAATCAACCCGTCTGAACGCTGGGTATAAACAAACTGCCCATCAATAAACAGATCGAACTCAATCATGCGAATGTATTCACCCGGGTGAATAACCACGTCGTTTAACGATGATCCTTTACCTATCGGTTTGCCTTCGCGGGTGACCGACATGTCGAGTAGAAAGCGGCTTTCGGCCATATATTTGCCGGAAAGGACTTCACCTACTTTCTGTTCAATTTCATCTGGAGTGATATCAGTCAGGAAACCGAGGCGACCACGGTTGATCCCCAGGAGGGGGACACTGAATTTAGCAAGGGCACGTGCTGCCCCAAGAAGACTGCCGTCACCGCCGACTACGATCACGAGGTCGCAGAGTTCGCCAAGTTTGTCTTTGCTGGAGACACGGGCGTTGTGATCGACTACGTCATTCGCTGTATTTTTTTCGAGCACTACGGAATAGCCTTCGCGCTCTAGAAACGCCATCAGGCGCTTGAGCGAGAGGACTGCGCTTTCGCTTTCGGTTCGTCCTATCAAGCCGATATTCTGAAATTCCGACACCGCTCCTCCAAGGTGCCCGAATTTGGGCAGTGCTGCTTGTTCTTCTCACTATCTTCGGCAAGCGTGCAACGCGCGTCCGATTCTTACTGGCTAGATCCCATCTATTCGTGCCAGAACTGACAGTTGATTATGCCTGAGGAGGTAAGACGAGTCGAACATGGATTAGGAACGAAGCTGTCTGGAAAGTCGGTAATTTGTCTCATTTTTAAGCGGTGATTTAACAATCAAAATTCGCTTAATTATTCGTCAGGCCTCTTTTACCCTGCACACCGCCTGTGTGCAGTATGAGTATGTTTTTTTGGCGCTTATTTTCCTCGTTGAAAGGCTCGGCGGCGCAATGTGTCAGGGCAGACATGAGTTTTGCACCGTAAACGTGATCAAGTGCTAGTTTTTCTTTTCGCTCACTCTCAGTCATGGTTTGCCGCAAGCTTTCGCTGACCCGCCCGTAACCGCCATGGTGCCCCCCCAGAATCAAATCTACTTTACTCTGATCTTCAACCTGATCTGCCCATTTTTTGATCTCCAATCGAATGCCCGGCTCATCTCTCACCACCGCAACACCGGTAACGCTTGTAGTTTGCGGTAGTACACTCGCAAGGGCGCCCGCTGTGAGGCCGGTGCCACAAGGCAACCAGCACTCGTCAAAGATCACCGGGGCTGTCTCGGTTATGATTCGACCTAATAATTGAACACCTCTGCCCCCTTCGCTGTTCGCGCCGCCTTCTGGCACAAACCAGCTGGAATCCGGATCGAAACCAATTGGCTCAAGAAATTCCGCTTGGTGCCGATTGCGGTATTCCTTTCGGGAAATAAACCGCAACACCATCCCAAACCGCTCCGCGTCCTGCAGCATGGCACTCAGCTTCGGCGGCCGCTCACCGCGGATGATACCGATGGTTTTGAACCCAAACCGCTGCCCTGCCGCGGCGGTGGCGTGTATATGATTTGACCAGGCACCGCCGCAGGTGACGATGGTGTCTTTACCTTGCTTTCTGGCTTCCAGCAGGTTGTAGATCAGCTTATAGGCTTTGTTGCCAGAGATCAGCGGGTCGATGAGGTCGTCGCGGCGGATCCAGACGTTCAGGCCCGGGAACAGGTCGGAGTGGATCTGTTGGTACGGGATATTTCTGGCGGCCTCGGTGAAGTGTTCGAGGCTCAGTTCGGTGAGGTAGCGGATCATGCGGGCTGTGGTAGTTCCCCGGAGGTCAGAAATGCATCTCTGGAAAAACTGACGGTATCCACACCGTTGCCGGATTTCACCAGAAAGGTGATCCCTTCTTTTGTGGACTCAGCGGTGACTTCAGCTTCAATGGTGGGCGGGCGGCGGAGGAGTGCTCGGGGGTCAAACAGTGCGACGTTGGTACCCTCCCCGCCATTTACCGGCAGTTGGGCTATACCGGCGCTCAGTGCACGGGCCGAAGGGGATTCCAGGCCATGGATTTCGCACTCCCTCAATTGGGCACCCAGTTGCTGACAAAACGCGTATTCCGATGGGTGAGTGAGTTGCAGCCAATACTCTTGCCATTGCTCACTTTGCAGGCGCACACCCGGGTTGGCGCAGTATTTGGCTGAAAATACCTGATGATAGCTGGTGATCGGGTTGGCCGGTGGTACTTCCATGTCGTTCAGAAACAGGAGGCGATAGTAGGCGGCCTCGGAAAGTACGGTGGGAATGGTTTTACTGCCGTAGAAGATGCCGCTTTCTGCGGTACCACCGAAGCGGGAGCCCCAGGGTAAAGGTGGGTAGCGGAACGGGGTGGCGAGCAGGTAGTGCAGGTCTTCGCTCCCCGGGAGCCTCGCGGGCTTGCTTTGTTCCAGCAGGTTTTCCAGGACCTCCTGCTTTTGCAGGCTGTCTACTAGGCTTCTGGTGGCAACCTCTTCCTGAGATTCGATAATGCGATACAGGCGACCAATCAGGCGCGTGGAGCTTGCGCGGACTCTATCACGCAGGTCGATCACACCTTGCCCCGCATGGCATCCAGGTAGGTGACGATACGTACCAGTCCATCAATACGATGAGCCAGCTCTTTAGGGATACCATTCAGTGCCCGGTTGGCGGTGGCGAACCAGGTCTTGGCGCCCTCTTCCCCGCCCATCAATACGAAGGCGGAGCGGTAGGCTCGCACCAACAGCAGGGCCAGCTGGCCTTCGGCGCTTTGGGGGGCGAGCCCACTTCTGCGACGGAGGGTGCGGTCATCCAGGTGGATGATATCGCTGAGTTCTTTCTTTTTCAGGCCCAGGTGGCTGGCGGTGCTGAGCGTGGCCTCCAGCAGGACCTGGTCTTCGGTGGGCTGTGGGGTATGGGCGGGGTTGGCCATTTTGCCTCCAGGCTTGATTCTTGAAGAAAACCTATGGGACACATGACCTAAATATATTCAACTTTCGGACATAAGGCAACATTGATGAGCGTGCGAGCTGGAGAGTTTCACATATACGAAAAAGGCCCTGTTCTTTCGAACAGGGCCTTTTTCGTATATGGCGGACCGGACGGGACTCGAACCCGCGACCTCCGGCGTGACAGGCCGGCATTCTAACCAACTGAACTACCGGTCCGCGGTAGTGCATCTCTCGGTTCAACTCTTACCAGGTAAGAGTGAGAGATGGTGGGTGGTACAGGGGTCGAACCTGTGACCTACGCCTTGTAAGGGCGCCGCTCTACCAACTGAGCTAACCACCCACATCGGTAACTTCTTATCGAAGGTTTCCGTTTTTGCTCTGGGCTTGTCCCCCGAGAGCGAGGCGCATGTTACCGGACTGTAGTTTTGTGTCAACAAAAATGACGCCAAAAATTACAAATTATTTTCAGCCGCATCCGGGTCTTCGACGGAGACCGGTGTGGGTTGAATTTCTTCTGTTTCTGGCTCTGCGTCCTGTGCGAATTCAGCAGGAAGTTGCCGATAATCTGCGCCCACCGGGTGCCCGGCGATAATGACGTCGCCACCGTGCTGGAACAACTGATCCTTGGGGCGACCGGTATCCGGCGCGTTGTAGTTACACACGCCCTGCGGAAAAATTCGGCGCAGATCGTCAACCCGTTCAACGACCGCTGCGGTCGCGTGGCCGTAGGTATCTTTGGCCACCGCACGCTCAATCGGCTGCAGCGCACATTTAAAAACATCGCCAGTAATCGGGGCGCCAGCCATCTGGCGCGGTGTGCTGTAAATCGGATACTCCTGCATACAGGCACCGTCAGACTTGTGATTCCACTTGCCATTCCAGACACTCGGACCGGCGGCGAGTACGTTCCCATTTTTATCAAAACAACGGTCGGTTGCCTCTACCGGTTTGTTCCCTGCCACGCCCAGCTCAGGGTGCTCGACAATTTTTTGCATCCAGTGATCAATGATGTCCAGCGCTTCGTCAATTGGGTTGTAGCCTTTGTGGCTCATCCAGATTAATTGATTGTCTGCATGCCCCCGTGCACGACGAATACGCTCTCTGCTGGAGAAAGATGCAAGGCTGTGGTGCATGTCCAGCTCGCCTTCGAGGTAGTGACGAACATCGACAATCGGGATTTCTACATCCCCCAGGAAGACATGGCCGGAACGATAGATCCCCTCGATGGCTTCAACACTGGCGACATTTCTTGGTGCCGGGTTGTCGAGGCTACCCAGGTTCATGTTGTGTTCGCTCCAGATGGAGAGCTCCATCGGAAAAATATCCCCGTTCATAAACCAGAGCTTTTCTCCGCCCTGCTCTGTAGGGTCTTTCCAACCGCCGATGGTGGCGTTCAGACGCAGAAATTCATCCACGCTGATGTGGCCTTGCTTAAGAGCATCCAGGCCGTACTGCACACCCTGATTATCCCAGGCACTGTTGGCATAGCCATTCTGGTCGGCACCGTAGAAATCCCGCAGATCTTCCCAGTGCGACCAGTGTGTATTTTTGGCAACGGGGTCAGCGAAGCTTTTGCTGAAGTGCACAAAGTTCGGGTTGTTGACCAGTGGCACCAGGCCGCGCCATCCCTGCACACATTCGGAGGCACCATTGGCAGTTGCGCGATAGCGACCGTCAAACAGGGCGGCGGCGTTTTCCAGAATTTTAAAGCGGTGGTCGAACTCTTCCTTGGTCGCCAGACCGATAACGGCCTCGCGCTCAGAAACATCCCGCCAGCGGGGATCTTCCGCAGCCACCACGTCAAAGAAATATTCCAGCGGCTCGCAGTCAAACACGTAAATGGTCTGGCTCACCATGTCCGGGTAGGAATACAGAGGAAGTGCGGCATCCAAAACGCCGGGGGCATTCTGTGCGAGCAAGTATTGCTGGATCGCGCCACCAGACCCACCGATACCGACGGTATAGAGCGGTTCTGAATAAAGTGCGGAAAACTGTTTTTTCAACCGGCGGGCGGTGTCTTCGGCGAGCCAGATGTTGTAGTGGTTACTGGTCTGATTGGCCGTGGAATATACCACCGCATAGCCCCGCGCAAGCTGGTCTGCGCGACGATCGATGATCGACTTGCGTGCCATGTTGCCCTGCCTGCGACCAACGCCCACTCCGCCGCGAAACTGATAGATCAGCCGCTTGTTCCAATTGCTGGTGTTGGGTTTTTCCGTGGTCTCACCTTCGCCGCGCAGTGCGGCGATGGAATAGAAAAAGCGGTTAATGGTGCCCGTTTCAAGCCGCACCACAAAATCGGTGGTTTTGCCGTTGACGGTAACCTGATCAATATCGTTTTGCGCATCTTCCAGCGGATGGAACTGGCCATCGACGGTGCTGCGGTAGAAATACGAAACGGCGGTCGGGTGGCTGCAGTCGCGGCTGTAGCCGATCACCTCATCGGTTTTCTGACCATCTTCGTCCAGGGAAAATACGGGTACTCCCTCTTCGTTGTGGTTATCCACCATTGGCTGCTCGCCGGTCACCCGGTTTTCGCCACACAAAAATGGATAGGTAGACGGCCCGGCAAACAGCGTTTCTACTGGGCCGGTTTCACCAATGGCAATGGGGAAAGGAAAGTATTCCGTGGGGCGCCCGCTTTTACGCGGATGATCGCCGCGGTAAGCCTGCTGCGGAGCGTGATCCAGCGCACCGGCCGGCACACCGACTACCGGAGCTTTTGGCACCCCAGGGATTCTTGGCAGTTTCTCGTACACATACCAGCCGCCCAGGCCAAGAAGAATGAAAAATGAAGCTACCACTCCCGTCACTATCCGCCGTGTATTGAACCGGACAAACAGTTTCCGTGCGCTCCAAGCCATAGTCGCCTCCGTACGCGATGTATTCCCTATGCCACGCTCTCGTTACCTGAAACCGGCCGAATGGAGCGGGCACAGCAACAGTATATGTGGCGCCGGGAGAAGCGTCGGGGAGTTGGCGGAGGAGTTTACTTGAAGAGAAATTGTTGAAGGAATTGGGCGGTTGTTATTTGGGCCGGGATTGTGTGCAGGCGGAGGATAGGGATCCGAGTGTTGGGGATGGCAAGGGATTTTTTGCTGATGGGCAGGAGCTCGAGAGTATATCTTGTCGTCTTCGTCGGAGCCTGCTTGTAGACGAACCAGTCCGGGCGTGGAAAGGTTCGCCTGCAAGCAAGCTCCTACTCGTCGGGAGCGCGGTGGCTTAGACGATGATGCCGCGCTCTTGCAGGGACTTGATGACGGCTTCTACTTCATCTTCGAGGCTCATCTGGTCGGTGCGCAGGTGAAGCTCTGGCTTCACTGGAGCTTCGTAGGGGTCGTCGATGCCGGTAAAGCCACGGATTTCGCCGGCGCGGGCTTTCTTGTACAGGCCTTTGGGGTCGCGCTCTTCGGCGGCTTCCAGGGAGCAGTCAATGAAGACTTCCATGAACTGCAGGTCACCCGCTTCGTGCATTTTGCGCACCTGATCCCGATCTTCCGCGTACGGGCTGATGAAGCTGCTCAGTACCACTACGCCGGTATCGGCGAACAGCTTGGAGATCTCACCCACACGGCGGATATTTTCCTGGCGGTCTTCCGCGGAGAAACCCAGGTTGGAGTTGATGCCGAGACGAATGTTATCGCCATCCAGGCGATAGCTGAGTACACCGCGTGCAGCCAGCGCTTTTTCTACCGCAACCGCAACGGTGCTCTTGCCAGAGCCGGACAGGCCGGTAAACCACAGGGTGACACCCTTATGACCCAGCATTGCAGCACGGTCACCGCGATTTACTTCGCCGTCATGCCAATGAACATTGGTTGCCTTACGCTCGACTACTTCAGTCACTTTCTTCCCCTAAGTCTTGATTAGTAAAAGTATCAAATAATAAATACCAGCCAGTTCCGTGGCCGGAAAGACGATATAAGATGAGAACTGGCGCGCATTATCCTAGATCGCCCGGGTGCAGGTAAAGGCAACACATAGAACAATAAAGCCCAAAAACCAAAAAACCCGGCATAAAGCCGGGTTATCGGGACCAGAAGGTCAAATATGGGGTGACTGACGGGGATCGAACCCGCGACCACCGGAATCACAATCCGGGGCTCTACCAACTGAGCTACAGTCACCATCGAAAAACTGATTGATGCCATAAATGGCACGCCCGGCAGGACTCGAACCTGCGGCCATCCGCTTAGAAGGCGGATGCTCTATCCAGCTGAGCTACGGGCGCAATAAAACCCGGTAAATTGGTCGGGGCAGAGGGATTCGAACCCCCGACATCCTGCTCCCAAAGCAGGCGCGCTACCAGACTGCGCTATGCCCCGATATTCTTTCGCGGGGTAGCCCCCGTTCGAGAGCGCGCATATTACTTGCGCCCCCCGAGGGTGTCAACGCCGCTAAGCCATTCTTTTTTAAAGTAGTTTAGCCTTTCACCAAACTTGTGGCACAAGCGATGACTGAATAGGGAAAATGTTCGCCGCTTGTGCGAAAATGCCGCGCCTAAATTAAGCTTCTAGCTCACTATCACGAGCGAGCGCCGATTCCCGCGCTGCGCTCCCTGTTCAGGTTGAGAAATCCCTATGTCTGCACTGGTTCTGGACGGCAAGGCCCTTGCCCAGAAAACCGAAGAAGAACTGTCTGCCCGCGTTGCTGCCATGAAGGAAAAGAGCGCTGGCCAGACGCCCATCCTCGCTACCATTCTGGTGGGTGACGATCCCGCTTCCGCGACCTATGTAAAGATGAAGGGAAATGCCTGCCGCCGTATCGGCATGGATTCCATGCAGGTGGAACTGCCCTCTTCAACCACCACTGAAGAACTATTGGCCAAGATCGAAGAGCTGAACGCCAACGTCAACGTCCATGGCATCCTTCTGCAACACCCTGTTCCCGAACAGATCGACGAGCGGGCCTGTTTCGATGCCATCGCGCTGGAGAAAGACGTGGACGGCGTTACCTGCCTTGGCTTCGGCCGTATGGCGATGGGCGAAGAAGCCTACGGCTGCGCCACGCCCAAAGGCATCATGCGCCTGCTGGAAGCCTACAATATCGAGCTCGCCGGCAAGCACGCCGTTGTGGTTGGCCGCAGCCCGATTCTCGGCAAGCCAATGGCGGCGATGCTACTGAATGCCAACGCCACCGTGACCATCTGCCATTCCCGCACCCAGGAACTGGCCGAACACATCAAACGAGCCGACATCGTGGTCGGCGCTGTTGGTCGCCCGGAGTTCATCAAGGCTGACTGGATCAAAGACGGCGCCGTGGTTGTCGACGCTGGCTACCACCCCGGCGGCGTGGGCGACATCGAACTCGGCCCGCTGAAAGAGCGCGCCGCGGCTTATACTCCGGTGCCCGGCGGCGTCGGCCCCATGACTATCAACACCCTGATCTATCAGTCCGTTGATTCCGGTGAGAAAAAACTTGGCTGATCACAAATCCCAGCAGTTCGACAAGCCCCAACGCCTCGACAAGGCCATCAGCCAGGTCACCGACCTCTCCCGGGCGGAAGTAAAGCGTGCAGCGAAACAGGAGCGGATCACCGTCAATGGCGTGGCGGTGACCGACCCATCCAGCAAAGTAGATCCGTCAGACGAACTCTGCCTGGACGGCGAGCTGCTGGGCGAGGCTGGCCCCCGCTACTTTATGGTGAACAAGCCACTGGGGTATGTGTGTGCGACCAAAGATGGCGAGCACCCGACAGTGCTCGACCTGCTGGATGAACCGAATGCGCACAAACTGCATATTGCCGGCCGCCTGGATATCGACACCACTGGATTAGTACTGGTGACCGATGATGGCCAGTGGTCCCACCGTATTACCTCACCGCGTCACCACTGCGATAAAACCTACTACGCGCACCTCGCAGACCCCATCGAAGACAGCGCCATCGACAAGTTCGAGAAAGGTATCTGGCTCAACAACGAGAAAAAGCGCACCAAACCGGCGAAGCTGGAAATCCTCTACCGCAACGAAGTGCGCATTACGATCAGCGAGGGCCGCTACCACCAGGTAAAGCGGATGTTCGCGGCACTGGAGAACCGGGTCCTGGAACTACACCGGGAACGTATCGGCAACATCGCGCTGGATGAAGATTTGCCGGAAGGCGACTACCGCCCGTTGACCGAGGAAGAAATCACCAGCGTTGGCTCCGAAAACGCCTGAGCGACGGCCCCGTATGCAAGCCCTACTTTCTCAACTGCTGCGCGACAGTGATTCCAATACCCTCTGGATCGCAGACGAAAACAGCAAAGCCCTGCTAAACGGGGGCCTGGGCTTTGCCGGATTGCTGATCAGCAATCGCTGGGATATTGCACAGGCTGCTGAAGCGCACGGAATTCGCAGCCATTTTGGCGACTTCGATCTCGCCACCATGCAGGCGACCTACTCCCGAATCGTGTATCCGGTTTCCAAAGAAAAAGCCGCTGTGCATCACGTCATCAATCGCGCGGCGGACCTACTGCAAGAAGGTGGTGAACTGTTTCTGCTGGGCGAAAAATCCAGCGGTATTAAAACCTACGCGCAAAAAGCGGCTCAGTGTTTTGGCTGCGGGAAACAGCTAAAAAAGCATGGCAATGATTACCTGAGCATCAGCTCGCTGCAGGCGCAGTCAGAGCACCACAGCCTGGATGACAGTGACTACACCCAACTGAGACAACTCGATACGGTCGGCGGCCTCTATTCCAAGCCGGGCCTGTTTGGCTGGAATAAAATCGATACCGGAAGCGCCATTCTGGCCTGCCACTTTGCCGACTATCTTCCCAATACCCCTCTCAACGACCTGCCCGCTGACGAACTTCGTGTGGTGGATCTCGGCTGTGGCTATGGGTACCTGAGCTGCCGACTGGCGGAAATCGCCGGAAACCCGGTTCAACTATCTATCCGTGCGACGGATAACAACCCGGCGGCCATGCTCGCCTGCCAGAAAAATTTTGAATTACGGGAAATTGAAGGGCGTGTAATCCCGGGTGATGCGGGGTCTGAAATAGAAAGTGGCAGCGCAGACTTGGTGATCTGCAACCCGCCCTTCCATCAGGGGTTTCAGGTGGAGGGCGACCTTACGGATCGCTTTTTGACACAGGCCGCGCGCATTCTTCGCACCCGCGGCACCGCACTGTTTGTGGTGAACGAATTTATTCCGCTGGGGAAAAAGGCGCAGGGGTTGTTCCAGCAGGTCGACATGCTGAACAAAGAGAAAGGGTTCTGCGTATACCGCCTGACGAAGTGAGAAACTGAAACTCCGGACACCACTAAAGAAGACCTTCCCGACCGGCCTTCAGTAATCCCGCAGATTAAAAAGATTGATCGAAAGCGTATGCTCTTCCAGCTGCTCCAGCTCCAGTAGCCGCTCCAGTGCATGCTTGGCCGGTGGTGAATCCGCTACCAACAATAAATCGCGGTACTGATCTGCGAGATACATTTCGATATCCATGGCTACCTTGCCGATGGCATCGGGGTCGCCAATATCGGTGTTGCGCAATCGCTGCAGTAACTCTGGCTCCCGGCCTTCTGGCGCAAACTGCACCCAGGTGTGCAATGCCCCTTCGCCCACATCTTCGCGGAAGTTTTCCAGCGTGTGGGTCATGGACACTTCCCGCCGCTTGAGCTGGTCAAGCAACAACCGGGCGCGCGCGTCCGCGGATATCAACTCGAACTCTTCGTACTGCCGACTCAGCTTCAGATGAAATTCCCTTCCCTCCTGAATCACATCTTCCAAGGTCTTGTACCGCATCAACTAATCCCGGGAAAACAACCGCCTAAATTCAGTATAGACACAGGGATCATTAGCACGCCAACTGGATTTCTGGGGCTCATGTGAGTTTACGTGGAGAATGCCGGGAAAGAGAAGTCAGCGCAGCCGTGTCAGACGGGCAGAAAGCCTGCGCGAGGGATTGCCAGGATTGATCGCGCCAGGCGCGTGCTCGGCTAACGCTTTGCGGTGCAGGGGGCTACGGCTGAAAATACCAATGCTGTTTTCGTACTCCGGCAGCTCCGCGCTCCAGGCGCCCTGAAGTTGCTGGCGCAGTGCCGGGGTGCGCCAGCCGCTCGCGCGCAGCTCCTGCCGGCTGCCAAAATTACTGACTACCAGTCCATCTGGAGACAACAGGTTCATTAAGCGCATGCACCACGCCGGATCGGCCGCAATCGCACGCTCGGCAACGCCGTCGCTGTGGCCAAACAGGTCGTCCACAATCACGTCAAAAGGTGCTGAACCCTCGTCAGCCCCCTGCTCAGCGACAAACTCCCGCGCATCGGCACAGATCAGCTCGGCACCGCGCACGCCAAAAAATCGGCGTGCGACAGTCAGGTGATGGCGATCTATATCCACACCTACAATCGTCTCTGGCGCAATAAAGCGCTGCAACAAGCGAATCAACGCACCGCCGCCAACACCAAGAATCAGCACCCTGCGCACCTGCCCCTGGGGTAGGAAAAATACCGGCAGGAACAACAGCTCCCACAGGGAGCCTTTCAGGGGATCATTCGGGTTCCACTGGGAGTGGAAGACACCATTGCTATACAACCGCACCGTCGCCCCGTGGCTGCGCACCTCGTAGCGGCTATCTCCCACCTGCTTGTGCCACACCAGCGCCATCCCTGCTCCTCACGACCAGACGATAAACCGAACTTACGGGAGGTCCGAATGCGACAGCAGGGTCTTGGCAAAAGCTTCCACTCCGGCGAGATCCTGCTCGGTAAAACGGGCAATTTGCGGGCTGTCGATATCGAGCACCCCGAGACAGCGGTCGCCATTGTAAAGAGGCACTACTACCTCAGACGCAGATACCGCATCGCAGGCGATATGCCCGGGAAACTGGTGTACATCCTCAACCAGCTGCGACTGACCGGTCTTTACCGCAGTGCCACAGACACCGGCGCCGACCGCAATGCGCGTACAGGCAGGTTTGCCCTGGAAAGGCCCCAGCCGCAGCTCATCGCCGTGCAGGAAATAAAAGCCCGCCCAGTTGATATCTTCCATCTCCAGGAACAGCAAAGCACTGGCATTGGCTGTGTTGGCGAGCCAGTCGCGCTCGTCGGTCAGCAGGCCGCCGAGCTGGGCGCAAAGGGATTCGTAGAAGGCAGTTACATTCATGGGCTAGTGTATCTTTCTGGCTCTCTGAAAATCAGAAGCCCGCTGAAAAGCGGGCTCCCTGTTAAACAGTCTGTGCGTCTCCGAACCCGGTCGTTACTGGTAGGGATCCACGACTGCCGTGTCCTCTTCGGCAGACTGGGGCTCATAGGCTTCCGCATCGACGGTGGGCTTGGCCCACTCCCCGTCTTCCGCCGGCTCGCCGCGCCCGCGGATAGCGGGGGTTGCCGTGGTCACATCACCAGCGACCAGACCGCGGCGCTGCTGTTGCGCGGGTGTCGGTTTGGACACAGGTGCGGTCGGCTGGTTTTTCAGAACCCGACTGGCGATACCGTTGAGGTTCGGCCGGCGGCGCTCCGCCAACTTTACGGACTCAAGCTCCGCATTCAGCCGGTTGATCTCCGCCTGCATATCACCCACCTTAGCCTGTAGGTCGGTAATCTGGGACAAGACCCCTTTCACCTTGCGACTTTCCTGCTCATACAGCACCGCAGCCCCACCAAAGGCCACCACAAAGACCAACAAAATCGAAAATTGACGCATCCAAGCCTCCCCTGCTCAAGCGTGAAATCTGTTATTTACCAAACGTATCGTTAATCGGCAAATGGTACCGTAATTCAGCATATGTTCCGTGAACTGGCGTGTAAAACGCAAGCTCAGATAGTGACCGGCTCTTCAAGCATGTCCAGAAACTCCAGGCTCGCCTGCTGACGTATCGTCCGGCGGTGGTTGGCCCAGAGGTGGGCAATTTTCTCCTGGTTACAGACCTTGCGGTCTACGTAGACCCGGGTATTCAACTCCCCCACCGGTTTCGGGCTCGGACATTTGCTGAACACGAGCTGGTTGGAAATCAGATCCATAAACGGCCCGGATTTACTACTGGGCATGATGAACAGCAGCTGCAGCCCCAGTGTTTCCGTCAGATAGCGGATCACCTCGCGGGAACGGGATTCATCCATCTTCGAGAAGGCCTCATCCACCAGCACCATTTTCAGGTGGCTGTTGCCGTCGTTGAAACGGAAAGCGGAGGTGACCGCCGCAGAACGGATGATATAGGCCGGCGTTTCCAACTGGCCGCCGGAGCCGGTGCCGTACTGGCTCAGCGCAATCGGTTCTTTACCCTGCGGTTCCTTGTAGATTTCGTAGTTGCGGTAATTGCGATAGTCACTGATGCGGTCGAGCTCACGACGGGCAACCTGTTCGTCTTCACTCAACAACATGTTCAGCAACTTATCCCGCACCTGCTGATGCTTGGGATCCAGATCTGCATCGAACAGGCTCTGCTCCTCCCCCAGATTGGGCAGCTCAATTACCGCCTTGAAGAAGTTCCAGTACTCTTTGAACTCTGGCACCCATCGGTAATCGAAGCGGAAGCGCTCACGATCGGCGCCGAAGCGATGATGTTCCAGCTCGCCGTTCAGGTCATCCAGTACCCGCTTACCATCATTGATCGACTGGTAGATCGCGTGGCAAAGGTGGGTGACGAAGGTGGTGTTGAACGACTTTTTCAGCCCCTGCAATTGCTCGTGGCGATCCACCAGCAGGTTGTTCTTGAGGCGATTGCGCAGTGCGGTGACCTGCTCCACCAGCTGGCATACCAACTTGAACTGGGCCTCGTTGTGGCCGCCGGCAAAATCCGGATCAAACGACAGCGTATCGCCAGTACTACAGCTGCTGTTGTAATCCATCACCGCTTTCAATAGATGGTGGCTGTATTTCTGTAACAGCCCGCGCCACTCCGCCACATCCAGCGAGAAATCAAAACCATCATCCGCCTGCGCGGCCTGCTCATCTGCCTGCTGCAACACGACTTCCACGTCAAAGTCGGGAGTGATCTGTGCGATCCGCTGCACTGCTGCTTCGCTATCGGTCAGCGCATCGTCCAATTGATCCAGCTGTGCGGAAAGCGCGTTCAATTGCTTGCCGATATTGTCGAGATTGGTTTCCAGTTTACCGGCGAGCTTTTGTAAACCAGCACCTTGCTGGCGCTCGCTCTCCAGTTTTTCGTGCAGTTCGTTGGCCTGCTGCTCCAGCTCGAGACCGTCATCGAGATCCAGGTTCGCCAGTGCCTGTTCGGCATTGCGCCCCTGACGCTGAGCATCGAGCGCCGCGTCGACTGAGTCCAATAGCTTCAGTGCCGACAGGCTGCGTACGGCCTGAGCGAGATTGCGCAGTTGTTGCTGCTGCTCGTGAAGCTGCCCCGCTTCCTTCAACAATTGTTGCAGTGCACGCTCCTGGGCCGCCAGTGCCCGGGCACGAGCGCCCTGGCCGAAGACCAGTTCGCTGTCGTCGATATCACAGCGCCACATACTGTAGTTGCCGCTCGCCAGCCCTTCCGGGGTCAAACCCCGCCGGGTGCCACGCAGCTCCTGAGCATCGCGCACCTGCAGTACGGTGCCGTAAGAGGCACGCAGGTAATATTCCGCGGTTTTGTGATTGAAGGACATCAATTCAACGATGGATTTTTGTGGTGATTCCAGCCGCTCCGCATCCCGCCGGGCCTTATCCCCCTGAATGACCCGGGCGCGATTACCTCGGCCGGGCATGGCGCGCACGATAGCCATGGCTTCGGCCTCGTGATCCGGATCGACAATAATCGAGAAGCGCGCCCCACCGAGGTAGCCTTCCACTGCCATCTGCCACCGATCGTCCAGTACTTCGACAAAATCACACAGTACCTGTGGTTCCGCCTGCGGGCACTGTTCGCGAATCGCCGACAGTGCCTGATCCACATATTGCGGATAACGCACACGGTTGGACTGCAGGTGGTGGATTCGGGACTCCTGAGCATGCAACTGTTTTTGCAGCTGCTGCACTTTGAGTTCGCCGCGGGATACCAGGTCGTTGACCTGATCCCGCAGGGTGACTTCACCGGGCTCCGACTCGGTCATCTGGCGCACAAGCCGGTTTTGCGCCGCGTCGGCTGCCGCCGCCTGCTCACGCACGGACTCCTGTGCAGAGAGATCAATCCAGTCCTTGGCCAGGAGACTATCCAGTTGCACCAAGGTTTCCCCTCGCCCAACTGCCTTGAGGGACTTCACCAGACCGCCGTCGCTGAAAGCCGGAATCTCCAGAGAAACAGAAGTGGTACTAAGCAGAGAAAGCAGCTCTCCTGCGGCCGCCTGATTGGCGGCAACCAATTGCTGCTGTGCGGCTAGTGGTGCAGCCAGCGAAGACAGGGTGCGATTGGCCTCGGCAATTTTCTGGTCCAGGTCGTCTTTTGTACGCAGTGCAGAAATGCCCTGGCGCTGGGCCTGAACAGACACCAGCTGTTCGCTTAGATGGCGAGTTCGGCTCTCGGACTGCTGGATTTCTTGACCGGTGCGCTCGAGTTCAGAGCGGGTTTCTTTCTGCCGGTTTTTGCCTTCGAGATAGGTTTTCTGCACCCGCAACTGCTGATGCTTGGCTTGCAGGTACTCCTGCACGCGCAGTTGCAACCACTGCTCGGTATACAGATCCGCGGACTCTGCGATGCGCTGCAATGCATCCACACGTTCCACAATCTCACGCGCTTCCAGCTCCATGCCGTGAATGGTTTTCATCAGCTCGGAAACGGAGCGGATAGCTTCACCCAGATCTCGTTTTTCCAACACTTCCTGAGCAACAAAGTCGTTGATGCTTTTTACCGGCTTGTACGCCATAAAATTGGCGAAGGTACGCGCGGCGTGGGTGGCTTCCCGGTCTGGAACGGCATCTGCGCGACCGCGCAGTGCGCCATAAAGACGGCGCAGGTAAGCTTTTTTCTTGTCGTACTGCTCTACTTTGCCAAACTGTTTACCGACAACACTGTAAAACTTGTCCAGCGGCAGCAGGTGCTTGCCGTCTTTATATTCTTTGATGAAATCGTTCATCGCCAGCTGTTCGCCGGGGATCACGAAAAATTTCAGGCTGTCCTGGCGCGCCTGGGCAGGCTTGGTGCTGGTGTCCAGGTGGGCGCGGATGCCCATGATGGCAGTGAAGGGTTCACCGTCCTCGCCTTCGGTGGGGTAGAAGTTACCTACGATATAGCAATCAGTCGGTTTCAGACGGGCGTAGCTGCCGTCGTCACAGCCGAGCACGTATGAAGCAAGCGTGCGCACCTGTTTGCCACCGCGACCGCGCTGGGTCGTTTCGTCCTGCCCGGGGTTGAAGGTAAACAGAGTATCGTGCGCGGCGGTCATCAGAGTCTGGATGGCGTCGGCCGCGGTGGTTTTACCGGAGCCATTGCCGCCAGAAAACAGGTTGATGGGCCCGAATTCGTATTCCAGTTGGGGAATGTTGCCCCAATTGATGAGGATGAGTTTTTTCAGAAACATACGTTTCGTGTGCTCAGCAATAAATTTAGTCGTTTTCTTGTAAGAGCCTCGAATTACGATTCGGCGAAGAGACTGCGATCTTCGCTCGTCGGGGTAATCCGCTCGCCTTGCCCGGTTTCGCCATTCGGTGCGTCACTTTCCAGCAACTGTGCCAGCGCCGCTTCACTGACAAACTGCGCAATGGTCGGACGCACCCGAAGCAGGGTCTCGACCACCGCTTCGCTGTCTTCGCCATTGAACTGAATCAGGCGCAGCTGGCGCAGTTTTTTTAGCAGCTGTTTCCGCTCCGCCAACTTATCTGGCAGAGACATTTTCAGCAGGTTGCGCAGGCCCAGCTCAAGCGCTTCCAGTGTCAGTGCCACGCAACCCTGGTCGTCCACCTGCCCTTCGCGGAGGGATTTGTCGTATTCCACCCGCAAGACCAGAATCGCCGCTACTTCCTGCTGGGAAAGCCGCCCGCGGAAACCGCCGTGGTGGGGTTCCTCCTGATCCGGCAATCCCGGCACTTCCGCGCCCGGCGGATACACGCGGATAAATTGAAACCGGCTGTCGTGCTGCAGGCGCAACCCTAGCGGCGCGACCCAGTCGCGAATCAGCTGTTCACAGCGCTGAAAGCGGTCGTACAACACGGTTTCAATGTTGCTTTCGTCTCGACAGATCACGCCGTAATCCAGTAGCCGCACCAGCAGCTCGGAAAACTCACTACGAGTCAGCTTGCACTGGGCCAGTGCCTCTTCCAATGCCTGTTCAATCACGGTCTTTCAACTCTCGGTCGCTTAACTCAAGGGTGTATTCATCAAACTGCTGGAAATAGTCATTACTGGCGACTTCACCGGTAAATTCCACTTGCATAAAGGGGCCACTGCCATCCTGGGAGACCGCTGCGGCTTCCAGTGCGTGGCTCATGGCCAGCAGATCTCGCGCATCTTTTAGGGGCAGGTCACGACTACTGACTTTCTGACCGCTACCGAGAGCGATGGAAAGATAATTACGTAGGTCGCTACTATTGAAATTGAAGGCCTGATCCAGCAACTGCTGCAACAAGATGTCGCGCTGACTGTCGTCGCTGATCGACGCCTCGTCTTCAACCAGGGTGTTCACGGGCTGCCGGCGGCTGCGTTGCCACAACTGGGTTTGCTTTGGGTCATACAGACGCAACTGAAACGCCGCGAGCTGATCACCCAGCTGCGACAACAACTGATTCCGGTTGTCCGCCTTACCAAGATCCTGGCACAGGTCCGTGAAAGCGCCTTCGGTACTGCTTTGCAAATAGCTGAGCTGGCGAATGATGATTTCCGCACGCTTGGTAAAACCCTGCAGCGCTTGCCGCAATGCCGGTAATTTAACTTCGCAGGCGCGGCGCATCCGGTCTTCGATGGTATCCAGCATCAACCAGAGTACGGATTGCCCATCGGCGTGCAATTCCGGCAACTGCTGCCGCAGGCGGCGCTCCCACTCCGCTTTTTTGGCGTTGTCCTTGCGACGAATCTGACTGATAACACGGCCGATACTATCGCGATGCTTTTCAACGCTATCGGCCGACAGGCGAATCGCCAGATCCGGTTGGAAGCGGCTTTCCATAAACGAAAAGAATTCATCTGTCGCCTGCTGCACCAGTATCTGCGCTTCCACTTCCCGCACCAGCTCGCGCTTGCGCTCTTCCAGCTCCGCGACCATATCAGTGAAGTCCGCCACGATACGCTCGGAATATTCCCATGCATCGATCAGGTCATACACCTCACCACGGGACGCAAAGGCTTCCAGTGCATTGAGGGTATTGCGGGTATTGCGGTGGCGGGTGCGCACGCGGGTGCTGTTGAGCTCGACCAGCGGCTGGGTAAACAAACGGCCGCGACGACTGAAGGGGTAGGAAACGGTGAGTGTGGCGCTGTCGACCAACTTTTCCAGCCAACCGAATTCCACCAGGCTGTTCAGGACCCAGACAGATTGCTCACGCAAGTTGCGGAAGCGGCCTTCCGGCTCCGCTCCGCTGTCACCATCCAGTTGCGGGGCGCGAGTAAGCGCCTCCGCAAAAGTTTCCAGGATCTGTTCACGGGTGAGCGATTCACCGTAGTCAGCCTTGGCGGTGTACAGACGCTCGTACAGCAGGCGCAGGCACTCGACCACCTGTTCCCGGTATTTACCGGTTAGTGGGCGGAAAAAGTGCTGGTAGGAATCTGCAAAAAACAACGGGCAGGGTTCCTTGGCGTTCGCGATTACTGGTCTTCAGGCTTCTGGTTCAGGACGCAGAACTTGGTGTAGTCACCGGCGTCATTGAAGCTCCACTCGCCTTTCGGGGTCTCGTCCATTTTTTTACACCAGGCTTCGGAGCCGCGTTTGGGCTCGCAGGCGGTGAGGGCAAGGACAGCAGTGATTGCGGTGGCCACGGTGAGGATTTTTTTCATGGTCTTGTTCTCTTTTTTTGTTCTGTCTTCGCAGGAGCCTTGGTTATATTTCAGGGCTATTCCCTGCGCCATTTGGTCCCTTCGCGGCTATCTTCCAGCACGACACCTTTGGCTTTGAGTTCCTCGCGAATCTCATCGGCACGGGCAAAGTTTTTGTCTTTCTTGCTTTGCTGGCGCTCGGCGATCAGGGCTTCGATATCGGCTTCACTGATTTCGTCGCCACCGCGGGATTGCTTGAACCAGGCTTCCGCATCCAACTGCAGGATGCCGAGCAGTTCACCGGCGGCCAGTAACTGCCCTTTCAACGCCGGCTTCTCTACATCTCCAGCCTTGTTCAGCTCCCGTGCGATCTGGTGCAGCTCACTGATCGCAATCGGGGTGTTCAGATCGTCGTACAACGCTGCCATAAATGCGGTATCACTCAGGTCAACCGCAGCAACCTCGATGTTCTGGGTCTCACGCAATGCACCGTAGAGCCCATCGAGGGTACGCCAGGCCTGATCGAGCAGGTCTGCGCTGAAGTTCAGCTCGGAGCGGTAGTGGGCCGAGAGTAGCGCGAAGCGCAGTACTTCACCGGGATACTGCTGCAACAGGTCGTTGACCATGCGGAAGTTGCCCAGAGATTTGGACATCTTCTCGCCATCAATGTTGACGTAGCCGTTGTGCATCCAATAGCGCACAAAATCCACACCGTTGGCGCAGCAGCTCTGGGCGCGCTCATTCTCATGGTGTGGGAAAGTAAGGTCGCGACCACCACCGTGAATATCGATGGTATCCCCGAGGTGTTTTTTGATCATCGCCGAGCACTCCAGGTGCCAGCCCGGGCGGCCGCGGCCCCAGGGACTTTCCCAGCCGGGCTCGTCGTCGGATGACGGTTTCCACAAGACAAAGTCACCGGCGTATTTTTTATACGGGGCAACTTCCACGCGGGCACCGGCGAGCATGTCGTCGAGAGAGCGCTTGGACAGCTTGCCGTAGTCGTCCATGGACTGGACCGCAAACAGTACGTGACCTTCCGCTGCGTAGGCGTTGCCCTTTTCGACCAGACTTTCGATCATCGCGATCATTTCCGGAAGGTGCTCGGTGGCATACGGCGTGATATCCGGCTGCTGGGTATTCAGGGCCTGCATGTCTTCGAAATAAGCCTGGGCAAAGCGCGCGCTCAGCGCACCGATCTCTTCACCATTTTCCCGCGCGGTGTTCATTATCTTGTCGTCGATATCGGTGATATTGCGCGCGTAAACCACATCGCTGTAGAGGTTTTTCAGTACGCGATAGAGAGTATCGAACACCACCGCCGGGCGTGCGTTGCCGATGTGCACACGGTTGTACACGGTCGGGCCACATACGTACATGCGCACGCGGTCTTCCTGAATGGGCTTGAAAGTTTCCTTTTCACCAGAGAAGGTGTTGTAGACCTTGAGAGACATCTGTTCTCGCTATTTAATCTGTCAGTTACTGTCAGTATCTGTAAATTACTTGTTCTGTTCTTTCGCCCAGGAATCGCGCAAGCCAATGGTGCGGTTGAACACCGGCTTTTCTGGCGTGCCATATTTACTGTCGCGACAGAAATAGCCGTTGCGCTCGAACTGGTAGCCCTGCTCCGGCTGTGCTTCGGCAAGGCCGATCTCTGCTTTACAGCCGCTGACAATTTGCAGGTTGTCCGGGTTTACGGATTCCAGGAAGTTCTTGTCACCTACATCTGGCGATTCATCGTTGAACAGGCGGTCGTACAGGCGCACTTCGCAGTCCACATTGTTTTCAGCCGATACCCAGTGGATCACGCCTTTGGGCTTCACGCCGTCTGCCGGATCTTTACCGCAGGTATCCAAGTCGACGGAGCACAGCACTTCAATGATCTCGCCGGCATCATTCTTGACCACGTCTTCCGCGAGAATCACATAGGCATTGCGCAAGCGCACTTTTTTGCCAAGTACCAGCCGCTTGTACTTTTTGTTGGCTTCCTCGCGGAAATCCTCTTTCTCGATATACAGGGTTTTACCAAACGGCAGTTCCCGCGCAGGCAGGTCGTCGCGCACCGGGTGGCCGGGCGCACTCAGCATTTCCTGCTGGCCTTCCGGATAGTTGGTAAGGGTCACCTTCAGCGGCTCGATCACACACATGGCGCGAGGGGCGTTTTTGTCCAGGTCATCGCGGATGGCGTATTCCAGCATTCCCACATCCACGGTGGAGTCGGAACGAGTGACACCGATCATTTCGCAGAACTGGCGAATAGACGCAGGAGTAACACCGCGGCGGCGCAGTCCCGAAATGGTCGGCATACGCGGGTCGTCCCAGCCATCAACAAAGCCTTCGTCCACCAGCTGCTTGAGTTTGCGCTTGGACACCACGGTGTAATTCAGGTGCAGGCGGGCAAACTCATACTGGCGCGGGCGTGCCGGAACCGGCAGGTTTTCGATAAACCAGTCGTACAGCGGCTTGTGATCCTCAAACTCCAGAGTGCAGATGGAGTGGCTGATGCCCTCAATGGCATCAGACTGTCCGTGGGCAAAATCGTAGCTGGGGTAGACACACCATTTATCGCCAGTCTGGTGGTGCGCCATCTTTTTGATGCGGTAGATGATCGGGTCGCGCAGATTGATATTCGGTGCAGACATATCAATTTTGGCGCGCAGACTGCAGCTGCCTTCATCGAACTCACCGGCAGCCATGCGGGCAAACAGGTCCAGGTTTTCCTCTACAGCGCGATCACGGTAGGGGCTGTTCTTGCCGGGTGCTTTGAGGGTACCGCGGTACTCGCGGGCCTGCTCCGGGTTCAGGTCACAGACGTAGGCCTTGCCTTCCTTGATCAGGTGGATGGCCCACTGGTGCAACTGATCGAAATAGTCCGAGGTGTACTTGACGTCACCGGCCCACTCGAAACCCAGCCAGGATACGTCGCGCTTGATCGCGCCGACGTACTCCTCCTCTTCTTTGGCGGGGTTGGTATCGTCAAAGCGCAGATTACACTGACCGCCGAACTCCTTGGCCAGACCGAAGTTCAGGCAGATGGATTTGGCATGGCCGATGTGCAGATATCCGTTGGGTTCCGGGGGGAAACGGGTGCTCAACTGGCTGACCCGGCCCTCGGCCAGATCTTCGCGGATGATGTTCTGTAAAAAGTGAGCGGGCTTGCTCTCGGATGTCATGGCTTTCTCTATATACAGCTGCACAAAACTAAGCGGCGGATTATAACGCAGATGACCGCCGCCGCATGGGTTTTCCTCGAGGCCGGGCCTGAGCCCGGGAGCCGCTTGCGTCGGACTGTGAACAGAGTATCATGCCGCCCCAAACCGATCCCGGACAGGACATTTTATGATCACTCTGCACACCACTTACGGCGACATCAACATCGAACTGGACTTTGACAAGGCACCCAAGACTGCCGCCAACTTCCTGCAGTACTGTCGCGATGATTTCTACACCGGCACCATCTTCCACCGGGTGATCAACAATTTCATGGTTCAGGGCGGCGGCATGACCCCGAATATGGATCAGAAGCCCACTCGTGACGCCATCGAAAACGAAGCTGACAACGGCCTGAAGAACGACACCGGCACCCTGGCCATGGCGCGCACCATGGACCCTCACTCTGCCACTGCTCAGTTTTTCATCAACGTGAACGACAATGATTTCCTGAACTTCCGCGCCAAAGACGCGCACGGCTGGGGCTACTGCGTGTTTGGCAAAGTGGCTGACGGTATGGATGTGGTCAACAAGATTAAAGAAGTCCCCACTGGCAGCAACGGCTTCCATCAGGACGTACCGACCGAGTCCATCGAAATCACCGGCGTTACCATCTCCGACGCATACGCGGACAAGTAACAGCCAGTCGATACTGACCGGGCGAAACCAACTCGAACTGACTTAGTGGCGACACCAGTGGCAACATTCCTGATCTCAGACCTGCACCTGGACGAGACCCGCCCGGCCATCACCCGGGCCTTTTTTGATTTTCTCGAAGGCCCCGCCGCCGGTGCCGAAGCCCTGTACATTCTGGGCGACTTTTTCGAAGTATGGATCGGCGATGACGATGATGCTCCACTCGCAGACGAAGTTGCACGCCAACTGAAGCGCTACAGCGATCGGGGTACCGCTGTATACCTGATGCACGGCAATCGCGACTTCCTGATTGGTGACGATTACGCCCGACGCTGTGGTGCCACCCTGCTCTCCGATCCCAGCCTTGTCACCCTCGCCGGCCAGCCAGTATTGCTGATGCATGGCGACAGCCTGTGCACGCTGGATCAGGAATACATGGCGTTTCGGCAGCAGGCGCGCAATCCGCAGTGGCAGCAGGCGCTCCTGGCCAAATCACTGGAAGAACGCCGCCAGATCGCCGCGCAGATCCGCTCCGTATCCACCTCCATGAACAGCAGCAAGGCGGAAGACATCATGGATGTCACGCCGGATGAAGTGGTCAAAGTGATGCGCGAGCACAAGGTGCAGACCCTGATTCACGGCCACACCCACCGCCCCGCACGGCACAGCCTGTCGATCGACGGACTACCCGGGGAGCGCATCGTACTTGGTGACTGGGGCGAGTTGGGCTGGTGCATCCGCGCTGACGACAGCGTTACAGACAACAAGGGACTTGAACTCATCCACTGGCCCACGGCAGACTAGCAGTTCACGCAAGTTGTGCACCAAAAATCAGTGCGCGCCAGGGATCAGGAGTCGGCCAGTTGTCACCCATCAAGATGTTGCGCAAGCGGATACTGATCCTGGGGGGCTACGGCACCTTTGGCAGCCGTATTGCGGAGATGCTCGGCAGCGAGCCCAGCACCCATATCCTTCTCGCGGGCCACGACCGCTTCAAGGCCGAACTCCTCGCCAACCGCCTGCAGCAGCAATTTCCCGATACCAACCCCTCAAACAGCACCTTCGAAGGCCTGCGCCTAGACCACGAATCGGTGAACCTCGCGGCGCAATTGCAGGGGTTGAACCTCGACCTGGTGATCCATTGCGCAGGGCCCTTCCAACAACAGGACTATCACGTCCCCAGCGCCTGTATCGAACACGGCATCCACTACCTGGACATCGCGGATGCCACGGCATTTGTCGGCGATATCGGCACACTCAATCAAAGCGCCATCAACGCCGCAAGTACCGTCATCAGCGGAGTCAGCAGCCTGCCCGCATTGAGCTCTGCGGTCATTCAGGTGCTCGGCAAGCACATTCAGCAGATAGACGATATCGAAATCAATATCGCCCCGGCCCACCGAATCAGCCGGGGTTTCGCCACGGTGCGGGCGGGTTTCGAGTCTCTGGGGAAAAACCTGTTCCTGCTGCGCAACGGACAAACGATTTCCAGCTACGCCGGGGATGAGCTGCGCACGATCACTCTGGGCCACCCAGTGGGCGAGCGCCAGGTATGCAATTTCGATGTGCCCGACCTGCGGTTGGTCCCAGAGCAGATCCCGGAGGTAAAAAACCTCCGATTTGGCACCGGCGTACAACCTAAATTATTGCAGCGCGGGCTCGCGCTCTGTGCGCGACTGGCACGCATACAACGGCCAGCAAGCTTGCCGGACCCTCTCCCGCCGCTCGCCCGCCTCGGACACTGGCTCACCGCCCGCTGGCCGGGAGGGAATGAACACGGTGGCATGCTGGTTGAGATTAACGGCACAAATAGTGGGAAACCTGCCCGCGCCCGCTGGCAGATTCTCGGACTAAATGGTGACGGCCCCTGGATTCCCGCAGCCCCCGCCGCCGCCATGGCGCGGAAACTTGTTCGCGGGGAAGTCCAGCGAAGCGGTGCCTACCCGTGCTGGCAGCTGCTCTCTCTCACCGAGATTCTCGCAGAGCTGGAATCCTACGCGGTCGTGACCTCCATTGAGCTGCCCAACGCGTGACACTCACAAGCGCAGAGCGTGAAGCCGCACACTGACAGCACAAAAAAACCCGCAAAACGATGCCCGATAAAAATCGGACGCCATTTTGCGGGTTACTTACCAGCTGACTACCAGCCAATTACCAGCTATTTGCTGATTGGGAACGATCAGCCAGCGGGAGCGGGATGCGCACCGCCGTTCTCACCACGGCCACTTTCCGGCGCGCTCTTCAGGAAGCTTTCCGCCGCCTGCAGAGCCTCACCGAGGGTCTCGTAGCTACCCTGGGCTGGCACACGCCCATTCAAGCCTTCCAGCACCTTTTTGACCTCCGCATTCATGCCCGCCAGGAACAACTGCTTACCGCTGTCCTTCGCGTCTGAAGCGATGGTCTCCACCGCCAGAGCCGCGGACACATCCAGAAAAGGTACCGATGAGAAGTTCAGAATCAGTACCCGGGAGCCGGAACTGCTCTGTTCGCGCACATGGTGGCCGAGGTCTGCAGCTGCACCGAAGCTCAACGGGCCGCTGAATTCAAACAGGGCAATGCGCTCGCGATTGCGTTCGAGAATCGCCTTCTCTTCGTCACTGTCGAGGTGCTCAGGCAGGTTACGCAGGTGCTCGATCTGCAGGCTGGCCACCTGCTTTACGTAGGCCAGCGCGGCCAGAACTACACCAACACCAACCGCGGTAATCAGGTCGACGAATACCGTCAGGCCCAGTACCAGCACCATCAGCAGCAGGTCCCAACGAGGCCCCTGGTGCGCACGCTTGAGGTATTTCCAGTCGATAATGTCCATACCCACTTTCACCAGGATACCGGCCAGCACCGCCTGCGGGATATTCTCCGCGAGGGGGCCGAGCCCCAGGGCAACGGCCAGCAGTACCATCGCGTGCACCATGCCGGAGATACGGGTCTGACCACCGGAGCGAATATTGACCACGGTACGCATGGTGGCGCCAGCGCCAGCAATACCGCCGATGAAACCGGCTGCCGTGTTACCGATACCCTGACCAATCAGCTCTTTATTACTGTGGTGACGGGTGCGGGTCATGTTGTCGGACACCAGCGAGGTGAGCAGGCTGTCCAGCGAGCCGAGGATCGCCAGGATAATCGCCGCTTCAATCACCAGCGTCATGTTCTCGCCACCGAGTACTGGCATGTGCAATTCCGGCAGTCCCGTCGGAATGGTGCCGAGGATCGGAACATCCAGCGCGAAGAACGCAATCACAGTACCGACCACCAGAGCCGCCAGCGGGCTGGGCACATAGCGCCCCCACTTGGCCGGCCACAGATAGACCATTGCCAGAGTACCAATACCCAGCAGCAGGTTAATCGGGTGAATATCCGACAGCGCTTCCGGGATATTACCCAATGCCCCCAGGGTGCCGCTCGGAGACGCGTGCCCAAGCAGTGGGTTCAACTGCAGGATGATGATGATGACCCCGATACCGGTCATAAAACCGGAAATCACCGGGTATGGCACCAGGCGGATATAGTGCCCTATGCCGAAAATACCAAAGGCGACCTGCAACAGGCCGGCGAGAATAACCGCAGTGAAAATCAGCGAGGCATCGCCAGACAGGCTGGCGAAGAGACCGGCCAGCACCACCACCATCGGCCCGGTAGGACCTGAGATCTGCGGCCCGGTACCACCGAAGAGCGCAGCAAAAAAGCCCACCGCAATGGCGCCGTACATACCGGCCATGGGGCCAAGCCCAGAGGCCACACCCAGCGCCAGCGCGAGGGGCAGCGCAACCACGCCGGCAGTCACGCCACCGGTGATGTCACCGCGCAAATTAGATAAATCAAACTTCATGAACTGAAACCTTTTGTACTTCTCATACTTCCGTGAACACGCAATACGCCCCGATCAATTCTCGGGGCACTCACTAAACGCTTTTCACAGGCAAATCAGCTACCGCAGGCCTCTCCGGTAACTGCCGCAGGCAGCTCGCCGAACTTCGCGCGGTAGGCTTCGTCCATGGGTGTGAACTCACGTGTTTCTTCGTCGAGGCAGAGCACCTCACCGCTGCCGATGTTGTACACCCAGCCGTGCAGGGTAATACGACCACTGGCGAGGCCCGCAGCAACCGAGGGGTGGGTGCGCAGGTGTTGCATCTGCTGGATCACATTCTCTCCGGTCACTTCGTCGAGATGATCTTTGCACAGGCTGCCGTGACGATCGCGAACTACCTCGGTGGCGGAACGGCAGTGGCCCAACCACTCCTTAACGTGCGGCAGGCTATCGAGGTTTTCCGGATGGATAGCGCCCTTCATTGCGCCGCAGTCGGTGTGACCGCAAACCACAATGTGGGATATGCCGAGTGCTGCCACGGCAAATTCGATGGAAGCGGTCATGCCGCCAGTCTGGCTACTGTGGGGTGGAACCACGTTGCCGGCGTTGCGGCAGATGAAAAGTTCACCGGGCTCGGTCTGTGTGACCAGGTTCGGATCGATGCGGGAATCCGCGCAAGTGATGAATAGAACTTCGGGGCTCTGCCCGTCTGCCAACTCAGAAAAACGGGCCTGCTTGGTGGGGAAAACTTCCTTCTGAAACTTCGCCACACCGGAAATCACATGTTCCATGAATACTCCTTACTGATGAACAAGACTGGGCAATCAGGTTGGAAAGCATTATTTTGTGATAGCTTAATAAGTTAAAACACTAATTGCTGATAACATAACGTTAACTAAAAATTGTGGAACGCACGTGCCAACCTCGAGAAAAACACCGAGTTTCAAGCAGCTGGAATACTTTGTGACCATCGCGTCACACTCCAGTTTCCGCCGCGCTTCCGAAGAGCTGGGGGTCAGCCAACCGGCGCTCACCACGCAGATTCGAACGCTGGAAAGTACCCTTGGGCTCACCCTGTTCGAGCGCTCCCGGGCGGGCACCCTGCTCACCCCCGAAGGCCGGGAACTGCTGGTCCAGGCGCGCCAGCTCATACTCGGAATCCGCGAATTCGGCGAGCATGCGGAGCTGATTTCCCAAGGCCACCAGAGCACCTACAAACTGGGGGTTCCTCCCACATTGGGCCCCTACCTTCTTCCCAATGTCCTGCCCGCCCTGCACGCCCGCCATCAAAAACTGAAACTCTACGTGCGTGAGGCACCGCCGAGGCAACTGCAAAAAGCACTCATGGAGGGCACCTACGATCTCGCCATCGTGCCCCTACCGGTCACGCGCGATGAACTCGCGGTCGAACCGTTGTTTACGGAACCGCTGAAATTCGTCGTGCCCGCGGACCACCGCCTGGCAGGAAAGGCTCAGGTCACATCGTCTCAGCTGCGCGGCGAGCAGGTTCTGACTCTCGAAGGCCAACACCACTTTCACCATCAGGTGCAGGAAATATGCCAGCTTGTAGGAGCGCACTTACAAAGGGATTACGAGGGCACCAGCCTGGACACACTGCGCCAGATGGTGGTGATGGGATTGGGCGTGGCATTTTTACCTGGACTGTACGTCCACTCCGAAATGCACGACCCGGAAGCCCTGCATGTCAGCGAAATCAAATCAAAACCGATTCGTCGCCAGCACGGACTGGTGTGGCGCGCGAGCGCGCCAGCCAGGGGGTTTTACCGCGGATTAGCCGCTGATTTGCGGGAAATCATCGAAGAGCGCTTGGGGGATGTGGTCACGGTAGATCGCTAACCCGGCCGATTGCCAGGCGGGCCGGATTCTAGCCCCGGCCCAGGTATAAATGGCTCAGGCTGTGCCCGGTACGCCACTGTGAAAACGGAAGTCACCGTCTCCGCTCTGCACCAATCCCCGTTCAACTTCCAACAATGCCTGGACGCGCGGGCCGATATCCTCATCGGCCGCCTTCTGTGCCAGAGCCAGGTAATCGCGAAAATGGCGCGCTTCGGACTTCAGGAGTGACAGGTAGAATTTCTGCAGCTCATCGTCCAGATGCGGCGCAATACGGGCGAACCGTTCGCAAGAGCGCGCCTCGATAATCGCGCCGCAAATCAGTGTATCCACCAGACGGCCCGGCTCTACCTTGCGAACCTGATCCCTCAGGCCCGCGGCATAGCGCGACGCACTGATATGCGGGTACTGGATGCCGCGCTTTTTCATGATCGCGATAACCTGCTCAAAATGCCGCAACTCTTCCCGTGCCAGGCGTGACATTTTGTTCAGCAACTCGAAATTGTCGAGGTAACGAAACATCAGATTCAACGCCGTTCCCGCCGCTTTCTTTTCACAATTGGCATGGTCCACCAGCATCAGTTCCGGCTCGGCCAGTGCCGCCTGCACCCAGGCGTCGGGGGTCTCGCACAGCAGAAACTCGTGAATGGCGGAGAGGTCGGGCACTTCGTAACTCATATCAAGACCGGCGCATAAGTGAATGGACGGGTGTAAATCCGGTGGCGCAGTATAACGCCCCTCCCCCGCTCTTGTTTAACCGATTCAGCCAGGGGTGGGTAAGAATGGAGCCCGCCATATTTGATAACGACTTATTAAGTGGATTATATTTACCACCCAAGTGCATAAATACCCGAGGCCATGCCGGTGACCAAACCCAGCCCAAACAAGCTAGCCCTGAAACTGCCCGCCTCACTTAGCGCTCTGCACCAAGAAGCCGCACAACTGGCCGAAATACTGGCACAACAGGAAAACGCCACGCGGCCCTGGCAGCACTATCTACTACAGCCGACCTTTGCCCAGTTTGCCGCCGAGCAACTGGGGCACCCCTTCGATACGCCTTTCCGGCTTGCTGCCGCACTGCTGGCGCGCCTCGATTACGAGGAAGAGCCCGGGCACAGCGACGCGCGCAACACCCTGCAAATTCCCGGATTACTGGCTGTGCCACCGCAAGCCATCACGCAGGCCCAGGCACTAAATAAAGCCAAAGCTGAGTTTCAGAATCTGACCACTGAAATCAAGGCTGCACTGGCGCCCCGCCCTACACTGGAACGGGACCGGCAACTGAGGGAAATGCTCGCCGACGCAGGCTACCCACGAGCCCACCTGCGGCAGTGCTATCGACAGGTATTGCTGTGCCCGGAGAAACCGGATGCACTCACGCTGAGTTGGATCAAGGCGCGAAAATCCATTCGCAAGGTCACCGTGGACTGGTGCGAGCGTAAACTGGTCCAGCTGGACGCTCAGGGGCAGGACACCGGCATCCAGTATCAACGACAGTTACTAGCCGACCTGCCCGGGAGCCGGCACCAGAGCCTGCGCCAGGTGCAGATACAGAGCCGGCCCAATCTACAGGTCGCCGAGATATTCCGGAATGACGAGGAAGAGCAATATCGACAGGTGGGCTATTCGGCCATGCCTGTGTTGGTACACGGCGGCAAAGATCGGTTATTGCCGGACTTTACCCGGGTAGATCACAACCCGCCGACCAGCCAACGCAGGACCCGCCGGGACCTGAAGATCGAAAAGACGCCTTTTCTCGCAGCACTCAGGGTGCACCTAGTGTCGGAATGACGACGAAGCACCCATTTAACCGGAAACAATTTCATCCAGGATTCTGCGGGCACGCTCAGCGCTGTCTGCGCAGGCGCCGCGCAAAGACTCGTGATCGCTACCGCTCAATACTGCGGCGTCTTCCTGAACCACCGTCTGCAACTGCCGCTCCATTTGCTGACAGTGCTCTATCATCGCCGCCGCACCATTTTCATCGAACAAGCCTGATAGCTGGCTGACCAGCTCATCCTGCAGTTGTCGGGCGGCCTCCAGGTCACGGTCCGGCTCCGCCGGCAAGTCCCCGGTCTTTCGGATCGCCTCCGCCAACTGGCCCGCCAGCTGATCACGCTCTTCGGCCAGCTCATCACAGCGCTTGGCGCCCTCCCCTCGGGCGCAGTGCTCAACCACAAAACGGTAGTGCGCTGCACTCTCCCGAATCACTTTATGCAAGGCCTGCAGGGCAGCCTGGGTATCGGTGCGCAACAAACTCATGAATGGACTCCTTACCTGAAATTGAGGGAGAGCAGGGGCGAGGCCGACTGAACCATATAGATCAAATTGCAGCTCGAATAGTAGCTAACGTCGAGCGCTACTCACTGTCTGCTTTGGCTTCATCGGCATCCTGAAGCGCCGCGGCAGGCTGCTCTGGCACCACCACCGTCAATACATCCGCGCACACCGAAATGGTTACCGGCGTCTGCCCCACGGGCTCTCCATCCGCGTGTACCGCCATCGCGGAAGGACGCGTATCGATACGCATCTTCCTTCCCGAGGCAGAAAATACCCGTGCGGAAACCCTGTGCTGCCCCAGACGAAGCATTGGAGCCAACGTCAGCAACTCCATCACCCCCTGTGGTTTAACACTGTACATATGCAGGAGGCCATCGTTGATTGCGGCCGCCTCATCAATCACATTCCCACCGCCATAAAAGCGGCCACTGCCCACCGCCAACTGGATGGACCGGAAATGATGCCGCTTGCCATCCACATCAAGATCTACGCGAAACTGGTGCCGATGGGTCAATGCTTCGCTGACCGCCTTGAGGTAACTGAACACGCCCCAACGTCGTTTAAGCTCCGGGGTCAGCGCTTCGGTTACCCGTACACCCAGCCCCAAATTGGCGACATTAAAGAAATATTGGCCGTTGATTTCCGCGAGGTCGATGGTTGCGGTATGGCCGGAAAGAATGGCAGAAAACGCCTGTTCCAGCGTCAGAATGCCCAGGGAGCGCGCCAGGTCATTAGCCGTTCCCAGAGGGAGCACCGCAAAAGGGAGCTTACAGTCCTTCAGGACACCCGCGCAGGCGGAGATAGTACCGTCACCACCACCCAGTGCGACCAGGTCTACTCGGTCGCATTGTTCACGAATGGTTCGCTCAGCGTGGTCAGGGCTCTCGGTTTCGATGACCTCTACACTGCAACCCGCGCGCCGTAATGCCTCGATACCGCGGGTGACTTCCGCCTCGCCCTCACCGCCACTACGGCTGGATGGATTGAGCAACAGAAGGACGTTCTTACCTGAGAAGGCACATTGCAGGGTCAAGAGCGAAACTCCATTTCATATCGCAGCCGGTTACCCACCGCCCGCGGAACAATTCAGCCAACGGCCGAAAGTCGAATCAACCGGCCTGACTCGCGAGTCCCGGCGCCACAAAGCGCTGATAATAGGCCAATGACAGCGCGTAAAAATCTTCATCTATACGCCGCCGCAGCTCGACCAGGGATACACCGCGCGCCATCGGCGTGGGCAACAGGCCATAGGCGGCCGGCTCCCCGATTTGGCTGGCACCAGCGCGAAGCAATTCAAACACCCAGCAATAGGGATTCTGATCTTCGTTAAAACGGATCTGCTGATGGCGCATCTGTGACAGCAGCAGGTTTTGATCGACGATCTCCAGCTGACTTCGCACGGCATTTGCAAGATAACCGTCACGGCGCTCCGCTATGATACGGCGCTGCTCTTCGGAATAGGCGTTCCAGTCGATCACTTCGTGGGCAAAGCGCTTGCAGCCCCGGCAGACGTCGTCACCGATTCCCGTAGAACAGACCCCGATACAGGGCGTGCGCACTTTTTTATAGATTGCCATGCGGCGGGAATACCTCATCTTCTGCCCGAACATCTTCCCGCGGGCCGAAATAAAACAGTGTGAAAGTAAGCGGCACAGAATAGCATTTTTGATGGCGGGTTTCGTCCATTCACCTTATGGATATTGGGGGCGACAAATGCGATTGATTCTCAGGATCAAAGCGGGAATTTATCGACCTTTATTCACGAAATGAATGACCACAATTCGCGTAAGTTATTGATTTTTCAACGAACTTAACAGCACCAAGCGATTAATGTAGAATTCGCCACCCGCTTCCAGCGGCCATCGATGTAAATCGGAGTCTGGTTGACGAAAAATCCCATCCGGATTCCAGGAAAGCTGTTGGTTCCACCCCATACACCAAAGAGGGAATTATCCGTGCTTGAAGCCTATCGCAAACACGTCGCCGAGCGCGCCGAACAAGATATCCCACCCAAGCCCCTGAACGCCGAACAGGTTGCCGGGCTGGTTGAACTGCTGAAAAGCCCACCCGCCGGTGAAGAGCAGGAACTGCTGGACCTGATCACCAACCGCGTACCGCCGGGTGTGGACGAGGCCGCCTACGTTAAAGCCGGTTTCCTCACCGCCATCGTCAAGGGCGAGGCCGAGTCCCCGCTGATCGATAAAGAACACGCCACCAAACTGCTGGGCATGATGCTCGGCGGCTACAACATCGCCACCCTGGTAGACCTGCTGGACGACAAAGACCTGGCAGAACTCGCCGGTGAGCAGCTGAAAGGCACCCTGCTGATGTTCGACGCCTTCCACGACGTGGAAGAGAAAGCCAAAGCAGGCAACGAAGTGGCCAAGGCCGTAATCCAGTCCTGGGCCGACGGCGAATGGTTCACCAAGCGCAACAAGGTTGCCGAGAGCATCAAGGTTGCCGTATTCAAGGTGACCGGCGAAACCAATACCGACGACCTGTCTCCGGCTCCGGATGCCTGGTCCCGCCCGGACATCCCCCTGCACGCGCGCGCCATGTACAAAATGACCCGCGACGGCCTCACGCCTGAAGAACACGGCGTAACCGGCCCGATGAAGCAGGTTGCCGAGGTACAGGAAAAAGGCTACCCGGTTGCCTTCGTGGGCGACGTTGTGGGTACCGGCTCTTCCCGTAAGTCCGCCACCAACTCCGTACTGTGGTTCTTCGGTGACGACCTGCCGGGCGTACCGAACAAGAAAGGCGGTGGTATCTGTATCGGCGGTAAAGTAGCCCCGATCTTCTACAACACCATGGAAGACGCCGGTGCACTGGTCTTCGAAGCGCCGGTTGACGACCTCAACATGGGCGACATCATCGAGATCCGCCCCTACGAAGGTAAAATCCTCGCCGAAGACGGCAAGGTTCTGTCCGAGTTTGAACTGAAGTCTGACGTACTGCTGGACGAAGTGCAGGCTGGTGGCCGTATCAACCTGATCGTTGGCCGCGGTCTGACCACCAAGGCCCGCGAATCTCTGGGCCTGCCGGCGTCTGACCTGTTCCGCCTGCCGGAGCAGCCGAACGACACTGGCAAGGGTTTCACCCTGGCACAGAAAATGGTCGGTAAAGCCTGCGGTATCGACGGCGTTCGCCCCGGCACCTACTGCGAGCCGAAGATGACCACCGTCGGTTCCCAGGACACCACGGGCCCGATGACCCGCGACGAACTGAAAGACCTGGCGTGTCTCGGCTTCCAGGCCGACCTCACCATGCAGTCTTTCTGTCACACCGCGGCTTACCCCAAGCCCGTTGATATCGACACCCAGCACACCCTGCCGGACTTCATCATGAACCGCGGCGGCGTTTCCCTGCGTCCGGGCGACGGCATCATTCACAGCTGGCTGAACCGCATGCTGCTGCCGGACACCGTCGGTACCGGTGGTGATTCCCACACCCGCTTCCCCATGGGCATCTCCTTCCCGGCCGGTTCCGGTCTGGTTGCCTTTGCCGCGGCCACCGGCGTAATGCCGCTGGATATGCCGGAATCCGTACTGGTGCGCTTCAAAGGCGAAATGCAGCCGGGCATCACCCTGCGCGACCTGGTACACGCCATTCCTTACTACGCGATCCAGGAAGGCCTGCTGACCGTCGAGAAGAAAGGCAAGAAGAACATCTTCTCCGGCCGCATCCTCGAGATCGAAGGTCTGGACGCTCTGACCGTAGAGCAGGCGTTCGAACTGTCCGACGCCTCCGCCGAGCGCTCCGCCGCTGGCTGTACCATCAAGCTGCCGGAAGACTCCATCTCCGAGTACCTGCGTTCCAACATCACCCTGCTGCGCTGGATGATTGCGGAAGGCTACGGCGACAAGCGCACCCTGGAGCGTCGCGCACGCGCCATGGAAGCCTGGCTGGAAAAACCGGAACTGATGAGCGCCGACGCCGACGCGGAGTACGCGGCCGTGATCGAAATCGATCTGGCAGAAGTGAAAGAGCCCATCGTGTGCTGCCCGAACGACCCGGACGACGCCAAGCTGCTGTCTGACGTGGCCGGCGACAAGGTAGACGAAGTGTTCATCGGCTCCTGCATGACCAACATCGGTCACTTCCGCGCCGCAGGTAAACTGCTGCAGCAACATAAAGGTGGTATCTCCACCCGCATGTGGATCTCGCCGCCTACCAAGATGGACGAGCACCAGCTGATGGAAGAAGGCTACTACAACATCTACGGCGCAGCCGGTGCACGCACCGAAATGCCCGGATGCTCCCTGTGCATGGGTAACCAGGCACGTGTAGCCCCGAACAGCACCGTACTGTCCACCTCCACCCGTAACTTCCCGAACCGCCTCGGCGACGGTGCCAACGTGTACCTGACCTCCGCGGAACTGGCCTCTGTAGGCGCCATCCTGGGCAAACTGCCGACCCCGGCGGAATACCAGGAATACGCCCAGAACCTGAACTCCATGTCTGCGGAAATCTACCGCTACCTGAACTTCGACCAGATTGAAGACTTCCAGAAGTCTGCCGAAGAAGGTAAGCGCATTGCCGCGACCGAGATTCAGGATGTTGCGGTTTAAGGTTTTCACCTAAATCGTGAGCTGAAGCTCTACAGAAAGCCTCGCTTGTAAAAGCGGGGCTTTTTTTTCGCTGCTGACAAACCTTTGACGGAGAAGAGCGACTATGAAATTGAACTGGGAAATCAGTAAAGAGTCTGGGCCGACGGATGCTGCAGAGGGGAAGGATCGCGAACAAATCATTCATCGTTCGATGATCAATTGCGCATCGGAGCAGGAGGTGCAGAGTGCCATCGATGCCAGTATTGCGAAGGCCTGTGAACTTCTGGAGCGCTCCGTTCAGGACGATTCAAGGTATCTGCTGTTCGGCTGGGCGGCCGACACGTCAACGCTAACCGTTGTCGTCACCGACGACGACAAAGTGCGGGACTCCGAAGATGTGGTGCTGTGTCGTTTCGTCACGAACGATCTGCAGCTCGATACCGAAGATATTCAATTCTGGATCAAAGACTACCTGACAACCTGCTCCGAATTTTTACGTTATTCGCTGATTGCGGCATTTCATCAAAACACCAGAGCAACCTGCACACTACTTTGATCGGGAACGCCAATGCCTACGTTCAATTACCTGGGTACTGACACCCCATCACTGGTGCTCTACCTTCCCCATCGCCCACAGGGCCTGGATCAACTGGTAAACACGCCCGATGCCGGGCTATTGATGGAGAACAATTCCAACCACTGGCGTAAAATTGTGACGCTTCTGGCCAAGGTAGCCAGCCCGGATGAGGATTGGCGCCGCTTTCGCGACGGCGCCTTGTTTCAGCATACCGCGTTGTGCTTTGCCGAAGCACTGGTGGATCGGAGTACATGGCACTGGATTGGTGGGAAAGAAAATATACAGCGTTTCGATCTCGATGGCCTGAACGCGCCACCGCTGCCAGAAGCCCCTGACATAGCCATCGACTGTAAAAAACGGATACTTCTGACGCCCTACCCCGACTACCGTCAGATCAGCAATACAAAGGTAAGCCAGATACGCGCGGCGCTGGATAAAGAGGGCTTCTATACACCGGTTTAGGGGCCATTTTCAGCAACAGCCCCTGAGATAGTCGGGCATTAACAGCAATGCTGAATCAACGACGGGAGAGCGTCGATCCGCGGGCATCCAGCCCTGCGAGAATACGCTTCATTTCATCCGCTTCTTCCTGCACCTTCTTCGCTTTCGCGGCAGCAATACGCGCTTTTTCCGCTTCAATACCTTCCTTGATTGCGCGCTCTTTGGCGGCACTGCCGGTGCGGCCGGTCGCAAGCTTTTCTTTTACTGGCTTTGCGGTCTTGGGTTTCGCGGATGCGCCGGACGTGGCCTTGACACGACTCGCTCGTGGCTTCGGCTTGGGCGCCAGGGCGGACTGGGTAGTGCCGGGCTTTACAGTCTTGATGCCAACGAGGCTTTTGGCGTTGAGCGAGTCCAGCGCCTCGTCCACCATCTCCAGCAGCTCGATGCGGTCTTCAGCAACGGCAAACAGGCTTGGGGTAAAGGAGGATGCACCGAATTTCTTTAGCTCGTCAAAAAAGGGGTGATCGATGCCCAACGGAAGCGCAGCCTGGATCTGCTGAAAGCGGTCCTCCGGGGTAATCCCTTCGCGCGCGGTGCCCACCCATACTTGATCCGTATCTTCATTGGTCAGGGTAAATACGATCATAGAATCTCAGTCAACCTCTTCAAGCTCAAACGCACAGGTCAAATGTGACGCGAACATGCACAATTATGACCTGCCAAAAGGCCGCGCATTCTAATGATATAAAAGTAAAAGTGCAGACTTGACTTGTAGATCGACCTCATTACATTTGCGCGAGAATATTTATCACTGCGAAACCATGAATCTCCCCTATTTCCTCGGCTGCCCCCAATGGCAACACCCCGCGTGGAATGCCCGCTTGCCCGCGGGCTCGGCGCCTCTCGAACGCTACAGTCAGGTGTTGAACTGCGTGGAAGGGAATACGACGTTCTACGCCACCCCGAGTCAGGCGCAATGTGCACAGTGGCGGAGTCAGGTTTCCGATGATTTTCGCTTCTTGCTGAAATTCCCGCGCAGTATCAGCCACGACCATTTGCTGGCGCCACCGGAAAAGGACGTACGGGACTTTTTTGAAATTGTTTCGCCGCTATACGATGTACTGGGCCCATTTCTACTGCAGCTGCCGGCAAATTTCGGGCCTCAGCACCTCAGTAACCTGTGGCGCTTTATCGATGAATTGCCACCGCCGCTGACCTGTACGGTGGAAGTCCGCCACCCTGCGTTTTTTCACAAAGGCGATGCAGAGCGCACGCTGAACCGCGGGCTGCGGGAGCGCAAATGTGCCCGAGTATGCCTGGACAGCCGCGGTCTGTTTGCGGCAAAAGCGGAGTCTCCGTCGATGATCGACGCCCAGCGCAAGAAACCCAATGTACCGGTGCACCTGCTGCCGGTGGATGCGCCACCGGTAATTCGCTATATCGGCCACCCTGACCTGGAGAGCAACCGGGAATATCTAACGCCCTGGGTCGAGCGCGTGGCGCAGTGGATCGAGCAGGGACAACGGCCGTTTATGTTTATCCATATGCCGGACAATGGGGACGCACTGAATCTGGTCACCCTCTGGAGCGAACTGCTGCACGCCCGCCTACCGCAAGCACCCGTGCTGAACTTCAACGCAAAACAGCCCCAGATGGGGCTGTTTTAACAGCATCGCAGGCCAAACAGTCAGAACGTATAGGTCAACGCGGCAAAGCCCTTGAGCACATAATCGTCGCCCACAATGGGGCTATCCGATATATCATCGCCGAGATACTCGGCATTGACATCCAACACCAGCCGCCAGTGCTCGGTTATTTCCAGCATACCGCCAATACCCGCTTCCACGGTTACGGTACTGCCCACATCGTAAACGGGGCGGCCGGGCAAAGCGGCCCAGGCTGGCACGCCAAAATCATAGTTGGCAAGATCGCTACTCAACCAGTTCACCCCAATGGACGGCGCCCAGCTGACAGTGCCGGTCTGAAACCCTCTGGAAAGCCGCAGTTCGGCGGTGCCACCGCCGAAACGGTCGAGTACGTCGTGTTGATAGCGAAAATCCACATCGATTCTGTGTGGGCCGTCGTAGACCAACCCGACCCCGGCCATCAGTGTGCCATCCCGGTCACCCAACCCCACAAGAGCCGGGCTGTCGTTTTCCTCGTAAGCGCCAACCCGATAGGTAGCATTGACCGCGAAGCGGAACGTATCGCTGCCCCAGAGACCATAACGCAAGCTGGGGCCGACCCACTGCAGGCGCTCGCCGAAATAGGTAATAGCGGGAATCACCTGAGTCACTGTGGAGTCTGAACCCACATACGGGCTACTGCGGCCAATCACCCCGAGACCCACACCCCACTGGCCCGACTCACCAAGAACCTGATACAGCTCGACCGAGACAGATTTGGTTTCTGTCTCCGCCAGCGGGAAACTCGCGCGCTGGAAGCTGGGTGGACCTTTTGGGCGGTACCCGTTGGACAGGCCGATTGGCTCTTTGGGAATACCGATAAACGTGCGATCAAGCGCACGATTATTGTTGTGATCGGCGTAGACAAGCAATGCCACGGCGCCAGAGGGTAAACCCGTGAGCTGGTAGACGCCCTCCGAGTTGACTGGTTGCACAACTTCCCGGATTGGGTTGCGAAAATCGCCGAACGCATCCGGGTCGTCATAGACCTGAAAAACCAGGGCGCCCTCGGTCGGTGGGTTCAGCACGCGCACTTGCAGCTCTGCCGCCGAGACGCCGCTCACTTGCAACATGGCCAGAGCGATTGCCACAAAACTCAAGATGGCCAGATTTGGTACTTTTTTAGGTACTGTTTTTGGTACTTGGTGCAGGACAGACATCGAGTCTCCGTTTCCCCGGGAATTTCTCAGTATGGTACGCAAATTTCAGTGGCTGGATCACTGCTGGCGCTAAAAAAAAGGCGCCCCTCAGGGCGCCCATTGGATTCAATAAAGAGCCGAAAGCGTTAACGCCCAAGGTTCATCACCTTGTGCCAGGCGTTGGCAAAATCATCGACGAATTTCTGCTTGGCATCGTCGGCCGAATAGAACTCCGCCACGGCGCGCAACTCCGCGTTAGAGCCAAAAATCAGATCCACCGGTGTGGCGGACCATTTGACCTTACCTGTGTTGCGGTCTTTACCCTCATACAGGTTTTCACCGGACTTGCTCCACACCGTGGACATATCCACCAGGTTGACGAAGAAGTCGTTACTGAGGGAGCCGGGCTTGTCGGTAAACACGCCATTGGCGGACTTGTCGCTGTTGGTATTCATGGTACGCATACCACCGACCAGCACCGCCATTTCCGGCACCGTCAGATCCAGCATACTGGCCTTGTCGACCATGGCTTCCGCTGGCGACAGCACATTGCCTTTGCCGTAGTAATTGCGGAAGGCATCTGCGCGGGGCTCCAGCCAGCCGAAAGACTCCACATCCGTCTGCTCGGCGGTGGCATCATTGCGACCGGGCTTGAACGGTACGGTTACGCTGTAGCCGGCCTTTTTCGCCGCTTCTTCCACGCCCGCATTCCCCGCCAGGACCACGGTATCGGCGAAAGAAACTTTCTTACCACCGCCCAGAGAGCCGTTGAAATCCTCCTGGATACTCGCCAGTTTGGAGAGCACCTTGGACAATTCCGCCGGCGTATTTACCGGCCAATCTTTCTGTGGTGCCAACTGAATTCGCCCACCATTCGTGCCGCCGCGCGCATCAGAATCACGATACGAGGCGGCGGCCGCCCAGGCGGTGCGCACCAGCTCCGGTACCGTCAGGCCCGATGCCAGGATTTTCTTCTTGAGACTGGCCGCGTCACTTTCGCTGATCAGGGTGTAATCCACCGCGGGAATTGGATCCTGCCAGAGCAGATCTTCCTTGGGGACTTCCGGGCCCAGGTAGCGGGATTTCGGCCCAAGATCCCGGTGCAGCAGTTTGAACCAGGCCTTGGCGAAGGCTTTTTGCAGTTCATCGGGGTTTTCCAGGAACCGCTGGGAGATTTTTTTGTATTCCGGATCCATCTTCAGCGACAGATCCGTGGTGAACATGATCGGTGCGTGGCGCTTGGACTTGTCGTGGGCGTCTGGCACCAGGTTGGCCGCCTGCCCGTCTTTGGGAATCCACTGGGTGGCGCCCGCCGGGCTTTTGGTTTTTACCCATTCGAACTTGAACAGGTTCTCCAGGTACTGATTGCTCCACTGAATGGGATTTACCGACCAGGCGCCTTCAAGGCCACTGGTGAAGGCATCCACACCCTTGCCGGAACCACATTTGTTTTGCCAGCCAAAACCCTGCTCCTCGAGACCTGCAGCGGCGGGCTCCTTGCCCACACAATCGTGTTTGACCGCACCATGGGCTTTGCCGAAGGTGTGACCGCCGGCAATCAGTGCCACCGTCTCTTCGTCATTCATGGCCATCCGCCCGAAGGTTTCGCGGATGTCTTTTGCCGCAGCGATCGGATCCGGGTTGCCATTGGGACCTTCCGGGTTGACGTAAATCAGTCCCATCTGCACTGCGGCCAATGGTTTCTCCAGCTGCCGATCACCCTTGTAGCGTTTGTCGTCCAGCCATTTGGTTTCCGGGCCCCAATACACCAGGTCCGCTTCCCAGTCGTCCTCGCGTCCGCCGGCAAAGCCGTAGGTTTCAAAGCCCATGGATTCCATGGCCACATTACCGGTGAGCGCCATCAGGTCCGCCCAGCTGATCTTGTTGCCGTACTTCTGTTTGATGGGCAATAACAGACGGCGGGCTTTATCCAGGCTCACATTGTCCGGCCAGCTGTTCAGAGGCTCAAAGCGCTGCTGACCACCGCCGGCACCCCCACGGCCATCCACGACGCGATAGGTGCCCGAGGCATGCCACGACATGCGGATCATCAACGGGCCGTAATGACCGTAGTCCGCCGGCCACCAGTCCTGGGAGGTGGTGAGGGCTTTTTCGATATCCTTTTTCAGGGCGTTGTAATCGAGGCTGTTGAATGCCTTGGCGTAATCGAAGTCCTCACCCAGCGGATTGGAGGACGGGCCATTGGCGCGCAGTACCGAGAGATCCAGCTCATCGGGCCACCAGAAGCTATTGGGTTTGGGCTCACCTGCGGGCACCGCCGGCATTGGCTTTTCTTGTGCCCAAATTGGCAAGCTGGCAGAAAGTGTCGCCACCGTCATTGCAATGGCCGTGCATAATGGAATCGCGTTTTTGAACATGTCAGTGCCTCCGGAAAATAGGTCGCAGATTCGCTCTGGGTTTTTCTATTCTTGGATTTCGCTGGTCTTGAATATAGGCACTAACATTGCGACTGACGGTGCAACAAAGGTCATCTCGCGCCAACAAATAGCATTCCATTGGAAATTCGCAATTCTCACGACTCATCGATAAATACCGCAAATCAACCTTATTGGTTTTGCTTATTCATGGGCTACGGCCTGTCGCGTGATTACTACACTAGCGTGAGTCTTTTAATGATTCTTTCTCATGCGGCCATTCCAACTCTTCACTGCAGCCCTGTGCGTTGCCCTCGCCACTTTTCCAGTGCGAGCGGCAGACGACATCACCGCAACGGCCCCCATTGCCGTTGAGGCCGTTGTAGCGCAACAGCGGCCAATCGTTGAAGAGGTGCCTGTCACCGGTACCATCAACCCTCTGCGGCAGGCGCTGATTTCCGCGGAAGTGGCAGGTTTGATTGAGGATATCCACGCAGATATCGGCGACCGGGTACAAAAAGGCGCCCCCCTGCTGAAACTGGACCCGGAACTCACCAGTATCAGCCGCGATGCCGCACTGGCCGAGGTGGATCGGGTGCGGGAGACACTGGCAGACAGCCGGCGGCGTCTGGCGGAACTGCAACGGCTGGTGGGCGACAATCATGTGGCCGAGACGGAAGTGGAAAGCCTGGGGTCAGAAGTACGCGAGCGCAGCGCACAACTGCAGGCGGCCCAGGTGGAAACCGCGCGCCTGGGTGCCCTGCTCCAGCGCCACCAGGTAAAAGCACCGTTCTCCGGCACCATCAGCCTGCGCGAGGTGGATCTGGGAGAGTGGGTGGAACCGGGGACCGCTCTGTTCGAGCTGGTCGATACGGAGTCCCTGCGCGCAGACTTTCAGGTGCCACAGCGCTTCTTTCCCCGCCTTCGCCCGCAAACCCGTGTACGCGCCACCCTCGACACCGGCCACACGCTGGATACCCGGGTAGAACACAAAATCCCGGTGAGCCGCAGCGGCAGCCGCACGTTTCTGTTGCGTACGCGCATCACCCCCAACACACAAGATCGCCATACCCTGATACCGGGCATGTCTGTGTCCGCCGTGTTGCAATTGCAAAGCGACCGAGAGGGGGTCGCCGTGCCCCGGGATGCGGTATTGCGCTACCCGGATGGGCGCGTCACCGTATGGACTGCAGCGCCAGACAGTACCTGGGGCTCAACCGCTCAAGTGCAGGAGCGGCAGGTGACCACCGGACTCGGTTTTAACGGGCTGATCGAAATCAAATCCGGCCTGGAAGCAGGCCAGCGGGTGATAGTACGGGGCAACGAAAGCCTGCAGCCCGGGCAGAAGGTGGTGCTCACGCGCGCAACAAAATCCGATCCCGGGCCAGGCAGCCGCTGATGTTCGAACAGATCATCAAGAACGGCATTCTGGTGACGGTATCGGTGTTGATTATCGCCATCCTCGGCCTGGTTGCCGCCTTCCGTATCCCGGTACAGATGATTCCCGATCTGGAGGTGCGCACCATCTCCATCCGTACCAGCTGGCCCGGAGCTACACCACAGGATATCGAAAAGGAAATCCTGATCGAGCAAGAAGAATATCTGCGCAACATTCCTTATTTACAGGAACTTCAGTCCACCGCCGATCTGGGTTCGGCCGACATCGAACTCGAATTCCCCTTCGGTGTGGACATTCTGGAGACCCAGATTCGCGTCAACAACGCCCTCACCCAAGTACCCTCTTACCCCGAAAATGTGGACGAACCACGGGTCTACGCGACTTCGTTTTCCTCCAATGCGTTTATGTATTATCGAGTCGCGCCCCTGCCGGGCAATCCGCGCGAACTGGATATGGATATGTTGCGGGACTATGTGGAAGACAATGTGCGCCCACGTATGTCTGGCGTGCCCGGGGTGGCGCAGGTGGATGTATATGGCGGCGCGGAGCGCCAGATCCAGATTCGCCTCAAGCCGGAACGCCTGACCGAGCGCAACCTCACGCTTACCGAAGTGCGGGCGGCGATCAGCGCCCGCAACCGGGATATATCCGGTGGCGAGGTGGAAAGCGGTAAACGACGCTACCTGTTGCGCACCCTGGGGCGCTTCAAAGACCTCCAGGAGCTGCGCGCGCTCATCCTGCGCCGCGATGGCGACGGTATTGTGCGCCTTGGGGATGTGGCCGAGATCAAGCTGGACCACTTCAAGGTTCGCAGCAGTGCCTACGTTAACGGGCAGCCGGTGATCTTTCTTTCCATTCGCCGGGAAAGTGGTTCCAACGTGATAGCCATCAAGCGAGCCATGATGCAGGCGGTTACACAGATCAATAAGGAACTGCTGGAACCCCAGGGCATGCAGCTGGCGCTGACCGCCGACGATGTAGGCTATGTCGAGTCGTCGGTATTCAACGTGTGGAAGAACCTGGCGCTGGGCGCCCTGTTAGCCACCGCCATCATGTATGCCTTCCTGCGCTCCCTCCGAACCACCGCACTGGGTGTGGTGGGTATTCCCATCTGTACCATCGCCGCGTTTATCGGCCTGCTGATTGCAGGGCGCACCATCAATGTGATCTCGCTCGCCGGGGTCGCCTTTTCAATTGGCATGACACTGGATAACAGCATCGTGGTGCTGGAGAGTATCGAGCTGGAGCGCCGCCGCGGCCTGGATCGACTGCAGGCCGCCATCAGCGGCGTTAAAAAAGTCTGGCCCGCCGTGCTCGCGTCTACGCTCACTACGGTGATGGTATTTCTGCCAGTGGTGTTTATAGCCGAGGAAGCCGGCCAGCTCTATTCGGATATCGCAATCGCCATTTCCGCGTCGATTCTGGTGTCTATGCTGGTGGCAATTACGGTAATCCCCACCGCCAGTGCACGCCTGAAATTCGACAGCACCTTGGATAGCAACCCCAAAAAACAGACCACCGACAAGCTGGCACACAGCAGGCTCCGCCGCGGTGTAATCGACCGGATTCATTGGTTACTGGCGTCGCCCACACGCCGGCTTTTCTGTATCGCCATCACCGCGCTATCCAGCCTGGCCATCGTTGTATTACTCACCCCGCCCGCTGAGTACCTGCCGGAGGGCGAAGAAGCCAAAACCTTTGCCAGTATGAACGCGCCGCCGGGCTACAACCTGGCCACCATGGAAGAAATCGGTCTGGAGCTGCAGGAGTACTTTTTGCCATTTCTGGATCAGCAACCAGAGGTGTTTGAGCGCGGTGAGGCGGAAGTACCGGCAATGAGATTTTTCATCATCCGGGTCTCGCCCCAGAGCCTGCGCATTATTGCCGAAACCAAAGACCCGCGGCACATCGACGAGCTGATGAACGCCATCGTGCGCAAATACGAGAGTTACCCCGGCATGCGTGCCTTCGCCACCCGCGGCTCAATTATCAGCAGCAATGATGGCGGCACCCGCAGTGTGAACCTGGATATTTCTGGAGCCAACCTGGCAGACCTGTATCAGGTTGCCCGCACCGCCTACAGCCGCGCGCAGGAAATTTTCGACAACCCGAATATTCAGACCCAGCCCGCCAGCCTGTCTCTGGCCCAGCCACTACTGGAAGTAAAACCGAACTGGGAGCGTGCCGCGGAAGTGGGCATGAGTGCGGAAGATATCGGCTTTGCGGTGGCCGCGCTGACCGATGGTGCCTTCGTCAATGAGTTCTTTCTGGACGACGACAAGATCGATATTTACCTCTACAACCAGCAGGGGCCGGAGGCCACGGTCGAGACCCTGGAACAGATCTTCGTCTACACCCCCACCGGCGCCGTACTGCCGCTGTCGGAGCTGGCCCATATCGAAGAGTCCGTAGACACCGCCACGGTGCGCCGTATCGACGGCCGTCGCACCGTTTCCCTGAATATTATCCCGCCCCGCTCTGTGGCCCTGGAAACCGGCGTGGCCGCGGTGCGTACGCAACTGGTCCAGTACATGCGGGACAACGGACAGATCCCCCGCGGCGTATCCCTGAATATCTCCGGCGCTGCCGATCAACTGGATGCCACCCGCGCCTCGCTCAGCAGTAACTACCTGGTGGCACTCGCCATCATCTATCTGCTGATGGTCGCCATCTTTGCCCACTGGGGTTACCCGCTGCTAATCATGACCACCATTCCCCTGGGCATTGCCGGGGGTATCGCCGGTCTCGCGTTGCTGAATCTGGTGGGCGCGATTCTGCGCAGCATGGGTTTCGAAGGGGTCCATCAGCCGTTCGACATGATCTCCATGCTGGGCTTTCTCATACTCATGGGTACCGTGGTCAACAACCCGATCCTGATCGTGCACCGGGCCATAGCCAACGTGAAGGAAGACGAAATGGAGGCAGTAGCGGCGGTTCAGGAGGCCGTGGACTCCCGCCTGCGCCCGATTGCGATATCTACACTCACGACCATCTTTGGCCTTGCCCCACTGGTGTTTCTGCCCGGGGCCGGTACGGAACTCTATCGCGGGGTGGGTGTGATTGTGATGGCGGGGATTATCGGTGCAACGGTGGTAACACTGACCATGCTGCCATCATTGACGGTGTTTGCCCTGGAGTGGCACCAGCGCCACACTCAGACCCATCAGCCATGAAACCACAGCGCCCGGAAATGCAGGAAGAAATCAGGAACCTGACGCAACTGCTGTTTCAACTGGAGCAGGGAACTCGTGCAAAGGGTCGTGTGTCTCTTGCACAGGTCCTTGAGGCATTGGGGCAGCGTTCTTTTGCCCCGCTATTGCTGGTTGCCGGGCTCATTCTGTTCTCCCCGCTTTCAGGTATCCCCGGCGTTCCCACCCTGATGGGGCTTCTGATACTGCTCACCTCGGTGCAAATGCTGATGCTGCGGCGCCACCTGTGGCTACCGCAGTGGCTGCTAAGGAAATCCATTGCCGGCCCCCGCTTCCACCGCGCCCTGCGCTGGCTGCAACGGCCGGCTTCGTTCATCGACCGCTGGCTGAAACCCCGCCTGCCCGCACTGGTGCATCGCGTTGGCACCTACCTCACCGCACTTCTGTGTACGGCGATCGCGGCGGCGCTACCGGTTATGGAGCTACTGCCCTTCTCCGCCACCATCGCCGGGCTAGCACTGACCGCATTCGGGCTGGCGCTGGTTGCCCAGGACGGACTGGTTGCTCTGCTCGCCCTGGCGGTGATGGGCTCACTGGCCGGGCTGGCGATGCTGACGTGGGTCTGAAGGGCGCGGGTTAACAACCCACGGGAATCAGGCGTCCACCGGAACCTTCTTTTCCGGCACACTAACAAGGCGCACATCGCGTTGCGGAAATGGAATCTCGATGCCATGTTCCTGCAGAGTCTCGAGGATCATCAACAACAGGTCACCACCGACCCGGTTGCGCCCGTCATCGATCCCCTCCATCCAGAACTCCACAAACATATTCACCCCGTTATCACCGAAACTGTCGATTTCACAGTCGGGGCGCTCTTCAAAGGCCACCTCAGGGCCGCTCAAGACTTTGGGATGACTGGTAACGGTTTCCTTGATGATTTCCACTAACTCGCGGACGTTGGTGTTGTAGCCAACCCCGAAGTCCACACGGTAGCGCTGTTTCTTATTTTTGTGCGTCCAGTTGATAAAGGAATTCGATACGAACTTTTCATTGGGCACCACGATGTCTTTGCCATCGAAGGTTTCCAGTGTAGTCGAGCGCATATTGAGCTGCGTCACCAGCCCCTTACGGCCATCCTCCATCTCGATGTAGTCACCGACGGATACCGAGCGATCGAGGATAATGATGATCCCCGAAATGAAATTCGAGGCAATTGTCTGCAGACCAAAGCCAATACCCACACCTACCGCGCCACCGAACACGGCAAGCGCAGTGAGGTTGATCCCCATCAACTGCAGAATCAGCACCGCGATAATGACGAACAGGCCAATCTCAAACAGTTTGGCCACAACTTCACGGGTGCGGAAATCCAGGGTTTCCTGCTTGCGAATGATGGTCTGCCCGGTGGAATTGGAGACCCGCCCCAGCCAAAACAACAGCGAGCCAAAGATGGCGGTGCGCACAATGCCATAGGCGGTCAGGCGAATATTCCCCACCTGTATGGCCATTGAGTCCAACACCTGTACCACGTCATCCAACACCCCCAGCACATAGAGGAACAGGATCGGCATCCCCACCCAGAGAAACAGCTTCGCCACCGTGCCATTGCGGATCACCGTGCGCACGAACGAGCGGAATAGCAGCACCAGCGCCACTGCCAGCGCAAACTGCACCAGCCAATTACCGCCGCTCACCATAGGGACAAACGCCGCCGCTATTTTCAGCAGTAAAATCGCGAGGAGTGGAAACAGCAACTTTCCGCAGCGGAAGAGCAACAGGCGAAAAGGCTGATTTTCCGGAGACGCCGGCGGACCTGCCAACACCGGCAGCAGCTTCAGAATACGCTGAGCCAAAACCCAGGCGAGCCCGTAGACCAGCAGAATGATGACGGCCTGGCTGAACGCCTCTGGCGAAGTGAGTGCGGCCTGCCAATGCGGCCACGTGCTTGCTAAATCGAACTCGGTGTCCATTGCTTAAATCCAGATAACTGTCTGTGGATCAGCGCCAGCGACCCGCTCGCGTGATCGCGCCGGCCGCCATGGGGCTGGCCAGCGCTCCGATTTTACGGGAAGAGTGAATCACAGGCCGCGCCGCCCGGATAGCGAACCGTTGGCACAAATAGCCGGCGCTCACCCGAGCACTCAGTCCAGCCCTGTCGGCTACTCCAGCACCTCGGCATCCGCAGTGCTATAGGCATCCGCGGGCAGGTCCGCAACCTCTGGCTGACGGCGGCGGCGAGTCTTGGCGGGCACCATGCCACGCATGGCTTCCAGCTTGCCAAAACACAACAGTTTGTCGTTTGGTTCAAGCTCTCTCGAGTGCTTGGGGTTTGGAATGATCTTCGCACCGCGGTACAGGGTAAGCACATTGATGTCGTGTTCATCCAGCTGAGTCTCGGCAATCGTCTTGCCCACAAACCTGGACCCTTCCGGGATATAGATTTCGCTGACACCGTAGCCTCGGCTGACCGTCAGCCGCTGGCGCACATCGATCTCGGGGAAATCCACCTGCGCGGCAATATATTCAATCACCGCACCCGCCACATCGAGGCCGGTGCAGGTTTCGATACCCTCGAGCCCGGGAGAGGAGTTCACTTCGAGAATTTGCGGGCCAGTACTGCCTTCCAGCATATCCACCCCCGCCACCTGCAGCCCCATAATCTGGGTGGCTCGCACGGCGGTGTCGATATACTCCTGCGGCAAGTCCACGGGCTCCGCTATACCACCGCGGTGCACGTTACTGCGAAATTCCTGCCCCTGCGCCACTCGGCGCATGGCGGCCACCACCCGGTCGCCCACCACAAACGCGCGGATATCCTTGCCCTTGCTCTCGGCAACGAATTTCTGGATCAGCACATTCTGCTTTTGCGCCTGCAGCAACTCGATGATGGCTTCCGCCTGTTTAACGGTGTCGGCCAACAGGACGCCGATACCCTGGGTCCCTTCAATCAGTTTGATCACCACCGGCGCCCCGCCCACGCGCTCGATCGCCGGCAATACGTCTTTTTTGTTGTGCACAAAGGTGGTCCGGGGAATGCCGACTTGATGCCGGCTAAGTAGTTGCAGGCTGCGCAACTTGTCGCGGGAGTTGTTGATACCGTGGGCGGTATTTGCACAAAAGACATCCATCTCCTGAAACTGGCGTACAACCGCCGTGCCGTAATAGGTAATGGAGGCGCCGATACGCGGCAATACCGCATCGAAATCAGCAATTTGCTTTTGCCGGTAGTAGAGGTCGGGGGCGCCGCGCTCAAGGTCGATGGCGAATTTAATGGTATCCAGCACGCTGACATCATGACCGCGATTGACCGCGGCCTCCTTCAAACGACGGGTGCTGTAACAGTTGGGGCCTCGAGAGAGTATGGCAAGTTTCATAACGCGCTCCTTGGCTACATGGCGAGTAACGTGCGGTGATTTTCCGACGAGCGCGGGTAGGCCAGATATTTTTTGTTTTCAGGTTGCCAAGTGGCGGGAGCGCCACCGGGGCAGTCGGCGATTACCGCACTTTATCATTTTTATCTGACCGGACTCGCCGTGCGTGTAAACACGCCTGACAAGCGTAGATCAATACCCGCCGAATACAAAAACAGCGCCGCCAGCTCTCTAGCGCCCTCAGCGCCGCTGCAAGTGGGCCCGCCCCTCACCCAGACCAGGGCATGCGCGCCTCACCTTCCAGAACGCAAAAACTATCCGAATGGCAACCATGATAGCCAACAGCAATCACCGCCATATAAATCAATAATTTTAATTAACAATCAATCGCTAATAGTATTTCCCTCGTACCCAACAACCCATGCCCAAAACACAGGGCAAAATTTCTCTCAGGAGATAAGGAAATACCATGGCTAACTACATCAACAGCGAAATCAAACCGTTCAACGCCAAGGCCTACCAGTCTGGTGACTTCTTCGATGTGTCTGACGCGGACCTGAAAGGCAAGTGGTCTGTGGTCTTCTTCTACCCGGCGGACTTCACCTTCGTATGCCCCACCGAGCTGGGTGACCTGGCGGACAACTACGCCGAATTCCAGAAACTGGGCGTCGAGATCTACTCCGTGTCTACCGACACCCACTTCACCCACAAGGCGTGGCACGACACTTCCGACACCATCGGCAAGATCCAATTCCCGATGATCGGCGACCCCACTGGCACCATCACCCGCAACTTCGGTGTGATGATCGAGGAAGAAGGCATCGCCGACCGCGGCACCTTCGTGATCGACCCGGAAGGCAAGATCCAGATCGTTGAGATCAACGCTGGCGGTATTGGCCGCGACGCTCAGGACCTGCTGCGCAAGATCAAGGCCGCCCAGTACGTTGCCGCCCACCCGGGTGAAGTTTGCCCGGCCAAGTGGAAAGAAGGTGAAGAAACCCTCGCTCCTTCCTTGGACCTCGTAGGCAAAATTTAAGTACTACTTCGCTTTTACGAAGCAGTGAAGTCCCCGAGCAGGTGCTGATGACGGGGGCAGCCTTGCGAAACCTTCCGCGAGAGGGACCTCGCGGAAGAGCCCCCATGGATGGGTTCACGGCGTGTTTCGCAAGGCTGCACCCGTCAGCAGTACCGCCCCAAGACTTCGCAAAAACCACGAATTACCGAACTTCAGGACACACCGATGTTGGACGCAAACGTAAAGAAACAATTGGACACCTATCTGCAGAATATCGTCACTCCGATCGAGATCAGTGTGTCCGCCGACAGCAGCCCCAAGGCTGTTGAACTGAACAATCTCGCCAGCGAAATTGCCGGCCTCTCCAGCAAGATTGAATTGAAGCAAGAGAGCCGCAAGCGCACCCCGAGCATGGCCATTGCGCCCGCAGGAGAAACCACGCGGGTCAGCTTCGCTGGTATCCCCATGGGACACGAATTCACCTCCCTGGTGCTCGCCCTGCTGCAAGCCGGCGGTCACCCGTCCAAGGCGGCCCCGGAACTGCAGGAGCAGATCCGCAAACTCCAGGGTGAATTCCACTTTGAAACCTATATCTCGCTGTCCTGCCAGAACTGCCCGGACGTAGTGCAGGCGCTGAACCTGATGGCGAAACTGAACCCGAGCATCACCCACGAAATGATCGACGGTGCTTTGTTCCAAGAAGAAGTGGACCAGCGCCAGATCATGGCGGTACCCGCGGTCTACCTGAACGGCGAACACTTCGGCCAGGGCCGCATGGATCTGGAAGAAATCGTCGCCAAGATTGATACCGGCGCCGAGGCGCGCAAAGCGGAAGAGCTGAACGAACGCGAACCCTACGATGTACTGGTTGTGGGCGGTGGCCCGGCGGGTGCCGCTGCAGCGATTTACGCGGCCCGGAAAGGCATTCGCACCGGACTTGTCGCCGAGCGCTTCGGTGGCCAGGTGATGGATACCGTGGGGATCGAAAACTTTATCTCCGTGCCCTACACCGAGGGCCCGAAACTGGCCGCGAGCCTGGAGCAGCATGTCAAAGAGTACGGTGTGGACATCATCACCGGTCAGCGTGCCGCCGAGCTGAAGCGCGACAAGCTGATCCAGCTGCAAATGGAGAGCGGCGCGACGCTGGCAAGCAAATCCGTGGTGCTTGCTACCGGTGCCCGCTGGCGCGAGCTGGGCGTCCCCGGTGAGGCGGAATACCGCACCAAGGGCGTGGCCTACTGCCCCCACTGCGACGGCCCCTTCTTCAAGGGCAAACACGTGGCCGTGATCGGCGGCGGCAACTCCGGTATCGAGGCGGCGATTGATCTCGCCGGTATCGTCAAGCAGGTCACCGTGCTGGAATTTGCCGACACCCTGCGCGCCGACGAAGTGCTGGTGCGCAAGGCGCGCTCTATGCCGAATATCGACATCGTTACCAACGCCCAGACCACCGAAGTACTCGGCGACGGCAGTAAGGTGAATGGATTGCAATACACCGACCGTGTGAGCAGCGACAGCAAAAAGCTGGAGCTGGCTGGTGTATTTGTACAGATCGGCCTGGTGCCCAACACCGAGTTCCTGAAAGGCAGTGAGCTGGAAATGAACCGGGTCGGCGAGATCGAGATCGACAGTCGCGGCGCCACCTCCATGCCCGGCGTGTTTGCCGCGGGTGACGCCACCACTGTGCCCTACAAGCAGATTGTCATCTCCATGGGTGCGGGCGCCTCTGCGGCGCTGGGTGCTTTCGACTATCTGATCCGCAACTCTGTGGATGACCCCGTCGACAACACGCCCAGCGAACCCACGGAAGTGGCGATGGCAAGCTGATCGCGCCGCTCTAACAGCGCATCCCGGGTATCGGCCTCCGGTCGATACCCGACCCCTCCCTGTGGGGAACACCTTCTGTCATTTACGGGAAACATCCTCAACCTTACGCCGGCATTTGCCGGCTTTTTTTGCGGCAAACACCGACTATCTCTGGCCAGCAGGCACACTGACTGATAGTGTTTCTCACTTGGAACTGTTGGGTCGATTCTGGTCGACCTTAGCTACCATTGGTTGAAACAGCGGACTACAACTGTGCGCTGAAACAGGAGAATCACCATGTCTTTCAAGTCCATTGCCCTGGCATCCCTGCTTGTACTACCCGTTTCTGCGCTCGCCGACTGGCAACTGGCCGGCGACGCCTCCAGCGTGAACTTTGTTTCCGTGAAAAAAGCGAATATTGCCGAGATGCACCACTTTAAAGGCCTGAACGGCAGCATCTCCGATGATGGCAAGGCAGAGCTGACCATTGATCTGGCCACGGTTGAGACCAACATCCCGATCCGTAACGAACGCATGCAGAAGATGCTGTTCAACACCACGAAATTCGCCAAAGCGACCATCAGTACCAGTGTCGACACAGCAAAACTGAAAGCGCTGAAAGCCGGCCAGAGCATGGCCGTTGACGCGGATGTTACTGTTAACGTCCACGGTGAGACAAAAACTGAAAAAGCAGCCCTGCAGGTCACTGGCCTGGAAGGCGGCAAGCTACTGGTAACCACCAGCGCACCAATTATCGTTAACGCCGGCAATTACAAGTTGCTCGAAGGCATCGAAAAACTGCGCGAAGTCGCTGGTCTCGACAGCATCAGCCCGATTGTGCCGATAACAGCCAAGCTGGTGTTTACCCAGAACTAAAAGATCTGTCGCTTTGAAGCACTTTCGTGGCGGCGCTACTACCGGGACCACCGCACAAGCCAGGGCCCGGTAGCGGCACCGCCAGCACCCCGAACAACGCCAAGATCGTCTAACTTACTGCGCTCCCCACCCCAAATCCGCTAGAATTCCCGCCAGAAGATCCCCAGCAGGTAAACAGAGATGGCATCACTCCAGGACCAACTGCTCAATGCAGGTCTGGTAGACGGCAAGAAAGCCAAGAAAATCAGCAAAGAAAAGCGCAAACAGAACAAGGTGGCCAAGAAGTCTGGCGAGGCCCAGGTTGACGAGGCCAAGCTCGCCGCCGAACAGGCTCGCGCCGCCAAGATCGCCCGTGACCGCGAGCTAAACGCCCAGCGCGAAGCCGCCGCCCAGGAAAAGGCTATCCTCGCCCAGGTCAAACAGCTGATCGAGCGCAACAAGCAGCCCAAAGGTGCCAACGGCAAAAACGATATTGCCTACCACTTTACCTTCGACAAGAAGGTCAAGAAGATCTATGTGTCCGCCGCCGTACAGGACCACCTGGTTGCCGGTCGACTGCTTATTGTGGGCGAAGGCGAACACTTTGAGCTGGTACCGAAAATCGTCGCCGACAAGATTGCCGAGCGCAATCCCGCCATGGTGGTACAGCCACCGGAAAACAGCAGCGCCGCACCAGAGGAAGACGACCCCTACGCGGGCTACGAAATCCCCGACGATCTGATGTGGTAACCCGGCACCTGGATTGGCAACTGGTACAAACATGACTGACAGCGACCCTGTCATCGCCCAGGTGCAGCGCTGGCTGCAGGATGTGGTGGTGGGCCTCAATCTTTGCCCTTTCGCGCGCAAACCAATGCGCGCAGGTCAGATACGTTTTGTCGTGAGCGATGCCACTAGTGATGAGGTATTGCTGGAAGATCTACAACAGGAGTTTGAGGTTCTGGATCGTTGTGGCGAAACCGAGGTGGAAACTTCGCTGTTGGTCGTCCCAAACCACTTGCAGGACTTTCACGATTACAATTTTTTTCTTGGCGAGGCGGAAATACTGCTCAAACGCGAGGGCCACGAAGGCACTTACCAGATTGCCAGCTTCCATCCTCACTACCAGTTTGCGGATACACAACCGGAAGACGCGGAGAACCTGACCAACCGCGCGCCCTACCCTATTTTGCACATACTGCGCGAGGTGAGCCTTGAGCACGGACTGAAAAACTACCCGGACCCGGGATCCATTCCTCACAACAATATTGTGCGGGTCGAATCACTCAGCGATGAAGAAAAACAGGCACTGTTTCCCTATCTGTTTTCATCATAACCCTAGTTAAACTATGGCATTCACCTTGAGCACCCCTCGGTGTTCTCACGCAGTTCGTTAAATGCCTGAAACTGTGTAAAAAACACTTTCCCGGAGATTTCCCTCAGAAAGCCACAGCGCTCAAGGTTATCCATCACCGGCCCTTTCACCTCCGAAAGGTGTAAGCAAACCCCGGTTTCCGCCAGCTGGATATTGATGGATTCCAGCGTTTCCAATGCACTCCAGTCAATCTCATTGACTGCGCTGCAAATCAGGATCACGTGGCGAATGTCCGCATTGGCGGCAACATCCGCATAAATTCGTTCTTCCAGAAACGCGGCATTGGAAAACATCAGGCTCTCGTCCACGCGGATCGCGAGAACCTGGGGCACCGTAACAACCTTGTGTCGTTTGATATTGCGAAAGTGCTCGGTGCCCTCCACCAGGCCAACTTCGGCAATATGCGGTTTGGAAGTGCGGTACAGAAACAACACCACAGATGCGCCGACACCGCAGGAAACCCCCGCCTCTACCCCGAACAACAGAGTGACGACGATGGTAACCAACACCGCAAAGAAGTCGCTGGGCGAGAAGCGCCAGGTTTTCCGCAAAATGGAAAAATCCACCAGGGCCAGCACCGCAACAATAATGGTCGCCGCCAGTGTTGCCTTGGGCAGATAGTAGAGAAATGGGGTTAGGAACATTGCCGCCAGCGCAATGCCCAGTGCGGTAAACACACTGGCCATTTGCGTTTCCGCACCCGCATCAAAGTTGACCACGGAACGGGAAAAGCCCCCGGTAACCGGGAAGCCGCCAGACACACCGGATGCCAGATTGGCGGTACCGAGCCCAATCAGCTCCTGATTCATGTCCACCTTCTGGCGGCGCTTGGCCGCCAGGGTTTTGCCGACGGAGATGGATTCCACATAACCAATGATCGAGATCATGACGGCGGGCAGCCACAGTTGCCGAACGAGTTCCATGGAAAAATTCGGCCAGCCAAAACTCGGCAATCCGCTGGGTATTTCTCCCACCAGTTTTACGCCCCGGGCCTCCAGGTCCAGTCCGCTGGCAAGCAGAATGGTAATGAGCACTCCCACGACGGGTGCGGCTTTCACCAGCAGCGCGGCAGTGCTTTCTGACACAGAGAGACGCTGCAGCAAGCGCACGGCACCGGCACGTGACCAGAATAAAAAGAGGACGACACCCCCGCCCAACAGCAGCGAATACAAATTCGTCTCGCCCATACCGGTGTACATGGAGTGCAGGAATGCCGGCAAGTTATCTCCGTTTGCCGGAATCCCCATCAGGTGCTTCAGCTGGCTAAATGCGATCAGCACACCGGAGGCGGTGATAAATCCGGAGATCACCGGGTGAGAAAGGAAGTTGGCCAGGAAGCCCAAGCGCAACACGCCCAGCAACAGGAGAAACAGACCGGACAAGGTAGCTAGCAGCGTCGCTGCCACAAGATAGTCTGCGGCATTCTGAGCGGCAACCTGGCCAAGAGCCGCTGCGCTCATCAACGAGGCAACAGCAACCGGCCCCACCGACAGGGTGCTGCTGGAGCCAAACATCGCGTAAGCGACCAGCGGTGCGATACTCGCGTAAAGCCCCACCTCAGGCGGCAATCCAGCCAGTAATGCATAGGCCAGAGACTGCGGAATCAGCATGATGGTGACAATGACGGCCGCGAGCAGATCCCTTTGCAGGGATCCCATTGAATATACGGGCAACCAATTGGCGGCGGGAAGAAACCGACCAATGCTGCGCTGCAAACCGTTATTGGAAACTTCTCTCACCAGCGTAAATCCTCGGGGGCATTCCCCACCGCATAGTTTCTCAGAACGCGCGCTTCAGTAGGTCACCAGTATGCCGCTGATATCGAAGCCCGCCTGTTGTGCAGCCTGATGCAGTATTTTTTTATCCATTCCGTTCAGGCAACCCGCTGCCGCCCAAAGGTTGCAAGAGCGGTTACCGGTACGACAGAAGGCGTGGACTTTTTTACCACTGCGCAAGAGGCTGGCAAATTCCTCACTGTGCGCCTGTTGCATCTGGCCACGGGAAAAAGGTATGGCGACAAACGTCATGCCTGCCGCGCTAACCGCCTGCTCCAGCTCGGCAAAGGAAGGTTGCCCCTCCGCCTCCTGTTCGGGGCGATTGCACACGACGACCTCCACTCCGGTCTCAGCCAGAGACGCCATCTCTTCCAGTGCGGGTTCCGCAGATACGGATACCTGTTCGTCCAACTGCTTTCTATCCATCATTCGAGCACTCCCGTTATCACAGTTTGTTGATTGGCACTTTCAAGTACACGGTGCCGTTGTCTTCCGCCGGCGGCATTTGTCCTGCACGGATATTGACCTGAATGGACGGCAGGATCAGGCGCGGCATCCCCAGGGTTGCGTCCCTGGCGCTGCGCATTTTCACGAATTCGTCTTCGCTGATACCGTCATGCAGGTGAATGTTGTCGCGTTTCTGCGCGCCCACGGTGGTTTCACACTGATGTTCGCGGGCTCCGTTTGGCGGGTAGTCGTGACACATGTACATGCGCGTGTCCTCCGGCAGCGACAGCAGTTTCTGCACCGATTGGTACAGTGCCCGGGCATCGCCACCGGGGAAGTCGCAGCGAGCGCTGCCCACGTCCGGCAGGAACAGGGTATCGCCAACAAACAGCGCGTCGCCAATAAGCCACGCCATATCCGCAGGCGTGTGGCCCGGCACGTAGATCACCTTCCCTTCCAGCGTGCCGATATTGAAGGTGTCGCCATCGTGAAACAGGTGGTCAAACTGGGAGCCATCCACCAGGAACTCTTTTTCCAGGTTAAACACCTCGCGGAAAATGCCCTGCACCTGGCGAATATGGTCGCCGATCGCGATCTTGCCGCCGAGCTGTTCGCGGATAAACGGTGCCGCAGACAGGTGATCGGCGTGGGCATGGGTTTCCAGCACCCACTCAACGGTCAGGTCATTGTCACGCACAAAAGCGACGATCTTCTCCGCGCCACCGGTACAGGTACGACCGGACGCCTGGTCGAAGTCCAGCACCGCATCGACCACCGCGGCACTCCCACCAACCCGGTCGTAAATCACGTAGCTCCAGGTTTCGGTCCCGGGATCAAGGAAGGCCTGTACCTGCGGGCGAGCTTCAGTTGCGGTCATGGTCGGCTCCGGTCTGTCTGTCGCAAAAATCTATCGCAAAAACAAGTTATGCAATTTAGATATAAGATAATAACCCTGAGAAATATATCTTCCAATACTATACTTTTCAATATAATATTTTTTCCGCAACTATTAGCGTATCGCTATCGATCTCTCTCAATCAGTGAGCAATTGCCTCCATGCCCGATACCAGCCAGCTCCAGCTAGACAAAATGCGCGATGCCGCGGGGGAGGCCTCGCTCCTGCTGCGCTCACTGGGAAACCAGGATCGACTGCTGCTGCTTTGCCAGCTAAGCCAGGAGGAGCTGTGTGTGAGTGACATCGAAGAGCGACTGGATATACGGCAGCCAAGCCTGTCGCAGCAGCTGGGCATTTTGCGTCGGGAAGGCCTGGTTACCTCTCGCAAGGAAGGCAAGCGGGTCTACTACCAAGTTGCCGACCCGAAAGTCCTGGCCCTACTGCAAACCCTGTATCAACTGTATTGCGCGGAGTAACACGCCACCATGAACATAGACTGGAACGCATTTACCCCCCTATCCGCCCTCGCCGGTGGCGTCCTGATTGGACTCGCCAGTGGGTGGCTGATCCTGATGAACGGACGCATAGCTGGTATCTCGGGCATTCTCGGTGGACTGATGAATAACGGTCACGATACCCAGGGCAATCGCGGCTGGCAGCTGGCCTTTATTCTCGGCCTACTGACAGGCCCGGCGATCTGGGGGCTGTTCTACGCCCTGCCACTCATCGAGATCCACGCAAGCTACCCGGTTCTTATTACCGCCGGCCTGCTGGTGGGTATTGGTACCCGCTATGCGTCGGGCTGCACCAGCGGGCACGGCGTCTGTGGGCTATCGCGACTGTCACCGCGGTCGCTGGCCGCCACCATGACATTCATGTTGGGTGGCTTTACCACCGTCTATATCGTGCGTCATCTGTTGGGGGGCTGAAGCCATGAATAAAGCGACGATTTCCGCGTTCATTGCCGGTCTGATTTTCAGCGTTGGCCTGCTGCTCTCTGGCATGGCCAATCCAGAGAAAGTACTCGGCTTCCTCGACCTCTTTGGTGCCTGGGATCCTTCACTGGCACTGGTGATGGGCGGCGCCATCGCCGTGGGGTTACCAGCGTTTACCATCGCAAGGAAACGTGAGCGCGCAGTACTGGGCGGACCTGTTCACTTGCCCGGCAATCGAAAACTAGACCGGCGTCTGCTGCTCGGCAGCCTGGTGTTCGGCATCGGCTGGGGCCTGGCCGGCTTTTGCCCCGGTCCGGGTATTGTCGCTACGGGCGCACTGGAACCAGGCGGACTGGTGTTTGTGCTCGCAATGCTTGCGGGCATGTTTGTATTCCGCTTGCTCAACAGCCGCACTAGCTGATCGACCGGGGCACCAGCAACTGGCCCTGCGCGATCAGCAGCGGCTATCCTGAAGAAACGTTTCCCACCGACGGATGAAAACTGCGTAAGTGATTCGGGCAAACCGACTAATTCCCCATTGGCTTAGAAATTATCGCCTCCAGCTGCTGCCCTCAGATATGACCGCAGCACTGGTTTCGGGAATGCTGCTGGTGCCGCAGGGGCTCGCGTATGCGCTATTGGCAGGGCTTCCACCGCATTTCGGGCTCTATGCCTCTCTGATCCCTCTCATTGCCTACGCCGCATTTGGCAGCAGCAGCGCCATGTCGGTAGGGCCGGCGGCGGTCCTGTCCCTGATGACCGTATCGGCACTTACACCGCTGGCGACGATCGGCAGCCCCGAATATATCGGCGCCGCCATCGTACTGACCCTGCTGAGCGGGCTTTTCCTGTTCACCATGGGGCTGTTCAAAATGGGCGCCCTTTCCAACATGCTCAGCCATCCGGTGATCAGCGGCTTCGTGTCCGGTGCCGCGGCACTCATTATTGTCGGTCAGCTGCCCGCACTTTTGGGTATCGAGGCGGAAGGTGATACCGCGTCACTCAAGCTGTTTCACGTTGTGGAGCGTCTGCCGGATGCGCATTTGCCCACCATGGCCTTTGGTGTCGCCACTGCGTTGCTGCTGATCTTCAGCCGCCTGTGGTTACCGATGCTGTTGTTCCGCCTCGGCGCACCCAAACAGATAGCACGACTGGCGGCAAAGGTGACGCCGATGCTGCTGGTGTTGTGCGCGATCGCGCTGGTTCATTGGCTGAAACTCGGCGACCAGCTGAAAATCGTAGGCGACATTCCCGCGGGGCTCCCCAAAATCGTCATTCCCGAGTGGAACGGAAGCCTGGTTTACCGGCTGCTGTTACCAGCTCTGATCATTGCCCTGCTGACCTTTGTCGAGAGCCTTTCCATTGCCCAGGCACTGGCGGCCCGCCGCGGTGAGCGGCTGAATGCGGATGGGGAACTACTTGGCCTGGGTGCAGCCAATATCACCAGTGCCTTCTCGGGCGGACTGCCGGTGGCGGGGAGCTTTTCTCGCACGGCGGTCAATGCCGAAGCCGGCGCGGTGTCGCCACTGGCCGGGGTGTTGGCTGCGCTGTTGATGATACCGGTGCTGCTGTACCTCACCGGAATGTTCAGCGAGCTGCCGCTGACAGTGCTCGCCGCCATTATCATTGTCGCCGCGGCGAGCCTGTTCGATTATCGCGGCTTCATCCACAACTGGCGCTACGACCGCACCGACGGCATCGCCATGCTGTGCACTTTTCTCGGGGTACTGCTGTTCGGGGTCGAGGTGGGTATCGCGCTGGGGATCGGTCTCTCATTCGCCACACTCATATGGCGCAGTAGCCGGCCACATATCGCCGTGGTGGGACGGATGCCCGGTACCGAACATTTCCGAAACGTGCTGCGCTACGACGTGGAGACCCACAGCGAGATTCTTTTTCTTCGCATTGATGAGAGCCTGTTTTTCAGCAATATCAGCGCGGTAGAAGATCGACTGCTGAGTGAGCTGAAACGCCACCCGGACACCCGTGAACTGGTGCTGATCTTGTCGTCAGTCAGCCGTATCGACGGCACAGCACTGGAACGCATGCACCAGATTAATAAGGACCTGAAAAACCGTGAAATCCGACTGCATCTTGCCGAAGTCAAAGGCCCGGTGCTGGATCGCCTGAGTCGCTCACGGCTTCTGGAAAAACTGAGCGGCCGAATTTTTCTCTCCTCCTACATTGCCGAACTTGCGCTGCTACGCGCAGACGCCCCACCTGCACCCGATCAGGAAGAGCCGCCCGTATAAACCCCTGTACCCTCGCGCCCCACACTGGCAATATATACAGTGTTTCACCCAGCGATTGCAGAGTTTTCATGTCAGGCACAGAGTCCGATTTCAAGGAAGCGCTCACGGAAGAGCAACAGGCCATAGCCAGCCATGCGGGTGGTCATGCAAAGATCATCGCGGTCGCGGGCTCCGGTAAAACCACCGCCCTGCTGCACTACATCAAAAACCGGCTGGCGTCCGGTACGGCACCCCAACGTATGCTGGTACTGATGTACAACCGCAATGCCAAGGAGGATTTTTCTCGGCGCCTTGGTGCGCTGTGTGGCGACCGGATACCTCGCGTCAACACCTTCCACAGCCTTGGCTTTCAACTTTATCAACGCATGATTGCCCGCGGCCATCTGGAGAGCGCCAACCTTACTCCCCTGCCCCAGTCCCTGGTTCAGCTGCAAGTCTGGAAAGCCATCGAAGCCTGTGCGCCGCCGGCGGACATTGAAGATATCCGCGCGCGTAAACAGTCTGAGACTGAGGCCGCTGAGTTTTTCATCGACTACACCAAAACCATTCTCAGCGGAGACCTGAGCGCATTCCAGCGGCTCAAGCTCGGCGATGAATACATGTACTTCCTGAAAGTCTTCCGCCATTTCGAAGAGTGGCGGCGAGAGAGAAACGCCGTTACCTATGCCGACCTGATTTACGATCCAGCCATGCTGCTCAGCCAGCAACCGGAAATCGCCGAGCAGTATGGCGGCTTCTACGATGACATCCTGGTGGACGAATACCAGGACATCAACGAGATCCAGCATCACCTCCTGCGCGTCTTGCACGGCAAGTCTGGCAATGTGATCGCCATCGGTGACCCGGACCAGACCATCTACGAATGGCGCGGTTCGCGGCCCGAATTTTTGCTGCGGCTGTTCGATGGCGATTTTCCGCCGTCCAACGTGTATCAGCTAAGCCACACATTTCGCTACGGCCACAGCCTCGCTCTCGCCGCCAACCACTTCATTCACAACAACCGTGAGCGCGCGGATATTTTCTGTGTCTCCGGCAAAGCCGAGGCGCAAACACAGCTACAGCAGGTTAATACCGCGAACGAAGGAAAGTGGCTGGTCGAGCACATCCTCCGCTGCCAGCGGCGGGGGGATTCGCTGGGGGAAATCGCGATACTGGTGCGTCTGTGGTCACTGGCCGCACCGCTGGAACTGGCACTGCTGGCCAACAATATTCCCTACCGCTCCGGCAACCGCAACACGGTGCTTTCCCGGCGCGAACTGCGCCCCCTGTTCTGGAGCCTGAATATTGCCGCCGGTCGATTTGCGGAGCAGACCAGCACGCGTCGCGCCCAGGGGTTGTACGAGTGGCTGACCGCACCGCATATCCGGATTGCCCGCGCAGTACTGGAACCAATATGCGAACGGCTCAGCCAGCATGAGAAAGGCTGGGGGAAGCAATTGCTCAAACTGATCCCGGAGTCCCTCAGCCAACCTCAAAGTAAACGCCTGCGCCAGCGCGCGGAATTGCTACAACAGGTAGAAAAATGGCGCGGACATGGCGGCGAGCTGGTGCGCCGCCAGTTGGGAGAGCTCGACTACCTGAGCGGTATTGGTGACGACGCCTTCAACCGTCAGCAGGCCGAGGAAAAACAGCACACCATTCTGGCGTTTTGCCAGTACCTGGATCAATTGCGACTGCCAGCGAAAGAAACCCTGGAGCACCTGCAACAGCTGCAACAACAACATCAGCAACAAGATCTACAAGAGAACCACGGCGAACACTCTGCGCCGGCGGACGTCATCCAGATCACCACCATGCACCAGGCAAAGGGGCTGGAGTGGGATCACGTTATTCTTCCCTCACTGACCGTACACAACATGCCGTACCAGCCCCAGAGGGACTTCTCGACGCCCGCGTCCACCGAGAGCGAACGCCGATTGATGTATGTGGCCATGACCCGCGCTCGCAAGCAGCTATACCTGCTGACACCACCGGTAGAAACCGACAAACCCAGTGTAAACAGCATGGACTCGGATCAGAAACCTTCTCTTTTTCTCGACGAGATGCACCTGCCCCTCAGTAACCTGCTGGGCGAAACCCTGCAGACGCGCCCCCAGAACATCAAGACTCAGGTCCCAGTGACCCGTCTGGCTCTGCGGTATCTGGAGGCCTGTGACTACAACCCGGAAATCAACGCGCCGCGCGCCGCGCTGCGAAAACCGGAATTGGGGGAAGGTATTCAGCACGAGAAGCTGGGCTACGGGCGGGTGACCAGATGGGAGGACTCGAAGGTGGAAATTCTGTTCAGCGACCGCAAGACACGTCGCTTTGAGTGGGAAAAACTTGCGCAGTTTTTAGTATAAAAAATCAATATTTAAAGGGGGAATCACTCCCCCTTGGAACCCTGCGCAAACTGCTGGCTGACATTGAAAAACAGCGGATACTCTTCACCGGACTCCGGATCGCGCACCTGCATTTTGTCGTAGATACCCTGCTTGTCATAAACGATGGACTGATCCAGAACCTGCAGCCCTTTCAGCCGCACAAAGCCTCGTAGCTCTGAGGTGCTGATGGTGAGAAAAGCGCTCTCCTGAGACTTGCCATCGCCACTGTTTTCGATAGAGGTCATCAACCCCTCTACCATATAGCGGTGCTGGTCTTCCCGCTCAAATTCGCCCGCCTGCCCACTGCACAACACACCGATCATGTGTGCTTCCAGGCTCATATAATTGTGTTTGAGTACCTTGTCGACATTGCGCAGGCAATCGTCAAAATCCGCCTGCTCCACAGAGCTGTACGCCTGGGGTAAACCTTCCAGCTTCACACCGCCGTACGGGTTGTACTCAGACGACTCGACGTACGCCTTGCGCAAGCGATCAAAATCCAGCGTGAAACTCAGCTGGTAGGCCTCTTCCAGCAGCTGGCGGTATTCACTCTGGTTTTGCTGGCGCAAGCCTGGCTCGCCATCAGTATCCTTGACGCCTTGGCCACTACAAGCCGCTAATATGGCAGCGAGCGTCAAAGCAAATCCACGCAGTGCTAAACCGCGAAAGTTGAGCGAGTGGTTAGAGGGGTGTATTGCCATTACTTGCTTCCGTTGCGGGTTTGACCCGTATTCCAAAAAGACTTTTCTGCTGGGTAGATACCAGTTGCGTCCGCGGGCGCATGAAATCCCGTAATTTTTCCTGCTCCCACATAGCATCCTGATATCCCAATTCGATCAGCTCACCCAAATAGGGCTTTTCAAACAGGAGATAACTGGCGGCAGAGGCACCACCTCCCGAGGTGGTGGCACCGGTAGAGCGGAACAACCAGCGCAGTGCCGGAGGCAGGTAGCGCACCTTGCGCCCGGCGATACGATCCAGACTCTGGCTGGGCTCAATTACCGCGGACTCTACCGCACGCAGAGGCGCCAGCCCCGGCAAGTCTTTTTCATCCACCGAGTCCAGTAACAGGTTGACCCTGTCCAGATGCTCGAGATCCCCTTCCAGGCTGTCAATAAACGCCGCGTTGAACAACTGCCCGCCAATCTGCGCCAGAGACGGAGAGTGCCTGGCCACCTTGCGGTTTTTACCCCAGTGCACCGGGGAGCGGTTGTCGGACACCCCAACCACGAAAACCCGCGAGGCGCCGAGGTGCAGTGCGGGGCTGATGGGCGCCAGCTGGCGTACAGCGCCGTCACCGAAGTATTCGTCGCCAATTTTCACCGAAGGGAACAGCGTGGGGATGGCAGCAGAAGCCATCAGGTGCTCCACCGTAAGATCGGTACGTTCACCACAACGGCGGAATCGCCGCCACTCCTGCAGGTCGTCGCTGCCCTGGAAAAAACTGACCGACTCCCCCTCGCTGTAAGACATGGCATTAACGCTGACCGCACGCAGGCGCCCTTCGTCAATATTGCGCTGGATGTTGCCGAAGGGAACCACTTCGGTCACCAGATCCCGCAGGGGGCGATTATCCAACAGCGCCAGCGGTTTGCGCCGGGCTACGCCCTGATTAAAAAACGAACTGGAAATGGTCAGCACATTACCCAGCAGGCTGGTCCAGTTACTGCGGTAGATACGGTCCACCGTAAGCCCCATCCAGAGGTCATACAGGCGCGCCACAGCTTCTTTAAAGGTACCCGGGTGGGTCGCCAGTACCAGCGCATTGACGGCACCAGCGGAGGTACCACAGATAATCTTGAATGGGTTTTCTTCGGTTTCCGGAGTCAGCTCGGCGAGCGCCTTCAGAACGCCGACCTGATAAGCCGCGCGCGCGCCACCGCCAGACAGCACGAGTGCGCCGGCATCGAGTACTTGAGGAGTAGGCGGGGTGTTCACCGACAAAGCTTGCTACCAGATCGAGAAATCCGGGACATTATTTCTGATTCACCCATTTTACGAGCGATCCATCCCATCGAAAATTATTGTGGCCATTAAGCCTTTAGAACATTGTAGGTCAGGATAGCAGCCAACATCGTGACCCGATACTGCCATCACGGCACTCGATTGGCGCGGTTTGCGCACTACTCCACAGTTTTGACCCAAACTGCGCTACCGGGTCATATCCACAACATAGCGCCCGATACCGTGTCCGCGATGCAGCCGGGCTAGAAATTCTGGCGCCTGCTCGAGGGAAATATCTTCGGCGATTTTTTTCAGTTGCTCGCCAATATACCAGTCTCCGGCGAGCCTGCCCCAGACATCAGACTTTTTCTGCAGCGGCAGCTCGACGCTGTCGACGCCAAGCAGGCTGATACCGCGGAGGATAAACGGAAAGACATTCGCCTGAAATTGCGCGCCAGACGCCATACCACACGCGGCAACGCCACCGCCGTACTTGAGACATTTGATGACATTGAACAAGGTTTCGCCACCCACCGTATCCACCGCCCAGGCCCACAGTGGCTTCGCAATGGCCTTGTTGGCAAAAGGCGCCAGGGTTTCCCGATCCAGTACTTTCCACGCACCGAGACTGGTAAGAAATTCGGCAGATTCGAGTTTGCCGGTTACCGCCGCCACTTTGAAGCCAAGCTTGCCTAACAGAGCGACCGCTATCGAACCGACACCACCGGTGGCTCCGGTCACCAACACTTCGCCATCCGCGGGGCGCGCGCCGGCCTCTAGTAATTTCTCCACACACAGCGCCGCCGTCAGGCCCGCGGTACCGAGCACCATGGCTTCCCGGGCTGTGAGCCCTGCAGGCAGTGGCGCCACCCACTCTGCCGGTACAGCGATCTGTTCGGCAAGACCGCCGGACGTGTTCATGCCCAGGTCGTAGCCGGTGACAATCACCTGATCACCCGCGGAAAAGGTACCGCTCTCGTCCGCAAGCACAGTGCCAACGGCATCAATGCCCGGTGTGTGGGGGTAATCCTTGGTGACCGCTCGATTGCCAAATGCCGATAGCGCGTCTTTGTAGTTCAACGATGAGTGGGAAACCCCGATTCTGACGGGGTTTGGCGGTAGGTCGGACGATGTGCGGGTAACAATCGTTTGATCGTATTTACCCGCGGCAACTTCCTCTACCAGCATTGCACGAAACGTGTTGTCAGACATAAACAAACCGTAATCCGATCCGATTCAACAGGCTAGCTACCGGGCTACACTGGGACTCACTGGGCCTGATGTCGCCAGGCGGCCAGTCGGGAAAATAACCGGGCCAGTGCGCTCTCGATGCCAGACTGGGTGGCAAAGCCTATTTTCTTGGCAATATTCTGCCGCTCCTTGTACGCCACCTGGTAGAGGTCGGCGTTCTGCGCCCGCGACGTCAGGTATTCGTCGGAGGTTTTCAGCTCGTCCACCAGCGCGAGATCCAGTGCGCGTTGCCCAAACCACACTTCGCCAGTAGCGACCTTTGCGATATCCAGCTGCGGACGATATTCCGAGACAAAATGCTGAAACAGGGTATGAATTTCTTCCAGGTCACTCTGGAATTTTTCCTTACCTTCCTCAGTATTTTCGCCAAACATGGTCACGGTGCGCTTGTATTCCCCGGCGGTGAACAGCTCAAAATCCACATCATTACGCTGCAACAAACGGTGGAAGTTTGGCAGCTGGGCCACCACACCGATCGAACCGAGCATGGCGAAAGGCGCTGCTAGAATGCGGTCGGCGACACAGGCCATCATATAGCCACCGCTGGCGGCGACCTTATCTACCACGATGGTGAGCTTCACGCCGGCACTCCGTACCCGGGCCAGTTGGCTGGCCGCAAGTCCGTAATTGGCTACCATGCCGCCGGGGCTTTCCAGGCAGACCACCACTTCGTCGTCTTTCTGGGCAATCTGCAAAATAGCAGTGATTTCTTCGCGCAGGTTATCGAGCGCGCTGGCTTTGATATCACCATCAAACTCAACCACAAACAGGCGCTTGCGCTTGGTATCGCTATCCGGGCTGCTTGCTTCGCCTTCTGCCGTAGCCGAGGATTCAGTACCCGCTTCCGCGTCTGCCGCGGCCTGCTCTGGTACTTTTACCTCGGGAGCGTCGCCGGTTTCGGATTTTTTGTTTTCCTTGCGTGCTTTCGCCTGCGCTTTTGCCTGCTCCTTCAATTCTGCTTTACGCTTTTTTGCCTGCGCCTTGGCTTCCGCTTTGCGATCTTTATCTTGCTGCTTTCTGCGCTCGGCGTAATCGCCCTCATCCATTACCGCTTCCAGCAGGGCTTCTTTCATATTCTCGTAGCGATCGTTCAGATGTGTCACCGCGATATGCCCAGGCTGCCGGTCTTTCATCTGCGCCCGATTGGCCACGATGATCCCGATCACTACAAGTAACGCGACCACAATGGTCACTACTTTGGCCAGAAACAATCCATATTCACTGAGAAATTCCACTCAACCCCCAATTCCGGTTATCTGATTTTTTTGCTCAGGCACAACGGCTATTGCCACTCATTTAGCGCAGAACGCGCCTGCTGATTCAGTGGCCGCGCCAGCAGCCCCGTATGACTGATTCGCACTTCGTACACAGCACCGTCCTGCATGGGCAGGAAGGTTGCACTACCGTACACCGCATCCACCATCGGCACCCGGTTATCCATATTGCGCAGCATGTTCCAAACGTCTACACCGTGATCGCTGTCGCCCAGGGCATAGACGGAACGCTCCTTGTTGCGTTCGTCTTGCAGAGTGAGATAGCGACCACTGAGACGATCCAGACGGTAAGCGGGCTCGATTCCCCAGCGGGCCAATACCCCTTTCCACTTCAACATCCGCGCATCCAGCTGCCACTGGTCGCCGTACAATTCAAACTCCTGAGAGATGCCGTCTTCATCGGCAAATTTCACCATAAAGTGCTGGTCACCCATGCGCTCAAAGCTCACCGTACCCACGCTGTGCTCATTCGCCAGGTTGCGGTAACTATAGACATCCAACGCGACCAGGACGATCATCAGGGCACCCGCCAACAGCAACAAACCGACTGCCCCGCGCAGAAACCCCAATAGCCAGTTGCCTTTTAACAGCACTTTCCCGCCCCAGAACACCAGCAACAGAGCGACAAAGGCAATCAGAAACGTAATGGCGATATACATTATTTTTGCCTCGATTTATGACGGGCCAATACCACGCCCATGGGTCAACCCTTCTCTATAAAGGTGCGAATCAATTGTCCCGACAAGGTCTCAACGGGTGGGATGGCCTGGGGGATTTGCGTCCGGTCAAACCAGTGAGCCTCGGAAATTTCTTCCAGGTCCGGCACCAGCGCGCCACCAGAAGCCTCTACCAGATAGCCGATCATCAGCTGCCCCGGGAATGGCCACGACTGGCTACCAACATACTGCACTGCGCCGGTTTCAAGCCCCACTTCCTCTCGCACTTCTCGCGCCAGCGCCTGCTCCGCATTTTCTCCCGGCTCAATAAATCCGGCCAGTGCGGTATACAGCGCATTGCGGTGCCGGGTATGGCGGGCCAGAAGGCACTGATTGCCACGGGTAACCAGCATAATGACACAGGGCGAGATACGGGGGTACACCACCAGCGAGCAGTGGTCGCAGACTCGCGCACGATCCCGCGGGTGATATTCCGTCTGCAGTCCACAGCGGCCGCAAAAACGGTGGTCGAGATCCCAGTTCACAACCTGCATCGCTCGCCCCACCAGAAAGAACAGCGGCTCTTCCACCGCGCCCAGCAGGCTCCGCAGCCCCAACCACTCAAAGCCCGGGATATCGACACGAATAGGCAAATGGTGGACAGCACAGGCTTCACCGCACCACTCGCCGAGGTAGTGGCTGGCGGCAGTACCCTGCTCTGGCGACGGACGGGCGGCGGGGATCTGAACAGGGAGTGCGCGGTGAAGAGGACCCTGCGCAGAGCACAGCACTTCACCGCCGGAAACGACGATATGCTGCTGAAAGTCCGGGTGCGGCAATACACACCCGGCGGGACTGAATGGCGTCATAACACGTTTAGGTTGGCTGGATATCGGGTCCAAGACTGAATCATCGTGGGATATCAGGCAACCTCCACCGGATAGCCGAGGGCTTCCAGGCTCTCAACCGCCAGATCCAGAGACTGCTTGTCCGCCTGACGGTGGAGTTTCACCTCGCCCAGATAGTACTCCAAGCTGATAATCGCATCGGCAAAAATCTCCAGTGACTGCTCGACTGCGGGAGCGACGTTTTTTTGATCAATCACGGCGTCCACAAAATGTGCCAAGCGCTCCACCACCGCAGCGGCTCGCGCAAGGCTCAGCACAACGAGCCCACCGCGGACACTGTTCAGAGTGGTGGAAACGTTGCGGATGTGCCCGTGATCAAACCCGGATTCTGCGTAGGAACCGAGCGCGCGCTTGATCAGTGACAAGCCGGACTCTGCCTCCTTCAATACTGCGAGCTCGGCCTCTGCCAGCTGACTGCGCTCCAGTGCTATATCCGCCTGCCCGGTTTCATCTAACTCTATGCTGGAGCTCTGGCGCAAAGCGCGAATGGTGCTGTCGACAGTAAGAATCTGGTTGGTAAGCTGCTGCAGGGCGTTGTCTGCCGCGCGGCCGCCGGTGTGTACGCAACTCTGGTAAGCAGTGAGCGAGCCCGACAGGTTTTCGCCGATACGACGAAAGTTGAGTAGCACCAGGGTATTGGCGATTCGGCGCAGGGTCTCTACCAGCCCGCCCTCTTCATCAAGGTCGGTAACGCCGAGGGTGTCGGCATCGTCCAGCATCCGGCGCACACCAGAAAGCTCTTCATCCAGCGCGTTGGCCACCGCGGCAATGGCGGTGGCACCGGGACCACCGAGGCTCGCACGATCGCGTTCCAGCTCGGGCTCGCGGTACGGCAGCGGTTTCATACCGAAAACCTGCAGCAGCTTTTCGCCCTTTTCTGCCGGCCCGGCCAGTGCGAGCCAGTAGAGACACTCTTTGATCAGCACCGGTGGTGCAGGCTGATCCAGGGCTACATCGCCCTCGCGACAGATCGTCCGCAACCGGCGATCCAGCATGCTGAACACCATCACGCGCTGCCGATTGACCAGCAGTTCTTTTGATGCCATGGCACTGATCGCGGTGCCGGCGACGGTCCAAAGTTTTCCATTAGGGCGACCTGCGCAGACACTGGCGATTCGCTGCAGCGCCCGGGCCATCATGGTGTAGGCAGGCCCGCGGGGCTTACCCTTGAGCAGGGCCAACAGCCCCACTTGATACATATGCCGGAAACGACGCACAAAGGTCTTGAGGTCTTCCGACATCACTGCCGAAGAGACGACGCCGGGAACATTGGCGTCCAGCCGGCAGCGCAGGAAATGACTTTCCGGTACCGGCGCCTGGGCGCGGGCAAGACGCAGGTTGTTTATATAGGGAACCAGCAGTTCCGGGCGCGGCGTTGCCCGATTCTGGACAAAGTCCAAATAGCGGGTCAGCACATAAAAAGCCGTGCCGACACCCTCCAGCAATTCGTCCGGGGACTGCTGACGGTCCTGCAGCAGATCTCCCATGGCCACCAGCATTTCCTGAGCCAGAAGCTCTGCCGCCGCCAGCTGCACCATTTGCAGTACGCCAGTCACCTGCCGCAGCCTCTGGATACACTGCTCCAGAGCGGCTTTGTTCCCGTGGTCAGCGGCAAACTGGTCCAGGTAGCCGGTGGCTCCCTCGATACTAGCGACCAGCTCTTCTTTTACCAGGCTGACGGAAGTCAGATTGATTTCGCGCAATTCACTCATTGCCTACACCACTGCAATTTTCTTAATATTATTTAGCCCCAGCCACCCTTCCTTCCCTGGGTGACAATCCCGCAAACGCACATCGTGCGCCGCAGGTACCTCTATTGGCAAGGTATCTTCAGGCAGAAAAGCAATTTATACCAAACTGCCCGATATTCCACCTTTACCTCCGCGATTTCCACCGAACAATCGACAAATTCGAAGTGCAACGGTCCAGTCACATAAAATCAATTGAATTTTTCGCAATAAATGGGTAGTTTCCCCGCGCCCCCGGCAGCAGCAGATCGGGGCTAAAGGCGAATTAAGGAAGTTGTAACAAAATGACCCCCCCCAATAATACCCACTCCACCCCCGGCGGCACTTTTAGCCGCGCCTTCACTGCCAACTTTCTCGGTGAGGCTCCCGACTGGTATAAGCTGACCATTGCTGCATTTTTGCTCATCAACCCAATTATTCTTTATACCACCTCACCCTTTGTTACCGGGTGGGTACTGATCGCCGAATTTATATTCACCCTCGCCATGGCACTCAAATGCTACCCGCTGCAGCCCGGCGGCCTGCTGGCCATTGAAGCGGTGCTACTCGGAATGACGAGCAGTGATGCCGTATTCCACGAGGTGAAGGAAAATATCCAGGTAATCCTGCTCCTGATGTTTATGGTCGCCGGCATCTACTTTATGAAGAGCCTGCTGCTGTATGTGTTTACCAAGCTGCTGATCAAAGTTCGCTCAAAAACCACGCTATCTTTGCTGTTTTGCGGGGTATCGGCCATTCTGTCCGCATTCCTCGACGCCCTGACCGTCACCGCCGTACTAATCGCCGTAGCCGTGGGTTTTTATGCGGTGTACCACAAGACTGCTTCCAACCGGCAGGCGCACCCGGAACACGACCACTCCAAAGATGACGATGTAGTCGAGTACCACCGCTCCGACCTGGACCAGTTCCGCGCTTTTCTGCGCAGCCTGATCATGCACGGGGCCGTCGGTACCGCGCTGGGCGGGGTCTGCACCCTCGTCGGCGAGCCACAAAACCTGCTGATTGCGGAAAAAGCGGGCTGGGACTTCCTGGAATTTTTCGTCAACATGCTGCCGGTTACCATGCCCGCATTTGTCGCAGGGCTGGCGACCTGCTTCCTGCTCGAGAAAACCAAGATTTGCGGGTATGGCGCCAAGCTACCGGACGCAGTGCGCGAAGTTTTGTCCAACTTTGCCAGCGAACAAGAACGCAAGCGCACCAAGCGCGACGTGGTGGAGCTGTGGGTACAGGCCGTAGTCGCCGTAATTCTGGTTCTCTCTCTCGCATTTCACGTGGCGGAAGTGGGCATTATCGGCCTGATGATTATCGTGCTGCTGACCTCCTTCAATGGCATCATTCAGGAGGCGCGTATCGGCCACGCATTTGAAGAGGCGCTCCCCTTCACCGCACTGCTGGTTGTGTTTTTCGCGATCGTCGCGGTGATTCATCAGCAGCATCTGTTTGAGCCAGTCACCCACTTCGTACTGAGCCTCGAGCCGGAACAACAGCCGGGTATGCTGTTTCTCGCCAATGGCGTTCTGTCCATGATCAGTGACAACGTCTTCGTTGCCACCGTATATATCAACGAGGTCAAAACCGCTCTGGATGCCGGCGACATCACCCGCGAACACTTCGACAAACTGGCAATCGCGATCAACACCGGCACCAACCTGCCCAGTGTTGCCACTCCGAACGGCCAGGCGGCCTTCCTGTTCCTGCTGACCTCGGCACTGGCGCCGCTGATTCGCCTGTCTTACGGGCGCATGGTGATCATGGCGCTGCCGTATACCGTCGTGCTCACCATCGTTGCTCTCTTCTTCGTGGTCAACGCCCTCTAGATCAGACCGACGAATCCGGTTACCCAACAAAAAACGGGGCCCCTGAAAGGGCCCCGTTTTTTGTTTTCAGCTACATGCGCCGTTCGGCTTCTGGATTTTTACCAGTAGTGTTTGCCCGCGGCCTTTTCCAGCAGCGAAAGAAACTCTGTGTGTGCCTGCTGCTCATCCGCACTCGCCCGCACCACACTGAGCGGTGCACGGTCCGCAGTCAGGCGGCGAATAGACCCCGCTTCGGCCTGCTCGGTCTCACTACTGTCTCCGTCTTCACCGCCACTTCCGCTACCCGCCAGCGCCAGATCGGTCTGCCCGCCAGTCATCAGCAAGTAGACGTCGGCGAGAATCTCCGCATCCAGCAAAGCGCCGTGCAGATCCCGCTGGGAATTGTCTACGAAGTACCGCTTGCACAGCGCGTCCAGATTGTTTTTTTGCCCAGGGTGTTTTTCCCGCGCCATGGTGAGCGTGTCAAGCACACTGCAATGAGCCGCAACCATCTGCCAGCGCGGACTCCGAAGGCGCTTGAGCTCTGCATCGATAAAGCCAACGTCGAACGGGGCATTGTGAATGACCAGCTCTGCACCATCACAGAACGTCATGAACTCGTCCGCAATCTGGGAAAAGACCGGCTTGTCGACCAGGAACTCGTTGGTGATCCCGTGAACTTCGATCGCACCATCATCAACCTCCCGCTCGGGATTAATGTACTGATGATAGTGCTTGCCGGTGAGCTTTCGATTGACCAGTTCCACACAGCCGATCTCAATGATACGGTGCCCCGATTTCGGATCCAGGCCGGTGGTTTCTGTATCGAGTACGATCTGACGCATAAAATTATTCCCCCAGCTCATCGATACCGCGGTTCGCGAGCGCGTCTGCCCGCTCATTCCCCGAGTTGCCAGCATGCCCTTTAACCCAATGCCACTCCACATCGTGATTGGTAATCGCGACATCCAGAGCCTGCCAGAGATCAGCGTTTTTTACCGGCTTCTTGCTCGCTGTTTTCCAGCCGTTGCGCTTCCAGTTGTGGATCCAGGCAGTAATGCCCTGACGCACATACTGGGAATCAGTGTGCAGGTCCACCTGGCAACGCTGATTGAGCGCATCCAGCGCCTTGATGGCCGCCAGTAATTCCATGCGATTATTGGTGGTCATGGACTCGCCGCCGCACAGCTCTTTTTCCGCATCGCCGCTCAATAGCAACGCGCCCCAGCCGCCCGGGCCGGGGTTGCCCCGGCAAGCGCCATCGGTATAAATGGTAACCTGTTTCAAGTCGGACTCTTGTAATTCGAATTGGATTCAGCGGCGCTTATCGCAGCGGTAGATGCTTGCCTATCGTTTCTGCTGACGACGACGCTCGTGGCGATGCTTGGCGGCCACCCGCGGGCTACTGGGCACTGCGCTCAGGGCCGGTTTTTTATCGCCATTCCAGTTGAGCTTGATGGTGCGCATCCGCGCCACTTCTTTGCGCGCGACTATGATGTAAAAGCCCCCACAGGGCAAGTGCCAGCGGTTGCCCATGCGCTCCATCCAGGACGTCTTGGCCAGGAACTCAGAGTGCTGTAACGGCAAGCGGAAAAAACCGCGCTCAACCGGCCCCGCCTGCAGATCCAGTAGATTCATCCAGTCGGCAATGCGTGCCGCACGCAGCTGATTTCCCTTCTGATACGCATTGGACGATCGGAAAATTCTCGACAAGCCCAGCAACGAGTATGGGTTAAAGCCGATCAACACCATGTGACCACCGGGGATCAACACCCGCGCGGCCTCGCGCAGCACTTGGTGCGGCTGCGGCGAAAAGTCCAGCAAGTGGTGCAGCACTGCAACGTCAATCGATTCAGACGGCAGAGGCAACTGCTCAAACTCGACCACTGCCGCACCACCGCTGTCGGCACACGGACTCAAGCGAAACCGGTGATTGATACGACTGCAGGCAGCAAAATCGACCTGTCGCGCCACACTGGCCTGCATCAGGTGGTAACCAAACAGCCCCTCCACGAGTGGCTGGGCAAGTGCGAGCTGCTGGGTGAGGATTTCCTGACCCAGCGCAGACTCAAACCAGTCTCCCAGGCTGGCACAGGACTGCGCCAGCGAGACATTCTGATCTTTACCGCGGTTGAACAGGGGGGTCCGCCCCGGTGTTTTTCTCATCTGCAGCTCCTGCCCCTTAAAGGCGCTCTTGCTCTGCTCGACTAACCTGGCACAGGTAGCGCCCGAGTATTATTCGACCGCGCTAGCCACAGCACCTCTCGGCCCGCGCTTGGGCCCTATGTTAAGGTTACCCGATCGAAACCGGGTTCTACACAAAGGTAGGTTAGCGGGGAGCACCAATGATCACAATCCGCCCGATACCAGCATTTACCGACAACTATATCTGGTATTTACAACAGGATCGCGAACACTGGGTGGTAGACCCGGGAGATGCCAAACCTGTCATCCAGTCACTGGGGGATGCGCGACTTAGCGGTATTCTACTCACCCACCACCATTTCGATCATACCGGTGGTGTGAAAGCCCTGAAAGCCAAATATGACTGCGAAGTCTACGGGCCCGGATCCATTGAAGGCGTCACTACGCCCCTGACTGACGGCGACCGTTTTTCCCTGATGGGACGCGACTGGACCGTGCTCGCCGTACCGGGGCACACCCTCGACCACATCGCACTCGTTCTCGACGGACAGGACGGCAGACACCTGTTTTGTGGCGACACCCTCTTTGCTGGGGGCTGTGGACGCCTGTTCGAGGGCACACCGGAACAGATGCACGACTCATTGTCCCGGCTGGCATCCCTCCCCCGGGACACAAAGGTTTACTGCGCACACGAGTACACCCTCGCCAATCTGGCTTTCGCCAAGGCGGCCGAGCCGCGGAACCCGGCACTGGACGAGCGTATTGAAGAAGCACGGGCAGCGAGGGCAAAAGACCATCCGACCCTCCCCTCCACCATTGGCGAAGAACTCCAGACCAACCCCTTCCTGCGCACCCAGTCTGCAGAGATTCGATCGCAGTCCGCGGCACAGGGAGCCAACCCTGAGGGATCTGCTGTAGAAATATTCGCCACTTTGCGCCATTGGAAGGACACTTTTTAAGCAATTTGCATTGACCGGAACCAAACTCCCTCTTTAGAATCAGACAATTACAAATCAAAGCTCATGCGTCTTACTCGATAACAGAGGCAATAGACCCGCACCCGCCGCGGCCCAACACAGGCCCGACAGGAACGCAGGGCAGCCATAAAAAATTGTCAGATCACCAGAGCAGAAAGATAACAACAGACTGCGGACACCAGAATGGTTTATAAAAAATTTGCCGTTGCCCTACTGGCAGCGGCAGTGGGGGCCTGCGCGCAAATCGATCACGCGCCACAATCCGCTAGCACCACACCGGCTGAATCAGATACTGACGGTAAAAGCAGTGAGCTGACGGCCATCAGCCAGAACATCATGCAGGTGCCCGAGCCGGCCCTGCCGCCAAAAGACATCTGGCAGCGACTGCGCCAGGGCTTCTCCCTGGATCGCGAGACCGGGCGGCCGAAAGTGAAGGACTACGTCAGCTACTTTTCCTCCAACCAGGGCTATATGGCCCGGGTGACCGAGCGTTCGCGCCGTTACATTTTTCATGTGGCCGAGCAGCTTGAGCAGTCCAATGTACCGATGGAGTTTGCCCTGTTACCCATCGTGGAGAGTGCCTACGACCCCTTCGCCTACTCTCATGCCCAGGCGTCTGGAATGTGGCAATTCATTCCCGCAACCGGCCGCTCTTTTGGACTGAACCAGAACTGGTGGTACGACGGCCGCCGCGACGTGGTGGAGTCCACCCGTGCCGCAAGTGAATACTTCAACTACCTATCGGCAAAATTCGACGGTGACTGGCTTCTGGTGCTCGCCGCCTATAATGCCGGCGAAGGTACGGTACGGCGCGCTATGGAGCGCAACCGTCGCAAGGGTAAAGGCACCAGCTTCTGGGATCTGAAACTCCCCCGCGAGACCCAACGCTATGTACCCCAGCTGCTGGCGCTTGCCGAAGTAGTCGCGCGATCAGACCACTACCGCATTCCCCTTCACGATGTAGGCAACACGCCTTACTACACCGCCGTCAATGTAGGCAGCCAGATTGACCTGGCCCAGGCCGCAGAGCTGGCAGGTGTGGAAATCGAAGAACTCTATCTTCTGAACCCCGGATACAACCGCTGGGCGACCGACCCCAATGGCAACCACCGCCTGCTGATCCCGAATGACAAAAGCGCACGCTTTATTGAAGAACTGGAGAAGCTTCCCGCTGATCAACGGGTCAGCTGGCAACGCTACAAAGTTGCCAGTGGCGACTCTCTGTCGGTGATTGCGCGGCGCTACGAAACCACCGTGGCAGCCATCCAGCAAACCAACAAGCTTCGCGGAAGCCGTATCCGCGCGGGCCAGACACTGCTGATTCCCAGCGCATCCGGTCCCAGCGCGCAATATGCCTACTCCATCGACCAACGTGTGCAGAACAAGCAGGCATCCGGAAAAGGCAAAAAATCCAGCTACACAGTGCGCCCCGGCGACACGCTCTGGGCCATCGCCCGATCTATGGACGTCAAAGTGCGCGACCTGGCCAGCTGGAACAGCATGGCCCCCGGCGACACCCTGCGCCCGGGCCGCAAACTGGTGGCCTACTCCAGCTCCGGCAGCTCCAGCACTAGTGATGAGCGCAGCCGCACCACCCGCAAGATGTCTTACCGCGTACGCAGCGGTGACTCCCTGTACCGTATCGCGCGCAAGTTTAGTATCGACATCAGCGACATCGTTCGCTGGAACAAGATCAGCAAGAACAGCTACCTGCAGCCTGGCCAGCGGCTGACCCTGTTTGTGGACAGCGCCTCCAGAGGCTGACCTCGACAGGAATCCCCGAATAGAAGGCACAAAAAAACCGGCGTATTCGCCGGTTTTTTTGTGCCTGTATTTGAGGATGCCCCCAAGAGGATCAATCCCCCGGGGTAGACACCTCAATATCGGCCCTGCTCGCAAGATACGTCTGCACGGCTGTCAATTCAGAAGTGCCTTGCATGGATGCCAGCTGCTGCATCAGCGCTTCACGCTGCTCTTTGCTCTGGCGAGACAGGTCACCGGCGCGCACATCTCGCAACTGCACGACAACCACATCCCCTGTACCCAGGGTAAATTGCCCCAGATTCTTCGCGCCCGGCTTGGGTGCATCCATAGCGAAAACATGATTCACCACTTCGCCCCGCGCGCCAAAGCCGCCGCGACGAGTCTTGTCACTGGTTTCCAGGGTCAAGCCTTCAGCTTCAGCCACATCGGCAAGCGCTTCACCAGATTCCACCTGGGACTGGATAGTAGTGGCTTTACCGGCCAACTGCTCACCGGCATTATCACGCTTCAAGCGTTGGGTAATCTCCTGCTTCACCTCTTCCAGTGGCTTCACGCCCGCGGGCTTATGCTCCACCACCTTGAGTACCACAGCGTGGTTTTCAGACAGGTTGAGGACATCCGATGCGTTGCCATCTTCCAGCACTTCCGGGGAGAAAGCGGCTTCGATTACCTTGCCTTCTGAAGCGATGCCTGCCCCACCCTGACGGGAGAACAGCGGAGATTTCTGCACTGGAACACTCAAATCCTCTGCCGGCCCGGACAGCGACTCGGCGTTATACGTGAGATCGCCCAGACGGCTGACTGCACCAACGAACTCGCGCTCGGCCTCAGCGTTACGCAGACGCGCTGCGATCGCCGCCTTTCGCTCCTCAAAAGTTGGCGGCTCTGCATCTGCCACTTCGATCAACTTAATAAAGTGGGTGCCGGCATCGGTTCTGACCGCACCGGAGACCTGGCCAACTTCCAGCTCGGTCAAAGCATCCTCGAAAGGCTCAGGGAAAACATCACCACTGGTGAAGCCGACATCACCGCCCTCTTCACGAGAAACAATATCGTCGGAATACTCCTTCGCCAGCGCATCAAAGGCTTGCCCCTCTGACAACTTGGCCTGCACTTCATCGACTTTTTTCTGCGCCGCTTCGTCATCGCCTTCAATCAGAATATGCGCCGCATGTCGGCGAATATTCGCTTGGAAATTTTTCACTTCCTGATCGTATTGCGCACGCAGATCCTGTTCAGATACATCGATATTTGCAGCGAACTGTTCAGGGGTCAGCTCAACATACTCGATGGCCACCTGCTCTGGACGCTGAAAATTCTGCTGATTCTCATCGTAATAAGCCTGAATTTCATCGTCACTCACCTGAATATCGGCCAACAGTGGCGAGGCCGACAGCGTCAGATAGTCAAAATCGCGCTCTTCCATGGAAACGGAAACTACTTCTTCGGCTTCAGCGCGGGTGGCAAAGGCGCTATCGGAAATACTTCCGATAAACTGCTGCATGACCATTTCCTGTTCGAGCAACTGGCGGAAACCGGCGGGGCTGTAGCCCATCCGACGCAGACCATCGCGGAACATCTGCTGATCAAACTGGCCATTTACCTGGAAACCAGGCATCTGCACAATTTCCCGGTCTACCGACGCTGCACTCATGACCATGCCGCGCTCTTGCGCCGCCTGGCGCATCACAGAACTGTTCACCAGCTGCTGCAGCACCGGGCCACGAAGCTGCTCGTCGGTGAGCAGATCGGCAGGTACATTTTCGCCGTACTGGCTCTCGATCATCGAGCGGCGATTCTGGATCGCCCGCTGCAGATCAAGATTGGAGATCTTCTCTCCATTGACGTCGGCCACCTGGTCCGCCGACCCGCCACTGGCACCGGTGAAGAAATCAATCCCACCGATCACCATGATAAATCCAAAGAACGCCGCCACGATAATCGCCGCCGTTCCTTTCAAGTTGTCACGCATGGACTGAAGCATATTCAGCTCCGAAATTTAACTCTGTCTGTACACATCTGGATCGTTGATTATTGTTATTGCAGCAGAACGATTGGGGCTTCGCCCAGCTCTGACTGAATACGGCGCATATACGCTGAACCAGATAAAATTCGATCTTTCAGAAACAAAAAAGGCGCATCCATCTGATACGCCTCTTTGAAGCATTGCAGGTTACAAGGCTTCTTAATTTACCGCGTCTTTCAAAGCTTTACCGGCTTTGAAATTAGGGATTTTAGCCGCAGCGATTTCGATGGGATCACCGGTGCGCGGGTTACGGCCAGTACGCGCAGCACGCTCTTTAACGGCGAAAGTGCCAAAGCCAACCAGGGCTACCTGATCGCCTTGTTTCAGTGCGTCGGTAATGCTGTCTACCATGGCGTCCAAAGCACGGCCAGCGGCTGCCTTTGGAATGTCGGCAGATGCGGCAATGGCTTCAATCAGTTCGGACTTGTTCACGCTATATCCCTCTGTTCTTTATCTAGGTTTCTAGGTGTGTATGTTTGGTCTATTGCAGCCTCGATCAACAAGGCGCAATTGTGCAATTTTTTGCAGTTAATTTTTGATCGCCTGCGGTTCCCCGCAGCGCAACAAGCCCCGTTTTATACCAACTGCCTGTTGGTGGGTCAAGGAACCATGCGGCTTTGCGGGGAGTTGGACATTTTTGAACCACACTTGTTCAGGCAATGTCCGTCGAGATCATTTTTTAACCTGCAGTTAAGCAGGCTGCGTACTCTACGCGAGTTCACACACTCTATTCAACGCTTTTTTTCACGCGTTAAAACAACCACCCCGGATTTTTCCTACCCGGGAACGGTCGCTGTAATAAAGTGTAATTGCAGTAGTGTGATCAGTGTGTCTGGATTGATCTTTGCGAGCGCTCTTCCGCCTGCTTTTTCAGCGCAGAGTATTCTTCATCGCTCAACGGGCTCGGCATTTTTTCCAGAGCGTATTCCAGCACCTGGTCGATCCACTTCACCGGCTTGATCACGAGATCCTGCTGGATGTTGTCGGGGATATCCTTCAGGTCCCGCTCGTTGTCTGCGGGAATCAAAACGGTTTTGATTCCGCCGCGATGAGCAGCGAGCAACTTCTCTTTAAGACCACCAATACGCAACACTTCACCGCGCAGCGTAATCTCCCCAGTCATAGCGACATCGGAACGCACCGGAATGTTGGTCAGCACCGAAGCCAGCACTGTGCACATGGCAATACCCGCAGACGGGCCGTCTTTGGGGGTAGCGCCTTCTGGTACATGGATATGAATATCCCGGGTTTCATGGAAATCCGGCGGTATACCCAGTGCCTGCGCGCGGGCGCGCACCACAGTCAGCGCAGCCTGAATTGACTCCTGCATGACATCGCCCAGAGAACCGGTCTTGATCACCCGCCCTTTGCCCGAAACCGCAGATGACTCAATGGTAAGGAGCTCTCCCCCCACTTCAGTCCAGGCCAGACCCGTGACCTGACCGATCTTGTTTTCATCTTCGGCACGACCGTAATCGAATTTGCGCACGCCAAGCAATTCTTCCAACTGCTCCGGCTTGACCACGACCTTGCTGGTGGTGGACTTACGCACATGTTCGGTGACCACCTTACGGCAGATCTTTGCCATCTCGCGGTCCAGCCCGCGCACACCGGCTTCACGGGTGTAGTACCGAACCACATCGCGCACGGTTTCATCGGTCAATTCCAGCTCTTCGGGCTTGAGCCCCGCAGCTTTGCGCTGCTTGGGAATCAGATAGCGCTGGGCGATATTCATTTTTTCATCCTCGGTGTAACCGGGGATGCGGATAACTTCCATGCGGTCCAGTAGCGGTCCAGGAATATTCATGGAGTTGGACGTACAGACGAACATGACATCGGAAAGGTCGTAATCCACTTCCAGATAGTGATCGTTAAACGATTTGTTCTGCTCGGGGTCCAACACTTCCAGCAATGCAGACGCCGGATCACCGCGGTGATCCATTCCCATTTTGTCCACTTCGTCGAGCAGGAACAGCGGGTTCTTCACACCCACTTTGGAAATTTTCTGTACCAGCTTGCCCGGGAGCGAACCGATATAGGTGCGGCGATGGCCGCGAATTTCTGCTTCATCACGCACACCACCGAGCGCCATGCGCACATACTTGCGGTTGGTGGCACGGGCAATGGATTCACCCAGGGAGGTTTTACCAACACCGGGCGGGCCCACCAGACAAAGGATCGGGCCCTTCACTTTCTTGACCCGTTTCTGCACGGCAAGATACTCGAGAATACGCTCTTTCACTTCTTCCAGGCCGTAGTGATCCTTATTCAGGATCTCTTCTGCCTTGATCAGATCGTGGCGCACCCGGCTGGTTTTTTTCCACGGGACACTGAGCATCCAGTCGATATAACTGCGCAGCACAGAAGCCTCTGCAGACATAGGCGACATCATTTTCAGTTTGCCCAATTCCGCGCGGGTTTTCTTCTCGGCTTCCGCAGACATACCGGAGTCGGCAATTTTCTGCTCGAGCTCTTCAATCTCATTGGGCTCTTCGGTGATTTCGCCCAACTCCTTCTGAATGGCTTTCATCTGCTCATTCAGGTAGTACTCGCGCTGGCTCTTTTCCATCTGCTTTTTGACACGCCCGCGGATACGCTTTTCCACCTGAATCAGGTCGATCTCGGAATCCATCAGGCCGAGCAAATGCTCGAGGCGCTCTTTGACACTGACCGTCTCGAGCAATTCCTGCTTCTGCGGAAGATCCAGCGACATGTGTGCAGCGATAGTATCCGCCAAGCGACCGGGCTCATCGATCCCGGACAGCGAGGTCATCACCTCGTTCGGCACCTTTTTACTGACGGTCACGTACTGTTCAAACTGCGACATGGCAGAACGTACCAACGCCTCGGCTTCCGCCTCGGGCAGGTCCTCGGAATCCAGCGGGGAAACGGTCGCACGGTAGTGTCCATCGCCCTCCTGAATCTCCTCCACCTTTACTCGGTGGCCACCTTCGACCAGCACTTTGACGGTGCCGTCCGGAAGTTTGAGTAATTGCAGCACACTGGCCACAGTACCCACTCGATACACATCGTCTGCGCCCGGGTCATCTTCCGATGCCTGGCGCTGGGCGACCAGGAGTACTTGCTTATCACTGCGCATGGCCTCTTCCAGCGCATCGATGGACTTCTCTCGCCCCACAAACAATGGAATCACCATATGGGGATACACGACCACGTCACGCAGTGGCAGCAGGGGGTATTCGTTCAAGGTCTCGGATGGCTGGTCCATAAAACTCCTCTCGGCCTTCAGGTGGCTCTCGGCCACCAGTTTGGCGACTTATTCGTCATCGGCAGCAGGCTGTGCAAGCTACCGGTATGCGCCAGTTCAGATCCTAACTTGGGGGCAAGCCTCAGAATAACAAGCCCGCCCCGATTGACGCAGCAAAATTAGTTTAATTCAGCGCATTGATTGATGGTCATGGAACATGCAAATTCCCGTGCAACACCTTGTATTAGCACAGAAATCTACAGGCCGGAGTATTCTTTGCCCAACGGGTCGAGCGCCCTTTTCTAGCAGGCACAAAAAAGCCCCGGAACGGGGCTTTTTTGTGCAATACCAGGGCCGGATCAGACGGCCAGATCAAATCCGGTCACCGCGGTGCTGCCTATTCCTCAGGGGCGGCCTTCTGGGTCTTTTGCGACTGCTCCGGCTGCTCGTAGACCAGCAGCGGTGCGGACTCACCCTTGATTACCGCTTCGTCAATAACGACTTTGGCGACGTTATCCATAGAGGGAATGTCGTACATGGTCTCCAGCAGCACCGACTCCATGATGGAGCGCAGGCCGCGGGCGCCGGTTTTGCGCTCCATGGCTTTGGTTGCGACCGCATCCAGTGCATCCGGGCGGAAGTCGAGCTCAACATCCTCCATATCAAACAACTTCGCATACTGCTTGGTAAGCGCATTGCGCGGTGCCGTAAGAATCTGCACGAGAGCAGCACGATCCAGCTCCTCCAGCGTCGCTGTCACCGGGAGACGGCCGACAAATTCCGGGATCAGGCCGTAACGCACCAGGTCTTCCGGCTCCAGGTCGAGCAGCACTTCACCGAAGTTGCTTTTGCCATCTTTGGATTTCACTTCCGCGGAGAAGCCGATACCACCCTTCTCAGAGCGGTCGCGGATCACCTTATCCAGGCCGGCAAATGCGCCGCCACAGATAAACAGGATATTGGAGGTGTCCACCTGCAGGAATTCCTGCTGAGGATGCTTGCGACCACCCTGGGGCGGTACAGAAGCCACAGTACCTTCAATCAGCTTCAGCAACGCCTGCTGTACGCCCTCGCCGGACACGTCGCGGGTAATGGACGGGTTATCGGACTTGCGAGAGATCTTGTCGATTTCATCGATATACACAATGCCCTGCTGGGCCTTATCTACGTCGTAATCGCACTTTTGCAGCAGCTTCTGAATAATGTTTTCAACGTCTTCACCCACGTAACCGGCTTCGGTCAGGGTGGTGGCGTCTGCAATGGTGAACGGCACATTCAGCAGGCGGGCAAGAGTTTCTGCCAGCAGGGTCTTACCACTACCGGTAGGACCTACCAGCAGGATATTGGACTTGCTGAGCTCAACATCGTCTTTACCCTTTACACCCTTACTGTTAGAACGCAGACGCTTGTAGTGGTTGTACACCGCTACCGCCAGCACGCGCTTAGCGCGCAACTGACCAATCACGTACTGGTCGAGAATTTCGGTAATTTCCTGCGGTGTAGGCAGGCGGGAATCCTCACCGTCAACAGATTCCTGGACTTCTTCGCGGATGATATCTGTGCAGAGCTCGACACACTCGTCACAAATGTAGACAGATGGGCCCGCGATCAGCTTGCGTACTTCCTGCTGGCTTTTGCCACAGAAGGAACAGTAAAGGAGTTTGCCATTTTCTTCTCCGCTGTTCTGATCAGTCATCTATGTACTCCGTGGTCTGGCAGCCAGCCGAAATGCGGCGGCAAATAGGGTTCATAAGCAAGATGCGGCCTTTTGGCAGGTTTTTCAAGCTTTTTTATCTGACCCGGCGGAAGTCCGGGAGAGGTGGACCTAGAAGAAGTACTCACCACCTCCCTGTTCACAAGAACAGGACCCCGGCTTCCACTGGATTGTTAGGCGATAGATGCCCGGTATTCAAAAAACCAGCGTTACTTGCCCATAGCCTGACGGCTCGCCAACACATCATCCACGAGGCCGTACTCTTTTGCCTCGTCGGCGCTCAGGAAGCGATCCCGGTCAGTATCGCGCTCGATATCCTCCACGGTGCGCCCGGTATGGTGCGCCATCAGCTCATTCAGGCGCGCGCGAATCTTGAGGATCTCCTGGGCGTGGATATGAATATCCGATGCCTGCCCCTGGGCACCACCGCTGGGCTGGTGAATCATCACCCGCGAGTTGGGCGTGGCATAGCGCTTACCTTCAGCACCGGCGGTCAGCAGAAAAGCACCCATGCTGCAGGCCTGACCGATACACATGGTGCTCACATCCGGCTTGATGAACTGCATAGTGTCGTAGATGGACATACCGGCAGTAACGGATCCACCCGGCGAATTGATGTACAGGTGAATATCCTTGTCGGGGTTCTCCGCCTCCAGGAACAACAGCTGGGCAACAACCAGGTTGGCCATATGGTCTTCCACCGGGCCTACCATAAAAATCACCCGCTCTTTTAATAGACGGGAGTAAATATCAAAAGAGCGCTCCCCTCTCGCGGTCTGCTCAACCACCATGGGCACCAGGCCACCAGTGGCGAGAATTTCTTTGGGGTTTGCGGAATTATCAATATATGCCATGGATACGATGCTTCCTTTTTCGGCGTACTAGGCGACTACAGAACGGGTGTGCTCAAAAAAGGCACAACCCTGAAACATAGGGTCAATATAGGTTCAAGAATGATTCAATCTGAGCTTAACTGCTCATTGGCTATAAAGCCAGTTTGGGATCAGCGGGAAAATAAAAGGACAGGGAAAGATAGATTCAAATGAAGGCGGGGGGCTCAGAACCAGGAAGCACTAGCAGGGGCGTTGTGCATTTCCGAGTCTTGCGATCAAAGAAAAAACGGCCACCCTGAGGTGGCCGTTTTTTACGCTATCAAGCCTGTTTTTGAGGCTTGATCACGTCGTCGTAGGTGCTTTCCACTTCACTGACTTTGGCCTTATCCAGGACAAAATCCACAACCTGATCTTCGAGCACGACAGACTCGACACCAGCCAGTAACTCGCGGTTGTTGAAGTAGTATTCAACCACTTCTTCCGGCTGCTGATAGGTAGAGGCCAGCTCTTCCACTTTCGCTTTTACGCGATCGCCATCTACGGCGAGCTTGTTCTCTTTAACGATCTCACCAACAACGAGACCGAGAACGACGCGGCGTTTGGCCTGATCTTCAAACATGGTGTCCGGCAGCATTTTGGCCGCATCTTCCGGATTGATCTGACCGCCGAACTGCTGAACCATCTGGCCGCGCAGGGTTTGCACTTCACCCTGAACGAGCGCCGCAGGAATTTCTACTTCGTGCTTTTCAAACAGCTGGTCCATGACCTGGGTCTTGACCTTATTCAGCGCGGCGTTTTTCAGTTCGCGCTGCATGTTGCCGCGAACCTCTTCACGGAACTTGTCTTCACCGCCCTCTTCCACACCGTAACCGGCGAAGAACTCGTCGTTCAGCTCAGGCAGCTCCGGCTTCTCGGACGCGGTTACCTTGATGGTGAACACGGCTTCGGCGCCTGCCAGGTTTTCCGCCTGGTAGTCTTCCGGGAAAGTGACTTCCACTTCCTTTTCTTCACCGGGCTTCATACCCAGGATGCCATCTTCAAAACCGGGGATCATGCTGCCAGAACCAAGTACCAGCTGCTGACCTTCACCCTTACCACCTTCAAATTCTTCACCGTCTTTGCGGCCAACGAAGTCGATGGTTACGCGGTCGCCTTTCTGGGCTTTGCGCTTGGTTTCTTTCCAGCTGGACTGCTGTTTGCGCAGCACGTCGATCATGTTGTCGACGTCAGCGTCAGTCACTTCTGCTTTCGGGCGCTCGATAGTCACTTCACCGAGATCGGTCAGAGCAACTTCCGGGTAAACTTCAAAGGTCGCAACGTACTCCAGGTTCTCACCCGGGGTTACGTTTTTCGCTTCGATGCTCGGCTGACCAGCCGGCTTTACCTGCTCTTTCTGCACGGCGTCGTAGAAAGAGCGACTCATCACTTCACCCAGGACTTCCTGACGCACACCAGCGCCAAAACGCTGACGGACGACTTTCATCGGCACTTTACCCTTGCGGAAGCCGTTGATGCGCACGGTTTTGGACGCCTGCTGAAGGCGCTTGTCAACTTCCTTATCGACGACCTCTGCCGGCAAATTGACCGTTAATCGACGTTCCAGACCGGAAGTTGTTTCAATGGAAACCTGCATGATAATCCTCGTGAGACTTGTTCTCTTCACAGATGCTGGGCTTCGGGAAGCCCCGGCACCAGCGACTAGCGTTGCGCCGGCAATCACTGGCCGACCGCCAAATACAAGCAGCCCGCGCCACACACGCCCCCTCAAGAGGAAGTATGTATCTGGGCACGGACTGCAAAAACCTGTTTGGTGGGGACGGGGAGACTTGAACTCCCACACCTTGCGGCACCAGAACCTAAATCTGGCGTGTCTACCAATTCCACCACGTCCCCGCAACCTCGCTGCTCTAAGCCGTTGATTTGCTTGAATTTTTAATAAAAAACCAAGCTGGCCTGCAACGAGGGGAGCAGATTGTGCCACAGTGGACACAGGGCTTCAACAAAACTGCACCTCCTATCGGCGCAGCAAGCCTGAAATACAACGGGGCGCCCAGATGGGCGCCCCGTTTTTGGTCAGACTCGGTCGAATCAATCGGGCATTAAACCCGTTCGAGGATAGTGGTAATACCCTGCCCGAGACCAATACACATGGTCGATACACCCAAGTCACCGCCCTCGTTCTGCATCACAGACAGCAGCGTGCCGGTGATACGGACGCCGGAACAGCCGAACGGGTGCCCCAGTGCAATCGCGCCGCCGTAGAGGTTGACCTTCTCGTCCATCGCGTCGAGCAGATTGAGATCCTTGAGCACTGGCAGCGCCTGCGCCGCAAAGGCTTCGTTCAACTCAACCTTGTCGATATCCTCGACAGTCAAACCAGCACTCTTCAGCGCCTTCTGGGTAGACGGTACTGGACCGTACCCCATGATGGACGGATCCACACCGGCCAGTGCCATTTCACGGACTTTGGCAATCGGCGTCAGGCCCAGCGCTTGGGCGCGCTCAGCAGACATCACCAGCATCACAGACGCACCATCGGTAATCTGTGAAGAGGTGCCAGCCGTTACCTGGCCGTGCTTGGGATCGAATGCAGGCCGCAGCTTGGACAAAGCTTCGACGGTTGTATCCGGGCGGATGGTCTGATCTGTCTCCACCAGCATCGGCACGCCGTCGTCATCGTGACCTTCAATGGCGATGATTTCGCGATTGAACTTTCCTTCCTCGGTGGCCTTGGCCGCACGCTGATGGGAGCGAGCGCCGAACTCATCCATCTGCTGGCGCTGAATGCCGTGCATCATCGCCAGATATTCCGCTGTCATCCCCATGGACCCGGCGGCCTTGGCCATATAACGGCCCAGCATCGGGTTCGGGCTGACATGCTCCATCATATTCAGGTGCCCCATGTGCTCGACACCGCCCACTACGTAGACATCACCGAGACCGGCCTGAATATTCGCCGCTGCGGTATGCAGGGCAGACATGGAAGAACCACACAGACGATTGATCGTCTGTGCGGGGATGGTGTGCGGCAACCCGGCGCGCAACAGGATAAAACGAGCAACGTTGAAGCCCTGCTCATCGCGCTGCATGACACAGCCCCAGATCAGGTCGTCGATCTCTTTCGGATCCAGTTTTTCATTGCGCTGCAGAAACTTCTTCAGAAGCTCTGCAGACATATCGTCGGCGCGCACATGACGATACACACCGTTCTTGGATCGCCCCATACCAGTACGTGCATAGTCGACGATTACGGCATCTCTAGGATTCAGACTCATGGAAACTCTCCTTACTTGTCGCCGTAGTAGGTTTTGCCGCTGGCGGCCATTTCGCGCATACCTTCAGTGGGCTTATACAGCTCACCCAGATCACTGTGCTTCTCGGCCATCTTCACGAAGTTATCCAGGCCGATATTGTCCAGCCAGGCAAAAATGCCACCGCGGAACGGCGGGAAACCAATACCGTAAATCAGCGCCATATCCGCTTCTGCGGGGGAATCGACAATCCCCTCCTCCAGGCAGCGGGCAAGCTCGGTGGCCATCGGCACCATCATACGCTCGATGATTTCGTCATTTTCAAACTCACGGTGCTCGGCCACGTGTGGCTTAAGCAACTCGTAGGCTTTCTCCGAAACCACCTTCTTCGGGCGACCCTTCTTGTCTTCCTCGTAGTCGTAGAAACCTTTGCCATTCTTCTGGCCGTAACGCTCGGCTTCGTACATCACATCGGATGCCGCGGTAAAGGTTTTGCCCATACGCTCGGGGAAACCTTCAGCCATCACCTTTTCTGCGTGCACACCGGTATCGATACCCACAACATCCATCAGGTATGCCGGACCCATTGGCCAGCCCCAGCGCTCCATGACCTTGTCGACCTGCTGGAAATCGGCGCCATCGCGCACCAGCATGGCGAAACCCGCAAAATACGGAAACAGAACCCGGTTCACCAGGAACCCAGGGCAATCGCGAACGACAATCGCCTTCTTGCCCATTTTGTTGGCATAAGCCACCACGCGGGCGATTGCATTATCGGAGGTCTTCTCACCGCGAATCACTTCCACCAGCGGCATTTTGTGCACCGGGTTGAAGAAGTGCATACCCAGGAAATTTTCCGGACGCTTGAGAGGCTCAGCCAGAGAATCGATAGAGATGGTGGAGGTATTGGAAGCAATCACAGTGTCGTCAGAAACTTTACCTTCGACCTCTGTCAGCACAGCATGTTTTACCTTGGGGTTTTCCACTACCGCTTCAACCACCACGTCGACATCGTCGAACCCGTCGTAACTCAGGGTCGGCTCAATGCGATTGAGTACTTCACCCATTTCACGAGCGCCCATACGGCCGCGCTCAACGAGTTTCGACAGCAGCTTATTGGCTTCTTTCAGGCCAAGGTCGATACCATCCTGGTTGATGTCCTTCATTTTGATACCAGTGCCTTTATAGGCAGACTGGTAAGCGATACCGCCGCCCATGATGCCAGCACCGAGAACAGCCGCACGCTCGATTTTCTTGTCGGCCTTTTTCTCCCACTCCTTGGCGACCTTGCCAATTTTCTGGTCACTCAGGAACAAGCCCACCAGGGATTTCGCGGTATCAGTCTGAGCACTGGCAATAAACTGCTGCTGCTCGATCTTCAAAGCTTCGTCACGGCCAACCTTGTAGCCCTGCTCGATGGAGGTCACGGCATTGACCGGCGAAGGATAGTTGCGACCCGCCTGCTGACCGACAAACGCCTTGGTGGTAAAGAAGGCCATCAGGGCTTCGGTGTCGTTCAGGGGAATCGGGGACTTCTTGATTTCGCGGCGCTGCTTGTAATCCAGCTCGCCATCGATTGCGCGTGCCAGTAACTTCAGCGCCACGTCTTTCAGTTGCTCAGTGGGAACAACGGTGTCCACAGCCTGAGCGGTCAATGCCGCATCCGGGCGCTGCTCTTTGCCCGCAGCGATCCACTCGGCAGCGCCATCGACGCCAATCACACGCGGCAGACGCACGGTGCCGCCCCAACCCGGGAGCAGCCCGAGCTTGACTTCCGGCAGCCCTACTTTGGCCTTATCGCCCATCACACGGAAATCACAACCCAGGCAGACTTCAAAGCCGCCGCCCAGGGCGTAGCCGTTGATCGCAACCGCGGTAGGGAAAGGGAGGTCTTCCAGGCGGTTGATGTTGACGTTGTTCTTGTTCATCAGTTCGGCAATACCTTCAGGCCCGGCGGAGAATGCTCCACCAAACTCGGTAATGTCCGCACCGACGATAAATACACTCTTACCGCTCGTCAGCAAAAGGCCTTTGATATCGCCAGCCTTTTCAATCGCGTCCAGTGCTTCGGAAAACTCCGATACGGTGAGACGATTGAATTTGTTGACGGACTCGCCTTCCAGATCGAATTTCAGTTCCGCGATGCCGTTGTCAAGCATCTGCACGGATAGCGCTTTGCCACTAAATAACATTATTGACCTCATTGATTGGTGACCGGGGTGCAACCCTGGGGAATACACCGGTCCGGGGGGTCGGGTTGTGCAAGACAGATTTCGGGATTGCCTTTCGGCCAGCTTACGCCGCTACTGTAACCAGCTAATGACGCTTTTACCAAAATCGGTCAGGGCTCAAGTATAGCGAGATTAAAACGCGCGTTTGAATACCATTTCCGCCATATCCACTGTCCGGTTTGATGCCGAATTGTGGTTCTGCGGCCCCCGAGATCAAAATTTGACCGAATCGTCGCAAGATACGGCAATCATCGGTCACTCGGTCAGGACACAGACAATATGCAGAAAAGACGGAAGAAATATAGGAAACCGCTCAGACACTGGGCGGATTATTGGCGCTAACCAACACGCAATCACAGTCCCAAAGATTGCGAAAACGATGCGGACGCCGGCTGCTGAAGTAGTAACCATCACCAGGCCCCAGGACGGCAACCTCTCCCCCCACGGTGACTTCGAGCTGTCCAGACACCACAATACCCCCTTCCTCGCCGTCATGGCTCAGAAGCTCGGGGCCGGTATCCTCGCCCGGCGGGTAAATTTCATGGAGGATCGACATACTGCGCTGGGTGTTTCCCGCGCCAAGCAGACGATATTGAATGGGGCCCGGCCCCACGTTCGGCATTTCGCTGGCACGAAAAAAAACCTGGGGCTGACTATCGAACTGGAAGGTGAAAAAGTCGGCCAGCGACATGGGGATGCCGTTGAGTACTTTTTTGAGGGAGCCGACAGAAGGGCTGACACGCCCCTGCTCGATCAGGGAGATGGTGGCGTTGGTTACCCCCGCACGCTTGGCCATTTCCCGTTGTGACCAGCCGTGCATTAGCCGCACCGACTTAAGCCGCGCGCCGACATCGTCGCTGCCGGCAGCCTCTACCGGCGGCGAATTTGCATCCTTCTCCGTCATCCAATCCTTCCAGCCTGGGACACGAGCAGAGAGTCTACCGCCAGATGGCCCTGCCGCACAGCACCTTCCAGACTCTTACACCATATCAGCGAAGGGATTTTCATCCGGCAGAGAAATACTGCCAGCCACGCCCGGCAAGGTCATTTGCGAGCCCTCCAGGGAGATACCGGACTCGTCAATCAATCCCTCACCGAAACGGTAAATTGCATCCAGGTCTCCGCGGCTGGCGCGAGCGTCGTAGGCCGCAGCGCGCTCCGCTGGCGCTTCACTGCGCTTGCGGTAGGCACTCATCACCTTCTCGCCGTGGCGTTTTGCCAGCATCTTCTCAGTGATATGCGGCGCCAGAACACTAGCGGTCGCATTGTTGCCACCGAAGCCCTTTGAGTTCAGGAACGCCACATCCAGTGACGCCGGGTCGCGTTCCACATGGCTCAGGGACAGAGACAACCGCTCGTGATGTACGTCGTCTGCAATGCGGTCGATGGTAGTGATACCCGGCAGAATGCCGCGGTTGAAGATGCCCAGCGAGGAAATCAACTGGTCGCCACTGGCCGCAGCCACGGTATGACCGACAAATGCCTTCACCGCACACACCGGCCAGTTTTCGATACCGAAGTCCCCAGCCAGGCGGTCAAAGATCGCCGACTCAGTCACCCGGTTCTGGGGCGTGCTGGAGCCGTGCGCCTGCACAAAGCTGCGCTGACGAAGGCTGTCTTCGCCGAGTATCGCGCGAGCCTCTGCCATCGCACGCGCCACGGTCAGGTAGTTGCCCGGACCCGGCGCAGAAATGGATTTTTTGGGGCCGTCGGCGTTGACGAAGACATTCGCCACCGCGCCGTGAATCGGCGCACCCAGTTCCAGCGCCAGCTCGTCATCCATCAATACGGCCCACTGGCTGCCCTCACCCAGGGTAAAACCGCAGTTTTCACCAAACGGGCGACTTGCGCGTCGAAAATCGATGTCGCCGCCAAAAATCTTGCGCAATCCATCCAGGTTGGCGAGCGCGCCCATGGTCGCATAGCCATCTACCACTTCGGGCACCAGCGGCGCTTCCGCTGCACCCACAACGGCAACCCGCGCACGGCCACTGCGGATATCCTCGACTGCAGCACGCAGGTTGTACAGGTAGCTAGCACAGGCGCCGGCAATGGCACCGGTAGTGCCAACGCTCCCCAACACATAAGCGTTTACAAAATCCGCTGGCATACTGGTAAGGCCCAGGGCCAGCTGCTTGGAGCTAACCCGACCACCACGCAGACGGGACTGCAGCAGGCCGCCATTGCCGTTCGCATCCAACTGGCTCATGGCGGAGCTGGCGTACACAGAAATATTCTCAGGACCGGCCTTCTCGGCCACCAGATCCCAGTCGATACCCAGGGACTGGACTGCGTCAGAAGCGCCCAGGATGGCAAGCTGCAGGCCGCGAGGATGAAAGCGGGAGTTGTACTGCTGACCCGGCTCAAAACCGGTAGGCAGCTGCCCAGCAGAGGCCACGGCAATTTCCCGGTGACTATCCAGCATGACGGAAAGGCTGGCGGCCTGAACACGCACACGACCGTTGTCGAGCGTCTCAACCGTCCAGTCCTGGGGCAACGGCGTCGGTAGCTGGCGCGCGGACATCTCGAAGGTAAATCCGCTGTCGCTCTTCAGATCGGCAGACTGGTGAAAGTGGCATTTGCGGTAGTCGTAAAAACGCGACTCCAGTTCCCGCACCAGAGTCCCCTGCAGCACCTGCTGCTCCAGCTCTGGACTCAGGGGCCCTTCCGCGGCGTCACCGGTGCGCAACCCCATCAGCGCGGCGAGATCAGACAGCACATCAACACGTTCCGATGCGCCGAGACTGTCGAGCACCAACCGTTTGTAGCCACGATGGAACGAACTGCGACCAGCGGGATTGAATCCCCCAAACGCGGTTATTACGGGTAGGCGCTGCATCCTGACCTCCAGCCTGATTCGGAAACAAATCGAATTTCTGAGCAAATCCGATGGAGCGCCAGTGTAGGGGCTGGCGATTCGGCCTCGCTATGGGCATACTGGCCAGCAATTTTGAGCATCTGGCCAATCCGGCCCGTTGCAGTGCCCTTATCAGGTTAGACCGACTGAAACCCCCAGGGCATCCACACTTCGACCGTGGAATCGTCGAATGCAGCATTCAGAGAGTTACCCATGCCTACCGTCACCTTCATGCTCCTTGATCAAATGCTTTCCACCGGTACGGTGCTGCCCCTCGAAATGCTGCGCGGCGCCGAGAGTCGTGCACGGGTTGAACACAAGCGGGGGGAACGCACAACAGAGGCCGCACATCTGGAAAGTAGCGCTGGCATGGAGACGAGGACAGACAGGAAACACGGCGCGCTGAACCTGGTCACCGCCAGTATTGATGGAAAATCGGTGCAGTCCCGCTCCGGCTTCTCACTGGCGCCGGACGTGGCACTGGCGGATGCACCCGACAGCGACATCATCTACTTACCGGCACTCTGGCGAAATCCCCGCCCCGCCCTGCGGCGCAGCAAACCCCTGCTGCAATGGCTAAACGAGCAGGCGGAAAAAGGCGCGGCCATCAGCGCAGTGGGCACCGGGGTCTGCTTTCTCGCGGAAGCCGGTTTGCTCGATGGCAAGCCCGCAACAACACACTGGCACTACTTTGACCAGTTCGCAGCGGACTACCCGGAAGTAAAACTCAAGCGGCAGTATTTCATCACTCAGGCAAGCAAATTGTTTTGCGCTGCCAGCGTCAACGCGCTGGCGGATGTTACCGTGCACCTGATTCGACAGTTATACGGACCGGCCATTGCGAGCCACGTAGAGCGCAACTTTTCCCACGAAATCCGCCGGCCTTTCGAAGAAATCGCCTATTCGGAAGGCGCGGTACACCTGCACCCCGACGAGGAGATCGTACAGGCGCAAACCTGGCTGAAGCAGCACTGCAGTGAAGATGTAAAACTCAGCGAAGTCGCCAGACACTTTGATATGAGCGTGCGCTCCTTCAACCGCCGCTTCAAACTCGCCACCGGTCAGACGCCACTGCAGTACCTACAGAATGTACGGGTGGACATGGCCCGCGACCTGCTGCAGTCGAGCAACCTGTCGGTCAACGAAATCGCCGAGAGGGTGGGCTATCAGGACATGGGGCATTTCACCGCCCTGTTCAAGAAATTCCTCTCCACCACACCCAGTGAGTACCGCACCACCGTGCGCGCAAAGCTTTTCCGGGTTAATACCTGAACGGCAAAAAGTGCGTAAGCGCTACCCACGTTTGGTAAAGAAAATTACATCGGAGCCGCTGAATTCCAGCTGTGCAGAAAGCTGCCCAGCCAGCCACTGAAACGTTTCAATGCTGAAAAATACGATGTGGGTCGGATCACGAATATAGTGCCAGTTGGCGAAGCGCTCCGGCGAAGCAACCAACTTGGTCATCAACGCCAGGACGCCCCCGGCCTTGAGCCGGCGCCAGAGCGACGCCAATACGGCCATTGGGTCTGCCAGATGCTCCATCACCTCGGTACTCACGATAAAGTCAAAGCGATCATCCAGCGCAGAGATATCGGGCTGAAAAAATAGGTCGTAGGTGGCGACCTGGTGACCATTTTCTTCGAGCATTTTCGCAAGCAGCGGCGCCGGGCCACAACCGAAATCCAGGCCGCGGGATTGCGGCTTCAGCCGCGCCAGCAATGGCGTTGCACAGCGCCCCAGAAAACGCCGGTATCCCGCATCTTCGAGATTGTTCTCATGCAATTCGTAATACGCTTTTTCGGCATCTACTGAAAGGTGAAACTCGGGAGGGACGAATACCAGTGCGCACTGGGCGCACTGGAAGTACTCGCGGAATTTATCGCGGTGATAAAACTGTGCCGCCGGGTGGCGGCACAGTGGACAGGAACCCGAACACATCGTGTCTGCTGATTCGGGTTCAGCGGAAAGCGGGGGCACAATCAGGCAGCTTGTTCACCGGCCTGTGCATTTTCCCCATCCGCCCGTGGCGCTTCAGACTGACTGGACTGCAGCAGATTACCGCTGGAAATGCTTATCTTGCGCGGCTTCATCGCTTCGGGGATTTCGCGCACCAGTTCGACATGCAAGAGTCCGTTGGCCAACTGGGCACCCGTAACCCGCACATGATCGGCCAGCTGGAACCGCCGCTCAAAATTGCGCGCAGCAATGCCGCGATGCAGGAAGTTGCGCTTGCCTTCTTCAGCAGGCTTTTTGCCGCTTACCGTCAGGCGATTCTGCTCCATCTGAATATCCAGCTCAGATTCGTCAAAACCGGCGACGGCCATGGAAATTCGGTAGGCGTCCTCACCAGTCAATTCTATATTGTATGGGGGATACGCGGGCTGATTCTGCTCCGTGGTGGTCATGTTATCCAGCAGGTTCGCCAGACGATCAAAACCAATAGCAGAACGATACAGCGGGGAGAGATCTAAGTTACGCATTGTCGTATATCCTCAATTCAGAGCAATATTGAAAAATGCCTGTGCACGATGCACCAGGCTGTCTATTACCGGTAAAACGTCTGAAACATCTGTCATTCAACGCAAGTTACCGGGGCTGAGGGGTGGCACCTCTGTCGAGCCTGCCGCCCTCACAATCAGATATAGGGGCTGCACAACTGCCTTCAAGGGATTCATGCAAAAAAAAATGAAAAAAATACGAACTTTGATGGAAACAATGAAAGACACCACCAGTGAACGCGAAGCGGTCCGGCTCTTTGTCGGCATTGCGCCCAACCGCGCGACCCAACGCTTTCTGGATATCACATGCATGCACCTTGAGAGTCTTCGGCTGCCACGAGATTCTCGCTGGATCAGCGAACCCAACCGGCACCTCACCCTGGTATTTCTCGGCGACACCGAGCTTCGCCACCTGGCGACGATCGAGCAGATACTTCAGGAAGTCGCCCTCTCAACCCCTGCGTGTACCGGGCAGATCGTCAGTACACACCCGTTCCCTAGAGACCGAGGCAAAATGCTGGCCGCGGAGCTGCCCCCTACCCCACCCCTGACAGGCCTGCACGAAAAGTGTCGGGCGATGGTGCGCGCCATCGGCAAGCAACCAGAGCGCAAGTCGTTTCGCCCGCACTTCACCCTTGCGCGAAGTCGCACCGGTTTTTCCAGAATGTCCGCCGTGCCGGCCGACTTTATCTGCGCACTGGACAACCTCACCCTGTACCACAGCCTTTTGGCGCCCGGCGGCAGCCAGTACCAGCCTCTGCTGTCGCTTCCGCTGAAGGGCTGATTGATTGACCGGCCTGGTGCAAAGCGCGCGCGGCGACAAAACCAGTACGCATAAAAAAAGCCCGCGATGCGGGCTTTTTCAATTAGCGGGTGATCTAGTCCAGCCGTGAAAGTACGTATTCGGGATACATCACCAGTCGCGGACGCGACAAGCGCCGGGCATCAAAGACAAATACATAGCGTTCACCATCATCGTCGGATGGGATGGTACGACGGAAACGCCAGGAATTGATTTTGTATGTCTGGCGACCAGCGCTCACCGGCGCCACCAGACGATACTGATTCTGCCCAAGAAACTCGAACTCAATGGAATCTTCCCCGGACGGTCGGAGTGACAGGTTGCGGAATGTCTGGCGCCCCTCTTCATCTTCATCCAGTTCACTCAGGAGTTTTTCCAGCCGGTCGCGCTCGCCTCGCACGTACTCCAACAACTCAGGGTCAATGTCCCGCTCTGGGGCGGCAATCTCATTATCGGCAGAGGGTGCTGCCAACTCGGGCATGGTCGGCTCAACCGGTTCCAGCGACGCGAGACTGGGCTTCGCTACCGCCGGCGCTTCGACGGCCGGAGCCGATGCCGTGCTCTTGGCCGCTTGTTTCTGCTCCTCCGCCTTGACCAGCATGGCCTGGACCAGCTTGTCGACCAGTGCCTGCTGGCCAGTTAGGCGGGTCTCGCCAGAAGAAACAGACTCGCGAGCGTCCTGCAGTCGGGCTTCCAGATCGCCGAAGGTAGATTGAACAATATCTACCCGGCGCTTGCGGCTGTCGACACCGCGCTCGGCCATGGCATAGGCGTGCTTCGCCTTGTGCAATGCGCGCTCGGTGTCGGAGCTGGCAGCCGTCTTGTGCTCCCGTTCCGCCACCTTGAACGCCATCAGGCTCTCTTCGTAGTTAGCCCGGGCTTTTGACAATGACTCTTCAGCCCGCTGAAGCTTGTACTCGTAGGCGAGCATTTCATTCTCAACATCTTCCAGCGCAACCAGCCGGTTTTCCTGAGATTGCTCCATGCGTGCAAGTTTGTTCTGCTCAACAGTGAGAGATGATGCCCCCAGCACCAATCCACTCCAGCCAAACACCCCCAATACGCTCGTCAAAACAAGAGCGCAGCCACGGTTTACCGCCATAGTCAAAAGTCCGTTGTTTGATTTTTACTTCAGAATTCGCAAGAGGCTGCAGCGCCAGCCGCGGGATACTCGGCATCCCCCAGCGTATACCGAGAAGAATCGGGCCTCGCGCGAGGCCAGCCAATGTACCCCAGACTCAAATACGCAGCAATGACCATGCCAACAAGATTGATACACCTTCAGTGACTTATGCCTCAAAATCGCACTTTGCGCGCACCAAAAAAGTTCCCCAGTCATTAACAAATTTTTATGACATTTTATTGATTTCAACGCTTGATTTTTTTCCTGAGAATCGCATTATGACCTACAGGGAGTTACTCCTGACCCAGTTGGGAAACCGGCCCGGGCGCAAAACACACACATTGCCAATACGGCAAATATTGAATCTGCGACCTCTGGTGATCCGTTTTTCCTGCTGAACAGGCCTTCTCCCTACAGGGCGCCCTACCTACTTTCAGCAAACCGCATTTTGCGGCCTGCATGGACCCGTTATAACCGGAGGTATGTGCCCATGAAATCTGCGCCTTACGATAACATTGTGTTCCGCGATATCGATAAATCTGCCGCTCTGGCCGACACCGTATCCAGGAAACTCAACAAGCTCGAACGTTATTGTGGCGACATCATACGAAGCCGTGTGGTCCTCGAAGCCCCCCACCAACACAAGCACAAAGGGAAGCAATACAAAGCTTCCGTAGAACTTGCCCTGAGCGGTAACCCGGTCACCATTACCAATGAAAGCGACTCCATTCATCGCGCGGTCACCGGTGCATTCAACTCCGTAGAACGCTGCCTCAAGGAGCGTGGAGACCGCCGCAAGGCCCGCCGGCATCAGGTACCACCCCTGGAAACCCCAGTTGAAGTTGAAGTCGACGAATAACGCAGTGTACCAAGCCTGCCTTACCCGTTAATTTTTGAATTGGGGGCAAAAAAATTCATGTAAAAAGGCCGTGCCAGATCATCTGGCACGGCCTTTTTTATGCGTCCCGGCTTTGCACGCCACGCTCACGCAACCTTCAGGCGCCTGTCAATCCGCCACCGGCGAGCGCATGGTGACAAATTCTTCCGCCGCCGTCGGATGGATGCCAATGGTCTGGTCGAACACACTTTTGGTTGCCCCGGCTTTCATCGCCACCGCAATCCCCTGAATAATCTCCCCGGCGTCAGGGCCCACCATATGCGCACCAACCACCCGGTCGTTGCTGCCGTCGACAATCAGCTTCATCAGGGTGCGCTCGTCCCGCCCACTTACCGAGTGACGCATGGCCCGAAAATCGGATTTGTAAATGACGACCGGCACACCCGACTGGCGCGCCTCCTCTTCGCTCAAGCCCACAGTGCCGATATTCGGCTGGCAGAATACAGCGGTAGGGATATTGTTGTAGTCGATTTCCGCCGTCTTCCCGGTTTGCCAGTGTTTCACCAGCGCCATGGCTTCGGCGAGCGCAACCGGAGTCAGCTCCGGGCCCCCGGTAACATCCCCCAGCGCAAAGATCGATGTGACACTGCTGCGGAAATTGTCGTCAACGCCAATGGTGCCATCTTTGTGCAGGACCACACCCAACTTCTCCAGCCCCAGGCCGGCGGTGTTCGGTTTGCGTCCGGTGGCGTAGAGTACAGCGTCAACTTCAAACACACTGCCATCGGCCGCGTGTACGTTCAGGCTGCCATCCGCCTGCTTTTCAATAGATTTCACATCGTGGCTGAAATGCAGGTTCACCTGCTTTTTTGCCATTTCATCACGCACGAAATGGCGGATATCCTTGTCGAACCCACGCAGGAATAAATCGCGACGGTAAGAGAGGTGTGTCTCCGCGCCCAGCCCGGCAAAAATACCGGCAAACTCCACTGCGATGTAGCCGCCGCCAACTACGAGTACCCGGCGAGGGAAGACTTCAAGAGAAAAGACCTCATTGGAGGTGATGGCATGCTCGCTACCGGGGAACTCTGGCACATAGGGCCAGCCGCCTGTAGCGACCAGAATCCGCTCGGCGCTGTAGCAATCTTCCCCCACGCTCACCTGCTGCCGACCGGTAAGCTTTGCCCGACCATCAATAATCTGTACACCGCTATTACTGAGCAGGTTGCGGTAGATACCGTTCAAGCGGGTAATTTCCCGTGCGTTGTTATCCCGCAGTGTCGGCCACACAAAGGTGGCACCGGCCTGCCCTTCCCACCCATAGGCCTGCGCATCTTCAAACGCTTCCCGATAGCTGCTGGCGTATACGAAGAGCTTTTTGGGTACACACCCGACATTCACACAGGTGCCGCCCATATAGCGGTCTTCCGCTACGGCCACGCGCATACCGGCAGCCGCCGCCATACGCGCCGCGCGCACACCACCGGATCCTGCACCAATCACAAACAGGTCAAAATCAAATTCAGACAAAATCTACTCCTTTCACCGGGCACTGGTTGGAAAACCGCCAACTTAAGCCCGGCACAATTCTGCGAGACAGCGCTCAAAAAACCTTCAGCCATCTGACCAATAAATACCGGGATACGCCCCCAAATACACGTAAATTACGGGTAAAAACGCGTACTGGTTCTGCAATTAGCACAATAGTGACAAATCATACTTAAAAGCCGTTGACATAAGATTGGCGTTTCGTTATTCATGTGATGTATATCACAATTAAAAGCCTGATAGCGAAAACAACACCAGGGCATTCAACGATGAAAACGCCAGAAAAATCAAAATCAACCTCTACTTCCAGAGCATCCTTCCAGCGCCTGCGCCTGTCTTTCAAGGCCGCCGTGATAACAGGCGTGATCGCCACCTGTGCGACATCCGGCGCAACCGCCAAAACCCACCCTTCCTATCTTACCGACAGTTATTGCAATACTCTGGTGGAACAGTTTGTGGATTCCGGTATGCGGAGCCTGGGAAAGTACGTCAATGAAAACTTTAAACCCAAGTACAAGGGCGGCATTCGCAACACCATCAACTTTCTAAACCAGCGTACCGAATGGCTGGGTGAGTGCGATAGCTATCTGGCCGATACTGCCAGCACCCGTCTTTTTCACGACGAGCAGAATACCAAAGCCATTTTTGATGCCATGCAGGCGCTGGCCAAAGAGCTGCAAATGGTACGGGAAGGGGTTGAATACCCGGACGAGACCGGCGCGAACAATCCACGCCCATTTATCGTGAGCCGTTTCGAAACCCTGGCCGAGCTGGTTGATCAGCACCACACACGGATGCTGATGAAAAAGCAGTTCCAGTAAATCGAACCCCTTTTTCCGCAATGATCCGGCCCCGTATTCGGGGCCTCTCTTCGCACAACGTTCGTCTCTGGCGTTTTGCACTGAGCGCCCGGCTCAGCCCCCCGATGACGGTTTTCTCTCTGCCTTGACCGCCTCACGTTCAAGGCCAACCTCGGATACACCCTCTGGCCACTGATTCTGCTGACGCCCCAGAAGGCGCTCCTTCAGGCTACTGGCAATTCTGCGGGTCAGTGCGCCCAGGCGGGGACGCTGCTTTTCCGAAAATGGAATAGGCCGGCAGCTGTGCACCGCCGCCAGCCCAATTCTCGCCATAAACAGACTGGCACCCATGCCCTGCCCCAAACGGGCCGACACGGTACTGAGCATGCTGTCACCCACCAGTTCCGGCCACAGTTCGCTTACTGCGTATTCGCTGGCTCCACTGTAGGCCACCAGCGCGAGAATTTTTTTGAACAGGCGCCAGCGCACCACAACCGACGGGCGCACGCCGTAGATCTGCGCCACGTCGTCGATCATACGCATGGACTGGCGCAGTGCCACCAGCACGTCCAGGGTGGTAAATGGGCTGAGGCCAACCAATGCACCGGTGGTGGTCGCGTGGCGGACAATACGCCGCAGCGCCTCCTGGTCTAGCGCCTCGAAAAAATTCAGTTCCAGGTGACGCAGCAATTCACTGTTGTCGTAATAGTCCGGTGTCTCCTCCTGCACCCGTGCCAGCAACGCGCCCTGGGGCTTGCCTGCAAACAGTTCGCGTAGTTGCTGGTTCAGCGGCGCCACCGCATCGGTGGCGCGGCTGTCGCGCACTTCTGCCGCCAGCTCCTGAGTTTTCTGCAGTTTGCGTAACGGCTTGCCCGCGCGAAAGTACTCCCACACAGCACTGGCCATAGTGAGTACCAGTGCGGAAATAATAACGCCCGCCAGCACTCCCAGGGACCAGTGCATATCCGCGGCCCAAATAAAGAACTGGCGCAACTCCCAGAAGACCGCGCCAAACGCCAGCGCCAGACCCGCGAGCAATGCGGGCTTCCACATGCGCAAGCGGAACATGGGTAACCGGAGTTCGGAAAACGAGATTTTGTCGGGAAGGGATTCGCCGGTGGTAATCGAGCGCGGCAGCTCACCAGGCTCTTCGGCCAGTGATTCTACCCGGGTGCTGGCCCGGTCGCGCAGGGCTGGCTCTTCAGACTCGAGATTTTCGATGCGCGTCTGGCGGCGTGGGCGGGGAGCGCCATTGGCCGAGTCTATCTGTTCTGAATGATCGTCAGGCGCAGCCATTACACCTTGTCTCCCAGCAGTAAATTCAACAGCGCATCCATGCGAATATGCGGCAAATACCCTTCCCGGCCTATGCCCACAGGCGGTCGCAGCTGCGGCGGCAGACCGCCGGTGTAGTGCTGCCACTCACCGTCCTGTGGCAAGTGCGCCATGATCTCGGCGTTCTCAAATCCGAGGTAACTTCCGTCCATGCCGTGTCCCACCAGCATACGCCGACCATCGCGCACACTCTCGTTGGAGCAGCGGACCGCCGCGATCGCTTCACAATACAGCGGTAAACCCCGATGGCGAGCGCCGGAGAATACCTGCTGTAGCTGTTGCCCCAGCAGTTGCCGCAGCGCATCGTGATCGGCCGCCAGCACCTGATCCACCTTGGTGGCGGCAAACAACAGTCGGTCGATACGCGGGCGCCACAATTTACGCAACAGGCCGTTGCTGCCGTAGCGGAAGGTGTCTGCGATATGGCCAAATGCCTTGCGCATATCTTCCAGCGATTCCTCGCCGGCAAACAGGGTGCCGATCAGATCCACCAGCACCAACTGACGATCCAGATGACGGAAATGCCCCTCTACAAACGGCGCAACTTTTTCTTCCACGTAGGCCCGGTAGCGCGCCTCAAGCGCCTTGTAGACGCTGTCATCGGGCAGCGACTGCAACTCTTTTTCCGGCTGATGGCCCACACCCGGCAACGGGAAAAAGCCGTACTCCTCATGATCGAGTAGCGCCCTTCCCGGCTGCAGATAACTCAGCTTGCGCGCACTGCGGCAGTCGCGCAGAAACTGTCGATAGTTTTGCCAAAGGCTGTCGAGCTTCCCCGAGTCCACCACCGACTCCGGTGAAAGGCTGTGCAATTCTGCGAGTAGCTCGGGGGCCAGGTCCGCGCGCGGTGCGCCATCTAAAAGGTCACGCTGGTGGCGGCACCAGGTGGCGAAATCCATCTGCAACAGCGGCAGATCCATCAGCCATTCGCCGGGATAATCACGCAGCTCCAGAACCAGCTTTTGCCGGTAATCGCGCCCGAGGCGACGCCCCTGCAAGTGCACATGTAACTCGAGGGCAGAGAGGTCACGGGTGGATTCCGGCCAGCGTGGGGGATTGGCGGTGAGAGCATCCAGGCAGCGTTGATATTCAAACAACGGCAGGCCAGTATCCAGTGCCGGGTGCAGCTCGGCGCCCAGGAGACGCCCGCTAAGCGCCGGGGCAAAGCCCGGCAGTTGGGCGCGGTCGGGATGACTGAGCTGGTAAATCAGGCTGGTAATCAGCGTCGACTTGCCGGCACCACTGAGACCGGTAATGCCGATGCAGATACGCTTGTCCAGAAGGCGCTCTGCAGCCCAGTGGGACTTATCCCGCGCTTCCTTACGCAGGTGCCGCCACTGCTGCCGGAGGGCTCGCAGCCGGCTTCCGGAGCCCTTTGGTCGGTTGTCATCCGTATCGGAACTGCGGCTCTCGCCGTCAGATTCGCTCATGCCTTCTCCCTACTTCCACCGTCCGTTGCGGCGCGGGTGGTGAAATCCATTTTTTTGCCCCGTGCAGGCAAGCCGGGCCATCGCGGTTGTGTACGGCTAGTCGACCAGGGCCACGTCGCCCGACCCCATCACAGAGAAAGACTCGTTGGCGGGGCGTTTGAGAACAATATCGCCGGACCCCATCACCGAGCCACCGGCGTTGGTGGCGCTCAGGCTGCGCCCCATAAAATCACCGGAGCCCATCACAGTGACATTCAGATTGGCCACTTTGCCGCCGATGGCCATATCGCCGGAACCCTTGATCTGTCCGGAAAAGTCCTCGCCAATAAAGTTGTCCATACGGACATCGCCGGAACCGGTGATACCGGCGGAGCCGTGTACTGCCAGTACCGTGCCCAGAATCAGGTCCCCAGAGCCGGTCACACCGGTGCTCAGCGACTCGGCCGCGACCTTTTCCACACGAATCAGGCCAGACCCGGTGACGCGCAAATCGAGATTTTCGCTTTCCAGGGTATCTGCGGTGGCATCGCCGGAGCCCGTGACGCGAATTCCATCGATCACCGGCAAGGTAACCCGGAAATTCACTTCCGGCTCGCTGCTCACGGTGACCACCCCAAACAGGCTTTTGCTCTCGGGCTCAACGGAGAGTTCAAGAGTGTCGCCATTGACTTCCGCCTTGGCGTGAACCAGATCCTCTTCCTCCCCCCGCGCAGTAACAGAGAACTCGGCCCCCTGAACCACCTTCAGGTTAGAACTTCCTTTCAGCGCGATGGCCGTAAAGCCCTCCAGAGGAAAGCTTCTGCTGCCCTGCTGGGCGTGAGCGGCCCCGGCCGTTAGGAAAAGCGCGAATACCAATGCCGAGGACATGAAAATAGACAATCTGCGAAACATGATCCGGTTACCTGTTCTTGTTCAATGCCAGTAGGACGACGCCAATACTGGTTCTGGATGCAGCGAAGGAGCGATCTTTCAGTCTAAATCTGGCGCCGAAGCGTCCCGGAATCCCAGATCCTCCAGCGCCCGGCGCAGCTTGGCCGCTTCGGCGGCCAGCGCCTCCGGCTCAGCCTGCTGTTGCAAGGCGAAATCGAGGTCAGCAATTTCATCCATCGGTACCAGGTGATAGTGGGTGTGGGGCACCTCAATTCCAGCCACCATCATGCCCACCCGCTCAGGGGAATACACCTTCTTTTGCGCCTTGGCCAGTTTGCTCGCCACCGCCATTAGATGCGCGGTGATTTCTTCGGGCACATCATCCCAATGGTTGATTTCTTCCACCGGTATGACCAGGCAATGGCCCGGCTTGATTGGGGCAATGGTCATGATGGCAACCGCCACGTCATCGCGCCAGATAAAATGCCCCGGCAGGTCGCCGTTGATGATCTGGGTGAAAATACTCGCCATCTTGATATGCCTCTTGGTTCTGCCGGTATAGTGAACCGGCAAGTCTACCAGTGCCATTGTTCTTCGCGCCACGGTCCGCAGCCTGCAGTTTAGTGCCAAAGCACACTTTCATTGCCGCGCCAAAATTTCGGCTAACGGATCGAAAATGCCTTAAAAAACAGCACCAGAGGCATAGCGCGCCCGAAAGTTGCACCTAATTAAACCGCCGGCACACAACCCGTGGAAGAGTGTGACAATTTCATGCCGATTGATTGGCAGCAGTATTTCCATCCCGTAATCTTGCCGCCCATATCGCGACAGGCAGCCCCAAGCCCTCATCCGGTTACTGCGACGGCAGAGCGTTAAAGCCGCCACCGGATGAACACAAAGAAACGAGGCAATCCGGGCGCCACCGCAATAGACCAGATTCCATCTCACAGGGGGACCCACCAATGCCGAAAGCAGTGCCAGCACTCACACCACTCGCCACAGCGCCCGGACACCCAGCCGCTGTGGCCGAATCCAGCCCGGTAGCCGAACAGGGGCTTCTGGCCCAGATGGGCGGACGACAGTTTATCCAGGAGACCGCAGGCGAGTTTTACCAAGCCATCGGCAAATACCTGACCGCCGACGATAGTGAAGACCACGCAAAACAACTCAGCCGTCAGGCTCAATTCCTCAGCCATGCCTTTGCCGGCCAGCCGGAGCCGATGCATACCGCCCGCGCCAACTTTCTCGCCCGTGGCCTGAACCCCATGTTGTTCGAAGCGCTGCTCGAATACTTTGAAGCGCGGCTGCTGGAAATCGGTTTCCCGGTTGCCATCAGTGACCGACTGGTACGCACCGCCAGCGACCTCTACGACAACTGCCAGGAACCGCTGTCCATCGCCTGCTGAGCAGGCGCCCACCGTTCTCCGCCCTCCGCGAGCTCGCAGCCAGCGGGCTCCACCACTGCACCAAAATTCGCGGCGACCAAAGCCCCTCGGTTGCGACGGCCGGGGCCGCCCCATACAATGCGCCCTCACACAGCCTTTATCCCCCGTTTGCTTTCCTTCCGTAAGCGGTAAGCGCTACAACCCACTCTCAAGATACAAGAGATTGCCAATGAAAATTGCTAACCACAGTGTGGTGGAGATCAACTACACCCTGAAAGATGCCGAAGGTACCGTGATCGACTCCTCCGAAGGTGGCCAGCCGCTGAAATACCTGCAGGGTGTAGGCAACATCATCCCCGGTCTGGAAAAGGAAATGCTCGACAAGAGCGCCGGTGACAAGTTCACTGTCGTCATTCCGCCGGAAGAAGGCTACGGCCCGCAAAACCCGGAACTGATTCAGACCCTGCCCAGCAGCGCCTTTGGCGGTGTGGAAAAACTGGAAGTGGGTATGGCGTTCCGCGCCCAGAGCACCGAAGGCCAGCCGATCGAAGTGGAAGTCATCGACATTGACGGTGACCAGGTCACCATCAATGGCAACCACCCGCTGGCAGGCGTTGAGCTGCACTTCGAAATCGAAGTCGTCGCCGTACGTGAAGCCACTCCGGAAGAAGTCGATCACGGCCACGTGCACTGATTGATCGATTTGCGCAGGGCCTCCCCGGCCCTGCTCTCTCCCTCGAACCCCACCTTATATTGATACTGAACTTCCCTGCGAAGGTGTTTCGGAACCTCACATGTCCCTCAGTGAATCTTACCTGCAGCGATTCGGCGGCATCGCCCGGCTTTACGGTGAATCGGCACTGACGGTATTGCACAACGCACATACTGTCGTAATCGGTATTGGCGGTGTGGGTAGCTGGACGGCCGAGGCGCTGGCGCGCAGTGGTATCGGCAAGATCACCCTGATCGACCTGGACGATATCTGCATCACCAACACCAATCGCCAGATTCATGCCCTCACGGACACGGTGGGCGACATCAAAGTCTCAGTGATGGCGGAGCGATTGCGTGCAATCAACCCGGAAATTACCGTCCACACCCACGAAGACTTTATTGCCAGTGATAACTTTGGCGAGCTGCTCAATCCGGAGAAAGACACGATCGATATTGTGGTGGATGCCTTCGACAATGCTCGGGTCAAAGCGGCGCTGATCGCCTACTGCAAGGCGCGCAAGATTCGGCTCGTGACAGTAGGGTCTGCCGGTGGCAAGAAAGACCCCACAAAAATCACCTCTGCCGATCTCGGTCGCACCATCAGCGACCCGATGTTGGCCAAGGTGCGCCAGCACCTGTATCGCTTTCACAATTTCCAGAAATCCAGCAAGCGTCAGTTCGGCATAGACGCGATCTATTCCAGCGAACCGATGGTGTATCCGCAGCCGGATGGCGAGGTGTGCCAACAAAAAAGTGGCATGCGGGATGGGGTAAAGCTGGATTGCAGTGGTGGCTTCGGTGCCGCCACCATGGTCACCGGCACCTTTGGCCTGGTGGCCGCGGCAAAAGCCATCGAGCGCATTCTGAGACACGCAGACAAGGCCAACTGATCAGGTATTCATCAGCTCAAAGGCCCGCTCCAGTAGCGCGCGAAAACCGTTACTGCGGGACTCGCTCAATTGCTGTGCCAACCCAAGCGCATCAAAAGTCTCCTCTACTTGCTGCTTTGATACACCCGTGTCCGGCTTTCCGTCCAGCATGGTAAGCAGTAGTGCCCCCAGCCCTTTTACAATCCGGCTATCGCTGTCGATGGCAAACCGGTGCACACCCTGCTCTCTCCGGTGCACCAGCCAGGCACTGGACTCACAGCCCCGCACCAGGTTCCCGGGAGTGCGGACACCCTCTTTACGGGAAATAACTTTTGCCCACCCCATCAGGATTCGGTAGCGGTCCTGCCAAGTTTGGGTATTGCGCAGGGTTTCGAGATCCAGCGCCGAGAGATCATCCGCTACCCAGTCTTTCCTCACCGTGTCATTTTCTGAAGAAACTTCAGAAGGCGCGGGCGCGCTGCATGCATTTTCTGCATTCAGTTGCGCAACAAACTTTTCCACCTCAACAACAAAGCGCTCCACATCCTCCGTCGTATTGTAGGCCGCCACAGAGGCGCGCAAGGTGGCAACATGCCCGGCGGCCCGCAGCAGTGGCTGGGCACAATGGTGCCCCACACGCACTGCAATGTCCTTCCCATCCAGCCACTGTGCAAGGTCAATGGCCGCGCATCGGGGATGGACGAAAGTGGCAATTCCAAGGTTGTTGTTGCCAGCACTCAGCAGACGAAGCTCCGGAATCTGCTCAAGCCGATGATGCAGCGCCTGCAGTAGTGACTGCTCGTGCCGGGCCATAGCCAATCGATCCTGCCGACCGAGAAATTCGATACAGGCACCCAGGCCCGCAATAGCCGCCAGTGACGATGTGCCCGCCTCAAATCGGTGTGGGAGCGCGGCGAATTCGCTAGCCAGCAGGTCGACACTGGCGATCATCTCGCCACCTCCCTGCCAGGGTGGCATTTCCCCCAGTAATTCTTCGCGCCCGTAAACCAGACCAATGCCGGTGGGCCCATAAAACTTGTGCGCGGAACATACAAAAAAATCGCAGCCGATATCCTGTATATCCAACAGATCGTGCGCGGCGAGTTGCGCACCGTCCAGCACCCACCATAGATCCCGCCCCGACAGCGCCTGCCGCAATGCCTTCAGATCGGTGCGAAACCCCAGGGCATTGGAGCCAGCAGTAACGGAAACAATCCTGGTGCGCTCCGAAAGCACTTCACCAATGCGCTCAAACTGTGGAATACCGCCGACATCGGGCACGAAACGCAGTTGCACACCGCGACTGTCCGCCATCATCTGCCAGGGCACCAGATTCGCATGGTGCTCGGCGGTGGACAGCACCACTTCATCCCCGGCACTCAGGCAACTGCACAGGCTGTTCGCCAGCAGGTTCAACCCTTCCGTCGCGCCGCGGGTAAAAATGATTTCTCTGGGGGACGCAGCACCGAGAAAGCCAGCCGCATCCCGCCGCACCTTCTCCATCATCTCCGTCGCGCGCCGCGCCAGGCGATGACTGGAGCGGTGGGTATTGGCATTGGCGTGCAGGTAAAAATCGGTGATCGCCTCGATTACACAGGCGGGCTTTTGCGTGGTGGCCGCGTTATCCAGGTACACCAAGTCGCGGTTTTCGCGCTGTGCGAAGAGCGGGAAATCCTGCTTGAATTGCTCGGCAGAAAAGCTCATATCGTGAACAGAGCCCGCGCATTTTTTTCGGTTTGGGTGATCACAGTTTCCATGGAAACTCCTCTAAGTTCCGCCAGGGTTTTTGCCACTGCTGGCAAATATTCCGGGCTATTGCGCTCACCCTGGCGCCCGGCGTGCGGCATATCCGGCGCATCAGATTCCAGCAGCAGATGCTCCAGTGGAACCGCCGCCAGGGTATCGCGCGTTTTCGCGGCGCGCTCGTACGTAATGGTGCCGCCCACCCCCAGGCGAAACCCCAGTTCAATGTAAGTCTCGGCAATTTGCCGGCTGCCGGCGAAGGCATGAATCACACCGCCGCACTGCGGGCGGGTATTCTTCAGTATGCGGATCACCTCATTGTGCGCACGGACAGCGTGGACAATCACCGGTAGCGACACCCGGTTGGCCGCATCCAGCTGCGCCTCGAATACCGGTATCTGCTGCGCAAGCGACGTATCGATCTGCCCATCCAGGCCGCACTCTCCCACCGCCACGCAGCGCCCACCATTTTCCCTGCGCTCATGCTCAACCCGCTCCACTACCGCACGGGCGACCTGAGTCGGGGCAATCGCCAGCTCTTTGACCCACCAGGGGTGGATACCCACGGCGCCATACCAACCGGGCTGACTGTTGACCAGGGCAAACAGGTGACGCCATTGAGGAATACTCACACCGGGAATCACCATCGCTTCAACGCCCTCAGCAATACTCCGTGCCCAGACGTCAGCGCGGTCCGGTGCAAACGCGTCAAAGTCGAAGTGGCAGTGGCTGTCGACCAGCGGCATCGCGATCACCTGTGTGGCGGGTTCACCAGTACGAAAGAAAATGCCCCGAGAACACGGGACAGGCGTATCGGTGGCATTGTAGGGTCTGCGCGGTACAAATTCGACTACGAGAGAAAGAGAGGAAAGCAGAAGGGGAAAAGGAGCGAGGAAAAGACAAGCGCGGCAGCGAGCTCTGATAAGCGGCTCCCCACCGCGGGTTGCGCTGACAAGCCTTAGTGAAGAGCCTCAATGTGAACTGATATTCAGAGGTACCTAGTGGTTACCTTCCTGTGCAAGCTTTCGCCCTGCCTCCAGTTCCACCTGGAAGTTTTTCACCATCTGCCGCAGGAACAGGCGCGGAGCCAGTTTGTACAGATAGGCCCCCAGCAATGATTTATCCCGCGGGAACAGGCGCTCCTTGCCCGCCGCTTCCGCCGCCACAATTTTTTCTGCCATCCAGTCTGCACTGCGTATCGGCCCGATAGTGCTCTGTGCGTGCTGCGCGCGTCCGCCGTCACCAGACAGCGCATTGGCATCGATGTTGGTAGCGACAAAACTGGGGTATACCATCAGCACGCGGACACCCTCTTCGCGCACCTCTTCACGAAACGTCTCGAAATACTGATGCAGCGCGCTTTTCGCGGCACAGTAACCAGCACGTCCCAGCACCGGCATCCAGCCAGCCATGGAGCTGATATTAATCACGCATCCGCCCGCTGAACGCAACGGTGCCAACAAGCCCTGTGCAAGCTCTACCGGTGCGTGATAGTCGACCGCCATCACTCGACGGATAACGGTATTGGACGTCTGGCATGCCAGGCTGCGATGGGTAATGCCCGCATTGTTAACCAGCAAATCAATGGCCGGATACTGTGCACGCACGCGTGTGCACAACTCCTCGACCGAGCGCTCACAAGACAGGTCCGCCGCAAACATGTCCGCATCGATGTCCTGCGCCTCCAATTCTCGGCATTTCGCAGCCAGGGCGCCCTCGTTGACATCCACCAGTGCAAATCGCACCGGCCCCCCATGTGCATGTGCCTTCACAAGCGCCTGTACCAGCGCCCAACCCAGGCCACCAGCGGCACCGGTCACCACGAAATTTTTTACACGCTGTTGATCTGCTAACACGGTCATACCGGCTGCCCTTCCGCGGCTTCTGTAGCGGTATCGGAAAAATGCACCCGCGCGGCGTCGGCACTGACCGGAACGCCCAGCGCTTCGCTAGCGAAATAAGCAAAGGCCTCGGCGGAGGTTTTTCTGGGCCGGTAGCCCAATGCGTTTTTCAGGCGGGTATTCAACAATACCGGACGGTACTGCAGAAACATCACCTGAGCCGGCTGCACCTTGCCCAGCCGCAAGTGAAAAAGGACTCCCAATATGGCTTTCAACAACCACACCGGCGGGCGCCGTAGCGGCTTGCCCAGCAGTCGCGCGATTTCTTCCGGCGTGAGCGCGCCGTCGCCGGCCAGGTTGTAAACACCGCTGGCGCTGCGGCTGACGCCGTACTCGATCGCACCGATGACATCTTCATCCCAGATAAACACAAACGGCGAGTTGTGCCCGCCCGGATCGAGAATGCTACCGCCGGCGAACAGGTCGCTGATTTTGCTGTTGGTGGTGGCGCCCACAATGGAACAGGGGCGAAATATCAGTTGTTTGAGTTGCGGGTGCTTCTGGCGATAGTCCGCCAGCATTTCTTCTACCAGACGCTTGTGATCGGAATAGGCAAACTCCGGATTGCCGCGCAGAGGATCGCTTTCCTGCAGCCAGGCCGGATTATCGGCGTGGTAACCATACGCAGCGCCGCTGCTGGTCAGAGTCAGGTGCTCCACACCGGCGGTTATACAAGCATCCAGGACATTGCGCGTGCCTTCCACATCGATCCGGTATTCCCGCTCGCGATCGCGCCCGGGGGACACCACCGATGCCAGATGCACCACATGGGTGATCCTCTCAGCGCGCATCAGTTCAGGGAGCGCACCGTCACAGATGTCCATGACAAACAGGGGAAAGGGGGTCTCCCGGTGCTGGATGTCTACCCCCACAACCGACATCTCTTTGCTCAGCAATGTGCCAAGCTGGCCGCCCACATAGCCGGCCGCGCCGGTAATCAAGACCCTTCGTTCACTCATTTCGGTACAACTCTTATTGTTCTACGTCTTATTGTTTTTTACAGCGTTCGAATTGCGCTAGTTCGCACAATCGACAGCATCCCCATGCGCCGCCCGCCCCGACCGGCGCTGCGCAAAGTTCCAGTACCCCGCCAGGCTCAGCCCGGAAACAAGATGCCAGACACCCCAGAAGCCGGCGATCACCAGCATTTCCCCCGCCTGAGGGTAGAAGGTGAACAGGATGGCGAGAGCCAGTCCCGAGTTCTGTATACCCACCTCCATGGTGACCGCACGCCGGTCTCCCCGGGGCAAGCGCGCCGCACGGCTCGACAGGTCACCAATCAGAAATGCAAGCGCATTGTGTGCAACCACCAGCACCATGACCGACCCTGCAACTTGCAACGCAGTCTGCCAGTGCTTGCTGAACGAGATGACCACAAACAGCAGGAACACCAGCAGCGATGCGGTACGGAAATAGCGCTCACTGCGCTCGGCGAAACGCGGGAAATGCGCACCGACAATCATCCCCAGCACCATCGGCACGGCCAGTACCAGCACCACCATCATCACCATGTTTTCCGCCGGCAAGGCAATCGCCTGCAGGGCTTCACGGGTATTGGGGTTGAGGCTACCGTAGAGAGCGAAATTGAATGGTGTCATGACCACCGCCGCGAGACTCGACACGGCAGTCATACTGACCGAGGTGGCCACATTGGCACGCCCGATCCAGGTCATCACGTTAGAGAAGGTACCGCCAGGACAGCAGGACACCAGAATCATGCCCAGCGCCAGACCCGGGCTGATATCCAGCGCCCAGGTGCCAAAGCAGGTGATCGCCGGGAGAAGCAGGAACTGCGCCACCAGGCCGGTGGCCGGTGCAACAGGACGACTGAGAACGCGGCGGAAGTCCGCGGTGCGCAGGCCCAGGGACACACCAAACATCATAAACGCCAGCACCGCGTTCAGGGCGACCAACGCTACGGGCGACATCTGGAAGGTGTCGATAGACGCAGTGACTACAGGGTTCAATTGACTCATGACCTGGCGACCTCAGCGGGTCGCCGCGGCCGGATTGGCTGAAAAGTGTCCAGTATCCGCAACCGGGAGGTCTTTGAGCAAGTGTTTGGTGTGACCAGCCAGTGCCTTCAGGTAGGTATCCTTGTGCACGTAGTACGCCATGCGCTCAAGCTTCAGGTAGTTCATTCCACCATCGGCGCGGTTGCCGGCTTCAGCCAGCTTGGTCTTTTTCAGTTTGCGCGCAGATTCGGCTCCAGCAGCCAGCTGCCTGATGTATAGCGCCACCATCTCCGCCTGTTTGTTGCGCCCCTCCCAACCCAGGCCGGCCGCTTCCACCATCCCCATCAGGAACAAATTGTCGTACTCGGGATGAAACACATTCAGGTACAACCGAGGCGCAAATTCTTCCCAGTTCAGGTGTTCGCGTTCGATAAACGGGTAGTGCAACTTGTAGCCAGTGGCCATCAGGATCATGTCGTACTCGCCGCAGGAACCGTCAGTGAAGGTCACCTTGTGCCCGCTCACTTCGGCAATATCCTTGCGCGCCTTGATATCCCCGTGACCGATATGATGGAGGATCAGGGAATTGATCACCGGATGAGATTCGAACATCTTGTAGTCCGGCTTGGGCAGGCCGTACTGCTCCGGTGTGCCCAACATAAATTTCGACAGCGCCGCACTGATTCGCTGCTGGATAAACCGCGGCAGCTTGACCCGCCCACCAACGGCATCCGTGGCCTTGCCACCGATAAATTTGGGCAGGAAGTAGTAGCCCCGGCGCAGGCTGATATCCACGCTTTTTGCGCGGTGTGCCGCGTCCACCGCAATATCCGCCCCACTGTTGCCACAACCGACCAATAGCACGCGCTTGCCTTCGAAGGTGGCCGGGTCCCTGTATTCGGAGGAGTGCAGCAACTCGCCGGCAAAGTCTCCAGGCAGAGAAGGCATATTCGGATGATGCAGTGTTCCGTTGGCAATCAACAGCCCACCGAATACACGGGTCTGCTCTTCGCCGTTTTGGCGGGTGGTAATCCGCCAGTCGTCCCCTACCCGCTCGCAGCTGACCACTTCGGTCTCAAACTCGTAGTGACGATAAAGGTCGAATTCTTTGGCATAGGCACGAAAATAATCGCGCAACTCGCTATGATGCGGAAAGAGTGCTACATCGTCACCCATGGGAAACTCGGCGAACTCGGTCATCTTTTTCGACGAGATCAGGTGCGCAGACTCGTACATGGTACTGGTGCTGCTGTCGATATCCCACAGGCCGCCCACATCGCTGTGAATCTCAAAGCCCACACAGGGAATATTGTGCTTGGCCAGGTTGCGTACACTGCACAGTCCCATGGGACCGGCGCCGATGACTGCGAAAGGCTTCATTATTCTTCTCCCGGGTCTTGTCCCGTTGACACGACCGTTCACGCGACATTTTTCTAATCAGGTGGCTGGCAAGCTGCCAAATTCCGTTGCCAATCAATATAACGTGACATCAGGAGGTGCCGTCGTCATAATCGGGCAGTCTCTGGTTAATTTCGGACAGGCGTTTTGAATACAACAGATAGCAGAAGCGTAACTTTAAGCTACACACGCGCAGTTATAAGCGCTCTGGACAGGCTGCAGCTGAAGCTCCCCGCTGAAGCTCAGGCTCTCCTGACCGCCATTGACGAGGAAGAGCGAGTCCCGATGCAGGTCCAGGAGGAGATCTGGCTGGCCGTGGAAGCGGCTCACCCGGACCCGCTGCTGGGTATTCGCCTCGGCCAGGCGATGCAGGGCAGCCAGATGGGGCTAGTGGGCTACCTGCTGATGACCCAGAAGAATCTGGGCGCGGCGCTCGACCAGCTGCTGATCTATCACCCGCTGCTGGGAGAAGGTGGCCAGTTTGAAATGCGTCGCGGCAGCTTTTACGTGGACTTCTGCTACCGCCCGAATTATCTGCGCTGCGCGCGCCTGCGGGTGGAAACCGTACTGTCCATCTGCCTGGCGCAGGCCCGCGCCATGACCGGGCGCGAGTTCCAGCCCCAGAGCGTGCAGTTCGCCTACCCCACACCGTCACTGGCCGTGCAACAACAGTACCAGCAGTTGCTGCAAGCGCCCGTGCAATTCAATGCGGAATCTTCCGGTATCCGGCTGCGACCGCAGGATCTCGAGATTCCACTGGTGGCCGCCGACCGCCAGGTCATGGCACGCCTGAAACCGGAAGCAGACGCGCTCCTCAAGGCCCTCACCAGCAAGAGCCTGCAACTCCGCGTTGCCCACCTACTGCAACAGGAACCGCAGCTCAGCCGCGAACAGGTGGCCGCACGGCTGTGTATCAGCCCACGGCACCTGGGGCGCAAACTGTTGGAAGAGGAAGCGAGTTTTCGTGCCATTCAGGATGAGGTGCGCAGCCACTATGCGTGTCAGTGGCTGCGGGAAGGCGAAAAAACCAATGTAGATATTGCCGCAGCACTGGGCTACTGCGATGAGAGCGCCTTCGGTAAGGCATTCAGGCGCTGGACCGGCCTCTCCCCGAAAGCGTTTAAAGCCGAGAGTAAAGAATAACGCCGCAGCACCGGCAAAATCCGCGCCGCGACGTCAACTGGTGCCATGACAACCATCAAGCACCCTTCGCGCGTTAGCGCGCCGCTGTTGCCTGCTGCGCCGCGCGCGCCTGGGTCAGCGCTGCCAGATCTTGCAGCCACACAATATCGGTCGTCGCAACTTGCTGGCCGGTGTATTCGCCGAGCGCCATACGCACCTGATCCACAGTGACGCTGCCGGAGTTGTCAGCGCCACTCAGCGCTTCCAACGGCAGCTCAACCCAGGCCTGGCCATTCTGATCGATTACCGGCTTTCCACTTTTCAGCAAACTAGCCAGCTTGTCGTCCGACTCAGCCTGATCCGCCGCGCTGATATGGCGATCGATTGCGGAAGAGCCACCGGACGGCAGATAGATGGTGCCATTGGTAAAGTCCACAGCAAACGCCACTACGCCCGGCAGGATACCAAACAGCAGGCCCGCCCCATTCAGGATAACCACCACCGGATCAACCCGCCCCCCGGTCTGCCCTTTGCGCTCGGGATACAGAAAGTACCCGCAAGCCGTCAGGTTAAGCATTAGGGTCAACAGACAGGTTGCGGCCACGCCGCGCTTGATGGATTTGTTCATTGGATTGATTCCTTGTTGGAACAGTTCGGCAATAATACAGGGCCGAAGAATACCTATTTGCCGGCTGCGCCGAAAGTGGCGCCAATTATATCTTTGTGGACCAGGTCTCAGGCACACCAATACTTCGTCGGTATTCTGGGCACAGCTGGTGGCAAACCCCAGCGGTGTTTGTAAGGTAACCGAAGCACCTGCCCCCTAACATTCAAATGCGCAGGCCTCTGTGGCCGCAATGGAGACATCACCATGCCGACCTATTTTCGATATTGCGGCCTCCTGATCCTACTCGCACAAGCACTACTAATCAGCGCCTGTGCCGCGCCGGGACAGACCCGAGATGATCAGCGCCAGCATATTCAGCAAACCGAGCGCGAAGTTCTGGACGCCCTGTATCAGCTGAAACCCGATTTGCGCACAGATGTGGCCCGCGCGCCAGGCTATGCCGTATTCAGTAACGTCAATGTCAACCTGCTCCTGGCCAGCGCATCAACGGGCTACGGTGTGGCAGTCAGCAAGTCCGGCGAGCGCACCTATATGAAAATGGGGGAAGTTGGCGTCGGTCTCGGGTTTGGAGTCAAAGACTTTCGCGCCCTGTTCGTTTTTGATTCACCAGAAGTAATGAACCGCTTTGTAGAGCACGGCTGGTCATTTGGGGGACATGCAGACGCGGCAGCCAAAGCTCAGGATAAAGGCGCAGCCGTTGGCGGCGAAGTTGTGGCGGATGGCATGCGGGTTTACCAGCTTACGGAAAGCGGGATCGCGCTGCAGGCGACCTTAAAAGGAACGAAATACTGGAAGGATCGCGATCTGAATTTTGAGTGAGAGACAGCACCGCCGGCGCCTGGCAGAAACACACGACGCAACTGTACAAAAGTTGCCCAATCGTGCGCCAACTTTTCGATCTGCCGCGGCGGCTCGGAAATAGCCTGCCTAAACTTTAAACAGCACCTGCTGAGGAATGTCAGGGAGCAGTACAACGTTTCTGATGGTGCGGTTGTGGTTCGCACCGCGCATTGACCGGGCAGTGAGAAGTCGTCATAGGTCTGACGCCAGAAATTTCAGGGAGCAGTAGTCTCAGCAGGTGCCGCCATGGATTGGCAGGGGCGCGGTGTTCATAAGGGCACCGCGCCTTTTTATTTGCAGCTTATTTAGAGTATCTCTTTATTTTCATCGCACGCGCGCCAGCGCTGCCGGCTCGATCACCGAAAATCCCTCAGCGCCCCCCGCTCCCAGTATTTTATTCTCAAAATCAATTGCCCGGCAGATATTTCCTTCAAGCTGCCTTAGGCTATCCTGAATTTTTAATTCGAATCTGTATCCTGCAGCGACCAGCGTATAAAAATGCCGGGTGCGCCAAAAGTATCCTGCACCAACCCTTTTCGACAACGATTAATGCGGAGCCTACGCATGCATATCAGCAGCGCTTTTGACAGCGGTAATATCAAGGTCATCGACAAAAAGAGCACCCCTGTCGAGCTCGCGATCCGTATCGACAACCAGTCGGACTTCTACCAGTGGTTTCATTTCCGCCTCGAAGGTGAGGTCGGTAACGAATACCCACTGCGCATATCCAATGCGGGCAAAGCCGCCTACCCGGAAGGCTGGGAGAACTACCGGGTCTGCGCCTCCTACGATCGCCACAACTGGTTCCGTATCGACGCAGAATACGACGGTAAAGCACTGGATTTCACCGTCGACCTGGAACAGCCCAGTATCTACCTGGCCTACTTCGCCCCCTTCTCCTGGGAACGGCACCTGGACCTGATTGCCTGGGCACAGTCCGACGACCGCGTACAGGCGGAAACTCTGGGCCTGACCCTGGATGGCCGGGACATGACGCTGCTCACCATCGGCAACCCGGACACCGCAAAGCGCAAAGTTTGGATGATTGCCCGCCAACATCCCGGCGAAACCATGGCCGAGTGGTTTGTGGAAGGCTTCCTGGAAACTCTGCTGGATGAATCCAACTCTGCCGCCATGCGCATCCTGCAAGATACAGTGTTTTACGTGGTGCCCAATATGAACCCCGACGGCAGTGTGCGCGGCCACCTGCGCACCAATGCCGCCGGCGCCAACCTGAACCGCGAGTGGCAATCGCCGAGCATGGAACGCAGTCCGGAAGTCTACCTCGTGCGCGAACGCATGCTGGCCACCGGCGGCGATATGTTCCTGGATATACACGGGGACGAAGCCTTGCCATACAACTTTGTCGCGGCCTGTGAAGGTGTTCCGGGGTACGATGAAAAACACGCAACACTGGAAAACATCTTCAAAGACGCCTTTGAAAAGGCCAGCCCGGATTTCCAGACCGAGCAGGGATACCCGCTGGACAAACCCGGCGAGGCAAACATGACGGTAGGCACCAACTGGTGCGGCCACCAGTTCCGCACCCTGGCGCTGACCCTCGAGATGCCCTTTAAAGACAACGATACGCTACCGGACCCGATCGAAGGCTGGTCTCCAGCCCGGTGCCGCAGCCTCGCGCGCGATATGCTTTTTCCGATCCGGGAAACCCTCGCCTATATGGATGAGGCAGAAAAATAACGGGCCTCGTTAAACAGACACTTTCACACCAGAAAAAATCGCATCCAACACTGGAAACCAAAAAACATAACGAACCATCGAGGAACTCAGATGCAGAAAAACACCTACTGGCAACGGCTGGCCCTGCCGCTGGCCCTGGCAGCAGCCATCGCTGGTGGCTGCGGCAAAAGCACCGACGCGCCCCAGTCGCCAACAACCGAAGGGTCACCGGCCGCAGAGCAAGCGCCAACGGCACAGGCCGGCGAGCGGGAAATACCGCAGCCCAAGGAAATGCCTACCGTCGATGTGATCAGCGAACCGCCGCTCAGCGATGCAGAAAAAGCCGAAGTTGCCGAAATCGCCAAGGATCTGCACAAGCACATTGCCGTGCTGGCATCCGACAAATTTGAAGGTCGCGCCCCGGCAACCAAAGGTGAAGAGCTGACCGTCAATTACCTGGCTGATGAATTCAAGAAGCTGGGCCTGAAGCCCGGCGCCACCGATGCGGACGGCAATCCCAGCTGGTTCCAGGAGGTTCCAGTGGTGGAGATGCAGATTGAAAGCACCCCGCTGGAAATCAAGGGCAAAGACTTCTCAGAATCCCTGCAGCCACGCAGCGACATGGTGGCCTTCACCCAGCGCCAGACACCAGAAAGCCAGTTGAAAGACAGTCCGCTGGTATTCGTGGGCTACGGTATTGTTGCACCGGAAAACGACTGGAACGATTACGCCGGCCTGGATATGCAAGGTAAAACAGCGGTTATTCTGGTGAATGATCCGGGCTATGCCACACAGGACAAAAACCTGTTTAACGGCAACGCAATGACCTACTACGGCCGCTGGAGCTACAAGTTCGAAGAAGCCGCACGCCAGGGCGCTGACGGCGCCATCATCATCCACGAGACCGGTGCCGCCGGCTACCCGTGGGAAGTGGTGAGCGGCAGCTGGTCCGGCGCTCAGATCAGCCTCGAAGCCGAAGACAAAAACGCCGACCGGGTTGCGGTCGAGTCCTGGATTACCAGCGACGCGGCAAAATCGCTGTTCAGCGCCGCGGGCCTGGACCTGACACAGGAGATGGAAGCCGCCAAGCAACAGGGCTTCAAACCCAAGCCACTGAACCTCACCGCCTCGGTGGACCTCAAAAGTGAAGTGCGCACGTCCAACTCCCGCAATGTGGTAGCAAAAGTCGAAGGCAGCAAATATCCGGATGAAGCTGTCATATACACCGCGCACTGGGATCACCTCGGCGTAAATGATCATGCAGAGGGTGGCGACCATGTTTTCAATGGTGCGGTCGATAATGCCACCGGCACCGCCGGCCTGCTGGCGATGGCCCATCAGATTTCCAAAATGGAACAGCCACCAGAGCGCTCACTTCTGTTCGTAGCGGTTACCGCTGAAGAATCCGGCCTGCTGGGTTCAAAATATTATGCGGCCAACCCGGTAGTCCCACTGGAAAAGACCGTCGCCGGTATTAACTTTGACGCCATGGGCGTGCTCGGCCCCATGCGCGATGTGATCGTGATGGGATACGGCAATAGTGAGCTGGAAAAAATACTGGAGAAGGTAGCCGGCACTCAGGGCCGCTACCTGGCGCCGGAAGATCACCCGGAGCGCGGCTATTTCTACCGCTCAGACCATTTCAGCCTGGCGAAAAAAGGCGTGCCGATGCTCTACTTTGATTCCGGTACCGACAGTTTTGAGCACGGCCGTGAGTGGGCGCAGAAGAAAGGTGAGGAATACACCGCAGAGCACTACCACAAGCCAGGTGACGAGTACGATCCCGAGTGGAACCTGGAAGGCGCGGCATTGGACTTGGCACTTGGCCTCGATATCGGCCTCGCGCTGGCCAATAGTCGCGACTGGCCGAACTGGTATGAAGGCAATGAGTTTCGGGCAATTCGCGACAAGAGTTCGGAAACCAGAAAGTAATTCCACCTTCCGTCACATGTAAAATAAACAAGGGGCGCCAAAATGGCGCCCCTTTTTTTCGCGCAGAACACTCCGCGCGCTCACTCATCTTGCACTTTCCCCTTCTGCACATCGTGCGGTACGGGAGAATGCGCTTCGACTGTCAGCGTTTCTTTTCTCGAGACCAGCCAATACGTAATACCCAGGGCCAGCGTCGTTACCGCAATCCCCAGTATGTAAATCGGCCCGGTGTCATCCAGGTCGAGCACAATGACTTTTCGCGCGATAGCCATCAGTGCCGTGGCGACCACCAGCTGAATCGGAATCACGTTGGAGCCGAGGTAGAGGCGGATATTGATAAAGATTTCGATCGAGATCAACACCAGCATGATGGCGCCGAAAACATCAAACAGGTCGCCGTGGTCCAGCAACAATATTGGCTCGACAGACAATCGCTGGTACAGCACCCAAACCACATCCGCCACACTCCACATGATTACCATGGCCATGAGTATCGCGAGAAAACGGATAGACGCGCGGATGATGATATGTAGCACCCGAATCAGCGGGTCTTCATGTTCCGCAGGCAACTCGTCATGGAGAATTGAGGGCTTTCTATTCTGCTTGTCCATCGCTCGCCTCTGCGGTAGAAATCGGTGCACCTCTGGTTAACCTTAGTTATAGCGCACCAGCTATCGTCCATCAGTGTTAGCGAGCTGGGCTTCGCAATCTTTGAAGAGTAGAAATTCGCCAAAATTCCCATAAAAAAACCCGCTGCAAGCAGCGGGTTTTTGAGGGCGGTTGCTATGCACAACACCCGGGGCCAAGATTGTTCTCCAGATCAGGCAGCCGTCGTTTCCTCGAGCTTCTTCAGCTCTTCATCGCGCAGTTCGCGGCGTAAAATCTTGCCCACATTCGTTTTCGGCAGATCGTCGCGGAACTCGATGTTTTTCGGCACCTTGTAGGCGGTCATGTTTTCGCGGCAGAAGGCAACGACTTCGTCAGCCGTCAGGGACTCTTCCGCTTTCACTACGAACAGTTTTACCGCTTCGCCACTGCGCTCGTCGGGAATACCCACGGCCGCGGCCTCGGCAACTTTCGGGTGCGCCGCCACAACATCTTCGATTTCATTGGGATACACATTGAAACCCGACACGATGATCATGTCTTTCTTGCGGTCGACAATCTTGATGTAACCGTCGTCCTGGATGACCGCCATATCGCCGGTTTTCAGCCAGCCTTCAGAATCGATGGTCTCAGCTGTGGCCTCTGGGCGCTCCCAGTAGCCCTTCATGACCTGCGGCCCGCGAACACAGAGCTCCCCAGGGGTATTGTTGGGCAGGTCATTGCCGTTCTCGTCAATCACCTTCACTTCGGTGTCCGGTACGGGCAGCCCCACGGTACCCAGCTGTACGGCTTCGACAGGATTGAAAGAAACGACCGGCGCCGTCTCAGTCATGCCGTAACCTTCGGTCACGACACAACCAGTCACTTGTTTCCACTTCTCTGCGGTAGCACGGGTCAACGCCATGCCACCGGAGCAGGTGGTGTGCAGTTTGCTGAAGTCGAGATCGGCAAATTCCGGATTACGCATCAGACCGTTGAACAGGGTGTTCAGGCCGCAGAAACCGGTAAAGCGTTTGCCTTTCAGGGTTTTCACAAAGCCCGGAATATCCCGTGGATTCGGAATCAGCAGAGAATGGCTACCGGTGGTAAACAGGCACATGCAGTGCAGGGTAAAGGCGTAGATGTGGTAGAGCGGGAGCGGCGCAATGTAGAACTCCTCGCCCTCGCGCATGGAATCACCCAGCGCTTCCCGTACCTGCTCCATATTGGCAACCAGGTTGCGGTGGGTCAGCATGGCGCCTTTAGCGACACCTGTGGTGCCGCCGGTGTACTGCAGCACCGCGAGGTCGTCAGGGGTGCGCTGTACTTCCTGATGCGGTTGCGCGGTGCCTGCGGACATGGCATCGCGGAAATCCACGCGGTTGGTGAAGCTGAATTCCGGCACCATTTTTTTGATGTATTTGGCGACACTGTTGATCAGGATGCGCTTGAGCGGCGGATGAAGATCGGCAATTTCGGACACAATCACCTGTTCGACGCCAGTTTCCGGAATGACTTCGGAAGCCGTGTCCGCAATATTTGCCAGCACCACCAGCGCCTTGGCACCGGAATCATTCAGCTGGTGCTTAAGTTCGCGCTTGGTATACAGGGGGTTGGTATTAACCACAGTGAGCCCGGCACGCAGTGCGCCGAATACGACAACCGGGTACTGGAGAACGTTGGGCAGCTGTACCGCGATCCGGTCGCCAGGCTTGAGATTCGTTTTGTTCTGGAGGTAGGAGGCGAAGTTGGCGCTGAGCCGGTCTATGTCACGGACGCTCAATGTGTGCCCGAGGCAGGTGAAAGCCGGTCGATCAGCGAATTTGGCCGTAGCGGCGGAAAACACGTCAAGAATACTGCGTTCGATGTCCAACTTATTTCTCCCAATATGTTGTTTTTGTGGTGCTGCCCGCCTGGTACGGTGCGCCCCTTAACCCGGGATTATCAATCAGGTTACAGACCGAAGATACCATGACGCCAAAATTAACCAACCACCGGTATTCCGCGGTTGCCAATCTCTTTATGGTACCCATGTCCGTATATAGACGAAATCTTCAGGGCAAGAGCCATTCGGACAGATAATTATTGTAAGTTTTGATAGTTATTCGGTGAATGTCGCTGCGAGAAGCAAATAGCACGCCTGTTTTTTTATAAGCCGCTCGATGCCGTCGATTTTGCTGAACCAGCCGCCAGATCTCCGCGCCGCCAGCTTCTGCAATCACCGCGGCGAATATTGGAGCACTCCGGCTGCCGAAATTCTATTCCTCCCCGGCCCTCTCTCACGCTCAAGCGTGTGCGGAAAAAAGGTCTGCCAGCGCCGCTGCCAGCTCTCGATTGCCGGTATAGCGGATATCCCCAAGTAGGAATGCGTGCCGCGCACTCAGCTGGCCATCGGTAATGTCTTTCAAGGTGTTGTACGACATTTCCAGCTCCAGATCCGCGTCCTCGGTCAAGCCGGAAACCTGTTCCGCCTCGATTTTAACAAGCGTATCTCCGACGGCAGACTGGTCATCATTTCGACGCTGCACCTGCAGGTAAAAATCACTGCCGTCCGGTAGTCGAAACTGTACCCGAGCGGTATTGGGCAGACAAGTCAGCTGCTGTAGCCGCTCAATGATTTGCGCGGGTAATTGCATCGGTGCTCCGGATTAAACATCCCGCTGTTACCGTCGTTGGCAAAAGCCGGATTCAAAAACACCGCCGATGTTGCCAGCGGCGGTGTTTTTATTCACATCAAGCTCAGAAGGCGAAGTGATCCGCGTCCAGGCTCATCAGGTTGTCGGCGCCACTCTGCATAGCGCTGGCATGGGTTGCGGTGCGCGGCAGGATCCGATCGAAATAGAATCTCGCAGTCGCCAACTTGGCACGATAGAAGTCCTCTTCCTCAGTGCCCGCGGCGATTTTTTCGTTCGCCACTTTGGCAGACAGTGCCCACAGGTAGGCCTGTACCGCGTACCCGGAGTACATCAGGTAATCTACGGAAGCAGCACCCACTTCGTCCGGGTTCTCCATCGCCTTGACGCCCACGTTCATGGTCAGGTCGCCCCACTCCTTGTTGAGCGCCTGGAGCTTGGTCACGTACGGAGCCAAAGCTTCGTTGTCCGCTTCTGCCTGGCAGAATTTGTGCACGATCTTGGTGAACTTGCGCAGCAGTTCACCCTGACTCATCAGTACCTTGCGGCCCAACAGGTCGAGTGCCTGGATACCGGTAGTACCCTCGTAAATGGTGGAGATACGGGCATCGCGTACGTTCTGCTCCATACCCCACTCGGCGATATAGCCGTGACCACCGAAACACTGCATGCCCAGGTTGGCAGATTCATAACCGGTTTCGGTCAGGAATGCCTTGGCGATCGGTGTCAGGAAGGCCATCAGGTCGTCGGCTTCTTTACGCTCCTCTTCGGAACCGGCCTGTGAGCGGTCCAGCTGTTGCGCACACAGCAGGATGAGCATGCGGCCACCCTCGGCGAAAGCCTTCTGGGTCAACAGCATGCGGCGCACATCGGGGTGCACGATAATCGGGTCTGCCGCACCCTCCGGGTTTTTCGGGCCACTCAGGGAGCGCATCTGCAGGCGGTCTTTGGCATACGCCAGAGATTTCTGGAAGCCAGCTTCCGCGTGCGCCACGCCCTGCAGGGCAGTACCCAGACGCGCAGTGTTCATAAAGGTGAACATGCAGTTCAGGCCCTTGTTGGGCGGGCCGATCAGGAAACCTTTCGCGCCGTCAAAGTTGAGCACGGCGGTAGCGTTGCCGTGAATGCCCATCTTGTGCTCCAGGGAGCCGCAGCTCACGCCGTTGCGCTCACCGGCAGAGCCGTCTTCGCTGGGCAGGAACTTAGGAACAATAAACAGGGAGATACCCTTGGTGCCTACAGGTGCATCGGGCAGGCGGGCAAGAACGATATGTACGATGTTTTCCGCCATGTCGTGCTCACCGGCAGAAATGAAAATTTTGGTTCCGGTAATAGAGTAAGAGCCGTCGTCGTTCGGCTCGGCTTTGGAACGCAGGATACCCAGGTCGGTACCGCAGTGCGGCTCGGTCAGACACATAGTGCCGGTCCAGCTGCCTTCTACCAGCTTCGACAGGTAGGCGTGCTTCTGCTCGTCGGTACCGTGGGCTTCCAGAGTATTCATGGCACCGTGGGACAGCCCCGGGTACATACCCCAAGACCAGTTGGACGTGCCGATCATTTCACTCAGAATGGTCCCCAGCGACGGCGGCAGACCCTGCCCACCATGCTCTTCCTTATGTGGCAGCGACGGCCAGCCAGCTTCAACAAACTGCTGATAGGCTTCTTTGAATCCTTCCGGAGTTTTGACTTCACCGTCATTCCAGGTACAGCCCTGCTGGTCACCGATCTGGTTCAGGGGGGCCAGCACGTTTTCACAGAATTTGGCGCCCTCTTCCAGGATGGCGTCCACTACATCCGGGCTCGCATCTTCGTAACCCAGCGTTGCATAGTGCTGATCCCAGCCAAACAGCTCGCGCATGGCGAAGCGCATGTCACGCAGCGGAATCTTGATCTCGCTCATCCTGTGTACCCTCTTTCGATATTTGTCGTCGGTGGACCGGGCCTTGCTTCCCGGGAGCCCCGGCTGGACAGCGAAATCGCCGCGCCGGCTGGTGACTCAACTTTTGCTTTTATTCATATTAGTAGCAAATCAATAAGACTCACCATGGCGAAAAGTGCCCAAAGCACTAACAAAATACGGCGGGCAGATGACAGGGAAATGGCTGACGCAGCAGTCAAAAGCTTCACGCCGCCTTCACCAAAAAAGGCCATGCGCCAGACTGGTGCGCCGGGAAACAGGCGATAAACCGGGGCGGAAATCAGAGACCGGCGGAAGTGGAGCGCGGGCTCTTGCGGTATTCACCTGGAGTAACACCGGTCCACTTTTTGAAAGCGCGAAAGAACGCGCTGGCCTCATCGAAACCGAGCATTTCCGCAATCTGGGTATTGGAGAGATCCGGACAACTGAGATAGTGAAATGCCGCTTCCATACGACATTCATCTTTCAGTTTCTGGTAAGAAGTTTTCTCCTGCTGGAGCTTGCGACGGAGTGTGGTAACTGACATGTTCAAACGGTCCGCCACCGCTTCCGCGGCGGGCATGGACTCGCTCACATCCCGGTTGAGAATGGTCTTCACCTTGGTCTTGATACCGTTGGCACTGCCATCGCTGATCACCAGGTGATAGGGCGCGGTACGGATAAAATCTTCTACCGTCTGCGAACTCTGTACGATGGGATAATCCAGGTAGCGATTCTCATATTCCAGTGCATTCCCGGGCTGATCGAACAACAGTTCACCCGCTTCACTTTGCGCCAGAGCGAGGAACTCTTCCGGACAGGGGAAAGAGAAATGCAGCTTGGCCAGGGGGATTTCCCGCCCCACCAGCCAGCAATAGAAGCGGTGCCACACGGCCAATGTAGTGCGGATCACCCCCGGTGTGGTTTCTGCGATCAGTTGATCGAACTCCCCGGGCTGCAGGGCACTGATGCCCTCAATCACCACCCGGTCTTTATCTCCTCGCGAGTGCAGCACAGGTTTTACCCGGAATCCGCGGCAGATCTCCATAAACTCCGCACTAAGGGTGATCGCCTGGCGTACCGTTGCACAGTTCACCACTGTCAGGCAAAGCAGGCGGAATGAACCGGAGCGCACGCGTCCACCGCTCAGCATGCCAAACCATTCATCCTGGGCCAGCCACATCACTCGCTGGTACAAGCGGCCGTACTTCACTGCGGAAAATGCCGCGGTGTCTTCCAGGTCAGCCTCGGAGATTCCTACCGACGCCAGCAAGTCCCCGCGATCACAGCCGTGGCCAGAGGCCTCGTCCAGCAAACGCTGCACATAGGCGATGGGAATGCGGATATCTTCGTTGGTATTTTCCATTCTGGCGCGGGCAATCCGATCAGTAGTAATAAATTATTTATTGCGGCGATTGCGCAGCCAGTTCAGCAGCGCACCAAACCCGAACGCCGCAGCGACGATGACAGCGAGAAAAACCAGCATCAGCACCAGGTAGCTCAGCAGGTCTGCCACCGGCAGATCCCAGCTCCAGACCGCCGCTGCGATAAAAGCAAGACAGGCGAGTACACTGGTGATAAATGAACGGCGGCGTTTTTTGGCCATAACAAAACACTTTGACTGGAAAATGAATGATTGGTCGACGAATCTCTACAACACTACCCTATCAATATAGGGGTACCTCTCTAAAAGTACCCATCCGGGCCGTACCGGGTACAGCCACACTACATTTTCGTCGGGGTGCACTCGGGCTGGGTACTGCGAAGTCAGGCGCCAACGGCGCAGAATCGTGCAGCATCGACCGCACGCTGTCAACGAAACCGCTGTTCGGGGCTCGCGCTCTACTGCCCGCAAAGCAGGCGGGCAACCAATCTACCACCAGGCAGGGAGTAGCAGATCATGCACAAACGACTGCTCTACCGAAGGGAAGACAGGAAGGTTCTGCGCAGGATGGCAATCTGGATTGAATGTATGATGCTTTTTACCGGCACCGTTCTGCTGGGTATTCTTGTCCTCGCTTAGCGGACACCGACAAGGGTGCAGTGCATGAGTACATGCACAATTGTGACGAGCGGTTGCGTCTACTCACCATCCACAATGCCGCCGCGACTCAACCGCGCAGGGTCCAGCAGGCGCTTGAGCTCAGCCTCCGACAGGTCCGTCATTTCCACGGCCACATCCAGCACCGGCCGACAACTGGCGTAAGCGGCCTTGGCGATTTCGGCGGCCTTACCATAGCCGATAACCGGATTGAGCGCGGTCACCAGTATCGGGTTGCGCGCCAGCGCATCCTGCATATGTGTTTCATCAACGGTAAAGCCGGCAATGGCCTTGTCCGCCAGCATGCGCGTGCCGGTAGAGAGAATCCGGATACTTTCCAGCAGGGAAAACGCAATCACCGGTAACATTACATTCAACTGGAAATTACCACTCTGCCCGGCCACTGTAATCGTGGTGTCATTCCCCATCACCTTCGCCGCCACCATGGCCACCGACTCGGCAATCACCGGGTTGACTTTGCCCGGCATGATGCTGCTGCCCGGCTGCAGCGCCGGCAAGGCTATCTCGCCAAAACCGGCGAGAGGGCCACTGTTCATCCAGCGCAGGTCGTTGGCGATTTTCATCACGGCGACGGCGAGGGTTTTCAGCTGGCCCGATACTTCCACCGCGGTATCCTGGCTGGCAATCGCTGCAAACGGATTGGCGGCGGGCCGGAGTGATGCGCCGCATTCACGGCTCAGGCGACGCGCGAAAATTTCCGCAAATTCCTCGTGTGCATTCAGCCCGGTACCCACGGCAGTACCGCCCTGTGCCAGTTCTTCCAACCGTGGAAGTGCGTCTTCGACACGCGCCTTGCACAGGCGCATCTGCGCCGCCCAGGCATTTAATTCCTGGGAGAGCGTGACGGGCACCGCGTCCATCAGGTGCGTGCGACCGGTTTTGACAACACCTTCTACCGAAGCCGCTTTATCCTCGATCACTTCGATCAGATGCACCAGGGCTGGCAGGAGCTTGTTCTGTAGTGCGAGAAGTGCGGACAGGTGAATTGCCGTGGGGATCACATCGTTACTGCTCTGGCACATATTGACGTGATCATTGGCCCCGATCTCGAGGCCACTCTGTGCACTGGCAATGTGCGCCAGCACTTCGTTCACATTCATATTGGTACTGGTGCCGGAGCCAGTCTGAAACACATCCACGGGGAATTGCTCGGCGTAGTCGGCCGTGTCGAGCTGGTCGCAGGCCCGGATAATCGCACCGGCCATTTGTCCGTCGAGCAAGCCCAACTGTTGGTTGGCTTCCGCCGCCGCTTTTTTAATTGCAACTACCGCGCTTAAAAACTCTTCCGGTAATGGGTACCCACTGACACAAAAATTTTCTACGGCGCGCTGAGTCTGAGCGCCGTAGCAGGCGCTCTCTGGTACCTGGACGTCACCCAGGCTGTCTTTTTCAACACGAAATCGTGCGGACTTTTCTGGGGACGTTTGAGAAGTGTTTTCAGGCAACTTGTCGGACATGGGAAACCCCCGGTCGAGCGGTAGACTGAATAGAATAGGAAGTATTGATCAGAAACAGGATAGCGTCGAGTACGGCCAGGTCACACGGGTGTGCACAGAGAAAAAATCGGCCGCATTACATGCTGACGCGCCCTTCCTGGGTCCACTCACAGCGTACCTGCATCTCGCCGCAGCCGGGCTCATGGTAAAGGCCGGCGGCCTCCCATGTAAACGAGTGAGTACCAGAAAGCTCAGTTTCCAGGTGCACCGTTGCCGACACCCAATACATGCTTTGCAGCAGTTCTTCGAACTTCTGGATCCAGTGATTCCACTCGTATTCCACCGCGCAATAGGACGCGCCGAAGTGGATGACGTCGGTCTGATACTGGGATTGTTTGACCTTGATGGTGGGAACCGCAAACATATCGCGGCACAGAAAGGGCCACTCGTCGGCACCGGGAAGAGCCAGAATGGCCTCGCGATTGGTCCGGCGGCGGTCACTGCCCCCGGTCAGGCTGTTACTGTCTTTGATACAGCCGTAAACAATGGATTCCTGATCGCCCTGAATCACTCTGCGCTAACCCCTACGCTGCCACCGCAACACAACTCGGTGCCGCCAGCAGGCCAATTCAAAAAACTAATTCAGCCAACTGTAACGGCGCAGCAGCCAGAATTCTACTGCCGCAATCCGACAAATTCGTATTCCGGTCGCATTTTCTATAACGACGGGTGATCAATTCGCCGGCAGTGGATGCGCTGTGCCTATCCAGGCTACAGATTGTGCAGAAAACAGCCGAACGCGTTAAATCTCGATACCCCGTTCACGCAGCATATCCATCAACCCCTCTTCGTCGAGAATGGGTAGATTGAGGTCGCGGGCCTTGTTCAATTTAGACCCGGCACCGGGGCCGGCAACGACGGTATGCGTGTTCGCGGAGACACTGCCCGCCACTTTGGCACCCAGGCGTTGCAGGTAGTCCTTGGCCTCACTGCGGGAGAGGGTTTCCAGCTTTCCGGTGAGCACCCAGGTCTGGCCCGCCAGCGGCTGTGTACCCGCCTCCTGCACCTCCGGCGCCCAGTGTACGCCGGCCTGTTTCAGCGCTTCAATTTCTTCCAGGTTGTGCGGCTGCTCGAAAAACTCTGCCACATAATGTGCAACGATGGGGCCCACATCGTCCACCAGTTGCAACGCTTCTGCGTCGGCCTGCATCAGCTGATCCAGATCACCAAAATGCTGTGCCAGGTTGCGCGCTGTGGCCTCACCAACTTCCCGGATTCCCAGTGCGTATAGAAACTTGGGCAGTGTGGTGCTCTTACTGGCCTCGAGGGCATCCAGCAGATTCTGCGCGGATTTTTCGCCCATGCGCTCCAGTGCGACCAGAGGTTCCAGGGACAGGTGGTAAAGACCGGACACGGATTTAAGCAACCCTTCGTCCACCAGCTGTTCCACGATCTTGTCGCCGAGACCGTCAATGTCCAGCGCCTTGCGTGAGGCAAAGTGTTTGATCGCCTGCTTGCACTGGGCACTACAGATCAGGCCGCCGCTACAGCGCGCAACCGCCTCGCCCGGTGTCGCTTCTACCGGAGAGTCACACACCGGACAGTGCGCAGGAAATTCGATATCGCGGGCGTCTGCGGGGCGACGGCTCTCAACCACGGACACCACCTGTGGGATCACATCGCCGGCGCGGCGAATCACCACCGTATCGCCCACTTTCACCCCGAGACGCGCAATCTCATCGCGATTGTGCAAGGTCGCGTTCGAAACGGTCACACCACCCACAAACACCGGCTCCAGGCGCGCTACCGGTGTGACAGCACCGGTGCGCCCCACCTGAAACTCCACGTCCAGAAGCCGGGTCATCTCTTCCTGTGCGGGGAACTTATACGCAGTGGCCCAGCGCGGGGCCCGCGCTACAAACCCCAGTCGTTTCTGCAAAGGGATGCTGTTGACCTTGAACACGATGCCGTCAATGTCGTAGGGAAGCTGTGCGCGCTTTTCACCGAGACTGCGGTAATACGCCAGACACTCGCCAATATTCTTCGCCACCGCCATTTCGCTGTTGATACGGAAACCCCAGCGGTTCAGCTGTTCGAGCACGTCCGAATGACGCTCCGGCAAGTCCCCACCTTCGACGACACCGACGCTGTATACACACAATTCCAGAGGCCGCTGCGCGGTAATACGAGAATCCAACTGGCGCAGACTGCCCGCGGCGGCGTTGCGCGGGTTTACGAACCCTTTTTCCCCGGCCTCGCGCGCTTTTTCGTTCAGCGCATTGAACCCGGCCTTGGGCATATAGATTTCACCGCGCACTTCGAGCACGGCGGGAACATCCTGTGCAAGTAGCTTCAGAGGCACTGAATAGATGGTGCGCACATTCTGGGTAATATCTTCGCCCACGGTGCCATCACCGCGGGTAGCCGCGCGTTCGAGAACACCACTGCGATACAGCAGGCTCACAGCAATACCATCGAGCTTGGGCTCACAGGCATATTCCACCGGCTCACTACTGTTCAGGCGATCACCAATTCGGCGATCAAAATCTACCATCTCCTCGTCGTTGAACGCATTGTCCAGCGACAGCATGGGCATCTCGTGACGGATCTGGGTAAACGCCGCCAGCGGCTTTTCGCCTACCCGCTGGGTAGGCGAGTCCGCAGTAATCAGTTGCGGATATTCACCTTCAAGACCCTGCAGTTCACGTAAACAGCGATCGTATTCGGCATCGGGTAATTCCGGGGCGTCGAGTACGTAGTATTCATAATTGGCGCGATTAAGAATTTCGTGCAGCTGTTGCGCACGCTGCTGAGTTTGCTGGGGGATATTTTTTGTCATTGTTCATCCGCAAAAATAGGGAATTCTTGCCGGTGGGAAGATATAGGGTTTTGTAGGAGCCTGCCTGCAAGCTCCTACGGGTGAATTATGTTCTGGGTCAGGCCTGAGCGCGGGCCAGGGCTTTGCGCCGTTGAAACTCCATCACGCGCTGGCGATAGTGTTCGGCAGTCTGGGCGGTGAATACGCTGCGGTTTTCATCCTTCAGCTCACCACCCAGTTGCTCGGCGATATTGCGCGCGGTAGAGAGCAGGGTATCAAATGCTTTCACGGCTTCCACCTCTGCGGGCAGCGCGAGGAACAGGCTGATGCCCGGGGTAGTGAAATCTTCCATCTCGGACATATCAAAAGTGCCAGGCACAACAATATTGGCCAGACTAAACAGCACCGGGCCTTCGCCCGCATCGCCACAGTGGTAGTGGAAAATATTCATTTCACCGAAGCGCAATCCGCTGGACAGCAGCACCCGCAACAGGTCATTGCCCTCAAAGCAGTCACCGGCGGGCGCCATGATATTGAGGATCAGCACCTCTTCCACTGCGCGCTCTTTGCGCGATTCGCTGGACGTATTGCGATTGCCCGCCTTCTTCGCACTGCCCGCTCTACTTTCCGCCTGCTTCGCAGAGCGGGATTCCCGAGCAGGCGTAACGGCCTTTTTAAGATCGGGGAATTTCAGTTCGGGGAGCTTGAGTTCCGGGGCCGACCAACCGGACCTGGCTGGGGCACTGCGTTCTTCGCTTTCCGCGGGCGCCTCATCGCTGGATTCGGAAACCGTCTGCAAAGATTCCAAGCTCACCGACTCATCCAGAGAGGGCTCGCGGCGGTCACTGGCCACGGGCTCTTCGGAAAGCCCGGCCATGGGATCGGCGGACGACTGGGTGGCATCTTCTCCCCAGGTTTCAACACTGGCTTCAACGCTGGTCTCAACCTGTGATTCCAACGTATTTTCCATCCGTGTTTCCACCACGGCACCGGGTTCCACCAGGGCATCCGCTACCGAATCCATCAGCATCGGAACCTGCTCTTCCAGGTTGAGAGCGACCTGCTCTGGCACATGCGGGCGCTGTCCGGCTTCCACAGTTGTGGACTCGCCATCTTGCTCACGCTCGGGCTTGCTGCCCGCCAGAGGCTTGCGAGAAGACTGGAAATTCTGTTGTACCTGACGGTTCACCTGAGTGGCGTCTTCCGGTTTGCGACGCTGCACAACCCGCACAGAACCCGGTAATTCACGGGAAATCTGGCGACGCTTTTCCGCCTCTTCCGGATCGATATATTCCAGCTCCGACTCGGTGAGATTCGCGGATTTACGCGGAGTTGGTGTTGTGCGGGGATGTTTTTGCGCCGCGGTTGCCCCAGAGCGCTCCGGCGCATCGACCGGGCGCGGCGCAGAGAGAATATCTTCGTTGCGGTCATCCAGATCCCGGCGCATGGAGCGGGACAGATTGCGGGATACTTTTACAGTATCGCGGTGCTTCAGGTAGGCGCGGCGCGCACCGTCCAGCACCACGCCGAGCAGTACCAGTGCCAGTAAATTGATCAGCCAGTTATCCATGTTTACGCCCCTCTCCCTGAGCCCGTTACGCAGACGCCAGTTCCGCGGCCTCTTCCACATCCACCGATACCAGACGGGATACACCCGGCTCATGCATGGTCACACCCAGCAACTGGTCGGCCATCTCCATGGCAATCTTGTTATGGGTAATGTAGATGAACTGCACGTGTTCGGACATTTCTTTCACCATGCGCGCATAGCGGCCCACGTTGGCATCGTCCAGCGGGGCGTCTACCTCATCCAGCATACAGAAAGGTGCCGGGTTGAGACGGAAGATGGAAAATACCAGCGCGATCGCAGTGAGTGCTTTTTCCCCACCGGACAACAGGTGGATAGTGCTGTTTCGCTTGCCCGGCGGGCGCGCCATGATCGCGATACCTGTATCCAGCAGGTCATCCCCGGTCAATTCCAGATACGCGTGACCACCGCCGAACACTTTCGGGAACAGCTCCTGCAAACCGGTATTAACCTGGTCGAAGGTCTCCTTGAAGCGAGTGCGGGTTTCCTTGTCGATGCGGCGGATGGCATTTTCCAGGGTTTCCAGCGCATCGGTCAGGTCGTCGTACTGACGATCGAGGTAGTTTTTACGCTCGGACTCCTGCTTGTACTCGTCGATGGCCGCCAGGTTGATGGGGCCGAGACGGGAGATCCGTGCCGCTACCAGTTCGATATCCTGCTGTACTGCTTCGATCGTCAACTCTTCAGGGAGTTCCTCCAGCAGCAACTCGAGATCGTGATCGGCTTCCTGCAATTGCTCGACCAGACCATTGCGCTGGGTTTCCAGGGTCTGGGCGACCAGTCGCTGCTGTTCAAGCTGTGCACGCACGCCCTGTAGTGCGGACTCCGCCTTGTGCCGATCCTGCTCTTGATTGCGCAGGCTGGACTCCACTTCTTCGAGTTTTTTGCGCGCTTCACCCAGTTCGTTTTCCACTTCAATACGCTGGGCGAGTTTGTCTTCGAGTTCCGCCTGGAAGTCCTGGGATGGATCCTGAGCCTCTTCCATTTGCAACTTCAATTGCTCGCGCCGCTCCTGCAGGCGTTCAACCTGCTCGCGCAGCACTTGCAATGTGCGTTCAAGGGAGACTTTCTGGGTGCGCACGGACTGTTCGCGCATGGCCAACTCATGGGCGCGGTCTTTGTCTTCACGGGCGCGCTGACGCGCTGTGTCCAGTGCCTCGCGCAACTCTTCGCGGCGGGCCAGCAGGGTCTCGCGCTGATCGGTGTCGTCGCTCATGGCCTCTACTGCTTCCTGCAGCTCCATGCGCGCTTCGGAAATGGCTTCAGCTTCCATCTCCTTCTGTTCTTTCACTTCGCTGATTTCCGCTTCAATGCGACGACGGCGCTCGTCCATCTGCTCCTGGCGCGCACGCTGTGCAGAAAGTTGGCTGCGCAGGTCGCCGGTACGACGGTTCAGCTGTTCCGCATTGTTGCGGGCCTGTTCAATACCGGACTCCAGCTCGCCGGCGCGGGTGCGCAGTTGCTGACGCTGCTCAGAGAGTTCCTCGATGCGCGCTTCGCACGCCTCCAGGGACTCTTCCAGACTTTCCAGCTCCTGCTTGCGCGCGAGCACACCGGCTTCCGCGTCAGCACCGCGGCTGACGCGCAGCCAGTTGGCGCCAATCCACAGACCATCGCGGGTCACTATGGATTCTCCCGCGCGCAATTGAGCGCGCTGGGCCAAAGCCGAAGTAAGGTCTTCGGCGGTGTAGATACCATCGATCAGGCCGACCAGGGATCCAGGCCCCTCAACCACGTCCGCCAGTTTGGGCAGGCCGCCAGTTGCCGACGCGGTAACATTCTGGCCGTCCACAAAAACAGCCTGACCACCGTTAAAACTCGCGAGGGATTCCTGCAGAGACTCAATCTGCTCAATACACACGGCCTGAAGCTGGGCGCCCAGTACCGTTTCCACGGCGGTTTCCCAGCCAGATTGGGCGCGGATCTGCTCTGCAAGGCGCGGGCGGTCTTGCAGGTTCTGCTGCTCCAGCCAGTTCGCGACCGACTTGCCCTGCCCCATAGCAGCCTGCTGTAACGCTTCCAGGGATGCCTGACGGCCTCGGCTGGTCTGGAGCTGTAGACGCTCTTTGTCCAGCTCTGACGCAATATCGGTTTCCCGGCGGCGCAGTTCAGAAAGTTGCTCCACCTGCTCGGAAATGGACTCACGCAGCTCCGTCAGCTGCATTTCCAGCTCGGCCAGCTCTTCGTTCTGCTGTTCCAGCTCGCTGTCATCTTCGGAGCCAGACAGGCTTTCTCGCTCGCTCTGCAGCTTGCTGATGCGGTCTTGCAGGCGCTGGGTGGATGTTTCGAGGTGCTGAATGCGGGACTGCTGGACTTCGGCCTTCTGGCGGGATCCGGATGCCCCCTGGTTGAATTGGTCCCACTCGTTCTGCCATTCACGCATCTGGTCTTCAGCGGTGAGCAGCGTCTGCGCGGACTCTTCTTCGGCAGCCTGAACCATCTCGAGATCCGGCACGATGACTTCAAGCTCCGCCTCGAACTCGACGGCCTTGCCCTGATCCGCCGCCAGCAGTGACTGAGACTCGTTGTATTCCTGTTCGGTGCGGGAATAATCCGTCTGTAGCTGGGTGTTGCGCTCACGGGCGTGAGAGATGCTCTGCTCCAGGCGCGCGATATCCGCACCAACAGAATAGAAACGGCCCTGTACTTCGTTAAACGCATCGGACAGGTCGTGGTAGGCCACGCGCTGCTCTTCGATGCCGGTATCGCAACTCACCTGGCGCGTAACCAGCTCTTCCACAGTGAGCTCCAGCTCGCCGATCTGCTGCTGCTTGGCCTTGGCCTGATCGTCCAGGTCTTTGTATTTCAGGGCCTGCAGGTGGGCCTTGTGGGTGCGCTCTTCATCTTTGAAACGGCTGTATTTTTCCGCTGCCGCAGACTGACGCTCGAGGCGCGACAACTGGCGGTCCAGCTCGTCGCGGATATCGGTGAGACGCTCCAGGTTTTCGTGGGTGCGGCGCATGCGGTTTTCGGTGTCGCGGCGGCGCTCCTTGTACTTGGAGATACCCGCCGCTTCCTCGATAAACACCCGCAGCTCTTCCGGCTTGGCTTCGATCAGCTTGGAGATCATCCCCTGCTCGATGATCGCATAGCTGCGCGGACCGAGGCCGGTACCCAGGAACAGGTCAGTCACATCCCGGCGACGGCACTTTTCACCGTTGAGGTAATAATTGTTCTGCGATTCGCGGGTCACCTTACGTTTGACGGAGATTTCGCTGAACGCAGCGTACTCCCCGGTCAACTTGCCCTCGGAGTTGTCGAATACCAGTTCGATGGAGGCCTGCCCTACTGGCTTGCGCCCGCTGGAGCCATTGAAAATGACGTCCGTCATGGAGTCGCCGCGGAGGTTCTTCGCGGAGGATTCACCCATCACCCAGCGCACCGCGTCGATGGTGTTGGATTTACCACAACCGTTGGGGCCGACCACGGCGCTTAGGTTGGAGGGGAAGTAGACGGTGGTCGGGTCGACAAAAGACTTGAACCCGGCCAGCTTGATGCACTTCAAACGCATGGTCTTGAAACTCGGTAATACCCGTCGCCCGTACGGTCACATTCACCGCCGCCGCGCGCTCTTCGTTGTAATCTCAGGAGGGACCCGGCCGTCACGCCGCCAGATCGCCGATTTGTCTTTGCAAACCGCCGATTGTACATGGCTGCGGGCGCGGTTTCAGCGCTATTTTTGACCGCCCCGCTCCCAACTCACTCCCCACCAAAGGGGAAGGGCCACGGGCCGGTCGCGGGCAGATTGGTTAGATTTTCTGGTCGATCAGAATTTGCAGAGGCTTACCCCAGTCGGCGCGGGGCAGCGTTTTGATCTCACCCTGCCAGTCGCCCGGCGCGGGGCGAGCATTGCCGCCAATCGCCAGCCGTGCCACTACCTGCACCTCATCGACAGTTTTGAGGCTGCGGCCGGGCATCATCGCGCGGGATTCATCCAGCACCACTTCCGCAGGCAGGTCCGCCGCGCTCAGACGAACGATCGCCAGCGGCATGGGGCTATCGGCAGTGCGGGCGTAGATAAACACCGGGGTATCCGGTGATGACTGAACAGTATCGGCGAGCGTGACGTTCACTACGATACGGTTGGCTGCGCCCGCCTCACCGGTCACTTCGCCCTGTCCTCGCTGTTCCGCTGCCGGCTCAGACTCGCTTGATGGCGCATCAGCCACCGCCACCTGACCGCCCGACTCCGCCATGGCCTGCTCGGCACGAGCCACACCTGCGGCCAGCGCCTGCGCAGCGTTACTACCCGGCGTCAGCTGCGCCAACGCGCGCTGCCAGAAGGATTTTGCACCACTGAAGTCTTCGCGATCGAACGCAGCAATACCGGCGAGGCCGAGCGCCGTGGTGTTGTTGGGCTGGACGTCCAGCACCTGACTGACTTCACTCAACACCTCCTGCGACATTTTTGACCCATTGGCAAAAAACAGCGCCTGAGCCATCTCCGCACGCACGTTCGCCGCTTCCGGTTCGTGCGCCACGATATAGCGGTACTGAGTGACGGCGCCCTGAATATCGTTGCTCACCAGCAGGCGCTGAGCCAGCGCATAGCGGCTGGACAGATCCTGGGGATGGGTTCTCGCCCGCTCCTGCAGCTGCTGGGTAATACGTGCTTCCACCACCATGTCAGATGCACCGGAGTGGCTGCTGGCGATATCCCGGTACAGAGCCAGGTCGTCGTACGCACCCCAATAGAAATACAGACCCACCGCAGCGAATGGCACGGCAAACGCCAAGGCAAACAGCAGCCCGCGACCACCAGTGCGGGCCGCCGAAAGCTGGTAAGCCTTACCCTCTTCCGCCAGCAGCTTGCGCCCCAGTTCGGTCTTCAGCGACGCATACTGGGCGTCATCCACCGCGCCACTGGCACGAGAGACCTCGAGCTCCGCAAGATGTTCGCGATAGAGCACCGCCTGCGCACTGTCTTTGCCGGGGCTTTCTTCTTGCCTCTGGCGCCTGGTCCGGAACATGGGCCAGGCAATAAATGCAGCCAGCGGCAACAGCAGCAGCGCCAGAATCAACCAGAGATCAATCATTGTGTTTACTTCCACCCTGTTCGCTACTGCTCAGCAACTGCGCCAGACGCTGCTGCTCTTCCACACTCAACTGGTCCGTCTCGTCATCCTGCCGGTTACCGCGACCACTGCGCGAGCGCGCCACGATCACGATCAGAGTCAAAAGCCCCAGCGCGGCAAATATTCCCGGGGCGACCCAAAGAGCGACGGTATTGCGCTGCAGCGGCGGACGGTACAATACGAAGTCGCCGTAGCGTGCCACCATATACTCGTTAATTTCCTGATCGCTGAAGCCTTCTTCCAGCAACCGCCGGATTTCACGGCGCAGGTCCGTGGCCACCATTGAGTCGGAACCGGCTAGATTCTGGTTCTGACATTTTGGGCAGCGCATTTCTTCAATCAGCACCTGGTAGCGCGCCTGCAGCTCGGGGCTGGACAATTTCTCCACCTCCACCGAAGCGCGGGCGGAAGAAAAGGGCATGACCACAGCGACCAATAAGGTCAGCACAAGCAACAGCGGTGTTCTGTAGAATTTAATCGGCACTGAATTTCTCCGGCGGAAACTGCGCGGATTATAGCAGCGCAATGACGCCCCGACACGCTTTGCCGGCACCCACCGCAACCGCCTTCCAAAGCCCAATAGTGGGCTTAACTCTTTGAATCACAAAAAAATTTCAAAAAGCGTTGACGCCCAAAAAAATATCATTACTATACGCAGCTCCTGACGCGGGGTGGTTAGCTCAGTTGGTAGAGCGGCGCCCTTACAAGGCGTAGGTCACAGGTTCGACCCCTGTACCACCCACCACTCCTTTCATCTGCTTGGCAGATTTTTCAAAGGAAGATCAGGAATGCGGACCGGTAGTTCAGTTGGTTAGAATGCCGGCCTGTCACGCCGGAGGTCGCGGGTTCGAGTCCCGTCCGGTCCGCCATATACAGAAAAGGCTCACACGAAAGTGTGGGCCTTTTTTGTATGTGTTTCTCTCCCGGATTCACACCATCAGGTGCACACCACCGCCAGAAAAGCCCGCACCGGAGCGCAGGCATTTTCTGTTAACGGGCTTCAGTGTTCTTTAGAGGTCATCCAGAAAAGCTCGGTGCTCGGTCGAGAACTCGAAGTTATTGAATTTATCCCAGTTGATCGACCAGGTCATCAAGCCACCCAGCCCCGTCCAGCCGGTAGCGGTATGCGGCGTATAAGTGGTGCAGCCCTCCAGCTTCACAAGACAGTTCAATGCCGCGTGCACCTCACTGACCGATGTAAATCCGCCTCCGGCGTTTACATTCGCGGGCAAGCCAATTAGTACCTGATCCTGACGCAATGGTGGAAAGTAGTAATCTGGATTTCCACCGATGTTAAACCCGGTTAAAACCATATCCGCCATGGCGATATGAAAATCCGCCACACCCATACTGTGATACTGATCGTCCAGACCGATAATTGAGCCCGAGTTGTAGTGCTGCACCTGCAGCCAGTCGAGCTGATCACGCATCGCGTGAATCACCGGAAGGTACGCACCCGCACGGCGATCACAGCCGGAACAGGACCCACCGTAAAAGCTGTAGCCCAGTTGCACAAAAAACGTTTCCGGAGCCATGGTGAGCATAAAGTCTTCACCGTAATGCGATGTCAGCGCCTGCAGAGCTTCGATCAGGTGCACAATGACCGGTGTCGTCGGATTACGGAAATCTGCATCGCCTGCATCCAGTTCCAAAGAGTGCCCTTCAAAGTCCACGTCCAGCCCATCGAATCCGTAACGGTCGATAATCTCAATCATGGAAGCGACAAAATTATCCCGCGCGGCCGGGCTTTCCAGGCGTACCTGACCATTAGCGCCACCGATACTGATGATGATTTTTTTACCGGCGGCCTGCTTGGCCTGAATACCAGCGATAAAGTCCTGCTCGTTAAACAGTGGATCCAGAACAAAACCAATTTCCCCCGGCGCAGCTCCGGTGGGTTCGGCAAAGGAAACATTGATTGCGTCAAACGCATCGGACACCTCACCAATAGGGATGACGCCGGAGCCGTTATCAAAGTTGTGCCAGTAGCCGGAAATCAGGCGGCTACTATTGCTGCCGCTGGAGCCGCCAGAAGAACTGGAAGTAGAGCCGCTGGACGAACCAGATGAAGAACTACTCGAGGACGACCCGCAACTGGCTGCCAGCGTCCATGCGTGATCCCAATAGGCCCCCTCCCCCGGCGCATACGCCCAGCCAGATTCCGACGAACACCAACCGGCCACATCGCATATATATTCTTTGCCAATATTCTGTACCCGCTGACCCGCGCTGTAACTGGCACCCGCAACATACTGCGGCGAGCTACAGGTACTGCCACCAGAAGAAGAGCTGGACGAGGAAGAACTGCTGGATGATGAGCTCGAGGAGGAGCTTGAGGAGGAACTGGATGAAGAGCTGGAAGATGAGGACGATGAGCCACCGTCATCGCAGGCGCCGAGTGCCGTCCACTCCTGCCACTGGCCAGAAAACTGCGCAGGATTCTTGCCCTGGTTCCACCAGTTCGCCTGATAGGCGGCAACCTGATGCTGAACCCGAGCACCGCCATGGTAAGCGCTGCCACTATCCCAGTCCGCGAGACCAGTGCAGTCCACTGCGAATGCGGCCCCACTGAGGATCGAGGCCAGAAAACCAAACAGGTAGCGATGAGCCGCCACACTTATAATGTATTTCATTCGATCACCTTTATATTTATTTTTAAGCGTGAACAGGGGTGGCCCGATAACCTGGGCCACCACTTCCGCGTAGTGAAATGTTCAACGGCAATTACCGCAGCGGTGCGATCAGGGCCTCACACTCCGACTCGGTAATGTTGCGCCCGCATACCGGTATCTGATCCGCAGGATCGGCGTCGGCACTGTTCCCGGTCCGCGCATTACCAAGAACGTGGTTGACGGTGTTCAGGTTGTAACCATTGTCCTGCTCCGCCATCCAGAAAAAGATCCCGGCCAGGCCGTTGTCTTTCGCATACTGGGCCTTGAGCGCAACCGTGCGCGGGGTCTCTACGGAAATAAAGGCACCGATACTGTCGTTATAGAGGTAATCCGCATTCGCCTCCTTATCCGTATACAGCCAGAAGCCATTGCGCGGCGCCATATTGCGGTCCAGATAATTCTGGTACAGGTCATACCCCTCAATGACACCCGCCTCCCAGGAGCCGAGACCAGCAACACCGAGGATGAGATCTGCCCCACTCCAGTTGCCATCGCCATAACTACTGGTTCCGGTCAGACCGTAGGTGTACTCAGAAACATCCCCCGGGTTGGTGGCCTTCGAGCGGTGGTAGTTAGCGGCACCGATCATCAGTTTATTGGCTGGCACGCCAAGGCTGCGCAGGTAGTTCAGCGTCCAGTTCGCCGATGTACCGGCTGACGATCCGACGGCCATCGGGTTGATGTACAGCGGGGTATGGTGAGAGAGCTCCCGCTCCCAGGCGCCGGTCAGGTCATAGGTCATGGCATAGAGGCGGTCCATATATGGGTGCACCTGAGACCAGTCGATTTTTTCCAGACGACCGAGGCCCGCGGGGATCGCCGACGAGAGACGATAAGGCTTACCCGTTTTTTCGCTCAGCCAGTCCATGCCAGCGCGCAGCTCGCGAATCAAGATTGCGTAGTTTTCGCCATCGTCTTCACGAGCCATACCCACTACAGCGCCATCGCTGCCCGGGTATTCCCAGTCGATGTCCACCCCATCGAAATCGTATCGCTCCAGAAAGTGGACTACGGAATCGACAAAGACTTTGCGGCGCTCTGGATCGTGCGCCATCCACGGGAATCCCTCTGACAGCGTCCAGCCACCAATGGATAGATCCAGCTTCAACTGCGGGTTTTGCTCCCGCAACTGGTACAGCACACCGAACACGCCACCGACCTTGTCTTTATCCAGCGCGTACATACTCTCGGTACCAACCACCCCGTTGGGTGCAACCCCCACATCCCGCAGGAAGGCCGCCTCGAAATCGGCCACTGCCATGGCACCGTCAGGCAATGCACTCTGGTTACAGGTGCGCATTACCGCTGCCGGGGCGGAGGTTGGGAAGCCACCATCCTGCTCGTTTTTCGCATCCGGGTAACAGATACCGGCAAACCCGTAGACGATGCGATCCAGATTGGATGCCGGAAGCTTGGTGAAATCATAGCGGCGGCCGTAAATGGCCCAGTCACCGATATAAGTTACGATCTCCGTCCCCGCACTCAGGTCGTAGGTGTTGTGATGCAGGGGCAGGTTACCCGGAACCAGCTTTGAGCCGCGCGCACCGTTGTCGACATCCAGCCCGCCGTGATCTCCCCCGTTATCCGTGGCGGGATCGACGCCACCTTGATTCCCCGCCAAAGCGGATTGGGATGCAGCGATGCGCGCACTGCCAATCGCGCCGGTTGGATTCACCACCCCGGCATTCAGATTACCTTCCACCGGCTGCGCTTCGCCGTAATCGATGTCATTGGGAATCGGCACCGGACAAAGCGCATCATCGGGGTAACCGGCTGTTTCCCACTGACCGGGATAGGCGGTGTTATCGGGCGCAATGGAATGGGTATCCACCAGCGCGCGGTAGGCAATTCCCTGATAAGCAACAATGGTTCCCTGCGTGTACAGGGTGCCAGTCTGCCATTCCACTGCACAGAAATAGACGTCCGGTACCGAACCACCACCACTGCTGCTTCCGCCGCTACTGCTCCCGCCTGCACAGGCTGCCGCACTACTTGCGCTCCACGCGTGCTCCCAGGCCCAGCCGATACCCGGTTCATAGGCACCATTTCCAGATGAGCACCAACCGGCTACATCACAGCGGTAAAATCCGCTGCCATGGGCAACCACAGCGCCCGAGGTATAGGTATCTCCGGCAACGTAAACAGGGCAATCACCACCCCCGGACGAGCTGCCGGAACCCGAACTGGAGCCCGAGCTGGAACTACCGCTACCGGAACCCGAACTGCTTGAGCTCGAGCTACCGGAACTCGAACTACTTGAGCTGCTGCTGGACCCGGGGGCATCGCAAGCCCCGAGGCCAGACCACGCATTTGCCCAGGCCCACCCGGATTCGGGTGCATAGGCACCGCCCTGGCTGCACCAGCCACCAACCTCACACCGGTACGCATTTTCTCCACTGCGCACCTCGGCACCCGTGCCATAGCTTTCGCCGTCGATATATTCCGGCGTAGTGGAACAGTCGTAGGCGGTTGCGAACCCGCTGCCCACCAGGCTGAAGCCCAATACGCCGGCGTGCAAAATGGCTCTTATTGTTATTTTTCCCATGTATCTTCTCCGAGTCGAAAAGTCGTTGTGGCGGCAAGGCGCAAGGCCGTACCAGAAGGGGAAACTCACGTGTCGTCCTGATGGGACATCACCGGGTAGAAAGCGGAGAGATAAAAAAGGGGGGAATAGCGATCACAAACGAGAATGAAACCGGGAGACTCGGAAGCGAGGCCCAGCGCCCCACACCCCGCCGCGGTACCACTGCGGTTGCAGAGCCAGCGCCACAACGGGCGCCGGCACCTTCCATCGGCGTACGCAGCCCTGGATAAAAGGTGCGCTGATGGCTGTGTTGTCGGCTTTTGATCGACAGCGCTGTCAAACTACCCAGCAGGTGACAACGCTGTCAACACGATGGAGGGGTCCTGCGCCAGGAATTTTCAGTATTGCCAACAGAGATCTTCACAAGCGACATAGCCTGCACGGGCGTGCCAGACACACCGGCGAATTTGCGCTAACCGCTTTGAACGGTGGAAGAGTGAATCGACAAGGAGGACAACCGGTATGGCAAACCAGTCAGTGGCAACCGGGCTCCGGGTAGCCCGGAACATCGTCAAAGGTAAAACCCTCAGAAACCAGTTTTTCCCGCAGGGCGGACCATTGATCCGCAGGCAACTCGACGTCTACGCGTACCCGCTCGCTGTAATGCACGTCGCCACAGACACCACCGTACTGAGAAACAAGAAAACGGACGCGGGATTCGCCCGCGAAATCGCAACCGATATTCTGGCTCAACAACGGCACGTGAATCTCCAGCGCCACCGACTGCAGCGCAGCCCCCACTGCACCCCGGTAAGCCCGCATCAATCCGCCGACACCCAGCTTGGTTCCGCCGAAATAGCGCGTGACAATGGCGCCCACATTACCTACCTCCTGCTTCAGCAGCAGCTCGAGCATGGGGCGCCCTGCACTGCCGCCGGGCTCACCGTCGTCATCGGACTGCATTACCTCGGGGTTGGCGGGGCTGCCGATGACCAGCGCGGTGCAATGGTGGGACGCGTCCGGGTAACGGGCACGGATGCTGTCGAGCTCACGCAAAAAAGCCGCTTTATCGGTTACTGGCCCCAGCCAGCAGATAAAGCGGCTCTTTTTTTCTTCCGTTTCAGTGACAACGGGCGAGCAGGGAATCTGATAACTCACCGGAAAACGCGTCCCATTCCTGGCTCTGTAAACGTTCGTAGAGGGGTTGTAGTTTGGTCTGCCACACTTTGTCGTCTACTACACCGACGTGTTTGCAGCGGATGGTTCCGCCAGCATCGACCAGAAACGTCTCCGGTGCGCCAAAAACACCGAGATCCATTGCCAGGCGCCCCTCTACATCAGAAACCGAAAACAGATAGGGGTTGTGGAATTTTTCCAGCCACTTTTGCGCGGCCTCATTATCGTCTTTCAGGTTGATGCCAACGATCGGCACGCCCCCGGCCGCCAGGTCATTGAGATACGGATGCTCCACCCGGCAGGAGATACACCAGGTAGCCCACACGTTCAGCAGCAGCGGCTTTTTCGGCAGGTCGGATTTTTTCAGCTCACGGTTGGATTCCACATCCAACAGCGCAAATTCGGGTACCGGCTTGTTAACCAGTGCAGACGGCATATCCTGTGGGTTCAACGAAAGGCCGCGCCAGAACAGCAGTGCCAGCGCGGCGAAAATAATCAAGGGAAGAAACAGTTTCAACCTGGCCATCAAGGTTAGCAATCCTTCTAAATCAATCCAGCTTCAATCCGGGGGAAGACAAGCTTCCCGGCCGGCCGGGATCAGGTCCCGGCCAGTGAGCCATCGCCGGGGGTTGCGACCGCTTTTTGCAGTCGCACTGCTTTTACTTTGCGGTAGCGCTTGTCCGCCACTGCAATTACCCCACCCAGTGCCATAAGCGCCGAGCCCAGCCAGATCCAGATGACAAACGCCTTGTACTGCAGGCGCACCGCCCAATCTCCGCTGAGATTTTCTTTGTCCATGGGATCACCCAGGGCGACATACAGGTCGCGGAAGATGCTGGTGTCGATCGCCGCTTCGGTCATGATATTGCCGCCGGAAAAATAGCTGCGCTTCTGCGGGCGCAACTCGGCCACCAGTTGCCCACCCTGGCGCACCATCAGCACGCCTTCAGACGCCTGGTAATTGGGCCCCCGAACCTGACGCACACCTTCAAAGGTAAATTCGTAACCAGACACTTCGGCACTCTGCCCGGGCGACATCCGCAGGTCTCGCTCAATGCTATACACCGTGGTCAGCGCCACGCCCAGAATGGAAACAGCGAGGCCGATATGCCCCAGGTGCATTCCGTAGTAGCTCGCGCGCTGCCGCTTCAGCCCCGCCCAGCGGGTATCGGCATTGCGGGATTTGGCCAGAATATCGGCCGCGCTCGAAGCGACGACCCAGAGCCCCGCAAACACGCCGAGCATTGCACCCCAGTGAAAGTCCCCGGCAAGCAGGGTAACGATGGGCGCAGCAATGGCGGCCACCAGCGCCGGCAATCCCCAGGCTTTCAGCAGCTTGCTCGTCTGGCTATCTTTCCAGTTAGCGTGAATGCCGAGGCCCAGCAACAGGCTCAATACCAGCATCAGCGGCACAAAGAACATATTGAAGAACGGCGGGCCCACACTGATTTTGCCAAGGTCAAGCGCATCCGCCAGCAGCGGGTAAAGGGTACCGGTAATCACTACACCCATGATCAGCATCAACACGATATTGTTGCTGAGCAGGAAGGTTTCGCGGGATTTTGCTGAGAAGACGCTGCCGGCACTGACGGTCGGTGCACGCAGAGCAAACAGCAACAGCGACAGGCCCACAACCACTCCCAGGAATGCGAGGATAAATCCACCGCGCAGCGGATCTGTAGCGAAGGCGTGCACGGAGGTCAGCACACCGGAGCGCACCAGGAAGGTACCCAGCAGGCTGAGGCTGAACGCAAAGATCGACAGCAAAATAGTCCAGCTGCGGAAGAGTCCACGCTTCTCGGTCACCGCCAGCGAGTGCAGCAGCGCCGTTCCCACCAGCCACGGCATAAAGGAGGCGTTTTCCACCGGATCCCAGAACCACCAGCCGCCCCAGCCCAATTCGTAATAGGCCCACCAGCTTCCCAATGCGATACCCAGGGTCAGGAAAGACCAGGCGATCGCTGTCCACGGCCGCGCCCAGCGAGCCCAGGCGCTGTCGAGACGCCCTTCCAGCAAGGCGGCGATGGCAAATGCAAAAGCAACGGCGAAACCCACATAACCCATGTAGAGCAATGGTGGGTGAATGATCATGCCCGGGTCCTGCAGCAGCGGGTTCAGGTCGCTGCCATCACCGGGCGGAAACGGGAGGATGCGGTCGAACGGATTGGAAGTCAGCAGGATAAACAGGAAGAAACCGATCAGCAGCATGCCCATCACGGACAGCACTCGAGCAACCAGTACATCCGGCAGCTGCCGGCTGAACAGCGCAACCGCCGAGGTCCATCCCGCCAGCATCAGCAACCAGAGTAATACCGAGCCTTCGTGGCCGCCCCATACGGCGGTGACCTTGTAGGCCATTGGCAGGATGCTGTTGGAGTTCTGCGCAACATACGCAACGGAGAAATCGCTGTTTACGAATGCGACCACCAGGCAGGCAAAGGAGACTGCGGTAAAGGTGAGCACCCCCATGGACAGAGGGCGCGCGGTATCCATCCAGAGAACGCGGCCGGTGTAGGTGCCAGCCAGCGGCACCACAGACAGCGCTACCGACAACAGCAGACCAACAATCAGGGCAAAGTGACCCAGTTCAGGTGTCATATCTTGGCATCTCCGTGGCAGTCTGCCTTGCCGACCATGGTCTCTGCGACTTCCGGCGGGGTGTAGGATTCATCGTGTTTGGCCAGTACCTGATCCGCGCGCACGTAGCCATCTTGCTGCAATTGACCGGTCACTACCGCGGCCTCGCCTTCGGCAAAGAGGTCCGGAAGGATCTTGTTAAACACCACTTCCAGCTCGGCCTCGCCATCCGTCAATGCAAACCGCACATCGAGGGAATCGCCATCGCGCACGATACTGCCCGGCACCACGCAGCCACCCGCACGGATGCGTTTTTCAAATGGTACTTCACCTGCGACAAACGCGCTGGGCGCATAAAAATAGTCCATATTGGAGCGCATCGCGTAGGTGATGAACCCTACGGCGACACTGGAAAGTGCCACCAGGAGTACCACCAGGATCAAGCGTTGTTTACGGGCTGGGTGCATGGTTGACCTGTTATCAATCGATTAAAAACGGTATCAGTTACGCGTGCGCTTCAGGCGGTGGCCGCCGGTTCGGATTGCGCTTTGCGCTGCGCCGCCGCACGGTGGCGGGCCTCTTCCTGGCGCAGCTGCCGAGAGAACTCCTTGCGCAGTTTTTTCTGGCGCAAAAGTGGAGCCACAACCAGCGCAACCAGAACCATCACAGCCACACCATAGGCGGCCCACACATAAGGGCCGTGCCCATTCATGGTGAGGAAACTGGCAAAATTTTCAAACTGGAACTGCATATTGCCTCCTCAGGCTCTGGCCGCGGGGGCAGGCTTTTCCAACAGTTCGCGCACCCACTGGGTACGCCACTCTCTTTGCAAGACCAGACTGCGCGTGTGCAGGATAAGTACCCAGGCGTAGAACAGATAGAAGCCGGCGATCATGGTGATCAGTGGATAAAACATACTGGGATCGATGGTGCTGGCCTGGGTCAGTTTCAGGGTAGCGGGCTGGTGCAGGGTGAACCACCAGTCGACAGATTTGTAGATGATCGGGATATTGACCGTGCCCACCAGTGCCAAGAGTGCACTGGCCTTATCGCCGGACTGCTCCCGCGCGAAGGCGCCAGACAGGGCCATCACACCGAGATACAGGAAAAACAGGATCAGCATGGAAGTGATGCGAGCATCCCACACCCAGTAGGCGCCCCAGGTGGGCTTACCCCACACGGCACCGGTAAAGAGTGCAATAAAGGTCAGCGCTGCGCCAATGGGGGCCGCCGCACGCATGACCACGAAGGACAGTTTCATCTTCCAGATCAGGCCGACGGCCCCGCAGATCGCCATGATGTAGTAGCCCGCCAGAGCGAGAAAGGCCGCGGGCACATGGATATAGATGATGCGGTAGCTGTTGCCCTGCTTGGAATCCTGCGGGGCAAAACCCAGACCCCAGGCCATACCTACCGCAAGCAGTAGCAAACTGGCAGCGCCCAGCCACGGCAGCCAACCGCTGGTTTTCTGATAAAACCAGCGCGGTGAGCCCAATCTGTGAAACCATTGCCAGGACAAAATAAGTACTCCTATGCCCTTCTCTCACCCATTTGCCGTACTGCTGTTACGAAAGGTACGTGGAAGGGTCAGTTTTCGAGACTGATACGGATGGCGCCTGCCGCCGCCAGCGGCGCCAATGCGGCCGCTGCAGCCAGAATGGCACCAAGAATCGCCATTTGTGGGCCGTATCCGTACCCATCCAGTGCCGCTTGCACCGCTCCGGTGCCGAAGATTAACACGGGCACATAAAGCGGCATAATTATCAACGCCAACAACAAACCGGGCCGCCTTAGTGCCACCGTCAATGCGGCGCCCACGGCACCAATCAGACTGAGACTCGCGGTCCCCAGCGCCAGGGACATAAACAGCGGCCAGTACCCCGCTTCGCCAAGGTTCAGCATCATGCCCAATAAAGGAGACAACACGGCCAGTGGCAGGCCGGTCACCAACCAGTGCACCAGCACTTTTGCCAGTACCGAGAAATAGAGTGGCTGCGTCTGCAACGCCAGCTGCTCCAGGGATCCGTCTTCATAATCCCCACGAAACAGCGATTCCTGAGACAGCAGGGTCGCCAGCAGCGCCATCACCCAGATCAGGCCCCCGGCCATGCGCGCGAGCATTTCCGGATCAGGGCCAATCCCCAGTGGCATCATCGCCAGCACGGTAACAAAAAACAGCAGCGGATTGACGATATCCGAACGGCGTCGCACCGCCAGGATGAATTCCGTACGGAACAGGGTGTAAAAACCAGGGGGACGTACGGAACCGGTCGCCCCCGATTCCGCCGCGCCAGGGGAGGACGCCAGAGAGTCAACCCGCATAGGAGTGCTCCAGGGAATCATGCGCGCTGGCCTGAAAGTCGGCCAGATTGATCTTCGCCAGTGGAGCAATGGTCACCGGCTGGTGAGAAGTCAGTAACACACTGCCCCCGCGTTGCAAGTGCCGGGTCATCTGGGTCTCCAGGCTTGCGACACCGGCCACATCCAGTGCGGCCAGAGGTTCATCAAGAATCCACAGTGACGGGGTTTCAGGCAGGTACAGACGCGCCAACGCAACGCGTCGGGTCTGGCCGGCGGATAGCTGTTGGCACAGCACATCTTCAAATCCGTACAACCCCACCGCATCCAGCGCTACCAGGGCGTCGGTGTGGCTGGCGCCGTACCACGCCAGGTTTTCCAGCGGGGTCAGGCCGCGCCGGACACCGGCGTTGTGACCGATATACAGCAGTGATTCACGCAGTGATGGGAGAGATTTGGGCAGGGGCACGCCCCGCCACAGAATATGGCCCTGGTAATCGGAGGCAGTGCCAATCAGCGTACGGATAAGCGTACTCTTGCCGGCACCGTTGGCGCCTTCAATCTGCAGTGCAGCTCCGACGCTCAGTGCAAACTCGAGCCCCTCAAACAGGATTCTGCCGTCCCGCTCACAGGTGAGCCCGCGCGCACTCAGGGCAAGCCCTGGCGCCGAGTCTGTTGCTGTACCAGATTGTGCAGACACCATCGCCCACCGCAGTTGATGAAAAACTAGCCGGCATTATACCGGGAGTGGCGGGTTTTGCATGGCCTTCCCGGAGGATTCACTTGCACTGTGTTGCTCCGCAGCACCATTCCAGCGAATAGTCGCCTCCACACGGCTACTACCGGGGTGGTAGTGCACCTCGTCACATATCGTGTGGAGCAAATTGAGCCCCCGCCCTGCGTAGACCCCGGTGTGCTCGCGCACTTCAGGGAAACCAACGCCGCTGTCTTCCACCTCCAGAGTCAGCTCGCCTCCTGCTTCCCCCTCCCTACAGCTGAGGGAGATTCGCACCCAACCCTCGGTCAACTGACCGCGGCGCTCCGCCATCAGGTCGTAATAGCGTACAAAGCCGTCATCCGTGGCCTTGATGGACGAGTCCAACTCCAGCACCCCGTGCTCCAGCGCATTGCGGAACAGTTCGCCCAGCGCAATCGCCAGATCTTCCTGAAAGCGCACGGCTCCGGGCATCTGCGCCAATACGCCCAATAGATGTGGTAATGGGTCCGTCGTGCGCAGCTCCTGCTGCGACAGGTGCAACTGCATAGACCAGTCACCGACCCGCCCCCCTTTGCGGCTCCCTCCGTGATCCACTGCCAGGCAACCACTTTTGCGCAGGGAGGCATGAGTGAGATCCAGCTCCACCAGCGACAGATCGTCATGCTGTTCCGCCGCGTGGGCATTGACCGCTACCAGAATCTGGTCGAACGCCTGGAAGCCCTCGTCGCCGTCCTCGCGCAACAAGTTGATCAGGCGGCTCTCACCAAAGTGCTCCCCCTGACTGTTGCGCGCCTCGTGAATACCGTCACTCCAAAGATACAAACGGTCCCCCGGCATCACGCGCACATTGACGATCGAGGTATCAACCTGATCAGAGGACAGCACACCGAACGGCAAGTGGCGCGACTCCAGCATATGCAGTTCGCCATTGGTGCGTTTCAGACAGGGGCTCGGCATCCCTGCATTGAGAATACGCAGGTGGTTGCGACGCGGGTCCAGCTCCAGCATCACCAGGCAGCAGAACATCTGCCGCGGCAGGATATCGTAAAGTTTGCGATTGATTTCCCGCAGCACCCGGCTCATGGAAAAACCCCGGGGCATCATGGAATAAAAGATGGAAGTAAGCGGTACCGCACCCACCGCGGCGGCGAGGCCGTGGCCAGCAAAATCCCCCAGCATCAGCACCAGTTTTCCATCCGGGGTATGGGTGGCGGCGAGCAGGTCCCCGTTCAGTACCGCCCGCGGAGACAGGTGGTAACGGATTGCCGGGGTGTCATCCAGGCAACTTTCATTGCCCAGATTGCCGAAAATCTCACGCGCGTTCGCCTGCTCCTGTAGAAAGTCCGCATGATGCCGCCGCAGGCGGTCCCGCTGCGCCATCAATGAACGGCTGAATTCACAGAAGCGGCGGATAGACGCCAGCTTAAGCTGCACCAGCGGCGGGCTGTACGGCTTGGTGAGAATATCATCGCAAATGGTTGGTGGGGCCGGTGGAGGCGCTTCGCCGGTCAGGTCCTGCACGAACAGGATCGGCACCAGCTCGACGCCGCCGCTTTGCCGCAACTGCCGAATCTCGTCAGCGACGGTGTTGTTGGCGGCAACGGGTCCAAAAATCACCAGATTGGGATGAAATTCGTCGTACGCGCCCACGGCCATGTCTACGGACGGAACCGCGTGGATGGAGGTCGGAAGCACACAGCCGGTAGAACTGGTGTATTCCGAGTTGTGGATCAACTGCCGCAGCTCACCCAGTTCGCCGGCATCGCTTTCGACAATCAGGACTCGGAAGGCAGGCATCAGGGATGGAGGATCTTCAGCGGATGCTGAAAATGCGATCGAAATTGGAGACCGAGAGGATGTGGGAGACATGCGCGTTGGCATTCATCAGTTCAACCGCGGGCTGGGCACCTTCCCCGCCGGACTCCACACAGTAATCCCGCAACAACAGCAGCATCCCCAGCGCCGCGCTGTCCAGGTGGTCGGTTTCGGAGAGATCAACCAGAAAGGTCCTGGGCGGCGGCATCACATTGCGATACGCCCGCTGGAATTCCCGGTGTATATTGAAATCAAAATTACCCGCAACGCGGATAACCAGCGTATCACCACCTTCGGACACTGCCGAAGTCACCCTGCTTTCAAACCTGTCGGAAACTACCATCTGAAGGTCCCTTTTCCTTCCCTTTCCTGACGATTGCGTTCCAATATACACCCCTCCGGGGAGTGTGCAAACTGGCGACGGGACGAGCCGAGCGCCCCGCTCGCCCGAACCGGCAATGATCTGACCAATGAAAAAGGGTGCCCAAGGCACCCTTTTTGTGGGGCCTGCCGCGAGCCATGTAGCACAATGCACATGGGAGTCGGGCAGTATTTCTTAATGATAAACCCGGATAAACCCCCGGTCGGTGTCAACAGGCCTGTCGATGCCCGCCGGCCTAGAACTCGTACTGATAATCCAACAGCTCCCGCCTGAGACGCATCTCCTCCAGCCGGTCTTCGACCATCCGGCGAGCATCTCTTGGGTTCTGAGGCGTATACAGTAGCTCCTCGGCCACTGAGGAATCGCTCTCATCAAAATCCATGTCATTTTCGATAACGTTGCCGCTCATAGAAAACTCCATAATCTCGATCTGCCAAGGCAGAAACACTTTGTCTGTTTTTGTCGTGCAATCGCAGATTAGCCAGCACAGACTTCACCGGTCAAGCACCTTTTACACTGCGGAAACAAGTTTTTTTACGGGGTTACACCGACGCCCGGTACACAGCCGGACGTCAGGCAAAGCCTCTCCTTTACAGCCCGCAGCTGGCGCAAAAATACCGGCAATTTGTTACCAAATCGCGACAATTTTCCTCAAAATTTTTATTGAAATGATCCCGGATTTCCCGACGATTCTCCGGTGGATTCTGGTAACCATGACAACCTTGGCGTTACCCTTGGTGACAATTGATCAGAGGGAGTGGAAGCACTTCGCACTTCAGGTGAGATGGGCAACGAAAAAGCCGCGGTCAGAGTCGGTAGAGATCGGGCCATGACAGCCGCAGCGACAGTGGTTAGAATGAGCGCCCTTCCGATGGCCCCCGTCGGTTAACAGGATAAACCACGGACCTCCTAAGTCCGGACTGCAGGTTCGAGTCCTGCCGGGGGCGCCAACTTTCCAGGTGTGTCGCCGCGCACTTCATGCAATGTTTTATTCGTCCCTGAAGATGGCGATCTCCGCTGCCTCGCCGCTACGGCGGCTGGCCCGGTACATGCCCTTGGTATTGAAGATGAGCGCGATATGGCCTTCGGCATCCAGCGCGATTACTCCACCTGTGCCACCAACCGGCAACAGCACCTTGTTGATCACCTCATCCGCCGCTTGCGCCACGGACTTATCCTGGTAGGCAACGCGGGTACAGATATCTGCAGCCACGTTATAGCGGATAAAGTATTCGCCGTGGCCCGTGGCTGAAACGGCACAGGATTGGTTGTCGGCAAAGGTGCCGGCGCCAATAATCGGGGAATCGCCAATACGGCCGTAGCGCTTGGCGGTCATACCACCGGTGGAGGTGCCCGCAGCCAAGTTGCCCCGCTTGTCCAGCGCCACTGCACCCACGGTACCCATACGGAAAGGCTCCGGCAGCGCCTCGACCGAGGCCTGGTAATCCTTGTCCTGCTGGTTTTTCCTGTCGAGCTTTTCTCTCGCTTTGTCCAGCTGCTTGCGCCGCTGCTCGGTATCGAAGGTTTTGTTATCCACCATGGGTACACCGCGGCTTTTGGCAAAGTCTTCCGCTCCCTGCCCCGCCAGCATCACAAACGGGGAGTCTTCCATTACCATGCGCGCGAGATTGATGGGGTTGGCGATGTGTTTTACGCCTGCCACGGCCCCCGCCTCGCGGTTGCGGCCATCCATGATCGAGGCGTCCAGCTCATGGGTGCCGCCATAGGTATACACCGCACCCTTGCCAGCATTGAACAAGGGGGAATCTTCCATGATGTTGATGGCGGCGACGATCGCATCCAGGCTGGAACCGCCCTTTTCCAGTACCTGGTATCCCGCGTTAATGGCTTCATCCAGTTTGGCGCGATAGGCCCGTTCCTTTTCTGGTGTCATCGCCGACTTTTCGATGGTACCGGCACCGCCGTGGATGGCGATCGCAAAGGTGGGCTTGTCCGCCGATGCGCCCGCACTGATCAACAGTCCGATCCAGACAACCAACAGTCTTCGCAACATTCCCTGCCTCCCTCGGTTCCGCCTTTCCTGTTCACCGTACAAATTCGGTGTACGGCTTAGATGTACAACTATCGAGATTAGCTCATGCGCTGCTTGAACAAGGCCAGCATTTCGCTCCAGGCGCGCTCCGCTTGGGCCTGGTTATAAGCCATGGAATCCGGCGGGCACCAGCCGTGCATGGCGCCTTCGTAGACTTCTACGGCGGCATCCAGGTCGGCAGCCTTGAAGGCGTTGCGCAATTCGTCTTTCGCCTCAGGCTGACGCTCGTCGTCATTTTCCGCAATCGCCACCAGGAAGCCGGCTTTGATTTTGGGGATCAGGCGATGAGGACTGTCGCTCTTATCGGTCACCAGGCTACCGCCGTGGAAGGAAGCACCAGCGCCAAAGCGCTCGGGCATTGCCGCAGCCAGGCGAAAGGTGTAGGAGCCAGTCATGCAGTAACCGGCGGTGCCTGCTTTTTTCGCCGGGTCTACCGACGCCTGTTTATCCAGCCATTCAATAAAGGCTTTGCCGTCGGTAACGCAGGTTTGCGGGGAGAGGGTGCCGGCGAGTTCGCGGCCTTTCGGGAACACCTGCTTGCGCAGTTCCGGGCCGATGATTTTTGCATCGTCCGGGATCAGCTGACCTTTCATGGTGCGGTAGTAGGGGTTCACCACCAGTACGGAATAACCAGACTCTGCCAGGCGCTTGCCCATCTGGCGAAAGGCCGGACGCATGCCGAAAATATCCGGCCACAGAATTACCGCCGGGTGGCGCCCTTCAGCGGGGTGTACAAAGTAGGCGTCGGCCTCACCGTCGGGGGTCGGCACTGTGACTTCACTTTCCACCACCTTGATTCCACTGTTCGCGGACGCGCGCCAGGGCAACATGGCAAAGAGTGCGGTGCCCACGCCGATTCTCCCAAAGCCGCGCCGACTCACCCCGGCACCGCTGCCTTTTTTGAGGAAGTAGGCCTCGGCATCTTTCGTATTCAGTTCATCACACATTCCCGTCTCCTTTTGATTGATGGTCTGGATAACCGCTCCAGCAACCATTACTCAACAGGATTTTTCCGGGCAAGTCCAGCTCAGTAGAGGTCCCGACGGTAGTGGCCTGCGTCCAGCATGGACGATACTTCTGCTTCACCCAACAGCTGATTAAGCACCCGGTGGACGCCAACACCCATACCGCTGCGATTGCCGCAGACATAGATATCCGCACCGCGAGCGACAAATGCGTGCAGGGCATCCTGCTGGGTGGCAAGAAACTCCTGCACATAGCGGGGCTGCTCTGTTTTCCCGCGAGAAAAAACCCGGTCGCAGCGCGTGAGGGTGCCCTGCTTCAGCCAGTTGTCTATTTCCCTGGCCAGGGGCCGGTCGGCTTCCGGGCAACGCTCGCCGTAAACCAACCACACCGGGCCAGAATTTGGCCGGGCGGCGCGCTCCGCCAGTTGTGCGCGCAATCCTGCCAGCCCGCTGCCGGCACCGATCAATACCATCGGCCGGCTATGATCCGGGGTGTGGCAGTTGCTGTTTTGTCGCAGCCTACCCGCAAACAGTTCGCCGGACTCGCAGTGCTCCGTGAGCCAGCCAGAACCGAGCCCGAGCTGACCACCCTCACGAAACTGCTGCCGCACGATCAGCTTGAGCGCTTTCTCCTCACAGCTGGAGGCAACGGAATATTCCCGCACAGGCAGCAGAGGAAATTCCGAGAAATCCCCTCGCAGCAGTTTTTCCCGGTCAAAGTCGGCATTTGGCAAAACACGGTCGCGCAACCAGGCCTGCAGTGTCTGACCGCGCCCGCCAAGAGCGATCCACTCGGTCGCTTCCAGCTGGTGCAGGGCCAGCCACGCCACTACAACCTCACGTGGATGCCGTGGCTGCACCTCCAATACATCGCCCGCGCGCCACATGGGCCAGTCGTTGACTGCCCGCAGAGTCAATGCAAACAGAGGTGCACCGGGGCTGCCGGAGTTCAGCAACGTGCGCTCGGACAGGCGCCACCAGATAACAGGCTGACTGACGGAACTTTCCGTCGTCGACTCAGCGGGTTGCAACGGGCGGAACCAGGTGGGCATGACACTGGCAACGCCGCTGGTATCTTCGCGGGCCCCGTCGACCTTATGCAGGGGCTCCAGCGCTTTAGCACCGAGCTGCGCCATACCGTCAAACAATAACTGACCGAAGGCACAGAAGCGCTCGTAGGTGCTGTCGCCCAGGGCGACGACAGAATAGGAAAGGTGGGAGAGATCCAATGTGACGGCGTCACTACCTGCACCACTCAGATAATTGCGCGCGAAACGCCGACCGTTATCCGGCGCCTCTCCTTCACCATAGGTAGCGACGACGAACAGTGCTTTGTGCACCGTTTGCAATGTCTGTGAAGACACCTGACTCAGGGGTAATACCGTGACCGGTTGCGAGGCCCCGATATGCGCCGCACTCTGATGTGCCAGCGAGGCGGCGGTACCGCTTTGACTGGCAAAAGCAATCAGCACGCCGCCCGCTGCCTGCGTATGCTGCTGCCGGCGGGCAGCGTTTTGTACACGGCGCTGCCGCACAACCAGGAAGACAACCCATAGGAGCCACAACAGAGAACAGACAACTGCAATGGCAATGCGCTGATACTCTGTCACAACCGGGCTCCCTGGTTAACGATGGAAACGTGCGACCTTACAGCGGCAGCACTTCAAAGGTGGCAGAGTAGGAGCCACGGCGAATGGTAGCTGGAGCCTTCGCCTTACCGTCTTCGAAGTCCGCTTCCATAAAATACTGACCGGCGCTCGGCCAGGTAACACTGAACAGGCCCGCGGCGTCGGCTGTCAGCTTGATTTCTTCCTGTTTGTCGCGGTAGCGGCTGCCACCAGGAACGAACGTGATTTCCGCCTGGTTTGCCGGCTCACCGTCGATCAGCAATTTGAAACTGGCGCTCTCACCCGCGTAAAGATCATTCGGGTGGGTAACCGGCACCAGCTCCAGACCGACTCCCTGAGGCTTCAGCACGGAATCGGACGGTGCACCCAGGGTGACAAAGGTTTCAATACGGTGGGAGCTCTGGGTAACACGCAGGTCTTTGGCATTCTTCGGCACGGCGGTATCAAATTCCGAATCGTCCGCCTGCTGACCGCGGCCCGGCCACATCTGGCGCTTGCCCTCGTCGTCTTTCCAGAAGGCGCGCAGCCCTGCTGAGGCGACACCGATTCGGTAGGTACCCTCTTCTTTCAACTGCACATCAAATGTGCTGCGATATTTTCCCTTTGCAGAGTTTTCCAGTTCGATTTTTTTACCGCTCGGCGCGAATGCCGAAACGCGATCCGCACCCAGTGCTACATGGTCCGGGAAAAAAATGGTGTTGGACACCGCCGCATCGAAGGTTACATAGGGATCATCACCGGACAGCACCGTAGAACTCGGCAGGATCCAGGCACGGTGTGCTTCCGCTTGCATAGCGATACCTGCGGCCATCAGGCCCGCAAGCAGGGTTGTTTTAAATACGTTTTTGTTCATGGAAATCTCCTTATTTGTGTTGAATGCGCTATCAGGGAAGCAGAGCGACTTTAATAGTGCCCAGCTCTTCCTTTCCCGCAGCGGAAAGCGGAAGACTGGATTTTTCCAGCGGCCAGGTCAGGGGAATCTCCACCAGCTCACGGCCGCCCACTTCCCGCGCCGCTTCGATACGGAGGCGGTACTTGCCCGGTGCCAGTTTGGCGAGGTCGCTCTCGGCAATGGCGACTTCCAGCGCGTGCTCGCCGGGGCCGTAGGTGGCAGAAGTAATTCCGTCAACTGGCACATCCAGCCCGCGCCCGCCGCGACGCCACCACTGGCGTAAATCCTTTAGCCACTTCTCGCCTTCGTTATTACGCATTTCCAGGTCGTACCACACGGCAACCTGGGTGGCCTTGCGAGACTCGTCTTCCAGCCACACGGCCACATACGGTTTGTGGTACTCCGCCACGTTCAGCCGGGGAATCTCGATACTGAGCTGCAGACTTTGCGCCTGGGCACCCGCGGTAAAAAATAGTGCCGCGCATGCCGCTGCGCCGGCGATTTTTCTGAACAACTTTATTTCCATGTTTATTCCCGATAACAAAAACAGTCAGTGAATGAAAACCAGTGCAATCACCAGAGGGATCAATACGCCCAGGGCAGTCACCGGCCAGGTCGAAACCCGGCGAGACGACTGCTGCCACAGCAACCAGAATCCGGTGAGGCAGAACACCACGCAGACCACCGCGAAGACATCCAGAAACCAACGCCACGCGGTGCCGGTATCGCGCCCTTTGTGCAGGTCGTTGAAGTAGGCAACCCAACCGCGGTCGGTACTCTCATAGACGAGATCGCCGGTCTCGATATCCAGGGATAACCAGGCGTCGCCACCGGGGGTCGGCATGGCCAGATAGAACTCGCCACTGTCCCACTCCCCCTGATGGCCGCGGGGTATATGCACGTGGTACTCGCTGGCGAGCCAATCGATCAACTTCCGCGGCAACCTGGGCTCGGCCGATGCGCCGGTATCCCAGCCGTCCAGAAGAGGTGCGGGGACAACAGCCTCGTGACTGACAAGAACGGGTTCCGCCGGGATCTCGGCGGCGTGGTTCAGGGTGATTCCTGTGATTGCGAACAGCAGCATCCCCACCAGACACAATGCCGAACTGATCCAGTGCCACTGGCGCACTGAGCCGAGAGAGAAAGCCACGCTTGAATTGATCCTTCTTATGGCCAGCAACGGATTTCCGGTCAGCCGTCTATCGAAACAGCAGAGAATGATAATACATCTCATTTGCCCTGTTAAGTGGCCCGCGGAATCCCGTGCGTAAACTTTTGTAAGGCAGTCGCAGAATCCCTCCTCGCAAATTTATCGCACCGCCCTGCATCCAAAACCGCTAGCCGAGCGGTCAATGTCATCGTTACCACTATGGAATTCGCCGTAGAACCCTCTCACCCTGCCTTCCCCCCCGTTGTCAGGCTTTGAGGTTCCGTTGTTTTATGGGCAACACACCAACAGGACCGTTGGCGAATAAATCAAAACAGGCAAGATGAGACCGATGAACAAAAAAATCCTCAAGACGGCAGCGCCCGCCCTGGTACTCGTGCTGGGCTTTAGCGCGGTGCAATTGATGTCGGCGTCCAAGCCCGCCCCTGAAAAAAAAGAAGAAGAGCAGCGCCCGGTTTCCCTCGTCTATACCGAAGCCAGAAAAGAAGCCGTCCATCTGGCGGTCACCACCCAGGGCGAAGTGCGCGCACATACGGAAATTGACCTCACACCGGAGGTGTCCGGCCGCGTCGTGTCCATATCCCACGCTTTTGCCGAAGGTGCCGGCTTTGAACCTGAGGAAACCCTGATCCAGCTGGATGACGCGGACTACCGTCTCGCTCTCGCACAGGCAGAAGCCGGCGTGGCGCAGGCGGAAGTCCTGCTTCTTCAGGCCCAGGCGGCTGCGAAGATCAAACGTCAGCAGTGGCTGGACCTGAGCCCAAATAAAGAACCCACACCGCTGCAGGTCAACAAGCCACAGGTTCTCGAAGCTGAGGCGAACCTGCGCTCCGCCAGAGCCGAACTCGACGATGCCAAGCTGAACCTCGCGCGTACCAAAATCCGTCTGCCATTTCGTGGCCGGGTAGCAAGTCGCAGCATTGGCGTCGGGCAATATGTCACGCCCAATACAGTTCTTGGCCGCGTGTTCGCAACGGATCGCGTGGAGATTCGCCTTCCACTCACCGACACGCAATTGATGGAGCTGGCCCTTCCCATGGGATTTGTCGCCAGTGACAAAAACCCGGGGCCCGCAGTGGCACTCTCTGCCCAGATCGGCGCGCATCAGCAATCCTGGCAGGGCCGAATTGTCCGCACGCAGGCCGCGATCGATCAGCAGACGCGCCTCATCTACGCGGTGGCAGAAGTCGCAGACCCATACGGGGCCGGCGCCAGCAATGGCGCACCACTGGCAGTAGGCCTGTTTGTCACTGCCGAGGCAGAAAGTGTGCAGGAACAGCAGGCAGTGGTTGTACCGAGAACCGCATTACGCAGCGCCGACAAGGTTTACGTAGTGGATGACAACGATCAATTAAGTATTCGCACCGTCGACGTGCTGTCTACCTCCCATAACCGCGTAGTACTCGCGGCCGGCATCGCGGACGGCGAGCGGGTGGTTACCTCCACCGTTGCCAATGCGGTCGACGGAATGAAGGTACAACCTATTACCCACCTGGCCAGCAACTAACGGAGCCCGACGATGAATAGTTTGATTGCCTGGTGGGCCCGCAATCCGGTGGCCGCCAATCTCGCCATGGTATTTATTTTCGTGGCGGGCCTGATTGGGTTTGGAAGCATGGAGCGGGAGATGGACCCGCAGGTGCGCTTTCCCGGCCTGGAGATTCGCGTATCCTGGCCCAGCGCTGCGCCGCAGGAAGTAGAAGAACAGATTGTCGCCCGTATAGAAGAAGCGGTTAGCGACATGGACAATATCGAATGGGTGCGCTCCTCCTCATCGGAGGGCTCCGGTGAGGTGTATATCCTGGCGGAGAGCAACGTAGACTTTTCCCGGTTTATGAACGACGTAAAGATCCGTGTCGACGGTATCTCGTCCTTCCCGCGGGATATTGAGCCACCGCAGGTTCATCAATGGGTAAATCGACAAGAATTTATCCGGGTAGCGGTCCACGGTGACCTCGGCGAACGGGAACTCAAGCGGCTGGCAGAACAGCTGCGACGCGAAGCCGCGACCCTGCCCGCGATTTCCGTGGTCAACTTGTTCGGCACACGCATGGAGGAAGTCTCCATTGAGGTCAGCGAAGAAGCCCTTCGCCGCTACGGCCTGACCTTTCAGCAGGTCGCGGACGCAATCCGCACCAGTTCCATCAACCAGTCCGCCGGCACCGTGCGCACCGAGGTGGGCGCCTACCAGTTAAAGGTCCGCAATCAGGCCGATTCAAAGCAGGAGTTTGGCAATATCATCGTGCGCCAGACTGCCGATGGCGGCACTATCCGCGTCGGTGATGTGGCCAATGTCGTGGACGGTTTTGAAGACAATGAGATTCTCGCAACCCTGAACGGGGAACCGGCGGTGCTGCTGCAAGTGATGAGCACCGAGACCATGGATATTCTCACGGCTTCTGAGTCCATCCGGAACTGGATCGCCCAGCGCAACGAAACACTGCCTGCAGGCGCAAAGCTCACCCTTTGGACCGACAACGCCGTGGACTTTAAGGGCCGCCTTGAAACCATCGGCTCATCCGCGCTGCTGGGGCTGTTCCTGGTGCTGCTGGTACTGGTGTTCAGCCTGCGCCCGAAGGTTGCCTTCTGGGTCGCTTTCGGTATTGCCACTGCCTACGCTGGCGCATTTGTTCTGCTCCCCACCGTGGGTGTTTCCCTCAATATGCTGTCCACATTTGCCTTCCTGCTGGTGCTCGGCATCGTGGTCGATGACGCAATTGTGGTGGGTGAAAGTATCCACACGGAGTCTCATAGCCCGGAACACGGAAATGATGAGAAGGGGCGCCTGGGCGCCGCGGTACTCGGCACCCAGCTCGTCGCCAAACCCGTGATCTTTGCAGTAGTGACAACCATCTTCGCCTTCCTGCCCTGGATATTTATCAGCGGCTCCACCAGTGAATTCACCCGTCATATCACCTGGGTAGTTATTCTGGCACTGGTATTCTCTCTGGTTGAGTCACTGTTTATTCTGCCGGCACACCTGCGCAACCTGAAGCAGCGTACTAAATTGGGCCGCTTTGGTCGTATCCAAAAAGGTATTGCCGACCGCATTATCTACTTCGCGCAAAACCACTATCGCCGTATCGGCCAGTGGGCGGTGGATCGTCGCTACCTGACGTTGAGCATTTTTATCGCAGTAATGATGATCGGCTTTGGCATGTTCGGCAGTGGCTGGGTTAAAAAAGGTTTTATGCCGGAAATCGAGTCAGATGAAGTGATCGTCAACGTGGTCATGCCCGAAGGTGCGCCCTATAGCCGTGCACTGGAAGTGCTGGAACAACTACAAGATGCGGAGAAGCGCCTTGAGCAAGAGGTGAATGAGCGCACGGACGGGAAAGGCGTGCTGATCGAAAACTGGTATACGCGCTCCCGTCGCGACAGCGTCATGGCCATCGTCAAACTGGCACCGCCGGAACTGCGTGACATGTCCGCCAAAGATGCGGCCCTGCGATTGCGCGAGCTGCTGGGTGATATCCCCGATGCAAAAGAAGTCTCCGTACAGTACTCGTTCAACAATGACGGCCCCGGGTTTGAACTCTCCATTCGCCACCCGGACCTGGATGTACTGCGAACAGCGACAGCCGATCTGGAAGAGCAACTGCGCTCCTACGAAAGCCTGTACGACGTGCGCAACAACCTGGAAGGTGCCTCCGAGGAAATCCGCATTGAATTGAAACCCGGGGCAACCAAGCTCGGGCTGACACTCGCAGATGTGAACCACCAGGTGCGCCAGGCCTACTTCGGTGAGGAAGTTCAACGGCTGCCACGTGCGGGCCAGGACGTAAAAGTGATGGTGCGCTACCCGCTGGAATCCCGTCGCTCTATTGAGAGCCTGAAAAACTTCCGCGTACGCACCGCGGACGGCCGCGAAGTGCCCCTGCTCGCGGTCGCCGACCTGCACTATGCACCAGGTATCAAACGTATCCAACGCTGGAACGGTAACCGCGCAGCGCGTGTGATGGCGGACCTGAAGGACGATGTGCGCGGCGATATCATGAAGGACCTGGACGAAAACTTCTTCCCGGCCTGGGAAAAACGCCACCCGGGTATCATCCGCGGTGCGGTAGGCCAGGCGGAGGGTGAGAAACGCTTTATTCAAGAAGTGCTGGGCCTGTACATCATGGCCTTCTTCGGCATGTACAGCCTGTTGGCCATTGCATTCCGCAGCTATTCGCAACCTATCCTAATCCTGATTGCGATCCCGTTTGCCTTTACCGGCGCCATCTTTGGCCACGCTGCGACAGGCATGACCATGGCGATCTTCAGTTATTTTGGTATCGCAGCCGCGGCGGGCGTCGTCGTCAATGACAACCTGGTTCTGATGGATCACTGCAACCGCTTGCGGGAAAAAGGCATGGCACCACTGACAGCCGTCGTAGAAGCCGGAGTTGCCCGCTTCCGTCCGATCCTGCTGACTACCGTCACCACCATCGTCGGTCTGCTGCCGATGATGCTGGAGCGCAGTATTCAAGCGGCATTTCTGCAGCCCATTGTAGTAGCACTGGCATTCGGCGTATTCGTCGCCTTCTTTGTGACACTGCTACTGGTGCCCGCCATGTATGGTATTGGAGTGGACATCAACCGCCTCGCAGGCCAGGTGAAATTGGCGTTACTCAATAAAATCAGCGCGAATCCACAACCGCTGCGGCCGCAAGATCAGACAAATAGCTAGTGTTCGGATAAGCAGAATGTTGGTCACTGTTGCAACCAGCGAATAATGGTTTCCGCCAGGGTTCGCGGCTGCTCCAGAGGTATCATGTGACCGCACGCGTCAATGACCTCAAGGGTGGCGCTGGGTATTGCCTCAACCAGCTCATCCGCTTCTTGGAGTGAGCGCAGCGCATCGTTTGCGCTCGCGATGACTAACGTCTGACAGCCAATTGTGGACGCGGGAACTTCCGACCTGTCCAGTGCCGATTGCGTAGCCAGCGCCTGGTAACCCAGGCGCTGGCTCATCTCTTTGATATAGGAGACCAACGCGGCATCGGAAGCATTGCGGGGGTGTAGTGACCGGGCGATGGTAGCGTTGCTGAGCCCCCTGAAGCGCGCTGGGGTTAAAGCCTGCACCGCCTGCAGCTTTGATTTTTTCTGCTGCTCGGTGTCTTCACGTAGAGAAGTTGCCACAAGGATCAACGCCTGCACTCGCTCCGGATAATCCGCGGCCAATTGCCGGGCAATGTACCCGCCCAGGGAAAATCCGATCAGTACAAAGCGCGGCGGTAATTGCTCCGCGATACACCGCGCCATATCACGTATGGTTGGCCCCTCGCCGAGCGCCCCGTTGAACACCCGCCACTCTGAGGGCAGATATTCTCTAAAATCGCTCCATAGGGTGTGATCCAGCATAAAACCTGGAATCAACGCTACAGAGGTTGAAGTACTATTCACTGGATTTTTCGCCCTCGCCCACCAAATGAAAAAAAGCGGCTGCGCCACATCACTCCGATACAAACCACTGTACACAGGACCCCGCTCAACACGGCCACTGCCGGCAGACCAGTCGCCTGGGCCAATACACCCAGAAGGGACGCACCGAGCGCCGGCCCTGCTACTGTGGTCATACCCCACAGGCTCACCACACGACCGCGATACTGGCTATCGAGATCGGCCTGCAGGGCCGCCTGCATACCAATACTGGCGAGGGTGGACATAGCGGCAATGCCAAAAATGCTGAGCATGGCCAACAGGAAGGTGCCGGAAAACCCCAGCAGCACTACAAAGATCCCCTGCAAGCTGCACCCTACCGTAATGAACGTCACCAACGTGCTGCGCCTGGTGGTTCCGGAGAGCAATACCCCGGCCACAATGCCACCGGCGCCGGCCACCGCCATCAGTGTGGCGAGACCACTACTGCCACGGTCAAACACACCGCCAGCGAATGCCGGCAAGAGTTCCAGCATGCCACGGCCGAAAGCTGCAATCGCCACCGATAAAATAAACAGTTCGAGAAATTTCGGCACGCTTTTTATATAGCGAAGCCCTTCTGCGAGCTGGAACAACACACTCCCGCCCTTGCTGCTGCGCGCTGTAGGACGAATCTGCACGATCAGAAGGGAAAACAGAGTGCCGAGAAAGGTTAGTGTATTGATCAGAAACGTACCCCCGACACCGAAGGCACTGATGGAAAGCCCACCGAGTGCCGGCCCCACCATACGGGTGACGTTGAACATTACGGCGTTCAGGCTGATCGCCTGGGTAAGCAGGTCTTTTGGCGCGATGTCGTGGATCAATGTGAGCCGGATCGGCTGATAGGCGGCATTGCCAATGCCCAGCAGTACACAGCAGGCGAGCAATGCATAGATGTTGAGAAACCCGAGGGCATAGATGGCAAACAGGCCGGCGTTCAGCAGAATCTGCATCAGCAGACAGGCGATGGCGTAACGCCGGCGGTCCATACGATCGATCAGCACGCCAAACAGGGGCGCGATAAACACCAGTGGCAGGTATTGGGCAAGCACGATCAGGCCCACCCAACTCGAAGACTCTGTCAGCTCCCACGACAGCCAGCCGATGGCAGTGCGCTGCATCCAGGTACCAACCCAGGAGACGGTATTGCCTCCCAGGTAGAGTCCGTAGTTGCGGTCTTTCAGAACTTCAAAGGCCATAGCGTTGTGTTACCGGAATTGCTGAGCGCAAAATCAAAGGAACACAAGGATAGAGAATCACACGAGTGGAGGGAACCGGACAAAACCACCACCCCGGCTTTCCGTCACTGAAGTTTCTCCTCAGTCGCTCGCCACCATGTAATCAACAACCTTATCCCGCATAGCCTGGGGAATACGCGCAGTGCCCCGTTGCTTGAGGTCAAACAACACCGACGTAGCCCGATTGACCGCAGCCACTTCACTACTTTCACTCAACACCAGCGTCTGCAGGTATGTGATGGCGCTATTGCCGATTTTGACCGCTTCGCAGTCCACGTGCACCAGCGCACCTTCGGGCACTTCCGCCTTGTAGTCGATTTCGTGACGAACATCGGCCCAACCGAGGCGACGCTCCCCATCGACGGTGGCTTTATGCCCGAGTATCAGCATGAAGTGCTGCATGGCATCGTCAAACATGCCCACATAATTGCGGGTATTCATGTGGCCCATTTCGTCGCACAGCCAGGTGTGCGCTACACCGGAGAAGGTTCGCACCGCGGCCATTATTTCCCGTCCTTTTTGCGTCCGGCCTGAATCATCTCCAGCATGGTCTGCCAGGCATCTTCGGTTGCCGCTGCATCGTAAACGGATCCCGCATCGATATTGGCCTGATTAGGTTCGGCATGATCAAAAGTGTGGGTGGCGCCGTCATAGATCTCCAGATCGAGCGCACCGGCGTCTTTCGGATGATTGGATTCATAGGCCTGGCACACCTGTTCATCGATATAGCGATCTTCCGTGCCCAGGAACATCACAGCATCTACATCCACCGTCCATGGCTGCATGCAGGTACCGTAAAACATGAAGGCACCCTGCACATGTTGATCAAAATCCACAGACGGCCACTCGGTCAGGCTGATCGGGGCGGATTTCCCGGAGGCCTGGCCCAATGCAGCCCAGATGGAAACGGCACCGTGGGAGAAGCCAGCGAGGTACAGCTGATCTGCATCCACTCGCGGATCTTTTTTCACGTCTTCGACTGTGGCAAAAATATCAGCAGAGCGCTGCCAGGGCGTCATCGCCTGAAAGTTACACGCCTTCTGCCAGTCGATACCGCGACCTTTGTAGCTGTCTACGGCTATCATGCCGACACCAGCTTTATTCAGGCGATCGGCCCAATCCTGCTCATGGCTCTCCGTGGGACCGCTGCAGCCGTGGAAAAACAACACCGTGGGTACGGCGCCACCGCCGTCGGGGAAGAAGCGGTGATCGTGAGGACGGAGATCCTTGCTGATCGCTTCCAGCGTAGTGTCTTTCACCGTGGCCTTGGCGTGCGCGTAGGCTTGCGCAATAAACTGGGCGGCACCGCCCTCCTCCACTACTGCTTCCAGTTCCTGGCGACTTTCATCCGATGCCAGCACATTGCCCGCATTCAACAGGGCCGCGCCGAGCAATACACCCAGCATTGAAAATTTTCTAAACATCTTGAGACTCCTTATTCGAATCATTTTTTTTCGGCTCGAGAATCAGCGTCGGTTCGCGCACACGATCCCCAAAGTCCTGATTTAGCGCACGGGTGAGAGCACGGAAGACGATGAAAAGAACAACCGTCAACGGCAACGCGAGAATAATGGTGAGAGACTTGACCGTCTGCAGGCCGCTGGCAAACAACAGACCCACGGCAATCATCGCCAGCGCAAATGCCCAGGCCAGGCGATTGCGCTTGCCCGGCTCTTCTTCCCCATACAGGTTTCTGGTACTGATACTCGCCAGCACATACGCCGAGGAATCCAGCGTGGTGGCGAGGAACACAAAACTCAATATGGTGAAGGCCCCCAGCAGCAGTTGGCTGAATGGCAGGGTCTTGACGATCTCCACCACGGTTGCAGGAATACCGCTTTCACTGAGCAGGCGAGAGACGTCTAACACACCATCCAACTCAAGGTGCAGTGCATAGCCACCGCAAATACTCAGGAAAGAAATACACCCGAGGCTGCCCCAAAGAATGATGCCTAGCACCGTCTGGCGAATAGTGCGCCCACGGGAAATACGCCCAAAAAACAGCCCCATCAGTGGTGCGTAGGCGATCCACCATGCCCAGTAAAACAGGGTCCAGGCATCCGGGAAGCCACCATCTTTAATCGGGTCCAGCCAGAAGCTGATGCGGGGAAAATGATCCAGCATCAGGCCGATACTATTGGCGGAGAGCGACAGAATAAACACGGTCGGCCCCACAAACAGCACCAGCAATACCAGAGCGATGGCGAGAAATATATTGATATCACTGAGAATACGGATGCCCGCTTTCAAGCCTTTGTAGGCACTGACACCAAAAATCAGGGTCCACACGCCGATCACACCGAGGCGGGTGTACAGGTTTTCCTCAATGCCCAAGGTCGATGTAGTCAACGCTGAAACCAGCGGCACACCGAGACCCAGCGAGGTACCGGCACCCGCGATCAAGCCGAGAATGATCAAGGTATCAATAACAGACCCGATCCAGCCATCGACCCGGCTTCCCAGCACCGGCCGACACACTTCGGAAATCCGCAGCAGCGGGCGATGGCGCACATGCAGGATGTAGGCGACGGCAACAGAAGGCACTGCGTATAGCGCCCAGGGCACAAAGCTCCAGTGGAACAGGGTATACATATGCCCCCACTCGGCGGCGCGTGCGGAGTGCGGTTCGATATTCATCGGCGGAGTCGACAGGTAATAGATGGGCTCGACGAACGACCAGCTCACCAGGCCAATACCGATACCCGCGGAAAACATCATCGCCGCCCAGCTGAGTTCGGAATACTCCGGTGGCTCGTTGGTACGCGAAAGCTTCACCTGGCCGAAACGGCCAAACGCCAGCCACAACGCAAATACAAAAGTGCCAAAACCAAATAGCACAAACAGCCAGCCAAATTGGCTGGTAACCAGCGACATCAGGTGTGCGGCCCAGGCCTCCGCCAGCACAGGGCGGAACACCAGAAAAGCGGCGGCAATCACCGCGAGGGTGAAAGCGGGAATAAAAACCGGGAGATCCAGCCGCGGCCGGTTAGCCGGGGCGGGAGATTGGGATAAATTCACTCTTATCTTCCTGTTCAAAATGAACGGTTCGGAATAAAAAATCGGGGGCAGTGATTTGCATCGCTACCCCCCGAGTGCTGTCGCAATCAGAAAAATTCTCTGGTTACGCTGATACCCCAAGTGGTGGGTTCACCCATGATCGCCAAGCCCATGCCTGACTGGTCAAATGAATGGGCAATGTACTCTTCGTCCGTCAGATTTTTACCCCACAGTGCGACCTTGAGGCCGGCGTAGTTATCCCAGGTCACGTTGGCATTGACCAGGGTGCGGGCGTCGTCAGAAGCCGCATCGTCATTCCCCACACTGTAGTACACCTGACTCTGGTACATGGCATTGGTGTTGAAGTTGATCGCGGAACCGTTGTCCAGCGCCCACTCGTAATTGAGGCTGGTAGAGGCGCTGTGCTCGGGTGTGCGCGCAAGGTGGTTCCCGACAATTTCCGGGCGTGAATCGAAACGTACATATTCAGAATCGGTATAGCCGTAGTTCAGTGCCAGCAGTAATCCTTCGGTCACGAAGGCGGAAGCTTCAAGTTCCACACCACGGATTTCCGCATCCCCGGTGGCAGTCTCCACCTGACCGGTCGCGAGATCGACGGTAAAGCTCTGCAGGTCGGTGTAATCCAGGTAGAACACGGCACCGTTCAGGCGTACGCGCTGATCCAGCAAGCTGGTTTTGAAACCCAGCTCGTAGTTGGTGGCGTTCTCCGGGTCGAAGGCGACCGTTGCACCCTGCTCTGTTGCAGCAATGCCGTTGAATCCACCGGCCTTATAGCCTTCGGAGATGGTCGCGTACACGATGTCCGCATTTTCTGTGGTATAGGTGAGCGTGGCCTTGGGAGTGACTTTCTTCCAACTTTTTTTGGCAGACACCTCGTAGTCTTCCGCAAGAAACCCGAACAGATCACCGCTACCACTGGCAAGGCTGCTGAAGTCTTTGGTGTCATAGGTATAACGGCCACCGAAGGTCGCACTCCAGGCATGAGAAAAGTGGTAGGTTGCCTCACCGAAGACGGCGTAACTGGTGGCCTCGTTGCTGGCATCCCACACTGGGCGTGAGCTCAGGCCCGGAGCCCCCATCAGGTCGTAAACCAGGGAGGAGTCAAAACTCTCCACTCGATTGACCTCTTCCTGAAACAGGTAGAGGCCTGCCGTCCACTCCAGTGCTTCCGCACCGGCTGACTGAATCCGGAACTCCTGGCTGAACTGAGTGGAATCCTCTTCCGCATCGTTGGTCATGGCCGCGCCCGCTGGAGCGAGATAGGTACCCAGCAGATCGTCGTTAAATGCGTATTCCTGTGCGCGGTAAGCGGTAATAGAGACCAGGTCTACCGTTTCAAGGGAGTGGGTCAATTTCGCAGACACTCCGTGCATATCCCGCTCGGCAAAGCCGTCCACAAACAGATCCACCTTGTCCGGACGGTTTTCGGTGGGATGCTCAACACCAAACACCTCTTCATAGCCGACAATACTGCGCGCACCAGAACCAATCAGGTCGTCAGTGGCGTAATCGACGCTCAACAGCAAGTCGGTGCGATCACCCAGTACTATAGCGAGCTTACCGCGGGCAGAGAGGTTGTCCTGATTGGCAAGCTCGTTGCCAGTCGCCACATTCTCAATCCAGCCATCGCGGGTACGGCGGGAAACGGCAATTCGTCCGTTGACGTTGTCACTCAGAGCACCGTTCAGCATGCCGCGAAATTCTTTGAGGTCGTAGTTACCACCAGTCACTTTCGCCTTGGCTTCAAACGCATCGGTTGGATTTTTGGTGATTACGTTAATCGCACCACCGGCCACGTTGCGGCCATACAATGAGCCCTGCGGCCCACGCAGCACTTCCACCCGCTCGATATCGAACATATCGGCGCGATAGCCACCGGCACGGCCCGCGTAAACTTCGTCGATAAACACACCGACGGAGGCGTCATCACCAACCGAACTGGAGTTGGTGCCCACGCCGCGAATGTACGGTTGCGGAGTTACCGGGTTGTAGGAAGACAAAGAAAATCCCGGAGTCATTGCGGAGACATCTTCCACGTCTAGCATATTGCCCCGCTCCATGGCTTCTTCGCCAAATGCGGACACAGCGATAGGGACGCTCTGCAGGTTCTGGGATTTTCTCTGGGCAGTCACGGTGACTTCTTCCAGAGCGAGATTTCCGTTATTGTCCGCGCGGTCAGCTGCCACTTGCTGTGCAGTTGCCGCCTGGCTGATGAAGGCAGCGATACTGGCGGAGAGAATATGGGCGATGGGTTTCAGTTTGGGGTGGGAATTTCTTTTTTGACTATTAGGTCGCATTCAACTTCCAGTAGGTTATTTATAAGAAAAGGCGCATGTGCACTTCAAAAAATGCCGGCCTTCCGGTAAAGCTGGGCTTATCCTACTGTCTAACGTGACATATACTTTTCAAAATGCGATGCTTTCTTTCTCAATTCCGACATGACCGGTAGTTCGCCCGAGTTCGACGCCCTAGATACTTTCCAGCCACCGCGGTTTGGGCAGAGCGACGTGGTGCATATCGGTTTTTTGCTGATTCCGGACTTTTCTTTTTTTGCACTCGCCTGCTGCTCTGAACCGCTGCGCGTGGCCAACCGGCTCGCAGACAAGCAATTATTCCAGTTCACCTTCCTCTCGGAAAATGGGGCACCGGTAAAAGCCTCCAACGGTATCCCTTTCGATGCCCAATACGCGATCGCCGACTGCCCGGACGACTATCAGACCGTGGTGGTGGTATCGGGATTCGACCCACTGCACGGCTGTTCCGACTCCCTGTACTCGGAGCTGAGAAGATTAGCAGCCAACGGCGCCAGTCTCGGCTGTGTGGATACCGGAGCGCATATCCTTGCCCGCGCTGGCCTCTTGCATGGGCAGCGTACAGTGGTCCACTGGGAGGCGAGTAGTGGTTTTCAGGAGAACTACCCCACCATCCAGGTGGTACCAGAACGTTTCATGATCGAAGAAAACCGGGTTTCTGCGGCGGGGGGACTCAGTAGTCTGGACATGATGCTCAATATCATTGGCGCCGCCCACGGCCAGAAGCTGGCCACCGAGGTCGCGGAGCAATTTACTTACACTCATGTTCAAAGCGCTGCCGACGCACAACGCATGAGCCTGCGCGGCCGCCTGGCGACCACCAACAAGCGATTGATCAGTGCAGTGCAGGTGATGGAAAAGAATATTACCCAACCGCTGTCCATCCTACAGGTTGCCGAGTACTGCGAAACCTCCGTGCGAGAGTTGGAGCGCCTGTTCAAAAATGAAGTGGGCACACCGCCGAAGCGCTACTACCGCAAGCTGCGCCTGGACAAGGCCCGGCAGCTTCTACGGCAGACCGAGATGACCGTGCTGGACATCGCCATTTCCTGTGGTTTTCAGTCCGCCGCCTATTTCAGTTCCGCATACCGCAAAGACTTCGGCATCAGCCCCAGTAAGGACCGCGGCGCCTCCCAGGACTGAACGCCTACACAGTCACAGCAGCTACTCCCGCTGTAATTTTACCTTTTGTCGAAATATCAAAACTCGACCGCGGGTTTGCGCGAGAGATTTTTCACCCGCCCACTAGCATTACCGCCGAACTCCCCTCCCCCGATCAGGAGCGAAAGCGAATGCAGATCAACAACAAGGTGATCATCACCTCTGCCCTTACCGGCGCCGGCGCAACGACCCAAAAAAGCCCGCACGTACCGGTAACCCCGAAACAAATCGCCGACGACGCCATCGCCGCCGCCAAAGCCGGCGCTGCGGTTGCACATATTCATGTGCGCGACCCGGAAACCGGTGCGCCCAGCCGTTCCGTTGCACTCTACCGTGAAGTCGTCGAGCGCATCCGCGAATCCGACACTGATGTGGTGATCAATCTCACCGCCGGCATGGGCGGTGACCTGCTACTGGGCCCGGACGAAAACCCGATGGATTTTGCCGACGGCACCGATCTGGTGGGCGGCCTGGAACGGCTCGCACATATCGAAGAACTGCGCCCGGAAATCTGCACCCTGGATTGCGGCTCGCTGAATTTCGGCAACCAGAACCTCGTATACGTTTCCTCGCCGGAAATGCTGCGCCTCGGCGCCGCCAAAGTGCAGGAACTGGGTGTTAAACCCGAACTGGAAATTTTCGACACCGGAAACCTGTGGTTTGCCAACCAGATGATGGCAGAGGGACTGCTCGACCAGCCACCGCTATTCCAACTGTGCATGGGCATTCCCTGGGGCGCTCCACCGGATATCGGCACCCTGAAATCTATGGTGGACAACCTGCCAGAGGGCGCACAGTGGGCCGGCTTTGGAATCGGCCGCCACCAATTCCCCATGGCTACACAGGTCATGCTGATGGGCGGCAACATCCGCGTAGGCCTGGAAGACAACCTTTACCTGAAGCGCGGCGAACTCGCCACCAATGCACAGCTGGTGGAAAAAATCCGCAGCATCATTGAGCTTCTGGGTAGCCGCGTGGCAACGCCAGCGGAAACCCGTGAGCGACTGAACCTTAAAAAACAGGGGTAAGCGAACAATATGTCACACGCAACCGTTATTGGCACCGGCGTTATCGGCGCCGGTTGGGTCGCCCGCCTGCTGGCCCAGGGCCACGATGTAGTGGCCTGGGATCCCGGCACAGACGCCGAGCGCAAGCTGCGCGAGAGCGTCGACACCGCCTGGCCGGCCCTGGAAAAAGTCGGCCTGGTGAAAGGCGCTTGCCGCACCCGTCTGCACTTCGCCGGTTCACTGGCGGAAGCCTGTGAGGGAGCCTATTTCGTTCAGGAAAACGCGCCTGAGCGGGAATCCATGAAAGTGGACCTGCTCGCGGATATCAGCCGCGCGGCGCCCATCGATGCGCTGATAGGTTCTTCCACCTCCGGCTTCAAACCCAGTGTGTTGCAGCAGAAAATGGTCGCACCGGAGCGGTTTGTGGTGAGCCACCCGTTCAACCCGGTGTACCTGTTGCCACTGGTAGAAGTGGTAGGCGGTGAGCAGACCTCCGCAGACACCATCGAGCGCGCGCAAACATTCTTCCGCGAGATCGGTATGCACCCGCTGCATGTGCGCAATGAAATCGACGGGCACCTGTCGGATCGACTGCTGGAAGCGGTCTGGCGAGAGGTCCTGCATCTGGTCAATGACGGCGTTGCCACCACTGGCGAACTGGATCAGGCCATCACTTACGGTCCGGGCCTGCGCTGGGCGTTTATGGGGACCAACCTGACCTATCACCTGGCCGGCGGCGAAACGGGAATGCGCCACATGCTGGAACAATTTGGCCCGGCCCTGAAACTGCCCTGGACCAAACTGGAAGCTCCGGAGCTCAACGACCAGCTGATCGACCGTATGGTGGAAGGCACTCGGGAGCAGGCCGGAGATCGTAGCATCCGCGAACTAGAAGGACTGCGTGACAACTGCCTGGTGCGGATTATGGAAGCGCTGAGTGAGTTCGAAATGGGCGCCGGTGAAGTGCTGGCGGCGCATCGCAAACGCCTGGATGCGTAAAGGCAATTCAGCGCGCTAATGCATACGCGCGCTGATTGCCCGGAGGGTTTACGGTATAACGCCGTAAACCCTGCGAGACTTAAACCGCTTTTACATCCCGCTCTTCTCTACCAGTGCCTCTGCCGGCGTCAAGTAACTCCGCATCCAGTCGACTGCTTTCCACCGAGCGCGGTTTGTGGAATCGGCCCAGACCCAGGTATACCACCGGCGTCAGGTACAACGTAAACAGCGCAGCCAGCCCCAAGCCACCAAACATTACCCAGCCAATCGCAGAGCGAGCTTCTGCACCGGGGCCACTGCTGAGGATCAATGGCAGGCCACCCAGCACCGTGGAGAGCATGGTCATGGCAATGGGGCGCAGGCGCACGCTGGCAGCTTCGGTGACCGCGTCGTAGACACTGTATCCGCGGTCGCGCAGCTGATCAGCAAACTCCACCAGTAGAATGCCATTCTTTGCCATCAACCCAATCAACATCACCAATCCGATCTGGGAAAATATATTGATCGTGGTGCCGGTAAAAAACAGCGCGTAAACCGCAGCAGCCAGGCCAAACGGCACGGTGACCATCACAATTACTGCGCTGCTTACGCCTTCAAACTGCGCACAGAGCACCAGGAAAACCACCAGCGCCGCAATGGCGTAGGTCATGGCCACTTCCCGCGAGCTTTCTTCCAGGGAATTCGCTTCGCCGAGAAACGCGATGCCGATATCGTCCGGTAGGATTTCGTCGGCCAGCTGTTCTATATCCGCCACTGCACTGGCCAATGGGTAGCCCGGTTCCAGTCCCGCATCAATTTCAATAGCGCGGCGCTGGCCCTGGCGGTCCAACTCCGCAGCAACACTCTCTTCTCTCAGGCGTACCATACTGGACAGAGGCAGGAGATCTCCCCGTTCACTTTTCACATAGAGATTTACCAGATCTTCCGGTGAGGAAACAGTAGTGTTCGAGGTTTCCAGCATGATGGGCACCGCCTGATCTCCGACATTCAGGTCTACCACATCGAGGCCATCCACCACCGTGCGCAACGTAGTGGCAATATTACCCAGCGGCACGCCAAGGTCTGCCGCTCGGCGGCGGTCGATCTCAATAGACAACTGCGGCTGGGTAGGACGATAGCTGATTTCCGGTCGACCGAGATGTGGCAGACGATCTTCCATGGCCCGAGCCATGTCACGCGCCGCCTGATAAATATACGGGTAGTCGTTGCCCAATAGCGCCACTTCAATACCGCCCCCACCGCCGCGAATGGACAAGCTATTGGGGCTGCCAACGCGAATGCGCGCACCGGGAATTTGCTCCAGTGGCCCCTGGATTTCTCTTATCACATCCTGCTGGGAAATGGTGCGCTGATCCCAGTCCGCCAGCGGCAAGGTGACCTGCGCGCGGTTCGGATCCCACTTTCCGATCTGCGTCATGATCCCAGTGGCATCACCCCGCTGCACCAGAGGCCGGACCACATCCTCGATGTGCTCCGCCTGACGGGCGATATAGTTCTGTCCAACGCCGTCGGGGCCAGTGGCACTGATATAGAGAATGCCGCGGTCTTCCGGCGGCAACAGCTCTTTGCCGAGCATCGTGTACAGACCGCCAGCACCCACTGCCAGCAACATCGCCACGGCAAAACTCGCCCAGCCCTGACGCAGGCACACCGCCAGGCTACGCTGATACACTCCCGCAATCCGGGCACCGAACCCGGCCACACGTTGGTAAAACCTATTGCTACTCTGCTCTTTCTCATTGCGGGTAACCCGAGCGGTCAGCATAGGCACCAGTGTCAGAGCCACAATCGAGGACAAAGCAACTGCTGTTGCCAGCACCATGCCGAATTCTCGGAACATACGCCCGGCAGTGCTCGGTAACAACGCTATGGGGATAAACACACTGATCAATACCGCGGTGGTCGCCAGTACGGCAAAAATGACCTGGCGAGTGCCGAGTACCGCGGCTGCACGCGCGCCCATTCCCATGCCGCGCAGACGCTGGATATTTTCAAGCACCACAATCGCATCATCCACCACCAGGCCAGTAGCCAGCACGATGGCGAGCAGAGTCAGGATGTTGATGGAAAAACCCATCATCCAGATACCTGCCAGAGTGCCGATCAGGGCGATCGGAATGGCGGTACTGGGCACCAGGGTGGTGCGAATATTGCCGAAAAACAGCCAGATGGCCGCAATCACAATCAGCACCGTGTAAAACAGGCTGGTGACTACTTCTTTCACTGAGCCTTTAATAAACACCGCGCGATCTTCGGTGACCGTGACCGAAAGATTGTCGAAGCGTTTATTCAGTGAGGCTACCTTGCGGTGCACCGCATCACTGATCTCGATGGTATTACTCTGGGCCTGACGCACTACACCGAGCCCGATCACCGGACGATCGTTGAGATACACCAGCGACTGCACATCTTCCGGGCCGAAAGACACATGCGCCACATCACCGATGCGAATATCCCCGCGAATGGTGGTGTCACGCACCTGCTGCTCAGTCACAGTGGATGCGTCTGTGCGCACCAGAAGCTGTTGGTCTTCGGAGTTGAAACTGCCGGAAGGCACGTCCAGTGGCGCATCCTCGAGAATGCTCGCCACATCACTCACCGACAGGCCAAAGCTGGTCAGCCTCAGCGGATCCAGCACCACGCGCAATACCCGTTGGCGCTGCCCGCTGATCGGCACATCCGCCACACCCTGGATGGAAATCAGTTCGGGAACAATATCTTTTTCGATGATATAGGTGAGCGCTTCGTCCCGCAGAGAGTCGCTGGTAACTGCCAGCTGCAGCACCGGCTCCGGCTGGTCTGCCGCCTTGATAACGGTCAGTTGCTCCACATCCGGGGGCAGGTTTCGCTCCGCCTGGCTGACTGCCTCGCGCACGTCTGCGGCGGCAGTATCCAGGTCCACATTGGAGTTGAATTCGATATGAATCCGGAAACTGTTTTCCTCGCTGGAAGATTCAATCTGGCGGATTCCGGAAACCCGTGCCACCGCTCCTTCCACAATGCTCGTTACTTCCGAGTCCATGGTTTCCGGCGAGGCACCCGGCAAGGTGCCGCGCACAGACACAATAGGAACATCCACATCCGGAAGCTCGCGGACTTCCACCGCACTAAAAGCGGCGATACCCGCAATGGCAATTAACAGATTGAGCACAAGCACCAGAACGGGCCTGCGGATGGCCAGAGAGGCCAGGTCGTTCTGATGTTGAGACGTTGCTGCGTTTTTTTGATCGACGCTCTGATCCAGGTCCTGATCGCGCTTCATGTTATAGCCCCGCGATATTGGTGACACTCAACCCTTCGCGCATGCGCTGGGTGCCCTCGGTCACTACCTGCATACCTTCTGGCAGGTCCGACTCCACCAGAATGGCACCCTGTACCCGCTGCACAATGGTGGCAGAGATCCGCGTAACAGAGCCACCTTCATTCACTCCCCACACGAAGGCGCCATCATTACCCCACTGCAAGGCCACTTCCGGAATCAGCGGATAGCGCCCCGCCTCCAGATCCAGGGACACGCGAAAACTCATACCCGGGCGCAGTAGATCCGGTTCGTTTTCTACCAGCGCCCGGGCAGCGAAAGTACGTGTCTCAGGATTGATACGGCTGTCGATCTCTACCAGCTGGCCAGTATGATCCGGGCTGCCGCTGGACCAGGTGGAAACCGCTATAGGCTGCCCCTGACCGATCTGGCCCAGGAATAGCTCCGGTACCTGAAAGGTAACCAGCAGTTTGCTGCGATCATCGATGGTGGTGATTGCCGTCGTGGTATCCACACGAGCACCGGAGTCGATGGTACTGATTCCGAGATAGCCGTCGAAAGGCGCTTGAATAGTGCGGTAGTCCAGCGCCACCTGGGCGCGATCGAGATTGAGACGGGCGCGTTCTACGGCGCTGCGCGCATCGTCCAGAACGCTTTCGGTCACCGTGCCAGAACCACGGGTACGTTCGTAGCGGTTTAGCAGGCGCCGGGCATCTTCCAATTCAACTTTGGCAATCTTTACCGCGAGCCGCTGATCGCGGTCATCCAGGCGCACTATAGTCTGGCCCGCCTCGACCTTCTCACCCGCGGAAAAAGGCACTTCCACCACTTCGCCGCTCACTTCCGGGTGAACCGTCACACTCTTGAGTGCCCGAGAAGTTCCCACCGCTTCGATACGCACCTTACGCGGCTGCCACTGGACCACTTCCGTTACCACCGGTTGCGCCGCTGGCAATGCGTTTCCGGGGGCCTCAGGAGCCTCAGAGCTACAACCGACAAGACCTCCGGTAAACACAAATATGAAAACGGCACCCAGCGAGCAAATCGTATTGCGGCCGGAAATTGGTCTGACAGACATAGGAACAGCACCCACTGATTATTAATCGTCATTGCGAGAATCTATGCCGCTTATTAAAGGATTTTATACGGCAACGGCCCTTGGACAGGCGTCTCAAGACTACAGGTACTTGATTGCGGTTTCCATACGTGGCATGACCAATAGAGCTACGCATTCAGGAGCCTGTCAATCGGGGGTAATTGGCCCGATCGCAGCCACCACGGGCCTGCTATTGGGCTCGGACGCAGCCATCACGTTCGCGTCCAAATGTCATGTGGCGTTACACAATGACCGGGCGCTCAGTAAAGAAGTGTTAACTTGCGGTTTAGGATGCACTAGCACATCAGACCTGATGCTTTTGCAATCGCCCACAGGCCGTGTGCCGAATAGGTGCTGCCAGGGTAGTGCCGGAATCGCAGACCAAAATGTTCCAATGCTTTCCCGTAGGGGCCAACCAGATGATCACCACATACTAGGTGGACGGTAGCACCCGAAGGCAGTTCGCTCGCCATTGCAGCCACTTCGCTGCCTACGAGTAGCCCAGATAGATAAGAGGCACTGGCCGATGGAGACTGAACACCCAGCACCGAGCGGCTGCGTGCACTGAACAGTTGATGGATCAATCCGCTGGACGCGGCGGCGGCTTGCAATCCCGCGAAAAACGCCGGCTCGGATACACGCTGCTCGCCCTGGACCAACACGCTGTGGTCGCTCAGTAACGCAAACAACTCGCCGGTAAACGCGGTGCTGAAATCGCATATAGCACCGTTTTGTATGTGCACCCATTTACTGTGGGTACCCGGCAGGCAAAGTGTGCTTTTTTCTTTTTCCTCATCGCTGGCCTGTGTCAGCCAGCCAATCACCTGGGTTTCCTCCCCACGCATGACGTCTGCACCACCACTTGCAGCACCACTGTCGACTACCAGCTTCACACCGGGCACACAGTAGGCTGTGATTCGCGTACCCGGCATGGCGCTCAACGACTGGGCGAGGCCACCGATGGAAACCGGGCAATCGGTATAGGGCGCCTCTTGCCAGCCAATGGTCGACCCCACCATTCCACAAAGAATCACCGGGGTCCCCGCAGGAGCATCGAGCTTCTCAACTTGTGAGACCAGGTGCTCCTCCATAACCGGCCGGCTCAGATTTTTAATTCCATCCCCGGTGGCTATTTCACGAATAATTTCTCCGTTTGAGCCCAGGTGCATTAACCGAAAACTACTGGTTCCCCAGTCACAGGCCAGAATTTCATTCATTGAGAGAACCTTGCCCTTGCATATCTATTTGTCATTGGTTGATTGTTGACCAACAGGCGATAATAGGCCTGTTTCCGGTCTGGTCAGGCGCTGTCGTGCTGCCAAGCGCTTGAAATACCTGAAATTAAACCACTTAAATTGTTGATTGTTAACATTTAAGATGGGATTTCTCTGGTAGTCTGCGGTACTATCTGCAAATCGATTACTGATTGTAAATTTGCTACAAGTCCATTTTCGAACCCTCGGGTAGCCCGATGTCTGACACTGCCGCCCATCCACTGGCAGAGCAGAGCAGAAGTTCTGGCTGGAGCCTGAACCGAATGGCAACATGGGTAACCTTCACGGCCGGTCGGCGCGAGCCTACCGCCCCAAGATAAACTGGTCAGCAGAAACGAACATGCGTGAAGCCACAAAGATTATTCCCGTTCGCCAGCAGATCGCGGACCAATTGCGCTCCGATATCATTTCTGGAGAACTCGCCCCTACCACAAAGCTGAATGAACAACAGCTCGCCGATCGATTTGGTGTATCCCGTGGGCCGGTGCGCGATGTGCTGTTACAGCTCACCAAAGAAGGGCTGCTGGTCGCCAAGAACAACTGCGGTGTATCGGTCAACAGCGTGCTGGACCCGTCCATGCAGGAGCTGATGATCGACATCCGCCGCCGCATCGAGGTCTTTGCCATTTCCCAGTTGAAGGGCAAGCTGACCGAGATGGACTTTGCCGAACTGGAAGATATTCTGGACCGCCTGCAGGACGCGTTTGACGCGCAGGAGTTCAACGAGGTCACCAAGGCAGACATCGATTTCCATATGTACCTGGTGCGCGCCGCGGGTGGCGATGAGCTGATCAACCTCTGGTACCCCATCGTGCTGCGCATGCGTATGAACTACAAGCGCATCTCCAAGCCGAAAGACTGCGTGGACGAGCACCGCGCGATCCTGGAGGCGCTGAAGGCCAACAAGATCAATGTGGCCACCACCGCACTGCGCGCGAACATCAAGTGACCTGCTCATCGGTTTCTGAAGCCCGGCCAAGCGCCGGGCTTTTTTGTGCCTGCTTTTCCCAACTGAAGATCTACAGGCAAAAAAAAGCGGGGACAAAAGTCCCCGCAAAGGTGTTCATCCTGATGAGATGAAAGGAAGAGTCCAGAGGCTGCTCAAGCCTCCGAGAGGTAAACCGTTTTCTTGTCCACGTACTGCTCAAGTCCGTAGCGACCGTCTTCACCGCCAATACCGGAGAGTTTCCAGCCATTGTGGAAGCCCTGGTGCTGCTCACCGATACCGCGGTTTACATAGACCTCGCCCACTTCCATTTCGGCAATGGACTGGTGGATGTAGCGCAGGTTTTCGGTGAACAGATACGCAGACAGGCCGTATTCGCTGTCGTTGGTGTACTGAATCACTTCGTCGATACTGGAGATTTTTACGATCGGCAGAATCGGGCCGAAGGTTTCCTCGTGCACCAGAATGTTGTCCTGCTGCACGTTGGTCAGCACGGTGGGCTCGTACCAGTTGCCACCTTCAAACCCGGCCACCTGGGCAGGCTTGCCGCCGGTTGCCAGCTCGGCGCCCTGAGAAATGCTTTTCTGCACCAGCTCGTGGATATGTTCGATCTCGCGGGCATTCACTTTCGGGCCCATCTGGGTACTTTCATCCAGCGGGTTGCCCACCTTCAGCCCCTGCACCTTCGGCAGGAATTTGGCCATAAAAGCATCGTAGACTTTCTCATGCACGTACAGGCGCTCGGCACAGGTGCACACCTGTCCGCAGTTAGCGTAGCGGGTCCAAAGAGCGGCTTCCGCGGCTTTATCCAGGTCCGCGTCTTCCATCACGATAAACGGCGCCTTGCCGCCCAGCTCCAGCATCACCGGAATCATGTGCTTGCCGCTGGCCTGGTGAATGATCTGGCCGGCGCGGGTGCTGCCGGTCATGGTGATCATCGCGGTCAATGGGCTTTCACACAGGGCCTGGCCGACAATCGAACCTTCGCCATTGACGATGTTCAGCACACCGGCAGGAATGCCCACTTCGTTGGCGATGCGGCCAAGCTCCATGGTGGTGAGCGGGGTTTCCTGAGTCGGCTTGATCACAATGGTGTTGCCGGTGATCAGCGCCGGGCCGATCTTGCGGCCAGCCAGTGCCAGCGGGAAGTTCCACGCGGTAATCGCTACCACAACACCACGAGGCACCTTGTGGATATAGATTTTTTCGTCTTCGTTGTCCGAAGGCAGAATGTCGCCTTCCAGCGTCAGCGCGTTGTCACAGGCATACTCGATAAAGGTCGCGGTCGCATTGACTTCATCGCGGGCGACACCGATCAGTTTGCCCTGCTCTTTTACCAGCAGCTCTGCCAAGGATTCTTTTTCCGCACGAATGGCCGCCGCGAATTTGCGCAGTACCGCCGCGCGATCGCGCGCGGTGCGTTTGGCCCAGGGCTTTTGCGCGTCTTTGGCGACCTGCAGTGCAACGTCTGCGTCTTCCGCGCAGCCTTTCGGGATACTGCCCAGCACTTCTCCGGTGCTCGGGTTCAGTACTTCAATAGTGCCGTCGGCCTTGGAAGCGACGTATTCGCCGTTCACAAAGTTGACGTTGGTTTTTAATTCGAGAGCCATACTTATCTCCCCATCCAGCCACCGTCCACCAGGAGGACGCTGCCGTTCATGTAATTGGAGGCTTCGGAAGCCAGGAATACCACCGGTCCCTTGAAGTCTTCGGGTTCACCCCAGCGGCCCTGGGGAATACGCCCGAGAATGCTCGCCGCGCGCTCACTGTCTTCGCGCAGCGCCTGGGTGTTATCGGTAGCGATATAACCCGGGGCGATGGCATTCACGTTGACACCTTTGGACGCCCACTCGTTGGACAGTGCCATGGTGATCTGACCAATGGCGCCTTTACTGGCCGCATAACCCGGTACGGTAATACCGCCCTGGAAGGTCAGCAGAGAGGCGGTGAAAATGATTTTGCCGGAACCCTGCGCGACCATTTCCTTACCGATCTCACGGCTCAGAATGAACTGGGCATTCAGGTTGACTTCGATCACCTTGTCCCACAGGTCGTCTCCGTGTTCCGCCGCCGGCGCACGCAAGATAGTACCGGCGTTATTCACCAGAATATCGATCTGCGCGTGCTCGCTTTTTACCTTGTCGATAAAACCGTACAGGGAACTGCGATCGGAGAAATCACACTGGTAAGGGAAGAACTGTTTGCCCACGGCGGCCACGTCGCGGCCCACTGCGGAGTCGTTCAGATCCAGATTGGCGGATACGCCGATCACATCGGCACCCGCTTCCGCCAGAGCAACTGCCATGGCTTTGCCGATTCCGCGGTTACAACCGGTCACCAGGGCTTTTTTGCCGGCGAGGCTGAATTTATCCAACATAGGTTTACTCACTTCAATTCTTTATCGGTTAGACCGGCATCTGTTACCGGCACCTGTTTGACCCGAATACTAGCGTCGCAAGCCGACCTTTCTCAGTCTTCCGCGCCGCAGGAAACCAGGGCCTTCATGCCGGACGGGTTGCCGTCCATGGAGGCAAAGGCGCTGCCGATATCAGTCAGTTGCGCGACCTTGCTGATAAATGGCACCAGGTCGATTTTGCCGCTGGCGACCATATCAATGGCCTGCTCGAAATCCTGCGCTTCGTACACACGCGCACCCACCAGCTCCAGCTCGCGCCAGAAAAACTTGAACAGATCCAGCTGCGGCTTCTGGGAGTGGATGGCCACCATGCAGATACGCCCGCGTACCGCGGCAATCTCGGTCATGGCGTCCACCGCCGGCTGCACGCCGGAAACTTCAAACACCACGTCCGCACCCTTACCCTGGGTCCAGTCTTCCACCGCGGCCTTCAGGTCTTGTTCGATGGGGTTCACCGCCAGCGCACCGGTTTTTTCTGCAAACGCGCGGCGCTCCGGGCTGGGTTCGGAAATCATCACCTCGGCACCAATACCCAGAGCAACCTGAGCCACCAGCTGACCGATAGGACCACCGCCGAGAATGACGGCTTTCTCGCCGGCCTTCAGGCGCGCGCGGGAAATATCGTGGCAAGCAACCGCCAGCGGCTCGATCAACGCGCCCTGTTTAAGAGAAACATTTTCCGGCAACTTGTGCAGGGTGCGCGCTTTGACGTTCCAGAAGCTCTGGAAAGCGCCGACGGAGTCGATGCCCATAAACTTCAGGTTGTGACAAATGTGGCTGTGGCCTTCGTCGCAAGCCGGGCAATCGCCACAGTAATCCAGTGGACGCACGACAACGCGCTCACCGACGGTGTAGTCTTTTACGTTTTCACCCACCGCATCCACAACACCGGACATTTCGTGGCCGACAACCTGCGGAGGCTTTACACGTTGGTCCATCACGCCGTGATAGATATGCATGTCGGTACCACAGATACCGACATAACCGACTTTCAGGCGAACCTCATCCGCCGCTGGCGCTTCACAGCGACCTTCCACAACTTCAAATGATTTGTTGCCGACATACTGAGCAGCTTGAGCTTGCATGAACATCACCTATTAAGAGTGCTTGACCAGATGGGGTCGCAGCAGAGTTTCATCAAAAGTCACCCCGGTACCCGGCTCGTTGGAAGCCACGGCGCGGCCGTTCTCCAGCACGGTCGGGCGGGTGGTGTATTCGTCGATGGGGAAAGAGTGCACTTCCAGGTAGCCCGCGTGGGGCTGGCTCGCCATCAGGGAAACATGCAGCTCGTGCATGCCATGGCTGCACACCGGCAGGTTGTGCGCGTAGGCCAATTCCGCCACCTTCAACCAACCGGTGATACCGCCAATATTGGAGGCATCCGGTTGCAGGAAGCCGAGCTTGGATTGCGCAATGGCGTAGGTAAATTCGTGCACCGTGTGCAGATTCTCACCCATGGCCAGTGGAATATTGATGGCGTCGGCAATGCGGCCATAACCCAGGTAATCGTCGGGGATGGTGGGCTCTTCGAACCAGGTGATATCGCAGTGGTCGATAGCGCGGCCAAAGCGCACGGCCTGCTCGACGGTCATGGAATAGTTGGCGTCCACCATAAAGGTGACGTCATCACCGATCAGCTTGCGCACCGCCTCGACCCGCGCAACGTCTTCCTTGTAGTTTTCCTTACCCACCTTGATCTTCACCGCGTTGAATCCGCGCGCCAGGTAGTTGGAAATATTGTCCAGCAACCTGGACTCGGAGAAGTTCAGGTCGATACCACCGGCATAGCACTTGGTGGTATTGCCCGCACCGCCAGCCACTTTCCACAACGGCAGGCCCAGGCGTTTACAGCGCAGGTCCCACAGAGCGATATCCACCGCCGACAGCGCGAAGCTCAGCAGACCACCGCGGCCCACATAGTGCAGATGGGACTGAATCCCCTCCCAGATGGCGAAAATATCCGACGCATCGCGGCCTTCCAGCAGCGGCTGGATATCGTCCTGCAGCAGGGAGTAGATGGCGCGGCCACCGCGGCCGCCGGTATAGGTATATCCCACGCCTTCCAGGCCATCCTGGCAGCGCACGCGGAACACCAAGACTTCAAAATGGGTGTGGTCACCGTGGCGCGCGTCGGAGAGCACTTCGGCCAGAGGAATCTGGTAATACTCAACCTTGGTGGCGGCGATGGTGCTCGAAGACAGCAGCTCTGCGGCCTGCTCTTTTACTTCCATCAACATGGAGGAACCCCAAAATCCGTGATTTTTTATTAGCACTTCAAATAACTTCTAATGATTAAACCTCAATCAGTAGAACCATTGTATATTGTTAACAATTAACATCAATCATTTTTTTGCCCATATCGGCGCGGGTACAACTCCCGGTTTAGCGCCTGCGCGGCCGCCACCATCGGCCCGTAGGGCTCATCCGCCACGGTGACAAAGCCGACGTTATAGTTTTCGCCATCCCAGGCGCGGCCGGAGGCCGGCGAATCGATGTACTGGAACCACTGGGCGCCCACAAACCAGGGGTTGTCGATGATGGTGTGCATATAGTCGCGGAACATCTCGCCCCGCTCCTGCTGGCTCTCGGCGGACACCAGCCCCGCATGGAAGCTGCCGGAATCCGTCGCCCCCATATGGAACTCGCCAATAATCGAGGGCTTGTCGATCTCCGCGAGGAAATCCCAATTGCCCGCCGCCAGCCCCTCGGTATAGAGGTTGTAACTGACCACATCCACGTGGGCCGCCGCGCCGCGCACCACTTCCGGGGTCATACCCCAGTCCGCAAAGCGCGCGCCGAGAAACAGGTGATTGGGCATAACCGCGGCCAGCTCGCGCTGCACCACTGAGAAGAACTGTGCGGACAGGGACTCCAGCAGCAGCGAGAAGTCCTCACGTAAGGCCCCATCGATCAGAGGCTTGCCGTTGGCAGACGCGGGTAATGCAAAACCGTCCGCGAAGGCTTCCCAGGAAGTCACCGCAGAAGTGCCCGTAGAAGCATCCCTAGAAGTAAGCGGAAGCGACCAGGCACGAGACAGGTTTTCCACACTGGTGTATCTGGCCCGCAGAAGCTCTACAAACGCGGCCTTGGCCGGGCTCTCTGCGGCATCGCGAGTCAGGGTGTGAATAATGAGACCGAAGTGACCGGCGTCGGACTTGGTGTTACCCCAGCTCAACTCATTCTCGATATAGACGCCCATGCACCAGGGATCGCTTTGAACCTCCGCCGCAACTTGCGCCACGGTGCGCTTTACCGAGCGGACGAATTCGGGGTCAAACGGATCGTGCAGCGGCCCCCAGTAATCGTCACCACTGCTCACCCGCTTGTGGTCACCACGAATCCAGCCGTTGGCCACATAGGCCACCTTGCCATTGTCATACAGGGACGGATCCGCCCAGTTACCCAGCGTGGTAAAGCCCCAATCCAGCTGACGATCAATGGTGACTTCGCGCCAGCGCTGTAAATAATCCGGGCCGTATTTGCGCTCGAGATTGGCGCGATAAAAACTGAACCCCTCTCCCTTTTCCACCGGTCCTGTGTGCACTACCGGACGGTAAACATAGTGGCTGGAAAGTGCACCCTGCTCTTCCGGCAACCACTGGAACAGATTTTTGCGCAACTCGGATGCCACCACGGGCCCCTTGCGCGCATCCGGCTCCGCGAAGTCCACACCCGTCATGGTGACGGTGTTGTCCATCCGCATATTGTCGACGCCGGTGGCAAAAAACAGATAACCCTCCGGGTCGATCAGCGCCCACTGGCCATCAATTTTCTGGGTGCGGAAATAGCCGGTCGCTTCATATTGCGGACCTTTAGCCCAGCCGCCAAAACGGGAGCGATCGGCAAATGTCGGCTGCGCGGAGAACTGCTCTGCCTCCCGCTGCGCGCTTGCGCGGAGCGCGTCATCGCTGTGAATTTTTTCAGGATAGTCTTGGGACGCGTACTGACCGTACTGGTCAAAGATTCCGTGAAGATTTTGCGGCTGGAATTCCCCGTTAGTGGCGAGGGCAATATCCTCGAGCACCAGAGTGCGGTCGCTGAGGATACTTTTCATATTCAATTCGACGTGACGAATACTGGACAGATCCAGGGACTTACTGCCCCACATCCAGGTCATCGCCGTTGCGGCATTGTCATACAACGCCGGCGCGTCGCGCATACCGGTATCCAACGCCAGCGCCGGGCCATTCAGATCAAAGTAGTAAGTGCCCGCGCCACCGGCGGGCACATTGAACGAACGGGTTCCGAAGGTCTTATCGTCGTAAACCGAGACAAACAATTGCGCGGAGTGATCACCCGGGTTGGCGACGCTCAGAGACAAACCAATACTGTCCCCGGCGTTGCTCCAGTCCCAGCCAGACTCTGGCGCAAGATCCAGTCGCGGCTCGTAGGTATCTTTGGAGAACACAGCTTTCAGCGGCGCTGAGCCGCCTTCTGCCGGCAGCCGGGATAGGGAAACTCCATATCCCTCAACTCCGGCAGGAATTCCATTACCGGCACTAAGAATCGGCTGCAGGTACTCTTTGTGGGCAACAGTGGTCGATTGCTCAATGCCTTCACCCGGCGACTCACTACCCAGTTCGCCACCAGGCTTGCCACAAGCCGCCAGTAGCACAGCGGCAACACAAAGGCCGAGACCCATGGAATAGAAAAGCTGTGAATGCGGCAGAATTGAGGACAGGTTGGTTGCCATTGAAATACCCGAGACTGAAAGATCGTTATTGTGTTTATTAACAATATTTTGTTAACAATCTACAGTTATCTATGGGTAATGTAAACGTTTCAATTAGCGCGAATGGGGTTAAACCGTTGTTTTGCCAACAAAAAAGCGCGACGCCCTGCCGGACGCCGCGCTTTCTCTCCATCGCCCTGCTTTTGGCGCAGGTTTGTATTGAACCGCCAATCTATTCGAGAAGGCGGCGGTGCCGGGTAGGGCTTTCCAAGACCTTCCGCGAGAGGGACCTCGCGGAAGAGCCCCCAGGGATGGGTTCACGGCGTGTCTTGGAAAGCCCTACCCGGCAGCGTCGCCGCCACCGAGCTAACTACAACGTCCGGAAAGATCACTCCTCCGGCTTCACATCACCAAAGCGACGCTCATACAGCCCCTCGTGGACTTCCTTGGCCGCTTTGACCATTTCCGCGTAGGGCACGTCCGCTACCGATACAAAGCCATTGGCATAGTTCTCGCCGTCGTAGGCGCGGCCGGTGATCGGGGAATCCATGTACTGGAACATATGCACGCCCACAAACCAGGGGTTATCGATAAACGAGTGCATATAGTTCTTGAACATACGGCCACGGTCTTTCTGATCCGCGGAGATCACGATACCCGGGTGGAAATGTCCCTGATCGTCGGAGCCGAAGCTGAACTCACCTATCAGGCTCGGCTTGTCGATTTCCGCGAGGAAATCCCACTTGGACGGGACCAGCCCTTCCTCGTAGAGGTTGTAGCTGATGATGTCTACATTCTTACCCGCCGCCTTGACGATTTCCGGTGGCATACCCCAGCTCGGCAGACGGGAGCCGAGATACAGGTGATTCGGAAGCACAGACTTCATCGCCTTGTTGATGGTGCCGAAGTACTGGTTGCCGTATTCAAACAACAGGGTCGCGTAATCTTCGCGCTGGGCGTCGGTCGTGAGTTTGGAATCCATGCCCTTCTCGAACGCCTCCCAGGAAGCGACGTTTTTATTCCAGGCTTTGTTCAGCGCCTCAATGGTGCCGTACTTTTCTTTCACCACTTTGGTGAATGCACCCTTGGCCGGGGTATCCGCGGCATCACGGGACAGCGCGTTGATCACGATACCGTAGTGCAGATCGTCGCTTTCCAGCCGACCAAAGCTCTGCTCGTTATCGAAGAAAATACCCATACACCAGGGACTCGCCTGGATCTGCTCGCTGACCGCTTTCGCCGCCACGACTGAGCGCTGGTAAAAACGCGGATCGTAGGGGTCCGGTACGGGGTGCCAGAAATCGAAGCCGCTGGAAAGAGTGCCGAATTCACCGATGATGTCCGCAAACGCCACAAACGGAATGCGCTCTTCCTTGTAGTAGGAATCCGCCGCCCAGTTACCCAGGGAAGTAAAACCCCAATCCAGCATGCGGTCGATGGTGACTTTCTGCCAGGTATCCAGGTAAGACTCAGGATAGGTTTCTCCGTAGCGGCGCTCCAGGTTGGCACTGTAGAAACTGAAAGTCTCGCCATGTTTGAGCGGGCCAGACTGGGTTTCACGGCGGTAGCCGTAGTGGTTGCCGAGGTCATCGTCATAGCCCGGCAGCCAGTTGAACATGTCAGCGCGGGTCTCGGAAATCAGGTCACGGGTGGCCCAGGCTTTTTCGTCCACACGGTTCAGGGGCTGGTCGTCTTCCGCAATCACCTCATCCGCACTGCGCTTGGGGATCAGCGCCTGATCGTAGTCGTAGCCGGTAATGGTGGAAGAGTTCGACAGGCGAATAATGTCGATACCGGTGGAGAAATAGAGGTAACCCTCCGGATCTACGATGGCCCACTTGCCGTTTACTTTTTCTGTACGGAAATAGCCGGTGGCTTCCAGTTGCGGACCGTTTTTCCAGCCACTGAATTTTGAACGATCGGAATTGGGCTTGCCGGAAAGGCTGGCAAGCTCTTCCTCGACGACCTTCTTAAGCTCTTCGTCAGAGTGAATTTTGCCTTCGTAATCTACCTTGGCGTTCTGGCCGTATTTGTCCAGCAGACCGGTGAGGAAGTTTTTATCCATCTCCGGGTTTGCGCGCAGGCGCAGATTATCAATGGTGTACTGGCGATCGCTCAGGCTACCGTCAGAACCGAAGGAAATCTGGGTGATGCCGGAAAGGTCCAGCAGTTTTTTACCCCAGAAGGAATGCAGCATCACGTCGTCGGAATGCCAGGTAGGCGGATTGGAGCGCAGACCGGAAGCAAAGTTGAATTCGTTCTGGGCCGCCGCCTTGGGATCCTCCTGATCGTGGCCATGCAGTTTGGCGTAGTAAGTGCGCGAGGTACCGTCCGCAGGGACTACCAGGCCGCGCGTATAGAAATCACCATTTTTATCGCCCATGGTGACATCGATCTGCACCGACTCCTCACCGTGGTTGGCCACATCAAACGCAAGGTTGAAGTTGGAGAATTCACTCCAGTCCCAGGCCTCCGCCGGTTTGATCACCAGGCCGGCACCGTTGTTATCCGCAAGCTTCAACTTCACCTGCAATGCTTTGCCACCGGCACCATCGTCCACCAGATTGGCGGTGCCATTGTTGACCTGAACAGACGCCGGAATGCCACCCTTGTCGAAACCTTCCAGCACAAAGTCCTGTGCCAGCAAATTGGAATCTGCAGTGCTCACCGCGCTCGCAGTGGACTCACTCCCCTTCTGCTCTCCGGAACAGGCGGCCAGGCCACCCAGAGTTGCCGCGGCAATGGCGAGGCTCAACAGGGAGCGCATCAGTGGTCCAGAAGAATTTTTGGCAAAGGTTTTGGTTTCCATCGTCTTACTCATTTTTTTATTGATATGCGCCGAACGCCGCCAGGCGCACGCGCAGTAGATTTCTCACCAGTTGGTGTAGCTTCCGTCCGGCTTGTACAGTCGTGGTGCTTCCCAGAATTTAAACGACTGCTCGGCAATCATTTCCTCGTTCACGTCGATTCCGATGCCCGGCGCATCGCCCACCGGATACACCCGGTTCACTTCTTTTGGCCGGTTGATGAAATACTTGTCGTGATCGGATTTATTGCTGTCGTAGGGGGCAATTTCACACCAGGACAGATTCGGCACCGCCGCACACATCTGGATGGTTGCTGCGGTGCACACCGGGCCCAGCGGATCGTGGGGCATGATGTCGATGTAATGGCTTTCTGCCATGGCGGCCACTTTCATCGCCTCGGTCAAACCGCCCACATTGCACACGTCGATGCGGGCAAAGTTGGTAATGTCTTTTTCGATATAGGGCAGGAAATCCCACTTGCTTGAAAACTCCTCGCCGATGGCAAAAGGTACATTCACCATGTTGCGCAGCCCCTGATAGGCCGACACGGACTGATCGCGGATCGGTTCTTCGAGGAAGTCGAGCACACCCTCCCCCAGCTTCTGGCAGAAACTCGCGGTTTCGGCAACGGAGAGGCGGTGGTGGTAGTCGATACCCAGCACCAACTCATCTCCCAGTTCCTGACGGATTTCTTTCAGGCTGCCGGCTGCAGCGGCAATGGATTTACGCACATCAAACGTGGTCGGTTCGATGGGCGAGCCGTGTTCGCCGGTGGTTGCACGGATCACTTCCCAGCCCTGCTCGCGCAGCGTGCGGAAGTCGTCCAGCAGCGCCGGCCCCATGGGCTTGGTGGAGGTCACAAACAACGGAATTTCATTGCGCTGTTTGCCGCCCAGTAATTGATAGGTCGGCACGTTCAGTGCTTTACCGGCAATATCCCAAAGGGCGATATCAATTGCCGAAATTGCCGCGGTGAGCACGCGGCCACCTTCAAAATACTGGCTGCGGTACATCTCCTGCCACAGCGCGCCAATATTGCGCGCGTCGCGGCCAATCAGGAATTCGCGGAAATGCTTCACCGCGCCGGCCACCGCCAGTTCCCGGCTGGAGAGACCAGACTCGCCCCAGCCGTAAATGCCCGCATCGGTTTCCACCTTTACCAGACAAAGGTTACGGTGCCCTACCCAGGCGGGATACACCTTGATATCGGTAATCTTCATCCTTGCGCTCCGCTTATTTCAGATCGTCGGTGGGACACAGACTGGCACTGAGGCCGTGGTCCGCGGTGATATTGGAACCGGTCATGGCGCCGGAACAGGGTGAAAGCAGGAATGCGGCGATATGCCCCACCTCTTCCACCGTGTTGTATTTGTTGTCTGCATGCATTTTGTCGAAGGACGCTGCCAGTGCCGGATTTGCGTCCGCCACTTTGGCGACCGCTTCGGTTTTGGTCAGACCCGGGCAGAGGCTGTTTACGCGGATGCCTTTTTTGCCCAGGCTCCAGGCCATGGCGCGAGTCATGGCGACGATGGCGCCCTTGGTCGCTGAATACATTTCGTAACCGGCGACACTGGCACCGGCGTGATTGGACGCGATATTCACAATCGCGGCACCCGCCTGCATATGACGCGCCGCCGCCTGGCACAGCAGAAAAACCGAGCGCTGATTCACTTCCCACAGGCAGTCCAGCTTATCCAGATCAAACTCAAGAAAGTTTCCCTCAATGGTGACGCCAGCGTTGTTTACCAGGCCGTCGATGCGCCCGAAGCGCTCCACCACCGATTCGATAAACGGTGCAATCGCCGCGGCGTCACCCACATTCAACGGCAAGTAGGCGCTTTCAAATCCGCGGTCGCGCAGGGTTTCCACCCGATTGCTCGCATCGTTGATATCCGCCAGCACCACGGTGGCACCCGCCTCGGCACACACCTGTGCGATACCCCAGCCGATGCCTGCAGCGGCACCGGTGACGATAACAACCTTCTGATCCAGCAAGGCTTTAGACATGAAGACTTCTCACTTTCTTGAACGATCAATCCCGGTGCGCGCTCAGGCGCGCACCATGGTCGCCTCGATCTCTTCGATGGATTTGTTTTTGGTTTCCGGCAGCAAACGGTACAGCAACACCAGGCTGACACTGATACAGGCGGCGTAGAACAGGAAGATTTCGGTTGCGCCCATATTGTTCAGCTGCCAGGGGAAGAACTGCTGCACAAAGTAGCTGACGGTACTCACGATCAGCGCAAAGAACGGAATCGCAACGCCGCGTACATAGGTGGGGAAAATTTCAGAGAAGAGCACCCACATCACCGGGCCAATCGACAGATTAAATGCCGCGATAAAACACATGATGCCCGCGAGCACCAGGGTGGCATTGATCTGGATGCCGTGCTGAATCAGCACGCCCTCGTTGGCGCGGGCAGTGGCTTCACCCAGCGCCTGATACATGGCCTGCTTGAACGCCACATCGGTTTCAAACACGGTGCCCACCAGCGCCTGCAGGGAAGACACATCGATGTTGGCCGCGGCCAGCGCCTGCAGGGAAGACGCGGTCAATTCATAGGTCGCCTGGCTGAAGGCCCAGCTGCACAGAAACAGGCTGGCGCCGCCCCAGGCGAGACCGAACAACACCAGCGGGCGGCGGCCGAGACGGTCAATCAACAATAGTGCCAGAATGGTAAACATCACACTCACCACACCCACGATCACCGCCTGCATAAATGCCGCATTGGTGCCGATACCCACCTGCTCAAACACGGTGGGCGCATAGAACATGATGGCGTTGATACCGGTAATCGGCTGCGCGATGGCGATTACCAAACCCACCCAGAAAGCGGTGCGCAGACGCGGCTTGAAGATCTCTGCCACCTGCTGGCGGAAGTTGCCGGTCGGCGCGGCAGCCGCGCTCTCCTGAATCTCAACAATCTGCGGCTCGATATGCCCTTCCGGCAACAACTTGCGCATTACCGCACGGGCATCGTCAAGGCGGCCCTTGAGCACCAACCAGCGCGGACTCTCGGGAATCGCGAGCAGCATCAGCAGCCAGATCAATGCCGGGATCACTTCCACCCCCAGCATCCAGCGCCAGGTGTACTGGTCGATGCCCAGTGCGGTCACCCAGGCCGCATCCGCATTGGATGCCTGCAAAATAACGTAGTTGGCAAAATAGGCTGCAGAGAGGCCGACCACGGTGGTGATCTGGTTCATGGACACCAGCTTGCCGCGCATTTGCGGCGGTGCAATTTCGCCGATATACATGGAGGCAAGGGAAAGAGAGGTAAATGCGAGGCCACCGAGGAAGCGCGCCGCCACCAACATTTCAAAATTGGGCGCGAGCACCGAGCCAATGGCGGATACAAGATAGAGGGCGGCAATCATTAGCAGTGCCGTTTTGCGGCCCCAGGCATCACAGATACGCCCGGTCACCAGCAGCGCAAAGATCACCCCGAAACCGGGCGCACTGACGACGGTGCCCACTTGCAGGTCCGACAGGGTGAACTCGGCGGTAATAAAGCGCACGGTGCCGGAGATCAGCGCCGCATCGAGACCAAAAATAAAACCACCAAATGCCACGATTGCGGCAAATTTGAAGGCGGTCAGCTGGAATCCTCTCATCGGATAACCCTCTTTTATTGTTATGGGCGCTCCGACCACTGGCACCTAAGGAACAGCTTGGGTACCCCAGGAAGTATGGTCGGCCACCACGTGATGTTGGCCCATCATACAACCCCAATCCTTTTTTGTTAACAATTAACTATATACAAATATTCCTGCGTCCCTTTATACTGCATCCATCCTGTCCCGTCACCGGGAATAGATCACTAAAAAGCAGATCCGTAAGAAGCTCAGGAATCAAACATGCTGAAGCAGCAGTTTCACCAGGCGCTGGAAGCCTGCCCTCTTATCGCCATCATCCGCGGCGTCACGCCGCACGAGATCGACATGGTTGCCAATACCCTGCTGGAAGCCGGTGTGCGCGCCATCGAGATCCCGCTGAATTCCCCGGTTGAGCCTCTCAAGAGTATCGAGCGGCTGGCGAAAATCATGGACGACTTCGGTGAAACCACCATCTGTGGCGCCGGTACCGTGCTGACCCCGGAGCAGGTGCAGAGTGTACAAAATTCAGGCGGAGAGATCATTGTTTCGCCAAACTGTGACCCGGAAGTGATCCGCGCTACCAATGACCGGAATCTGATTTCCGTTCCCGGCTGCCTCACCCCCACCGAGGCGTTCAGTGCGCTCAAAGCCGGTGCCGAGGTGCTGAAAATGTTCCCGGTAGCGGACTTCCCGGCCCAGTACCTGGCCTCTCTCGGCGCGGTGGTTCCGAAAGATGTGCTCACCCTGGCGGTGGGCGGTATCACCGATACCAATATGGAAGAGTACTGGAAGGCCGGTGCACGCGGTTTCGGCCTCGGCTCTAACATTTATGCCGCCGGCGACAACGCCAGCCAGATCGCCGACAAAGCGCGCATCATGGTGGATGCGGCGAAGCGCGTGCAGGCGCTTGGAAAATGATTTCTCCCGTAGCGAAGCACACCCCAGTTTGCGCTTTGTTACACCTTGTCAGTTACGAACGACTCTTCGTGACCTTTGCCTGTGCCGCAACCTCGGTTGCCTAAAAGGCATTTTCTCTCGCTTCAGCGCCCCTTTTCAGGGGCGCTTTTTTTATGTCTGATACCTGCCGATTAGAGGCCGAGGGCGGCACTGATCCGCGCGGCGGATTCCTGTACCGCACGCTCCAGCTCCTCGCGCTCCAGCTTTTTGCCCACCACCGAGGTCAGGCTGGAAACCGCCAGCGCGGCAATGGTCGCACCATCCGGCTGCCCTACCAGCGCCGCGCAGTCCGTCACGCCATCGGTCAATTCACTGATACGCAGCTCGAAACCCGCTTCACGCACCGGGAGCAGCGATTGCTCCATGGCCAGGGGGGCGTCCACACCCGGCATCTTTTCCAGCAAACCGGCGCGGCGCCCCGCCTCGCAATTCGCCAGCAGCACCCGCCCGGATACGGTCTGCAGCAGTGGGAACAAGGTGCCCTCATTGAACGACAGGGATACCGGCCCGGGGCTCTGTACCTGCAACACGACCATCAACTGGCCCTGGTGAATCACGCTCAAGTGGCAGGACTGGCCGAGCCGCGCCGCCAGCGCCTCCATCTCCGGCTGTGCCGCAAAGCGCAGCTGCGAGACCGGCGACAGCGTCCGGGTCAGCTCCAGCAGCTTGAGGGAAACCCGGTACTTGCCGGACACCTCGTCTCGCAACAGGTAACCCCGGGATTCGAGGCCTACCAGTACCCGGAAGATCTCGCTATTGGTGCGACCGATCCCCTGGGCAATATCGGATTGGGACAGTGGCAGCGACTCCGCCGCAAGAAACTCGAGAATCTCCAGGGCCTTGTCCAGCGCCGGCACCGCGTACTTGTTCCCGCCATTGCCGTTGCCCCCATCCTTCTGATTCCCCGCTTTTACGCTCACTTTCTCGGGCACCACTTCCCCCTGACCCACACATTGTTTGGCATTTGTTTTGTCAGCGCATTTAAGCACAGGTTGACACCGCCAAAAAACGATTTTTATACTTGAACAACAATTTCAAATATAAAAACACGAAATCGATCCTGATGAGCCGCCAACCAGCGGGCAACCAACACCCGCACCTCGTTTACGAGTGATACAGAGAGAAAACTGATGAGCAGCTCCGAGAATAGTCACGACTCCCAAGAAACCATCGTCCTGCGCGGCATGACCTGGAACCACACCCGCGGCTTCACCCCCATGGTGGCGGCGGCCCAGCGCTTTGAAGAACTGAACCCCCACGTCACCATTCAGTGGGACAAACGTTCGCTTCAGGCCTTCGCCGACCACCCCATCGACGACCTCGCCAGCCGCTACGACCTGCTGGTGATCGACCACCCCTGGACCGGTTTTGCCGCGCGGGAAAAGGTAATCCTGCCCCTGGACGAGCACCTGCCCGCCGCCTTCCTCAAGGACCAGGCAGACAACGCCGTGGGGCACTCCCACACCTCCTATCACTACGATGGCCAGCAGTGGGCCCTGGCCCTGGACGCCGCCACCCCGGTAGCGTCATTACGCCCGGACCTGCTGCAAGAAAAGGGACTGGAAGAACCCAAAACCTGGGAACACCTGATGGCACTCGCCGAGAAAGGTCTGGTCGCAGTGCCGAGCATTCCCCAGGACACCCTGATGAATTTCTACATGCTGTGTTCCGCCATGGGGGAAGATCCCTGCGTTGGCGAAGAGGAAGTAGTGAGCCAGGCTGTGGGTATTGAGGCACTGGGCATGCTCAAGGCCCTGTCCGACAACCTGGACCGCCGCTGCTTCGACTGGAACCCGATCAAGGTGTACGAAGCGATGACCCGCAGTGACGACTTCGCCTACTGCCCGTTTGCCTACGGCTACGCCAACTACGCCCAGGCCGGCTACGCGCGCAAACTGCTGGCATTCCGGGATACCGTGACCGCCGGTCCTAAAGGCGAGCACCTGAAAACCACCCTCGGCGGTACTGGCCTGGCGATCTCCGCGCACACCAAACACGCCGATATTGCCGCGCAGTTTGTAGCATTTGCCGGCAATCCGGATCTGCAAAAGTCCTTCTACATTCAGTACGGCGGTCAGCCCGGACATCGCGACGCCTGGACCAGTGAGTCAGCCAATCACCTGACCAACAACTACTTCACCGACACCCTGCCCACCCTGGACCGCGCCTTCCTGCGTCCACGCTACCATGGGCATATGTTTTTCCAGGACAACGCCGGCGCGCCCATTCGCAACTACCTCATGCACGGTGGCGATGCCAACGGGCTGCTGGATCAGCTCAATGTTCTGTACAAAAAATCACGTCAGGGTTAATGGATGACACAACCAATGTCTGCCATGCAACAAACTATGTCTGCGAAGCAACACGCTGCGTCACAACTGCCTCTTAAAGGGCTCACCGTTCTCGAGTTCAGCCAGTACCTGGCAGGCCCCTACGCGGGCCTGCGTCTGGCAGACCTCGGTGCACGGGTAATCAAGATCGAGCGCCCCGGCAGCGGCGACGCCTGTCGCAGCCTCGCCACCAAAGACCTGTGGGTGGATGGTGACAGCCTGCTGTTCCACACCATCAACCGCAATAAAGAATCCTTTTGTGCGGACCTGAAAAGCCCGCACGACCTGAATGCGGTGCGCCAACTGCTCGCACAGGCAGATGTAATGACACACAACTTCCGCCCAGGCGTGATGGAAAAAATCGGCCTCGACTACACCAGTGTCAAAGCCCTCAATCCGCAGATTATTTACGGCGAAGTTTCCGGTTACGGCAACGAAGGACCCTGGGTGCACAAACCCGGCCAAGACCTGCTGGCACAGGCGGTATCTGGCGTCGGCTGGCTCTCGGGAAATCGCAAACAGGGGCCGGTTCCGCTAGGGCTCGCCATCGCCGATATGCTGTGCGGCACTCACCTGGCGCAAGGCATTCTCGCCGCGCTGGTGCGCCGCCAGCGCGCCCGCAAAAATGGCGGTGCCGTAGTGGGTGCCAAAGTGCAGGCCAGCCTGCTGGAATCCATGGTGGATTTTCAGTTTGAAGGGCTTACCACCTACCTCAACAACGACCGCCAGTTGCCGGACCGCAGCGCAATCGCCAACGCCCATGCGTTCCTCGGTGCGCCTTACGGCATCTATCAAACCAAAGACCACTGGATTGCCATTTCCATGGGACCACTGGGGCCATTGGCGGAAGCGCTCGGCTGCCCGGCCATCAACAAAAACGACAGCGAAGCCTTTAGCCAGCGCGACGCGATCAAAACAGACCTCGCAAAACACCTGCGCACCCAAACCACAGACCATTGGATGACTCGCCTGAACGCGGCCGCCATCTGGGCATCCGAAGTGGTGGACTACGATCAGCTGCTCGACCATCCCGCGTTTAAAGCGGTCGCGATGGAGTTACAGGTTTCCCGCCCATCGCAAAACGGCGAGACGTCGCTGACCGTCAATACCACCCGCTGCCCGCTGCGGATCAACGGCCAGCGTTTTACAAGTCACAAGGCCGCGCCGCGACTCGGAGAAGATACCGATCACATTCGCAACACCTTACTGGCCAACTCCACCACTGCCCATTCCAGCCAGGGGGAGACCGCACAATGACCCAAACTCATAAACCACTCGACGGACTGTTGGTTCTCGATTTTTCGCAGTTTCTGTCCGGCCCGTCTGCTGCGCTGCGCCTTGCGGACCTGGGTGCGCGGGTGATCAAGATCGAGCGACCTGAGCGCGGCGAAGACGGCCGCAATCTGTATCTGTCCGACTGCGTGCTGGAGGGTGAATCCACCCTGTTCCACGCCATCAACCGGGACAAGGAAAGCTACTGCGTTGACCTGAAAAATCCGGCGCAGCGGGACGATCTCAATGCACTGATCCGCAAGGCGGATATCCTCATCGCCAATTTCCGCCCCGGCGTCATGCAGCGACTCGGGCTCGACTACGACCATGTAAAAGCCATCAACCCGCACATCATTTACGGTGAGATCAGCGGTTACGGCAATACGGGTCCCTGGGCCGATCGTCCCGGACAGGACTTACTGTTACAGGCCCTTTCCGGCCTCACCTGGCTTTCCGGCAGCCGCGACGATGGCCCCGTGGCCATGGGCGTACCGGTAGCGGACATCTTTACCGGCGCACAACTGGTGCAGGGCATTCTCGCCGCCGCCTTCGCCCGCGAGTTCACCGGTGAAGGCAGCCTGGTGCAGATCAGCATGCTCGAAGCCATGGTGGATTTTCAGTTCGAGCCACTCACCATTGCACTGCAGGATCCGCAGCAAACCATCGAGCGCGCCGCCGTCAATGGCGCCCACGCGCTGGTGGCCGGCGCCTACGGTTTCTATAAAACCAACGACGGTTATATCGCTCTCTCCATGGGTCGTGTGGAAGACCTCGCGCGACTGCTCGACTGCCCCGCGCTATTGCCCTACTGCGACCCCGCACTCGCCTTTGCCGAGCGGGATGCCATCAAACAGATTCTTGCAGATCACCTCCCCTCCCAGACCACCGCGCACTGGCTATCTCTACTGGAGCCTGCGGATATCTGGTGCGCGGAAGTGCTGGACTGGAATCAACTGCTGGCACACGACGGTTTCAAAACCCTCGACATGCTGCAATCCCTGCCGATGTCCGGTGGCAGTCAGTTAACCACCAGCCGGTGCCCCATTCGTATCGACGATCAATTCCTGTGGGGAAGCCATCCAGCGCCGAAACTGGGGCAACACCAGGGCGCCATTAATAACGAAATCAAAAATGAGAGATGAGAGGTGAAAAATGAGAGGAACCGGCCATGAATGAGCGCCATTCGCAATCGAATGTTTCGCTAACAAAGTCTACCCCCGGGGTGGCCCATATTACTTTGCAGCTTGCGCCAGCGAACGCCTATCACGAGTCATTCCTGCGGGAAATCGGCATGGTCATTCGTACCCTGGAACAGGACGACAGCGTACGCGTGGTGGTGATCAACAGCGCGCTGCCAAAATTTTTCTGTGCCGGCGCCGATATCAAGGTGTTTGAAAGTAACAGTGTGCAGCAAAACCTGGCACTGGTCGCCGCTGCCCGCACCAATGCCAATGCCATCGAAAACAGCAGCAAAATCTACATAGCCGAAGTCGCCGGCCACTGCCTCGGTGGCGGCCTGGAAATTGCCATGGCCTGCGATTTTATTTTCGCTGCCGAAGGCAATTACCGCTTCGGCCTGCCGGAAATCAAGCTGGGGCTGATTCCCGGCAACGGCGGCACCCAGCGCCTGGTACGCCGCATTGGTCGTCGCGCCGCCATGGAAGTTTTGCTGACCGGCGACACCTTCGGACTCGCTCAGGCGCAAGAACTGGGATTGCTCGATGGCGTCTACAGTGCGGAATCCCTGGCTGCAGGCACCAGCGAATTCGCCGAAGAAATCGCTCGCGGTCCCGGCCGTGCCATCGCCGCTACCAAGCGCGCATTGCGCGAAGGCAGCTCCCTGCCCCTCAACCAGGCGCTGGCACTGGAGGCAGAACTGGCGGATTCCCTGTACGAAACCCCGGACGCCGAAGAAGGGCTGAAGGCCTTCGTGGAAAAACGACCGCCGGTATTCAACCAGTAGCAGTAAGCCTGAAACAATCAAACGCACATAAAAACAAAATGCGATGGAGAAGATGATGAGCACACCAACAAACACCACCACCCTGAAGCATTACCAGTGCTATATCGACGGCCAGTGGATCGACAGTGCGGACAAATTGCCCGTGGAAAACCCGGCCAACGGCGAAGTGTTCGCCAGCGTACCGGACTGCACCCTGGAACAAGCGGACGCCGCCCTCGCCTCCTCCCAGGCCGCCCTGCAAAGCTGGAAAATGCTGCCGGCCATCGAACGCGGGCGCCATCTGTTCCGCCTCATCGACGCGCTGAAACCCAAACGGGATCTGTTCGCCAACCTGCTGGTGCTGGAACAGGGCAAAACCCTGAATGAAGCCTACGGCGAGTTCGACGATACCCTGAATTACCTCAGCTACTCCGCCGAAGCTGCGCGCCGTATCGAAGGAAATATCTTCCCATCCGATAACGCCGGCGAACAGCTGTGGATTCAGAAAGTCCCCTACGGCGTGACCGTGGGCCTGTGTGCGTTTAACTACCCACTGGCACTCATCGGCCGCAAGGTAGGCCCGGCACTGGTCACCGGCAACACCATGATCGTAAAACCCCACGAAGCCACCCCCCTCACCGCCATGGAATTTGCCAAAGCGGTAGAGGAAGCCGGTATTCCCAAGGGCGTGATCAACATCATCAGCGGCAGCGGTATTGCCGTGGGCGAGCACCTGGTAAAAAGCCCCGTCACCCAACTGGTCACTCTCACCGGCAGCATCCGCGCCGGCCAGGCCATCTGCCGCGCGGTTGCCGAGAACGTTACCGCGGTATCCCTGGAGCTCGGCGGTAAAGCGTCCTTTATCGTGCTGGACGATGCCGATATCGACAAAGCCGTGGATGCGGTGGTGATCTCCCGCTACGCCAATTGCGGCCAGGTATGTATCTGTGCCGAGCTGGTGCTGGTACACGAAACGGTCGCGGAGGAATTTACCCGCAAAGTGCTGGAAAAAGTGAAAGGGCTTACAGTAGGCAACCCCATGGACAACCCCAGCATGGGCCCATCGGTGACCGCCCAGGGCCTGGACCGGGTCGATTCCATCGTGCAGGAAACCATAAACGCCGGCGCCACCCTCGCCTGCGGCGGCGCCCGCCCGGAAGGCGCCGAATTTGAACACGGCAACTGGTACCAACCCACCGTACTGACCGACGTAACCGCAGATATGGCGGCCGCGCGAGAAGAAATCTTCGGCCCGGTACTGCCCATCGTCAAAATTGGATCATTCGATGAAGCAGTAGAAATCACCAACCGCCGCAACGATGGCCTGAGCTGCTACCTGTGGACCAACGACTACCGCACCATCATGGAAGGTACTTCCCGACTTGAAGTGGGTACCGTATTCGTGAACAAGCAGATTGTCGGCTACGTCCAGGGCTATCACTCCGGCCACAAACGCAGCGGCATCGGCGGTGAAGACGGCATCTACGGTATAGAGGGATACTTGCAGAAACGTGCGGTGTATTTGAACTGCAACTAATCCAAAAACAAAACGGGGGGCAATGCCCCCGTTTTGTTTTTTATAAAAGCGTCCAATCAGAAATACAGCACCGCAGATCTACTGCCGCTGTATCCCGCTATTTAGTCACAAGGTCGAGCGCCGCCAGGCAATCCCGGTTATAGGCTACTCGGGAAGCCGCATCCAGATCCGTCGGCCGCACACCGATCTTCGCCCCCAGATAGTCGAGCTTTTGCCAGTCTGCGGCTTCCAGGGTTAGTGCCAGCTGTTCCCGCGTGAGCAGTGAGCCTTCCGCAAATTGCCCGCCCTCAAATACTTCCGCCGGTGGCATATGGGTATCGCGCCATACGCCGTAGGGTGTTTCCACGTCGGAAATGCCGGAGTACATCAGACCGCGCAACAGTCCCGCCTCGCGCACCAGTCGCAGGTGCTCCAGTGGGCCTTCCACGCTGCGTGTCTCCAGGGCCGAACGTCCCCAGTTGATGCAAATGCCCAGTTTTTGTTCGCGGTCCTGGTTCATTTCAAGCAGACAGTCGATTTCTTCCTGCACGGAAAGGAAGCCTTTTTCTGGCTTCAGGCCTTCCACAAACGCATCGCAGTGCTCGATAACCAGATTTGCACCACTCCAGTCCCAGGAGGTGATTTCCTCCAGAGAGCGCTTGAGCGATGCAACAGAGGACTGAGCCGCAGTGCGATTGGGGCTGGTGTGCAACTGCACGGCCTCTACCGCATTGCGCCCGAGGTGTTTATTGAGCTTCAGCACCGCCGCGTGCATTTGGCGGTAAAATTCAACCCCCTCCGCACGCCCGGCCTCGTCGTCAGACGCGATACCAAAGGCCGCATTCTTGCCCAGACGCCCCATCACCCCGGGCACGCCGGTAAATACAAAATCCCATTCCGGGTCAATATTTCGCAGAAACCAGTCGTCGTCATGGGCGTGCAGCTCCCCGGTGAACGGGTGCTCGAGCCCACGCAGGTTTTGCAGCTGTTTGATGCCGTTCAGGTATTCCTCCTGAACCTCCGGCTGCCAGGTTTCGGTCACGGGGGCGGTGGCGTAGGCGCCTAGGATGTATTTCATAAGCTGATTGCGGTTCCTGGGATGCTTGAAAGGGCAGATAATATACAGGAACCTATTCGGGGCCAAAACCCGCGAGGCCGAGTCGCTAGATCCGGAATTGTTCGTCGCTACCGCTCTCAGAACCGACAGCCAAAATATGTCCAATACAACCCACTCCGCGTCCATAACACAGACGCGCTTTGACCGATTCTTAGCCTACCGTCTCCAGAATGAAGCGATGGCGGTGACGGTGGTGCCCGCCCTCGGAGGAAAAATCGTAAGTGTGACAACGGGGTTGCGCCAGCGCGAATGGCTGTGGAGAAATAACCGTATATGCCACAGAAAGGCGGTTCCCGCTGATTGCTACACCCGGCTGCACGATACCGGCGGTGTGGACGAATGCTTTCCCAGTGTGGATGCCTGTGAGCTTCCGTCCGACGCCGGCGTGTTTGCGGGGCTTACTCTGCCCGATCACGGAGAACTTTACGGGCGCCCCTGGACGCAAGTGCGATGTACGGAGCATGCCGATGGATCGGTAAGCCTCATCCTCAAGCAGAAGTGCAGCACGCTTCCCGTCACGTTCCAACGCAGCCTGACGCTGCCGCCAGATCAAGGATGCATCAAGTTCCAGTACAGCGTGCGCAATCTTTGCGATACCGCAGTACCTTTCAGCTGGTGCCTGCACCCGGCCCTGGCGATAACCCCGGGAATGGAACTGGTGCTCCCGAATAATCATCAGCTTCACTGCTCATTTGCCTCCGAACATGCCCCACTGGTTACTGGCGATACGTTCTACTGGCCCAACACGCCCGGTGGTTCCAATCTATCTGTAATTCCCGAGGTTGCGCCGGAAAATGGCTTTGCGGCCAAGCTACTTTCGGTAAATGATCTATTTGACTGTACCAATCCCGGGGCAAAGGCCCGGATCGGCATCATGGACCCGGCCACCGGCGAAGCATTGTATTTTGACTTGGCCCCAGAGGAGGTTCCGCACCTTGCGCTATGGCTGAACTACGGAGGCTGGGCCGGGGACGGGGGAACCCCTTACTTTAATCTGGTACTGGAACCCGCCATCGGAAATGCCGATAGCCTGCGTGAGCTGATTGACCGAAATACAGCACCGATACTTGCACCCGGGTCATCTCGTCAGTGGTCCTTCCAGATTTGCACCGACAACGCCCCTCTTTGTTAACAATATACAAGTGGCGTTACACTACCCCAATTAATCAGCATTGGGGGTCACCATGTCATTCCGGATCAGCGGCCGATTGGTTGCCGCGCTACTCACCCTACCGATAATCGCCGTGTTCACCATACCGTCCGCGGCCATCGCGGCCACAAAAAAACCAAATATCGTTCTAATTCTGGCGGACGATGCCGGCTACGCAGACTTCAGTTTTCAGGGCAGTGAAGTATTCCAGACACCCAATATTGATCGCATTGCCAAGAGCGGTACCCGTTTTGAACAGGCCTATGTGAGCGCCGCGGTTTGCGGCCCTTCCCGCGCCGGGCTGATCACCGGTAAATACCAGCAACGCTTTGGCTATGAGGAAAACAATGTGCCCGACTATATGAGTGCAAATGGCACCACCGGGGACGATATGGGACTGCCGCTGGACGAAAAAACCATCGCGGATCACCTCAAACCACTGGGTTACCACAGCGCCATCCTGGGCAAATGGCACCTGGGCAATGCAGATCGTTTTCACCCACTCAATCGCGGCTTCGATGAATTCTACGGTTTTCGTGGCGGTGCCCGCTCCTACTTCCCGTTTGATGAAAGCAACCCCAACCACCATCGAGAGGATTTTCTCGAGCGCGGCTTCGGTGTTTTCGCGGAAACACCAAAATACTTTACCGACGCGCTGACCGATGAAGCGGTCGCCTTTGTCCAGCGCAACCAAGACAAGCCCTTCTTCCTCTACCTCTCCTACACTGCTGTGCACGCCCCCATGGATGCGTTGCCAGAGGATCTGGCCGCCTTCCCTCAACTTTCCGGCAATCGCCAGAAAGTCGCTGCCATGACCAGGGCCCTGGACAGGGGTGTCGGCAAATTGCTCGACACACTAGAAAAACAACGCTTGATCGACAACACCCTGATTGTGTTTACCAACGATAACGGCGGGCCCACGGATCACAACGCCTCCAATAACTATCCCCTGAGTGGCACCAAGGCCACCCATCTGGAGGGGGGAATCCGGGTGCCGTTTGTCATGCAGTGGCCTGGCCAGATACCGGCAAAGCAGACATTTAGCCACCCCAGCAGCCTACTCGACCTGCTGCCGACGTTTTATTCCGCCGCTGGTGGAGATTCATCGAACCTAGAAGGAATCGACGGTGTAAACCTTATTCCCTACCTCACCGCCAAAACCACCGGAAAGCCGCACCAGTCCCTCTACTGGAAAAAAGAAAACCGCGCAGCCATTCGGGATGGCGACTGGAAACTACTGCGTTTTCCGGACAGGCCTGCCGAACTCTATAATCTTGTGGACGATGCCAGTGAAAACAATAATCTGGCCCGGCAATACCCGGAAAAAGTAACCGCACTGTACAAAAAGCTATTCCAGTGGGAACTGCAACTGGATCGGCCAAAATGGCAATTGAAGCGGGAGTTCGAAGGACAGGCTATGGAGCGGATGGATGCTTTTAGAAAGGCAAAATTGCCCGAGACTTCAAGTAACCACTGAGCGCATACGTTTTTCACGAAAAAAGGCGGCCTTGAAATTAACAAGGCCGCCTTTCTTGATGAACTCAGGTTTAACTCGATCCGACTGAATTGAACGCCCGACTACACAATCACCGCCGGTTCCGGCTGCCCTTTTATCGCATTGCGATATACCAGGGTGACGCCATTGGGGACTTTCGCATCTGGCGCGTCTTCAAGGCCCACCGCAGCAGTCGTCACATACATATCGGTAAAATCGTCACCGCCAAAGGCCGGGCAGGTAGTGCGGATAACGGGTGCTTGTAGTGCAACAGAGGCGCTGCCATCGGGAGTAAAGCATTGGGTACGCGCACCGTCCCACAGGGACGACCACATATTGCCCTGCCCGTCCATCACCGCGCCATCGGGGATGAGCTTCTGCTCGCTTAGATCCAGAAAGACTTCCCGCTCGCCGGCGAGCCATCCGTCTTCTTCATTCAACGCTACCCGGTAAACCAGGCTTTTGGCCGAGTCCGCGTAGTAACCGTAATTACGCGCGCGATCAAAGCAGATTCCGTTGGGCACGGTCATCCCGCTATCCAGCTTCCGCAACTCACCTTTGTACCAGCGATACAGGTTGCCCTGGTCCGGCTCGCCTTCCATACCCATTGTGCCAATCCAGAATCCACCCCAGGGGTCGGCTCGGCCATCGTTGCTGCGGTTGCCCGGTAGATCCGGCTCTAGCGCACACAGCAGGGTTCTCTCCCCGCTGTTCAGGTCCATCAGGTGCAGGCCACTTTCAAAAGCGACAACAGCGCGGTCCCGGTCTACCCAGCCAATCGCCGAGGGCATTTCATCAAACTCCCAGGCCTGCTCACCATCCGCGCCATTGGCGAGCACGCGCTTGTTGAGCAGATCCACCCAGTACAGGTTTTTGCGCTGCGGGTGCCACAGGGGGCCTTCCCCCAGGCTGCAAATACGCTGATCGAATACTTCTGCCTGACCGATCCCGGCAGAACTCTGTGCAGTTTCACTCACGCCAACTTCCTCACAATTCGCTTTATCATTTGCCCGACCATTCGCTGTGAGCGCCCGGGCCGCGGCGCTCACTGGCAGCGCACAGAGAGCGCTGGACAGAAATACCCGCACCATTTCACGGCGCGACAGACTGCTGTTTAGTCTTTTCAAAATACTTTCCTTCCTGCTGACAGTTGGACGGTTGGCACATTTTCACTACTCACTGCCCTTTCCACTTACCAATACCCGTCCGCCTACCAATACCCGCTGATTTGCGGCGATGCCGCTCCGTGTCACTTCTGTTCCGTCTCGCCAGCGTACATGAATATCTACCGGGACGTGACTCATCCCCAGGCCAAAGTGCGCGACATCCAACTGGCCCTGAGAATGGGTCGCACTGCCTGAGCCTACCCGATGATATTGGCTATTTACAGAGACTTCCGCTCCCTTTGGGTCTGTACCCTTCTGGGAATAGCCCACGCGAACCTGCAGGTAGTTGTTCTTTGGCGACTTAGACTGATGTGGATTGAGGGTGTTTTCAAACAGGTGCCAACGGCCCTGATCGTCATCGCCGCTCAACAGGTCCAGATCCCCGTCGTGATCGGAGTCGAACAGCGTACCCATATCACCATGACCGGACTGGCCGAGAAAGGTAGCGCCGTGATTGGATTGTTGGGCGAAGGCGCGGCCGTTCTGATTCAACAGCAGCAAATCTTCAACACGCTGGTGCAGGGCACCGAACCGATAGACGAAAAAGTCCTGGTAGCCGTTATTGTCCAGATCACCCGCGGTCACGCCCCAGTTGTTGTCAGCACTTTGTGGTGGCAGCTTGCCACTGATATCGGTAAAGCGCTGCCCATCATTACGCAACAGAATGTCGGAAACACCCAACTCCTGAGGCGTCCAGTCCGGCGCAATCTGTTTTACGCCATGTACGCTGGCACGAATATCCCAGGCGAGATCGCCGTTCAAACACCACTCCAGACGCCATTTGTATTTGCCAGTCTCCGCACCTGTCGTTGCGTCTGTCGTTACATCAGCGCCCTCGGAACTACCCTGCTCCACCAGCCCAAGATGCCAGCCATTTTCGACCACCTCGTCGGGGAAGCCCCTGGCGTCCTGCGGCGAAACCGTTACCAGTGATTCACCCGCTGGAGTAGCGAGCTTCTCCGCACCCGCGCCCAGGTACACCGGCAGGGTAATTTCCTGCCCGCGCTGCCAGTGAAAGAATTCATTGAGCTGCAATGGGCCGTCACTGTAGAAGGTGATCCCATCGTGGCTACGATTGCCCTCATCGCGCAGATCCAGCCGACCGCTTTGCGCATCAAACGACACCGCATTATTGGCTATCTGGTAATAGGTCTTTCCCCGGGCTAGGTAGTAGTCCAGGTCGCCATCGTTATCGATGTCAGCCTCCGCCACTGCCATAACAAACTCGCGATCTGTGGCCTCGGGCAACCACTGTTCGGTCACATCGCGGAACCCGAAATCGCCGGTTCCCGCCCACAAGCTGACGGGCGAGAAGGCGATCAAGTCGTCGATATGATCGCCGTTGAAATCGGTAACCAGTACGCGCTCGGCTTCCATTTTCTCGAAGTTCGGCGCCTGGCGGTAACGGAATTGGTCATTGCCGATATTTTCAAACAGGATATTGCGCGGACCTTTTTCGCCGGGGAGCATGATGGCATTGATCTGCAGCAGGTCCAGGTCGCCATCTAGATCCATATCGATCCAGCGTACCGAGCGCCCGCGGGCACCCATATTTTCGATACCGCTGCCCACGGTAATATCCCGAAATTCGCCGTTGTCGTTTTTCAGGATCCGTGGCGGTTGCGGGCTAGCACCATTGCCGCCGCCCAGGGCGACCGCCACATCCTGATCGCCGTCGCGATCATAGTCACCGGCGGCAATCCCGTGTACGTCCCAGCGCATAATCGGTGCATGGTGTTCCCGATAGCGGCCACCATCATCGCCCCAAAAAAGCTGCGCAGGCACCTTGTCGTGGTTGCTCAGTAGCAAGTCGTAACGGCCATCACCGTTCAGGTCTGCCACGGCGGGGCCGGCGTATTTCCAGGTCGGCACTGTGCTCAGGCCCCGCTGCTCACTGACTTCCCTGAAACTGACCTTCGTGAAATTGGGCTCCGCAGCGGCGCTGCAGGTGCCAACGAGTACAGCCACGGCAAGCGATAGACGCAAAGCAGTTGATTGTTTCATTACCGGTTCGCCTTTCCATCGCCAACTGCAGAATCGCCAAATCTACGCTGGTAGAGATTTTCGTTAACTTCCTTAACCGCATTTACCAGTGGTGTGTAGGGGATATCGGTCACGCTGACAAAACCCACATTGTAGTTTTCCCCATCGTAGGCACGCCCGGTCAGTGGAGAGTCGATGTACTGGAACCAGTGGGCGCCGACAAAATAGGGATTGTCGATCACACTGTTCATATACTCGGCGAATTTCTTGCCACGGTCTGCCTGCGAGCTGGCGTGGATCAGGCCAGGGTTCAACAGACCGGAATCCAGTGCGCCGTTGTGGAACTCGCCAATGATGGAAGGTCGATCGATTTCCTCAAGGAAATGCCAGAACTTGTCGCTGACGCCTTCCTTGTAGTAGTTGTAGCTCACCACATCCGCGTATTTGGCGGCGGCACGGCGCACCTCCGGGGTCATGCCCCAATCCGCAAACCTGGCGCCCAGGTACATATGATTCGGCATGTAGTGTTTGACCGCTTCCCGCACGATCTTGAAATATTGGCCGGTGTAGTGCTCCAGCATGGTCGAGAAGTCTTCGATCATGGCATCGTTGAAATCGCTGAGTGCTACACCACCGGCGAAACTGTCCCAGCCTTGCAACTGGATATTCCATGCGCTATTCAGCTTGGCAACTTCACCGTACTTATCCTGCATCAGTTGTACAAACTGCGCTTTGGTTGGGCTCTCTTTCGCCGAGCGGCTCAGGGTATTGATGACGATGCCATACTGCGACGCGGTGGAACCCTCCTGCCCCCAGCTCTTTTCGTTGTCCACAAACACACCCACACACCAGGGGCTGTTTTCGACTTCTTTGGCGATCTGCGCTGCGGTGATATAGGCGCGCTCTTTGAACAGTGGATCAAAAGGATCCGGCAGTGGGCTCCAGTAGTCATTGCCACTACTGACGGTCTTGAAGTTGCCGATAATCCAGCCATTGGCGAAGTACGGGATTCGATCCATCTGGTAGTAATCGGGATCAATCCAGTTGCCGAAGGAAGTGAACCCCCAGCTGAGCATGCGATCAACGGTCGTATCCCGCCACTTCGCCATCAGTTTTTCTTCATCCGCAATGTCATACTTACGCTGGAGATTCGCCCGGTAAAAGCTGAACGTCTCGCCGTGCTCTATCGCTCCGGTGTGCACCTCACGGCGGTAGCCAAAGTTCTGCCCCAAAGGCGCATCGTATTCTGGCAGCCAGGTAAACATATCTGCACGCAACGGCGAACTGACCTCGCGGGTGGGAACGGCGGCATCAGGTACCCGGTTCAGACCGAGCGAATCCTCCGGTGTCAGGTCACCGGGGGTGCGCTGGGGGACTTTGGCCTTGTCAAAGTCGTATCCGGTGATCGTGGATGTATTCGCCAGGCGGACATTGGCAATACCTGTGGAGAAAAACAGATACCCTTCCGGATCTACCAGCGCCCATTTGCCATCGACTTTTTCCGTACGGAAGAACCCGGTCGACTTCTGCTTGGGACCTTCTGCCCAGCCACCAAACCGCGAGCGTCCTTCGAGAGGTGTATGGCGCAACTCAGCCAGCTCCTCACCAGAGTAGTCACGTAGCTCTTCCACAGAATGCACTTTGTTCGCAAATTCCATTTTGGCGTTTTGACCAAACTGATCCACCAGGCCCTTGAGATAGTTTTGGTCCAGTGTTTCCGGCTTGATCAACCGAACATTGTCGATAGTCAGTGTCTTATCTTCCAGAACACCGACCACCGAGAACTCAATGCGCTCAATGGCGCTGACGTCCAGCTGCTTTTCCCCGTGGCGAAAAATAATATCTTGATAAGCGCTGTTCCAGCTGGGCGGGTTGGAGCGAATACCGGTTACCACAGAGAGGTCCGGGCCCTTGAGCTCCATATAGTAGGTATTCTGAGATTGCTCGGGCACCACGAAACTGCGGCTGTGCAATCGCCCGTCACCGTCAAACGCCTTTACATAGAGATGTACCGAGGACCGCTGCGCATTATCAATATCCAGCGCAAAGGCAAAATTTCCCAGGTTACTCCAGTCCCAACTCTTATCGGCAGCAAACGTAAACGAGGCCGCGTAGTGCGCTTTGGTTTGCAGTTGTAGCCGAAGTGCCTGGCCGTTACCCGCTGAAACCAGGCGACCATTCGCGTTCTCCAGTTTGATCGATTGCGGTAGCTTCTTATTCTCGAAATCCCAGAGTACTACCGGATCCGCTTCGACGGGTTCCGATCCACTCGCACCTTTAACACTGGATACTTTATCGCTAGATGCCGTTTCGGCCGCGGCCAGGGTATCCCCGTCTGAACGGCTGCACCCGGTGAGACACAGAGTGGAAATCAAAAATGCTGTTAGCCATTGATTGGAGTAATTCATAGGTACTCGTTCCATTAACATTCGATAAATACGTAAACACTTGAACGCTCGGCAGAAGATCCGGCGCTATGTCCGCTCAGCAGCCTGGCTCAAATCCGCTTGATCGGATTCCGCAGCGGGTATTTTGATCTCTTCCACCTTGCCCACCAGAAACACATATGAGCACAGGCCCACCAGGGCCAAGGTGCCGATAAGGGCCAGGGCCGGACGGAAATCACCATCCTGCACCAGAAAACCAATCGCTACCGGAATCACTACTGCGGAGAGCCCGCCGATAAAATTGAAGCAACCGCCGACCAGCCCCACCATATGGCGAGGGGCAATCAAAGATACAAATACCCAGTTGATGGAAGCCAAGCCATTGCCGAAAAATGCGAGGGACAGGAAGAAGGTAACCGCGGAGATAGACTCTACATAGTTGGCACCAATCACCGAACCGGAGAGCAGCAGCCCCAAGATCACCGGGGTTTTGCGCGCAAATTCATTGGAGTAGCCGCGCCGCACCAGCCAGTCTGACGTGAAGCCGGAGAGCAGCACGCCGAAGAATGCAGCAAGAAAGGGAATAGAGGCGAGCAGCCCGGTTTTGAGATCCCCCATACCGCGGTACTCGGCGAGATAGGTTGGGAACCAGGTCAGGAAAAATATCAGTGTGCTGCCAAGACAGAACTGCCCGATATAGATACCCCAGAGTTTGCGGCTGGAGAAGGCCAGACGGATATTGGCCCAGCTAACGGCCGCCGAGCGTTCGCCATCGTTGTTTACCGAAGACGTCTGATCCCGCTCCTGGCGTGTCACGTTGCCGTTGTCACTCCGCGGCTCACGATACAGCCAGTACCAGATCGCCGCCCACACGATGCCGATCACACCGGAGACAATAAACAGCCCGCGCCAGCCAAACCACTCCTGAATCAGCGCCAGTACCGGCATCAAAAATGCGAGACCAATAAACTGCCCGGAGGTGTATACCGCAATGGCACTAGCCCGCTCTTGCTGAGAGAACCATTGCGTAACGATCTTGTTGTTGGCGGGATAGGACGGCGCCTCGAAAAAACCGATCGCCATGCGGCACCCCACCATCGCCGCCAGAGAACTGACAAGTCCCTGCACAATGGTCGCCAGCGACCAGGCCACCAGAATGAAGGGATACAGGATCCGCACCTTCACCACATCCACAATCATCCCGCCGGGAATCTGCATGATGGAATAGGTCCAGGCGAAGGCAGAGAAGATAATCCCCATCTGTACGGATGTGAGGCTCAGATCCTCAGAAATCGCATTGGCCGCCACCGAGATATTGGTGCGGTCCATATAGTTGATCACCACACTGATAAAAATCAGTGCCAGAACCCCGAATTTATTGGCTGCTTTCATACCGCTACTGCATCGTCGTTGTTATGTGTTCGCGCCGCGGCATTGAGTGCCTGGAAATGCGAACGAGTCCCCATTCCGTACCTGCGCAATCAATGGCCACTTCAAATTGTCAACAATTAACAGTAACCTAACCGCTCCGATATAACAATAACGTGCTCATCCAGTAGCGGATTGAGCGCAAGGAGCAAAGCGATGAAAACCACTCAGTGCGCCCTGGCGGCGCTCGTGTTTAGCACTCCCCTGATGGCCGCCGACTGGGACGGCATCCCGGTTCCCGCCGATGCGGGCCCCGGCAACACCTGGGAACTACACGCCCTGTCAGACGACTTCAACTACGCCGCCCCGGCCGTGGGCAAAAGCACCCCCTTTTTCGAGCGCTGGAGCGAAGGCTTCATCAACCCCTGGCTCGGCCCGGGTGAAACCGAGTACTACGGCCCAAACTCCTCCGTAGAAAGCGGCAACCTGGTCATCAAAGCCAGCCGCAAAGCCGGAACCACCAAGGTTCATGCCGGCGCTATCCACTCCAACGAAAGCGTCACCTACCCCCTGTATATGGAAGCGCGCGTTCAGATCACCAACCTCACCATGGCCAACGCCTTCTGGTTGCTGAGCTCTGATTCCACCCAGGAAATCGACGTACTGGAATCCTACGGCAGTGACCGCCCCAGCGAAGCGTGGTTCGACGAGCGCCTGCACCTCAGCCATCACGTGTTTATCCGCGAGCCCTTCCAGGACTACCAGCCCAAAGACGCCGGTAGCTGGTACCCCAATCCCAATGGCGGCACCTGGCGCAATCAGTGGATTCGAATCGGCACCTACTGGGTAGACCCCTGGACGCTGGAGTACTACGTAAACGGCGAGTATGTGCGGACCGTATCCGGGCCGGAAATGATTGACCCTTACGGCTACACCAACGGCACTGGCCTGGGCAAACCCATGCAGGTCATCTTTGATGCGGAGCATCAACCATGGCGGGATGCACAGGGCACAGCACCGCCCACCGATGCAGAACTGGCAGACCCCAGCCGCAACAAGTTCCTGGTGGACTGGGTGCGCTTCTACAAGCCTGTTGCCGACACCAATGGCGGCGGTGAACCAGGAGACGGCGGCGAACCCGGTGATGGCGGCAATCCCGGTACTGGCAATGGCGATGCCATCACCATGGAACTCGGCAACTTTTCAGCCACCGGCAAAGAAGGTGCCGCCGTTGCAGGGGACACCATTAGCGGCTTCAATCGCAACGGCGACAACATCAACTACAACACCCTCGGAGACTGGGGTGACTACACCGTGAACTTTGCCGAAGCCGGCAATTACACCGTGGAACTGGTAGCCGCCTCACCAACCGCGTCCGGTATTGGCGCAGACATTCAGGTGGATGGCAGCTATGTGGGCACCATTCCCATGAGCGGCACCGGTGCCTGGGAGCTGTACAGCACTTTCAGCCTGCCAAGCACGGTATATATCGCCTCTTCTGGCAACCACACCATTCGCGTGCAGAGCTCCGGCGGCAGCGCCTGGCAGTGGAACGGCGACGAGATCCGCTTAACAAAAACCGATGACGACACCACCACGCCTCCGCCCGGCACGGGCGCGAGCATTACCGTAGAAGCAGAAAACTTCGTCACCGTTGGAGGCACCTATGCCGATGGCCAGGCGCAGCCGATCAGCGTTTACACCACCAATGGCAACACCGCCATCAACTATGTAAACGCTGGCGACTTCGCCGACTACAGCGTGACCGTTGCGGAAGCAGGCACCTATGAGATCAGCTACCAGGCCGGCAGCGGCGTGACCGGTGGCAGTATCGAATTTCTGGTAAATGAAAACGGCAGCTGGAACAGCAAAACCGTTACCGCTGTACCGAACCAGGGATGGGATAATTTCCAGGCGCTGGATGGTGGCAGTGTTTATCTGGAAGCGGGTACTCATCAGGTTCGAGTACACGGTGCGGGAAGTAATGATTGGCAGTGGAACCTGGATAAGTTTAGCCTGACAAACTAACAGCAACCCTCAAGAAAAAGCCGGCTACAGGTAACTGCAGCCGGCTTTTTTGTATGGATCAAAAGGCTCTTAACCGTAACGAACACCACACGTTGCATTGTAATGAATGCACTGGAAGAGCAGCCCCAATAAATACCAATGGGACTGCCCACTCGGATGTTTACTATCGAGAGATAGTAACGATATTGCCTGTTGAAAAATCAACCTGAACAACGCGACTTCCTACGTGGTTCTGAACACCAATCACCTGCCCGGACTGCGTCATCTCAATATCGACAACGTGTTCGCTATCCAGAGCCTCACCCGTTGGATTAAGCCACGGCATTTTAGTGCAGGTACCTCCTTCCAGATCATACTGAACCAATCTGCCACTGGCAGAAACCCACAGTAAAGAACGCGCGGGGTCAAGGTAGATACTCTTGATACCTCCATACTGAAAATCGAAGGAGTCCACCTCTTCCCCACCGTTGCAGCTGTCAGCCAGCAACGTACTCTCACCAGAAACTTCATCAACCGCGAGTATGGAGCCATTTTCTTCTGATGCGATGTAGAGTAACCCGGTATCCGAATCAAGCTCTACATCTGCGGGAGATGCAATTACAGAGCTAGAGTACACCGACGACAAAACGTTTGTGGCGAGATCTACAGACAAGAGCGAATCACTCTGGGTTTCCGTTACAAGCAGTCGATTGTTTGCGGAATCCAAAGTAGCACCAGAAAACGAATAACTGCCGCCGCACCAAGCGGTTTCACTGGCGGGCGCTATGTGCGTGATTTCGCCACTTGCCAAGTCAACAGACCGAATAACATTGTAAAACACCGCGAAAATTCGTTCGTTTGCGGCATCCAGTACCAGATCCTGGGCGGTGTTGAAGCAACCTAGATCGAAGCGTGCCAGCACAGTTCTGTCACCCGTCGCGAGATCTATGCGAAACAGAACCTCATTGGAGTTGCCTCCGTCATCAAGCACATAGGCAACGCCGTTCGCCTCATCAAGCTCCATGGCATTTGCACCGGTCAGGTGCTTCCCACTTCCCACACTATTCGCCGCAAATTCAGTTCGCACACCGGTATCGACATCTACGGCATAGATATAGTCATAACCAAGATCCCCCACTAAAAGACGATTATTCGCTTCGTCGAGCCCTGAGGCATCAAACAAATTGGTGGTGAACAAAAGTTCATCATCATCCGAAAATTCGGCTCCCTGATCCCCCGTTGACAAGTTCACGGAGGTAATCCCATCAACACTGGCGAGATAAGCTGTGTCCTCTGCCGCATTGACTTGAATCGTCGTTCCAAAACTGGTTAAAGCAGTGACCGCCTCCAAGTCACTCCCCATGTAATCAACTTTACTCAGCGTGCCTTCGCTATAAACCAATATACCGTCGTCAACCAAACTCAAATCCGTATATTGAATCGTTTTTCCAGAATCGGTCTCACCATCCACCACAACAGTGAACTGGCTATCCGCAAAATCGTAGCGCAATATCAAATTTTTCGAAGCCACCGAATCACTGGCTGATATCGACCGCACTAACAGGAACAAGGATGTGCCATCGTCCGATACACGAGCGGCCTGGGGATAGGAAGAATCCCAAATAGCCGGGTCAAACCCGAGGTCATGCTCACCGAGAAGTTGCTTCTCCCCTGTCAGTAAAGACAAACTGAACACCTTTAACAGGTCATCTCGGTACACAATACTTGTGCATATAACCTCTTCCGGCAGGTTTCGGGTCGCCATTGCGTGGCAATAGTATTCATTACTTTCGAGTGCGACACTTTGATAGCTAGAATCGTCCAGCCCCATAGCAACAAGACGCTCCCCGGTAGTGATACCAATCAGTTTTCGATTGACCTCATCAATAATGAAACTGGTCGGAAATTCTCTACTGAGAACCTTGGCAGTATCCGCGACTGAATCGATATTGCCGAAATCATCCTCGGTCTCGACTTCCAGAGACGTATCTTCACCACTTGTGAGCGGGACTTCCACTTCCCATTCAACGGTGTCGCTGGCTGCTATCGTACCTGCGCTATCGTCTCCATCAATCGCATTTTCATGGAACTCATCAGGGGGCGAGAAATGTACTCCGAAGACGCTTTGAGCAGCCGGCTGAGCCGCTCTGGATAGGCTCGCCTCGATCCCGTTCACCCTTACGGACGTAATCTTGCCGGCATTATCAGCGGCAACACCACGAACGGTAATGGTAGAGGCACCTGTGCGCGATATGGACCAGGGAAATTGAATCGACGCGCCCGGAGCGCCGGTGTCCGAGTTTTCGGTTGCACTAAAGGTTGCCGTAACTTCACAGTCTGCACTAATCGCGTCGGTTGTATAAGTCAATCCGTCCAGTGTGCCATCACAACCTTCTACACCGCTCACTTGGTAGCCTGTATCGGCCACTATCGAGAACGATGTTTTCTCGCCGTTTTCCACCACAATACTGTCTGGCGATATTGAACCACCAATGCCAGCTGAAGCCGAAACTGTAAATTCAGTTATTGGTGCAGGATCGGGAACGGGGTCCGGCGTAACACTTCCTCCACCGCTGCCACCCCCGCCGCCACACGCACTCAAGGCGGCGCCCAAAATTATCCAGCTTATATGGCTAAATACCTTCATAGTAATCCCTTATATTCAACTTCACAGTTTCAGAACCGGCAAAGCACTGAAATTTTTTTATCGTTTTATCGAACGCACATTAATTGAAAATCGCCTGGTAAAGTGCCGCACCCACAAACCGCGCCCGGTTACCCAGGCTTCGCTCAATCCGCAGCACTTCATTCCACTTCACCATCCGCTCGCTGCGGGCAAAGGAACCTACTTTGAGCTGGCCCGCGTTGGTCGCAACGGCGAGATGGGCAATAAACGCATCTTCTGTTTCGCCGGAGCGTGCAGAGACTACGGGGAGCCAGCCGGCTTGTTGGGTCATTTCGATGGCGGCCATGGTTTCGGAGACGGTGCCGATCTGGTTGAGTTTGATCAGTACCGAATTGGCCAGTTGGCTGTCGATACCGTTCTGGATCCGCTCGATATTGGTGGTGAACAGGTCGTCGCCGATGACCTGCACGCGCTTGCCCACTTCTGCGGTAAAGCGCTTCCAGCTGTCGAAGTCAGTATCGGCGAAGGGATCTTCGATGGAGATGATGGGGTACTGGTCGCACCACAGGATCATCAGGTCGCAGAACTCGGAAGGAGAGTATGAGGTGCCGTCCTTTTTCAGGTGATAGCGCTCACCGTCAAACAGGTCGCTGGCGGCGATATCCAGGGAGATGGCGACATCTTTGCCCGCTTCGTAGCCTGCCAAACGTACCGCTTCCAGCAGGACCTCGAAGGGTTCTTCGTTGCTGTCGAACGCGGGCCACCAGCCGCCTTCGTCTGCGAGGCCGACGCTTTTTCCACGCGCCTTCATCACTTCCCCGGCGGCGTGGTAGATATTGAAGGTCATTTCCAGGGTTTCGTCGTAGGTTTTGGCACCTACCGCGATGATCAGGAAGTCCTGAATATCGATGGCCCAATCGGCGTGGGCGCCACCGCCGAGAATCTGGATTTCGCTCAGTGGCAACAGGGTGCCCTGCTCTTTGCCTCTTACCGCACTCAGGTACTCGTACAACGGTACACCGCGTGCGTTGGCGGCGGCGCGGGCGCAGGCCATGGAAACACCGAGGGTGGCGTTGGCGCCGAGGCGGGATTTGTTGGCGGTGCCGTCCAGCTCAACGAGCTTGCTGTCGATGGCTTTCTGGTCGGTGACCGGCATGCCCTTCAATGCGGGGGCGATTTCTTTCTGGATATTTTCAATGGCCTTAAATACAGACTTGCCGCGAAAGCGCGCTTTATCACCGTCGCGCAGCTCCAATGCTTCGAACTGGCCGGTGGAGGCCCCGCTCGGTACCAGGCCGGCACCGGTGATGCTGCTATCGAGGGTGACCTGCACTTCTACGGTAGGAAAACCGCGGGAGTCGTAAATCTGAAAGGCGTCAATACTCTGGATATTCATGGTTTTCTTACCGTTATTCATTCAGCGGTCAAAAGCTCCGTCCACTGGTGGACAAGTTGGTTGAGTGTTTTGGGGGAATCCGGGATTACGGCATAAGTAAAATCCCGTACGGTCTGCTGCTGGCTGCTGTCGAGGTATTCCACCGGCGATTTCCCATCCACCCGGGCGAGCATCAGCATTGGCAGCAGATGGCAAAGACGGGCTTCGAATTCGCTGTCGACAACCGAATCTGCGGCGGCGGTGTAGCTCTCCCACACCTTCCGGCCGAGGCCGAGTATCTGCGCGGCATTTTTCGGCCGGTGCAGCGCTTTTAGCAGGAAGTGATTCAGCAGAAAGGCGACATCGAATACCGGGTCGCCATACCAGGCGACTTCACAATCCAGTATCACCAGCCGGCCACTGCCTACCATCAGGTTTTTGGGGCTGTAGTCACCATGAATCAGGCAGGTACTGGTATCAGCAATCCGCTCTGCTTCTGTAGTGAAGTACGGATTGAGCTGCGAGTGCCGGCTACCGGTCTTCAGCAGGTAGGGCTCCAGGCGCAACTCGGTGAAGTCTTTGAGGGTGTCAAATTTATCCCGGGCAATCGCATCCCCGAGGGATCTACGATGAATGGTGCCGAGATAATCCCCGGCAAGTCGCGCGTACTGACGGTCGTATTCGCCGAGCAACAGGAGGGACTTCCAGTTTTCCAGGCCACCCTCAATCATCTCCATACAGAAAAAATACTTTTCCGTATCAGAGTAGTGAATGGCGGGTACAGATTCCGGCAGGAACTTACCAACGTAACGGAGGTATTCCTGTTCGGTAATGTTGCGTTTGATATCCGCAAACCAATCGTCTTTTACCTTGAGCTTATCCAGCGCGCGTTTCACTACGAAGCGCGACTGGCCGTCATCCACCAGCAGGATTTCACAAGAAACCCCGCCGGAGAGCGGGGTAAAAGTTGCATCCTGTGAGTGCAGAAGACCTTTGTCGATCAGGTAATTACATAAGGCTACCTGATCCACAATTATTCCTCTTCGGGTTCGGCGATCGACAGATTGCGGGTGTAGTCCAGCATGGTTTCACGGCTGTTTACACCGCCGCCCATACCACTGGCGCTGCAGGCGCCGTAGGGGAGTCCGTAGGCGAATACGTTGTGGGCATTGACCCAACTGTTGCCGGAAACCATTTTCTTGGCGATGGCAATGGCGCGGTCGTTATTACTGGTCCAAACGCTGTTGGCCAAACCATAATCCAGGCTGTTGACCTGACGCAGTGCGTCCGCATCGTCTTTAAACGTGGTGATATAGGCCACCGGGCCGAAGATTTCTTCGCGGAAGCAGATATTTTCTTCCGAGCCCATGAGCAGTGTGGGACTGACGTAATAACCCGAGCGCGCCGCATCGGAGATATTCGTGCCGCCATATACAACTTCCGCGCCCTGCTCTTGTCCTTGCTGAATATAATTATTCACGGTTTTCAGTTGGCGCTCACTGACCAGCGGCCCCATCTGACTATCTTCATGCATACCGGCTTTGATCAGCACCTTGTCCAGCTCGGCGTTTACCTTTTCGATAAAGTCCGAGGCCACACTTTCGTGCACGATCCAGCGGGTCGCCGTACAACAGACCTGCCCGGTATTCAGGGTGATGGCTCCGGCAAGGCCGGCCGCTGCCGCGCTGATATTGGCATCGTCGCAAATAATGGACGCGCCCTTTCCGCCAAGCTCGAGCTTTACAGGCTTCAGGTTCGCACCGCAGGCTTCGCCGATCAGGCGGCCAACGCGGGAAGAGCCGGTAAAGGAAACAAAGCGCACTTTCGGGTGACGGGTAAACACGGTGCCCACTTCCGGACCTTCGCCGGGCAGCACATTGATGACACCCGCAGGGAAGCCGGCTTCTTCCGCCAGTTTCGCGAGATACAGGGTAGAAAGCGGAGTGACCTCAGAGGGCTTGATCACCACGGTATTGCCTGCAGCAAGTGCCGGTGCGATACCCCACTGGCACAACGTCAGTGGGAAGTTCCAGGGGAAGATAAAGCCGACCACACCGTAAGGCAGTCGCACCATGCGCGCCTGCTTCATACCATCCAGGGCCAGCGGGGTTTCAAATTGTTCCTGCTCGCACAGATCGGCGAAATAACGCAGACACTCGATACCAAAGGGCACATCAAAACCGCGGGCGTTTTCCACGGGTTTGCCTACATCCAGTGCTTCCAGCTGTGAAAGCTCTTCCGCATCGCGCTCACACAGATCTGCCAGCTTGCGCAGCAGTGCGGCGCGCTCGGCGGGTGTGGTTTCTTGCCAGGACTGGAATGCGGTGTGTGCGGCTTCAATCGCCTGCTCGGCGTCGGTAGCGACGGCTTCGGCAATCGTTGCTAGTGAGGACTTGTCTGCAGGATTCTCCACCGGCATGGATTTACTGCCGGACACCCAGGCACCGTTGGAATAGAAAGGAACGGGGGACTGACCGAGGAATGCCCGGACTTTCGCGCTGGTTTCAATCATCACTTTACCCATTATTGTTGGTTATTGACTAAAGGTGGGACTGCACTAATCCAAACACTAACCCTTTTGTCAACAATCAACAACATAAAAGTTGGATCAGGCTCTAACCTTGCACGCACTGCTCCTCTATCTATATCGCCTGTTACAAAGCCCCATTAGGAACACTAACTGACACAAATGGCACGATTGTTCGAACCTAGATCAATTTTGTCAACAATTTACCATTTACAAGATGTTCGCTTCACCCCTAGTATTCAGGTCGATAAAAAATAAGACACTTGGAGAGAACGGATGAAGCCCCATTCCCTGCCCGCCCGCTTTGCCTTACTGACACTGACCGCAGCACTGGTTGCCTGTGGTGGCGGCAGCGGCGGTTCCAACAATAACCCGCCCCCTGAAGATGGCGGAGAAACGCAGCAGGACACACGGCCGGATGCGTTTTCATTCACTGGCGTTGCCGATGCAGAAATGGGTACGGCTTATACCTCCGGTGCGATTACGGTTTCCGGTATTAATACCGCAGCAAATATCAGTGTCAGTGGCGGTGAGTACTCGATTAATGAAGGGGCCTTCAGCAGCGACGCCGCTACTGTGGAGAATGGGGATAGCGTATCGGTTCGGGTAACCACCAGCACCGAATACAGCACCGCAGTCACCGCCTCACTCACCATTGGCGGCATCAGCGCGGATTACACCGTAACCACCAAAGCAGAGCCGATGGATCCTGAACCGCCGGCCGAGAGTGCCGTTAAAGTCGATTTCAATCTGAATATGCGCCACACCGTGGGCGGAGAATCAGAATTTGATCGCCGCAAATTTATTACCATGCACGCGTCGAACAAGGAAAATGAGTGGTTCGACTACACCACCGGACAGAACGCCCCCAACGAAGATCCGGACTTGATGACCAACTTCCTGGAAGGCTACGACGTCTATCTCGGGCGCGATACCGGTGACATGAAATGGCAACTGAGCCAATTGACGGAAGATGGCGCGCGCCCAGGCTTCATTGACGTTGCTTCGGCGGCTACCAACGCCGGCGGTGTTCGCTGGACTTACACCAAAAACGAAGATGATCGCTGGCAGCTTGCGCGGAAGCATGAGCACAGAGCCATCGATATGGTCGTGGGCGGCCAACAACACCCCTACTGGCCAAACGGCGACGACACCGGCATGGGCTGGTCCTTCTCAACCACAGATACCGAAGTTGAACCATTCGGCACTGCGGTCGGCCACTTCATGGCCAACTATCTTTACGAGTATTTCAACCGCGGTGAGAGCGACGAATACGGCCAACCCAAGCCGTTGTATCTGGAGGTGATGAACGAACCGCTGTACGAGCTGGTCGACTATCCGAAAGATGACAATACCGCGACCACACCAGAAGCCGTATTCAAGTTCCACAATGCAGTGGCCAATGAAGTCCGCGCATATCGCGACCAATGGGATTTGGCCTCCCACGACAACGTACAGATCGGTGGCTACACCGTCGCCTTCCCGGATTTTGAAAAGGATAATTTCAATCGCTGGGAAGAACGGGACAAATTGTTTATCGACATCGCCGGTGCAAACATGGATTTCCTGTCGGTACACTTCTATGACTTCCCTGCCTTCAACGGCACCCGCCAACTGCGCCGCGGTAGCAACATCGAAGCCACCTTCGACATGCTGGAACAATACAGCCTGATGGCCACCGGCGAGCGCATGCCATTTTTGGTATCCGAGATCGGTGCCACCGTGCACAGCATGATGAATGATCCCTGGTCTCCGGAGCGGGACGGCTACAAGCTGCGCGCCCTCAACGGCCTGACCATGAATATGCTGGAACGCCCAGACCAGATTCTGAAGTCCATTCCATTCGTTACCGTCAAGGCTGAATGGGGCCGCCAGTCCGAAACCATTCCCTACACCAATCGACTGATGCGCCAGAAAAAGGAAGCCAGCGGCGAGACCGGCAATGCCTGGGTTTACACGGAGTTCGTAAAATTCTATCAACTATGGTCTGACATAAAAGGCACACGTGTAGATAGCTGGGCCAGCGATCTGGACATTCAGGTAAACGCCTATGTCGATGGCAATACGGCGTTCTTGGTGCTGAACAATCTGGAGCAGGAAGATACCGCGCTGAATCTGGCAGCACTGGGGGTAGATGGAAACAGCCTGCAAAGCGCAACGATCAAAGCATTGCACTACGGCAACAATGGCAAGCCGGTGCTGGATATAAGTGACACGACAGAATTGCCGGAAGTCTACACACTGAAATCCGAAGGCACGACCATTCTTCAGCTGACCTATGCAGATGCAATTGCAATCGATGGCGATGCTACAGAAACCAAGTACTACGCCGACAAGTACAAGCAGGCTATCAGTGCCGATGCCAAACTGCAGTTCGCAATTAATGATGTAACGGTGGGCGGCAATGGCGAGGCGATACTGCGCCTGGGCGTTGGGCGCGATCACGGTAAATCCCTCACGCCAATGGTTACCATCAACGGTAATGCGGTCACAGTGCCGGAAGACTACCAGGGTTACGATCAGTACTACGACGGTAAAGGGCGCGCCCAGTATTTCGGTGTGCTCGAAGTTCCGGTCGATCTCAGCTTCTTGAGCGAAGACAACAACATTGAAATCGCGTTTGAGGACGACGGCGGCTTCGTGAGCACCGCAACCCTGCAAGTATTCAACACCACCGAAACCCTGGCGCGCGGTGCACGGGACTAACCAACCACCGGATTTCGGCCGGTTATTTCAACAAAACCGCCAGTATTCTTCCATTTCACAGGCCGGCACTCACTGCCGGCCTGCTTCTTTTATTCCCACTTGCTTCCCACTTGCTTCCCGTTTGCTTCCCGTTTGCCGGCGCGTTTGTAGAGACAGTTCTCATCCCCGAAAGAATCAGGGAAAAAAGCACGACAAACCAACACCCTCATATTGTCGATTGTTAACAGTTTATTGTTTAATAAATATGACGGCAGACATAACGCTAACAGCGCCGCACCCCAAAACCTGCATCAACAGGATGCACTCGCGGCAACTGCAGTCGATCTGGAGCCGCCGTCCAGGCGCTTCGCCAATCCGAGGTACCGGCAAGCGCCCGAGCGGTTCAAAAAATAATAACGACACCAGATGTACCGTGTCTAAATCTCGGAGCAAGCGATGAAACTCCCCTACCCCAGGCGCCCACTGGCGCTGGCACAGTCTGTGCTGGCCGCTGGTATCGCCTTCAGTACTGCCGCGACCGCTGCAGACTATCGAATTGAAGCGGAAGCCTTCAGCAGCGTGGGCGGCACCTACGCAGATGGCCAGCCTCAAAAAATCAGCACCTACTCAGTCAATGGCATTACCGCCATCAACTATGTGAACCGCGGCGACTACGCGGAGTATTCTTTACAGGTCGCGGAAGCAGGCACCTACAACCTCCAGTACCTGATCGGTACCAGTGTCGCCTCCGGCGCAGAGATCGATTTCCAGATCGGTAGCGGCAGCAGCTGGACTTCACTGGTCAAGAAAGCCGTTCCCGCCGGAAACTGGGATAATTTCCAGCCTCTGGATGCGGGTAATGTTGCGCTCCCATCGGGCACCGTGAACCTGCGCGTGGCGGGCTCCGGCAGCAACGACTGGCAGTGGAACCTGGATGCGCTGGAACTGACTCAGGTAACCACCGGTGGTGGTTCGAGCAGCTCCAGCAGTAGCGGTGGCAGCTCCAGTGGCGGTGGCAGCAGTGCGTTCACCGTGGAAGCGGAAAGCTTCACACAGGTTGGCGGCACCTACGCCGATGGCCAACCGCAGAAGATCAGCACCTACGCCGTTAACGGCGCGACGGCGATCAACTACGTCAACAAAGGTGACTACGCGGAATACACCATTTCTGTTCCGCAGGCGGGCAACTACGATCTTACCTACTTTGCCGGCACCGCCATTGACGGTGGCCGCATCGACTTCCAGCACAATAGCAGTGGTAGCTGGCAGACGCTGGCGCAAACCAGCGTGCCCAACAATGGCTGGGACAACTTCCAGACACTGACCGCTGGCAGCGTGTATTTGCCGGCTGGCACCCAGCAAATCCGTGTGTACGGTGGCGGCAGCAACGACTGGCAGTGGAACCTGGATCGCTTCGAACTGAGTTATAGCGGCGGCGGAGATTCCGGCTCCAGCGGCGGCTCCTCATCAAGCTCCTCCAGCTCTTCGTCGAGCTCCTCTTCATCGAGTTCATCCTCAAGCTCATCTAGTAGCTCCAGTTCATCTGGCGGCAGCAGCTCAAGTTCTTCCTCCAGTTCTTCGAGCTCCTCCTCAAGCTCCGGTGGCTCAAGCTCCGGTGGCAGCAGCCCCGGTAACGGTAGCCCGGTTTCCGGCACCTTCACCCTGCAAGCAGAAAGCGCGCATACCGTGGGTGGCGACATCGGTACCTACGCCATTAACGGCGGCACCGCCGTAAACTACTTCAACAGTAGCGACTACCTGGAATACAACCTGAGCCTGGATCAATCCGGTCTGTATCAGGCGAAGTTCTACGTGGGCACCGGCAACACCTCGGGTACCGCGGTTGGCCTGATGGCCACCGATCACGAAGGTGCGCTGGTGATTAAAAACACCACCAATGTCGTAAGCCAGGGTGACTGGGATGCGTTCTATCTGGCCAATGCGTCCAGCAGAATCAACCTGTTCGCCGGTGACACCACCATCCGCATTTACGGTGCCGGCAGTGAAGACTTCCAGTTCAATATCGACTATGCGATTTTTGAACGTGTCGGCGACGCCGATATGAACCTGGATGGTGACGGCGATGGCATCCCCGATGTCAGCGACCAGTGCCCGAGCACCGACCCCGCAGAAACCGCGAACAGCGTAGGCTGTGCACCTTCCCAGCTCGACACGGATGTTGATGGCATTACCGACAACCTCGACCAGTGCCCCACAACTGCACCGGGTGAGTTTGTAAACGCCGTAGGCTGTGCCAGTGCCGGTGGTGACGATGACGACTTTGACGGTGTACTGAACAGCGCCGACAACTGCGCCAACACCCCGTACGGTCAGAATGTCGACCCGTCTGGCTGTACCGGCTTTGCCGACAGCGACAGTGATGGTGTCGCCAACAGTGCAGACAACTGCCCATCGACCCCCGCTGGTGAATTTGCCAACGAGTCCGGCTGCTCCGCCTCACAGGTGGGCAATAGCCACAGTGCAACCGTAACGGTGAACGCGAATATCAAACACAGTGTCAACGGTGTTTCTGATTTCGGTCGTAACCGTCACATCACTGCGCACACCACCATCTACGAGCAGGACTGGAATGGTCATTCCGATATGCTCAACTACCTGGTCAACACCCTGGACGTAACACTGGGTCGCGACAACGGTACTGCCACCTGGAAATTCCAGGACACCAAAGAAGATCCAAGCAAAGCCAACTGGCCGGATATGGACTACATGGTGACGCGCGGTCAGGAGCTTCGTGAAAACTATGAAGCGAATCCCTTCTACAAGCGCTTCAGCGCGGAAAGCACCGAGCTGATTGCCGGTACCAACCCGCACCCGACCTACCCGACCCTGAGCTGGTACGACAACGGAAAGACCTGGCACGGCTGGCAGCCGATGGATATCGAAACCTCCGCAGCGTGGATGGGTCAATATCTGAAGCACTACTACGCCAACTCCAGCAACGGCAATGTGGGCGACCCCATGCCAAAATACTGGGAAGTGATTAACGAACCGGACATGGAAATGAAAACCGGTAAGTTCATGGTCACCAACCAGGAAGCGCTGTGGGAATACCACAATCTGGTTGCGCAGGAAATCCGCTCCAAACTCGGTAACGAAGCGCCGATGATTGGCGGCATGACCTGGGGTCAGCACGACTTCTACCGCCGCGATGGTATCTCCCGCTTCGGCGACGACAACTACGACCAGTGGATCACTGACGACGACCCGGCAACACAGGAAGCCGCACGGGCCTTTTTCCGCGATGCCATGAGTACTACCGTCGATGACACCCGCAGCCAAGACTGGTACCAGTGGGACGTAATGTGGAAAGGCTTTATGGATGCGGCCGGCCACAATATGGACTTCTACGCCGTGCACGTGTACGACTGGCCGGGCGTTGACAGCGACAACATGTCTGTCCTGCGCCGCAACGGTCACCTGCCCGCCATGCTGGACATGCTGGAATGGTACGACGTGTATCAAAACGGTGAAGCCAACCGCAAACCAATCGTGCTCTCCGAGTACGGTGCGGTACAGGGTGGCTGGGATTACCTGGTGCACAACAATCGCTACGAATCGGAAGTAATGAAGTCCTTCAACGCGATGTTCATGCAGATCTTGGATCGTCCGGATTACGTCATCAAGTCCATGCCGTTCACGCCGACCAAGCCTCTTTGGGGTTACAAGCCCTTCGGTTGTGGTTATGACGACGTACGTACCTGTACCGCGCCTTACCACTACGCCCTGATGAAAGAGTCTCAGCTGAACAACGACGATTGGCACTGGTCTGACTACATCCAGTTCTTCGAACTGTGGGCCGATGTAGACGGTACACGTGTAGACAGCGTATCCAGCGATGCAGACGTACAGGTGCAGTCCTACGTGGATGGCAATGAACTGTTCGTGATCATCAACAACCTGGAAACCGTCGCCACGACCATCGACCTGAACGTCGCCGGCCTTGGTGGTGCAGCGTTGCAGAACGTTGAATTACGCAACATGCGCTACGACAGCAGCAACGACACCGTTACCGACCGTCATCACATGCAGCAAGCACCGAGCTCGCTCACCCTTGAAGCCGATGGCACCGCGGTACTGCGCTACACCCTGGCAAACAACGTTGCCATCAACCAGTCCATGGATGAGAAGAAGTACTTCGGCAACAGCGTAAGCGGCGGCAGTGTACCGCACCGCATCGCGGTAAGCGGTGGCGCCAAGTCTCTGAGTATCAACAACGTCTCCGTACCGGCAGGCTATGCAGAAGCGCAACTGCGCCTCACTGTAGCGCTCTACCCGGATGAAGACGACAAGCCGGACAGCAACCTGGGTATTGTGTCACTGACCGTAAATGGTGGAGTGGTAGAAACCCCAGTTGACTGGCGTGGCCGCCGGCACAACAACGCCGAACGCTTCTTCAACACTCTGGAGATCCCCGTACCGGCAGAACTGCTACAAGCCAACAACACCATCAGTGTGGACTTCCGCCACGATGGTCAGCTAACCGTAGCAAACCTGGTGATTAAAGATTACAGCACAACGCCTGTGCGTAACTAAGTCAACTTACTGACTTATAATCCCAAACGAAAAACCCCGCCCTGGTTACAGGGCGGGGTTTTTTAGTATTCAAGTCAAGGGATTTGTCCGAAGGTTGATTGAGCGCTATTCGCAATGCGTTATTTGACGCTCTTCCCCAGTTTCCCGAGCTCCGCAAGAGCGACACGATGATCTGTATGATTTAGTGCACAGCGATTGAAGAAATCCTGAAAGCGCTCCAGATATTGTCGATTCCCCAGCACCAAAATAATACTCGGCATAAACGTAGGAGATCGCACGAAAGAAAAGTCTACCCTAAAGGTCCATGCCTAAAGTTCGATTATTAATGAGCACAGTCGAACTGTTTATACCAAGGCGAGAAGGCGCAGGAATGCAGGGCCTGATTCTAGCTTTCTAAACACAGTATTAGACGTTTTAGGGACGCAAACTGTCACATAACCTTCCATATCGACTAGCAGAGCTTTACCTCTGACTGAGTTGACCAAGACACCGTAGTCTTTGTACAAATAACGGGCTTTGACCATCACTGTGTCCTTACCAACCTCGACCGTATCCCATGCGATGTCTGCTCGCCTGTCCGATAGTGAACCTTCAACACGAAGTCATCCGGCTGCCACCACGCACATTGGAACTGTACCAGCAGTGAAATAACGCCCCATAATTGGCGCACATAAAAAAGCCGCGTCTGTTTCCAGACGCGGCAAGCAATGACAATCTATTGAAGAGAGGACTTAGAAGCGCGCTTGAACGCCCAAGCGGAACGCGCGACCGGTTTTATACTCGGTAACGGTACGCGCTGTGGTAGCGTCGCCGTCGAGAGGGTTCCCCTCGTCATAAGCTACAGATTCGCCAGCACCATTTACATCACCCAGATCCATAAAACGGCTGGTGAAGTAAGTACGAACTTCACTATCTGTCAGGTTTGTTGCCTGGAAGTAGATATCAAAGTTATCGCTCAGCGCGTATGTTGCAGAGAAGTCGAGGGTATTCCGGCCTTCCTGCCACAGAGCACCGTTATTCCAGCTACGCTGCGCCAGCTGATCCGAAGTGCCCTGATAAGCCAGGCGAAGCTGATGACCATTCTGCTCCCAGAACACAGTAGCGTTGTAGCTATGCTCAGGTGTGTAGGCAACCTGCAGTTCAGGCAGCGTTACGCTCGGATCCAGCGAGGAAACTTCCTGATCATAGGCACTATCCTGATAGGTGTAGTTAAACATGGTACCGAGACCGGAAAATACGCCCGGAAGCATGTCGTAAGTCTGGGTGTACTGGAATTCAGCACCGAGAATTTCCGCACCTTTACCATTTTTTATCTGTGTAGTCTGGAACTGGGCACAGAGCTGGCTCAAGTCATCAGAATAAACCCAGTCTTCCGCAAGCTCAGGGAAATTCAGGATCCGACGGGGCATACAGCCTTCCAAATCATCCGCTGTCTTGATCAGATTCGCAGCTTCATAGGGTTCACCATTTTCGTCCAAGCCGAGGTCACGCAGATCGTCGAGATAGGTGACGATGGTTTGAGATTCCTCGAAGTTCGTCATGTCTTTATAGAAAAGACCAGTGGCAAACATCGAATTTTCCGCAAAGTACCACTCAAACGACAGATCCAAGTTATTAGATTCCAGCGGATCCAATTTGGTGTTGGTCAGAGTTACAATATTTCCCGGTCGATCAAAACCACCCCATACGCTTTCGGTAACCTTGAAGCCGGGACGTAAGGAATCGATCTGTGGACGTGACATAGTCTTGGACAGCGCCAGTCGGCCTACCATTTCGTCGTTGATGACGTAATTCAGGTTCAGACTGGGGAGCAATACGTCATAGGTATGCTCGTCATCCACCGCGAATGCACGTCTACTCAAATCATCAGTCGGGAGCAGCTGCCCATTTTCATCGTATCGGCGCTCGCCGTAAATGTAGTACTGCTCAGTGGAGAGATCAGAGTGACGCCATAACCACCAGTTACTTGCAGCCTCACCAGAGACTGGGTCTATACGTTCTGCACGGGAATCATAACAAGCCCCCTGGTCTGGTAAAGGGGTATCATCTTCCTTAGTCGCAGTACCTTTGGTGTCATATCCTTGGCCATCGACACGTGACCAACGAACTTCTTCATCCCAGTTGGCACCATACCAGACAGGATCTGCACACGTCGGGAGTGATGAATCTCTGAGTTCTGCGAGCTTTATCGGATCAAAGGTTCGACCAAGGTTGTGCGGGTCGCTTTGAAAGTTCACACCGGAGTATCCGTTCGCAAATACATCAGTCTGCACGTAACGCAAACCAACATCACCACTCAGCTTTTCATCCAGGAAGGAAAAATCTGCTTTAATGTAGAACGCTTGATTATCAAGCTCCGCAAAGCGTGTTTCAGTATCGTCCGGAACAAAGTGGGCATCAGGATTTCCCTGTGCTACTTCAAAAGCTTTCTGTGCCGAAATTGTGGTCCAACCATCGGTAATATTGTTGCGGCCGAAACCCAGGGACTCCATAAAGTCATTGGCAGGGAATTCACCAGACTGGATTAAAGAACCGGAAATATCCTGGAGCCCGTTGATAGTAGCAATGCGTTGCCCTGTTTCAGGATCCACAATGACAACACCCTCTCCTACTGAGAAAAAAGCGCCGGTTTGATTATCAACAAACTTTTCACGATTCGAGAACTTTGCACCGAACTCCAGCTGGTGAACACCAGCGAAGTCAACATCCCAGTCTACATCAATGTAGGCGGATTTCTGAGTATCTTCGACTGCGCGAACAGTACGGGCAAGATAAGAAAGATGTTGAGACCCCAGGTCATCAGGGTTAAAGCCAGTGGTCGAATAGTTATCCCAAACAGCGCCGGTGTCAGGATACGGAGTTTCACCGTGGTCCACCTCGCCGGTTCCACCGATCAACTCACAAACGCCAGAGGTACAGTCGAAACCGACCGGTTCCAGATCCTCTGGAGTCGCATGCTGCAGCACCCATGCGTTGATATTTGCGTAGTTCTGCAAATTTACATACAGGGATTGATCAGGGATTTGTTCGGCACTGGAATAGCCGACACCACCTGAAACCACGATGGAGTCACCAATTTCCTGAGTAATGTCAAAAGAGGCAATCTTGTTTACGTTCGAAAATTTGTTTTCGGACTGAGAGATATCACCCAGAGCTGCCCGGTTTAGCATTTTGGTAAAGGTGCGAGTCTCGGTATCGTAAACGTGCCAATTTTCCTGTGGATCACTATATTCGGCAGGATCCAAGCCCATTCCTGGGGTAGAGACACCTTCAACCTTGTTCGCAAAGTCACCAATACGCGTTCGAATACTGTGGGTAGTCGCCTCAATATCCTGCTTGTTCCAGCTCAGGTTTGTGTTGATCTCTGTGGTATCTGTCGCCTGCCACTGCAGTGCAACGTTCACACCCTGGCGATCACGTTGATTTTCAGCCAACTCCAGGTTCGAGAAAGATGGAACAATGCCCGTGACATCGTTTACGACATTGCCATTTTGATCTTTGGCAATGCGAGACGTGTAAGAAGTGAAGCTCTCTGCACGATATTGGTCTTTACGCCCCCCGTCGGCCTCGTCAAATGCTGTAACCAGCACGCCGAGGGTGTCATCAAAAAACTTACCAGTGTAAGTCTGGGAAATTTTGTGACCCTGATCGTCCGCGAGATCGTTGTAGCGACCTTGTGCATTGATATTCAGGCCTTCACTAACTTCTAATGGTTTGGCAGAAACCAGATTGATATTTGCACCCAGGGAACCCTCATCGTGGTCCGCACTTGGCGTCTTCACAACTTCGATTTTGGAGAGAATATCCGCAGAGTATGCGGACAGATCCACCGCCTGGCTGAAATCAGTCGCCCCCAACTGAACGCCATTCAAACTGATGTTGTTCTGCTGCGCATTCGCACCGCGTACTGTAATGGTAGTGCCTTCACCATCTGAAGTCTGCATGGAAACACCAGTCACGCGTGACAGGGCTTCGGCGATGTTCTGGTCGGTGGTTTTGCCGATGTCTTCGGCGTTGATGGTGTCTTTGATGTTGCCGCCGTAGCGTTTGTCATCAATGGACTTTTCGATACTGGCACGAATACCGGTCACCTGAACTTCTTCAAGCGCCTCGTATTGGCTTTGGTCTTCAGTTTCATCTTCCTGCGCAAATGCCTGGCCGCTACAAACGGACAGTACGGCAACTGACAGTGCAGACATACGGAAGCGATTACGTACAGTGGACGTAGACATGGCTAACTCTCTCCATCGGATCGCATTTTTATTATCAATTCGGCATTCACCGGATACCGCTAGTGGCGCCGCCCCTAGATTCGAAAGAAGACCCATTTATTGAGTTTTCGGGTTTCTTCCATCGATGACTTAATCATCCATCAACCCCGGAAACCATGTCAACTGTTGATTGTTAACAATTTAAATCCGTTGTTTAATGCTGCCGAAAGGGGCGACAGCTGCACATTCGCGGCAATCCGAGTCGCGATCTCATAACTTATTGTTTTTAAATAATTTTTTAACGCCTTCTTGAGATTCCTACAGGGCGTTGTTGACAATTTACAAGGTCGCTCACGGGGAGTAAAGAACTACTAACCAACCCGCAAGCGCCCTACGGAGCCACAACTAGACAAAACTGCCATTACTCCATTTACTGGCACGAATTGTCCCATGTGGCGTATAGAAGGCAATTGATAAAGGTGACTGCAATGACAGATCTGGTAATTCTCGGGGAAAGCATGGTGGAGTTCAGCCAGATTGACCCCGGGTTGTTCCAGCAGTCTTACGCGGGGGATGTGCACAGCGTGGCGGTGTACTTCAAGCGACTGGCTGGTTCGAAAAGCCGCAGCCGGCTGATGACCGCTGTTGGCCACGACGGCGCCAGCAACGGGCTGATCACCGCGCTGGAACAAGAAGACGTCGATACCTCCCTGGTATTCCGTCACCCCAGCCGTCAGTTGGGCCTGTATATGGTGAACAACGACGCGAGCGGGGAGCGCAGTTTCAGTTACTGGCGCTCGGATTCTGCGGCGCGCGAGGTGATGCCGCTATTTCGGGAGGCGACACAGGTAGTGGGCGATGGCGGGTATCAGCCCTGTGGTCTGGCACCACGACCAGACATGTTCTTCTTTAGCGGTATATCCCTTGCGGTATTGAACCCGGAAACCCGCCCGGCGTTCTGGGACTTTCTGGAAGCTCAGCACAACGCTGGTACCCGCATCGTGTTTGACCCCAATTACCGCCCCAAACTCTGGCGTTCGACCAAAGAGACCCGCGCTGAATACGCGCGCGCGTTCGAATACGCCCACCTTGCCCTCCCCGGTATCGAAGACCTGCAGGTACTGTACGGGGTAAACGACTTCACCGATGCCTGCGATTTCCTGGAAAGGTTTGATATCGAGGAGCTGGTCATCAAGGACGGCCCCAACGGTGTCTGCTACCGGGGACCGCGGGAGCACTTTGTGGAGCCGATAACCCCGGTGGAGCGTGTGGTGGATACCACGGCTGCAGGAGACTCCTTTAATGGTGCCTACCTGGCATACCGCAGCCAGGGGCTGAGCCCAAAAGCGGCCATCGCCCGTGCGGCAAAAATCTCAGCCCTGGTGATTCAGCACAAGGGTGCCCTGATACAACCGGATATTTTCCAGCAAGCGTTGATAAAACTCGAACCTGTAGAACAATAAATACCGCGATAGTGGAGTACCCCTATGAAAAGAAGAAGTTTCCTGAAACTCGGCTCCGGTGCAGCCTTGGCACCGGCCATCTCCCCTTCCCTTGCCGTGGCCATGGCTGCAGCACGGCCCAAGCTGGTAGAAACCCAGCCCCTGGGCGCCCTGCCACAAGGCGCGCAACACTGGCTCGGCGGTCACCTCTGGGGCAACCGCTTGCAGGACTGGCAGTGCCGCGACGGGCGCCTGGAGTGCCTGCAGGGAGACAAAACCTTTGAAGTGCGCACCGCGTCCATCCTGACCCGCGAGCTGGACAATACTCACCAGCCCGGCCGAATTCGCGCCCGGGTCGGCCTGCTTGCGCGAGAAGCAAAAGGCTATTGTGGTTTTCTGCTGGGCGTCGGTGCCGGTGCCCTGGACTATCGCGGTGCCGCCCTGGCACAGCGCGCCGGCGGTACCAACGGCGGCTTTATGGCGGTACTGGATGAGAGCGGCAACCTCGGCTTCCGCGACTTTTCCGATCAGGACCACAGCATGGCGTTTACCCGGCTGGAGCGGGAAGGCAGTGTCAGCATCGCTGAAGTCGGCCAGCGGGAAATCCTGCTGGACTGCCATATCGACCCGGTCAAAAACGGCCGCTTTGATGTGCGACTGGTGGCCAGCGATGCACACAGTGGCGAGGAGTTCGGTTTTGCGGTGCGCAACGATGTGCCGGCGGAACAACTGACCGGCGGTATCATGCTGGTCTCATCCCCGCCCACCAATGCCGCCGGTGCGCGCTGGTGGTTTACCGATATAGAAACCGGTGGCGACAAGATCGCGCGCCATCCGGACCGTGCACTCGGCCAGGTAATGGGCTGCATGCACAGTCTGAACTGCAGCGGCGAACAGGCGGTGATGAAACTTTCCGCCCAGTTTATGCCAATCAACCTCGAGGCCACGCCCAGTGCGGTGCTGGAATACCGCACGGTGGGCCAGAAGCAATGGCAGACCGGTGCCGAGCGCCCGATCGAAGATGGCTATGTAGCGGCCTTCCGTATTGCCGGGTGGGACGCGGGTAAAGATCACGAGTACCGGGTGCGCTTCGCCAACCAGGGCACCGCACTGTATTCCGGTACCATTGCCCAAGACCCGGGCCAATCTCGCTCACTCAAAATCGCGCTCTACTCCTGCATTATTCCTACCGCAAAAAGCCTGGATGAGGCGGACTACAAAAAGCTGATTCCGGAGGAGCGCATTCTCGGCCGCTACACGGAGGACAGTATTTTCTTCCCGCACAACACCCTGGTCTCCCATTGCGATACGCACCAACCGGACCTGTATGTATTTGCCGGAGACCAGTACTACGAAACCTACCCTACCCGCTATGGCCGCGATACACCCCAGGCCAAGCTGGATACCCTGTACCGCTGGTACCTGTGGTACTGGACCTTCCGCGACTCCGTGCGCAACCGCCCGTCCATCGTGCTGGTGGATGATCACGATGTGCTGCAGGGCAACCTGTGGGGCAATAAAGGCGATGGCACCGGTGGGCCCCGGGAGGAAGATGGTGGCTTCAAGCACGATATCGATCTGGTGAAGATGGTCTATCGCGTACAGAGCAGTCACACACCCGACGCCTACGATCCCACACCCATCCGCCACGGCATCCCCGTCACCTATGCACACTTTGTCTACGGCGGCACCAGCTTTGCGATGGTGGAAGACCGCAAGTTTAAATCCGCACCGGATTACGAGGCGGACCGGCTGACGGTAAAAGGCGATTTACTCGGGAGCCGCCAGGAACAATTCCTGCGGGACTGGGCGAGTATGGATCCGGGAATGCCAAAAATCTGCCTCACCGCGTCTATCTGGGGTTCGCCGCAGACGAACGAAGCAGGCAAAGGACTGGTCGACTACGACGCGAATTGCTATCCGCCGGATGGCCGCTGCCGCGCGGTGAAATTATTGGAAGATGCGAAGGCGTTGGTGCTTGCCGGTGATCAGCACCTGGGCCTGGTGGCGCGACAGTACAGTGGTGCCTTCCCTGTGGGAGACGAGAACGCAGGAGCGCTATTCTTTTCCGGGCCGGCTTCCGCGGCCTTCTGGCAGCGCTGGTTTGAAGGGTTTGGCAAGCTGGAAAACCAATACGGGGATGACCCCAATACCGGCAATTTCACTGACCCGTTCGGCAACAATATGCGGGTACTGGCCACGGCAAACCCGAAGATTACCCATGCGGAATTCAGCGATGACAACACCACCTGGGGCAAGTTTGTTTCTGACCGGGCGCTGAAAAGTGAGGGATACGGGATTGCGGTGGTGGATCACAAGGAAGGGCAGTACCAGCTGGAATGCTGGCCCTGGGATGCCAACCCGGACAGTGACCGGCAGTTTGCGGGGTGGCCGCAACTGCACCCCATAGAGTCACTGAAACACAGTTGATCCAATCAAATAGCGCGGCCTCGGCCGCGCTATTTGATTCTTATCTCTGATTTTTTCGCTGAATCAATTGACGTACTTGCCCCATAGAGGCCCCCAGCCAATACGCCGCATGCAAGTAGCCATGCTGATGCATGTGCATCAGTTTATCGGCATCCAGCTTCTGCAGCTTTTCCTCATTGACTGTGTAGAGCCCTTCGTACCGCTTCTGCTCACCACTGGCAAACTGTACGTTGATATGGGCAGGCTCAATCAGGTCATTGTCTGCCAGTGTTTTGAGGAAGGCAGTGGTGGATTCCATACCGGCCATCAACTGTCCCAACAGGTCGTTCACCTGTTGCATAAACTGCGTGTTGTTGCCTTCGTCGTCAAACAAACGCTCACCTTCCCCCCCCTCTTGCCGCACACGACTACTGCTGAGATCCAGTGTGATCAGCGCGCCCTTGTCTTCACCGGGGCCGGCCTGAGGGTTGCGATAGCCCACCATAAAGGGCTGACGGCGCATATGCATGGGGATGTACTGGGCGTCCCAATTCTCACCCTGCAGGTAGAGGTTTTCACCGGGCTCGAAGCCGAGCAGCGCGCAAAGTGAAAACTGCCCGTTGTTCGGGTCTTTGGTGATACAGACCGGATATTCGAGGACCAGGTTGCGCAGTTCATTGGCCACTACGGGTACCAGGTGGGTGGCTTCGCCGTATTCGGCACCGCGTTTGGTAACCACGGTGAGATTGCGGTGGCTTTCATTGTTGAGGGCAACGACGTTACTGTTTTGTGGGTTCGCTTGGGCGCTCATGGTATTTCTCTCCTTCAAATTCGGTGCAGGCCGTGCTGGCAAATCTTGTTGATCAGATCCCGGTGTCTGTCCAGGCCGGCGATCATCTGTTGTGTGGCCTTGTTTTTCTGTTGTAACAGTTGTTGTGCCTGCTCTCGATAGTGCTCGGACAGACCGAATGTACTGGGCTCTGTCTCAAACCCCATACCGTAGAGTACATACTGATAGCTCGCAGCGGGGAAGACTTCCACTGCGCGGTCGAAGTCATCGTGCCACGGCGGCTGATAGCGCCACAAGGTGAGCAGCTCTTTCAGGCTCTCCGGCACGGTTGCCGGGTCGCAGTTGTCCAGCCAGAACTGGCTGTCGGTACGCTTGGTGAGCACATAGTGCAGTTTCAAGAAATCAATGATGCGGTCCCAACGGTACAGGAAGGTGTCATTAAAGCGGCGCGCGACGATATCCATTGCGGCGCGGCTTGCGGGAAACTGCTCCGCGATCATGTTCGCGGAAATTTCCACCAGCACCAACGCCGACGCCTCCAGCGGCTCCAGGAAACCGGCGGACAGACCGATGGCGACACAGTTGCGGTGCCAGAACTTTTCCCGGTGCCCGGGTACGATGGGAATCTTGCGCACGCCAAGCTTGTCGAGCTCGCTCTCCGCCAGATTCAGATAGCCCGCGAGCTCGCGATACGCCCCGGCTTCGTCCGTGTGCGCACTGGAATACACGTGCCCTACCCCGCGGCGATTCTGCAGTCCGATATCCCAGACCCAGCCGGCACTCTGGGCGGTGGAAATAGTGTGCGTGGCGATGGGGCTGTCTTCGCGCTCGTAAGGAATCTGTACCGCCAGCGCATTGTCGATAAACAGCACATCTTTGCAGGAGCGGAACGGCACCCCGTAGTGATCACCCAGTAAGCGCGAGCGGAAGCCACTGCAGTCGATAAACAGATCGCCGCTGATCTCACCGGCGGTTTCGGTTTTCAGCGATGCAATATCGCCGTTTTCAGACTCGGAGATACCAGTTACGTCGGCCAGAATGTGGCGTACACCCAGGTTCTCGGTGCAATGTTTTTGCAGAAACCCGGAGAATTTACCCGCATCCAGATGGTAGGCGTAGTTGGCCACCGCGGTGAATTCCGGGGTGCCGATCTGCTTCGGCGCCCGGTTGTGTTCACACAGGGCTTCCTGAGGGCATACCGTATCGGAAAAGGATTGGGTGCGGTCACCACTCAGCCACTGAGGAGCGAGGTTAAACTGATTGAAGTTTTCCGGAAGCACCAGCGGGTGGTAATAGAAATCGTCTTCCGCACCGGTCGTCCAGCGCGCAAACTTCGCCCCCTGTTTGAAGCCGACATTGCACTCGCGGATAAAGTCGGTTTCGCGGACACCCATTTTCTTCAGGGTGCTACGCATGGTAGGCCAGGTCCCTTCGCCCACGCCGATGGTGGGGACATTCGGGGACTCCACCAGGGTTACCCTGACGGGACTGGCCTGATCTTTCTTGAAGCGTGCGGCGAGCGTACCCGCAGTTATCCAACCTGCGGTACCACCACCAAGAATCACAACAGATTTAATTGGATCAGACATATCTGACCTCTAACGTTTTTATGTTTTTAAAGCAAAGAGGGCCGCCACTAATGTGGCAGCCCTCCCTGGTACTACTCGAACAATACAGATTTCACTTAGAACTTGGCGCGCACACCGAAGTTATAACGAGCACCGTATTGTTGGGCGCTAACCAGCTGGTTGGCAAAACGGCCGTGGCGACGGATGGTTTCATCAGTCACGTTCAGGCCTTCCAGGAATACAGTAATATCTTCGGTCACTTCGTAGCTAGCATTCAGGTCCCACTGGCCATAGGCCTCTGTAAACACTGGCTGGCCGCCGATCTGCGCCTGACGGGTATCCAACAGGAAATCATCGCGGTGGTTGTAAGCAATCCGCGCTTGAATACCATTTTTATCATAGAAACCGATCAGGTTTGCAGAGTCACTCAGTCCGTTCAGCGGCGCAGTGTTATCCGCACTAAATACGTCATAGTCGAAATCACCTTCCACTATGGTCGCATTTGCGATCACACCAAAGCCGGTATCGCCAAACATGTGCTGGACGGCAAGCTCAATACCCTGCAGCTCGGCCGCTGCCTGATTACCTGGTGTCGCCACGTCCCAGGTAATAACCGGGTCACTGGCGTTACCCATGCACGCTTCAGATTCGCCAGTGGAGTCCGGGCAACCCGGGCGCGGGTTAGCACTAGGATCAGTGATGGGGTCACCGTTCACATCGTAAATGATGCGCTCTTCGGTTGTACTACCGATGAAGTTCTCTACGTACTTTTTGAAGTAGCCACCAGATACGTAACTACCTTCGTCATAGTAGTACTCTACAGACAGGTCGAAGTTGTCGGAGGTGATCGGAAGCAGACCCGGGTTACCCTGAGATGCGTTGAACGGACCACCGGGACGGGATACATCCAGAGAAGTGGATGGGAACATCGCGGAGATATCTGCACGGCTCAGCGTACGACTGTAAGAAGCGCGGGCAACCACCTCCTCCGTCAATTCGATGCTTGCATCCAGGTTCGGCAGGAAGCGGGTGTAATCCCCTTCCAGCGTATCCTCAGACGCTTCCACGTCATTAACTTCTCGCAGCTCTTCGTCGTGCCAGAAGCTCAGGCCTATAATACCGTTCTGAATAGAAGTGCCCGATACATCGGTGTCCTCAAAACGCAAGCCAGCATTTACACGAACCGGGAAACCATTGAATTCTGTTTCAAAGTCAGCGGTTGCAAATGCGGCGAAAGTTTCTTCACTCACCTTGTCAAAGGTTGGCGTCGCAGTGTAGTAGTTGCTGTTCGGAGCAGATTTTACTGCGTCGATAAAATCAGAAGCTTCGTAATCACCCAGATATGGGAACAATCCGCTATTACTGCCTATCTGATCGCCGAAATCACCTAACTCCTCGAAAGTGATGCCAAGGGAGCTCAAGTCAATATCGACAAATGCGAACGACTGACTCTCATAGACATCCACCTTGTAGTCGGTACTCGCGATACCGAACTTGATCGTTTTGAGTGCGCCGTCATCCAGATTTTCCCAGGCACCACTTAGCTGGAACTGCTGAATGTTGTTTTCGATCTCATAACCACGCTCCTGGAACAGGTCGGAAACGATATTACCGGGCGCAAAAGCACCACCCGCGAGTGCGGAATCGTCAAAACTGATACCGGGCAGGCCGCTACCATTGGAGAAATCCGCTTCGACATCAACCAACTTCCCAGGGTTTTTGGTATTGGCGATGGTTTCTGCCGGAGTACCGTCAGGTTGAGATTGCGAAGTGGAATTGTGCACATCCAGCGCAAAGCTTAGAGATTCCGTTGCATCCCACTCAACATTGAAACCCACCGAATCGTTATGAGTAACGAAGTGGTAATCAAACGCCCAGAAATTTAACTCATCGTTCTGCACGCTGGGATTGATCACAGTACCGTTGGCATCGGTCACGCCATTCGAACTGTCGAACCATACACTGGTACGATTCATGGAAATTTGTTCATCGTAGCGGGAAGCGGTGTAATCCAGAGTCGCCGTCACGTTTTCAACGGGCGCGAACTGAACCACCAGCTGGCCATTTTGGCGTACTCGGTCGTGATCTGAAACATCTACGTCGAAAGTCCACGGCGCCCAATAGGTTCCTTCTGGATTCCTGTTTCGGTCAATTGCGGAGGTATCAGCGGTACCGTAATTTGGCACCCAAGCCTGAGTCCCTACAGACTCACTACGGCTATCCCGCTCCGCGTGAGATACAGACAGCAGCACACCAAGCTTATCTTCAAAGAAAGTGCTGCTGACCATACTGGCGAATTCTGGAGTGACAGAATCGCCCTTCTCTACGCTTGTGTCCATTACACCTTTCACGCTGGCGCTGGCCACAAAGCCATCGTGATCAAACGGGCGTGCAGTTTTAATATTGATCGTGGAGCCGATACCACCGGAATAAACGTCCGCTTTGCCGGTCTTGTACACCTCTACACCGCTCACGCTTTCCGCGGAAATCTCAGCGAAATTGAAGCTGCGGGTAATCCCTTCAGACTGCAGTGCCGAAGAATTCGGCATCTGACGACCATTCAGAGTCACGAGGTTAAAGTTGGGGCCAAAACCGCGCACAGTAACCTTGTTACCTTCGTTGTTGCTGCGGTCAATGGATACACCGGTGATCCGCTGCAGAGATTCGGCGAGGTTGGTGTCGGGGAATTTACCGATGTCTTCTGCGGAAATCGCGTCCACCACGCCCGCGGAATCACGCTTGATATCCATGGCATTGGTAAGGGACTGACGGATGCCAGTTACGGTGATTTCTTCCAGTGCGCTAGCGCCTGCTTCCTGAGCCTGCGCTCCGGCAGAAGCCGCACTAATCACAGCAGCAGACAAGGCGCTCAGGGTGAAGCACTTGTTATAGATAGGCATGGATGCTCTCTCTCCATCTGTAGGCTCGATGCACAGACCTCTCACCTGCCGCCAGGTGACCGAGTATCGAGCACTTTTTCATTATTGAGTTGAACCTTACGGTGCGATCTATTGCCGCGAACAATGAATATGCCGCCAACTACAGATCACGCACGTCATCCTGTGCGTCCGCCCACCCAATGTCAATAGTTAATTGTTAACAATGAATTTGGTCATCCCTCAGAAAGTAGGCTTCGCTCGGAACAGTCACAGGAAGGAACATCAAGCGATAAAGAGAACCCTGGCCGTACCGTTATGCGGCACCTTTCGTTACTGCGCCGCGCGGGCTGCGGACTTATGCCACTGACTCGGGCCAATCAATCGCCAACCACCAGCGACCAAACCACAGACCACTGACGCGCGCCGGTGGCCTTTTTAGTGCCCCACCACCAGTGTTTTCGACGGCTCCTACCTACCTTGCCGATAGTCTGAACCCCGGCGCTTTGGTATCCTTGCCGGCTTGCTTCGCCGCCTGCATTCGCACCGGCCCAACCTAAAAAGCAAAACTAACCCACTGATTTAAAAAGAATTTCTCCCACATGCCCGCAACTGCTGCCGCCAAAGCTACCAAGCCCGAACACACGCCGATGATGGTCCAATACCTCCGGATTAAAGCGGAGCACCCGCAGGAGCTGGTGTTCTACCGCATGGGCGACTTCTACGAGTTGTTCTACGACGACGCCAAGCGCGCAGCGGAGTTGCTGGATGTGACCCTGACCGCCCGCGGCAAATCCGGTGGCCAGCCGATTCCCATGGCGGGTATCCCCTACCACGCGGCCGAGGGCTATCTGGCACGCCTGATCAAGGCCGGGGTGTCTGTGGCCATTGCCGAACAGTTCGGTGATCCGGCCACCTCTAAAGGCCCCGTGGAGCGCAAGGTGGTGCGCATTGTCACTCCGGGGACGGTGACCGATGAGGCGCTGCTGAACGAGCGCCGGGACAACCTGCTGGCGGCGACGGTACTGGTGGGCGACAAATTCGGCCTGGCCCTGCTGGACGTGGGTACCGGCCACTTTGCGGTACAGGAAGTGGACACCCTGGAAGCCTTGACCGAGCAGGTGCAGCGCTACAGCCCTACGGAACTGCTGGTCTCCGAAGACCTCACCCTGCCGGCAGAAATCGAGCGCCGCCCGGGTATGCGCCGCCGCGCGCCCTGGGAGTTCGACCTGGAGAGCGCCCTGCGCGTGCTGAACCGCCAGTTCGGTACCATGGATCTGGAAGCCTTTGGCTGTAGCCATATGCACGCTGCCCTCTCCGCAGCAGGTTGCCTGCTGCAATACGCCCGGGATACCCAGCGTACCGAACTGCCCCATATCCGCACCCTGCGCACCGAGCGCAGCGAAGACACCGTGGCCCTGGATCCCGCCAGCCGCCGCAACCTGGAAATCGATACCAACCTAAACGGCGGCGATGACAATACCCTTCTGTCGGTCTTCGACGCCTGTAAAACCGCCATGGGCAGCCGCCTGCTGCGCCGCTGGTTGAACAATCCCTTGCGCACCCTGCATATACTGCAGCAGCGCCAACAAGCCATCGCCGCATTGATTGGCGACTACCGCTTCGAGCCATTGCGTGAAGCCCTCAAACCCATCGGCGATATGGAACGTATTCTGGGCCGTCTGGCCCTGCGCTCTGCACGCCCGCGGGATCTCTCTCGCCTGGGTATGTCCCTGTCTCAGTTTCCTGAGTTGCAGCGCCAGCTGTCCGAGACCAATGCCAGTCTGTTGGCGGACCTCAGCCGCGAGATGGGCGAGTGGCCACAGACCGTGGAACTGCTCCAGCGCGCGGTCGTTGAAAACCCACCGGTGGTGATTCGCGAAGGCGGGGTAATCGCAGACGGCTTCGACGAAGAGCTGGACGAGCTGCGCGGCATCAGCGAGAACGCTGGCGACTATTTAGTACAGCTGGAAGTGCGCGAGAAAGAGCGCACCGGCATCCCCACCCTCAAAGTGGGTTACAACCGCGTACACGGCTACTTTATCGAAATCAGCCGCGGCCAGAGCGACAAGGCACCGGCAGACTATATCCGCCGCCAGACCCTGAAAAATGCCGAGCGCTTTATCACCCCGGAACTGAAAGAATTTGAAGACAAGGCGCTGTCGGCGAAAAGCCGGGCCCTGGCCCGGGAGAAGTTCCTGTACGAGGAACTGATCACCACCCTGAACGAATCCCTCGCCGAACTGCAGACCGCCGCCGCCGCGGTGTCCCAACTGGATGTGCTGGCCAATATGGCCGAGCGCGCCGATCAACTGCGCCTGACCCAACCGGAACTTACCGAACAAGCGGGTATTCACGTAGAAGGTGGCCGCCACCCGGTTGTGGAGCAGGTGCTGGACGACCCGTTTGTCGCCAACGATATCGATCTGCACGAAAGCCGCCGCATGCTGGTGATCACCGGCCCGAACATGGGTGGTAAGTCGACTTATATGCGCCAGACCGCCCTCATCGCCCTGCTCGCCCACTGCGGCAGCTTCGTACCGGCAGACAGCGCACGCATCGGCCTGCTGGACCGTATCTTTACCCGTATCGGTAGCGCCGACGACCTGGCCGGCGGCCGCTCCACCTTTATGGTGGAGATGACCGAGACCGCAAATATTCTGCGCAACGCCAGCGAGCACAGCCTGATCCTGATGGACGAAATTGGCCGCGGCACCAGCACCTACGACGGCCTCTCCCTGGCCTGGGCCTGCGCGCAATTTCTGGCCAACCGGGTGCGTGCCTTTACCCTGTTCGCCACCCACTATTTCGAGCTGACAGAACTGCCCCAGCAGTGCACAGACGCGGCCAATATCCACCTGAACGCCACCGAACACGGGGATTCGATTGTGTTCCTGCACCGGATTCAGGAAGGCCCGGCCTCCAAGAGCTACGGCCTGCAGGTAGCGAAACTGGCGGGAATACCGCAGGAAGTACTGGAAGAAGCCAAAGCCCGGCTGGCCTCGCTGGAAGCGGGTAACACCACCCGCGATTCCGGCCCTGGCGTGCAGACCGTGGCGGTGTCCGAGCCCAAAACAGAGCCTAAGCCGGAACCCAAACCCCAGGCAGCCAAAGCCGCCGCCCCCGCCCAGGTGGATCTGTTCGGCAGCGCTCCGCACCCGGCAGTAGAAGCCCTGGAAACCCTGGACCCGGACGACCTGACCCCACGTCAGGCGCTGGAACAGCTCTACGCCCTGCGCAAACTGTTATAAGCACCCAACCAATTCGACTCAAAAGCCACTACAATTCGCGCCAGTTATTGCTAAAATCCGCAGCTTTCAAGAATAAGGCCCGGTTCCGGCACGCGGAGCCAACCGGGCAGCGGCATCGCATCAGCATTATCGAGGGACAAGCATGACATTCGTAATTGGGGAAAACTGCATCAAGTGCAAATACACCGACTGTGTGGAAGTGTGCCCCGTAGACTGCTTCTATGAAGGCCCCAACTTTCTGGTGATCCACCCGGACGAGTGTATCGACTGCGCCCTGTGCGAGCCCGAGTGTCCAGCCAACGCCATCTTCTCTGAAGACGAGGTACCGGACGACCAGCAAGAATATATCGAGCTGAATGCCGAGCTTTCCGAGGTCTGGCCGAATATTACCGAGAAGAAAGACCCACTGCCGGACGCGGAAGAATGGGATGGAAAAACGGGCAAGCTCGAGTTGCTTGAACGTTAAGAATCACCGCTCACCAGTATTGTAAAAAGCCGTCGCTAAGACGGCTTTTTTATGCCCAACGTTCACCGACGGTCAATCCGAAGGGAGTGAGAGAAATGCAGCCGTATGGCTAATCTCTGACGCGAGGCCCGCCGCAGCGAGCGCTTCAATTATTTCCTCATCACTCGCACCGGTCGCCCTTGCGTCATCGGTCACCTGACCTGAATGATCGAAGGGATTGCTATTGGCATGTCTCGCGACTTCGAGCAACGCGTGATCCTTGGGGTCGTAGTGCGCGTGATCCGGGTCTGTTCGGATACGCAAAACCTCATTCGGATCGACCCCTAGTTGCTGCAGCGCTGCGCTGTGCAGTGCAATTCCGTAATCGCTGCGTTCATCCGCCGCCACCATCAGGGCGATCCCCTCTTTCAGTTTGGGGGAGAGGCTGCCAGTCAACATGACGTGCTTATACCGCTCCCACTGGGCGACCAAAATCGTCGAATTGTTGCCATAGGCCCGGAAAATGGCCGGCACCACGCCCAAGGTGTCCCGAATATCATCGAGTACTTCTTCTACCCGCGCTTCCATATGGGAATCTACCAGGGGTATATGACTCATGATGTACCTCTACTAGTGAACGGAACCGTTAACTGCGCATTGATTTTGCACGTGGCCCAAGATCAAATACTGGATATAATCCCAGCATGCGAAAGATCATCCACGCCGACTGCGACTGCTTCTACGCTTCTGTAGAAATGCGGGACGACCCCAACCTGCGGGGGCGTCCAATCGCTGTGGGCGGCGCCAGCGATCGCAGAGGGGTGATATCCACCTGCAACTACGAAGCTCGCAGCTTTGGCGTGCGCTCGGCCATGCCGACTTCCCAGGCCAAAAAGCTGTGTCCTGACCTGATTGTAGTGCCGGGCAACATGAAAAAATATCGGGAAGTGAGCGCACAGATTCGGGAAATATTCCTAAATTTCACCGACTTGATAGAACCCTTATCTCTTGATGAAGCCTACCTGGATGTCACCAACAGCGCCCACTGCAACGGCAGTGCAACACTGATCGCACGCGAGATCCGCGCACAGGTACACGAAGCACTGGGAATAACCATATCTGCAGGTGTTGCGCCGAATAAATTTCTCGCCAAAATTGCCAGCGATTGGGAAAAACCGGACGGTCTCACGGTAATTCATCCCAACGCAGTTGAAGACTTTGTGTTGCGCTTACCCGTGAAAAAAATTCACGGCGTCGGCCGGGTCACTGCAGAAAAGATGCATCGCCAAGGCATTCATAACTGCAGTGATCTACGGCGCTTCACTCTGGTGGAACTGGTGCAGAAGTACGGGAAGTTTGGCAATCGTCTGTATTACCTTTGCCGGGGTGTCGATGACAGGCCGGTCAGTGGAGACGGATCGCGCAAAAGTGTGAGTGTCGAACACACTTTCAGCGAAGATCTGAAAGCACTGGCGGAATGGCAGGAACAGATGACGCATCTTTACGGGCGCCTGCAGGAGCGTATTGAAAAACTCGGCGACCGTTATGAGATCAGTTCCGCAATTATCAAAGTAAAATACGCGGACTTTTCCCAGTCTACCCAGGAGCGCGCCAGCCGCGCGGCCCGTATCAGTGAATTCAAACAACTGTTACAACAGTGTTGGGATAAGCGCAGTGACCCCATCCGCTTGCTCGGGGTGGGTGTCAAACTCAGGGATTTACGTGCCGAATTGGGCCCGGAGCAACTGCCGTTGCCGTTTCAGGGCCAGCGCCCACACACCACCTGAAATTGCTCACTTTTCAGACTACTGCAACGCCTGCCCTTACCGCCGATCACTTTATTCCCGAGTGATTTCACGCCAGCCAGTGCGTGTTTTTGCACCCGGAACCTTTCCGCCATCCGATGGTCTTGCGGCCGCGGGCTATACTCCCAACACGGTCTCGAAAGCAGTTTTAATCACTTTATGAAGCGTGTACTCCCCAGTGCCCTGGTCGGCTGGTTTCTCGGCTACGCCCGAAAACTGAAGCACCCACAGCTGTTCAAATGGATTTGCGCGCTATTTTTGATCGACCTGATCATTCCCGATCTAGTCCCATTTGTGGATGAAATTCTGCTCGGGTTGGCCACGTTATTCCTCGCCTCCTGGAGAAAACGCAGTAACTCTCCTGAAGTCGACGAAACCCGGCAGGAAAAAATAGTGACAGGGACCGCAGAAAAAGTGACTGGCGCAGACAAGACGCCGGAATCCCAGCAAAAACAAGGTTAACACTGAGTCAAGGTGAGGTATTTGCCCATAGCAATAACGGGCAAAATAACGTTAACAGAAAATTTACTCGATTTACGAAGTACTCCTGACAAGGCCATTGATGGCATGGAAAGTAAGTTCCAGGAGATGTACAGCCGGGTGAGTGACATTGGGAAACATCGCCAAGGAGGCAAATCCCATGTTTGCGGACAAGTTGTGCAGTCTCAGTGATGAAGACCTGGTAGCCCAGTATTACGACACACGTAACCACAAGGTGTTCCAGGAAATTTATCAGCGCTACAAGGATGAACTGTTTCGCTACTGCGCACAGATGACGCCGCAGCGCTGTATCCCCCTGATGGAATCCCTGTGGGCCAAGTTTCTGGATGCCCCACCGAAGCTGCACCAGCACTGCCTGAAAAACTGGCTGTACCTTCAGGTAAACAAGCAGCTGAGAACAGTGGATACTACCGAAGTAATTACTGGCAGCGACGATGCTGATCTGGCCAAAGCACTGGAAAAATCCGCCGTACTGCGAGCCATTCAGCAATTGCCCCTCCGCCAGCGGAATATCTTTCTGTTGTTTACCGAGTGCGGCCTTTCATTGGCGACCGCGGCGGATATCGAACGCATTCCACTGGCTGTTTGCCGAAACCTTCTGCAACAGAGCAGAGAACATATCGAGCAGGCCATCCACGGCACCGCGCGTAAGCCCTGGAAATCTACCGCTACGTTGGCTCACGAGGCCGCGGCGCAGGCCAAAGAGGCAGAAGCAGCCGGAAAAGCTGGCGATGCACAACCAGCACCTTCAAAAGCCAGACCGATCTTCCCTTGGGAGAAATCCCCGAATCCTGCAGCAGCAACCTCCGCTACTGCCAACCGTTCTGTTGAGGTAGCGTAAACATGAACAGTAACCGCTGGGAGCCAACTTATCGCCGTGCGTCTGGCCAGCTCCACACGCCGGCACCCCTGGATGAAAAAGTGCTGTCCAAAGCCCGCGCCGTCCAACCGACGCGTAAATTCGACGGCCCGACCGGGCGCCTGCTATCCAAAGCCGCCTCGGGGTTCAGTGCGATTGCGATCGCTATCGTTCTGCTGCATCCAGCCCAATATATCGGTGCCACCCCAGGGCAGATCAGCCCTCAGAACAATAGCCGCGAACTGGGGCTTGAGCGCTACCGGGCTAAAATGGAGCAGCAACAGGCCAAAACAGATACGTGGTACAACTTGCGCACCGAAGTGAACGCCGGCAACTACCTGTCACTTTGCGCCCAATGGCGCCAACAGCAGCGCGCCAGTGGGGACAAACCCTTGCCTTCCGATCTCGCCGCCAAGGCCCGTCAGCACTGCCGGATTCTTCCCTGATTTCAAACGGGACAAAAAAATGGAGAGGTGTGAACCCACACCTCTCCATTTTTATGACCGGCTATTGTCTACCGAAGATCGGAATCAGCGCATGGTCAAAACTACTTTGCCTCGCGCTCTGCGCTCATCAATAGCCGTAAATGCCTTCCGGAAATCTTCCAGCCCGTACACTTCCGTGGTCAACGGTTGCAGACGCCCCTCCTGCACAAACCCAAGCAGCTCGCTGAAATTTTGCATATTGCCTTTCGGGTCGCGCGCGGCCCAGCCCCCCCAATAGATACCGAGTATGTCACCGGCTTTGAGTAGTGGCAGATTCAGCGGCAGTTTGGGAATAGCGCCTGCGGCAAAACCGATCACCAGATAACGGCCTCCCCAGGCGATGGAGCGATACGCCTGCTCGGTGAAATCGCCACCCACCGGGTCATAAATTACATCCGCGCCCTTGCCGTCAGTCAGCTCGCGGAGTCGATCCTTCAGGTTTTCGGTGGTGTAATTGATGGTTTCGTCTGCGCCGAGATCCCGGCAGAAAGCGAGCTTCTCATCGGTGGATGCGCAGGCAATCACCCGCGCGCCCATCAGTTTACCCAGTTGGATCGCCGTGACGCCCACACCGCCGGCAGCACCGAGCACTACCAACGTCTCCCCTTCCTTCAATTGCGCACGCTGTTTGAACGCGTAGTAGGAAGTGGCATAGGTGATACAGAAACCGGCCGCCTGAGGGAAATCCAGTTCCGCAGGCATAGGCATCAGCAGTTTGTGATCCACATTGACCGACTCGGCAAAGGCGGCTATTCCGGGTATGGCGATCACCCGATCGCCCACCTGAAAGCCTTTCACGGCGTCACCCACTTTGCGAATGATGCCAGCGCATTCACCACCGGCAACAAACGGCAGATCCGGCTTCACCTGGTACTTGCCCTGCACCATCAGACCATCCGGAAAATTCACTCCGCCGGCATGCACCTCGAGCTGCACTTCGTCGGGCTTCAGGGAAGGCATCGTCCAGTCACGGATTTCAAGGTTGTCGATTGGGCCGTAGGCCCCGCATACCAGTGCTCGCATCTTGGAGTCCCCCATTTTCGCAATAGCAATTAAACGACTTCAAACAGTCCGGCGGCACCCATGCCACCACCAACACACATGGTCACCACTACATATTTAACACCGCGGCGCTTCCCTTCCAGCAGCGCGTGGCCCACCATGCGTGCACCACTCATCCCGTATGGGTGACCAATGGAGATGGCTCCGCCGTTGACGTTGAGCCTTTCGTTATCAATACCCAGCTTGTCGCGGCAATAGAGCACCTGCACGGCGAACGCTTCGTTCAACTCCCACAGGCCGATGTCGTCCACACTCAGCCCGGTGCGTTGCAACAATTTTGGAATGGCGAAGACTGGGCCAATGCCCATTTCGTCCGGCTCACAGCCGGAAACCGCCATACCACGATAAATCCCCAGGGGGTTAAGGTTACGCTGTTCCGCGAGTTTGCTGTCCATCAAGACCATGGCGGCAGCGCCGTCGGAAAGCTGGGAAGCATTGCCGGCGGTGATCACGCCGTTTTCCCGCACCGGATTCAGGCTGCGCAGACTGTCGATGTTGGTGGACGGACGATTGCCTTCATCCAGCGACAGGGTCACTTCTTCTTCCGACTGCTCACCGGTTTCCTTGTTCACCACAATTTTGTTGGCGGTTACCGGCACAATTTCATCGGTAAACAGGCCGGCTTTCTGAGCGGCGGCGGTGCGCATCTGGGATTGCAGGGCATACTCATCCTGAAGCTCGCGGCTGATGCCGTAGCGCCTGGCCACGATTTCCGCAGTGTCGATCATCGGCATATACACCGCCGGGTGGCTCTCCAGAAGCACCGGGTCCGCCGCGCGGAAGTTGTTCATATTCTGGTTCTGCACCAGGGAGATGGACTCCATACCGCCAGCCACGGTTATCGGTGCGCCGTCGTGCATAATCTGTTTGGCGGCGGTGGCAACCGCCATCAGGCCCGAAGAGCACTGGCGGTCAATCGTCATACCCGAAACGGTGGTGGGCAAACCCGCACACAAAGCTACCTGACGGGCCACGTTTTGGCCGGTGGTGCCCTGCTGCAGGGCCACACCGAAGACACAGTCGTCCACTTCTGCGTGTTCGATACCTGCACGCTCTACTGCAGCACGCACCGCGTGGGCTCCCAGGCTGGGGCCTTCCAGATTATTGAAGGCACCACGATACGCTTTGCCAATGGGTGTACGTGCGGTTGAAACAATGACTGCTTCTTTCATAACGCTTTCTCCTGTTTCCTTGTGAGTCAGCCGCCCAGTTTGACGCCGGTACCCTTGGCCGCCTTCTGAATAAATTTCACGGTCTGGTTGAGACCACCCACCAGTTCCTGCTGGCCTTTTTCATCGGCAATCGCATCGAGGTTGGCGAGCACGTTTTCTGCGGTCTGCTCTTCCGGCGGCAAGTAGATACCTTCCGTTTCCAGAATCCGCGCCTTGGCGTAAGCGCCGGCACCGGCACAGAGAATAAAGCGGTTGGGGGCGTCGTCCGCGACCAGGGCAATTAGGCCCGCGGTCACGGACTCTGGCGTTAACAGTTCCAGGGCTTTCGGGTCGGGGATAATGTCTTCGGTCATACGGGTGGCCGCGGTAGGCGACAGGCAGTTCACCCTAATACCGTATTTCTCACCCTCAAGGTGCAGGGTATTCATCAGGCCCACCACGCCGGTCTTGGCCGCGCCGTAGTTGGACTGGCCGAAGTTGCCGTACAGGCCAGAGGAAGAAGTGGTCATTACGATGCGGCCGTATTGCTGCTCACGCATGATTTCCCATACCGCTTTGGTGCAGTTCACACTGCCCATCAGGTGCACATTCACCACCAGGTTGAAATCATCGATGGGCGCCTTGGCGAAGGATTTATCGCGCAGGATACCGGCGTTATTCACCAAAATATCCACCCGGCCCCAGCGCGCTGCAGCGGCCTTCACCATGTCCTGAACCTGCTGAAAATCCGTCACATTGGCGCCATTGGCCATCGCTTCCCCACCCGCAGCTTCAATCTCCGCAACCACCGACGCTGCAGCGCTCAAGGAACCGCCCGAGCCATCGCGGGCACCGCCCAGGTCATTGACCACCACTTTGGCACCACGACGGGCCAACTCCAATGCGTGGGACCGGCCTAGACCATTGCCGGCACCGGTAACAATGGCGACTTTACCTTCGAAGGAAATAGACATGATTCTCTCCGCTAACGCTTATTTTCTTGATGTCTTAAAAAAGGATTAAACAAACTGCATGACCAGCCACTCCGCAATCAGCGCCGGCTTTTCCTGGCCTTCAATCTCTACTGTGACTTCGAGTTTGAGCTGAAACTGTCCCGGCTTTTTCTCCTGAACATCCAGCACCGTTGCGCGGGCACGCACGCGTTGATCGACTCGAACGGGGTTGATGAAGCGAACTTTATCCAGGCCGTAGTTCACGCCCATCTTTACGTCTTCCATCACCACTTCCAGCTGCTCGGCAAAATACGAGAGCATGGAAAGCGACAGGAAACCGTGGGCAATCGTGCTGCCGAATGGCGACTTTGCTGCGGCTTCCGGATCCACATGAATAAACTGATGGTCCAGGGTGCAATCGGCAAACGCATTGATACGATCCTGGTCAATCTGAAACCAGTCGGTGGCCTGGGTCTCTGTGCCGATGGCACGGGCATAATCCTTGGGGGAAATAATGGTTGGCACGGGAGCTCCTTCTCTATAAGGAAAAAATCAGGTGGCTGAAATTACGAATAAACCATTGGGTCGATATTCAGTAAGCGGAAACACCGCCATCCACCGCCAGCGTCTGTCCGGTAACGTAGGTCAGGGCTGGCGAGCACAACATCAACATGGCACTGACCACCTCTTCCGGTTTACCCAGGCGTTTCATCGGGCAGCCGGAAGCGAAAATCGCATGCACTTGCTCTACTGTGGCACCATCGGGAGTCTGCATATCGGTAATCATGGGGGTCAGGGTGTAAAACGGGCAGATGGCATTGACGCGTACATTGTGGCGGGCGTACTCGACCGCGGCAGTGCGGGTGAGGCCGACAACCGAGTGTTTGGCGCTGGAATACGGCGCAGCCTTGGGAGCACCGCCGATACCTGCCATGGAGCTGACGTTCAGGATGACGCCGCTACCCTGGGCGCGCATAACCTTCAGCTGATGTTTCATACCAAAGAACACGCCCTTCACATTAACCCGGTACTGGAGATCAAAAGTCTCTTCATCCACTTCCTCAAGATACTGCAGAGGCGGGGCGATACCGGCGTTGTTGATGGCGATATCCAGGCCGCCAAAATTCTCCCGCGCCAGTGCCACCATGGCAGCGCAGTCGGTCTCGGAAGCAACGTCACAAGCAACCGCCTGGACTTCTACGTCGAGGGCGGTGAGCTTGTCCACCACCGGGCTCAGCCCTTCTTCATTGATGTCGCCCAACACCAGGCGCGCGCCGCGGCGGCCCAACTCTTCGGCAATCATGGCCCCAAAGCCACTGGCGGCACCGGTAATGAGGGCAACCTTGCCGGTAAAGTCCAGCATTGGATCTCGTAGCGACTGGTCCATGATCACAGGCCCCCACAAGAAGTCAGGCCACCGTCGACCACCACACATTCGCCATTGGTGTAGCTGCCGGCATCAGACACCAGGTACAACACAGTACCCGCCATTTCTTCCGGCTCTGCATGGCGGTGCATGGGAATATGGCTGACCGCGGTATTGTAGATTTCCTCGTGGCTGAACAGGGCACCGGCGAATTTGGTTTTCGTCAGCCCCGGGAGCAGGGCATTCACGCGGATATTGAACTGAGCGCACTCCTTGGCGAAGGCCTTGGTCATATTCACCACCGCGGCTTTTGTGATGGAGTAAATGCCCTGCCCCACGCCGGGCTGCAGTGCGTTGATAGACGCGGTGTTGACGATGCAACCACCACCGTTTTCCCGCATCAGTTTTCCCGCTTCTACTGACATGAAGAAATAGCCGCGAATATTAACCGCAACCGTTTTTTCGAAGGCGCCCAGATCCGTGTCAAGAATGTGCCCGAAGTAGGGATTGGTCGCGGCGTTGTTCACCAGGATATCCAACTTTCCGAACTGATTTCGGATGTGGCTGAACACCTGTTCGATATCTTCCATATTGCCAATATGACAAGGCAACGCCTCGGCCTTGCCGCCGGCTGCATTGATGGCATCGGCCACTGCCTGACAGCCTTCCACCTTGCGGCTGGAGACGAGTACATGCGCCCCCTGCTCTGCCAGTAGTTTGGCAATGGCCTCGCCAATGCCGCGGCTAGCGCCGGTTACCAGCGCGATCTTTCCAGTCAGGTCAAAAAGATTGGTCGCCATAGAAATTCTCCCAACGGTTTTTGTTTGTTTTGCTTCTTTTCAGCTTAATGAACTGCAAATTCTCAGCTTTCGGTTTTGATCACATCCAACGCCATCATTGCCAGCGGCTCGACCAATCCACCGAGTTTTGCCGCGTTCTTGCTGGACGCGTTGCCATCGTGTGCGCGCTTGGCAACACCCTGAATAATGGCCGCGAGGCGAAAAAAACTGAACGCAAGATAGAAGGCCCAGTTATCGATGCGCCCTATCCCCATGCGCTCGCAATAGCGGGCCACATATTCCTGTTCAGAGGGAATACCCAGTTGCTTGCGATCTTTATTCATGAGGCCAGAGATATTGCCACTGTCGTCCGGCATACGCAGCTGCATACACTGGTAGGCGAGATCGGCAAACGGGTGCCCGAGGGTGGAAAGCTCCCAGTCCAGCACGGCAACAGCGCGGGATTCGGTGGGATGGAACATGATGTTGTCGAGGCGGTAATCCCCGTGCACCAGGGACACTCTGCCATCGTCTTGCGGAAGGTGTTCCCCCAGCCACTGAATCAGTTGATCCATAGCGGGAATGTTTTGCAGCTCCGATGCCTGGTACTGCCCCTGCCAGCGACCGAACTGACGCTCAAAATAATTGCCTGGGCGGCCATAGTCGGCGAGCCCGGCCGCTTCAACATCCACACGGTGCAGTGCCGCCAGTACCCGGTTCATTTCTTCGTAAAACGCACCGCGCTGAGTATTGTCCAGCTCTGGTAACGCGGCATCCCAGAAAATGCGCCCCTCGCAATACTCCATGACATAAAACATGGAGCCGAGCAGGTTCCGGTCTTCACACAGGTGCAGCACTCTTGGCACCGGCACGTCGCTATCGGCCAGAGCGCGCAGAACGCGGAATTCCCGATCTACCGCATGAGCAGATTTCAGTAGTTTTCCCGGAGGCTGCCGGCGCAGTACATAGGTGCCCGCTTCAGTCTCAACCTTGAAGGTAGGATTTGACTGGCCACCAGAAAATTTGCTCGCCCGGACAGGGCCGTCAAACCCCGGCACCTTGTCGCGCAAATAGGCCGCCAGCGCTTGTGTATCCAGTTGCTCCACACCAGAGGGGCTTTTCACTGCAGACATTCAATCCTCCCCTTCAGCGATCGCTGCGTAGGCCGCCGCCAGATTACGGCCCAGCTGCATCATATGTACCTGATCCGGGCCATCCGCCAGACGGATGGTACGCGCGTAGCCGTAGGCACGAGCCAGATGGAGGTCATCGCTGAGACCAGCGGCGCCGTGAATCTGAATGGCTCTGTCGATCACTTTGCACGCCATCTGCGGCGCGACGATTTTGATCATGGCGATCAGGTCCCGAGCGGATTTGTTACCGTAGCGGTCCATCTGGTCCGCAGCCTTGAGGGTCAACAGGCGCGCCTGTTCGATTTCACACGCGGATTTGGCAATGTCTTCACGCACGGAACCCTGTTTGATCATAGGGCGGCCAAACACTACACGGTTTTCTGCCCGTACCGACATCATTTCCAGCGCGCGCTGGGCCTGGCCGATGAGACGCATACAGTGGTGGATACGGCCCGGGCCGAGGCGACCCTGAGCAATCTCAAAACCACGGCCCTCGCCAAGAATCAGGTTTTCTTTCGGTACCCGCACATTATCAAAAATGATTTCCGCATGGCCCTCCGGTGCATCGTCGTAACCGAATACGGTCATGGGGCGGATTACTTTCACTCCCGGGGTATTCATGGGAACAAGGATCTGGGACTGTTGACGATAGCGGTCTTCGCTATCCGGCGCGGTCTTGCCCATGACAATCATAATTTCGCAGCGCTTGTTCATGGCGCCGCTGATATAGAATTTGTGCCCGTTGATGACATAGTCGTCGCCATCGCGCACGATTGCCGTTTCGATATTGGTGGCATCACTGGAAGCGACTTTCGGCTCCGTCATCGCAAACGCGGAGCGGATCTCCCCTTGCAGCAGCGGTTTCAACCAGCGTTCTTTTTGCTCGGAAGAACCGTACCGGGTAAGTACTTCCATATTGCCGGTGTCCGGCGCGCTACAGTTGAATACCTCGGAGGAAAAACCCACACGCCCCATCTCTTCTGCCAGCGGTGCATACTCGAGATTCGTGAGGCCCGCACCCCAGGTAGTGTCCGGTAGAAACAGATTCCAAAGGCCCGCATCTTTCGCCTTGCGCTTCAGCGCTTCCATGACCGGCGGCTCGCCCCAGCGGTCCTGTTCCAGCTGTTCGTAATAAGTTTGCTCGGCAGGCAGTACGTCCTCTGCCATAAACTGTTTCAGGCGGGTAAGCAGTTCCTGCACTTTTGGGGAGTATTCAAAATTCATCGCTGCCTTCTCTTGTTCTTTGTTGGTTTCACTGATCAGCTGTAGGTAATGCATTCGCGGCGTGCGCGATTATCCAGGTGCGGTACATGGTTAAAGCTGTGCAGGGTCACGCCACTGCGTCCGGCATAAAATTGACTGACCGCGGTGTTTTTAATCTGCATGTTCAACTGGGTCACGCTGTGGGACGGTGCTCCCAGAATTTGCCGAACCATCATGGCGATGGCGCCACCGGAGCTGACCACCAGGGTTCTTCCGCCTTTCGCACCGGCTGCCAATACGCCAAGCACCTCTTCAATGCGCCGCTCGAACTCTTGCCAGCTCTCCGACCCTTCGATTTCACCACTGGACCAGGCGTGCATAGCCAGTTTCAGGAAACGGTAATAGTCAGCGCGCTCGGCACCGGATGCAGGCCTGGCCGTGGGTTCTTTTTCCCCGTAGGCCTGCATCACTTTCTTGAAGTCGAACTCGTTCAGATGCGGCAGCTCTTCTACCCGGTGCTTGTCCAGCCCGAGCCCCTGGCAAATTCCCAACGCAGTTTCCCGATGGCGCTGCAAATCGCCACTGACGATATGGTCAAACACTTGGCCATCCTCTCCCCAGTGTTCACCAAGCCAGCGAGCCTGCTGCCAGCCAAGCTGCGAGAGCTGGTCGTAATTATCACTCCCGAAGGACGCCTGGCCGTGGCGCACAACAAAGATTTCCGGCACTGCCTGTCTCCCGGTGGTTGGCACAGTAAACGATGGTTTACGGCTTTCGAATTACGTCCCGGGTTATTCAATCCCCGGGGCTAACGGGGGATAAAGCTAACGATTCCGCGTGGATCATCAAAGTTTATTATGTAAATATTCAACCATTCACAGGCGTGATACCGGAAGATTGGAGCCTGTTATCTGAGCCCACCAGGGGAGAACAGTGACCGTGCAGTTGCAACAGATCGATATGAACCTCTTTCCGGTGCTGGATGCCATCTACAATACGCGCAACCTGACCCGTGCGGCAGAGCGCTTGCACATCACGCAACCGGCGGTGAGCAACGCGCTGGCACGGATGCGCCGGGCTCTCGATGATCAGCTATTTATCCGCACGCCAAACGGGATGAGCCCTACCCCGCTGACCGAGAGCATCATGCCGAAGGTACAGCAGGCGCTGGCGCTGCTGGGCAGCAGTGTGGCGGAGCACCATCGATTTGAGCCGGCCAGTGCGCAGCGGACGCTGCGGGTGTCGATGAACGATATGGCGGAGACGCTGGTGCTACCGCGCTTGCTGGAACACTTGCAGCAGGTGGCACCGGGGATCAGCGTGGAGTCGTTTTATGTGCCCCGGGAGCAGTTGGTAAAGGAGCTGGCAGCGAACAGCCTGGATTTTGCGCTGGATATTCCAATGGTGTCGGCGACCCAGCTGAATCAGCAGCGGTTGGTCGCGGACCGCTACCAGTGCATGGTGCGCCCGGATCATCCGCTGGCGGGGGCGTCGAGCCTGACGCTGGAGCAGTACCTGGCACTGGAGCATATTCATGTGTCGAGCCGCCGCAGTGGGCCGGGGATTGCGGATATTGCGTTGAACAAGTTGGGGCGACGGCGCAAGGTCAAGTTACGGGTGCAACATTACCGCGTGGCGCCGCTGGTGGTGCTGAAAACCGACCTGGCGCTGACGGTACCGGTGAGTCTGGCCCAGCAGTACCCGGCGAGGCGTTTCGAACTACCCTTCCAGATCCCTCAGATGGATTGGCACCTGCTATGGCACCGCAGTCAGGATGAGGAAGCGGCGCACCGGTGGTTGCGGGAGCAGGTGATCGAGCTTTTTGGATAGACCCGTGTCTGCCAGTTTCGAAGGGGCACTATGGCGGCGCCAGTAACAGGTAGCAGTACCTTCTCACCCACCTTCCTCTCACGGAAGCCAGAAATTTCGGTCGAAATGGTCACTGCCGGCTCTGCTGGGCAGTTGCTATCCTTGAGCCCAAGATATGCAACTTTTTGCATATACCTCTCAATAGAGCAAACATTATCAGGCCCGTCGGCATACAAGAGTCGGACAGAAAGAGAATGACCACCATGACAAACGCCTACCCCACCCTCCTCGCCCCTCTGGATCTGGGTTTTACGACCCTCAAGAACCGCGTACTAATGGGTTCCATGCACACCAATCTGGAAGAGCATCCGGGCGGCTTCGACCGTCTTGCGGCCTTTTACGCGGAGCGTGCCCGGGGTGGGGTTGGCCTGATCGTGACCGGCGGTATTGCGCCGAACGAGGAAGGCGGGGTATTTCAGGGGTCGTCGAAGATGACCACGGCGGACGAGGCGGTGGAGCACCGGACGATTACCGAGGCGGTGCACAGGGAAGGCGGCAAGATCTGTATGCAGATTCTGCATGCGGGCCGCTATGCCTATAACCCGAATCTGGTGGCGCCGTCAGCAATTCAGGCGCCGATCAATCCGTTCCCCCCGAAAGCATTGAGCGATGCGGAAGTCGAGCAACAGATCGACGATTACGTACGCTGCGCAATCTTGTCGAAAGAGGCGGGTTACGACGGCGTGGAGGTGATGGGTTCCGAGGGGTACTTTATCAATCAGTTTATTGTTACCCGCACCAACCACCGCGACGACCGCTGGGGCGGTAGTTTTGAAAACCGCACCCGTCTACCCATTGAGATCGTACGGCGCATTCGCGAGGCGGTTGGGGAAGACTTCATTATCATCTACCGCCTGTCGATGCTGGACCTGGTGGAAGGTGGCAGTGATTTTGACGAGGTGGTGGCCCTCGGTCAGGCCATTGAAAAGGCCGGTGCTTCAATTATCAATACCGGTATCGGCTGGCACGAGGCGCGAGTACCGACCATTGCCACCAGTGTGCCGCGCGCGGCCTTTGCGGATATTACCGCAAAAGTGAAGCAGCACCTGAGCGTGCCGGTGATCACCAGTAACCGCATCAATATGCCGCAAGTAGGCGAGGACGTACTCGCAGCAGGCAAGGCAGATATGGTGTCCATGGCGCGGCCGTTCCTGGCGGATGCGGAGTTCGTCAACAAGGCGTCGGAAAACCGGGCGGATGAGATCAATACGTGCATTGGCTGTAATCAGGCCTGTCTGGACCACACCTTTGAGCTCAAACTTACTTCCTGCCTGGTGAACCCCCGTGCCTGTCACGAGACGGAATTGAATTACCTGCCGGTAGATATTGCCAAAAAAATCGCCGTGGTTGGCGCCGGCCCTGCGGGGCTGGCTGCAGCGACCGTTGCCGCGGAGCGCGGTCATCAGGTGACCCTGTTTGAGGCAGACGGCAAGGTGGGCGGCCAGTTTAATATCGCCAAGCAGATTCCGGGCAAAGCGGAGTTTGAAGAGACCCTGCGTTACTTCACACGCAAACTGGAAATCACCGGTGTCGAGGTACGCCTGAACACGCGGGCAACGGAAGAAAACCTTGCCGGCTTTGACGAGGTACTGATTGCCACCGGCATCGCGCCACGCAAGCCGCCGATTGATGGCATCGATCACCCCAAAGTCCTCAGCTATCTGGACGTGTTGAAAGCGAAAAAACCGGTGGGTAAATCCGTGGCGATTATCGGCGCCGGCGGTATCGGTTTCGATGTCGCGGAATACCTGACCCACAGTGAAGACCACGCGAATGAATTGATCGCGAGTAACAAACAAGAATTCTTCGACGAATGGGGAGTGGATATCCAGCTGGAACACCGCGCTGGCCTCAAGCCCGCCCAACCGGTGACCAGCCCACGCCAGATCTTCCTGCTGCAGCGCAAAACCTCCAAAGTTGGTGCCGGCCTCGGCAAGACCACCGGCTGGATTCACCGTACCAGCCTCAAGCATCGTCAGGTGCAGAACCTGGCGGGCGTGACCTACGAAAAAATCGACGATCAAGGCCTGCATATTCGCCTTGGGGATGAGCAGAAGGTTCTTGAGGTAGACAACGTGATTGTCTGTGCCGGCCAGGAGCCTCTGCGCGCCCTGCACGACCAGCTGCAAGCCCGGGGACAATCCAGCCACCTGATTGGCGGCGCCTTTGAGGCGGCCGAGCTGGATGCCAAACGCGCCATTGATCAGGGCTCTCGCCTGGCGGCGGAGCTCTAGAGGCGCGTTAGTCTCAATACCAGTATCACTGTCCAAACTGGAGTTTCGGGCGCCTGAATCAGGGCGTCCGAAACTCCCAGTAGCTCCCCAGTAGCTCCCCAGTAGCTCCCCAGTAGCTCCCCATTCGCTCCCCAGAAACTCCCAAGCACCCGCTCCGGAAAATCTCCCGCCGAATTCCTCTCCATCCCGGCAAATTCCCGTCGCAGAACTATACTTCGGGATACGGATTGATCTGCCAGGGATGCGCAAGAATCCACTCTACCTGGCGCCACAAGTCGCCATCGATGTGCCGAAATCGTCGCTGTCCCTGCTCGTCACAATAACGACAGACAGGAAAGCCCAAGCGTCATGGCCACCTCAAATACTTTTTCCAATTTACTGTTGCGCGCACGCCCGGCGGTAGAACGGGAACTACAGAATCTCAGCCCCTTTTACACCCAACCCTACACTTTGTTTTTTTCCGTCAGCGACGGCAAGCAGCGCGCGCGGGTATGCCATGGCCGTGGCAAGGACCTCAATGCACTCTGGTTGAAGCTCGCCGGCCAGGCTCGGAAACTCCTCACCTCGGCAAAAATGGAAGGGCGCTGGCTGCGCATCGACTGGGTGACCGAGGCCGAGCACATGGACTGGCGCACCCTGCAGCAGAAACTCAAAAATACCAAGCGGGGCTATTTCCGCTACGGCCTGGCGCTGGACAGCGAATGGAAGGTGGCCTTTCTGGAGCAGGAGCTGAATGGCAACGCCATGCTCTACGGCGGCAACAAGATCGGCCATGTCACGGTCAATCACAGTAAGTTCCGTGCTTATACCGATCACCGCTTTGGCAAAAAAACACCGCTCGATTTTGACGACGAAACCCCGGTCACACGACTGCACACCGAGGGAATTTTTCTCGACAGCAAAACGGAACCGCAATCACTGTACGGCCCTGGTCGCAGCGCCGGGCGGCGCAAAATCGACGAGCTAGATGAAGCAACCAGCCACCACCTGATCGATACCAGCAGCCGCTACCTCGCCTCCCAGGTATTGAAAAACGGCCGCTTTGAGTACGGCTGGCACTGCTGCTTCGATCGCGCCATTGGCACCTACAACACACTGCGCCACGCCAGCTCCACCTACGCCATGACCGAAGGCTGGGAAGTGACAGGGGACGCACAGACCGGGCGCGCCATCGAGCGTGCTCTCACCCACCTTACGGAAAAACTAATCAAGAAAGCCCGCCTGCCCAGCGGCGAACAAGCCGCCTTTCTGGTGGAGGCCAACGGTGAAATCAAGCTGGGGGGCAATGCGGTATGCCTGCTCGCCCTGGTGAAATACATCGAGCTATCCGACAGTGAAGAAACACACAAAAAGTACTCGGCGTTACTCGAGCAACTGGCCCTGGGCATCCAGTTTATGCAGGACCAAACGAGCGGAAAGTTCGTACATGTACTGAATTATCCGGACCTCACCCTGAAAGAAGAATTCCGCATTATCTATTATGACGGCGAAGCCGCCTTCGGCCTGATGCGCCTGTATGGGCTTACCAAAGACGAGCGCTGGTTGAATATCGTCGAGAAGGCGTTTGAGTACTTCCTTGCCAATAATCACTGGCAGGCCAATGACCACTGGCTGAGCTACTGCGTCAATGAGCTCACCCTGTACCGGCCGGAAGCTCGCTATTACCAGTTTGGCATTCAAAATGTAGTTGGCCACCTGGATTTCATCATCGAGCGCATCACCACCTTCCCCACTCTGCTGGAACTGATGATGGCCGCCGAGCGTATGGTCACCCGACTGCGCCAGGACAAAGAATTTTCTCACCTACTCAAGCAAATCGATTTACACAAATTCTATCGTGCACTCCATACCCGGGCCATGTACCTGTTAAATGGCTACTTCTGGCCCGAATACGCTATGTATTTCCAGAACCCCGGTAAAATTACCGGTAGCTTTTTTATCCGTCACCACGCTTTCCGTGTGCGCATTGACGATGTGGAGCACTACCTGTCGGGCTTTGTAGCATTTCGAAAATATCTCCTCCAAGGAGGCTGCCCGCGGGAGTTCTCCAACCAGCAACCGCTGCCAACACTTCCAGCACCTGCGCACAGCCCCCTACCAACCCTCGCCTGGGGGGGCGATGTCAATCTGTCCCGGCGTCAGCACTACCGCAGCGAAAAACTGGGCAACAGAGAAGTACTGGGAAGAATACCCGCGCTCAGTAACGCAGACCTGAGCCTGATCAACCTGGAATGCGTGGTCGCCACCACCGGCGAGCAAGGTGTCGACAAGGGCGAGCGATCCCCCTACTACTATCGCGCGCGCCCGGAAATGCTGAATTTGCTATGCAGTGCAGGCATCGATGCCGTCACCACCGCCAACAACCATAGTGGTGACTACGGCGATCAGGCACTGCTGGAACAGGGATTCTGGTTGGACGGTGTAGGAATCGGCCATACTGGAACCGGTGCGAATCTGGATGCGGCACTCAAACCGATTATTCGCCCGGTGGGTGACCTCAATGTGGCCATTTTTTCCCTGGATGCCACCCAGAAAAGCTTCGCCGCCGGAGCCCGGCAGCCCGGCTGCGCCCACCTCCCGTTAAGGGATCCTGAAGCGTGGTACCAGCTACTGCAACCCCGCATCGCCGCCGCCCGCCGCCGAGCGCATCTGGTAATGGTCGCAGTGCACTGGGGCGCGAACCTGGAAGCGAAACCGGGCGCGGCAGAAATCGCCGTAGGCCACCGTCTTATTGATGCGGGTGCGGATGCCATCCTCGGCACCAGTGCCCATGTCCTCCAGGGTGTCGAGATCTATCAGGGACGCCCGATCATCCACGATGCTGGAGATCTGCTATTTGACTCGGTGCGTCGAACGCTGAAAGACAGCGGTATATTCCAACTGTCTCTCAGCCAGCGTGGCGTAGAAAGCCTGCGCTTTTTCCCGGTGGGTTCCGGCTTCGGCTTCAGCCGTCAGCTCACCGGCACCAGTGCCCACGAGGCGACTCGACGCTTTGCCGGACTATGCGCCGAACTGGATACGGACCTTCAACATTTGCAAGACAGTAGCGGCCTCATCCCACTGCATCCGCCAGAGCGCCAACACCGCACTCTTCCACCCGCAGCCGGCACAATCCTGAAACCAGAGATACTGGATCAACTGCAACGACCCCTGCACCCGAACTGGACGGTAAACGAAACACCGGAAGATGCCCGAATCACCCCAATCGTGTTTGGCCCATTAAAGCTACTCGGCATTCGCTACAGTCCCCATGGAATCGAACAGCGGCAATTACTGTTTGTTGAAACCTTCTGGACACTCGCTGCCGAAGAGACAGACTCAGAATCAAAACCGCCGGCTGAAAACCTGCGCCTGGATATCCGCGCGGTCCCCGTCCGTGAAACCGACATGCCCCACTGGGGAAAGTCTATGGACCACGACCCTTGTGATTGGCAGCTGCCCACCAGCCGCTGGCAGCCTGGCCTTATCTACCGCGACTATTACGGGCTGCGACCACCAGAGAGCAAACAACTGCGCAACGTGGATCTGCGCCTGGAGATTGGGCTCATCGGCCCGAAAACACAGATTCCTCCGCGCCCGGTGATCGACAGTATCATTCCGGTGCGCATCCCCGGCCTGATGGAAAACCCAAATACCATCGACGGGCGCAACCCACCGATATACCGCAGCGAATTTCCGGCATGCACCTATGCGGAAACTCCCGGCCAAACCTGGGATGCCCGGCAACTGGCAGAAATTACCGGCGGACGATGGTTGGTGGAACCGCCTCCCGGCTGGTTTGTCCGCAGTGTGGTATCCGGGCAGAGTTTTATTGCGCAGTCACTGGATCCAGCCATGTTTGTCGCCCACAAAAGTAGCGACCGTGCATATCATGAACGCAGCTCCCAGAGTAAATACACCAAGTGGGACCTGCACGACAAACTACCAGATATCGCCCAGGCGGCCGGCCGCTTACTGGGCGGCGTGATTGTTGCCCGGCCGGTGCCGGGACTACCGGAAACCCTACCCGTATTGCAGGTAAAGGATCCTATTCAGGCTATTGTTGAACTGGGGCTGGCCGCACGCCACCGGTATCGCGGAGAGGTGATCGCTATCACCGGTACCGCGGGTAAATCCTCCACGCTGAAAATGCTCGGTGCAATGCTCGGCGGCAAGGAGAAAGCCCTTACCAGTCTGGGTAACTATAACTCCCGCGTTGGCGCGCCAAGTATGCTGGCCAGTCTGAGTAGTGATCACCAGGCTGCAGTCATCGAAGTTGCCCAGAGTGCTTTGTGGATGCGCCAGGGTCCGATTACCCAGCGCATTCAACCCACTATCGCCATCATCACCAGTATCGGCGTGTCCCAGACTACCAGCCGCGTAAAGACCACCATGGATACAGCACTGTGGAAGTCCCGCATATTTGACGGGCTCATCGGCCGCGCCGTAGCCATTGTCGGCGAGCACCTGCTGCACTTTGACTACCTACTGGAGAAAGCCAGGAAACATGCCAAGCGCGTGATTGTATTTGGTACCAGCGAACAGGCTGACGTACGAATACTGGATATTGATGGTGATAGCCGGGGTAGTCACGTGACGGTGCAATTTGGCAACATCTCGCGCGTGTTTTCACTCCCTGTCCCGAGCCTTGGCATGGTACACAATGCGGTTGCCGCACTGTGCGCGGTCTATGCGACAGGCCGCCCCCTCGACGATGCCATACAGGCACTGCAATGTTTTTCGCTGGACGAAGGACACCTGAACCAGGTTCCACTGCCTCTGCCAAATGGCAACGCCCAATTGATTGACGACAGTTGGAATGCCACGGTCAGCTCCATGGTGAATGCCTTTTCCGTACTCGCCCAGACACCAGTCGCCAGCGGCGGCCGTAAAATAGCCGCACTGGGGCGGATCGTACAGCTGGGCGACCAGGCCCCAGCGCTGCATCGCAGCCTCGCCGAGCCACTATTAGACAGTGGTGTGGAGTGGGTGGTAACCCATGGTGACGAAATGCAATACCTGCGGGAAGCGCTGCCCGAAAAACTTCTGGGCCCGCATTTTTCCACGGCACAGGAGATGGCCCGCTATTTTGTGGAGCAGTTACGCGGAAATGATCTGGTGCTCATCAAGGGATCACGGCGGGATTCGGATTTTGGTCACCTGCCGAAACTGCTAACCGCCATGGCATCGCGGGGAGAAACGGCCTGACAAGCCGTTCTCCTGAGCCCGGCGCTACTACAATCAGTACGCGTCTAATTCAAGAGGAAGACAGGCTGGCTTCCCCAACGGGTACAGAGACGGCTTCCTGTAGTGGCCGCATGGTACCCGAGCGGCGGCGCACTGTCTGGGTTTCCAGTTTTACATTGAAAGCAATGCAGATACGCAGGGAATCATCCTCCACCGGATTCACGTAGTGCAATAACCAGTGGGGGAAGATCACCAGGCGGCCAGGGCGTGGTACTACTCGTACGCGGCTACCAAAACTGCTGCTGGGTAACTCCGCCTGCAGGCACAACATACGCGGATCAAGAAACTCGATATTGCCACTGCTAATACTCTTTTCTTTCACCAAGTCTGATTTCACATAGTAAACGCCGGACCAGGTGCAGGACTCGTGGTTGTGAATTTTTCGATAGCTGTCCGCACGGGAGACATTCGCCCAGGCATGGGCCAGCATATCGCCCACTCTCGGCTCATACTTTTGCTTGGTCGCTTTTAGGGTAATTTCTTTTACCCCTTTCACCACCCATTTTTTTAGGGTAGAAATTTCTTCATGCGGCCATTCAAAAAAATCTTTCTGAGAATCCCAGCTTCCGATATTCGAGCGTTTCATCCCTGGGGTACGGGATTCCATATCGAGAATGATCTCCGCCAGACGATCATTCACCCCGTTGGCCGCTTCCATATCCCGAACCAGAATGGGTGTGCTGAATGCGGTTTTTATGGTATCCATATCTTCACCTGACCTTCCCTGTATGGACAATTCAATCCAAATCACCCAATAACGGAAAACTGCAGTTTTCCGGTACAGGGTTGCTCCTGTCGCACAATCGATTCGACTTTTGCGGATTCCCCTCCTCGCAAGCACAACGCATAAAGCGCTTCAATGGACACTGGCGTTCCTTCCAAAACCGCCTCGACCACTTCTTCGCCGTTTTCCGGGAGGTTTCTCACCCAGCCATTTACACCGTGCAGCACCGATGAAAGCTTGATCCAACCGCGAAAGTCTGCGCCTTGTACATCCCCGTGAATCACAAACCGTTCACAGATTTTCGGCACAGAATTTCCCGAAATACCGGGCAGTGAAGCCTGCACAAGCGCAGCAGAAACATCGCGACCTATCCCCTGATCCGGGAAGTGGTGCCACGAAAGGTTGGGGTTACACACCGCATCTTTCACTTTCCATGGCTGATAATTCAGATCACTGCTGATATCCACAGCTAATAAATCAATACCCACCACCGGCGGATCGAATATCGCGGTAAGTGTTTGATCCAGAATCGGCATCACACTGGGATGTACAAGATCACCCACTTCTATTCGTTTGGTCTCCTGCCCTCGTGTGACAGGTCGAATCAATAAAGCGGAGGTGAGTTTCCCACCGACAATTAAAAGACGAAACCTATTAAGCCGCTGATCCTCCCCAATGGGATACAACGAATTGACAGGCAGTATAGCGGCCATCCATTCGCGATTCCGGGTAACCTTTCGGCTGACCATACGGACACCTTCCGGCATACCACTGTGGAAGAGACATTCTTCACCAGCGCCCGTGAGCCGAAAAACACTATCGGAAATATGCTCTACATCAACATTGAGCCCATATGCCGCCTGCTTGATCAGCATCATCTGGCGCTGTTCACGCTCGCCGAAGAACCGCTCAAACTCGTGATATCGATACGGGCCAGCAAGGGAAACTGAAACCCCGGAATGTACACTCGAATAACCCGTACCCTCCGGGGAAAAGACATGGGAAATCAGTGCTTTGGGGACATCAATGCTTCGACCAAAACTCGGAAATACCGAATCGCAAATCCCTGGGTTGGAATTGACCTCGATGACATAACCTCTGGGCATACCATCTTTCCAGAGTTCAGGTGACACATAAATAAGATCCACGCCAACCTGCACCAAACCTGGAAAACAGAGCGCTGCTCGCTCCGCTATTTCAAGTATTTCAGCACCAAGTTCATCAAAAACCTGTACCGTTTCCCCTCCCGCAGAAGCATTCGCCACGCTGGTCAGTTGTATATTTTCACCTTTTGCAGGGACATGGTCTAGGGAAAGGCCAGAGCGCTCAAGCAAATCAAATCGCTTTATCGGATCCAACCTCAAGCTTGGATTACACCGCCGTATGACATTTTTTCGCTCCACCAGCTCCCGAATACTCAGCTCACCGTCACCCACGACATGTGCAGGAACACGCACGTATGCCGCCTGCGCTTTACCTGCGATGACAATTACACGAATGTCCTCCCCAAAAATATTCTGCTCTACGATGACATTTTTACTCTCCTCACGGGCAAATTTCCAGGCACTCGCAAAATCTTGTTCTGTGTCGATTCCGCTGGAAACACCGTACCCCGACGAGCCATCTGCAGGCTTTACCGTGACTGCGACAGCGGCCTGCCTGAAAAAATGTAACGCACGCTGGTAGTCTTCAAATACGTGCCCGGACGGAACCGGAACCCCCCTTTCTGCCATCATGCGCTTGGCGACATGCTTCTGGCGGGCACAGTAGGTATATACCGCAGAATTGGCGGGGGAGTTTTGGCGAAACACAACCCGGCGCTGTTTATCAGACACTTCAAATATCAGCCGTCGATGATAACGAACTTCCAGACCATGGAGCGCAGCCGCGTTACACAACAATTGAATACCGACGTCATCTCGGCTGTTCAGAAGAGGAGAGGATGAATAATCATTTTCTCCACACCGTTGAATAATTTGTTCGACCGGCAATAAAAACTGCATACGACTATTTTCGCCCGCTGCATTTCCGGTCGTTTCAGGGATTCTTTGAAACGTGGTATCAGGCGTGGAATTCTGCATCAGATTTCTCCCTGCGCATCCAGAATACGCCAGTGCATGTCCACCTCGACCTCGCCAGAACGTTTACTCACGCCCCGAGGAAAAAGGTTCGACCAAACCCACACGGAGTTCCGGTTCAGGACGATCTTACTTCGCTCGCCCACACCAAACCCGTATCCAAAACTGGGGTCGAGGGCGAGATTGGCATCCACTGGGATCCATTGGCCATTCAAGTAAACCTCTGCGGCATGGTGGTTTGGCTGGCTGAACTCCCGGTTTTCGGTAAACAAAAACTCTGACGTCATACGGGCGGGATATCCCATCGCCCTGGCAATAGCCACAAACAACGCCGCATATTCGGTGCAATCGCCCTGACGGGCTGACACCGCATAGAGTGCACCCCGGGTGGACTGACGCCGGTACTGAATCATCTGCTGTGGGGTCAGAAACGCTGCTCGTAATTTTGATTCCGAGGTGGAGTAGCTGCGTTCGATATGGCGCGCCAAACGCACAATCTCAGGCGAATCGGATTCAATATATTTGGCAGGCTGGAGGTAGATTTTTTCTGGCGGTTGTGGCTTTGTGTGTTTCCCCGGACCCTGATCTGAATGATCAATGCGGTAACTGCTCACCCTAACATCGAAATACACCTTCTTTGTGGACTTGCTTTTTGCGGGAATATCCCACGCCAATTCCACATAATCACCAGCATCGTGCTTAAATGATTTCCTCTCGAAATGTGTCACCTGGTCATGGCGAATGCGTTCAAGACTCTGTTGCATATGCCCCTCAACAGGTACCGCCACCCGGTGGATATACCCTTCGATCGGGAGATCCGTACCGTTCTCGATAGTAATTTCGGCAACCAGAGTCAACGCGCTTCCTGATCCGGAAGATTGCGCGGACAGGTGAGTGGACGCGAACAGCGTCAAAGGTAGTAATAGAAGCAGTGTAATGAATTTCCAGAGCATACCAATACCCGTTATTCGCGCTCAACGCTCCCGGAGTGCTTCACCGGCCTGATTGAAAGGTTTTACCAGATAATCAAATACCGTTTTTGATCCAGTGCGAACGTCCACGGTAGCAACCATACCCGGAACAATCGGGAATTCCTGCCCGGCGCGATTGATCAGCGCATCTTCATCCGTCAGGATCAAAACGTGATAAAAATACTCACCGGGCCTGGTTTCATCCTGGATCGTATCTGGTGATATGATTGTGACTTTTCCATCCAGGCCACCGTACACCGAATAATCGTACGCAGTAATCTTTACTTTCGCTTCCTGACCTGGGTGGATAAAGGCAATATCACGCGGTGATATTTTTGCTTCAATCAAGAGGCGATCGTCCAGTGGCACTATCTCCATCAATCGGCCGTTTGGAGGAAGCACACCACCGATGGTGGTGACCTCAATATCTTTGACAATACCGCGTACGGGTGATTTCAGAGTAAGCCGGGTGAGGGAGTCCGCACGCCCTTCGATGACTGACCGCAACGCTTCGACTTCCGCGTTTACCGCCGCCATTTCTTCCCGCGCCCGAACCATGTATTCGGAGCGCACGTCTTTGATCTTCAAGTCGAGCTCGGATTTCTGGCGGCTAAGACGCAGTACTTCTACGTTACTGGCGGCACCGGAGCTGACCAGAGAGCGGGTAATGGAAAGTTCCCGCTGCACCAATTCTCTCGACTCTTCCAGACTACTGAGTGAATCCCCCAGGCCTTTCTGGCGTGTCTGATAGAGCTTGCGCTCTTTGGCTACAAGATCGTCAAATTTTTTCAGTTCTTCCGGGAAATCGAGGTCAGTCCCGTTAACCTCCGCAGTCAGGCGGGCGGCGCTGGCCAGCGCCGCTCGGTAGCGCGCCTCACTCTCCTGCACATTAGATCGAATTTTGGTCGGGTCCAGCTGAGCCAGTACCTGACCGCGCTCGACAATATCCCCTTCGGCGACGTTCAACCGTGCAAGTATCCCGCCCTCCAAAGACTGGATGAACTGAGCGCGAGAAGTGGGGATTACTTTGCCAGCGCCCTTGGACACCTCATCCACCCTGGCAAAATAGGACCAGGTAACAAAACACACCAATAGCAAGAAAAAAACCCAGATCACCCGATTAGACTTTGACAGCTGTGTGTCATCCGAGTCTTCGCTGTAGTGGGCACCGGCGTTGTGGAAGTCAGCTTCAAGAATCGCCACATTGGCGGCTACCGCCGGGGTTTGCTCTTTTCGACTGATAGCCGATTCGCGAATCGCCAACAGGTTTTCCGATGATTCATTTGGTTTATCCATCAGCTTACCCGCTCATCTTCGCTAGCCCTGTGCTGCTTGGGTGCTGCCTGGCCTTGCGCGCCGGTACTGACCTTCGCCAGCTTTTGTAACGCGATAGCCTTGGGTTCATCCAGGATCAGGCGGCCGTTTTCGACCACAAGAATTCGATCTGCCAGTTGCAGGGTACTGCTGCGGTGGGTGGCAATAATCAGGGTACGCCCGGCGACCCACCGCTCTAGCTTGGCGATAAAACGTTTTTCAGTCAGGTCATCCAGGGAAGCGGTCGGCTCGTCCAGCAAGATGATCTGCGGATTTCGGATAAGCAGCCTCGCCAACAATAATGATTGCCGTTGACCACCGGACAACCCCAAGCCGCCCTCAAGCACCAGATGATCCAGACCTTTGGGCAACTTGCGCACAAACTCCAGAGCACCGGACATATCCAGAGCAGCAATAATTTCCCGGTCCGTGGCACCGGGTGCGCCAAGGGTGACATTTTCCCGCAGGGTTCCGTGAAACAGGCTGGAATTCTGAGTAAGCAGACCGATATCCCGGCGGGTATCTGCCGGATCGATATGTTCGAGGCTTACCCCGTCGAGGGTAATTTCACCAGCGCTTGCCTCCATCAACCCCGACAGTGCCTGTAGCAAGGTGGATTTGCCGGCGCCATTGCGGCCAAGCACGGCAATTTTTTCTCCGGCCTCAATACGCAGTGATTCGACCTGTAACGCCGGCACACCCTCGTCACTGCCGTACTTGAACTCTGCCTGCCGTAGCTGGTAGTTGCCACTGATAGACGACAGATGCACCCGGCGGCTGCCCTCCGGGTGATCTACCGGAAGTTGCATAATCTGATCCAAACCTTTAAGAGCGTATTTGGCCTGCTGCCAACGGCTCAACACCTGAGTAATCTGGGACATGGGCGCCATCATTCGCGACCCGAGAATGGAAGCCGCCACCAGTGAACCCGTCGTCATATCCCCGGCCATCACCATGGGCGCCCCGAACAGAACAATCAACGCGAAGACGGATGACTGCACATTGTGGGTCCAGGTCACCAGTCGTCCGATCAACCCCCGCAGCCGCAAATTCGACTCCGCGGTGACGGCGTTATAGTGATTCCACTGCTGTTGAAATCGCTGCTCTGCCTGCAATGCTTTGATGTCTTCCATCCCCTGCACTGTTTCTACCAGCATGGCATTGCGCAGGGAGGATTCTCGGATGGATTCGCCAGCCAATCGCGCAAGCTTGCGCTGGGCCAGCAACCCGGGAATGATCAGTGCAGCAAGCGCACCGAGAGGCACCAGGGCCAAAGGCCCGGCGATGTACCACATGAAGGACAGGAAAAGGAAAAAGAAAGGCAGGTCTGCCATCGCGAGGATTGTGGTCGAGGTCACCATTTCCCTGACCCGGTCCAGTTCCCGGATCTGGGAAATAAATGCGCCGGTGGACTTTGGTCGCGCGCTATTACGAAGACGTACCGCGTGACCGTACACCAGATCCGACACCCGAATATCTGCTCGCTTGCCGAGTAAATCCGTTACCCGTACGCGATTTACGCGCATCACAAAGTCAAACAGTACCGCAATCATGACACCGCTAAACAGTACATACAGTGTCGGTGTGGACTCCGCGGGGATCACCCGATCGTAAACCTGTTTTGCAAACAGGATGCCAGCAAGTGCGAGAATGTTTGCCACGGTAGTGGCAATCATTACGTGCCCATAAGGTTTCAGATCCCGCAGTATGATGGACCGGAACCAATGTTTTTGCTGCGGTTTGACGTAATCGTCAACCCGTGCATCGGCAACATTCTGTGCAGGACGCAACACCACGACGGATGCAATCTGTTGAATCAGTGCAGGGGCTTTAACTTGTGACGCGACACCCCCGTCGCCGCTAAATGATACCGAGAGCAGACCTTTTCCGTTGGACGTTTCAACAACACCAATTTGCCCATCGCGCAGTTGAACTGTCAACGGCAAACGCCAGGGGCTCAACATACTTGCGTCAAATTTACAAAACTTCGCTACCAGTCCTGCTTGCCGAGCCATACTGCGCACTACGTTTTCGACCGGTTCGCTGGTTCCCCAGTGAGAAGCGATGCGTACGTTTTCTTCAGAAAATTCCAGCCGATAGAATTTTGCGACCGCTACGATGGCTCTGACCCAAGGCACATAATCCGTTTCCGAACCCTGTGAATTACCATCTGCCTGTGACGGATGTTGTGACTCATTTATCATGGCAACACTTCCACACCTTGTATCGCACGGCCTTGTAAATCAAACGCATTGCGGATTTCCCCGACGGTATACAAGCAATCCACCTGAAGACTGTAGAGGTCGTACTGGGTGTTACTTTTTTCGATACGTGCCTGCTGTACCTCTTCTTCCGAATTCAGAAGCTCCACCAGAGTGCGAGTACCCAAAGCAGAGTACTGTTTGCGATACAGGTCGCGGGTTTCCTCGATTGCCTGTAACCGCGCATCGAGAATATTCAGACTGCGCTCCAGCCCAACACTCTGGCTCTGTGCGATACGTAGATCCCGGGCCACCGCCAGCCGCGCTGTGTCTTTCGCCGCTTCCGCGGAGCGCATCGCGAAGCTGGCGGCATCACGGTTCGCGTATATCCGTCCACCCTGATAAATCGGCATAGAGAGGTTTAGGAAGATGGCGCTTTCGTGGTCGTTCAACGCATTGGTATCGACATATTCCTGGTCGAGATAACTGTTGACACTGCCATCCAGTGATAATGTCGGCCAGGACTGGGCGCGCGCTTCTTTCAGTTGTGCCACGGCTTCCGCCCGCTGCGCCTCCGCCACAAGAACCGCGGGCGCGGTGTTGGCCTGCATCGGATCCACCATGCAGCCATTCATCACAGACTGCGGTACACCACTGGTCAGCAAAACCTGCTGTTCCACACCCATCAGGTTTTGTAAAACACTGCGCCAACGATTCAGCTGCGCCATAGTCTGCTGTCGATTGGCGCGGGCGGACTCAATTCGGGCCTGGGCTTGCAGCACATCAGACCGAGAACTAGCGCCCCGCTGATTGCGCATGGTAACCAGTCGCGAAATGGCAGACACACCTTCTACCTGTGCGTCCGCCGAATCCACCAGCGCCTGATAGCGCAACACTTCGATCGCAGCCTGCGCCGTTTCTCGTGCCACTGTGTCAATCTGCTGCAATACCCGCGCCTGCGAGGCCCGCGCGCTGGCGGTTGCAGCATCCACGCTTCCGGATATTTTTCCGAAATCGTAAATTACCTGCGACACGTACAGCTGCACCGCATGACCATCACCATCGCCATCATCTTCCGTGTCGTAGCCCCCCACTACACCGAGACTGACCTGGGGAAAATATCCGGCACGAGCGGAGCGAATGTTTTGCTGCTGGCTATACAACTCACCAACAGATTGCCCGACAGCCGGGTGCCACCCTACCGCTTGCTGTACCGCATCGGTCACACCAATCTGCACACTGGCACCGTTGGCAGAAATACCGGGATTCAAGGGTTGTGCGGAATTAAATGGGCTAGCGGACACTTCGCTTTGCAACTGGCTGGGGCTGATGACTTCCGATTGGATATCACTGGCACTATCAGCAGACGATAACGCAGACACCGTTGCCAGGCATACGGCCATCGAACGGAAGGAAAATTGGGATAGGCGGGCATTATGACGCCAAGCCTTCCTTAGCTTGAGGTTCTCGTATCGCAGGCTCACTGTTATTCACTTTTTTGCGCCGCATCTGGATCAAATCCAGTCGATCCTTTGCGGGTATTTATGTCTATTGCCGCACAAAGTTTAGTCCAATAAAAAAGCACCGGGTTTTTAGCCCGGTGCTTGTGGCGCCCAAAGAAACAGGGCAAGTTCAGTGAAAAGCGCTACAGATCGTGATTTCCGTTTTGAGACCAGAGATCTCGCATCGGGTCATCCATATCTGGCGGCAATACCTCTGGACCGCTGTCACCCTGACGGAGGAACTCACCCAGAGCTTCCCCAAGATTGTCGCTCATTCCCAGCCCGGGCAAGCTGTCGCTTTCCAGGTAGTCGCTGAGCAGATCCTCCAGCGTCGGAGGCTGTGCACTGTCTCCGCTATGGGGTGAGTGCGAGCAACCGCAGTCATCATCAATGTCGATATCTACATTGAGCTCCGACAACTCGATCACCTCCTCCAAGGCATCTTTTACAGCCTGCTCGATTGCAGCCTCAAGATACGCTTCGAACACGGAGTCATCGGGGTGCAGTTCACTGTCGATATCCAGCTCTTCTGCCATGGTAGATGTCATATTTGACTCGACCATCGACATCTCACTGTCTTCACAGAGTTCCGCAATGTCGATCGTTTCGACACCTGGACCTCCGACGTTACCCGACATATTGACCGGCCAACCTGCAGTAGTCACTTCATTGCCATCCGGATCGAAGTGGCTGTTGCTCGCTTTGATGATGTAGGGGTCTCCCGGACCATCGGTGTCCACTGGTGACCCGTACTCAGCTTCGATGCAGTCGTACAGCGTCTCGGGATAAGCGGGATCCTTGATCTCGGCAAATTCACCCTCGAAGTTTTCCACTTTCACGACCCTGCCGTCTTCCAGCCGGAAGGCCACATAGGATATGGCGTGGTCCAGATCACGGTCCGAGTCCGAATCAGAGTCTGCATCGGCATCGGCATCGGCGTCGGCATCTGCATCTGCATCGGCATCGGCGTCGGCATCGGCGTCAGCGTCGGCGTCGGCATCGGCGTCTGCATCGGCATCGGCATCGGCATCGGCATCGGCATCGGCATCTGCATCGGCGTCGGCGTCGGCGTCTGCATCGGCGTCAGCATCGGCGTCGGCGTCTGCATCGGCATCGGCATCGGCGTCGGCGTCTGCATCGGCATCGGCGTCGGCGTCGGCGTCGGCATCGGCGTCTGCATCGGCATCGGCATCGGCATCGGCGTCTGCATCGGCGTCTGCATCTGCATCTGCATCTGCATCGGCATCTGCATCGGCATCGGCGTCTGCATCGGCGTCTGCGTCGGCGTCTGCGTCGGCATCCGAGTCCGCGTCGGCATCACACTCGATATCGATATCTACGTCGATATCAATGTCAATCTCGCAGTCACCATCTTTATGACTTCCGGATTTATCAATATCAACATCGATATCGATGTCCACTTCATACCCGTGGAGATCAAACACATAGTTGAAGTTGTAATCCGCATCCGAGTCGGCATCTGCGTCCGCGTCTGAATCAGCATCCGCGTCACATTCGCAATCAATATCGATGTCAATGTCGATATTTACATCGCAATCGGCATCGGCGTCGGCATCAGCGTCGGCATCGGCATCAGCGTCGGCATCGGCATCGGCATCGGCATCGGCATCGGCATCAGCGTCGGCATCGGCATCAGCGTCGGCATCGGCATCGGCATCAGCGTCGGCGTCGGCGTCGGCGTCGGCATCAGCATCAGCGTCGGCGTCGGCGTCAGCGTCGGCGTCGGCGTCGGCGTCGGCGTCAGCGTCGGCATCAGCATCAGCGTCAGCGTCGGCGTCGGCGTCGGCGTCGGCGTCGGCATCAGCATCGGCATCAGCATCGGCGTCGGCATCAGCATCAGCATCGGCATCGGCATCGGCATCAGCGTCGGCATCGGCATCGGCATCGGCATCGGCATCAGCATCGGCATCAGCATCGGCATCAGCATCGGCATCAGCATCGGCATCGGCATCGGCATCGGCGTCGGCGTCGGCGTCGGCGTCGGCGTCGGCGTCGGCGTCGGCGTCGGCGTCGGCGTCGGCGTCGGCGTCGGC
>NZ_CANNGQ010000002.1 GCF_947504145.1 uncultured Microbulbifer sp.
CAGGCGGCGGCACAGGCGGCGGCACAGGCGGCGGCACAGGCGGCGGCACAGGCGGCGGCACAGGCGGCGGCACAGGCGGCGGCACAGGCAGCAGCTCCGGCGGTAATAATGGTGATGGTGGTGATGGTGGTGATGGCAGCGCATCCACCGAAAATGACCAAGACATCATCACGCAGGCGGCCCGGTTCGTAGACGGTTTGTGGGAAGGCTTTAAAGATCAGTTTTGGGGCCTTGTTGAAATAGTCCTGAATCCTGTTGATACCGCTGTCGCTATGTACAAGTTGGGCGAAGGGCTGGTGCGGGATTTTGACGGTACTATGCAACTGATCGTCGATGAGGTTGCGAAGGATATAGCGGCCGCCACCAGTGGTGACCCCTTTGAAATAGGTCGCATCATTGGGGAGAACGTGAGCCCGGCAGCAATGGCTCGGGTTGCCTCTAAGCTGTCACAAATCGCCAAGTCCGTGAGAAAGCTCGATACCGCGTGCAGCAGTTTTGCTGCTGGCACTATGATCTGGACGGAACAGGGCCCGGTGGCAATTGAGGAGATAGACGTTGGAGCCAGAGTTCTGGCAAGGAATGATCAAACTTACATTGATACGTATCAAGCAGTCGAGCGCTTGTTTCAGAGGGATGTGCGCTCGATATACCGGCTATCTACCGGCTTCGACAATATCCAGGTGACCGGCGAGCACCCATTCTGGGTGCAGGGTGAGGGGTGGCGGCCAGCGTCGCGTCTTCGCCCGGGCCATGCCATTGCCACGGCCGAAGGCGACATCCTGGTTCGCACAAATGAGAAGGTTGACGAGCGAACTAAGGTTTACAATTTCCGTGTCGCTGAGGACCACAGCTATTTTGTTTCTGACAATGGCTTGTGGGTGCACAACGCCAATGAGGTATGCGACTTATCCCAGCGTGACCCCACAAAGTCCACTGATCCTCTTGAAGGGGTCGAAGATATCCCGCTTGACGAACTCGATAGCGGGCTGATCGAAAAGCTGCGCAAACAGCTGGATACGGACCCCAACCTCCTGGAAGATCTCCGTAATCCTGAATTTTTTGAACTGTACAAGCAGGCTGACGGCGATGCTGATTTCTCGTACGAGTTGATGCGTCGGCTGGATGAAGATGAGAAGGCCAAACTCGCAGCTGAATCACGATCAGAATTTTTCAAGCGCATGGCGCTCGGGCGCAAATTCGAATCAGAAACGGTACTCAAAAAACTGATAGATCGGCTGTCCCCGGAGTACCAGTGGTTGCGCACCACGACGCTGGATAAATACGGCGTAGACCTGGATGAATACGATATGTACTCTCAGGTTCAGTTTACATATGACAATTCTGGTAATTATTTTGTTAGCGACCAGGTGTATGTGAAGTGGGGTAAGGATGAATTTGGCAGGGATATACCAATCGATTCGGTTATTATTGAAAACAAATTGACCGACGCCACAGATTTGACGGTCAACCAAAAAGGCGCAAATAAACTTGATAGCCTTAACGTCAGATCGAAACTGAAGAACGCGGATAGTCCTGTTTCTGGTCTTCAGCTGCAATCCTCAGACGAAGTTGTTGGAACTCTTAAGTGGATCAAGGTATTTGATTCTAATTCCGGTGACGTCATTAGTGGCATGAAGGATATATAGTATGGCTCTGGATATTAGTTCTCTTGGAGATGCGGTGCACGATATTTTGGGTCTTTCAGATTATGAAAAACTCCAAAATACTCCTGGTGCAATCTGTTTTGAAGAGAAGTTCGAAAAGTGTACTGTTGAGTTGATTTTTTCATATCACAAGATGGTTTCTGGATATTCCTTTCGTAACGGAATAACCGGACGAAAAAGCTTTTCTGAAGTTGAGGGGTTATTAGAGAAGTACTACAAAAAGTATGACATTAAGATGGGGCTTGGGACGATTTTCCGAAAGTCGGAGAGCGTCGATTTTCGGGATAAAATTTTCGATCATCAAATCATGTCTGTGGACACCCTGAATGAGGTGACGCCGATATTGAAGGGGTGGATTTATGACGATATCCTTCCATTTCTTGATCATTTCAAGAGAGTCGAAGATGTTTACGAAAAAATGGAAAGCATGCCGCTGAATGACCGGAGTGGTTTCGTCTGTAACCCCATGCCAATTCGATCATTGATAATGAAGGGGTTATTAAAGACAGACGATTTTGTGAAATATGGATCACGCCTTGAAGCATTCCTGGACAAGCAAAAAGATTCTGTTCATTACAAAAATGAAACCAAATATTTCGAAGAGATGTATCAGGAATTAAAAGATATGCAGTAGTTCTATTTTCTTTAGGTAAGGTTTATTTTTTATCAGTCCCGGTTTTCCGTAGTGCTGCGATCTTTTCAATTTTGATTTAGTGCTGGGGTGAACTACTGGGAATTTTGAAATTAAAGTCTGAATGGAATACGGGAAGTACTCATACAAAAGGCAGGTCTGGATGAGCCTGCCTTTTGCGTATTTGGGTTGCTAGGTGAGTCTGCGACCTGGGCCTGTCGGTATATGAGTCTACGGGACTGAATGCGGTCTAGACGGATAGTGACTGCGTATATCCGCGACTATCAATAGCCACACACACCAACTCAAAGCTATTTCCTTCATCGAGCCGCAGATAAAGGTTAAATTATGGACGATTTTGGTGTCATAATGCCGGCCCCAGCCCTTATTGGTTACCCCACCTAGTTGAAAGCCCGTGAAAATCCCGAAACGCCTGCAACCCCTTGTTGATGACGGCCTGGTCGATGAAGTGATCAGCCGCCTGATGAGTGGCAAGGAAGCCGATATCTTCATTGTCCGCTGCGGGGGGCATATTCGTTGCGCCAAGGTCTACAAAGATGCCATTAAACGCAGCTTTAAGAAGGCCGCCCAGTACCAGGAGGGGAGGAAAGTGCGCGGTGGCCGCCAGGCTCGTGCTATGGCCAAGCAGTCAAATTACGGCCGCGCCCAGCAGGAAAAGGTTTGGCAAACGGCGGAAATCGACGCCCTATCCCGGCTGGCTGGCGCCGGTGTGCGCGTACCGGAAACCTTCGGCTGTGTGGACGGTGTACTGTTAATGGAGCTGGTTACCGACGATGCCGGCGACGTTGCGCCGCGGCTGGGCGATGTGATCATGTCGGAAGAGCAGGCACTGGAAGACCACGCGTTGATGATGCACTACATCGTGTGCATGCTTTGTACGGGCGTAGTGCACGGTGACCTCTCCGAGTTTAACGTGCTGGTGGATGATTACGGCCCGGTGATTATCGATTTGCCGCAAGCAGTCAACGCCGCGGCCAATAACAACGCACAGGCGATGTTCACCCGCGATGTGAATAATATGCGTCGGTATTATGCGAATTTCGCCCCGGCGCTAGCACACACCCAATACGCCAAAGAAATTTGGGCCCTGTTCGAAGATGGCAGTTTAACGCCTGATTCAGTGCTCAGCGGTAAGTTTGAAGACAGTGGCGATAGTGCCGATGTGGACGGTGTGTTGGAAGAAATAAAGGCGGCAATGCAAGAAGAGCAGGAGCGACAAGAGCGACTGCGCGAAGCAGAGCTTGAATAGCGGCCAATCAACTTTTTATCCATTCGGGTTATTTAATGTCTAAATTCTTTTTCAAGGGCCGCCAGGAAGTGCGTGAAAATCACGTTCAGTCCGGCTATGCCACCAAGGCAATCCAAAAATCCGGGAGCAAAAAATTCCCGTTAAAACTGGTGGTGACCAGTGCAGCGCGCAAGCGCGAAGTAGAGACGTTGGTTGCCGATGCGCAGTTGTATGCAGAAATCAGCGTGGATTCGCGCGAGGGTGCCACTGAATCTATCGCTGAGCTGACGGCGCTGCTCGACAAGCAGGGCACGGTGCGGTTGGACAAGGTTCCCGCGCGGAACGAACCCTGCAGCTGTGGCAGTGGTAAAAAATATAAAAAGTGCTGTGGCTAGTGGATATGAATACGGGTGATACTTCGATGTCTGGTGTTTGATGAAAACCGGATAGGCGGTACGCCAGAAACGAAAAAGGGACCTCTGTGGTCCCTTCTATGGTTTACCTGATTCTGATCAGGGCAGCGGCCGCGTGCGTCCGCGATCGTCTATGGCGACAAACACGAATTCCCCTTCGGTCACTTTCACCTGCTCACCGGTGTCTACCCGGGTCAGCCAGACTTCCACCAGGGTTTTGATGGAGGAGCGGCCTACTTCCAGGGTTTCGGCATAGCAGCTCACGGTGGAGCCGACGGTGACCGGGCGCAGGAACACCATGCTGCCGACGGCAACGGTGGTAACGCGGCCACGGGCAATGCTCTGGGCGAGGATGGCGCCCGCCACGTCCATCTGCGACATCAGCCAGCCGGCAAAGACGTCACCCTGGGGATTGGTGTCCTTGGGCATGGACTGGGTCTGTAGGGTCAGGGTACCGCTGGGTTGCGGCTCTTCATCAATGGCGGACATCGGAAAACTCACGTTCTTAGATTTATTGGTCCGGCGGGTCATTGCTGCCACTTGTGCCGGGTGGCGCATTCTAGCACAAACTGGGTACTAATTAGCCAGTGCCGGTTCGCGATAATTTACCGGTTTACCGCATAAAACCCGGTGTTAGCCGGTACGGGTGTTCTGTTTTTTTACGCAATCATCGGGCCAGATTCGGAAAGGCCACGGCCTGCCAATTGCCTGAACCCCGCCCATCGCCTAGACTTGCGCCCATGCGTGGACTGATTCTAACCCTGATCATTTGCTGTTTCGCTGCCCAGAGCCTGGCTCTGGTGGTGTCGCCTGGCTGTGATATGGGCATGATGACCGAGACCGCGCACGACCATGGTCAGAATATGGATCACGGGTCCAGTTCCCACATGGCAATGTCCCAAAGCGATATGCCTTGTTGCGATACCGGTGTCGATATCGGCACCGATGGCTATGCCGGCCAGAGCCCGGCGGCGGATCTGTGTCAGCTCACCTGTGCCAGCGGTGGCTGCAGTGTCGCCATGGCCACGGAAAATCTCCTGTTCCAGCCCGTTTTGAATAGTGCGCCCTATCTGGCGCAAAGCCCCTCTCCCCTGCCTGCTTCCCAGCAAAACCTGTTACGCCCACCCATCGGCGCCTGATGTTCTCCTAACCGGTTCCCCACACTCGGCTTCTTCAAGCCCCGGGGTGCCCGAACATCAGACTGACAGGACGACCCATGACGATTTCCCTGCGCCGGAACGCGCGGTGGCTGCTGCTGGCCGCGTTTTTACTGGCCGTGTCGTTTGCCGCCGGCCCGGCCCGTGCCGAGCTGGATTTGCAGCGTGCCCTCCAGCAGGCCAGACAACTGGACCCGCAAAACGCCGCAATCCGCGCCCAGGCGGAGGCGCTGGCGCAAACGGCGGTGGCCGACGCCCAGTGGCAGGACCCGAGCCTCAAGCTGGGTATTGCCAACCTTCCCACCGACAGTTTTGCCTTTGATCAGCAGCCGATGACTCAGAAGGTAATCGGTATTCGCCAGGAGTTCCCCCGGGGCAACGCCCGCGCACTGATCGGCGAGCGTGGCGCCAGTGCAGCCGAGGCCGGGTTTGCGAGCGCGGCGGATCAGATGCTGGCGCTGGAGCGGGACGTGAGCATCGCCTATCTCTCCCTCGCCGAGCAGCTGCGGGTGCGCGCACTGCTGAGTGACAACCGGCGCTGGCTGCAGCAGCTGGTGGACTACAACCGCGCGCGCCTCGCCAGTGCCCAGATCCAGTCGCAACAACTGCTGCAATCCCAGTTGGCACTGGCCCGTCTGGATGACCGGATTGCCGGGGTGGACGGAGAAATCAGCCGTGCCCGCGGACAGCTCAGTCGCTGGGTTGGTCCCGCCGCCTGGGAGCCCGCAGACAGCACACCACCGGCCTGGCGAAATACCCGCGACTGGCTGGCGGCGCAGGCGCCGCCGCTGCCGCTGGCAATCCTCGATGGGCATCCGGCAATTGCTGCGCGGGAGGCACAGATCGCCGCGGCCCGCGCGGATGTTGATCTCGCCGGCGAGGCCTACAAGCCGCAGTTTGGTGTGGATGTGAGCTACGGCCAGCGCGACCGAACGCCCGGCAGCGACGGCGCCGACTTTGCCAGCGTGATGCTCACTTTCGATTTGCCCCTGTTCCGCAAGAATCGCCAGGATCGCCGTGTGGCCGCCAGCCGCGCGCGGGAGAGTGCCGCCCAGTTGGCGCGGCAGGGCCTGTTGCAGCAGATGCACGGCGAGTTGAACGGCGCTGTGGCCATGGCCAATACCCTGGCGCGTCGCCGCGCGGCCTACGACGGTGAACTCCTGAAGCAGGCCGAGTCCACTGCCGACGCAGTACTGCAGGGCTACGCCAGCAACACTGCGGACCTGGACGCGGTGATCGACGCGCGTATGCAGGCCATCGAGGCACAGATCAGTGCGGTACAACTGACCTACAGCTACTTTCGCGCGCTGGCGCGTATCCGCTACTTCCGCGCCGAATCCCGCGCGATGAACAGCAAATAATTGGCGGCAGACCATGAACAACACACAAAAATTTTTCCTGCTCACCCTGTTCCTGCTGGCGCTGGTTGCCGGAGTACTGTTGGGCAGTGGCCTCGGCGACGGGGCAACAAAGCAGGCGGGCAGCGGCAAAGCCATCCTGTACTGGGTGGCTCCCATGGACCCCAATTATCGCCGCAACGGCCCGGGCAAATCGCCCATGGGCATGGACCTGATTCCGGTCTACGCCGGCGATGAAAAGAGTGAGCCTGCCGGCACCGTCACCATTTCCCCGCAGGTGGAAAACAACTTGGGCGTGCGCACCGCCACCGCCCAACAGGGCCCGGTCGCCACCGAAATAAACGCCGTGGGTCTGGTGCAGCTGGATGAAGACAAGCTGCACCATGTGCACACCCGCCTGAGTGGCTGGGTGCACAAAACCTGGGTAAAAGCTGTTGGCGACCGGGTGGAAAAAGGCCAGCCATTGCTCGAGATTTACTCGCCGGAACTGGTGAAGGCTCAGAGCGAGCTGGTGGCAGCACTGGCCAGCGGCAACCGCACACTGATCCAGGCCACCCGCGAGCGCCTCAACAGCCTCGGCATTCCGGCTGCGCATATACAGCGTCTGGAGGAAACCCGCGAAGTCAGCCAGACCATCACTCTGCGCGCCCACGGCGGCGGGTATGTGAATGCCCTCGGTGCCCGCGATGGCATGTACATCACGCCGTCCACCAATTTAATGGGCATTGGCCCACTGGATACCGTGTGGGTGGAGGCGGAGCTGTTCCCGAAGCAGGCGGGTCTGATCAAGGACGGGCAGGTTCAGTCGGGGCAGAGTATATCCATTCACAGTGACTTCGCCCCCGATCGCCAGTGGCACGGCGAGCGCGCGCAGTGGTTGCCGGATCTCGACCCTAAAACGCGTACCCTGCGCCTGCGCATAGCGGTGGATAACCCGGACAAAAGCCTGCGCCCTGGCATGTTCGTGCGGCTGAAGATTCCCGGCGCCAGCGTAAATGCGCTGACGGTACCGCGCAGCGCGCTGATTCGCACCGGCGAGATGGACCGGCTGGTGATTGCCGAGGGCGATGGCCGCTTCCGATCGCTGCGGGTTCGTGCCGGGCGCGAGCTGGGGGACCGCGTCGAAATTCTCGAGGGGCTCAAGCCCGGTGCGGAAGTGGTTACCTCAGCACAATTCCTGCTGGATTCCGAGTCGAGTATCAGTGCCGACCTGACGCGAATCCACGGCAAGAAAACAGTTCCGAACGACAACACGGTATTGCGTGGGGAGGCGCTCTGGGTGGAGGCGCGCGTGCTCAGCATGCCCGATGATAACCACTACGCCCGTCTGCAACACGCCCCGCTACCCCAGTGGGACTGGCCCGCCATGACCATGGGATTCTACGTCGCGGACGGCGCCCAGGCCGGGCTGCGCTCGGCGCTTGAAAACGATGCGCCGGTGATGGTGCAACTGCGCCAGCGCGCGGATGGCAAATACGAAGTGATTGCCATGCGCGGCGAGACCGGTGACGGAGACAAGCCATGATCGCGCGCATCATTGACTGGTCCCTGCAGAATCGCGCCCTGGTGCTGATCGCCGCCGTCGCGCTGGCGCTGGCGGGGCTTTACAGTCTGCGCCACACCCCGGTAGACGCCCTGCCGGATCTGTCCGATGTGCAGGTGATCGTCAAAACCAGTTACCCCGGCCAGGCGCCGCAGGTGGTGGAAGATCAGGTCACCTATCCGCTTACCACCGCCCTGCTCAGCGTGCCCGGCGCACACACGGTGCGCGGTTATTCCTTTTTCGGCGATTCCTACGTTTACGTCATTTTCGACGACGATGTGGACCTCTACTGGGCAAGATCCCGGGTGCTGGAATACCTGAGCCAGGTGGCCCCGCGCCTGCCGGACGCGGCGCGACCGGAACTCGGGCCCGACGCCACCGGCGTGGGCTGGATCTACAGCTACACCCTGGTGGATCGCAGCGGCCAGCACGACCTGGCCCAGCTGCGCTCCCTGCAGGACTGGTTTCTCAAGTACGAGCTGCAGACCCTGGCCGGCGTGTCTGAAGTGGCGACCGTGGGCGGCATGGTCAAACAGTATCAGGTGCAGGTGGACCCGCTGCGCCTGCGCGCCTACGACCTGACCCTGGCCCAGGTGCAGGGGGCGATCGAGCGCGGCAACCGCGAGTCCGGCGCCTCCGTGGTAGAGATGGCGGAAGCGGAATACATGGTGCGCGCCAGCGGCTATATCCAAAGTGTGCAGGACCTGCGCGCGCTGCCACTTGTGGTCAATGCCGCCGGCACCCCGCTGTTACTGGGGGATGTGGCGGACGTGCAGCTGGGCCCACAGATGCGCCGCGGCCTGTCGGAACTCGATGGCGAGGGCGAGGCCGTGGGCGGCATCATCGTGATGCGCTTTGGCGAGAATGCCCGCGCGGTGATCGAGCGCGTGCGCACGCGGCTGAGCGAACTGCAGCGCAGCCTGCCAGACGGGGTGGAAATCGTCCCCACTTACGACCGCTCCGAACTGATCGACAGCGCGGTGGAAAACCTGTGGCACAAGCTGCTGCAGGAATTCATCGTGGTGGCGCTGGTGTGTGCGCTGTTCCTGTTTCACCTGCGCTCGTCCCTGGTCATCGCCATTAGCCTGCCGCTGGGCATCATCGGCGCCTTTGTGGTGATGCACCTGCAGGGCATCAACGCCAACATCATGAGCCTTGGCGGTATCGCCATCGCCATTGGCGCGATGGTGGATGGCGCCATCGTGATGATCGAAAACCTGCACAAGCACCTGGAGCGGCGGGCACATGGCGATCCGCTTACCGACGAGGAACGCTGGAACATTGTCGGCGAGGCCGCCAGCGAAGTGGGCCCGCCACTGTTTTTCAGCCTGTTGATTATCACCCTGAGCTTCCTGCCGGTGTTCGCGCTGGAGGGCCAGGAGGGCCGACTGTTCGCGCCGCTGGCCTACACCAAAACATATGCCATGGCAGTGGCCGCCGGTCTCGCCATTACCCTGGTGCCGGTGCTGATGGGTTATCTGGTGCGCGGGGCCATCAAGCCGGAACAGGCCAACCCGATCAACCGCGCCTTCGCCGCCGCCTACCGCCCGGCACTGGAATTGTCGATTCGCCACCCGCGCTGGGTCATCGGTGTGGCGCTGGTATTGCTCGCCAGCAGTCTGTATCCCCTGTCCAAAACCGGCAGTGAATTTATGCCGCCGCTGGATGAGGGCGATCTGATGTATATGCCGAGCACCCATCCCGGCATCTCCATCGGCAAGGCCCGCGAGCTGCTGCAGCAGACCGACAAGCTGATCATGCAGGTGCCGGAGGTGGCGCAGGTATGGGGCAAGATGGGCCGCGCGGAAACCGCCACCGACCCGGCGCCGCTGACCATGGTGGAAACCATCATCCGCTTCAAACCCCGCGACCAGTGGCGCGATGGCATGACCCCGGAAAAACTGCGCGCAGAACTGGACGCCGCGGTGCAACTGCCCGGCGTCACCAACGCCTGGGTGATGCCGATCAAGACCCGCATCGACATGCTCGCCACCGGCATCAAGACCCCGGTGGGCATCAAGATTGCCGGGCCCGACTTGCACCAGATCGAACAGATCGGCACCCGTCTCGAATCCCTGCTGGAAAATGTTCCCGGCACTACTTCGGTATTTGCCGAGCGGGTGGAAGGCGGCCGCTACATCGACATCGATATCGACCGCGCCGCCGCCGCTCGCTACGGGCTCAACATCGCCGATGTGCAGACCGTCATCGACACAGCGGTGGGGGGCAAAAAGGTGGGGGAAACCACCGAGGGCCTGGAGCGCTACCCGATCAATCTGCGTTATCCACAGGCCTGGCGCGACTCCCCGGAACGTCTGCGCAACCTGCCCCTGGTGGCGCCAAACGGCAGTCACCTGACCCTCGGCAACGTGGCGCGCATCGAAGTGCAGAGCGGCCCGCCGATGATCAAAACCGAAAATGCGCGTCCCAACGGTTGGGTGTATATCGATATTAATGATGAGCGCGACCTGGGCAGTTGGGTGGGCGACGCCCAGGGGCTGGTCGCAGATCAGCTCGACCTGCCGCCGGGCTACTCCCTGGCCTGGTCCGGCCAGTACGAATATATGCAGCGCGCCCGCGAGCGCTTGAGCCTGTTGTTGCCCGTCACCCTCGGCATCATCGTGCTGCTGTTGTATTTCAGCTTCCGCCGTTTTGGTGAGGTATTGCTGATTATGGGCACCCTGCCCATGGCGCTGATCGGCGGCCTGTGGCTGTTGTATTGGCTGGGTTACAACCTATCGGTGGCGGTGGGAGTTGGTTTTATTGCCCTCGCCGGAGTAGCGGTGGAAATCGGCGTGATCATGTTGGTGTATCTGAATCAGGCGTGGGGTTGGACGCAAAAAGAATGCGAAGCTGCCGACCGCAATCCCACCCTGCAAGATCTACGTGAAGCGATTCGCCAGGGCGCCGGCCAGCGCATGCGCCCGGTACTGATGACCACCGCTACGGTATTTGTCGGTCTGGTGCCGGTGATGATCGGGTCCGGGGTTGGTTCGGAAGTGATGCAACGTATTGCTGCGCCGATGGTGGGGGGCATGGTCAGCGCCATGTTGCTGACGCTGATGGTGCTGCCGGCAGTCTATGGTTTGTGGAAAGGACGCAGGCTGCCGCGGCGAAGCGCTGAGGCCGAGTGAGAGCAAGAGTGGTGGATGCGCTGCGCATCCACCAAAGCAAGCCCGACACAGAGGAGGACACGATGGAAAATAACGCCAGGCTTTACCGCATGCACACCGATGAGCATATTTGCCCATATGGCCTAAAATCCCGGCACCTGCTAAGACGTAAAGGTTTCACGGTCGAGGATCACCGCCTGACCTCGCGGGAGGAAACCGACGCTTTCAAGCGCGAATACGACGTGGACACAACGCCGCAAACGTTTATCGATGACAAGCGTATCGGCGGCTACGACGCGCTAAAAGAATACTTCGGCGAGCCACTGCCGGACAAAGACGAGACCACCTACAAGCCCATCATCGCCATTTTCAGCACCACCTTGCTGATGGCACTGGCCCTGTGCTGGAGTCGCTTTCAGGGGTTTCCGCCGATAGCCGTGATCGAGACGTTTATTGCACTCAGCATGTGCGCACTGGCGATTCAGAAGTTGCGCGACCTGGAGGCATTTTCACTGCAGTTCATTACCTACGATCTGCTGGCGATGCGCTATGTGCCCTACGCCTATGTCTATGCATTTCTCGAAGCCTTCGCCGGTATCGGCATGTTGTCCGGCGCGGAGCCCTGGCTGTTTGCAATCCCGGCGCTGTTTATCGGCTCCGTTGGGGCCATCTCGGTAGTTAAAGCGGTGTATATCGACAAGCGCGAACTGAAGTGCGCCTGTGTGGGTGGCAACAGCAACGTACCACTGGGTGTCATTTCTCTGGCTGAGAACCTGATGATGGTTGCTATGGGGCTGTGGATGCTGTTGAAGTAGTTGGCGGCCAGCGCATGCCACTGGTGTGAATGGCTACCGCTACGGTACTTATCGGCCTGGTGGGGGGATGGTGAGCGCCATGTTGCTGACGCCCATTGTATTAGCGGCGGTATATGTTGTTCGGAAAAGGTGGGCTGTGCCAATTCATTGGTCGGCTTTACTTGAGCTGCTCCCGATGCGCTAGGGTTAAATCAGCTATCGCTCTTCCTCTCCTTAAAGGTTGTTTATCCCATGATTTCATGTGTACCGCACATCGGCAGATTGGTGCTGATATTTTTGCTCGCCCTGTCGTTCAATGTTTTCGCTGGCAGTACATTGGTAGAAATCGAAACGCCAAATTCCGATGGAGTGAATCTGTCTTTCGATCTGGATGACGCGGGAAACCCGGTGGTGAGTTTTATTGATCTGGATGACGATGCGCTCAAAATTCTGCATTGTGCGGACGCCCTGTGTGATGTCCAGTCACGCAATATTTCTACACCATCCGCAGCTTCGACTTCTAGAACCAGCCTTGTCCTGGACGAAAATTATTTTCCCGTCGTTGTATTCCGCCCGGGTAGTGGGTCTGCGCAAATACTCCATTGCAACGATCGAAAATGCGCGGTGGATTTCCCGGGCGATACAGAATCCATCGAAAGCCCTGTGACCGGTTTCTCCCCATCTGTAGCTTTAAATAGCAGTGGTAACCCGGTGATTCTGACGAAAAAAACCGGTGCATTGGAACTTGTGCGCTGTGACGATCCGCTGTGCGCACCTGGTGGGGAGACGGTAACCAACATACCGGTAAATGGAAATATCGATTTTGAAAACATGGTGTTAGACGCCGATGATAACCCGGTAATTATTTTTCGCGATCTACAGGTCCTGACGGTTCTCCGTTGTGACAACCCTACGTGCACGGGTCAGGTTAGCGTGGTTACACCTGACAACGGCACCTCTCCAGGAGGTCTCAACGCACTCGCACTGGATAAGAACGGCTTTCCGGTGATTAGCTACGATGATTTGTCGACAGACAAGCTTATGCTCATGCGTTGCCAGGACAAAAATTGCAATGTGCCTCCCGATATTTCTGTTCTGGGGCCAATTAGTATTTTCGGTGCCTTTTCATCGATTGCAATGGACAGCAGAGGCAATCCCGTGGTGGCTTATGATGATGTGACCGGGGGTGGAATTGTCCTGATACATTGTGGCGATAAAACCTGTAGCGGAATTGGCGATAGTCGATTTGTTCAGCCGGATAGTGAGATGGGAGGGAACAGTTGGCTAACCCTGAGGCTGAATGATCAGGGAAACCCTGTGATGGTGTACCGAGCCAGTGATGCAGAGAACCTGAAAATTCTGTTCTGCGATACCCCCACCTGTTATGACTCACCACCGGTCGCAATAGCCGGAGGCCCGTACTGGGGGGTAACCAATACGCCGATTCAACTGGATGGGTCGGGCAGCTACGATCTGGATTCCGAAATCAATTACTACGCCTGGTCGATTTCCGGTGCGGGCAGCGAAAGCTGCGTATTCGAGGGAGATTTCACCACCATTGAGGGTGCAGCAGTACCTCAATTGACTTGTGCTGTTGCGGGCGAGTACGAACTTGAATTCAGCGTCAGCAGTGGCACCGGGCAGGACCGATTGTGGGATTTCGATACGGCGGCTGTCACCGTGGTTTCCCCGGCACAGGGCGTAATGGATTTACTGGATCAGATTGATGCCCTGCAAAATAACGGCGCAATCAGTTTGTCGGCGGCCACCAAGGCCCGCTGGCAATTAAATTCTGCGAAAGACCTGTTACAGCGAGGCGTAAACGCCGCTGCCTGTTGGCAATTACTCTTCTTTGTAAACTCCATCACCTTCTCACGAGACTGGCGGAGTGTTGATGCGCTCACGCGTGAAGCGCTGATTGCACAGGCGAATACCCTGCGGCAGGCTATTGGCTGCGGTGGCGTGTAATCGAGAAGATTTGCAGTCGATGACTTGCCTGGTTGTGGTTGATCAATTCAGGTTGTCAAGCACCGTGGGTTGCTGAGTACCGGCTTCAGCAACCCATTATCCCCCTGCTACGATACCGGGCAGCCAGGTGGCGAGCGCAGGCCACATTGCGAGCAAACACATCACCAATAACTGAATCCCGATAAACGGGACCACTCCGCGGTAGATGGCACCGGTGGCGACTTCGGCCGGCGCAACTCCGCGCAGGTAAAACAGCGCGAACCCGAATGGCGGTGTGAGGAACGAGGTCTGCAGGTTCAGCGCAATCATTACCCCCAGCCACACCGGGTCCAGCCCCATGGCCAGCAGTACCGGGCCGACAATGGGCACCACCACGAAGGTGATCTCGATGAAGTCGAGGATAAAGCCCAGCAGAAAGATCACCAGCATCACCAGCAGGGTGGCGCCCACTACGCCGCCAGGCAGGCTGTGGAACAGATCGGTGACCACTTCCTCACCACCAAAACCTCGGAATACCAGCGAGAACAGCGAGGCGCCGATCAGGATCGCGAACACCATCGCGGTGACCTGCAACGTGCTCTGCCCCACTTCCCCGGCTCGCGCCCAGTTTAGCGCGCCGCGGCCCCAGGCCAGAATACCTGCACCCAGCGCCCCTACGGCGGCGGCTTCGGTGGGGGTGGCGGCGCCGGTGATAATGGATCCGAGCACCAGCAGCATCAGGCCAATCGGCGGCACCAGGCTTTTGAGTGTCTGCAGCAGATCCACTTCTTCTTCCGCGGTGCGCGTGGTGGCGGGCTCACGGCGGGCGATAAACAGCAGGTAAATAATGTAGGCCGCTACCAGCAACAGACCGGGGATAATCGCACCCATAAACAGGTCGCCCACGCTCACCGGTTTGGGATTGAAGATGCCCTGGGACAATTGCGCCTGCTGGTAGGCGTTAGACAGGGTATCGCCCAGCAGGACCAGGGCGATGGACGGGGGAATGATTTGGCCCAGGGTGCCGGTGGCACAGATGGTGCCGGTGGCGAGCTTGGGGGAGTAGCCGCGCTTCAACATGGTGGGCAGGGACATCAGGCCCATGGTCACCACCGTGGCGCCGACGATACCGGTACTGGCGGCGAGCAGCGCGCCCACCACTACCACGGAGACCGCCATGCCAGCGGGGATACCGGAGAATACCCGCGCCAGGTTGACCAGCAGCTCCTCGGCGATCCGCGCTCGTTCCAGCATCACGCCCATCAGTACAAACAGCGGCACCGCCATCAGGGTGCCGTTCTGCATGATGCCGTACAGGCGGTCGGGAAATGCCCGCAGCAGCTCGCCGTCGAACCCGCCGGCGACGATGCCGAGGCCGGCGGCAATCAATGCTGTGCCGCCGAGGGTGAATGCCACCGGATAGCCGAACATTAGTGCGGCGCACACGGCCAGAAACATCAGTAAAGGAATCAGTTCCATCATGGGCTGGCCTCCACGGTGGCTTCCCGCACCAGGGGGTGGAGTTTCCCGGTGGTTTTTTCCGCTGCCTGCGACGTTGCGACCCTGAACGACGTGGTGTCACTCGCGGAGGTTTCCACCTGCATCAGGGTGTGGAGGGCGCGCGCAAACTGGGACACGCCCTGCAGGGCGAGGGTGATGGCGGCGAGGGGCATCAGGCTTTTCAGCAGGTAGACACCCGCGAGGCCGTCGGCGCTGGCGCTGGTCTCGGATACGGCCCAGCTGCTGGCGGCAAACTGCCAGCTGCCTATTGCAATGAAGGTGCAAACAGGAAGTAGGAAAATAAGGCAGCCGACCGCGTCCACCCACGCCTTGCCGCGCGCCGACAGGGTGCGGTAGAACACATCCACCCGCACGTGGGCGCCGGCCTGCAGCGCATAGGCCAGGCCGAGCATAAAGGCGGCGCCGTGCAGATAGGTCACCGCGTCCTGTAAGGCCAGCGACCCGCCATCGAACCCGTAGCGCAGGGCCACCACCAGGCTCTGGATCAGCACCATGACCAGGGTAAACCAGCCTAGCAGGCGGCCGCAGAGGTGGGCGAAGCGGTCCAGCCTTCCGGCGGTGCCGAGCAGAATCGATTGGGGAGGGGACTTCATGGCGGGCATTGTGGAGAGTCTCTCGGCTCATCTTTATTTTTTTGTGATGGGGAGAGAGCGTACCTGCTGGTCAAAGTTTGCGCCAGTATTGCCACAAGCCCGCCGCGGTGGGGTCTCAGGATGGTATGACCAGGTATTGCCACTAGAGTCACGAAATGGGTTTCGGGCTGTAATCTTTTTGTAACTTTACCTTCATAGAATCGCCATCAGTTCGAAATAGCATGCGCCGCGTGCAGACATATTCACCCTTTTGGCGCCCACTTTTTGGAGATACCCATGAACAACCGTTCCGCGAGCAAAACAGTCCTGGCCTCGGCCCTGGCGGCTCTGACCATTGCGGCATCCAGTGCGGCTCTGGCTGCACGCGACCACATCAGCATTGTCGGTTCATCCACCGTCTACCCGTTCACCACCGTGGTCGCGGAGCGCTTCAGTCGCGCGACCCAATTCAAGACGCCGGTGGTGGAGTCCACCGGTACCGGCGGCGGCATGAAACTGTTCTGCCAGGGTGTGGGGGGCAACACCGCGGACATCACCGGTGCCAGTCGCCGGATCAAGCAGTCCGAGCTGGAAATGTGTCATGGCAACGGCGTCGACGTGGTGGAAGTGCAGATTGGTTTTGACGGCATCGTGCTGGCCAACGCCAAGACTTCCAAGCCCTTCGAGCTGTCCCGCAAAGACATCTTCCTGGCCCTGGCCAAAGATGTGCCGAATCCGGACGGTTCCGAAACCCTGGTAGCCAACCCTTACAAAACCTGGAAAGACGTCAACCCGACCCTGCCGGCGACCAAAATTGAAGTACTGGGCCCGCCTCCGACCTCCGGTACCCGCGATGCCTTCGCCGAGCTGGCAATGGAAGGTGGCTGCAAGAAGTTCGACTGGATTGCCGCCAAGAAGTCTTCCGACAAGAACGCCTACAAGGCCATCTGCCACAACGTGCGCGAGGATGGTGCTTACGTGGAAGCCGGTGAGAACGACAACCTGATCGTGAACAAACTGGTGGCCAGCCCAGATGCCCTGGGTATTTTCGGCTTCAGCTTCCTCGACCAGAATGCGGACAAGGTGCAGGGCTCTGTGATTGAAGGCCAGGAGCCCACATTCGAGTCCATCGCCGATAACAGCTACCCGGTGTCCCGCCCGCTGTTTGTGTATGTGAAGAAGGCCCACGTTGAAGTGGTGCCCGGTATCAAGCAGTTCCTGGCCGAGCTCACCAATGAGCGCGCCTGGGGTGAAGAAGGCTACCTGGCCGACAAGGGCATGATTTCGCTGCCCGATGCCAAGCGCCGTGAGGTTGCCAGCAACGTGCGCAAACTGAACAGTCTGACCAATCTCGCAGCGAAATAAATCCGCGCGCGATTCCGAGCATTCGTGTCAGGTAGAGGGATTTACCGGCCGAGCCCCTTTCTATTCATCGGGGGCTTGGCCGTTTCCATATAAAGAATGGCGATATCTTCACAGCGCCATGCAATTGTGGTCACAAGTACGGATAATGGCCGCCGTTTTTGAGCAAAAGAATTAACCGAGCAAATCGATGCAGACTCCCACTCTCTTCGCCCTGCTGCTGTTGCTGATACTGGTCGCCTACGGCACCGGTTTTAGTCGCGCGGTGGGTGCTGCCCGCAGCCGTGGCGGAATTCGCAGCCTGGCGTCACTGCCCAATTACTACGGGGTGCACACGGCACTCTGGTGTGGTTTGCCGGCGCTGGTGATTCTCGCTGCCTGGCTGATTTTCGACGATGCCATTATTCGTATGCTGGTGATGGGCGGCCTTGCTGACAAACCGGATTCGATCTCCGGCCAGAACCTGCTGTATGCACAAATCCAGAATATGGCCGCGGGCAAGCTGATTGGGGAAGGTACACCGCAGGTCGCGGCCGCTGCGGAGCACCTGGCCAGCCTGCGCCAGAGTGGCCAGTGGCTGCAGACCGCACTGATCCTGATTCTGTCACTGGGGCTGGGTGCCTTTGCCCTGCTGCAGGTATCCCCGGAAATGCGCGCACGGGAAAAGGTAGAGAAGGTACTGCGCGCGATTCTGATGGCCTGTGCCTGCGCTGCGATCTTTACTACCGTCGGCATTCTGATGTCGGTGTTGTTTGAATCCCTGCGTTTCTTCCAGTCGGTACCGGTGACCGAATTCCTGTTCGGCCTGCACTGGAGTCCGCAGATGGCGTTGCGGGAAGATCAGGTGGGGTCCAGTGGTGCCTTTGGTGCGGTGCCGCTGTTTACCGGCACCCTGATGGTCTCCGCCATTGCCATGTTCGTGGCGGTGCCGGTGGGGTTGATGTCGGCGATTTATCTCGCCGAGTACGCGGGCAACCGGGTACGCGCCTTCGCCAAACCTTTGATCGAAATCCTCGCCGGTGTACCCACGGTGGTATACGGCTTCTTTGCCGCCCTCACCGTGGCACCGTTTGTGCGTGAAGTGGCGCAAAGCGTTGGTCTGGAGGCGTCCAGTGAAAGTGCGCTGGCCGCCGGCCTGGTGATGGGGGTGATGATTATTCCGTTCGTCTCGTCACTGTCTGATGATGTGATCAACGCGGTGCCGCAATCCCTGCGCGACGGCGCCCTTGGCCTCGGTTCCACCAAATCGGAAACCGTGCGCAAGGTGGTGATTCCCGCTGCCCTGCCGGGCATCGTCGGCGGTGTGCTGCTGGCGGTGTCCCGCGCAATTGGTGAGACCATGATTGTGGTGATGGCCGCGGGCCTCGCTGCCAATCTCACCGCCAATCCTCTGGAGTCGGTCACCACCGTGACGGTGCAGATCGTGACCCTGCTGGTGGGCGACCAGGAATTCGACAGCCCGAAAACCCTGGCTGCATTCGCCCTCGGTCTGATGCTGTTTATCAGCACGCTGATTCTGAACTTTATTGCCCTGCACGTCGTAAGAAAATACCGGGAACAGTATGACTGATCTGACACAGAAACAGGTGCGCGAGCGAATTGCCGCGCGCCTCGCCAGCCGTCACCGCAAGGAAAAGCTGTTCCGCGGCCTCGGTATCGCCAGTATCGCGTTTGGCGTTCTGGCGGTACTGGTGCTGTTTACCGATATCATCAGCAAGGGCCACAGCGCGTTTTTGCAGACGGATATTCAGCTGGAAGTAACCTATGACCCGGCAGAGCTCGGCATCGACAAGATCGATGAAGAGAGTCTGGCCTGGGCCAACTTTGACGGTGTGATCCGCGCTTCCCTGCGCGAGCGCTTTCCGGATGTGAGCGGCCGCCGCGATAAGCGCGAGCTGTATACGCTGGTGTCCAACGGCGCCGGATTCGAGCTGCGCAAGCGCCTGCAGGACAACCCTGAGCTGCTGGGCAAGACGGAAACCCTGTGGTTTAACGCCGACGATGATGTGGACACCTACATCAAGAGCCTGTCGAAATCCGATGACGGCTTCCTTGGCCGCACCTCGGAGCAGAAGGTGGTATGGGTCCAGGCGCTGCGGGAGTCCGGTGAGTTGAAAAAGCGGTTTAACACCACCTTCTTCACCAATGGCGACTCCCGCGAGCCAGAACAGGCGGGTATCCGCGCTGCCCTGGTCGGTTCTCTGTTCACCCTGCTGGTGACCCTGGTGTTGTCTTTCCCCATCGGTGTGGCGGCGGCTATCTACCTGGAAGAATTCGCACCGAAAAATCGCTGGACCGACCTGATCGAGGTGAACATCAACAACCTCGCGGCGGTGCCGTCCATCGTATTTGGCCTGCTCGGCCTGGCAATTTTCATCAACTTCTTTGAAATGCCGCGCTCGGCACCGCTGGTGGGGGGGCTGGTGCTGACCCTGATGACGCTGCCGACCATCATCATCTCCAGCCGTGCCTCGCTCAAATCTGTGCCGCCGTCGATTCGCGAAGCGGCTATGGGCATGGGCGCATCGCGTATGCAGGTCGTGCTTCACCATGTGCTGCCGCTGGCGATGCCCGGCATGCTCACCGGTGCCATCATCGGTATGGCGCAGGCGCTTGGGGAAACAGCCCCGCTGCTGATGATCGGGATGGTGGCCTTTATTGTCGATGTACCCCACGGCATCACTGATCCGTCCACGGTACTGCCGGTGCAGATTTTCCTGTGGGCCGACAGCCCGGAGCGGGCCTTTGTTGAGCGCACCTCTGCGGCGATCATGGTGCTGCTGGCCGTACTGATTACCATGAACACCTGCGCAGTGTGGCTGCGCAAGAAACTCGAGCGCCGCTGGTAACGTACGTCGTTACCTGTGAGTGCTAAGATTGCGAACCGAGATAGACCAATGAACACCATGACTCTGAGTGCCGGCGAAGCAATTCCGGCGGAAACGAAAGCCACCAAACCGGCAGCGGAGCCCCCTTCTGTGAAAAACCAGGCCGTGAAGAGACCCGAGGAAATCGCCAGCACCGTAGGCAGCCCCTTCTGCGATGAAGCCAAGCTGCGAATGCGCAATGTGAATGTATTTTACGGCGAGGCCCAGGCGATTCACGATGTGAGCCTGGATATCGGTCGCAATCAGGTAGTGGCCATGATCGGCCCATCCGGTTGCGGTAAATCCACCTTCCTGCGCTGCCTCAACCGCATGAACGACACGATCGAAGGCTGCCGGGTGGAAGGCGAGCTGAGCCTGGATGGCGAAGCGATTTACGGCCCCAAAGTAGATGTGGTTCCGCTGCGTGCGCGGGTCGGTATGGTATTCCAGAAGCCCAACCCCTTCCCGAAAACCATCTACGACAACGTCGCCTATGGTCCCAAGATCCACGGCATCGCCAGCCGTCGCGCTGAACTGGATGAGATTGTGGAAAACAGTCTGCGCCGCGCCGGCCTGTGGAATGAAGTCAAAGATCGGCTGGACAAGCCCGGCACCGGCCTCTCCGGTGGTCAGCAACAGCGCCTGTGTATTGCCCGCGCTATTGCCGTGAGCCCGGAAGTGATCCTGATGGACGAGCCCTGCTCGGCCCTGGACCCCATCGCCACCGCGCGTATCGAAGAACTGATCGACGAGCTGCGCCAGAACTACACCATCGCCATTGTTACCCACTCCATGCAGCAGGCCGCGCGGGTAAGCCAGCGCACCGCCTACTTCCACCTGGGTAAACTTGTGGAGGTCAACGATACCGAGACCGTGTTCACCAATCCGGAACACGAGCTCACAGAAGCCTACATCACCGGCCGTTTCGGCTAAGGTTGGGGGGAGCCCACACAAAGTTATGGACATGCATTTCGATCAACACATCTCCCGCCAGTTCAACGAAGATCTTGAGTCCCTCAAGACGGAAATGCTGGAAATGGGTGGCATGGTCACCCGTCAGGTGGCTGATGCGGTAGAGGCGCTGGCCAATGCCGATAGCGAATTGGCGGAGAAGGTCCTGCAAGTGGAAGAGGAAATCGACCGCTGTGAAATGGATCTGGACGAGCACGCCACCCTGATCATTGCCAAGCGTCAACCGGCAGCGTCTGACTTGCGTATGGTGATGTCGGTCATTCGCATCGCCCGCGATCTGGAACGCGTGGGCGACGAGGCCAGCAAGGTTGCCAAGATGGCCATCGCTCTCACCGATGAGGGCACCGCCCCCCGCGGCTACACCGAGATTCGCCACATCGCCAACGAAGTGCGCAAAATGCTCAACGATGCACTGGATGCCTACACCCGCTTCGATGTGAAATCCGCCATGGAAACCCTGGCCCGCGACGATCAGGTCGACATGGATTACCGCAGCGCCGTGCGCGAGATGATCACCTACATGATGGAAGATCCGCGCAGTATTTCCCGGGTGATGAATGTGCTGTGGACCCTGCGGTCACTGGAACGTATTGGGGACCACGCGAAGAATATCTGTGAACAGGTGGTGTATCTGGTGAAGGGGGCGGATATTCGTCATGGCAACGAACAGAACATGCGCTGAATAAAATTGCACATCGGAAATCCGACGATTTCGTGCAGAAAAATTTTCTACAAAAGGTCGCAATTGCGGCCTTTTTTATGGGTAGTAAATCCGTACCATTTTTAACTGAGAACCAGTTACCGAAATAAAAGCCATTATTGGCATGGCCAAACGTTTTTTCCCTGGTTTCTTTGTCTGGCCGAACCCGCCGGATTCCCTGTGAACAGGAATCGGAAAATCATTCAGCTTTTATTCAGTTCCCCGCTGTCACAATGCACGTGCAATGGTAGTTAAACTACGGGAATCAAACTGTAATTGAGACGCGCGTCGCAATTAATAGTTTTCATTGCACATAAATTTTCCTGCGCTTAGAATCCGCGCCGAATTTGCCCCGGAGTCGGTTTCGACTGCCAAGGCAGGTCGGACGGGTACCAAGCGTACAGATGTAAATTAAACAGGGAACACTTCCATGAAGTTCAAGTTTGCCGCACTTCCTCTCATGCTGGCCTCTGCTGTAGTTTCTGCAGAGCAATACAATTCTTTCACCGATGCCGATTATGAAACTCGCGATTACAATGGCTCGGACGTTGACACTCTGAGTGTCCAGTCCCAGTACTATTTTGGCGCTCTGGAAACTCTGGGCCCGCGCAAGGAGTTCAGCTACATTCTGCCGGTGACCAACATTTACGGTGGAGTATCTTCGCTCGACGCAGGTTCGTTTGAAGATGAAGTAGTAACATTTGGTGGCGAGTACTACACCGGCCAGTGGAAGCTGTTTGGTGAGTTCAACGATGTTTACTCCACCAATGTTTACAGTGCTGGTGCTGGCTTCCTGTTTTCTCCGAACCTGCTTGCCGAGGTAGAAGCGCAAAAGGTTGAAGATGAAGATACCGTGCTGTTTGTTCGCGGCCAGTACAATCACCAACTGAGCGGCACCGATTACATCGGCTTCACTGCAGAAATTGACGATGGTTTCGATTACCGCAGCGTTTCATCCAAGTATTTCACCGCACTTTCCAGCGGCCAGTACTTTACTGCTGAGCTGGGCCTGACTGACACTGATGGCGCTGACTTTTACTGGAATGGTGGAGTGGAGTTTTACTTCAACGAAAATACTTCCGTGGGCGCTGCGTACGATGAGTTGGTAGAAGACTACGAAATCAACGCCACTCATTTCTTCAATCGCAATGTTGCCGCCAAGGTTGCTTACGGCTCCAACCGCGATTTCGACGATCTGGATATGTTCCGTATTGGCGTAACCGTTCAGCTGTAATTTCCTACCCGGAAATACGCACATAAAAAAGCGGGCGAAGAAATTCGCCCGCTTTTTTTATTTCTGAAATCTGGCTGCACGCCTGGTTTTACAAAAAAGCCATCAGCCCTGATTTCCCAGTGCCTGCACTCGTGCCTGTGCCTTGGTGCCGATATCGCCGCCGCCTTTCGCTGCGATCTGATACTGGCTCAGCGCATTTTGGGTGTTGCCCTGCTCCTCATATACCTGCCCCAGATAATAGTGCGCATGTGGCGTATCGAGATAACCGGTGGATCGCTGCAGATCGCGCTCGGCCGCGGTGTAATTTTTCAATTGCGCATTCAACATGCCGCGCATCAACCAGTTGGAAAACAGTGTCGGATTTTTCTGTACTGCCGTTTCGTAGGATTTGAGTGCTGACTGGTACTGTTTTTTCTGCGCCAGCAAATCCCCTTCCAGTGCGTAAAACGCCGCTTCTTTAGGTTGCTGTTTCTGAGCCTGACGGGTCAGTGTCAGTGCGCGGTCGTAGTCTTCTTTCTGCACCGCGGCTACCGCGTCATCGTAGCTCTTGTAGGCGTCCGCATCTTTCTTCAGCTGTGCAATCGCCTGTTGATACTGGCTGCGATTGACGGTGCCGCTGGGCAACTGCTTCGCGTGTTTGATATTGGCATCCACGCGGGACTGCGACGGCGGGTGGCTGGCGAATAGCGCATCGAGGCCGCCGGCCTGACTGCCCTTGGACAGCTCGACAAATTTTTCCTGCAGGCGCACGGCACCATAGGGGTCGTAACCCGCAGCGGCCATGTATTTCATACCGTACTGGTCGGATTCCAGTTCGTTATCGCGGCCGTATTTGGCGATATAGGCAGAACCACCAAATTGGCTGCCCAGCGAGATCAGGTCGCCGTAGGCAGTTTCTTTTGTGGTCGCTCCCAGAATGGCGATACCGGCCCCCAGAATCTGCTGCTGCGACATGGCGGCGGCGGAGTGGCGCGCAGCGGCGTGGACGATCTCGTGGCCGAGTACTGCGGCCAGTTCGGCCTCGTCTTCCAGCAATACCAACAGGCCGCGGTTGATGGCGATCTTGCCACCGGGCAGCGCCCAGGCATTGGGGGTGGAGTTGTTCAGTACCACGAACTCATAGGGCAGGCTGGGCTGATCGGAAACCTTCGCCAGCTTCTGGCCCACGCGGCTGACGTAGGTCTGCAGTGCTGGGTCAATCAGGTATTCGCCACCCTGGGTCTGCTGGGCCTGGGGGTACTGCTGCTGGCCCAGTGCCACTTCCTGGCTCTGGGACATCAGGGACAATTCTTTCTTGCCGGTTACCGGATTGACCGCACAGCCGGCGATGCCCGCCGTCACAGAAGCGGCAACAGCCGCGGCCAGCAGGCGGTTTGAGATTGAGCGCGGAATCATGGATCACTCCCTGTATAATGTTCGGTTCAAAGCGGCGGTATGGGCACTGGGTGCCCGTTCCGCAGCGAACGTCTATTTTACACAGTCCGGAGACCGGGGTTATGACGACCGCACTGCAGATTATCGAACTATTCGCTGGCAACAATCCGGACGGTGAGCCGGTGGTGGAGCGGATGCAGGTGCGGGTCAACGAGGATGACAGCGTGCAGTTGGTGCGCTCGCCGGCGTTTATCAAGGGCATCGCCAGTGGCGATACCATCAAGGTGGACCGGGAGGACCCCGAGAAGCCCAGCTTCGAGCTGGTGAAGCGCTCCGGTAACCTGGCGGTGCGGGTTTTCTGCCGTGGCGACAGCACCAAGCTTTCCGACCAGCTGACCCCGCAACTGGAAAAGCTGGGTGGCGAGCTGGATATGGAGAGCCCGCGCCTGCTGGTATACAGCATTCATGTGAGCTGCGGCTTTGCCGAAATCGAGCAGATACTCAACAGTATCTGTGACGGGGCCAACAGTGTCTGGTACTACGGCAACGTGTACGACCCGGTGGATGGCCAGACGCCGCTGAACTGGTGGCAGGACATCCTCAAGCCGGAATAAAGCTACTGCGCGAGCGCCTGGCGGCGCCCGGCGGTGCTCACAATCCTCACGTACTGAAGTACGCTCCGGTTGTTGCGCTCCGGCGGCCACCACCAGCCACTCGCTCGCTACGCTTTCTTCAGCCCTGAAAGCGACTAAAGATTAATTAGAGTGAGCCGTATGCTGATTGTCATCTCCCCCGCAAAAACCCTCGATTACGAAAGCGAGATCCCCGCCCTCGACACCACCCAGCCGGATTTCCTCAAGGAGTCCGCGGCGCTGATCAAACAGCTGAAGGTCCTGAGCCCGCAGGATATTTCCAGTCTGATGAAAATTTCCGACAAGCTGGGCGTGCTCAATTACGACCGGTTCCACAGCTGGAAGCGCCCGTTTACCGACAAGAATGCCCGCCCTGCGCTGTTGGCGTTTAAAGGCGATGTCTATACCGGGCTCGAAGCGGACTCCATGGGCAAGCGGGATTTTGCCTTTGCGCAAAAGCATCTGCGTATGCTCTCCGGCCTCTACGGTCTGCTGCGCCCGCTGGACCTGATGCAGCCCTACCGACTGGAAATGGGTACGAAATTCGCCAACAGCGGCGGCAAGAACCTGTACGAATTCTGGGACGGAAAAATTACTGAGGCGCTCAACCAGCAGCTCAAGGCACTCAAGAGCCGCGAGCTGGTCAACCTCGCCTCCAATGAATACTTCAAATCCGTGCAGCCGAAAAACCTGGATGCCGAGATTGTCACTCCGCACTTCAAGGATTGGAAAAACGGCCAGTACAAGATGATCAGCTTCTTCGCCAAGAAGGCCCGCGGCATGATGAGCCGCTGGGCGATCGACAACCGGGTGAAGAAGGCAGAGCAGCTGAAGGAATTTGATATGGCCGGGTATTACTACAGCGCCGAACACTCCAAAGGCAATGACTGGGTGTTCCTGCGCGACGAGCAGCCGGCCTGATCATGGACGCCGGTAAACTGCCCGACGCGCCCTCCACCGGGCGCAACCGCGAACCCATTTTGGCTCAGCTGCAGCGGCTGATGTCTCGCAGTCAGCGAGTGCTGGAAATTGGCAGCGGAACCGGCCAGCACGCGGTCTACTTTGCCCCGCGCCTATCGCACCTGCAGTGGCAGGCGTCCGAGCGCCGCGAGCAGCTGCATGAAGTCCGGGCCTGGCTTGCGCAGTACCCCGCAGACAACCTGCCTGCGCCGCTGGAACTGGACGTCACCGGCTGCTGGCCTAACATTTCTGTGGATACCGTCTTTACCGCCAATACCCTGCACATCATGCCGGCGGCGGCGGTCGAAACCCTGTTTCAACGGTTGCCACAGGTGCTGACGGGTGATGGACAATTTATCGCCTATGGCCCGGTGAAGATCGGAGGGCAGTATATCGGCCCTGGCAATGCGGGGTTCGACGACTGGCTGAAAGAACAGCACCCGCTGCGCGGTATCCGCGACCTAGAGTGGCTGGATCAGCTCGCCGCTGCTCAGGGGCTACATAGAATCGAAAACAATTATCTGCCGGCCAACAACCAGTTACTGGTGTGGCAACGTTAAATCGGAAAACAGGAGTGCACTATGCCCCCATGGTTTGAAACCGCCCTCGCTATTCTGGCGGCCATTGCCGCTGTATTTTTCTTTGGCAAATATCGCGAAACCGCGGCAGCGCTACACGAATCCGAGCGCATGAAGCACAAGTTGTCCAAGGACCTGGACCGCTATCGCGACGTCCCTCAGCTGCGCGCCCTGCGCGATGGCCTGATTGGTGAGCGCAACCTGCCGGTGGACGACGACGGACGTGAGCACCTGTTGATCCGCGACAGCGCGCGCAAGCTGGTGCACATCAGCGTGCAGAAAACCGCTGAGCCGGTAACCGCAGAAGAGGCGGTGCATTATCGTGCGGGTGGTGAAGAGCGCGTATTGAAGGAGCTGGAATAGCCTCCCTTTCTACGTTCAGCCTCTTCTCTCCCCGCCACTTTCGCAAAGCCCCTTGTCTGGGGCTTTTTGCCATCTGGGGCGTGCTGCCCTTGCCCTGAAAAACTGCATCACAAAAAAATAGTGATTCATTTCACAAAATAACCCTAAAGGGCCATTGTGATACCCAGCCGTAATGTTTATTTTGGCGCCGCCGATAATGCTAACAACAGGCGTGTACAAAAAATATTCTGACTCAACATTACATAGGATTGGTTGTTCATGTGGACCAAAAACCGAATTGCCAGCGTGGTTACTGCAGGGGCTATCTTGGGGGCGGCGCCGGTGGCCGCAGAAGTGTTTTCCGGGCGCGGCAGTGCCATGGGGGGGGCTGGTGTTGCCGGTGGTGACTACACCTACAGTGCACTGATAAATCCGGCAACGGCGACGAACTTCGAAGAAAACGACGATTTTGCAATAACGTTTGATGTCGGTCTGATTGCCAACGATCGCAACGAATTCATTGATACCAGCGAAGACCTGACGGATTTCCTCGACGAGATCGATGGCCTGGCTGCCACTCAGGAAGACGCCGACTTTATTCTCGATCAGCTGAAACTACTCGATACCGCGAGCCTCACCGCCGAAGCCGGCGCGCAGCTGACCATCGCTATTCCCAACCGTGTTGCTTCCGGCCTGCTGTTTGTACGCCAGTCCGCCTTTGTTGCCACGGATGTACAGCTCGCCGCGTCCGATGTGGCGCTGCTGGAAGATTTTGGTACACAGATTTTTGACGAGGACGATCTGGAAACGGCCGCCGGTGCCTTTGGCTACTCCATGCAGGAGATCGGTTTTGCCGCCGCGAGGGAATTCACCTTTGCCGGGTATCAGGTATCTCTGGGGGCCACGCCCAAGTACCAGACGGTCGAAACCATCGAGTACATCGAAACCATCGCCGACTTCGACAGCGACGACTTTGAAGCGGATGATTACATGCTGGAGCACAGCAACTTCAACATCGACTTCGGCGCCACCATCGACTGGGGCGAGCTGCAGGGTGGCGTTTCCCTGCGCAATGCCATCGCGCAGGAATACGAGACGGTGGAGAAAGGTGTGGAAATCCAGCTGGAGCCGCAACTGACCGCGGGCCTGGGCTACACCGGTGAGGTATTTACCCTGCTGGCCGACGTGGATCTGAATTCCGTTGAACTGTTCGACGGCGCCGGCGAAATGCAGATCGCCCGCCTGGGTGCGGAGGCCGATCTGTTCGACTGGGCACAGCTGCGAATCGGCTACCGCCACGACCTGAAAGACACCTACGACGGCGCCATTACCGCCGGTATCGGTTTCTCGCCGTTCAATGTGGTGCACTTCCACCTGTCTGCGATCAAGTCTTCCGACGATACTCTGGGTGCTGCCCTGCAGTTTGGACTCGACCTGTAACTCGTCGATCGAAATACGCTGGAAAAAAGAAAGGGGCCAATCGGCCCCTTTCTCGTTTTTGTATCGGCTGGATTTTGAATACGTCAGGCGGAGCTGGCCAGGGTCAGCTTCTTGATCGGAAAGTTGAGAATAAACGTGCTGCCCCGGCCCGGCATGCTGGTTACGCTCATATTCGCGCCGTGGCGCAACAGTACATGCTTGACGATGGCGAGACCGAGGCCGGTGCCGCCGCTCTCCCGGGAGCGACCGGCGTCCACCCGGTAGAAGCGCTCGGTCAGACGCGGAATATGCATCGGATCAATACCGATTCCGGAATCTTTTACCGAGTAGTGGCCGCCGGCAGAATCGGTTTTCCAGCGCAGTTCGATGGGCCCGCCGTCCGGGCTGTATTTCACTGCATTGAATGCCAGGTTGGCGAAGGCGCTGTGCAGTTCGCCGGCGTCGCCGGTCAGGGTGCAATCTTCTGCGCAGTGCACGGAAATCTCGTGGCGCTCGCCGCTCAGCGAACGCGCCTCCCCGGCTACCCGTTCCATCAGCTCTCGGACTGAAACCCGGTCGCGCCCGCTGTCGCGCTCGGAAGTCTCCAGCCGCGCCAGCAATAAAAGATCGTTTACCAGGCTGGTCATGCGCACCGTCTGGTCGCTCATCTGCGCCAGTGGCCGATCCCAGTTGCTGGGGGCCTGGCCGCTGAATTGTAGTGTTTCCAGGTAACCGGCGATTACAGTCAGTGGTGTACGCAACTCGTGGGAAACATTCGCCACAAAATCCCGTCGCATCTGTTCCAGGTTGTGCAACCGCGTCACGTCCCGCACGATCACCAGCGCCTCGTCCTGGCCGAAGCGGGTTACCTCCATCTGCAGAATACGCGAGTCGTCCCCCGGTGCCGGCAGGGTGATCGGCTCCTGAGTTTTGTTGTTTGGCTCCAGCATGCGCTGGTGCATGTGCTCTACAAAACGCGGATCGCGCACGAAGTTGACCAGCGGTTGGCCGGCATCGTCCGTCTGCAGGCGCAACATCTGCCCTGCCGCCGGGTTCCACCAGGCCAGATTGCCCTCGTCCTCCAGTGCCACGATCCCCTCGCGCAGAGCGCTGGTACTGCCCTGCACCCGCCGCAACATGGAGTGCAGCTTCTGCTTCTCTTTGCGGTGGCGCCGTTGCAGGCGATAGAAATCGTCGGAAATATCGCCCCACACGCCGAAATTGGTGGGCGCCGGGCCGCGGCGGCCGTTGGAGAGCCAGCGGTCGAAACGATTCTGCTGGTACAGCAGCCAGAAGAGGTAACAGGTCAGGCCGGCGCAGAGCGCCAGCCACCAGTGATTGGTGATGAAACCAAGGATGGTGGTGCCGAGGGCGATGACGATAAAACGCGAGAACTCGCCAATACTGCGATCGAGCATGATGGTTGGGCCATCTTGTTTTGAGGGCTAGGTTACACCCTTTCTGCGGTCTGTACAGAAAAGCGGTAGCCGGTGCCGCGTACGGTCTGGATATAGCGTTCGTGGCCGTCGACGGTCAGCGCCTTGCGCAGGCGGCGGATATGGACGTCCACGGTGCGCTCTTCGACATACACGTTGCCACCCCATACGTGATCCAGCAACTGGGTGCGGGTATAGGCGCGCTCCTGGTGCGAGAGGAAGAACGTCAGCAGACGAAATTCCGTCGGCCCCATCTCCGCCGGATTGCCGTTGATGGTCACCCGGTGGCTGATCGGATCCAGCACCAGGCCTCCCGCGGTCAGTGGCTCTTCCGGGGTGCTCGGGCCCGCCCGGCGCAATACTGCCTTCAGGCGCGCCACCAGCTCGCGCGGAGAAAACGGCTTGGTGATGTAATCATCCGCACCGGTTTCCAGTCCCTTGATCTTGTGATCCTCTTCGCCTTTCGCCGTCAGCATGATGATCGGGATCGAGGAGGTCAGTTCATCCCGCTTCAGACGGCGGGCGAGTTCGACACCGGACACATCCGGCAGCATCCAGTCCAGCAGGATCAGGTCTGGCTTCTCATCGATGACCAGGGCGTGTGCCGCCTGGGCATTCTCCGCCTCAAGGCAGCGGTAGTCCGCCATCTCCAGGGCTATTCGCAACATGTCCCGTACCGGGGCCTCGTCGTCGACGATGAGAATCGTTTTGTTGTGCATCTGCCTGCCATACCCTAACTGGTGAATGCGTCATTACTGACATTTCTTAGAGTGGCCATTTAACGTCACTTTGATGACAAATATATGACAAGCGACCGACTATCACGAATCCGGTGCGGGCGATGGTGAGTCACTGGATGGCAAAGTGAAACAATATTCCCGCAAACAGCGCAGCGCCGACCCAGTTATTGTTCAAGAATGCCTTGAAGCAGTTGTCCCGTTGCCGATCCCGCACGAGCCACTGTTGATACGCAAACAGACCGGCCGCCACAGCAACGCCGCAGTAGTAAAGGGCTCCCAGTTCTGCGCGGCTGCCGAGCATCAGCAGTGCCAGTATGACCATCGCCTGCAGGGTGGCGGTCATCACCCGGTCCATATCGCCAAACAGGATGGCAGTGGATTTGACCCCGATCTTGAGGTCATCGTCTCGGTCCACCATGGCATAGAACGTATCGTAAGCCACGGTCCATAGCAGGTTGGCAGTGAACAGCAGCCACGCCACCGCCGGTACTTCATTGCTAACCGCGGCGAAGGCCATGGGAATGCCCATGCTGAATGCAGAGCCCAGCACCACTTGGGGGAGATGGGTATAACGTTTGGCGAAGGGATAGCAGAAAGCCAGAGCCAGTGCCGGCAGCGACAGAAGGACGGTGAGCTTGTTGGTAGTGAGCACCAGCAGGAAGGCCAGTAGCATCAGCCCGGCAAACAACAGTATCGCGCCTTTGGGGGTGGCGGCACCGGTGGCCAGGGGGCGCTGGTTGGTGCGTTTTACATGCCCGTCGATATTGCGGTCGGCGAAGTCGTTGACGGCGCAGCCGGCGGCGCGGGTCAGGATCACGCCGAGGGTAAACACTAAAAACAGGTGCAGCCCCGGCCAGCCCCCGGCGGCAATCCACAGTGCCATCCATGTGGGCCAGAGTAGCAACAGGGAACCGATGGGCCGGTCCAGCCGGGCCAGCTGCCAGTACGGGAGGGCGGTGGGCCAGCGCTGTCGAATCTGTTGGCTGATCATGGCTTCTCTCTTTGGTGTGCCTTGTGGCCGGCTCAGGTGAGGGGTGGTTTATGGGGATTGAAACTGCTCAGAAAGGTCTCTGCAACCAGCAGCGGTTTGTCGTGCAGCCAGAAGGTGGAGCGGCGGCCCCAGGCGCGCGGTTCCAGAGAGTCGAGCTCGGGCTGTTTGCTGCGCGGGTTGCGCGCGAGGCGGTTGAGGACGATGGGGCTGCGGCGGATGTCGGGCTGGCTGAACAGGAGCTCGCCGAGGGGCCGGTTGTCGAGGTTGCGCAGGTAGCGGGATTTACCGGCGAGGGTGCGTTCGGGGAGTACGCTGCGGGCGTACACCCAGGGCGCTTCATCGCTGCCGTAGAGCAGGACTTCGCGCACCAGTGCGCGGGTTCGCTCCTTGAGGTTGAGGGCGCGACGCTCTTCGAGGTGCGGCTGCTGCCAGCCCTGGCTGAGGATCTGTACGCTAAAATCGCCGTTGCTGAGGTGTTTGAGGGCGGCGGTGAGTGAGCCGGGGTGCAGCAGCCAGGGCAGTAGTTGCTCCGGGGGTGTGTGCCCGTGGAGGCTGTCCAGGGGTTGTGGATGCCAGTCGCCGATGGTCTCAAAGGGGGAGTGGTACAACGCAGACTCCGCGCAGGTTCAAATAACGGCATTGTACCCGACCCGCGGCCCGACGAAACGGGGGTGCATTTTGCTCCGGTCCCACGCTGCGGATATAGTGGCGCATTGTCCTTATTCAGCGATGGGGCACGAATCAACCGCGGTGGCGGTGGTGCTACCGGGTACAGTCTTGTGAGACACGCCGTGAACCCGTCCCTGGGGGCTCTGCAAAAACATCCTGTTTTTGAAGGTCTCACAAGACTGTACCCGGTATCACCACCTTCGCCCGAAAATAAGCAGCGCTGTAAAAGCGAACAATGTGTTCGTCAGCTTTCTGATGAATACCCAAACAGGACGGACCATGGGGCTCACCAAAAAAATTGTACTGGCCATGATTGCGGGGATCGCCGTTGGCCTGATCTGCAATGTTCTCAACACCAGCCAGGTGCTGGGGGCCGGGGTTACTGGCTTTATCAACGATTACCTGACCAATGGCCTGTTCGATATCGTAGGCCGAATTTTTATCGCGTCATTGAAGCTGATGGTGGTGCCGCTGGTGCTGGTGTCACTGATCTGCGGTGCCTGTGCGCTGTCGGAAGGCAGCCGCGTGGGGGTGCTGGCGGGTAAGACGCTGTTGCTCTATCTGCTGACTACTGCGGCGGCGATTAGCCTGGCACTGCTGCTGGCGCTGGTGATCCAGCCGGGTGTGGGTATGGAGCACATGGCGGGAGATGCGAGCTTTGAGCCAAAGCCTTCACCGCCCTTGTCGGAAGTGGTGGTGAATATTTTCCCCACCAACCCGGTGGAGGCGATGGCTGAGGGCAATATGCTGCAGATCATCGTGTTTGCGCTGCTGATGGGCTATGCGATTTCTCGCAGCGGCAAGCCGGGGCAGCGTGTTGCGGGTTTTTTCAATGACCTGAACGAGGTGATCCTGCGCATGGTGGGGGTGCTGATGGTGTTTGCGCCCTACGGGGTGTTTGCGCTGCTGGCGACCAAGATTGCGCAGCTGGGCTTTGATGCGATTCCGCAGTTGGCGAAGTATTTCGGGGTGGTTTTGCTGGCGCTGATGATCCATGCGTTCGGTGTTTACTCGCTGCTGCTGAAGCTGCTGTCCGGCCTGAGCCCGCTGAAACTGATCAAGAAGATGCGCCCGGCGATGGTGTTTGCGTTCAGTACCGCGTCTTCGGCGGCGACCATTCCAGTTACGTTGCAGACGGTGGAGAAGCGCCTGGGTGTGGATAACAAGGTGGCGTCGTTTACGGTTCCACTGGGTGCAACCATCAATATGGATGGCACGGCGATCATGCAGGGGGTGGCGACGGTGTTCATCTCCCAGCTGTACGGTATCGATATCGGTCTGGTGGGTTACCTGTCGGTGATTCTGACCGCGACGCTCGCGTCCATTGGCACAGCGGGTGTACCCGGTGTAGGCCTGATCATGCTGGCGATGGTGTTGCAGCAGGTTGGCCTGCCGCTGGAGGGCATCGCGATTGTGATGGGCGTGGATCGTCTGCTGGATATGGTACGCACGGCGGTGAATATCACCGGTGATTCCGTGGTCAGTACCATCGTGGCGAAGAGTGAGGGTGCGCTGAATGTGGACACCTTCAACGATGACAATTACAACAGTGTGGTCACTGACGGCGAGGATCGGGCGGCGACTTCCTGATCGTTGTCGAATTCCTGAGCACAAAAAAAGGGGCGGGCCGAATAGACGGCTCGCCCCTTTTTTTGCTCGGTTGTGCGGGTGGCCAGTGGGATTCTAGAGTGAAGCCATGTCTCGCAGCTGATCGGCCTCGAGATTGTCTTCCATGGATTCCACCAGCTCTTCCACCAATTCGCTGAGTGCTTTCTTGATGGCTTCTTCGGTGTCGTCATCGCCGCTGCGACCGTCGTAATAACTACGAACCAGATACTGTTCCTGAATTTTCAGGTCATCAATATTGATGCGCTGTTCGCGCAGCGCGGTGCCGCTGCGGTTTTTCAGGGTGTAGCGAAACTCTCCGCTCAGGGCCACGTTGCCCCGTTCGAGATCGTAATCGTCTTTTGGCTTCATCGTATTCAGGTGTTTGATCACCTTGAGCTCGAGGGTGTTGTGCAGGTTCAGTACGCCATCCTGCTCCACCAGCGGTATTTCTTCGTCGTCGAGATACTCGTAGAGTTCCCGCGCCAGCTCGCTGTGCAGGTGCTGGGTGTAGTTGCGCACGGCCTGCTGTTTGAGCTCAGCGAGACCGCCACCAGTGGTGGCCTGGGCGAGCATCAGTTGCAGGTTGCCGCTGGAAACCGGCATGGGGACGTCAATCTGGATGCTGGTGGGGGCGACCACGAGGCTCGGTGTGTGCTCGTCACCACCCCACAGTTGGGCTGCTGCCTGCGTGGACAGGCCGATCCCGAGCAGGCCGGCGAGAGCCAGTCGGCGAAATTTTGATGTTCTCATGCATCGTTCCCTGTTTTCTTTTTTATACCGGGATATGTGTCGTTCGACGGCGAATGATTTCGCTCTGTATTTATGTGATAACTGTGACAGGCTGCCACTTATCGGCACAGAGAGCAAAAAATTTCCGTGACCTGCGCGTCAGTAGCAGTCTTTTTTGTGAATTTGATCTCGGCGAGGGTGGTTTTATTGCGTTAGCCCCAGGGTGGGTGCTGGCCGAGTGATTGCTGGGGGATCTGTGCGGGTGAACCTGTGCGGGGGATGGGAGGCTGCGGGGGTGGAGCCTGGAGGGCGGCTGGCGGAGCCGCCACCGGGGCGAAGAGAGCGGGAGCGCGTGGGCTTAGCCCCCGGTTAGCTCCCGCAGGCTGTCGGCCTCCAGGTCGTCTTCAATACGGTCGACGATGCGTTCGACCAGGGTGTCGAGCATTTTCTGTAATTGCTCGTCGGTGTTGTCTTCCGCGGCTTCGCTGCCCAGCGGGGTCTTGATCTGGTATTTGCCTTTCAGGCGCAGGTCGGCGATGTCCAGGCGTTTTTCTTTCAGTACTTCCCCATTTGGCGCATCGAGACGGAAGTGGTAGTCGCCAGTGGCGCTCAGGTTACCGCGTTCCACTTCGTAGTTGCCGCTGTTCTTCAGTCCACTCAGTTGTTTGGCGATCGAGATGTCGATGCTGTTGTGCAGGGTCAGTGCGCGGCTGTCGCTGATCAGGGGGATTTCTTCATCGGCGAAAAAAGCTTTGAGAGCGGCGTCGAGTTTGCTGCGTAGCTGTTCGCTAAATGCCTCGATCGCTTTATTCCGTGTGGCGCTCAACCCTTTTCCTGAAGTGGCCTGTGCCAGCAGCGCGTCAAAGTCGTTGCCCTGCAACGGGGTGGGGATCTCCGCTGCTACCTCTGTGTAGGCGAGCTTGATGTTGGGCGGCGGTGTGTCGCTGCCGCCAAACAGTCCCTGAGCCCAGCCCGGTGTTGCGAGCAACAGGGCGACCAGGGCAGCAGAGCGTTTGAGAAATGTGTTCAAGGAAATCATCCGGTGAAATGTGTGCTGATGTTGCGCTGGGCAGGGTCCCGCCAGCCGCGGACGGTGAGCCCGGGTAGCAGGCGTAGCCTGCAGATTGTGGGCGGCATTGGCCCTTCAGGGGAGGCTGCCATCACTGGCGTAGGAGTGCAAAATTATTGGTGACCGCAAGTGACTAATTGGTCCCTACAATAACCGTGTCCGGTGCAAAGCGCGCAGCAATTCACATTTCTAGCGATACATCTGCCGCAAGGGTGCGTCAGGCTTCGGCGAAGCGGGGCTTGTTGTGCAGCCAGCGGCGGATCAGCGCGCCGCGGATGTCCGGGCTCAGCTGTGGCGCAGCGGCGATTTTCTGGACCTGTGGCAGCAGGTGGGCGTCGCGCTGCAGGTCGGCGATGCGGTGCTGTATTTCGCCGGTCTGGCGGGTGCCGAGAATTTCTCCCGGGCCGCGCAGGCGCAGGTCTTCCTCGGCGATAGCGAAGCCGTCCGCATGGCTGCGCAGTGCCTGCAGCCGCGCGCGGCCATTGGCAGACAGCGGCGTGCTGTACATCAGCACACAATGGCTGGCAATGCTGCCCCGGCCCACGCGCCCTCTTAACTGATGCAGCTGGGCGAGGCCCAGGCGCTCGGGGTTTTCGATGATCATCAGGCTGGCGTTGGGGACGTCGACTCCCACCTCGATTACGGTGGTGGCGACCAGCAGGTCCACTTCGCCGGCTTTGAATGCCTTCATCACCAGGTCCTTGGCGTCCGGTTTCATGCGCCCGTGCACCAGTGCCACGCGCACGCCGTCGAGGGTGTCGGCCAGTTCTTCAGCGGTGGACTCTGCTGCCTGGGCCTGCAGTGTTTCCGACTCTTCGATCAGGGTGCAGACCCAGTAGGCCTGGCGCCCGTCCTTGACCGCCGTTTGTACCCGTTCCATCACGTCGTAGCGGCGCTCGTCGGATACGGCAACGGTGTTGATGGGCTGGCGGCCTGGGGGCAGTTCGTCGATCACCGAGCAGTCCAGATCGGCGAAGGCGGACATGGCAAGGGTGCGCGGAATCGGGGTGGCGGTCATGATCAGCTGGTGGGGCTGGGTTCGGACCTCGCCTTCCAACGCACCCTTTTCTCGCAATTGCAGCCGCTGGGCTACGCCGAAGCGGTGCTGCTCGTCGATGATCACCAGCGCCAGACGGTGGAACGCCACTCCCTCCTGAAACAGGGCATGGGTGCCCACGATCAGCTGCCCGTCGCCATGTTCGATGGCCGCCAGCTGCGCTCGTCTTTCCGCTGCCTTCATGCTGCCGGTGAGCCACGCGACGGTGATGCCCAGAGGCTCCAGCCAGCCACGGAAATTGATGCGGTGTTGCTCGGCGAGGATCTCGGTGGGTGCCATCACTGCGCACTGATAACCGGCACCGATGGCCTGCAGCGCGGCGCGCGCGGCCACCAGGGTTTTGCCCGCGCCCACATCCCCCTGCAACAGGCGCATCATGGGTGCCGTGGCGGCAAGATCATCGGCGATTTCCCGCCCCACCCGCTGTTGCGCATTGGTGGGGGTAAACGGCAGGCGGGCGAGAAAGTCCCGCTCCAGAGCGGTGTTTATCGATAGTGGCGGCGCGGCGACTTTGGACGCGCTGCGCCGCAATTCCAGCAGGCTCAGGTGGTGGGCCAGCAGCTCCTCGAGAGCGAGGCGTTGCTGTGCGGGATGCTGGCCCTCGGCCAATTGCGACAGGTCCGCGTCCGCCGGCGGGCGATGCAGGTACATGAGGGCGCCGGCCAGTGGCATTTGCAGCGCCTGTGGCATCAGGTTGCTGGGCAGCAGCTCGGTGACATTGTCATCTGCCAGCCAGTCCAGCCCCTGGCCGATCAGCGCGCGCAACCGGCCCTGGCCGAGCCCTTCGGTCAATGGGTAAATCGGGGTGAGCGTTTCCGCGGTCGGAGAAATATCTTCCCCCAGAATTTCGGTTTCCGGGTGATAAAGTTCTATTCCAGCGCTGCCGCGGCGGGCCTCGCCGTAGCAGCGTACCCGCGTGCCAGGGGCCAGGCGGTTTTTTTGCGCAGCGGTGAAGTGGAAGAAGCGCAGGGTGATGCTGCCGGTGGTGTCCTGCAGGCGCACCGCGAGGCTGCGGCGGCGGCCAAAGGTGACGTCGGCGGCGCGTACTTCGCCCTCGATCACTGCGTCCATCCCCGGTCGCAGTCCCGCCAGTGGGATCACCCGGGTGCGATCCTGGTAGCGTGCGGGCAGGTGGAACATCAGGTCCTGCAGGGAGCTGATGTTCAGTTTGGCGAGGGTTTCCGCCAGTTTTGCGCCCACACCTTTGAGGGCCGTAACGGGGATTTCCGCGAGTGGTTTCTGAGAGGGGTTGAGCGTCTGGTTCACGGACTCGGTAATTGGCACTGGTTAATGGCGTCGCGCAGCATATCGATGGCGCGGTGTCGGGGAAAGCTGGCCCGCCAGGCCAGGGCCACGGTGCGCTGGGGCGCCGGCGCCACAAACGGGCGGGTAACCAGCACGCCACTGGCGTACTGGGACGCGGCCGCCGCGGACAGCGGCAGCACGGTAATGCCCAGGCGCGAGGCCACCATATGGCGCAGGGTTTCCAGCGAGCTGCCGTCGGCAGCGGTGCGGATATGGCCGCTGCCGGACTCTTTTTCGATGGAGTGCTGCAGCTGCGGGCAGGCTTCCAGCACCTGGTCGCGGAAGCAGTGGCCTTCGCCCAGCAGCAGGACGTTGTCTTCGCACAGCTGGTCCGGGGTCAGCGCGTCGAACTCGGCCAGCGGGTGATCGGAGGGCATCAGCACCACAAATGGCTCGTCGTACAGGGGTTGGGTGACCACGTCCGGCTCGGTAAACGGCAGTGCGATGATCACCGCATCCAGCTCACCCTTGCGCAGCCGCGCGCGCAGCGTGGAGGTATAACCCTCTTCCACGAACAGGGGCATCTGTGGGGCGCGCTGCTGCAGCTGAGGAATGAAATGCGGGAACAGGTAGGGGCCGATGGTGAAGATCGCCCCAACCGACAGCGGGCTGCTCAGCTGGTCTTTACCCGCACTGGCAATGTCTTTGATGGCTGCGGACTGTTCCAGCACCAGTTGCGCCTGGGCGACGATGCGCTCACCCAGCGGCGTGGCCTGCACCCGTGTCTTGGAGCGCTCGAACAGCGCCACACCCAGCTCTTTTTCGAGCTTTTTAACCGCGATGGACAGTGTCGGCTGGCTTACAAAGCAGCGCTCGGCGGCGCGGCCGAAATGCTGTTCCTGAGCCAGGGTGACGATGTAGCGCAATTCGTTCAGAGTCATGGCAAACGCAATCAGAGAAAACTTGGCGATAGAGTTTATTCATAAACACCCCCGGGCGGCCAGTAAAACTGCCGGGGCCTTGTGTAAATGTCTCAATCTAGAAAAAAATGCTATTAATAAGGGTCACAGTTAGTAATATTTGCTATTACCATGTGATCGAAACCGGTGGCGTGGCGCTTTTTTTGCTATACGTGTAAGGGCAAGTGTTCAAATCACACAAAGCGGAGAAACGCTCTATGGGTATCTTGTCTTGGATTATTTTGGGTCTGATCGCAGGCGCACTGGCCAAATGGATAATGCCCGGCCCCGATCCCGGTGGCTGGATTGTGACCATGGTCATCGGTATCGTCGGTGCATTCATTGGTGGCTGGCTGGGGTCCCTGGTCGGGATCGGCGGCCCGGTTTCCGGTTTTTCGCTGGGCGACATCGTTACCGCGGTGATCGGCGCGATCGTGCTGCTGTTTATTTACCGTATGGTGAAATCGCGCGGTTGACTCCGCACACGGCACTTTTGACGCCAGGGCCCGCAGTTTACTGCGGGCCCTGTTCACAGATTGTGGTTGGTAAACAGGTTATAAAGACTGTTGCTGACTGATTATTCGCAGTAGTTCATAAAAACTATTCGGACGCGATGCAGCTTCTGCTGCGGCATCGTGTATTGTGGGGCCGGTTTTCGGTACCCGGGGGTTTATACGAGCGGTTATGGCAAAGGAAAAAGTCTGGATCTTCGGTTGTGGTGATCTGGGGACTCGTCTGGCATTGAAGCTGGATCGCAAGGCGTACGACGTATTCGGTGTGCGGCGAAATCCGCTGCAGGCACTCGCGCGCAAGCGCCGCGCCGACGTGGTCAACTGGCGCCGCGGCGACGCCACCAAGCCGGAGGATATCCAGCGGCACCTGAACCAGGGTGCAGATATTGTCATCGCCACCTTCACGCCGGGTGCGAGCACGCCCCAGGCCTACCACCGCGCCTACGTGGAAACCGCCAACGCCATGCGCGATTCTATCGCCGCCATGGAAACGCCTCCCCGCCTGTTCCTGTGGATCTCTTCCACCCGCGTCTACGGCCAGAGTGGCGACCAGTGGCTGGATGAGCGCTCGCAACCGCTGCCCGGCAGTTATCAGGGCGAAGCGCTGCTCGCTGCAGAAAAGGTGGCCCAGTCTACGGTTACTGAATCCTGTGTGGTGCGCTTTGCCGGTATCTACGGCCCCGGACGAGACCGCCTGCTGTCGCAGGTGCGCGCCGGCCGCTGTGCACCGCCGTCACCGCCGCAGTTCAGCAACCGGATTCATGTCGACGACGCCGTGGGGTTTCTCGCGCATCTGATCGAGGGCCAGAAAAAAGGCATGCCGTTGGAGAAGTTGTATATTGGCGCCGACTGTACGCCGGTCCCCATGTACGAGCTGCAGAGCTGGCTGGCAAAATCCATGGGTTACACCAGCGCGCACCTGCGTGAGGAAGTGGCCACCAGTGAGCGCCGCTCCAAGAAAATGAGCAATAAACGCATGCTGGATAGCGGCTATACGATGTTGTATCCGGACTACCGTGCGGGCTACAACACCTTGCTGGAAAACGACTGAATTTCCGAATCCGCGCCGCTCACCCGAAGCGGCGCTATTTCTCTTCCGTTCCGCTGGTTCAGATTACCAGTATCCCTTCCGCTTCAAACTGCGCACCCTTGGGCAGCTCGCTCACGCCCACCGCTGCGCGCGCCGGAAATGGCTTGGTGAACATCTCCTCCATCACTTCATTGACGGTGGCAAAGTTGCTGAGGTCGGTGAGATACAGATTCAGTTTGACGAGATCGTCCAGGGAACCATTTGCAGCCTCGCACACGGCCTTGAGGTTCTTGAATACCTGAACCGCCTGCTCGCGGAAATCGTCAGACACCAGCTCCATGGTTTCCGGTACCAGTGGAATCTGGCCGGACAGGTAAATGGTGTGGTCCACTTTGACGGCTTGCGAGTAGCTGCCGATTGCGGCCGGTGCCTTATCGGTTTTTATCACGGCGCGATTGGGCATGGGTTACTTCTCTCCCGGCCTGACAAGGCCTGCTTGCTGAAAAAGAAAGCGGGAGAATATAGCGCGGTTTTTCGGGTTTGGGGAGCAATGCCAGAGGCGGTCTGTCGATATGCGGAACCTGTCCACATTCCAGGAAGATTCACGCAAAACCCCACCGGTTATCACGGCCTACCCGCAAGAAATATCCGCCAATAGCGACAAGCCTGACGCTACCCCTGAGGCGCAGTGGCGGGGCCCATCCGACAAACGATTGCCGGTTAGGTTGTTTGACGGGTGGGCACTGCCACTGGGCCAACCCATTCGAAGCCTAAAAAATTCACGGGCGAGCGATCTTGATCACTGCCGGCAGATTCCGCAGGCGCTTCATTACCTGCGCCAGGTGCACGCGGTTGGTCACTTCCAGAGTCAGTGCGATCACACTGTGCTGGGCATCTTTTTCATCCACATGGATCTGCTCGATGCTCGCGCCCTCTTCCGTAATGCGTGTGGCCAGGCGGGCGATGATGCCCCGTTCGGATTCCACTTCTACCCGCACATCGCCGAGGAAATCACCCTTCACATCCGGTGACCAGGCTACCGCCATGATGTTTTCCGGGTGTTCGCGCAGCTCTGCCGCGTTGCGGCAGGTATCCCGGTGCACCACCACGCCCTTGCCCGAGCTGATGTGGCCCATGATGGTATCGCCCGGAATCGGCCGGCAGCAGCGCGCGAAACTGATCATCATGCCCTCCTGGGCATCAATGGTCAGCGGCGAAGAAATATTGCTGGCTTCGGTTTCCATGGTGCCCGGTGGCACCAGCAGTTTGGCCGCAGAGAAGGCGGCGCGATTGCCCAGGCCGATCTCTTCCAGCAGGTTGTCAAAGCTCTCGCACTTGGCTTCTCTCACGCCGCGCTGAATCTGCTCCTCCTCCAGGTCCGAAACCTTCAGGTGGAACTTGCTCAGTGCTTTTTCCAGCAACCGCTGTCCCAGCTCGATGGAATCGTGATGGCGCTGGTGTTTGAGGTAGTGGCGGATGGCGCTGCGCGCTTTTGCGGTGACCACGAAGTTGAGCCAGTTGGGGTTCGGCTGCACATTCTTGCTGGTGAGGATTTCCACCTTCTGTCCGCTTTCCAGCGGTTGCGACAGCGGCGCCAGGCGCTGGTTGATGCGCACGGCCACGCAGGAATTGCCCACATCGGTGTGTACCGAGTAGGCGAAGTCCACCGCAGTGGCACCGGCGGGCAGGTCGATGATCTTGCCCTTGGGGGTGAACACATACACCTCGTCCGGGAACAGATCGATCTTTACGTTTTCGATAAATTCCAGCGAGTCGCCGGCGCGCTGCTGCATTTCCAGCAGGCCCTGCACCCAGCGGCGCGCGCGCACCTGGCTGGTACCCCCGGTGTTGAGCACCTCGTCGCCGGAGGATTTATACAGCCAGTGGGCGGCAATACCGCTGTTGGCCATCTCGTCCATTTCCTTGGTGCGGATCTGCACTTCGATGGGTACCCCGTGCATACCGAGCAGTACGGTGTGCAGGGACTGGTAACCATTGGATTTGGGGATGGCGATATAGTCTTTGAACTCGCTGATTACCGGCTTGTAGAGGTTGTGGATAACTCCGAAGGTGCGGTAACAGGTGTCCACGCTATCGACGATGATGCGGAAGGCGTAGACGTCCATGATTTCCTTGAACGACTTCTTCTTCGAGCGCATCTTCTGGTAGATGCTGAACAGGTGTTTCTCGCGGCCAATTACCAGCGCGTCGATATTCTCCCGATCCAGGCGCAGCTCGATGGCGTTCTGAATTTTCTCCAGCAGCTCCTTGCGGTTGCCGCGGGCGGCGACCAGCGCCGCGCGCAAACGGCTGGCACGCAAAGGGTAGATGGCGAAGAAGGCGCGGTCTTCGAACTCGATCCGCACATCGTTCATACCTAGGCGGTTGGCGATGGGTGCGTAGATCTCGAGGGTTTCGCGGGCGATGCGCGCGCGCTTTTCCGGCTTCAGGGAACCCAGGGTGCGCATGTTGTGCAGGCGGTCGGCGAGCTTCACCAGAATCACGCGGATATCGCGCGCCATGGCCAGGGCCATTTTCTGGAAGTTTTCCGCTTGTTTTTCCGCGGGGCTGTCGGTCTCAAACTGGGTCAGCTTGGAGACGCCATCCACCAGATCGGCGATCTCGCTACCGAACTGTTCCGACAATGCCGCCTTGGGGATGCCCGTGTCTTCAATGACATCGTGCAGCATGGCCGCGGCCAGGCTCTGGGCGTCCATGTGCATACCGGCCAGCACCGTGGCGACCGCGAGGGGATGGGTAATATAGGGTTCACCGGAGCGCCGTTTCTGGCCCTCGTGGGCCTGCTCCGCGTAGAAGTAGGCACGGCGGATGAACTGGATCTGGTCGGGGGGAAGGTAGGACGAGAGGCGATGGGCCAGACTGTCTATGGTGTGCAAAGCCGCGCTCGCCTCTTAAATTTCCAGCAATTCCTGCATCGATCGATCAAATCGGGCTTACATATCCTGTTCGGACAGGAATACAGGCGCCGGTGCGGCGTGCTGAATCGGCTCTTCTTCCGGCTCGTCGAGGATGCTGGCGTCAACGAAGCCCTCTTCGATTTCGCGCAGGGCGATTACGGTGGGCTTGTCGTTTTCTTCCGGCACATGGGGGTCGCGGCCGCCGGTGGCGATCTGGCGTGCGCGCTTGCTGCCAACGATAACCAGCTCAAAGCGGTTGTCTACGTGGTCGAGGCAATCTTCAACGGTAATACGTGCCATAAATCTTCTGTTCCAGTGTAAGTTCACCCGGGTGGGCAAAATTGACGAATTCTGTTGTCTGGTCGGTCAGCACCGACACGGACGGGGTCATCTATTCTACCGGACCGCGCGGTGTACGCAAATCGAACAGTGTGTATAGGTTCAATTTAGTTTTGGGGCTCACGGTCTGCTGGCTTCGTGGCGGCGCCGCTACCGGGTACAGCTTGCTGAGACACGCCGTGACCCCATCCCTGGGGGCTCTGCAAAAACATCCTGTTTTTGAAGGTCTCAGCAAGCTGTACTCGGTAGCGGCGCCTTTGCCCGCGGTCCGGAGTGTTTTACTGGCTGCGGAGTAGCGACTGCAAAAGACCGGCGTGCTGTTCCTGCTGCCGTCCCAACCGCTGTCGCTCTGCCACCATGATGGCGCGCAGCTCACTCAGCGCGGTGGTGAAATCGTCGTTGATAACCAGGTAATCGGTCTCCACATAGTGAGACATTTCATCGATCGCCTGCGCCATGCGTTTGTCGATTACCGCCTGGTCGTCCTGGCCGCGCCCGGTCAGGCGTTCCAAAAGCGCCTGTTGCGATGGCGGCAGAATAAAAATTCCCACTGTCTTTGGCATCAGTTTGCGCACCTGTGCCGCGCCCTGCCAGTCAATTTCCAGAATCACATCGCGGCCGCTGGCCAGGGTCTCTTCAACCCAGGCTCTTGAAGTGCCGTAGAAATTGTCGAATACCTTTGCGTGCTCCAGAAAAGCACTCTCACCCAGCATCGCCACGAACTCGTCGCGGCTCACGAAATGATAGTTGATACCCTCGGTCTCACCGGGGCGCATGGGCCGGGTGGTATGGGACACGGATACGGTGACCTGGGTGTCGGCCTCGATCAGCGCTTTGACGAGACTGGTTTTGCCGGCGCCGGAGGGCGCGGAGACCGTATAGAGAGTACCTGTGGACACGGCGAACCCTGCTGCTGTGTTGGTGAGTGAAAGTGATGGGCGGGGATTATAACGAAAGGAAGACAGGCAGTCCCCCGACCGGTGCTGGGGGCAAAGTGTTGGGCTTTTCCGGTCCGCCTACTTCGGGGAAGTGGGCGGACTGAAGCCGGCCGGGAGTGCCTGCGGAATCTCAACCACTGCGTCTTGGGGAAGGCGCTGGCTACCACGGATTCCAGTTGCTAATTGCGAACGGGAGTGACTGTATCGTCTTTATTGGGAAAAACCAACACCCACCAGGCAGTTCCGCTCGCCAGGCAGTAGCCGATGATCGGGAGCCAGGTAGCGGCGGGCAGAATGGGCAGGGTTGCGGCGAGCAGTGCCAGTCGCATCAGCTCCCACTGTCGGCTGCGTGCCTCGCCGTCGAGGATGCGGCCATTGACCACCAGGCCGAGCACCAGCATCAGCACGAGCGCGGCGAGAACACCGTAGGAAAGGTCGCCGGCGCTGCCAAGCAGTAGCAGAGCGGCGCCGGAGAAGATCACATGTTGGGCCAGCGCGTACCAGCGCAGGCCGCGGCTGATCTGCGGGTCGAAGCGCTGGAAGTTGTCCAGGTCACCGCTGGCTACCGGCATCGCGGCTTCCGCATCTGCCGGGCGGTAGCCGGTGGCGCGGAACCACAGGGTGAGCTTTTCCTTCCAGCTTTTTGTATGTACCGCGTCCAGCCACATACGCCTGAAATGCTGCAGGTTGGCGGCCAGGGGGTCGAAGGTGTTGAGGGGTTTGCGCACACCATAGATGCACGGCTCTTCCGCGAGTTCTTCCTGATAGGTGCCGAACAGCCGATCCCACACAATCAGCACACCGCCGTAGTTACGGTCTACATACACCTTGTTCTGGGCGTGGTGCACCCGGTGGTTGGAGGGGGTGACGAGAATCCACTCCATCCAGCGGACTTTGGGGAATTTCTGCGTGTGGACCCAGAACTGATAGATCAGGTCGATGGCGCCAGCGGTGATCAGCACTTCCGGAGGCATGCCGATCAGCAGCAGCGGCAGGTAGAACATCCACCCCAGGGGCAGGAGATCGCTGGACTGGCGCAACGCGGTGGTGAGGTTGTAGTCCTCGCTCTGGTGGTGCACCACATGTTCCGCCCAGAAGATGTTGATCTCATGGTTGATGCGGTGCTTCCAGTAGTAGCAGAAATCGTACGCGAGTACCGCCAGCACCAGGTGCCAGGGGTTCTCCAGCGACCACTGAATACCGAGGCTCTGATAAGTCGGTTCCAGCCACTGATACAGTGGGATATACAGCAGCATCAGGATACCGACTTTCACCAGCCCGAGAATACGGCTCAGGATGCCGGCGCCGAGGCTGCCGATGGCGTCATTCAGCCGGTATAGACCCCAGCCACGCCAGCGGTCGAGCACCAGCTCAATCAACACGGCGAGAAGAAAAAACGGAATGGCAGCGGTGATGAGTCCCACAGGTACCTCGGCATTGTCGCTATTGTTATGGTTGTTCTTAATCGTAGTTCTGACCTCGCGGATAATGTTGCCACAGGCCGCGACGTGCACAATGTCCTGAAAGACCGGATTCCGAAATCCGTGAGACTTTTTCTGAAATAGACAGGAAACTCCCCATGATCAACGCCTATGCAGCCGAATCCGCCGGTGCGGAGCTCAAACCCTTTCGCTATGACCCGGGCGCTCTCAACCCCGGCCAGGTAGAAATCGCAGTGGACTACTGTGGCCTGTGCCACAGCGACCTGAGCGTGGTGAACAACGAGTGGGGTATGAGTGCCTACCCGCTGGTGCCGGGGCACGAAGTGGTGGGGCGCGTCGTAGCGCTGGGGGCCGGCGTCACGCACTTGAGCGCGGGGCAGCTGGTGGGTCTCGGCTGGCACGCCGGTTACTGCGGCCACTGCGGTGAATGCGATACCGGCAATCAGAACCTGTGCGCCCAAGCCCAGCCGACCATCATCGGCCACCACGGCGGATTTGCCGATAAGGTGCGTGCCAGTGCCGCCAGTGTGGTTGCCATCCCGGATGGCCTGGATCCCGCGGTGGTTGGTCCGTTGTTCTGTGCCGGTATCACCGTGTACAACCCGTTGGTGCAGTTTGATATCAAGCCCAACAGCCGTGTCGCGGTGATCGGCATTGGTGGCCTCGGTCATCTGGCGCTGCAATTCCTGAATGCCTGGGGCTGTGATGTAACCGCCTTTACCTCCAGCGACAACAAGCGGGACGAGGCACAAGCATTCGGTGCCCACCACACCCTGAGCAGTCGCGACCCGGAAGCGCTGAAAGCCGCTGCTGGCCAGTTCGATCTGATCCTCTCCACGGTCAACGTCAAGCTGGATTGGAATACCTACCTCACCACCCTCAAACCGCGCGGTCGATTGCACTTCGTTGGCGCTACCACCGCGCCGCTGGACCTCAACGTATTCAACCTGTTGATGTCGCAACGCCAGGTATCCGGCTCACCAGTAGGCAGCCCGGCCACCATCGCCGACATGCTGGCATTCGCCGCGCGTCACGGTATTGCGCCCAAGGTCGAGCCGTTCCCGATGAGCAAGGTCAATGAGGCCATTGCACATCTGGAAAGCGGCCAGGCCCGCTACCGGATTGTGCTGGAAGCGGGTAAATAAGTGGCCACAAAAAAGGCCGGCAAAAGCCGGCCAATCAAGGTGGGGGTGTCTCTTTACTTTGTTTGTTCAAAACAAAGAGAGGGTGAAGCGCTGTGTGTTAAGGGGCCGCTTCTGCCTCCAGGGTGACGCCGGAATAGGCGTTGTATCCGCGGATGCTGATATACCAAGTGCCCGCCTGAGGGCTGCTGATGCTGCAGCTCTCGTTGTTACCCCAGCGATAGGGGCGGCACTCGTAGTTGCTGGTGGTGGGCTGGGACCCGTAGCGTACGTAAAGGTCGCCATCACCGCTGCCGCCAGACATCACCACTTCCAGTGACGCCATGCCGCTATTGACGTCCAGGGTGAAGTGCTGCCAGCCACCGGCACTGCCGGAAACATTGGTTTCGGTCCAGCCGGTGGCGCCGCCACCACTACCGCCTTCATCAAAACTACCGGTCAGACTCACACCGGAGAAGCTGCTGTAGGCGCGTACCATCACATAGTAGGTGCCTGCCTGCACATTGCTGATGGTGCAGGTTTCGCTGTTGCCGTTCAGGTACGGGCGGCAGTCGTAAGCAGAGGTGGTCGGCTGGCTACCGTAGCGTACATACAGGTCGGCATCGCCGCTGCCACCGGACATCTGGAAGCTCAGGTTGGAGGCACCTGCCGGCACTTCCAGGGTGTAGAGCAGTTCCCCGCCGGTGCTTGCTGACAGGCCGGTTTCCGCAACGCCATTCGTGAGCTCGCCGTCACCGGGCTCCGGATCCGGGTTGCCGCCGCCATTGGCTGCATTGACTGCAGCCGCCGCATCGACGATACCGGTGCCGCACTGGCTGCAGGAACCGGGGAAGCTACGCGCGGTGTTTTTCAGGATGGATTCCACTTCGGTCGGGGTAATGCCGCTGTCCACGGCATACAGCAGCGCCGCCGCGCCCGCGACGTGCGGTGCCGCCATGCTGGTGCCCTGGTAGAAGGCGTAATTGTCACTGCCCGGGCCCTGGCTGCCGCTGTTCAGGGTAGACAGTACGCCGTTGGAGTTGGTCGAGGTTTCACCACCTGGTGCCGCCACGTCCACCACGCTGCCGTAGTTTGAGTAGTAAGCGCGGCTGCCCGCGCGGTTGGTGGATGCAACAGAAATCACGCCGGAACAGCTGGCCGGGCTGTAATTACCCGCGTTGGCGTTGGAGTTACCCGCAGCCACTACCACCGTGGCGCCGAGGCTCCGCGCTGTATTGATGGCGTTCTGGGTGGTGGTGTCGCAGCCACCGCCGCCGCCGAGGCTCAGGTTCAGTACCTGTGCCGGGTTGGCGTTGGCCGGCACGCCACTTACATTGCCACCAGCGCCCCAGATGATGCCGTCCGCGATATCCGAGGTATAACCACCACAGCGGCCCAGTACGCGGATGGGCACCACTTTGGCTTTGTAGGCGACGCCGGCCACGCCGGTGCCGTTGTTGGTCACCGCGGCAACGGTACCCGCCACGTGCGTGCCGTGCCAGCTACTGCTGCGCGCCGGTTGCCCGGCGCCACAGGCACCCGCGGGAGACCAGTCGCCAGGATCGCTGGCATCGGAATCGCGCCCGTTGCCGTCCTGGGCAACTGTAGTGTCGGAGATCATGTCGTAGCCGGGAAGGATATTGGCGTTCAGGTCCGCGTGCGGGCGGTAGCCGGTGTCGATCACACCCACCACAACCCCTTCACCCTGGGTGATATCCCAGGCGGTTGGCAGGTTCAGGCCGCCGGTGGCCTCAAAATAGTGCCACTGCTGGTTGTAGTTGCTGTCATTGGGGGTGGCCATGGGCTGCATCAGGCGGTCTGGCTCCGCGTATTCCACCTGCGGATCCTGTTGCAGGCGCGCGATGATCGCGTTCAGTTCTGATTTGCTCGCGCGCTTCTCCAGTTTCATCAACTGGGCGCCGGTAGCGAGCCGGCGCATATGCTTGAAGCGGTGGCCGGCGGTCTGCGCGGCACGGTCGAGAGCCGTCTGTGACATGGCCATGGAATTGGCGCCAGCGAGCGCACTTTTATATTTGACGATCACGCGGTCGGTGACAACTTCATCGGCTGCCACCGCCATGGCGGAAAGCTCCGGTTCCACTGCGTGAGTGGAAAAACTGGCGCCGAAGGACGCACAAAGTACAAGTGATGCAGCACCGAGCGCTGTACCGGGCCGTTTTTTGAATAACGCTGATAATTTCATTGTTGCGAAAATCTCCATAATTATTTTTATCGACGGAGCTGGGTAGAGCCGTCGCTAAACACCGCAAAAAAAATTCCTGGGCGGCGCCCCGGCATAGCACCGCAATTTTGTTGCGGAATTAATTGTCCGGGTCTTGGTTTAACGAGGAGAAATGTTTCGCCCACAAAGCGAAATCGGGACAACTCTTTGGAATTCGCGCCAAAATTAGCTGTTAACTGGTACGATCGTAACCCATTAGGAATTGCGTGTGATGGAAGTCTCGGCGGCTGGCATCAATTTGATTTTGGAGTGAGCGATTAAATTTCCTGCTTGAGGACCACCGGCGCTCGACGCATGGTGAGGATGAAACCTAACAAACCGAGGACAGGGCCGGGCAACAATAGCCAGACAGATTCGGGCCCGGTCAACTCGAACAGCGCGCTGATACCGGCGATCGAAACCACGGTGATGGCAAAGCCGATGGAATTTTGAATCGCCAGTGCTGAGCCCACCAGCTCCCGTGGGCAGGCAGTGGCGGAGAGAGCAGAAAATTGCGGTGAATCGGCGATAACCGTCGCTCCCCAGAAAAACAGTAAAGCTGCCAGCCAGATCGCGGGCAACTGATCCCAGAAGAGTACAAAAACCAGCGCGCAACTACCCGATGCCGCCAGTGCGCCGAGCGCAACCCGGGCGCTGCCGATTTTCCGTGACAGTATTCCACCAACAAGACAGCCCACCGCGCCAATGGCGATAATGCCGAACGATAATCCGGCAACGCCGAGTCCGGGAAAAACGTCGAACAATGCCGTACTGGAAACCAGTAGCGGCACCATCGCCCAGAACGCATAGAGCTCCCACATATGCCCGAAATATCCCCACGCAGCCGCGCGAAATTCCGGGATGCGAAAGGCCAGCAGAACAGCGGGTCGGGTAAAAACAGAGCGTTGCTGCGTTTGGGTGTTTTTACGCGCGGGTTGCGGAAGGTGCGGGCCGTCACCAAGTCGATAGATCAGTACCGCCGCGATCACCGCCAACAGTGAAGAAGTACTGATAATCCATTGCCACGGCAACCCGGCGCCCACTTCCCGTAGCCCGTGCGGCAGTGCGGTACCGAGTGTCAGCATTGCCACCAGCTGTGCCAGCGCTGCACCGGCGCGCTCGGGCGCCCAACTCACCACCAGTTTCATGCCCATGGGATAAATGCCTGCGAGGCAAATGCCCACAAGAAAGCGGTATACCAGCGCGCTGTTCAATCCGTCGGACAACCAGGCAAAGCAGGCATTGAAAAATGCACCGGTAAGCGCGCTGACGATAAAAATTTGGCTCGCACGATAGCGGTCGGCGATGCCACCGAGGGCGAGCAACAGAGTGCCGAGGATAAACCCGCCCTGTACCGCGTTGGTCAGCCACCCGATATCGGTGGCAGTAACCTGCCAGCGAAGTGCAAGATCATCCGCCGCACTGTTGGCACTGAACCAAAGTGAGGTGCCGAGTAGTTGTGCAGCAGCGATGATGGTGATCGGACTGAAAATTCGCATGAAAAGGGTAACTGTTTTTTAGGTTGTGATGCGGCGCGTTTGCGCGCGGTGAAAATCAGTCACCATCCAGCCGCTTATTTTTTGCCTCAATCCAGCGGCTCATAAATTCCTCGGCGCGATGCTCGGTACGCTGGAGGATGCGACCCCAGATATTTCGGTTGCGATGGCTATCCAGGTCGGCCGCGATACTTTCCAGGCGCTCGATAAATTTGCTGGCGTGCTGTGTGTGGGAAAAGCCAGAAGCAAGCGCCCGCGCACCGGCATCGCGTACGATTTTCCAGTCGTTTTCATTCTGGTAAACGCGTGCGACGATTTCTGCAAAATGATCGGGGTCTTCCGTCAGCGGGTAGCCCCAGGTATCGCCTGGTGCCATCGATTCTGCGCCAACGGGTGTAGTGATGGTCGGCGTGCCGGACAGCCATCCATCCAGAATCTTGCCTTTCTGCCCAGCGCCAAAACGCAGCGGTGCGAGGTTCAGTCGATAGCGGGAAAGTGTCTCCAGTGCATCGTCGGTGCGGCCGATAATACGCAGTCCCACTTTCGGATTGTGAAAACGCTGCATCGCGTGATCGGCATAGGCGCCGTACACATGGCATTCGACACCGGGCAGTAGTGTGTGCAGCTTGGGCCAGATTGCTTCCGCGAACCAGGCAACCGCATCGCGATTGGGGGCGTGCTTGAAGCCCCCGATCATCGCCAGGTGTTGGCGCTCGGCGAAGTTGGGTGTTGAGTTTATGTCGGGAATCTCGCGCACAAGAAATGGCAGATGGTGCAGCTGCCAGTCCGGCAGGCAGAAGTGCTGTTTCAGCAGCTCTACCTCAACCTGGGAAATCATAATGGTGAGGTCGCAGCGCGCCATGGCCGCGATTTCGCGCTCGGCACTGGGGTGGAAAAGATTTACCGGCTGGCCAGATTTTAGCGCCTGATGTCGCGCCTCGCGCAGGCTGTGAAAATCGCTGGTGTCCAGAACCGTCATCGCGTGCGGACACTGTTCTCGCACCCGCCAGCCGAATTGCTCTTCCATCATAAAACGGTCGTAAATCACCAGCGTCGGATTCAGTGCGCGTACCCAGCCATCAAAGCTGGATTCATTGACTTCAATCTGGTGTTCGCCGTAACCGGTGCTTGCCTGAAACGGCGTGGGCTGGGCGGGGCTACCAATTTCAATCTGATAGCCCGCTTCGTTCAGCAGGTCGAGAATATCGAGCGTGCGCCTGCCGGCCGCTGTGGAAGCCGGTTCGGGCCACTGCTTGGCAATCAGCAGCGCGCACTTTGTATTGGTCTTGGTTGGGCTCTTGATAAGCGTATCGGGGGACATCTGGGGACTATTCGATGTTTTGCACCTGCTCCCGCATCTGTTCGATCAGCACCTTCAATTCCACTGCGGCCTGAGTGGTATCGGTAACCACTGCTTTGGATGAAAGCGTATTCGCCTCGCGGTTAAATTCCTGCATCAGAAAATCCAGGCGGCGTCCGATGGGGCCGCCGTTCTTGAGCACGCGGCGGGTTTCGGTGATATGGGCGTCCAGGCGGTCGAGCTCTTCGTCTACGTCGGCTTTCTGCGCCAGGATGGCGATTTCCTGTTCGATTCGGTCTTTGTCGATTTCTTCCAGCAGCTCTTCCAGGCGGGTTTTCAATTTTTCGCGCTGGTTTTGCAGAATTTGCGGTAGTAATGCGCGCACGGTGGTGACCTGTTCGCTGATGCCTTTAATGCGCGCCTCGATAAATCCGGCGAGTTCAGCGCCTTCTCTTTCCCGGTTGTCTGCGACCTGCGTCAGGGCCTGCTTGAAGCCTTCCAGAATGGCATTGGCCTGTTCATCCGCATCGGTTTCCGGTTCGGCGATGACACCTGGCCACTTGAGGATTTCCAGCGGGTTCAAGGAGAGGCTGTCACTTGCGGGCGCCACCAGCTCCGCGGCTTTGACCAGCTGTTCGGCCAGTGCCTGATTGACCTCGATCGCTGCGACTTCGCCGCTATTGGTCTTCAGGTTCAACGTCATTTCCACCTTGCCGCGGTTGAGGGACTTGCGCAGCACCTCTCGCAGTTTGGGCTCCAGCGCGCGGGCGGCTTCCGGCAGGCGGAAGTGAGGCTCCAGATAGCGATGATTGACGGAGCGCATCTCCCACACCGCGGTGCCGCTGGAGTAGTTGACTTCCGCGCGCCCGAAGGCGGTCATGCTGCGCACTTTGTTGTTGGCCATACTGCCGTGCTCCAGTAATGCTTGATGATGAAATAGGTGGTGGAAAAAGAGCGGCAAAGCATAGCACAGGGTGATTGTGTGCTTTGATGGCTATAATGCCGGACCCTGAAAGTTAACTCTCACATTTCCCTAGATTAGAGGTGCAATATGCAGCGACCCAGCGGCCGCAAACCGGAGCAACTGCGCGATGTGCGCATCACTCGTAACTACACCCGTCATGCCGAAGGTTCGGTACTGGTGGAGTTTGGCGACACCAAGGTGCTGTGTAATGCGTCGGTGACGGCGGAAGTGCCGCGCTTTCTGCGCGGCCAGGGCAGTGGCTGGATTACCGCGGAATACGGCATGCTGCCCCGTTCCACCGGTTCCCGCATGGGCCGTGAGGCAGCGCGTGGTAAACAGGGCGGGCGCACTGTAGAAATTCAGCGTCTTATCGGCCGCTCCCTGCGCGCGGCGGTCGATATGAAAGCTCTGGGCGAGCACCAGATCACCCTCGATTGCGACGTGATTCAGGCCGACGGCGGCACGCGCACGGCGTCCATTACCGGCGCCTGCGTGGCCCTGGTGGATGCGATCCGCTATATGCAGCGGGAGAAAATGATCGCGACCGACCCCCTGAATAATATGGTGGCAGCGATTTCCGTCGGTATTTACAAGGGCGAAGCAGTGCTGGACCTGGATTATCCGGAAGACTCCAATGCCGATACCGATATGAACCTGGTGATGGCGGAAGACGGCGGCATGATCGAAGTACAGGGCACTGCGGAAGGCGTTCCATTTACCGAACATCAGTTTGCCGAGATGCTGGCGCTGGGCAAGGCCGGGATCAAGGAACTGATCGAGTTGCAGAAGAAAGCGCTGGCCGAATAATTAAGCCCAACAATTAAAGCAACGAAACCGAATAAAAAGAAACCGGCGTGTTTTTCCTTCAGCGATGGTGGGGTCTCGCCGGTTTTGTCGTAGTCTTCTCTCTCGCTTGGGTCAGATCTGACGCCAAGTTTGATAACAAGGATAGTGAGAGAGCCGATGAACCGACGTTACCTGGCTTCCATCCTTGCAGTGTTGCTGATCGGTAGCGCACACGTATTTGCACAGGAAACCCCGCAAGAAGCCCCCGCAAGAACCCTGCACAAGCACTATCAGGAGCCCGAAGAGGGCGACAAGCCTTCTCCGAACGGCAATATTGCGCCGCGCCTGCAGAATCTCGGTAAACACACCTTCCCGGTGAGTTGTGCCTCGGAAAAGGGCCAGCTGTATATCAATCAGGCGATGAACCTGACTTATGCCTTCAACCATGCGGAAGCGGGTCGCTCCTTTCGCGAGGCTGCGCGGCTGGATCCGAATTGCGCCATGGCTTACTGGGGGCAGGCGCTGGTGCTGGGCCCCAACATCAATGCGCCGATGGATCAGGAAGCGGAGCCCAAAGCGCGGGAACTGGCACTTAAAGCGAAATCGTTGAGCAAGGGCCTCGACGCGCGCGAGCGGGCACTGATCGAAGCGCTGACCCATCGATATACCGGTGATCCCGCTGATCGTGGCGAGGCCGATAAAAAATACGCCGCGGCCATGGCAAAGGTGGCCAAACAGCATCCCGAAGACCTGGATATTGCGACGCTTTATGCGGAGTCGATGATGGATCTGCGGCCTTGGAATTACTGGATGCGTGATGGCACGCCGCACGAGGGCACTGAAGAGATCGTAACTCTGCTCGAGCAGGTGATGGAGAAAAACTCGAAACACCCCGGGGCATTACACCTCTACATACATCTCATTGAGCCCACCAACAATCCGGCGCGTGCGGAGAAAGCGGCGGACAACTTGCAGGGCCTGATGCCCGGCGCCGGGCACATTGTGCACATGCCTGCACATATCTTTCAGCGGGTAGGACGCTACGCGGATTCGGTAAAGGCGAATGAGCGGGCGATCGCCGCGGATGAAGATTACATCTCCCAGTGCCGCGCCCAGGGCCTCTACCCGATGGCTTACTACCCGCACAATGTCCATTTCCTGTGGTTTGCCAATACGGCCCTGGGACGCAGCGCCGCGGCCATTGATGCCGCGAACAAAACCGCAGAACAGATTTCCGATGAAACCCTCGAGGCAATGCCGCTCCTGGCTGGCTTCCGTGTGCTCCCCTACTGGTCCCTCGCGCAATTTGGCAAGTGGGATCAGGTACTGGCTCTGCCGGCGCCACCCGATGATCCGTTTCTACAGGTCGCCTGGCACTATGTGCGCGGTCTGGCTTTTATCGGTAAAGGACAGCTCAAACAGGCACGGACTGAGCTGGAGCAGGTGCAGAAACTCGCCGACGATCCAGCACTGGAATATGCGATGTTTTCGCCCAACAGCGCCAAACAGATTATGGCGATTGCCCCGGAAGTACTCGCTGGTGAGCTGGCCGCTGCGGGCAAGGACTACGATACGGCGATCAACCATCTGAGCCGCGCGGTCAGACTAGAGGATGGACTGGTGTATACCGAGCCGACGGAGTGGCACTACCCACCGCGCCTGACACTGGGTGCGGTGTTGCTGGAGGCGGGGCGACCGGACGAGGCGGAAACCATTTATTGGCAGGATCTGGATCGTCGCCCTGAGAACGGCTGGGCGCTCTTCGGATTGGCCGAAGCGCTGCGTGCGCAACACAAAACAGAGGAAGCCGCATTGATTGATGCCCGCTTTAAGCAAGCCTGGCAGGATGCGGATGTGAAGCTGAAGAGCACCCGCTTTCGCTAATTGCAGAAACGAAAAAGGGCACAGTGACCGGCAGTCGCTGCGCCCTTTTATTGAATACGCCGAAAAATCAGACTTCCAGATCGTAATCCATGATCACCGGCAGGTGGCTGGAGAAGCTGACGTTCTTGTTGATGGCGCCGTATTCGATCTTGTTTTTTAACGTCTGGGAGACGATCTGCATATCCGTACGCCAGCCGTCGCCCTGTCCTACTTCACCGCTCGGCCACCAGGTAAACTCATCGGCGTCTTTCACGATGCGGCGGAAGGCGTCTACATACCCGATATCGTTGAACAACTGGTCGAGCCAGCGCTGCTCGTGGCGCATAAAGCCGGGGGTGTCCTGGTGATCCTGCCAGTTTTCCACATCCGCGCGGCGGTGGGCCATGCCCCAGTTACCGCAGAAAATAAAGTCGCGGCGTTTGCGGCTGATCTTGGCCAGGTGGGCCTGCATGTCGTCGAAAAACTGCACCTTGGTTTCCAGCGAGGCTTCGTCGGTGGCCACCGGAGCCAGCAGTGAGCCTACGCTCAGGCGTTCGAAGTCCGCCTGCAGGTAGCGGCCATACATATCCACACCGTTGGCGAAGCCCATACCGTAGATCAGCGCTTTCGGCTGGGCACGGGTATAGATGGCGACGCCATTTTCATGGGGCGTACCAGAATCAAAGAAATAGCTGTAGTAACCGTCTGGATGGAAGATGGGGTGATCCAGCTCCGGCTCCAGTGAGCGCAGATCCTGCAGACAGATGATGTCCGCGTCCTGATCTGACAGCCAATCGTACAGTCCGCGCTGTGCAGCCTGGTGCACACCGTCTACGGACAAACTCACTATTCGCATTATTAGCCCCTTACCAGCGGACTGTGTAAAATTGCAGTCGTTATTCGTCTGAACATTTTTTCGATTGCCGCTCCCCGTTCCTTGGGGACCTTCCTTCACCTTAGCCAATAGTTATCAAATTGCCATGCAGCAGTACCAGCGCGACTTTATCCAACTGGCCCTGGAGCACGATGTGCTCTGTTTCGGGGATTTTACGCTGAAATCTGGGCGCCAAAGCCCTTATTTCTTCAATGCCGGCCGATTCCACAGCGGTGCGGCGCTCGCCGCGCTGGGCAATGCCTATGCTGAGGCGATTATTGCCTCTGGAGTGGAGTTTGATGTCATCTTCGGGCCGGCCTATAAAGGCATCCCGCTGGGAGCGGTAACCGCAGTGGCATTGGCGCAGAAAGGCGTAGATAAACCCTTCTGTTACAACCGGAAAGAGGCCAAGGACCACGGCGAGGGCGGAACCTTAGTGGGTGCGCCGCTTAAAGGCAAGGTTTTGATTATTGATGATGTAATAACTGCCGGTACCGCGGTGCGTGAGGTGATGCAGATCATCAACGCCCAGGGCGCGGAGCCCGCCGGTGTAGTCATCGGCCTGAACCGCCAGGAAAAGGCGAATGACGACACGGATCTCTCCGCTATCCAGCTGGTAGAGCAGGAATACAGCATTCCTGTGATCGGCATTGTGGAACTGGATGATATTATTTCTTATCTTAAGTCCGAGGCTGCCAGCGAAACGCTGTTGCAGCAGATCATCGACTACCGGCAGCGTTATGGCGTGCGCGCTGAGGATTAACAGCCTCTGCTCGTCATAGTTCTACCGGGGCGCTAACGGATGAGTGCTTCAGGTCAAAATTTAAGCGATGTACTGAATAGACAAGAAGAGGCAGGCTTGAAAACCGCAATTGCGCTGGCAATGGCCGGCGCCCTACTGACATTGGATGTCGGCGCTGCAGGACAGGAGTGGGATGGCAAGAAGCTGTACCGCTATACCAACGAACACGGCGTACAGGTGCTGGACGACGTGGTGCCTCCTCGTTATGTCGCGAGTGGCTACGAGGTGCTGACCTCTACCGGGCGGATTCTGGAAGTGGTTGAACCGGAGCTGACGGGTAAGGAGCTGGCGGAGAAGCAGCGTCGCGAGGCGCAGATGGCTGTCGACCTGCAGCTCCTGAAGCGCTACAACAGCGTTGCCGACATCGAATCCGCGCGTAAGCGCAAGCTTGCCATCGTGCAGCAGGATATGGCGATCCTGCGCTCCAATATGACCTCCCTGAGCCGCCAGATCGAAAGCGAAGAGTCCGCGGCGGCGCGCACCCAGCGCAACGGCGGCACCGTATCCCCAGAGCTTTTGGAGCGGATCGAGAACCTGCGTAAAGAAGTGGCGGTGGTCGGCGAACGCCTGTCGGTGCGGGAAAAAGAGGCAGTGATGATCGACAGCGAATTTGATCAGGCGGCCAGTCGCTATCAGGAAATCGCCGGCAATTAAGCCGGCTATCCGTTTTTCTTACCCCTGCGCAGTCAGCGCACTTTCCCTGAAGAACCCTGCCACCAGTACCGGCCACTGCTCTGTCCAGTGTTCGGTGGGTTTGCGTTTGAAGCCACTGCGCACGTACTGCACGATGCGGCCCTCAGCGCTGGCCAGCAGCAGGTTGGCTGCGGCGGTCAGCGGGATTGCAGGGCGCAGCTGCTCACGCAGTTCCGCTTCGCGCAGAATCTGCTTGAGCTGGGTTTCCAGGCGATCGAACAGCTGCAGGATGCGGCCGTGCAGGCGCTCGGTTTCGCCGGTGAGGGCGTCGCCGGTAAGCAGGCGGGTGATGCCGGGGTTGCGTTCGCAGAAGGCGAGCAGCAGGTGCAGAATCTTCTGGCAGCGGGCCAGGGCACTGGGCTCGTCCTGCATGATGAGCTTGATACGGCTGAAGATGGTTTCTTCAATGAACTCGATCAGCCCTTCAAACATCTTGGATTTGCTGGGGAAGTGGCGGTAAAGCGCCGCCTCGGAAAAACCCACCTCTTTGGCCAGGGCGGCGGTGGTGATGCGGGCGCCGGGGCTGGCTTCCAGCATGTGGGCAAGCGCCTGCAGGATCTGCTGGCGTCGATTGATTTTTTCGCTGCTCATGAACTGCCTTTACCCGGAATATTCAGCCGGGACCTGATTTTGTTGTTGCGCCCGTTGTTGGCTCTCGTTGCCAGGCGTTTCAGCGTTTGTGATGGGGTGTCAGAAGCCCGTTTTTTTGTCGCTGAAGAGATGTCGCTGAAAAGCGCGTGGTCCGGCGCCAGAATCGTAACGATTCGGCGCCATCACATCAATTGTTAGTGATCGTTAACACCGGTTCTGTGACCCGTGTCACGTGGGTTTTCGCTCAATCTGCGTCCACGTTGGTGTCAAAACTGCTGTTGCTGATAAGGGTGCCGACACCGGTGTCGGTAAAGATTTCCAGTAGTACCGCGTGGGGGACGCGGCCGTCGATGATATGCGCTGAGGTCACACCCGCCTTCACCGCATCCAGGGCGCAGGCAATCTTCGGCAGCATGCCGCCATAGATGGTGCCGTCGGCGATCAGGCCGTCCACTTCCAGGGTGGAGAGACCGGTGAGTACCTCACCTTCCTTATCCTGCAGGCCCGCTACATTGGTGAGCAGCATGAGCTTTTCCGCCTTCAGGTATTCGGCGATTTTGCCGGCAACCAGATCGGCATTGATGTTGTAGGATTCGCCGTTCTTGCCCACGCCAATGGGCGCGATCACCGGGATAAAGTCGCTGTTGATCAGCATATCGATGACGCCGGTGTCCACACTGTCCACTTCACCCACGTGGCCGATATCGATGATTTCAGACGCGTGCAAGCCGGCGGTATCTTCTTGCTGGTCTTTGCGACGCAGCTTTCTCGCGCGGATCAGCAGGCCATCCTTGCCGGTGACACCCACAGCGCGGCCGCCGTTTTTGTTGATCAGATTGACGATCTGTTTGTTCACGGTGCCGCCGAGCACCATTTCCACCACGTCCATGGTCTCGCCATCGGTCACGCGCATGCCATCTACGAAGCGCGATTCGATATTGAGCTTGCTCAGCAGGTCGCCGATCTGCGGGCCACCGCCGTGTACCACTACCGGGTTCATGCCCACCAGCTTCATCAGGATCACATCGCGGGCGAAGCTGTTTTGCAGTTTTTCGTCCACCATGGCGTTACCGCCGAATTTGACCACCACGGTCTTGCCGATAAAGCGCTGGATATATGGCAGCGATTCGTTAAGAACCTGAGCAACGCGCAGGGCGGATTTCTGATCCAGGGACATAGCGTTTTCCTTACTGCTGAATAAAGGGTCGATCAGCCTGGCAGAACCAGGGTGCGGTCGATTTTCTGAAGTTGAGCGGCAACCTGGTTGCGGATACGCGCGAGCGCGGCTTCGTCGTCGGCCTCAAAGCGCAGGGTCAGTGCCGCAGTGGTGTTGGAGGCGCGGACCAGACCCCAGCCATCGGCAAACTCGATACGCAGGCCGTCGATGGTATTCAGGTCTGCCTGGTCGAACTTGCCCTCGCTGCGCAGCTTTTCGATCAGAGCGAACTTGTCACCCTCTGCGACCGGTAACAGGATTTCCGGGGTATTCACCATCTGTGGGAGGGATTCGATCAGTTCGTCCAGGGTCTGCTCGCGCAGCGCCATGATTTCCAGGATTCGCGCGGCCGCATAGATACCGTCGTCGAAGCCGTACCAGCGGTCCTTGATGAAAATATGCCCGGAGAGCTCGCCGCCGAGCAACGCACCGGTTTCCAGCATTTTTTCTTTCATCGGCGCGTGCCCGGTTTTCCACATCACCGGGCGGCCGCCGTACTGGGTCACCAGGTTGGCCAGCGCGCGGGTACTCTTCACGTCGAATACGATATCCGAGCCCGGATTGCGCGCGAGAATATCCCGCGCCAGCAACATCACCAGCTGATCCGCCCACACGATGCGGCCACTGCCGGTAATCAGGGTGACGCGGTCGCCGTCTCCGTCCAGGGCAATACCCAGGTCGGCGCCCTCGCCTGTCACTGCAGCGATCAGGTCCTGGAGGTTTTCCGGGCGGGACGGGTCCGGCGCGTGATTGGGGAAGTTGCCATCCACTTCACAGTAGAGGGTTTCCACTGCGCAACCCAGCTGCTCGAACAGTTCCGGAGCCAGCTCAGAAGTAGCGCCATTGCCGGCATCGACGACGATGCGCGGTTGCCCGGCCAGGGCGACGTCATTGAAAATCTCGTCGATATAGGTATCGCGAATATCCTGGCGGCTGTTGCTGGCTTCGCCGCTGGCGAACTGGCCGGACTGCATCAGCGCGCGCAGTTCATGGAGTTTGTCGTCCGCCAGTGGGCGGCCGTTCATTACGATTTTGAAGCCGTTGTATTCGGCAGGGTTGTGGCTGGCGGTCACCATCACACCGCTATTGGCGTTCTTGCCCTTGGCGCAGGCGAAATAGAGCACCGGTGATGGCACCAGGCCCAGGTCCACCGCGTTACAGCCACTCTCCAGAATCCCTTCGATCAGGCAGTCCCGCAGCAGCTCACTGCTGTTGCGACCATCGCGGCCGACCAATAGCAGTTTCTCGCCAGAGCGCAGGGCCACGGTGCCCAGGGCCCGCCCCAATTGATAGGCAAAGGGTTCGTTGATTTCTTCTCCGGCAATGCCGCGAATATCGTAAGCGCGGAAGACATGCTCTGGAATTTCCGTGCTCGGGGTGCGCATCAGGTCGTCGCGGGAGGTCTCCTCGACCTTGGGGGCAGCAGCCGCAGCGGTCGACACGGCAACGGCGGGCGGGGTGTCTTTTTTCGGGGCCGGCGACTTTTCCAGGTCGCTCTTGCTCAGACCTTTTTTCGCCGGCGCGCGGCCATTGCGGGAAGATTTTTCCCAGGGCGCAGCGCCGCCGTCTGCCGGAAGCATTTTCCACAGTGCAAACAGAGTACCCAGCAGGCCGATAACAGCCAGCCCGTATATCCAGCTGGCAGGAATGCTGTGATCCGCGGCGAACGCCGCAGAGGGAGTAAAGGAAACTTTCAGGTAGGAGCCCTTAACCGGCGCACTGGCCGCCTCGCCACCGCTGGCGCCTGTGGATGAAGTCCACAGGCTGCGGGGCGGGCCGTCGGGAAACTGCTGATTGATCTGGATGGTGCCCACGCTCTGGTCCAGAGCAGACAGCGCGCGCTCGAAGTCCGCGAATGGCTGGCTGGCCAGAAGTGCGCCACCGGCTTCCGCACGGGCGCTGTAGAGGCGCCACTGATCGTCACTGCCGCGTAGGAACTCCGGCTGCTGCGCCTTCTCCAGGCTGCGCTTGGCGAGGTCGACGAGAGCGAAGTCCAGCGGTGGATTTCCCGCGCCTACCTGCAGCTGGTCCGGAGTAAAAAACTGCAGAGACATTTGCCCCGCGGCAATTGCCGTGGTGGATTTCTGCGGAGTTTTCAGTGCGGTCAGCGCTTGCTGGCGCTGTGTAAAAAAGCCGCCCAGCTGCTGCGCATGGCGGTTTGCCACCTGCTGTGCGGCCGTGTGTACACTGCTGGCGTTGCGTCCCTCGATGACGTTGCTCATCAGCAGGTGTGCCCCGCCGAGCCAGATGGCAGCGGCCAGCAGCACAGGCAGGCTCAGCCCGCTGTGCCACAGGGGTTTTCTTTCCGTTTGAATGTGTGAAGCCACGACTTGTTCAGTCTCCCAGTCTTCCCAGACCAGCCCCCGGACCGGTTCAGTATTTTCTGAATCTTGTGTGTTGTTTGGTTATTTGTTTTATCTATTCTGCGCTCGGGAATGCCCGGGCCGCGATCAATCCAATCAGCTGTGTTGCCAGCTCTGTTTTCAGTGCCGCCGGCAGCAACTGTTCACCATTGTCGTCGATTAAAATGACCTGATTGCGGTCGCTGTTAAAGCCGCCTTCCGGATTGCTCACATCGTTGGCGATGATCATGTCGAGATTTTTCCGCGCGAGTTTTCCTCTCGCGTGTTCAGCAACCTTTTCTGTTTCCGCAGCAAAACCCACAACAAACGGACGTTTGCTGGTGCGCCCCGCAATGGCGGCGACAATATCCGGGTTTTTCACCAGTTGCAGCACATCGCTGTCGCTGCCGTCTTCCTTCTTGATCTTCTGGTTGGCGACCACCGCGGGGCGAAAATCCACCACGGCGGCGGCGGCGATAAACAGGTCGCTGTCATCGGCGGCATCTTCGGCCGCCTTGTGCATATCTTCCGTGCTGACCACATCTACCCGGTTGACCCCGGCGGGCGTCTCCAGCCGCACCGGCCCGGCGATCAGGGTGACCTCGGCGCCAGCGCGCGCGGCGGCCGCGGCAATGGCAAAGCCCATTTTCCCGGAACTGTGGTTGCTCAGGTAGCGCACCGGGTCCAGCGCCTCGCGGGTGGGGCCGGCGGTAATGGCGACTTTCTTACCCTTGAGTACCTGTTCCGGTGCGATGGTGTTGATCAGCCCATCCACAATATCCAGCGGCTCCAGCATGCGCCCGGGACCCACGTCGCCACAGGCCTGGCTGCCGGCGTCAGGCCCCAGCAGGGTCGCACCGCGGCTCTGTAGTGTCTGCGCATTGGCCTGGGTAGCCGGGTGGCGCCACATGGCCTGGTTCATGGCCGGGGCCAGTACCAGTGGTGCTTCGGAGGCCAGGCACAGGGTGCTGAGCAGGTCGTCGGCCATACCCGCAGCAAGCCTGGCCATCACGCTGGCACTGGCAGGAGCGATCAGAATCACGTCGGCCCACTTGGCCAGCTCGATATGCCCCATGGCCGCCTCGGCGGCCGGGTCCAGTAAATCGGTGTGTACCGGATTGCCGGAAAGCGCCTGAAAGGTGAGCGGTTTTACGAACTCGCGGGCGCCCGCGGTCATCACCACGCGTACGGTGGCGCCGCGATCCTGGAGCCTGCGTACCAGGTCGGCGCTTTTATAGGCGGCAATACCGCCGGTAACGCCAAGCAGTATCCGTTTGTCGGCCAGAGAGGGCATATTCTGTGGTTCCGGAACTCTGAGAGCGCGTAAGATTACCATCTTAGCGCCGGTGGCAATACGGCCCACGGATAGCTAGTCGGGGCTTGCAGGGGAAGCGAGCGTTTACTTTGACTGAATAGTATTACCCACGGAGGGGAAATGGCGATTACGGACTGGCCCGCGGAAGAGCGCCCGCGCGAGAAGTTACTGGCGAAGGGGGCGGCGGCGCTGTCGGATGCGGAGCTGCTGGCAATCTTCCTGCGCACCGGGTTGCGGGGCGTATCGGCGGTGGACCTGGCGCGGCAGCTACTGGCCGACTTCGGCGGGCTGCGGCCGCTGCTGGAGGCGGAGCGCAAAGCCTTCTGTGCGGGCAAGGGGCTGGGAGATGCCAAGTTTGTGCAACTGCAGGCCGTTCTCGAAATGGGCCGACGCCATCTGGCAGAGGATCTGAAACGCTCCGACGCGCTCACCAGCCCCCAGGCTGTGCGTGACTACCTGTCCGCCCAGCTGCGCCACCGTACCCGGGAAGTGTTCTGCTGCCTGTTCCTCGACAGTCAGCACCGGGTGATCGCCTATGAAGAGTTGTTCGAAGGTACCCTGAACGCCGCCAGCGTGTATCCTCGGGAAGTGGTACAGGCCGCGCTGGCCAAAGGCGCCGCCGCCGTGATCCTGGCGCACAACCACCCCTCGGGAGTGAGTGAGCCCAGCCAGGCAGACATCCACATCACCGCGCGGTTGAAAGATGCGCTGGCGCTGGTGGATATCCGGGTGCTGGACCACCTGATTGTCGGCGAGGGCGCCGGGTGCTCGTTTGCAGAGCGGGGTCTTATCTGACCCCCGACTCAAAATGGCCGTCCAGACAGCAAAAAAGCTGGTTAAAACTTGCCCCCTATAGGGTGTTCTGGTATAAAACGCCGCTCTTTGCGGCCGGGCTAGATTCTGTACAGATCCTGCGGTCGCGCTGGAACCGAATTTTGCACCTGCCCCGCCGCCGCGCTGAGGGCACGAGAGAGTTAAAGAGGCTAATCAGATGTCCAAGGTATGTCAGGTAACCGGCAAGCGCCCGGTAACCGGAAACAACGTTTCTCACGCCAAGAACCGCACCAAGCGTCGCTTCGTGCCGAACCTGCAGTCCCACCGTTTCTGGGTGGAAGCAGAGAAGCGCTTTGTGAAACTGCGTGTATCCACTAAAGGTATGCGTATTATCGATAAGAAAGGTATCGATACCGTTTTGGTTGAGCTGCGCAAGCGCGGCGAGAAAGTTTAATTGCTGCCGTAGCAGCAGATCGGAGATAGAACAATGCGTGACAAGATTCGCCTGAATTCCAGCGCCGGTACCGGCCACTTCTACACCACTGACAAGAACAAGCGCAACATGCCTGAGAAAATGGAGATCAAAAAATACGATCCCGTTGCTCGCAAGCACGTTATGTACAAGGAAGGCAAAATCAAGTAATTGATAGTCTTGCTAGTTCGCAAAAAAGCCCGGTTTTCCGGGCTTTTTTGTGCGCGGAGCGCAGATAAATGCCTGAACTACCAGAAGTAGAAACGACAAAGCGCGGTCTGGCTCCCCACTTGGAGGGGCGTAAGGTCAAGCTGTGTGAAATCCGCCAGCACCGCCTGCGCTGGCCGGTGGACGGAGATTTTGCAGAGATAATTCGGGGCGCCCGTATCCAGCGCCTGGATCGCCGCGCCAAATATTTGCTGGTGGAAACCGACAAAGGCCTCGCCATCTGGCACCTGGGTATGTCCGGCAGCCTGCGTATTGTCGATGGCAAACTGCCGCCGGAAAAACACGATCATATCGACTGGCTCCTCGACAGCGGCCAGCGCCTGCGCTTCCACGATCCTCGCCGTTTTGGCGCCCTGCTGTGGACCACCGAAGACATTGCCGAGCACGAACTCATCGCCCACCTGGGCCCAGAGCCCCTGAGTGACGACTTCGACAGCGACTACCTGTTCATTACCTCCCGCAACCGCAAAGCTCCTGTAAAAACTTTCATCATGGACGGCCGTATCGTCGTCGGCGTTGGCAACATCTACGCCAGTGAAGCCCTGTTTATGGCTGGCATCCGCCCGCAAACCCCCGCCGGCAAAATTTCCCGCGCGCGCTACGAGCGTCTGGTGGAAGCCATCAAAACCGTACTCGCCGCTGCCATCGAGCAGGGCGGCACCACGCTAAAGGACTTCGTCGGCGGCGACGGCAAACCCGGCTACTTTGCTCAGCAGCTGAACGCTTACGGTCGGGGAGGTCAGCCCTGCCCCCGCTGCCCCGGCACCATCCGCGAACAAATCATCGGCCAGCGCAACACCTTCTTTTGTCCCCGCTGCCAACGCTGATTGGGAATTCGTTGTCACTTACCCTAAGTTTGAGACCGATATTCTCATCGGACCCAAACCCATGATTATGATGTTGCCTTTCCTCACTGCAGTCATCTCTGCCTGGTTTACCTGGCGGGGCCACCGCGGTACCGCCATGGTCTGGTGGGGAATTACCGCGGCGATCTATGTTGCCTGGTGCTTCTACCATATGACCTCTTCGCTGAATATTTCCCTGTGATTCTCATTGTGAAAGGTATGCCATGATCCACCATCTATTTGGCCTGCGCCGCTGGACCGATTGCCTCAATGCCCTCGCCCTGCTGGGAATCAGTGGTGTGCTCTGGTTTGCTTTTGCCTGGCAGATTGTGCTGCACGAACTCCCCTGTCCGCTGTGCCTCTTGCAGAGAGTGGCGTTTGCCATGGCCGGTATCGGATTGATGTTGAACGTCTGTTTCGGCAGCCGTCCGGCGCACTACGGTATTGCGTTGTTGTCCGCGCTCGCCGGCATGGTGTCTTCCGCACGCCAGGTACTTTTGCATATCGCCCCCGGTGACCCGGGTTTCGGGTCCCCGTTTCTCGGCCTGCATTTTTACACCTGGGCGCTAATCGCGTTTTTTGCGCTGGGGCTTTTTCTGGGTGGGTTGTTGTTGCTGGATCAGATGAAACTGAAAGAAGCCGCCGATGTGCCGCGCGCGCCGGGGTGGTTGGGAAAGTTGGCGGTTTACAGTTTTCTGGCGATTTTACTGGTCACTGTAATTTCCACGTTGTTGGAGTGTGGCTTCGGGCCCTGCCCGGATGACCCGACGAACTATCTGTGGTTGCCGGGGTAGTACATCATACGGGTGAAGTCAGCTTGAGCCCGATAATTCCCGCAACGATCAATCCGATGCACAGAACGCGCGGCAGTGCGGTAGATTCAGAAAACAGCACGATGCCGAGAATGGCCGTTCCCACTGCGCCGATACCGGTCCACACCGCGTAACCTGTGCCCACGGGAATCGTCTTCAGTGCCTGGGCGAGAAAATAGAAGCTCGCGATCATGGTGATGATCGTGAGTGCACTGGGCAGGGGTTTGCTGAATCCCTGCGTGTATTTGAGGCCGATTGCCCAGCCTACTTCCAGCAGCCCGGCAATCAGCAATAGAAACCATGGATTGGCCACGGGTGTACTTCCTCTGGTTACCGATTGAATTACTTACCCAGGGCGCTGCCTTCACGGCGGGTATCTGCCCCGCCCAGCAACTTGCCGTCTTGCAGCGCGATGCCGTGAATACCGCTGTTCAATTCCTTACGCACGACTTTGTGTCCTTTCATTTCCAGTCGTGCCAGTTCCTTATCGGAAAGCGTATCCGGCTCCACTTCCACCCGGTAACCGATCGCACCGATATTGCCGGCGTGGATGGCTTCGGCAATGGGCATACCTTTGCTCAGGTGGTAGAGGATGGTGCGGGCGGTGTAGTCAATGATCCGCGAGCCACCGGGAGAGCCGACGACCAGTCGCAGGCTGCCATCGCGATTGAACACAATGGTGGGCGACATGGAAGAGCGCGGGCGCTTGCCGGGTTCCACGCGGTTGGCGACCAGCTGCTTTTCCCGGTTGCGGGGCACGAAGGAGAAGTCAGTAAGCTGGTTATTCAGCAAAAATCCTTTGACCAGTAACCGCGAGCCAAAGCCGGTTTCAATGCTGGTGGTCATGCTCACTGCGTTGCCGTACTGGTCGACGATGGAAAGGTGACTGGTGTTCGGAAGCTCCGGCGATACCGACTCTTTGCGCTTCCCGGAGAAGGCGCCGGGAACACCGGGTCGGGCCGGCTGCGCGTGTTCCATATTGATCAGCTTGGCGCGCTGGGCCAGATACTGGGGCGCGACCAATGCGGTAACCGGCACATCAATGAATTCGCTGTCCGCGGCGTAGGTGTTGCGGTCGGCAAAGGCGAGTTCCGACGCTTCCACAAACAAATGGGTGAGTTCTGCACTGCCTACCGGGTAGTCGTCCAGGGGGAAGTGCTGGAGCATGCCGAGGATTGCGCCCACAGTGGTACCGCCAGACGAGGGCATGGTTGCGCCGCAGACTTCATACACCAGAAATTCCGCGCACACCGGCTCGCGAACCTTGGCCTGGTAATCTGCCATATCCTTGCGCGTCATCACGCCCGGGTTTTTCGGGTCGTGGCGCACCGCGTCGACAATAGCAGCGGCGATATCGCCGTCGTAAAACGGTTTTGTGCCCTGCTCTGCGAGGGTTTTCAGTGTTTCCGCGTAGGCTGGATTCTTCAGGATGTGTCCAACGGGCAGGGGCTTGCCGTCCTTGTCGAACAGGTAACTGCGGATGGCCGGGCGCGCGGCTACCCGCGGCATACGGATAATGAGCTGGTGCAATCGCGGGGATACCGCAAAGCCCTGTTCCGCCAGGGTAATGGCGGGTTGGAACAGGTCCTCCCAGGGCAGCTTTCCATCCCGCTGGTGGGCCAGCTCCAGCATCCGCATGACACCGGGCACCCCTACGGAATAACCGCCGATCACAGCGTCGAGAAAGCCGCGCGGCTGGCCGTCGCGAATAAAGTAATTTTCATCCACTGCCATGGGTGCGGTTTCGCGGCCGTCGTAGGAAAGCAGCTTTTTCTCGTCCGCGCGGTAACTCAGCATAAAGGCGCCGCCGCCGATGCCGGAGGATTGTGGTTCCACAAGCCCGAGCACCAGCTGCGCGGCGATGGCGGCATCCACGGCGGTACCGCCTTTCGCGAGCATCTGCTCAGCGGCGCTGGAAGCGTGCGGGTTGGCGGTGACCGCCATGTATTTTTCCGCGCTGGCGGACTTGATCTCGGTGCGCCCGGTGGCGAACTCCGGCTGGACTTCTTTGTGCTGGTCGCCAGTCTGTTTGTCAGACAGGGGCGCGGCAACCGCAGTGGCGGCGGTGAGGAAAACAGAGAGGAAGCAATACAGGGGCTTGTTCACAGGGCGATCCGAATCAATTCGCTGGATCGCCCGAGTGTACCAGACCAGAAGCGGCCGAAGCAGGCCTGGGGCTGCTGCCTGGAATCTACCGGTTGTACTTTTGCTGCAGCGCCTTTTGTACGCCTGGAGGGACAAACTTGGTGACATCGCCGCCGAGAGAGGCGATCTCGCGCACCAGCGAAGACGAGATATAGGACAGGTGCTCCGCCGGCGTAAGGAACAGGCTTTCCATCTGCGGCGCCAGCTGACGGTTCATATTCGCGAGCTGGAACTCGTATTCGAAGTCGGATACCGCGCGCAGGCCGCGCACCACGCCGTGGGCGTCCAGCTGGCGCACCAGATCGGCGAGCAGGATGTCGAAGCCGATGACCTCGATATTGTCCAGATGAGCCAGCTCCTGCTGGGCCAGTTCTACGCGTTCATCCATGGTGAACAGCGGATTTTTGCGGGTGCTGGCGGCTACGGCGACCACCACGTGGTCGAACATGCGACAGGCGCGTTCAACAAGGTCCATATGACCGTTGGTGATAGGGTCGAAAGTACCCGGGTATACCACTTTTTTCATAAGCCAATTCGCCTAGCCGGCCAGAAGGGACGCGCATGTTAAACAATTTAGCCCCGGCTCTCAAAAAGTCCGCTTAAAATCCGGGAATCTGAGGTGAATTTTCGGAATTCACGAGGTAAATCTTGTCCGGGCTTGGCTGAATCATGCCCTGAATAGCCGCATACACACCTGCCCGGCCTGTTTTTCCTTTTCCAGCTGCCAGTCGCCGGGCGCGTTAATCGGCGTGCTGCGAGGGGATTCTACGTAGATCAGCGTGTTGTTGGCGACGCACCCGGCCTCTATCAGCCCGGCGAGTGCACTTTGCCACAGGTCGTTGGCAAACGGTGGATCGACAAAGATCACGTCGAAGGGCTCCACCGGCTGACTGAGAAAGACCTCGGCCGGACAGTTGTGGACCCGCGCGCCCTCGGCCTGCAGCAGGTCCAGCTGCTGGCGCAGGGTCTGTGCCGCGCCGCGATCCATCTCCACAAAGTCCACTTCTGCGGCGCCCCGGCTCAGTGCTTCCAGGCCGAGCGCGCCGGAACCCGCGTACAGGTCCAGACAGCGCGCACCGGGTAAATGAAACTGCAGCCAGTTGAACAGGGTCTCGCGCAGTCGGTCCCCGGTGGGGCGCAGCCCCTCGATGGGCGCGAAGGCCACTTTGCGCCCGCGCCAACGGCCGCCGATGATGCGCAGTTGCGACGTGAGGGCCGATTTTGAGCGGCTGTTCGGTGCTTGTCTGGGCCGGGGGCTGCGGTTTCTGGGCATTCGGGATCCGGTCGATGGGCAAATTATGGCGGCGCACGGCTGTGTGTGAAACGGCCAGCGGTGCTAAGATTAGCGCCTTTCCGCCACCGGCCGCCAGCCGCCGTCGGTGGGCGTATCATCCACTGTCCCCAGTCAAAGAATCCGCACCCGATGATTTTCGATTTTCTGCGCAAGAAAAAGCCCGAGGCCGAGGAGTCCAACGAAGAGCGAGTGGATAACCCCTTAAGCCATGAGACGGCCCCTGAATCGACCGAGCCGGGGCCCGGGCCCGAGGTAGAGCAGGAGCCGGAGTTCGAGATTCCGGACAACCTGCTGACAGACCCGGTCAAAGAGGCTTCCGAGCCTGAGCCTGAAGCGGTGCCGCAGCTGGAAGAGAAGCTGTCGGTAGAAGAAGCGCCGGAATCGGCGTTTGATCCGGCGGCCGAGACCCAGGTCGAGCCTGCCGCCCCTCCAGTTACTCAGGCCCAGCCAGTTACCCAGGAGAAGCCCAGGAAAGAGGGCTTCTTCGCGCGCATCCGTCGCGGCCTGTCCCGCACCAGCAGCCAGTTTGCCGAGGGCATGGGCAATCTGTTCCTGGGTGCCAAGGAGATCGACGAAGATCTGATGGAGGAGCTGGAGACCCAGCTGCTGATGGCAGATGTGGGCCTGGATGCCACTACCGAGATTATCGACCGCCTGACCGAGCGGGTTTCCCGCCGCGAGCTCTCCAATGGCGAGGCGTTGTACAACGCTTTGCAGGAGGAATTGGCCGGGTTGCTGGACAAGGTTGAGGAACCGCTGGCCATCGATCAGGGGAAAAAACCATTTGTGATTCTGGTGGTGGGTGTGAACGGTGTGGGTAAGACCACTACGATCGGCAAGCTGGCGCACCGTTTCCTGAATGAAGGTAAGTCGGTGATGCTGGCGGCCGGGGATACTTTTCGCGCGGCGGCGGTGGAGCAGCTGCAGGTGTGGGGCGAGCGTCACAATGTGCCGGTGGTGGCCCAGCACACTGGTGCCGATAGCGCCTCTGTCATCTTTGATGCGATACAGTCTGCCCAGTCTCGCGGTGTGGACGTGGTGATTGCCGACACTGCCGGGCGCCTGCACAACAAGTCCAATTTGATGGAGGAGTTGTCGAAGGTGCGTCGGGTGATGGGCAAGCTGGACGATTCCGCACCCCACGAGGTGCTGCTGGTGCTGGATGCGGGCACCGGCCAGAACGCGCTGTCTCAGGCGGAGACGTTCCGGGACTCTGCCGGTGTCTCCGGACTGGTGCTGACCAAGCTCGACGGTACGGCCAAGGGCGGGGTGATTTTCGCGCTGGCGCAGAAGCTGGGGATTCCGGTACGCTTTATCGGCGTTGGGGAGCAGGCCGAAGACTTGCAGCCGTTTGTGGCCAAGGACTTTGTAGCGGCGCTGTTTAATCGCGCCCAGGGGTGATTTTTTAGGGCTTGTGGTCCTTGCTTGGGAAGTCCGGTATCAGCACCTGCGCGCAAAGGTATGCGTGTTCGGCGGGGGCGTACCGTAGCTGAATTAAAAACAACAAAAATGCGCTCATGATCCAGTTTGATAACGTCAACAAACGCTACGAGTCCGGCCAGGATGCGCTGGGGCGTGTCAGCCTGGAAATCGACCGCGCGGAAATGGTGTTTCTCACCGGCCATTCCGGTGCTGGTAAAAGCACCCTGCTGAAACTTCTCACCGCCATCGAGCGCCCTACCCGCGGCAGTATCATTGTTGGCGGCCAGAACCTGAATCGGCTGCGCAATGGCCAGATTCCCTACTATCGGCGCAATCTCGGCATTGTGTTCCAGAACCACCAGTTGCTGTTTGATCGCAGCGTGTTCGACAACGTGGCCCTTCCCCTTTCCGTCTCTGGCTGCAGCAAGCGCGAGGTGGGCCGGCGGGTGCGGGCGGCATTGGATAAGGTGGGGTTGCTGCACAAGGAGAAGCAGAATCCGATCGTGCTATCCGGCGGCGAGCAGCAGCGGGTGGGCATCGCCCGCGCGGTGGTGAACAAGCCGGCGCTGCTGGTGGCGGATGAGCCCACCGGCAACCTCGACCCGAAGCTGTCGGAGGAGATCATGGGGCTGTTCCGGCAGTTCAACGCGGTGGGCACCACGGTGTTGATTGCGAGCCACGATCTCGAGCTGATTGCGCGCATGCGCCAGCGGGTGCTGACCCTGCAGCAGGGCCAATTGATCTACGACGGATACCCGAGCCGTGAACCAGCGTATTAAGTCCACGCCAGCCAGAACCGCCACCCCCGCTCCCGAGCGCGCCCGCTCCACCGGCGCGGTGACCGCGCGCACCGGCTTTGGCGACCGCTTCAGCAGCTGGCAGGCTCACCACCGCGAGATGTGGCGGGAGTCCTGGGTGCGTTTTTTCGCCTCGCCCATGTCCAGTGGCATGACTGCACTGGTGATTGCCATTGCGCTGGCGCTGCCGGCGGCGTTGCAGCTGGGGCTTACTAACTTTCAGAAGGCCGTCGCCGGCTGGGACGGACAGCCGCAGATCTCCGTGTTCCTGCACAAACGGGCCAAAGAGAGCGCGGTGACATCGTTTGCCGATGATCTGCGCGCGGATTCCCTGGTGGCAGAGGTGACTTACATTTCTCCGGAGCAGGCGCTGGCGGAGTTCCAGGAATCGTCGGGGCTTGGGGATGCATTGCTGGGAATGGACGCGAATCCCCTGCCGGCGGTGCTGCTGGTGCGACCGCGGAGTTCGGATGGCGTATCGCTGGAAGCGCTGGCGGAACGTTTGCGCGAGAGTGCGCTGACAGACTCAGTGGTGCTGGATATGGCCTGGGTGCAGCGGTTGGCTAATCTGACTGAGCTCGGGCGGCGTATGAGTCTGGGGCTGGCGTTTTTGCTGGCGCTGGGGGTGTTGCTGGTGGTGGTAAACAGTATTCGCCTGCATATCGAGAGCCGCCGGGATGAGATTCTGGTGGTGAAGCTGGTCGGCGCCACCGATGCGTTTGTGCGGCGCCCTTTCCTGTACACAGGCCTGGTATATGGGCTGGTGGGCGGGTTAATTGCCTGGTTGCTGGTGAGTATTGGGGTCTGGTTGCTGGCGGGGCCAGTGAGCGGGCTCGCGAACCTCTACGGTAGCGGATTCCGTCTGGACGGGCCCGGGTTTACCTACCTGGTCGGGCTTGCGGGCGGCGCCGCTCTACTCGGACTGACTGGTGCCTGGCTGGCTGTGGCGCGACATATATCGGCAATTCAGCCTCGTTGACCAGGCGGTCCGTCAAGATTCGTAAAGCCCGGAACTTCCCCTGTGGATAACTGCTCTAATTAGCCGGAAATCAAGGGCTGGCGCGGTTTGCCGGCCGATCTCGAGCGGGGTTCCATTTCCCGTTGCGAGTGCTACACTGTGGCCAACTTTGGTCTCCCGGTGCCGCTTGAGAACTGAACAGTTCAGGGCCGGAAGAGCAAGCCGCCGCAAACTACTGGTCTTGGTAGGAATGAGTCCAAGCAGCAAGTGCCAAGCGGGGCAACGAAGAGTTACGAGGAGAATCCTGAATGGGAACCAGTTTACAGCCGATCCATACACTGTCGCCGGGCGCCAACCTGAACGCCTATATCCAGACGGTAAGCGGCTTTGAGGTACTCTCCGCCGAGGAAGAAAAGAAGCTCGCGGAAGATCTCTACTATCACGAAAATCTTGAGGCGGCCCGTCATCTGGTCATGTCTCACCTGCGCTTTGTGGTGCATATCGCCAAATCCTACTCCGGCTACGGTCTGAACCAGGGTGACCTGATTCAGGAAGGTAACGTGGGCCTGATGAAGGCGGTGAAGCGTTTCAACCCTGAGAAGGGTGTTCGCCTGGTGTCGTTTGCGGTGCACTGGATCAAGGCGGAGATTCACGAATTCATCCTGCGCAACTGGCGCATCGTTAAGATCGCCACCACCAAGGCGCAGCGCAAGTTGTTCTTCAACCTGCGCGGCCAGAAGAAGAAGCTGGCCTGGCTGACCAGCGCGGAAGCGAAACGCGTGGCTGCCGAGCTGAATGTGGATGTGCAGCATGTGCACGATATGGAAGGCCGTTTGTCGGCCCACGATGCGGCGTTCGATGCCGGTGTGGACGACGACGAAGATTCCGCGTGGCAGGCCCCGGCGCATTACCTGGAAGACCGCCGTTACGATCCGGCTACCATGCTGGAAAACGATAACTGGCAGGAAACCAGCGTTAATAACCTGACCATGGCGATGGAACAGCTGGACGACCGCAGCCGCGATATTATCGAGGCGCGCTGGTTGAGCGAGAGCAAGTCCACGCTGCACGAACTGGCCGACAAATACGGTGTTTCTGCGGAGCGAATTCGCCAGCTTGAAAAGAACGCCATGAAAAAAGTCCGGGTGGCAATGGAGGCCTGACAGCCTTCTCGCCGACCGGACTCAAGAACCGCGCTACTGGCGCGGTTTTTTCGTATGTGGTTCGGTGGTTTTTGCTTTGAAACTGGTCCGGTGGTGGGGGAACACCGGGGGCGGGTTTTCAGAACCGCTGTGTACCCATCCATGGGCGCTGCGGCAGCGACGTCCCTGTCGCTGACGCTTCTGAAAACCCGCCCCCGATGCTCCCCCTTCGCATTGAACTGAATTACTTCGTAAGCCAGAACGAAAGGAATAACGATGGCTAAATTGTATTTGTTACTTGCTGCATTTATTGGCGGTACCGGAGTGGTTCTCGGTGCCTTTGGCGCCCATGGCTTGCGCGACAAAGTCGCGGAAAACTTGCTGGAAGCCTATAAAACTGGTGTTCACTACCAGATGATTCACGCCCTGGCACTGATCGCCGTGGCTGTGCTGATTCATCAGATCGGCGCAAAAACCTCGCTGATTGTAAGTGGTGCCCTGTTTGCCATCGGCATCCTGTTTTTCTCTGGCAGCCTCTACGGCCTGACCTTCGGTGGCCCCAGAATCCTGGGTCCCATCACCCCGCTGGGTGGCACCCTGCTGATCGGCGGCTGGATAGCACTGTTTATCGCCGCCCTGAATTACGGAAAATAACCGCCAACCAAAGGCGGTAAGAACACAGAAATATGAATTGAAGGCCGAGCGCCGGGTGGGAGTTTTCAGAAGCGTCGCAAACAGGATGTTTGCGCCGCAGCGCCCAGGGATGGGTCTACAGCGGTTCTGAAAACTCCCACCCGGTGCTGGGCCGCCCCACCACCAGCTACGGAGCACCCAAAAAAGCTACGAAGCTCAGAGGTAAAGAATGCAAGAAGAACCCAGCAACGAACAAGGTAACGAGGAAGAAGACTTCCCCTACCGCACCGAATTCAAAAAGAAATCCATCCGCAGCTACGTGATTCGCGGCGGGCGTATGACCGAGGGCCAGCGCAAGGCGTTCGATAATTACTGGGGCCCGTTTGGTTTGTCCCTGTACGACGGCGCCATCGACCCGAAAACAATTTTCGGCCGCGAAGCACCGGTGGTACTGGAAATCGGATTCGGCATGGGCGACTCCCTGCTGGAAATGACCAAAGCCGAAACCGACAAAGACTTTATCGGCATCGAAGTCCACCCGCCCGGTGTCGGCCGCCTGATCAACAACGCCGGCAAGGAAGAAGTCAAAAATCTGCGTGTCTACATGGCCGACGCCATCGACGTGCTCAATGACTGTATTCCCGACGGAAGCCTCGACCGCTTCCAGCTGTATTTCCCCGACCCCTGGCACAAAAAAAAGCACAACAAGCGCCGCATAGTGCAGCCGGAGTTTGTAAAACTGCTGTGCACAAAATTAAAACCCGGCGGCCTGATGCACATGGCCACCGACTGGGAAAATTACGCTGAACAGATGCTCGAAGTACTCGAAGCGGAAGACCTGCTGGAAAACACCGCCGGTAAGGGTAACTACGCCCCGCGCCCGGAGTTTCGCCCGCAGACCAAATTCGAACGGCGCGGTGAGCGCCTTGGGCACGGTGTGTGGGATCTGCTGTACCGCAAGAAATAAATGATTCGACGCTAATATGCCGGCGCCGGGTAACGGTTTCTGAGACATTCACTGCCATGGATGGATTAACAGCGTGTGTCACAGACCTCTACCCGGTGCTGGCATTGCCGCAACGCTGAAAAAGCCACCCGACCTACTGTGCTATCTTCAGACTACCCCCGGTAAACGGATGCTCCGGAGCAACAATGACAACAAGCCCAGCCCCTGCCCGCAAACACCTGTATAGCGCCCTGCTCTGCAGCAGCCTCTTACTGCTCAGTGCTGAGACTCTGGCCGACGCGGAAGGTACCCTCACCCTCTACCTCAACGGTGGCCAGTACTGGTTTGATGAAGAGCGACTGTCTGGCTCGCCCTACATCGGCTATGAGCTCGAAGACAGCGCCGGCGGTGGTATCGGCTTTGGTTACAACGTCACCGATCGCTGGGCAATAGAAGGTGTGTACGACTACTTCAGCGTCAACCTGAAAAACTCCAGCGAAGACGTCGACGTACAAAATTACCACCTCGACCTGCTCTACCAGTTCGCTGGCCGTTTCTGTTACAACTACACGTGGCAGCCCTACCTGGTCATCGGTGCCGGCGAGCTGAGGGTGGATGAAGAGTCGTATGTTTACCCGGACAGCTGGCATCAGCGTCAGACCATGGTCAATTTCGGTGCCGGTATCAAATACGAACTGGCGCCACGCTGGCAGGTACGGGGGGATGTGCGGGGCTTTCAGGGTATCGAGGAAGGTGGCCTGGACAGCTTCCTGAGTATTGCCATCGGTTATCAGTGGCAGGATGAGGTGGCGCCGCGGGATTGGGATGGCGACGGCATTTACAGCGATCTGGATCAGTGCCCGCAGACACCGCCGGGCATCGATGTCGATATGCGCGGCTGCCCGATCGACAGTGATGGCGACGGCGTGCCCGACTATCTCGACCAGTGCCCGGGAACGCCCCTGGGCATGGCGGTGAACGAAGACGGCTGCCCCCGCGAGCCGTACAACCCCGCCGACTTCGCCAAATAACGAGTTGCGCGAAGCGGCGCAGATTGGGCGAAGCGCAGCGCGTCTACCGATTAAACTCCGGGGTACAGGTCTGCTAGGCGCCCCGCGCCTCTTCCAGCTGTTCGGAAACCTCCAACCACTCCATTTCCAGCTCGTCCAGAGTCTCCCGCGCTTCGCCCTGGGCCACGGTCAGTCGCGTAATCTCCTCCTGCTGACCGCCGGCATAAAGGTCCTCATCCGCCAGTTGGGTTTCCAGTGTCGCCAGCGCTTTCTCCGCTTTCGCCATCTTTTGTTCGACGCTTTTCAGTTTGTTGGTCAGCGGTTTCAGCTGTTCGCGCAGGGCAGCCGCCGCGCGGCGCTGGGCCTTTTTGTCCTCAAGGGGCGTGCCCGAGGATTGTTCGCTTCCGGAATCTGGTTCCTGACGGCGTTTTTCATCGCGTTTGAACGACAGCAGCCACTGCTTGTAATCGTCCAGATCACCGTCGTAGGGCTCGGCGCGACCCTCGGCCACCAGGATGAATTCGTCGGTGGTGTTGGCCAGCAGATGGCGATCGTGCGAAACCAGCAGCATGGCGCCGGGAAACTCCGCCAGGGCCAGGGTGAGTGCGTGGCGCATCTCCAGGTCCAGGTGGTTGGTGGGCTCGTCCAGCAGCAACAGGTTGGGTTTCTGCCATGCCAGCAGCGCCAGTGCGACCCGCGCCTTCTCACCACCGGAAAAGCCGCCTACCGGCTCGAATACCCGATCGCCGAAAAAGCCATAACCGCCGAGAAAGTCCCGCAGCTCCTGTTCGCTGGCATTGGGTGAGAGGCGCTGTACGTGCAGCAGCGGTGAGGCTTTGGCATCCAGCGCCTCCAGCTGGTGCTGGGCAAAGTAGCCGATCTTCAGGTGCTCACCGCCCTGGCGCACACCGGACAGCAGCGGCAGGTCGCCCGCCAGGGTTTTGATCAGGGAGGACTTACCGGCGCCGTTGGGGCCAAGTAAACCAATGCGACGGCCGGGTTGAATGCCCAGTTCCACATTGGGCAGGATGGTTTTGCCGGGGTAGCCGATCTCCGCTTCGCGCAGATCGATCAGCGGGTTGGAGACCTTGTCGGCACAGGGCAGGCGGAAGCGGAACGGGGAATCCACATGCGCCGGAGCAATTTCCGCCATGCGGTCCAGTGCCTTGAGCCGGCTCTGGGCCTGCTTGGCCTTGGTGGCTTTTGCGCGGAAGCGGCGCACGAAGTCTTCCATGTGCGCGCGCTGGGCCTGCTGTTTCTCGTATTCCACCTGTTGTTGCGCCAGGCGCTCGGCACGCGCGCGCTCGAACGCGGTGTAGTTGCCGCTGTAGAGCACCAGGCTCTGTTGTTCAAAGCTGACAATGCCGTCCACGACCGCGTCGAGAAAGTCCCGGTCGTGGGAGATGATCATCAGCGTGCCGGGAAAGCGCTGCAGCCACTGTTCAAGCCACAGGGTTGCATCCAGGTCCAGGTGGTTGGTGGGTTCGTCCAGCAGCAACAGGTCCGCCGGGCACATCAGCGCCCGCGCCAGGTTCAGCCGGATGCGCCAGCCACCGGAAAAACTCTTCACCGGGCGCTGTTGCTCGGCGTGGGAAAAGCCCAGTCCGTCCAGCAGCTGTGCTGCCCGCGCCGGGCCGCTGTAGCCGTCGATCGCCGCCATCTGCTCGTGCAGCTCGGCGATGCGCTTGCCATCGCTGCCGTCGGCTTCGGCGGCCTCCAGCGCACTCTGCAGGTCGCGCAGGCGGTGGTCGCCGTCCAGTGCGTAGTCCAGGGCACTCTGGTCGGTGGCCGAGACCTCCTGGGCCATGTGCGCCACTTCCCAGCCAGCCGGCACATCAATAGTGCCCGCGTCGCTGTCCTGTTGTTTCAGCAACATTTTGAACAGAGTCGACTTGCCGCAGCCATTGGCGCCGATGACGCCCACCTTGTGACCGGGGAAAATTCGGCAGCTGGCGTCGTTGAGCAGATCCCGTCCGCCCACCTGCAGCGACACGCCTTGCAGATTAATCAATAGAAACCTCTTTGAATTCGCCCGATTTTGACTAGGCTATCGGCTATAACAAACCGCCGGGATTCTAACGTGACAGAAACCGCACCTCCATCATCGTCGCACTCTCCAGCGCAAACTCCGCTACAGAACCCTCTGTGGGATTTCAGCCTGGCGTTTTATCGACAGCCTCAGGTCGCCGATTTCCTGCTGCAGTGTCAGGACGTCCGCGGTGCGGATGTCTGCCTGTTGTTGTGGGCCAGCTATACCAGCGCCTGCGGGCGTCAGCTTAGTGAGGAGAGCTGGCGGGTGGCCGATCGCGGCCTGGCACCGCGCCGCCGCATGATCAGCAGTGTGCGCAACCTGCGCCGGCTGGTGGGGCGGGTGAAGAAGAACACCGGGGTATACGAATGGTGCAAGCGCTGCGAATTGCGCATGGAGCAGCGGCAGCTGGCAGCCTTGTGGAAGCTCAACGGTGAGAGCTGGCCGGAAACCCGCTCGCCGCTGGAACTGGCAGGGCAGCAGTATGGCCTGCTGCAAAAAGAACAGGCCCGCTGGGCGGGCCTGATCGATGCCTACAGCACCTGTGGGGAAGATTCCCTGAGGGCTGTGGCCGGTGAGCTCCCCGAAGGGCGTTCACCGGGAGGAAGTGCGACCTCCTGATTCCCTAATCAGTGTTTGTGTTTGTGCTCATCCGGGCCGTAGTGCGGGTTTTCTTCAGTAGAAAACAGGCTGTTGGCCGGCGTGGTGGGGGTGATGGTCGGCGCTGCCGGGGTCACCGCGGCCGGGCTGGATTCGGGTACCAGCGGCTTCGGCTCTGAGGTTTTCCCCATCACCGGTGCCGGTGATTCTACGGGTGCGGCGGCGACGGTTGCCGGAGCGGTGGGCTTTTCCTGCGGCTTTTTCTCGGCCTGAGGTTTCGGCTGCGCTTCTTTTGCAGCCTGCTTCACAGGCTGCGCCGCCGGCTTGCTGCCGTTGGTTTTTGGCGCGTCTGCTTTCTTTGCTGGTGTTTTCTTCGCTGCACTTTTCTTGGGCGCTGCTTTCTTGGTAGCCGTTTTCTTCACGGCTGCCTTTTTGGTAACGGTCTTTTCTGCCGCTGCTTTCTTGGCCGGCGCTTTTTTGGCTGCAGTGCTTTTCTTGGGTGCGGCCTTCTTCGCGGTAGCCTTCTTGGCCGCTTTCGCTGCTGGTTTGACGGTGGTGGCCTTGGTGGTGGCCTTTTTCGCCGCAGGTTTTTTTGCCGTCGTTACTTTTTTGGCAGCTGTTTTCTTTTTCGATTTGGTGGCGGCCTGCACTTTTTTCGCGGCTGCTGCACCGGCTTTCTTGATGGATTTCGCGGTCTTCTCAGCCAGCTTGCTGGCCGCAGAAGCAGCTTTGGATTCACTCAGGGTTTTGGCGGCGTCTTTGGCGACCTTCTCTACCTTGGTAACTGCCGCTTTGGCTGCATCGACCTTTTTCTTGGAAGACGCTTTGGCCGCAGGGGTTTTCGCCTTCCCCGCCGCAGTGCGTGCGGTGGCCAGTTTGGCTTTGGCTTTCTTTACCTGTACCTGGGCTTTGTTCGCGTCGGTGGTGGCTTTTTTCAGGGCTTTTTCGGCATCTGCCGCGTCCTTGGCCCGAGCCTTGTCCAGTTGGGTGGTGATCTTGGCGATCTGTTTTTCGAGATCGGCAATGGATACAGCGGCTTTGCGTTTGGCGGCCATGAGTAGAGATCCTGCAATTGAAACGGTTGTGAGTGTCGGTTCGAACGGTGCCCCGAGGCTCTCCCTGTGTAGTGCAGAATCACCTCTCTGCAGGAGAAAAAAATATCGGGGTAGAACGCTGATAATAGCGCTGTTATTTACTTAGTGCATCCCGTGCACGCCGGGATTCAATGGTTTTTTACCAGTGTTTCGATCCCCGGCCTCTATTCTTCATATCGTATCTGCCAAATTGAAATTTACTCCCGGCGCTAAAGGACGTGCACAGGGCTGAAAAAGTTACAGGAAAATGAAACCACCAGCATCGGAAGTAGTCTTAGCGGGCAGTGTGCAGCGCCAACCCGCATGGGTTAGACTTGCCTGTCGCTGGCCGCACCCGCGGTACTGTGATCTGTCGCACAAAGTGCGTGGGGATTCGGGTGTACAACAGCGGAGAAGGGTGGAACCCTCTCATACGAATAAATACTTCACGGAAATAAAGAGACGATTCTCATGAACAAAACTTCTTTGGCCGCTGCGGTTGCACTGGGTATTGCACTGGCTGGCTGTAACAAACAGGAGCCCGCTGGTTCCGCCGACGTCAAGCTCGAGTCCCAGGAGCAGAAGGTCAGCTATATCATCGCCGAAGATATGGCCAATCGCCTCAAAAGCCAGGAAGTGGCTCTGGACCCGAACATTGTCGCTATGGCGCTGAGCGATGTAGCCAGCGGTCGCGAGTCGCGTTTGAGCGAAGAAGAAAAGCAGGAAGTGATCAAGGTTTTCCAGGAGAGCATGCAGGCCAAGCAGAAAGAGCTGATGGCCAAGCAGGAAGAGGAATTCAAGGCTTCCGCCGGCAAGAACCTGGAAGAAGGTAAAAAATTCCTGGAAGAGAATGCCAAAAAAGAAGGCGTTCAGACTACCGATTCCGGCCTCCAGTACAAAGTGATCACTGAAGGCACCGGTGCCAGCCCGACCGAAACCAGCGTGGTAGAAGTGGACTATAAGGGCACACTGATCGACGGTACCGAGTTCGACAGCTCTTACAAAAATGGCAAGCCGGTTCAGTTCCCGGTAAACGGCGTGATCAAGGGCTGGACTGAAGCCCTGCAGCTGATGAAAGAAGGCGGCAAGTGGGAACTGTATATCCCCTCTGATCTGGCCTATGGTCCGGGCGGCGCTGGCGGTCTGATTGGCCCCAACTCCACATTGATCTTTGAAGTGGAACTGCACAAGGCGGACGTCAGCAACAACGAAGGCGCTGCGGAAGAAGAAGCCGTGGAAGAAGTGATCGAAGAGGATGCTACCGAATAAGGTGGTCAGATCTGCAAAAAAGAAAGGGGCCTCTGGCCCCTTTCTTTTTATGTGTTATCGCACATTTGCCACTTGGGCGAATGTGAGCGTGGCCCAGTCAGGCCAGCTGATTTTTATGCGCGGTGTGCAGCGTATCGATCATGCGATCCTCCGCCGCGAAGCGGGTTTCCAGAGCCACGCCGAGTTCTGAAAGATCTTTTTGCAGGGAGCCCAGGTCATCGGTCTCCAGATACTTGTCATTAAAGTCCACGGCCACATCGGTAGTGCCGTCAATCTCTCGGTACAGGGATTTGGCCTGCTGCAGGCCTTCGGTATCGCCGAACGCCTGACCTTCCTGGATGAGCTGGTCGTATACTTCAAAGTGTCCGGCAGACACATAGTCCACCAGCTGCTGGCACAGGAGGCGCACGCTGGTCTCGGCTTCTTTGTCGCTATCGGCGATCACCTTCTTTTCCGAGAGCTGGCAAAAGCTCACCAGGAGCGCCTGACGGGAGTGCAGCCAGCGATCGATGATCTGGCTGACGCCGCCCCAGCGTTCCTGCGCATTTTTACAGTTTTCCAACATCTCCAAGTTTCCTTTTGTAACTTCTTCAACGGCTCTTAGGAATGTAGAAGCTTCTGCCGCCGCGGGCAAGGAAGACACCGTAAAAAACGCCATAAAGCGACACCTGTCCGCTCTCACGGAAAATGCTGACGAAAAGGGCTCAGCTGGTCACGAGCAATGGCAATACCAGCGCGGTAAGGGCACCGCACAGCCCCATGGCCAGCGCCGAGAATGCGCCGCACAGGGCGCTGATTTCCAGCGCGCGCACGGTGCCGATGGCATGGGCGTTGATGCCGAGGGAGAAGCCCACTACCCGCTCGTCGGTGATGTTCAGCCGGCGCAGCAGACCCGGCCCGCACACGGCACCGACGATACCGGTAAAAGCCACGACACCGGCGGCGAGACTCTGAATGCCGTGCATCTCCTGTGCCAACGCCAGTGCCACCGGGGTGGTGACAGACTTGGTGGTGAGCGCCACAAGTACGGTTTTGCTGCCACCTAGCAGCAAGGCAATCACCACCGCCACCAGCGGCGCCAGCACGGCACCCAGCAGCAGCCCCAGTATCAGTGGCCAGCCCACTTTGCGGATCATGGTCAGGTTCTGTTTGAGGGGAATGGCGAGGGCAACCACCGCAGGGCCGAGCAGCAGGTACAGCAAGCCGCTGCCTCGCTGGTAGCCGGTGAAATCCACATTCAGCAACCACAGGCCGGCAAATACCAGCAGGCTGCCGCCCACCACCGGGTGCAGCAATGGGCTGCCGAGGCGGCGGTAAATTTTTAGTGCTACCCAGAACCCCAGAATGTTCAGGGGAAGAATAATCAGCGGGTGCGCCGCCGACAGTGGCGCGGTGAAATCACTGGCCGCCTGTTGCAGCTGGCTTAGCCACGTTTGCCACTCACTCCACATTGGTGTCTTCCCCCTGTGGGTTGCTGCGGCGGCGGATCAGGTGGTTCAGCAGCAGTGCGGTGAGGGTGAAGCTGATCAGGGTGCCGACCACCATGGCGACAGCCAGGGCGATCCAGTCATTGATGGCGAGGTCCCGCAGAAAATAAATGCCCACAGTGGCGGGCAATAGAATCAGCACGAGGTAGCGCAGCAGTTGCTCGGCGACTTCTGCCAGCCCTCGCGGAACGCGACCGTACAGCATCAGTGCCAGCAGCAGGAGCAGCATGCCCAGCACCGGGCCGGGTACCGGCAGGGAAAGAGCGCTGGTAAGAGTGCGGCCGGTAAGGTCAAAGGCCACCAGCAGGCCGGCCCCAAGCAGCCAGCGCGGGAGTTTTTTTAGCTGCGCCATGGGGGCGGATCAGTGTTTGCGGAACGCCTGCCAGACGCCGAACATGATCAGCCCGATAAACACCAGGGCGGCCCAGCCGGCAATGGAGAGACCGAGCAGGGTCCACTGCACTTCGGCGCAGTTGCCGTCGCCGGTGAGCAGGGTTTTGATGACTTCGGCCATGGGGAACACATCCACCATGTAGGTGATACCGGGGCCGCACGCGGGCACCTGGTCTTCCGGCAGGCTCTGCAGCCACAGCTGGCGGCCGGCGAAGTAGAGGCCGCCGATGGCGAACAGGGACACCAGCAGACCGTAGATGCGGCGGCCAATCTGGGTGGCGCCGGTGGGGTTGTGCAGGAAGGCGATGAGAGATACGAGGCCGACGCCGAGGAACATGACCCGCTGGGTGATACACAGGGGGCAGGGCTCCAACCCCATGATGTATTCCATGTAGAAGGCGACACCGAGCACGAGGATGACGGCGAGAAACATCAGTAGGAAGGTGGTGCGGGGTGTCGGCAGTGTCATAACGTTTATTGTCCGGATGGTTTCCGTTGCTCTGTTCCCAGGCGGAATTGTTCCGCCTGTTGGGTCAGGTCGCTGAATAATATTTGAAAGTCGTGTTCCAGCGCTTTCTGGTCGGCGCGCAGCAGGGGCAGTACGTCTGCCAGGGGCTGCGGGCGTCGCAGACGTAGCCCGACCCGTTCGAGGGTGCGCTGGATAATGTCTACGCGGCGGTAGCCGGGCAGCAGTTTAAATTGCTCGGCTCTTTGAATAAATGCCTGGGCGTTTTCCGGTATCCATTGCTGGCGCGTGCGAAAGTTGGACCAGCAGTGGTCGGTAAAGGTTTCGAGGGTTTGCGGGTGCCAGTTGTGCCAGTCGTTGGCGAGCAGGTGGTCGAACCAGATATCGAGGGCGATGCCGCCCAGCCTGCGCCACTGGGGGCCGAGGCGTTTGAGGGCGCTGAGGTAGGCGGGGTGTTGATCGCTGAGCAGGTCGATGCGCCGGTGCAGGCGCATGCCGTCTTCGATCGGTTCTGGGCGCTCGCCTTTGAGTGGCCCTTTGACGAAGTCACCGAGCAGGCCGCCCAGTTGCCAGTCCGGGTCGGGGCCCGAGAGTAGCAGGTGGGCGAGGTAGTTCATGCTCGGGTCCGTGGCTTGGGGTTTTTTTCAGGTTTTGGTGGTAGCGCCGCCTGCGCTTTGGCTTTAATGCCCTTTCTGACAGAAGGTGTACTGGGCGTAATACTGGCCGAGAAAATCTTCGAAGCTACCACTGTCCGCGGCTTCCACTTCTTTCTGCTTTTGCAGCGATTCTTTCGCAAGCCGCTCGAATTCCGCCTGGTCCGCGGCGTCCAGCGGACGCTCGAGGAAGTACTGGCGGTGTTGCTCTGCTTTGGACTGTGCCCACTGGAAGAAGGTCTGTTTGTGCTCGTGCATTTCCGCGAGCATCTGCGCGGCAGGTGTTGGCACCTTGCCGTCGATCTTGTCGCGCTGGACGCTGACGGCGCGCTGGTAGTCGCGGCTGTCCCAGGCGGTGTCGAGCAGTTCGGCCATGGGGTTGATCTGGTCGAGGAGTTCGCCGGCCCAGTCGGTGAGTTTGCGCTCGCCGCCGTTGTGAACCAGTTGCACCTCCGGGTCGCGGCCCTGATAGACGATGCGTGACTGGTTTTCCTGAATCGCGCGGTAGTCGGCGTCGTCGGTCATGGGGCTGTCGCTCAACAGGCAGTGCAGCAGGAAGGCGTCGAGGAAGCGCATCTGCGGGGCTTCTATACCCAGCGGGACGAAGGGGTTCAGGTCCAGGCAGCGGACTTCGATGTATTCCACTCCGCGGGCGTCGAGTGCGGAGAGGGCGGTTTCGCCCATGCCGGCGGGGTTTTTGGGGCGGATCGGGGAGTAGAACTCGTTTTCGATCTGCAGCAGGCCGGCGGAAAGTTGCTGGTATTCGCCGTTCTGGTCCTTCACACCCAGTTCTTGGTATTCCGGGTAGGGGCGGCTGATGGCCGCGCACAGGGTGGACAGGTAGCTGGGTAGGTCGTTGTAACAGACGATCAGGGATTTCTGTGCGTCGCTGGTGTAGCCCAGGTCGCCCATCCGCAGGGAGGTGGCCTGCGGGGAGTAGAGGCTGCGGCCGTCGCCGTCAAAAGGCTGCAGTTTGTGCTCGCGGTCCTGCACGAAAGTGCCACACACGGCGGGGGCGGCACCGAACAGGTAAATCAGCAGCCAGTAGTGGCGACGGAAATTGCGGATCAGGTCGAAGTAACGACGGGTTTTGAAGTCTTTCAGGGCTTCGTCGCTGCCCTCTTTCTGCTGCAGCCACTGCCAGAAGCTGTCCGGCAGCGAGAAGTTGTAGTGGATACCGGCGATGGTCTGCATGGCGCGGCCATAGCGCACGCCCAGGCCGAGGCGGTAGATACTCTTCATGGTGCCGCTGTGGGAGTCGCCGTAGCGGGCCACCGGGATATCTTCGTCGCGGCCGATGCGCCCGGGCATGCTGTTCACCCACAGCCGCTCGTCGCCGATCTGGCTGTAGGTGTAGCGGTGGATATGATCGAGCTGTTCCAGCGCCTGCTCCGGTGTGGCCAGCGGCGGAGTGATAAATTCCAGCAGGGCTTCGGCGAAGTCGGTGGTGATGTAGTCGTGGGTGAGTGCGGAGCCGAGGCCTTTGGGGTGTTCGGTTTGTGCCAGCTCTCCTTCGGGGGAGACCCGCAGGCCTTCCTTTTCAATGCCGCGGCGGATGCCCTTCAGCAGCGTTAAAGCTTCCGGCTGGGCCAGCTCGGCCAGATTGAACGTCGACAAGGGAATCTCCTGTGAGCAGCCGGGGTAGGCTGGTTGGCCGGATGCGCCATGGAGGACGCTCTGCTTAAAGTCAGTCCGGCCTAAATGGGGGCGCGTGCTGGCAACTCAAGTGGTGAATGCGACCGTAGCGGGTCAGGGTTGCTCGATTGCGGACTCGGGGGGCTGATCCGGCTGAATCTCCGGCGGCACTTCTGGAGAGTGGCCGGGATACTGATCCGGGTTTACCTCGGGCTGCGGTTGCGGCTCTACTTCCGGTGCCGGCGCAGGATCCACTTCGGGGTTGTGTTCCGGTGGGGTCTCGCTGGGACCTGGCTGTGGCAGCTCGTCGGGATCACCGGCACTGGCTGCTTCCTCTGCGGTGGCGTCGGCGGCAAGCAGAGGTTCGTCGCTCAGGGCGTCGTCGGGGACCTGGGGATGCTTTTTGGTGTCGAGCGGGCATTCGAGCAGCTCAATACGCAGGCTGACGTTGCGGGTGTTGGCTTCGAACATCTGGTTGATGGCGACATCTTTGTGTTCGGTGCGGAACAGCTTGTTGTTCTCGCGGCCATCAATCCACTCGTTGCTTTTGCTCAAAAACTGCTGGTGCTGGTTGGTCAGCACGTAGACGTGACTCATGGGCAGGGACATCGTTGCTCAGACATGGGGGCAGTTTAGCGGTGGCTGGGAGGAGGCTCAAGGATTGGGGGGGATTGCGGATTTTCATTGAAGTCTGTGGCGGCACCGAGACCGGGTACAACCTTGCGAGACACGCGCTAGGCGCCCCCCGGAACCCATCCCTGGGGGCTCTGCAAAAACATCCTGTTTTTGAAGGTCTGGCAAGGCGGTACCCGGTCTCGGCGCCTTCGCCGAGAGGTTTGGTGTTCTATCCCGCCGTTGTTACAGGGTCTTCAGCGGATAATGCGCCGGATACGGCAACCGGGCGGAGCCACTGTCTACCGCGGCGCGGGCCACGGCCGCCGCCACTTCTGGCAGCAGGCGCGGGTCGGTGGGTTTGGGCAGGATGTAGTCGGCACCGAAGCTCAGCTCGATACCGCCGTAGCCCGCGCGCACTTCCTCCGGCACCGGCTCGCGCGCAATCTTGCGAATCGCCTCGATGGCCGCGAGCTTCATGTCCTCATTGATGCGCGTGGCGCGTACATCCAGCGCACCGCGGAAAATGAACGGGAAGCACAACACGTTGTTGACCTGGTTCGGGTAGTCCGAGCGGCCGGTGGCCATAATCAGGTCGTCGCGGGTGGCGTGGGCCAGCTCTGGGGAGATTTCCGGATTCGGGTTGGAACAGGCGAAAACCACGGGTTTTTCCGCCATGTGTGCCAGCTGCTCGGCGGACAGCAGGTCCGGGCCGGATACGCCGAGGAATACATCGGCGCCTTCGATGGCATCGTCGAGGGTGCGCATTTCGGTGTCGCGCGCCCACTCGCCTTTATAGGCATTGATATCGCTGCGCCCGGAGTGGATTACGCCGCGGCTGTCGAGCATGGTGATCTGGTCTTTCTTGGCTCCGGCGGCCAGCAGCAATTTACAGCAGGCGGTGGCGGCAGCGCCGGCGCCGAGGCACACGATGCGCACGTCTTCAATCTGTTTCCCCTGGATCTCCAGCGCATTGAGCATGCCGGCCACGGTAACGATGGCGGTGCCGTGCTGGTCGTCGTGGAACACCGGTACCGAGCAGCGCTCCACCAGGGTTTCCTCGATATGGAAGCACTCCGGCGCCTTGATGTCTTCCAGGTTGATACCGCCGAAGGTGTTGGCGATGGCCGCGACCGTCTCGATAAAGCGCTCCGGGCTCGGGCAGTCCACTTCGATATCCACCGAGTTGATGTCGGCGAAACGCTTGAATAGCAGTGATTTACCTTCCATAACTGGTTTGGAGGCCAGTGGGCCCAGGTTGCCGAGGCCGAGAATGGCGCTGCCGTTGGAAATCACCGCCACCAGATTGCCCTTGCCCGTATACAGGTAGGCCGCTTCCGGGTCTTTGGCGATCTCGCGCACCGGTTCTGCCACCCCCGGACTGTAGGCCAGGGACAGGTCTTCCTGGGTTTGTGCAGGGGTAGTGAGTTCCACCGAAAGTTTGCCCGGTGTCGGCAAGGCATGGTAATCGAGCGCTGCCTGGCGCAGTGAGTCGGTCATCAGGATGTCATCTCTTGGGTTTGGAGTGCCCCCAACATTCTGCGGTTGGCGGCAGGTTACTGCGGATATTTTGATTTTATTGTGGGGGACGAATGTCCCTTACCCGAGGCGCGGAGAATAACCGAGACGACTGCAAGTTCACAAGCTCAAAAATTAAACTGAGCGAAAGATTTATACTAATAAGGCTGTAAAAATAACTTATCGTCGCATTTTATTATGTAGTTTTTCTACAAGATTAGGATGAAATTGCGGTTTGCCGGCCCGGAAGATAGCCATTCTCCACTTTTGCGCAACTTGCCAATAGGCCGTTTCCCGTGGCCAGAATCCAAAATCTTCACGTTTGAGCGTTTGAGCGTTTGAGCGTTTGAGCGTTTGAGCGTTTGAGCAGAGAGGACGAGAGCGGAAAGTTCTGACCAAATAAATACCTTCATTCTTTTGTCACAGCCTGACGCTAGGGTCATGGACGTCAAATTTCTCCATGATGGTTGTGAACAAGCATGTTGCTCTCCCTACTTTCCCGCCGCCTTTGCTGGAGCTTCTGTTGCCTGGTGCTGTGTGGCTGCCAGCCAGATGAGGCGGTAATCACTGGCGATCTCGATGCAGCGGCTCTCTTGCCGGCGGTTGCGACGGACCAGCGCCTTCCCGCTCTCGGCACACACGAGGCCAACCCGGAAGCGCCGGTGCCACCCATGTGTTACACCAAAACCGAGGGCCGCCATAACCCCTGTTACGTGTGTCACCAGCTGTATGAACGCGATCCGCAGCGGCCGCGCATGAACATGCTGGACGACGGCGGTATCCAGGGCACCTATCTGTTCTCCGAAGAAGGGCTGGAAAACCACTGGGCCAACCTGTTTGTGGACCGCACGGAATGGCTGGATAAGGTGAGTGATGCGGCAATCATCCGTTACATCAATCAGGACAATTACAGCAGACTGCCCGCGCGGCTGGAGGCCCAGGGGTGGCAAGGTTTTATTCCGGACCTGACGGATTTCGATCAGGCCGCTGCGGCGTTTGATGAGGAAGGCTTCGCCCGCGACGGCAGCGGTTGGGTGGCGTTCAACTATAAACCCCTGCCGAGCACCTTTTGGCCGACCAATGGCAATACCGACGATGTGGCCATTCGTCTGCCAGGCGAATTCCAGCAGCGCGATGGTGAAACTTCGCGCAGGGTCTACCAACTCAACCTGGCGCTGGCCGAGCTCACGATCAAACAACTGGATGGCGTCCGCATCCCAAGCACGGACGAGCGCGTGGTGAATCGCGATCTCGATGGCGATGGTCAGCTGGCTGGCGCAGCCAACTGGATGGCGGCTCAAAGCCACTACTTTGGCGATGCGAGTAACGTGGCGGTGGTGGGTCAGCAATTTCCCAAAGGCACCGAGTTTATTCACTCCGTGCGTTATGTGGGGGTGGATGATGCGGGCAATATCGGTGTTCCCGCGCGCATGAAAGAAGTGCGCTACATGAAAAAGATCCGCGAGTTGACCGAGTCGGATCTGGACAACCGCTACCGCACCGAGCGCAAGGAAAAGGTGTTGGGGGAGCTGCCCTACTATATCGATCACGGTGATAAAGGCCGTGAAAATGGTATGGGCTGGTTGCTTACCGGGTTTATCGAAGACTACGACGGCGAACTCCGGCCGCAGAACCGCGAGGAAATGCTGTTCTGCATGGGCTGCCACGCGGCCATCGGTACCACCATTGATCAGACCTTCTCATTCGCGCGCAAGGTCACCGGCCCGGAAGGCTGGGGATATATTAACCTGCGCGGTATGCAGGACGCCCCGAGTCTTGATCAGGACGAAGGTGAAATTCTCCAGTATCTGAAACGTGCGGGTGGCGGTAGTGAATTCCGTGAGAACCCGGAAATGCTCGCGCGCTGGTACAACACCGATGGCACGGTGAACGAAGAGGCAGTGCTGGCGGCCGATGTGTACCAGTTGATTACACCGTCCCGCGAACGCGCGCTCGCCATGAATAAAGCCTACAGCCATATTGTCCGACATCAGAGTTATGTACAGGGCCGCGACGCCAGTTGGTTGCCGGCGCAGAATGTGCACAGCAAGATCGAAGATTCAACGCCACCGCTACAGGCGGAGCACCGTTTGTTCGGCTGGGATATGCGTCTCGACTGGACTGAAAAACAGTAACACCCCGTGCGAGTGGGAACTAATTTCATTGCCGTTAAATATTTAGCAACAAAGTTTCACTCTAATCGTCATGGAACGATCGTCGTTCCTTAACACCCGGTGTGGATCATTGGTGATAGCGTCAGCAATTTTGCTCGCGCTTTTACTTATGCATTTCACGGGGGCAAGACCATGGAAAACAAGGGTTCAATTTTTAGAAAAAATGCGCTCGCCATCGCAGTGCTCGGCGCGCTGTTGCTGGGCGGTTGCGCGGATGATGGGTCAAATGGATTGAGCGGTACCGACGGCGTTGATGGTGTCAACGGTGTCGATGGCGTTAACGGAGCGGATGGCCAGGACGGTGCCGACGGTGAAGATCTGACCGCCGCACCCGCGCTGACCCGCATCGCGACAATATCCTTGGGCGCTGAAGTGACCGGCATCTTTAAAACCGATAATGGTGAATTATTTTTCAACGTCCAGCACCCCTCTGACACCCTGCCGGACGGCTGGAATGATGCCGCGGTCGGTGCCTGGACCGGTCTGGATATCGACAACCTGGATCCGCATCTGGAGCCGGTTGCGGTGCCGGCGTCCGACTCGCCGGAAGCTCAGGTAGTGCAAGTTGCTACCGGAAGCTACCAGGTTCTCGGCCGCAGTGGCGATACGTTTGGCGGTGCGCTGCCGTTTGGTTTTGGCGCCATCGTCAAAGGCGACCAGTCCATGTCACTGAAGCAGTCTCAGAACCCGGATTTCAACGCCTTTATTCCCACCAGCGCTGACGGCAGTGAAGGTTTGCTGTACGTGGCCTGGGAAGATCGTCCGGGCGCAGTGAACCGCCTGCATTTGCAGCGCCAGGAAGATGGCAGCTGGAATGTCACAGGCGCTTCCGATGTGGACTTTTCTGCGGTCCAGGGCACCCTGATCAACTGCTTTGGCAGCGTCTCCCCCTGGGGTACTCCGCTGACCGCAGAAGAAAATTACGAGGCGGAAAACACGGCACACTGGAATGATCCCAATTATTCCAGCGGCTACCCGAACAATGCAGATATCGACCTGCTCACGGACTACCTCGGTGGCGACTATCCCAACCCGTATCGCTACGGCCATATCGTCGAGATCACGGAGCCCAAGTCGGACGCGCCGGTGCCGGTAAAACTCTTTACCCTGGGCCGCATGGCGCATGAAAACCCCATCGTTATGCCGGACCGAAAAACCGTTTACCTGACCGACGACGGTGGCAGCAAAGGTTTCTTCAAATTCGTTGCCGATACCGCCGGTGACCTGGGTGCGGGTACCCTGTACGCGGCAAAAGTGGTGCAGGATGCAACCCGCGATCCTGCCAAGGCCGGTTTTGACATCAGCTGGATTGAACTGGGCCACGCCAGCAACGATGAGCTGGAAAGCTGGATTTCCGAGTACGACGGTATTGACCGCAGCGACTACGTGGAAGGGGAAACCAGTTACATTTCCGATGCGGAAATCGAAGCCTACGCTGCCGGCACTGCCGCCGACAGCCGTGTTGGATTCCTGGAATCCCTGCGCGCTGCAGAGGCCATGGGTGCGACGGTGGAATTCAACAAAATGGAAGGTATCAACATCAACCAGCATGGCGCAGCCGATGGCAGCATCCCGTACATGTATGTGGCAATGGCTTCTGTCGATTACGCCATGTCCGATGATGAAGGGGATATTCAGGTCGATGCCAACAAGTGCGGCGTAGTGTACCGATTTGGGTTGCAGCCAGATTACGACGTAATCCGCATGGAGCCGGTGGTTGTCGGCGGTACCTATGATGCCGGTGCTGAAAACCGCTGTCCGGTGGATGCCATTTCCAGCCCAGACAACATCGAAGTGCTGGACGATGGCCGTGTACTGATCGGCGAAGACTCGGGCAATCACGTCAACAACGCCATGTGGGTGTACAACCCGAAGGGCGAATAAGCCATGAGTGGAAGCCCAGAGGGCTAATGGCGCGAATACATCGCGCCGCCGGGTCCGCCGCAAAACCGTGCGGGCCCGGTGTTTTCTTCTAGCGCACAAACTCCAGCGTCTGCATCGAGTCCACGGTCATAAACCAGCGTTTGTGCCCGGGATTTTTCTTCACGTATTTCTCCCCCCGGTCCACCAGCCAGCCGCGCACCAGCACCTTGTCGCCGCGCCAGTTCTTGACGTGTTCGTAACGGGGGATGGCTTTCGGGTTGATACGCAGCGCCACCGGGCCGTCCAGATCCAGCCAGATAGTGCGATTGGGGCGTATCTTTTCGGGATGTATCTTCTCAATGATCCCACTCAGCAATACAAAGCCACCGTCCCCCTTGCGTATATGTTCTGCCGGCATTACCGGCCAGACGCCCGGCGCCCACACCCCTCGCTGCTGCTCGCGGGCTTCTTCTTCGCGGCTGGACAGGCATTCGGCGAGGGCGAGGTTTGGTGCCACCGCGATATGAAATGCCAGGCCTGCGGAGAGCAGCGCGGATTCCAGGCTGTCGCCGCGGTGGTTGTACACGTGGGCCAGTACGCGGCCATGGTTGTCGCGGCGGTCGCGGTCGTACACCAGTTCCAGGTCGCCGCCGCTCAGAAAGCGTTGCACAAACTCCCGTGCCTCTTCCGCCAGAGGTTGTGCCCGGCGTTGCCCGTGGGCCAGCTCCGGGGTATTCACCCCGATCAGGCGTATCCGGCGTCCGTCTTTGAGGCGCAGGGTGTCCCCGTCCACCACTTTCTTGAGGGCCACCAGCTCATCCGCCTCTCCCAGCACGCAGTCGGCGAGCGCGGGTGCGGGTGAAAACAGGCTGAGTAGTAACAGGCAGGCACAAAAAAAGACGCCGAGGGGATCCCTGGGCGTCTTTCTGGTAAGCATTGCGCTGGTCACGGCGGGAAATACAAAAGCCATCCCGGCGTGCCGTTCGCGGGTACTTACTTGGAGATGCGGCTGCCGAAACGCTTCTTGAAGCGGTCTACGCGGCCACCGGTGCTCGCTTCGCGCTGCTTGCCAGTGTAGAAAGGGTGGCAGTTGGCGCACACGTCCAGCTGGATGTCCTTGCCCAGAGTGGAACCCATTTTGTAGGAGTTGCCACAGGAGCAGGTCGCGGTGATTTCGCTGTAATTCGGGTGGATATCGGTCTTCATGATGGCCTCTTTTCGATACCGCCACCCAGTCACTTGCTGAGCACGGGATCGTCTTTGGTACAGGGGACTTCTCCCCGGGCTGTTTAAAAAGTCGGCGCATACTATCAGAATAGCCCGCCGATTCAAGCGCTAATGCGGCTGCCGGCAGCGCAGCACACCGCATTTACTCACCGGTGGTTCAGCCCCCGGCGGCACTGGCGTCGATCAGTGTCTGCAGCGCGGACATATGACCGTCCAGTGCCGAGCGACCGGCGGGGGTAAGTTGGTACCAGGTGGTCGGTTTGCGCTCCACGAAATCCTTGCGGGATTGAATATAGCCCCGATCCTCCAGTTTACGCAGTTGCGCCCCCAGGTTGCCGTCGGTGGCCTGTAGCTGCTCCTTGAGCCGCGCAAAGGTCACCTCTCCGTGTTTGGCCAGCAGTACACAGGTCCCCAGGCGGATCCGGTGCTCCAGCAGCGGGTCGAGAGATATCAGCGCTTTCATTGATCACCGCCCGCCTTGATTGCGGCGCGGCGGCTGAAGCCCGCCCAGCACAGGGCGATACTCACGGTGATGCCGGTGATGGTCCAGGTATACGGCGGCAGTAGCACCACGAGAACACCGTAGGCGAGCAGCATCAGAATGCCGCACCACAACAGCGGCCGCTCCAGGTGCACCCCGGCGAGACCGTAAGCGATGCCGGTCACCAGCAGAAAATTGGCCCCGCCCATTTCCGGTGACACGCGCCCCAGCATCAGCGGCAGGAAACACAGCAGAAAGGCGGCACCTACCAGGCACCAGTGCAGTCCGTACCGCTGTGCAAGTTGCGGATTGTTTACCCCGGCGCGCCGGCTCTGGCGCGCACCCAGCCACCAGCTGAACAGCCCCCCGCCGATACCGGCGAACAACCAGTAGATGCCGGCCAGCTGCGGGGCGAAGTCCGGCAGGCTGAAGCCCACGGCGATCAACAGCGCCCATAGGTAGTAGAGTGCGGGAATCCCGCCCTCGGTCGCGTCGGCGCGCACCGCGCTGCTGATATAGTCCAGGTCACTCTGCAATTTATTGACGTCGGTCATGGTCACGATTCCCTTGTGGATACATCCGAAGTTGAGATGGGTGTTCTAGAGCTCTCTAATATTTAGAGTTAATGTGTAGAGTACTTTAATTTTTAGAGTTCGCAACAGGTTTCTGATTAAATCGTGTGAAACGGCAGTGTTTGGCGCCAGATTCTGGCGGAGGCTTAGCGTCAGCCGGTTGGCTGGCGCTCTAGATTCCGGGCGGGCGGCAATGGGGTCGCGGAACTCAAATTGCAACGGCGACTGTACCGACAGGCGCCAGCCGGTAAACTAACGCGCTTTTGCGTCCGGCGTACCGGCAACCGCCGGGCGCGATGCCGTGGCGGCGATAACCATTTTATATAGGGGGCAGTTTGACGGGACCGGCGGTGCAATCATCCAACCAGACAGAGAACCAGGGCGCGGCATCGACCGCGGCGCGTGTGATTCTGCGGTTGGCGGTCCCGGTTCCCCTGCGCCGCCTGTTCGATTATCTGCCCCCCGAGGGGTTGGGTGCGGCGGATTTGCGCCCGGGGCAGCGCTTCTGGGTCTCTTTCGGCAACCGCAATCTGGTCGCGGTGCTGGTGGATGTGGTGGCGGAGTCACCGCTGGCGGAACTCAAGCCGGCGCTGGAGCGGATCGACCGCCAGCCGATTTTTGACGACCGCAGTCGCGGTTTCCTGCAGTGGGCTGCGGATTATTATCAGGCCCCGCTCGGCGAGCTCTACGCCGCCGCTCTGCCGGTAGCCCTGCGCAAGGGCAAACCCGCCGATCACTGGGCGGAGCAGTGGCTGGAACTCACCACCGACGGCAAGGGGTTACCGGAAACCGCGTTGGCGCGGGCGAAAAAGCAGCAGGAACTTTTACAACTGCTGTTGGGCAGCGGCCGCCAGAGCCGCACCGCGCTCACTGCCCGCGGGCTGAATAGCACCGTGTGCAAGGCGTTGATTGAGCGCGGCCTGGCGCGCTGGGTATCTGGCCCCACGGCGCCGCCGCCCATGGAGGCCGTTGAGCCGCGCCCGGCCCCTGAATTGAATGATGAGCAGCGCGAGGTGATCGACCGTGTTGCGGCTACCGGCTTCAGCGCCTCATTGCTGGAAGGCACCACCGGCAGTGGCAAGACCGAGGTCTATCTGCGCCTGATGGAGCGCGCCCTGCGCGACGGCAATCAGGCCCTGCTACTGGTGCCGGAAATCGGCCTGACGCCACAGACCCTGCGCCGCATCGCCGCGCGCTTCCCGGACTTTCGCATCGCCGCCCTGCATTCGGGCCTCGCCGACGGCGAGCGCGCCCGCGCCTGGCTGTCTGCCGCCAGCGGCGTGGCGGATATTGTGATCGGCACCCGCTCCGCCATCTTCACCCCGCTGCCGCGCCTCGGGGTGATTTTGATCGACGAGGAACACGACGGCTCCTTCAAACAGCAGGACGGGGTGCGCTACTCCGCACGGGATCTTTCCGTGGTACTGGCCAAGAACACCGGCGTGCCGGTTCTGCTGGGCTCCGCCACGCCCTCTCTGGAAAGCCTGCACAACGCCCTCTCCGGCCGCTATCAGCACCTGCGCCTGCGTCACCGCGCCGGCAATGCGCGCCCGCCCGAGATCAGCCTGGTGCCGACTCTGCATCAGCAGCTGCAGGAAGGATTCGCGCCGCAGGTACTGCGGCATATCGGCGAAACCCTGAAGCGCGGTGAGCAGGCGCTGGTGTTTATCAACCGCCGCGGCTACTCCCCGGCGCTCACCTGCGACGACTGCGGCTGGCTGGCGGACTGCCCACACTGCTCCGCCAAACTCACCTTGCACCGCCGCCAGCGCCAGCTGCGCTGCCATCACTGCGATTACCGCATGCGCGAGGTACACAGTTGCCCCCAGTGCCACAGCCGCAAGCTCAATGCACTGGGCGCGGGTACCGAGCGCAGTGAGGACTTCCTTACCCACAGCTTCCGGGATTTCCCGGTGGTGCGGGTGGACCGCGATACCACTTCCAGCAAACAGGCGCTGGATAAACTGCTGGAGCCGGCGCGCAACGGCGAGCCTTGCCTGCTACTGGGTACCCAGATGCTGGCCAAGGGGCACCATCTGCCGAGGGTCACCCTAGTGGTGATCCAGGATGCGGATGGCGGCCTGTTCAGTGCCGATTTCCGCGCTCCCGAGCGCATGGGGCAGCTATTGGAACAGGTTGCCGGCCGCGCCGGCCGCGAGGACCTGCCCGGCCATGTTCTGGTGCAGAGCCGCTATCCCGAGCACCCGCTGCTGCAGTTGCTCCTCACCAGGGGCTACGGTGCCTTTGCGCGCCAGTTGATGGAAGAGCGCAAAATCGCCCAGCTGCCGCCGGTGCGGGCCATGGCGCTGGTGCGTGCAGAATGCGAGGAACCCCGTTGGGCGGAAGAGTTTTTGACCACCGCGCGCGACTATTTACAGGCCGTGGCGCCGCCGTCTCCGGAACTGCAGTATCTGGGTCCGGTGCCCGCGCTGCTGGAGCGCAAGTCCGGCCGCTTCCGCTTCTATATTCAGATCACGGCAGACAAGCGCGGCCTGCTGCAGAGAATTCTGGCGCAGTTCAGTCATTGGGCCGAGGGCAATCGCAACCGGCGGATACGCTGGGCGGTCGATATGGACGCACAAGAACTTTCATAAGTGCTTTCTCAAGAACTTTCCTGGAACTTCCCTAAACACCCGCCGCAAGCGTTACAATTTGCCGCCCGCAGAATAATCAGCAAAGCTCGAGAGAAGTGCCATGGCCCGCCGCAATACCCGTCGCCAACAATCTACCGGTAAACCCGCCTGGGTCTGGTTTGTGCTGGGCAACTTTGTCGGCGGTTTTGCGGTATTCGTATTTCTGCTGAATGACCTGAAAATCGAGCAGGGCAAAGTTGCGGCCCGTGCCGACAAGCCCGCCGCTCGTGAGCCTGCGCCCACAGAAGCCAAGCCGCGCTTCGATTTCTACAAATTACTGGAAGAAAACGAGGTAAAAGTCCCCAAGCCGAAGAACCAGCAGGTTCGGGTGCGCGAGGGAGATGACAAGAGCGGCGACACCCAGGAGCGGGCGGAGCCCAAATCCGACCTGGTATACATCCTCCAGGCCGCCAGCTTCCGTGACAAAGCCGAAGCCGAGCGTCTGCGTGCCCAGCTGATGCTGGCCAACCTGGACGTCAAAGTGGAGTCTGCCACGGACAATCGCGGCACCTGGCACCGCGTCCTGGTCGGCCCCTATACCAACCGCTCCAAAATGGCTGCAGCGCGCGGAGTACTCGCCGAGCACCGCCTGATGCCGCTGGTGCTCAAACGCCCGGCACAAGGTTGAGAGTGTGAACCTGGTAAAGTGGCGGTGCCGCTACCGGGTATAACCTTGGGCTATTCAGTCTCCACCAGCTTCCGGGTTATCCAGTGCGCCAGCGGCGCAATGAAAGAAACCAGCGGAAACGCAATCACCCAGGCCGCAATACCCGCGTGCAGCCAGCGCTCCAGAAACCCCTCGGTCAGCCCCGTATTGATCACCGTCACCACGCCCGACATCAGCGTCGACATGAAAAACGACATAAACAGGGCGAAAACCAGCGTGTAATAACGATGCTTGATGCGGGCCATAGTATTCCTCTCGATACCGCTGAAAGAAGCCGCGCAGTATAAAGCCGCAACCCCCACGTTGAAATCTAGCCCCATCGACCACACTTAGTGCATCTGAAATGTAAAACATCGAGGCACACGTGGAACAATATCGCGGCACTACCATCCTCTCCTGCCGTCGGAACGGCAAAGTCGTTATCGGCGGTGACGGGCAAGTCTCCATGGGCAACACCATCATGAAGGGCAACGCCCGCAAAGTGCGCCGCCTGTACAACGACAAGGTCATCGCCGGATTCGCCGGTGGCACCGCCGACGCCTTCACCCTGTTCGAACGCTTCGAAGCCAAACTCCAGGCTCACAACGGCCAGCTCACCCGCGCCGCCGTCGAGCTCGCCAAAGACTGGCGCACCGACCGCGCTTTGCGCCGACTCGAAGCACTGCTCGCCGTCGCCGACGAAACCGCCAGCCTGATCGTCACCGGCAACGGCGACGTGATTCAGCCCGAAGACGACCTCATCGCCATCGGCTCCGGCGGGCCGTTCGCCCAGTCCGCGGCGCGCGCACTGCTCGACAACACCGAGCTGGATGCCAGAACTATTGTGGAGCAGGGTTTGAAAATTGCCGGTGATATCTGTGTGTATACCAACCAGAATCACACGATTGAAGAGCTGAGCTATTAACTGGCGTCCCGATCCGGTGCCACGCCGCCCCGCAGCGGGAACAAAACGCGCGGGGCCTGAAAAATATGCGAGGGCGATGTTCGCCTGCAAGCAGGCTCCATCGGGGCTGTAGAAAATCGAAATTGCGAGTTTTGTTATGTCCATGACCCCCAGAGAAATCGTCCACGAACTCGACCGTCACATCGTCGGCCAGAACGACGCCAAGCGCGCCGTCGCCATCGCCTTGCGCAATCGCTGGCGCCGTATGCAGGTCAACGAAGAGCTGCGTGCGGAAATTACCCCGAAAAACATTCTGATGATCGGCCCTACCGGTGTTGGCAAAACCGAAATCGCCCGCCGCCTCGCCAAACTCGCCGGCGCCCCGTTTATAAAAGTTGAAGCCACCAAATTCACCGAAGTCGGCTACGTCGGTCGCGATGTAGAATCCATCGTGCGCGACCTCGTTGAAATGGCCATCAAGCTCGAGCGTGAACGCGCCACCGAAGGTGTCAAACAGCGCGCGATGGACGCCGCCGAAGACCGCGTTCTCGACGCCCTTCTGCCCCCCGCCCGCAACACAGATCCCAGCGATAAAGACTCCAGCACCCGCCAGGTCTTTCGCAAAAAATTGCGCGAAGGCGAGCTCGACGACAAGGAAATCGAAATCGACGTTTCCGCCAACCCCATGGGTGTGGAAATCATGGCGCCCCCGGGCATGGAAGAAATGACCAATCAGCTGCAGGGCATGTTCTCCAATATGTCCAAGGGGAAAACCCAAAAGCGCAAGGTCACCGTCAAACAGGCGCTCAAGCAACTGACGGACGATGAAGCTGGCAAGCTGGTGAATGACGAAGAAATCAAAACCAAAGCGATCCAGACAGCCGAGCAAAACGGCATTGTGTTTATTGATGAAATCGACAAAGTTGCCAAGCGCCAGGAAAGCGGCGGCGCCGACGTCTCCCGCGAAGGTGTGCAGCGCGACCTGCTGCCACTGATCGAAGGCTGCACCGTGACCACCAAATACGGCATGCTCAAAACAGACCACATTCTGTTTATCGCCTCCGGCGCCTTCCACCTGTCCAAACCCTCGGACCTGATCCCGGAACTACAGGGCCGCCTGCCGATCCGTGTGGAACTGAGCTCGCTCACCTCCAAGGATTTCCAGCGCATCCTCACCGAGCCGTCTGCGTCACTCACCGAACAGCAGAAAGCACTGATGAATACCGAAGGTGTAAATCTGGAATTCGCGGACGACGGTATCCAGCGCATCGCCGAAGTGGCGTTCGAAGTGAACGAGTCCACCGAAAACATCGGCGCGCGCCGCCTACACACCGTGCTGGAGCGGCTGCTGGAAGAAGTGTCATTCGCCGGCGGCGATGGCAACAGTAGCGTCACGATCGACGCGGCCTACGTGGACAAGCATCTGGGTGAGCTGAGCAAAGACGAAGATCTGTCGCGCTTTATTCTCTAATAAACACCGCCCCCCCACGTGTGCCAGGAGCCTGCCCGGCAGGTTCCTGGTAAGCGGCGAAATATCCGGAACCCCCCATGCCCGCCCCCAAAAAAATCCGCCTGGATAAATCGGAAAAACAGCTTGTCCTGCAATACCCGGACAACGCATTCACCCTCCCCGCAGAATACCTCCGCGTCTACTCCCCGAGCGCCGAAGTCCGCGGCCACGGCGCCGATCAGGGCAACCTGGTCACGGGCAAGCTCCACGTAGGCATCGACCGCGTGGCAGCCGCCGGCCGCTACGCCCTGCAGATCTTCTTTGACGACGGCCACGACAGCGGCATTTACACCTGGGACTACCTGCGCGAACTCTGCGATACGCAAACGGAAAAATGGCAGGACTACCTCGAGCGCCTGGATTTGGCCGGTCAGGGCCGCGACCCGGATGAGAGCCCGGTCAAGCTGATCGGCTGACGCCGCAGTAAAACTGACGCATTTTTCCGGTACCCTTAGCGCAATTCTTTTTACATCCTATTAATTCCAGATTGCAATTGGGGGATCTCTCATGCAGTTGAATCGCTTTTCTTTGGCCTTCACCCTGGCCTTCGGCGCCACCCTCGCCGCCTGCCACAGCGGCAAATCCGAAACGGTCGAGACTGAAACCGGCGAATCGAAAGCCCCGAAAGCTGCCGATTTTTCCACGACCGCCGCGAGCCTGCCGGACACACAGCGCAACAGCAGCTGGTTCCAGAGTGGCCGCGATGCCATCGCCAGAGCCAGCGCGGTCACCATCAACAATCAGCCCGGTGCTGCCAAAAACGTGATCCTGTTTGTGGGGGATGGCATGGGCATCTCTACCGTCACCGCCGCACGGATTCTCGCCGGGCAGCAGCAAGGTCTGAGCGGAGAGGAATACCAGCTCAGTTTTGAAAAGATGCCCTTCGCCGGCCTAATCAAAACCTACAACACCAACCAGCAGACCCCGGATTCTGCCGGCACCGCCACCGCCATGCTGGCCGGTGTGAAAACCAAAGCCGGTGTCCTCAACGTGGAGGAAAGCGTGGCCCGCGGAGATTGCGCCGGCAGCCTGCAGCGCCCGCTGACCACCGCCCTGGAGCTGGCCGAAGAGCGCGGCAAGCGCACCGCCATCGTCAGCACCGCGCGCATCACCCACGCCACTCCGGCGGCCACCTATGCCAAGGTGCCCGAGCGCGGCTGGGAAGCGACGGCGCCGGAAGGCTGCAAAGATATTGCCACCCAGATGGTAGAGCTGACCGCGGGCGACGGAATCGACGTGATCATGGGCGGCGGCCGCCGCAGTTTCCTGCCCAAGGAGGTTACTGACCTTGAAGGCAACACTGGCAAGCGTGAAGACGGCGTCAACCTGATCGATGCCTGGAAGGAGCGTTACGGCAATCAGGCGGACAGTGTCGTGTACATTGAAGACCAGGCGGGCTTTGACAACATCGACGTCGCGGGCACTGACAAGCTACTGGGCCTGTTCGAAAGCTCCCATATGCGCTACGAGATCGACCGCAAAAACGACAAGGCGGGCGAGCCGTCCCTCGCGGACATGACCGGCAAGGCCATCGACCTGCTGAGCAATAAAAGTAACAACGACCAGGGTTACTTTATGCTGATCGAGTCCGGACGTATCGATCACGGTCACCACGCCGGCAGTGCACACAACGCTCTCACCGACACAGTGGAATTTGCCAAGGCCATTCAGCTCGCCATGGACCGCACCAGCGCCGAAGACACCCTGATCATCGTCACCGCAGACCACAGCCACGTCATGACCATCGCCGGCTACCCCACCCGCGGCAACCCGATTCTTGGCAAGGTCGTCACTAATAACCCCGAAGGCGCACCGGAACCCGACGTGGCACTGGCAGCCGATGGCAAACCCTACACCACCATCACCTACGCCAACGGCCTCGGCCACGCTCACTATGGCGCCAGCACCGACGCCGATGACCGCTACGAAGACCCGGCCAGCGCTGGCCGCCAGGACATCAGCGGCGATGACACTGAAGCCCAGGGTTATCATCAGGAGGCCTTGGTGCCTCTGGGTAGCGAAACGCACGCCGGTGAAGACGTTGGTGTGTGGGCCCGAGGCCCCGGTGCACATCTGTTAAGCGGCACCAATGAGCAGAGCTTGATCTTTCATGTGATGGCGCATGCGGGTGGTTTGTTGGGTGAGTAGTGCTGGCCGAAGAGGTGGGAAAATAAACCCTTTCCGCTAAAACGAAAAAAGCCGCATCCAGAGGTGCGGCTTTAAAAGCGGGGGCGCAAGGCCCCCCGGTTCTTGTTGTTGATCTGACCAAGTTGTTTAGAAGGTGTAGTTGGCACCCAGGTAGAACGTACGGCCCATGGTGTCGTACATGCCGGAACCTTCGCCGGTGCCCGTCAGACGTGCGGGCGGTGCCTTGTCTTCGAGGTTGTTCACACCGCCGTACACTTCCAGGTCGTCCTGGAACAGGTAGCTGGTGCGCAGGCTGTTGTAGCGTACTTCTCCGGTGTATGGGAATGCCTCGGCGTACTTATTCTCCTGGCCGATATCGTACAGCGCCTGGTCACCAATGTAGCGGTGGCCCCAGTTTACTGACAGATCACCGTAGCGGTAGGTTACGTTCATGTTGTAGGCATCTTCCGGGTCACCGATTTCACCGGCAATGGGGTCAACGCTGTCCGGCTCATTCTGGAAGGAGTAGTCATCGCGCTCCAACAGGCGGGTGCCCTGCAGGCTCAGACCCAGGCTGCCCAGCTCTGTGTTGAAAAGATCTGCCAGGGCCAGCTCGTAGCGCACTTCATAGTCAACACCCCTCGCGGTCAGCTTGGAGGCGTTCAGAGCGGAGCTGGTCAGTGAGGTCAGGTCGCCGTTCGCCGCGCGGGTGATATTGCCGCAGAAGGCGTTGTCGATGGAGGAGCCATCTACACATTTGTCCAGAATGGTCTGGCCAGCGTAGTAGGAGATGGCGTCTTCGATTTCGATATCCCAGTAGTCAATGGTCACGGTCAAGCCGTCCGCAAAACGCGGGGTGATTACGAGGCCATAAGTCAGGGTTGTCGCGGTTTCTTCCTGCAGCTCGGGGTTGCCACCACTAAAACCTGCCAGGGTCGGGCCGCCATTCCATGGAGACTCATAACCCGGGCTCAGGCCAAGTGCGGCACAGTTGGCTGCACGCAGTTCGGGGTCTGGCGCGCCGCCCACCTCACGGTAGTCGCAGGGGTCGTTGATGCTGTAGAAATTCTCGCCCAGTGGTGCGAACAGCTCATCGATATTCGGTGCACGTACTGCTTGCGAGGTAGTTGCGCGAACACGAACGTCGTCGATCACAGACCAGTCGAGGCCGGCTTTCCAGGCGCCTGTGGTGCCTACGGTGGAGTAGTCGGCAACGCGGTAGGCGGTATCGAATACCAGGCTCTGGATACCCGGCAGGTCGGACAGAAGCGGTGCCGACAGCTCTACATAGGCCTCGGATACGTCGTACTCGCCTTTGGTGGACGCCAGGGCGTTCATGAAGGTTTCACCGTTCTTGATGATTTCATCGAAATCAACGGCGCTGGTTTCTTCGCGGTATTCAAAACCGCCGACCACAGACAGTGGGCCGGCCGGGAGATCGATCAGGTCACCGGTAACGAAGCCGGAGGCTACAGTCTGGGTCATTTTTTCTTCGGAGCCGGTATCGTCCAGTGTTACCCAGTCGATAGCCTCCTGAGAATTCAGCCCAAAGCCGAACATGTTCAGTGGCTGGCAGCCTGCCGCACGGGCTGCTTCGTCGGCACATACGATGGCACCGTCGAGTTCAATCGCGTCGATCGCCTGGCCGTAGCGTTCGTTGTGACGGTTGTTTACGTAGAACACATCGGCGTTGTACTCGCCGTACACCAAGCTGGTCTCGTAGCTCCAGCTGCCACCCAGGTCACCCTTCAGGCCGGCAACAAAGCGCATGGTTTCACGCTCGGTCAGGTCGCCGCGGTAACCCAGGTCAGAATGCATGCGGTACATGCCGAATGCGGGCACGTCGTCGGCTACCAGTCGGTCAGACAGGTCTTTGTCCAGGAACGGATTGGTAGAGGAGTAGCCGTCGTAACTGAAGCTCGCCTGGCCCCAGCTTTCCGCTTCATGGTTTACGTATTTCGCTTCACCAAATAGTTGCATAGAGTCGGAAATATCAAAGTGACCTTTGACGAAAACATTCGCCGTTTCCATGCGCGGGTACATCTGGTACTGGCCGACAAAAGCGTAACCGTCACCGCCAGAACAGCGGCCTTCGATATCGCACACATCGCCGGGAACGACCGGGCGTGCGGTGCCATCGTCATTAAAGGTGTAATCACCATATGGAAGGAAGGCGATGCCATTGTCACTCAGGAATGGAATCCGGTAGTCCTCGACCGGAATGCGGTCGGGTATGTTGTCGTCGGCGATGACTGCGCCAGTATCGGGATCGATGTTGCTCGGGTTGACCAGCGTGCCGTAACCCTTGGTGATCCAGTCGCGTTCTGTGCCATAGACATCGCCGCGAGAGGTGTGCTGTACGCTACCGGCGATATTCGCGCGGCCGTCAAACAGATTTTTACCGAAGGTTACCGACAGTTCAGTGGTTTCCGCACCGCCACGCTGGGTGTCGCTGCCGAACGCACTTATTTTTACGCCCTCGAAATCGTCTTTCAGAATAAAGTTGACCACACCGGAAACGGCGTCTGCACCGTAAATGGCCGAGGCGCCACCGGTGATCACGTCTACGCGCTCAACCAGATCTTCCGGGATGGTGTTTACATCCACCGCAGAGGTGCCCACGGAAGAGGCGATGTGCCGGCGGCCATCCTGAAGCACCAGGGTGCGGGAGGTGCCGAGACCGCGCAGGTCCAGCAGGTTCAGGCCTACGGTACCGATGTAGCGACCGGAGTTTTGCCCGGAAAAGGTAGAGCGCAGGGCGGGCATGGTGTTGAGGAAGTCGCCCAGGTTGGTCTCACCGCTCAAGCTGATGTCTTCGGCGGTCAGCGTGGTCACTGGGGTGGCGCTTACGGCGTTGGGGCGCGCGATACGGGAACCGGTAACAGTGACCTGCTCGATCGCGTCGTCGACGGCAGCAGCGTCTACTGCCTGGGTATTTTCCTGTGCAAATGCGGGCGTGGCGCCTACGGCTGCCAGGATGGCGCCGCGGATGGCCATGGAGAGTGCGTTGCTTTTCATTTTTGTCTATTCCCCTTCAGGGTTTTCTTGGTCAGAGAAATCGGCGTTTAGAGTTATATGCCGTACATGTGTAACGATTGGGATGAAAGTCCCCTCATAAAGAAAATTAACAAGATTAAATATTGTTCGTTTCAAGTGAAATCGTTTTCTGGATTGCTTCAGGCGGGGGGAAAAATGAAATTTGTGCTAATTGCGCGCTTAGCCGGCGCCCGGTTCATCCGGAAAGTGGTCAGGTACCGCGGGTCGGTGACCAAGGCTCGTTGTTGATTCGCGACGCGTACTGCCAGCTTCACTGTGGCGCCTATCACCTTATGCATATCCCATTCCAACTGGCCCCATGTACAATACCGCCCTGAATCAGGTACAGCAGGCACACAATGACGGAACGCAAAACGACTCATTTCGGCTACCAGCAGGTGCCGGTGGACGAGAAGGCCGGGCGGGTGGCGGATGTTTTCCACTCGGTGGCGGCCCGCTACGATGTGATGAACGATCTGATGTCCGGCGGTGTGCACCGTTTGTGGAAGCGCTTCACCATCGAGTTGTCGGCGGCCCGTCCGGGTCAGTCGATTCTGGATATCGCCGGTGGCACTGGTGACTTGACCGCGCGTTTTTCCCGCATCGTCGGCCCCACCGGCAAGGTGGTGCTGGCGGATATCAATGAATCCATGTTGAAGGTGGGCCGCGATCGCCTGCTGGACCGAGGGATTGCGGGCAATGTGGAGACGGTACAGGCGGATGCCCAGTACCTGCCCTTCCCGGACAATACTTTTGATTGCATTACCATTGCCTTTGGTTTGCGCAACGTAACGGATAAGGATCTGGCGTTGCGTTCCATGTTGCGGGTGTTGAAGCCCGGCGGCCGCCTGCTGGTGCTGGAGTTTTCCAAGCCGCAGTCGAAGCTGCTGGAGAAGGTGTACGACCAGTATTCCTTTCGCCTGCTGCCGTTTATGGGCAAGCTGGTGGCAGACGATGCGGATAGTTACCGTTATCTCGCCGAGAGTATCCGTATGCATCCGGATCAGGAAACCTTGAAATCCATGATGGGCGAGGCCGGGTTTGTGGATTGCGAATTCCACAATATGACCGGTGGCATCGTGGCATTGCACAAGGGAATCAAGCCCTAATTCGCCAGCATATTTCTTAGTCTGTGGCGGCCCGAGCGGCGGTGCCTTCTTGTGTGACACGAGCTGGGCGCCCCCGATAACCCATCCACAGGGGCCTGCAAAAACAACCTGTTTTTGAAGGTCTCGCGAGGGGTTCCTGCCGCCCGGGCCTTCGCATCAGCGTATTTCGCACGGACAAATTCAGAAGAAAATGACCGATCCCACCTTCCGCGCCGGCTTCGACGCCACCCTGGAAACCGCCATCAATTCCGCCCTGCGTTACGACCCGGGCAGCCGCACGCGCCTGGCCAAGCTGGCCGGAAAAGTGCTGGGAGTAACGCTCACCGCACCCGCCATGTCGCTGTTTCTTCTCATAGAGGAGGAAGAGGACGGTGGTTATGTGGAAGTACACAGCCGCTGGCAGGGCGAGGTGACCACGGAGCTGTCCGGTTCCGCGCTGGCCTTTGTTCAGCTGCTGAGAAACCGCGATGCCACGCCGGCCAAGCTGGGGGTGACGGTGCGCGGTTCCAGTGCGTTGCTGGCGGAGCTGCAGGCGATTTTGCGCGACCTGGATATCGACTGGGAGGAGCCGCTGGCGAAGCTGATCGGTGATTCCCCGGCGCATCAGTTGGGCGCCGGGGTACGGTTGGCGGCGGGCTGGCTGAAAGATGCTTTGGGGGCGGCGCCCAAAGCGGGTGCTGAGGCGGTGAGCGAGGAGTGGCGAATGACGCCACCCGAGCCGCAGTTTGAGGCGTTTGCCGAGGATGTGGCGGCGTTTGTCCAGGGGGTGGATCGGCTGGAAGCGCGGTTGCAGGTTCTGCGAAGCAAGTTTGAAGGCCGGGATGGGGCTGACGGTGGGGAGAAGTAGCGCGTGCCAGTAGCGAGAAGTCTGACCATTGCGCGGGTATTTCTGCGCTACCGCCTGAACGAACTGGTTCCCACGGAGCACCAGCCCCTGTGGTTGCGGGCGCTGTGGGCGCCGGCGAAGTTGCTGCCGCAAAGTCGCAAAGCGAAGAATATGGGCCGCGGTGAGCGGCTGCGGCGGGCGCTGGAGGATCTGGGGCCGATCTTTGTGAAGTTTGGCCAGCTGTTGTCCACGCGCCCGGACCTGCTGCCGCCGGACATGGTCGAAGAGCTGAATCACTTACAGGACAATGTGCCGCCCTTCCCGGCAGACCAGTGCATCGCGCGTATCGAGGCAGCACTGGGTGCGCCGGTGAATGAGTTGTTTGCTGAGTTTGACAGAGAGCCACTGGCTTCCGCCTCGGTCGCTCAGGTGCACGCGGCGCGGCTGAAAGATGACAACGGTGCACCCGGCGCGTCGGTGGTGGTGAAGGTACTGCGTCCCGGCATCGACAAGGTGATCGAGAAGGATCTGCAGCTGCTGCATTTTATTGCCCGCTGGACCCAGCGCTATCTGCCGGATGGCCGCCGTATGCGCCCGGTCGAGGTGGTGGAGGATTATCGTCACACCATCGAGGGCGAGCTGGATCTGGTGCGCGAGGCGTCTAACGGTTCGGAATTGAAGCGCAATTTCGCCAACTCCCCCCTGCTGTACATCCCCGAGGTGCATTGGGACTACACCCGCGAGAATGTGCTGGTGCTGGAGCGCATCGACGGTATTCCGGTGACAGATCTGGAACAGCTGCGTGCGCAGCACACCGATATGGCGCTGCTGGCTGAGCGCGGGGTGGAGATCTTCTTCAAGCAGGTGTTTGAACACAACTTCTTCCACGCGGACATGCACCCGGGCAACATCTTTGTGTCCCGCGAGCATCCCGAGCGCCCCAAATACATCGCCATCGACACCGCCATCGTCGGCAGCCTCACTCGCGAGGATCAGTACTATCTGGCACGCAATCTGCTGGCCATGTTCCGTCGCGATTACCGCATGGTGGCGGAACTGCATGTGCAGAGTGGCTGGGTACGGAAGGACACGCCGGTCAACGCATTTGAGTCGGCCATCCGCGCGGTGTGTGAGCCCATCTTTGAAAAGCCTCTGGGCGAGATTTCATTTGCGCGGGTGCTGATCAGTCTGTTCCAGACCGCCCAGCGCTTCGATATGGAAGTGCAGCCTCAACTGGTGCTTTTGCAGAAAACTTTACTCAATATAGAAGGATTGGGGCGACAGCTTTATCCTCAGCTGGATCTGTGGAAGACTGCTCATCCCTTTTTGGAGCGATGGATGCGCGAGCGCATTCACCCCAAGACCATCGTCGGCGAAATCCGGCGATATGGGCCGGAATGGCTGGAGAAATTCCCCCAATTACCGCAACTGGCGTTTTCCGCCCTGGAGCAGGGGCGCGAGCTGGGGCCGCAGCTACAGCAGTTGAGTGAACAGCTGGCGGGCAGCCAGCGCCGCGGCCGTGCCCGCTATGCGCGGATGATTGTGGGCGGCCTGTTGGCGGCGGGCGCCGCACTGGTGGCCTCGCCGGGGCTGTTGGCTCAGGTGCCCGTGGTCAGTTGGGTACTGGGGGCGGTGGCACTCGGGCTACTGCTCTGGCCGTAAATAACTTGCTGTAGGAGCCGACACAGGCCGAACAGCACCCCAAATGGCCACCGGGTCGAGAACTGGGCAGCCTACAATAACGAATGCAGTAAGGACGCATACCGTGAGCGAAACCGATTTCACCCAGGCAGTCAGCTGGAACAGCGACGGGCTGGTGCCAGCTATCGCACAGGATTTCAAAACCGGCCGGGTGTTGATGATGGCCTGGATGAACGCCGAGTCCCTGCGCCTGACGGTGGAAGAGAGCCGTGCAGTCTACTGGTCACGCTCCCGTGGCAAACTGTGGCGCAAGGGTGAGTCCTCCGGCCATGTGCAGCAGGTGCGCGAGATCCGCCTCGACTGTGACGGTGACACCATCGTCCTTATGGTGGAACAGCTGGGCGGTATCGCGTGCCACACCGGACGCACCAGCTGCTTTTACCAGGTGCTGGAAGATGGCCAGTGGCAGGTTCGCCAGCCGGTGATCACCGATCCGAAAGAGATCTATTCAGGGGAGAAGTAGACAGCGACATGAGCAATATGCTGATACAACTGGACCGGGTACTGCGCCTGCGCATGCAACAGGGCGATGCGGAGTCCTCCTATGTCGCCAGCCTGCACCATAAAGGCTTGAACAAAATTCTGGAGAAAGTGGGCGAGGAAGCCACCGAGCTGGTGCTGGCCGCCAAAGATGCGGAAGGTAAAGGCCCGGACAGCGATGCACACAAAGCGATGATTTCAGAAACGGCAGACCTGTGGTTTCACTCCCTGGTCATGCTCAACCACATGGGCGCGGATTCCCGTGAAGTGTTGGATGAACTGGGGCGCCGTTTCGGGCTCTCCGGGCTGGATGAAAAAGCATCGCGCAACCAGGACTGATCGCAAAAATTGATCGCGGGAAACCGCGCTATTTTCAACGTTAATCCTTTTAAACCGAATTTAAAAAACACCATCAAGAATTGATTCAGGAGCATTTCACATGGGCATTAGCTGGCAACAACTGCTGATTCTGCTGGTCATCGTTTTGCTGATTTTCGGCACCAAGCGCCTGCGCAACCTGGGTGGTGACCTGGGTGGTGCCATCAAAGGCTTCAAGAAAGCCATGAAGGAAGAAAAGAAAGACGGTGAGGAAGAGGACGAAGACAAGGATCCGGAACTGCTGACCAAAGATGAAAGCGCTAAACCACAGCAGAAAACTTCCAGCGAAGAAAAGCAGTCTCAGGACAAGTAACCAGAAGACAGCCATCGTCCGCAACTGATAGAGCGAGCGCGCGTGTTTGATATCGGATTTTTTGAACTGCTGTTGATCGGTGTCGTTGGCCTGGTGGTCATTGGCCCCGAACGCCTGCCGGATGCCGTGCGCACTACCGTGCGCTGGTGGACGCAAATAAAGCAGACCCTGGGAAATGCCAAAGATGAACTCGAACGGGAAGTAGGCGCGGACGATATTCGCCGCGAACTACACAACGAACGGGTCCTGAAAGAACTGCGCGAAAGCCAGGAAGCGATGGAGCGCACTTTCAGTGAGGCCGAGCGCAAGTTTGAGAAGGACCTGAAATCGGTCGAGGCCCAGGCCCGGGCACTCCAGGACGACACTGAAAAGAGCGCGGGATCTTCCAGTGAGACCGCACTCCCGGAGACGCCCTCGGAGCCGGATATCGTCGCCGACAAGCGCCGCCAGGCCGCTGATTACCTGCCGGAAGAAGAGCGCGATCCCCCGCTCGGGGATAAGCCCGAAGAAGACTACCTTCCGGAAGAGGACGAGGACGACGAAGACCTCGAAGATCCGGAATACCCCGAGCACCTGCACGACCACGGCGATCCAGAATACAACCCGCACCACCCGGATCACTTCCAGCACGAGGAAGACGAAGCCTGGGCGGAAGTGGATCGCCTCGATCCGGAAGATCCCGATCGCGACCAAGATTCGGGGAAAAAACTCGACCAAGAACTCGACAAAGACCTCGACAAAGACCTCGGCAAAGACCGCAACGCCGGAACTGCCGAGGAAGACAGTGCGGAAGCGGCAGCGCCGCCATCCAGTGATAGCGACAGCCCCACCGAGCCGGAAGACAAGCGTCAATGAGTGAAAAAGACCAGCCGTTTATCGAACACCTGATCGAAATGCGGGACCGCCTGTTAAAGACCCTGCTGGTGGTGGTGGCGATTTTTGCCTGCATGGTGCCCTTCGCCAACGACATCTACAATTTTGTCGCTGACCCGTTGCAGGCGCGCCTGACCGAAGGCGCAGGCATGATCGCCACGGAAGTTACCTCTCCATTTCTTACCCCGTTTAAAACTACCTTTGTGCTGGCATTTTTCGTCGCCATTCCGGTAGTGCTGTATCAGTTCTGGGCGTTTATTGCCCCGGGCCTGTACAAACACGAAAAGAAATTGATCGCGCCGCTGATGATTTCCAGCATCTTCCTGTTTTACGCGGGCATGGCATTCGCCTATTTCGTGGTGTTTCCACTGATATTTGAATTCTTTATCAGCTCAGCCCACGCGGATATCAAGGTGATGCCGGATATTCGCAGTTATCTGGATCTCGCGCTGAAGCTGTTCTTCGCCTTTGGCTTTGCGTTTGAAATCCCCATCGCTACGTTGCTGCTGATCTGGAGTGGCGCGGTGACCGCACAAGAACTGGGTAGAAAGCGCCCCTACGTCATCGTCGCCTGCTTTGCCATGGGCATGCTGCTGACGCCCCCGGATGTGATTTCACAGACCCTGCTGGCGGTTCCCATGTGGCTCCTGTTTGAAGTGGGGGTCTTTTTCGGGCGCTGGGTAAAACGCGGCAAGCCGGATGAAGAGACGGAAGCGCAGTAGCAATCTCCGTTTTAATCCTCGCAGTAATCCGAAAGCGGCACCTGTGCGTATGCCTGGAACGAGATGGTGATCCGTTGAGCGATCACCAAGGGTATACGCATTGGCGAGGTGGCGATGAAAACCGGATCAAAATCCATTGTCGGCATGATCGGCGCCCACGCCCTGATCTTTTTCGCGAGCTTCCCACAAAGCGCTCTTGCTTCTGAACCGGTAGAGCAACAAGCTGCCCGCCCCTGCGCCATCCTCATCCACGGTATCACCAAAGATTCCTCGTCCATGGAGGCGATTGCATCGGCGCTCGACGATGCGGGCTTTCATACGGTCAATCTCGACTACCCATCCAAAAAATACCCAATCGAAACTCTGGCAGAGATGACGCTGCCCCGGGGTATCTCCGCCTGTGACCAAGCCCAGGCCTCGCCACTCTACTTCGTCACTCACTCCATGGGCGGCCTGTTACTGCGGCAGTATTATGAAAATCGTGTAGTCGATGATGTCGCCCGTGTCGTCATGCTGGGGCCGCCCAATCAGGGCAGCCGTCTCGGGAATTTTCTCTCCTGTATCCCCATCATCAAGGATGTAAACGGCCCGGCGGGCAATCAGATGGGCATCGATGAGCGCGCTCTCCCAAACCGGCTCGGCCCGGTAAAATTTCCACTCGGTGTCATCGCCGGAACCCGCTCATGGAATCCACTGTTTTCCGCCATTATCCGCGGGAACGACGACGGCATCGTGGGCCTGCCGAGCACGTACGTGGAGGGCACCTGCGAGCGAATCACCTATCCCCTGACCCACAATGGGTTGACGGGCAGCCCGCAGGTGATCGATCAGGTGGTGAACTATCTGGTGAACGGGCACTTCGCGGGAAATGAAACCGAGTATTTTGATTGCAGCCAGTAGTATCGGGATATTGGGCGGGGCTTGCGGCGATGCGCGGTCACCGTGTAAAAACGACTATGCTGGAAAACAACAGGATGGCCGAAGCTAACGTAACGAGTTGCTCCTGATGCCGCGGATTGCTCAGGAGTATGAGTAGCGGTAATAGCGGAAAAACAAGCGCCGCGATCCCCATCCCGGTGGATACTTCAAACGAAAGCCGTATCAGATAAATCCACAACACGGCACCGAGCACCAGCGAAAATACCAGCGAAACAGCGGCAACGGGCGGCATGGACGACTCCCTGAAAAAATCTTTTCTCCTGCACTTTAAATTAGTCGCTAAGTACCGGCTGCGCTCAAACTGGCGCGCTGGGCTGCGGTTGCTGGTTGTGGCCCTGGCACTTTTTGCCGCCGGTTGCGAAACCGTGCATTTCTATTCCCAGGCCGCCACTGGCCAGCTGAAGATTCTCGCCGGGCGCAAGTCCATTGATCGGCTGGTGGACGACGAGCAGACGGATCCCAAACTGCGCCGGCAACTGCAATGGGTGCGCGCTATTCGCGCCTATGCCGCCGGCGAATTACACCTGCCGGTGGGGTCCGCTTACAGCGACTTTACCCAATTGGAAGACGAGTACGCGCTGTACAACGTGATTGCGGCGCCGGAGTTTTCCCTGTCGCCGAAGCGCTGGTGCTATCCCATCGCGGGCTGCGCCAGTTACCGGGGCTATTTTGACAAGCGCGATGCCGAGGCCCAGGCCGGACACCTGCGCGCCGAAGGCTACGATGTTTACCTGGGGCCGGTGCCCGCCTACAGCACTCTGGGTTGGTTTGACGACCCGGTGCTGTCGAGCTTTGTGGACTGGAGCCCGGACCGGCTGGCGAGCCTGCTGTTCCACGAGCTGGCTCACCGGCGGGTGTATATCGCCGGCGACACCCGTTTTAACGAGAGCTTCGCCACCGCGGTGTCGCGTATTGCGCTACCCGATTGGCGCCGGCGCAACGGTCTCCCCGCCCCAAAGGTGGCCAATGTCGAGCAGGCGCGGCGGGTCAATGGTTTGATGGTGGCTGCGCGCAAACAGCTGCAGGATATTTATGCCTCGGATCTGGCGGATAGTGAAAAGCGGTCGCGCAAGGCGAGCACCCTGCGGCGGCTGCGCCAGTGCTACCGCAAGGAGTCGGAAGGCTGGACGCAGGACGAGAAATTCGCGCAGATGATCGAGAAAACCAACAATGCCACCCTCGCTCTGGTCAGTGAGTATCAGTCACAGGTGCCGGCGTTTGTGCAGCTGTATAAAGATAGCGGTGGGGATTGGGATGCGTTTTACCGCGCGGTGGAGCAGCTGGGGGCGCAGTCCAAACAAGAGCGCAAGGCGCGGCTCGAATCCCTGAACAAGCGCGCCCAGGCGTCAGTGGAGGCTCAGGCCTCCAGCAAGAACGTCACCGGCCCATCGTTGCAGAGCGAAACCTGCATGTCCGCGGCAAACTGACCGCCGGCAACCGCACAGCCTTCCGCGATCACCTCCCGCGCCCGCTCAAGGAAGTAGTCGTACAGCTCTTCCGCCTGATGGGGGCTGGCACCGCGGCTGAAGCTGGGCCGCAGGCCCTTGGCGGTATCCGCCACCAGGGTGAACTGGCTCACCACCAGCAGGCCGCCGCCGGCCTGCTGAACATTCAGATTCATCTTGCCCTGGTCGTCGCTGAAGATGCGGTAGTGCAGCACCTTGTGCAGTAGTTTGTCGGCGGTTTCCCGGGAATCCGTAGCCTCGACCCCCAACAACAAAAAGATCCCGTGATCAATGGCGCCGACGGATTCACTGCTGACTTCCACTTTCGCGTGTTTTACCCGTTGAATCAGGCCTTTCATCGATAACCTCTTCTAAAATGCAGTTGCCCGCTGGATGCTTGGCGGCGAATTTTCTAGATTAGCCTATCAGGTTGCTGAAAAGCCGAAAATTAAAAACCGGAAGTCCCAATGAACAAGACCGCACTGACCCTGATCGCCGGTGCCGCGATTCCCGTGCTGGCCGCCGTCGTTGCCATCGCTGCCAATAGCGACAAACCCGCTGCCGACACCGCCAAGACCGCACACCCCGAGACCCGCTATCCCGAAACGAAAGTCGTCGCCCAGAAGGACGAGTACTTCGGCAAGAGCGTGAGCGACCCCTACCGCTGGCTGGAGGATCAGGATTCAAAGCCGGTCAAGGAGTGGGTGACCGCGCAAAATGATTTTGCACTGCCCAAGCTGAAGGCCCTGCCGGGCTGGGAGAAGATCAACAAGCGCCTCACCGAGCTGTGGCAGTACGAGCGCTACGGTGTGCCCTACAAAAAAGCCGGCCAGGTGTTCTACGAATACAACGACGGCACCTGGGATCAGAATGTGTTTTACAGCACCCGGGATATCCACAAAGACGGCGGCGTGGTGCTGGACCCCCGCGCGCTGAGTGAAGACGGCACCATCGCGGCCAAGCGCTACTCCGTCAGCCCCAACGGTCGCTATCTGGCCTACGGCACTTCCGACGGCGGCACTGACTGGACCGACTATCACTTACGCGATCTGAAAACCCGCCGCCTCATGCCAGACCACCTCACCGGGATCAAATTCAGTGGCGCCAGCTGGGCCAAGGACGAATCCGGCTTCTACTACAGCCGCTATCCGTTCAACAAAGACGGCAGTGCCGACGACAGCAAACAGGTCTCCGTCTATTTCCACAAGATCGGCGAACCCCAGAGCAAAGATCAGTTGGTGTACGAAATCACCGATCACCCCACCCGCAATCCCGGGGCGGAAGTGAGTGACGATGGCAAATACCTGATCCTGGGCATTTTCGACGGCTACGACAGCAACGGTATCTACTACAAGGATCTGACCGATCCCAACGCCAAGGTGGTGAAGCTGCTCGACAGCTGGGATGCCCTGTACAGCTTCCTCGGCAACAACGGCAAAACCTTCTATTTCGAAACCAATGCCGACGCCACCAATGGCCGCATCGTGGCCATTGATCTCGACAAGCCGGAAAAACCCCACTGGAAAACCCTGGTACCCGAGCAGAAAGACGCACTGCAGAGTGCCAGCCTGATCGGCGGACGCTTCGTACTGCACTACCTGGAAGACGCCAAATCCAAGGTGCTGGTGACCGATCTGAATGGCAAACAACAGTACGCACTGAAACTGCCGGGCATGGGCACCGTGGAAGGCTTTCACGGCGATCCGGACGACAGCGAGACGTACTACGCCTTCAGTAACTTTCTGACCCCGCCGAGCATTTACAAACTGGACGTGGCCAGCGGCAAGAGCGAAAAAGTCAAAGCGCCGAAATATCCCGCAGACTTTTCCGATTACACCGTCAGTCAGCATTTTTTCACCAGCAAAGACGGCACCCGTGTACCCCTGTTCCTGGTGAATAAAAAAGGCCTGAAGAAAGACGGCAAAAATCCCACCCTGCTGTACGGCTACGGCGGATTCAATGCCGCACAGCTGCCGCAGTTTTATACCCGCTTTGCCGGCTGGCTGGACATGGGCGGCACCTTCGCCATGGTCAGCCTGCGCGGTGGCAGCGAATACGGTGGCGACTGGCACAAGGCCGGTACCAAACTGCAAAAGCAGAATGTGTTCGATGATTTTATCGGGGCTGCGGAATGGCTGATTAAAGAAAACATTACCGCACCGGAGAAGCTCGGCATTATGGGCCGCTCAAATGGCGGACTATTGGTAGGCGCCACCGAAGTACAGCGCCCGGATCTGTTCAAGGTCGCGCTGCCCATCGTCGGTGTACTGGATATGCTGCGCTATCACACCGCATCCGCCAACGCGCGCCAGTGGTCCAGTGACTACGGCCTGTCGGAAAACAAAGACGAGTTTGCAGCGCTCTACGCCTACTCGCCGGTGCACAACACCAAAAAAGGCACCTGCTACCCGGCCACCCTGATCACCACCGCCGATCGTGACGATCGCGTAGTACCCTGGCACAGCTACAAGTTCGCCGCCGCCCTACAGCGCGATCAGGGCTGTAACAACCCGATCTATCTCGCGGTAGAAACCCGCGCGGGCCACGGCGCCGGCAAACCGGTGTGGATGCAGGTGGAAGACTTCACCAACCAGTATGCGTTTCTTGCTCATGAACTCGGGCTCAAGATCCAGTAGTCTCTGATCTACCCGGGCGCGTACCTGCGCCCGGAAGTTGAGAGGCAAATTACAGAATGCGTGCATTTGTCACCGGCGGCACCGGCTTTCTCGGTGCCAACCTGATCGAGCAGCTGGTTGCGGACGGCTGGCAGGTCACCGCCATGTACCGGCCGGGCGGGAATACCGATCGCCCGCAGGCACTGGGTGCAACGCCGGTGCAGGCGACTCTGGATAACCCGGAGTCCCTGCGCGCAGCACTGCCTGAGGAGCTGGATGCGGTGTTCCACATCGCCGGCAACACCAGCATGTGGCGCGGGGGCAATGCCCAACAGTGGCAGGACAATGTGGTCGGCTCGGCCAATCTTGCCCGGGTTGCCCGAGCGCATTTTGCGCAACAGACCAGGCCGGGGCGGATGATCGTCACCAGTTCCATATCCGCCTACGGCTATCACCGGGGCGTCATCACCGAGGCCAGCCCCAAGCTGGCTACTCATCCCCGCGACCACTACCACTATTCGAAGCTGCACGCGGAGCTGGCGGTGCAGGAGGAAATTGCTCAAGGTCTGGATGCCGTATTTCTCAATCCCTGCGCCATCGTCGGCAAGTACGATGTCTCCAGCTGGGCACAGACCTTTTTTCTGCTGGCGGAAAACAAACTGCCCGGTGTGCCGCCGGGGGGCGGATCTTTCTGCCATGCGGGCGCAGTGGCGCGCGCGCATATCGAGGCGTTCCACCGCGGCCGCTGCGGTGAGAACTACATCCTTGCCGGCACCGATGCCAGTTTTCTCGAATTCTTCCGCCTGATCGCCGATCTGGTGGGCGTGCCCGCGCCCCGGCGCACCACACCGGCGTTCGCCATTCACACCGTCGCCGCGATTTCCGATTGGGTTTCCCGCGTGAGCGGACGCGAACCTGCGGTGACCCCGCAAAAAGCGCGCATGCTGACGGACCGTGCGCTGGCGGATTGCACCCGCGCACAGCGTGAACTGGGTTATCGCAATTCGGTGGCGCTTGCGGATATGCTCACTGAATCCCGGGACTGGTTGGTGGAGGAAGGGCTGCTGACGCTGCCGCGCTCCCAATAATTTGCTAGATACTGGTTATGAATCGTCAAAATATTATTTTTCTTCTGGTGTTGACGCTGTTGGTACTGCAGCTGGTGCAGCACTATTTCTTCTCCGGCGCCCCGTAGCGCCCGGGGCCTTGCCTGTCTTATGCTTCGCACTGCATTTTATTACTAGTCGGGGGATCGCTCTGTGGATGGATTGAAAGCGCAACTGGAAGAACTGTGGCCAGTGGTGATGGAAGTTGGCCTGAATGTGTTGTGGGCACTGATGGCGCTGGTGGTGACCTGGATCGCCGCAAAAATCGTGTCCCGCGCGGTCAATCGGCTCACCGAGCGCGGTATCGACGAAACCCTGGTACCGGTGCTGGAAACCCTCGCCGTGTGGGGCACCTATGTGGTGGGTGGCCTGGTGGTGCTGGACATCTTCGGCGCCAACACCACTTCGCTGGTAGCGCTGCTGGGTGCCGCCGGCCTGGCCATTGGCCTTGCACTAAAGGACACGCTGCAGAGCATCGCCGCCGGTTTTGTGCTGCTGGGGCTGCGGCCTTTCCGTGTGGGAGAGACCATCCAGTTCGGCAGCATCATCGGTACCGTGCGCAAGATCGGCCTGTTCACCACCGAGCTGGATACCCCGGACGGCCTGCGCATTTCTGCTCCCAACGACAAGGTGTGGGGTGAGACCCTGACCAATTTCACCCGCAATGCCAGTCGCCGTATCGAGATCATCGCCAGCATTGCCTACGGCGACGACATCGAGACCGGCATGCGCGTACTGCGCAACCTGGTGGCGGAAGAGCCGCGTATCCTCACCGACCCGGAGCCGGCTTACGCCGTGCGTGCGCTGGCCGACAGCTCGGTCAACCTGCACCTGCGCGCCTGGGCCAAGACCGATGAATACTGGGATGTGTACTGGGCGCTGATGAAGAAGCTCAAGCCCGCACTGGAGGCCGAAGGCCTGACCATTCCCTTCCCCCAGCGCGAACTGCATATCGTCAATGGTGCGGAAAAGAATATTTCAAAGGCGGAAACTCTGGAGCAGGAGTGAGCCGGCCAGTGGCATGGAACCTGCGCTTGAAAGTGAGCAAGTGCCAATTCTGTGTCATTCTGTAGCCCAATCGGCTCCGCCGCCCCGCACTGCCGTGCGAGTCGGCTGATTTTTTGTGACAAATCTGTATCGTTACCTTCGATATTCGAAGTTGAATTCTGATCGAATTCTCCTTCCCGAATCCACCTAATAACTGCAACGCTTTTACAAGAGGCTAAATTATGCGCAAGGCGCTCCTGAGTTTGGTGATCGCAGCGGCCGTGGCCGGCTGTCAGCAGAGTGAAGATCCGAAGAAAAACACTGAACAGGCCAATGGGGCCCAATCCGGCGAACAGGCCACCCAATTGCCGCTGACCCCGGAAGACCACCAGCAGGACGAGACCAAGCGTCTCACCGAGTGGTTTGACAGCAAATTTGAGGAGCAGCTGCAATTCAGCCCCATCCAGCTCAGCTACCTGGGCCGCAAGGAGCAGTACGACAAAATCGACGATATGACCAAGGCCGCCGACGAGCGCGAGCTGGCCTGGAAGAAAGCCACCGTCGAGGAAATGAAACAGCAGTTCGACTACGACAAGCTGGCCGCCGAGGGCAAAGAGTCCTACGACCTGTGGATCCAGCAATACGAACAGCAGAAAGCCAACCAGCCGTGGGCGGATCACGGTTACTTCGCCAGCGAGCTGGGCGGCCCGGAAGCGCAACTTCCCACCTTCATGATCAACCAGCACAAGGTGGAAACCGAGCAGGACATGCGTGACTACATCGCCCGTATCGGCGGTATCAGCACGGCCCTCGACCAGCTGCTGGAGCGCGCTCAGGGTTCCGCCGAAAAAGGCATTCGCCCGCCCCAGTTCACCTATGACCTGGCGATCGAGCGTGCCGAGAAGGTCACCACTGGCCAGCCGTTTGGTGATGGCGAAGATTCCCCGCTGATGGCCGACGCGAAGAAGAAAATCGCAGCGCTGAAAGACGCCGGTACCATTGATGAGACCACAGCCAAGGAGCTGCAGGCGGAAGTGGCGAAAGCCCTCACCAGCCAAATGAAGCCTTCCTACGACGCCTACATCGCCTGGCTGAAGGAAGACAAGCCCAATGCGGACGAAGTGCCGAGAGGTGTTTCCAACCTGCCGGACGGTGACGATTACTACAGCAACCGCCTGGCCCACTACACCACCCTGCCGATGACTGCCGACGAAGTGCACCAGCTCGGCCTGGACGAAGTGGCGCGCATCCGCAAGGAAATGGAAGCGATCAAGGACAAGGTAGAATTTGACGGTGACCTGCAGGAATTTTTCACCTTCATCCGTACCGACGACAAGTTCTACTACCCCAACACCGATGAAGGGCGTAAGGAATATCTCGAAGAAGTAGAGGGCTACCTCGCCGATATCGAAGCGAAGTTGCCGGAATACTTTGGCATCCTGCCCAAGGCCAAGCTGCAGGTGAAGCGTGTGGAGGCATTCCGCGAAGTACCCGGCGGCGCCCAGCACTATTCATCCGGCACCCCGGACGGATCGCGTCCAGGTACCTACTACGTACATATGTCTGACATGAGCGCCCTGTCCACCGCGGATATGGAAACCGTGACCTACCACGAGGGTAACCCCGGTCACCATATGCAGATCTCCATTGCCCAGGAGCTGGAAAATATCCCGCAGTTTCGCACCCAGGCGCACTTCACCCCGTATATCGAAGGCTGGGCACTGTACTCTGAAAAACTTTCAAAAGAGATGGGCCAGTTCCAGGATCCTTACCGCGACTTCGGTCGTCTGACTGCAGAAATGTGGCGTGCGATCCGCCTGGTGGTGGATACCGGCATGCACTCCAAAGGCTGGAGCCAGGATCAGGCGGTGGAATATTTCCTGGAAAACTCCGCGATTCCAGAAGGCGCTGTGCGCTCCGAAGTACGCCGCTACCTCACCTACCCGGGCCAGGCGACCTCGTACAAAATAGGAATGCTGAAAATCGAAGAACTGCGCGGCAATGCGGAAAAAGAACTCGGCGACCAGTTTGATATCCGCGCTTTCCACGACACCGTTCTGGGTGGTGGCGCACTGCCACTGCCGCTGTTGGAAAAACGTGTTAATGACTGGGTGGAAAGCGTGAAAAAATAATTTCATCGGGAATGAAGATAGCGGGCCAGGTGCCCGCTATTTTTTTGCCCAGAATGAACCCGACGTGAAATTCAAATAAAAATTACGCTCGACAAAATAATACGGATCACTAAATGCGCGCCGAATGACGATCTTGTGATTAAAGGCACAGAAAACCACGATCTCCCAAAATCTGATAATCCACACCCGAATTCCTACCGTAATTATTTCCGCAACGAATTAACAACGGGTTTGGAATATGTTGAATATCAAACAGAGTCTATTGGCTGCCGCCATGGGCGTGGCAAGCGTAAACGCTTTGGCGGATGGTTTTTATCTTTCCGGAAGCCTCAGTTACAACGAGATGGATGATACCTATAACGACGGTAGTTTTACCCAGCAATTCATCACCGGTCCTGGCACCGCCATTCCCGCTGGCGTTGTGCTACCCGTCGGTACGGCAGTGGGTTGGAATACGGACGTGGACAGCGGAGCCGGTGCCAATCTCGCTATTGGCTGGCAGATGAACCAGTTGCGTTTTGAAGCGGAATACGCCTACGCCAGCCATGACGTGGATTCACATTTCAATGTAATGGCGGCTGGGATCGATCTTAGCAACGAAGACGCTGGCGTGCTGGTGAGCGGCTTGCCCGGGAACCTGGGTATTTCCGTAGCGGACCTGGTTGCCGACGGTGCCGGAGACTTTACCGCGGACTATCTGTTCATCAATGCGTTTTACGATTTCGATATCAGCTGGACGCTGAAGCCATATATTGGTGCGGGTATTGGTAATGCCTGGGTAGATGTTGAGTACAACCCGTCGGGGGTGGGGATCATCGATGACGATGACAGCGTATTCGCCTATCAGGTAATGGCGGGGTTGAACTATTGGTGCAGCGAGCAGCTGAGCTTTTTCGGCGGGCTGCGCTGGCGTCAGACAGATGATATTGAAGTGAGAGCGGACCTGCTGCCCGCCAGTTTTGAAATAGAAAACGAAAGCTGGCTCGCAGAAATTGGTGCCCGCTGGAAGTTTTGAAGTATAAGAGTCATGCCCTCGAGTTGCCCCGTTCAAGCCGCCTTACAGGCGGCTTTTTTCTACGCCTTGCGAAATAGTTGCCTGGGGTGTCGCTCCATTTAACAGTCTCATCATGGAGACTAACCTGGAGCACAGAAGCCCCATGCGATCTGATTGATATGGTACTGCTAGATTGTAGTAAGGGCTCTCTCCCACAGATGGCCCCAGTATTCGTTTGTGCGAAAAGGGCATAACGTGCAGCAATCTACTCCGCCGGCGGCGTCGACAACAGCGAAAGACCTTGAAAAGGCCGACCTGGATAGCGTGTACGCCAAACTGAAGACATCCGGCAAAGGCCTGTCCGCTGCCGAGGCAGATACGCGCCTGCAACAATACGGTCCCAATGCGATTCTCGCCAAAGAAGAAAGCGCCTTGAAACGTTTCCTGCGCTATTTCTGGGGGCCTATCCCGTGGATGATCGAAGGTGCCGCATTGCTGTCGGCGATCATTGGGCACTGGGCGGATTTTTCCATCATTGTGCTGTTGCTGTTGTACAACGCGGCCACCGGGTTCTGGCAGGAGCGCAAGGCATCGATGGCGCTGGCGGCGCTGAAGGCGGGCATGGCGCCCAAAGCCGAAGTGTTGCGGGACGGCAAATACCAGAGCATCGATGCCGTGTCAGTGGTGCCCGGGGATATTGTACGCATCCGCCTCGGCCAGATAGTCCCGGCGGATGTGCGCTTTGTTGATGGCGAATCCATCAGCATCGATCAGGCGGCGCTGACCGGGGAATCTTTGCCGGTGGACAAGAAGGTCGGCGACATCGGCTATTCCGGCAGTATCGCCAAGCGCGGCTCCATGAGCGCGGTAGTGATTGGTACCGGCTCGAACACCTTTTTCGGGCGCACCGCCAGTCTGGTGGCCGGTGCCGGCAAGGGACTTTCCCACTCGCAGCGGGCGATGACGCAGATTGGCGATTTCCTGATTGTCCTGTGCTTGTTGCTGGCGTTGATACTGGTAGGCAGTGAGCTGCACCGGGATATCGTTTCCGCGGAACACTGGCACTGGTCCGATGCGCTGGATATTTTGCGCCTGGTACTGGTGTTGCTGATTGCCTCCATTCCCGTGGCCTTGCCTTCGGTGGTCACGGTCACCAATGCCCTGGGTGCCCTGGCGCTCTCGCGCAAGAAAGCCATTGTGTCGCGCCTGGAGGCCATTGAGGAGTTGGCCGGTGTGGACATCCTGTGCACCGACAAAACCGGCACCCTCACCAAGAATGCGCTTTCCCTGCACGAACCGCAGCTGTTTGACGCGGAAGACGCCGATACCCTGATTACCGGCGCGGCGCTCGCCTCCGAAGCGGGCTCCTCCGACCCTATCGACGCGGCAATTTTTGCCGGCGTCACTGATCCCGGCGCGCTGCAGAAATATCGGCGCGGCACCTTCACCCCCTTCGACCCAGTGAGCAAACACACGCTTTCCGAGGTCACCGATGCCGATGGCCATGCACTCACCTTTGCCAAGGGCGCACCCCAGGCGATCTCGCAGTTGTGCGGGCTGAAGGGTGAGGCGGCGGAAAAAATGGACCGCAGCGTGGCGCAATTGGCCGAACGCGGGTTGCGTGCTCTGGCCGTATCCATGTCCGCCGATGGCGGCAGCCACTGGTCGTTTCTCGGCATTCTGTCGCTGGAGGATCCGCCGCGGGAGGACTCCGCCGAAACGATTCAAAAGGCGCGCGAGCACGGCTTGGCGATAAAAATGATTACCGGCGACGACGTCGCCATCGGACGGGAAATTGCCCAACAGGTGGGCATCGGTACCAATATCCTCAACGCCGCCGATGTTTTCCCAAAAGACATGAACCCCGATCACCTGCCGGAAACCTGCATTGATAGTGTGGAAAAAGTCGACGGTTTTGGGCGCGTTTTCCCCGAACACAAATACGCCATGGTAAAAGCGCTGCAGGGCCGCGGACACCAGGTAGCCATGACCGGTGATGGCGTCAACGATGCGCCGGCGCTAAAGCAGGCGGATTGCGGCATTGCGGTGAGCGGTGCCACCGATGCCGCGCGCGCGGCGGCGGCGATTATTCTCACCGCGCCGGGCCTGTCCACGGTGGTAGATGCCATTGACGAGGCGCGCAAAATTTTCGAGCGCATCCTGAATTACATCCTGTTCCGTGTCGCCATGACCCTCGACATTATGGCGGTGGTGGTGATCGCTACGGTGTTTTTCAATTTTTCACCGCTCACACCGGTGATGATCGTTTTGATCGCATTGCTGGACGATGTACCCATCATGACTATCGCCTACGATAATACCCGGGTGCCACCAAAGCCAATGCACTGGCATATGTATCGCCTGTTGTTCTGCGCGGGTATCCTCGGCCTGTTTGCCATTGCGCAGACCGTCGGCCTGTTGCTGATCGGCATGGAGTGGCTGAGCAACCCGCACTGGCAATCCTGGATCAGCCTTAGCAAAGAGCAGTTGCAAACCATCGTGTTCCTGCAAATCGTCGCTGGCGGCCATTTACTGCTGTTTGTGGTGCGCGCGCGCCATGCATTTTTTGCCCGGCCCTGGCCGGCATTGCCGCTGTTTGCCGCCATCGCGGGCACGCAGGTTCTGGCGGTGCTGGTGTGTGGATTCGGCTGGCTGGTGCCCGCCATTCCCTGGAAAGTGATCGGGCTGGTGTGGCTGTATATGCTGGTGTGGATGTTGGTATTGGATATTGTGAAAAGGGTGCTTTATCGGCACCTGCAGAATGCCGACCAGGCGCAGGAGGTAGGCCGGTGAATTACTACGATGAATTCCGGGTGAAACCCGGCAGTAAGATCCGCCTGGATAAAATCGATGCGTCGTTTCACGGCGAGCATAAAGATGAAGATTCGGCGCTGCCGGTCATCGAGGAATACAAGCGCAAACTGCGCGAATTACAGTATCGGATGTACGCCGAGCACAAACGCTCCCTGTTGATCTGCTTGCAGGGGCGCGATGCCGCCGGCAAAGACGGCACCATCAATCACGTACTCGGCGCGATGAATCCGCAGGGTTGTACGGTGACCGGGTTCAAGCAACCGTCTACCGCGGAGCGGGAGCACGATTTCTTATGGCGTTGCCACAAGGTGACCCCGCGGCGTGGGCACGTAGCCATTTTCAACCGTTCCCACTACGAAGATGTACTGATCCAGCGGGTGCACAAGATGGTGCCGAAGAAAGTGTGGTCCGGGCGCTACGAACACATCAATAACTTCGAAAAGTTGCTTGCAGACAACGACACCGCCATCCTCAAGTTTTACCTGCATATCGATCCAGAAGAACAACTGGAGCGTTTCAAAAAGCGGATTGATGATCCCGCGCGTCACTGGAAAATCAGCGACAGCGATTACAGTGAGGCGCAGTACTGGGATAAATACACCAAGGCGTTTGAGGCGGTACTGAAAAAATGCAGCACTGATCACGCGCCCTGGTTTGTGATTCCCGCCAATCACAAGTGGTTTCGCAACCTGGCCATTTCCCACATTGTGGTGCGGGCACTCGAGTCGATGAACATGCAATTCCCCGAGCCAAGTGTGGATATTGACGAGATCCGGGAGAAGTATCACTCACTTCATCGGGCGCACAGCGACAGGGAATAAAATTATCAGAATCTCGTCGGCGTACAGCGCGGTTTGGCGAAAACAAACTGCGCCGTACTGATGGCGCGCTCAAGGAAACCACCCTCGCAGTAGCACAGGTAGTAGTCCCACATATGAATGAAGCGCCGGTCGAAGCCCTGTGCGCGCACCGCATCGAGCTGGGCGAAGAATGCCTCACGCCATGCGTGCAGAGTACATGCGTAGTCGTGGGTGATGTCTTCCAGGCCAACGATCTGCATATCGGTACTATCGGCAATGTGCTCGGCAATAATCTGGTTGGAGGGCAGGCAACCGCCGGGGAAAATATAGCGTTGAATAAAATCCACACGCTTGCGGTAGCTGTGGAAACGCTGATCCTGGATCGTGATCGCCTGCATCACCATCCGTCCTTCCGGCTTGAGCAGGTGGCTGCAGCGGTGAAAAAACTCGTGGTAGTGGGAGTAGCCGACCGCCTCGATCATTTCGATGGACACGATCTTGTCGTATTCGCCCTGTAAATCGCGATAGTCATTCAGCAGTAAGGTGACGCGGTCCTGCAGCCCCTCTTTTTCCACCCACGCCTTGGCATACTGATACTGTTCACGGGAGATGGTTGTGGTGGTTACGTGGCATCCATAATGTTTTGCCGCATGTACCGCCATGCCACCCCAGCCGGTGCCAATTTCCAGCAAATGATCGTTCTCAGTGAGCTGCAGTTTCTCGCAGATTTTTTCCAATTTGTATACCGATGCCTCGTGCAGGCTGGCGGATTCGTTGGGAAACACCGCCGAGGAATACAGCATGGTGGGATCGAGAAAGAGCTGGAAAAAATCATTACCCAGGTCATAGTGGGCGGCGATATTGCGCTGTGAACCGCGGCGACTGTTGTCGTTCAGGCGGTGCAACACTTTCGCTATTGCGCTGGAGATAAGGCTCCAACTGGAATCCAAATTTTCCAGCAGCGCCATATTCCGCACCATCAGGCGCACCACAGCGACCAGGTCCGGGGAGTCCCAATGCCCATCCATATAGGCTTCGCCAGCGCCGATGGAGCCACCGAGAAGAATCTGAATGTAGGCCTCCGGGTCTCGTACCCGAATGCGGGCGTTCGCGCCGGATTTGTCGCCGAACACAAACAGTTTGCCGGCCGGCTCCTCAATGGTCAGCCCGCCGAACTGAAGGCCCTGCAGGCGATCGTGCACCAATCGGCGGGCCAGACGCGTGCGCCAGCGCGGCTGGGTATTGGAAGCATCCGGTGTGGCATCGGTTGCTGAGTGCGCCAAATGGTGAATACTTTTCATCAGCGGAACCTTCTATCGGCGAAATTCTTTATCGACGAAATCTTTAATCGGCGAAACTTGTTATAAAAAACGCGTCCTATTCGGACTGCTCTTCCGGCTCTCGCTGTGGCGGTGATTGCCGTGAGGGATGCGCGATCACCGGTATACGCTTGAGCCATAGTTTAAGTGCCTGCCAGTATATAGCGGCAATAACTTTTACGGTCATCAGTGGGTATTGGATCAAAACCCGGTTGAGTGTTTTTGCGGAGACTTCGTGGCGGGTCAGTGACAGGGTGGCGTCGTGCACTTTCGTGTCTTCTTGGACATTCTGCAGGAATGCCGTCAACCGTTTACCCGGGGTACAGCTGCGCCAGTGGTATACCTGTTCCATTGGCATAAATGGGGAAACATGCATGGCTTTATCAAAGCGGGTTTTTTGGACGCTGTTCTGGTTTCGGCAATCGAGCACATAACCGTGGCGTTCGTTCCATGGGGTGTTGTGAACATCCAGTAGCAGCCACTGCACTTGGCTGCCGGTTTCGTCGAAGCAGTAATAAATGGAAATGGGGTTCATGTTCACCCCGAAGTAACGCCAGTTCGCCAGTACGCGAATGGGGCCGGTGGGTCGGGTGCCGGCCTCTTCTTCAATCCGGTTGCGCACCGCTTCGTCGAGGGGGATTTGCGCATCGCCAAAAAAATCCGCGCGGCGAAAACGCGCCAGTGCCCAGGGACCCTCTCCCCAGAAAACCGAGCGCGAAGATAGCTGGGCGAGTTCCGCCAGATCCAGGTAGACCATAAACACCTGGTAGCGGAAGTGGTGCGCCCGGGGTGCAAAGCGGCGGTGCTGTACCCAGCCGCTATAGATTGCGCTGTGCATGGATGAGATCGGTGTCGGCTGTTGCATGATTCTTCTCCCCCGGGCAGTGCTCGGATTCAGGGGGTAATGTGGCGGTGGCAGATTGCGCAGGCAGGGATGCGCCAAACTGCCGGGCGACACGCAGGGCGCTGGTCACGCCGTCCTCATGGAAACCATTGGCCCAGTAGGCGCCGCAGAACCAGGTGCGGCGGACGCCATTAATAGTTGCCCAGCGTTCCTGAGCCTGTCTGCCTGCCACCGAAAACTGCGGGTGTGCATATTCAAATCGTTGCAGCACCTTGTCCGGGTCGATCGAGCTCTCGGCATTGAGTGTAACGCAGTAGGTTTTCTCCGTGTCCAGGCGCTGCAGGATATTCATGTTGTAGGTGAGAATCGGGGGGCTGGATGCGTCTTCGCCGAGCCGGTAATTCCAGCTCGCCCAGGCTGTGCGACGACTGGGCAGCAGGCTGGTGTCGGTGTGCAGTACCACCGAATTGTTTGCGTAGGGGATGGCCTCGAGAATTTCGCGCTCGTCCTGGCTGGGATCGCTCAGGCAGGCCAGTGCCTGGTCCGAGTGGCAGGCGAAAATGACCTCGTCGAAGCGCTCGACCTCGCCCGTCGCAGTCTGAATATCCACATGGGATTCCGAACGGATTACCCCGGTGACCGGTGTGTTCAGCCGAATGCGCTCGGCGAAACCGCGCACCAGTGGTGCGATGTATTCCCGGGAGCCGCCGCGAATAACGCGCCACTGGGGCCGATTAAAAATATTCAGCAGGCCGTGGTTGACGAAAAAACGGATAAAAAACGCTGCGGAGAAGCTGCGCATCTGCGTCAGGCTGGCAGACCAGATCGCCGACCCCATGGGGATCAGGTAGCGCTGGCAGAACTCCTCGGAATAGTGATTGCGCGTGAGGTAGTCGCCAAGTGAGATCGCCTCGTCAATGTTTCCGTTGTTGAGGTCGCGCACGGCGCTGCGGTTGAAGCGCACTATATCGCCGAGCATTCGCCAGTGGCCTGGGCTGAGCAGGTTGCGGCGCTGGGCGAACAGGCTATTGAAGTTATTGCCCGCGTACTCAAACGGCTGCTGTGGATTACTGACACTGAAGCCCATGTCCGTGGGCTGTGACTCCACGCCGAGTGTGTCCAGCAGGCGGATGAAGTTCGGGTAGGTCCAGTCGTTGTAGACGATAAAGCCGGTATCAATGGGCAGGGTGCGCTCACCTTCCTGCACATCGACGGTGGCGGTGTGCCCACCGAGCCGGGGTCCGGCCTCGAACAGGGTGATGTCGTGCTGGCGGTGCAGCAGGTAGGCGCTGGTGAGGCCGGAGATACCACTGCCGATAATGGCGATTTTCATATTCTGTGTCTCAACTGGTGAATGCGTGTCAGGCGCGGTGCCACCAGCCCGAACCACAGGCTTTGCATGCAGCCCATGAGTCGCAGGGGCCAGCTCAGCCGGCGGGGAAAGTCGATGGTGCGCGCGCCGGAGGACAGTCCGGCGAGGATACGTTGTGCGGCTTTTTCCGGCGTCATCAGAAACGGCATGGAAAAATCATTGCTCGCGGTCAGCGGGGTGTCGATAAACCCCGGGCGAATCTCCACGATACGCAGGGGAACACGGGCGGTGTCCGCGCGCACCGCATCGAGAAAGTAGCCGAGCGCTGCCTTGGACGCGCCATAGGCCTCCGCTCGGGGCATGCCGACGACGGAAGACAGGCTGCCCACGGCGGCGAACACCGGCGGTGTTTTGCCCGCAGCGCGGTGATTCAGCAGGGGCAGTGCGGTGCGCAGGGTATTCACCACACCAAAAAAGTTGCTGTCGAAAACCCGCCGGTAGCTGGCGGTGTCGAGGCGCAGGTCATCCTCATATTCACAGGTGCCGGCGCAGGCAATCACCAGGTCGAGCTGGTCGGTGAGCGATTCCAGTTCGCTTTTCGCGCGCTGCATATCCTCGTCGTTGCCGACATCACAGGGCAGCAGGCGTATCCGTTGCGGGCACAGTTTCTGCACCTCGAGTAGCTGCTCGCTGCCGCGGCCGCTGATGATGAGGAAATTGTTTTGCGCGACCAGCAAACGCACCAGTGCCTGGCCGATACCGGAACCGGCGCCGGTGATCCAGATGCATTGGTCGCGGATTTCGCTCATGGCTCAGGCCTCCGGCGGCAGTTTGGCGAGACGGGACTTCACCCCGCGCACCAAAGCGCCAAGCAAAGGCACCCGCTCGTAGGTCATGGCGCCGAGGTCATAAAAATCTTCGTGGTAGTCGATGCGGTCTTTGAATCGCACCAGGCTGCAGCCACGCAGGGTCAGGTCCCGGCCGCCATTGAGGGCGGGGTGCGCGTAGTGCATCTGCCACGGCAAGCAGGCGCTGCCGTCGCCGAGGGTGGTGGCGTCAAACTCGAATTCGCAGCGTTTGAGCCCTGCGCGCATCTGGGTGAAGTAGTGGGTCACCGAATCCAGCCCGTGCAGCTCGTGCAGCGGGTCGCGAAATACCAGAGACTTATCGTAGAACCGCGTCAGTGCTTCAGTATCGGCGCGGAGAAAGTCCTGGTAGTAGGTCTGCAGTTCGGTGATCAGCGAGGACATGTCCGCCTCCGTGTTGACGGGTGAGTTCTTTATGACTGTTGGAGTTTACGCCGGCCAGCCCAGATTGGATCTATAGCCTGCCCCGGAAGTGACTTGCTGGTGCAGCTACGACTTGTCAGTCAACTTTTCTGCCGCAGCGGGCAGAGGCGCCGGACACTAAAGTGATCCAACCTGCTGGAATCCACGTAGTAAACCGTCGACAGGACAGTTCAGATGGCTAAGATGGTGGAACCATTGGGCGGAATAATACAGTTCGGAGACAGGGTGCAGCCTGAACAGCGGCGAGACGACGACTGGAGCAGATTGCTCGTGCTGGTTGGCGACAAGCGCGACCGACGCGCGTTCGAGCAGCTGTTCGGCCACTATGCACCGCTGATCAAGGGGTTTCACTACAGCCGCAACACCCAGGCGCTGGCCCCGGAGGCCGCAGACGAGCTGGTGCAGGAAGTGATGTTCCGTGTGTGGCGCAAGGCGCCCAGCTTCGACCCGCACAAGGCGTCTGCCAATACCTGGGTGTACACCATCATGCGCAACTGTCGTATCGACCTGATGCGGCGCGGCAGCCGCCACGTTACGGATAGTGAAGTGGACGTGGACGATATCTGGGATGAGAGCGCGGATAACCAGCCGCTGATCAACCTGCAACAGCGTCGCAACGAGAGCGAGATTGCCGAGGGTATAAAAACCCTGCCGGCGGACCAGAGCCACGTTTTGCACAAGGCGTATATGGAGGGCAAATCCCACAGTGAAATTGCACAGGAACTGGGTTTGCCACTGGGGACGGTCAAGTCCCGAGTGCGATTGGCGCTGAAGAAGCTACAAACCGCGCTGAAACGTGTCGAGTAACGAGGTCAGTATGATTCGCCACCACCCCGAAAAAGAAATGCTGCTGGAATATGCCGCGGGCACCCTGCCCTGGGCGCAGAGCCTCGCCGTCAAGGCGCACCTGGAAATGTGTCCGGCCTGCCAGCAGCAGCACCAACAGTTGAATGGCATCGGCGGCACCCTGCTGGACAATTCCGATCCCCAGCCGGTGGCCGGCACCGCGTTTGATCAGTTGATGCAGAGAATTGATCGTGCTGATCAGGACTCCTCACCGGAACAAGATTTGCCGAATAACGATGCGCGTCAACCGCGGTCAAATAATCCATCCACGGACCCGGCGCTGGCGTCGTTGCCGCGGGTGGTGGGCAAGCTGGTTGCAAAGAATGGGCCGCTGAAATGGCGACGGGTTTCGCCCGCGTTGAAAATGACCCGCCTGAAAACCGGCCAGGATAAATACGAGGTGGCCTTCCACCGCATCTGCCGGGGCGGGCGCACCGCAGAGCACGATCACCGCGGGCAGGAAATCATCATGGTGTTGCACGGTGCCTTTTCCGATGCGGATGGATTCTACCGCCCGGGGGATTTCCTGGTGCGCAACCCCGGTGAAGTGCATCGCCCGATCGCCACCGAAGATCAGGAGTGCCTGTGTTTATCGGTAGTGGAAGCACCGGTGTCGGTCACCGGGGTACTGGGCTGGCTGGTCAATCCGTTTCTCGGATTTCGGCCGGGGTAAGGCTGCTCTTCGGGATCCATTGGCAACAGCTGCCAACAAATAAAAAAACCGCGGATTTCCGCGGTTTTTTTATGGGGCGCTACTATTTTTGGGGCAGTGTTTTTTGGGGCAGTGTTTTTTGGGTCAGTGTTTTTCTTGATCCGTGTTCTGAATCAGAAAGCCACGCGCCGGTAGCGCCGGTAGTTTGGCGACCAGAAATTTTTCTCGATATTCTTTTCCAGCTTCTCGCGGGTAATCCCCGGCGCCACGCCGTCTTCCTGCGCCTGCAGGCCCACGGCCATGGCAATGGCCCTGCCCACTTCGCGGATATCCGACAGGGAGGGCAACAGCGCGCCGCTGCCCTTCTGCACCACCGGTGCGTTTTCCGCCAGCGCGTTGGATGCGGCCATCAGCATATTCTCGGTCACCCGGTTGGCGTTGGCGGCGATCACACCGAGGCCGATGCCGGGGAAGATATACACATTGTTGCACTGGGCGATGGGGTATTTCTTTCCGTTCAGTTCCACCGGCTCAAATGGGCTGCCGGTGGCCACCATGGCCTCGCCGTCCGTCCACTCCAGCACTTCCTGAGGGGTGGCTTCGGCGCGGGAGGTGGGGTTGGATAGGGGCATTACCAGCGGGCGCTTGCAGCCCTTGTGCAGCGCCTCGATCACCGGCTGGGTAAACAGGCCGCCCTGGCCGGATACGCCGATCAGGATGGTGGGTTTGACCTGTTCGATCAGGGTCTGCAGATCCCACTCCGGGGATTGCGGGTATTTGTCGGTGCTCTGGGCCAGTTTTTCCTGGAAGTCGTGCAGGCCCTTCATGTCGCTGGTGACCAGGCCGTAGCGGTCGAACATGAAGATGCGTTCGCGGGCCTTGGCGTCGCTCAGGCCGTCGTGCACCATCGCCGACACCACCTGCTCGGCGATGCCACAGCCGGCAGAACCGGCCCCAACCACTAGCACCTTCTGCTTGGAAAGCTTCTCGTCTTTTGCCTTGCACGCCGCGAGCATGGTGCCGAGCGCCACAGATGCGGTGCCCTGGATATCGTCGTTGAAGCAGCACACCTGGTCGCGGTAGCGATTCAGGATCGGCATGGCATTGGCCTGGGCGAAGTCCTCGAACTGGATCAGCACCTTGGGCCAGCGGCGTTTCACCGCGGCGATGAACTCCTCGATAAATTCGTCGTATTCCTCCTGGGAAACACGTTCGTTGCGCCAGCCCATATACATGGGATCGTTCAGCAGAGTCCGGTTGTTGGTGCCCACATCGAGTGTGACCGGCAGTGTGTAAGCCGGGCTGATGCCGCCACAGGCGGTGTACAGAGACAGCTTGCCGATGGGGATGCCCATACCGCCAATGCCCTGGTCGCCGAGGCCGAGGATACGCTCGCCATCGGTCACCACGATGACTTTGACGTTCTCCTTGGTCGCGCTGCGCAGAATGTCGTCCATATGTTTGCGGTCCGGGTAAGACACAAACAGCCCGCGGTGGTTGCGGTAGATATTGGAAAACTCTTCACAGGCGGCACCCACGGTGGGGGTGTAGATGATCGGCAGCATCTCTTCGATGTGCTGCTCGATCAGACGGAAGAACAGGGTCTCGTTGTCGTCCTGAATCGCGCGCAGGTAGATGTGGCGCTCCAGGTCGGTATTGCACTGCTCGTACTGATGATAGGCGCGGCGCACCTGTTCGCTGATGGATTCCACGTTGGTGGGCAGCAGGCCGATCAGGTTAAATTCGATGCGCTCCTGCAGGGAAAACGCACTGCCCTTGTTGAGCAGGGGGATTTCCAGCAGGGACGGGCCGGCGTGGGGGATGTACAGGGGGCGTTTATCTTTCTGGCTCATAAAACATCGCGGAATCAGTAACGGGAAATCAATCAATGCAGCGCAGATTGTTGCGTTGCAGATCTTAGGGTAGTGGATTGTGGTTGGGGAGTTTACTTTCCATTGACCGGGTCTGCCTTAATTGTTGGCAGATTTTTCCAGAGGGAAGCCGGTTTGGTGAAAAATGCGGTAGGCTGCAGCAAAACCGGATAAAACTTTGCGAGGATTTTGATGTTCACTTATCAGGTAGAGCCGCGCTTCAGCGAAACCGATGCCCTGGGGCATATCAATAACACCGTGGTACCCGTGTGGTTCGAGCAGGGGCGCACACCGATTTTCCAGTTGTTCAATCCGGACCTGAGCCTGAACAAATGGAACCTGATTCTGAAGAAGATGGATGTGGATTTTGTCGCACAGATCTATCTGTATTCACCGGTGGAGATTCGCACCAGCCTGAGTGCGGTGGGCAATACCTCCATGACGATTCATCAGGAGGTGTGGCAGAAGGAAAAGTTGGTGGCACAGGGAGATTGTGTGATGGTGCACTTTGACTATGAACAGCAGTCGAAAGCGCCGATTCCCGAGCAGGTGAAGGAGGCGCTGTTGCAGCACCTCGCGTGAGTTAAGCGCAGGGGGATGCGTCAGGCGCTGATCACCTGGTTGCGCCCGGCGGTCTTGGCGCGGTACATACGGGAGTCCGCCTCTGCCAACAGCTGGCTGTGCCCCGGCTCCGCGGTGCCGCCTTCCGCCACGCCGAAGCTGATGGAGACGCGTACGTCCTCTGCATAGTGTTCGCTGAGAGCTTCCACTTTCTTGCGCAGCTTTTCCGCTAACACGCCACCGCCTTCCACATCGGTGTTTGGCAACAGGATCAGGAACTCCTCCCCGCCCCAGCGCGCGACAATATCGTCGCCGCGGGTATTCTCTCGCAGCACATTCGCCACATCCTGCAATACGCGGTCGCCGAAGCTGTGTCCGAAGGTATCGTTGATCGCCTTGAAGCTGTCCAGGTCGCCGATCAGCACGGTGTAACGTCCGGCCAGCTCGTGGTTGCGGCGTTCCAGCTCATTGATCGCCTTGTAAGCCTCGCGGCGGTTGGAGAGCCCGGTCAGAGCATCGGTGCAGGCGTGGCTCTCCAGCTCGGCGGTCAACCGGTGCAGCATCTGCTGGGTCTGGTGGCGGCTACTGTCGAGGATCGCGGTAAGCGCGGTGAGGGCGCCGAACACGGCGATAAAGCGCGCACGGTGCGCGGTGTCGTACTGGGCCAGCAGGCCGGGGAAATCCGGGTAGAACAGGATCAGGGCAGTGGCACCGCCCACACCGGCCAGAGTCACGGTACCCCATTTGTAGCCGTACAGGTTGATAAACCCTGGTACCAGCATCACCGCCCACATTAGCCCGGTGTTGTTCACGCCGCCAGACAGCAGCAGGTAGAAATACAGTACTAGCAGCAGTGCACCGACGAGAACCGGTGTTTTGCGGCTAGGGCCAGCCACGTTCACGCCGATATAGGCCAATAAAATGACCCCTGCCACCCCGAACAGGGTGGTGGAGAGAAACAGGTCCGCACCCATCAGCGCAATCACACCCATGGCGCCGGTAATGGCGAGGGCAAAGATCAGCATATAGCCGGAGGCCTGGATACGGCGGCGCAGGTCCAGCCCGCGCGCCTGGGCAACCGGGTCTGAACTGGCGGTGTCGCGATAATTCGCGTTGTTATTCTGTTGTGCTGCGATTTCCATAATCTCGGTGGTATTTTCCGGCCAGATCCATCGGCCGATTGATCCCAGTCCCGGCTGTGGGACACCAGCGGGCTATAGTAAAGGCGAACTGGTTTGGCGCGGAGACCACCATGGGACCACTGCAACTGATTTGTGACGACGTTCTCACTATTGAGGCCGATGCCCTGGTCTGTCCGGCGCATAAACATCTGATTCGGGGCCGCGGACTGTCTGCTCAGGTCTACGACCGCGCCGGTGAAGCACTGGTCAGTGAGTGCTCGCAGTTGCCGGAGTGCCCGGTGGGCGGCGCCCGCATCACCAGTGCGCCCAACTTACCTGTGCAATATCTGCTCCACACAGTGACACCGCAATGGAGCAGCGGAGACCAGTGGGGAGCGGAGGGAGTGGCGCAGTTGCGGGAATGCTACAAAAGCGTGCTGGCTCTGGCGCGGGATAGAAAGTTACGGCGACTGCTATTCCCGGCCTTGGGTGCGGGCACCAATCGTTTCCCTCATGAGATAGCCGCACATCAGGGGTTGGAAGTTTTACACGACGCACAGGATGACTTTTCCCTGCTTACGGTTTGCCTTCATTCCCCGGCGGCCCTGGCAGCCTGGCAAAGTGTGGACCAGCGCTTTTTCGGATAGCGCATATCGAATAGAGCACAGGAGCAGAGCCCATGGGAAATGTGCGTCGGCGCCAACTACTACGCGATCACCACCCGGACAATATCGCCCGTCGGCTGGATCAATCACCGACGCCGAGTCACTTGTCGGACGCGGTACTCGGTGCAATCGATGGCTGCATAACGACATTTGCCATTGTGTCCGGCGCGTTTGGTGCCGGCTTTTCTCCTGTGGTAGTACTCGTTATGGGGGTGGCAAATTTACTGGCTGACGGCGTCAGCATGGCGGTCAGCAATTTTGAAGCGGTCAATGCGCAGAAGTCCGAGGTCGAACACGCGCGGCGCACGGAAGAACAACATATTCGGCTGGTGCCGGAGGGGGAGGTGGAAGAAATTCGCCAGATTTTCGCCAGAAAGGGATTCAGTGGCGAGAGCCTGGAAAATATCGTCAGCACGGTTACCGCCAATCGCACACTGTGGATCGAGACCATGCTGCGGGAAGAGTACGGCCTGTCGGATATCCCGCCGAACCCCTTGGCATCTGCCGGCTGGACCTTTGTCTCCTTTGTTGCCGTGGGCATGGTGCCACTGCTGCCCTTCCTGTTCCGTGGTTTATCCATGCCGCGGCAATTTTTGATTAGCACCTTGCTGGCCGGGCTGGTGTTTTTTCTGATCGGCCTGGTTAAAGGCTGGGTGCACAGCAGCTCGCTGCTGCGCGCCGGCATGCGTACGTTTGCCCTCGGTATCTTCGCTGCGGCGGTGGCCTACTTTGTGGGCAAACTGCTGGGGGCAATGGTGTAGCACCGGTGTAGGTACGAATTTAGGTACGAGTTTAGTTGCTGGTGTGATTGGCTAATCTCGCTGCGACTATGCCTGACTACCTGCGTCTGTATACTAGCGTCAGGTCAGCAGCCAGCGTGTACTGATGGCAAGCGAAAACGGCTAAAAACAAGGGAGCAGTTACGTGATAAAACTCTTCGGCAGTCTGACCTCACCATTTGTACGCCATTGTCGCATTGCGCTGATGCAGTCGGGACTCGAGTGGGAAATGGTGGAGCTGGATATCCACACCAATGAAGATCCGGGTACCCCGACGTTGCGGGTTCCGTTTCTGGAAGATGGCGACGTAAAGCTCACCGATTCCACTTCCATTGTGAAATATGTACGCGAAAAATCTGGCCAGGTATTTATTCCAGGCGCAAAAGATCTGGATCGCTACTGCCTCGCGAACACGCTGCTGGATGCGGCGATTAACCTGTTTCTGCTGGAGCGCAGCGGTATCGATATCTCTGCGAACAAGTACACCTGTCGCCAGCAGAAGCGGGTAGAGATGATTCTGTCCGAACTGGATTTGGCACCGCTCCCGCAGGCCGGCCATCTGGACGATGCAGACTACCGCGTTGCCGTGGGCGTAGCTTGGGGGCAGTTCCGCAACCGCTTTTCGATCGACGCACACGCTAACCTGCAGGGTTTGCTGGAAATTGCCGGGAAGGATCCGATTTTTGTCGAGACAAAACCGCCGGAAAGTTAAATAAAGTTAAATTCTGAGAAATAAAAAACGGGCCGATTGGCCCGTTTTTTATTCGCTTGCGAAGAATTACTTCTTCGCGCGCTTGCGCATATTTTCCGCCAGGATTTTCTTGCGGATCCGGATGCTTTCCGGAGTCACTTCCACCAGCTCATCGTCTTCGATGAATTCCAGTGCCTGCTCCAGGGTGTGACGAATGGGCGGTGACAGGGTCAGCGCGTCGTCAGTACCGGAAGCGCGCACGTTGGTGAGCTGCTTGGCCTTGGTCGGGTTCACTACCAGGTCGTTGCCGCGGGAGTGAATGCCGATCACCTGACCTTCATACACTTCTTCGCCGTGGCCCAGGAACAGGCGGCCGCGGTCCTGCAGCGCGAACAGGCCGTAGGCCAGGGTCTTGCCCTTGGTCATGGAGACCAGTACGCCGTTGATACGCTTGGCCACATCGCCCACCTTCACCGGACCGTAGTGGTCGAAGATGCTGGTCATGATACCGGAGCCACTGGTGATGGTCAGGAACTGGGAGCGGAAACCGATCATGCCGCGGGACGGTACGATAAAGGTCAGGCGCACACGGCCTTTGCCGTCCGGTTCCATATTGGTCAGGTCGGCTTTACGCAGGCCCAGCTCTTCCATGATCGGACCCTGGTGCTGCTCTTCCACGTCGATCACCACCTGCTCGTAGGGTTCGTGGATCTCGCCGTCGACTTCGCGCTGCACTACTTCCGGGCGGGAAACACCCAGTTCGAAGCCTTCGCGACGCATGGATTCGATCAGTACCGAAAGGTGCAGTTCGCCGCGGCCGGAAACCTTGAACTTGTCCGGGGAATCGCCCTGCTCCACACGCAGTGCCACGTTGTGGATCAGCTCCTGGTCCAGACGGTCTTTGATATTGCGCGAGGTGACGTATTTGCCTTCGAGGCCGGCGAACGGAGAGTCGTTCACCTGGAAGGTCATGCTCACGGTGGGCTCGTCTACCGACAGTGCCGGCAGTGCTTCCGGCTTCTCCGGGTCGCACAGGGTGTCGGAGATATTCAGGTCGCCTACACCGGTGATACACACGATGTCGCCGGCGCTGGCCTGTTCGACTTCCACTCGCTCCAGGCCGAGGTAACCCATTACCTGCAGTACTTTCGCTTTGCGCGGTTTTTCGTCGCGGTCGAGGATGACTACCTGCTGGTTCGGTCTCAGTGCGCCGCGCTTGATACGGCCCACACCGATCACGCCCACGTAGCTGTTGTAGTCCAGTGCGGAGATCTGCATCTGGAAGGGGCCGTCGCGGTCGACTTCCGGCGGCTTGACCTTGTCGACGATCAGCTGGAACAGCGGGTTCATATCGTCCGCCATATCCGTCTCGTCCATGCCGGCGATGCCATTCAGGGCGGAGGCGTAGATCACCGGGAAGTCCAGCTGCTCGTCGGTAGCGCCGAGGCTGTCGAACAGGTCGAACACCTGGTCCATCACCCAGTCAGGGCGCGCGCCCGGGCGGTCGATCTTGTTGATCACAACGATCGGGTTCAGGCCCTGTTCGAATGCCTTGGAGGTTACGAAGCGGGTTTGTGGCATGGGGCCGTCTACCGCGTCGACCAGAAGCAGAACCGAGTCCACCATGGACAGTACGCGCTCTACCTCACCACCGAAGTCGGCGTGCCCGGGGGTGTCCACGATGTTGATGCGGTAGTCATTCCAACGGATGGCAGTGTTTTTGGCGAGGATGGTAATTCCGCGCTCTTTTTCCTGGTCGTTGGAGTCCATCACGCGCTCGGAGTCGGCGCTGCGGCGGTCGAGGGTGCCGGACTGCTGCAGCAGCTTGTCCACCAGGGTGGTCTTGCCGTGGTCAACGTGGGCGATGATCGCGATATTGCGAAGATTGTCTATCACTGGGGGCCTCTGGGCGTATTGCGTGATTGGGCGCGACACTGTCCTGTAGAGAGTGGTCACACCCGGGAATTTGGGAGGCGGGGGCTGGGCTGAAACGAGATACAGCGGCTATCCGGCCAAAGCGCGCGCATTATAGAGGTGAAGTGTGGCAATTGGGAGTCGAATTGGCGGAAATTTGTGCGGTTTGGTGGGATGCCGGGCCGGAGCCCGGCTCCGAGATCGCCAGAAAACAGGCTAATCGGTTGCGGATCCGGCCTACAGGCGGCGCATTGCACAAATCTTGTTGCCTGCCGGGTCACGCAAGTACGCCAGGTATAGCTTCAATCCGCCCCCCTCACGCACACCGGGCGGGTCCTCACTGGGAGCGCCGCCATTGGCGAGGCCAGCCGCGTGCCAGCGGTCGGCCTGTTCCGGACTTTCTACCGCAAAACCGATGGTGCTGCCGTTACCGCAGCTTGCGGCCTGGCCGTCGATGGGTTTGGTCAGAGCGAAGACGCCGGTATCGGTGAAATAAAAGCAGCGGCCCTTCTGGTCGATAACGCCGGGCTTGTAGCCCAGCTCGCCGAGAATCGCATCGTAGAAGGCCTTGGATTCCTGAATATCATTTGCCCCAAGCATGACGTGGCTGAACATCGAAACTCCTAAAGATTGTATAAGGGTTGTTGAGAGTGTACCGCGGCTCCGGTTTGTGCATGCTACAAACTGTTACAGTTGATCTGCCCGGTCACGCTGCGAGCCGCGGTAAAGTCACATATGGCTGAAAACTGGCCAATGAAAATAATGACTGGGTCCGCAGTAGCGGACCGTAACGCAACTCCGTGGTATCGAAATGAGTGACGCAGAAGTGACCGCCGAAGCCGAATTGCAGTCGGCAGACAACCAGGTAGAAAACACCGCGCAGCAGCCGCAACAATCTACCGAAGCCACCGAACAGAGCGAGCCCACCGCTGGTGAAAAGCAGGCCGCCAAGCCCGAGCCAGTGCGGAAATCCTGCTCCGCGGGTCTCGCCCAGTGGATGCACCAGCGCCAGTTATCTATCGCGTTCACTTCCTACCAGTCCGGCCGTGTATATATGGTCGGCGCCGAGCCCGGCGGCAAACTGTCATTCCACGAGCGTATTTTCCAGCGCGCCATGGGCATCGTCGGCAACCAGAAGCGTATTTATATGGGCGGCCTGTATCAGGTGTGGCGCTTTGAGAACGTGCTGCAGCCGGGCCAGGTGGCCAACAAGATCTTCGATGCCTGTTACGTACCGCGCAACGCGCAGTTCACGGGCGAGGTGGATATCCACGAGCTGGGCATCCAGAAAGACGGCAAGATCATCTTCGTCAACACCAAGTACAACTGTCTCGCCGAGCCGAGTCTGACCCACAGCTTCCGCGTAATCTGGAAGCCGGAGTTCATCAGCAAGATCGTGCCGGAAGACCGCTGCCACCTGAACGGTCTGGCCATGGTGGACGGTAAGCCCAAATACGTCACCGCGGTGTGCAAGTCCGACACTATCGATGGCTGGCGTGAACGCCGTGACAACGGTGGAATCATCATTGATGTCGAGACCAACGAGGTTGTGTGTGAAGGCCTGTCCATGCCGCACTCGCCGCGCTGGGCGGACGGCAAACTGTGGGTGCTGAACAGCGGCACTGGCTACCTGGGTTACGTGGACTTCGAAACCAAATCTTTTGTGCCGCACACCTTCTGCCCGGGCTTTATGCGCGGCCTGCAGATTCACGGCGACTATGCCATTGTCGGCCTGTCCAAGCCGCGCTACGAGCGCTTCGAAGGCCTGCAGCTGGATCAGAACCTGGCCGACAAGGATTCCGAGGCCTGGTGTGGAGTGCAGTTTATCAATCTCAAGACCGGCACCGTGGATCACTGGATACGCCTCGACGGCCCGGTATCCGAGCTGTTCGACCTGACCGTACTGCCCGGCGTGCGCTGCCCGATGGGGATTGGCCAGCAGAGCAAGGAAAACCTGACCATGGTGACCTATGAGGACGCCACTGGTAGTACTGCTGCTGCAGGCACTGGCAGCTAAGGGTGCAGGGCGATTACCGTCCGTTAGCGGACTACAACGGCTATCAGCTTTTCGATGTATACCGCAAGCTTGCCCCGCAGGATGTTCACGCGGTGATCGACTTCTGGCGGCGCAACGATGCGTTGCCAGGGGGCCTTGCCGACGTTGAGCTTCGGCGCCGTGCGCAACAGGTGGTGGTGATGGTGTTGCGCGACGGCGACATTGTCGCGCTTACTTCGGTGTATGTGGCGGTAGCGCCGAGGGACGGCCAGCCCTACTACTTTTATCGCAAGTTCGTGGAGCCCGGACACCGCATCTACCTGATGTGGCGCGAGATGCTTGCGCAGAGTTACGCCACCCTCAAACACTGGGAGCCTAGCGTATTGCTGCGCAAACCACTTGGCATAATCGTGGTTCCGGAAAACCGCAAGCTCACCCGCCGCAGTGTGCTGAGGGCGGGCAATAAAATCGGTTTCTTTACCGTGGGATACCTGCCTAATGGTGACCCGGTCTATGGGCGCAAATTCGACGAGACGGTGAAAGAAAACCTCTCCGCGCAGGGTGTCGCCCAGATCAGGTAGTTTTCTAATCGATACGCACGGGCATAGGGCTGACCTGGGTTACGCCCGGTTGGGCCAGCGCAGGGTCGCGCGGGTGCCGCCCAGGCTTGGGGACTGATCCAGACGCAGCTCGCCTTCGTGCCACATCATCACTTTCTTCACGATATACAGGCCGAGGCCGTAACCCTGGCCATCTGTGGCGGAGCGGGTAAAGGCATCGGTTAGTTCCAGCGCGTCACCGCCTAGCCCCGGTCCGTTGTCCTCTACCGCAAGACTGCAAAAACCCTGTTCGCCATCAAATTCAAAGCGTATATCGACCCGGTCGCGTGCATATTTTGTCGCATTTACCACTAGGTTTTGAATTGCGATGGTCAGTGAGTCTGGCTCCAGCCAGGCCTGTTCATCGGGAAAATAATAGGCAATTTTCAGGGCCGGGCACTGGTGTTCCAGGTGCGAACCCAAGTCGGCAAAAAATGTCTCAAGCTCGATGGATTTTCTTGCGAGAAACTGCTCGTGCACCTCGACTTGGGCAAAGCCCAGGTATTTTTCCACCAGTTGTTCAATATCGCGCGTGGCGCGGTCGATGACCTGTGCACTTTCAGAATCTTTTTCGGGGCCGCTTGCAGACAGCGCCTGCTGGAATTTAATCCGCGCCAGCGGCATACGGATTTCGTGGGCGATGGTGCGCGCCAGGTCCTGATTCATCTGAAAATGGCCGGTTACGATATTGGCCATGCGGCGAAAGGTTTCCGCCAGGGGAAAAATAGGGGACCGGCGGCCGAGTTGCTCGGGGATATAAAAGGGCTTTTTACTGAAACGAATGGCCTGGTTTTGCAGCCGACTAAGGTCGCTGAACATGGGCCAGATCAGCAATAGAAGAACCACCAGCATGGCGCCGATAAACAGCAGCCGCCACTGGGTAACGCTGTGCGCCGGCTCGTGGGGGAAAGGCCCTATCTCCAGCACCGAGTTGCCGCTGCGGTGGTAAAATAGGATTTGCCCATCGCCAGCGTCTAGGCCAACCACCTCTCCGCTATTAAGGCGCTGGCGCAGAGCGCTGGAAAAGTGAATGGCGTCCGCAGGATAACTCTGGGCCAGGGGGGCATCGCCCCTCTCCAGTGCCTGTGCCAATTGTGAGGCACTGATGGTGTACTCATGGGGAGCCGTGGAATAGAGGCCATACAGGGCCGCAACGGACGAGTAAACCACCACCAGTGCCAGCGCCAGCACGCTGACCATGCGCAGCATCTGCAGGCGCATCAGGACGTACTGTGAACTGTATTGAGGGAATAGCCCCGACCGCGAATAGACTGGATGGCAACACCGTCGGCGATGGCATCCAGTTTTTTACGCAAGCGGCTCACGCGCATATCGATCACGCGGTCGAGCCCGTCAAACTCCCGCCCGATAACACGCCGGAACAGATATTCGCGGCTCAGCAGGCGTGCCGGTTGTTCGGCGAAAATCTGTAGCAGGTCAAACTCGTTGGTGGTAAGTGGTAGCAGTTCGTTGTGCACCTCGGCCTGACGGCTCACCAGGTCGACGTTGAGTGGGCCGAAGACAATACAGGAACTGGCCGGCACCTGGCCGCTAGTGGCGCGCAGGTGGGTTTCAATTTTTGCCCACAACAAGTGTGGATCCACCGGCTTCACAAGATAGTCATTGGCGCCGAGGCGCAAGCCCGCAACCTGATCGTCCACTGAGCTGAGCGCGCTGAGGAAAATCAGCGGGCAGCGCAGCTGGCTGCGAAATTGCTCCAGCAAGCGGAAGCCGCTGGCATCCGGCAGGACCACGTCGGCGATTATCAGGTCGTATTCCTTGTGGTGCACGGCCTTCATAAAGTCACTGCCACTGGCCGCATAGGTCACTTCGCATTGGCGCTCAGTCAGGAAGCGCACAATCAGCTCGGCCAGTTGCTCATCATCTTCCAGCAGTAAAATCCGGTATTTGCCGGGTGCGCTCTCTCCCTCGGGTAGCGGTGCGCAGTTGGTGGAATCAATCATGGCGTTCATCACAAAAGCCCCCAGCCGTAGCGACGGCGGTGGCGCTTGGGCTGGTACTGGCCAACCTTTAGTATCGCGCTGGCTACGCTTTGCCCGTTCTCGTTGGCAGTCACCTGGAATCGAATATCAGCGGCGCTGCTGACGTACACTTTCAGGTCGTCGTTATCGCCCCAGAAGCAGCTTACCCGGCCCTGGCCGATAATCGACAGGCAGTAGCGGGCCTCATCGTCTGCCTCAAAATCAAGCTTTACCAAAACACTGCACTGGTTCTCGCCCTCGTCGAGAGCACACACGCTGGGTGTAACCCGCAACTCGGCGGTTGTTGCCAGGCCGGGCGCCAGTGTCAGGAGCGAAAGAAGTATGGTCCGCTTCATGGTCAGTGTCTGCTGCCAAAGGAGTACTGCAGGCCGACAAACCAGCTGAGGGTGTACGGGTTTTCGAGGATGTCTAGATTTCTTCCCGCTTCATCGTAGTCGTTGTAGCGCGCCGCCAGGCGCAACTCGAGCCGCTTGCCCAGCGGGTAGGAGAAGTGCAGCCGCGCGTAGGTATCGGTGGCATCGGCAACCGGGAACCATTGCAGATAGCGGTTGTAGAAAACCTCTGCCTCATCTTCTGTGAACTGGTAATAATAGCTCACCAGGTCGGCATCTTTCTGTACCGCGCCAACGCCAAAACCGATGGCGCCACCGAGCAGTGGATACTGCTTGTCAAAGCTTAAGTGGGTTTCACTGCCGTGATGCACATTGCTCAGGTCGTGAAACCAGGAGAAGGACACGTCCACCCACCTGGATACCAGCGTCACGCTGGGGCCGCCGACGATCGAAGCCTTGCGTTCCAGGTCCTCGGCGTCGGTTATCTGTGCCTGAGTAAACCAGTTTGTCACCAGTCCGTTGCTGGCTGCGCTGTTCTTGTCCAGCTGGTAGAAGAGCCCATCGTCGTTGGGGCGCGCCACCAGATCGAGATAAACGTGCTCGTTTTCCAGCAGGCTGTAGCCGACGGTCAGGTCACTGACAAAGAAGCGTTTTCCGTAGTAGCTGAAAGAGGGCAGAACATAAGTCTCTGCGTGCCGCTTTCCGGCCAGCGGATTTTCCAGAAAGCCATGACCCGCGGCGAGGCTGATCTCCCATTCGGGTGCATTAATCTCCGACGGCGCGGCGGCCTGGGCTTGCGCAAAGCCAAGGGCGAGAGCGGCGAGGAATATCAGCGGGATTAGTCGAGTACTTCTGGTCATCTGGCGAGCCGCGACGCGGTGTTATTGGTATTGTGCTGTTTGTATTTTGAACGTTTGTATCACAGCGTAACCGGCCGCTCCAGAGTCCCATTGCATTCCTTACAAACTGTTACAAAACGTGATTTTCTGGGGTTTTTTTCGTCAGGCTGGACGTTTGTCAAACAAATTGTCTGCGGAAATTTCTCGACTTATGGGTCGATTTTATTCGCTTCGTACCTTTCAATATTTCTGTGCCTGGACCTCAATCCCGTTGGCCCTAAATCCCGCCCTAAATAGGGGCGCCGCGCCGTGTGTGGTGCCCCCGGCTGGTGCGATTACAAACTGTTACGTGAAACCCTTGGAGACCTTGATTCACCCCGTGGTTTTATCGGTCGCTGAAAAACTTCCGATAACAGCGTGCACACGCAACCATTCAACTTGGGGAGAGAATCGATGGCCGCTAATAAAGGCTTTCCCAGCAACCCGAGCCTGCTGACCTCTGCGGTCCGCAAGGCTCTGTTTACTTCCGCCGCGGTGACTGCAATCGCGGTCGGCGCACCCGGGCACAACGCCTACGCCCAGCAGGTAGGTACCTGCAACCCGATTTCCACCGAATTCACCAGCGGCACCGTACAGTGCAGCGGCGAGTTCGATGCGACCATCGAATACCAGGTGCAGGACTTTACCGTCGTTGGCGGTGAAGTGGCGCCCGGTGATATCAAGGTGGTGGTTGCCGAGGGCAGCGTGGCCACCGGTATCGAGATCAGCTCCATTGTCCCGGCCACCGGCGAAATCGTGGCCCAGGGCTCCGTTACCATAGAAAACCACGGCGACCTGACCCAAGCCGCCGGTGCGGCGCTGGAAGTCCCCGAAGAAAATATTATTCATTTTGGTGACGACTACGGCCTGCGCAAATCCGGCACGCAGGGTAATTACAGTGGTTACACCTATACCGGCTCTGTTCAGCTGGACTCCGATGGCAATCCGGTGGGCGATGCCGCCACCTTCGCCGAGGGCGTCGCGCCCGGCGATATGGCCAGCTATCTGGGGTTGGACCAGTCTGTGCTCACCGGCCCACTGCAGGACAACGGTGGGCCCATCGAGGATCTGAGTATTGTGATCGCCGACCAGGGCGAGCTGGACTTTGATGATATCGCCGCGATCAGCGCCGAGACCGACGCGGGCACTATCGATATCGCCAATACCGGCGATATCAGTATGGGCAGCGGCCTGAAAGTGGAATACCACACCCATTACAGCATCTCCAGCGGTGGTGTTAACCCGATCGATGTAGATACCGATGGCGACGGCGTTGACGACCTGCGTCTCTATGCCGACCGTAACCAAGTGTTCCTGCCCAACCAGAGCCGCGGCGGCACCCAGTACCGGTTTGAGACCTCCGCCAGCGTCATCGGTATCGACGCGGCCAGCGCCACTGGTGATATCAATATCAGTAATGCCGGCAGCATCGACGCCGGCGACGTGGCCTACGGTGTGCGCAGCCATACCGACAGCGGCGACATCGGCATCAGCAACACTGGCGATATCGCCCTGGGTGCCGACTCCGTGGGCATCAGTGCAACCACCGCAGCGAATGCCGAGTTGGTTTACCAGTACGGCTACAGCGTCGATAACGGCGTTTCCTACCGCCCGACAAGCGGCGCGCCTGGGACCAGCAAATACAAAGCCCCGGCTTACTTCCACAGCAGCACCGAATATGTCGGCAAGATCTTCAATGCCGATGGCGGTGATAGCCGTATCCAGATTGCCAATGCCGGCACTATTACCGTCGGCGCTGCGGGTACCGGTATCCTTGCCCATAACCCGTCCGGCGACGAGATCATTATCGACAACAGCGGTGATATCACGGTAGGTGCCGGCGAAGGCGGTGCCGGTATCGACGCCAGCGCCATGGCCGGCTTTTCTACCCAGTACACCGTCGAATACGCCCAGACCCCGGGCTGTGGCGGCTTTTTCGGCCCGCCCTGCGAGCCGCTGCCCTACGAGACCAATGTGGTGCCCGGTGATGGCGTCGAGGCGGGCGATGCGTGGTACGCCACTGACCTGGACGGCGACGGTATCGAAACACCCACCAAGCACTACTACAACCAAACCGTGAAGGAAGGTCGCGGCTACGTTGAAGACCTCGGTGATATCACCATCGTCAACAGCGGTACCATCGACATCACAGCGGCCACCGGTGCCACGGCGATCAATGCGGCTACCATGGGCGCCACCGCCATCGAGAACAGTGGCAGCATCCTAGTGGGCGCTGACAGCACCGGCATCCGTACTTCCGGTGTGGGCGAGACCCAGGTCATTAATAGCGGCGACATCCAGCTGGTTGGTGACAGCAGCCGCGGTATGCGTATTTCCTCCTACGTTTACCACATCTTGTTTGGCAACGACAGTATCGGTAATGAGGAAATCTACGGCGGCTTCGACCGCGAGGTATTGAACGACACCTATGCCGGCTTCGGTGGCGATACCAATGTGCTCAATAGCGGCAGCATTACTGGCACCATGGATAAGGCCGATGTGCTGGTCTACAACGAAGCCGGTGATCTGGAGACTATCAACCCTTATCTGGTGACGTCTGTGGGCATCTCGGTGTCCACCACCAACAGCAACCTCAAGGGCACCGACCTGCCGTTCGCGGCTTATGGGCCGGAATCTCTTGCCGCCTGGGAAGAGCGCACCGGCACTGAGCTCTCTTATCGCGACAGCATCGAGTTCTTCGAGACCAATGTGGTCAATACCGGCGACATCGCCATGGGCGACCTGTCCACCGGTATCCGCCTTTCTGCCACCTATGGTGAGGCCACAATTATCAACAGCGGCAGCGTGTCCGTGGGTGACGGCGTACTGGGCGAGCGCTTTGATACTTACAACCCTGTGCGCGTGCACTCCGTCGCTATCGCTGCGGACCCGGGTGGTGACAGCTGGGCCAACAACACCGTGATCAATACCGCCGACGGCGTGGTCAGCGCCGGCGAATTGGGCAAGGGGTTAATTGCGGCCAGCGTCGGCGGCGATGCCATGGTGATCAACGACGGCACCGTTACCGTTGGCAGTGGCGCCGTCATCGAGGCCAGCGACCACCGCGAAACCGCGTTTACCATTAATTCTGCCGGCCTGCAGTCCAGCACTGTGCTGGGTATTGATTCCTATGCGATGGTCGCCAACAACGGCACCGTCACCACAGGAGACAACTCCGCCGGTATCCAGGCAACCAACGCCACCGGGCCGGGCTTCTTCACCAACGCCTTCGAAGGCCAGGCCACGGCAGTTGCTGTCAATACTGGGCAGATTTCCAGCGGTGACCATAGCTTCGGCTTGGCCGTGGGTGGTGCCAGCAGCCTGGGTTACAACAGCGGTGATATCACCATCGGCAGTGGCGATTTCTACTCGACCAACTACTCCATGGGCTCCGCCGCCATGGCAAGCGCCGGCGGTCTTCAGATGAATCGGTACAGCACCCTGGTCAATGCGGGCACCATCACCACCGGTGATGACACCGCCGGCATCTTTGCTCAAGGCTTTTACATGGCCGCGGCGGTGCAGCTGGAGGGTGGCGAGATCGTAACCGGCGACGACACTTTTGGCATGCACGCCATTGGATACGTGCAGGCAGCAACGCAAAATGCCGGCAGCATCACTACTGGTGACAACAGCTTCGGTATGCGCACCTACGCAATTTACGCCAGCGCAGTGAACTCCGGTGATATCACCGTGGGTGACAACGCCATCGGCGTACAGGTGACTGGCGCTTCTGCCTATGCGGTCAATACCGGCAATATCACTACCGGTGACAACAGCACCGCCATGTCCGTGTTTAGCGGCGGGTCGCCGGCTTTCGTAGTTAACACCGGTACTATCACCACTGGTGCAAACGGTGTCGCACTGGATGTGCGCGGTCAGCACTTCGAGGACCTGGAGACCGGAGAGGTTGCTCCTAACCAGATACTTAACTACGGCAATATCACTGGTTCCATCATTACCGGTGACGGTGCCGATTACCTGAAGAACGGCGTGGCCGTAAATCAGTACGGACTGGTTACCAGCGCCGGCCGCATCACTCTGAACGACGCGGTCATCGACATGGGCGACGGTGTGAACACCTTCGTCAACGAGGTGGGTGACATCCTGTTCTCAGGCGACAGCGTCATCGACCTGGGTGCCCAAGGCCAGATGATCAACCTGTCATCCGGCGCTAACTACATCACCTTCAACGGCGTCAACGGTGTAGTGGGCGATACCCTCACCATCAATGGCGACGTGGTCTTCAACGGCCGCTACGACAACAGTGGCGAGCTGATTGTCGATGTAGCCGGCGGCAGCAGTGACCGCATCGTGATCAATGGCGATATGGTCGCGCAGGAAGTATTCAATTCCGGTGAAACCCGCAGCCTGTCGGTTCGTCTGGGTATGGTCGTGACCGAGCAGGCTCAGGGTGAAATCACCACCGGACCTGTACTGCAGGTCAATGGCGATGTAGAGGCGGATGCGGTGCAGTTTGCCGGTTTCGGCGGCCAGTTCGCCGACACTATTCTGTCTGCGGAGCTGCAGCAGGACGGCGGCGGCAACTGGGTGATCGCCTACACCGCTGGCCTGTCTAACCTGGGTGCCGCGGCCAGCTCTGTGTCGCACCTGGCCGAGAACATGTGGATGAAATCCGCCTCGGTTCAGTTCGATGAGCAGCGCGGCGCCAGCAGCAGTGAGCTCGGTCGTCAGCAAGGACTGCGCGCCTGGTCCACCATGTTCCACAGCGACAGCGACGTGGAAGTCAGTGGTGCGGTGGCGAGCCAGGCGCTGGGCTTCACCCAGCAGCTCGGTGGCCAGATGGCGGGTGCCACTTATACCACTCGCATCGGCGATCACTGGGTTTCCGTTAGCCCGATGGTGGGGCTGGGTACCGCCGATGGTAACCAGGTTGACCAGCAGTCCGGCGCACTCCTGGATACCAAGAGCTACGGTATCAGCGGCAACTGGAATTTGGGTGCCTTCTATGCCAGCGCCATGTATCAGGTGATGGATTTCGACGCGAATATCCAGGCTTATGATTCTGTGGCTGCTACCTCCGGTCAGGCGCACGGCTTCAGCCTCACCGGTGGCTGGCGACATCAGCTGGAATCCGGCCTGTCGTTGACCTCCTTTGCCCAGTGGGATGACGTCAAGATGGAGATGGACGCCTTCGCCTCCTCCGACGGTGCCTACAACTACGCTACCGATCTCGGCAACAGCAAACGCGCGCGCCTGGGTGTGAGCCTGAGCAAGTCCTTCTCTATGCCGGAAGGCTACGCAATGCCCTACGTGACCTTCAGTGTTGCCGATCGCGTGACCAATGACACCCATGACCTCCACAGCAACGGTGTGGCATTTACCAGTGATGTTTCCGGCAACGGCTTCAATATCGATTTTGGCGTCGATGGCCGTTATCGCGTCTGGGACATCAAAGGTGGCCTAGGCGTGCATAGCGGTGAGGTGGACAAGAATGGCCTGAGTGCCAAGTTCTCTGTCTCGCGCAGCCTGTAAAACACTGTGGTCGGGGGCGCCCTGCGCCCCCGTTGGTCATGAATTTTCATTGGGGTTGATACCCCCGGGAAATGAATATGTTTGAGAAGAAAAAGCTCTCATTTTGCGTGGCGGCAATCGCTTGGGGCCTGGCAGCAGCCATGCCGCTTGCGGCGCAAGAGTCTGGCGAAGAGCGAAAGCCAGCCAGCGCCGAAGAGCGCTCGCAAAGTAACGACACATCTGGCGTTAAAGAAACCAGAGTTAAGCGCACCGGTGAAGACCCGAACGAACTGATCGTAAGCGTACCGGAGACTGGTATCGAAACAATCGAGGTCACCGGCTCCCTGATTCCACGTACCGGCTTTGATGGCCCGGATCCCATTACGGTTATCGATGCCGATGACATGAAGAAGATGGGGCTCAATACGGTCTCTGATGTCATTGATACCCTGACTGCGAACTCCGGCTACTCGGAAGGCAAGTCGGGCGCCCTGACCACCGGTTTTACCACCGGTGCCAGCGAGGCCAACCTGCGGGGCCTGGGCGTTGGCCGCACCCTGGTGCTGATCAACGGCCGCCGCATTGCCGATTACCCGATGCCATTTGGCGGTGAGCAGAACGGTGCCGACCTGGGCACGATCCCGTTCTCCGCGCTGTCGCGGGTGGAAGTGCTGAGCGGCAGCGCCTCCGCGACCTACGGTTCTGATGCAGTGGGCGGGGTGATCAACCTAATTACCAACCGGGATATGGAGCGCACTTCGCTGTCCGTGAATACCGGCGCCTACGAGGAAGGCTACGGCTTCTTCAACCAGATGTCCTTTACCACCGGTGCCGTATTTGACCGCGGTTCCGTGACCCTCAGTTTGGAAAATGTGCGCTCCGAGCCGGTGGCGGCAGATCAAGTGAGTTTCCTGGACAGCAACGAACTGCCCTACACCGGCATCCGTGCCCAGCAGCGTGATCTGGGCAATGCCGCGGGCAATGGTTTCGTGTCCCCGATGGGGTTCAGTTGCGACGACCGGGGTATGTCTGCGTCGGAAAGTGCCAACGCCGATGGCGCTACGGTTTGTAATTACGACCTGCGCGAGGGCATCGCCCTGCAGAACGAGCTGGATCGCTCGTCACTGTTTCTGGATGGCCGTTACCAACTGACCGACACCATCACTGGCTTTGCCACGGTACTGGCCTCGAAGCAGGCGGTCAGCACCAAGCGCAATGCCACGGGTTGGAGCAATTTCCAGATCACCAATGATGACCTCGATAAAATCATCCGGGTCGATCGCAGCTTCGTGCCGGACCTGGGCTTTGTCACCACCAATTACGACCAGGAAATGTGGACCCTGATGGCGGGCCTGCAAGGCGAATTTGCGCTGGGCGACAACGCCTGGAACTGGGACCTGGGTTATTCCAAGGCCCGCTTCAAGGTGCAGCAATCCTCGCCGCAGCTGCGCGAGGAAGTACTCGAAGAGCTGTTGCTGGAGGGTGCCAGCAGTTATACCAAATATGGCATAGGGCAATATCGGGTCGACAACAACTTCTTCGAGAACGGCCTGGTGGACAATATCTTCCGCGATATGTCCCTGGAGCGGGATGCGCTGGTAGGTACTGCCACCATCGATGCGGCATCCGGTGCGCAAACCCTGAATGCCAAGGTGGTGGGTGAGCTGGGTGACCTCGGCGGCTGGCTGTATAACCCGGTGACCATGGCGGTACTGGCCGAATGGTCACACCAGGACACCGGTATCAGCCCTGATGAGCGCTACCTGAACGACTCCGGGCTGAGCTGGTTCAGGCAGTCTTCGGTGGTCTCTGCCGGCGACCGCTCCCGCAAGGCCATTGCCGCGGAATTCCTGGTGCCGGTGGTTGAGGACCTAGAGGTTACGCTGGCAACCCGTTTCGACCGCTACGATGACAGCACCGCGATTGGCGGGCGCAACACAAGCACGGCCAAGTTTGCCTATCGCCCGATCGATACAATGATGTTTCGCGGCCATTTTGCCCAGAGCTTCCGCGCGCCGGACATGTTCGCGATCTATGGCGAGTCCGGGGGCAATACTGATGTAGTGGACCTGTCCGCGGCTGGCTGTTACGACGATGGCAACATCTCCGGCTGTCCGCTCACTAGCGTCAACTTTATTCGCCAGGGCCGAACCGACCTGGATGAGGAAAAGGGCGATGACGTGGGCTTTGGCATTGTGCTGACTCCCACCAACAATGTCAGCGCCTCGCTGGACTGGTACCGGGTCAAGATGGAAAACCTGGTGGCACTGCAGCTGCCGCAATACCTGATGGAGTACGAGTACGGCTGTAACAACGGTGAGTACTCCATCGGCAGTCGCTTCTGCCAGGATGTGTTCAACCGGGTAGTGCGCGACGAATTCGGCCAATTGGAAACGGTAATTACCTCGCCGGCAAACGAGGCCTATCGTGAGGTTGAAGGTATCGACGCCGAAGTGCGTGCGACCTTTGAATCCCAGCAGTACGGTAACTTTGGTGTAACCTTGAACTACACCAACACCCTGGCCCATGACTGGCAGAAATTCGCCGGTGATGAGGCGCTGGACGTGCGCAAGGGTGAGATCGGTAGGTCCACGCCCGCGACCAGCACCAACCTGGTGTTGAGCTGGGCCAACCCGCTGAGTGCCTTCCAGTCCGTCGGAGGTGCGCTGTTTATTCGGCGTCAGGGGAGTGTGGATAACTATGCGCATACCAAGGAGTTGGAGCCCTATTACACGGCGGACTTGATTGCCCGCTACCAGGTCGATGCACGCCTCAACATTGGCTTGACGGTGAAGAATCTCACCAACGCCATGCCAGTCGAGGATGAGACCTATTCCTGGCCCAATTACTGGCAGCACCTGCAGACCCCCTTGGGCCGCAGCTATACCCTGTCCGTCAACTACTTCCTCAGTGACTAAATCCTGTAGATGTGTCGGTCGGCCCCGCAAATGGGCCGGCCACAGGAGAATAATTATGAAAATCAAATCTTTGCTTGGCTTTGCCGTGCTGGCGGCAGGCCTCGCGGGCGCGACGGCCTGCTCCGGCCCAACCGCTCAACCGCAAGTCAGCGATGAACAGGCCAAGCCCTTCGCCAGCCTGGGCGAGATGCCGGTCCCCTTTGAGGACCTGTTCCGCCCGCTGGCCTACAGCAATATTCGTATCTCTCCGGACGGCCGTCACCTGGCCGCGGGCAAGGTCCGCGATAATGGACTGATGGATGCCGTGATTATCGACCGGCGTACCATGGAGATTACGTCTAGCCTGGAAATGGCCGGCAATATGGGCGTGGCGGATATTCGCTGGGCCAACAACGAGCGTGTGCTGTTCAGTTTCAGCCGCAAGTCTGCCTTGGCCGAGGGTGCGGGCAACTTTTCCATCGCCGGCATGAATGTCGATGGTAGCCGCAAGGATGTGATCTGGCGCGGTTCCAATGACTATGGTGGCAATGAAAGTGCGATGCTGTCCGGTAAGATCGACGACGAACACTTCCGTGTGGTCGTCTACCCCTCCGGCAGCAGTACCAATTTCCCGCTGAACTATATCTACAAGCTGAATATCTACACCGGCAAGTCGACGCGCATTGCCCGCTCGCCGATCCGCTTGTCCCAGCCCATTTTCAAGAAGGGTGAGATCACCCACTGGGTGGGCCGCCTGGCCAACAGCTTCGACCACACGGTGGTTGCCACCCGCGAGGACGACGGTGGCTGGGAAGAAACCGTGTACGACAACTCCAAGGGCGTATTCGCGCCGGTGGCCTGGACCAATGAAGACGACTGGATGTGGTATTCCGATACCATCGAGGCGCCGACCAAAGGTCTGTACAAGGTCAATGTGAAAACCGGTGAGAAAAAACTGGTGTACCGCCATCCTAAAGTCGACTACTCGCAGACTTACAGTGATGACGACGGCAATCCTTGGGGCGCTCTGGTTAACTACGACTATCCCGAAGTCGTATACCTCGATGAGGACAACCACTACGCCAAGACCCACAAACAGCTGCAGGGTACTTTCCCCAACAGTGCAATCCAGATTGTAAACCGCACGGCCGATGGCAACGAATGGGTTGTGCACGTTGCCAGCGATCGTCACCCGGGCACCTACTACCTGTATAACCAGTTCGACGGCGCCATGAAGGAGCTGGCCAATCGCGCGCAGTGGATCGACCCGGCGAAAATGCCGGCGACGCACCCGATCCGCTTCAATGCGCGCGATGGGCTGGAGATTAATGGCTATATCACTTTGCCAGTGAGCAAAGAAGCCAAAGACCTGCCGCTGATCGTCTTGCCGCACGGTGGGCCTCATGGGCCGCGCGACTACTGGACGTATGATCGCGAGAGCATCCGCTTCGCCAACGCCGGCTATGCGGTAATGCATGTGAACTACCGCGGTTCCGGCGGCTATGGCCGCGAGTTTCTGTTCGGCGGCTATGGCAAGTGGGGCCGGGAGATGCAGGACGACCTGACCGATGCCACCTACTGGGCCATCCAGTCCGGTATCGCGGATCGCGAGCGCATCTGTATCTACGGTGCATCTTACGGCGGCTATGCGGCCATGATGGGTATCACCAAGGAGTCAGACCTGTACAAGTGCGGTATTGGCTATGTGGGGGTGTACGACCTGAACATCTTTATGACCGAGGGCGATATCCCCCTGCGTGAAGCCGGTCGCACCTATCTGAAGGCAGCCGTCGGCACCGATCCGAAGGAGCGCGCGCGTCGTTCCCCGGCGGCCAACACCGATCGTATCCAGGCGCCGGTCTTCCTGATTCAGGGCAAGCGGGACGTGCGCGTTCACTGGGCGCATTATGAAGCCATGCGCGATGCACTGGTCGCGCAGGATCATGCGCTGGAGACTCTGGTGGCACCGCGCGCAGCTCACGGCGCCCGTGAGGAAGACAGTCAGCTGGAAATTTACTGCCGTATGATCGATTTCTTCGATCGCCATATTGGCGACGGTAAGCCAACAGACGCGCCTGCCGATGACTGTGTCCCCGCAGGTGCGCTCGGACTTGAGTACAAATACTACGAGGGAGTGAAACGTGGTTAAGTTGCTCGCCGGTGTCGCCACTCTTTTGCTGGCCACTCTGTTGCTTGCCAGTAATGCGCTTGCCGAGGACTGGCAGCGCCCCGACTGCTCGACGTTCGAGGAATTCAGTGCGTGTCGCAATGCGGAGCGCAATGACTACCGTCGGCAAAAGCAGCAGGAGTTTCGCGCAAATGGGTTGTCATTCTGGTACTACGAACGTCCGGATTTTTCCGAAAACAAAGTGGTCGAAAAGGCACTGAAGGATAAAGTCGAGGGCGCGCTGTTTTTCTCATTCAGCGTGGAGCGTGATGGCAGCGTTTCCGCGGTCGAGCTCAGCAAGAAAAGCAGCGAGGAGGTAGCGGTCTACGCCGGGCCTATCCTCGCCGCGATGAAAAACTGGCAGTTTGTGCCATCGGAAAAATCCTGGGCGAACCAGGAGTGGCGCTATCAGTTTTTCTTCGAGCCGGAACAGTGCAATGAAGATACGCAGGAAGAAAGTTGCGAATCAGGTTCTGACTCCGGGCACGGAAAACAAAAATCTCTCTTGGTCGAGAAATAACGGCAGCCGCGGCTGCCGGACCCCCAGTTTAGCCCGGGCAATTGCTCGGGCTTTTTTTGTGCGCGCACAAACCGGTGGCGAATGCTGGACACAGTTGTGCTCTTACGCCGATACGACCGGGGAAACAGGGAATAGAAATATAGGAAAGAAGAGAGGTGGTGCCCAGGAGAAGACTTGAACTTCCACGACCGTAAGGCCACTAGCACCTGAAGCTAGCGCGTCTACCAATTCCGCCACCTGGGCAAACAGCGGGCTTGCCGCTGAGGCTGCGCATTATGGCGGTTTTGTTTCGCCAGTCAATTACCAATTGTGACTGGTGAGTGCGTTTGAGATCTCTGCTCTCAGAGGTGTCCGTTTTCCACTCAAAATTTGTAGTTAAATTACAAAAATGGGCGCCGAGCCATCTCAATAGACGTCGAAATATGTAAAAATACCGCCCCATGTTTGTTCCGATGAGGGGGGAAATTCCGTGGATCAAGATCAGAATGCACCGTTAAGGGAAGATGTTCGCCTGCTGGGCGAGGAACTGGGTACTGTGTTGCGCACCCAGGCTGGCGATGCCCTGTACGACACTGTGGAGACCATTCGCCAGGTGGCGGTCGAGAGCCGCAGCCACGGGGAAATGCCTGTAGGAAAACTACGAGAGCTGCTGGATCCCCTCGACGACGCGACGCTGCTGGAAGTGGCCCGGGCATTCAGCCAGTTCCTGAATCTGGCCAATCTGGCGGAACAGCGCCACCGCGAGCGCCTGCGCCGGCAGCACGAGCGCTTCCCCGGGGATCCCGACACCGACCGCGGCCTGCGTCAGGTGCTGACCGAATTGAAAAAAGCGGACGTGGACCAGAAGCAGATTCTGGACGCGCTGTCGGAACTGTCGGTAGAACTGGTGCTGACCGCGCACCCCACCGAGGTGACCCGCCGCACCCTGATCCGCAAGTACGATCAGATCGCCGACCTGTTGGCGGGCCTGGATCGCCCGGACTGTACCCGGGAAGAGACTGATCACCTGCGCCGCCTGCTGCGCGAGCAGATTCTCTCCGCCTGGAGCACCGACGAGATTCGTCGCGAGCGCCCCACGCCGGTAGACGAAGCCAAATGGGGCTTTGCTACCATCGAGCAGTCCCTGTGGCAGGCGGTGCCTCAGGGGATGCGAAATATTGAAGAAGAGCTGGCGCTCGCCGGTCTCGACCCGTTGCCGTCCGACTGGGTGCCGATCCGCTTCGCTTCCTGGATGGGCGGCGACCGCGACGGCAACCCCAATGTCACCGCCAAGGTGACGCGGCAGGTACTGAACCTGGCGCGCTGGATGGCCGCCGACCTGTATCTGCGGGATGTGGAAAACCTGCTCGCCGATCTCTCCATGCACCGCGCCAGTGACGAACTGCTGGCCCGCACCGGAGAAAGCCCCGAACCCTACCGGGTACTGCTGCGTGCAGTGCGTGACCGCCTGCGCAACACCCGTGCGCTGATGGAAGCCCGCGTGAACGGCAGTGCGGAACCGGAAGGCGAAATCTACCGCAGCGGCAGTGAGCTGTATGAAGAGCTGACCCTGATCGACCGCTCCCTGCGTGCGGTGGGTCTGGGCGCGATTGCCGATGGTCAGCTGAAAGACACCCTGCGCCGCCTGAACTGTTTCGGCATTACCCTGTTGCGCTTGGATATCCGTCAGGAGTCCACCCGTCACGCCAATGTGATCGATGCCATCACCCGCTTCCTCGATCTGGGCAGCTATGCCAGCTGGGGCGAGAAGGTAAAGCAGAAATTCCTGATCAGCGAACTGGAAAGCCGCCGGCCACTGATCAATGGTGCCTTTTTTGACAGCGAGTTCTGTACCGACGAAGTGCGCGAGGTGCTCGACACCTGCAAGGTAATTGCCGAGCAGGGGCCGGAAGGCCTGGGTGCCTACGTCATCTCCATGGCAAGAACTTCCTCCGACGTACTCGCGGTGATGCTGCTGCAGAAAATTGCCGGGGTTAAAGAGCCGATGCGGGTAGTGCCGCTGTTCGAAACCCTCGATGACCTCAACAATGCCTTTGGCACCATGAGCGCGCTGCTGGATATTCCGTTCTATCGCGAGCGGGTCAAGTCCGGCCAGGAAGTGATGATCGGGTACTCCGACTCTGCCAAGGACGCCGGTTTTCTTGGAGCCGCCTGGGCCCAGTTCCGCGCCCAGGAGGCCTTGACCGGCACCTTTAAAGAACACGGTATACCGCTGACCCTGTTCCACGGCCGCGGTGGCTCTATCTCCCGTGGTGGTTCTCCCACCCGTATGGCGCTGCTGTCTCAGCCTCCCGGGTCCGTGGCTGGCCGCATCCGTGTAACCGAGCAGGGCGAAATGATCCGGGTGAAATACGGTCGCCCATCGGTGGCTGCGTATAACCTGGAGCAGTATGTGGCCGCGACGCTGGAGGCGACCCTGCTGCCGCCTGCGGAGCCGCGCCCGGAATGGCGCGCGGAAATGGATCGTCTGACCCAGGCCTCCGTTGGCGCCTATCGCGAAGTGGTACAGGATGACCCGGCGCTGGTTTCCTACCTGCGCACCGTCACTCCGGAAACCGAGCTCAGCCGTCTTGCCCTCGGCAGCCGTCCGGCGCGACGCAAGCCCGGTGGCGGCGTGGAAACCCTGCGTGCAATTCCCTGGGTATTCGCCTGGACCCAGATGCGCCTGATGTTGCCCGCATGGCTGGGCACCGGCGCCGCGCTGGAAACCGGCCTGGAAAATGCCCCGGACACTCTGCGCGAAATGAGCGACCAGTGGCCCTTCTTCCAGACCGTGGTGGATATGCTGGAGATGGTACTGGCCAAATCGGATACCCGCGTCGCGCTGTGGTATGAAGAGCGGTTGAGTGACGATGCTGAACAGCGGCGCCTCGGCGTTGAGCTGCGCAGCCGACTGGCGCGCACCGTCGCCGCCCTGAGCGAGCTCACCGGCCGTGAAAGCCTGCTGGATAACAACCCGGTCATGCGCTGGTCCATCCGCGTGCGCGATCCTTACACCGATCCCCTGCATCTGCTGCAGGCAGAGCTGATGGCGCGCCTGCGCACTCGCGAGGAAGATCCTGTGCTGGAAAGTGCCTTGATGGTAACTATCGCTGGTATTGCCGCGGGGATGCGTAACACCGGCTAATCTTCCGGTGTTATTTCGGCGGCCATGAACGGCCGCCGTGTCTCTTCGTTGATTAAGTGCTCCAGCGCTTGGTTAATGCTTCAGGATCTCTCTGGATAGAATCTCCGCTGCCGCGAGTGATGGGTGGTCATCATCGTAATACAGAGGCTTGGATTCCTGCACCGCATAGCAGTATTCACTGTCGCAAAATAATTTTTCCGGTTCAATCAGGTAAACATTCTCCGGATAGTTTACTGCGTCAAAATGATTCAATATCAGGCTGTTTCGCTTTCGATAATAATCCAAGGACGTCCCTCGAATTAACTCCAGCGGCAAGTCGGTGTCGAGTGCATCATTTATCAGGTTTTGCACACTGACTCCGAGTTCCGGCATCGGCAGCAATACAAAAACACGCTCTTTTTTCTCCGCCAGTGCAAAGATAAGTTTATCCATGGATTGAACCATGACAGTTACCGAAGCAGAGACATCTTGAGAGGGTAATTCGGGATAGGTCTCAATATTGTCGCCCCAAAAAGCAAAAGACCAACGATGACCGACCACTACGTTCCTGATATCCGGATCATTCGCAATATATTGAAACGAATCGTCGTACCATGCTGCACATTCACTGGAATCGCTTTCAAGCTCAAAGGAAGGCGGGCAACCGGAAAAGCTAAAATGCTTGAGGCCCTGTCCTTTTTCTCTCAACTGTATTGCCAGTTCGTAAGCGAGCTCAATCGTGTGGCTGTCTCCGAGTGTCGCCCAGGTCACATTGTCTGAAAAATACTCGCAGGATTCCTCTGGCGCACGATAGCTTGAAATGTGGCAGTCAGATCGATAAGGGCTGGTCAAGCTCGCCATGTGGTGCAAATCGTTGAATAGCTTTGGGAATCTCGCTTCCAGCCCGTTGGAAATATATATTGCGAACGCCAGGCAGCCAGGAATAACCGCCAGAAACACAGGCTTGGATAGAAATGCTCTGTGGAACGTCTCGTAGTTTCTAAAATTTATCGACTCAACGTATTTGTAGCTCAGCCAGCCGAGTAGTAACGACAGCGGGATCCCTGGTAGCCACCAGTTGTCATAGCCAAAGTGAAATCCAAAAACGACGATTGGCCAGTGCCAGAGATAAATGGAATAGGACCTTTTTCCGACAAACTGAAGAAACCGGTTATTGGTGATTCGACTATCCTGGCGGTTCGCAAGAATTACCAGGTACGCGCCAAGCGTTGGCACCACGGCATGATAACCTGGCCAGGGCACAGTGCTGTTTATAAGAAAGTATGACATTGCGATAAGTGTCAGCCCGACCGATTCGAGTACCGTACGCGTAACATTAGACGCCCTTAGCGGATACGCGTACGCTACGCCGCCCAGGAGCATTTCCCAGGCTCTGGTCGGTAGTAAATAATAGGAGGCTTCGGGCCAGTTGTTCGCCGCAAAACAGCTAAACAGAAAGCCAACGAGGGTGCCGGCTACAAGTATCGCTTTGATTCGTTGTAGAAAAAGCAGTCGGCTCAGGGCTAATAGCATCAACGGATACAAGAGATAGAACTGCCACTCTACCGATAGCGACCATGTGTGAAGCAGCCATTTGTCATGGGAAGATGTATCGAAATATCCCGACTCTTTCCAGAACAGGATATTGGAGAAGAAGCCGGCACTTCCCACGATATGTTTGCCCAGAAGCTTGAACTCTGGCCCATATAGATAGAGGTAGCCGAATGCAAGCATGAATAGGCACAGCACGGATAGCGCCGGAATGATCCGGTTGGCGCGGCTCATGTAAAACCTCAGCAAGCTGAAGTTCTTGTTCTCCATGCCGGAGAGGATGATTCCGGTCATCAGGAACCCGGATATCACAAAGAAAACGTCGACACCTGCAAAGCCACCCGGAACCGTGTGCGGCAAAAAATGGAATAGCACAACAGAGATGACGGCCCAACCGCGCAGTCCATTGATGTCTACTCGAAAATCCCTTTTAGCCAAAATAGCAACCTCAGACCAATTTTATGCCGTGATTAACTCTTGAAAATAGCACGTTTAAGCTGTCACTCATGCTTGATGAAAAATCTATATCATTCTGGATAAGCCGAAGACTAAGGCTATGACCGTAAAAAATGAAAGATCCAGCTTCCAAAGCCAGAGATTGTGGCGACGGTAGACGGCAACTTCAAAGAAATAGTTGACGATGCCCGCTACCACGGTTCCATAAATGACCCCGGGTACCCCGAAAAGGTGCCACCCCCCAAGCATGCAGGAAAATACAATGACCGTTTTTAAAGCAACCAGCGTTGTAAATGTTCTTGAATCGCCGCGGCTGAGAAGAAACGGGCCGACTTTCGTGGCTACCCGGATAGCCACCCCGAGTGCCAGTGCTTCCAGCATCCACCCTGCATTTATATAGCGTTCATCATATAGGAAGTTGATTATTTCCTTGCCAAACACAACGAAAATTAGCGTAATCGGGAGGCAACTGCTTCCCAAAATCAATCGCATCTTGAATGTATGTGAACGAACTTTTTCAATGCTCTCATCCTGAACTTTCGAATAAATTGGCATCATCACTTTGTTGCTGATGTTGGATGAGATACTTTCGGAAAGCTGAGCCAGGGTAAATGCAATAACATATACCCCAAGTTCGCTCATTGTTAACACTTTACCAAGGAACAGTTTGTCCATCTGGTTGGCGAAGAATCCAATTAATGAAGAGACGAAAATCCACTTCCCAAATCGGATAATTTCTTTCAGGTGCGTTGTTTCAATGCGAATCGCATGTGTATGCGCGCTTTTCAAAAAGATATGATTGAGCGTGACATTGACAAGTGTCGCCAGCACGCTACCGAATACCAGGGCCCATATACTTGGATGGTAATAGCTCCAGCAAATCATTATTGAAACAGCAAAAATCTGCGTGGAGATCTGAATGATAGTCTGTTTGCCGATAGTAAGGTTTTTCTCGGCTGTTGCGTATGCCGTTGTTTGGAAACCTTGAATAAGTGCACTAAGGCCAAGTGTCGCAAGCACCGGGAAGATGTCGGGTTCATTGTAGGCAAGTGAAATGGGGTATGCGAGGAGTAGGCAGATTAGAAAAATCAACACTCCTCGAATAATCTGTATGGTCCACGCGGTATTGAGGAAGTCGCTATCGGCTGTTGATTTGTGCCGGATTATGGATGTCTTGATCCCGATGTCACTAAACATCATCGTGCCGGTGATGAAAACTTGGGCCAACGCCATCAGCCCGAACATTTCCGGCGCGAGTAATCTTGTCAGAATAAGGTTGGATGCTAACCGTATCAGCTGGCTTGACCCGTATCCTACTACCGTCCACCCCGCGCTTCGAATACCTCGAAACTTCATCGAATCACTATGCTTAATGCGCTGGAGAAACATAGTGCCACGGCTGGCTAATAACATTTAACTATCCTTGAGAATCTTAATCCGTTGCCCTTTAGTTGCAGGGCGCCAGCGATAAATCTAATTTATATATAAGGCCTGATACGCCGCACTGGAACAGTAGTGGCACACACAGCTGCATCCCGGCGCTACTTCACTTTGCATAACTCTTAGTACAAACGAGTGCACGCAATAGCCCAGTCAGAGCGGGCGCGGTGGAACCCTAGAGTTGCCAAGTGAGGAAGTTTGCCGGTTAGAGTTGCGCCCCGAAGAAGGTGCTGCAACTAGTCAGGCATTGATTTTGAATATTGTGACACTCCATGTCCTTACAATTGATTTGGTCTAGACCAGACGCCAGCGGGGTGGGGGCCGACTGTACACCTAGTGTGCTTTCTACTTTCGAGCAGATCCATTGCACCTGTGTTGCGCATGTATTGCACCGTGTGGCAATCACTGGGTAAGAAACGCGGAAAGATAAATTGTGCGCCAAAAGCGATGGTGGCTACAACGCACATCAATCACGGCAAGTGGAAGCAATATTGATACCTACATATTCCCCTGCAGCGGGTGACGCAGTATTTTGGCCGACAATAAGTTGAATTACGTCACATTTCTGCTTCATATTCAACAAGCATAACAGTAACATTGGGGGAAAAATTCTGCCAAGACGTGATTTGAGCGCCAGTCGAAGGCGCTCAACTTATTGAATTTCCACGCTTTTGCTGGCTCATGGACGTTTAGGCGATAGTGGATGTTCTGCTGGGAAATTCAAGAGGCCTGCGGCTCTACACCTTACGCCGTACAAAAATATATGCCTTAAAAATATCTAATTCTATAAATACATGGAGAGTATAGGATGCGTCCTGTTATCGCTTTGGGGTTGGATTCCGCCGATTCAGAATCAATTAAAGCCTGGGTCGAGAGTGGAAAGCTTCCGAATATCGCAAAGGTCTACAACGGTGGAAGCGTTTGCGCATTAAAGAATTATGACTGGTACCGGGCAGAGACGCCCTGGACGACCTTTCTGACGGGGGTATCACCGTCGAGTACAGGCTATTGGTCACCAATAAAATTTGATGGTAGTCAGTATAGAACCAAGCTAATACACAGCTTTGATTTTAAAAAATACCCGCCATTTTATTCTCGAATGAAAGGTAAAAGGATTGCCATATTTGATATGCCGCAGACAGCGATAGACGAATCTGTTGATGGCATACAAGTACTGGCCTGGGGGACCCATTCTGGCCAGACCGAAAGTATTTCCGAGCCACCCGAACTGTGGGGGAATCTTGTCGAGAAGTACGGTCCGCATCCATTATTAAATAATGATGGCGCAAACTGTTACAGCTATGAGCGCCTGCTCAGTTTGTTTGAGCGGATGAAACTGGGAATCCAGCGCCGAGCAGATATATGTGTGGATCTTATAAAGGATGGTCAGTGGGACTTTTTCTTGACCATTTTTGGTGAGTGTCATGTTGCTGGTCATTACTTCTGGCATCTGGGAAACGAGCATCCCATTAATCAGGTTCTAGGAAAGGAAGAGTGCAGAGATCTGCTGCTGGAAGCCTATCAGGAGGTCGATAAGGCAGTGGGTCGAATCCTGGAGGTCATACCCGAGGAAGCCAGGCTGATTGTGTTTTCGGCGCACGGAATGGGGCCGAACACAATGGACCTCCCCAGCATTGTATTTTTACCGGAGTTTTTATATCGCTGGAATTTTCCTGGCAAACGTGGAGTCTCCGGCATTTCTACTGCCCTGAATAAGCGGACAACCAGTAAAGAGTTTCAGCAGCGGTTTGGTATGGCCGCTTCGCTCTGGTCAATAACCAGAGAGCGCAGCGCTATCAATAACCTGTTGAAGCGAGTAACAAATCCTCGAAATTACAGAAGGGTTCAGAAGGCTATAGCGCCCTTTGTGCAATTGAACTCGATGTCAGACGCTATTGTGGATCCGATAGTGCTGAAGCAAAACGCGCGCGACGAGCCGTTTCAGTGCCCTAATTGGTATGAAAACCTCTGGCCAGAGATGAAGGCATTCTCGCTGCCCAGCTTTTCCGAAGGCTATATTCGCATCAACCTTCATGGCCGGGATGCCAATGGCACGGTGCCGCCCGAGCAATATGAAAGTGTATGCGACGAGCTGATTCAAGAGCTATGCGGGATGCAAGATGCTGTCAGCAAGAAAAAGATCGTTGATAGAGTCATTAAAACCCGTTCTGGCCCAAATGATACCGACCCGAATTTGCCGGATGCCGATTTAGTGGTTATCTGGAATGAAGAGGTCGTCTCGAATCATGTGACGACTCGCACGACGGGGGATATTGGCCCAGTTCCTTTTTGGCGAACTGGCAGCCACCGAGCGAATGGCTTTGCCGTTGTCTATGGGGAGGGAGTCGACAAGGTTGGGGTGTGTGAAAAAGGCCACGCCATTGATCTAGGAGAAACTTTTATAACCCTGGTCAATGGTATTCCAAGTGGGGATACAGAGGGGAGTTCTCTGGTTTCATTCACGCGCGAAGTCGAATTTTCGGAGTAACGTCAATGGCTAGCGTTGCCGTACTTCTTCCTGTTTACAATGCGGAGCGATACCTCGATATTGCTCTACAGAGTATTCTCGGTCAAAGCTATAGCGATTTTACACTGTGTATTATCGACGATGGTTCCACCGACAGTAGTCGTAAAATAGTCCTGGATTATGCGGCGCAGGACTCGAGAATTTTATTTCGATCCCGTGAAAATAGAGGGCTGGTTAGTACCCTTAACGAACTAGCCGCGATGACAGCTTCTGAATATCTCATCAGGATGGACGCTGATGATATTTGTGAAACCCGCAGGTGTGAAGAGTTGGTGCGCTTTATGGAGGCCAATCCCGACTGTGTGGCCTGTGGGAGTGAGGTGTTGTTGATTGACCCTTTCGGGCGGCCTATCCGGAAAATGGGGAGCCTTCAAACCCACGACAATATCGATGCGGCGCATCTAGCTGGTGCTGGCGGCGCTATCATTCACCCGGCAAGTATAATACGCACAAGTGTTTTCACCGCTATTGGCGGATACTGCGAGGACTACATGCATGCGGAGGACCTCGATCTGTTTCTTCGCCTCGCAGAGCAAGGGCGGCTTGCCAATTTGCCATTGACATTGCTTCAGTACAGGCAGCACTTCAATAGTGTTGGTTATGCGCACAGGGTCTTACAGCGAAATTCTACGTATAAGGCACTTCAACATGCATATATGCGGAGAAATATACGCCGCACCGTTGATTACAACCCCGAAGATGCCCACCCTATTACCAAGCGGGTGGTATTCCTCAAATGGGCCTGGTGGGCCCTTTCCTCCGGATATCGATCTACTGCCAGACACTATGCCCTTAAAGCGCTGGCGAAAAACGTATGCTCTTTTGATAGTTGGAAGCTTTTTATATGCGTGATCAGGGGGTATTGAGCTTCGCCGCTTGATTGTACCTCTTGGGTTTTTCTGCCTTGATGAAAATGGGCCGTTTCAGTGCGAATCGATAAGGAAGTTGGCTATGCCGGATGGAAATATGAAAATTGGTATTCTGGTGGTCTACTATTTGAATCCATCGGAAGAGTGGGTTATTCAGGAGCATTTCCGACGATTGGAGGCCTGCTACGATAACCAGTTCAAAATATATGGTGCGTTCAATCGTCTGGACCCCGGGTTGCACCACTACATGCACGGAAAAGAATATCTGCAGCCCGTGCGCTTGCAGGACACGGACCTGCGGGGAAGCCTTGAGCATATTTGGTACCTGGATCAGCTGAAATCCATCGCGCTGGACGATGATTGTGATTACATCTGTACTTTTGATGTTGATAGCTGGCCTATTTATGACGATTTTTTTGATCGTGCGAAGTCTTTATTGCAAGAAAATAAAGCAGATCTTATGGCTGTGCAGCGGGAGGAAAATGGCGATTCCTATCTTCCTCATCCCTCTTTTATATTTGCATCGGCAGCCCTGTTTCGGAAATTCAATTTATGCTTTGGTGCTCCGTCAGGAGACAGCGAGAAGGCTGGCTATAACCGTTTTCTTCAGCAGACCAAGCAGACGTTCGATACTGGGATAGGTATCGGGTATCGATTATGGCAGCAAAATATCCCATGGTTGAAAGTGCTTCGCTCCAACTCTGAGGATTATCATTTCCTGATGGGAGGCACTTATGGAGGATTGGTATTCCATATGGGGTCGTCTTCACGGGTCAAAAGATTCAGGGCTGAGGGCAAGCCCTGGACCAAAAGATTTGGTGATTGGTTGAAATCGATCCCCTTACTAAAAACGCAAGCAAAGCGAATTGTTTTTTGGCTGGAGAAATTTTTTCCCGATAGAATTTCAAAGCAGAATACTGGTAAATACCAAGCCATTCGTCGCGATTTGCTCAGCAATCCGGATGCGTTTTATAAAAAATTACTTGGGGGCTCCGGAGCCCGGAACCCCAATGTAGGCGGGAGTAAGACCGCGTTAATGGCCGGTGCAGACGGCTATGGTGGTCATTAGAGATCAGTGCTTGGGCTTTTCCGGCCGAAACACGCCAACATTGCGATACCCCTCATCCAGCAGGTGTGAGGCGTGCAGCTGGCTCATTACCCCGCGCGCGCAATACAGCAGGTACTGTTTGTCTTTGTCCAGTTTCTGGAAGGCGGTACTGAGGCGATAGAAAGGAATGACTTCTACCTCTGCGCCATCCAGCTCCAGCGGATTTATTTCTTCTTCGGTGGGGTGGCGGATGTCGATGACGGTGGCATCGCCAGGTTCAGTGAGGATATCCACTGGCGGCGCATCCTCGCCCAGGTCATCCATTACCTGATCGATGTTTTGCATTACCCGGTTGCCGATGGCGCGGTCCAGCACGGTAAAGTCGAAGCGGGTTTCCTCGTGTTCGACTTTTTCCATTTTCGCGCGGGTGGTGGGTTTGACCGAGATCACACCGCAGTATTCGGGCATGTTCGCGGCGAACTCCTCGGTGCCGATGGCGCGCGCAGTGCGGATGATGTCGGTCTTGTCGGAAGTGATCAGCGGGCGCAATACCAGGGTGTCGGTGACACTGTCGATAACCGCAAGATTTTTCAGGGTCTGGCTGGATACCTGGGCGATGGCTTCGCCGGTTACTACGGCATCCACGTCCAGCTCCTTGGCGACGACAGAGGCCGCGCGCAGCATCATGCGTTTCAGGGTTACCCCCATATAGGAGTCGTCTACCTGCTCCAGGATCTCTGCGACCACCTCATCGAAAGGTACGGTGATGAATTTCACCCGGTGGGAGGCGCCGTACTTGTCCCACAGATAGAAAGCCACTTCCTTGACGCCAAGCTCGTGCTGGCGCCCGCCCAGATTGAAGAACAGGAAGTGGGTGCGGATACCGCGTTTCATTGTCAGGTAGCTGGCCACGGTGGAGTCAAAGCCGCCGGAGACCAGGGACAGCACTGGATCCTGGGTGCCCAGTGGAAAACCGCCGAGCCCCTGGTGCAGCTCTTCAATGACATTCAGATTGTCGTGGCGCACTTCCAGTTTGACGGTAATGTCCGGGTTTTTCAGTTTCACCCCGGCGGCATCGGTATTCATATTCAGGCCGCCGCCCACATATTGCTCCACGTCCAGAGACTGGAAATCGTGCTTGCCGGTACGCTTTACCCGCACGCAGAACGTCTTGCCAGCCAATTGCGGGCCCCAGATGGCCAGGGTCTTTTGGTAAATGTCGTCCAGATCGCCGAGGGGGAACTGTTGCACCCGCGCAAAGTTGGCGATGCCCGGGGTGTGCGCCAGTACCTCTTCTATTCGGTCAGAAAGATGGGATACTGCATCCGGCGCCTGTGTCTCATCAAACACGACATCGATTTTTTCCCAGTCTTTCTGTACCTTGATCCGGTCGTCCAGCTGCCGCATCAGCTTGCGCAGGTTGTCGGCGAGCTGCCGCGACATGCGCCTGCGCACCGGATTGCTCTTGATGGTGATCTCTGGGAAAAACTTGACGACGAAGTGCATGAGAATGTGCCGGAACCGCAGGTGAATTTGAGGCCGGGGAGGGGTAAGCCCGCTTCCCGGGGAAAGGTGGCGAATTATAAACTCGCTGTGGGGATTTTGCTTGTAGCACCGTTTTGGTGCTTTCCGTGACTGACTGGCCCCAAATTGGTGCAATTTGCTCTTTTGAGGCGCCAAACTTGGGACTACTGTGGGGGTGTTGTTGCGGTAGGTGGCCGGAAACCGGTGCCTGCGGCCGGATTCAGCACCCCAGAACTCTTCTAAAGCCCGTTTGCCCCAATTTGGCACACTCCTTGCTTCGTCTGTTGCCACAAGATAAAGCGAATTGGCGCAACACATAATTTTTCATTCTTGGAGGACTGAAATGTCAAAGACGCTCGACCTGATCAAAGAGAGCGAAGCGAAGTGGGTAGACCTGCGCTTCACCGATACCAAAGGCAAGGAACAACACGTTTCCATTCCTTCAAAGGAAGTTGACGGCGAGTTCTTTGAAGAAGGCAAGATGTTCGACGGTTCCTCCATCTCCGGCTGGAAGGGCATTAACGAATCCGACATGATCCTGATGCCGGACGACGAGACTTCTTTCCTCGACCCGTTCACCGACGAAGCGACCGTTATCATTCGCTGTAACATCGTCGACCCGATCACCGGCCAGGGCTACGAGCGCGACCCGCGTTCCATCGCACTGCGCGCCGAGGAATACCTGAAGTCCACTGGTTTTGGCGACACCGCGCTGTTCGGTCCGGAGCCCGAGTTCTTCGTATTCGACGACATCACCTGGGGCGCCGAAATGGGCGGTGCTTTCTACAAGATCAATTCCGAAGAAGCGGCCTGGTCTTCCGGTGCTTCCTTCTCCGAAGGCAACATGGGTCACCGCCCGGGCGTGAAAGGCGGTTACTTCCCGGTCCCGCCGGTCGACTCCCTGCACGACGTGCGTGCCGCCATGTGTTCCGCCATGGAAGCCATGGGCCTGGATATCGAAGTGCATCACCACGAAGTGGGTACTGCTGGCCAGTGTGAAATTGGTGTTGGCGCCAACACCCTGACCAAGAAAGCGGACGAAGTTCAGATTCTGAAGTACGCGGTACACAACGTAGCGCACGCTTACGGCAAAACCGCCACCTTCATGCCCAAGCCGCTGGTTGGTGACAACGGTTCCGGCATGCACATCCACATGTCTTTCAGCAAAGACGGCACTAACCAGTTCGCTGGCGACGCCTACGCTGGGCTGTCTGAAACTGCGCTGTACTACGTTGGCGGTATCATCAAGCACGCACGCGCCCTGAACGCGTTTGCGAATGCTTCCACCAACTCTTACAAGCGTCTGGTACCGGGCTTCGAAGCGCCGGTTATCCTGGCCTACTCCGCGCGTAACCGCTCTGCGTCCATTCGCATTCCGTTCGTGCCGAGCCCGAAAGGCAAGCGTATTGAAGCGCGCTTCCCGGATCCCACCGCTAACCCGTACCTGGTGTTCGCAGCCATGCTGATGGCTGGCCTCGACGGCGTTAAGAACAAGATCCACCCTGGCGATCCTGCAGACAAAGACCTGTACGACCTGCCGGCAGAAGAGCTGGCCGAGTACCCGACCGTTGCCTCCAGCCTGGAACAGGCCCTGGAAGCACTGGATCAGGACCGCGCCTTCCTGACCGAAGGTGGTGTATTCACCGACGACGCTATCGACGCGTTCATCGCGCTGAAGCAGGAAGAAGTACAGCGTGTGAACATGACCACTCACCCGGTCGAGTTCGAGCTGTACTACTCGGTATAAGTCGCCCCAGGCGCTTCCGTGTAAAACGGAGTATCATTGGCGCGCCGCCGCCGGATTCTTTCCTCTGGGAGATCTGGTGAGAACGGCGCAAAGATGACGAGAAAGCCCACACCTACCCGGTGTGGGCTTTTTTTATGCCCGTGTCGGGGCTGAGTAGTACGGCTGGGCGGGGTACACTAGCCTTAATTGAGCAACCTAAAACTGAAAGCGAGAGGCAGGAACGCCCATGAACAGGTGGATTGCACTGCTGGCACTCTTGTTGGCCGCGCCCGTGCTGGCGCTGCAGGACGCGGGTGCTGGCGATAAAAAGCCGGCCAGCTCTTCTGGCAGCGTGTACAAGATAGTCGGTCCAGATGGCCGGGTGACTTTTAGCGACAGCCCGCTGGCTGGTGAGAAGGCCGAAAAGGTCGAGATCGGGCCCATCAACGTGCAGCCTATTGCCCCCCGGCAGCCGTTGCGAACCCGCAAGCTCTCGCCGCGCGATGGCGATGACCGCAATGGGAGTGACCAGGGTCCGGTAAATTTTGCCATTGTCAGCCCTGCCAATGGCGCCACCATTCCGCCGGGCCAGCGGTTTATCGTGTTGCAGGTGGCGGTGGATCCGGTGCCGAAGGACGGCTATGAATTTTTCGTGGTGGTGGATGGCCAGCGCTGGTCGGGCACCTCGTCCGGCACCAGCCTGGATATCTCGGCGCTGGAACGGGGAACTCACACCCTGCAGGCCGTGTTGCTGGGCTCCGGCGGCCAGCCTCTGGCGCAGTCCCAGGCCATTGAGGTCTACGTGAAGCGCCCAGGCGGCCAGGTGCCCGATTTCCCTGCTCGCCAGGCTCCGGCGATGCCCAAGGCTCCGCAGGCGCCGGGCCTTAGCCCCAAGCCTCAACCCAGGCGTTAATTTCCTTCAGCGGGCCGCGATGACGCGCGGCCCTGGCCTCCCCCTTGCTCGAGCCCCGTTCTGGGGCCCGAATTGCACAAATTTTGATCTGCGCCCACTTTTGGTGCATGATGGTGCGGCGTCTTCTACCTGCGCCCCCGAACCTTTCCCTTATGCCCGATTTTTTTGCGCCATTTTGGTTTGCTTTTTGCACTGCCATTAGGCGAGCGGAATAAATGAACCAAATCGGAACTCTTGACCTCGGAAGCCTGAATGCTCAACGACCGCCAGCTACGCCTGCTTTTGGACAACCTTACCTCGGCCGTCTTGGTGCTCGACGAGAGCCTGTCGCTGCGTTACCTCAATTCTGCCGCCGAGGACCTGGTTGCTGCATCCAGCACCCGCTCGATCGGATTGCCGCTGGAAGAAGTGGTGCGCGAATCCCGCTCCGCCGAGCAGGCCCTGCGCTCGGCGCTGGCCACTGGCGAGAAATACACCGTGCGGCGGGCCCTGTGGCTGCTGCACAACCTGGAAGAGTGCACCGTGGACTATTCGGTGACACCGCTCACCGAGCTGGGGCTGTTGTTGCTGGAAGTGCAGTCCATGGATCGCCTGCTGCGCATCGCACGAGAGGATGCGCTCATCTCCGCCCAGGAGACCACACGCAATCTGGTGCGGGGCATGGCCCACGAAGTGAAAAATCCCCTCGGTGGAATTCGCGGAGCGGCACAGTTGCTGCAAAGAGAATTGAAGGACCTGACGCAGCCCGAGGGCGAGGATCTGGCGGAATACACCCAGATCATCATTGAAGAGGCCGACCGCCTGCGCAATCTGGTGGACCGGATGTTGGGGCCACGGCAGCCGGTGAAGCTGCAACCGGTCAACGTGCACTCGATAACCGAACGTGTGGCGCAGCTGGTGGAAGCCGAGTGCAATGGCGCCCTGGAGATCAAGCGGGATTACGACCCGTCGATTCCGGATATTCCGGCAGACAGCGAACAGCTGATCCAGGCAGTTTTGAATATTGCGCGCAACGCCATGCAGGCGATTACGGAAAATGTGGGCCTGGGCGATGGCAGCCTGACTATCCGCACCCGGGTGCAACGGCAGTTCACCATCGGCCGCAGGCACTGCGCGCTGGTGTGCCGTATCGACATAGTGGACAACGGACCGGGTATTCCGGAAGACATTCGCGAGCGCATTTTTTACCCGATGATTTCCGGGCGTGCCGAAGGTTCAGGGTTGGGGCTCTCCATTTCCCAGCACATCATCAATCAGCACCGGGGGCTGATCAAATGCGAGAGCGAGCCCGGGCAGACGGAGTTCCAGATTTATCTGCCGCTGGCGAATGAATAGCCACGGCAGAATTGAAGACCTTAGTGACCATTTAAAAATACAACGAACGTAAAACGCAGGCCGGAAAACTACTATGAACAATCGCGTTTGGATCATTGATGACGACCGCTCCATCCGCTGGGTACTGGAGCGCGCTCTGTCTCGTGCGGGCATCGACACCACCTGCTACGAAAATGGCGACCGCGCCCTGGATGACTTTTATAGCGAATCACCGGACGTGGTGATCAGCGATATCCGTATGCCGGGGTCCGACGGTTTCAAATTGTTGCAGCGCTTCCAGGCCGAGCGGCCGGAATTACCGATTATCATCATGACCGCACACTCGGATCTCGATAGTGCGGTGGCTGCGTATCAAGGTGGTGCTTTCGAGTACCTGCCCAAACCGTTTGATGTGGACGAAGCGGTTGCTGTTACCCGTCGCGCCCTTGCGCATGCCAACGAGCAGCAGCCGGAAGAACCGGTCATCATCGAAAACGGCACCGCCAACAAGGAAATCATTGGCGAAGCGCCGGCGATGCAGGAAGTGTTCCGGGCCATCGGCCGCCTGTCTCACTCCAACATCACCGTATTGATCAATGGTGAATCCGGTACCGGTAAAGAGCTGGTGGCGGCCGCGCTGCATAACCATAGCCCGCGCAAGAACCAACCGTTTATTGCACTCAATATGGCGGCGATTCCCAAGGACCTGATGGAATCCGAATTGTTCGGCCATGAAAAAGGCGCATTTACCGGCGCCACTGCCCAGCGCGCCGGCCGCTTCGAGCAGGCCAATGGCGGTACATTATTCCTCGATGAAATCGGGGACATGCCCGCGGAGACGCAAACCCGTCTGCTGCGGGTACTGGCAGACGGGGAGTTTTATCGGGTGGGCGGCCACACCCCGGTAAAAGTTGATGTCCGTATTATTGCCGCTACACACCAGGATCTGGAGCGCCTGGTCGAAGAGCACAAGTTCCGCGAAGACCTTTTTCACCGCCTCAATGTCATCCGCATTCATATCCCCCGTCTCGCCGATCGCCGCGAGGACATCCCGCGCCTGGTGCGCCACTTCTTCAACAGCGCCGCCAAGGATCTCGGGGTAGAGCCCAAAATCCTGCTGAAAGAAACCGAAGAATACCTCTCTGGCCTGGACTGGCCGGGCAATGTGCGCCAGCTGGAAAATACCTGCCGTTGGATTACCGTTATGGGATCTGGCCGCGAAGTCCTGGTGGACGACCTGCCGCCAGAACTTCACCAGCAGGGTGCTACCAGTGAAGCGCCACAGGACTGGCAGAAAGCCCTGCGCCTGTGGGCCGACCAGGCACTGGCCACTGGGCAGCGGGAAATCCTCAGTGAAGCGGTACCCGCCTTCGAGCGCGCCCTGATCGAAATTGCCCTCAAACACACCGCTGGCCGCAAACGCGATGCCGCAGAACTCCTGGGCTGGGGGCGCAATACGCTGACACGCAAGCTGAAAGAACTGGGTATGAATGGCGCCGATGACTAGCGCGTGTGACGTTAGACCCACCAATGAAATCGCCGGTACGCGCGCGGCCCCGCCGCGCCGTACCGCCGCACCCTTCCTGCGCCAGGTGCTCCCTCCCCGCTAACTTCCTGTCCCTTCCTGCCAGCTCAAATCACGCTCAAGTATCCATGGTTCTGGGCTGACAGAGCTCTCTACTATGCTTTCAAGGTATTACCGCCGAAGGCATGGTTGAGGAGTCTTTCGTGCATCGACCAAATGGATTCACGGACGTGAAAACCCCGAATACGGCGTATACCCCGCCACACTCATCTTCAGTTTGGTGAACCTGGGGGCGGATTTTGTTTAAATGCGCCAACTTAATTTTCAGGAAAGCCTCACATGAGTGACCTACCCAATTGTCCCCAGTGCAAGTCAACCTACACATACGAAGATCGAAGCCTGTTTGTATGTCCAGAATGCGGGCATGAATGGTCGGGCAGCGAGGCAGAATTGGGGGCGGAGGACGGCCTTAAGATCAGTGATGCCAACGGCAATCCATTGGCCGACGGCGATACGGTTACGGTAATCAAAGATCTGAAGGTGAAAGGTTCGTCGTCGGTGGTGAAGGTGGGCACCAAAGTAAAGAATATCCGGCTGGTGGAGGGAGATCACGATATCGACTGCAAGATTGATGGTATCGGGCCGATGAAGTTGAAGTCGGAGTTTGTAAAAAAAGCCTGACTACCAATTTCTGATCAACGTGGGATTTCAAGGATGAAAGACGTTGCACTGATTACCCTTCACGGTATGGGTAAGGTGGACTGGCACTACCACAGTGAGCTGGAAAACCGGCTGCGGAATGACCTTGGTGCCGACTGGGAACGGGTTTCCTTCAAAGTGGTGAATTATGCCTATTTCCTGCAGCAGCCTCAGAATATTCTCTGGGAGCGGATGCTGCGGGATACGGACAATGAACTGGACGCTACCCGTTTGCGCAAATTCCTGCTGTTTGGATTTGGCGATGCTGCCGCGCTCGAGTACAGCGCGCGCCAGGCGGGCCCAAATACCAAGTACCTACAGGTGCAGCGGGAAATTCAGGCGCAACTGAGCCAGGCGTTTGAGGAGCTTGGGCGCGACCACCGCAAACCGGTGGTGATTATCGCCCAGTCCCTCGGTTGCCAGGTGATCTCCAGCTACCTGTGGGATGCCGGTACCGGAAAATATATTTTCGAGAGCATGGCGGGTATCGACGCGGGCGAGCGCGAATTTGTAAAGCTGCGATCTCTGCGCAACCTGGTAACTACCGGTTGCAATATTCCCATTTTTGCCTCTGGGCTAGACCGCCCTACCTGCTTTGACCGCCCCAACCCGCAGTTCCAGTGGGATAACTACTACGATGCTGACGACGTGCTGGGTTGGCCAATGAACCAGCTGGGCAACACCTATCACTTTGTGCGCGATCACCCCATCAATGCGGGCAACCTGCTGACTTCCTGGAACCCGCTCAGTCATACCGGCTACTGGAGTGACGACGACGTTTTGCTCCCGCTAGCGGAAAAGTTGCGCCAGCTGTTAACAGCAACTACTTGACGGTCCCCGGCCATGATTGCTGACGAACTGTTTCATTCGATTCCGCTGGCGGTGATTTATGTCTTCACCGTTCTGCTGGTGCTTTCTACCATGGGCTTCGGTCTGGTGCTGGGGCGCCACTATATCCGATCGCAGGGCGCGGAAAAGGAGACCTCGATTGGTAGCACGGTTACGGCCACCCTGGGCCTGCTCGCCTTCCTGCTGGCATTTACTTTTAATATGACGGCGAGCCGTTATAGCGATCGCAAAGCGCTATTGCTGGACGAGGTGAATGCCATCCACACCGCGTACCTGCATGCAGACTTTCTCAAGCCGGAAGCGGCGCGCAAAGCCAAACGACTATTGATTGACTACGCCGAGTTGCGGGACTTTGATCCGAAAGTGGATGAGATAACCCCGGAGGCGCTGGCAGAGAGTGTTGCGATTCAGGCTCAACTTTGGAAAATCATCGATCAGCACGTATCGGAAAAACACGACGCCGGTTATCTGCGCCACTTTGTTGAACCGGTCACCAGTATCATCAACTCACACAATTCCCGCATTGTGGTGGGCCTCGAAGATCGAATACCGGGGCCAATATGGATTGCGCTTTACTTTCTGACCGGGCTCTCCATGCTGGCGATCGGGTTCCAGTTCGGTGTCAGCCGGGGTGGGTCGATGCAGTTGGCGTTTACCCTCGGGCTGACCTTTGCCACGGTCATCTTGTTGATTGCAGATCTGGACCGGGCAACGGAAGGGGTGATCATTATCGATCAAACACCGATGGCGCAGATGCACCTCATCCTGCAGGAGTCCAGTCGAAACCGGTAGGGATGGTCAGCATCGCAGGTGCAAAAATACGGAGCCCGCTTGATAGTTGTGCGGGCCCGGATTATGCACGTCAGGGCGGATCTGAGCGGGCTTCGCCAGACGATTTGACGTCGTCGATCGGCGAGACGGTTCTCGGTGGGATCAGCGGTTCGCCGTCGGCAATAAACTCGCGCATAAAGATTTCCCAGAACGCCATAAACAGCGCGGCCAGCAATGGGCCAATGGCGAAGCCGCTGATGCCGAACATGAATAGGCCGCCAACGGTGGAAAACAGCACGATATAGTCCGGAAGCTTGGTGTCACGTCCCACCAGAATCGGGCGCAGAATATTGTCCACCAGGCTGATTACCGCGACCCCGTAGACCATCAATACGGTGGCTTTCACCGAATCCCCTGTAGCGTATAGATAAAGAGCCGCGGGGAACCAGATGATGGCCGCACCCACGGCGGGCAGTAGCGAGAGTACCGTCATCACCACACCCCACAGCAGTGGTGCGGGCAGTCCCAGTATCCAGAAAATGATCCCGCCCAGCGTGCCCTGAGTAACGGCCACCACCAGGTTGCCCTTGATGGTGGCGCGGGTGACTTCGGCAAATTTTGCCAGCAGCAGCTTTTCCCGCTCGTCACCCAGAGGCAGCGCGCGGATGAGCAGCGCAACTAGAGCATTACCATCGCGAATCAGGAAGAATGTCAGATACAGCATCAGGCCGAGGCTGACAAAAAAGTTCAGGGTGTTCTGGCCGAGCGCCAGGGCATTTTTGGCGATCAGGCTGCCGGCGGTCATCAGCCCGCCGAGAAGGCGTTCCTTCAGTCCATCGAAGTCCATGCCGACGCGTTCCAGCGCCGCATTAATACCCGGGAAGGCGGCGCGCACCTGTTCTACCTTGGCGCCGAGATTGATTTCCCCTGACTGCACCTTCTGGTAGAGGTTGGCCACCTCACTGATGAACGAGCTCGCTACCGCCAATACCGGAATAACCACCACGACGATACACAAAAGCAGGGTCGCCAGTGCAGTCAGGTTGGGCCAGCGGGGAAAGCGATTGAGCAGGTAGCGGTACAGGGGGTGGAAGATCAGCGCGACCGCGCAGGCCCAGAAGATGGCGATGAAAAACGGCTTCAGAAGAAAGCCGAAGGCAATGGTCACCAGCAACAGGGTGAAGATAAACGAGCGTCTTTCCAGTCTTTCCTGCACCGGAGCGTCCTTGATTGTTGTTATGTGGGTGGGATTATCGAATCAGGGGCTATGAAAACAGATAGCCTCGGGGTTTACCAGCGGCGGTAACCACAGGTGTCCACATGAAAGCGGATACCACTGTAGATGCCGAGGCCCATGTTCCATTTGCGCCCGACTTTTTTGTGGATGCGGCGCAGCTTGGGTAGCAGCTGTTTGCGGGTGTATTCATCCTCGGGAATCATGTCGAGACCGCAGAAATGCATGTGCTTACTGGTGCGCGCGCCGCCGGCTTTGGCGTTGTAGCGCGCGGTGCGCCAGCCCGATAGCACAATCACCGGGCCGATTTCCGGGATGATGTAATTCTTCAGTACCTTGAGGGTGTCCACCATGGTTTCCCAGGTATCTTCCGGCGGTATGGAAAACGGTGGTTCGTCAATCTCCTGCCAGTCGGTGCCCTGCCGCATTAGCTCGTAAGGTGGCACCACGTCGTTGACATGATTGATCTCGAGAAAGTGCTCCAGCTTCTCGAACTTTGCCCGGTTGTCATTTTCATCGAGAAATTTTTCAAAAGCGACGGCCGTGGCCGCGGTGTAGCCTTTGATGCGGTAAATAAGCGGCACATCCGGATCAACCGGCTCCGGCTCGATATGCTCCACCGGGCTGACAATACGCTCCGCCAGCTCGCGCGCTTTTTCCACGGTGAGCACCACCAGTATCAGGGAGCCAATCAGCACCAGCGCGACGATCCAGATCACCCGGCGTCGCTCGATATGGATGTCGATAAACTCGTGATCCGGACTTTCTTTGATATCCATGCCGCTGACTACCCAACTACATTAAACAGCTAACAAAAAATCGCTCGCGCATCGGTTACCAGCGGCGGAATCCGCAGGTGTCCACGTGGAAACGCACCCCACTGTATATCCCCAGCCCCATATGGCTTTCTGGGCCCAGGCGGGCGTGCAGGTTGTTCAGTTCCTCAATCAGCTCCTTGCGGCTGATATTGGAGCGCGGCACCAAATCCAGCCCGCAGAAGGTCTTGTGTTTGCTCTTTTTCGAGCCGCCCGCTTTCTGGTTGTAATGATCGGTGCGAAATGCGGAGACCACATCCACCGGGCCGATACTGGGTACCAGCTCATCGCGAATCAGTTTCAACGTGGCGACCATATTTGGCCAGTAGTCCCGCGGTGGAATGGCAAAGGGCGGTTCGTCGATATCCAGCCAGTCCGATCCCTGGCGCAACAGGTTTTCCGGCTCCGTCGCATTGCCGACGCCGGCTTCTTTCAGAAACTGAGCCAGCTGCTTGAACTCGCTTCGATTGCGGCGCTGGCGCAGAAACTGATTGAGGCTGGCGTGTGTGGCTACGCGGTAGCCTTGCAGTTCGTTGTAGGGCTTTTCCTGCGCCTTGAAGTACAGGTAGAGCCACAGCAGGAGCAGCAGTAGCAGCAACAACAGGGCGACGCCGACCACGACCCACCAGTTGGTCTGCTGGCTCGGCGGCAGGTGGTCGTAGCGGCGCTTGGCTCTGTTAAAAGGATTGCCCAATGGCATACCGGCAGCCTGATTTCCCATAGTCGATTGCTGGTTCCCGGGTGCTCCGCCGGGGTTGTTCGACGGAGAGGGGTCTCTTATGACTATAGCCATCTGAGGGTTGGGCGTCGGGCACAAAAAAGGCGATCCGAAGATCGCCTTGGGGTGGCGGTCGCGAGGCCGCCGGGGGGGAATCTAGCTGTCAGGCCTTGGGGCCGGCGGCCTTGATCTCGTCGCTGACAGCGAACTTCTCGATATTGTCGGCGAAGAGTGCAGCCAGTTTGCTGGCGGCGCTGTCATAGGCGCCGCTATCGGCCCAGGCGTCGCGCGGATTCAGGTAGGACTTGTCCACACCCGGCACCGCAGCGGGGATTTCCAGATTCATGGTATCCAGGTGCACGGTGTCGGTGTTTTCCAGTGCGCCGCTCTGGATGGCGGCGATCACCGCGCGGGTCACCGGAATCGGGAAGCGTTTGCCCTTCTCGCCGGAGCCGCCGGTCCAGCCGGTGTTCACCAGGTAGACTCGGGAATCGAAATCGTCGATGCGCTTCATCAGCAGGTCAGCGTATTCCCGCGGTGCGCGCGGCATGAAGGGCGCGCCGAAGCAGGTGGAGAAGGTGGGGTGGATACCCGCTTCCGCACCCAGCTCGGTGGAGCCGACCCGTGCTGTGTAGCCCGACAGGAAGTGGTAGGCCGCAGCTTCTTTGGACAGGATGGATACTGGCGGCAGAACACCGGTCACGTCGCAGGTCAGGAAGATCACGTTCTTCGGTTCGCCGGCGCGGTTTTCCAGCTGGCGCATTTCTACGTGCTCCAGCGGGTAGGAGCAGCGGCCATTCTCGGTGAGGCTGGTGTCGTCGTAATCGGGCACGCCGGCATCGTCGGTCACCACGTTTTCGACGATGGCGCCAAAGCGGATGGCGTCCCAGATGACAGGCTCGTTCTTCTGGCTGAGGTTGATGGTCTTGGCGTAGCAGCCACCTTCCATATTGAACACGCCGCCCTTGGCCCAACCGTGCTCGTCGTCGCCGATCAGGTAGCGTTCCGGGTCTGCGGACAGGGTGGTCTTACCGGTGCCGGAGAGGCCGAAGAACAGGCACACATCGCCGTCTTTGCCCACATTCGCCGCGCAGTGCATCGGCATCACATCTTTTTCCGGCAGCAGGAAGTTCTGCACCGAGAACATGGCTTTCTTCATCTCACCGGCGTAGCGCATACCAGCCAGCAATACCTTGCGCTGGGCGAAGTTGATGATCACGCAGCCTTCGGAATTGGTGCCGTCGCGGGACGGATCGCACTCAAAGTTCGCGGCGTGCAGGATGCGCCACTCTTCCTTGCCCTTGGGGTTGTACTTGTCGGTGCGGATAAACATGTTGCGACCGAACAGGTTGTGCCAGGCGGTCTGGGTGGTGACTTTCACGGGGATATAGTGGTCTTCGTCCTGACCGACATGCAGTTGCTGGACGAAGCTGTCGTGGCTGGCAACGAAATCTTCAACGCGGGCCCAGAGGGCGTCGAACTTTTCCGCGGGGAACGGGCGGTTGACGCTGCCCCACTCGATGTTGTCGGCAGTGGATGCTTCTTCCACCACGAAACGGTCCGCGGGAGAACGGCCGGTGCGAGAACCGGTTACTGCCAGAAGTGCACCGGTATGCGTGAGGTGGCCTTCGCCGCGCTGCAGCGCCTGTTCGACCAGTTGTGCTGCTGACAGATTGGAGAACGCCTGCACCATCTCGTTTTGCTGTGCCATTCGCTTATTACCCATGAAAGTTGTATCACTGAAATAAATAGTAGGGGGTGCCGCCCGGGTTTGCGATAAATAGCCGCGGGCTATTACCGTGCCAAGCTGGCTGGCGCGCGCATTATGGCAAACTTCAAATTCTGTTCACAGGAAAAACAGTATAAATTTTGATCTAAAACAGCGTTGTCAGGGAAATTTTTTGCGAAATTTTATTCAAAATGATGATGTAGTTTTTTTACTTCATAATTTTAGGGAATATTGGGTGTTCTGTAGTTTTTACTACAGTCAGTTTCAGGGAGGGGCGGGGCAGGACGGGATGAGTATGCGGGCACCCGAAACGAAAAAACGCGCCAGGTGGGCGCGTTCGCGTTTGGACGGTGCTCTGATGTAGGGGCGCAGGCGACGATGACGATGCCGGGTATTACTTGCTGAGACCTTCAAAAACAGGATGTTTTTGCAGAGCCCCCAAGGATGGGTTCACGGCGTGTCTCAGCAAGTAATACCCGACATCGTCGCCGCCACATGACCAATCAATGCAACGTGTGCGGCGGGGCGTTGAACAGCTCTTCGACCTTGTCGCGGTCAAATTTATAAGTCTGGTTGCAGAACTGGCAGTCTGCGGTGATCTCGCCGCCCTGTTCTTCCAGCAGCTGGTACACATCCTCTGGGCCCATGGCGATTAGCGCGCGGGCACTGCGTTCGGCGGAGCAACTGCACTTGAAGCGGATATTTGCCGTGCCCAGGCTCGCCGGTTCCATTTCGTGAAACAGGCGCACCAGCAGCTCGTCATGGGGCAGGTTGTGCAACTCCTCGGCGGTGACCGTGGAAGCGAGGTGCACACCGGTCTCCCAGGCGTCCGCGTTTTCCACCGCAGTGGCGGCATTGTTACCGGGCAGTACCTGCAACATGATGCCGCCCACGGTATCCGGGCTCGATTCGATCCAGAAACGGGTCTGTAGTTGCTCTGACTGGGTGAAGTAATCCTCCAGGCACTCCGCCAGGGTATCTTTCTCCAGCGGCACAATGCCCTGGTAGCGTTCGCCCTCCTGCGGATCCACGGTAATCACCAGGGCGCCGCGGTTGCCCACCAGCTCGCGCAGGGTCGCGGTCTCTTTGATCTCTGCCCCTTCCGCCACGCGCGCCAGGCCGCGCACGTCGCTGTGGTGGGTGCACTCGGCCACCAGCAAGGGTACATCGCCCTCGCCGCGGGCCTGCAACATCAGCACCCCCTCAAACTTGAGGGTGGTGGAAAGCAGGCAGGCGGCGGCCAGAAACTCGCCCAGCAGTTGCTTGACCGGTAGCGGCAGCGGATTGTGCTCCAGCACCTCCCGGTAGGCATCGGTAAGCGTGACCAGCTGGCCGCGAATATCGTGCTTGGAGAAGATGAAGCGTTCCAACTGGTCCGACATGGGAAAGTGCCTCGTTGATGATCGGGAGGGGGAAATTGAGGGTGGCGATTTTAGTGCCTGATTGGGTGTCTGTCGCGCCCAAATACACTGGTGTTACAGGATAGTGAGTGCGAACGGGAGATGGTTGGCGGGAGGGGCGGGGGCTAACCGCAATACTGGCGGACCTGCGCTTCCAGCTTGCGCGCCTCTACCACCCGCTGGCGCTCGCTGATGGTGGACTCGTTGCCCTCGGCATCCACAAAGTACACCGGCCCCTTGAGAATTTTGAGTTGCTTGCGCGCACGGGCGCAGGCGATCTGCTGCTGGCGGCGGGCCCTGGATTGCTCGGACTGTTTCCGTGCGGCGTACTCCCGCTCGAGCTGTTTTGCGCGCTGGCTGTCGGGGAAGTCCTGTTTGCGGGTGGGGTCGGCGCTGTTGACCGGTTTCAGCTGGCCCTCCAGAGACTCCGCCTTGGCTTCCAGCGGTGGCCGGTCGCCGAAGTGCACCTTACCGTCTTCGTCCACCCAGCGGTACAGTTCGCTGGCGCTGGTATTCGCTGCCAGCAGCGCACAGCCCAGAATCATCAGTCGGCAAAACATCCCTGTTCCCTTCCCCATCAAAAAATACGGTGTTTTTTATCTGTTGGCGCGGCCGCGGCCGCTACTGCACCTGCCCCAGCTCTTCCTGTGCTTCCCGTTCCGCCAGGGTACTGAACAGCCCCTGCGAGTGACGCTCGGGAATCTGGTAGGTCTGCAGAATAAACGGCTGCTGCTCCCCGGCGGCAGCGGCGTCCAGCACCATGCGGTAGCCGGCGCTGTCTTTCAGCTCCACGAAGCCCTGCTGGGATGACTCCATCAACTGGGCAAACTGCTGGAAGTCGTTGATTTTCTCGCCGTTGACCGATTCGATGATCCAGTTCTTCCAGTCGTGATAGCCCAGGTTCACTGGCGCCGGCAGTACCTTGAGGGCGACTACCAGCTCCTGCTGTTCCGGGCTGGACCACTGGTTGCGCGCGTAGAGGTATTCGATGGGGGCTTTGGAGTGCCAGTTGCTGCCCCAGCGTTTGATCAGGTTCATATTCAGCGGCACAAACACCACACCGCCGTAGATGTAATAGCGCGGGCGCTGGTCAAACTTTTCTCCCTGCACCAGTGAGCGCGAGGGCGGTGTCGCTTCCAATACGATCTCGGCATCCAGGATCTCGCCATCGCGGGCGATCCGCACCGGCAGCTTGTCGCCCACATGGTATTTGTCCACGGCGAAGTGGTAATTGGTGCGCTGGTTCTCACGCCACTCGATGGTGCGATCTGCGGCAATATCAAAACCGTCCACCTGCAGCAGCACGTCCCCGGGTTTCAGTACCTGTGCGGCTGGTGCATCGACAAACACCCGCACCACCAGCGCGCCTTCCTGGTCTTCTGTCAGGCCCGCGGCGGCTTTCATGGAGGGGCTCTCCAGGCTCTGGGTCACGGCACCAAATTCCGGGAATCCTTGGTGAACGCCATCTTTTGCATCTTCCAGCACGTGGCTGATCACGCTCGGTGGCACAAAGTAACCGAGGTTCTCGGCGCCCTTGCTGTGGTTGGTTTGCATCGCCACACCGACGATGCGCCCATCGGAAATCACCGGCCCGCCGCTGTTGCCGGGGTTGATGGCAGCGTCGATCTGCCCGGCCATCAGGTAGCTCTCGGCGTGGGCGTAGTACTGGTGTTCGACACGGGACAGGACACCGCGGGTAATCGACAGGGATTTCCCGCCGATGGGGTAGCCGTAGACGGTCACTTCTTCCTGCAGGTCGGGCAGTTTGCCGAGGGTGAGTGGCCGGGTGTCGTCGAAGAAGCTCTCGTCCTCAACGGTGAGCAGGGCGAGGTCGGCATCGTGGGACACGAAAGTGACCCGTGCGCGAAACTTCTGCGCATCGCCGTGACGCTGTACCTGGATAAAGCTGCCGTTGGCGATCACGTGGGCGTTGGTGAGGATCCGCTGGCCTTTGATCACGGCGCCGGAGCCGGACAGCTGCTGGGCGTTGAGCAGGGCCCAGGGATTGAAGTAGTCGGGGGCGGCGGCGGTGGTGTAGATCTTGATGATCGAGCGTTTCAGCTGCTCCCGCTCGCGGTTGTCGGCGTTGGCAGCCTGGGAGAAGCAGAGGATCAGCAGGCAGAAAGTCAGCAGGTGTTTCATTGCGGCTTCTTGGTTATTCGTTGGTTTGGGGCAGTTTAGCACTTTGGCGGGTTTGTGCTCTGTTTGGCCTGCAGTGGCGGTCGGGTACCGGGTGGCCCTTTTCAGGACCGCTGTGTATACATCCCTGTACGCTGCGGCGGCGACGTCCCTGTCGCCGACGCTCCTGAAAAGGGCCACCCGGTACCCAACCTTCGCTTCTGACTTATTTATTTAGTCCAGGATCGAGTCTGGGATAACACTGCCAATTCGGACGCGTCATACCGGGCTTGACCAGGTATCGATAGGGATTGGCAGAGCGCCAGCTAATCCTGTGATTCGCGCAGGAACCTGTGAATCTGACGGCGCTGTTTTTTGTTCGGGCGGTCGTGGGAGATGTTGGCGTTGCTGGCCTTACGGTCCGCGGCGAACTGCTCGCGTTTGGCCAGGCTGTCTTCGGTTTCCCGATACAGCGTCTGCGCAATTTCCGCACCACGGCGCTGATCGGAAAGCGCGATCACTTCCACCACTTTTTCATCCCATCCCTGGCGGATGGTGAGCAGCATGCCGGTGGCGATGTCTTTGCTGGCTTTCACCCGCTGGCCATTGGCGTGCACCTTGCCGCCTTCGATGGCCTGCTTGGCGATGCTGCGGGTTTTATAGAAACGCGCGGCCCAGAGCCATTTATCAATACGTACTTTTTCCATCGATCTATTTCAGAACCCGTTCAGAGCGAATAGCGCTACGAAGTACAAAACTCAGAAGCGAAGGTGGGGTGCCGGGTGCGGGTTTTCAGGAGCGTCGCAAACAGGATGTTTGCGCCGCAGCGCCCAGGGATGGGTTTACAGCGGTCCTGAAAACCCGCACCCGGTGCCCCGCCGCCACCAAAGGACACCCGAAGGCGGTACGCGGACTTAGCGAACCCCGGCACCCAAAATTTCATCAAAATCGAATATCGCCGGAAACTCGGTAATTTCCCGCGCGGGGTTCTTGCTGTCCGGCTGGCGAATACACAGCAAGTGTTCGATGCCGTACTCCCGCGCGGCCCCCAACACATGTAGGTTGTCGTCTACAAACAGGGTGCGCGCGGGGTCGAAGGGCTGGCGTTCCTGAAGTGAATGCCAGAACAGCGTGCTCTCTTTCGCGTGTCCCAGATCGTGGGAGGAAACGATTTCATCCAGCCACAGATCGATACCGGTAATCTCCAGCTTGTGGCTCAGACCGTCCGGGTGGGCATTGGTGACCAGTAAGGCACGTTTTTTCATAACGCGCAGGCTGCGCAGGAAATTGTCCGTGTGTGGACGCAGCGCAATACGGTCCTCGATTTCGCGATAGATCGCCGGCACATCCAGTTTCAGGGCATTGGACCAGTGGTGCAGGCAATACCAGTCTAGAGTGCCCTGCAACTCATCGGTCATCCGGATCACCAGCGCCTGCGCTTCCGTGACCGGGATACCGTTGGCCTCCGCGTAGCGCAGGGGCAGGTGCTCCATCCAGAAATGGTTGTCGTAATGCAGATCCAGCAGGGTGCCGTCCATATCCAGAAGCACCGTATCGATCCGACTCCAATCCAGCATAAATCCGTCCAGTTACCGCCCGATTGGGCAGTTGGTCAAAAAAACGCCGGCTATTATGCCCCTAAGCCCGGCGTGCCGCCAAATCCGCGCGGATCAGGCCTGTCACCAGCAGCGCCTGAGCAGCGTAGTAGGTCAGCATGATCCAGGTACCAGAGAGCGGAATCGGGTCGACGAAGCGATTCAGTGCGATCAGCGCGTCGGAAATCATAAAGGTCAGCGCTCCGGCAAACAGCAGCGAAGAACCGCTGCGATGGGCTGCCGCAGACAGCGCCATAAACACGATAGCCATCACGTAGAACACCACCGGCAGTGCCATCTCGCCGGCGTTGGGGAGTACCTGCCGCGCCAGTAACAGCGCCGCCAGTACCACCGCTATGCCGCGCAGGGCGAAGCGTCGGCTGCCGAGTTCCGCCGCGCGCAGAAAGTTGCCCGCATACGTCAGTTGCGCCAGTAGAAACGCCCCCAGGCCGAACACAAAATGATTGGCGAATGGAATCGCCAGCAATACATCTCCGGTGGCCGAAAATAGCAGTGCCGCCACCGTCAGAGTGCGCCCGAGACCGCTCAGGTGCGTTGCCGCAAGCCAGACCAGAGTGAGAATCGGCACTATCTTCAGTGCTGCCATCCACAGAGCCTCGATGCCGGCGGCATCCAGCCCCATATAAAGCGTGGCGCCCAGGGCAAAGAGTGCGCCGGGCGTGGAAATTGACAGTCGGTTTTCCGGCTGTAGGGATTCGGATTGTGTTGTCATCGCTGCCTCGGACATAGTGATCTCCAGTTTTCTTATTCTATTTTTTATCTTTGCAAGTCTTGCGAGTATTCTTGCGAGTATTCGTCAAAGCGGCTGGCGGTTCAATCCACTGGTTCGCGAACTTTACAACGAGCGACAAGATCGCTGATCCAGACCATCACCTCACGGAGCGAAAGATGAAGGCCAACAATATTCTCGAAACCATCGGCAACACGCCCCATGTGCGGATCAACAACCTGTTCCGGGACGATATCGAAGTGTGGATGAAGGTCGAGCGCTTCAACCCTGGTAGCAGCATCAAGGACCGGATTGCCCTGGGCATGATCGAGGATGCAGAAAAGTCTGGCGCACTGAAGCCCGGCGGTGTGATTGTCGAGCCCACTTCCGGGAATACCGGTATTGGTCTTGCCATGGTGGCTGCGGTAAAGGGCTACCGCCTGATCCTCACTATGCCGGAATCCATGTCGGTGGAGCGTCGCAAGATCATGAAAGCGCTGGGGGCGGAGTTGGTGCTTACTCCCAAGGAGAAGGGTATGCCCGGGGCGATTGCCATGGCGGAAGAGATTCTCGCGCAGCACGATAACAGCTGGATGCCGCAGCAGTTCAAAAACCCGGCAAATGTGACTGCGCACAAGAACACCACCGCTCGGGAAATTCTCGCCGACTTTCCGGAAGGGCTGGACTTCCTGATCACCGGTGTCGGCACCGGCGGACATATCACCGCGTGTGCGCAACTACTCAAAGAGTCCATGGGCAATCTGCAGGTGCTGGCGGTGGAGCCGGAGAAGTCTCAGGTCATCGCCGGTGGTGAAAAAGGTATGCATCGCCTGCAGGGTATCGGTGCCGGCTTTGTACCGGAAGTGCTCGACAAGTCGTCGCTTGATGGCACCATCGCCGTCACTGAGGAAGACAGCTTTGACATGGCCCGCCAGTGTGCATTGAAAGAGGGCATTTTCATCGGCATATCATCCGGCGCATCGCTTGCGGCATTGAAGCGCCGCGAAAAAGACCTGGATCCCGGCAGCCGAGTACTGGTATTCAGCTACGACACCGGCGAGCGTTATCTGTCGATTGAAGACCTGTTTAGTGCCTGATTCGGAGCCCAAGATCGATAAAACTGGCAGCGGCAGGATCCATCGACAAATCCTGCCGCGAGCCGCGTATAATTCCCCGCTTCTGACTTTTAAAGCCCTCTAGTGGGGAAATTATGGACAACGATCATGGATAACAAAGTAAGCAGGGATCTGCTGGATCAGGTCATTTCTATTTCAGTGCGGGCCGGCGAGGCGATCCTGGAAGTGTACAACGCCAGCGGTGACATCGAGGTCGACACCAAGTCCGACGATTCCCCGGTCACCGCAGCAGATCTGGCCGCACACAACATTCTTGCGCCGGCGCTGGAACAGCTGGTACCGGGGGTTCCGGTCCTCTCCGAAGAAGGCGAAATGCCCTCGTTTGATGTGCGCAGCCAGTGGGAGCGCTACTGGATCATCGACCCGCTGGATGGCACCAAGGAATTTATCCGTCGCAACGGCGAGTTCACCGTCAACGTAGCGCTGATTGAAAACGGCGAGCCGGTACTGGGGGTGGTGCATGTGCCGGTGCTGGATATCACCTACGCGGGTGCCAAATCTCTGGGTGCGTTCAAACGCGATAGCGCGGGTGAAACGCCGATTTCCGTGCGCGCCATGGCGCCACGTCTGGACGGCAAGCAGCCCATCGAAGTGGTGGCCAGCCGCAGTCATGGTGCCGGTGCCGTAGACACGCTGCTGTCTCGGATTGAGGGCACCCTGGGCCAGACCGGCCTCAAGAATATGGGCAGCTCACTGAAATTGTGCCTGGTGGCGGAAGGTGCCGCAGACCTCTACCCGCGCCTCGCACCGACCTGCGAGTGGGATACCGCCGCCGCCCAGGCCGTGGTGGAAGCCGCCGGCGGTGTCGTGGTGGACGATCAGTTCGAACTGCTGCGGTACAACCAGAAAGAAGCGTTGCTGAATCCGTTTTTCTATGTGATCGGCGACCGCGCTTTCGACTGGAAGTCTCTTTTGTTGGCGTGATTCCGGCAGAGTGGAAAATCTGGTCTAGGCTTAACCTTATAGTCCGGCTGTCGCGTGGTTTTTGACGACGGCCGGTCATTACAAGGTACCGCCTATGACCAGTGTCCGCAGTACAACCAGCTACTCGCACGTCAATATCAGCGAGCCTGAAACCCGCCATCTCCGCCAGCGCCTGGAAGTGGAAATTACCTGGCTTTCACGGCAGATGCAGGAGCTGAAGGGCGCCAACGAATCCCCGGATATCTCTCTTCTCCAGACCTACCGGGAAATGATCTTTTCCCGCCGCGCCCTGCTCGGGCGAATCCCTCGCTGAACATCCTGTTCCCGGGCATTTTTGTATGGTTAATTCTCGCGAAATAAAAATTTGCGCCCGGTTTGCCCGTGGTGAATATTCGCCTGTTGCGCGGCGCTTGGGTTTGGTAGGAAATTTTTCGCAAAAATTGCAGTGGTCTCTTTAATCGTCGCGTAAATATTTTCCTCGCCGAGAATTTTGTTCAAGTTCCGGTAATTAGGTCTACGCTTGGTGGGATAAAAGTTAACGTAAAAGAGAAATTCCCATGCGCTACCCGGTCGTGGTCCACAACATCGAATTTGCCGGTTACGGTGCTATCGCACCGGATCTTCCTCACTGCCATTGCCATGGTGAAACGCTCGAAGGCGCCCTGCAAAAAATGGCGGAAACCATCGTTGAGCGCCTGGATGAACTGGAAGCTGCGGGCGACCCGCCGCCGCAGGCCGGCGAGTTGGATCTGCTGCGGAAAAATCCCGCCTTTGCCGGTGGCGTCTGGGCCATCATCGATATTGAACAAAATGCGTTGAGTCCGAAATCCTGACTCGCAGCTGTGCAGGGATAGTGAATTCACAGCAATCGAACCAACATTAAACGCGCTTCAAATAAAGAAAACGTAATTTCTGAACCAGTTAAAAACCAAGGACGGTGACAATGAAAGGTCTGGTATTCCTTCTGGCTCTGTTCGCTTCCAGTGCGGCACTGGCCCAATGGAACAACCCAATCGACGGCTACTGCAATGGCGAGTACCACATCGTGGGTACGGTCGGGCTCGGCGTCGGCGAACTGCAGATTAATGATGAACAGGACTTTGCCGGCTACGGCAGTATCGGCGTCACGCCGGACGTCGGGATCTGGCAGGTCGAATTGCGGTACACCGGGTTTGACGACGGCAGTATTTCAGTAGACCAGTGGGGTATCGGTGCCAAGGTCGATTTTACCGTGACCTGTGACGTGCAATGCCTGTACTGGATGGTGGGCTGGAACTACGGCAGTTTCGACGTCGACACCATTGAAAAGCGCGATGTGCTCTATGTGGTCGACGGTGAGACAGAGGACAATTATTGGAATGCCGGTGTAGGCTACCGCTACAACTGGACCAAGGAGTTTGATACCTCCATCGAATACAACTACAACGATGTGGACGCCCGGGTCTGGGTCAACGATGGCGTTGACGATGTGCGGCTCAATTTCGGCCATATGCGTACACTCACAGTGAACTTCAGTTACCGTTTTTAGCCGATAAAAATCCCAACCCGGCGCCGGTAAACGCGACGGGTTGGTACCTCAATCAGAACGCGTAACCCAGGCTCATATTCAGGCCGTTCTCCCGGCCCAGCTGATAGCCGTTGTAGTGCGCGGCCAGGTTGCTGGTCCACTCCAGTCCAAGCCGGACACCGGCCAGCGCGCCAGTTTGCGGCACCAGGTTGGCACCCACCGCCGCCTCTACAAATTCCCCGCCGTAGTTGGCCTGTAAATCCGACGGGCTGGAATGATTGTGCGGGCCATTGTAGTGGCCGTTGATATCGTGCTGTTTGGTATAGCCGAGACGGGCAGAGACGCTCACCCAGTCAGCGAGCCGATAAGCACTCCAGGCAGTGGCAGAGTAGCGCTCGCCAAATTGGAAGCCCGAATCGTTTTCTTCCTGTATCGGCAGGCGCGCGCTGCCCTGTGCGCCCCAGCTCAGGCTGTTGCGGCCACTGGTGTAGGTGATCGAAGGCATCAGGTCCCAGGTGCCGGTGCCCAGCTGCATGCCATAGTGCACGAAAGTGCCGTCTGCATTTTTCAGGTCCACATTACCGGTGGGTGCACTGATGCCGAGCGTTGCGTGCAGGTTGTAATCTGCATCGTTTGCGAGACGGAACAGACCGGCAAAGATGGTATCGCCGGTGCCACTGGTGCCGTGGCTGTGGCTGCCGTGCATTTCCATGGAGTGATCCATTTCACCCATGCCGTCCATCCCACTCATATCACCCATGCCGCCGTCCATGCCCGCCATGGCCGAGTCACCGTGTATATGCGAGCCTTCGGTCATGGCCATGGTCATATCCATCGACATCGTCTGTGGCATAAACATCAGGGTCAGGTTGTCGTTTACCGCGTACATGATGTCCAACATATGCATTTCCATGGTCATGCCTGTGGGCATCATGGAAAAGCCCGCGGCATTGAGCGCGGCGCTGGACGTCTTGTCCGAACCGCGATAAATCCCCGAGAATTCCTCGCGCATATAGCGGTAACCGACCATCCATTCTCCCTGGCTGTGCAGGTGGTCTGTCATGACGCCGGCGGGTGCATGGCTTTCAGGCAGGTAGGCGGGTGCCACCTGGTCATGGCCCAGTGCGGGTGTGCTTGTGAGGGCGAGAGAAAGAGAGAGCGGGGCAGAGCAGATAAGTAGCTTCGCATGACGAATCATGGGGGCGTTCCTTGTGTAGGCATTGTTCGGTCACATGTGTGCACCCTGTTGGGCACTCAGGGTATGTGCAGGTCCATTCGCAACCGGAGCCTAACACCCACTACATCAGAGTCACCCCGCCGCGACGAAATGCCTCACCTCATTCAATGTACACGCTTCCATGCCCAGGCAAGCCCGATACTTCTGCGAGCAACGTTCAGCTCGCCTGGGTCTTTAGAGCCGGCCACTGCGCTTCAGTTGCCAGTAGGTTTCCACTAGCGACATATGCATTTCCGATGGCAGCGCGTCCGCAAGAATCGTATTGCGTGCGCGCAGTTGTTGCAGCAGCCGCCCGCGACGTGCAACAAAATCTTTTCCCGCGCTGTTCAGTAGTGCGCTTTCAAAATCCGCCACCGGTTTTTCCAGTAACTCATCCAGTGCCCGCTCCCGCAGGCAGGCCACCATTACCAGGTGGTGGCGGGAGAGCTGCTGTACTGCGGCAGTCAGGTCTTCGCTGTCTTCATCCCGGACATTGGTGAGCAGAATCACCAGTGCGCGCCGCTGCTGCCGGGCCAGCAACTGCTCCGCAGCAGCGGTGTAATCGCTGTGGGCGGTGCCCGAATGCAGATCGTACACGTGATTCAGCAGCAGGTTGATAGCACCCTCACCTTTCACCGGCGGCAGGCGGCTGTGGGTGCCGGCAAAACACTGCAGGCCGACGGCGTCACCCTGGCGAATGGCCACATAGGCGGAAAGCAGCAGTGCATTGAGGGCGTGATCGAAATGGCTGAGATCACCGTCGCGGGTGCGCATTCGCCGGCCGCAGTCCAGCAGGAAAATGATCTCCTGGTCCCGTTCGTCCTGATATTCGCGGCTGATGAGTTTCTGCATGCGCGCACTGGCCCGCCAGTCTACCTGGCGTTGGCTGTCGCCCTGGCGGAATTCCCGCAGCTGGCGGAAGTCCAGCCCCTCGCCGCGACGCTGCTGCTGATGCACGCCGAGGTAGCGCAGGGACTGCTCTGTGGACAGGGCCTGCAGCGAGGAAATACCGAGAAAATTGGGATAGACCTTCACATCCTGGGCTTCGCCCAGCAGCACCCGGCACTGCCACAATTGCCACGGCGACGAGACCAGTGCCTCTACCCTGCCAAAGCCGGCGAGGCCGCGGTGTACGGGCGTCGCTTTATAGTGCGCGTGAATTTCCTGGTCCGGCGCTAACCGGATCTGTATTGGGAGGTTGGCACTGCGCAGCTGCACAGGTAATTGGTCGGATACCAGTAACGACAGTGGGCGCACACCACGGTTGTGCAGGCGCAGGCCAATTTCCTGCTCTACCCCCAGGGCGAGGTTGCCGGGCAGGTTGCGCTGGCCGTTCAGCCCTTCGCAGCGGCGGCCCGTGGCGAAGTCCAGCAGTGCGGCCAGTGCCAGTGCTCCGAGACCCAGCCACCAGACGCTGGCGAGGATTGCCGCCGCAGCGGGCCACCAGATGCGCGCAGCCGTTACCGCCAGTGCGCAGCCGGCGGCAATCAGCAGCAGCCGGATCAGTAGCGGAGAGGGCTTCACAGCCGCGGTGCCTCCACGGATTCGACGATCTGTGCCAGTACCGAGTCGGCAGTCTCGCCGTCGATCTCCATATCTGGTGATACCGCCACGCGGTGGCGCATTACCGGAATGGCCATCGCCTTGATGTCGTCTGGCAGCACAAATTCACGCCCTTCCAGCAGGGCGTGGGCGCGGGCGGCGAGCATCAGGCCGATACTGGCGCGGGGGCCGGCGGCGCGACGCAGCTGGGAAGATTCGCGGGTGGCGCGGACCAGGCGTACGGCGTAACTCAGTACCTGCTGGTCCACCTGGATCTGTGGCACCAGTGCCTGCAGTTGCTGCAGTTCGTCGGCATCGAATACGGCACTTACCGCATTGCGCAGTGTGCTTTCGATGTGTCCGCCACTGGCGGCGGCCGCCAGCTGTTCTTCCGCCTGCTGGCTGGGGAAATCAATGAGTACTTTTAACAGGAAGCGATCCAGTTCCGCCTCCGGCAGCGGGTAGGTGCCCTCCTGCTCCACCGGGTTCTGGGTGGCCAGCACCATAAACGGCTGCGGGGTTGCGTGGGTCTCGCCGTCGATGGTGACCTGATGTTCCTGCATCACTTCCAGCAGCGCCGCCTGGGTCTTGGCCGGGGCGCGGTTGATTTCGTCTGCCAGTAGCAGGTTGGTGAACACCGGGCCGCGGCGCACTTCAAAGCGGCTCTCCGCCATGTGGTAGATAGCGTGACCAGTGACATCGGCAGGCATCAGATCGGGAGTGAACTGGATGCGGCGGAAGTCGCCACCGAAGCCGCGCGCAAGGCTGCGCACCAGCAGTGTTTTGCCGAGGCCCGGCACCCCTTCGAGCAGCACGTGGCCGCCGGCCAGCAGTGCGATCAGCACCTGGTCCACTACGGCCTGCTGGCCGATAACCACCTGATTGATGCGCTCGCGCAGTGTGTTGACCCGTGCGCTGGCCTGTTGCCAGCGGTTGTCACTTTGCGGTTCAGCGCTAACGGGATTCTGGTTCAGCGTTGATTCACTGATGGTGGATTCGCTCATAGGGCGGCCTCGATGATCTGAATGCTGCGCAGTCGCGCGGTAAAGTCGTCTTGATGGATGGGCGCCGGGGCCCACAGGGTGTCAAAAATTTCCTGCGCCGAGAGGCCGGTTTTTTCCGCTATGGACTGGGCGATCTGTCGCTCTGCGCCTGGTTGCCGGTTTCGTACCAGCTTTTTCAGCAGTGGCTTGCGCGCCTGGTCAAACAGCAGCACGGCCCGGTTCTGGCGCCAGTAAAAATGTCCGCAGGCGCGGATATGTTCCATTAGCGAGCGGCGTTCACTGGCGGCGGGTGGTGCCATGGGGCCAAAGCGGCGGCTGCGGTTAGCGATCCAGGCGATGAGTGCGAGCAGTCCGGCAAAAAACAGTTCCAGGGTGTAGCGCTGGATCAGTGTGCCGAGCGTATCGAATCTGGGCTGGGTGATCATCACCAGGGCGCGCTCGCCCACCAGGTGGGCAAGAAAGTAGGCGTGATCGAATTCGCCAATGCGATCGTTCCGCCACAGGCCGCCGTCGGTCATCAGTGTCATGCGACCGCGGCCGCGCTCGTAATACACCAGCGGCGATTGAGTGGAGATTTTCTGAAAGGGCACCCAGTGCAGAGGGTTGCCATCCACGTCCGCATCCCTGTCGACGTCAGTGCCCTGGCCCATCATTTCGTGGGTAAACACCTTGCCGGGATCAAAGTAGAGGGCGTAGCTGGCACCGCTGTCGCTGGTTAGATTGACCAACCGCTCCGGGTCGACATCCGGGTTGCGGGGCGCTGACTCTTCCGCCGTCTCGTTGTCATCCGACACCGCTGGCGCTTCACCGCTGCTTTCTTCTTCTGCCAGCTTGCGGTTGTGGTCGCGCATCATTTCGCTGGCGGTCTTGCCCTGCAGGTCACTCGCGTCCTCGCCGAAGACCTCGCGCACCTGGCGATTGAAGTAGAGATCCAGGTCTCCGTTGGTCACTTCCAGCCCGAGGGTTGCCAGCAGCAGGTCCTGCTCGTTGTCACCGTCGCCACGGTGGGCGATGACAATAGCGTGGCCACCGGCTTCGATCCAGTCGAGCAATTCCCTCAGGCGGTCCTGGTTGTACACCTGGCTGGAACTGGCGAGAAACAGAGCGTCGCCGTCGTCCAGGGTGGAAACGATGGAAATATTGTCCGCGCGGCGATGATGGATATCCAGCTGGTCGAGGAACTGTTGTGCGGCGAGAAATGGGTTGCGGCGAGCCTCGGGGCCAAAGCCGAGATCAACTTCTTCCGTGTGCCGTTCGAAGAAGTACAAAAACAGGGTGCAGGCGGCGGTCAGCAGCAACAGGGTCCAGACGATGGCGATACGGCTCAGTTTCACGGCTGCACCTCCTGTTTTTGATCGCGGTTACGGCCGCGTTCTCTGTCGCGATCGCGGATCGAATCTGTCTCGTGAAATACCTGCTGCCACTGGGTGCAGAGGTTTTCCAGTTGGGTACTTTGCGGTGGCTGGTGTGCGTAGGCCTGGCGTTGCCAGGTTTTTGTGAGCAGTCCAAAAAACTGTACCAGGGCGGGCTGCAGGCGCGGGTCCCGCTCCGCTTCCTGCCGTACCAGCAGCGCACACTCGGCTTCGGTGTGGTGGTCGCGGAACGCGCAGTCGAAGCGGGAGATCAGATTGGACAGGCTGGCCCGGTACAACAGTCCCATGGCCTCCCGTTGCTGGCCTGCGTTCCACAAGCGCAGTACTTCGTTGGTGACATCATCGGGCAGGCTTTCGCGGCGCACGTCCAGCCCGAACAGGGTTTCAGGGGTGTGACTCTCGGCAATTTTTTTCATCGGGCGGTAGCCAAGCAGTCCGCGCAGATGATCGCGGAAATGCCACAGCAGGTAAGCGACCAGGCTGATGGCGAGAATCCACAGCAGCACTTCGATGATGCCCGCAAGTAATGGACCGATACTCAGGTCTTCATCGGCGCCTTCGTCGATGTCGTCGTCACCGCCGAGCCCTTCCAGCCACTCGATAAACGCGATAAACCAGTCGGGGAAGCGGTATTCGCGGGATTCGAAATCCCGCAGTCGCCAGTTGCTGACCTTTTCTCGCTGGTGGAACTCGTCCTGTGCCAGTACCTCGTCGATCAGTACTTCTGACTGTGCCGGAGTGGCGGCGTCGGCGTGTGCCGGTTGCGGACCGGCGAGGGTAGTGAGGAATAGCAGGCTGAGTGCGCAGACCAGAGAGGCCGCAGTCGATGTGGTTTTCGCGGTGCTGTGAGGTTGTGCGGTGCGTTGCTGCCGGGCGTCCAGCCGCGCGCGCAGTTTGCGAAAGTGAATCTCGATATCCCAGGCTTCCAGGTCCACCCGCCGGCCGATGTACAGCATGAATCCACCGCAGACATAAAAGGGTGCGACAGCGGCCATGATCAGCAGGCTGCAGCCGTTGGCGATCCATGCGTAGGTTGCATTGCTGTCGTTTAGGATCGGCATCCAGTCTATTTCCAGCTGTTCGGGCAGCATCAGGTAGAGGAGTGCTGCCAGTCCCATCCCCAGAATCATTTCCACATGCACGCCGACAATATGCAGCCAGCTGGCCGCATTGGCGGCTTTGCGATGCAGCAGGGAGATGCGTGTAGACCGCGCTTTGCCGCGCGCGTTTTCCAACACCGTAACCGGTAGATCGAAAGCGCGGGTAAAACTGAGACGGCGCCAGGTCAGCCACGCAAACCAGTCTGTGCGATTGGCGCGGCGGAACTGGACGAGGGCCTCGCGGTTGCTCATGGGCTCGTTGAACAGCTTGCGGCTGGCCACCAGTAGCGGCAGGCGATCGAACAGGGGTTTCAGCCACCACACGGCAAAGATGACCCAGTTGGGGCTGTCTGAAAATAGCAGGGCGAGCACCAGGAACAGCACGGCGGCTGGCAGCAACCACAGGGTAGCCAGCTGCAGCCAGTGCCGGCGCGCCAACAGAATGCCCAGGTCGATGGATTCCCAACTGGAGCGCTGGCGTGCGCGTACGGCGAGTCGATCGAGATTCACAGCCGGCCTCCCGCACTTGGGGTGGTGGGCAGGCGTCTGCCGGCCAGAAAGCAGTAACCCAGCACCAGCAGCCAGAAAAAACTGCCTACGGCGAGTTTCACCGCAATGCTGACTTCGGTACTGGAAGACCAGAAAGCTTCGAGGAAGGCGGCGATCACCAGCATCAGGAAAGTGCCGTACATGATTTTCATCGCCTCGCGCCCGGCTTCGCGCAGGGATTGCCGGCGGGTCATATTACCGGGCGATACCAGCGAATGACCCAGGCGCAGTCCAGCGGCGCCGGCGAATACGATGGCGGTCAGTTCAAAGGCGCCGTGGCCTATCACAAACGGATAGAACGTCGTAACAAACCCCACCCGGGTGATGTGCCCGAATATCGCGCCGAGAAACACGCCGTTGAACACGATAAAAAATATGGAGCCAATACCGAACAGAATACCGGAGGCAAAGGTGCGAAAGGCGATGCCGATATTGTTCTTGATATAAAACCCGAACATCTGCAGGTCGGTATCGGAGCCGCGCTCGCGGCCCAGTACCTGGTTGGCCGGGTCGTACATGGACTCGATCTGCAGCACCTGCTCGGGGGACAGGACGGCGTAGACCAGGGAATCATTAAAGTAACTGCCGAGGCCCATCACCAGTGCCGGTGCCAGAAACAGTGCGCAGGACAGCCATACAAACCGGGCCTGTTCGCGCAGGGCGCGCGGGAAGCCGCTAAACAGGTATTCCAGCCAGCGATTCCTGGAAACGGACTTTTCCTGATACAGGCGTTGGTGGCAGGCCATCACCAACTGGTTGAGCCGCGCGATCAGGTTGCTGGTGTACTGGCGCTCCTTGGCGACGGCCAGCTGCTGGCACAGGCGACGGTAGCTCGCCGGCAGGTCCTCAACCATCGCGCTGCCGTTGGCTTCAATCGGTGCGTGTTTACAGTAGCCGGCGAGGGTGTTTTCCAGCTGCAGCCACAGGCTCTGGTGGCGCTGTTCAAAATCCCGCTGTTTCATTGGCCACCCACTTGTCTATCGGCACTTCTCAGGTTGTCGTCCGCGGAGCGCGCGCCGAGCAACCAGCGGCCGATGCCGTGCAATCGATTCAGTCCGTCGTCGCCGGGTTTGCCGGTCACGGGTTGCAGCAGATCCGCCAGTTCCTGTTGCCGGGCGCGGCTCAATTCACCGCTGCGCTCAACAAGGCTCACGATGGCTTGCTGGTCTTCCAGTTGCAGCCCCCGCGGTGGTGCCATGGGGGTGACCTGGGGCAGTGCGGCCGGTGCCGCCGCCTGGTCCCGGTGAACGACAAGGGTGCCGGCAGCGTGGTCACCCAGGCGCTGGAAATCCCGGCTGCAGGTCATGCTGATAATCCCGGCGCAATAACCGAACGGCAGGAAATCCGCAAAGCGCAACAGGTTGCGCATGATGGAAGGGCCCCAGCCGATGGGCGTGAGATTGTCGTTCACTACGGCGATAGAAAAGGCCCGCTTGCCCGGGGTCTGGCCTCCGCGCAACACTTCAAAAACAACCGGGTAAAACCACTCCAGCAGGAATGAAATCAGTAGCCAGAGTCCAACCCCGGCGTTGCCGGCAAAAGTGACCGCAATTCCCAAAATGACAAGGATCACCGTCCGGTAAAAGAGATCGACCGAGTAGGCCAGCAGGCGCGGAACAGGGCCGGCTAATCGGCTGGTGAGATCGATACCCTCGGGCGTTTCAATTTCGTACAGGGTGTCGAGGCCGGTGATTTCGGCAGACGGATTCGGCGAGTGGGGTTGCGTGCTGGAATTGTGCATCGGGCAGAGCTACGGCTTGGGCGGCATGGAATGCTGGCGGGTGGTGAGCAGTTGCAAACGGCAGCGGCGGAAAGGCAATTTGAAGAACCTTTCCGCCGCGGGGAAATCAGATTTCCGGGTTGGTTTCATGTCCGCCAAACATATTGCGATACAGAATGCCGTAGGCAATGCTGAGGGTCGGAATCGCCCAGATCAGGCCGATAATCAGCGCCAGAAAACCGGCGATGTACAACAGCATCATCACGATGAAAAAGCCGAACACGGGGAACCAGTGTTTGGTTACCGCTTTGCGGGAGGTCTCCAGTGCCTGCCAGGGACCGAGGTTCTTGTCCACGATCAGCGGCAGCAGCATCATGTAGCCGATCATCAGGTAAATACCGGGCAGAACCAGCAGTACAAAGCCGAGGCCTACCAGCAGGTACATCAGGATCATACCCAGTGCCAGCGGCAGGACTTTGTCAAAATGGGCAAACACCTCGGTCGCGGAAACTTCTTCGTCCCGTGCGATTTTGACGCCGATCATCATCATGCCGGCAATGACTGGGGTGGTGCCAACAAGGATGATCAGGTTGGACAGGATAGCGCCAACGCCGGCGTTGGCTTCCGGGTTGGAAAGCGATTGGCCGGTAATCAGTGAGGCCACAACGGCAATAGCAATATAGGCCACCATATACAGCAGCAGACCCAGCCAAATGGTGCCCTTGTTGCCTTTGGTTTTGGCCCAGGCCTCACTCAGAGTATCGCCGATGGCGACCTGGTAATCCCCCGCCAGTGCACCGGGGATGGACCCCATATTGGCGCTGCTGGCCTGGTCCCCTGCCAGTTCAGCCTGGGGCGCATTGTAAATATCACTGCTCATGGTCGAAATTCCTTGATCGAATTTTTTGTCTTTATTGATGCCGGCGGTAGTTCCGAGTCCGGTCTCCCTGTAACAATCCGATACCGGCAACAGGGCCTGCAACGATAACACAGGTAAAGCGATGGTTGGCGCCATAACCCCGTCGGTGTAAGCGTGTGTAATTGGCGCCATCATGACGCTACTATTGCGCTCTGTTGTCTGATAGAAATGGTGGATGGTTGATGGAAAAGCGGTTGATGGGGAAGTTGCTGGTGAAACTAGCGCTGTGCCTGGTTGTGATTGCGGCTGTCTATGCCGCGCTGCCCTGGTACTCCGCGAAACAGCTGATCGAGGCTGCCCACCACGAAGATACGGCTGCACTCGAGCGCTATGTCGACTTTCCGCAATTGCGCTTCAACATTCGCCGGCGGCTCAACGACGAAGTGCAGGAATCCGTCGGCACCAATGTGCCCCCGGAGCTGGGCGGCCTGCTCACGGCCGGAGCCGATCTGATTCTCGGGCCGCTGGTGGATCGGCTGATCAGCCCCCAGGGGATTTCCGATCTGATCCAGGGGCAGAAAGACTGGCGCGAGCTCGAGCGCGACCTGGAACGGGCGCTTGGCGGTGCTGGAGCTTCGCCACCGTCCGCTCCATCGACTTCACTATCTCCACAGCAGCCACCAGCACCACCCTCTGCGACTGAGGACAAAGTCGCGGCGGATCCGCACGATCATCACTGGCGACTTCGCCACTGGTATTTCAGCGGGCTCAATACGGTCGGTGTCATCTGTGGGAATAAAGAAGATGATACCGGGGTGAAGCTTTTACTGCGGCGCAGCGGCCTGCGCTGGCAGCTGGTGGATATGCATCTAATCAATTCAGAAAACGGGGAATAACGAGAATGGCAATTGCACTGGAAATGCACGACTCAAAAAATGTATTTGGTGAGGCACTTATTCCCTGTAGTAGCGACCCGCTGACCGGATTTTTCCGCGATGGCTGCTGTAATACCAACGATCAGGATCTGGGCTCTCATACCGTGTGTGTCGAGGTGAGCCGGGATTTTCTGCGCTTTTCCCGCGAGCGCGGCAATGACCTGAGTACGCCTGTCGAAGAGTTTGGTTTTCCTGGACTGAATCCCGGTGACCGCTGGTGCCTGTGCGCAGCGCGCTGGCTGGAAGCCCAACAGGCCGATATGGCACCGCGGGTATTTTTACAGCGCACCCATGTACGCGCTCTGGAAATTGTGCCACTGGAAGTGTTGCGTGAGTACGCGGCAGATCTGAATTGACAGAGGCTGGAAAAGGCCGTGATACAGGAAGAAGGCGGTAGAGAAAAGGCGCAGGTATTCGCAGAAATTAAAAGCGCTCTGAAGCAAGCCATCCTGGCTTACCCAGAGCCAGCCTCACGGCTGATAACCAACTCACAGGATGAACATTGTTGGTGAGCGCGGTTTCCGTTCCGGCTGGTGACTCTCTTCAGAGTCGCCCTGCCCGCTCAGTGGATAGAATGCGCCGGTAGCGCGGATTAAACAATAGCCCTTTTTAGCCCAATTCGATGAAGCTTCCATGAAACTGTGACCGGACTGCGGTGTTTCGTTCTCGTCTGACTAAATTAACCCTTCATTCATGCATTTCGAAATCAGCTGACCGGTGGTTTTACAGTCGGCTTTTTTCAGAATGTTTTTCCTGTGGTTTTTCACCGTGTTGGGAGAAATATTCATGATGCTGGCAATATCGATGCTGGTTCTCCCTGCAGAGAGCAGGTCGAGAACTTCAAGTTCCCGCTTGGTAAATACCGATTGGGTGGCCATGGGCCTGTCTTGCTCATCGAATACGTCGATGTTGAGAAAGCTTTCCTGGCCGTGCAGATTGAGCAGCGAGAGTTTGTAATTGTTGCGAGTGGTCAGGTGAGAAATGTCGGTATGGATACCGAGGGTTTTTGTTACCCCGCCATTGTCATCGGTGGCCAGAATAATCGCCTGATGGTTGAAAAGTCGGTAACTGCCGTCGGCCACACGCAGGCGCCCACTGTAGGAAATTTTGTAATCCGTTACCCGCTCGATGCCAATCCGGTGTTTGATGATGGAAAGCGCGGTTTCTTCGGCGCGCGCGGCAAATGGCATATCTTCCGGGTGGCCCCGATCGATGATGGATTGAATGGTGGTGGTCTTGTGATTCAGCCCCAGAATACTTTCGATCGCCGGACTGACCAGCATCGGCTTTTCCAGATTGAAAAAATCGAGCACATAGTAATAAGCGCTGCCGGCGCTGAATGTAGTCGCAATAAACTGGTCCAGTTCATGGCGCTGGTGCGAGCTATCCGTATCCTTTTTGGCAAAAAAATCGGGAATATTATGCCAGGCGCGATGTATCAGGCTTTTTTCCGGTTGTAAAAAATCTGATGCCATTGGCTCCGCCCCGTCGATTTTTTCTTGTTCGTGCCAGCACCGGTCCCTGACCCGTGCCGAATTGTGATTTTCGTCACACAATGTTTTGTGTTTATAGCAATAAATCGGCGCCTGGCACAGATTTCTTTAGACGAATGATCAATTATTTATTTCTGAGTACCTGTCCCGGTCTCCGGGGTGCTGGCTAAGCGCGGACAGGCAGTTTTGGCAGGTTAGATAAGGCCTTCTGTGATACACAGGGCGAGCAGCTGGCTCATATTCTGACAGCCCCCCTTTTTCAGAATCCGTTTGCGGTGATTTTTGATCGTGTATTCGGAGAGCTGCAAATCCCGACCAATCTCCGCACTGGTCATTCCTCTGGCCACCCGTTCGATGACTGAAATTTCCCGCTGGGTAAATATCGGTGGCGCGGACCGCACATTCTGCACATTGCCATCCACCACCAGGTCGAGATAAGAGGGCTCGCCACGCATCCCGATCAGCGAGAGCCGTTGATTGTTGGTGCTGGTCAGGTGGGAGATGTCCGTGTGCACATTCAGCGACTTGCCAACGCCACCCTGACTATCGGTAGTGAGCACCACAGACTGGTGGTTGAACAAATGATAACTGCCATCCTTTACCCTGAAGCGGAAGCAGTAGGAGATTTTGTAGTCGGTCACCTTGTGCATGCCGATCTTTTCCTGGAACAGTCGGATGGCGGTGGCCTCAGCACGCGCTACAAAATCCATATCGTCCGGGTGCATCTGATCGAGGATATCCTGGAAGGTGACAGACTCCAGGCTGAGGTCGTGGATCTGCTCTACCTCCGGGCTGACATACAGCAGGTCGAGGTCAAACAAGTCGAACACATAGTGATAGAAGGGGCCATTGCTGAAAATGGAGCTGATCAGCTCATTTACCCGAAATTGTGCCAGCTCCGTCTTGCGCTGTGCGAACAGCTCCTTGCGGCTTCCCCACACATCTTTCAGCAGTTCCGTTTGTGGCTTTTGCTCAAGGATCTTCTCGGCCACGGTTGCAAGTCCTTCTGTTTTCCGGAATCCGACTGGGCGGTAAAGTGATTTGAATAAGCCAGAGCTTTGGCTGCAGATTCGCCATGTGATGCGAATCACAAAATAAGTGGGACGTTTGTATCACTTCTGTCGTCTTTTTCCAACGTCAATGAAGGCACATCGAGGTTTTCAGGTGAATGGTGTGCAGTTATGGCAGGAATGAATGTTCGTCACCCGGAAGCCGGGCCGGATGATCGCTTGAGGGGGGCACAGCAGGGAGAGCCCCCGATCGGCCATTGGCGATCGGGGGTTTTGGGGGCGTCCGAGTGGGAAAGGGCTTACTGCCGGCCCATCAAGAGGGCAGGAAATCGATCGAGTAGTTGAGCGTGGATTTCTCCACATTGGCAGTGCCGAAATTGATCAGACGGATACGCGCTAGCAGTTTGCGCTCCAGATCCGGGCTGTCCAGTTCGCTGCTCACCAGGCTTACTGCAGAAATGGTGCCATTGGCTTCGATCACCAGTTTAACGGTCACCTTGCCAGCCAGGGTCGGATCCCGACGCAGGGCGCGGTTGTAGATGGCAAAGATGGCTCCCTTGTTGGCTTCCATCACCTGGCGAATGGACTCCTCGCCGCGGGTGCCGCGCTCGCGGCGGGCCTCTTTACCGCTGGACTTCGCTGCTGCGGTGGCCTCGGCCACTTCCACCTGTGTGGTCTCGCGGCCCGACAGTGCCGAACCGCCCGTATTGCGGCTCAGTTGCCCGGTATTGATGCCGCCACTGCTTGCTTTCGACTTGTCGCTGATCAGTGAGCGGTCAATTTTTTGCGCCGTTGCCGCACCGCTGGCGAGGCTGTTGGCGCTGGCCACTTCTGATACATCGAGGCTGTCGCGCATGTCCATCAGGTCATCCTGAAGTTGCATCAGGCCGCTGTTGGCGGCTTTATCGCGTGCCTTGGCCACTTCTGCGGCCGGTGCCTTTTCCGTGAGCGGCTTGGGCTTCACCGTCTTGATGGGCTCCGGTTTGGGCTTGGGCTTCTCGATCGGTTTAGGCTCTTCCTTTTTGACCTCTTGGGGCTTTTCTTTCTTTTTCTCCACCGGTTTGGGCTTGGGCTTTTCGACCGGTTTGGGGAGTTCTTTCTTTTCCAGGATCACCCGTGCCAGTTGCGGCGGCAGTTTTTCCGCCTGCTCGCGGGTGAGTTCCGGTGCGGGAATAATGGTGAACAGTGCCCCCACCACCACAAAGGCCGCTATGCCGCTTTTGAGGAACTTGGTAAAACGCTGGTCTTCTTCTTCCGTCGAGGCCCAGGGCAGTACCGAATTGTAATAGTGCCAGGGCATGAGCGCCGGAGCCGGGCGCTTTTGTGTGGCGGATTGAGGTGTGTAGGAACCGAAGGTGGCTGTGGTCATGACTGTGGCCCTCCCCTTCAGCGACCAGCGGCCGGAGCCGCCGGGTCCTGCGGTGCGGTCTGCGTGACGGCGAGATCGATATCCCGGAAGTCAGCTGCGGCACAGGTGTTCATGATCTGCTTGAGCAGTGCGTAGGGCACTTCTTCATCCCCGAGAATGGTCACCGGGCGGCCGACGGCCTGCTTTTCTTCGGGCAGTGGTTCGGCGCGGCTGGCCAGGTATTCGAGTTCGTTCAGCAGCGGCTGGATCTGCTCCTGGTCCGCGCGGATGTCCGCCACGCTGGCAATCATGCGATTGCCTACCATCAGCTGGTCGCCGTTTACCCGCACCACGGTGGTGGTGTCAGGTTTTTCCGTGGATGTGGATTCCGGAAGAGTGATGGTCTTGTCTGCCTGCAGCACCTCTACTTCTGAAGAGTTCACCAGCAGGAAGAACACCAGAATGGTGAAAATATCCATCAGGGAAACCAGGTTCAGCTTGGTCTGCTTGTGCCGGCGCTGCTTGCGCCCTTTCAGCTTTCCGCCGATCGTCGCTTTCATATTCCGTTGCCTGCCAGCTGTTCGTCTGTCTGCACGTTTGCCTGTTTGTTTGTCAGCGGCGCATCACCCAGGGAGATCTGTGGAAACAGCTCCGCGTCCACCACCGAGGCCGCCACCACCGCGCGGAAAGAGCGCGCGGTATCCATGGCGCTCACCAGAGTGCGGTAGGGGGTGCCGGGTTCAGAGAGAATCACCAGGTCTTTTTTGTCGATATCCTTTTCGCGCAGGCTGCGCTTCACTTCCTGCAATACATCGGACACCAGTTTGAAATCCGGCTTTCCGTCCCGGTTGGCAATGCGCTTTACGCGAATTCCCGCCGGATAGTTGATGTCGATGTAGTCTTGGCGCAGCACCAGTTCCAGCTGCCGGTTTTCTTTCTGATCTTCCACCGCGGGATCACTCATACCCGGCAGGTTGAGGTTCAGTACGGAAATATGGGAAAACACCATATTCAGCAGCAATACGGGGACCAGTACGGTCATCAGGCTCATAAACGAGGTGATGTCCAGATCCGGATCGGTTTCCAGCCTGCGTCGGATAGCCATGGCTCTCTCTTTCTATCGGATTACGCGTTGGTTTTTTTAACTCGCCTCTTATTAGGCTGTGGCACTAATCAGGCGGTGGCGCCAGCTCTGGCGGCTGGGCGCGCCGCGGCGTCCGTCTTCTGGCCGCGGGTCAGCGTGATCAGGTTGAGAAATTTCACCCCGGCCATTTCCAGACTGTCGATGATTTCGTTGGTTTTGTTCTGCAGCATGGAGTAGGCCAGTAACAGCGGGATCGCGGAGATCAGACCGAAAGCGGTCGTGTTCATGGCTACGGAAATACTGGAGGACAGCATGGAAGCTTTCTCAGAAGGATCTGCATTGGCAACCGCGGTAAATGCGGCGATCAGGCCGATGATGGTACCGAGCAGGCCCAGCAGCGTGGCGATATTGGCAAGGGTGGCCAGGTAGTTGGTGCGCTTTTCCAGGCGCGGCACCGCTTCGAGGATGCCCTCTTCGATGGCCATAGCGATGTTCTCGTCTTTACGCGCGTGCTGGGCGGTGCTGATACCCGCGGCAACGATCTGGCCCATGGGGGCTTTTTCGTTCTGGGAGAATTTCAGTGCAGCGGCGAAGTTGCGCTGTTGCATCATCGGCAGAATCTGGCCGTAGGCGCGGCGATTGGCCAGCTTGGCGCGGGTAAGGAATACCCAGCGTTCCACGACCAGTACGATACCGATCACCAGTACCAGCGCGATGGGGTACATGAAGGGACCGCCGTTCTGGAAGAAGCGCAGCAGTGTGTTGAAAAATTCCATGGTCAAATCTCCGGGACGTAAAGATTTTTAGTTGCTAAATAAAAAGTAAAAGAGGTTACTTGTCTGAATCGTTTTGCTGTTTGAGCAGTTTTATTTCCCGCTGCAATTCCGAGTATTCCTGGTGCTGAAATCTGTGGTGAATTGCATTGGGTAAGGTGCTTTCAATTTTCTCCAGGCTGTTGGCCTGCTTCCAGGGAATGATGTACAACACCTTGGGTTGTTCCTGGCTGCCGATAATGGTGGACTCAAGAGTGATGACTTCACCACCTTCGTCCTGAGCCAGGGCTGGGGTTGCAGAAAGTGCTGTAATGGTAAGCAACAATGCGCATATTTTGTTCATGATTTACAGCCGCCTCTCCAGATCCACTATCCAGCCCGCCAGTACCCGGTCTGCTTCTGGCTCCAGTGCACGCGCTTCGCGGTAGTGATGCAAGGCGCGTTCCGGCTGGTGCAGGTACAGGTCAAAAAGAATACCCAGGTTGCGGTGCGCCGCTGCAAAATCCGGCCAGCGTGCCAGGGCATTTTCGTAGGCCCCTTTGGCTTCCTCGAAACGGCCCTGATCGCGCAACAGCACACCGAGGGCATTCCAGGCGAATACATTGTTTTCGTTTACGGCAACCGCCTGTTTCAGGTTGGTTTCCGCCTCTTCCGGTTTATTCAGCTTGAGTTGCACCTTGGCCAGGTTTAACCAGGCCCCGGACAACACTGCCCACTGGGTTACTACCTGTTGCAGCTCTGTTTCCGCGGCAGGGTACTGCTGCTGCAGAAAATAGTCGTGCGCACGACTGATACCCTGCTTGGCACCGGCCGGTACACTCGCGGCTTCCGCGAGGTACGGGTTGGGGCTGGCGACGCGCTTGCCGGATTCGTCCGCAGCAACTTCTGTGCGGCCGTCGCTGTCGGGAGCCGTGGGGCTACCGGCACAGGCTGCTAGCAGCGCCGTACAGAGGGTGGCCAGTGCCAGTTGTTTGCAGCGGGTTGCAGAACATTTCATATCAGTAGGCCGCATCGCTCCACTCCACCGTGGTTTCCGGTTTGCGATAGCGCGCCGGCAACAGGTTTTCCAGGGATGAGAAACTGTTTTTCACCCAGTCGTCGTACACGCCGTCGGCGGTGCGTTTTACATTCGCCTCGTGCAGCTCAATGGCTTTTTCTTCGAACGGGTAGGCCTGCTCTTCCAGCAGGATTTCGTACTGCTCCAGCTCCAGCGGATTCAGGCCGTTGGGTCTCTGGGAGTCCATCAGGTCGCGGCTTAGCTGACGGTAGATTTCCGCGAGGCGGAAATTGGCGGCGGTAGTGAATTCGGCGATACCGAAGTCCAGCACCTTTTTGTAATCCGCCACGGTTACTTCCATAGCCTGCTTTTTATTTTTCAGGCTCTGTTTCAGCGGCAGGGTCAGTTTCTGGCGTTCAAAACGGGCGTAGCTCTGCGCGGCCAGTTCGGTGCTGGCATACGCCGCGAGATAGCGGCCGCGGGGTTCTTTTACCCGATTGCCAGCGAGGCTGCTGATCCACAGATTCCGCTCGCGCTGGTTACCGGCTTTTTCATACAGGGACGCCAACTTGTACTGGGCTTCCAGGTTTTGTAATGCGGGCTCCCGCCACTGGCGCGCGTACTGACGATAGGCATCAATGGCGCGGCCGCTATTGCCGGACTGTTCAAATTGTTCGGCTGCCAGATACAGGGAGTCGCGGCGAACGCGTGGATCGGGATCGCTGTTGGCCAGTGCCATCAATTCGCCGGCGGCAGCTTCCGGCATATCCATGCCCTGGTAGATGGCAATGGCCTTGGCGGTAAGCGACGGCGTGAGTTTGTGGTCTGGATAGTGTTTGCGGAAATCCGCCAACTCCGCCTGTGCCCGGGGCCAGCGCTTCAGGCGCATCAACTGGTTGATGGCGTCGAACTGGGCGGTGGCGGCGATTGAAGATCGGCCACTTTCGCGCACCCGTAACAGCAATGCGATGGCGTCTTCTGTGGGTGCCACAAATTCCAGATTGTCGGTGGTCAGGTGCACCTGCTTGAGAATGATTTCCGCCTGTTTGTAGATGGAAGATTGCAGGCGATTGCGAGTGTTCAGATATTCCGGGTCGCTGGAGGCCATACCGGCAAGCAGCTGTGCATAGGCACCTTCGGCCGCGGGGAAATTGTCGGTTTCGAAATGGCTGTGCCCGAGCAGAATCAGGATACTGCGGCGCTGTCTGGCATCCGGCGGCGGCTGCCAGCCCGCGGCCTTTTCCGCGGCGGCAATGGTTTCTACGTGGCGGTACTGTTCAAACAGGTTGTGCGCCGCATCCAGCTGCACTGGCAGTGCGCGCTTGTCACCGGGCCAGGTATCGGCAAAGCGCAGGCTGGTTTCGGTTTTGCGATCGAGCCACAGATTGGCCAGCTCCTGGTCTTTTTCCCGTTTGTGCATTTCGCCGGCCATCAGGATGGCGGCGTAGCCGGCCTCGGTGGCCTTGGCCGGGGTTTGCGGGGTTGTTCCTTGCGCATCTTCTTGCGCATCCTCGGTAAAGCCCCAGGCCACCCGCGAGTAGGCATCGAAGGCGCGCGCGTATTCGCCGCCGTCGTTCAGGCTTTCCGCCATCAGGAAGGTGAGTTCCGGCGCCTTGCTGTCACCCGGGAAGGTTTCGATAAACTCGCCGTACAGTTCTGCTGCGGCGAGGAAGGCGGTGCGGGATTCGCGCTGGGCGCGAGCCGTAACTTTAGTATTGTTCCGGGGGTTACCGGCTTCTTTTACCAGTGCCTGTGCGCGAGCGTGGTCGAAGCGCGCCAGTTCTTCCAGCCAGGGTTTCAGGAAACCACGCAGTTCGCCGCGCTGTGTGTCATCGGCGCTCTGCCAGTAGAGGCTGCGAATACCGTAGCGGGTGACAAACTCCCGTTTTGCCGGCACCACTTCGCTGGGGAAATTACCCTGTTGCAGGATCTCCACCGCGCGCACGTGCATGGCCGGTGCTTCGCGGCTTTGGGGGTTCTGTTCCACATAGGTGAGGAAAGTCTGGGCACCGTCGCGGAAGCGCTCGCTCTCGGCATACCAGTCGCCGAGGGCGCGATACAGCAGGTGCTGGTAGCTGCGGCCGGCAAGTGCGCTGTCCGTCTGTGGCGGATTGAAGGATTCGATTACTTCGGCACCGCCGAGATAGTTGAAGCCTAGTGCCAGTACCCGCAGGGTGTCGTCGGCAAGACGTCGTTCGCCTTTTGCCAGTGACTCCAGTAGCCGTTTTTCCGGCTGCTCCTGCGCATTGTCTGGGGCCAGCAGCAGATCCATCAGGTCGAGGAAGGTGTTGCTGGCATCGCGGTAGCGCGCGTCCTTGAACTGGCTCCAGCCGAGCATATAGCGCGCATTCTGGGAAAACGGTGAATCCCCCTGCGCAAGCACTGCGCTGAAGTCCCGTTCCGCTGCGCGGTATTGCTTCTGGCTGAACGCCGCTTCGCCGCGACGGAACAGGGCCTCGGCAATAAATGGGGATTCGGGCGCGGTCTCGACAATATTTTCCAGTGCCTGCAGCGAGCCGGGGAGGTTGCCGTCGAGGGCGCGGGCCCGGGCCAGGCGATAGGCGAGGTAATCGTCGTCGGCGGAGGTCTGCAGCAGGGCTTCGTAGTGACGCACGGCCTGGCTGTAGGCCACCGCCATTTCCGGGTTGTCTTCCTGTTGCTGTTCGAGGCGCTCCATTTCCAGATCGGCGAGACGCAGCTGGATCTGGCGACGGGTTTTCGGATCGCTATTGGCTGCGAGGGCTTTTTCGTAGCTGTTGATCAGTACCGGCAGCTCCACCTTGGGCAGTTCAACCTGCGGCTCCGGTGGCAGGGTTGCCGCGGGCAGGTCTGCGAGGGTGGTGCCGGGATCAAACTGGCTGGCACAGCCGCCCAGGGTGACGCTGGTGCAGATCGCCAGCGCGAGGAGTCGTTTGCTTGGCCAGGGGGCATTCACAATTGTTCCTCCGGCGCTTGCGGAGCGGATTCGTCAGGCGGTGTGGACTCGGACTGCTCAGCGGCGGTATCTGATGCAGGCTCGGGCGTTTGCGTAGCCTGCTCAACGGCAGGCGCGTCATAGTTGCCCTGCATGGCCGCATCCTGAATGCGCGCGATGGCGAGTCGGGTGTGGGCCATATACTGGGATACGCGATGTTTGGCGATACCGAGGGCATCGCGTAGATCGTCGCGGATCTGGTCTTCGATGGCACCGCTGGCGCGGTCGATGGCGCTGTGCTGTTCGGCCAAGCGCAAGCCCGCATCCTCGACGCTGCCGGTGAGCAGGTTGAGCTGTGGTGCCTCGGCGGCAATGCGGGCGACGCTGCGCTGGCGGCGTGCGGCCTCTATCAAGTCCGCTTCCAGGGCATCGACGGCTTTGCGCTTCTGCCACAGGTTGTGATGGTACTGATCTGCCGCCTGCCACTGCAGAATGCCGCGGGCGCGATCTAGGGTCTGCTGCTGGTAGCTACTGGTTTTGCCCGCTTTGCTGAGGCGTTGGTAGCGCGCTTCGGCGGCGCGCACCATGTCGAGGTATTCGGAGGTTTCACTCTCATTGGCGGCGAGCATGGCGAGGCCATCTTCATTCGCTTCGATGCGCGCCAGCGAAGCTTTCAGCCGCTGTAATTCCTGCTCGGCCATCTCCACCTGCTGGTCGTACTGGGCGCTGTCGTGCTGTTGCACGATGGTCACACGGCGCTGTTCGCGCTCGTCGATCAGGGCATGGAATTCGGGTAACCGCTGTTGCCAGCGCGTCAGCACCCGGGTGAGCTGCTGCAGGTCGCGCAACTCGGAAAGCTGTAGCTGCAGGCGATCGCTCTGCATCATTTGCAGCAGGTAGCGCTGGTTGTCGCGGATTAACGCCGGTGTTTCTGCATCTTCGAGCCAGCCATAGCGCTGCAGGTTCAGGGATTCGTTTTCTTTCGGCAGCGGAAACTGCAGGGTGGCGGAGGCCTGTTGCAGCGCTTCCAGGTCGCCCAGGGCCTGCTGGTACTGTTGTTCCGCGTGCAGGTAAGACTGCAGTGCAAGTTTCGGGCGCTCAAGCGCTTCGTAACTGTACGGCAGCGCGAGCAACGCTTCCTGAACCTGCGGCGACAATGGATTCTTGTGGATCAGGTAGCCGAGTGCGTCTACCGCCTGTTGATGGTTGCCGCCATTCACCGACACCCAGCCGAGCCCGAGCAGGGCCTCGCCAGACCAGGGGGTGTCCAGGCGTACTCCGCGGAATTCTTGTGCCGCACCGGCTTGGTCGCCGTTGAGTGCCAGCGCATAACCGGCGCCGATACGGGCCTTGTCGCGCAGGATGCGCAGCTCCTCATCCGCCTCCGGGTTTTGTTCGACCAGCGTTGCCGCGCGGCGGTATTCCTCTGCAGCAACAGGTAGTTGCTGTTGCCGGGCAAAGGCTGCCGCGAGATTGGAGTGCCCGAGTACGCGCTCGGCGAGGGATAGGTCTGCCATCGCCAACAGTTGCTGAGCCTGGTTCAGGTCACCGCTGCGGATGGCGAGGTTCAGGGTCAGCGTGGACTGATGGATGGCGCCGGACTTGTGCAGTTGCAGTGCTGCGGTGTCCCAGTTCTGGTGACGGTAATTCAGTGCCGCCAGCTTCAGCCAGGCAATTTCGCGAAAGCGCGCAATGCGCTGCTGGTTGTCTTCGTCCGCCGCTTTCTGCAGCTGCTGTTCAAACAGCTCGGCAGCCTGGCGCTCGAGGCCGAAAGCCAGGCTAATACCGCCGCGAATCAGGTCGGCGTTGTCTGCGTGGTAGTCGATTCCACCGCGCAGGTCGGACACCATCAATGTGCTCAGGGCATCAAAGGTATTGCCCTGGAAGTAGTGGTACAGAGCGGCACCGTAGCGCATGTCCTGAGCTTGCTGGAATTTTTTACCGGGCTCAGTCGCGGCGGGCTTGTTGGCTTCCGCCAGCGACTGTTCCCCAAGCGCTAGAGGGCTCTCTTCAGCCCATGCAGGCAGTGCCGCACTTGCGATCAGTGTCGCCAGTGTCAGTGCCAGTCGGGTGGAGGATGATTTTTTCACGTCGGAAAACAGCATGGCGCGCTCAGGGGGCAGGCCACTGTACGACATTGAATTCCGGCTGTTGCTTGCCGCTGGAATCAGAAATACGCAGTTCGATCACCGCGGGTTCGTCGGTCTTTTTCAGTTCCAGGGTGGCGGCGCGCTTGAATTCGCGCTGTTCCGGGCCGATGCCGGTGAAGTAGGCGGTGACCGTGTGCTCGCCGGATTTCAGGTTGCCCTTGAACAGGGGCTGGATGCCGCCGCGAAACAGGGCTTTTTTCTGGTGGTCGGTGTAAAGGTGCGTTTCGACCAGCTTGTTGTCGATATGCAGCTTGACCGTATCCAGATCGAAAAAGTGCCCCACGTCCATGGAGACATACACGGCTACCTGGCTCTGAGCCGGGAACAGCAGGTCTTCTTCCAGCACCAGCAGATCCCTGTTCAGTTTCAGCACTTCCTGCTTCAGGTCTTCCAGGTCACCACCGGGGAAGTCGTCACTCTGCGCGAACAGGCTGCCAGACATTGCCAGGGTGAGAGCGGCCAGCAGGGCGCGTAGGATGTGGGGGCGACGAAGGGAAAACATGGTGAAGCCTGAGAGTTGGTAAGCCTGAAAAATTTATGAGTGACTGTGTCGGTACAGTATGCCCTGAGATTATGTCAGGGTGCCTCGTTTCCGGTGTGATGCAGTTGGCAATTACTGCGCCAGTCCGCTGCTAAAGAACATCCGGTGATTGGCATCGATGACGACCGCTTCAAATCCGGTCAGATCTTCGATCAGTGCCATGCCTTTTTTCTTGCCGAGTACAAATACGCTGGTGGACAACGGATCGGTATCAAAACCGTGCGGACCGATCACACTGACGCTGATCAGCTTGTCGCTGTCGCTCGCGTCGCCGCTGGAATCTGTTTCCGCGGGCTTGCCGGTAGACGGGTCGAAAATATGATGTACCCGGTGATCGTCGTCATCGATGAAAAAACGTTCGTAATCTCCCGACGTGGAAATTGCGGTGTTTTCTAGCGGAATTACTGCCGCATTTTTTGATCGGTCCCGTGGGTGGCGGATACCGATCAGCCAGGGTTTGCCGCGTTTGTCACCCAGCAAGCGCGCGTCGCCACCGGCGCTGACACTGGCATTGTGCACACCGCGCTGTTGCAGAATGGCTACCGCGCGATCTACCGCGTAGCCCTTGGCGATACCACCGAGGTCTATTTTTGTGCGTTTGTCGGTAAATTCGAGCGCGCGAAATGGCTGATTCCGTTGCTTTTTACTCAACTGAATGTGTTGGTAATTGACTGCGGGCAGCAGGGTGTCGGTCGTTTTCTGGTTTGCTTTTTCACCCTTGCGGAAATCGTACAGGCTGCCGACGGTGGCATAAGTGATATCAAAGGCGCCGCCCGTTTTGTCGCTGTACCACAGGGATTTATCGACGATCGATGCCAGTTCATCAGAGACCGCCATTGGCCCCAGGCCTGCTTCGCGGTTGACCCGCGAGAGTTCGCTGCTTTCCTTGTAGGGCGACAGCGCAGCATCGATGCGGCGAAATTCATCCATCACGGCGCGTGTGATGGCGTCGGCCTGCTTCTGGTCCTGGTGCCAGAACTGCAGGTGTACCTCGGTGCCCATGATGTCCTGTTTTTCGTAGTGCCACTCGCCGTGACAGAGGGCGGCGCTGAGCAGGCTGGTAAACAGTACAAAAGTGCGCGCGAGGTACATCGGAGTTTCTTTTATCGGTTGACTGAGTGGTTATCGAATCGGTGCAAACGCGGTCAGGCTGTCCATCAGGCTCGCATTACCCAGGCCGTGATTGGGGAACAGATTGCCAAAACCATTCTGCTCGTTGTGCAGGGCCATATAATTCAGCACTACCGTCTGCACCAGCTGGTTGACGTTATTGGCCGCCGGGCTACCGGCCGTCTCAACGTCACCGGACGGGCGCATGTAGCCCAGCTGTTGATGACGGGCCTGTTCCTCCGGGGTGCCGCCGAGCAGTTGCGGGCGGCCGGTGGGGTTGTACACCAGGAAATAGGACGCGGCGGTCTGCTGGTTATCGCCAGTCCACACGCCTTTGCCGCGGCCTTCGACCGAATCATCAATCATGCCGTTACTGAACACGGAACCGTCGCTGAATACGTACACCATCAGCGGCTGGCCAACGCGCGCAGCATATTCCAGACAGGCACCGATACAACGGCCGGCGCGCAGGTCGCGCATCTCGCCGGTGGCGCGGTCGCCCGTGTGGTAGTCGTAGCCGCCCATGGTAATGGTGCCGGCGCCGGCGTAGCCATTGATTACCAGTTTCATGGTGGACGCGGCCTTCTGGAATTCGCGGTCGCCAAAAAATTCTGCAGAAGAAAAGATGCCGGCGGGCCCGACAATGTCCGGATCCAGTGCGGGGTCCAGTGCGGTGGGGTCGCCAAAGCGGTCGGCGAGGTCGGCACTTTTCATGTAGCCACACTTCACCAGGTCTTTGATCACGGCGTCGTTGCTGACCTGGGTACTGACTTTGCCCAGCTTGGCATTGGAAATCCGGTACATGGATTCCATCACCGCGACGGTATCCTCCTGGCTCAGCAGGCCGACCAAGTCACCGACATCGACCAGTCCGGTTACATCGGACGGGCGGTCGATCTTGGTGGGGCGCACTTCGGCGTTGATCAGGTCCGCGGGTGCCATGGAGTTGCCGCCGGACTCGCTGGTTTGCGAGCCGATAAGGGCGAGCAGTGAGCCGTTGGCGCCGGCGCGGTTGATACCGTACATGGGGTTGTGCGGATTGTTGCCGGTGTCGTTCTCGGAGCGCGCGGGAATCACCGCACCGTTAATGGCCGCAGAGGTGCCGGGTGCCACTTTTTCCAGAATACCGCGCAGCATCTGGCTGTCGCTGTGGAACGAGAGGCCGAGGTCGTTGTTGACGAAGGAGTTGCCGGCGGCATCCGTCAGCGATGGCACCATATCGCCGGGCAGGCCCTGTTTGCTGTAGCCGGCGGTGCTCAGGAAATCGAGCTGGCCGCCCTGTTTGCCCACCAGCACGTTGGAGCCGGCGATATTGGCACCGCCCGCCAGATCAAAACAAATAAACGGAATTTTGCCGGCGCCGTTGGCGCTGACCCCGCAGGTTGCGCGCATGGCTTCCAGGTCGGAAGACAGGGCAGCCTGGGCCATACGCGGGTTGGCAAACAGGCTGAAAATGGAACCGCCGAGTACCGTGGCCATACCAGCGCGAAAACCCTGGCCGAGAAAGTCCCGCCGGCTCACCGGACGGTGGTGGTCCGGGTGGCGCAGTGGCTGATCCAGTTCGAAATGTTTTTTCTTGCTCATGTTGTCTTCCCCGGTGCAATCGCCCCGGTTATCAGTGAATCAGAATCATCGCGCTGCCCATCGCCGCTGCGCAGGTGGCTTTGACGGTGGTTGCGGTGCGCTCAGCGCTACAGCTACCGCCGCAGGCGGTCATGGTGTCAATCAGCCCGTCCAGCTCTTCGCGCACGGTGCTTTCATCCGGTGCGCTGGCCAGCTGTGCGCTGTGGCCGCCAACAGAGGCGGGCCAGGCGATCGGACGGCCGAGGAGTTTATCCAGCAGCGGGTCGATGATCTGTGCGCGCTTCGCGTCGGTGTCAAAGGCATTTGCGGCGCTGGCAGAGAAGTCGAAGCCTGGGAAATATGCGGTGCGAGCGCCGGTGTCGTTAACCAGGGTGCTGCAGTATTTCACCGCCAGCTGGGTAATACCCATCTGCTGGGCGGCGAGGAAGCCGCGTATATCGGCTTCTACGGGCAGTTGCTGCTGTACTTTTTCCCAGGTGTCGATCACGTCCGGATGCGCACTGGATACACCGGTTGCCGCCGACAGTGCCGCGTGAATCTGCTCGAAACGGCGGATGCCGATGCGCGGCTGCGGAGTGAGGTCCGCGGGTGCGGCGGGGGCCGCCGGGGTGGCTTCGATGCGTACGAATTCTTCGTTGCCCAGGCGTTCGAAGGTCAGGAAAAATTCGTCCGACGTGGGCCCTTTCTCCAGCGTGATGATGGTGCCCAGCGGGGAAAGTTTCTGGCCGTTTTGCGGGTCGTAATCAGCGGCGGTCACGGTGGTATCGAGCTTTGCCCAGGACTGGCCGACAACGGCTTCGCGGCCGTTGATGCCGATACGCATACCCTGAATCACCACGCCGTCAGGGGTGACGCCGTCTTCCAGGGTGATGAATTTAGGTTCGCTGAACAGGTAACCGTGGTTGTCGTACTGCTGAACTTCAAACATGACGTAGCCCTGGGGTACGTCGGTCTGTTCTTCGACTTTGAACAACAACAGGAATTTCTGGCCCACACCGGCTTCGTAGTTGGTGAGAATGTCCTCTTCCGTCAGCGCGCGGGAGTGGATGGCGAGCAGGCGCATGGAGCCCTGCCATACGTTATCGCCGGATACTTCGCTGCCGACGGCCAGAGCGAAAGAGTCGTCCCAGGTGGACAGCAGGCCGGCTTCCGCAGGATCTGCGTCGCCGGTGAATTCGCCGTTCACATACAGGCGGCGTCCGTTGATCGGATCGAAGGTGGCGACCACATGTTGCAGGGTGGCCTGTACGCGCTCTGCCATATCGTCGGTGATCAGCGCGGGCATACCGTTGGCATCGGTGCTGGCATCGTTGCGATTCTGGAAGGTGTAGTTGTACATCGCCTGGCCAAGGGTGAAGTTGCGGGTGTCGTTGTTACCGGAGTAAGTAACGATTCGCGCGGGGCCTTCCTGCACTACGTTGGCCGGGGCGACCCAGGCTTCGATGGTGTATTCACCGGTGCCGGTGAGGGTGTCGAACAGGCGCTTGCTGGTAGCGGTGGCCGCCTGGGCTTTGCCGCCGTTGAGCTGAACACCCCAGGACCCGAGCCATTCGTAGGCCCCGTTCAGGTTGAGGTCGATGGCCGGATTCACGCCGGACGTGTCATAGGCGATGGTGCCGCTGCCGGATTTGAATTCGTACAGAGCAATGGCGTTGTTCTCGATACGGCCACCGCCGCTGGCGACAACGCCGTCGGTGAGGTACAGGGCTTTACTGGTGACCCAGCTGGGATCCACTTCAGTGACGGCAATGCCGTCGGCAAAGTTGCGGATCGCGGCTGCCATGGTGTCGGCATCCTGGGCGCAATCGCTCCAGCAGTTGTGGAAGTCACTGCCGAGGCGCACGACGAAGCGGGAGTTTTCCGGTGTGTCCAGATCCATCCGTGCTTTGGACGCCTCGTAGGCCTGATCGATATCGCTACTGGCGAAATATGGCTGTTGCGCGGTTTCCGCATCTTCGCTGTGGCAGCTTGCGCAGTACTGTTCCAGCAGTGGGTACACGGTGGTGGCAAAGTTGCCGCTGGAGGCGGGGAAGCTTTTGCTTGCGCCAACATCCCGCTCTTCCGGAGGAGTCAGGGTGATACTGCTGGCTACGGAGCCGGATGCCGCAGCCCACTCTTCGATGTAGTTGGTGATGATCTCGCCACAGGTATCGGCGTTGGCGAGCCAGCAATTGTGGCCGCTGGTCACTTTGGTGACGAGACGGGAATCTTCCGGGCTGCCCAGGTTGACCAGGTCGCGGCCTTCGCCGTGGGCGAGGTTGATATCGTCGCTGCGCACAAAGCGCGGGCTCTGGTTGCCTTCAATATGGCAGCTGCCACAGCGGTTTTCCGCGGCCAGGTTGTCCCAGATATAGCGTTTGTAATTCTGTACGTCTTCACTTTCCGGCGCCGGGCCGGAATAGCTGGTGTCGTCGGTATCCGGGTTGGTGTTGGGCAGTTCTTCGGTGGATTGGCCACTGCCGCCGGAACAGGCGGCCAGTAATGCAGATGCCAGAAGTGTGGACAGCAGTGCGACTTTTTTTAGGGGCAGATTGGTTAGTTGTTGCATTGTGTTATTCCCCCGCACAGTAAACGGCAGCATCGGCATAAACCTGCTTCAGCTGGTAGCCGTTGCCGGTAAAGCGGTCGGTCATGCTGGATATGCGATTGCGGTCAGTACTGTCTTCCGGTGTGCGCAGGCACACTTGCTCGAATACCTTGGTGACCTGGCACTGGGCGAAGGCCTCGCTGTTGGCCAGCTCGCGCCCCATAGACTTGGCGCCGTTGCCGGTGCCGGGCAGTTCGCTGCTCCAGCCCAGGTGCATGTTCGGTCCTTCTCGCCAGTAGTTGTCCCACTTGTCATCGGGAATCACGTACCCGTAGGGGAAGGTGGCGCTGTTGATATGGTTCTTGGCCTGTACCCGGGTGCTGGTGGCCGGGTCGGTGTCACCGACGCGGTTGTAGTCCAGCCGGCCGCTTTCACCGGTGGGATCGCTGTCCACATCGTATTCAAAGTTGTAATAGGCAAATGCCTGAGCCATCGGGTCCATGCCGCTGTGGCAGCCCACGCAGTTGTTCTGGAATACGCGGCTATCGCCACCGGGGCTGCGGCTCACATCCTGGCGGATGCGATCCGGTGGTCTCGAAGTGTCGTGCACCTGCTCCAGGTCGCGGCACAGGTGATTCATCAGGGTGAAGCGGAACATGGCACGGTTGGTGCCCGCATAGAAGAACGCCTTGGCTCCGCCGCGGGTGGTCATTACGCCAGCGGTTGCTTCGCCAGGCAGGCCGGTCACGGAAGACTGGGTCTGGCGCTGAAGCGCCGTCTGTAGCGGGTAGCCACTGCGCTCCAGTTCTTCGTAGTGGTTGTTGTTGCTGTTGTTGTAGGCCGGCAACCCGAGGCCGGAAGCACCGGTATAGACGATGTCGCCGGAGAGAATCTCGCGGAAGTCCACATCGTCGCGCACCATGCCAATCACGGTCGCGGTGTAGTCGTTCAGCGGAGCAAAGTTGTCGCCGTCGCGATTGGTCCAGGGCGTAACCAGGTTCTTCAGAGTTACGTTGTAAAAGGAATCGTGCTCCATCGCCTTGAACGCTGCCGCTTCTGCATCGCCACCGGCAATGTCTTCAGCCATGCTCTTCAGCACCTCGACATCGGGTTTGACGCCGGTGATGCGGCTGTGGATCTGGGCTGCCTGTTCTTCCGGGCCGGCAAAAGCGGGCGCGGTGAGCGAGGCACTAACACAGGTGGTCGCTGCGAGCAGCAGGCGCGCAGCGGACGATTTTATATTCATGGGCAGGTACGCGTTGGGTTCTCGTCGCGCAGCCGGGTCGGTGGTGAGAGCCGCGCGTTTTATTTTACCTATTGATAGGCAATCGATAGTAAAGAATGTGGAATGATTCGCCAGCGGCAAAAAGATAAAGCGAGTACTGGTTGGCAAAAACCTTGTGCACAGCTTGAGAGTGTGTGAAGCAATCGCGAAAATCGGGGCATAACACTCCGGCATTTTTTGTCGTACACAAGTCCAGTCATCCCGCCGCGGTCACAGTGAGTGATCACTTTCTCGCAGAAAGAACGCTGTAAAAGCTGGTGAATGGTTGCGCGGATGAAACTGAGATGAGGACCATCCCTTGAATAAATTTCGTACGCTGGCGGCAACTGCCAGCGGACTGTTTTCACTGCTCTTGCTTGCCGGTTGCTCCGGTGGCAGCGGTGAAGGCTCGAGCCTCGGCGGCGGCGATCAGGCAGAAGACCCGGTGGTGGTGGATTACCCGGTGGTCTATGTGCGTCGCACCCTGAACCGGGACGAAGACGATGTGTTGATGGTGGATAACCTCTATACACCATCGGCGTTCAACCCCGGTGCCGAGCTGGTTATGCGCGATCGCGCCACCGCCACTGCGCCGGAGCAGGTGTTGACCGAGGAGCTATTTGTCAGTGATGAAGAGGCCGGCATTGTTTTCGAGGGCGGCTACGACGTAAAAGACCTGACCGTCTCCGCGGATGGTGCCCAGCTCGCTTTCGCTATGCGTGCGCCCAATATCGAGGGGCTGGACGACGAAGAGCAGCCCAGCTGGAATATCTGGTTATACGAATTTGAATCCGCACAACTGACCAGAGTGATTCAGTCTGATCTGATCGCCGAAGAGGGTGACGATATCGCCCCGGCGTTCCTGCCCGATGGCCGTATTGCCTTTACCTCCACTCGTCAGCGCCGCTCCCGCGCTCTATTGCTCGACGACAATAAACCGCAATTTTCCGCGCTCGCCGAAGATCTGGAAGAGCCTGCGTTTGTGCTGCATGTGATGGAAGCAGACGGCAGCGATATCCAGCAGATTTCTTACAACCAGAGCCATGACCTGTCTCCGACCGTCATGTTTAACGGCCGCATCCTGTTCAGTCGATGGGACAACATGGGCGGCGTCGACCGCCTGAGCCTGTACACCGTCAAACCGGACGGCACCAACCTTCAGTTCCACTACGGCTACCACAGCCAAGCCACCGGCACCGGATCCGGGCCAGACCCGATTCCCGCCGCCTTCAGCAAGCCACAGCAGATGCCGGACGGGCGCATTCTGGTCACCCTGCGCGCGCCGGAGGGTATTACCTACGGCGGCGATATGGTGGTGATCGATACGGAAAACTATACCGAGGCTTACAGTGAGCCTGAGCAGGAAGGTGTTTTGCAGGGGCAGGAATCCCTGTCGGTTGAGCAGGTGATCACCGACGGCGGCCTCTCGCCGCACGGCCTGTTTGCCAATGCCTGGGCCTTTCACGATGGCACCAGCCGGCTGTTGGTGAGCTGGAGCGAATGCCGGGTGATCGATCCGGAAACCGAAATGCCGCAGCCCTGTACCGACGAGTGGCTGGCAACCCCGGATATCGTTCCTGCCGATCCGCTCTACGGGCTGTGGATTTACGACTATATCGAGGGCACCCAGCGCCCGATCATTCAGCCGGTCGAAGGGGAAATGATCAGCGAAGCGGTGACCGCCGATACCCGCCCGGTGCCCGAGTTCATACCTCAACCCATCCCCGGAATCGATATCGACCGCGATCTGTTCGATGAGGGTATGGCGGTGCTGGATATCCGCAGCGTGTACGATTTCGATGGCACCGCCGCGCTGGATATTGCCGCGGTTGCTGACCCGCTGCAGACCACCGCTGCTGAACGCCCCGCGCGTTTCCTGCGGGTGGTAAAAGCGGTGGGCATTCCCGATGAAGACACCCGGGATTTCGACCGCTCCGCATTCGGCCGCAATCGCTCCCAGCTGATGCGTGAAATCATCGGCTACACGCCGATTCAGCCAGATGGCTCCGTGCGGGTAAAAGTGCCTGCGGATATGCCGCTGGCAATTTCCGTTGTGGATGCCGATGGCCGCCGTATCGTCGGCCGCCACAGTAACTGGTTGCAGTTCCGTGCCGGCGAAGTGCGCAAGTGTCAGGGGTGCCATAGTCGCGACAGCGAAGTGCCTCATGGCCGCACTGATAAAGAGCCAGCGTCGGCGTGGGCGGGGGCGCCCACCAGTGCGGCACCGTTTGCCAATACCGAACCAGCGCTCACCGCCGAGATGGGCGAGACCATGGCTCAGCTGATGGCGCGGGTGGCTGGCCACCCGCAACTCGAGGGCGATCTTCTGTTCTCTGACCTGTGGACCGATGCCAACCTGCGGGAGAAGGATCCTTCAACCGAGCTCCGTATCAGCGACCTGCCGGTGCCGGAAATGGCACCCACCAGCCTTCCCTGTCAGAGCGAGTGGACCAGCAACTGCCGTACGGTCATCCACTATCAGCAGCATATCCAGCCGATCTGGGATCTGCCGCGAGAGATTGTCGATGACATGGGCACTGTGCTGGAAGACCGTACCTGCACCGCCTGCCACAGCAACCGCGACGCCGCCGGTATGGCCCAGGTACCCCCGGGGCAGCTGGACCTGCGCGGTGACCCGTCCGGGGTCAACAATAACTTCAGCACCTCCTACGTGGAATTGATCTTTGACAATCCCACCGAAGAACTGCGCGATGGTGCGGTGCAGAATGTGCTGGTGCAGGATACCGACGACGATGGCAACCCGCTGTTCGAAACCGATGAGAATGGCGAGCTGATTCTGGATGCCGATGACAACCCGATTCCTGTTATGGTTACCGTCAATATTCAGCGGATCATGAATACCAACGGGGCCAATGCCAGCCGCTTCTTCGACGTGTTTGAGGCGGGCGGTTTCCACGAGGGTGAATTGTCCGCGGCAGAGTTGCGTTTGATTTCAGAGTGGCTGGATATCGGTGCGCAGTACTACAACAATCCCTTTGAAGCACCGGTCGATTAAATAATGAATTGCCAGTCCGGAAAACAAATCATCAGCCTGGCCGCGCTGCTCGCCGGTTTGCTTGTGGCCAGCCAGGCAGTGGCCCAGCAAGACGCGCCGGAAGATACCCCGGTTGTCGAGAGCTTCTCTGCCAGCCAGTTTGCCGAGCGCATTCCCGAAGGCGTGCCGGACGATGCCGAGCAGGTGGTCAACGGGGCCGAATTTCTCAACCTGTACACTGGCCCGGGTCGCGGCTATGTCATCGACCATGTCGTGGAGTACGGCGAGCGGTTGTGGCTGCTGAAGCGTCGTACCGACTGGGTCAAAGTCATGACGCGCACCGGTAAAACAGGTTGGACAAAAATCTCCGACCTGGACGAAATCTTTGCCGTAGAAGGCGAGCAGGTGACCGTGCCCACTCCGGGTATCGACGACTACCGTGACCAGGGTTTTCGCCTCGGTTTCGCCTACGGCGACTTCGCCGGTGCAAATTCCCTGGGTGTTTCCCTCGGCTATCGGTTTACCGGAAATATCTCTGCTGAACTGCGTGCGACGCAGACCATCGGTGCCTATTCCGATAGCCAGACCTACCAGGTTGCACTGCTGCATCAGCCGTTCCCCCAGTGGCGACTCTCGCCGTATTTCATGCTCGGTACCGGCGTTAATATTACCTCGCCCAACGCGACCATCGTCGCCACCGAAGATCGCCAGGACACCACCATGCTCACCGGCATCGGTGTAACCACCTATTTATCCCGCCGCTTTGCGCTGCGCGCGGAAGTTGCCAATCACTACCTGCTCACCTCGCGGGAAAATAACCAGGAGATAGTCGAATGGAAATTGGGATTCGACGTATTCATGTAACACTGGCCTGCGCCCTGTCCATTGCCGGTTTGTCCTCCGTGTCGCTGGCTCAGGGGGATGCGGTGATTGATGAGATCATCTCCCCGGATCTGGAGCGCCGCGAAATTCGCGAGGCCAAAATCGACAGCGAAGATTTCGAGGTGACCGCCTATCTGGGTGGCATCATGAATGTGGAAGACTTTGGCAGTAACGCCCTCTATGGCGGCAGTCTCGCCTACCACATCAACGAAGACTTTTTTATGGAAGCCGCCTACGGGGAGACCACCCTGGGTGAATCCAGTTACGAGCGCCTCAGCGGCTCGGCACCATTGCTGACCGATGAAGAGCGCGAGCTATCCATGTACAACCTGTCACTGGCCTGGAACTTCCTGCCCGGGGAAATTTTCATTTTCGACAAGTGGGCGCTGAACAGTAACCTGTACCTGATTGGTGGCGTGGGTAACACCAGCTTTGCCGATGAAGAACACTTCACCTACAACGTGGGGGTGGGGGTGCGAATGCTCGCGCAAGACTGGCTGGCTCTGCGTCTCGACGTGCGCGACCATATTTTCGAGCACGAAATTTTTGGTGAGCCCGTCACCACCAACAATCTCTCCGCCCAGCTGGGCGTTTCCATTTATTTCTGACCATTAAAAATTGAAAACAACAACCGGAGAATTCCATGCGTAAACTGATTGCCGCTCTCTGTACCAGTGCCGCTTTACTGGCGGGCGCGCCAGCTTCCGCCAATGTGCCGGCCGCGGACTTCACTCTTGCGTCATTGAAAGACGGCAACCTGAAGCTGAGCGAACAGCGCGGCGAAGTAATCATGCTGAACTTCTGGGCCTCCTGGTGCGGCCCCTGTCGCGAGGAAATGCCGTTGCTTAACGACCTGCACGCCCGCTACGAGCCGGTCGGCTTTCAGGTGTGGGGTGTCAACGTGGATGCCAAGCGTGAAGACGCCCAGGCAATGCTGAACAAGATTCCGGTGGAATTTCCGGTGTTGTTCGATGCCCAGAGCGACGTGAGCAAAATGTTCGGTGTGGACGCCATGCCCAGCTCGGTATTTATCGATCGCGACGGCAATGTGCGCTATGTGCACAAAGGCTACCGCAGCGGTGATGAAGCCGAGTACAAAAAAATCATCAAGGAACTGATCCGGGAATAAGCCATGATCAAGCGCGCGCTGTTACTGTTGCCCATCATGCTGCTGCTCGGCGGTTGTGAAACCATCATGCCCGAGCCCTGGGTAAAGCCCTACGAGCGGCACTACCTCGCTGACCCCATCATGAGCTTCGAGCGGGATCCGGTGGCGGCAGGCTACATGAACCATGTGTACGAAGCGCGCGAAGCAGCCCGCGGCGCGGAAGGTGGTTCTGGAGGCGGTTGTGGCTGTAACTGATTTCAGAAAGTTAGCGGGCCTGTTGGCGGTATTTCTACTCGCTACCAATGCATCCGCCGCGGTCTTGCCCGAAGAGCGCATGGACACCATGTATCACGGTTACAGCGGTGGTGGTGTCACCATCGATGGGCCATCGGTACTGGTACGCAAAAATATAGGCAACACTGTTTCTCTGTCCGCTAATTACTATGTGGACATGATCTCTGGTGCATCCATCGACGTGCAGGCCACGGCGAGCGCCTATACCGAGCAGCGCGACGAGTTTTCCCTCGGGGCGGACTACCTGGTGGAAAAAACCACCATGAGCCTCAACTACACCAACTCCAGTGAAAGTGACTATCAGGCAGAAACTGTCGGCTTTGGCATCAGCCAGGATTTCTTTGGCGACCTGAGTTCACTATCTATGCGCGCCAGCTACGGCAGCGATACGGTAATGCGCAACGACGACGGTGATTTTTCGGATTTTGCCGAGCACCGTCGCTACTCTCTCGGCTGGAGCCAGATTCTCACCACCAAGCTGATCGCCGAGTTGAGTGTGGAAACGGTGTCCGACGAGGGGTTCCTGAATAACCCCTATCGCAGCGTGCGCTATGCCAACCCGAATACCGATCTCGGGTTTTCCTACCAGGCTGAGCTCTATCCAAGAACCCGCAACAGCGACGCCGTGGCTCTGCGTGCAAAATATATGCTGCCCTACCGTGCGGCGATCAAAACGGAATACCGCCGCTACGCCGACAGCTGGGGAATTGACGCAGACAACCTGGAGCTGCGTTATACCCACCCGCTGGAAGCAGAAAACCTGATCCTCGAGGGCAAGCTGCGTTTTTACAAACAGAATGGGGCGGATTTTTACAGCGACCTGTTCCCCTATGCGGATGCCACCACCTTTCGCGCACGGGATAAAGAGCTGAGTGATTTCACCAGTACCGCCATTGGTATCGGCGCCTCTTATCAGTTGCCCGAGCGCTGGGCACTGTTCGATCGCAAGCAGAGCGTCAATCTTTACTGGGATTATGTGCTGTTTGACTACGAAAACTTCAACGATGTGCGCGTGCACAACAATAGTGCTGACTTCCTTCCCGGCGAAGAACCCGCCTACAGCTTTAATGCCCACGTGGTGCGATTGTTCTGGTCTATGTGGTTCTGAATTCCTCGCCATAAAACAAATACACAGGGGAGCCCGACGGCTCCTCTGCTTTCCTGTTGTTTTCCGGCCACTCCCCCCTGCTCACCCTCGATGGCGTACTTTTAAACCTGTGTATTCCGCCGTGTGATTCGACCGGCACTTCGGGGAGTGGATTGCCCGTACCTGGACGTCACAGCTTGTCAGGCCATGGTTTGTTGTTGTATGTTTTCCAGTCAAAACAATAATCAACCGTGTGCGTGAAAGAAGCGGCAATCTCCCCAGTGGACGGCACCAACCTCTGGAGAATGATTACAAGCTGCCATCGCGTCACCGGACTCCCGCACAAATCGCGGGAACAGCGATGACGACTTGCCTATGCCACAGACCTGCCACAGGTCCCTCTGCGCCTTACTGCTGGCGACACAGCTGAGTGTCGTACCGGTGGTATTTGCTCAGGAAGATCCGCATTCAAAAGCCGTTATCGACACCGGGCCCTCAGCCGCCGACAGCTCGAATGCCCCCACTTACCTTTTTCAGATACCCGCGCAGCCGCTAGACCAGGCCCTGCTCGCTTTTTCCAGCCAGACCGGGCTCGCGGTGATGGTCGCTACGGCCCAGGACCAGTCCGCCAATACTCCCGACGAACCCGCGCCCAGGGTCAGTGGCGAATACACCGCAGAAGCGGCCATGCAGCAATTACTGGTACAGACCGACTTCCGCTTTCGCCGGGTCGATGGCCAGGGCATGGTGATATTGCCTCCAAAGGTCGAGCCTGCCCCGCGAGAAATGGAACCTGAAGATAAGCCTGCACCCCGCGCGCTACTGGAAGAGGTCGAAGTAGTGGCGAGCAAGCGCCGCACCAATTTACAGCAGACCCCGATGACCGTGACGGCGATCAGTGGCGCTACGCTGGAAGAGCGCAATATCGACAGCCTGCAGGCACTCGCGGCCGAAGTGCCCAGCCTGCAGGTTCAGCGCAACGGAGACCATACCGCTTCCATGCTGTATTTGCGGGGCGTTGGATCGGATAACCATACCGAAGCCGGCGACTCCGGTGTCGCCACCCATGTGGACGGTATTTTCAGCAGTCGCGTACAGGGCTCGGCCGTTCTCCTTTACGACCTGGACCGGGTGGAAGTGTTACGAGGTCCTCAGGGCACGCTGTTTGGGCGCAACTCCACCGGCGGTGTCATCAACTATCACACTGCGCGGCCGCAACAGGCGTGGTCCTCAGACGTGTCTGTTTCGGTTGGGAACTACAACCTGCAGAAACTCAACGCCGTGGCCAATGTACCGCTCACTGAAGACTTTGCGCTGCGCTGGGCGACGGTTTCCGAGCGCGCGGATAGCTACACCGATTACACCAGCGACTCCGTTTACGCGGATCGCGCCAATCGCTACAACAACACCGACCTGTTCAGTCATCGCCTCAGCGCCAGTTGGCAGATCACCGAGAGCGTGGACTGGTGGCTCAGCTACGAGCGCTTTGAAGACCGCGGTGCCGGCAGCCTGCCGGTGGTGGATTACGAAACCCCGGTCACCATCGACACCCCCGGCTACACCAGGCTGGATCAGGATGCCCTGCGCAGCCGCCTGGAGTGGGATCTGGCCGCGGGTCATTCCCTCGTGTATATCGCCGGCTACGGCTTTACCAGCCGCCAGCAGGACTGGGATGCCGACCGCCTCGGCGCCGTGGGCAGCGAGACGGATCCGGCCATCTACCACCAGAGCAACCGCACCGTCTGGTCCGAGTACCGCGCCCGCCAGCACGAGTTGCAATTGAAAAGCCCCGACGACCGGCGCCTGCGCTGGCTGCTCGCTTACTTCAACTTTGCCGAAAAAAACGCCATCCGTTTTGACCTGGAGCACCAGGAGCCCGACGGCAGTGGCTGGGGCGATGCACCGGCACACAGTTTCCAGCAACCCGACCGTGGAACCCGTCTCGACGCCTTTTACAGTCAGCTGGATTACGATCTGACACCGCAGTGGCAGATCAGCGCCGGCGCCAGAACCGGGCGTGACCAGCGCTACGATCGCGGCGGGCGCAATGTCGCCTGTCCGGATCTGATCCGCAGTGATCGCGGCGGCGAACTCGGGCCAATTGCCGTAAACCGTGAATCCGCCGCGCCGGACCAGTGTTTCGTAGCCAACTACAACGATGTAGACCAGACCTGGCGCAGCACCACCGCGATGGCGCGGCTTTCCTACCAGCCCAGTGATCAGACCCTGCTGTATCTGCATTACGCCGAGGGCTTCAAACCTGGCATCGTGCAGGATGGGGCCAAGCTTTCCGGTACCTTCTCCGGCCGCGAGGACCCCGGGTTTGACGGTGCGCTTAAAGCGCTGATTGCGCGCAACAACAACGGCGCTGCGTTTGTCGGCCCGGAAACCAGCGCCAATTTAGAAGTGGGCTTCAAGCTCGGCCTGCTGGATGGCGGCATGACCCTGAATGGGGCCCTGTTCGATACCCGCTATCGCGACCTGCAGGTATCCGGCATCGCCGTGGCAGAAGACGGCACGGAGCTGATCCGCAGCACCAACGCCCCGTCGGCGACCATCCGCGGCGTGGAGCTGGAGCTGAACTGGGCCAGCAGTCTGAACGGCCGGCTTGCCGGCTTCCTGTCTGTAATTGACGCCCGCTACGATCACTTTCTTGCCGTCGACAATGAGTTTCCCCTGTATGGCCAGACCTGGAACCCCGGCGCCGGTAATCCGCAGGTGCCGGACCTGCTGGACTTCAGCGGCAATCGTCTCAAACAGGTGCCCAAAGTCAGCCTCGGCCTCAACTACCGCCACGGCGTGACGCTGGGCAATTGGGGCCGCGCCACCGGCCGAGTCGGATTGCGCTACGCCTCCAGTATGTATTTCGACGAGGCCAATCGCGGCGACCGCACTGGCATCCTGCTCGACAACCGCACCGGCCAGTGGATCGACGACCCGGCCGGCCCCGCGCCGGATGTGGATCGCCAACCCGCCTACAGCTTGTGGAACGCCGGCCTGAAGATGCAGCCTGCGGTCGGCAACTGGTGGCTGGATATCTACGGCGTAAACCTCACTAACATCGCCGTCGCCAACGATGTACAGGAAGCGGATATCGCCGTGCCCGAGTACTATTACGGCGCCCCCCGCACCTTCGGCCTGCGCATTGGCCTGCATTTCGACTGAATAACCGATAGTTTTACTTTTTTTCACGCTTGGGGGGACGATTGAGTCCCCCCTGACGTTATATCGACGAGAGAAGTAGATTCCAGCGCCCGTAGAGGCGTCAAAAGAGCAAATAAATACAACAAAAAAGATGGTGAAGAGAATCCATGGCGACAGCGTGGGCGAGCCAGTTGGCGACCGATAACGACAAAGACCTGGATCATTACTACCGCGAATATCAGCAGGAGCTGTGTCGATACGCGGTGAGTAAGTTCGGGTTGTCATACAGCGAGGCCGAAGACCTGGTGCAGGAGGCGTTTGCGCGCATGGCACCCCAGCTTCGGGTGGGCGATATCGAACACGTGAGAGCCTTCCTGTACCGGTCGGTGCACAACGCCACGATTGATGCGTTGCGCAAAGGTCAGGTGCGGGAGAGCTACGCGCAATCGGTGCAGGACGATCCCGAGCGGGATCAGGACACTCGCAGCCCCGAGCGCGTGGCCAGCAGCCGGCAGTTTCTGGGCCTGATCAGTCGCGCCCTCTGGGGAATGCCCCACAAGCGCCGGCGGCTATTGTTGATGAATCGTGTCGATGGACTCTCCTACGCGGAAATCGCGCGTCGCGAGGGACTTTCGGCAACCGTAGTGAAAAAGCACGTAGCGAAAGCTCTGGCTGGATGCCAGGAAGCGCTGCGCGTACATGGTGGAGAATTGTGATGACGACTGGCAACAGTCACCAGCAGACTGACAACCGGCCCCCGGATGCCCGGCAGACAGAGGCCGAAGCCCGCGAATGGTTCATGCTCAGAGCGGAGCGCAGCCTAAGCGCCAGCGAACAGTCTGACTATGACACCTGGATGCAACAGGTACACAACCGCAGCGCCTATCAGCGCCTGGAGCAGATCGATCGCAGCCTTGCGGCTCTCGCCGCTGGCGAAGAGGGCGCGCGTCTGCGTCAGCCCGGCGGCATCGATGGGGTAATGGAAAAACTGCGCGGCGTGTTTGGCAATCTCGCCGGCCCCGTATCTGGTGTTGCCTTCGCCTGCACCCTGATGCTCGCCGTTGGCACGGTCTACCTCGCCCCCTGGCAGAGCGAACCCGGTCCGCAGGCGTATGCCTCCGAGCTGGCCCAGCAGCGCACGCTAACCCTGGAAGACGGCAGCCTTGTCACACTCGGTGGTGACTCCGCAATTGAAACCGCATTTAGCGGCGAGCGTCGCCAGGTAAAACTCCTGCGCGGGCAGGCCTTTTTTGAAGTGAGCAAAGACACAGAGCGTCCCTTCTTCGTCAAGGTTGCCGGAGCTGAAATTCGCGTGGTCGGCACCCGCTTTGACGTACACGCAGGCAGCCCACAGAACGCCGCGATAAAAGTTACCGTGGAAGAAGGCATTGTCGACGTCTCCAGTACCGGCCCCGCGCGAACCGGTAGTACGCCTGCGGCAAAAGTCCGCCTCCTCGCCGGTCAGCAGATCAGCGTCAGCGAACAACAGTTGAGTCGCGTCAGCAGAGTGGACGCCACTCAGGTCGCCAGCTGGCGCCAGGGGAAATTCAGTTACCGTGACGCGCCACTTTCCGAGGTCGTCGCCGATGCCAACCGCTACCGGAAACACCGCATCGTAATCGGCGCCGAGGAACTGGAAAAGCTGCGCGTAACTACCGCATTCAATGCAGATCAGGCCGATACTCTTGTGACCATGCTGGAGCAGTCACTGCCGGTGAGGGTGTTCAAGGAACCGGACGGCCGGGTGGTTATCTGGCCGGGGACGGTGGAAGAGTAGAAAAAGCAGTTATAAAAAGCCCGGGCTTTCTATGAAGGTCCGGGCTTTTTTGTGCCTGTACCCATCTTCTAATCGTCAGCCGTTGGGCTGATTCCGCCTCATCATTTTGAGTAGGTGTTCAGCAACTGAGCGTTAGAGTCGGGGGGATAGAAGCTTGGAAGCGAAGGATATAGCGCGATGTAACCCGCAAGAACCATAAGAAACGGCAATAAAAAAAGCCGCACCCTTTCGGGAGCGGCTTTTTATATGGTGCCCAGAGGCGGAATCGAACCACCGACACGGGGATTTTCAATCCCTCAAAACGGCTCTCGTTAGGACGCGTATCGCCGCAAATCAACCGATTTCGGCATTTTTTACGCTGGCTTGTACTCCTTCCCGCTCGTCTGCGTTGACACTTTGTTGACGCTTCAGGGTGGCCAGGGGGTTCTTCTCTACCGCGTCTGCCAGGTGCCTGGGGGCCAGTTTTGCGTACCTGACCGTCATGGTCAGGGTCTGGTGACCGAGGATGTCTTTCAGCTTGAGGATATTGCCGTCGTTCATCACGAAGTGACTGGCGAAGGTGTGGCGCAGAACGTGGGTCATCTGCCCATCCGGCAGGTGGATTCCGGCGCGCTCTACTGCCCCGCGGAATGCCTGGTGGCAGGTCTGCGGGAACAGGCGGCCAATCCTCGGGCGGCCACGGCGCAGCTCGTCTTCCAGTTCGGAGTCGATGGGTACCGCCCGGGCCTTGCTGTTCTTGGTCTTCACATAGTGGACCTTGCCCTGCCGGATCTGCTCACCCCGCAGGCTCTCCGCTTCTCCCCAGCGCGCTCCGGTGGCCAGGCACAGCCGGGTGATCGCCAATACATCCGGGTTTTTGGATTCTTCCAGCTCAGCCAACAGCGCGCGGATCTGGTCTAGCTCCAGATAGATCAGAGCCGATTCATCCAGCTTGATTTTCGGAACGTCTTTGAGGGGGTTGCCGTGCGGCCAGTTGCGCAGCTTGCTGAGGGTGCCGAATACGGCGGATAGGTAGGCCTGTTCGTGGTTGACGTTGTTGGGGGATACCAGCTTGTCACGCTTCTGCTGCTTTTCGGTGAGACGGCGGTTCCGGTACCGCAGGAAATCTTCACCGGTAAATGTTCGTGCAACCGGATTGCCCAGTCGCTTGCAGATTCCGTCCAGCTTCCCTTTGCGCTTGGTGCCATCCTTCAGCGTGTGGCCGTGCAGTGTGTACCAGTCTTCAACCAGATCCTGCAGGCGGCGGTTGTCTTTCGAGGGTGGGGTCCAGTCACCAGCACCAGCCTGAGCCTTCTGCTGGGTCTCAAACAGTTCCGCATCCTTTTTTTTCGTGAAGGTGCGCCGGATACGCTTGCCACCACGGCCTTCAGGCTGGATATCAACCTGCCAGCCGGTTTTTACCTTTTTGATCGCCACGGCATAACCCTCAGCTGGCCCGCTTGATCTTCTCTTCCAGGTAAAAACCGCTGGGGATCTGTCCCGCTTCGATCTTCGCCGCTACCAACCGGCACAGCTTTTCCTGACTGGTCTTCAGGCCTTCGAGGTCGATATCGCCCTCATAAGTCAGCCACGGCATCAACTCCGGAAACATCTGCCCGATCTTGGCAAATTCATCCTCAGCCACCCGGGCCTTTTTCTGTTCGATGTTTTTTATCCGGACCCAATCAATATCTATCAGCTGTCCGAACTCTTCCCTGGTCATGCCCATCAACTCGCGGATCGCCTTCAGGCGGTCTCCAGCTCTCAGTTTCATTCCTTTTTGTTCCTCGTTCATAAATTGATCAGCCGCAATCCGTGCCGCATTCTTTTCATGCACGTTCCGCGCCGTTTATACACGCGGGGGCGTAAAAAATCCAACTCTGAAAGCTAATTATTACTCCTGCACAGGTTAAACGTGAACAAATGCGGGTGTTTGAGGGTAATAAATATCCATTGAAAGCTAAAAAGGTGTTGACTTGTCCATGCAGGGGTAAATAGTATCTCTCAACAGGTACACACGACTATCAACACGGAGCGAACAATGGAACAACAAATAAGCCCGGCAAACAGCAGCGTGCGGAAAGCACCACCGGTGGTACTGCCGAGCCCTGTAATGACCCGCGAAAAATTTGCAGAAGTCTCTGGCCTGCGTGAAGGACAAGTGCGCAGCCAGATCGAACGCGGGCACCTGCCTGTGTACTACATCGGCCGCCTGGCGCTGGTGAACATCGCGGTATTGGCATGGCCGGAACTGGATCTGGTGCCCTGCCCGATGATGACCAAAGACGCCTTCGCCAAGGTCTCCGGGATGCGTGAAAGACAGGTCGAATCCCAGATCGACCGCGGCAACCTTCCCGTGAAAAAACTCGGCCGCCTGTCCGTGGTGGATATGTCCGAGCTGGTAAAGCGGTGCCTCGCCAATAACAACAACGTAGTCACTCTTTAACCCCGCCCGGACAAAGGAACTTCCATGGATTTCATCGACATCAACCGCGAGGTGGTGACGGCGCTGGAGAAAGACCGGGCATTTAATTTCAAGCGCCGCGGCAACTACCTGCAGGGAGGGAATTGCCCTGACTGCGGGAAGAAAGAAGCCTGGATCAGCGTTGAAAAGCCCATCGTAGTGCGCTGCAACCGCAAAAATAACTGCGGCTACGAAGAGCCTGTACGCAATATCTACCCGGATATCTTCGAGAATTTCTCCGAGCGTTTCCCAGCCACGCCGGAAGATCCCAACGCAACCGCCCGCGCCTACATCGAGCACGACCGCCAGTTCCCGCTGGTCAAGGTTGGTACCTGGTTCGAGCAGGGCGCACTCCCGTTACCCGATGGCGGCTATGCGCCGGTGGTGCGCTTCCACCTGTGGGATGGCTACTACTGGGACCGCATCATCAACAAGGCCGACGCCCGCGCCCTGAATAAAAAAACCCACTTCAAATATGGGATCAATTACCGCGGCAAGGCGTGGATGCCACCGACCCAGAATCTGGAGCAAGGCGATACCGTCTTTATCGTCGAGGGTATTTTCCACGCGATCGCACTGTGGCTCTGCGGCTATAAAGCCGTGGCGGCGTTCAGCAGTAACAACCTGCCCACCGCGTTCATCGAGCAGCACAAGGATCTGGAAATCACCTGGCGTCTCGCCTACGACGACGACCCCGCAGGTCGCGGCATGATGACCAAGTACTACGACAACCTGCGCCACAAAGGCGAAAAGGTAGACGTGGCACTGGTGGGTGGCGGCAACGACTGGGACGACCTCTACCGCCTCAACAAAATCACCGAAAAATTCCTCGAAGAGTGCCTGTATCGCGGCCGTCTGTTTACCGCGCGCAGCATCGGTGAAAAGGCCTATCACTGGTACTGCAAAAACCACCGCAACTACACCGTGCTGGATTACGGCAACCGCCTGTTTTCCGTCAAGGTGGAAGAGGGGCTGAACAAGGATCTCAAAGAAGCGATTGAGGATCTGAACCAGACCGACATCGAGGACGGCACCAAAGAAAAGATCGCGGTAAAAGGCATTGAAGATGCACTGGCCACCGAGAAAGGCCGCGAGCTCTTCGACCGCAATCTCACCACCACCACCATCAGCAACTGCCTGCCCAAGTTCCTGTACTGCGAGATCGACAAAGAGAGCAACGAGGTTGCCTACTTCTTCGATGTAGCGGCACCGCGCGGCAAAGGCCTGCAGGTAGCGTTTTCCGGTTCCCATCTGGAAAGCCCCAAAGCCTTCAACAAAGCCCTGCTTAACCAGGCTCCCGGCAGCACCTTCGACGGCAGCGAAAACCAGCTCAAGATGCTGCGCGATCGCTGGTTCGATGGCGGCGTAAAACAGGTAGAGACCATCGGCTATCTCGGGTACGACAAAACCTGTCAGGTGTACGTGTACCAGGACTTCGCCTACCACAACGGCCGCCCGCTCAAGCTCAACAGCCAGGGATATTTCATCGCCGGCAAGAACCGCATCAAAACCGGGTTCAAGAGCTTCTACCTGCACCACCGCGATGAGTTCGATCACACCTGGGTGCACGACTACCACCAGGTGTTTTCCCACCTCGGCATGGTCGCCCTCGCATTCTGGATGGGTTCCCTGTTTGCCGAGCAGATCCGTGCGGAGCTGAAGGTATTCCCGTTTCTGGAGCTCACCGGTGAACACGGCGCGGGTAAATCCACCGTGATTGAATTCCTGTGGAAGCTCTGCGGTCGTGACGACTACGAGGGTTTCGACCCCAGCAAAGCGACCTTCGCCGCGCGCACCCGCGCGTTTTCCCAGCTGTCGAATCTTCCGGTGGTGCTGATCGAATCCGACCGTCAGAACGACAAAGCCAAGAAAGGCGCTTTCGACTTCGAGGAACTAAAGACCGCCTACAACGGCCGCGCCATTCGCAGTACCGGTGCCTTCAACCGCGGCAACGACACCGTGGAGCCACCGTTTCGCGGTTCCATCGTCATCGCCCAGAACGACACCGTGGACGGCAGCCCGGCACTGCTCTCGCGGATCGTCCACTGCCACGCCACCAAAGCGCACTTCTCCGAGAAAACCAAACTGCTGGCCCAGCGCTTCGAGCGCGCACCGGTGGAAGAAGTAAGCGGCTTTCTACCTGCCGCCCTGCGCCGGGAAAAAGCGATTGTCGGCAAGATCCTGCAGGACTACCCCGCGCTCGATGCCGAGTACGCACAGCGCGGCGAGATCCACGACCAGCGGGTGGTCAAGACCCACGCCATGGTCTCCGCCATGGCCGGCGCCCTGCCGATGCTGTTCCCGTCCGTGAGCGAATCCACCGTGAAGGATGTGCAGCACTACATCTATACCCGCGCCGTCAGCCGTCAGGGCCGCCTAAGCGCCGATCACCCGGACGTGCAGAAGTTCTGGGAGATATACGACTACCTCAACGTGCGCCTGGTGGACGATCCGGATTCCCCGGCCGTGTACGCCACCAATGCCGGCAAGGTCGAGGCCCAGACCCTCAACCACAGCAAAGATCCCGGCCTGATCGCCATCAACCTCATCCACTACAAGCAGCAGTGCGAGATGGCCAAGGTCGATCACCCGGACATCAAGGAACTGAAAAAGCTGCTGCCCAACAGCCGCCGCCACAAGTTCGTGGGCTGCAAAAACGTGAAGTCCGGGATCGACGACGACCGCGCCCGATATTGCTGGGTTTTCCGGCATGCGGATGCCGATAAGGCGGCCACCTAGAAAAACGGGAGGGGGTTTCGGAAAGACCTAACCGGCCTAACCGGAACCACAAAACACCCCGCAGATCCAGTAACCACGCGGGATTGAGCAGAAACGGAAAAACCTAACTTTCACCTAACCGGGAGCTAACCAAGTTAGGGAATACAAAAAACAAAAACCTAACTTTTACCTTTAAAAAAATCCTTATAAATCAATCGGTTAGGTTTTTGGTTAGGTCAGGTTAGGTTTTCACCCTAACCAGTTTTCAGGAGCTAAGTGCATGAAAAACAAAGAGTTTTCAGAAGCGGGGCAGGCCGCGTTAGACCGGTTAGGTCTTTCCGATACCCCCCCTCTTATCTCAGGCGCCAAAGACACCTACAGCGAGGCCCACCGCCGCAACTGCCTCGCCTGGCACCTGCTCTGCAACCGCTCCCGCAGCGAGATCGGCGAGTGGCTGGCAAAGCAGAGTGCGGCCATGCGTGAAGACATGCGCGACCGGCTCAACCAGCTGCAGAACCAGGTGCGCCAGATGCGCCGGGAGGCAGCACAGGCATGAACCAGCGCGCACTGCGGCTCTTCCACACCGTGACCGAGGCAGAGGTGTTCAACGCCTGGCTCAACAACGTGCAGGTGAACAAAGCCTGCAGCTGGGAAGAAGTAGTGCGGGATGAATTGATTTTCGGCTGTCTCGCCCGCGAGGCCGCCTACACACACCGCGGGCAGCGCCCGCCCAAGTATTCACGGATTAAACCGTCCACCACCGAGGAAGCGACCATGAAAGAAGTGTTTGTACTCGACGTAGCCCAAGCCCGTCAGATCCGCCTGGCACTGGCGCTCTGCCGCGAGCGTATCGCCTGCCCTGACACCACCACCGTGGCCAAGGAAGAAGCCGTGCGCGAGATCCGCGCCGCGCAGGACATCTTCATCGACCACGAAGAGCGCGCAGCCACGCTGAAGCAACTCAACCGCGAACAGTGGGGTGCCGCCAGTGCTTAAAGCCACCATCGCCCTTGGCCCTGTTTTGCTGCGCAAGATCGAGGCCGCCGCCCGCGAGAAAGAAGAAATCGAAGCACTGCTGATGCGTGAGCCGCTGCAGGCCGAGCAGCACGCCAATCGCTACATGCAGGTAACCGCCGAGCTCGCCGCCTTTGGCGAGCAGGTACTGAAAATGGCCAAAGCCATGCAAAGCGGCGCCGTCGTTGGGCGGCTGCACTAACCGGTTTCGGGGGAAATCAAAGTGACAGAACAGCAATTGGCAGCTTACGAACAGCTGCAAACCGTTCCGGAAAAAGTCCGCTTCCTGCTCGATATCGGCGTCACCGCCGATCTCGACATGGAAGAGCTGGATATCACCTACCGCGCCCATGTGGGCGACGTGCGCCTGCCGGTTTCTGGCGCCTCGCGGCTGACCGCGATCGAGCGCGGAAAAGCCTGGCTGCAAGAAAGGCTGGCCCAAGCGGAAGGAGACAACGCATGAAACTCTGGCACTACCTCACCGGCCTGGCCGCGCTGATTTTCTGCGGCACCTCGCTGGTGTTTACCGTGGGGCTGTGGATCTCCATTCCCGGCGGCGCCGGTGGCCAGCTGGTGGCGGGGCTCACCGCCACCGCGCTGGAACTGTGCAAATTCAGCTTCGCCCCGCTGGGGTTGTGGCTGCGTGCACAGGGCAGGGCCGTGGGGTACGCCCTGCTGGTCCTGTGGCCGTTGCTGGTGTTGATCAGCATTGGTGCCACCGTTGGCTTCCTCGCCAGCCACGCGGAGCAGCAGCAACAGCTGAACGCCCGCAGCAGCCTGGAATACCGAACCCTGCAACAGCAGCTGGGCAGCGTTGAACAGCAGATCACCACGCTCAACAACGTGATCGCCACCGATGCCGCCAACGGCTACCGCCAACGGGCCATCGAAACGGCCGCGCAACTGCAGCAGCTGGAGCAACAGCGCAGCCAAACACTGGCCAAACTGCAAACCCTGAGCGAATCCAGCTCTGGCAGCGCCTCAGACAGCGCAGGTGCCACGTTCGCCACTCTGGCAGGGCTCACCCACATCGACCCCAAGCAGATACAGCACAGCGGCTTTCTGGCGCTCGCCATCATCACCGATGTGGTGGGGCTGGTGGCACTGATGGCGTTCAACAGTGTTTTAACGGCAACACCCACAGTTCAACGCGAACAACGGCCGCAACCGCGCACCGTTAAGCGCACTGAACGCACAACGCCGCTCGTTGAAACTGCCCAGCAGCGGGAAACGGAAAGCCCGCCAAACGGTGAGCTCACCAACGAACAGCAACAGCTGGCCGAACGCATCATCGCCCGAGAATTCGGCGAGCGCCCGGTGCTGCGCAACATCAACCGCGAAGTGCGGGGCGGCAACCAGGTGGTGAAACCGGTATTCGACCACCTGCAGAAAACCGGAGTCCTGATCCGCGACGGCCGCGGCTTCGCGCTGGCCTGAGCTGACGCACCAATAACAAGGAAAATCCCGTGGAAAATATCGAAAAACTGATGTACGAAAAAAATCTGCTGGCTTCGAAATTGGCTGAGCTGGAGGTGGTGCACAAGCAGGAAACCGAGATGATGAGAGACCACATCGAAAGACTGGACACCCAATACAAGCACTTGGCCATTGCCTACAGCAAGCTGGAAGATGAAAAACTGGAATTTGTCCGCCGCGACATGCAGCGCGATGCCCGTGTAGAGGAACTTCAGGATGATGTAAAGCGCGAGGCCAGCCGCGCAGACTGGTTCAAGAATGAAGTCGGTCGCGTGACCGAACTGATGCGCGCCCACGGGATTGAGAGCGGAGACCCCGGTGATAACGAAGTGCTGGTGGAAGTGGTGGAGAGCCAAAACGGCGAACGCCACCTGATCCAGAAATCTTCCATCAACGACTGGAGGGTTGGCCCGATAAAGCTCTACACAAGAACGCAGTCACTCCATATCGACGACGAACACAAATCGGTCACAGAGGATGTACCGCTTTGCTTCCTGAAGAAAGTATCCGACCTTTTTGAATGTTGTTACGAACACTGCCATTACAGTGATCCGAACGGATTTCCGGTTTACACAAGACCGCAGCAAACCGAAATGCCGGAGGCCAATTGATGGACTGCATCGACCTCTTCGCCGGTCTCGGCGGCCAGACAACCGGCGCGGTTCTGGCCGGGCACCGGGTGCTGTGGGCGGCCAACCACTGGCCGGTGGCGGTGGAGTACCACAGCATGAACCACCCGGAGACCATTCACTCCTGTCAGGATCTGCAGCAGGCGGATTTCAGCCAGGTTCCAGCGCACGACGTGCTGCTGGCTTCCCCTTGCTGCCAAGGCCATAGCAAGGCGCGCGGCAAGAATGCCAACCGCCACGACGCCAGCCGCTCCACCGCGTGGGCAGTGGTGGCCGCGGCGGAGGCCTGCCGGCCGCAGGTGCTGCTGGTGGAGAATGTGCCGGAGTTTCTGGAGTGGTCCCTGTACCCGGCGTGGGCGGATGCCCTGCAGCGTCTCGGCTACACCCTCGCCCCGCACATCGTGGATGCCGCGGATTACGGTGTACCCCAGCACCGGGTGCGCCTGTTTCTGGTGGGTACCCGCAGCGCTCGCCCGCTGCATCTGGAGCTGCAGAAGTCGGTACCGGTCAGCGCCCGCCAGGTGATCGAGCTCGATGCCGGCAACTGGTCGCCGATCCACAAGCCCACCCGCAGCGCCAAGACACTGGCGCGCATCGAGCGCGGACGCCGGGATCTGCGCACCGATACCTTCCTGATCCCGTATTACGGCAGCGGCTCCGGCCTCACTGGCCGCAGCCTGGACCGCCCCATCGGCACCCTCACCACCCGCGAGCGCTGGGCGGTGGTACGGGGAGATCAGATGCGGATGCTGACGGTGGAAGAGCAGCGGGATTTTATGAGCTTTCCGGCGTGTACCCGGCTGCCGAAAAACAAGGCACTGGCCACGCACCTGCTGGGCAATGCGGTGGCGCCGGAACTGGAAAAACAACTGCTGACTGCCATCGCGCGGGCGGCTTGATTTACAGGATCAGATCATGAGTGGAAAACAGAAAGCGCAACGCTGGCGCGAGCACAACGGCTACACCGGCAAAGGCGGCGTGGTAGTGCTGTTCAACGATAAGGTGTGCGGGTGGATGAATGAACTGCGCGATCCGCAGGGATGGGAACCCGGTTGCATTGCGCTCGATGAGCACGGCAACCAGTGGCAGGCCAGCGGCGGCGACAGCTACAACGGGGCGGAGCGCTGGGAGGTGATGAGCTAGGTATCGGGAAAATCGAACAGGGTTTTGACGGGGCACTGCAGGTGCCCCGCAATGCGTTGCAACAGATCAAACCGCGGGCCGTGCTTGCCCGCTTCTATATCGGCGATGGTGCGCACCGAACAGCCGGCGCCAGCCGCCAGTGCCTCCTGGGTAACCCCTTTCTTCTTGCGAATCTCGGCCAGCCGGTGGCCAAACTGCATTTTGAGATCCGTCATCCCAGTCCCTTATCTTTGATAGGGGACTATTTTCACTGCCTGCTCTAGGACGAAACATGAGGTTTAACCTCATGTTTGTTATCTATTGTTTAGAACGTGAAATTCACAATTATTAGGAAATTATTCCTCGCTATGGGAATAGGTATCCGATCCGGCCATTCGGGCAACCAGTTCCAGATGATCCAGAACCAGCTGTTGGTGGGCCGGGGGTAGTTCCTGGTACAGGCGGGCGTGTCGGGGCGGTAGCTGTTCGAGCTCTGGGGTGCTGTCTACGCCTTTGGCGATGGTGAGCAGTGGCGCTTTCAGTTCACTGCACCAATTCACCAGCAATTCTGCCGGTATCGCCTGGCGCCCCAGCTCCATTTGGGACAGGGAATCTGCGCGGACTCCCAGCTTCTCGGCCATGTTTTTGGCCTTCATGTTACGCGCCTTGCGTGCGCTTCTCAGCCGATCACCGATGGCCTCTCGCGCCGTTACCCGGTTAGCTCGGCCGCCGCTTTTCAATCTCCCTCATACGGATACAACTTGTTACAGGGCGCTCAAAAATAGAGCAAAGTCCCGCAAATCACAAAAAATATGGAAATACCCTAGAAAATTTGCGCTTCCCTTTGGAATTGCCGGTTTTGTGATCTATACGACAGCCGTCAAATAATGCCTAATAAATGCCGAATTTATCGGGCTCTATGGAATAAAAATCTAAACGAGGTAAGGAGTTCAGGAAGTATGACTACGAGAGTAAACGGCGCGGAGCGCGCATCGGTTTTAGGGGTATCAGCGGGGCTATCGCCGGCGGAGCGACGAGGTTTACCGTTATCCGACCGCGAGCGGCTGGAGGAAGCCGACAAGCTAGTGGCGCTGATGCAGTTTGCTCTCAGTGGTCGAGACCAGGCGGAGCTGAATTCGGAAGTGCAAGCCGGCTGTGTGCTGGTGCTGGATCAGATCCGGGAGGCGGTGCAGCGGGTGGCAAACCGCCACTGAAAACACCCGGTAAGCGGGCAAGAAAAAGGGCGCTGTGTGCGCCCTTTTTGTTTCTGGAGAGTTGTGTCTGGGGAGGGGGAGCGGGAAACGTGTCAGGCGCTCGCCTGCAATTGTTGCAGCAGCTCCAGCTGCTCGCTCTTGGGTAGCCCGCGGAAGATATCCGTCGCCATGCGGCGGGCCTGAAAGCTGGAAGGGGAAAGGGTGTGGCTGTAGGTCAGCTTCATAACAAAGCTGTGGCCGCAATGCGGATTGCGGCAGATGCAGTACAGGTCTGCCACCTTTGGGTCCAGCTCATTGCGGCTGCTGATGATGGCCTTGCTATTACACTCGGTGCATTTCACTTGCATCTCTGTGTCCTCTTCCCCCGGATCGTGAGGAAATTTTAACACATTGCTACGCCCTGAAGGGTAATAATTATCCATCTGTCAAGCCCTTGGGTTGGGTAAATTTGATCTGCCGCGCAGCCGGCAGGTACTGGTTCAGTGCCAGGAACACGTCCTGCATGGGAACCACTTCATTCTCGTAATACACCCGGCTGATCTTTTCGATATCGCCAAAGCCACCGGTATTCTCCGGCATGATGCCGGCCAGTGCCGGCTGTATGCGCCACATGCTGAGCACATCGTTGCGGCTGAGGTTTTTCACCCGCTCAAATTCATCTTTGGTGGCGATATCGCCCACCGGGATGATCTTCACCGAATCCGGTTTGCCGCCTGGGATATTCAAAAACAGCGATCGGAAGTTGCCCACGCCCTTGCTCGCGCGGATCTGATCTTTCAGAGCCTTTTCATCGTCCGGATCGAGATCCGCATCGGCCGTGTAGAAGATGTACCCCATGTGCGCGCCGTTGTTGTAGTACTTGCGGCGGAACAGGGTGGCGTCTTCGTTCAGCAGCACCGAGTGAATGCCGCCGAGGTACTGCGGCACGCCGTAAATCTGCTGGTTGGGGTCGTACTCGCGCAGCTGGATCACTTCACCAGGTGCGAACTTCACCGGGTCCAGTCCATCGCGCTGGATCATGCAGTATCGGTCTGGCTCGGTCATGCGTCGCATATTCAGCGCCGGCAGGTGCTGCAGGCGCAGCAGCTGGCCGAGGCGGTTTTCAATGCGCTTGAAGTAGCAGTGGCCGAACACCATGAAATCAAACCCGGCATTGCCGAGATCTTCCGCACTCAGCGCGGTGCTGGGCGCGAAGTACTTGCGCAGCAGGTTGCGCTTGAAATAGGGGATGGTGCCGTGGTGGGCATTGGCGCGCAGTATTTTCGACAGTCCACTCTGGCTCACCGGCGGCGTGTAGTAGTCGCCCTGGGGATCGAGAAAGGTGCCGAGGTAATCGGTGATTGCGTTGCCTAGCGCCGGTTCCGCGTCGCCAAAGCTGAACGCCATTTCACGGTCATTGCTGCCCGCGGTGACGGTCTTGCCGGCGGGCGCGGTGCTCTGCTGGTTGCGTTTGCGTTTTGCCATTGAAATCTCTCAATCAGGCGGCGAAGCCGACACTGGTACGACGCCGCTTGCGGTTCAGGGGTTCGTTACTGAGCGCGTGCATGATCGCCCACGCCACATCCGCGTGGCCGGTGGCGCTTGAGCGGTTGGCAGCGTAGGTGATGTGATCACCACTGGTGGTGGTCTGGTGTATCTGCAGAAACGCCTGGGCGATATCGGTGTGTTCCGCGTCCCACTCGATGCGCTGGCTCTCCACCACGTCCTGCGCCTTCAGCACCAGGTTGGTTTTGCTTTCCAACCCGTAGTGAATCGGCGTGGCGCGGCGGTAGAACTCCTTCACCATCTCGAATACGCCGTGGCCGGGGCCGGTGCAGTCGATGCCGACAAACTGCACGTTGTACTTTTCCGTGAGCTCCTTGATGCGGTTGGCCTGCCACTGCCAGGCGCGGTTGCGCATCACGATCTTTTCCAGCACGCGGAACTTCTCGCCCTCCTTGATCGGCGGTGCCACCACCACAATGGCGGCGCCGTCGCCGGATCTGGATGGGTCGTAACCGATCCACACCGGGTGGTTGCCGTAGGGGCGCGTCGAACGTGCTTTGAAGTCCACCCATACCACGTTGGTATCCACCGCGGCGGTCAGCAGATCCTCCAGTTTGAAAACGGACAGTCCCGCTTCCATAAAGGCGCACATAAACAGGTTGTTGAATTCCGCCTCGGTGTACTCGATTTTGAGCTCGTCGATATCGAACAGATCGCAGCCCTGTTCCGCGGCGTCTTCCACGGTGACGATATTCCGCCAGATCTTGTCCGGGCCGAGAGCGCCGCCCTTGAGCGCTTCGCGGCTGAGATCGAATTCCACTTTGGTTTTGCGCTTTTCGTTGTAGCGCTCGCCGCACCACATCGGGTAGGCGCCGTGGCTTTTCACCGAGGGTGTGGAGAAGTAGGTTTTGCGCCACTTCTTGTGCGCGGCCATACCGCTGGCCAGCTTGTTCAGGCGCTCGAAATCCGGAATCCAGAAAACCTCATCCACATACAGGTGTCCGTGGTAGCCCTGGGCGGTTCGGCCGTTGGTGGAGACAAAGCGCAGCTCGGCACCGTTGGATAGCTCGATGGTCTCCGCGCCCTTCAGTTCGATCTCGAAGTACTCGCGGGCAAACTTGATGATGTAGGCCTTGAAGATCTCGGCCTGTGCGCGGCTGGCGGAAAGGAATATCTGGTTTTCACCGCTGAGGATGGCATCCTCGAACGCCTCCCACGCGAAATAGTAGGTGGCGCCGATCTGGCGGCTTTTCAGAATGAAGCGGGTGCGCTGGTCTTTGTTGTCGTGCCAGCGGTGCTGGTAGTCGTAAAACAGTTCTTTGCGAACCGCCTCCAGCATCTCCGGGGTGATCTCGGAAACATCGTTGCGCGCCTTGCGCTTTTTACTCTTGCCGTCGCCACCAGGTTCCCCGCGGACTGCAGCCGCTTTTTCCTTGGCGGTGCGCGCCTTGCGCTGCTCCACCATGGCGAGTTTGTCCAGCAGGTTGCCGAGCTTGTCCATTTCCTTGTAGTCGGCATCGGTTTTGTTGTCTTTTTCCACCAGCGCAATCAGCTTGCGCGCGGCTGCCTGCTCTACCGTTTCATGCTGCAGCATCTCTTCCCAGTTGCCTTTTTCGGCCCACTGGTACACCACCCGAACATTGTTCAGGTTCAACTGTTCCGCGATCTCCCGCGCCGATACCCGGCGCAGCCACATCATCTTAGCCGCGGTTTTGATTTCGTCTGGATAAGCTGCCATGCGCCGCAGTGTACGAGAGAAATTGTGCGATTCACTGCGGCTTTATTGCGGGTAATTTCTGGTTTCGATTTATAGGAATTCTCAGGAATTGAGCCGATTGTTCCCGGTTTTTTTTGCACCTAGTCTGCCGGCTATCGAAGTGGCAAACGGCCACAGCAACTTTCAACCGGACGAAACCGAAGGGCAGAACATGGCGCGCAACCTGAAAACCGGATGGGTGGTACTGGCAACCAGTGGCCCGGTAGTGCACGGCGACGAAGACGGCCGCTTTATCAAAAAAGAGTGGCTGCAGGACATGGCCGAAACCTACAACACCAAGGTTTTCACCGCGAAGATCTGGCCGGAGCACCGCCGCTATTCCAGTGCCGGTACCGTGCTTGCGCTGAAGGTTGAGCCCGCCACCGATCCGGAGCTGAAAGGCGAGCTGCAGCTGTTCGGTATTCTTTCCCCAGCCGATTGGCTGATCACCGCCAACCAGGCCGGCGATTACACCTTCCCCTCTATCGAAGTTGGCGAGAACTTCCGCGGCACCGGCAAGTTCTTCCTTAAAGGCCTGGGTGTTACCGACGACCCCGCCAGCGCCGGCGTTACCGAACTCAAATTCTCCAGCAAAGCGGGCGACGAAGTTGCCCACGTATTCAACGGTCACCAATTCAACCTGGCGGAAAGTTTGGAGCAGGAAAAGAGCCTGCTGCACCGGATTTTCGGCCGCGAAGATTCCAGCCAACCAGAACAGGAAAGCGAAGCTATGGACGAGAAACAATTCTCCCAGCTGATGGACACCATCAAAGACCAGGGCAAAAAACTCGATGCGCTGGAAGACAAATTCAAGTCTCTCAACGCGGGCGCCAACAGCGAAGGTGCCGAAGGTGCTGAAGGCGGCGAGGGTGAGGGCGGCGAAGGCGAAGAGGGCACGGTCAGCGCCAAGGAATTCAACGCGCTGAAATCCCAGCTCGATGACCTGAACAAAAAGTTCACCGCTGCGCTGAACGAAGAAAACCCGGGCACCAATGTTCCGGAAGGCAAAGGCGGCGCGGAAGAAGAAGTAATTTAACGCGCGACCAATCCTGTAGCACACGTTTAGCACCAAACCGAAACAGCAGAAATATTCAGGACGATACCCATGCGTAAAGATACCCGACTCAAGTTTTCCTCACTGGTCGTCGCCATGGCCGCGACCTATGGCGTAGAGAGTGTGGCAGAAACCTTCTCCGCAACGCCTTCCGTCGAACAGAAGCTGATGGACAAGATCGTCGCTTCTTCCGATTTCCTGCAGCGCATCAACGTGATCGGTGTGGATGAGCTCAAGGGTGAAAAGATCCTTGGTTCTGCCACCGGCATGGTGGGCAAGCGCACCAACACCAGCAGCAACGACCGCCAGACGGTTGACCCGCTGAACCTCGATACCAACGGTTACGAGTGTGTGAAGACCGAGTACGACGTGCACATCCTCTACAACACGCTGGATGCCTGGTCAAAGTTCCCGGACTTCAAAGACCGCTTTATGAGTTACGTGCGCAAGGCCATCGCCCACGCGCGCATCCGCCACGGCTTCTACGGCACTCAGGCCGCATCCGTCACCGACTCCGGCAGCAACCCCAACGGCGAAGATGTGAACGTGGGCTGGTTCCAGCACCTGCGCGCTTACAACAGCGGTTCGCAAATGCTGGCCGAGGGTGGCACTGCCGGTGAGATCCGCCTGGGTGCCGGTGGCGACTACGAAAACCTCGATGCCATGGTGCACGACGTGCTGCAGCTGGTGGACGAACCCCACCGCGATGGCAGCGACCTGGTGGTGATCGTTGGCCGCGACCTGCTCGCGCAGGACAAGGCACAGCTGTACACCGCGCAGGGCCAGAAGCCCACCGAGAAAGAGCGCGTGGAGAACAGCGCGGTCACCCGCACCTACGGCGGCCTGCCGGCGTACACCGTGCCCTTCTTCCCCTCCCGCGGCCTGCTGATCACCAGCTGGGACAACCTCAGCCTGTACTACCAGGCCGGTGCGGTACGCCAGCAGATTCTGGACAACGCCAAGCGCGACCGCGTGGAGCACTACAACACCATCAACGAAGCCTACGTGGTGGAGAACCTGGACAAAGCAGCCGGCATTGAGTTCGCCAACGTGAAACTGCCGGCTCCGGGCGATACCTGGGCTTAACAGGTTATTGAGAGACGGTCACTGTCAGGCGCAGCGAGCTTCCCTCGGTCAGTAGGTCTTGTTTTGAGTCAGCTACTCGACCGGGGGCTTTTTAAAGAGCCCTGCGCCGGACTTCTCTGGAACGACACATAAAAAATACGGAGCAATCCATGAGCATCGCCCTGCGCCACAAAGCGAAGTGCCTGGCCGCCGCTGAGCGCCAGCAGATAACCGAATCCAAAGCCGCCGAAGCCCCGAAAACTCCGGTGCAGAAATCCAAAGCCAACCACGATCGCACGATTGTGGAAACCCAACTCGAACGCGATCTGGAATTGCTTTCCGAGCGCGACAACGTAGCGGAAAAGATCGCCCTGAAACGCCAGCTGCTGCCGAACTACCTGCCGCAGGTGGATGCGTACCTGGAAGCGGGCATGCAGCACCCGAACCCGCTGCTGGTTTGGTGCCTGATCTGGCTGATCGACGTAGAAGACATCGAGCAGGCGCTGAAGCTGGCGAATATCGCCATCGAGCAGCAGCAGCTGATGCCGGAACGCTTCAAGCGCGATCTGCCCACCTACGTGGCCGAGGCGCTGCACGACTGGGCAGAGCGCCAGTACAAGGATCAGAAGAGTGCCGATCCCTACTTCAGCGAAGTGGTGGATGCGGTGCACAGCGAGCGCTGGCCGGTGGCTCAGATCATCGTGCAGGGCAAGCTGTACAAACTCGCCGGCCTGTTTGCCGAGCGCAACGGTGAAACGGAAAAGGCGGTGCAGTGGTTCGAGCGCGCCATGGAAGCCAACCCGAGAGCGGGCGTGAAAACCCGGTTGGAAAAACTAAAAACACAACTGTAACGACTCCCCCGAGGGCACGGGCCAGTGGGGCGTCTGCCGCCCTGCGCGAACAGGCAAACCACTTGGCACCGTGTTTTTTTGAAGAGCAGAGCGCATGAGCTTTACCGGCAAAACCGACAGCTATCTGGAAAGCACCATCGAGAACAACGGATTTTTTCCGGATCTCTCGCTGGGCAATTTTCAGCGCCTGTATCGGGTGCCGGCGGAGTACCACCAGGAGAAGGTGGAACACCACCTGCGCCTGGCGATGCTGGATGTGAACAGCGATCTGTTCGACCAGCAGGATGCGTGGATGACCGACGGCCACGCCACGCTGGGCGCGGTCTCTGCGGAAACCATCGGCGGTGAAAGCGTACTGGAAGAGCAGTACCGCCGTGCGGTGTTCTGCCGCGCTACCGCCAACCTGTTCGGTGAGTTCGCCACCATTTACCGCCGTGAAGTTGGCGATAGCCAGGCGAAGGAAAGCGAGAGCACCGCGCAGATGTACCGCTCGCAGGCAGACCGCGCGCTGCGGCACCTGCAGGGAACCAAAACCAATATCACCGCGGAGCTTTTGTAATGGCACTGGAAAAGCTCCGCGCAATCACCGCCCACCTGCTGGCCGCCAATCTGGTATCGAGCGAGCAGCTGGACAGCTGGATGGAAAGCGGTGAGCTGGAAACCGCCAGCAAGAACCTCGGCAACGGCGTGCGCATCTGCCGCTTGCGTTACGACGCAGTGATCAGCATCGAGCGCTTCGCCCAGCCTGCCGAACTGCTGTTCGCACTGGTCACCGCCTGGGTGCAGGACAACGATCCGGAACGCTTCACTCTGGGACTGCCGGAGCCGGATATCGAGATCGACGTGATCAACAAGCGCATGGCGGACGTGGAAATCAAAATTCCATTTTCCGAAAACGTGGATCTGGTCCCTGATGCCAACGGCGCGATCACTTACCTCGGGCAGCAGTGGTCTGTTGCGGTAGTGGGTGCCGATGAAGCCGACCAGGTAGCGGTGGGCGACGACGAAACTGCACCAACGGATAAACCCTATGTCCGTGAGGATTGATATCGCCGGACAGGTAGGGGTTAAAAAAATGCTGAAGGTGCTGCAGCTGCCACCGGCCAAGCGCAAGCGGCTGCTAGCACAGGTGGGGCGCAAAGTGCGGGTGTTCTCGCGCAAACGACTGCGGCAACAGAGGGGTATAGACGGACAGCCCTGGGAAGCGCGCAAAAGTGGTAACCGAAAAATGCTGCGCGGCATAAGCAAGCGCATGCAGGTGAAGACAGACCCGGAAAAAACGGTGATCGGCTTCAAGGACGGAATGACTGCAGGCATCGCCTACCAGCACCAGCATGGTGTGACCGAGCACTGGACCGCAGACAAGGCAGAGCAGGTGTACGGCCAGCCGGATTACGACGCACCGGCCACGCGCAAACAGGCAAAGGCACTGCGGGAAGAGGGATACAAGGTGCGCCGGGGCAGTGGCCGCGGTTGGCGCAGACCCAGCCTGAAGTGGGTAACGGAAAACATGACGGTAGGCCAGGCGGGAATCATCTTGCGCAGCATGCGCGACGCAGAGCCCAGCGCGAGCTGGAAGATTCCCCTACCGGCGCGGACGTTCCTCGGGGTGAATCTCACCGAGATCCGCGAACTGGCCACAACACTGATCGACGAAACACTGGAACGATTTCAACGGGCATAAGCGCCCACAACGGCAAGGGGCAAGCAAATGGCACTCGGCAAAGTTTCTGTAAACAACCTGAACCAGGCGCAGGGCAGCACGCCCGCCATTGAGCGCAAAGCACTGTTTATCGGCGAGGGCGCCACCGGCGTGGGCGAGCTGCTTTCCCTCAACAGCCAGAGCGATATCGACACCCTTCTGGGTGCCACCAGCAGCGAGATCCGCGACAACGTGCTGGCCGCCCAGCAGAACGGCGGCGAGAACTGGCAGGCGTGGGCCGCACCGCAAACCGCCGGTTACGACTGGCTCGACGTGGTGGATTCCGCAATGGAAACCATTTCTCCGGAGCTGATTGTGCTGTGTACCCCGGCCACCGCTGCCAGTGAGCTCACGGACATGCAGACCAAGGCGGAGAGCCTGCGCACCAGCCTGGCCCGCCGCGTGATCATTCTTACCGCTACCCCGGGCATTGATTCCGGTACCGAGACCTGGAGCGCCTACGAGGCGGCGCAGGCCGCGATCACCGACAGTGTGGCCGCTTACCGTGTGGCAGCGGTTCCCCAACTGCACGGCAACAACCTGGGCGTGCTGGCGGGCCGCCTGTGCACTGATGCCGTGAGCATTGCCGACAGCCCCATGCGTGTGGCAACCGGCGCAGTGCTGGGCCTCGGCGATGCACCGGTGGACAACAACGGCACCACGCTCTCTTCCGCGACGCTGGCCACGCTGGACGCTGCGCGGCTTTCGGTACCGCAGACCTATCCGGATTACCCGGGCACCTACTGGGGCGACTGCAACCTACTGGACGCACCTGGTGGCGATTACCAGGTGATCGAGCACCTGCGCGTGGTGGACAAGGCCGCACGCGCGGTGCGCCTGCTGGCCATCGCCCGCGTGGCCAACCGCTCACTTAACAGCACCCCGGTGAGCATCGCGGCCAACAAAACCTTTTTCATGCGCCCCCTGCGCGAGATGAGCTACAGCACGGTGTTTGCCGGCGAGCACTTCCCCGGTGAGATCAAGGCGCCCAATGACGACAGCATCGCCATTGTTTGGCCGAACAAAACGTCGGCAGAGGTTTACCTGAAGGTGCAGCCCTACAACGCGCCGAAGGAAATCACCGCAAACATCATTCTGGACCTCAGCAACGGCTAAGCCGGAGCGAGAAACAGCAGAGCCAATTAACCGGGAGCGATAACACATGAGCCAGAAACTCAGCGGCAAGGACATAGACGTAATGATCGGCAGCATGCTGGTCCACGTGGAAAATTTCACACTCAACATCGAGGACAACACCGCGCCGGCAATGACCCGTGGTGTGCCCGATGGCTGGATCAGCGGCGACAAAAAAGCCAGCGGCGAGATCGAGGTGGATACCAACAACCTGCAGACCATTCTGGACGCCGCGAAGAGCGCCGGCAGCTTCAGTGCACTGGATACGTTCGACATTGTGGGCAACGCCGCAGCCACGAACGTGGAGCTCAAGGTGGAAGCCTTTGGCTGCAAGTTGCGGATCAGCGACCTGCTGAATGCGTCGGCTACCGGCGGCGAGAAGCTGAAGCACAAGCTGCCCTACGACGTAACCAACCGCGATTTTGTGCGCATCAACGGTGTGCCCTATATCGACGCCAGCGAAACCGAGAATTTCATCTAAGGCGCAGTAGGTAAGGGTTATGCCAGACGATTTTGACCGCGCGTCGGATCTGGAACAGGCACAGCGCCAGCGGGCGCTGGATGCCCAGCGCGCTCGCAGCAACTTCGATACTCCAAGCCTTGCGGATTGCGAACACTGCGGCGATGAAATACCGCCAGCACGGCAGAAAATCGGCGGCGTGACCCGCTGTGTGGATTGCCAGACAAGTTTTGAAAAGTGGGGGCGCTGATGCAATTGCCAACAGGAAAACTGCCGCGCTACGGGCAGCTGCAGACCGCATTTATCCGCAAGGGTTACCGGTTTTTCGATGAGGGTGATTTCAACCTGAACCTGATCGGTGTGCGCACCGCCGACAATACCGCCAACACCTTCAACGACCACCTCGCGGTGGCGTTTCGTTTTGACGGCCGCCCGCACTGCTATGTGTTCCCGGCCACCACTGACCCGGGCCTGTACTGGCGGCAGAACCTGGCCAACGTCAACGGTACCGCCATTGTGGTTCCCGGCCAGTATGCAGGCCTGTGGCAGATCGGCCAGCACCAGGGTAAGTACCAGGCGCTGGTGCAGCGCGCACCGGTGACCGTGTACCGCGACAGCAACCGCGACCAGGTACTGGATACCGACACCACCACCGAGAGCGGGCTGTTCGGTATCAACTGCCACCGTGCCCGCGCTGACGGCGAGAGTTCGCAGGTGGACAGATGGAGCGCGGGCTGTCAGGTGCTGGCGAACGCGGCGGATTTCACCCTGCTGATGGCGCTGTGCAACCGCGCACGCATGGAGTGGGGCAACCGCTTTACCTACACGCTGATCAAGGAGGGCGACCTGTGAGCTGGCTATCGAAAATCACCGAAGTGGCGACCGGCGGCATCGGGCAGCTCTTCTTTGATGTGGCGAAAACCTATTTCCCTCCGGATATGAGCGAGGCGGATAAGAAAGCCGCGCTGCTGGAATTTGAAAAGCTGGAGATGCAGCGCAATCGCGAGGCGCACGACGCATCGGTGGAAGCGGAGAACGCACTTACCCAAAGGATTAAGGACCTGGAAGGTACCGCGGCGGATCTGGCGAGAATTCCGGTGCTCGGCACGGTGGTGCTGTTCCTGCGCGGGTGCCAGCGCCCGCTGTGGGGATTTGCGGTTCTGTACCTGGACTGGAAGTGGTTTACCGAGTGGGAGCTGACCCAGAAGCAGGAAAGCGCGCTGCTGGTGATCAATTTACTGGTGCTCGGGTTTTTGTTCGGCGAGCGCGCCGTCAAAAACGTTAGCCCGTTTCTGGTGGAAGTATTCAGAGCGAAAAAAGGGTAAGCCATGCAGATCACTGAGCAGGAAATTGAACAGATCGCAAAAAAGGCCGGTGAAGCGGCGGTACAGGATCTGTTGACCAAACTCGGCATTGATATCAGTGACGTGCACGAAACCCAAAAGGATTTTGCTTACCTGCGTGGTCAGCGCCAGACCAGTGACCAGGTGGGCGTTTGGACCCGGCGCATCATGCTGGGCTTTGTTCTTACCTCAGCCGGCACCTTGCTGGTGACCGGCATAAAAACGGCCTTTGTGGGCCTGCTGCAACAACCCTGACGGAGATAAAAACCATGGCTGCGAAAACCAACGAAGTGCAAGACGGCAACACCCAGACCATTGAGGTTTCTGTCGGAGACAAGGAATTCTCTTTCCACGTTACCCGCGAGGCCTACAACAAGTATCTGAACAGCATCACGCCCACCAGCAAGGTGGCACCCAGCCACAACTTTCTGGTGAGCACGGTAGACGCCGATGACAAGGAGGCGCTGGTGGCTCTGGTTAAGGCAATGCCTGGTGCCGAAGTGCAACTGGCCGGTGCGGTGCTTGAGGCCTACACGCCGGATCTGGCGATCACGGCAAAAAAGCGCAGCAACTAGCCGAGCAGATTGCGCACAACGGCTACGACCAACTGTGCGCGCTGGTGGCCCGGTACCTGCCGGGCCAGCCAGAAACTGTAGAGAACATGGCGCGTGCGCTGTACCTGGAACAGCGCGAATGCAAAAACTTTGAGATGGCGGTGGCCAACGGCATAGGCCGGGCGTTCACCGGTAAATAGCGGAGCAGACAATGGCATCGCGGCTGGAAAAATTGCTGTTTTCCGTCAGCCTGATCGACAAGGCCAGCGGCCCTGCGGGCAAGATTGCCGCGCAGATCGACCAGCTGAACCAGCGCGCCACCGCTGGCTTTACGCAAGTCGGTGTGGGTGCTGCTGGCCTGTTTGCCACTGGCTACGCGCTCAAGTCGGTACTGTCTCCCGCGATTGAAATGGACCGGGCACTGGGGGAAGTGCGCAGCCTCGGTGTGGCCGATGCCGCACTGAAGCAACTGGAAAAAACGTCACTGAGCTTTTCCGTGCAATACGGTGAGAGCGCGGCGGAGTTCGTTCGCTCTTCCTACGACATCCAGAGTGCGATCGCAGGCCTCACCGGTACCGAACTTTCCAAATTCACCGAGGCCGGCGCCGTGCTGGCCAAGGGCACAAAGTCCGACGTGGGCACCATCACCAATTACATGGGCACCATGTACGGCATCTTCCAGACCACCGCCGATAAGATGGGCAAGGCGGAGTGGGTGCAGATGCTTGCCGGCCAGACCGCCAGCGCGGTGCAGATGTTCAAAACCACCGGTAGTGAAATGTCCTCCGCGTTCTCTTCTCTTGGTGCCGACGCTACGGCGGCCGGTATTTCGATGAGCGAGCAGATGGCGATTCTCGGCACCCTGCAGGCCACCATGAGCGGCAGCGAGGCGGGCACCAAATACCGGGCATTCCTGAAAGGGGTTGGCAAGGCACAGGATGAACTGGGGCTGACGTTTACCGACAGCCAGGGGCGCATGCTGCCGATGCTGGACATCCTGCAGAAACTGCGAGGCCGTTTCGGCGACACCATCGACGTGGCGGAAGGCATGCAGCTGCAGAAAGCGTTCGGCACTCAGGAAGCGGTGGCGCTGCTCAACCTTCTGGTTCCCAAGGCCGATGGCCTGAAAGATTCCATGGATGCCCTGGGCAACGTGCGGGGCATGGACAAGGCGCGGGAAATGGCCGACGCGATGGCCGACCCGTGGCAGAAACTCGCCTCACTCGGTACCGCAGTGAAAACCGTATTCGGCCGTGTGATGCAGCCGGTGCTGGTGCCGCTGGTGGAAACACTGATTGCCGGCGGTGACGTGATCATGGACTGGACCGAGCGTTTCCCGACGCTCACCAAAGTGGTTGGTATCGGCATCCTGACGATTTTCGGACTGGTGGCCGCTGTGAGCGCCTTCGCGCTGGTGCAGGGTATCGCCATGCTGGCCATGGCCGGTTGGAGTGGCGCCATGCTGGTGGGAACCGGCATTGCAAAGGCCTGGCGCTTCGCCATCGCTGCTGCGCAGGTTACCTGGTTCCTGTTTAACGTCGCGATCTGGGCGGGTGCTGCCGCGTTTGGTGCACTGCGCACCGCCTTCATGGCCTCCACCGCTGCCACCTGGCTCCTCAACGCCGCACTGCTGGCCAACCCCATCACCTGGATTGTTCTCGCCGTAGCCGCACTGGTGGCCGCTGTGGTGGGCCTGATCGTGTACTGGGATGAACTGATGGAGTGGTTCAAGAACATCAAGCCGCTGCAGATGCTGGGCGATGCCATCGACTGGCTGATCGACAAGATCAACATGATCCCAGGAATCAATATCGACACCGGTGGCGATATCGCGGTGACCGAAAAAATACAGCAGGAGCGCGACGCAATGGACAGCGCGACCGCCGGCCTGCAGTCGAACAAACCGAATGCGGTGCCGACTGGCGGCCTGATGCAACAGGTGAACCAGTCCACCACCAACAACCGCGGCACACACGTCGAGAAAATCGAAGTGCATACCAGCGGCGGCGTCAGCGGCTACCAGCTCGCCGACGAACTGGCACTGGCGGGAGGTTGATATGGCGGAATACGTAGACCTGCTGATCAGCGAACGCGACCTGACGCTCGATGAGGGCGGTTTCCCGGTGCTGTGCGATGGCCGGGTCAGTATCGGACAGGACATCAAGCACCGGATTCTGGAAAGCGGGCTGGCGCTGCAGCTGATCGCCGAGCGCGACCCTGCGCGTATTGCGCGCATCGAAAATCAGATCCTGCTGCTGGTGGATCAGGACACACGCATTAGACCTGGTACCGCAAAGCTCACGGTGCAGGACGCGGCCGGTGAGCAATACATTCTCACCGCGAAAACGATGAAGTACGGCGACACCACAGTCACTTTTAGCGGGGTAAGTGGGTAATGACAGACGAAAACCGCAAAGCGTTCGAGCAGCTGGCCATTGACGCCGGTATCCCTACAAATGAAACCAGCCTGAACACCAAGCTGGCGGAAATTACGGAAGATGCCGGGCTCGGTATCAACAACGACAGCAATGTATCGCCGTTCTGGCGTTTTGTGCGCGCGGCAGTGACGGTGCCGGTTCTGTGGCTGATCAACTTCATGATCGACCATGTACTGACGCAGGCGTTTGTGAAAACTGCCACCGGCACTTTTCTGGAGTGGCATGCGTGGGCGGTGAACCTGGTGCGCAAAGCGGCGGTAAAGGCGCAAGGTCAGTTGCAGTTCTCGCGTACCGACACCAGTGTGGCGCTGCAGATTCCGATGGGAACGGTGGTGCGCAGTACGCCGATTAACGGTGTGACGTATCGCCTGGTTACCACGGCGGATGCGCTGATGGCGCCGGGCGAATCCAGTGTGGTGGTCCCGGTCACGGCACAGGCTTCCGGCGCTGCGCATAACCTCGGCGCGGGTTACTACATCCTGCTGGATGTGCCGATTGCGGGTGTGACGGTGACCAACCTCTCTGACTGGCTGCTGGTTCCGGGCGCGAACGAAGAGACCGACGATGAACTGCGCCTGCGTATTCGCAACCAGTACAGCGCGATCAACCAGTGGCATACGGACGCGGTATACCGCGCGATCATCGCGGACTTTGCCGGCGTGGGTACCGGCAACATCTTTTTCGAGCACGACGCACCGCGCGGACCAGGTACCGCGAACGCCTATGTGCTGCTCGATATCGGCAACCCCTCCGCGCAGTTCATTGCCGACATCCAGAGCGTGATCACAGATGACGGCAACCACGGCCACGGTGACGACCTGCAGGTGTTCGCCATGCCGGAAACCAGCAACGACCTCACTTGCGATCTGTGGTTTGTCGCCAACACCAGCACAGCGGATAAAACGCAGCTGCTCGCCGCAGTGGAAGACGTGATCCGCGCGGCCTTCCGCGAGAACACCGACTACCAGCCGACGCTGGTTTACCCCTGGAGCCTGTTCAGCTTCTCGCAGCTGGCGCGGGAAATTCAGGAGTTGTTCCCCGCAATCCAGAACATTGATTTCAGCCTGCCGCAGATCACCAGCCAGATGGATATCCCCCGCCTGGGAACGCTGACGGTGCAGGAGGCAGCGTGATCAAAATCGAGCTTCCCAGCTGGGCCAACTTAGGCCAGATCGACAAGCTGAAAAACCTGATCACCACCTGGTGGGATCTGGTGGAAAGCTGGCTGCGGTGGCCCAGTGAACAACTGGACCCAGAAACCTGCGGCTTAGCTGCGCTGAACCTTCTGGCCTGGCAGCGCAACGTGAATCGTTTCGACGGCGAGTCGATCGACCTGTACCGGCTGCGCGTGAAATACGCCTTTGTAAATGCCAAGGACGCCGGCAGCGTGGCGGGTATCAAGCGCATTTTTGAGAGGCTGGGCGTGGGTTACGTGGAAGTGATCGAGCGCGACCCGGGAAAAGATTGGGACGTGATTCAGCTGCAGCTGAGCGACGCACAGCTCAGCCAGAACCAGGCACTGCTGAAACTGTTACTGACCAAGTACGGACGCACCTGCCGCCGCTACGAATTTTATCTGATCGGGACTGTTGATCTCGGAATTTCTGCACACGAAATAGAACATCAATGGTTCTTTGACGAGGCCAGTTGAGGAGAACGCATGAGCACTGGAATTTTAACCAACGCAGGCCGTGACCTGTTTGCCCAGAAAGCGGGCGCGGGTGAAGTGCTAACCATTGACCGCTTCCTGTTGGCCAACATCGCCGGGTTAGACCCGAATTCCCCAGCCGATCCAGATGAAGCGCTGCCGGATATTGCTGATCGTGTAGCCGAGCTTTCCGTCACCAAGTCTGGCTACGTGAACTCGGACAAGGTTGTCTATAGCCTATATCTGGGGACCGGCGAGGGTGACTACACCTTTAATTGGGTTGGCATTCTCGCAGATGACGATACGCTGATTGCGGTTCGATATATTGAGCCAGTTACAAAATACGCCACCGATGGAGTTGATGTAGGGAATAGTATTACCAGGAATTTTCTGGTGACTTATACCGATGCGCAGTCGATAACCAATATCACTGTTGATGCAAGTACTTGGCAGCTGTCTTTTGATCAGGCAACAGAGCTTCAATTCGGTATGGCGAAAATCGCCACGGATTCACAGTCATTTGATGCTGATGACGATCAAACAATTCTCACGCCAAAGAAGGTGGCAAATAACCGTTGGCTGCCGAAGACATACCCTGATATCGCTAGCATGCTGTCCGACAGCTCACTGCGTGAAGGTCAGCCCGTCAGGTGGTTGGGTTATATGTCGCCGGGAAATGGTGGCGGGGGTGAAGGGGTTGTTGGCTCTGGCTTCGGTTCACCTGATGGCGGATCTATTTTTTATTTGGGAAACGGTCTTCAGGTTCGTGCGTTATTCCAAGACGGTATTGCGCGCGCCAGTCAATTTGGGATTACAGGTGTTGGCGACGAGACCAGTAAGCATCAAGCCCTATTTGACCAGGCTGGCGTTCGGAAAATTGTCATTGATAAAAGCTTCACGTCCAGTGGCGCGACATGTAGTGCGAATGCACAAATAGAGTTTGTTAACGGATGTGAAATTATCCATGACACATCAGCTGGAACTCCAGCTATTGATGTACAAGCACCTTCCTTGAGCTTTCTGAAATCCAGAATTAAGAACCCTCGCATATCCGCAAGCGGGCCTATCGGAAACAGCGCCATAAAATTTGCGGAAGACGATGCAGGATTCAGCAAGGCATACCAGTTTGAAATAGAAGGGGTTTTGATAAAGAGGTTGTCAGGTACCGACGGGGGTTATTCTTCATATATTCATATTGGCGACTGCGTGCGAGGCAGCATCACGGGGGAGATCAGGGGTGGATTCGACCCGGACTCTGACCCCGTGCCGCAATCCGATACGCGCGGTATTTATTTAAATGCCGTAACAGGATGTATCGCAGTAGATATAAATAACCTGCAGGTAGTAGGTTGCAAATACGGTATCTATCTCGGCGAGAAGGTAGAGAATTTTTGGGTTGCAACAACTGAGCTTGTTGGCGTATGGAAAGGTATCTATGGCCGCCCTGCGGATGATCGCCCAGGTGGTGCTATGGGGCCAGCGCTTCATATCAATAGTGTTGAGCGCGGTATTGAGCTTGGCAATCGACGAGATTTCAATATAGAAGGCGTTCAGCTTTATAGCGATTCATCCTATTTTGGCGTGTCAGAATGGGCTGGTATTGAGCTTGACACGACGAGACGAAACTCTATTTCCGGGGTGACCATTCGTTGCATCAGTTTAGGGACATTGAAAAACGGCATTAAAATGAAAAATGCTTTCACCACCACAATTTCGACTGTAAGTTTTGGCCAGGGTGGAACTCTTGATAGAGGCCTATATATTGACAGTTGCAACGCAATATCAGCAGATGGGATGGTGTTTGCCTCGGGCTTGGATACGTGGGTTGAAATTAATGATTCACAGAACATAGAGATCGGAGAGCATTCGACAGAAGAGTCATCCATAACTTCGCATAAGTATCTGATTACAGGCACAACCTCCCGCGACCGGGTCTCTATTCAGAGGGTTACAAAAGACAGATACCGTGAAGATGTTATTTCAGCGGGGGGATCAACGCGGGTTTACAACTATGAAGGCGAAATTGCTCTAAAGGTTTCTGCTACCGCAGGTAGCGGTGCATATACATACAATATTGAGCTAGACAGAGAAAATGTCCTTACCGGGACATTGGCAATAATTCATGTCGCTATCGCCACCTCATCAGTTAATCCGACGATTAAGATTTTTGACGACACTACCGAGCGAGTGAGTATATCTGCGGCCGGAGTGTTCGCTGACTATGTGGCTGAGTTGATTTTTAACGGTGCTGGGTGGGTAAAGCGTTCCGTAGTTAAATCTTTATAGGTGCAACATGTTACTAAGTGGAGCATCAATTCCTAGTACAGAGATGTCTGTCGTGATAACGACTGAATTTGATAGTGAATCCCTTGGGGGCGAAACCAGTAGTACAAGTAGTGCTCATAAGGGGATTAAGCCGAAGTCAATAAATGTATCTTTTGTTGTAAAGTACTCTGAGAATTCTGAATTAACAGAATTTTATCGTATGGCTGAATCAACCGATGATAACGGAGATTTGGTCGTTTATGACATCACAGATCGGTCAGCGAATGCAGCTAACGTCCGCCAGGTAATATTCAACGGGCGCATCGAGCAGCGCGAGGTTATCGGCATGAAGGCATGGCGGGTGAGTTTTACTCTGCTGGAGTACCTGAGTGTCGCCGAGAAGACGGAGCAGCGGCAGACTGATTCCGAAGTTGAAACCTCCCCTCTGCAGTACTCGCAAAGCCTAACCGGCTTTGAAAAGGTGGTGCAGGGTGTGGAAACAGCCATGGCGTAATCAGTGAAGCTGCATAAAAAAATCACCGCCGCTGGAAAGCGATTTGAGATAGTGGAAAGTAATCTGCGGCTCGGCTTGTTTACGCCGGGCCGAGCACTTTTCACATTGCAGGCAACGGAAGCCATTAAGGGTCTGGTGGTGTTCAGTTGCGGCTATAAAGCCGATGCGTTGAATCCTTGGTTCGTGGGTTTTGTTGAGGCCTGCACGACTGTCGATAAAAAGCAGCAGAGAATCTTCTGCCGGGAGCTGGGCGCTGCGTTGTTCTACCGGTTGCCTCTGGCGTTGCGCGATGTGGATCTGCAGCAGACTCTGGATGAGGTTTCCGAACTGACAGGCCTTGAGTTCTCCATACCCGGTGGAAACCCTTCATATACGACTACTAAGGCAGCGGCCTTTTACAATACCGGCAATGGATACCACGCAATGGATTCAATCGCAGGTGTATTCGGTATATCCAAACCGCTTTGGCAGCAGCAGGTAGATGGGAAGATTTTTGTCGGTAGCTGGGATGACTCCCCTTGGTCGAGCAAGCGGGTGGATATCGACCGCAGTTGGGAACGTCAGCTGACCAGTCACAACGGCGCGACTTTGCCGGCATTGCCGGCGCTGCGCCCGGGTGCTCTATACAACGGTAATGTGCTGACGGATGTGGAGCTCACGGGAACGCAGATGAATATCAGCTGGTCATCGAATCCATGGGCGGAGAGGTAGTTCGCAATGTTGGAAAAAGTCATCAAGCGAATAGTGAAGCGGCTGTATCCGGAGCTGACTGGAGGGCTGCACTTGCCGCAGTGGGGCCAAGTGATCCACGAGCCTGTAGCGATTGATAGGGCTGCCGAGAGTACCGATAAAGATCCTGGGTACTGTGTGGATGTGCAGTTGCTCGATGCCGCCGGTAATCCTGACGAGAAAATGCCGCTAATGGAAAAGGTGCCGTTGCCGCTACATGGTGCTGGAGGCGAGCGCGGCTTTCTTGCATTCCCACAACCTGGTGCGCTGGTAGAGCTCGGCTTTGTGATGGGGATGCCACATCGTCCTTTTATCCGCTCTGTATTCGCCCGCGGGGCAAAATTGCCTGTGCTGGGTGCGCAGGATGCGCTGATCGCCAAGGATGCGGCGAACTTATACCGCATCGACAGCGACAACAATATCAGCGAGCAGTGCCAGGCGGTGGCCGAGCGCTTCGCGGATCTGAAACAGCGGGTGGTGGTGAAAGATGGCGGCACTGTGTGGCTGGGTAACGAGTCCAGCAATGTGCTGCGTATCCTCGACGATCTGATCAAAGTCACCAGCGCCATCGCTGATACGGCATCGAGTCACACCCACGAATACACCGACAACGGATCGCCACTAAAAACAAAAGAGCCAGATCAGACTGGGGATTTCTCAGGACATAAGGGCGACGCCGACTCGCTGGATTCAGAGCTGGCGCCGATAGTGGATGGGGGTTAACTTTTTTCGGTAAGGTAGTCGCCCAGCCTCAGCTTGTCGGCATTGAGATCAAAATAGGATTCATCGACAGGGCTTACCAGATGTAACCGCATGCTTGAATCGTCGTTTGAGAATTTCAGCTTTGCCCACGTTTCATGTTTGTTGGATCGGACATAGACACCACCGTCCCAGTGGCACGTTACATCGAACGCGCCTCCAGCGCGCTGTCGGGACTCCATACTTACACCCGCGCGGAAATGTCCCTCCTGCAGGTTGATCATGCAGAAGTTTTCCTGAGTTTCGCCGGCATATATCGTCACTTGCCCCTGATCCTTAGTCAGCTTGATGACTTTGATTTCTCCCCCTGGGCTTAAGTCTTCTAGCGGTGTTACCTCCAGCCTGCCGCCTACACTTTGCTTCTCTGCTTCCCCGCAGCCAGCTAACAGGCCGGCGAACAGTCCAATTACCAGAAAACCTTTAAAAATCCGCATTTCTGAAACTCCTTTCAAAACTCTCGGTTATTTTTTGAACGCTCACGCGGGAGATTTTTCACTCCTCCCCACGCCTGCCGATTTTAGGCGCCTTTTTGGTCAATGAAATGGCCAGTTACGTGCAGCCCACAGGCTGTGCGGGGGCTTCAGGGATTCGGGCTTTCACTCTTTGAAGGGATCGGAAAGCCAGAGAAAAGCCAGTTCACCACCGAGGCCGGTAACAGGCCGATATCGGCGGGCGAAAACTGCGTTGACACTCCGTTGACACTTTGGGCGTTTTTGACGCCAGCCGTGAATTTTCAGCAGGCATTAAAAAACCCGCGAAAGCGAGTGCTGACGCGGGTTTGTAGATGGTGCCCAGAGGCGGAATCGAACCACCGACACGGGGATTTTCAATCCCCTGCTCTACCGACTGAGCTATCTGGGCGTGGCTGTTTCGGGGTTGTCCCCGGCAGCGAGGCGCGTATTAAACCTGCTCTCTCAAGGGGAGTCAACCCCTTGATTGATAAATAGTTTTTACGGTTTGTGAGCGGTTGCTTACTTGTCGCCATCTTTCTCGGGAACGAAGCCTTCGGCGTCATCATAGTCTTCGCCGCTGAAGAATTTACTCATCTGCTCCGCTAAATAGGCGCGGGAAGAAGGCTCCATCATGTTGAGGTGCTTTTCGTTGATCAGCATGGTTTGGTGGGCCATCCATTCCTGCCAGGCTTTGGCAGAGACGTTTTCGAAGATGTCCTGTCCTTTTGGCCCTGGAAATGGCGGGTTGGGGAGGCCTTCCAGTTCTTCCTGGTATTTGCGGCAGAAGACGGTGCGGGACATGGTTTCTCCTAACAGGGTGCCAATAGTGGAGCCCGGTGCGCCACCAGCTGTTTGACCAGCTTGGCGATGGGCGCGGGCAGTCCCAGATCCTGGCCGGATCGGGGGCGGTCAAGCTGGCGCAGTTTATACCAGCCGCTGGCTCCTTCCGCCACCCGTGTGGGTTTCGCAGGCAGAGTTATCCACACCGGGTGGATGTCCAGGTGGAAGTGGCTGAAGGTGTGGCGCATGAGGGGCAGGGATTGGATTTCACTGGCGTGAAGATCTTGCGCTGCCAACCACTCCTGGGCGCTGTCCTCGCCTCCGTCGTCACCTTCCAGCTGTGGCGGAATCCACAGCCCGCCCCAGATACCGCTGGCGGGGCGTTGTTCAAGATACAGCTCGCCGTCGTGTTCGATCAGCAACAGGGTGGTTTGACGCTCGGGTTTTTCTTTCTTCGGTTTTTTGCCGGGATAGTCGGTGGGGTTGCCCTGGGCGCGAGCGATGCAGTGGTTTTCAAATGGGCAGCGTTCGCAGGCCGGTTTGCTTCGGGTGCACAGGGTGGCGCCCAGGTCCATCATCGCCTGGGTGTGGTCACCGGTGCGCTCTGCTGGCGTGTAGCGCTCGGCGATCTCCCACATCTCTTTTGCCACCGCAGTCTGCCCGGGCCAGCCTGCCACCGCGTGAATGCGGGCCAGCACCCGTTTTACGTTGCCGTCCAGAATCGCCGCTTTTAGGCCCATGCTGATACTGGCGATAGCGCCGGCGGTGGAGCGACCGATACCGGGCAGTGCGGACAGCGCCTCGACATCCCTGGGGAATTTCCCGCTGTGCTCATCGACCACGGTCTGCGCGCACTTGTGCAGATTGCGCGCACGAGCGTAGTACCCGAGACCGCTCCAGTGGGCGAGAACCCGGTCCTGGCTGGCGGCAGCGAGTGCCTCAACGGTGGGAAAAGATTCCATAAACCGCTGATAGTAAGGAATAACAGCCGTGACTTGGGTCTGCTGCAGCATGATTTCCGATACCCATACCCGGTAGGGGTTGATGTCCTGCTGCCAGGGCAGGTCGTGGCGGCCGTGCTGGTCGAACCACTTGATCAGAGTCTGCTGGAACCGGGCTGGGGTCTTGGGTTTGATGGTGGTTTTGGCCATGAATAAACAAAAATGGGCACCGCGAAGGGTGCCCATGCTACCGGGATAAACGGGGGAGAGGTAGGGCGATTAGTCGCCGCGATTGAAGATGCCTTTGAACTTGTCTTTCAGCTTGTCTTTCAGGTCCTCGGTCTTTTCTTCTACCTTGTCGCCGTATTTCTTCTCCGCCTGGTATTTCAGTTCGTCGCGAATCAGGTCGTCGATGCGGCGGCTGTCGGGTTTGCAGGTGGTAGCTCCGGCTTCATCAAACCTGGCGTTGCAGCGCAGAGGCAGCGGGCGGTTGCGCCAGCGCGAGTTCTGTACGGAGCAGCCGTCGCCGGAGGTTTTCTCGCCGACCAGTGCGAGTCCCAGGGCGAAGTCGAATTCCTGCTGTTCGAGATTGACCGTGCCATCGCCGGTCAGTGCGATATTTTCGATACCGGCGTTGATGCCTTCCACCTTGGCCACGTCGCCATCCAGATTGATACTGGTGCGCAGATCCTGCAAGCGGGTCTGTGCCGGCCATTCTTTTTCTGGCATTGCGGTTTTCTCCGCGTAGCTCACCAGTTGGCACATGCCTTTTTCAAGGTTGAACGGCGCCAGTGCCAGTTCTTTGGAGTTTAGTTGTACCGCGGCGCGCAGGTTCTTCTGCAGTGCCAGGGTGTCGGCGCCGCTGGTCTGGCCGACCCAGGTGAGGTCGGTTTTGCCGGACAGGGTGACTTTCTTTTTATCGGCGGCTTCCGGTTCGTCGCTGGCAAACAGGGCTTCCTGCACTTTGGAGATTTCCACTCCGGTAAGGCCGCCGCTGAGTTCGCCGCGCGCCGAATTGCCGCGGGCGTTGAACACACCGGTACTGTTCAGGGTGCCGCCGTAGAGGCCGGCGGCCAGTTTGTTCAGTTGGTAGAGGCCGTTATTGACGTCAATCGCCAGCTCGGGTTTGTCGATCTGGAAATCCAGCGCGTGCAATTTTTCCAGGGTCAGGTCCAATTTGGCATTGAAGCCGCGCATCGACTCCAGTGGCAGTTCCACCGGTTGCGCGGCGGCCACATCTGCGCTCAGTTCATCTTCTTGTGGGCCAGCGGCCGGAGGTGGCAGGTAGTCGTCCACGTTCAGGTCGCCGCCTTTCAGGCTGAGGGCAACGCTGGGCACTGCTTTGGCGTTACTTGCCGCCTGGAAGCTAGCGCCGCCGGTGAATTTGTTGCCATCCAGTGTGAGTTCCAGCGGCTCCAGGGTCATCTGTTTGTCGGTGCCGCTGATGTCGGATTCGATGCGCAGTGTTTTCAGTGCGCTGCTGCTCTGGGGTTTGTAGTCGCTGCCCACGGCGGCGAGCCAGCCGGAAATCGGCGCTACATCCACGTTCAGGTTGAGCTGAATCTGCCAGGGGGCGTCGGCTTTGGCGCGGCGCACGTTGCCGCGCAGGTTGATCTCGGCCTCCGCACCGTCGGCGCTGGTGAGCTTGATATTGGCCGGCTGCAAGCGCAGGCCATTCAGGCCTTCGTCGATAGACAGGGTGCTGTGGATATCCAGGTCGAGCGGCGCAGGGAAGTCACTGCTGGCCAGCTCTGCCTGTACGCGCACATCGCCGGGTTTGCCGCCGGGCACCAGGTTGTCGGCGTTGATCTGCAGCTGGTTGATGCTGTACTCGGTACCGGCCTGGTGGTCGGTGTACTTCAGTACGCCGTCTTCCAGACGCAGCTTTTCCAGCGCAATTTCCAGACCGCCACTGGATGCTGTTTCTTCTTTTGGCACTTCCAGTGTGGGCGGCGTTTCCCGCTGGGTTTTTGCATCCTGCTCGGCCTTCGCCTCCATGGCGTCGGTAATCAGTTCCCAGTTGCCCTTGCCGTTTTTGTCCACGCTGAGGGCGACCTGTGGCCCCAGCAGTACAACTTCTTTGGCTTCAATACGCTTGTTTAGCAGCGGCATGAGTGCGACGCCGACGGCAACCTTGTCGGCTTCCAGCAGGGATTCGTTGGGCAGTGCCAATGGCGCGAGTTTTACCCCTTCGAGCTTGAGAGCAATGTTCGGCCAGATCTGCCAGCCAATATCGCCGTCGAGGGTGAGGGAAATACCCTGATCCGCAGCCAGCTGCACGATTCTGGGCTTGTATTGATTGGCATCGAGACCGGAGAGGAACCAGGCGATGATGCCGGCAAAAAGTACGAAGAGAACAACGAGGGTAATAAGACCACGTTTGATCCAGGCCATACAGACGTTTCCTTAGCTGATACTGGCAAAGATGGGGGCCCAGGCACTTTGCGCCGGGGATCTCAGTTGCAGACTATTGAAGCAGGTGACGGTCAGAAATGAAACCTCACCGGCGTACGGCTTCCGGCGAGGTTACGCAACGTGAGAATACTCAGTGTTCTATATCGTGCCCTGCGCGCACTCAGGCTGTGGCCGACACAGTACAGGACAATTGGAGAGCACTCGGTACGAAATAAAATTTTTTGTCGCTGCGTGAAAAGGCGGCGCCCCATATCTGGGGCGCCGGCGGGGAATGGATCCGGAGAATGAAGCGGCGAGGGCCGCCGCCTCATCATCGGTATGCGATATTGGTTAGAAGTGGAATCGAATGCCCGCTTCCACACTGCGCCCGGCTTCAGGGGCAAAGTCGCGCAGCAAGGAGGTGGAGTTGCGGATTTCCTCATCCAGCAGATTGCGGGCGCTGGCGAAGACGACGGCATCGGTGCCGCCCAGGTTCAGGTTGTAGCGAGCGCTCAGGTCCATGCGTGTGTAGCCTTCGGTTTCTTCCTCGAAGGAGCCGGCGCGCTCCTGTGCGGCGGCCTTGGTGGTGCGCAGTTCCCAGTTCCACTGGCTGTAGTCGCCGCCAAATGCGAGGCCGACGCGCAGCGGTGGCATGCGCGGCACCGAGCGGCGGTAATCCGTTACTTCCTCGTGCTCATGATCGTGGTCGGCCTCGTGTTCCTCTTCGTGCTCGTCATGCTCATCGTGATGCAGTGCGAGGTCGCCGGTAAAACTGGCGCGCACGCTGTCACCGAACAATTCCACATAGTGGCCGCCGGTGAAGGGGAAACGCGCAGAGACTTCGGCACCGTAGAACACCGCGTCGCGATTGGTATATCCGTAAATGGCAAACTCGCTGTCCTCATCGAATTCACCGGTGTTGGCGGCGTAGATGTAGTCGGCAATGTGGTTGTAGAAGACGTTGGCTTCAATGCGAGCCGCGTGCCAGCCGCTGGCGTCCTGGTTGTGGTGGTGATAACCCAGCTCCAGGTTGATGGAATTTTCTTTTTCCAGGTCTTCGTCGCCTAGCAGGTAGCGGGATTCCGCCAAGTGAGCGCCGTCGGCGAACAACTCTTCGGACACCGGTGCGCGCTCGGCGCTGGTGAGGCTGGCATTGAGGTGCTGGTGCTCGGCGAGGAAGTACTGCAGGGCGCCAGACAGGCCCACCAGGTTGAAGTCTTTGTCACTGCCGTATTGCGGGTCGATGGCGACATTTTCCAGGCGTGCACCCAGGTCCAGGTGCCAGTCGCCCCATTCGCGCTCCTTCATGGTGAAGGCGCCGATGCTGTCGGTGACCGATGGGCGAACGAAGGCTTCGTCACCGATGGCAGCGAAATCCTTGCGGGAGACCTGCAGGCCGTAGGCACCGCGCCACTCACCGCCGGCGTCGTGGGTCAGCTCCACGCGGCTTTCCCAGGCTTTATTGGTAAAGCGGGTGCCTTCGTCGTAGTGGTCGCCGTGGGATTCCAGCTCTACGTGTTCGTAGTCGTTGTGGCCCAGGCGGAAGCTGAGTTTGTCCCAGTATTCGCTGTTGAAGCGGTGTTCGCCCTTCATGTCGTAGCGGGTCTGCGCCAGGGCGATGCGTACGCGGTCTTCGCCGTGCTCCTCATGCTCTTCTTCGTGCTCTTCCTCGAGGGCGTGATCCTCGTCCTCGTGGTGCTCGTCTTCCTCGTGCTCATCGTCGTGGTGATGCTCGTGGGTGCCGAGAGGGATGCCGTAGTTGTTCTCCAGGCGGTTCACCGAGAAGCCGACAAAACCGGAGTCGGTGACCCAGGACAGACCGGCGCTGGCGCTCTTGGCGCGGGCGTTGGTATTGCCCACGAAGCCGTCGGTGTTGAACTCCTCGTCTTCGTGATGCTCCTCTTCCTCATGCTCTTCATGATCGTGCTCTTCATGGTCGCCGTGTTCGAGGATGGCGAGGCCGGGGATCTGGGTATCGTCATTTTCGCGGTACATACCGTCCAGGTACCAGGCCAGGTTGCCGGCACCGCCGGAAAGGCGAAAAACACCGGCGTCCTGACTGTTGGCGGTGTCGTGGCGCATTTCTACCGCGCCTTCCAGTTCCTCGGGCACTTCAGTGGGGATGCGGCCGTCCAGCACGTTCACTACACCGCCGATGGCGCCGGAGCCGTAGCGCAAGGCGGCGGGGCCGCGCAGCACTTCGATGCTGTTGGCCAGCAGGGGCTCCACGCTAATGGCGTGATCCGAGCTGGTGTTGGAGGCGTCAGCCACGTCCAGGTTGTCGTTCAGTACCTTCACCCGGTTGGCGCCCTGGCCGCGGATCACCGGCAGGCCCACGCCGCCGCCGAAGGAGGCGTTGGCTACGCCCAGCTGGCTGTTGAGGGTCTGCCCCAGGGTGGCAGAGGCGGCTTCGCGCAGCGCATCTCCGCTCAGCACGGACACCGGTGCCGCTACCGCGTCGGCGGGTTTGGCGAGCGGAGAGACGGTGACATTCACCTCTTCGATGGATTCTTTCTTGTCGGCGGTTTGTGCGGAAACAGCAGAAGACAGCGCGCAGGCAACGGCCAGCGCCAGAGTGTTAACTCGGTACATTGTGGTTATTCCTGTCAATTACAGGCAGCGGCCCCCCAAAAGGCCGGCGCCCGAAAACATTAGCGTTATATAAGCCGCTAGCCCGGCTGTTGTGAGCCTGGGGTGGCGAGAACGATTAGCTGAGTGACAGGTAGGCGGGCGGGCCGCGAGCGGACTGGCGCTCCGGTTGGCAGTCGAGGGCCACCGGGGCCTGCTGTTGGATATACAGCGGTGCCAAGTCATCGGATACGAAGGTGAATTCACTGCCCGCGGGCGCGGGTGTGTGGTTGTGGGACAGGTCGCACAGCTCGTGGGCCTTGTCGTCGATGTGAATATGCTCCGCCAGCACCGGCTGCGCGAGCATCAGCGCGAACAGCAGTACAAAGCTGACCCAGACAGGGGTCTTGTGGCGGGAAGACAGATTCATGGGGCGTATGATATTTGATCTCCGCAATGAATCAAGTTTCATCTGAGACTATCGGCCAAATTCCGCTCCTTTTGGGCGTATAATTCGCGCCTTCTGTCGCAAGGGCTGGCAATCCACAGCTGGCCCCACCTCGCAACCAAGGATGTAGACCTCATGCGCACCGCCAGCGTCAACCGCGATACCCTGGAGACCAAGATCCAGGTCAGCCTCAACCTCGACGGCAAAGGCACCGGAAAATTCAATACCGGCGTCCCCTTCCTCGAGCACATGATGGACCAGATCGCCCGTCACGGCATGATTGACCTGGACATCACCTGCGACGGCGACGTGCATATTGACGACCACCACACCGTGGAAGACATCGGCATCACCATCGGCAAGGCCATCAACCAGGCCATTGGCGACAAAAAAGGCATGACCCGCTACGGTCACAGTTACGTACCCCTGGATGAGGCCCTGTCCCGGGTGGTCATCGACTTCTCTGGCCGCCCCGGTCTCACCATGAACGTGCCTTTTACCCAGAAGCGCATCGGCAATTTCGATACCGAACTGTTCTACGAATTCTTCCAGGGCTTCGTCAACCACGCCCTGGTGACCCTGCACATCGACTGCATCCGCGGCTTCAACGCCCACCATCAGATCGAGACGGTGTTCAAGGCCTTCGGCCGCGCGCTACGCATGGCGTTGACGCCGGACCCCCGTATGGAGGGCGCCATGCCTTCCACCAAAGGTGTGCTGTAAGGAGTCGGTGATGCAGAAGATCGTCGTTCTCGACTACGGCATGGGTAACCTCCACTCCGTCGCCAGTGCCCTCAAGAAAGTGTCGCCGGAAGACGAAGTGGTACTCGCCACTACGCCGGAGCAGGCTCAGGGTGCCGATCGGTTGATCGTGCCCGGTGTCGGCGCCATCCGCGACTGTATGGAAGGCTTCATTCGCCCCGGCTTTGTGCCGCTGCTGAACCAGTGCATCGAATCCGGCATGCCGGTACTCGGCATCTGCGTGGGGATGCAGATCATGATGGCGAACAGCGAAGAGAACGGCGGCGTCGACTGCCTGGGTATCTTCCCGCAGCCGGTCAAATTCTTCGGCACGGATTTGCATGATGAAGGAGCGGCTGGCGCCCGCGGCGCAAGGTTGAAGGTCCCGCATATGGGCTGGAACCGCGTGCAGCAGAAGATCGACCACCCGATGTGGGAAGGTGTCGAAAGCGGCAGCCGCTTCTATTTTGTGCACAGCTACTATGTGCCCGCGGAAAACAACGATGCGGTGGCCGGTGAGACCGACTACGGCGTACCGTTTGCCGCCGCGGTGACCCACAACAATATCTTCGCTACCCAGTTTCACCCGGAAAAAAGTGCGGATGCGGGTATGCGGTTACTGAAGAATTTTGTCGGCTGGAACGGTGCTGCCTAAGAAAGTCAGCTGACGAACTAAATAAAAAGATATGAAGGCAGGGTGCCCTGCTGCCACCGGGCCTGAAGATAACCGGGACCCCGAAACAGGAAGTTAACCAAAATGATCGTAATCCCAGCCATTGATCTGAAAGACGGCGAGTGCGTGCGCCTGCGCCAGGGTGAAATGGAAGACGCTACCGTCTTTTCTGACGACCCGGTAGCCACCGCCGAACACTGGCTCAGCCAGGGCGCCAAGCGCCTGCACATTGTCGACCTGAACGGCGCCTTCGCCGGCAACCCGGTCAACGGCGACGCCGTCAATGCCATCGCTCGCCAATTCCCGCAATTCCCCATCCAGATCGGCGGCGGCATCCGCGACCTGAAAACCATCGAATGGTATCTGGACGCCGGTGTCAGCTGGACCATCATCGGCACCGCCGCGGTAAAGAACCCCAAACTGGTCCGCGAGGCCTGTAAAGAATTCGAAGGCCACATCATTGTCGGCCTGGATGCCAAAGACGGACTTGTCGCCACCGAAGGCTGGGCCGAAGTCTCCGATGTGCAGGCCACCGAGCTCGCCAAAGAATTCCAGGACTGCGGCGTCAGCGCCATCGTCTACACCGACATCGCCCGCGACGGCATGATGCAGGGCGTGAACCTCGAATCCACCATGGACCTCGCCCGCGCCGTACAGATCCCCATCATCGCCTCCGGCGGTGTCAGCTGCATCGAAGATATCGAAAAGCTGCTCGCCGCCGGCGACGACAAAACCGAAATCTTCGGTGCCATCACCGGTCGCGCCATCTATGAAGACAAGCTCGACCTGCGCGCCGCGCAGGAACTGTGCGACAACTGGACCAAGTAATTAAAACAGGTAAGCGGAACGAATCAATGGGCCTCGCAAAACGCATTATCCCCTGTCTCGACGTCGACGCCGGCCGCGTGGTCAAGGGCGTCAACTTTGTCGATATCCGCGATGCCGGTGACCCGGTGGAAATCGCCCGTCGCTACAACGAGGCGGGTGCTGACGAAGTCACCTTCCTCGATATCACCGCTACCCACGAAGGCCGCGATACTACATTGCACACCGTGGAAAAGATGGCCTCACAGGTGTTCATTCCACTCACAGTCGGTGGTGGTGTGCGCGAATTACAGGACATCCGCAACCTGCTGAATGCAGGCGCTGATAAAACCGCGATCAACTCCGCGGCGGTGTTCAACCCGGACTTCGTGCGCGAAGCTGCCGACCGCTTCGGCAGCCAGTGCATCGTTGTTGCCATCGATGCCAAGCAGGTGGCGGAAGGCAAGTGGGAAATCTTCACCCACGGCGGCCGCAAGCCCACCGGCATCGACGCGGTGGAATGGGCGAAGAAAATGGACAGCTTTGGCGCCGGCGAAATCCTGCTCACCAGCATGGATCGCGACGGCACCAAAAATGGTTTTGACCTGGCCCTGACCCGCGCCATTTCCGATGCGGTCTCGGTACCAGTGATTGCCTCCGGTGGTGTGGGTAACCTGCAACACCTGGCCGATGGTGTGCTGGACGGCGGCGCAGATGCGGTACTGGCGGCCAGCATCTTCCACTTTGGTGAATACACCGTGGGTGAGGCCAAACAGTTTATGCACAACGCCGGCATCGAAATGCGTCTGTAGGCGATTCGGATCCGGTCACTTCAAACGGGGCGCTAACCGCGGGGTTAGCGCCCCGCTTCATTTCCGCTACCCGCATATTTCTTCTCGTTATTCGCGATTTTTGTAAAACGATCTGCCACGAATATTCGACTACGCTGTTACGGGGTGCTATTTGCCGCGCACCTGGTATGTGCGGCTCAGATGCCAATCGCAAAAGTCCTGAAAGCGAGTAATCCAAACATGCCAAAGCGTATTGCGACGCTGCTGCTGTGCCTGCTGCCGGCCTTTGCCTGGGCGGACGATCAGTTCGAGCTGGGAAAAAAGAAAGCCGCCGTGTGTATGACCTGTCACGGAGAAGCGGGGGTTTCCAGTATTGGTATTTACCCGAATCTGCAGGGGCAAAAACTGGAATATATGGTCGCCACCCTCAAGGCCTATAAACGCCGTCAGCGGCAGGGCGGGCTGGCCCTGGTGATGTACGAGCAGGCGGACAAGCTCACCGAACAGGATATGCAGGACGTCAGCTACTTTTTCTCCCAAGTCTCCGGGAAGGCGGCAAGCCGCGCCAGCGAATAACGGATCCCGCGACACAGGAACACACGCATGGAAGCGGACTACAACATCCGGGTGGTGAAGTACTTTATCGTCACCGCGCTGGCATGGGCGCTGGTGGGAATGCTGGTGGGGTTGATGCTGGCGGCACAGCTGTACTGGCCAGCACTGAATTTTGATTCGGAATATTTCCAGTTTGGCCGCCTGCGCCCGCTGCATACCTCCGGGGTGATCTTCGGGTTTACCGTGAATATCCTGATGGGCACATCGCTGTATATCGTACAGCGCACCGGCCGCACGCCACTGTTCAACAATACCCTGGCGTGGATGGTGTACTGGGGCTGGCAGCTGGTTCTGATGCTGGCGGTCATCACCCTGCCCCTGGGCTTTACCACCTCAAAAGAATACGCGGAGCTGGAATGGCCCATCGATATTCTGATAGCAGTGGTGTGGGTGATGTATGCGGTGTTGTTTTTCGGCACTGTGGGCAAGCGCACCGTCAAACATATCTTTGTATCCAACTGGTTTTTCGGCGCCTTCATTATCGTGATTGCGATGATTTTTATCGTCAATAATCTCGAATATCCGGTGAGCCTGTGGAAATCCTACTCGATCTATTCGGGCACCCAGGATGCCATCGTGCAGTGGTGGTGGGGGCACAATGCGGTGGGCTTTTTGCTGACCGCGGGGATTATCGGGATGAATTACTACTTCATCTCCAAGGCGACGGAACGCCCTATTTATTCTTATCGGCTGTCGGTGGTGAACTTCTGGGGGCTAGTGGGCTTTTACACCTGGGCGGGCACCCACCATCTGATTTATTCCTCGGTGGACGACTGGGTGCAGAATCTCGGCATTATCATGTCGCTGTTACTGTGGCTCCCTTCTTGGGCGGGGGCCTTCAACAATCTGATGACCCTGCTCTCCAACAAGGAAAAGCTGAAACACGATTTCGTGATGCTGTTCTTCCTGTCTGCGGTGATCTATTACGCCCTGGCAACACTAGAGGGCCCGCTGCTCAGTATCCGCTGGTTCAATATGGTGGCGCACAATACCGAATGGATTGTTGGCCATGTGCATTCCGCAGCTCTGGGTTGGGTGGCCATGTCCGGGTTTGCGGTGTTCTATTACTTTATACCGCGCCTGTGGGGCTATACGGAAATGTGGTCGCGCCGGTTGATGAAGTGGCACTTCTGGTTTTCCCATATCGGCATCACACTTTATGCGGTGGCGCTGTGGATCGGCGGTATTGGACAGGGTTATATGTGGTTGAAGCAGAACGCCGACGGTTCACTGGCCTACAGCTTTGTGGAGTCCATGAACTTTGTAGGCCCCTGGTTCCTGATGCGGTTTATCGGCGGAGCCTTTTTTGTCGCCGGGGTTCTGATCATGCTATACAACTTCTACCGCACGCTGACCCAGAGCTGGGACGCCCGCGAGCCGGCGCGGGAGGTGGCCTATGCTGACTAAAGAATTTACCCAGTCGGTCTGGATACTCATCCTGTCGGTTATTGCCGTGGCGAGCTTGTCTTTACTCGCGTGGGTGCTGCCGAACCTGTTTACCAAGAGCGAACTGGTAAAAAACTCCACTGCAAAACCGTTTACCGCGTTGCAGCTGGCGGGGCGGGATATCTATATCAGTGAAGGCTGTGCCAACTGCCACTCGCAAATGGTGCGCCCACTGGCTGCGGAAGTCGCCCGCTACGGTCGCTTCACAACGGCCGAAGACGATATCTACGAGTATCCCAACCTGTGGGGCTCCAAGCGCACGGGTCCGGATCTGGCGAATCTCGGTCGCAAGTATTCCTATCAATGGCACGAGGCGCACCTGCGCGACCCGCGCGCGGTAGTGCCAACCTCGATCATGCCCGCCTACCCCTGGTTGTTTGAAAAGCGCCTCAGCGGTGAACGCATTGGGCGGAAAATGGAAGTGCTGCGCAGCCTTGGAGTGCCCTACACCGACGCCGAAATCGATCGCGCGCGCCTTGAAGTGCGCAACAAAACCTACGCGCAGGCCTTGATCGCCTACCTGCAGAGTCTGGGTGAGTAGCCGCCATGTTGACGACTTTCTGGAGCAGCTGGGTAATTCTTGTCGTTCTCGCCTTTTTCGCGGTAATGATTTACGTGGTGGGCAGCTATTGGCGAATCAACAAGGATGCGGACAAGGATCGTGAGCTTTACACCTTTGATGGTGTGGGCGAGAACGATGCAAAAATTCCGCGGATTTTATTGCTTGCCTATGCCATTGGCTTTGTTGCAGTAGCGATATTCTTCCTGCTGTACCCGGGGATGGGCAACTGGGGTGGGCTAATGGGCTGGAAATCCCAGGATGAACTCCAGTTCTTCGCCGATGGCAGCCTGACCGAGGCGATCCAAAGTGCGGGTGCAGGTGAGAGCACTGGTAGCGGTGCCGCAAATCTCGAGCAGCTGGCGCAGAGCGATGAAGTAATCGGCTACGGCGCCACCCTGTTTAAAACCCATTGCGCGGCCTGTCACGGCGATGATGCCCAGGGGCAGAAACACTTCCCGAATCTGACCGACGACGAATCCCTCTATGGCGGCAGCGACCAGTCCATTCTTCACGCCATTGAACACGGGCGTCACGGGGTGATGGTCGGCTGGCGAGATGTACTGACCGACCAGCAGATTGAAAATGTCTCGGCTTATGTGGCGAGCCTGCAGCCGGAACGGCAACTCTCGGTTTCGCCGGTGTCGCTGATAAGCGGGGAAGAACTGTTTTCCTACAACTGCAGTGTTTGTCACGGGGACGATGCCAAGGGCAATCAGCAGGTTGGCGCCTCCGACCTGACTGACGCGGTCTGGGTACACGGCGGTAGCCTGGAAGATATTGAGAACACTGTGCGCAATGGCCTGGATTCCCCCATGCCGGCGTTTGGCGACCAGCTGAATCGCGAACAGATTCTCGCGCTGGCCGCCTTCATCAAACGCAAGCAACTGCAAAGCAGTAAACATCTCGCCACACTGAACGGGGCAACCATCAAGCGCGGTGAGTATCTCGCCTACGCCGGTGACTGCGTCGCCTGCCATACCGCAGAAAACGGCGAGCTGTTTGGTGGCGGACTGCCGTTCCCGACACCGTTTGGCAATGTGTATTCCACCAATATTTCGCCGCACAGAGATAAAGGGATCGGCCGTTACACCTACGACGAATTTGCCCGCGCGGTGCGCGACGGCAAGGGCAAGCACGGCAATCTGTACCCGGCCATGCCCTATACGTCTTATCAATATGTGACCGACGAAGACACTCAGGCACTGTGGCAATTTCTCCAGTCGCTGCCGCCGGTGAACCGGGAAAATACACCGGATACCATGATGTTTCCGAGTAATATCCGCATGGGACTCGGTGCCTGGAACCTGGCCTTTTTTGATCGCGATCCGCTGAGCTATCCCGGTGACAAGTCGGAAAAATGGAAGCGCGGAAAATATCTTACCCTGGGGCTTGGTCACTGCGCCGAGTGCCACACCCCGCGCAATCTTGCCCAGGCCATGAAAAGTGACGCACCTATGCAGGGCAATGTCATCGACTACTGGAATGCGCCGGATATTACCGCCAATGAACTGTATGAAAACGGCTGGACGGAAAAAGATATTGTGGATTTCCTGAAAACCGGTGACTCCGCCAAGGGCACCGCGTTTGCGGGAATGGCCGACGTGGTGAAAAACAGCACCCGACATATGTCCCGTGAAGACCTGTCGGCGATGGCGACCTATTTGCTGGAAGGCGATGTAGGCAATGTGCGCGACCCGGCGCGCAAGCGGCTTGCACCCTCCGGATTTACCGCTGCGGACAAGCAGCGCGAGGAATACAGACTGTTTGCGGAAACCTGCGGCGCCTGCCACGGCCAGGATGGCGAGGGCCGAAAGGATATTGCTCCGGCCCTGCTCGGCAACGGCATCATTGCCCACTCGGAACCCTACAACACCATCGCGGTTGTATTGCGTGGTCTGTCTCCGGATTATCTAGAACCAAATCGTGACTATATGCCGATGACCAGTTTCAATGATATCGCTGGCGATGGGCAGATCGCCGCGGTGATTACCTTTATCCGGGAGAAGCTTGGCGGAAGAGATACACCAGTGACACGTGAAATGGTCCGTGATCTGCGTAGAACCCTGGAGAAGAACCGGGTCACAGGTGGCTTCCATGAGCAGGAGCTTCCGCCTCAATAACCGGCGAGGCTTTAATAAAAATAAAAAACAGTGCTATAAATGTAGGTTCCGCAGCGAGTCTGTCTCTATATGAACTATTTACGATTCAATTCGCGAGATTACCCTGAGGCCAATCGGCGCACCGCGCTGGCCGAAACCTATGCGCCGCTGTGCGGGTTGGACGTTGATGTCAGCTCGGGTCGGCTGGATGTCGATGTCACGGTACGCGGGCTCTCGCAAATTGTCGTGAGTGACTCCCTTCTGATCAATCACAAGGCATCCCGAACCCGGTCTCATATCGCCGACGGGGATGACTCCATGATGCTGGTCATCCCGCGACAGGGGATGATGGAAATTTCTTCCGGCACCAGGCAAGAGAGGATGTGCGCCCCAGGGCAGTTGTACCTTCTGCCGCTTGAGGACCCATTCGTCAGCCAGAATCAGGGAAAGCATTTCGTTACCAGTATTGGCTTGCCACAGAGCTTTCTGCAAAGCCGGTTGTCGGCACCAGACAGAGTTATCGGAAAAACATTCCAGGCTGCCGACAGCAATGCTTACCGCTTACTTTTGGGGTATCTGGAGAATCTTTACCATACCGGTGAGATTTTGGCGGGCCCTGTCGCGACCTTGGCAGAGCTCCAGATAATGGATCTCGCTGCGCTGGTTCTCGGGTTTGATGAAGAGAGTGAGGTCATAGCGGGAAACCGGGGTGTCAGGCAAGTCAGGTATCAGGCGATGCGTAATTATATCAAGTTGCGAATGTTTGATGCGGAACTGAGCGCGGATGTGGTAGCCCGGCATTTCAATATTTCTCCGCAGTACCTTCGCAAAATTTTTAGCGAATTCAATCTCACCTTCACCGACTATCTCAACGCAATTCGTCTTGACTGGGTCTACAAGAACCTGGCAAGCCCGGCCAACTCCAGAAACTACATCTCCACGCTGGCTTACCGTGCGGGGTTCAGCAACCTCGCCTGGTTCAATCGCGCATTCAAGCGGCGTTTTGGTATCTCTCCTTCCGAAGTGCGGGAAAGCACGGTCATTGAAAATACCTGAGTCCTGTGCCGTATACGGCCGCAATTCCCTATCGCCAAAGTCGCATATAGAACGCGAATCATGCGCAAATAGTATTGGCGCGAAAATTCATATGCTTGTGTAATGAACACTCGCCTTGGAAATCAGGGGCGCACGGGATTTTAGGAATAACGAAACGCCAAAGGATTGGTGTGGGCAGCGGGTTACAGTGGTTGACCACGCTGGATCAAGTGTGCCCTCTGATTTCCAGGGCGTTTGTGGTTAATGATGCCACTCTAGTGAAATTTCGATTTTTTCGGCGCATCCAATACAAGCTGAAGGAGCGGATAGCATCAGGGTATCCGCTTAAACTGGACTTAACTATAGGAGCAGCTTGAAATGCTCCTTTGCATTGACGGTAGCACTACCTACCCCGGCACTTCAACGGAAGTGAAGTGAGCGGTTCGACAAACGGATTTGTCGAGTCCGGGTTTATAAATTTATAAAGCCACTTTTGGCGGTGGTTTTATGACTTTAGGTAGTGTTGCTTCCTGGCTGGCAGTGCCTCTATTTTTATAGCGCCGGGCTCCCTCCCCGGCGTTTTCTTTTCCCCTTCTATTCAGAATTTATGCGCATTGCGCCAGCGCCGTGCGCGCAGGCTACCGAATGGCCGCACGTTGCCGGAATATCTTTTGAGGGGGTTGAGGAAGTTTTCTACTGCCTTTTCCGCTTCTTCGCGGCAGGCGAAAGGGCCGAAGGTCTTGCCACCACGCACGGTGAAATACCAGTCGTCATCAAGCTTGTAAAAGCGGTCTGCGCGAGGGGGTAAGGGTTTTCCATTTTCGCCACGGCGATACTGCTGCATGACTACCTCGCTACCACTTCAGTTACCACATTCAACGGGTTGTCCGCTGCCGTTTCAGCAGCGGATAACCGCACCCAATTAAAAGCCTAGCCAATAATCGGGTGCTACTTCCTGCAATCGGTGGAAGTTACAGATCTTCGGCGCGAATCTGCGCGACCTGGTCCTTCGCTTTGGACGTACTGCTTCCTTCGTTTTTGGTGGGGGTGCGACGGACATACAGGTTCAGGCCCTTGAGCACATTCAGTGCTTCAAATACCTGGTTGTCCCGGCTGAACCAATCGTCCTGGTCTGCCTTGGCCCGCTTGCGGTCTTCGGAGCCACTTTCTTCGCCACCGTTACCATTGCCCAGGTGCCCGGCCAGGTCCGCTTCTGTAGTGCGCCCGCGGCCGTCCATACGGGTTACCTTCACCCGTTCAACGGTGATATCTGGCTTGATACCTTGAGCCTGGATGGAGCGCCCCTTGGGGGTAAAGTAGAGCGCGGTGGTGAGCTTGATTGCGCGGTCTTCGTTGATTGGAATGACCGTCTGTACAGAGCCTTTCCCGAAACTGTCGGTGCCCATTACCACCGCGCGGCGATGGTCCTGCAGGGCGCCGGCCACAATTTCTGCCGCGGAGGCGGAGCCGTCGTTGATCAGTACCACCAGTGGCGCGCCGTCGGTAATATCGCCGGAGCTGGCGGCATAACGCAGATTGGAGGAGTCATTGCGGCCCTCGGTGTAGACCACCAGGCCCTCTTCGAGAAATGCGTCCACCACTTCCACGGAAGACTGCAGCACGCCGCCGGGGTTGTTGCGCAGATCAACTACCAGGCCTTTGATCTCGCCTTCTTTTTTCAGCTTTTTCATCGCGCGTACCAGATCGCCACCGGTATCCATCTGGAACTGGCTGATGCGCAGGTAGCCGTAGCCCTCTTCGAGCATTTCACCGCGCACGCTGTACACGCGGACTTTGTCGCGCTTGACGGTGACGTCGAAAGGTTCCTTGTGGCCCTTGCGACCGATAGTCAGAGTGACCGAAGAGCCCACCGGACCGCGCATTTTCTCTACCGCATCATCGAGGCTCACGCCGCGCATGGATTTGCCGGACAGGCGCAGGATCACATCGCCGGCGCGCAATCCGGCGCGCTCGGCGGGCGTATCGTCCATGGGCGTGATGATGGTGATGTAGTCGTCCTCGATGCCGACTTCAATGCCAAGGCCGGCAAACTCCCCCGTGGTATTGGCCTGCAAGTCATCAAACGAGCGGCTGTCCAGGTAGGCGGAGTGCGGATCCAGTCCCTGCAGCATGCCCTTGATGGCGTATTCCAGCAGGGTGCTGTCGTCTACTTCATTGACGTAGCCCTGACGAATCTGCTCGAACACTTTGGCGAAGCTTCGCAGGTCTTCCAGTGGCAGGCGGGATTGGGCTTCCAGCGCGGCGCGCTCGGTACTACTGTCCTGCTCGCCCTGGCTGAGACCCATGAGTGGCAGTGCGGTGAGAGCTGCCGCACCGATCAGGCGGGCCAGCATTTTGGGGGTGAACATAATCTGCACGTCCTTGGCATTTATCGTTACTTTCCAAGAAGAATTGTAGACCCGGGACTCCCGTGGGGTTTGAAGTTGGCGGGGAAGTTAACTGGCGTGCGCGGGCGGGGAATGAAAGTGCAAGGGGAAGTGTGTTAGGGCAGCGGCGAGCCTGCCCCAGGCGTTCAGGTCAGTGTGCGATCTAGCCTCGGCACCACACGGTAGGATCCTGCGGTTTGCCGTGGCGGCGGATTTCGAAATAAAGCCCCGGCTGGCTGATGCCGCCGGTGTTGCCCACTTTGGCAATGGTGTCGCCGCGCTCCACCCATTCTCCGATGGCGCGGTTGAGCGATTGATTGTGGCCGTACAGGCTCATGTAGCCGTCGCCGTGGTCGAGGATGATCAACATGCCCTGACCACGCAGATAATCTGCGAACACTACGCGCCCGCGATGGATGGCCTGAACCGGCGAGCCTTCGTTGGCGCGCAGTGTTACCCCGGTCCAGGTAATGCCGTTGGCGCGGCGCTGACCGAACGCGTTGGCGCGGCGGCCGCTGGTGGGCCACTGCATGCGCCCGCGTTGTTTGGCGAAGGGGGTATCGTCGCTGGGGTTGATCAGGCTGGCGATGGCGCGGCCCACTTCGTCCACCAGGCGCTGCAGGCGGCTGCGGTCACTGTGCAACTGGTCCAGTTCACCGCTTTTGCTGGCGAGCTGCCTGGCGAGTTTGTCCAGAGTGCGCTGGCGGCTCTGCTGGGCGCTGACCAGGTCGCGGCGCTTTTCTTCAAGTTGGTTGCGCTCGCTGGCGAGGGTGTCCTGTTCGCGCTGGATGCCAGTGCTGACGGTGGAGAGTTGATCGAGGGTGGTGACGTAATCGCCGATGACGCGGCTGCGTTGCTGGAGGAAGTAGTCGTGGTAGCGGAGTTGGCGGGCGATATGCTGGGGGTCTTGCTGGTTGAGGAGCAGCTTGATCTGCTCCTGTCGACCGAGTCGGTAAGCGGCGGCGACTTCCTGCTCGACCCGCCGCTGCATACTTCGCCGGGACTCTTCCAGCTGTTTTTCTTCCCGTTTCAATTCCTGCAGTTTTTCACCGCGGCTCTGCATGTCGGATTTGATCTTGTCGATCCGCTGCAGTAGTTCCGAGATGTCCTTTTCGTTGGATTCCAGGTCTTTGAGCAACTGGTCGCGATCACTCTTGACCTGATTCAGCTCCTGCTGCAGGGATTCAATACGCTGTTTGATCTCCGCCAGACGCGCCTGCTGCTCTTCATCGGCGGCCGCCTGCGCAAAGCAGGCGGGCACCAGAAGCAGCGAGGACAGCAGCGCCGCAATGATCATTGCAGAAATTTTCATGGAGACTGTATTACCTCGCCATTCGCTATGAGTATCAGTCCGGGTCAGTTTAGTTTTACCAGCGGTTCACCGCTCATTTCCACCGGCTGCGGCAGGCCCATCAGCGCGAGCATGGTGGGCGCCACATCGGCGAGGCTACCGCCGTCGCGCATGGTGACGTTGCGTTCGCCCACGTACACAAAGGGTACCGGCAGGGTGGAGTGCTGGGTGCTCACCTGGCCGGAGCCCGCGTCGAACATTTCTTCCACATTGCCGTGGTCGGCGGTAATCAGCACTTCGCCACCGGCCGCCAGGGCCGCCTTGGTGACGCGATCCACGCACTCATCCAGTGCTTCCACGGCTTTCACTGCGGCTTCGAAAACGCCGGTGTGGCCGACCATGTCACCGTTGGCGTAGTTGCAGATGATCGCGTCGAACTTGCCGCTCTCGATGGCCGCGACCAGTTTGTCGGTCACTTCCGGCGCGTTCATTTCCGGTTGCAGGTCGTAAGTGGCCACATCCGGGGATTTGATCAGCACGCGCTCCTCGCCATTGTAGGGCTCTTCGCGGCCACCGCTAAAGAAGAAGGTCACATGCGCGTACTTTTCTGTCTCGGCGATACGCAATTGCGCTTTGTTCTGGTTCTGCAGGTACTCACCGAGGGTGTTGGTCAGGGCTTCCGGCGGGAAGGCGCAGCTGGCCTGCATATCCGCGGCGTATTCGGTGGTCATTACAAAGTCTGCCAGTTTCGGGGTTTTCTCCCGGGCAAACCCGTCGAAGGCCGGGTCGGTAAAGGCGCGGGTGATCTGGCGCGCGCGGTCCGGACGGAAGTTCATAAATACCATGGCGTCGCCATCGTTGACCGGTGCCGCTTCGCCGATGCGGGTGGGAGCCACAAATTCGTCGTTCTCGTCGCGGGTGTAGGCCGCCTCGAGGGCTGCGAGGGCGGAGTCGGCAGTGTGCTCGGCTTTGCCCTGGGTGATGAGGTCGTATACCGGCTGTACGCGATCCCAGCGGTTGTCGCGGTCCATGGCGTAGTAGCGACCGGCGACGCTGGCGATCTGCGCGTTGCCCAGGGAGTCACACACCTGGGTCAGGCGCGCCAGCGGGGCTTCCGCGCTGCGCGGTGCGGTGTCGCGGCCGTCGGTGAAGGCGTGGATGTACACCGCCCTGGCGCCGCGCTGGGATGCCAGCGTGGCCATCGCGACAATGTGATCGTCGTGGCTGTGCACGCCGCCTTCCGACAGCAGGCCCATGATGTGCACCGCGCCATTGTTGGCGATGGCTTTGTCCACCGCGGCGGTGTAGGCCGGGTTCTTGAAGAAGTCCCCGTCCTTGATCGCTTTGTTGATGCGGGTGAAATTCTGATACACCACACGGCCGGCACCCAGGGTCATATGGCCCACTTCCGAGTTGCCCATCTGTCCCTCCGGCAAGCCTACCGCCATACCAGAGGTGTGGATCAGGGTTTTGGGGCGGGTCGCCCAGATGTTGTCCCACACCGGGTTCTTGGCCGCGGCAATGGCGTTGTGCTCCGCGTGCTCGCTGTGGCCGAAGCCGTCCAGAATCAGCAGTACCAGGGGGCGTTTGGGCGAAGACTCGGATGCCATGGGATCGGAATTCCTGTGTTGGGTTGTTGGAAGATCGTTCGGCGACGTTGCCAGAGGACGGGGCTCGTGTGGGTATTACGTCGGCAAAGTACCGCAGGTGGCGGATTTTAACCTGTTTGCCCCGCCGAGGTCAGGTGTTAACCGTCTATCCGCGTGATTGATCCCCGAAATTGCTGATTATTTAGTGGTCACGGTGGTGTATACTCCGCCACCTTCGAGCGGCCGGATTGCGGGTTTCTGCGGCGGTCGCATAGGGGCCAGACTGAGAAGTCTGGTCACGTAAGAACAACAAATTGTGAATTTCTGGGGGCGAAGTGGATTTTTTCGTCTTTATCAGCGAGCAGTGGCTGCTGGTGAGTCTGTTGGTGGCGCTGGTTTACGCGCTGGCCATTACCGAGCGTATCAAGGCGGGCAAGCCCGCATCGGCCCACGAGGCCACGCACCTGATCAACTCTGAAGATGCGAAGGTAGTGGACGTGCGCGACCGCTCCGATTTCGTTGCCGGGCACATTGTGGATGCCCTCCACATCCCCCACGGCGAGATCGAGAAGCGCATTGGCGAGTTGGCACCCTATAAAGAGAAGACCCTGATCCTGGCTGACAAAATGGGCCAGCACGCGGGGCCGGTAGGTCGCCAGCTGAAAAAGGCGGGCTACACTGTGCGTCGCCTGGAAGGCGGTATGTCCGAGTGGTCAAACCAGAAGCTGCCGCTGGTGAAAGGCTGAACTGAACCCGCCCGATCGAGAAGCAAAGAGGTTACCCGGTTGTGAAAGAAGTCGTTATCTACACTACCCGCTTCTGTCCCTTCTGTGTCCGCGCGAAGTATCTGCTGGACAACAAGAATATCCCCTACACGGAAGTATCCGTGGATGGCGACCGCGCTCTGCGCGCAGAAATGACCGCCAAAGCGGGGCGCCACACGGTGCCGCAGATCTGGATTGGCGACCACCATGTGGGTGGCTGCGATGAGCTGATGGCCATCGAGCGCAGCGGCGAGCTGGAAAAGATGCTGGCGTAAGGCCCGTCGCCGGCCCAAGAAATTTCAGATACATGCCTTGAAAGGGGTTTTCGAGGCCCCCATAAGTAAGACCCATACAGGGAGTCTTTCTTTCAGGGAAGGCAGACAAAAATCTAATTTACACGACAGGCAGTGACATGGCTGAAGAACAAAACGGCGCAGCAGTGAACGGCGACGCGCAACAAGTACAATTCGCAATGCAGCGCATTTACCTGAAAGATCTCTCCTTTGAGACCCCGATGGGTGCCGAGATTTTCAAGAAACAGTGGAAACCTCAGGTCAATCAGGAACTGAACACCAAGACAGCCAAGATCGATGAAGATCTGTACGAAGTCGCACTGACCCTGACCATCACCGTGAAAGTGGAAGATGAGACCGCTTTCCTGGTGGAAGTCCAGCAGGCCGGCCTGTTTGGCATCAAGGGCCTGGAAGGTCAGCAGCTGGCTCAAGCACTGAACACCGCCTGCCCTACCATCCTGTTCCCCTATGCGCGTGAAGTTGTCGACAACGTCGTCACCAAGGGCTCCTTCCCCGCCCTGATGCTCCCGCCGATCAATTTCGACGCCCTGTTTGCCGCCGCTCTGCAGCAGGCGCAACAGCAGGCTGAAGAAGGCGAAGTGAAGTCCGACGCTTAATCCGCGCGGAATATTCAGAAAAAGGCTCCTTCGGGAGCCTTTTTTGTATCTGAGAAAACCGGAGTGTATTTCCCCATGCAGTGGGACTTCCCCCAACCCTATATTCATAAAGTGTGTGTAGAAGCCGAACACGTGGATGGCCTCCACCACGCCAACAACGCCGAATATGTGCGCTGGTGCGAGCGTGCAGCCTGGTTACACAGCGTGGAACTGGGGCTGGATGTCACCCATTACCAGGAAATGGACCGCGGAATGGCCATTCGTCAGGCCGAGTACGACTATATACTGGCGGCCAGAGAGGGCGATGAACTACTCATCGGCACTTGGCTCACCATGGTCGACGGACGTCTCAACATGACCCGTGAGTTTCAGGTCTACCGCGCTCTGGACGAAGCGCTGGTGCTCAGAGCCGCTTGGCAGATGGTGTGCATCGAACTCTCCAGCGGTAAACCCAAACGGATGCCGCAAACTTTCAAGGATATCTACAGTCCCGCTGTGGTCGAAGATATCGCCAGGCGCTAGCGCCTGCACTGCAAACTGGTGGATAAGCCTCAGGCGCATCCACCAGAATTTCACTGGAAATCCGAGGAGCGCCCGAATGACCGAATTCAACACCCTCACCAAAAACACCGGCGTCCTCAAAGGGAAAACCCTCTTCATCACCGGTGCCAGCCGCGGCATCGGCCGCGCCATCGCCCTCAAGTGCGCCGCGGACGGTGCCAATATTGCCATCGCCGCCAAGTCAGCAGAGCCCCACCCCAAGCTCCCCGGCACCATCTACTCCGTCGCTGAGGAAATCGAGGCGGTTGGCGGTAAAGCCCTGCCCATGCAGGTGGACGTGCGGAATGAAGAGCAGGTCGCCGAAGCATTGAAGAAAACCGCCGATACCTTTGGCGGCATCGACGCCGTCATCAACAACGCCGGCGCCATCAACCTCACCAGTGTCGAATCCACACCGCCCAAGCGCTACGACCTGATGTTGGATGTGAACGCTCGCGCCGTATACCTCACCGCCCACCTGGCCATTCCGTATCTCAAGAAGTCGGAATGCGGACATATCCTCAGCCTGTCGCCGCCGCTGAATCTCGAACCGCGCTGGCTTGGACCCTTTGCGCCTTACGCGCTGTCCAAGTTCGGCATGACGATTCTGAGTATGGGGCTGGCGGAAGAATTGCGGAAAACCAGCATCAGCGTCGCTACGCTGTGGCCGCGCACACTGGTCGCCACTGCCGCTATCGAATTCGCCGTCGGCAACCGGGAAATGTTCGAGCAGAGCCGCAAACCCATGGTGATGGCGGATGCCGCCTACGAGGTACTGATCACCGACAATCAGGGCCTGAACGGCGCCCAGCTGATCGACGAGACCCTGTTGCATGAACGCGGGGTGGAAGATTTCACGCAATATGCGCACAATCCCGCCAAGGCCGGTGAACTGGCAGTGGATCTGTTTCTCGATCCCTGAGCGGGAATACCGGCGCCTACTGGCAGTGAGAGGTAAGCGGGGGAAGCGGTGGACAAGAGTGACCTGGAAGATTTTCGCGGTGCGATGGGTGCGCTGGGGGATGTAAAACCGCTGCCGTCCAGGCAGCGCGAAAATGCGTTAAGCAATACTTTAAACAACGACGCCAAAGACCCTCTCAACCAGCGCGCCCGCCGCGAGGCCGCCACTGCCCAGACCTACCGGGAGCTCAACCCGCTGGGTGGTGAGTTTGTCGAGCCGGTAGAGCCATTTGACCCCATTGAATTCAAGCGCGACGGTGTGCAGAACGGTGTGTACCGCAATCTTCGCCTGGGTAAATACACCGTGGACGCACGCCTGGATCTGCACCACCACACGGTGGAAATGGCCCGCAGTGCCCTCTATCAATTTATTCGGGATTGTACGGAAGCCGACGTGCGCTGTGCCCTGGTCACCCACGGCAAAGGCGAGGGGCGTAAGACCCCGGCGATGCTGAAAAGCTGCGTCAACGCCTGGCTACCGCAGTTACAGGAAGTGCTCGCGTTTCACAGTGCCCAAAAACAGCACGGCGGTCTGGGTGCCACCTATATCCTGCTGCGCAAGAGCGAACGCAAACGCCAGCAGAACCTCGAGCAACACCAGCGCCGTTCACGTCCGTGAACGATAAACCGAACAGGAAGTTTTTGGGAAAACTTCCTGTTCGGTAATCTGTTTGTCACGTCTGGCAGTTATATTATTCCCACAACGAAATTGAGCTTGTCCGGTTGTTTCATCGCGCAACCGAAAGTTTTCGTTGTTCTTCTCTCTTTGCATCGCACCAACCTTGTTGGTGATTCTTGCTTCCGAGTTTGGAAGTGCCTCCGGTTGGAGGACCCGGTTCGAGTTTCGCGATTGCGAATCGAACCTTTTTTTGAATGGGCGGCCCTAGTGGCCGCCTTTTTTCGTTTGGGTGGGGGGATTCAGCGTGCGGCCGGTGGGGCCTCGCTGGCTTGTCGGAATTCAAGGCGGGTGCCATCGTTTCCTTCCAGAATCAGGAGATCGCCCTGGGTGTGGGCATGGGTGACCAGTGGCAGGGCCAGCAGGAAGTCTTGTTCCAGTTCGCTGCTGTCGCGGCGACCCACCATGCGGGATATTTTGGGGGGCTTCAGCCACTTGATGGAGCCGTTGTCGTCGAGCCGGAATTTACCCAGGTAGGGGTTGGAGCCGGCGCTGCCACGCACAAAGCCGAGTTTGTCGCAGCCGAGGTATGGGCGGTCGCGCCACATTTTTTTCCACAGCAGGCGGGGCTTGTGCTCGCGGCCGTCCACAAACAGGCTGTCCAGTAACCACTGGCGGTCGCAGATGGCGCTGCTACCGGTTTGCGTCATCGCTGCCTGGCTCGCCTCTGCCTGATGCGCGTCGTTACTACTGCACCCGGCCTGAGTCAGGCAAAACAGCGACAGGCTGAGAATACCTGCGCGGAGAATCGTGGTGGGTTTAGCGGAGAACAGTGTCTGCGGGAGCAGGCGGTGCATGGGATCCGTCCGGTGGCCTTTTGCGCCATTTAACACCAAATACCGGTGGTTGTCTGTGACCCAGCCACTCTATCCGGTGCCCGACCGCCACCGGGGCGGGAGAGAGCACGGGGGATGAAAGCGAGGGCGTGGTGGTGGGCGGCTGTCAGTTGCCCGATTTGATGTATTCGATATAAATATCGCCGGATGCGTCCCGCAGGATCAGACGGCCGCCGCTACTTTTCACGAATGCCTGGCTGGTGCCGGAAAGCGCGCGCAGGTACTGGGTTTCCTGCTCCATCAGCTGCGGTGGGCCGGCCATTTTGGTGGAGGCGAAACTGCCGGTGTCCCACAGGATCTGACCGTTGGTGGTGACCTGCATGGCACCGCGGTAGGTATTGATGCCGCTTTTGCCCATGGCTTCGCCATCGGTATTGCACAGGAAGGTGAACTCCCCGGGCTGGTCGACAGGAACGGCCTGGCCATTGATGCGCAGCAGGCGCATTTCCCACTTGCCGCCGCAGACGCTGGCCATGGAGCCCGGGTTCTGGCTTGGGCCAGAATCTTTGTCCCCCATATTCATACAGCCGGCGATCACGATGGCGAGGCCCGCAAGCCACACCGGTACCACCCTGTTGATTCCTTTGCGGATCATTCTTTTTGCTCCCTTTTCCCGTTCCCTGCTCAAAAGATAGATAAAGCTTAGTCAGTTGCGCTCTTTGCGAGAGGACAGCGACGACAGCTTGTGGCGGAAAGGGTCACAGAACGGGGAGTGCGCGGGCGCCAGCGCCCGCTTTACCCGTGCGGCAGACTTCTGACGGGGTACACGGGTAGGGGGGCACGGGTTATGAGGGCTGTCGTACACACCGCACCACGATTTTTGACTCCAGCTCCTGCTCAAAGCATCGGAAGCGGGTGCCATTTACATTCAGGGAACGGGGGGCATCGCGGCTGCCACTCCTGGGCCTTCGGTCGGAGGACCTTACCGACAGATGTGCCGGGTCCATATGTGGGGGAACTGCGCTGCTGAATGCGCGGTTTGCTTGACTCTCCCGGGGCTCGGTTGATGTACAACCGGCAACAATTCCTGTCGCTATCGCCGTCGTCAGCAGAATACAACTCAATTTCTGCACGCGGATACCTCGATGGCTGGTTCGAGGGCGCTTCACTGCAGCCCTCACTTTCAGCCTAGAAGAGTCTGCTGCCAAAGTGTGGATATGTGCGCCAATTTGCGAAAAGGTGCGCCGGCTGGGAGCTTGTGGCGACAGGAGGCTGGCGTCTGAAACTGGTTTGAGTGGATGAGGAGAAACAAAAAAGGGGCCCGGTGGGCCCCAATTGCAATGCAATGTACGACAGTGTGAGAAGGTGTTTTAGAAGTTGTAGTTACCTGTGAGGGCGATAGTGCGGGGCGCGCCGTAGAAGGCAGTCTGTAAGCTCGGGCCAAAGTCATATCCCGCGATACGGTATTCGGTATCTGTCAGGTTCTTGCCCTGGAGGCCGAGGTTCCAATTGCCGCTCGCGCTGTAATAGGTCGCAGTGAGATCAACCAGGGTGTAGCCCTCTTGGTCGAGGATGCTCGGTGTTTCGAAGATCTGAGTATCTGAACGGTAGGAGGCCGAAGGCACAACCACCATCTCTCCGCCAGCAACTGGCAAAGACCAGTTCAATTGGACCATGGCGGTAGTGTCCGGGGTATTTTGCATATCGCGGGTATCAGCAATGTTTGCCCCGCCTGACATAAACTCGACGAACTCGGCATCTACCAAACCAAGGTTTGCGTTCGCAGACAGACTGTCGGTGAGCGCCAGAGAAGCTTCGAGTTCGATACCTTGAATACGGGATTTACCCGCGTTGAGTACGTCGCCCGCCGTCGTGCCGTCTTCCAGTAGGCGCTGAGTAGTCAGCTGCATATCAGTGTAATCTGCCCGGAACACGGCACCATTGAGGCGCAAACGGTTGGAAAGTAAATCGAGTTTCCACCCCATTTCTAGAGTGTCTACGGTTTCTGGAGCGTACCCTTCTCTGGTGAGCGGGTTTGCGGTTTCAACACCGCGCATATCGAAGCCGCCGGACTTAAAGCCTGTGCCATAGGACGCGTAAATCATAGCGTCGTCATTGATTTGGTAGTCAATTCCTACGCGCGGTGTGAATTCGCCCCATGAATCACTGTTGGTATAGTCGGTGCGTACTGCAGCAACTACCGGATCAGCTGAGTCCCCATAGTATTTATCGTGAGAAAAGTCGCTACCGAGACCGGCGATTACCGCGTTGTAAACATCGGCTTCTTTATCGTCTTTGGTGTAGCGGCCGCCAAGATTCAGGTTCCACTGCTCGGCAAACTGCCAATTGTAGTGCGCGTAAGCTGAGAGGCTCTGCGTGTCTACACTGCCGTTCACGGCTACGCTAATCGGTGCCAATACGGCATCGTAAGCGCCGGCAGCAGTTCCATCGTAGTAGTAGATGCCACTGACCAGATCTGCATTTTCACCTTGCCAGATCAGCTGAAATTCCTGAGTGAATTGCTCGTCGTCGTAGAATGCTGGAACGTCGAAGCTCGGTGTGTTCACACTATCGAAGTCGATTACGGTATCCGTTTTACCTTCTCGGTTTGCGGTTACGGATTTTACTGTGACGCTGTTCGATAATTGCCATTCAGCGGTGAAAGACATACCGCTGGTTTCTACCAAGTTTTCTGACGGGAGGTTGGACTCGGTGTCGTAAACGCTGTCGAGCACTGGCTCACCGTTTACACCGGGATCAAATCGGTGGCCGTGTTTAGAGGCTGATTTATCGGTGGTTTTGTCTGCGGCGAAACGGAAAAACAGTTCCTCTGTTGGCGAGTATTCCAGGCTAACACGAGCGGCCAGAATATCTTTGTTGTACTGATCTTCTCCGGTACGCACGTTCTCGCCAAAGCCATCGCGATTGAAGCTCGCGATAGCAGCACCGATATTCAGGTTTTCAGTCAGGCCGGTAGAGGCCTTGAGTTTCAGGTCGCGCTGATTGTAGCTGCCGAGGGAAGAGCCGATTGAGATCTCAGTGTCGCCCGTCATTTTCTTGGTGACATATTTCACCGCACCACCGATGGTGTTCTTACCGTACAGGGTGCCCTGCGGGCCGCGCAGCACTTCGATACGCTCCACATCAAACACGTCCATGACCGCACCCTGTGGGCGGGCAACGTACACATCGTCAATGTAGATGCCGACACCCGGTTCATAGCCCCACAGCGGATCCTGCTGGCCGATACCGCGAATAAATGCGGTCAGGGTGGAGTTGGTGCCGCGGCTTACCTGCAGCGTGGTGTTCGGGGACATTTTCTGGATTTCGGTCATATCGGTAATGCCGTTATCCATCAATTGGGCTTCGCTGATGGCGGATACCGCCACCGGCACTTCCTGCAGTGACTGCTCGCGCTTCTGCGCGGTCACGGTCACTTCTTCCAGTTGGGGTTCTGCATAGGCGAGGGACGCGCCGCAGGCGAGCATGATGCCTGCAGCGAGGGGGTTAAATTTCATTGATTTGCGCATGGCTCTCTCCGATCACCGGTTTATGGTTTTTATCTAAGTTACGGATTTGCACTGTATCGGCTGCTGCGGATCTTGCCTGCTAGACCAAGGTATGACGCCCGGGAGGCGGGGAAGGCAGGACAAAAAACAGCCGATGCGTTAGTCTGTGCATAATAACCAAAATAATGAATGAGGCGCCATTTGTTCAGCCTTACATTGCTCGCCGCGGTGGGCCTGATTTATCTGCTGATGCTGTTTGCCATTGCCTTCTGGGGTGACCGGCTGTCGGCTGCGCGTATCCGCCCGATAAAACCCCTGCTGCTGGCTCTGGCCGGCACCTATACCAGTGCCTGGATGTTCTTCGGTGTGCCCGCCCAGGCGGTGAGCGAGGGCTGGCTGCTGCCTCCCACCTTTGTCGGTGCCAGCCTGATGCTGATCTTCGGCGCCCCCTTGCTGATGCGCTTTGTGCGCCTGTCCAAGCAGCAGGGCTCCACGTCCATTGCCGACTTTATCAGTGCCCAGTACGGCGGCTCCCAGTGGCTGGCTGCGGTAGTGGCACTGCTGGCGGTGGTGGCCATTGTTCCCTATCTCTCTCTGCAGCTGCGCGCGGTGGCCGACAGTTTCCTGCTGCTGGCCAACAGCGTCGAAGGTGCTGGTATCAGTGCTTCGGTGGTAACCGGGGTGGTGAGCGTGACTCTGGGGTTGTTTTCGGTTCTGTTCGGCACCCGCCATATCGACAGCAGTGTGCACCGCAACGGCATGTTACTGGCGGTCGCGTTCGAGGCCCTGGTGAAAATCGGCGCACTGATTGCGGTAGCCTGGTTTGTGGTGAATAGCGCGTTTGACGGTGCGGCGGACCTGACCCGCGCGGCGCTGGCGAGCGACAAGGTCGCCGCTATTGCCGAGGCGCGCCCGGCAGATACTGGTTACTTTGCCGTGGTGGTGCTGGGAATGGCGGCGATTTTCTGCCTGCCGCGCCAGTTCCATATCCTGATGATCGAGAGTGACGACGAGCGCGATATCGGCCCGGTGCGCAAATTGATCCCGGTCTATCTGGCGGTGGTGTCCATGGCGGTACTGGCAGTGGGCTACGGCGGTATGTTGTGGCTGCCGGGTACCGATGGCAGTAGTGGTGCGGGTTACGCCAATGCGGAACGCTTTGTGCTGGGGGTGCCGCTGGAAAGCGGGATCCCCTGGCTGGCCCTGCTGGCATTTGTTGGTGGCCTGTCCGCCGGTTCCAGCATGGTGATTATCGCCACCATCGCCCTGTCCACCATGATCGCCAACACCATGATTGTGCCCTGGTGGCTCAAGCGGCTGCAGCAGCGCCCGGCGGGTGTGGCGCTGGGCAGTGACTTGCGGCGGGTGCGCCGCGTCATCATCGGCCTGCTGATGCTGGCGGCCTTTGGGGTGAGTGAACTGATCGGCTCCGGTGTCAGCCTGGGTACCTTTGGATTGTTGTCTCTGGCGCTGGCTGCGCAGTTGGCCCCGGCGATGATTGCCGCAGTGACCTGGCCGGCGCGCTGGCCGCGGTTGCGCGCTGCGGGTGTGGTTGTGGGCCTGTTGCTGGGCACGCTGGTGTGGGGTTTGTCGGCGTTGCCGGCAGCGCTGGGTGGTGCGGACCGTGTGGCTGCGTTGCTGGGGCTGAACTGGAACCCGCTCTCCATTGCCTGTGTGTTCGGGTTGGGGATCAATGCCCTGGCGCTCATCGTCTGCTCGCTGCTGCAACAGCGCTGGTTGCCGGGCAGTGCCGCGGCCGAAGTGGCACCGGTGGATCGCGCGCGCCTGCGTCAGTTGCTGGCGCGCTTTGTGGGAGAAGATGCGGCGGACCGGGCGCTGGCACCGATGCAGGCAAACAGCGCAGCGCAAAGGCCGCGCGCTTCCGCGGAGCACTACCGGGAAACGGTGGAAAAAATTCTCGCCGGTATCGTCGGCAGTACCAGTGCCCGCCGCCTGGTGCGGCAGTTGGGCGAGCCGGAAGTCACCGCCCAGCAGCTGGAGCAGGCGTCGGACATTTATCAGTTCGGGCGTGGCCTGCTGCAGAGCAGCATCGACAATATCGATCAGGGTATATCGGTGGTGGATGCCAACCTCAATTTGGTCGCCTGGAATCGCCGTTACCTGGAGCTCTTCCACTACCCCACCGAGATGATTTACGTGGGCCGCCCGGTGGCGGAACTGGTGCGCTACAACGCCAGCCGCGGCGAGTGTGGCCCCGGTGTGGTGGAAGATCATGTGAACAAGCGGGTAGAACATCTGCGCAACGGTACCGCCTACCGGGTGCAGCGCAACCGCACCGACGGCACGGTGCTGGAGATTCGCGGCAACCCGCTGCCCGGTGGCGGCTTTGTGACAACCTATACCGATGTGTCGGATTACCAGCGCGCTGTGGCGGAGCTGACCGACATCCGCAATTCTCTCGAGCACAAGGTGGCCCATCGCACTGCAGAGCTGGAGAGTGTCAACGACGAACTGCAGACTTTGAATTCCGAACTGCAGGAGGCCAGCGCCGGCAAGACCCGCTTCCTTGCCGCCGCCAGCCACGACCTGGTGCAACCCCTGAATGCCAGCCGGCTGTTTATTGACGCGCTCGCGGCGCGCCCGCTGGAAGACAGCAGCCGTCAGCTGCTCACCCGCGCCGACAGTGCACTGGCCGCGGCGGAGCAGCTGATCACCGATATGCTGCAGATCGCGCGTATGGATGCCGGCGATATCAAGCCGGCCTTTGCCCCGGTATCCCTCGACAGCATCCTCGACGACGCGGTGGCCCAGGCACGCCTCGCTGCCGAGGCGCGCGGGATTTGCCTGCGTTACCGTCGCAGCCATCTGTGGGTACAGAGCGATGAAAAAATGCTGCGGCGGGTGGTTCAGAACCTGCTGGACAATGCCGTCAAATACACGCGGGAGGGGGGTGTATTGATTGGTGTTCGCGGTAATGCCGGCGGCATTTCCCTGGAGGTATGGGATACCGGCGAGGGTATCGCACCGGATCAGCAGCAGGCGATCTTCCGCGAGTTCTGTCGGCTCACCTCGAAAGACACCGCGGGCCATCAGCGCCAGCACGGCTACGGTCTCGGCCTCGCCACCGTGGAGCGTCTGTGCCGGTTGCTGGAGGCACCGATCGGTCTCTCCTCGATTCCGGGGCGCGGCAGTGTGTTCCGGGTGCGCTTGCCTCGTGCGGCAGCGCGCGTAAATGTAGCGCCCAGGGTAAAAGCGGGAGCGGGGCGGGGCGCGGCACTGAATCTGCAGATTTTATGTGTGGATAACGAGCCTTCGATCCTCGAGGCCATGGCGGCTCTGCTGGGCGGCTGGGGGTGCACCGTACAGTGCGCGCAGAATCGAAGCGGGGCACTGGCGGCGGCGGAGCCGGACCTGTTGCTGATGGACTTCCACCTGGACGATGGCGACAACGGCATCGACCTGGCGGCGGAACTGCTGGCGCAATGGGACGGCGATGTGCCCTGCGTGATCATCTCCGCGGAAAACACCAATACGGTTAAGGCTCGCGCACAGCAGGCCGGCTGGCAGTTCCTGCAGAAACCCCTGCGGCCGGCGGCGCTGCGTGCCTTATTGCAGCAGAGCGCGCAACAGAGCGCACATTCTGCGACCAAGGTCGTATAGGCAGGGGGCGCCTCGCGGCGCAGTCTGAACGGTAAGATCCGGAATAATAAAAAGTGGTATCAGAGCAATGAAAAAATACCTGTTGGAAATTCTTATGTTCAGCGCCTACGCGCTGTTCGCGGCGAGCTGGGTGTCCGGCGCCATCCTCACTCCGGCGATCCAGGCGTCCTTTGGCGAGGAGGGTTTTGCCAATGCCACCTGGGGCAGTAACGTCATCACCATCGCCAAGATTGTCGGCAATCTGGCTGCCGCCGCCCTGTTGGTACGTCTCGGTGCCAAGCGCGCTTTTACACTGGCGATTATCCTGATTGCCGCCGGTGCTCTGGGGGCCCTGGCCGGTACCTATGGCGGCTGGCTGCTGTCGCGATTGGCCCTGGGTCTCGGTGGCGCACTGGCGATTGTCTACTTCGCCCCGGTGGTGCTGCATTACTTTTCCGCTGAAGAGCGCCCGATGATCAACGGCATCAATGCCGCGGCCTTCAATACGGGCAACCTGCTCGCACTCTTGTCTACTACCGCTCTGCTCAGCTGGTTGGGTAGCTGGCAATCGGTGGTGGTGCTCTACGGTGTGATGGTGCTGGCGCTGGGTGTGCTCTGGTGGCTGAGTGCCGAGAACTTTTCACTGTCTGGCGGTGCAGATAAACCCGCGGAAAACTATGGCCTGAAAGAGGGCATCCGGGAAAGTTTCAACTGGTGGCTGCCGCTGGCCTATTGCGGTGTACTGTTCTGTTATATCGCGGTATTCGCGCTGTTCCCGCTGATCGATGGCTTTGCGGTGGCAAGCAGTCACCTCTCTGCGGTAATGATTGCCGCGGGTATGGTGGGCACTGTAGCGGGTATCATCGTCACCAAGCGCTATGCGCTGCGCCTGCCAGTGCTGCGTTACTCCGGGCTCGCACTGGTAGGCTTTGCAGCGCTGATGGTCACCAGCCGCGATCCGCTTGTGGCCTACGGCGCAGCGGCGCTTGCCGGCTTCTGTATGTTCCTGCCGATGACTGCTCTGGTCACCCTGCCGCAGGAGCTACCGGGTATGACGCCGGGCAGAATTACCGTCACGTTCGCCATGTTCTGGTCCATTTCCTACGGGGTGGAAACCGGTTTGATGTACGGTGCGGGCCTGCTCGCCGATATGACCGGCGAGCCCGCTACCGCGGCGTATTTTGCCGTGGCCTGCTCTGCATCCCTGTTCGTATTTTCATTCCTGTTGCCGGAAAGCGGCAAAAAAGTCGTAGCGGAAAACCTGGAGGCCAGCGATGCCGCAGCGTGAATTGGCTTTGAATCCCAAGCTCGGCGAATGGCTGGTTGCCGTCAACGCCCAGGTTGCCAAATTGAAAGAAGCGGGGTTCGAGCCGACCCCTATTTCCGCTCGCGAAAGTCTCGCCAGTCTGACGACAAATTTTGTCGAGCCCGGCCCGGAAATGTTGGTGGGTGAAACCCTGGTGCACGGTGGCGAATACCCGGTGCCGGTACGGATCTATCAACCGGGTGAGCCCAACACGGCCGAGTCGGAAAGTGCCGCGGAAAAAGCAGCGATCATCTACTGCCACGGCGGCGGCCATATGGCCGGCAGCGTGTCTGTTTACGACCCTATTTGCCGTCGCTTTGCCGAAGCCTGTGGGCGCACACTGATCAGCGTGGAATATCGGCTGGCACCGGAAAACCCGTACCCGGCAGGGTTGAACGACCTGATCAACGTGGTGCGCCACCTGGGTAGTGCACTGGATAGAAAAAAGATTGATCACAACGGTCGCTGGATCCTCATGGGTGATTCCGGTGGTGGTGCGCTGTGTGCGTCCGCGAGCCGTCTGCTACAGCACCAGCCCCACAGCATCGACGCCCAGGTGCTTGTCTATCCCAGTCTCGACTACACCATGCAGGCGCCGTCCATCGAAGAAAATGGCCGCGGTTACCTGCTGGAGAAGGAGAAGTGTCTCTGGTACTTCCAGAACTACCTGCAGAATGCGGAAAACCCCCGGCAGGTATCGCCACTGCACGGTGAATTTACCCGCAACCTGCCCGCCAGCCTGGTCATCACCGCGGGGTTTTGTCCGCTGCGGGACGAGGGTGTGGAGTATGTACGCAAGGTGCGCGAAGGTGGCGCCAATGCCGAGCACCTGCATTTCGGTGACATGATTCACGCCTTCCTGAATATTGAGAAACTGGTGCCGGATGCCTGCGACGGTGTGTATCGGCACGCCGCGGAGTTTCTACGGGGCCTGTAAACGCGGCTTGAACCCGTGGACGGAAAATAAACTCGCTATCTGTGGTCCGGGAGACTAAAACTCCAGCTTTCTTGGAAGTTTTAGCCGGGAGCATTCGATGTCTACTGAGAACAAGCCTGTCCATTCTTCTTCCGGGGCCGCCGCCCCGGGTCAAATCAATCTCTCCACGCGCCCCCTGCTGCGCGCCATGGCCGACAACTGGTGGGTCGCACTGGTGCGGGGGCTGTTCGCCATTCTTTTCGGTGTATTGACCTTCGTCTGGCCGGGTATTTCCCTGCTCAGCCTGGTCATCCTTTTCGGTGTGTATTCGCTGATGGACGGTGTTGTTGCCATCTACGGGGCCATCACCGGGCGCAAGGAGGTCAGCAGGTCTTCGTTGTGGTGGTTGCTGTTTGTGGGTATTACCGGGGTTGCCGCAGGGATCGTGACCTTTGTCTATCCCCAGGTGACGGCGCTGGTGCTGGTGATCTTTATCGGTGCCTGGGCGCTGGTGCGCGGTATCTTCGAGATCATCGGTGCGGTACGCCTGCGCAAGGAAATTGATCACGAGTGGTTGCTGATTTTTGCCGGCTTCCTGTCAGTGATCTTTGGCCTGGTGCTGCTGCTCAAGCCCGGCGCTGGTGCGCTGGCACTGTTGTGGCTGATCGGGGGCTATGCGATTGCTTTCGGGGTCATTCTGGTGTGGCTGGCGTTTCGCTTGCGCAAGTTGGCACGCAATGCGCATGATGGCTGACGATATGGCAGGGCGGAGCATTCCGCCCTTGCCGCCTGCCAGGGCGGCCCTCACGGCTCCCTTGAATGTAAGTTGTGCGCGGGGCAAACTGCGCTCAACATGAAGTCATCGCAGGCGATAACAAATATAACGAGCCGAACATGAGCGAAGCACTGATCGTTCTCGATCCCGCGGCAGACAAAAGTCTGCAACAGCAGATCCGCGAAAAGCTGATCCAGGGGATTCTTTCCGGAAGTATTCCCGCCGGCCACAAGATGCCGTCCTCCCGCCGTATGGCGGAGCAGCTGAGCGTTGCCCGCAATACGGTGGTGCTTGCCTATCAGCAGCTGGTGGACGACGGTTTCCTGGTGACTCGCGAACGCAGCGGGTTTTACGTCAGTGAAACGGTTTCCCAGCAGGGGGTGATCAGTCACGGCGCTGGCGGTATTCCGCGGCAGGATGAAGATGATCGCAGCTTCTGGCGCTCCCACTGCAATCCAGTGTCTGTCAGCCGTCGCGCCCTGCAAAACCGCCCGGCCAATTGGCTGCAGTATCCATTTCCCTTTGTCAGCAATGAATACGACCCGCGCCTGTATCCGGGCTCGGAGTGGCGGGAGTGCACCCGGGATATTTTCACCGCGCGGGAAGTGGCCCAGTGGGCGACCCTCGGGAATAACGAAGACGACCGCAATCTGGTCGAGCAGATCTGCACTCGGCTATTGCCGCGGCGGGGAATTTACGTGGATCCGGGCCAGATACTTCTGACCAGCGGTATGGAGCAGGCCTGCTATCTGCTGGGTGAGTTGTTGTTGGGGGAGCAGCGCAAGCTCGCGCTGGTAAAGCCGACCGGCGGAGAGACCGGCGAGATATTCCGTCGCACCGGCGCGGAGCTGTTGCCGCTGTCCCAGGACGCGGACGGTCCGGCAGTGGATGCATTTCTCCGGCAGGCGGACTGCCTATACCTGCAGCCCAATGTGCACAATCCCACCGCGGTAACCACCAGTCTGGAGCGGCGCAGAGTACTGCTGAAGCAGGCCCGGGAGCAGCGGGCGGTGGTGATCGAAAACGACTGCGATCACGATTTCAGCTACCACGGCAATCCGTTGCCGCCTTTGAAAAGCATGGATGGCGGTACCTCTGTCATCTATCTCTATCAATTCCCCAAGGTCATTGACCCGGGTATGCAGCTCGCGTTTGTGGTTGCGCCCAAACCGGTGATTCAACGATTGCGGGCGCTGCGCTACACCCTGCGCGAGCGCGTGCCGGCGTTGAATCAGCGTCTGCTGGCCAAATTTGTGGCCGCCGGACATCTGGATGCGGCACTGTTCAAAATCACCCAGCAGCTGAAAGAGCGCTGGGCCGCCCTGGGCGAAGCCCTGATGTATCACCTGCCGAAACTGAAAGTCCGCCGCGCCAGTTGCGGTACTGCCTGCTGGCTGGAGCTGCCCGCGCATATCGACGCGCTGCAGTTACAGGTGAGTGCCGAGCAGAATGGCCTGTTGTTGGAAACGGTAAGCGATGGCAGCGCGGTGCGTTTGGGTTTTTCCGCCATCGATGCCGACAAGATCGAGCCGGGGATCAAGGTGCTGGCACAGCTGATCAATGGCGAGCTGCTGGCCGAGGAAGAGGCGCTGGAAAGCGCGAGCGGTCGTCGCCTGGCGGCCGGGGATCTGCAGCGGGAAATGCCGGGCGCCATTTTCCTTGGCACCAATACACTGGGCGAATCCTACCGTATCGAGCTGAAGCCCGACGGCACCATGCTGGGCTATTCCCGCAATGATGTGGAAATGGACGAGACGGATACCGGCCGCTGGTGGTTGGATGGCGACCAGTGGGTGCGCCAGTGGCGCAACTGGTCCTATGGGCGCAAGGCCAGCTTCCACGTGGTCACCGATGGCCACCGGATTAAATGGTTCAATGAAACCGGTAAGCTGATCGACGCGGCTGTGATTGCTCGGGAATAGCGCTGGTACTGGCCGGTTTCAGCCTGCAGTCTTGCGGATTTTCCGCTTGCGCCGTCTTCCGCTGTGCAGGCGCGCCAGCGCCCAGTCGATATGTTCCCGCACCAGCGGTGTCGACGCTTCGCGGGCGTTTTCCAGCGCAGTAACAATGTCCGGGGATACATCCGCATTCCCCAGCGCCACCGCCAGATTGCGCTGCCAGCGCTCGAAACCGATCCGCCGAATAGCCGATCCCTCGGTTTTTTTCAGGAACTCCGCTTCCGTCCATTGAAACAGTTCCACCAGATCGCCGCTATCCAAGCCGTGCCGCGGATGGAAATCCTGCTCTGCTGTGGGCTTGGCGAACTTGTTCCAGGGGCAGATGATCTGGCAGTCATCGCAACCGAAGACCCGGTTACCCATGGGCTCGCGCAGCGCTTCCGGGATTGGCCCCTTGTTCTCAATGGTCAGATAGGAGATACAGCGGCGCGCATCCAGGGTGTAGGGGCCTGCGAAGGCGTCGGTGGGGCATACCTTCAGGCAGGCGGTGCACTCGCCGCACTGATTAAGTTCTGTGCTTTGGTCTACCGGCAGTGGCAGGCTGGTGTAAATTTCGCCGAGGAAGAACCAGCTGCCGGCATTGCTGTTGATCACCATGCAGTTCTTGCCGATCCAGCCGAGCCCGGCCTTTTCCGCCAGGGCGCGCTCCATTACCGGCGCACTGTCGGTAAATGCTCGGCCGCGTGCCTCGATGCCGCGTTCGTCACAATAGCGCTCGATCTGCTGCGCGAGTTGTGCGAGCCGTTTGCGGATCAGTTTGTGGTAGTCGCGGCCATTGGCGTAGCGGGAGACGTAGGCCTTGTCTGCACTTTTCAGGATCTTAACCGGTTCGGTATCCGGCGGCAGGTAGTCCAAACGCACGCTGATCACCCGCAGGGTGCCTTCTTCCAGCAATTCCGGTCGCCAGCGTTTTTCCCCATGCGCTCCCATCCATTCCATATCGCCGTTATAGCCGGCCTCCAGCCACTGTTGCAGCCGCTCCCCGTGCTGCTCCAGATGGCAGTCGGTAATGCCCACCTGCTGAAAGCCCAGCTCCCGCCCCCACAGGTGAATCTGCGTGACCAGGTCTTCCAGGATTTGTGGTTCGGGGGTGGCAGTCATGGAAATCGGTGTGGCCCAGTGTGCGGCGATTCGCGGGTTGAAGCGGTATAATTATCGGTATTTTGCCACAGATTAAAAATTGACCACAGAACTTGATCATAGAATCTGGCCGCCGAATCAGGCCATAGACCGGAATGCAGTACACACCATGGATAGTCCGATGCACACCACCCCGCCGCCCACCCTCTCGGCCCCTCAGCGCCTGTACAGTGCCGAGTCTGTACGCCAGCTGGATCAACAGGTAATCAGCCAGCAGCAGGTTCCCGGCCTTGCGCTGATGAAGCGCGCCGGGCGCGCGGCATACGACTGTCTGCGCCACCGCTGGCCGGATGTGGCCGCGATCCAGGTGTTCTGCGGTGGCGGTAACAACGCCGGTGACGGCTATGTAATTGCCGGTCTCGCCGCCCAGCGGCAGCTCCCCGCGACTGTATTTGTGGCGGTGCCAGTGGAGAAGCTCAAGGGCGAGGCGCTGGAGGCCTACCGTTTTGCCGAGCGCGAGGGCGCCACACTGGTGTCGAACCTGAGCGATCTGCCCGCGGCGGAGAAGAATACGGTACTGGTAGATGCGCTGCTGGGGACCGGCTTCAGCGGTGCACTGCGTGCGCCCATGGAGAGTGCTGTCGCGCATATCAACAAGTCTCAGGCGCCGGTGTTGGCGGTGGACCTGCCATCGGGCCTGCACGCGGACAGCGGCACCGCCGAGAGCGGGGCGGTCCAGGCAAATGTGACAATTACTTTTATCGGCCGCAAGGCAGGCCTGTATCTCGGGCGCGGTCCGGCACTGACCGGCGAGGTGATCTTTGACGACCTGGGTGCGGCCCCCTCAATCTACGAACAGACACCGGCGTTACTGACCCGCCACTGCGGAGACAGTCTCGAGCGCCTGCCGGCGCGCTCGGCCGACAGCTACAAAAACCAGTTCGGACACGTGATGGTGGTCGGTGGCGATCACGGTTATGGCGGCGCCGCGTTGATGGCGGCAGAGGCGGCGGCCCGTGCCGGCGCCGGCCTGATTTCCCTGGCGTCGCGCCCCGAACACGTGGCCGCGGTGCTAACCCGCTGCCCGGAAGTCATGGCGCAGCCAGTCGTTTCCGGGCAGGAGCTGGAGCCCTTGCTGGAAGCGCCGGATGTTATTGCCGTTGGCCCGGGCCTGGGCAAAAGCCCGTGGAGTGAGCAGCTGCTGGCCCGCGCGGGCCGCGCCGAGGCCAGGTTGGTGCTGGATGCGGATGCGCTGAATATTCTCGCCGGTGGCCGGGTGCTCGCCGGAGTGAAACGCGATGACTGGGTGCTGACCCCCCACGTCGGGGAGGCGGCGCGCCTGCTGGGGATTTCTACCGCAGAAGTGAGCGCCGATCGCGTGGCGGCGGCCAGAGCGATTCAGCAAAAGTTCAGCGGCGTGGTGATACTTAAAGGAACCGGCACCCTGATTGCCCACAGCGACGGAATTGACATCATCAACAGCGGCAATCCGGGTATGGCGTCCGGGGGCATGGGCGACCTGCTGACCGGTGTGATCGCCGCCCTGATCGGGCAGGGGATGGCGCTGCCTGCTGCGGCGCGGCTGGCGGTGTGGGTGCACGGCGAAGCTGGCAATCGCGCGGCCCGGGATGGCCAGCGCGGGCTGCTTGCCACGGATCTGCTGCCGCACATCCGGGCGCTGGTGGACTAAACGATTACTAGAGAGTATTTGAAGTGAACGCGTTGCCTGTGGATAAACTTCTGTTTCTCGCCGACGAGGCTGCCACCGTTGCCGCTGGTGAGGCGCTGGGTAAAGCGTGCGATGAGAGCGGGTTGCGCGAGGGGCTGGTGATTTTTCTCGGTGGCCAGCTGGGCGCCGGCAAAACCACCTTCAGCCGCGGTGTACTGCGCGCCTTTGGTCATCGTGGCGCGGTAAAAAGTCCGACGTATACTCTGGTGGAGCCCTATGAGTTTGCGCCCGGCAGCGAGCGCGAGCGGCGGGTTTACCACTTTGACCTCTACCGTCTTGGCGACGCGGAGGAGCTCGAATATATGGGGGTGCGGGACTATTTCGGCCCGCGTAGCCTGAGCCTGGTGGAGTGGTCCGAGCGCGGCGAAGGGGTGTTGCCGCCGGCAGACCTGGTGCTCTCCCTGCAGTTGCAAGGGGAGGGGCGCGAATTGAAATTGACCGCGCTCAGCGAAGCCGGTGCCGCACTGCTGGCGCAAACACAATTTGCTAAGAATGCATGAGCGGATCGCAGTGGAAAGTGTGACCGGAACCCCAATGGCAAAGGATTCGACAGGGCGATAATAATGATCGGAGCAGGATTGCCAGTGTTAGGTAAAACAGAAAAACGGAAAGCGAAACTGCGAGCCCGGCTGACGGGCGCGCTGCTGGCGATGCTTGTTGTGCTACCGGTTTCTCAGCAGGCGCACAGCGCGGAAGTGGAAGGGGTGCGCCTGTGGCGCGCGCCGGATCACACCCGCCTGGTGTTCGATCTGGACGGCCCCGCCGAGCACAAGCTGTTCATGCTGAAGAATCCTGATCGCGTGGTCATCGATGTGTCGGGAGCAAAGTTGTCAGCCGGTATGGATGGCCTGCCGCTGGACGACACTCCGATTTCCGGCGTCCGTCACGCGGTCAAAAACAGTAAAGACCTGCGCGTGGTGCTGGACCTGAAACAACCGGTCAACCCCCGCAGCTTCGCCCTGCGTCGCCATGAACAACTGCCCGATCGCCTGGTTATCGACCTGCATGACCGCGGCAAGGTGGAAGAAAAAACCATCGAGCAGGTGACGGATGACCGGCATATCCTGATCGCCATCGACGCCGGTCACGGCGGTGAAGACCCGGGTGCACTTGGCCCCGGCGGCCTGCGGGAAAAAGACGTGGTGCTGGCGATTTCCCGCTACCTGAAGGCGTCCATTGATCAGCGTTCCGGTTTTTCTGCGAAACTCGTGCGCACCGGCGATTACTATATTCCTCTGCGCGAGCGGGTGAAAAAAGGTCGGCAGCTGCAGGCAGACCTGTTTGTGTCGATCCACGCGGATGCTTTTACCCGCAAAGACGCCCGCGGAGCCGGGGTCTATGTGGTGTCGTCCCGCGGTGCCACCAGTGAAACCGCACGCTTTCTCGCCCAGCGGGAAAACGAATCCGACCTGATCGGTGGTGCCGGTAGCCTGAGCCTCAGCGATAAAGATGACACCCTTGCCGGAGTGCTGCTCGATCTCGCCATGACCGCGACCATGAATTCCAGCCTGGATATCGGCAGCAGCGTGCTGAGCTCACTGGGCAGTTTTACCCACCTGCACAAAAAGAAAGTGGAGCAGGCTAACTTCTCGGTGCTGCGCAATCCGGATGTGCCCTCGATTCTTGTGGAGACTGGCTTTATCACCAACCCGCAGGAGGCGCGCCGCCTGCGTGACCCGTCGTTCCAGAAGCGCATGGCGGAAAAGCTCAGTGATGGCATCGTGGCGCACTTCACCGCCCGCCCACCGGCCGGTAGTTGGCTCGCCGCCAACGGCAATCGTATCGATCGCAAGCATACGATCACCCGGGGTGATACCCTGTCTGGCATTGCAGCCCGCTACGACATTTCCGTGGCCGACCTGAAACGGGCCAACGGTATGCAGACCTCCATGATCCGTGTGGGGCAGACGTTGACGATTCCTTCGGGCTAACCGCCAAGCATCATTACTTTCATAGTTCCCAATGCCAGAAAATATCCAGTTACTTTCCCCAAGGCTCGCCAACCAGATCGCCGCTGGTGAGGTGGTCGAGCGGCCAGCATCGGTCATCAAAGAGCTGCTGGAAAACAGCCTCGACGCCGGCGCCACACGGCTGGAGGTGGACCTGGATGCGGGTGGCACCAAGCGCATTATGGTGCGCGACAACGGCAAGGGAATCGAAAAAGAAGACCTGCATCTTGCCCTGGCCCGTCACGCCACCTCGAAAATACACGGGCTCGAAGATCTCGAGGCCGTGGCCACGCTCGGCTTCCGCGGTGAGGCGCTGGCCAGTATCTCGTCTGTGGCCCGCCTGATGCTGACCAGCAGCCGCGACGAAACCGGCAAGGGCTGGGTGGTGTCCGCCGAGGGCCGCGAAATGGAAACCCAGCTGGCCCCGGCTGCCCATCCCCGTGGTACCACCGTTGAAGTGCGCGATCTGTTTTTCAATACGCCCGCGCGGCGAAAATTTCTGCGCACGGAAAAAACCGAATTCAATCGTGTCGACGACACCATCAAGCGCCTGGCCTTGTCACGCTTTGATGTGGCTTTCAGCCTGCGCCACAACGGCAAGGGCATACACAACCTGCGCGGCGGCACCAGCCGCGTGGAAAAAGAGCGTCGTGTCGCACAGTTGTGCGGTCCCGCGTTTATGCAGAATGCCCTGCACATCGAAATGGAGCGCAACGGCCTGCGCCTGTGGGGCTGGGTGGCCGAGCCCGCCTTTTCCCGCTCCCAGGCGGACTTGCAGTTTTTTTACGTCAACGGTCGCGCCATCCGCGACCGTGTGGTGAGTCACGCAGTGCGCCGCGCGTTTGCCGACGTGCTGTATCACGGTCGCCATCCGGCCTTTGTGTTGTACCTGGAACTGGATCCGGCGTCCGTGGACGTGAACGTGCACCCCACGAAGCACGAAGTGCGCTTCCGCGACAGCCGCCTGGTGCACGATTTTCTGTTTGGCTCACTGCACCGGGCGCTGGCGGATGTGCGGCCCGGTCAACGGGATGAGCAGGAAGACGTATCGCCACAGATTTCCGGCGTGGCCGCCGGTGAATTTGCCGGACAGGAGCGAATGTCGCTTGCCCAGGCGCCGGCTCAGGGGGCTGCGCAGGCAGCCCCGGGTGCCGGAATAGCCCAGGGCGGATTTGGCGATCGCGCTTCGCCCGAGCGCATCCAGCAGCAGATGCAGGGCTACGGTGCGCTGCACCAGCCTTACGCTGGTAGCGTGCAGGAGGCTCCCGCTGCGCCCGTCGCAGGAGGGCAACCGGCCTGGGCGCAGTCGGTTCCTGCCGGGTCCGACGAAGAGGCGCCGCCGCTTGGTTTTGCCGTCGCCCAGCTACACGGCATCTATATTCTTTCCCAGAACCAGCACGGTATGGTGGTGGTGGACATGCACGCGGCGCACGAACGCATCGTCTACGAACAGATGAAAAGTAGCCACGCCGCTGGCGGTATTCAGGCGCAGCCACTGTTGGTGCCGGTGAGTCTGGCAGTGAGTGAGGGCGAGGCGGACTGCTTTGAAGAGTGTGAGGAAGTGTTCACTTCTCTCGGTTTTGTACTGCAGCGCGCCGGCCCCGAAACCCTGATGGTGCGGCAGGTGCCCGCCATGCTGCACGGCGCACCGGTGGAGCAGCTGGTGCGGGATGTGCTGTCGGACCTGCTGGCGGAAGGCAGCAGTGAGCGCATCGGCAACCAGATCAATGAAATTCTCTCCACCATGGCCTGTCACGGCTCGGTGCGTGCCAACCGCAAATTGACCATTCCGGAAATGAACGCATTGCTGCGCGACATGGAGCGCACTGAGCGCAGCGGCCAGTGCAACCACGGGCGCCCGACCTGGACGCAAGTGAAGCTCTCGGATATGGATAAATGGTTTATGCGTGGCCAGTAAATCTACTGCGCACGTGCCTGGCGGCGCCCGGCGGTGCTCGCAACGGTTTCCAGAGGCGTCTTGATGACTTTTTCAAATCGTCCCCGCGCCATCTTTCTGATGGGCCCCACCGCCTCCGGAAAAACCGATCTGGCGATGGCCATCAGTGATCGTCTGCCGGTGGAGCTGATCAGCGTGGACTCCGCGCTGGTGTACCGCGGCCTGGATATCGGCTCAGCAAAACCGACAGCGGAAGAGCTTGCGCGCTACCCCCATCGATTGATCGATATCTGTGATCCGGCGGAGAGTTACTCCGCGGGGCGTTTTCGCGAAGACGCTCTGGAGGCCATGAACGAAATCAGCGGGCGGGGAAAAATTCCGCTGCTGGTGGGCGGAACCATGCTGTATTTCAAGGCTCTATTGCAGGGCATGGCAGAAATGCCGCAGGCGGATCCGGCGTTTCGCGCAAAGATAGAAGCGCGCGCAGAAAAAGAAGGGTGGCCGGCGCTACATGCAGAGTTGGCCCGGGTCGACCCTGCGCTGGCCGCCGAACTGCACCCGAATCACTCGGTGCGTATCGAGCGGGCCCTGGAGGTCTACCACCTCTCTGGCAAAACCATGACTCAGCTGCGCGCCGAGCAGGACAGTGATTCCCTGCACGCACAATACGATATTCAGCAGCTTGCCATCGTGCCTACAGATCGGTCGCTACTGCATCGGCGTATCGCCGAGCGATTCGAGCGCATGTTGGAAAACGGCTTTCTCGACGAGGTGAAAGGCCTGCGCGCCCGCGGCGATCTGCATCGGGACCTGCCAGCGATCCGCGCAGTGGGCTACCGGCAGGTATGGGAGTATCTCGACGGTGAAACCGATTATCGGCAGATGGTGGAGGCGGGTATCGCCGCCACCCGTCAGCTGGCCAAGCGTCAGCTCACCTGGCTGCGACGCTGGCCGGATCTGAGGTCTATTGACGCACAGGAGCCTGGCGGTAAAGTGCGCAAAATTGATGAAATGTTGACTGAGGCCTTGAAATTTCTCGGTTGAGCAGCCATAACGTGAGTGGGCCCGTGTATCTGGCCCAGTTCAGTCAGTTATTCACAGAGCCTCGTTAACTTTTTGGCTCTTTTTATACGCCGCATCACCATGGCCGTTTCTTAGTCCGCGGGTTTCGCGGGCGCGATCGTGCGTCATCTGGCGATTTATCTTTTGGCAAGGAGAAAAAAGATGTCAAAAGGGCACAGCTTACAAGACCCTTACCTCAATGTTCTGCGTAAAGAGCGTATCCCGGTTTCCATCTATCTGGTCAACGGTATCAAACTGCAGGGCCAGATCGAATCCTTTGACCAGTTCGTGGTGCTGTTGAAAAACACCGTGAGCCAGATGGTCTACAAACATGCAATTTCCACAGTTGTACCGTCTCGCGCTGTACGCGTGCCGTTGATGAACCCGGCCGGACCGGGCGGCGAAGGCGCTGCTCCTGAAGGTGGCGAACGCGATTCTTTCGGTTGACTGTGTGTGCACCGCGTACTTCTGTTATCCGGGCCTTGAAATGAGGCCTGAATGACGGCTGCGGTGGCCTGCTACAGCAAGCCGTTATACAGTGCAGTACTACACAGCGCCCCGGCACGTCCGGGGCGTCTGTTGTTCGGCGCCAGCCCATTGGCGCATATTTTGAGCCCAAGAGAATAATCCTTGTTTTTTGATCGCCCGGAATCCGGTGAACTTGCCGTACTCGTCCACCTGGAGCTCTCCGCCATCGACAGTCCCGACGACCCGCGGGAGTTTGAAGAGCTGGCATTGTCTGCCGGCGCCGACCCGGTGGCATTTATCTTTGGCCAGCGCGCCACCCCGGATCCCAAAACGTTTGTCGGTCGCGGCAAGCTGGAAGAAATTCGTGAGACCGTAACCAAGCACGACGCAGCGCTGGTGATGTTTGACCACACCCTGTCGCCCAGCCAGGAGCGCAATATTGAGCGCGAACTCAAGTGCCGGGTACTGGACCGTACCGGACTGATCCTGGATATCTTTGCTCAGCGCGCCCGCACCCACGAGGGCAAGCTGCAGGTGGAGCTGGCGCAGTTGCGCCACATGTCCACCCGCCTGGTGCGAGGCTGGACCCACCTCGAACGTCAGAAAGGCGGTATTGGCCTGCGCGGCCCTGGTGAAACCCAGCTGGAAACGGACCGCCGTCTGTTGCGCGCGCGCATCGACTCCATCGAAAAACGTCTGGACAAGGTGCGACGCCAACGCGAGCAGGGGCGCCGCGCGCGTTCCCGCGCCGAGGTGGCCACCGTGTCGCTGGTGGGTTACACCAACGCCGGCAAGTCCACCCTGTTCAATCGCATTACCAGTGCCGAGGTCTACGTGCGCGATCAGTTGTTCGCCACACTGGACCCCACCATGCGCCGCGTCGAGCTGCCGAATGTGGGCGCGATGATTCTGGCGGATACCGTGGGTTTTGTTTCCCACCTGCCGCACCGCCTTGTAGAAGCATTCCGTGCCACCCTGGAGGAGGCTGCCAATGCCACTCTGCTGCTGCATGTGGTAGACGCTGCGGCGGAAAATCGCCTGCACCTGATCGAAGAGGTGCAGACGGTACTCGAAGAAATTGGCGCGGCGGATTTGCCTCACTTGCTGGTGTACAACAAACTGGATCTACTGGCCGATGGCCAGCCGCGCATCGATCGCGACGGTCAGGGCGTGCCGCGCGCGGTATGGCTGTCTGCCGCTACCGGTGCTGGCTGCGATCTGTTGGTGGAGGCCATCGCCGAACGCCTCGGCGAGGAGATGGTCAGTGGCGCCCTGGTGATCCCGCCCCAGCACGCGCGCTTGCGCGCACAATTGTTTGAGGGCAATGCGGTGCAGGAAGAAAATTATCGCGACAACGGCGATGTCGAATTGAAAATATTGCTGCCGCGCTCCGAGCTGCAGCGCCTGATGGCACCCTTTCGGGAGGTCGGCGATGGACCCCAGTGGTTGCCAGAGAATCCCGATGCGGAGCCCAGGCCGGAAGACTGGGAAATCGACTGAACGAGGCCCGCTATCGAAGAGTTTTCGACGGGCCGTCGAAGAATACAGGCTGTGCGCGGATCACATCTGGCAATCAATGCTAGAATTTCGCGACAGCTAACGATCAATAAATTGAAGAGTTGGAGTAAATAAATGGCCTGGAACGAACCGGGTGGTAATAACAAGGATCCCTGGGGTGGCGGCAATCGTAACAATGACGGTCCCCCCGATCTCGACGAGCTGCTGCGCAAAATGCAGCAGAAACTGAACGGCCTGTTTGGCGGGAAACCCTCAGGGCCCGACGAAGGTCGTCCCGGCGGTGGTAACTTCCCCTGGTCGCTGGTGCTCATCGTGCTCGCCGTGGTGTATGGCCTGTGGGGCTTTTACCAAGTAGATGCGAACGAATCTGCCGTGGTACTGCGGCTGGGTAAATACAACAGCACCCAGAGCTCCGGCCTGCACTGGAATCCACCACTGGTCGATCATGTGACCAAGGTGAACATGACCGAGGTGCGTACCGAGCGCACCACCGGCCAGATGCTTACCGAGGATGCGAGCATCGTTGACGTGGTGCTGCAGGTGCAGTGGCATATCGATGACGCCGAGTCGTTTGTACTGCGTGTGCGTGACCCGCTGAAGAGTCTGCAGGAAGCTACCGACAGTGCCCTGCGTCATGTGGTGGGCTCCCAGACCCTGAACGGCGTCATTTCCCAGAATCGTACCCAGGTGGCTGCTGATACTCAGGTGCGCCTGCAGGAGTACCTGGACCTGTATCAGACCGGTATCCGTGTCGACGTGGTCAACCTCACCGACGCCAAGGCCCCGCGCGAAGTGCAGGACGCGTTTGATGATGTAGTGCGCGCCCGTGAAGACGAAGTGCGGCTACAGAACGAAGCCCAGGCATACGCCAACCAGGTGATCCCGGTTGCCCGCGGTCAGGCCCAGCGCATGATCGAAGAAGCGGAAGCCTACAAATCCCGTGTGGTAGAGAGTGCCCGCGGTGAGGCGGCGCGCTTTACTGCGCTGCTGGCGGAATTCCAGCAGGCTCCGGAAGTTACTCGCGAGCGGATGTATCTGGATGCGGTGCAGGAAGTAATGACCAACACTTCCAAAGTGATGGTGGACGTCGAAGGCGGCAACAACATGATGTACCTGCCGCTGGACAAACTGGCTGAAAGCAGCGCGAGCAGTGCCAGTCAGCGCGCGCAGATTTCCCCGCAAGTGGTCGAGGAAATTTCTCAGCGGGTGATGAACCAGATTCGCAATGAAGTGAATAGCGCGCGCCGCAGCCGCGAAGTGCGATAAGGGGGTTGCTATGAACAACAACAAATCACTATTGATTATCGCGCTGGTTCTGGTCGGGCTGCTGGTTTTGTCCGGCAGTGCCTTCGTGGTGAAGGAAACCGAGAAGGCAGTACTGGTCCGCTTTGGTGAAGTAGTGCGGACAGACTACGAGCCGGGGCTCTACTTTAAGATTCCACTGGTGCATGAGCTGCGCAGATTTGATGCGCGTATTCAGACTGTGGACTCCCAGCCGGTGCGGATGCTGAACAGCGAAAACAAGTTCATGATGGTGGACTCCTACGCGAAGTTCCGGATTACGGACGTGGGGCGCTTCTATGTGGCAACCCGCGGTGACGAGCGCAATGCGGTGCGCCTGCTGGCAGAGCAGATCAATAACCGTCTGCGTAACCAGTTCGGTGTGCGCGACCTGCACGAAGTCGTGAGTGGCCAGCGCGATGAGTTGATGGCAGACATCACCAAAAACCTGAATGAGACCGCGCGTTCGGCGCTGGGTGTCGAAATCATCGATGTGCGGGTGAAGCGAATCGACCTGCCGGCGGAAGTGTCCGAGTCGGTGTTCCAGCGGATGCGTGCCGGCCGTGAACTGGAGGCGCGCGATCACCGGGCCAAAGGTCAGGAAGCCAGCGAGCGGATTCGCGCCAATGCCGATCGTCAGAAAGTGGTCATCGAGTCTGAGGCTTACCGCAAGGCGGAAGAGTTGCGCGGTGACGGTGATGCCGAAGCGGCCAAGATTTATGCCCAGGCCTTCAGTAAGGATCCGGAGTTCTACCGTTTCTCCCGCAGCCTGACGGCCTACAAGGCGTCCTTCGATAGCAAGAGCGATATGCTGCTGATGGAGCCGGATAGCCAGTTTTTCCGTTATCTGAAGAATCCGGACGGCAACTAATCCGGAAGCAGAGGCGAAGAAGCCGATGCGCAGGCAGCGATACCGGGTACTGCCTTGTGAGACCTTTACCGCCATGGATGGCGGTGCGGAGCCCCCAGGGATGGGTTAACCGGCGTGTCTCACAAGGCCGTGCCCGGTAGCGGTGCCGCCCAGGACTTTTAGTGGGCCCGTCACAGACTGGCCACACCCCTGCGAAATAGTGGTAAAATCCCCAAAACCGGGCCGGCGCCCGGTTTTTTTGTGCCGGTCCGTTTATCTGAACCTCTGAATCGAAGCGCTTTTGGAGCTGCTGCCGTGTGGGACGAGCTGGTCCGGGCCCTGGGCCTGGTGCTGATCATCGAAGGCATATTGCCTTTTCTCTACCCGCGCCGCTGGCGTGCACTGGTGCAGCAGCTGGCATCTGTGGATAATCGCAGCCTGCGCACGGCGGGGTTGGTATCCATGCTCGCCGGCACAGCCCTGCTGATGCTCTTTGGCTGATATTCAGGACTGAGGTTCCCCCGGCCCATGAGGCCGCACTGTTAACTGTCGAACGCCCACACCATGACCCAAGCCGAACGCTGGATGCTACCGGATGGCATCGCCGAGATTTTGCCCGCAGACGCCAAGCGGGTGGAAACCCTGCGCAGAAACCTGCTGGACCTCTACCACCGCTGGGGTTATGAGTTGATCATTCCGCCGATGGTGGAGTTTGCCGATTCCCTACTGATCGGCATGGGCCGCGATGTCGACCTGAGAACCTTCCGGGTGACCGACCAGCTGTCCGGGCGCAGTCTGGGTATTCGCGCGGACATCACTCCCCAGGCCGCACGGATCGACTCCCACAGTTTCCCCCGCAGCGGCGCCAACCGCCTCTGTTACGCGGGCCAGGTGCTTTACACCCGCCCACGCGCGCCCATGGGCCCGCGAGCGCCCATCCAGATCGGCGCCGAGTTGTACGGGGTGGAGAGCCTGAACGGGGATATCGAGGTCATCAGCCTGATGATCGAGACCCTGCGCGCCGCCGGTATCCGGGAAATTCACCTGGATCTCGGGCATGTGGCCATTTTCCGCAGTCTCGCGGAGGCCGCGGGCCTCGATGAGGCGCAGAAGGGCAAATTGATCGCCCTGCTACAGAGCAAGGCAGTGGCGGATATCGAGCGTTGGGTGGACGACAATATCACCTCCGCCGATGCCGCCAGCTGGTTGCGCTCTCTGCCCCGGCTGGCCGGAGGCACTGAATGCCTGGCGCGCGCGCGGGAAGTGTTTGCCAATGGTCCCGAGCGATTGAAAAGCGCGCTGGAAGAAATTACCAAGGTGGCCGATGCGGTGGCGCGCCGTTACCCCGAGGTGGCACTGTTCTTCGACCTCGGCGAAATGCGCGGTTACGACTACGAGACCGGTCTGGTATTCGCTGCCTATTCGCCCGGTTACGGGCAGGCGCTGGCCAACGGCGGCCGCTACAACGGTATTGGTGCCGTATTCGGGCGCGACCGGGCCGCCACTGGCTTCAGTACCGACCTGGCTGCGATCAACGCGCTGGGTGAAAACGGCGACCGCGAAGCCGGCGCCATTCTCGCGCCTGCCAGCGACTGCGAGCAGCTGTGGCAGACCGCCGAGTCCCTGCGCGCCGAGGGGGAGATAGTGATCAGCCTGATGGGTGATGCCGGCAGCGATGACAGTGAAATCCTGGCCCGCTGCGACCGCGAGCTGGTGCAGGAGGGCGTTTCCTGGGTGGTGAAGCCCCGGTCGTAAACCCTAAGCTTTGCAATTGGCCCCGGGCCAGTTGAACCGATTTCAGGCCGCACGACGGGCGCGGCCGACATTTCTTTCCGCCCGTCTACTGAACTGACGACACGAGATTTACGCACATGGGCAAGAATGTAGTGGTGCTCGGCACCCAGTGGGGCGATGAAGGCAAGGGTAAGATCGTCGATCTGCTGACCGAAAAAGTCGCGCTGGTAGTCCGCTTTCAGGGCGGTCACAACGCCGGCCACACGCTGGTGATCAACGGCGAGAAAACCGTACTGCACCTGATTCCCTCCGGCGTACTGCGTCCGGATGTGACCTGCCTGATCGGCAACGGTGTGGTGCTGTCCCCGGAAGCCCTGGAAAAAGAGATGGGCGAGCTGGAAGCCGCCGGCGTCCCTGTGCGCAAGCGCCTGCGCCTGTCCCCGGCCTGCCCGCTGATCCTGCCAGTGCACGTGGCACTGGACCAGGCCCGCGAAAAGGCCCGTGGCAAAAATGCCATCGGTACCACCGGGCGCGGCATCGGCCCCGCCTACGAAGACAAGGTGGCGCGTCGCGGCCTGCGGCTCGGCGACCTGTGCAACTGGGATAACTTCTGTGCCCAGCTGAAAGAGCTGCTGGAATACCACAACTTTGCCCTTACCGAGTATTACAAGGTCGATCCGGTCAGTTACGAGGATACCGTCAAACTGGCGGAAACCTGGCGCAAAGATCTGGTGCCGATGATTGCCGATGTGGCGGACATCCTGCACAAGGCGCGCGAAAACGGCGAGCACATCCTTTTCGAGGGCGCCCAGGGCTCCCTGTTGGACATCGATCACGGCACCTACCCGTTCGTCACCTCTTCCAACACCACCGCCGGCGGCACCGCCACTGGTTCCGGGTTTGGCCCGCTGTACCTGGATTACGTGCTGGGTATTACCAAGGCCTACACCACCCGCGTGGGCGGTGGCCCCTTCCCCACCGAGCTCGATTGCGATGTGGGCCGTCACCTGGGCGAAAAAGGCCACGAGTTCGGCGCTACCACCGGTCGCCAGCGCCGCACTGGCTGGTTCGATGCCATTGCCGTGCGCCACGCCATCCGTATCAACAGCATTTCCGGCCTGTGCCTGACCAAGCTGGACGTACTGGATGGCCTGGAAGAAGTGAAAATTTGTGTGGGCTACCGCAACAGCGCCGGCGAAGATGTGCCGGTACCCTTCGACGCCGCTGGCTGGGAAGGTGTGGAGCCGGTTTACGAGTCGATGCCCGGCTGGAGCGAAACCACCTTTGGCATCGCTCGCGAAGCGGAACTGCCCCAGGCCGCGCGCAACTATATTGCGCGCATTGAAGAGCTGGTGGGCGCGCCCATCGATATCATCTCCACCGGCCCAGACCGTGTGCAGACTATCGTGCGGGAAACTTCCGCTCTGTGTGAGATGGGTATCCACAACGCCAGTATCTGATCGCTGGCGGTACTGACGATCCCACCCGAAAACGGCGCCCTGATGGGCGCCGTTTTTGTTTCGGGATAAATCCTTTCTAATTCAGCTGCGTTGTCAGCGCCAGCACCTGTTGAAAGGGCTGCTGCGCGAGGCAGCCAAACTGCCGATGCTTGCGCAGGCGCGCCGTGGCGGGGCTGGCGAGGCCGCACAGGAAGCGCGCCATTTGGCGCGGGTGGGCCAAGGCTGCGTTCTGCTCGTCGATCAGCTGCTGGATGCTGTGTTGCTGGCCGTCACTGATGGGCGGCGGCGCCGCGCCGGTCTGCTTGATTGTTCCCTTGTTCGCTGCGGTTCCGAGACAGCTGCTGCACTGGCCGCAGGGCTGGGCCAGTGTTTCCCCGAAATACCCGCACAGTTGTGCGGGCAGGCATGCGGTGTTGGTTGCGTAGTCGAGCACCAGTTGCAGGCGCGAGAGGTCCTGTTGTTCGCGGCGGGCGAACAGTTGGCTGAGGCGTTGGCAGAGAGCGGGCAAGTCCGGTTGCTGCAGGCGGCGATAGCCCTGGCGCACGCCTTTGGCGCGAGCCTCGATACAGCCCTTCTCCTCAAGAAACTGCAGGGCTTTCAGGATACGCGTGCGCGGTTCCCCGAGCTGCTGTTCCGTTTGCTGCACGTCGATAGTGAGCCAGGTGCGACCCATTTTCCCGCTGTCGAACAACCGCTGCAGAAATTCTCCCCGGGCAGGATCGAAGCGCGCGAATATCGCATCGGCCGGTTGTAGAAACTGTATCTGATAGCTGGTGTAGAAGGGGCCGGTGGCACGGATCACCTGTTCCAATTCGAGGTAGGTCAGCGCGGTGCTCACTACCAGTTGGCGAATGTCGAACCGTGTCGACAGCTCGTAGGTGGAAATATCGAACGCCTCACCCTGCTCCAGCAGGTGGCGCAACAAAGCCTCGAGGTGTGCGTCGATAGGGGTATCGCCGTAGGTGAAGTTTTCCAGCACCCGAATGTCGTCGGCGCAGGCGAGCAGTTCGCAGCGGGCGGGCAGGCCATCGCGACCGGCGCGGCCGATTTCCTGCATATAGTTTTCCAGCGACTTGGGCAGGTTGTAGTGATACACCGCGCGGATATCCGCCTTGTCGATGCCCATGCCGAAGGCAATGGTGGCTACTATCACTCGGGTGTCGCCGGCCATAAATGTGTTCTGTATCTGCTCGCGCACGTCGGGTTTCAGACCGGCGTGGTAGGCAGTGGCGCGGATGCCGGCGGCGCCAAGCTGTTCGGCGACAGTTTCCGCGGTCTGCTGCAGGGTCACATAGACGATGGTCGGGGCATCCGGTTCCACCTGCAGCCGTTGTGTCAGGTGCGGTAGTTTTTGCGTTTCGCTGCAGGGGGTGACCAGCAACTGCAGGTTCTCCCGGTAAAAGCCGGTCTGTACCTGGGCGGCGTCGGCGATTTCGAACTGGCGGCGGATATCCGCCGCCACGTCCGGGGTGGCGGTGGCGGTCAGCGCCAGAATCCGCTCGGTGCCCAGCTCCCGCGCGAGCTGGGCCAGTTTCAGGTAGTCGGGGCGGAAGTTGTGCCCCCACTCGGAGATACAGTGCGCCTCGTCTACCGCCATCAGCGCGATGTGCAGGCCGCGCAGCAGCTGCAGGAAGCGCTCGTTCTGCAGTCTCTCCGGAGCCACATATAACAGCTTCAGCTCGCCGCTGCGCAACTGCCGGTAGATCTCGCGCACTTCGTCGCCGCTGCGGCTGGAATCCAGCCGCGCCGCGGCAATGCCGAGTGACTGCAGGGCGTCCACCTGATCCTGCATTAGTGCAATCAGCGGTGAGATGACTAGGGTCAGCCCATCGAGGGCCAGCGCCGGCAACTGGTAGCACAAACTCTTGCCACCGCCTGTGGGAAAGATGGCCAGTGCGGACTCGCCGTTCAGCAGCCGGTCGATGACCGCGCGCTGCCCTGGGCGGAATGTCTTTAGGCGAAAGTGGGTTTGAAGCAATTCCTGCGGATCAAAAGGCATAGAATGAGATTCCCTGAATCGGCAGTCCCAATCAATCCTTGCGTACAGGGTGACCTGCCCTGATGATGGGAACTAAACTTAATCAATCAGTCACAAATTGCCGTTAGTCTGTGTTGATCGGCTGCTGCACGGCGCCAGTGCCAGCCGGATAGCCTAGCCAGCCTAATGGAAGTCGGGGTCTTCATGCCATCCTCTATCACCGCCCGCTACAGCTTTGCCGAAGAGCTCGCCAACAGCATCACTCACGGTGTCGGGGCATTGCTGGCAATTGCCGGCCTCGGTGTTTTGTGTGGCTTTGCTGCGCTGCGCGGGGATGCCTGGCACATTGTCAGCAGCAGTATTTACGCCGCGACCCTGATTCTCTGTTTTGCGTCTTCCACCCTGTATCACAGTATCACCCATACCTCGGTCAAGCAGGTCCTGCGCACTCTGGACCACTCCGCAATCTTTCTGTTGATAGCGGGCACTTACACACCCTTTACCCTGGTCACCCTGCGCGGGCCCTGGGGCTGGTGGTTGTTCGGCATTATCTGGGGGCTGGCGCTGTTGGGACTGGTTATCCAGTTCACACCACTGAAGAAAATCCGTGCGCTGTCGATCACGCTCAGCGCGCTGATGGGCTGGGTGGTGATTGCGGCGATCAAGCCGTTGATGGACAACCTGGCACCGGGAGGCCTGTTGCTGCTGGTGCTGGGCGGGCTCTGCTACACCGGTGGCATCGGTTTCTATCTGTGGCGCAGCCTGCGCTTCCATCACGCCATCTGGCACCTGTTTGTGCTGGCGGGTGGTGCGCTGCACTTTTTTGCAGTGCTGTTTTATGTGATTCCGCCGGCGGTCTGATTGAAGCTGTAACGTCAACGGCCACTTCAAGCGCCGTTGAATAGAGTGTCGTGCCGGTCACAGCCTGAGTGACTGGCGGCAATCCTCCCTTTCCGTTGCCTGTCTTCCGTTCTACCCTTGAGCAAGCTGATATTGCCAAGGAGCTGTTATGGGCCAGGTTGCCTCTACACCGGTGCGCCGCACTGGTTTTATTTCCATTCTGTTTGCTTTTTTGTGTGCGCTTCCATTAATGGCGGGCGCTGCTGCGGACCCGGGGTTCGAGAAGTGGAAGAAAGAGTTTCGCGAGACTGCCTTGAAAGAGGGGATCACGGCGGAGACTTTCGATCGCGCATTCAAAGGCATCGACTCTCCGGATCAGTGGGTGCTGGACAAGGCGAGTTACCAGCCGGAATTCAAGGCGCCGGCATGGCAGTATTTTGACAACCGGATTACCAAGTACGCGGTACAGCGGGGTAAAGCCAAGAAAAAAGAGCTGAAACCGTGGCTCGACAAGATCCAGCAGCAGTCGGGAGTGAACCCGAATATCCTGCTGGCGATCTGGTCGATGGAGTCGAGCTTTGGCGCGATTCTGGATAACAAGACGGTGATGCGCAGTGTGGTGCGGTCGCTGGCGACGCTGGCGTATGCGGATCCGAAGCGCAAGAAGTTTGGCCGCAGCCAGTTGCTGGCGGCGCTGAAGATTCTGCAAAGTGGCGATATTGATGAGAGCCACCTGACCGGTTCCTGGGCGGGTGCGATGGGTCATACGCAGTTTATCCCGACCAGCTACCAGGCGTACGCGGTGGATATGGACGGCGATGGCAAACGCGATATCTGGAGTTCGGTGCCGGATGCGTTGGCGACGGCGGCGAATCTGCTGAAGAAAAATGGCTGGGTTTCCGGGCAGACCTGGGGCTATGAGGTGACGATTCCGGATCGCAAGTTGCCGGCGGGCAAGTTAAAGATTTCGGAGTGGGAGAAACTGGGTGTGAAACGGGTGCGCGGTCAGGCGTTCCCGCGTCCGGATGATGTTGCGGAGCTGAAGGTGCCGGCGGGTCGCAAGGGCCCGGCGTTCCTGATGCTGAAAAATTTCTTTGTGATCAAGCGCTATAACAATTCCGATCGCTATGCGGCGGCGGTGGGTATTCTGGCGGACCAGATTGGCGGTGCGGAGCCGTTAACCAAAGACTGGAAACGTCCGTTTACCAGGCTGGATCACGATGAGGTGGTTGAGCTGCAGACCAAGCTGAAAGAGAAGGGTTTTTACGACGGTGAGATCGACGGCAAGGCCGGCGGTGGTACGCGCAAGGCCATTCTCAAGTTTGAAGAGGAAGCTGGTGTTGAGTTGCAGGGCTTCCCCAGCAAAGAGGTGCTGGAGCTTCTGCGTAAGCAATAGTTTTTTACTTCGTGGCCTGGTGCTCTGTCCGACCTTTTGTGGCGGGCAGGCACCGGGTACAGGTTTTCAGGACCGAGCTAGGCGCCCCCCTGTGTATACATCCCTGTACGCTGCGGCGGCGACGTCCCTGTCGCCGACGCTCCTGAAAACCTGTACCCAGTGCCAGCCCTGCACATTCACATTTTTTCTTCGTTCGCGCTGGTCAAAAATTTTCTTCCGGCAATAAACTGTCCTGCAACAATTCCAGATTTTCCAACACTTCATTCGGCTCGTGGAAATACGCCACGTGGTACATGGCCTCGCCTTCCTGTACCAGCGGAATATTCTGCTTGCCGATAATAATCCCGTCCGCATCTGCTAAAACCTGCTCCAGCTCGTTGCCGTAAAGGTCGGCGATGGTGGCAAGGATGTCGCCTTTCTGGACGTGATCGCCCAGCTGCTTCTTGTGATTGACGATACCGCTGTCACCGGCGCGCAACCAGCCGCTGCGTCGTGCCACGAAGGGCTCGATGCCCTGACGCCCTTTTTTGACCGGAATCATTTCCAGTTTGCGCATGACGTTGAGTACACCACGCACGCCGGCGCGGATGCAGAGTTCGTCGAAGCGCAGGGCTTCGCCGGCTTCGTACAGGAGGATGCGCACGCCGAGGTCTGCAGCGGCCTGTCGCAGGGAACCGTCGCGCAGGGTGGCGTTCATGAGTACGGGGACGCCGAAAGCGGCGGCCATTTCGCGGGTTTCCTGGTCGTCGAGGTTGGCGCGGATCTGCGGCAGGTTGCTGCGGTGGATGGCGCCGGTGTGGAGGTCGATACCGTAATCGCATTTGGCGACGACTTCTTCGAGAAATACGTGAGCCATGCGCGCGGCAAGAGAGCCGCGGGCAGAGCCCGGGAAGGAGCGGTTGAGGTCGCGGCGATCGGGCAGGTAGCGGGACTGGTGCAGCACGCCGTAGACGTTGACCACGGGTACGGCGATGAGGGTGCCGCGCAGGGATTTTAGTGCTTTGCTGTTGATCAGGCGGCTGATGATCTCTACGCCGTTGAGTTCATCGCCGTGGATGGCGGCACTGACGAACATGGTGGGGCCGGGTTTTTTACCGCGGTGCACGTATACCGGAATGTTCATCTCGGTGTCGGTGTAGAGACGCACGATGGGAAGTTCGATTTTGCGGGTTTGACCGCGGGGAACATTGACGCCGGCGATTTCGAAAGGCTCTTGCATAGAGGCTGCTTCAGTAAGAAATGACTTGTCGGTTATTGTAGTTGTGACTCTGCCGTTGGTGGAAGTCGAAAAATTTGCCCGGTGAAGGCGGCCCGGATAGCACTGCTGTGCTGTTAGAATCAGGCATGTTCGGGCGAAGCGGTCCGGCGGTACGTTTATTCGGATAACGAGAGCCCATGAAACCCGATTTGATCAAGATGGCCCTGATGCTGGGCCTGCTCAGCTGCGTTGGCCCTTTCGCCATCGATATGTACTTGCCCGCGATGCCGGCCATGGCGGAGGGGTACGGGGTACCGACAGCGATGTCTCAGTACACGCTGGTGTCATTCTTTATTGCCTTTGGGGTATTTCAGCTGTTTTACGGGCCGGCGGCGGATATGTTTGGGCGCAAGCCGCCGCTGTATTTTGGTCTGGTACTGTTTTTGTTTGCCTCCATCGGCTGCGCGCTCGCCCCCACCATTGAGTGGCTGATTGGGATGCGCTTTGTGCAGGGAGTGGGTGCGGCATCGGTGATGTCGATTCCGCGGGCGATCATCCGCGACCGTTATACCGGCACCGAGGCAACCCGTCTGATGACCACGGTGATGCTGGTGATTTCCATTTCCCCGATGCTCGCACCGCTGGTGGGCAGTTTGCTGATGGAGCCGTTCGGTTGGCCTGCGGTATTTTACGCGGTGGCATTGGCCACCGTGGCGAGCCTGCTGTTGATCTACTTTGCATTGCCGGAAACCCTGCCGGCCGACCAGCGGGTACCGGTGAAGCCGGCGGCGATGATCAGTGCTTTCCGGGTGTTGTTCAAAGACAGCTACTTTATGGGTATGACGTTGATTGGTGGTATGGGGATGGCGAGCTTTTTCTCATTTCTGTCCATTGCGGCGTTTCTCTATACGGATTATTACGGCCTGACCCCGACACAGTTCAGCCTGGCGTTTGCGTTGAATGCCCTGGGCTTTTTTATCGCCAGCCAGTTTGCGGCAAACCTGTGTGAGCGATTTGGTGGTGTGGCTGTGGTGAAGTGGGCGGTGGCCGGTTTTGCAGTGAGTGCGCTGGTCAATCTGATACTGAATCTTGCGGGTGTGGATAATTTTGTTGTGCTGGTGGCCATGCTGCTTCTGAGCAATGCCTTTCTTGGACTGGTGGTGCCGACAACCATGGTGCTGTCTCTGGATGACCACGGACCGATTGCGGGTACGGCAGCGGCCCTGGGCGGCACCATGCAGATGATGCTGGGTGCGGTAGCCATCGGTATTGTCAGCGCGGTGTTCGACGGAACGCCGTTGATTCTGGTGGGCGCCATTGCCATCTGTGGCGGGGTAGCGGCGCTGCTGGCGGCACTGACACTGCGACAATCGCCGCAACCGGCGACGACGTGAGCTGAGAACAGAATAGGTTGAGAGCAGACGAAAACGCCCGGAGAAATCCAGGCGTTTTTGGTTCTGCGTTTATAAATTGAATCCAGGCATTAACAAATCAGAGCTGAATCCAGGCATCGCCCCAGTTGGTGCCGGTACCCGGCGCGTAGTGGTATGCGCTGTTGATATTGCACCACTGCCCTTCCGGGAAGGGGCGGCACTGGTAACGCTGGCCATCGCTACCAAGTACCACGGTTTCACCGGGGGCATAGCTGCCAATGCCGTCGGGATAGGCGTAATCGTAGTCATCACCACCGGTGGATACCGGGGCGTGGGTAATGCTGACGCTGCTGGTGTCGGCCGCCTGCCCATCGGATACGCTGAGCTCTACCACTACCGTCTGTACCGCTTGCGGGGCGCTCAGGTTCAGGGCGACATCCCGATCGGTGGTGCTTGTCAGGGTGGCGCCGCTGCCGCTCATGATCTGCCAGCGGTAAGACAGAGGATCGCCATCCGGATCGCTGGCGTTGGCCGCGGACAGATTCACCGAACCGGCGCCGGTCACGCTGTTTGTTGAGGTAGTGATGGCCGCGGTGGGCGCACCATTTCCGTTGGCCGGCTGGATATCCACTTCGTGGCTGAGGTTCAACTCTGCCTGGGTGTATACGCGGTTCTGGGATGCGCTCTGCACCGGTGCGATGGTATCGCTGGACGGATCAAGAACACCGATACGCGCATACTGGGACTGGCTGTTGACCGCATTGGCGAAGGCGAAAGCCCACTCGGCAGCGGTGGCGTCTTGCTGCAACTGCAGGGTAACCGTTTCCATATCATTACCGCTGCCGTTGAACAGGCGCAGGCTGATCTCGCTGCCGCTGGTGAGGTCTGAGTGTGCCTGCAGTGCGCCCTCGTCGGCCCAGTTACTCGGGGTGCCGTCACCCAGCACCACATCGGTACAGGTATAGAAGGCTTCCGGGCTGTCGGAGCGCTGCCAGGTGGTGTAAATCACATGTTTGCCGGTCAACTGCGGCAGCGGGCAGTTGAGGGTGTAGCGCTTGTCGGCACCCACCGGCACATTGCCCAGGCGGCAGAACTCGAATACATCGCCCCACTTCAGCGGCTCGGTGCCGGTATAGCCGGAGCGGGTGATATAGAACACCCATTCATCGGTGGCGTGGGGGGCGGTCGCCCAGAAGGTGAAGTCAAAGGTGCCGTCCGCCTTCGGGGTGACGGGTGTTGCCTGCCAGTCGCTGCGGGCCAGGTCCATACCGGCGTATTTACTGCGGCCGCCGGAGCAGAGCTGGCCGTCGGGAACCAGTGCGCGGTGATTGCCAGCAGCATTGGCCTGGTTGATTTCGTTCCAGTCGTAAAATGGCTGGGTGCTGCCGAGTGCCTTGGCGGCGGCGCAGGCCGGGTCGGATGGATTTTCCGGGTTGTTCAGGAAGCAGTTGTAAATTCGGCTTTCCGGAATTTCCATGGTGCCGTGTGCCAGAGCGTCGAGAGCCGGAAGCGCACAGAGTGCCGTCAGTGACAGGGCCCTGCCAAGTCGCCGGCGGATGTGAAGGTTGTGGTGCATGGCGGATTTTCCTCAAATTATTGTTGGTTATATTTCTGGAATCCCAGACAGCGCTGTCAATTAAGATGACAGCGCTGTCTGGCTCGCGTCATGCTAATGGGTGCGTTGGGGTTGTACAGGGATGCGCGGGGAATAGCGCGTCAATACTTGCACTACTCCAACGAGTGGGAGCCGAATGTGTGATCGGCTGCCAGGTTTTACCCTTCGCCGATAGGTGTGGCGATAGTTGTGGAGATAGCTATGGAGATAGGTTCGGCGCCAGAAGTGGATTCGGAATTGCCCGGCGCGGTTGTGGGCAGGGCGGCGGCCAGATTGAGCGAACCTCCGTCCAGTGGTGTGCCGGGTACTGTGTGGATCTTTCCCCCGCTGCGCATCGGTGTCGGTATGAAATACCTGAAATCCCGATAGAACAATTGCACCTCACCGTCGTAAATACCCAGGCTGCCCTGGAAACTGCCGGGACAAAGTGGAAGCGTTTCATTTTCCGGTGCTGTTGCGGGTTCGAAATGCCAGAGTGGTTTTGACACCCCTCCGTCGCGGGCGTCTGGCAACAGTGCCAGCAATCGGCCCCCATCGTCCGCGACAAAGAAGGTTCTAACAAAACTGTCGGCCTGCAGCCCGTTGTCGACATTGTGGGTATCGTCGCTCTCGTTGAGGGTCAGCCTCGCCAGGGGGATACCAGTAGTCGGGTGGTGCAGAAAGTGCGCGATAGTGCGCGTGTTATTGAGATGGATGAATTCGCTCCACAGTCCGATACCGGACCAGTGCGTAGCAATGCGGCGTTGCCGCCCGGAGCGGCGGTGGGTGCTGGTTTTTACCAGTCTTCTCCCGAAAGGGTCGCAACGCAGCCAGGTTTTAAAGTCTCCACACTCTACGCAATGCAGCAGCCCCCAGCCATCGTATTGATAGCGGTAGCCCGTATTCGAGTTTGGTGACATGCGGGCATCGGCGACAATATTGTTGTGTGCATCCCGCCCCCATCCCGGTGCTGCCGGTTGTGGATTGAGCAGAGTGAGCCGGGGGAGGTGTTCGAGCCGTGCATCCGCCGTTTTCTCCGTGCACCAATTTTCTATGCGCCACAACGCATCGCCGTCCAGCCAGACACTTTCGAGTCGCCCGTGCCGGTAGGACTTTTCCAGCAGGTGTGCGCCCAGCGACAGATTTTCCCGGCACTCACTGTTCCCATCGTGCTGGTTCTGCGCCTCAATTTCACTGCGCACGGTCATGACGCCATTGGTGTCGATTCCGTAGAGCCTGCCCGCGGGAGAAAAGATAAAGGCGATATTGATCTGATCCGAGCAGGAATTTTTCAGCCAGCCGCGGCGGTCGTACCTGTGATTGATACTCAGGGTAGTGTTGGGGCTACTATTTCCACCCTCGGCAGCGCTTTCGCTATTCAGATCGTGATGTTCCGCGGTCAGCAGGCCGCGTCTGTCATAGCGGTAGCGCAGGTTGCAGAATTCATTGGCGGCCTGGGTCAGGCGCCCGAGGGTATCGAAATGAAAGTGACACAACTGCCCGCTGTTATTGCGTATCTGCTGCAGCTCGCCAGTATCGTTGTACTCCAGATACCAGTGGCTGTCGCTATCGCGAAATTCCCTCAGGCTGCCGTCATTGCGGTACTGCCACTCCCGCTGCAGCGTGCAACCGTCTTTGAAATTCGTCAGTTCACCAAACTGGTTGTAGCGCCATGTGTATGTTTGGCCTTGGCAGCGCAGCGTGGATAGGCGGCCCTGCCGGTTGTACTCCAGTTTGAGCGCGGGCCCGGAAAGTTCCTGGATATGGCGAACACGGCCGTGGTCGTCGTACTGCCACTGCAATAGCACCTCGCCTTCTCGACTGATTGTGCAGGGGCGGCCGTACTCATCGGACAGGATGGTGAAAGCGCTGCTGCCGATGAACGTCTGGGCCAGATTGCCGTGATTGTCGTATTGCCATTCGCGGTCTGCTTGACCCGTGACCGCATACCGAACGATGTTGCCGCGGTTGTCGTAGTCCCAGCTGGCGTAACGGTCGCCATGTACCAGTTCGATCAGCCGGCACTGGGCGCTCCACTCGAGTGTGAGGCGCCCGCCTTCCGGGTCTGTTAAAACCCGCAGCTGGCCGCGTTCGTCGTGCTCAAATTTCCACTGCTCTTTTTCCGGGTCGGTAATCGCAGACGGGTACGGAGAATTCTCCCGGTAGTGGTATTGCCAGCTGTGCGTATTGGTGTCACCGGTCACAGTGCCCGCGGCCACAAGTCTGCCGGCTTCGTCGTAAATAAAGTGTTTGTGATTACCCTGCCGGGAGTGTCGCAGAATCCGGCCGAACGGATCGTGGCGGTAGAGGGTGTCTATGCCATGTGCGTCGATGCTGTGGCACAGGTTGCGATAGAGGTCGTAGCGCCAGCGTTGCGACCGGCCACCCTGAGAGGACTCGATCAGGTTGCCGCGGGTATCAAATCGCAACTGGATATCATGTTCCCCGGCGGCGGAGACGATGCAGGTGTGTGCGCCGGATCGCCAGCGCAATTTCCAGGTCATGGGATTGTCGTCAGCGGCAGCGGTGCCGATTTTCGTCCCAGCTTCTTCCGTGCGGTGGATTTCCGAAACCCGCTGGAGTTTATCGTAAATGAAAACCAGGTGTCCGCTGCTCAGGTTGGTGAGTGCCGTAACTTTTCCGGCCTGCAGGGTAAAGCTTTCTTCGCCGGCTGCGGTGCGTGTCGCTACAAGAAAGCCGTCGGAGTCATAGTCGTAATGACAAAGTGCACTGCCGTCTCCAGTAGCGGCGCTGGCTATTTTTGTCAGTTTTCCATTGTCGTAATGGAAGTCGATGGTGGAACCCCAGGATGAGACGATTTTTTCCGGGTGGCCATTGCGGTAATCCACACTGAGTGTATTGCCGGAAGCGTCGCGGATTTCACAGAGTGGCGCAAATTTTCCGGTGCCGTCTGCGCGAAATATTTTGTCCGGTGCGTCGAATGCCGAGAGGCGAAAGCTGTGCAGGCTCTGTCGCAACAGATACAGGCGCTCGCTGCGGTTGAAGCTGGCGTGACCGATGGCGGGAAGATCGAAGGCCACCAGGCGGCCATCCGCCGAATGCAGCAATACTTTTTGTGCAGCGCCGGGGGTGGCCTCGGGTAGCTGCAGGCATTCACTCAGTGTGTGGCGCCAACCCTGTCCGAGACCTGCATCCGCTTGCTGGCTTTGGCGGTAGTAGCGTTGCCAGTGAAAGGGAAACGGGCCCGGCAGTGTGAAATCTTCGCGCTGGAAGGCGAGCTCGCCGTTGCTGGCAATGACATGCCCGGCAACCAGAGGGCATTGATGCAGTGTTGGGAGGGTGTCTCCCAGTGGATTGTGTCCGGCATGGTTACAAAAGCGTACCGGTGCGGAAGCCGGTGTTCGCAGTTGCGCTACTGTAATCGCGCGCGCAAGGGTGTATCCAGTTGCATCGATTTTGGGGGCTGAGGGCCAGAATTTCCCCAGAAAATTTTCTGCTATGTTGGTTCCGTTTGTGGCCTTGCCAGATACTGTGCTGCGATCGAGAAGCTTCGCGTACCAGTTGCAGATGGCAACGGCATCGCCGGCAATGTCGGGCATAGGCTGGGGGTGCAGCCAGTCGAGTACAGTGGGAATAAAATCGACCAGACGATCCGGTGTCATGGCGTTTTCTCGCAAATCGGTTGCTTGGTGTGTGTTCGCCCGGGCTCAGCGTTGAGATTTTCGCACCGTAATGTCATTTGTGGCGGCCGGTTTCAGGGTGATCGGGTCTCCAGAAAATTCCGTCACCGCTTCCGTTCTATTGCAGTATTCGATAATGCCGGCACTGATGTTGTCTCGACCGCCGCACTGGTTGGCGTCGTCAATAAAATGGTAAACGGATTCCAGTGCGGGCCGGTAGGTTGCCAGTACGCGCTCTATGGTGTGATCGTCGAGGTATTCGGTGAGACCATCGCTGCACAATAACAGCAGCGCGCTTTCTTTTAATATCCAGCTGTTGACCGTGGCTTCCACCGGCTCGGATACGCCGAGCGCCCGGGTAATGTGATTTCTTACTTGGGACGTTTGTGCCTGTTCGGCGGTTAATTGTCCGGAATCAATCATTTCCTGAACCACACTGTGATCTCTGGTCAGACGTTGAAGCCCGTAATCATTCCAGAGGTAAGCGCGTGAGTCGCCAATATGCGCGACTACGAGAAAATCATTCCAGATGGCCGCTACCACCAGGGTGGTGCCCATCTGCGAAAATTGTGGTCGGGTTTGCTTGGTGTCGAGGATTTTTCGATTGCTGACGCCGATGCCGTCTACCAGTGCAGCCTGTAGCGTCAATTGCTGTTGTTCCGGGGAACAGGCAAGAAATGCCGGGTTTAGCAGGTCGGCCAGATGGGCCTGCAGGGTTTCGGTAGCAATCGCGCTGGCGGTGGCGCCACCACTGTAACCGCCCATGCCATCTGCCACGATCACATAGGCAAAAGGGTGGTCCGGATCACTGTGGCAGTGAATGCTATCTTCATTTTCTTCTCGTACCTGGCCGATATCGGTTCGACCATTGACTGCCAGCCTGATGGGCTCCATGTCTGTCACAACTCCATGACATTTTCAGATTATTGTGGAGCCAGCAAACCGTTATCTGGTTTAGTCTCCATGACTTCCGTCGTATTTGGGACAGTAATGTTAACTTGCTAGTGCATCAGGTTTGAATTTTTTTTGAATCATTTGCAATAATGCCAACCCCTTCCGGGTGGCGAGTGTGCACTTGGTACATTCGTGCAAATTAAAAAGGATTTTTTGGCAAGATGCCTCGTCTTCCGAGACTCAACCTGATTGATATTCCTCAGCATATTGTGCAAGTCGGGCACAATAATCTGCCGTGTTTTTTTGACGAGGAAGATTATCAGTTCTATCTGGATAGTCTGCGCAACGCCGCGGATCAATATCGGGTGGACGTGCATGCCTATGTGCTGCTGCCCAACATGATCCAGATTATTGCCACGCCCCGGGTGCCCGATGGTATTCCCTCGATGATGCAATCCCTCGGGCGCAGATACGTACAGTTCGTCAATCATCGCTATCGCCGTTCCGGTACGCTCTGGGCTGGGCGCTATAAGTCCAGCCTGATCGATTCGGATTCTTACCTGCTTACCTGTTACCGGTATGTGGAGTCCCGCCCTATTTATCTGGGACTGGCGGAATCCATGAGTGACTACTTCTGGTCCAGCTTCCGTCACCACGCCAATATCGAGCAGAGTCACGTGATTAAAGATCATCGGCTCTACCTCTCGCTGGGGAAAAAGCCCCAGGCCCGAGCCGATGCCTATCAGGAATTGTTCCGCTATCGCTTTGATCGAAGGTTGTTGGAATACATCGCTGAGACGATCAAGCTGGGGCAGGTGCTTGGTGGTGATGTATTCAAAGATAAGATCGAGCAAATTTCCAATCAGCGCGTCAGGCCGTTAAAACGCGGGCGACCGAAAAAGAGCGTCAAGAAAAAAGTGGCGAATACAGAACTGGAATCCGCAGGCGAGTCGAAAAATGAATCGGTCAATCTGGAGGCTGGATTGTGAGTAGGGCGACCATGCAGACGGGTGCTGCCAGTTTTTCTTCGGGTGATGTGGATGTAGTGACACCCGGGCGGCACGATCGTGCCAATTACCGGGTCGCCATCGTCGGTGATTTCAGCGGTCGCTCAAGCCAGGGGCTTTGTGATCCGGAATCTATTGGCTCGCGCCAGGCATTCCGTGTTGGGAAAGACAACTTCGAACAATTGTTCGAGCGCCTTCAGGTGGCCGTCAATTTACCGGGAATGCAGGAGCCGTTGCGGCTGTTGGAATTTGACGACCTGCACCCGGATTATCTGTATCAGCGCCTCCCCCTGTTCAGTCAGTTCATTGAACTCAAGCAGCGGCTGCTAAATCCATCGGCGTTTCCCGCTGCGGCCGCGGAAATTCAGCAGTGGCGCCCGGATCTGGCCGGCGAGCCTGCGGATTTGCAGTCGGATCTTTCGGCGCGCGGTGCGCAGTCCATGCTCGACCGGATTCTGGCTGGCGCCACCTATCAGGCTGAAGCACAAAACAGTGCGCAGGGTCAGATTGATCAGCTGATCAAGGATATTGTTGCCCCCTATGTGCAGCAGAAGCCCGACGCGAATCAGGATGTGTACCTGGATGCAGTGACCGAGGCGGCTTCTGAAGCCATGCGCAAAATCATGCACCACAGCGATTTCCGCCAGCTCGAAGCCAGTTGGCGCAGTCTGCACTTGTTGCTGCGGCGCCTCGAGGACCACCCGGGACTGGAAGTGCACCTTTTGGATATCAGCAAGGCAGAAGTGCTCGCGGATCTGGTCCAGGCGGAAGATGATCTCGAGCAATCACAGGTGTTCAAGTGCCTGGTGGAGCGCCACACCGTTGCCGGGAGCGCGCCCTATGATCTGGTGCTGGGCGACTTTACCGTCAGCGACGATGAGCGCGACCTGCATATGTTGATCGACCTCGCCACCATTGCCGAGGCGGCGGGAAGCACTGTGGTAATGGGCGGTGATTGTCGTCTTGCCGGCTGCCCGAGCATGGCCAGTACCATGGATCCGGATGACTGGGGTTATCCGCTCTCCAGTGACTTTACCGAAAGCTGGCAGGCAGTGCGTGAATATCAGGCCTGCGCGCACCTGGCACTGGCCGCGCCTCGTTTTTTACTGCGCCTGCCCTACGGCGCAGATTCATCCCGCACCGAGTATTTCTCCTTTGAAGAGTTGAGCCCTGAGCTTGGGCATCGCTATTACCTCTGGGGCAACAGCGCGTATCTACTAGCGCTGTCGATCTGCAACGCATTCTCTACGACCGGCGCACCGCAATCGGTGAGTGCGGACCATTACCGGGACCTGCCCCTGCACCTGCGAAAGCTACCGCAAGGGGAGTGGCTGACGCCCTGTGCCGAAGCCTGGATGACTGACCGCGCCGCTGCGCGCTTCCAGAGTGCCGGTCTCAGCACCCTGCGCTCCGTGCAGGGGCGCGACGAAATCCTGCTGCCGAAACTGCAGTCCATTTCTGGTACGGAGCTGAAGGGGGTGTGGGTGTGAATCGCAAAGACACCACTTCCGAGTTCTCGCGGCCGAATCAGGCCTGCCAGTACCGACCTAATGACGAGCGAAACTGACATGGATCTACTGCTTTCTGTTGTGTCAGACCCCGATGGGGCCAATATGCTGAAGCACACCAAGTTGTTTACCCGGGAGGGTGGCAGCGTTGGCCGCGCAGACAGTAATGACTGGGTACTGCCGGATCCCCAGCGGGTGGTGTCCTCGCGACATGCGGAAATTATTTTCGCGGAGAATCGCTATTTTCTCGTGGATCAGGGGACCAACGGGACTTTTCACAATCAGTCGCCGGAGCCGATAGGGAAAGGCAACCGGGTTCCCCTGGAAGATGGCGACTCCATTTCCCTTGGTGATTATCAGCTTACCGTGTCTGTTCGTCGGCCGGCTGCGGATCCGGGTATTCCTCAAGGGCTAGGCGGTGCAGACTTTCTCGATCAGTCCGATCGCACCACGTTCAGTCCGGCCGCCGCGGCAAAAATGCAGAGTGCCAAAGAGGCGCAGGAGCTCGACAGTTGGCTTGAGCCGGGCGCCAATGGACAGAGCAATCAAAGCGGAGAATGGGGTTACCTGGTGCAGTCTGGCAATGCGGCTGACAGCGGTGGATCTCTGAATGGGCTTCTTGGCGAAGAAGCGGTTACCGACCCTCTGCAAGTGTTGAATCATTCCGGCAGTGACGGCCGCCCGGATCTTCTGGGAGGCTTCGGTGCAACCCCGGCACCGGCCGGCCAGTGGGGTGGCGACGACGACTGGTGGAAAGACGGCAGCGAGCAGGACCATGCGCCGGCACCGAATCATGCGATGCAGTTTTCCACTGAACAGGTGCCCTCACCGGCAGCTCCCGCTCCATCTGTTACTGCCGCGCCGCCCGCGGACCCGTTCGCTCAGGCAAGTGCGCCGCCGGTGCCACCGCTTTCAACGCCCTCGCACCCTCCCGTTCAGCCGGTACCCCCTGGGGGAAACCCTGCAGTGTCCGCGCCGGTTGGCGACAACCCGTTTGCGGAGTCTTTTTCTGCGGTAGCGGAGAACCAGGTCGAAGGCGCCCCCGGTTTTAGTGCGCCGGAGTCTCCATCTTCAATACCCGCTGCGCCTGTATCGAATACGTCGGTACCACCACAGATACCGTCACAGGCGCCGACTGCGCAGACGCCGGTCGGCGGTGCATTTGCTGGCGCTTCCCAGCATTTCACTCCACCGCCTGTAAATCCCGGGGTGGAGTCGGTATCGCAACCTTCTGTGCAGGCTTCCAAGCCGGTTGCGCCGGCCCGGGCAACCGCCGGGGTATCGTCGGGAAGTATGGCCCCGGCTCTCGCACAGCAGCTCGGGCTCAATCTCAGTCCGGAACAGCTTGCACAACTGGATGAACAGACCGCAGCCATCGTCGAGGAATCGGTATCGCGCCTGATCGATCTGCTGCGCGCGCGCACCAGCATCAAAAATGAATTGCGTGTGCAGCGAACCATGATTCAGACGGAAGCGAATAACCCGCTGAAGTTCAGCGCAACGGCTAGCGATGCGCTGGGTGCCATGTTTGCCGGCACTGGGGCATTCATGACGCCGGTGGAAGCGGTGCGCGACAGCTTTGATGATCTGTCCGATCACCAGGTCGCGGTGCTTTCAGGCATGCGTGCGGGCTACGAAGCCATGTTGCGATATTTCAGTCCGGAAAATATTGCGCAGCGAGGCGGTGCGCAGAACGGCGTTTTTTCCAGTAAAAACGCGCGCAATTGGGAAAATTTTGTCGATTCCTATCGGAAGATGGTGAGCGATCCGGACACCTGCTACCGGCGTCTGTTCGGCGAAGAATTTGCCGCAACTTATGAAAGCCAGCTGTCTGAGCTGAAAAATGCACGCAACTTAAATGGCTCAAATCGCCGCTGATCGCGCAGTCGGATCGGGGTCGGAAGAAAGCACTTGTCAAAAATCTGGAAATTTAGTGGGAGAGTATTGTGATACAGAGAAAATGGATAAACGTTTTACTGGTGGCGTTACTTGCAATCGTTATAGCAGGTTGTCAGACCACGCGTCGCACACTGAATTTTGATACCAGTATCGCGCTGAATGTGGATATCGAACACGACGTGAATCCCGATAGCGATGGTCGCGCCTCGCCGGTGGTGTTGCGGGTATTCATGCTCGCGGATGATCGACAGTTTTCCCGTGAGGAATTCCTGAATCTCTACGAAAATGCGGAGTCCCGCCTGGGTAAGGACCTGATTGATACGGTCATTTTAAAAGAGTTCGCGCCCGGTGAGCAGCGTGTCGAAGAACTCGCTCTTACTCCGGAGGTGAAATATATCGGTCTGTTGGCGGAGTTCGTACAGTACCAGCGGGCAGAGGCGCTGATGCTGCTGCCGATTACTGAGCACAAGAAAAATGGTTACGGAATTACCCTTGAAGGTACCCGTATCGCTTCTACCGAAGCGCTGGATATGCGTCGCCGTGCCGCGGGCAATGGCAACGGAAACCGTCGTGAAAAAGAAGATGATAAAACAGTGACCATCTCCAGTGCCGAGTACGAGCGTCTGCAAAAGTTGCAGAGTGGTGGAAAACGTTAAGCACTGCCAGTGTCATCCAAAAAACCGCAATTGAATCTCGTAAGGCAATCGCCTTGCGCCGCAACAGGGAAAACGTATGTCGGCGAACAATAAGGTCATCTGGAGCGAGGGGATGTTTCTCCGGCCTCAGCACTTCCAGCAACAGGATCGCTATCTGGAGCGGTTGCTGGAAGCGCGTACTGGCGCTCTCGGCCCCTATACCTGGGGGCTCGTGGAGTTGGCCATCGATAGTGAGCCGCTGGCCATGGGCAAGCTGTCTCTGTCGCGAGTGAGCGCTATTTTCCCGGACGGTACCCCGATGCTGGCACCGGAAAATGAAAACCTTCCAGATGTTTTGGACGTACCCGTCAATACCCGTGATGAGATCGTCTACCTGTGTATTCCGATGAAGCGCCCGGGTAGCCAGGAGTCGGTTAGGGATCAGGAAGATTTCCCGCAGGCCCGCTATCAAACGTTTAATTACGACGCTCGCAACAGTGCTTCCACCTCCGGTGAAGCTGCGCGGATACAGGTGGGTAAGTTGCGCACCTGTCTCAAGCTCGGCAGCGAAGATCTCGGCGGCTATGCAGCCATCGGTATTGCGCGGATTCGCGAGCGGCAGCCGGAAAAACCGGTGGAGCTGGATGCGGAATATATCCCTCCGTTACTGAGCGCAGATACATCCTCGGTGATCAAATCTTATATCGAAGAAATCAAGGGGCTGCTGGATCATCGCGGAAGTGCCCTGGGCCATCGGCTCAGTGACAGTGGTCGCAGTGGATCGGCAGAAATTGCCGACTATCTGTTGCTGCAGGTCATTAACCGTTTTGAACCGCTGCTAAAGCAGATTACCGGCCAACCGCGCTTGCATCCGCACGCGCTGTACCTCGAGCTGCTGCAACTGGCCGGTGAGCTTTCCACATTTACCGCCAGTAACAAGCGCCCACCGGAAATTCCCCGCTACATGCACGATAACCTGCAGCAGAGTTATACCGGGTTGTTTTCCGCCCTGCGCCAGTCACTGTCCACGGTGCTGGAGCAGACGGCAATTCCGATGGAGCTGGTGCAGCGCAAGTTCGGAATTTACGTTGCACCGATTACCGACCCGTCACTGGTGAAAACCGCAAGTTTCGTGATGGCCGCGAAGGCGGATATGCCCGGGGATCTGCTGCGCAGTCGCTTCCCGAGCCAGGCCAAGGTGGCGCCGGTAGAGGCGATTCGCGAATTGATTTCTGCGCAGTTGCCGGGCCTCTCTGTGCGCGCGCTGCCGGTTGCACCGCGGCAGATTCCCTATCACGCGGGCTTTACCTATTTCGAACTGGAGCGTACCGGTGAGCTGTGGCAGACCATGCAGCGCTCCGGTGGTTTTGCCGTGCACCTGGGGGCCGAATTCCCCGGAATAACCATGGAACTCTGGGCAATCCGGAACAACTGATATGAGCAACGACGCCTATACACCGCCCTCTGCTGGCGACCGTACCGTGATGGTGCCTACCCCCGGGGCTGCGGCACCCGCAAGCCAGCGTCCGCGTGCGCAGGATTTTTCCGCTGCGGATGCTGGTGCGGAATTGCGCATTCGCAACAGCCTGAACCCGCTTATTTCCGCAGCCTCAAAACTGCTCGGTGCCATCATCAAGTTGCGCACCACCATGAACCACAACAATGTCCCGGACCTGCACAAGCGGCTCACTCGGGAAATTCAGAATTTTGAACGGGAAGCCCGTCAGCTTTCACTGCCTCAGGAAACTGTGCTCACTGCGCGCTATCTGTTGTGCACAGTGGTCGACGAGGTGGTGCTGACCACGCCCTGGGGAACCGCCAGCGGCTGGAGCCAGCACTCGCTGCTCAGCCTGTTTCACAAGGAAACGTTCGGTGGTGAAAAGTGTTTTCTGATCCTGCAGCGCACCCTGGAAACTCCTGGTTCGCATATCGAGTTGCTCGAGCTGTTTTATCTCTGCCTGAGCCTCGGATTTCAGGGGAAATACCGCTTGGTGCAGCGTGGCTACGAGCAGCTGGAACAGATCCGGGAAAATCTTTACCGCACCATTGAAAGCCATCGTCCACCGATGGACCGGGACCTTTCACCCCGCTGGCAAGGCTGTGTGGAGCGCAAAACCCGACTGCACCAATACATACCTCTGTGGGTGATTGCGAGTGTTGTGCTCGGTGTACTGGCGGCGACCTTCAGTGGTTACCGGTGGTGGCTGTACCAGAGTGCGACGCCGGTGGCTGCCGAGATTCAGGCGTTCACCGTTGAAAGCCCCGATTCCGATTCGCAGGTGCGCTGACGCGCGGACATGATTGCTCGCCAATAATGATTGCGGGTACTGGAGTGATACATGAGACGTTTGGCTAATTTCTTTGCCAACAAATGGGTGCTGGGTCTGATCGGGCTGACGGCACTGGCGTTACTGATATGGTTTGGTGCCGACTACATAAAGTTTGGCAGTGACAACGCAACCCTGTCGAAGGGTGTGCGCATTACCATCATCGTTTTCCTGTTCGCCATCTGGCTGGTGTGGAATATCAGCCAGTGGCTGGTGGAGCGGCGTCAGAACCAGGCGTTGATCGAAGGCATAGAAACTTCCCAGGAAGAAGAGGCCGATCCGGATCAGGAGCGCAGCCAGGAAGAGCTGCAGGCCCTTTCTGACCGCTTCCGCGATGCCATGCAGGTGCTGCGCAAGGCGCGTTTCCGTTCTCAGCACGGGCAGTTGTCCCTGTATCAACTGCCCTGGTACATCATTATCGGTCCACCCGGTTCGGGAAAAACCACGGCGCTGGTCAATTCCGGCCTGGAATTCCCGCTCGCGCAAAGTCACGGTAAAGAGGCGCTCGGTGGTGTCGGCGGTACCCGCAACTGTGACTGGTGGTTTACCAACGACGCAGTGCTGATCGATACCGCCGGCCGCTACACCACTCAGGATAGTCACCGTGTCTACGACAACAGTGCCTGGCGCGCTTTCCTCAACCTTCTGCAGAAATATCGCCGTCGCCGTCCGATCAATGGTGTGCTGGTGGCCATCAGTTTGCAGGATTTGATGGTTCAGACCTCGGAGCAGCGTGCCCACCAGGCCAAAACCATTCGTGCGCGTATCAATGAACTTCAGCAACAACTGGGTGTACGCTTTCCGATTTATCTCACCTTTACCAAGTGCGACCTGGTAGCCGGGTTCAGTGAGTTCTTCGACAACCTGTCCCAGGCCGAGCGCGAGCAGGTGTGGGGGATCAGTTTCCCAGAAGAAGCCAAGGCGGGCGATGGTGCACCACTGGAAGAGTTTCCGGCGGAATTCCGCGGCCTGGTAGAGCGTCTGAACCAGCGTGTATTGTGGCGAATTCACCACGAGCGCAATCTGGAAAAACGCGCGCTGCTACAGGGGTTCCCCGCACGTATGGAGAGCCTGCACGGTGTGCTGGCCGAATTTGTGCGACAGACCTTCAGTGCAAACCGCTACGACACGGTGCCGATGGTGCGCGGTGTGTATTTCACCAGCGGCACCCAGGAGGGCAGCCCCATTGATCGCATGATGGCGTCGGTGAGTTCCGACTTCGGTCTCGAGCGCGATATGGGGCAGAAGTTTCAGGGCGCGGGCAAGAGTTTCTTCCTGCACCGGCTGCTGAAAGACGTCGTATTTCCCGAGGCCGAACTGGTGGGGGTCAACCGCCAGTTCGAACGTATTACCCGCTGGTTGCGCGGTGCGGTGTATGTTGGCTCCGCCGCGGTATTTGTCGGTGCACTCTTTCTGTGGACCGGCAGTATTGCGCAGAACAAACTGTTCATGGGCGAAGTGGAAGATAATCTCGAAGCGTTCGAGCGGGGCCTCCGCGAATCGGAGGGGCGCGACCCCGGTACGGTGGAAGCGTTAGCGTTACTGGACCCACTGTACAAGGCGTCCACGGTTTATCAGAAGGAAGAGCACCCCTGGCTCAACAATCTGGGCCTCTACGATGACCGTATCGATGAGGCCGCCGACGTACTCTACCGCGAAAAGCTGAATCAGATATTCCTGCCGGCTTTGCAGCGGGATCTGGAACGCAAGCTTGCCAGGATGGACAGCGCAGATACGGCATTGGTGCCGACACTAAAAACCTATCTGATGTTCTTTGATGAAGAAAGGCGGGACCAGGAAGTGCTGCAGTCCTACTTCCAGCGCGCCTGGTCCGAGCGTTTGAGTGGGGAAGCCGACAAGCAGGAAAGGTTGCTTGCGCATCTGCAGCAGCTGTTTGCTCAGCCGCTACCCGCCGGTCGCACACCAAATGAGCGGGTGGTGGCCAATGCTAGACAGCAGTTGCGGCGCATCCCGGTTGCCCAGCGACTCTATGGCGAGTTGCAGCGTGGTGCACTGGGCGGCACCCGTGTCGACCTGTACAGCGAAGTCGGTGGTGATACGGCCAGTTTGTTTGGCGTGCAGCCCGGTGACCCGCATTTCCAGATCCCGTACCTCTACACCAAAGCTGGCTACAAGGAAGTGGATTTTGGTGCAGATTCACCACTGCTGCAGAAACTGTCGCAGGAACGCTGGATTTATGGTGGAAACCTTGAAGGAGAAGATTTTACTGCTGAGGATCGGGAGAAGTTGGGCGAGGAAGTGAAGAGTATTTATCTCGCGGAATATCACCAACGCTGGCGTTCCTTCCTGACCGGTTTCTCACTGAAGGGATTCAATTCGACCCACGAGGCCTTTGAGGTACTCTCCAAGCTCGCCGACCCGGTGTACTCGCCATTGCTGGCGGTGTCGGAAATTACTGCAGACAATACCCGTCTTACTCCCCGCCCGGAACTGCCAGCGGATGCCAATGGCGTGCCCCTGCCGGTTTCCACAACCACCCGGCGTCTGGGCGGAGCGGTAGCGAGCACTGCGGCAAATGCCATTGCCGACAAGTACCAACCCACGGTTGTGGATGTCCGCTTCGAAGAGCTTCACCGGCTGACCCGCAGTGAAAAGGGCCGTCCGGCGCGCGTGCAGGACTATCTTGCCGCGATCTCCCAGGTGCAGGAATATATCGCCGAAATCGACGGGGGTGTCGATTCCAATGAAGTGGCGTTCAACAATGCCAAAGCGCGTTTCTCCGGTGCCAGCGACGCGATCAAGCAGTTGCGAATTAAAGCGGCCAATGCGCCGGTGCCCTTCGATGGCTGGCTGGAACAGGTGGCTGATAACACCTGGAGCCTGGTGGTGGCTAAAGCGAAGGCTCATGTAGATCGGATGTGGCGCGAGCAGGTCTACAGTAGCTACCGCCAAAGCCTGGCAAACCGCTATCCGCTGCAGGTGAGCAGCTCCCAGGATGTGCCGATGTTGCAGTTCAACGAGTACTTCAAACCTGGAGGTATCGAACAGCAATTTATTCAGCAATATCTGAAACCCTTTATCGACACCCGCAACTGGAAAGCGCGGGTGCTCGAAGGCCGCAGCCTGGGGCTGTCAGGATCGGCACTTTCACAGATGCGGCGTGCAGAGATGATTCGCAAGACCCTCTTCAGTCAGGGAGAGCAGGCCGGCTACAACTTCCGTATCGAGCCCACCAAGCTGGATTCCGGCGTTCGTCTGTTTGCATTGGAGCTGGGCGATCAGCGGGTACCCTATTCACACGGGCCTCGCACCCGGCGCGGGCTGGATTGGCGGGGCGGGGAATCCAATCGCGCCCGTATTATTTTTGAAGACCTGAATGAGACAGTGCACCGCCAACACTTTGAGGGCGACTGGGCCTGGTACCGCCTGATCGAAAACTCGCGCCTGCAGCGGGGCCGCAGCAGTAATGAGTATTTGATTACCTTTACCGAATCCAGCCGCTCCGCGCAATTCCGGGTCATTGCTTCCAGTGCCTACAACCCGTTTGATAAAAATCTACTGGCTGGCTACCGCTGCCCCCAGACACTGTGAGTTGGGGGGAATCGATGGCGAGCAAGGGTATTTTTGGCAAGTTGCCGGCACACGGGGATTTTGTGCAGCGGAATCTCCCCGGCAGCTTTATCACCCCTTGGGATGAGTGGCTGCAGAGAGCAGTGCACGGGGTCAGGGAGGTAATCGGTGAGCAGTGGCTGGATTATTATCTGACAAGCCCAATCTGGCGATTTGCGTTCAGTGCCGGTGTGATTGATGCCCACGCCTGGAGCGGAATCCTCGTGCCCAGTGTGGACAGTGTGGGCAGGTATTTTCCGGTGACGCTGGCCGCTTCGCGCCCCTCTACTGAAAGTCCCTTCTCGCTTATGCGCGACGATACCTGGTATCAGGCGCTCTCCGATCTTGCTATTGAAGCACTTCAGCACAGCTTGCAGGTTGATCAGGTACTTGCACGTTTTCCTGAACTTTCCAGTAGACCGCCGGCGGTCACTTGTGAGCCGCAAACTGATGATGTCATTACTCTGAGCGGCGGCTCCACACCTGCGGATTGCTATCCGATGCTTCTGGACAAATTGCTCGAAAAAGATATGCGCAGCTTCAGCCTCTGGTGGTGCTCGGGATCCCAGCATCTGGCGCCCACTACAAAAGTAACTGCAGGCCTGCCGGATGCATCGGTTTACAGTTCTATGCTCGGTGCGCCGGAGTTCCACTGGTAAATAGAACTATTTTTCGATGTTGGCTGTTGGGAACTTGATTGTCCGTCTGGAGTAGTGCGTTGATCTAATTTTGAGTTAACTGGTAAATACGTACCAATAAAAAACCGTGTTTTGCTGAAAATTGCGCTTTCTGTCTACTCCAATGAAAAAGTAATTTCGATAGAATAATGTGTGGGTATTTCGAAAGAGGTACGCCAGTGCCACTTAAGTGGTTTGATGCAGGAATTTTGTATTCATTGAATATTTTGAATGTGTTGCCAGAGGGAATTCGGGCAGCCGGATTCAGGGACAGGGAATGTCGACGAACTCCTATCAGGTGTTATTTACCGGTAATGTGGCCGAGGGCAGGGAACGCCGCGAATGCATCTCTCTTTTGGGGGAGCGTTTTGGTCTGGACTTCAAGCAGATCAAGCACCTGCTTTCCAGTGACAAGACTGTGGTGAAGCGCTGTTCGCGCCGGGAAGATGCCGACAAACTGGTGCGGGCATTTGCGCTGGCCGGTTGGGTGGCAAAAGTCCAGGAGTCCGCGGTTGATGCCGGTAAGAAAAAATCGGTAGAAAGTAACCGCGATACCAGTACGCCACTGCGCTCCCTGGTCGCCGAGGATGGCAGCTGCACATTGGGCGTGCCTGTGCACTGGCAGGCGATGAGCGGACTGAATCGAAACGCGATACTGCAGGCTGGCAGTCTCTCGAAAAATGAATTCTGTGTAGTGCTTTTCCAGCAGGTCGGTGTTCCGGAAACGGCTTCCGCTATTGAAGATTACTGCAGTGCGCAGCTACAGCAGTGCGTGCAACAGGTGAACAGCGGTGTGCTGGTTCGCCCCGCAACAGAATTATCTGGTGGTATGGTCGCCGGATACTACGGTGAAATCACCGCTGAAATTGACGGGATACCGGTGGGTTATCTGGTGGCATGTGTGAGGCAGGAAGATCGTGTATACACGCAATTTCTGTGGTGCGAGAGCCGCGAGTACACACGTAAAAAAGATCTGCTGATAAAGGTGGTGGAGAGCTTCACCGTCAATGGTCAGCCGGGTGAAGGCAATCGCACACAGGTCGCCACGAATGTGGTTTCTCTGTACTGAGCGCCCGGCAAACCGAAATTGCTCAATGTGAATAAATATTCACGAACAACATTCGCAGAAAATCGCGAGAGAAGGAATTCAGATGGCATTTGCCAACGTAATTGATGTTGATGCGCTATTGGCGGAAATCGATGCTGATAGCCCGCAGGGGGCAGATATCCGCGAGGACCGATCGCCCACGTCCGACTACTACACCATCAAGGATGCGCGTAACAGCGCCAGAGCTGCCGAGCGCTCGGCGATGTTTGATGACAGCGATAGTGACCTGCTCGCTCCCTGGCGCGATGTGGCCAGTACGGCGGAGAAAATCCTGCGCAATACCAGCAAGGACCTCGAAGTGGCCAGCTGGTATACCGAAGCGTTGATCCGCCTGCACGGTTTCCCTGGCCTGCGCGATGGGATGTTGCTGATGCAGGGATTGGTCGAGCGATATTGGGATGGTCTTTATCCGGAACCGGACGAAGATGGCCTGGAAACAAAAGTTGCTCCCCTGACCGGACTCAATGGCGATGGTGCCGATGGCACCCTGCTGATGCCCATCCGCAGCGCAGATATTACCCCCGAGGGAGACTTCGGGGGCTTTTCATTTTTTCAGTACCAGCAGGCGCGCGATGCGGACAAGATCGCCGACGACGACGCGAAACTGGCACGGCTGGAAACCCTTGGCTACAACATCGGCGAGTTTGATCAGTGCGCCAGAAGTGCAGCCCCTCAATGGGCTCAGGACCTGGTGAATACGCTGGACGACACACTGGCCAGCTTCAAGGCAATTACAGAGAGCCTGCGTACACAGTGCGGCCAGGATGCGCCTCCCAGTACCAATATCAGCAGCCTTCTCGACGAGGTGCTGCGCACCGTCCGATTTATCTATAAAGAGCCTCTCGAATCCCTGAGCGCAGTTGAAGAGACGCCGGTGTCTTCCGGGGAACCGGAGTCTTCCGTGTCGGCAGCGGATCTGGCTGGTGCTGTGATCCAGCCGTCCATCGCTGTTCCTACCGGTGCAATCACCTCCCGCGAAGATGCGTTGCAATTACTGGAAAAAGCCGCCCGCTATTTCCGTACCTACGAGCCGCACACCCCTCTGGCGCCGGGCCTGGAGCGCTTGCTGAGCTGGGGCCGGATGACGGTGGCGGAGCTGATGTCGGAACTGTTGCCCGATGACCAGTCTCGCGCGATGTACTCGCAGCTTACCGGCGTGAAGCTGGATGGCAGCGACAGTCAGCGCTATGTCGCCCCGCCAAAAACAGCTGCCGCCAGCCCGGTGTCCGAAACTTCCGGCGAGCCTGCAGCCGCGCAAGGTGCGCAAAGCGAGAGTGGTTGGGGCGCAGAACAGAAAGAGCCTGCGGAGGCCACCGGCTGGTAGAAAACTCTCATACAAATTATTTAGAGCCCGTTTAAGTAAATCTTTCAAGCAAGCCAGACAATCCATCGCCTGAATAGACCGGCGAATAAATGCAGTACTCACCGAGATTCCAGATTAGAGGAAAGGAGACCCCGATGTCCGAGAGCATTCACAATAAACTGAAGCGTGTACGTAAGCCCCGCGTACATATCACTTACGATGTTGAGACCAATGGTGCAGAAGCCAAAAAGGAACTGCCTTTCGTCACTGGTGTGATGGGGGATTATTCCGGGGACAACACCGAGAACCGCAAGCCGCTTAAAGAGCGCAAGTTTGTCCAGATTGATCGCGACAACTTCAACGATGTAATGGCGAAGGTGAATCCAAAGCTGAATCTGCAGGTAGAAAATACCCTGGCCGGCGACGGCAGCAAAATGGCAGTGGATCTCGATTTCAACCACATGGACGATTTCTCGCCGGAACAGATTGTCGAGCAGATCGAGCCGCTGAAGCAGCTTCTGGAAGCACGCAGCAAACTGCGTGACCTGCTGAGCAAGGCGGACCGCTCTGAAGACCTCGAGAAGGTGCTGGAAGATATCCTGCAGAGTACCGATAACGTCAGCGCCATTTCAGAACAGCTGGGTCTCGGCGAAGAGAAGGGAGAGGATGCGTAATGAGTACTGAAGTTGAAAATGTAGCAGAACAGGAAGTCGAAGAGCAGTCGGTCAGTCTGCTTGAACAGGCGATCTCTGCCACCAAACAGACCCAGCCGGATGAAGCCCAGGACCTGATTGCCAACCTGACCCAGCAAGTACTGCAGGGCACCGTCACCTGGGACCGCAACCTCACCCAGACCATCAATAAAGCAGTGAATGCCATCGATCAGGCCATGTCCCGCCAGCTGTCGGCGATCCTGCACGATGAGAAATTCCAGAAGCTTGAGGGTTCCTGGCGTGGCCTGAACCACCTGGTGATGAACAGCGAGACCGGGGCCACGCTCAAGATCCGCATGATGAACCTGTCCAAGCGCGAGCTGTTCCGGGATCTGGACAAGGCTGTTGAGTTCGATCAGAGCCAGACCTTCAAAAAAATCTACGAAGAAGAATTTGGTACAGCCGGTGGTGAGCCGTTTGGCTGCATGATCGGTGATTTCGAGTTCACCAGTCACCCGGAAGATGTTGAGCTGCTGAGCAAAATGTCCAACGTCGCGGCTGCGGGCTTCTGTCCGTTTATCTCCGCGGCTGGGGCTGGCATGTTTGGCTTCAACGATTTCACCGAGCTGTCAAAGCCACGGGATCTCGGTGGTATTTTTGAGTCTGGCGAGTACATCAAGTGGCGCAGCTTCCGCGAGAGTGATGACTCCCGCTTCGTTACTCTGGTTATGCCGCGCACTCTGGCGCGCACGCCCTACGGCGCCAATACCAAGCCGGTGGAGTCGTTCAACTTTGAAGAGTTCGATGTAGATGAGTCTGGTGTGTCCAAGCCGGCCGATCACGAAGATTACTGCTGGATGAATGCATCCTATGTGATGGGCACCACCATGGCACAGGCATTCGCAGAAAACTCCTGGTGCACGGCGATTCGCGGTGCGGAAGGGGGCGGTAAGGTGCAGGGCCTGCCCACCCACGTATTCAAGAGCGACGATGGCGACCTCGATCAGAAGTGCCCCACCGAAATCGGTATTACCGACCGCCGTGAAGCGGAACTTAGCGCGCAGGGATTCCTGCCGTTGTGTCACTACAAAAACACCGATTACTCCGTATTTTTCGGCTCCCAGAGTGCGCAAAAGCCAAAAGTATTTGACGACCCGGACGCGACCGCCAATGCGTCGATTTCCGCGCGTCTTCCCTACCTGATGGCAACATCGCGTATCGCGCATTACCTCAAGGTGATGGCTCGGGACAAAGTCGGCTCGTTTATGGAAGCGGGCGACTGTGAGCGCTGGCTGAACAAGTGGATTTCCCAGTACACCAACTCCAACCCGGATGCGAGCGCTGAAATGAAAGCGAAGTATCCGCTGGCGGAAGCGCGGGTTGAAGTGAAGGAAATTCCTGGCCAGCCCGGTTGCTACAGTGCAGTGGCTTACCTGAAGCCCTGGCTGCAAATGGAGGAGCTCACCACCTCCATGCGTATGGTCGCCAATATCCCCTCCGCGGGTTGATGAAGTGGGCCGGTAACCCTGCCGGCCCTCTCTTTTCCACTACGGTATTTCTGGCCGAAGTCGCTAATACTCCGGGAGTTACTCTTGCCTGCTGCTTCCCCTCGAACCACTGCTGGTGCGGTAGATCGCTCTTGTGAATCCGCAGGCTTTTCCGGAGGCTCATTTACGCGTTTTTCTGGAGAGGGAGACTGGCTGCGCGGGTTTCTCGATGAGCCGGACGATCTGTTTGCTTTTGAATACCTGGTCGCGGCATCGGGTCCGGCGGATGAACGCCAGCAATGCAGTGTGCGGCAGTGGATCAGCGGCATTATTGCCGAGCTTGATGCGCTGATATCCCTGCAGATCAATCGCATCATTCATCATCGGAAATTCCAGCAGTTAGAGGCTAGCTGGCGAGGTATCTCGCTTCTGGTTCACCAGGCCCCCAGTGCGGAAAATATCAAGATCCGCTTGCTCGATTTGAGTTGGAAAGACCTGAGCCGGGATATAGAGCGCGCCCCGGATTTCGACCAGTCCGGGTTTTTCCATCTGATTTACAACGAAGAATTCGGCACACCCGGTGGGCAGCCATACGGGCTGTTGATCGGTGACTACTACATCGCGCACCGCCCCTTCGACGGTCACCCATACGACGATGTGTTTACCCTGCAGGGGATCGCACATACGGCCGCCGCCGCGTTTGCGCCCTTCATTTGCAGCGCAGCACCACAGCTGTTCGGAGTGGATCGCTACGATGATCTGGCCAAGCCGATGAACTTCGCAGAGATTTTCCGGCAGAAACAATACATTCGCTGGAACAGTCTGCGGGACCTGGAAGACAGCCGGTTTATCGGCATCACTTTGCCCCAGGTGCTACTGCGCAATCCCTACAGTGGCAACTTTGGTACCCATGGCGGTCTGCGGTTTCGCGAGGAAGTGGCGGGCCCGGATAGTCGCAATTACCTGTGGGGCAACAGCGTGTTTGCCATGGCGGCGGTATTGATTCGGGAATTTGATGAGGTGGGCTGGTTCTCCCATATCCGCGGTGTGGCGCGAGACCACCTGGGCGGTGGCCTTGTAACCCAGCTTCCTTCCGTTGGCTACGGCGTGGATAGCAGTACCCAGGTGGTAAAAATGGCCACGTCCATCCTGGTGACAGATTTTGCCGAGCGGGAACTGAGTGATCTGGGCTTTGTGTGCCTGTGTCACTGCTACGATACCCCCTACAGTGCTTTTAATAGCGTGCCTTCACTGCAGCGTCCGAAACAGTACAGCGCAAAATCGGCGACCGCCAATGCCCGTATCAGCAGCATGTTGCAACAGATCCTTTGCGCCTCGCGCTTTGCGCACTATATCAAGGTCATGATTCGCGACAAAGTCGGTGCCTATATGAATGCGGCGGATTGCGAGCGTCAACTACAGCAGTGGATGGATCGCTATACCACTGGACGGGACGATCTATCGTGGGAAATGCTTGCCCGCTACCCTCTGCGGGAGGCGCGCGTGCGGGTGATGGATGAGCCGGGGAAAATTGGCAGCTATCAGAGCGTGATTCACCTGAAGAGCCACTACACCGTGGATCACTTGGTGTCTGAGCTGAAGTTGACCACCGCTCTGTCGCAGATTGGTGTGGGAGCGGTCAGCTGATGGCGCGCGAGAAACGCTTGTTGGCCCCGCTGCTTGATCGTCTACTGGTCTCATCGGGTCAGGTGGATATGCATCGCCCTCACCAGGTGCTGAGACAATTGCGCGAAGCGGTGCGCCGGGACCTGGAGCACCTGTTCAATACCCGCTTCCGCTGCCTGTCGCACCCACCGGAGCACGAGCACCTGGAAACCTCCAACATCAATTTTGGCCTGCCGGACCTGTCCACCATCAACCTGACTTCCGCGGAAAGCCGCAAGCGTTTCTGTCGCGACATTGAGCGCACAGTTCTGGATTTCGAGCCAAGGATTCGCTCAGTCAAAGTGTCCACTCAGGACAGGGTAGATATCGAAGACCCCAGTATCCGCTTCCGTGTGGAAGCGGTTTTGCACGTGAACCCCGCTTCCGAGGTCATCGTGTTCGACTCAACGCTGAACCCGGTTACGCAGCTGGTGGATGTATCGGAGATTATGTGATGAGTGACAAACTGATCGACCTCTACGAGCGAGAACTCGCGTTTGTGCAGCAGACCGCGGGCGAGTTCGCCCGTCTGCACCCAGCCGCCGCATCCCGGTTACAGCTTGATACCGAAGCCGTGGACGATCCTCTGGTAGGGCGCTTGCTCTCCGGCTTCGCCTATATGAATGCGCGAGTGCAACAGAAACTGAACGACGACTTTCCGGAACTGACCGATGCGGTTCTGGAAACACTGTACCCGCACTACCTGCGTCCCATCCCGTCCTGTGCCATCGTCCAGTTTGAGCCGGAGGTGGATCTCGACAGCATTGTGCGTATCGAGCGGGATTTACTATTGGAGTCAGAGAGCTTTCAGGGACAGACCTGCCGCTTTACCAGCTGTTATCCGGTAGATGTCAGCCCTGTTCGGGTCGATTCTGCGAGCCTGATGGCACGCCCGTTTATTGCCCCTGGCTGCAATGATGTCCCGGGTGCGAACGCGGTACTCAAGCTCTCATTGAAAACCCTTTCGGAAGAAATCTGCTTTTCCGAACTCAAGCCTGATTCCCTGCGCTTCTTCCTGCGCGGTCTTCCCAGCCATATCTGCGAGCTGTACGACCTGCTTCTGACCCGTTGCGTAAAGGTGGTTGTGGCCAATGGCGAGGGCGACTCGTCCCCTGTCATTCTCGAGCCGGATGCGTTGAAGCAGGTGGGCCTGGACCCGGACGACGCACTGCTGCCCTATCCCGATTCATCATTTATGGGGTATCGGCTGCTGACCGAGTACTTTTCTTTTCCGGAAAAATTCCAGTTCATTGACGTAACACGCCTGGATGAAGCGGTCGACAGCCGCTATGGCGACACACTCAATTTGTATTTCTACCTGTCAGAAACCCACGGTGAGTTGGAAAAGCAGCTTGCGCCGGAAATGTTTGCCCTCGGTTGCACGCCGGTGGTCAATCTGTTCAGCCAGAGTGCAGATCCGATACCAGTCGACCACCGCCAGTATCAATATCCGGTCGTGCCGGATGTGCGTCGCAGTACGGGCCTTGAGGTCTACTCCATCGATCAGGTGAACGGTACCGACAGCACAGGTAACACCACACCCTATCGTCGTTTCTACGGACTGCAACACAGCCAGGTGCCGGGCTCCCAGGGCGCCTTCTGGTATTCCCGTCGGCGGGACGTGATCGAGGGAGAGCACGGCAATGAACAGGCGTCAGAAGTGGATATCACGCTGGTCGATCTGGATTTCAATCCCTATCAAGCCGATGGCCAGACCCTAGACCTGCGCCTGACCTGCAGCAACCGGAACCTGCCCAAGAAACTACCCACTGGCAACGCCCAGCCGCATCTTTCCATCGTGGATGGCGATGCGCCCACCCGGCGCATCAGTAGTGTGGTTGCGCCGACCGACACTCTGCGCCCACCGCACCGCGAGCGGGGCTACTGGCGACTTATTTCGCACCTGAACCTGAATCACCTTTCCCTCAGCGGCGAGGGCGGTTGCGAAGCGTTCAAGGAAATTCTTCGGTTGTACGATTTCCGCAATTCCGGCAGTACCCGGAATATGATCGAGGCGTTACTGAAAATGGATACCCGACAGATTACCGCGCCGATTCAGATTGACGGGAGTGTCGTGCTCTGTCGCGGTACCGAAGTGACGATTGAGCTGGATTCCATGATGCTCAAGGGCACCAGCCCGTTTTTGTTTGCCAGCGTCATTGAGCGCTTCCTTGGGCTTTACTGCTCAATCAATTCATTTACCAGGTTGATCGCGAAACAGAGCGGTCGGGACGGAGAGCTGAAGCGATGGCCACCTCGCGCGGGCGACAAAGCACTGGTGTAATCGACCGGCTCGAAGGTTCTCCCTACGAGTACGAATTCTTTCAGGCCGTGCGCCTTTTGGAAACGGCCGCGCTGCGGGACGAACACGGCGCAAACAACGAAGCAGTTGGCGGAGCCACACCGCCATCGCGGGAGTTTCTGCGCTTCAGGGCGCAGACTTCCATGTCTTTTGTCAGCGCCGATGTTCTGCGTCTGACTCGTCCGCAAGAGCGACGTGATGGCGATGAAGAACCTGCTGATGGCGGCAGCCGGCAGTGGGAAATGGAGATCGGTTTTACCGGCCTTGTGGGTAGTCAGGGTGTGGTGCCCTATTACCTGACGGAAACCCTGCAGCGGGAACTCAAGGAAAAAAATCCTGCGCTAAAGGATTTTCTCGACATATTCCATCACCGCACAATTTCGCTTCTTTACCGAGCCTGGCAGAAATACCAGATGCCGGTGAACTACGAACTGGCGCGGCTGCGCAGGGACAAGGAGCCAGACCTGTTCAGCCAGGTCATTGCCTCGGTGGCAGGCATGGGCACCAGCGAGATGCGCTACCGTCTGCCCATGCCCGACGATGCCATGCTGGGCATGGCCGGTCACCTGGGCCGGCAGCAATGCTCAGCGGCGGCCCTCACCCATATGATTCGCCGCTATTTCGGACTCGAAGTGTCAATCGACCAGTTTCAGGGGCAGTGGGACACGTTGCCGGAGGATGTGCTCACACGCCTGCCCTGCGAAGAGCAGCCGCTGGGCGTGAACAATCGGCTGGGTGTGGATTCCATTGTGGGTACCCACTGTTTCCAGGCCCAGAATAAATTCCGTGTGGTGATCGAGCCGATGAGCTACGAGGATCATATGGACATGGCGCCGGGAGGCCGCAAACTGGAAGCGCTGAAATCGTTTATCCAATTGAGTGCCGGGGTGGAAATGGATTTCGAAATTTCCGCCACTTTGTATACCGAACAGGTCGCGCCGGTACAGCTTTCCAGCCAGGCCGTGACTCAGCCTTTGTTGGGCTGGAATTCCCATATGGCGGCAGAGCAGGGCGAGGGCGCTCCAGTAGTGATCAGTCTGAGCGCGGACCAGGTTTCGCCGGAAGAAGCGCTGCCGATGGCCTGAGCAGGGCGAAGATGTTCTGCGATTTAACACACTTATAACAGGGATTTACTCAAGGGAATCGTTACGATGATTAATCTGGACCTGAAGCGACTCATCGACACCATGACGCCGCCAATGCGGGATTCATTGGAAGGCGCCGCCGGGCTCTGTCTTGCGCAGAACCAGTACAACGTCGAGCTTGAACACTGGCTGTTGAAACTGCTGGACCAATCGGACACCGACCTTTTCCATTTGCTGGAAAAACACGAGGTAAATCCTTCCAATTTTGCCAAGCAACTGGCCACTGCGATTGCCGGTTTCAAGTCCGGTAGCAGCCGCCCGGCGGCGTTATCTCCTACTATTGTCGAGGCCGCAAAAAACGGCTGGATGCTGGCCTCCATCGACTATGGGCACCCGGTGATCACCTCCGGTCACTTGCTGGCGGCACTGCTTCTCGACGAGTCATCGCGCCGCCAACTGCTGGATTCGTGCCCGGAACTGAAAAACATCGCGCCGGAATCCATTCGTGAAACCGCCCGCGCGATGTTTACCCGCACCGGTGAGTCCAGCCATCTGAATGGCGGAACGGAAGCTGGGAATGGTGCTACGGCACCAGTGGTTGCCAGCAAGGCGCCTGCGCTGGACAAGTACACAGTGAACCTGACGGAGCGCGCGCGTAACGGAGAGATTGATCCGGTATTGGGGCGCGATGAAGAAATCCGGCAGTGTATCGATATCCTGACCCGCCGCCGCCAGAACAATCCGATCCTTACCGGAGAGGCCGGCGTGGGCAAAACCGCTGTGGTGGAAGGGTTGGCCCTGAAAATTACCACCGGAAATGTACCCGAGCCCCTGCGTGATGTTGCTGTTCGCACGCTGGATTTGGGGCTGTTGCAGGCGGGCGCGAGCGTCAAAGGCGAGTTCGAAAATCGCTTAAAATCGGTGATCGAGGAGGTGCGCGCGTCCGCGACGCCAATCATCCTGTTTATCGACGAGGCGCACACCATGATTGGTGCCGGTGGCAAAGAGGGGCAGGGTGACGCCGCCAACCTGCTGAAGCCTGCGCTGGCACGGGGTGAACTGCGTACCCTAGCCGCAACCACCTGGGCCGAGTACAAAAAATATTTCGAGCGGGATCCGGCACTTACCCGCCGGTTCCAGGTGGTGAAAGTCGAGGAGCCGGATGAGGCCAAAGCGGTGGATATGATGCGCGGCATCGCCACCAGCCTGGAAGAGCATCACAAGGTGCGCATCCTGGATGAGGCCATTGTCGCTTCGGTAAAACTGTCCCACCGCTATATTCCCGGTCGCCAGCTGCCGGACAAATCCGTGAGCCTGCTGGACACTGCATGTGCACGGGTTGCCCTGGGGCAGTCCTCCACGCCTGCTGCTATCGACGACGCCCAGCGTATTATCGATAGCGCAGACCGCACAATCGCCAAGCTGCGCCGGGAAAACGCCGCCACCGGAGCCCATGAGGACACACTGGAATCCCTGATTGCCGAGAAAGCAGCGGCGGAGCAGCGCCTCGTTACCCTGGGCAACCAGCACCAGCAGGAACTTGAGCTGACGGCACAGATCCGGGAGCTGCGAGATCAGATTGATGAAGTGTTCAATAGCAGTACCGACGGAGAAGGCGCCGATCAATCGGTCATGGGTGATTTCAAGCAACAGCTGACTGAGCTGACTGCGCAACTGAAAGAAATTCAAGGCGAATCCCCGCTGATGCAGCCGGATGTCGATGAGCAGGCAATTGCTGAAGTGATTGCCAACTGGACCGGGATTCCGGTGGGCAAAATGGTCTCGGACGAAATTCACGCGGTACAGACGCTGGCAGAGCGGCTAAACCAGCGAGTGATCGGTCAACCTCACGCCCTCGAAGCTGTGGCCCAGGCTATCCGTACCTCCCGCGCAGGGTTGACGGATTCCCGCAAGCCCGTAGGCGTATTCCTGTTTTGCGGCACCAGTGGTGTGGGCAAGACCGAAACTGCACTGGCGCTTGCTGACACCCTGTTTGGTGGCGAGCAGAATATCACCACCATCAACATGTCTGAGTTCAAGGAGGAGCACAAGGTTTCCATGCTGCTCGGCTCACCCCCCGGATATGTCGGCTACGGCGAGGGTGGTGTACTGACGGAGGCGGCGCGGAGAAAACCCTATTCGGTCATCCTGCTGGATGAAATGGAAAAGGCGCACCCGGGTGTGCAGGATATTTTCTATAGCCTGTTTGACAAGGGCACCATCAAGGACGGTGAAGGTCGCGATATCGACTTCAAAAACACCGTCATCATCATGACTTCCAACGCCGGTGAAGATGCCATCCGTGCGATCTTCGATCAGGTGGAAGAGAAGCCGGAGCCGGATGTGCTGATGGATAATATCCGTCCCCAGCTATTGCAGAAGTTCAAGCCCGCCTTCCTTGGTCGTGCCAATGTGATCGCCTACTATCCGCTGGATGACGAAAATCTGGTGGAAATCTGCAAGATTAATATGTCTCGCATCGAAAAGCGTGTGCGTGAGCATTATGGAGCAGACTTCAGCTACGACGAAGATGTACTCATCAATATCGTTGCCCGCTGCCAGGAGGCCGATACGGGTGCGCGTAATATTGAGGTGATTCTGAATCGCACCCTGTTGCCGTCACTGGCTAGCGAATGCCTGGACAGGATGGCTAAAGGCGAAGACGTTACCAGTATTCACGTCGGTGCCAGTGAGGATGGAGGCTTCATTTATCAGGTAGGCTGATACGGAGACGGCTGGCCTGGCAAATTATTTGCCAGGCCAGTGGCGCAGACAGAGGTTACGTTGATGGCGTTATCTCTGGCTGATTTAGTGGTCGAAAATTGAATGGACGGCAACCTGTACAAGCCGGTCCACCTTGTCTTTCAGCTGCTTGAAGATATGGCGAATAAAGCTCATAGTGAGATCGATATCCTTTTTAATCTTCATGCCAAGAGCGACCATAATCCGCTTAACGAGCCGGTATACCCACGAAGACAGGGTTTTTGAAAAATCGATACCCCTCATCAAAATGTAGGCGAGCATGTCGAGCAGTGTTACGCCAGAGGCGATGCCGAGTTGAAGGCTTATTCCCGCAACTTTCAGCACCTTCTGTAGAACATACGCGATCGCTTTGTTGATCATGTTCATGGTATTCATGGTCAGGCTAAGAGGGCCATCTGAAGAGAGCCACTGCTCGATCGCGCCTTGGGTTACATCGGGCTCCAGTTCATACATTGTTTCCCAGGACGCTGTCTTACTGACGCTGGCAATGTAGTTTTTCATCTTGTGGAATTCACCCGAGGGCATACTTCCTGGACTTTTCAGGCAGTAGCCCTGACGTTTTTCCGGAAGGTGGTAAAAGGGCCACAATGGTACCATCGGTACAACATCGGTCTTGTGGTATACCCGGTAGATATCTTTTCCTTCGTCCATCTCGTCGGTAACGAGTTTGACGAAACTGTGACCGCCCACTCGCGGGCTACCAAATGTATAGAGCTTTACGTTGGTATGGTGAACATGCTGTGACTTGTTTAGCCATTCGGCCGTCAGTGTTGCCAGGGCTCCACCCAGGCTATGGCCAACACAGTGTACGGTGCCGATGGTTTTGCCCTGTCCGCTAAAGCGCTGTTTAATACCTGTGAGCTGTTGTGCCAGCTCCGGGAGAACGCTATGAAAGCACGCATTGAACCCCGTGTGTACAAATCTCCCCGTAGCTGAGGGCGAGAATCCAACGGTGGCATCGGTAGCCCAGTCAAAATTGTTGTCGGTGCCGCGGAGAAGAATCAATATATCGCCTTCAAAATCACCTCGTCCTTCAGCGACTACACCAAATCCGGTTTGCTTCTTGATAACCCAGAGGGTTCCAGATTTTCCATTCACGACACTGCTTTCGCTGGATAGATCCCATTGGCTTTTGAATCTGTCTATGGTTGCGGGAGTGAAGGTATCACTCTGGATCTCGTAAACAGCGCTGGCGAGGCTCGCCGCATCCCGATGAGAAATTAACGCGTTCATACTATTTTCCTCAGCTATCCCAAGTGCAGTTTGTGCCAATGGAGTGCAGCATCAGGTGGACAAACTTTGTTTCGTCGGTCAGTTCACATTTAAAGTTCAGCGGCTTTCCTTCAAGCTCCGCGTTCTCTTCTTCGCTGCGCTTGACGGTTTCCCAGATAAGAATGTCTTTGGAGTCGTATTCAGCAATCAGCTTCTGATGGGAAACAAATTCTTTTGGTAGTAGCGCTCGATCTTTTTTGGTCAGTGCATCGAACGAGAAGAACCCCTCACTATTCGCTTCGGTAGTATCTTCGTAGCTGTCGCCGTCAATTTCCACAACGCGACGAATGGTGGCGTGGGCCGCAGGCTTTTCTTTATACGTCAGATATCCGGAAACGTCTGAAAACAGAAAAACCTCTTTTCCTCCAAAAAGTGACATGGCAAATCCTGCATTTGAGATTGATAGAAGAATTAGTAGTGCTATAGATAATTGCCCGATGCGGCGCATGTTTATCCTCCAATTAATACGGTGGGGCAGCCCACAATGATTTTTCCTCCATGAGCGGTGGAGTCGCCCATGCGCGCGGCGGGTTTGCTCTGGATGAGCACTGTGGTGCTGCCCATCGCTACAGTATCTGGAGGGCCAACACAGGTGCAGGCGCTGCCAACGGTCGCGGCAGGCAGGCTGCCGATAAGTACCGTAGGGCCACCCGGCGATAAAATCGGCCCACCCACGTGGGGCACGGTTCCCGTGGTCATGGGGCATACATGCATGTCGCTGATTCGTGAAGCCGGCTTTCCCATTATTCTCTCCCCGGTTGTTGTATTACGCCGGCTTACCACTGCCGCCGCGAGCAAGGTGCAGACCCTGCTGCAGGTAGCGACTGAACGCCTGCTCTGGCTTCACCGGATCCGACATGGATGCCGCAAGAATGACGCTGCCGGCGACCGCATGCGCATACAGATGAGAGGGCGGCTCGATCGCAGGTTCACCAGGCCCGGCCAGGCTGCCATGGCACCAGGATGCAGCAGTTGCAGCCCAGCTGGCGGGAGTCTTGTGACCGGTTGCTTCGCCCAGTTGCCTGCAGATCAGGCGACGCTCTTCGCTTGGTTTTTTTACCCAGCTTTCGGTGGCGACCAGGGCTTTTACGTTGTTTTCATCGGTCTCTGGTGTCTGTATGTCCCGGCTACACAAGCAAGCCCACCATACCGACTCCCTTTTGGGGAGGCCCAGCGCCAACAGTTTGATCGCGTCCGCATAACAGCCGGCTTCCATCAAACGAAGGATGCTGACTTCAGGCGCGGTGTCCGGCACCAGTGATGGCCGGCCTTCGTCGCTGATATCAATGTGTTGCAACAGTGCTTGTGCGGTTGTTGCCTCTACTTTAACCAGATCTGTCATTGCTCAATCCATCAGTTGATCTTGGTTATGCCACCATTGAGAGTCAGCATACCTCCGGCTTTTACTTCCGCGGTTGCATCTCCCTTGCAGGACAGCATTACCCCTTTGATCTCTATCCCGGAAGGTTTGATGGAAATACTGTTCCCGCCAACCTTGAGGTCAATCGATGTTTTCGAGGTGATTTTAATTGCACCCATGACGTCGATGGTCTGCGTGCCGGTCTTCACCTTGAGCTCCTGATTTCCGGAGTCCAGGGTTACCGAGTGATTGCCCTTGATTTTGGTGGTCTGGTTGCCTTTGCTCAGGGTGATGCTCTCGTCGCCCTCGGCAATGGTAATGGTCCGGTTCTTTTTGACTTCCAGGGTCTGGTTGTTGTCGATTTTCCCGGACTGGTCGTTATGAATCAGGAAGTTGTGATCCTTTCCTGCTTCCATGTAGACCTCTTCACTCCCCTTTTTATCATCAAAGCGGAGCTCGTTGAACTTGCTGTCTTTTATTTGAGTCTTCCAGCCGCTTTGGGTAGACGTATATTGGGGGCCCGGGTTGTCGCTGTTGAAAACGGCGCCTGTTACCAGGGGCCTGTCGGGGTCGCCATTGATATAGTTGATGACCACCTCCTGCCCGATTCTGGGAACAAAGTTGGCACCCCAGTTTTTCCCGGAAAAGGACTGCATCACCCGGATCCAGCAGCTGTTCTGCTTGGAATTCCAGGGAAACTTCACTTTGAGTTGAGTGTACTTGTCTTCGGAGCCGGAGGACTCGGTCGCCTTGACATTGACTACCTGGGCAACCTGGGGTGAGTGGATTTTCTGGGTCGCGACAAACGGGTCCGGTCGCGGCATCACATTTTCGGGGATGCATTTGAAGGTGTTGCGGAATTGGGAGTCGTCGCTGTTACTGTCAGTTGCCGTCAGGCGGACCGAAGTCAACAGGTACTTCCCCTTTTCTGATTTGAGCGTATGCAAAAGTTCAAATCGGGCGCCGGCGCTGAGTTCGCCGCAATCGCTGGAACCATTTGCCACATCGAAGCCACCTTCCTGGGATTCCATCGCACGTTCGGTCAGTGCTTTGTGGTAGCTGTCTTTGAACGCGTGGGTTCCGTCACCCTTGTCTTCAAAATGATTCAGGCCGTACAGACTTTGAATATAGCTCTGAACACTGTTTAGTTTGCTGGTAGTGGTGACATTCTGCAGGTTGTCTTTGTCAGGGGTGAATTCATTGTAGTCTTTGAATTCAAAGCCACCGCCATGATAGTTAAAGCTGCGTTGCCAGCTGTGTACGGAGTGTTTGGAGGGCTGGCTGCCACCACCATCGTATTCGATCTTTCCTGCACTGCAGTCGTAGAAATTCTTGTGATCGTCGCACAGTACCATCTCGTGCTTGCCGTCGGACTGGACGAAGTAGTAGGCGATCCCCTCTTCAGCCATCAGGCGAGAGACAAACTGAAAGTCACTCTCGTTGAACTGAACACAATATTCTCGGGTAAGGTATTCGCCGTTGAGCTTGTCACTGAAGGTGACGACACTGGCGTGTTCGCCCAGGACTTCCTTGATGATATCCCGCGCCGACTTTTTCTCGAAAATGCGATTTTTACCGCTCAGGCGGGTAAACCAGAATCCCGGTTGAATGACTGCGGAGTATTCGCGCAAACCTTCGGCATTCACATCGAGAAGTGAGAAGTGGGTGATATATCCGTTAATGAATTTTTCGGATTCACCGTGGTGAATGCTGGCGGTAAAAATTTTGCCAACGATGGCGTCCTGAGTAATCTCGTGATTATCGGACAGAAGGCGCAATTGATAGCGATAAGTGCTTGAGATGTGCTCTTCGCCGGATATGGCGGTAGCAATAAACGTATCTTTTCCAATCGGACATTTCGTCCGGATCATGCGTTTATCCTGGTTGAGTGCAGACATGTCAGCCCCTGGTCCGTGTCAATACGATAAATCCATTAATTTTGAGGTCGTGTTTGCCGGTTGACGCCTGCGCTGAGAAGCAGCTGCAGATTGTACGCTATGCAAAACGACAAAAGCCGGACCCGACAGACCTGTGCTGTGGAGCCCGGCTTGACGCAAGTAAACCAGATTACAGCGGGGAGGCAGTAGTGAGGTCGTAGCCAACACGCATGTTTTTCGGGTTTTTGTTGGTCTTGTCAGCGTGGTTCAGGTCCGCTTCGATTTTGGCGAAGCTCAGGGAGATGGATTCGGCTGGCGCGCCACCGGCAGAAGCGGAAATGCTGTACGAGGAGATCAGCACGTCTTCCAGGGTGTATACCGCAAATTTTTCTACGGAGTTTGCACCAGTTTGAACAACGTGAATCTCAACCTTAACGCCTTCGTCACCGGTTACGGAGGATTTGAACAGGCCGCCGGAAGCTGCGTCGATGCGCTTGCTTACGGTTACTTCGCTCAGGCTTGGGCGAGTTGCTTCACGGTTGGCAACAGCGCCAGCTTCCATGGAAATACCACGGCCAACGCCGAAGCTGAAGCTGTCTACTTCAATCCAGTCTTCGTAGCCCTTTGCGGTTACGTTGCCCGCTGGGGTTTTGCTGTTGAAGTTCATGTAAATAGCCATCGTTAATCCCTCAATATGGTATGGAGTCTATGGTGGAGTTCCCTGACGCTCTGCCGTTGCAGATATTCAGGGTGCCGTTTTCGGCAGGCGAGATGGATTTAAGCAGAGCACTTACGAAAAAAAAACCTCTAAAATCAATTATTAAATTGACTCTGGCACCAATTATTCGAGAGTTTTCTGGAATGGTGTTGGATAGCGTTACTTCCGAAAATTGACTCTGGCACGAATAAAATTCAATTAATTATCGATCTCTCTACGCAAAATATCGTGAGATGCACGCGCGCTAAAGTTGCACTATCGTTCCAACTCACTGGGTCGTCCGCCGCGTATTGGTACAGTCGTGTTAATTAGGTGCAGAAATAAACTTCTGTTCAGTCATATGTAAGAAAGTGTAATCAGGAAAGTGCGCGATATAGGCTCCAATTAATTGTTGGGGCAACCTGCCTTCGATATACTGCGCGACCTTCAGGCTTGCGCCAGCGAGTTGTTCCCGTGCCTGTAAACTAAACGTGTTACCGGTACCCGGGTATGTGTATATCGGGTATTGGTGGCCATATATCTGTGCTCGAAAGTATCCGGTACGCGTTGACGAAGTGAAATGCCAAGTCGGCGAGTGGAACTGCCGTCCAATTTACACCAGGGAGATGGTTGTGAATGACAAGACCCGCATAGTTAAACGAGCTGCGGAAAACCTGTCTGCATGCGATGACGCAGATGTGACAGTATTCGTCGGCAATGAGAATACCGGAGCAAATGATCATCCGCCGATAGGAAGCAATCCCGGACTGGTGCCATCAAAACCGGGGCGGCCTGCGGCTGGTCCCGAGCGCGCGGACGCTACGGTGATTGTCGATTCTTCGAATAGTTCTGGCAGCCGCTCTGCTGGATTGCCTCAGCCGAGAGGGGCGGTGCACTTCGAACCTTCCACTTCTCGCGAGGGTGCGGTAACCAAAACCGTCATCAAGGGACGCTTCGAACTCGACAAGTTGCTAGGTGTCGGTGGTATGGGCGCTGTCTACAAGGCACTTGACCGGCGCAAACTCGAAGCCAGCGACAGCGATCCGTATGTTGCGATCAAGCTGCTGAACGAAGACTTCCAGAAACACCCGGACGCATTCATCTCACTGCAACGTGAGGCGCGGAAGTCCCAGACGCTGGCTCACCCGAACATCGTTACGGTTTATGACTTTGACCGGGAGGGTGACCGGGTCTTTATGACCATGGAGTATCTGGAGGGGGCACCTCTGGATAAGCTTTTGCGTGAGCGCGCAGGTACCGGCTTTGAGCGGGAGCGTGCTGAGTCCATTCTCCGCGATGTCTCCCAGGCACTGATCTACGCCCACTCCCACCGGATTGTCCATTCCGACTTCAAACCCGGAAACATTTTCATTACTGCCAAGAAAGGTGCCAAGGTCATCGACTTTGGTATTGCTCGCGCGGTATCTGAAGGTGGTATTGCCAGTAAAGCCGGCGAGAAAACGGTATTCGATGCAGGCACCCTCGGTGCATTGACTCCTGCGTACGCTAGCCTCGAGATGTTGAAAGGTGGTGAACCGCAGCCCGGCGATGATGTGTTTGCTCTGGGTTGCGTGGCCTACGAGCTGTTTAGCGGCCGTCACCCCTATAACCGTGTGCCGGCCGATAAAGCGCTGGAGAAAAAGCTCAAGCCGGCACGTATTCGTGGGCTTAGTCGCCGTCAGTGGCGAGCCCTGGAGGCCGCGCTTGCCTTCCGTCGCAAAGATCGCCCGGACACCGTCGACGAATTCACCCACAAGTTCTTCGGTAGTAACCGCTGGAAATGGATTTTTGGAAGTTTGTGTGTCGCCACCGTGGTCGCTGGCGTTACTGGTTATACCTATCTTGAGCGCGAAAATACCGCAGAACAGAAACGCGTGCGGGTGCAGCTGGAGCAAAAGCACGAGGTTGAGCTGCTTGAAAGCCGGATTTCCGACAAACGCGAGGCAATCGATCGGCTGGTAGAGCTCAGTGTGCTTACTCCCGGCTGGGAGCGGGATCTGCGCTTGGAGATTGATGAATATATTGGTCTGAACCCATCGGATGGCGGATATCCGGAGGGTGTCATTCAGCGGGTTTCCGAGCTCTTTGTCTCTGCGGCGACAGGGCAGTTGACGCTTGGGAATCTGGACGAGGCAGACCGGATGCTCGAGCGAGCTGCGGATTGGAATTACTCCGGCAGCGCAGCTCAGGAAGTCGAGTCTGCGCTTCAAGAGGAGCGAGAAGAGCTTAGGCAGCGCCTCGAAGCCGAGCGGCTTGCCGCAGAACGCGAAGCCGAACGTCTGCGCATACAGGAGGCTCAGGCCCTTCAGCGCCAGGCGGCACTGGAGAAGCAGCAGAGAATTGATGCAGTGGTGGATGACCTGGAAACGGCACTGCGCTGCCGTTTCGCCATGGATATTCCTGTTGGTGTTGGGGCGCCACTTCGGCAGTTGGCGGCAATTGACCAGGTGAAGGGTGTTCAGATCCGCCCTGTGGTGGCTGAAGAGCTGGGTGTGTGCCTCAAACATCTCGCTGCAAGAAGCCCCTCCCGCACCTCCCCGCTGTTGTCGGATTCCAGAGCGCTACTTCCTGCGCAGGAAGTGCTGCAGGAATTTGATCTCGACTACTGTGGGCACCTGAGTCCTGGCAGCGGCGGTCGCGGTGATCGTTACAGTTGTGCGGACCCACTTGTTTCTGGTGGAGAAGGACCTGAGATGGTGGTCGTCAACGGTGAAGGTGGGCGGCCGTATGCGGTTAGTAAATATGAAGTGAGCACCGCGGACTTCCATAAGTACTGCGCGGCGGCCGGTGACTGCACTGCAGGTTCTGTTGCCCGACCTGAGCTCCCCATTCGAAATATCAGTCTTGCGCAAGCGGAAAAATATCTGGCCTGGCTTAGCCAGCAGACAGGCCGGGAGTACCGGTTGCCGACAGAGCGCGAATGGTTTGCTGCATCCAGTGCTGATGGCCGTGGTGAAGTGGCGGATAGAAACTGCTTCCTCACCTATGGCGGTATTAACAAAGGCAGCGAACTGGTGGCGGTGAAAGCCGGTACTGGCAACCCGTTCGGTTTGTTGAATACGGTCGGTAACGTTCGCGAGTGGGTGTGGGGCGCCGATGGCCGACTGATTGCGGCGGGTGGCAGCCGGTTGGACCCCATGAGTCGCTGTCTGGTTACCTCCAAAATTTTCCACAGTGGCGCACCGGACGATGTAACCGGCTTCCGCGTTGTGCGTGACCTCAGCCGTTAGCCCCGCTTTCTGAGGCTGAAAGAAACATTTATCTGATCCATTGCCGGATTACGGAGCTGCGCCGCCGCCAGCGGCGCTTTGAATTGTTATAGGGAATTAGCCAATGTTGTCGCAATACAAGCGATACCCACTGGGAAGTGGGCTCTGCCTTTTTCTGTTGTCATTGACAGCGGTAGCTCAAGACAGCGGATCCAATTTCCGCAACCGCGTGCACGCCGCGTTTGAGCAGGATGTACCGGTAGACCAGGATGTCAGCGAAGAGTATCGCAAGCGCATGGAAGAGGCGCGCGATCCTAACCTGGATACGGATATTCCCGAATTCTCCAGCCGCGAGCTGGGTCCACGTATCACGGTCAAAAAGATCCGCTTCCACCGGCTCGAAGAATACCCCGAATTCGGTATTACTAAAGACGCACTCGAAGAATTGGCGGAATCCCTGCGGGTAAAGTTCATGCGGGAAGACGAAATCGTCGCCGCGGGTTTTACCCAGGAAAACCTGAAAGAGCTGGCTCTCCTGCTGGACAATATGGGTGCACGTTATGGCAGTGAAGGCCTGGGGCCCCAGCAGTTGCGCCGGCTGGTCACTACCGTGGAGCGCCAGAACGCTGAGCGCGGCTTGACCTACGCTGATCTCGAGGAAATCGCGGCAGAATTGACGCGTTTTTACCGCGAGCAGGGCCTGTTTCTTGCGCAGGTACAGATTCCAGCGCAGGAAGTACAGGACGGAATTGTGACATTTTCTGTGCGCGAAGGGATTCTTGGGCAGATCTCGGTGACCGGAAATGAGCGCTATTCCGAGAGTCGCCTTTCCCAGCCGTTTCAGAGTCAGCTGGGTGAGCTGGTCAACCATGAGGATGTAGAGGAGTCACTCTACCTTCTCAACGACCTGCCGAGCCTGAATATCAATGGTTATTTCAGCCCGGGTGACAATCCCGGAGAAACACGCCTCAACCTCAAAGTGCGCGATGCCAGCAGTTGGCAGATTGTCAGTCGTTACGATAACCACGGCTCTACCTTTACCGGTGACCAGCGCATGTATACCTCCTTCGATTGGGGGAACCCTCTGGGTATTGGCGATGAGCTGACACTTGCCTACCTAAAATCCACCGATGGCAAGAGTCTTGGTGGCGATCTGGGGGCCGACCTCGGGCAATTCCGCTACAGCCTGCCGATATTCGGTGCACGTACCCGCCTCCAGTTTACAGCCGATTACAACAAGTTCAGCCTGCACGATTCGAGCGATGAGAATAGTGCGATCAACGGGCTGGATATTCACGGCACCAATGAAAGCTACGGGATCTCTGCGGACCACAAATTTATCCGCTCGCGAGAATTCAATGTCTCCGGAACTTTCGGTGTTACCCAGAAAGCCTCTGAGATCGAAGCAAGAATCTCTTTGCCCGACTCCGGTGATGACGTCAGTGGGGTCCAGATGGGCCTGTATCTGGACCGATTGTCGGATGGCGTGATCCCCATGCTCAATGTCGTCAATACCCGCTTCCAGTACGGCGATTTCAACAATGAGGTCGACCTTGAGCGGGATACTGAATTTTACAAATTCGCTGCCGATACCAGCTCGCTATTATTTATTCCGTCTTTATTAACCGATAATAAATCTCGCCTGATTATCAAGACACGCTCCCAGTACAGCGAAAGTGCACTGCCTTCTTTTGAGCAGTTTTCCCTTGGCGGTGCCAATGGCGTACGCGCATTTGACGTGCGGGACTTTTCTGCCGACCAGGCAGCGGTCGTGTCGGCGGAATGGTACCCGGATATGCCGTCAATCCTGAATCCAACAGTATTCGATGGTCGCCTGAGCGATATCTTGCAGATGGCAGTGATTGCCGATGCCGGATACGGGGTGGTGAATAACTACGAGCGGGATATTTTCGGCGATGGCGAGGTGATACCCAACGACTGGGCGGCGCTTTCCGGTGCGGGTTTACTGTTCAAGCTGAACTGGAAGGAGAGCTGGTCCGGGCAGGTATCCGTAGCCTGGCCTACCATGTCCATCTCCTCCATCGACGGTACCGGCGACGATGCCGACGCACCCACCGTCTACGCAGATTTCACTTACTTCCTGTACTGAACTGAACCAGACACCAAGGATAGGGTCACCGCGGCCCGCTGGATACGATCATCATGATGAACATGAAAAAGCAAAAAATCGCCAAAGCCATCACGTTAGCGCACATTACCTGGTGTGGGGCATTCATTACACCGTTTGCCTTTGGTGCTCCGGGTACTGTAGATAGTGATTCCGGGAATGTGACGATTGCAGACGACCAGCTTATAGATGGTGTAACAACCACCAATATCAGTATTTCAGGTGATTTTGCGGAAATTCGCTGGGAAGATTTCAATATTCTCAGTGATGAGGCCGTGGATTTCGCATTTGATATCACGAATCCTGAGAGCGGTATCGTAGTTAATAATGTTCTTAATGCAGGATCAACCATTTCTGGGCAGCTGACTTCCACGGGCCACGTGGTGTTGATCAATCCCCGCGGCGTGCTGTTTACCGAGGGTGCGTCCGTGGATGTCGGTGCGCTGACGGTTTCTGCACTGAAGGGGGACATTACCGCGCGCGACGGTGAGTTTGCGTTTGATTTTGATGATACCGCGCAAACCGCAGAGGGTGACCACTACTTTGCCCCCGGCACTATTCAGAATCAGGGAGTGATTACTGCCGATAGTGGTGTGACCTTGATAGGTCGCAGCATTCAGAACCTGACTCTGGATGGAGCGACAACTAATGCACGGATCCAGTCAGCGACCATCGATATGGTGGCAGCCGATGCGGTGACGCTCAGCCTGGGAACCTCCGGTTTATACGGTGTACAGGTCACTTCGGCATCGCTTGCGGATGAGTTGATCGTTAATGGTGCCGGTTCTGTGGTTGCAGGCGCTACGGTATTGATGACAGCCGACGCCGCCGATGCCATCACCGCAACGGCCGTAAACAATCAAGGCTCTATCGAGGCGAGGGGAATTGATACCTCCGGCGGTGTTATTCGCTTGACCAGCTCTGCAGGCCGAGTAGAAAACTCCGGAAATATTGCGGTCGCCGTTGGCGAAACAGGCTCCCAGCTGGCACTGGAGGTGACGGCGGAAACAGGTTTTGACAATAGTGGAACTATCGCCGTTGAGGACTTTTCCCTGCAGGTCGGTGCAAACGGTTCTGATTCCACAAGCGATGTGGGGAATCTTTCGTTTACTGGTGAGTTTGAGGTCACGGGCGGTGCCGGTACAGACAGCGTGGCGCTTGATCGTCTCAATGGCCAGCTTGAGTTGACAGCAACGGACAGTGAAAACGTGTCATTCAACGATGGCACTTTGACCGGCACCCTCACCGGTGTCGAGGCTGTTGTTGCGGATGCTGCAGATACGCTAGTGGGTACCGAAAATGACGATCAATTCACGCTGATCGGTAGCGGAGGCGCGCGAAGCAATGGTATTGACTTCACCGGCATGGGAACACTGGATGGTGGCGGTCATGGAGATGATGGCGACACGCTGATCGTTGAATCTGATGTCGTTCTCTCGTTAGCAGATCTCGCAAGTGATGAGCAGGATGGAATAGCTCTCAGCAATATCGAGGCTGTGCAAACTAACACAGCCGGTATATCTGATGTAGAAGATGATACTGAATTTACGTTGAGCATTGATGCAGATACCGGTGTAGAAACCGTATCAGTGACAGGGTTGGAACGCTATCAACTTACCAACGTCACCAAGATCGATGCAAGCGACGCCGAAAATGTTTCACTGGATGCAGCAGCGCTGGATGATCAGAGCCTCTATTTGCGGGATACCAGCGGTACCGTTGGTACAGCGGAAATCCCGGAAGATGGCATTGAATTCAGTGGGGTTTCTCGTGTTGAAGTTTCCAGTCTTGATGCGAGCGATATTGGAGACGCAGAGCTCTACTTTCGTGATGTTTCGGGGGCGAACCTTGCAACAGCGAGTGAAGGTGGAACCCTGTTTATCGGTTTGACATCTGTCTCAGCCGCTTCACTCAATAGCAACGGCCATGCTGTCGACCTTACCCTTGGCGGAGCGCTGGGCGAGGTAACATCGTCCGATGTTGTTGCATTCAGTGGTGTATCGAAACTGGTTGGCAGTGCGGCGGCGACTGTTGAAGGCGGCGGCAACTGGACACTGGATGGGAGCGATGGTGTACAGGAAACGGTTAGCGAGGTTGCGCTCACTGGGGCCTGGGAGATCATGGCGACTGGGGCCGAACTGACCGGAACTACTGGTTCGGATGTATTTACACTCAACAGTGACGGCAATGTAGTAGCTGGATCTGACTTGACGTTTATTGGGGTGACTTCCGTTGCCGGCGGGGATGGTGCGGATAGCCTTGAGGTTTCCGGTCCAGCTGGCCCAACAATTTTCCTGCAAAATGACGCGGGTACGAGTGCTTCTACTACTGCCGATAGCGCCGACGGAATCCTGTTTTCTGGACTGACCTCGATTACTGCAGAAAATCTTGATGCGAATAGTAATGAAGTGACGTTGGAGTTCGTAAGCGGTGAGTTATCTACCGATACCGTTTCATTTATTGGGGTGTCCGAGTTTGTTGGGAGCGAGGGCGCGACGGTGTCCGGCGGTGATGGCTGGGAATTGACTTCGGGTACCAGTGTTACGGAGGTGACCAGCGCAACCCAGTTCTCCGGTGACTGGCTTGTTCAAGGTGAAACTGGTGTCCAGTTGACCGATTTCAGCTCCGGGCTCACGTTTAACCTGGCGAGTGCGGAAGACTTTTCGATTGTCGGTTCGGATCTTGCGTTCCAGGGGTTTTCCTCTGTAGCGGGATCCGGTAGTAGCGTATTGAATGCGGCGGATTTAGGAAGTGCGCCTCTCTTCCTGATGCGTACCGATGGCACTGTTTCCACGATCGCGACTTCAGGCCAGGGAGTCGACTTCTCCGGATTTGGTGAAGTGCAAGTTGCTTCGCTGGATGCGTCAGAAATTGGTGAAAACGCACTGTTTTTCCGAAATGCCTCCGGGAGCAGTCTATCCACCGCTGCAAATGGCGGCACTCAGTTCACTGGCCTGAGCCGTGTTGCTGCTCAGGTGCTTAACACCAATGACCGTTCGGTTGATCTTACGCTGGGAACAGCAGCTGGTGAGGTTGAGAGCTCCGACGTCGACTTTGCTGAGGTGGATACCCTGGTTGGTACCAGTGGCGCATTGGTCAGCGGAGGGCGTAACTGGACAATCGATACAGGTAGCGCCGTATCAGAAGATGTGAGTGGTATTCAGCTGGAAGGCAGCTGGGCAATCACTACAGCAAATAACGCAACTTTGGAGGACTCTGGCAGCGACAGCAATTTCACCCTGATAGGTAATGACGTGGGCTTTAGTGGCACTGGACTCGTATTCAGTAACCTCGGTGAAGTGAATGGAGGTGCGGGTAGCACGCTGGATGCCTCGGCCTTGAGCACAGCGCTCTACCTCACAGATTCAGCCGGCACCGTTTCGACGACGTCGAACAGCAGTGGAGTCGAGTTTTCCAGTTTTTCCAGCATCGAGGTCGATCACCTCGATGCGACATCCTTGGCGGACAGCACCCTATATCTGCGCAATGTAACGGGAACCAGTGTATCGACGACTGCGGCCGCAGATACCGGTGTTACGGTTTTCAGCGAGCTTGAACAGGTTTCAGTGGATGTACTGCATAGCAACGGCTTTTCTGTAAGCTTTGAAGTCAGCGATGCTGACGCAATTGAGGTCGAGGCTGGCGGCACCCAGTTTGATCAATTGTCAGAAGTGACGGGTAGCACCGGGGCGCAAATATCGGGCGGTGCAAACTGGGCTCTGGAGAGTGGCGGTGTGCGCGAAAGCACTAGCTCAATTCTGTTCAGCGATACCTGGTTTGTTGAAGCGGTAACCGGGGCTGAGCTCGCAGGCACCGGAAGTGTTGATACATTCACCCTCAATGGCGATGGCGATGTAGAAACAGGCTCATTCACGTTCAGCGGTCTCAGCTCGGTAAACGGCGGAAATGACACAGATATCCTCAATGCGACCGGGCTTGTCAGCGGGGTAAAGGTTGAGGGTGAGAGCAGCGTGTCGGCTATCGGTACACTCTTTGAAGAAATCGAAACCATCAACACGAATGCCGTAACCGGTGCAGACTCCGGTACCCTATTTACCCTGTCCGGTGGGGTTGTCACCGTGGGTGATTCGAGCCTCAGCTTCAATGGTATTACGAGTGTTGATGGTGGCACCGGAAGCAGCTCGCTGGACGCTACATCGCTGGGTGCTACCCCTCTGTACCTATTGGGCGACGGCGGCGTGTCTACCATGGCCGACGGTAGTGGTATCGGTTTTACCAACCTGAATGAAATCACTGCGACACAACTCGATGCCATGGCGCTGGGTAGTGCCCCACTTTATCTGCGGAACAGTACCGGCAGTCAGGTATCGGCGGATTCGACTGGTGGAACCCTCTTCAATGTTTCCGGTGTTCAGGCTGCGAACCTGGATACCAACGGAAACACGGTAGGGTTCAGCGTTGCCGGGGTGGCCGCACTGAATAGCAGTGCAGCGAGCTTTACGAATCTGGTTTCCGTTTCGGGTGGAGATGGATCGACAGTTTCCGGTGGGGATAGCTGGGCCCTGGCTGATACTGGTGGTGCTACGGAGAGCAGTAGCTCGGTTACCTTTAATGGTGATTGGAGCGTTGATGCCACCGATACGACGCTGACGGGCACCAGTAATAACGATATTTTCACCTTGAATGAAAGCGGTACTGTCGTAGCCGAGGGCATTGCTTTCCAGGGTCTGAGCGCCGTAGTTGGTGACGGCGGGCAGGATACCCTGAATGCAGGAAGCTACGCGGGCGGTGTCAGCCTAACGGGTGCATCCGGCGCGGTAGGCGCGGCCAACGTTTCATTTACGGAAATCACCAATGTCACTGCACCATCGGTAACCGCCGCTGATACCGGCTCCAGCTTTGTGGGCCAGGGAAATACGATTGTCGCCGATGGGCTGACATTCTCCAGCCTCGATGTGATCTATGGTGGAAACGGCAGCGACAGCGTCCGCGGTATCGATGCACTGTTTTTACGTGCCGATGGTGATGACCGCTATTTCGCAGACAGTAGTGATCTTCAATTCCGCAATATCGACACCTTTGTGGCCGACTCCGTTTCGGCAACCGATGAAGTAGGTGCGGTCGTGTTCGATCTGCTCGATCTCGATCAGGTTTCAGTGGCGTCCGCCACCATCTCCGGTCTGTCTGAAGTCGATGGCAACGGGGCTGGTGTTGTGGATGCGTCGGGATACAGCGGCGGCGTGTGGCTGACGGGTGCGAACGGTCAGGTGGCCTCTGCCGCTACTGGTGGACTGACGTTCTCAGGTGTGGACAGTGTCACCAGCGCATTGATCAATGGCAGTACAGCTGGCGAGGCTTATCAGGTCACCGCGCCCGGCACTGTCAGTGTATTGGAAATGCTGTTGAACGGTGTCGGCGAGGTTGTTGCCAATAGCGGTACCTCCAGCGTAACCGCGGCCGCGGGCAGTGATTGGACTCTCGATGTGGCCGACGCAACAGCGGCTTCCACAGACAATATTCAATTTACCGGATTTTCCCAGCTGGCCGCACAAGCCGGAGACCTTATCGGCACTGCGAACAGCGATGAATTTACGCTCAACAGCGATGGCGATGTAGAAATAGGCGCGCTGGCGTTCAGCGGCCTCAGCTCGGTAATTGGCGGTGATGGCACGGACATCCTTAATGCGACCGGACTTGCCAGCGGAGTGAAGGTCGAGGATGAGAGCAGTGTGTCGGCTATCGGTACAACCTTTGAAGAAATCGAAACCATCAACACGAATGCAGTAACCGGTGCAGACTCCGGTACCGTATTTACCCTGTCCGGTGGGGTTGTCACCGTGGGTGGTACAAGCCTCAGCTTCAATGGCATTACAAGTGTCGATGGTGGCACCGGGAGCAGTTCGCTGGATGCTACATCGCTGGCTACTACTCCTCTATACCTGTTGGGCGACGGCGGCGTGTCTACCATCGCCGACGGCAGTGGTATTGGTTTTACCAACCTGGATGTAATCACCGTGGCACAGCTCGACGCAATGGCGCTGGGTAGTGAGCCGCTCTATCTGCGCAACAATACTGGTAGCCAGGTATCGGCGGACTCGACTGGTGGAACCCTCTTTAATGTTTCCGGTGTTCAGGCTGCGAGTCTGGATGCCAACGGTAATACTGTGGTGTTTGACCTGCTTGGCCTCAACGAGGTCTCAGTGGGGACTACAACGATCTCCGGTCTGTCTACAGTCGATGGCAGCGGGACTGGTACTGTGGAAGCGTCGGGATACAGCAACGGTGTGTGGCTGACAGGTACAAATGGTCAGGTGGCCTCTGCCGCTACCGGTGGCCTGACGTTCTCAGGCGTGAGCAGTGTAACCAGTGCGTTGATCAATGGCAGTACGGCTGGGGAGAGTTATCAGGTCACGGCGCCTGGCACTGTCAGTGTATTGGAAATGCTGTTTAACGGTGTCGGCGAGGTTGTTGCGAATAGCGATAATTCCAGCGTAATCGCGGCCGCGGGCAGTGACTGGGCTCTCGATGTGGCCGACGCAACCGTGGCTTCCACGGACAATATTAAATTTACCGGATTTACCCAGCTGGCCGCACAAGCCGGGAATCTTGTCGGTACCACAAACAGTGAAATCTTCACCCTGACCGGCAGCGATGAGATCGGGCAGCTTGTCGGTATTGGTGCGATGCAGTTCTCCGGGTTGGATGCGGTTACGGGTGGTGGCGGCACCGATTCTCTAGACGCCATGGACTATAGCTCCAGCGTTTCCCTGAATGGTTCAACCGGTGGGGAGCTGCGCGCCGACAGTCTCATCTTTTCCGGCTTTTCCTCCGCAGACATCTCCGCACTTGCTGGTCGCGAAGGCCTAGTGGACGAATTTATTGTGACGGCCCAGAACACATTGGAGGTGGCCGGGCTGACTATTTCCCAGGTGGAGGATGTTGCCTCGGAAGAAGAGGACTTGGTGGTATCAGATGGTGTTGCCTCCAATGTGACCGCTGAAGGCTTTCAGCTCCAGGGGATCAATTTTGGCGGCGCGGATTTGATCACCGTCGCAGTGGTTGAGGGTTCCGCCGACGACGACGTATTCACAATCACTGACTCTGACCGGATTATTGTCAACGACCGGGCATTTTCCTTGTCGACACGAGTAGACGGCCTCGCGGGGAACGATACGGTAATCGGCCTGGAAGGTCAGGACTGGACCATTTCGGGTCTCAACAGTGCCCGCAGTCAGGGCGCCGATTTCATTAACATTGAGCGACTGGTTGTCGGCGATGCCGGGCTGATTGGCGCTGCCGAAGGGGACATTTTTACCCTCAACGATGACGGCAGCGTGCGCGTCGGCAATATCGTCGCCGAGGGCATGCGTTACATCGACGGCGGCAGCGGTGCGCTTGACGCGATCGACCAGCTGGATGCCAGCGACTTTGCCGGTGGACTGCAGCTGACCGGAGCCGACGGCCTGCTGCTTGCTGGCGAACTTGAAGTGCGCGGTTTCGAATCGGCCATCAGCGTTGCTCTGCAGGGTAGCGGTGCGTCGGACCTGTTTACCGTTGGCGACGACGGCGTGGTGGCCGGCGGGATCACTTTCAGTGAGCTTTCCCACGTCTCCGGTGGTGGTGGCAGTGACCGGGTCGAAAGCGCGCTGGACCTCGACTGGTTACTTGGCAGTGCCGACGGCGCATTTACTCACGCCGGTATCGAATTTGCCGGTATTGCCACGGCGGCCGGCGGCGGTGCATTACAGGCGGGTGAGAGTAGTAGCGTATTTACCCTACAAGACAGCGGTGTGCTGCAGGTGCACGAAATCGGTTTCGAAGGGGTAACCAGCGTCGACGCCGGTGCGGGCAGCGACAGTGTCGCCACCGATGCGGGTCTCGTCTGGACACTGGATGGTACGGCGGGCACTGCAAGTGTCAGCGGCGTAACGTTCAGTGCAATCGAGCAGGTGTCCACGGCCGGTGCCAGTGTCGACACCACTGCGGCCAGCGCACCCCAGACCTTCGCGCTGAGCAGTGCCGGCGCAGAAGTCTCGGTGTTGGATATTCTGTTTTCCTCGGTAGCCTCGGTTGTGGCTGGTGACGGCAATGGCGATACCGTGGTGAGCAGTGCGGAGCAGTGGCAACTTCAGGGCAGTGAAAACCGTGTTGCGGCCGGAGGCGTACTCTTCTCTGGAATCGATAATGTGGAAGGCGCGGCCGCGGAAGTGATCGGCACTACGGAGGCCGATGCATTTTTACTGAACGGGGAAGATAACAGCCTTGCCGCAGCGGGCATTGCCTTTTCCGGTGTAGAGCAGGTATCCGGTGGTGGTGGTCAGGATACCCTGGAAGGTACCAGCGGTGCGGATAGCTTCCGGGTGGAAGCCGGTGGAGATATCCGTGCGGCCGCCATGCAGTTTACCGGGCTGGCCAGTGTCGATGCCGGTGCTGGCGATGATTCGGTAAATGGTGATGTGGATTCCTGGACCTCTGCGACCGATGCCGGTGGCCTGGTGGCGGGCAGCGCTGAGGCCACGGTAGACAGCCTCACGGTGCTGTTTGAGAATCTGGAACGCGTTCAAGGCACTGGGCTTTACACCGGCCCGGCTGCGGTCAACGACTACTACCTGAGTGGGCCCAGCAGCCTGACTATGGGTGGTGTTGAATTCTCGGGACTGCAGACGCTGGTGGCGGGCAGTGGTGCCAACACGCTCTATGGTATTGATGCCGATATGCAATGGAGCCTGGGTGGCGATCAGGGGAGCGTCAGTGATGGTCAGTCCAGCCTCGGATTTTCCGGGTTTGATGCCATCGTGGCCGGCAGCGGCGCCGACCAGTTTGAGCTTGGCAGTACCGCGCTCACATCCCTCGATACCGGAGCGGGTAACGATACCGTTCAGCTTCAGCAGGCACAGCTCTCACAGCTCTCTCTCGGTGCAGGTAATGACCGTCTGGTAGTCGCCACCGCCGGGCAATCCCTGGACGTGACTGCCGGTGGCGGTGAGGACCAGTTACTGGTCGAGGCCGCCGGGCAGAGCTGGTTGATTGATAATGATATCGACGGCACCAACAGTGTCGGCACAATTGATTTCAGTGGCTTTGAAATGCTGGAAGATGCATCCGGCGGGCTTGAGCTCAGCACCGGGCTGGCGTTCAGCTTTTTCGGCAATGCGGCTCAAGGCTCGGCCGGGGTCGAGTTTGCCGGTGCCGGTATGACGCTGGCCTATGATCCCAGTGGCGATCTGGTTCTGGTCAGCCGTAGCACTGACACCATCGGCGGTGAACTGCATGCGCGCGATGCTCATCTCACCCTGGCCGGGAATCTCGATATCACGTCCCGGTTGGATGAGCTGTCGATCTATACCTCTGGTGGTGATATCGAGGCTTTGGTCACGGATATTGATGATCTGGTCATCGGTCAGATCGATGTAGGACGCGGCCACCTTGAACTGGACACCTTGGAAGGTGGTGGGCTTACGGCGAGAGATGCCGGCGAGCTGCATATAAATGCCGGTAGTGTTGTTCTGGGAACGGGCGACAATGGCTGGACGAATATTGGTACTCAGGCGGCCCCGCTGTATGTGGATATCAGCGAGTCACTGAAAATTGTCGCTTTCAGCTTCGTGCACCCGATTTTCAGTGGTCAACGCCCCACGGTTGATGCTGAGGGTAACGGCGTTCAGTCAATTACCAGTGCGCAGGCGTCCCAGGGGCTGAAGTCCGCGGTGCAGCGCCCCGCGGACGATATTGCCCAGCTGGACCCGGGTATCTTTGACGAAGTGACGCCATACAGTCTCGGGATCAACACGATGAACGCGCCGGAGATGCGCCTTACCGCCAATGGGCTGCAGTCCGCGGAAGACGATGAGGAAGAAGAGAGTGAAGAGCAGGAGGCGACTCTGGCGCCCGCCGCCGGGGAGTAGTTGCGCAATCTGCAGGTGGGAGGGGCGCCGGTTGCGGCCCCTCCGCCAGTTCACCTTTCGAGACCGGGCCTGATACCGGACAGGCAAATAAAAAAGGCCGACTCTTCCGAGTCGGCCTTTTTTATGCAGATATGGTGCCCAGGAGAAGACTTGAACTTCCACGACCGTAAGGCCACTAGCACCTGAAGCTAGCGCGTCTACCAATTCCGCCACCTGGGCAAATCAGCGGTGTGCTCCGCTGAGGACGCGCACTATATTGATTTGGCCCATGGGTGTCAACGCTTTTTGCCGCGTTTTACGCCATCGCCGCTTCGGCCTGAGTGGAGTGCGTCGTCAGTTTGGTGGCGGGAGCCACAAAACGGGTCGGGAATTATGCTCAAATCGCTTATACTCGCGGCAATGTGCAACATTCAGGGTGGCTAGTGGGCCGCTCCCGGCATTCGCCACTTCTGGTTGCACCCACTCATGCCACTGCGCCGGGCGCACACCGGGGCTGCGCAGACTGCGCGGTCGATCGCAGAACAATGGAAGCTGTTTTGAATCAAGACAAATCAAATTCCCCCTCCGCTGACAGCGCTGGACCGGTTGCCGATCCCCACGCGGAGCGCGAGGCGGAAAAATACGACAAGCCCGTCCCCAGCCGCGAGTTCCTGCTGGATATCCTCGAGCAGCAGGCGGGCCCTGTGGCCTGGGAGGCGGTTGCCGACCTCTTGTCCATCGACGATGAAGATCGCCGCGAGGGCGTTCGCCGGCGTCTGATTGCCATGTCCCGGGACGGCCAGATTGCCAGCAATCGCGCCGGTGATTTTGGTGTGCTGGATAAAATGAGCCTGGTGCGTGGCCGAGTCATCGGTCACCGCGACGGTTTTGGTTTCGTCTCTCCCGGCGACGGCAGTGACGACCTGTTCCTCTCTCACCGCCAGATGCGCAAGGTGTTCGACGGCGATGAGGTGTTGGTGCGGGAGACCACCGGTGGTTTTCGCGGTAAACGCGAAGGCGCGGTGGTCCGTGTCATCAAGCACAACACCCACCAGCTTGCCGGGCGTCTGTTCCGGGAAGACGGCATCTGTTTCGTGCGTCCGGATAACCCCCGCCTGACCCTGGATGTGATGGTGCCCGAGGGCAAATGCGCCGACGCCGAAAGTGGCCAGTATGTGGTGGTCGATATCACCGCCCAGCCGGGGCGCAATACCCTGCCCCACGGGGAAGTGGCGGAGATTCTCGGCGATCACCTCGCCCCGGGTATGGAAATTGACGTTGCCATACGCAACTACGCCATTCCCCATACCTGGCCCGCCGCGGTGCTGGCGCAGGTGGATGGCATCGCCGACGAGGTGCTGGAAGAAGACAAGAAGGCGCGCATCGACCTGCGCCAACTGCCGCTGGTCACAATCGATGGTGAAGACGCGCGGGATTTTGACGACGCGGTATTCTGCGAAGTGCTGCCCGATGGCAACTGGAAATTACTCGTCGCCATTGCCGACGTCTCCCATTATGTGGCAGTGGGAACACCGCTGGATGTGGAGGCGCACCAGCGCGGTAACTCGGTGTATTTCCCGGATTTTGTGGTGCCCATGCTGCCGGAGAAACTCTCCAATGGACTCTGCTCCCTGAACCCGGAAGTCGACCGACTGTGCATGGTGTGCGAAATGCGCATCGACCAGTCTGGCAGTATTATTGGCTATCAGTTTTTTGAAGGGCTAATGCGCAGCCACGCCCGTTTCACCTACACCCAAGTGGGTGAGATTGTGGAAGAGCGGGACAATCGCGACAGCGGTATCCGCAAGCAATTCGCTGCGCTGACACCCCATGTCGACAACCTGCACGATCTTTACAACGCCTTGCGCGGCGCCCGCGATCGCCGCGGCGCCATCGATTTCGAAACCACCGAGACACGAATCCTGTTTGATGCCGCGCGCAAGATCGAACGCATAGTGCCGGTCCAGCGCAACGATGCACACAAGATGATTGAAGAGTGCATGCTTGCCGCCAACGTCTGTGCAGCGGAACTGATGGAAGTGGCGGAACTGCCGGCGCTGTATCGTGTGCACGATATTCCCAAGGCCGAGCGGCTGGAAAAACTGCGTGAATACCTCGGTGAGCTGGGGCTGCGCCTTGAAGGTGGCAGTGAGCCTCAGCCCAGTGATTATCAGGCGCTGCTGCAACAGGTCGACGGCCGCCCGGATTTCCACATTATCCAGACCATGCTACTGCGCTCCATGAATCAGGCGGTCTACCAGCCGGAGAACCGCGGGCACTTCGGCCTCGATTACCGGGCCTATGCCCACTTTACCTCACCGATTCGCCGTTACCCGGATCTGCTGTTGCACCGCGGGCTGCGCTGGCTGATTCGCAGCGGCAGTGCCAACCCCGCACCGGTAGCGGATAGGGTGCGTCAGGCGCCGGGCGCACACGCGCTGGAGCGGGAAGAAATCCTGCCGTACAACACCGCGGCCATGGTGGAGCTGGGTGAACACTGTTCCATGACTGAGCGCCGCGCCGATGATGCTACCCGCGATGTGGTCAGCTGGCTCAAGTGTGAATATCTGCAGGATCATGTGGGCGAGGTCTACCGCGGTGTCATCAGCGCGGTAACCGGGTTCGGCCTGTTTGTGGAGCTTGACGACCTCTACGTGGAAGGGCTGATTCACGTCACTGCCCTGCCCAAGGATTACTACCAGTTTGAACAGGCGCAGCAGCGCCTCGTCGGGGAGCGCAGCGGCACCCGGTTCCATCTGGGCGATGGCGTCACCGTGCAGGTGGCACGGGTCGACCTGGAGGAGCGCAAGGTTGACTTCACTTTTGTGGAGCTACACCCGCGCCCCAGCTACAAAAACCCAAAATACCGCAAGCCGAAGTCGGACAGCAAAGCCGTTCAGGCGGATAGCGGGCGAGAGAAAGCGAAAAAAGTGAAGGCAACCAAGAAAACCCCTGTTACCGCCGAGCCGGATAACGTGGAAGACGCAACTGAAGTAAGCGGCCGCGCTATGGAGATGGCGGTGGAGTTCCAGCAGGAGCGCCAGCGCCGCGGTAAATCGGATTTCAGTTCGGAAGAGCAAAAAGCCAACCCCTGGGGCGGTGGGCTGAAGAAAAAAACACCGTCGGAATCGCCGGACGAGCCGCGTCCGATCCGCAAGCGCAAGGTGGGTAGCAGCGAGACGGAAATCGTCCCGCCATCCATCGAGCTGCCCGAGGACCCGGAGGTTTCTGAGGAGGCCGCTGAAATCGAGGGCGAGCCGCCGAAGAAACGCCGGCCGAAAAAAACGCCGCCACGAAAAGGCGGAAAACGACCCGCGGTTGCCGCACGCAAAGCTGCGCACAAAGCGTCCAAGGCGGAAATCGCGAAAAAGGCCGCCAAGAAAAAACTGAAAAAGAAAATGTCCAAAAAACCGGGCGGGAAGAAATAGACTGTGGCACAGCAATTGGTATACGGCCTGCACGCGGTGCAGGCGCTATTGAAGAGCAGCCCCCAGCAGGTGCAGGAGCTTCTGCTGCTGCGCGGACGCAAAGATCAGAAACTGCAGAAAATTATCCGCCAGGCGGAGCAGAATGAAATCAGTATTCGCTTCGTGGATCGGCGAGCGCTGGATGAAAAAATTGGCGACGATGGCAATCACCAGGGTGCAGTTGCGGTCTGCGTGGGCCAGACGCGTATTTACGACGAGCAATTTCTGAAGTCCCTGCTGCAACAGCTGGACGACAAAAGTGAGGCGCCGTTCCTGCTGATTCTGGATGGTATTACCGATCCGCATAACCTCGGCGCCTGTATTCGCTCTGCGGAAGCCGCTGGTGTACATGCGGTGATTGCCCCCAAAGACAAGGCGGCGGGTCTTACACCAACCGCACGCAAGGTGGCTTGCGGGGCGGCGGAAGTTCTGCCGTTTGTCACCGTCACGAATCTCGCGCGCACGCTACAGATGTTGCAGCAGGCGGGTGTGTGGATATTTGGCGCGGCGGGAGAGGCGGAGCAGAATATTTATCAGTCCTCCCTTACCGGCGCCATTGCTCTGGTAATGGGCGCAGAAGGCCCCGGCCTGCGTCGCCTCACCCGGGAAAATTGCGACCACCTGGTAAATATTCCTATGGCAGGAGAGGTCAGCAGCCTGAACGTTTCTGTCGCCACCGGTGTATGCCTGTTTGAAGCGGTGCGTCAGCGCAGCTGAGCACTCTTGTGCTGAAGTGTCTTGGTCTGCGGTTTGTAGAAAAGGCACTTCGGTTTTACGAAACTGTCTTGATCCTCCTTTTCCCCCACTTTGCTGCCTTCTTGTTTTCGTTTCTTGTTCCCCTGTTCCTACCTCTGACGTCTTAGTGCGCCCACCCTTACGTATTTGAGACCTGCTCCCAGCGAGAATCCGGGACCCACGCGCAGACCCTGCTTTAATTTTTTACGACTTTTTAAATTCGGCGGGAACCTTTTGCGGTTCCGGTTCGTGTTTATGTTCAGGAGTCTGTTGTGACGCTGACAAATCCTCCGGATTGTGGCGCTCAGTAAGGCTCGGGATTAGCGGCCCGGTACGGGTGGCAAGGGAGTATGCGGTGAAGGCCTGGTTTTTAAATCAGAAACGTGCGCGCCAGGACAGGTTTGTGGCGCTTGTGTTTCCCCATCTGCGGCAGTTGTATCGGGTGGCGTTTCGTTTTACCGGCAGCGCCCATGAGGCGGAAGACCTGGTGCAGGATGTTCTTGCCGGGCTGTTGCCGCGAGTTGCCGAACTGGACAGCATCGAGCGGTTGGGCCCGTGGCTGGCGCGGGTACTTTATCGCCGCTATGTCGATCAATATCGCCGGCGCCAGTCTTCGCCGGTGGACGAATCCGTGAGTATTGATGCGGATGAACAGGTCGGCTTGTGCGAACGCAAAATGACAAGTGATGGAATTGGCGAACACGCTCGTATGGATATGCAGCGCACCCTTGATCGCGCCCTGGCGCGTTTGCCGGACAGCGGGCGCGACATCGTACTGCTGCACGATGTGGAGGGGTACACGGTGCTGGAGATTGCGGGAATTCTCGCGCTGGAAGTGGGCACGGTGAAATCCCGCCTGCATCGCTCGCGCAAAAAATTGCAGCAGTGGCTGGGGGATGAGTCCGCTCCGGCGGGTGGCGAGTTTAGTGATCGCGCGGCGCGGGTCAATTGAGGAGGCAGTGATGTTGTGTCAGCAGTTACGACAATTGATGGTGCGCGATGGCAGCCGGGTGGTTCGCGAACACCCACTACTGGGGCAGCACATCGGTGAGTGCGATGTGTGCCGTGCGCTGGTGCAGAAGCAGGAGCGTCAGCAACTCGCCCTGCAGCAGTCACTGGCGGATATGCCGGTGCCGGACCCCGGCGATGATTTCGAGGCGCGCCTGCTGGCCCGTGTGCTGCCCGCACGCCGCCGCGGCGCGCGCGCAACTGGTGGCGCCGGCGGGCTGGCTGTGGGAATGGTATTCGGGCTGGCGGCCAGTCTGTTACTCGGTGTGCTACTGGTGCCGCAACTGATCTCTACACCTGACGCGCAACCGCAGGTATTGGAACACGCCTTGAGGCCCGTGCATGTGCGGCTGGACAGCCCGCGCGCACTGGATGGCGCAACCATCCGCATTCAACTGCCGGCGCACACCAGCCTGAGAGGATTTCAGGGGGTGCAGAACCTCCAGTGGCAAACAGATATTCCGGCAGGTGCCAATCGCATCACCCTGCCGTTGCAAGTGGACGGCGAGCTGGCCGAAAGCGAACTGGCTGGCGCAAGTCTGACCATAGAAGTGGAGTACCGCGGCGCCAAAAAAACGCTGCGCTACTCGATACCTGAAGTAGAACCGGCGACACCGTCGCCATCGTTGATCAAGCTCTGAAGGAAAGAGGTAAAGGATTATGTCTCAGCAATTGTCGAAGAAATTGTCTGCCCAGGTTTTTTTCACGCGTCGCCCCTCCCTGGCGCAGGCTTTGCTCCTGGCCACCGCCCTGCCGTTTTCGGCGGTGACCTGGGCACAGCAAGACATGGCAGCGGGAAGCGACGTACAGGCCGCAGTGGCGGAAGCAGAAGCGGCGGCGGATCTGGATATCACCCTGCAGGTGGTGGAAGACGCTGAGACCGCCCAGGACCTGCTCAACAACATCGAGCTGCCGGAAGAGGTGCGCGAGGTAGCGGAGCAGAAACTGGCCGCCGCGCTGGCTGCCATCAAGGCCGCGCGGGAAATGCAGGCTGGTGGCGAAGCGGGCACCGATAATGCCGACCGCGAGGCGATGCTGGCGGAGATGGCAGAGCGTCGCACGGCACTGATGGCCAGCGCTCAAAACTCGGCCCTGGCCGCGAACGAGCAGGCACAGCAGGCCGTCGAGTCCGCGCGTGAAGCGGTGGAGGAGGCGCTGAAAAACGGCCTCACCAACGCCGAGATGCAGGGCATGATCGAGCAGATGATGCAGGACATCCTGGGTGCACTACCCGAAGAAGCCCGCGGTGGTATGGGTGATATGGATGGGTTGCTGGACTCACTGCGTGGCGACGTAGCGGCGGAGGCTGCGGAAGGATCCGGTGGCTGAATCGGGCTGTCGGTAAGTCGGCCAGATTGGGGCGGGCCCCGGGGATCGAATGTGGTCCCCGGGCGGATTTCCCGCGACAGTGGGCGGCGTAGAGCAGATGTAAAGATGGAAAGCATCCAGCGATGTGTATGAGGCAAGGAATGCGCGAATATATTCAGTTGTTGTTTCTGGTCACCCTGCTGGTGGCCGTTTCTGTTTTTGGGCCGCCCAGGTTGGCGGCTGCGGAAACCCCCAGCGCCACAGGCGCTTTCAAGCGTGGCGACTACCCTCAGGCTCTGGCGCTATTTCGTCAGGCAGAAGCCGCCGGCAATGAAAGTGACCGGCTCAAGTTCAACCTCGGTGTCACCCTGTTCAAACTGGGACGTTATGAGGAAGCATCCGAGTATTTCTGGCAGCTGGTGCCCGCACCTCAGTGGCGGGACCTAGCGGAATACAATCTGGGGCTGGTGGCGCGCCGGCAGGGCGACCAGATACAGGCCGCGCAGTATTTTCGTCGGGTGAGTGCGCGTTCGGCATCGCCCAAGTTGCAGCGGTTGGCGGCACTGCAGCTGGGGGCCGTGGCATCGGAGCCGGCGCCACAGCCGCGACCCTGGCTCGCCATGACCAGCCTGAACGCCGGTTTTGACAGCAATCCCTACGCGGTGAAAAACGCGTTGTTGGGAGAGGACGCAGTGGGTGAAGACAGTTTTTTCGAGCTGTTCGCCTGGGGTCAGTACCGCCTGCAGGGTAACGAGCGCGACGGCTGGCGATTGCACGGTTACGGCTTCACCCGTCGCTACAGCGATCTGGACAACCTCAATCTGGGCAGTGTGAGCAGCGCACTTTCGCGCGATATGCGCTGGCGGGGCTGGGCGCTGGAGGCCGGTGCCGGCGCTGAGCTGGTGACCCTGGGGGGAGAGCTGGTTAGCCGTCAGCTGCAGTTTATCGGCCGCGCCAAGCGGGACTTTGGCGCAACCAGCGTGCAGCTTTCGTATATTCCGGCCTACTACGCGGGCGGAGATGACTTCACTTATCTCGATGGCTGGCGGCAGCGCTTTTCCGCCAGGGCGGGGCGGGAGGCGTTTGGTGCAGACCTGAGTGTTTACTACCTGTATGACACCAACGACCGCGCCGACCTGCAGCAGGCGGCGGAGGACTACTACAGCTATTCACCCATACGCCACGCGTTTGGCTCGGACGCGCGCTGGCGCTTCATGAGCCGCTGGGAGCTGCGCGCCGGGTTCGAGTATCGCTACAGCGTCTACGACGGGCTGAACCGGGTTGTCGACGGCGAGGGCAACGTGGCCGAGTACGAGCGCGCGTCCGACCGTTTCAGAAGCTGGGTATCCACCCGCTATCGCCTGACACCGCGTTTCAGTCTCGACGGTAAGGTGACGAATATCGACAATCGGGAAAACCGCGATCTGTACGACTACGACAAGACGGAGTTCAGCCTCGGGGTTAGCTACGTATTCTGAGAGACGTGGTCACGCGGGGTGCGATGGGGGAAGACGGTAAATTCAGAAAAGAAAGTGGAGGGGCGTTTCCGCCCCTCTACGCATTGAATCCTGATTGTTATTCGTCGGTCCCTGGAGATTATTGTTATTGTGACTGGGATTCTTTTATCGGAATCAGGGATTCCGTTTATTTTGGCGACCTTGTAGTGATATGACGGGCGACCCCGCACACCCCTCAAGCCCGATTTGCAAATATCTGTGACTGTTCAGGTTTGCCTGGTCTTGTGGCGGCTTTCGGTTCCTGATGTCAAAGTATGACCTGGTGGTCGCCTCCTCCTGTCGCGCTGCCCTGCGGCGGAACTGTCGTCGCCGGCACTGCCGCGCGCCTGCCTCCCAATCGATCAACTTGCAACCAGTTCCCCGGGCGCATAGAATGCGTCGCCCGCAATGGACCCGTCCGGGTTGCATTGCGCACTCCTTGCCTCACCGGGCAGTCACCGCACTCACGCGATGGCAAGCCAGGAGGCTGTGTTAACCCGTAAGGAGCAAAAATGCGTCATTACGAAATTGTATTCCTGGTTCACCCGGACCAGAGCGAGCAGGTGCCCGGCATGGTCGAGCGTTACTCTGCGACCATCAAAGAGAGCGGCGGTGAAGTACACCGTCTGGAAGACTGGGGCCGCCGCCGTCTGGCTTACCCGATCAACAAGATCCACAAGGCTCACTACATTCTGATGAATGTGGAAACCACTGAAGAAGCACTGGCGGAACTGACCACCAACTTCAAGTACAACGATGCCGTGATCCGCAACCTGGTGATTCGCGAAGACGAAGCCGTCAGCGAAGAAAGCCCGATCATGAAGGCCGAGAAAGAGTCCCGCGAGCGCAAAGCTGCGCGCGCAGAACGCTCTGAGCGTCGCGAGCGCGCCGATAAGGAAGAGTCTTCTTCCAAAGGCGCTGATGAAGACAAGTCTTCCGAACAAACCGAAGACGAAGAGTAAGGGGATAATCTGATGGCACGTTTTTTCCGTCGTCGTAAGTTCTGCCGTTTCACCGCCGAAGGCACCAAGCGTATCGACTATAAAGATCTCGATACCCTGAAAGCCTACGTTTCTGAAACTGGCAAAATCGTACCGAGCCGTATCACTGGCACCAAAGCCAAGTATCAGCGTCAGCTGGCCACCGCGGTCAAGCGTGCGCGTTACATTGCGCTGCTGCCGTACACGGACAGCCACGAAGCCTAAGCTGCGCTTTGCTTCGTACGTACTGTTTTAAAAGAGAAGCTATCTAGTGCGCGCTATCGCTGAATTCGCAATGCGATCGCGCCTACGCGCGGTGATTCTCACCCTGGTGGGTATCCCGCTGATCAGCCCCGCCGTGCTGGCACTGGTGGGGTTGCGCCGCGGCAGTGGTGATGGCCTGTTTGTTCTGGCCTGGGCACTTCTGCCGGTGGTTGCCGCCGCCGGTGCGGGCTATATGTCCCCGCTGATGTCCGGAATGGCAATCACCCACTTTGTGGGGGTGCTGGCCGGTGCGCTGGTACTGCGCGCTACCCGCGCCTGGAGCTGGGCGCTGGTGGTACTGACCATCGCAACCAGTTTGGGCATTGTGGTGACCTCGCAGGTTGCCGGCGGTGTACTCGACAGCCTGATGCAGGCAGTCAACGAGGCCGCCGGTGGCGCGACTACTCCGGAGGCGCAGCAGCTGAGCAAGGCATTTGCCAGCGAGGCGCAGGCCACGGGTTACCTGGCATTCGTGTCGGTGATCAGTGCGGTGCTGGCGCTGGTGCTGGGCCGTTGGTGGCAGTCGCTGCTGTACAACCCCGGCGGTTTTCAGGAAGAGATGCACGCTTTGCGTATGCCTCTGCCCGTAGCCGCAGCCGGTATGCTGTTGTGGATCTACTGCCTCGTCAGTGAGCACTTTGTGTTCTGGGGCGCGGTAGCGGCCTTCCCCATCATGGTGGCGGGCATCTGCCTGATCCACTGGCTGGTGGCCCGCAAGGGCTGGGGGCGCGGTCCGCTGATTGCCATGTATGTTTCACTGGTGATCGCTGCGTTACCGCTGGCCGGGTTTCTGTGTGGGCTGGCCCTGATCGATAGCTGGATTGATATTCGCGCACGCTCGAGCAACAAACGCTGAGCGGCGCACAAGAACTGAAACTGAGGGTTCCGAGATGGAAGTTATTCTGCTCGATAAAGTAGGCAAACTGGGCAATGTGGGCGACCGCGTTGACGTTAAATCCGGTTTCGGCCGCAACTTCCTGCTGCCTACCGGCAAAGCGGTTCTGGCCAACGAAGCGAACATCGCTGAGTTTGAAGCCAAGCGCGCTGAGCTGGAAGCCGCCGCTGCTGCCAAAGTCAGCGAAGCGGAAGGTCGCGCTGCCAAGCTGGAAGGTGTTGTTGTAACCATCGCCGCCAACGCTGGCGACGAAGGCAAGCTGTTCGGCTCCATCGGCACTCGCGACATCGCTGAAGCGATCACCGCTGCAGCGGGCATTGCCGTAGAAAAAGCCGAAGTGAAACTGCCGGAAGGTGCACTGCGCGAAGTGGGCGAGTTTGACGTAGACGTACAGCTGCACTCCGATGTGATCAGCACCGTTAAGGTCGTTGTAGAAGCCGAATAAGCTTCTGCTGCTTCCCGCACGCCAAGTTGCGGTGGCGGAAAACGGAATTGCCCGTTTGCCGGTCAGCCGCGCTACAATCAGGCGCTGGATTCTCCCTGCTGGTCTATGACCGGCAATGGAGGGTACAGCGCCTGACTTGTTTCTGAGTCCGGTATTCTGAGTCCTGAAAAGGTTTCTGCGCCTGGAAAACTGTAATAACGCCAGATCATGAACGAATACGCCCCCCACGAAGAAGAATCTCAGGAGTCCCAATCCAGCTCACCGCTGCCGCACTCGGTAGAGGCGGAGCAGTCGGTACTGGGCGGCCTGATGCTCGATGCCAGTCGCCTGGATGCGGTGGCCGAGCAGTTGAGTGCGGAAGACTTCTTCGTGGCCAACCACCGGATCATCTTCGGGGTGATGCTGGAGCTCTCCACCGGCGAGCAGCCACTGGATATCGTCACCCTCGCCGAAGGCCTCGCCACCCGCGATCTGCTCGCGGATATCGGCGGCCCGGCGTACCTCGCGGAGCTGGCCGAAAATACCCCATCTGCCGCCAACATCGTTGCCTACGCCAAGATCGTGCGCGAGCGCTCCATGTTACGCCAGTTGATTGCGGCGGCCGGCGAAATCAGCCGCACCAGTTTCAACCCCGGTGGCCTGGGCTCGGTCGACCTGCTGCAGATGGCAGAACGCAGGGTGGCGGAAATCGCCGAGGGGCGCGCCAAAGAGGGCGGCTTTGTCGGTGTCGACACACTGTTGAAGAAAACGGTCGAGCGCATCGATGAGCTGTTCAAGTCCGAGGGTGATCTCACCGGTCTGAGCACCGGCCTGACCGAGCTGGATCAGCGCACCTCCGGCTGGCAGCCGGGAGAAATGATCATTCTGGCTGCGCGTCCTTCCATGGGTAAAACCGCACTGGCACTGAACTTCGTCGAGGCGGCCATGTTGAGCCAGCACAAGCCGACGCTGGTATTCAGTATGGAGATGCCGTCGGACAGTCTGGTGATGCGGATGCTGTCGTCTATCGGCAAGATCGACCAGGGCCGGATCCGCAACGGCAAGTTGCAGGAAGAGGATTGGCCGAAGCTGTCCAGTGCGGTGCAGAAGATGAAGGGCAAGGGCCTGTACATCGATGATACCCCCGGCCTGTCACCTTCGGAGGTGCGCGCGCGGGTCAAGCGCACGGTGCGCGACCACACCAACAAGCTGATGCAGGCGGACCCGAAGCTGAGCCGGGAAGAGGCGGAGCGCCGCGCACTACCGGCGATGGTGATGGTGGATTACCTGCAGTTGATGCAGGTGAAGGGCAGCACCGAGGGGCGTACCCAGGAAATCTCGGAGATTTCCCGCTCCCTGAAGGCGCTGGCGAAAGAATATGAGTGCCCGGTGATTGCGCTGTCGCAGTTGAACCGGGGAGTGGAGCAGCGCCCCAACAAGCGGCCAATGAACTCGGACCTGCGGGAATCCGGGGCGATCGAGCAGGATGCGGATGTGATTCTGTTTATCTACCGGGATGAGTATTACAACGAGGACAGCCCGGATAAGGGCCTGGCAGAGTTGATTATCGGTAAGCAGCGTAACGGTGAGATTGGTACTTGTCGGGCGGCGTTTGTGGGTAAGTACACGCGCTTCGATGATCTGGCGCCGGAGTATTACCAGGAAGAGCATTGAGGCCCATCCCTGGGCCGGCATAAAAATTACGGAAAAATCTCAATCGGCGTACCGGTATCCACCATCGCCCAGATTTCGTCCATCTGCGGGTTGGTTACCGCGATACAGCCGTCGGTCCAGTTCATGCGGGTCAGGTAATCTTCGATACCTTTCCAGTGCGGTTTCTGGCCGTGGATCATGATGGATCCACCGGGGCTGCGGCCCAGTTTTTTCGCCCGCGCGCGGTCTTGCGCATTGGGATAAGACACCTGAATAGCGCGGTAGTAAGTGCTGTTCTTCTTTTTCCAGTTCAGGGTGTAGCGGCCTTCCGGGGTGCGCGAGTCGCCCTCGTACTGTTTGTGCCCCTTGGGGTTTTTGCCAAATACCACCTTGTAGCTTTTCACAACCTTGCCGTTGCGCTTCAGCTGCATCAGGTGCTTGGATTTGTAGACTACGACCTCGTCAACGGGATTGATCTTGGCAAAAACCAGGGTCGGCATCAGGAGCAGGGCAATCAGGCTGAGTTTTATATATCGCATGGCTCTCATCGGTAATTGTGGCTTTCCGGGGCTTAACAGTCAGCTTCCGTGCTCTCGCACTTCCACATCCCTGCCTTGGGCGGGGAGGCTGGTTTCTGTGGCGAACCGGGTTCGCGGTCAGAAAGCAATGTGGTTGCACGGTGCGACTTGGTAACGCAATAGCGTCATGACAGCGCTGTCCTTTGCTGCCGCCCCGAACCAATGTTGGGGCTATTATTAGGCAATTATCCTAACCCCAACCGTATAATGACGAAGTGGGTTGTATGATTAATGCTCTGAGTGGTCAATTTATCATCAAGTAGGCCACGTTTAAAGAGGCGTCAATAAAAAAGACCGATCAGACCGAGGAAGATTCCGTGACCCGTACGTTTTTTGTGACTGGCACCAATACCGAAGTGGGCAAGACTTATATCACCGCGGCGCTGCTACACAAGGCGCGCGAGCAGGGCCTGGAAACCGCAGCGGTAAAGCCGGTGGCCTCCGGCTGTGAACCGACGCCCGATGGCCTGCGCAATAGCGATGCCCTGACCCTGATGGACGCGATGACCCAGGCGCTGGAATACCAGCAGGTCAATCCCATCGCACTGGAGCCGGCGGTTGCGCCCCATATTGCGGCCATGGAAGCGGGCAAGCGGCTGGATATATCGCGGATGGAAGGCATCTGCCGTGGCGTGATGAGCGGCAAGGTGGATCTGGTATTGATTGAAGGCGCTGGCGGCTGGCGGGTGCCGCTGACTCCGCGCCAGTTCCTGTCGGACCTGCCGAAAGCACTGTCGTTGCCGGTGATCCTGGTGGTGAATATGGAGCTGGGGTGTATCAATCACGCCCTGCTTACCGCAGAGGCGGTGCGCCGCGATGGCCTGTCTCTGGCGGGCTGGGTGGCGAACTTCGCCCGCGGGCCGCAACAGGAGATGCTCCGTGCAGAGGAAAACCTGATGACCCTGCGCGCCCTGCTGCCGGCCCCCTGCCTCGGTGTTGTTGCCCACGATGAACAGGGCGACTACCGCAATGGCGCCGCTCACCTGGATCTTTCCCCGCTGCTATCTTCATCGGAATAAGCCTTCGCCGATAGGCTGGCGCCTGCGTCAGCCTCATTCTCTTCGAGCAACAGATATCCCGGCTTGACTTGAAGTGCGCTTGGGCCTAGATTTCAAACATCTGTTTGAAACAAACGACTGAACTAGCGCCCGACATTGGTTCAGTGAACCGAAAACAACCGGAGAGGCGAGACCATGGCCGAGTACAAGGCACCACTGCGCGAGATGAACTTCCTGCTGCACGAGGTATTCGAGGCGGACAAGCTATGGGCGCGCCTGCCGGCGCTGGCGGAGTCGGCGGATCGCGAGACCGCGGACGCGATTCTGGAAGAAATGGCCAAACTGGCCGCCAACACCCTGGATCCGATCAACCGCTCCGGTGACGAGGAAGGTTGCCACTGGAAAGATGGCGTGGTCACCACACCCAAAGGCTTCCCCGAAGCCTACGCCACCTACTGTGAAGGCGGCTGGGGGGCGCTGGTGGGCAACCCGGAGTTTGGCGGTATGGGGATGCCCAAGATGCTGGGTGCCCAGGTAGAGGAAATGCTTTGCTCCGCCAATATCTCCTTTGCCCTGTACCCGGTGCTGACCAACGGCGCCTGCCTGGCGTTGGATGCCCACGGTAGTGAAGAACTGAAACAGAAGTACCTGCCAAACATGTACTCGGGCACCTGGGCCGGTGCCATGGACCTGACCGAGCCTCACGCCGGTACCGACCTGGGCATCATCCGCACCAAGGCGGAGCCACAGGACGACGGCAGCTACCGCATTACCGGCAGCAAGATCTTTATCACCGGCGGTGACCACGACCTCTCAGAAAATATTATCCACCTGGTGCTGGCAAAACTGCCGGATGCTCCCAAAGGCCCGAAAGGTATTTCCCTGTTCCTGGTGCCGAAAATCCTGGTCAATGAAGACGGCAGCCTGGGTGAGCCCAATGCATTGGGCTGCGGCTCCATCGAGCACAAGATGGGCATCAAGGCCTCCGCTACCTGTGCGATGAACTACGATGGCGCCAAGGGCTGGCTGGTAGGCGAGCTCAACAAAGGCCTCGCGGCCATGTTCACCATGATGAATTACGAGCGCCTCGGTGTGGGTATCCAGGGCCTGGGTGCTTCTGAGCGCTCCTATCAAAGTGCCATCGAATACGCCCGCGAGCGGGTACAGAGCCGCTCGCCGGAAGGCGCGAAGCAGCCGGAAAAAGCCGCCGACCCGATCATTGTGCATCCGGATGTGCGCCGCATGCTGCTGACCCAGAAAGCCTATATCGGCGGCGCTCGCGCGCTCTCCACATATGTGGCCCGCTGGCTGGACCTGGCGAAATTCAGTGAAGGCGAAGAAAAGCAGCACGCGGAGGCCATGGTTGCCCTGCTCACGCCGGTAGCCAAGGCGTTCTTTACCGACAAGGGCCTGGAGTGCACCGTGCTCGGCCAGCAGGTTTTTGGCGGTCACGGCTATATCCGTGAGTGGGGGCAGGAGCAGCTGGTGCGCGACGTGCGTATCACGCAGATCTACGAGGGCACCAACGGCATTCAGGCACTGGACCTGATCGGTCGCAAAACCGTGGCCAATGGTGGTGCTTTCTTTGAGTTGTTTGCCGCCGATGTCCAGACCTTTATCAACGCCCATGCAGAAAATGAAGAGTTGGCGGAGTTCATTGTGCCGCTGGCCACCGAACTGCAGCGACTGAAAGACGTTACGGTGGCGGTGATCGAAGCGGCGAAAACCGATCCGAACGCACCGGGCGCGGCCTCTGTGGAGTACCTGCATCTGTTCGGCTTTGTGGCTTATGCGTTTATGTGGGCGCGGATAGCCAGCGTGGCCGCCGGTCAGAACGACGATTTCTACCGCAGCCAGATTAAGACTGCACGTTTCTATTTTGCCCGCCTGCTGCCGCAAACCCGTGCGCTTGCAGCCAGCGTACAGGCAGGCAGTGCGACGCTGATGGATCTGGAAGAAGACCTGTTCTGATCCTGATGGATCTGCCGCAGCCTAAAAAGCCCCGCATCCGCGGGGCTTTTTTCGTTGCGGGGAATCTCATAAACTCGGGCCACCACAATAAAAAAGATCCCGGGTTGCCCATGTCGAATCCAGAGTCCGAGTCCGAATTCACCGTCCCACCGAAAAAACTCTCCGATGAAGATCAGGCCAAGGTGGATCGCTACCTGAAGAGCGGCCACAACGACGTGGAGCGCAAGCCGTTTCGCCCATTTCTGTTGCTGGGCGTCATTCTCGTCGTGCTCACCCTGCTGTCGCTGCTCAGCCTGTTTATTGCCCGCACCAAAGGGGTGGTGTGATGGCGGAGGCCGGGAAGTTTCTGCCGTTTGAATTCGAACGATTGGACGATGCTGAGAAAATCGAGCGCGCACAGGCGTTTTATCAGCGGCTGAAGCAGCGCCGCTCGGTGCGGGACTTCTCCAGCGAGCCGGTACCCCGCGCAGTGATCGAAGCCTGTCTGCGTACGGCAGGGAGCGCGCCCAGTGGTGCCAATATGCAGCCCTGGCATTTTTGTGTTGTGGAATCTGCCGCGATAAAGCGCGAAATCCGCCTGGCAGCTGAAGCAGAAGAACGGGAGTTTTATCAGCGGCGCGCATCGGAAGAGTGGCTGGATGCGCTGGAACCACTGGGAACCGATGCGGAAAAACCGTTTTTGGAAACGGCTCCGTATCTGATCGTGATCTTCCTGAAGAAATTTTCCGAAGGTGCGGAGGGCGAGCAGCGCAAGAACTACTACACCGCGGAGTCCGTCGGCATCGCCACCGGACTGCTGTTGGCCGCCTTGCATACTGCGGGTGTTGCTACCCTCACCCACACTCCGAGCCCGATGAAATTTCTCAACAGTATCCTCAAGCGCCCGGCCAGTGAGCGACCATATATGATCGTAGTCGCGGGGCTGCCTGCCGAGGGTGCGGAAGTGCCTGCTATCGACAAAATGCCTCTGGAAGAGATCGCCGAGTTTTTATAGCCACCAGCTAAAAATGGAGAGGCTAGCTCCCCAGCTGCTTGAGGGTTCGCCATTCGTCGGCTGTTATTGGCTGAATCGACAGGCGCCCCTGCTTCACCAGTACCATCCCGGCAAGCGCCGGGTTCTGCTTGATCTCTTTCAGGGCGACCGGTCGTGTAAATTCACTCTGCCACTGGATGTCCACACAGAACCAGCGCGGGTTTTCCGCAGTGGCCTTGAGGTCGAAGTATTTGCTCTCCGGGTCGAATTGCGCCGGGTCTGGGTAGGCGGTGCGGACTACCCGGGCGGTGCCGACGATTGCAGGAATCTTGCAGGCGCTGTGGTAGAAGAGCACCCCGTCGCCCTTCCCTACCTGATCCCGTAAGAAGTTGCGCGCCTGATAGTTGCGAATGCCGTCCCAGCGGCCAACCTGACCGGGCTCATCTTTCAGGTCAGACAGGCTGTATTCATCCGGTTCCGACTTGAATAACCAGTAATTCATCTGCGATCTCCGCAATAGGCCGCTTTCTGCGGCAGTCCGTCCGATTGCTGCGTTTGGTGGTATTTCGTCCACGCCCGCTCTCATTTAGGCTATTTTCCCAGATTGGCGCACTTTCTGCGCATGTTTGGAGATTTATGGGTACTTCTGTTTTCAACTGGCTGTCCGAGTGGCTGGCCTCCGAGCGCAACCAGTACAGAGCGCTGCAGTGGAGCGGCTGGGCGGGTTACACCCTGCTGACGTTTATCGGCGGCTTTTTCTGGGTGGAGAACCACTTGCTCTACTCCGGCTACATTGCCGTGGCCACTGCTTCCGGTATCGCCATATCCGAGGGTATGCGCCGCGGCTTTCAGCGCCTGTGGGACAAGCCACCGGCGCAGCGGTTGCTGGGCTCCCTCGGTGTGATCATTGTGGGTGCGGTCTTGTGGGCAGCGATCAAGTTCGGTGGCTCCCTGTGGCTGTATGGCAAGGAGAGCGACGAGCACCCCATGGTGATGGCGGTCTACTGGTTCTCCTACTCCTTTCTGATCTACATGACCTGGACGGCGCTTTACTACGGTATCAAGTATTACCAGGCATCGCTGTTGCAGCAGGAGAAGGCGCTGAGAGCAGAGTCCATTGCCCACCAGTCGCAGCTGAAGATGCTGCGCTATCAGCTCAACCCGCACTTTCTGTTCAATACTCTGAATGCCATTTCGACCCTGATCCTGGATCAGGACGGTAAGACCGCGAATAGTATGGTGACGCGCCTGTCCCAGTTCCTGCGTCACTCCCTGGATAACGACCCGATGCAGAAGGTGACTCTGGCAAAAGAAGTCGAGGCGCTGATGTTGTACCTGGATATCGAGAAAGTGCGTTTCGCCGATCGACTGCTGGTAAACGTGGACCTCGATGGCGACGCGTCCGAGGCGCTGGTGCCCAGCCTGTTGCTGCAACCAATCGTCGAGAACGCAATCAAATACGGTATCTCCCAGCGGGAGTGGGGTGGTGAAGTCACCATTAAAGCGCGGGTGTTTGCCGGCGAGCTCTTGCTGGAGATCAGCGATAACGGCCCGGGTATGCCCGAGGCCGAGCTGGCGCGGCTGGGCAGCGGCAGCGGTGTCGGTATTCGAAATACCTGCGAGCGCTTACAGGCCCTGTACGGTGGGGAGCAGAAAACCCGCTTTTGCAATCGCCCGCAAGGCGGTCTCGCGGTACATTTACGGATCCCCTTTGAGCGGGAATGACAACCTGGTCTGGGCACAGGGAAACGGTCTTCATAGTTGGAGTGACGAGCGGTGAGTAGCGACAGATTGAAAGTCATAATCGTGGACGACGAACCCCTGGCCCGCCGGGGCCTACGGCTGCGCCTGGAGAACCTCGGCGGTGTCGAGGTGGTAGCCGAATGCGGCAATGGCCGCGAGGCGAAAGAGCAGATCCTGAACCTGAAACCGGATGTGGCTTTTCTGGATATTCAGATGCCCGGGGTGACAGGGCTGGAGCTGGTGCAGCTGTTGCCAAAAGAAGAAATTCCACAGATCGTGTTTGTCACCGCTTACGATCAATACGCCGTGGAGGCCTTCGAAGTGAACGCGGTGGATTATGTATTGAAACCGATCGAGGAAGACCGCCTCGGCCGCGCAGTGGAGCGGGTGCGGGAAAAGCTCGGCAGCGAAAACATTGCCGCCCAGCGCGAGCAGCTATTGGAAGCGGTGGCGGATCTCACGCAGGAATCACCGGCGGCACTGGAAGAAAAACTGGCTGCGGGTGAACTGGGCAACAGCCGTTACCCGGAAAAAATTGCGATCAAGGATTCCGGGAAAATCACCCTGGTACCGGCGCGGGAGATCGACTGGATCGATGCCGCCGGCGACTATATGTGCGTGCACGCCAACGGGGAAACCCATGTGATGCGCATCACCATGAAAGAATTGGAACAGCAACTGGATCCGAAAGTATTCCAGCGTATCCACCGCTCAACCATCGTCAATCTGAAACGCGTGCGCGAGATCTGCGCGCATATCAATGGTGAATATCATCTGGTGCTGAATAACGGCGAGCGTCTGAAAATGAGCCGCAGCTACAAGAACAAAGTGCAGCATTTTATCTGAAAGAGGTTTCGGCCCGGGTGCGGATCAGATCTGGATCAGCGCCTGGGCTTCGCGAATCAACTGTTTTCGGTCGCGCAGTTCGAGCTTGCGTAAAATGGCGGTAACGTGGCTTTTTACCGTGGGTTCGGTGATATCCAGATCGTAAGCGATCTGCTTGTTTAGCATGCCTTGGGCGATCATCTGAAAAATCTTCAGCTGCTGCGGTGTGAGCCGGCCGAGCTTTTCAGCCAGCGCGCTTTCACTTTCCGCCTGCAGCGCCTCTTCACTGAACCACTGATCCCCCGCCAGCACGCACTCGATACACTGCAGGATTTCGTCCGGCCGCGCGGTTTTTGACAGAAAACCGCTGGCGCCGAGCCCCGCAGCCTGCTGAATTACCCCGTGCCGATCACTGCCCGACACCACCACCACCGGAACCGCGGGAAAATCATTGCGAATCCGGGCAAGCCCGCTGAACCCTTCACTGCCCGGCATATTCAGATCCAGCAAGAGCAGGTCGATTTCAGCGTGGGAGAGCCGCTTGAGGGTGGACTCCAGGTCTTCGCTCTGCAGCAGGTCTGCATTGGGAAAGTGTGGGCTGAGGGTGGTCGTCAGCGCATCGCGATACAGCGGATGGTCATCGGCAATCAGCAATTGATAATTCACGGCAGCACCCTGAAGAATGAAAGAATCGGGTGCAATGGATACTACTGTGCGCTCCATCCACCGTCCACCGGTAGGGCCGCACCGGTAATGGTGCTGGCAAAATCGCCACACAGGTACAGTGCCAGTTCGCCGATGGCATCGGGGCTGGTGGCCCGTGCCATGGGCTGCTTGGCGCCGACCAGCTCCGCGCGTGCGGTATCCAGGTCCACTTGCTGTTCCCGCGCGATATTTTCTATCTGGGGTTGAATCAGTGGGGTTTCCACCCAGCCGGGGCAGATGGCATTGGCGGTGATGTTGCAGTCTGCGTTTTCCAGCGCGAGCACCTTGGTCAGTCCGACCAGGCCGTGTTTGGCCGCGCAGTAAGCCGATTTGTACTCGGAAGCCACCAGTCCGTGCACCGAGGCAATATTGATGATCCGCCCCCAGGCCGCGGCGCGCATCGCTGGCAGCAGGTCGCGGCACAGAAAAAAGCCCGCGCTGAGATTGATCGCCAGAATCTGTTGCCACTTGTCTGCGGGGAAATCGTGAGCGGCGGCAGTGTGCTGGATCCCGGCATTGTTGATAAGAATCGAGGGGTTGCCGATCGCCTCGCGGGTGTCTGCCACCAGCTGGGCACAACCGGCTTCGGTGGAAATATCCGCTGAGCTAAAGCCCTGCTTGCCGGTGTAGCCCGAAAATTCGGATTGCAGTGCGCGGGCAGTTTCCCCGTTGGCGAGCCCGTGCAGCATGACGTGGTGACCGGCGCGGGCAAAACAGTGCGCGATAGCGAGGCCGATACCACTGGTGGAGCCAGTGATCAGGACGGAATGGTTTGGATTCTGCTGCACAGCGAACTCCCGCAGATGCTTATTCTTTGGAGAAATCCTAGCGCGGCAGACTCAGCGGGTCTGTATGACCAAGGTATGAAACGAAAGAAGCCGCCCGAAGGCGGCTTCTCTACACAGGAAGGGAATCTTCCGGATTAGCGGCGACGATGGCCGCCACCGCGATGGCCACCATGGCTTGGACGGCCACCTGGACGGTGATGATGGTGGCCGCCACCTGGGCGTCCGGGGCGATGGCTAGGACGACCGGGACGATAGCCGGGGCGGTGATGATGCCCGGGACGGTTGTAGTAGTGGCGACCGTGGTACCGGTAGTAACCGCCGCGATAGTAACGGGGCGCGCCGTAGCGGTAGTAGCGCGGCGAGGAAATGTAGAAGGACGCACTGCCGGACGGGTACACATAGGGTGTTGAATAGGGGTAGCTGGAATACCCCACGCTACTGGAGCTGTAATAGCCATCGGACACACAGGCACCCAGTGTGAGGGTGCCGAATACGGTGAGAGCCAACAGGCCCTTTCTGATGATGCTCTTCATGAGAGACCTCCAAGGGGCAGGCAACGGGTAGTCACGGCGGGCAAGCACGAGAATTACCGGTTAACTGTGGTAGGTTTTGAACGGTTTTTGATCGAGTATCGATCGAGTGTTGCGAAGGTTCAGCGAGGCTGATTGACGCGACTTCGAGGCGTGTCCATGCGGTAGTCACCGCCGCGCATGTAGTAGTTGGGATGCCGCACGTTGTGGCAGCGGTTGTTCTGGTGGCAGTGGTAGTAGCGGCCCTTGACCGAGTAGTAGCCGGGCCCTTCGCTGGTGCGATTGACGGCCGTCGTCGTGTCGGTCATGTCCTCCATGCTGGTGCAACCGGTGAGCGTCAGCAGTGCCGCTGCCCCCAATGCTCCGGCGAGTCCTCCGAATGAACGGTTCATGAAAACCTCCGCGCCCGCAGGCGGGTAACTTTCTTACTTTCCTTCGAACCTTTTCTCCCGGATGTCAGCACTGGTTGAAAACACTTGTTGACAACCGGTGAAAATGGTTCGAAACCCAAGTGAAAGTTATTAAAGGGTGGCGGGGAGGCGATCACGACCCATTGCGATGAATATCAACAACTAAAAAGTTATGACAGGGCCGTGGGATAGAAGATTAAGCCGAAACCAACTGCTGTAACTGGTTATCCAGCAATTGCTGCAATTTGGGGTTCAATCCCGTCACCTCCGCGCCCCAGCTGGTGGTGTGGCACTGGATGCGGTCTTCGAGGGATTCGTCGTCCTGCAGTTGTGGGTGCAGTGCGAGCCCGCGGGACTGGCTCAGCAGTTGCTCACCACCGAAATCCAATTCTTCCGGCTTGGTGGGAAGCACCGCCAGCGCCAGCTGCAGGCCGGTGGCGCGGCTGGACTGCTGCAGCCCGCGGAGCAACAGGCCCGCACACACCGCGCGGAAGGCCGCGTCGTCACCGGCAAATCCCAACCCGACAAAGGGGCCGGCACTCGGCAGCGGCCGCGCGTCGTAGATCCGGGTCAGCAACTGCAGCCGCTGCTCCAGCTCCGCCTGCAGGCCGTCCAGGGCACTGTGGGACAGCTGGTTGCCCAGCTGGGCCCAGTTCAGCGGGCGCAGGTACAGGCCCGCAGTCACTTCCGGTGGCGGCTTTGGCTGGGCTTTGGGGACGACCAGCGGTGTGCGTTGGCGGCCCGGCTTTAGCTGGCTGGCGGCCAGAGCGCAGGCGGCGCTGAAGGGCAGGGCAAAGATCAGGCACAGCAGCAGGCTGGCCCAGGGGTAGGGTACCGAGGCCCCTGGCTGGATATTCAGGGCCACGCTGCCGGCGAGGCTGTCGTGCAGTACTACCGGTTCGGTAATCATCTCGCCGCGGTTGCGCACGCCCGCCTGTGCCAGCGGGCTGGAATCCACATCCTGAATGGTTACCCCGCGTACCGCTGGCAGTGCAAGTGTCTGCTGGGCCAGCATCTGCAGGCTGATGCGGTCACCGGCCACAATCTGATCCAGGCTCTGGCTTGCCAGCAGCTTTGCTGCCGCTTCGGCGCTAGCCCTGTCTCGGGCAACCGCTGCGGACTGTTGCTGGCCGTAGGCATGGCCAAGAGTCGCCAGGCAGAAGCCGGCGAGGGTGAGCCAGATGGTGGCCGCCAGCAGTTGGCGCTGCTGGCGGGTGCTGAGGCCGGCGAGCCGTTGGGGCAGGCTGCTGGAGAATTCGGACAGGCTGGCGAGAAAATTTTTCATCTTGTTATGTGTTCGCTGGCAGTACAGACGCTGATTTTATCCCACTTCTTCAGCGAAAAAAGGCGCCGGGCTATAATGCGCGGCCTTTTCCCGGCCCCGCGCCGGGGTCGGCCACCTCGAAACCAACAAGAGTCAGACATGGACGCAGTTATCTACTCCTCCCACTCCACCCTTTGCCAGCAGGTATTCGCTCACTCCGTGGCTGCGCAAATGCCTGATTCCCCCGCGGCGGTAACCGCGCCCTGGTGCTTGACGCTGCTCGGAGAAGCGCTGACGGAGGCTTCGCTGCAATCGGTGAACACCTTTGTGAAGGCGCAGGGCTGGTCGATAAGCGGGGTGGATATTCTCGCTGCCGGGACGGACTGCAGTGCCATCCGCTTGCAACTGGAAGGCGAGCTGGACTTTAACGAGGCGCGCCAGGCGTTACTGGTGCTGGCTGGCGAGCAGGGTATCGAGTTGACCCTGCAGGCGGGCACGACCCAACGTGCGCCCAAATTGGCCTGCTTCGATATGGACTCTACCCTGATCCAGGCGGAGGTTATCGATGAGCTGGCGAAAATTGCCGGTGTTGGCGACCAGGTGGCGGAGATCACTTTGTCCGCCATGCGCGGGGAACTGGATTTTCAGCAGAGTTTTCGCAAACGTATGGGGTTGCTGAAGGGCTTTACCGAAGCCCGTCTTGCGGAAATCGCTCCTAAGCTGCCGATCATGCCCGGCGCTCCGCGCCTGCTGCGGGCGCTGCGTGCACTGGGCTGTAAAACCGCAATCCTCTCCGGTGGTTTCACCTACTTTGCCAACTACCTGAAAGACAACCACCTTGCTGTGGATGTGATTCACGCTAACCAGCTGGAGTTTGACGACGGTGCACTGACCGGTGGGGTGATCGATCCGATTGTGGACGGCGCGCGCAAGGCGCTGCTGTTGCAGGAGATTGCAACGGAGCTTGGATTTTCACTGGATGAGGTGATTGCGGTGGGCGACGGTGCCAACGATCTGCCGATGCTGTCGCTGGGGGCGCTGGGAATTGCGTTCCACGCCAAGCCAAAGGTGCGCGCGGAGGCGCCACAGGCGATCGATGGTTTTGGGTTGGATGCGGCACTGTACCTGTTCGGCTTGAACGACCGCCAGATTGCGCAGTTGCTGGGGGAGTGACGGGGTGGCGCGGACTGATCAGCCAGGTCTGATCAGTAGCGTTTGGCCAGTCCGAGCACCGGGCTCAACTCGCTGCCCACGGAGGCAAACGGCATGGATGGTTTGCGCTCTCTATCCCCGTAGCAGGCCTGCTTGCTGCAGGCAGCCATCATGGTCAGTAATCCGATCAGTGCGGTGGCGGCGAGAAGTCGCTTGCCCATGGACATGGTGATTTCCCTATATGCGGTGTTCGGTATCTTCCGGTGAATTTCAGTGCGGTGCCAGTAATAGACGCAGTGAATCCCGAAAAAGTTGCACCCGACTTGTGAAGTGCGACAGAGATTAAGAGAAAAGCGCCGGTTGTGATAGTCCGGCGCACATTTACCCGCCATTTTCCCCGTGATTTCTCCCGCTGATCAGTCGGTTTTATGCGCCGGGTGTTGATCCTCCAGCTCCGCTACATCCCGCGCCACCTGCCCCGGCGACCCGGTGCGGCGCGCCAGCACGTCGTAAGCCACCGGTACGATGTACACGGTAAACAGGGTTGCTGCCAATACCCCAAACAACACCACGGTGCCGATCACCGCGCGGGTTTCGGAGCCGGCGCCGGACGACAGCAGCAGTGGCAGTGAGCCGGCGGCGGTGGTGATCCCGGTCATCAGGATCGGTCGCAGGCGCGTCTCCGCGGCCTGGCGCAGAGCCTGGCTGAACTCCACGCCGCGATCCCGAAGCTGGTTGGCGAACTCCACAATCAGGATGCCATTTTTGGCCGCCAGCCCCACCAGCATGATCAACCCCACCTGGCTGTAGATATTCAGGGATTGATTGGTGAGCAGCAGGCCCAACAACGCGCCGGCCATGGCCAAGGGCACCGTGAACATGATGACCAGCGGGTGGACGAAGCTTTCGAACTGGGCGGCGAGTACCAGAAACACGACAAGAGCGCCGAGCAGAATGGCGAACAGGATGGTGTTGCTGGATTCCTGGAAGCTTTTCGACTGGCCTTTGTAGTCGATCACCGGCGAGTCTTCGATATTTTCATCCACCAGCTGATTCAGGTATTGCAGCGCTTCCCCGAGCACCAGCCCGTCCGCCAGATTGGCGTCGAGGGTGATGGAGCGCACGCGGTTATAGCGCTGCAGCTGGGGGGAGTCGGCGTACTCGGAGACCTCCACCAGGCTCTGTAACGGAATCAGTTCGCCACTGGTGGTGGAGCGGACGTAGAGATTTTCCAGGCTGTCCGGGGTGCGCTGCATTTCCCGCTCGCCTTCGAGAATTACGTCGTACTCTTCGCCGTTGTTGATAAACGTGGTGGCGCGCAGTGACCCGAACATGGTCTGCAGAGTGGTTCCCACATCGCTGACCTGTACACCGAGATCCGCGGCGCGCTCGTAGTCCACGTTGATGCGCAGTTGCGGTTGGGTTTCCTTGTAATCCCAATCGACCCCGAGTAATCCCGGATTGGATTCGTCGATGGCTGCATTCAGCTGGTCGCGCCATTCGGTCAGCTGTTCATAGCTGCTGCCGCCGATAACAAACTGCACCGGTTTGCCGAGGCCGCCGCCGAAGCTCTGGCGCATCACCGGGAAGGCGCGCACTCCACTCAGGTCGCTTACCGCCGCGCGCACCTGGTTCATCAGTTCAAACGCCGAAGGGCGCTCGCCCCAGGGGGCCAGGGTGAAGATCACCATGCCGGTGTTGAAGGTGGCGGAGGTGCCGAAGGAGCGCGGCGAGCGCACCAGCAGGCGGTTTACATAACCCTTGTCCACCAGAGGCATCAGCCGTTCCTCAATGGTGTCCATATATTCCTGCATGTACTGGTAGCTGGCACCCTCGGGGCCATTCACCAGCAGGAAGAAGGAGCCGCGGTCTTCTCGCGGTGCGTATTCCGTGGGGATCAGACGGAACGACAGTGCGGCAAATGCCATTACCGCCACGAACACACAGCCCGCCACCCAGTGATGCCGCAAGATAAAGTCGAGCCCACCGCGATAGCGGCGCTGTACCCGCTCCAGCCCCTTGTCCATCACCTTGGTGACGGCGTTGTGTTCGTCATTGGGGCGGATCAGTTTTGCTGCCAGCATTGGCGACAGGGTCAGCGCGGTGATGGAGGAGAAGATCACCGCCGCCGACATGGTCAGAGCGAATTCGGAAAACAGTCGGCCGATGTCCCCTTCAAGGAACGTAATTGGCACAAACACCGCGACCAGAACGAGTGTGGTGGCAACCACCGCAAAACCCACTTCGCGCGCGCCGCGGTAGGCGGCCAGCAGCGGCGGTTCGCCGTACTCGTCCATGCGCCGGAAAATGTTTTCCAGCACCACGATGGCATCGTCCACCACCAGGCCGATGGCCAGCACCAGTGCCAGCAGGGTCAGCAGGTTGATACTGAAACCGAAGGCGTACAGCAGGATGGAGGTGGCGATCAAAGATACCGGTACCGTTACCGCCGGTACCAGGGTTGCGCGCCAGTTGCCGAGGAACAGGTAAATCACCAGAGTTACCAGAATCACTGCAATGATCAGGGTGGTGTACACCTCCTTGATTGCCTCGGACACGAACACCGAGGCGTCGTAACTCTGGCTGAGGCGCATACCGTCCGGCAGGGATTTGTTGACCTTTTCCATCTCCGCCTTGGCCGCTTCTGCCACCGCCACAATATTGCCGGTGGACTGGCGGGTGATGCCGACGCCCACCATGGGCTCGCCGTTGCCGCGGAAGGTGGAGCGGTCTTCGGCGGAGCCCAGCTCCACCCGCGCCACATCGCCGAGGCGCACCACGTGGCCGCTGTCACCCGTGGTGATGGCCAGGCGCGAGAAGTCCTCGGCACTCTGGAACTGACGCTGCAGGCGCAGGGTGAACTGGCGATCGCTGGATTCCAGATAGCCTGCCGGCAGCTCGCGGTTTTCTGCGCGCAGGGCCTGTTCGATATCCGCGCTGGTGACGTTGTGCGCGGTCATGGCGCCGCGGTCCAGCCAGATGCGCATGGCGAAGTCTTTCGCCCCGCCCACGCGCACCCGCGCCACGCCGTCGAGTACCGAGAAGCGGTCCACCAGGTAGCGGTTGGCGTAGTCGGTCAGTTCCGGCACGGTCATGCGGTCGGAGGTGAGGTTCAGCCAGATCACCACGTCGTCGCTGCTGTCTACCTTTTCAATTTCGGGGGGATCCGCTTCCACCGGCAGATTGTTCAGCACCCCGGAAACTCGGTCGCGGATATCGTTGGCGGCGCCGTCCACGTCGCGGTTGATATTGAATTCGATGGAAATGCGCGAGCGCCCGTCGGTGCTCGACGAGTTCACGGTTTTTATCCCCTCGATACCGGCAATGCGGTCTTCGATGAGGCGGGTGATGCGGGTTTCCACAATATCCGCGGAGGCACCCGGGTAATTGGTGTCGATGGACACGATGGGCGGGTCGATATCCGGGTATTCCCGCAGCGCCAGCCGGTCGAAACTGATCAGGCCAAACACCACCAGCAGCAGCGACAGTACCAGCGCAAAAACCGGGCGTTTGACCGCCGTATCACTGATGATCATTGGCTGGCCGCTCCCTCGTCTGACTGCACGGAGACCGCCTGGCCGTCGCGAATATGCAGCGTGCCGCGGGTCACTACCTGATCACCCTGGCTGAGCCCGGAGAGTACCTCTACCTTGCCGCGGTAGCGGTGGCCAATCTGGATTTCGCGGCGCTGCACCATGTGCCCGCCCTCGGTTTTCTTCACCACAAACACCGACTGATCGCCGGCCACAGGCACCAGTGCCGCCTCGGGAATGGTCAGCGCCTCGCGCGGATTGCTGATGATCTTCACCCGCAGCAGCATGCCCGGCTTGAGATCGCTGTCCGGGTTGTCCAAACGGCCGCGCACGGTAAACGCGCGGGTCTGTGGGTCCACGCGGGCCTCCACAATCATCACCTCGCCGTTGAATACCCGCTTCGGGTGGGCCTGGCTGATGGCTTCGATCTTCATGCCGCCGGCAATGGCAGACAGCTGGCGTTCCGGCACGGTGAAGTCGAGCTTCAGGCGCTCGATTTCCTGGATGGTGGTGATTTCCGTGGTGGGGGTGGCCAGGCTGCCCACGCTGATATTGCGCAGCCCCAGCTGGCCATCAAACGGCGCGCGGATAATGCGATCGTCGATGCGCGCCTGCAGCCCGTCGATCAGTGCGCGGGTCTCGGCCACCTGGGTCTGCACCGCCTCCCACTGTTCGCGGGTGGTCAGGTTCTTGCCCACAAGGCCACCCAGGCGTTTTTCGTCCCGTTCAAAGCGCTCTAACGTGGCGCGTGCGCCCGCCAGCTCTGCCAGCTCTTCGCCGTGGCTCAACTCCACCAGTACATCGCCGGCCTTTACCCGCTGCCCGCTCTCAAAATGGATCTTGCTGATATGTTCCGTTACCCCGGCGCGCAGCGACACAAACTCCCATGCCCGGGCGGTGCCCAGCGCTTCGATGGGATTGGAGATGTGTTCCAGCTCCACCGCTGCCACACGCACCGGTACCGGCCCGGCGTTGGGGGCCTGGGCGTACAGGGAAGTGGGGGGCGCGAGAAGCAAAGTGCTGATCAGGACAAGAGAGGCTCGAAGGGTTCCGAAGGCGCGGATCATTTTCATGACGATGGGGAATACCTGATAGTCGAAGGCTTTTATTGGATTTTGAATTCGGATGCTGAGTCGGATTCGGGCACGCAAAGTCTGGCACCAAGTGCAGCAACTTTCAGGCCAGAATAATGGAGCGGGTGTCAGGATTGAGGATGTTTACATAAATTTACTTCCCGCTGTGTGGGCAGCGGGGGGTAAATCGATGAGCTGTATGCCTTTTGGGGTAAAAGGGGCTTGCTCTATTGAATTTATCAGGTCTTCAGTGGGGGGTTAGGGGCGGTGCAAATCTGTTCGGAACTTAACACCGGTAACCGCATTCTCGATTATCTGCGATTTGAATGCCTCAGTACAAAAAGTGCCCACCTTTTCGTCGAAATCTGTTTTGAATAACGAAAGGTATTCCATTTTGTTTTCCAGGAATTGGAGGGACTTGAGACCCAGGTAAATCCCACCTCGACGGTTTTGTTCGCTGTGTGCGAGGTCTACTGCGTTAGTGGTGGCGAGTGTGTTGAATACAAACCATGGCTTCTTTTCGATTTTTATCGGCAAAAACTCGCCTGATGCTTCAAGTGTACCCGCCAGTAATTGGTATGCACGCTCATTCAGTACTGGGGTACCTTCCCAGCTGGCAATATCGGGAGTCGATAACTGTCTGCTTTTTCCAAGGCCATCATACAGCTCTCCCTCCATTTCAACCCATACATTGGAAAGTGGCAGTCCTTCGGGGTAATAGAGGTCTCCCATCAGGTCTTCCATATCGTCCTGATCCAGGTTGATACAGGAATAACACTCTCGCTCGAAATCCAGTCGATAAATCATTATTTATTCATCGGGTAGTTCGTGTTTGGGGAGCATCATCCAATCAGGCGTGTCTCCGCTTTGTAACATTTTTCCGATCAAATCCAGTTTTACTCTGAACATGATCTTATTTCTCTCGGTAGAGAGGACTCCCATCAAAAAACGGTAGTACCCTTCGCGATGAATTCTCCGGTGCGGGACAGCATTGGGGTGTTGAGGGATCTTGTCGCGAGGTGTTTTGGGAAGCCAGGCACCGTTATCTGGATCGTTGATACGGATTTTCGCCCGCGCTAGCCGAGCACGTAGCAGCGGAGCCTTATCAAAACGAAAGTCTCCGCCGGGAACGATATGGTGGGCCTCAATGCGGTTCGGCGCTTCTGCCGGTCTACCCTTTATACGGGGAATAGGGCAGGGCTTTCCGTTTCTTTCCAGATTTGTCGCGAGCTTGGACGAGTCGTGTGTTTCAGTACGAAACTGTTTGCTACTCCAGCCATCAGAATCCCTCCGATACTTCTGCAATCCGGCATCGACACTGGCTAAACACTGGATATAACCAAGTAGAGCCTGCTCTTCCGAAACGGAGACCTTTTCGGGTAGTTCGCCAAAGTTCTCGATTGCGCAGTCGAGCAGTGACTTTTGACGATGGTGGGAGAGGCCCTCCATATCTTCGAGCAGAGGCATAAGATGAATCCCTTTCTCATCCAAATTCCATTTCTTGCATTGAACCACGAGAGCGCTGGGGGCTCCAAGCCAGAGTTGACTTAAAGGTGAAAAATGCGAAATTCCCCAGCGGTTTGATGTTCTAGAGCCAAATGTAGCGTTAACCGGGCTCGGAATGAATCAGTGAGCTTTCGAGTTCGCCCATACCCCGGGGAATATCCACAGTAACACCGAGATCCCGCATGGTGCACCCAAATGCGTGCAGGGTACGGAACAGGTTCTGTGCACGGCACTGCTCGCCCATTTGTCCGATGCGCACAAGGGGTAGCCCGAAGGACCCGGAGATTTCCACCTGGTACTTTTCCGACATGGTCGCGCAGATGTCGCGATTGCTCACCGCCTGTGGCGCTTCGATGCCGATCACCGAGTTCAGGCGGCTTTCCTCGGGTATAAACAGTTTCAGCCCCATGGCCTGGACGCCTTTTTGCAGCGCCCGGGAGCAGCGCTCGTGTCGCTGAAAACGCGCCTGCAATCCCTCCAGGCAGATCAGCCGCAAGGCTTCGTGCAAGGCGAGTACGCCGGAAACCGGTGCGGTGTAGTGATAGGAGCCCTTGTGCCAGAAATTCTCTGCGAGCTTGGCGTCCAGACACCAGTGGGCCGGTGTCCAGGCACGGCTTTGAATGCGGTCCCAGGCATTTTCCGAGAAGGCCACCAGGGACACGCCGGGAATGGAAGACAGCCCCTTCTGCCCGCCGGTGATTACCGCATCGATCCCCCAGTCGTCCATCTGCAGAGGCATGGTGCTGAGGGTGCACACGGCGTCGACGATGGTAATGCAGGCTCTTTTTCTGGCGGCGCTGGTGAGCTGGGGCAATTGCCGGTTGAAGGTGGTGTTGGAAGTCTCGCCCTGCACAATCGTAATGCAGTCGGGCTCGAAACGGTCCATCGCCGCAACAAAGCGGTCCAGATCCACCTGGCCCTTCTCGGGACTCTGGAGAATTTCGATATTCGCCCCGAGCCGCTGACACATCTCGGCCATGCGGTGGCTGAAGTATCCGTTGCACACGCACAGTACTTTGGTATTGCGGGTCACCAGATTGGCAATGGCCATTTCCATGGCCGCAGACCCCGGCCCCGCCACACCGAGAATCCACGGTGAGCTGGTCTGGAAGACATACTGCGACATCTCCTTCACCTGGCTGATGATCCGGGACATGGTAGCCCCCAGGTGATTGATCACGTTGCGGTTGGCGTTGGCCACCAGCTCGGGAATCGGCACCGGCCCGGCACCCATCATCAGCAGGGGTTCTGCGGGCAATATTTCACTCAGCGATGCAATGGTGGGCGCGGGCAGCATTCCTGCTTTGGTGGTGTCTTCCATAGTGAACTTCAGTAAACAGTCAGGTGGATTCGAGGGGCGCTATTTTTATCACAAAAAAGCGGGGGCGCGTGTAGGGATTTGTGGCGCATCACGGCGCGGGGCTGTCGCCATGTGGCATCACCGCTGGCTGTGATGGCGATTTGACCAGACAAGGTGCTCAGAATAAGTGGCTTGCGGAGGCCGTGGCCAGGTTCGCTGGTTTCAGTTTGGTTTGTTGACGGAAAGTGGGACGGGTTTTCCCGTACAGCCAAACCACATCCGTAAAGCATCATGCCAGAATATTGCGACATGCTCGTCCACTGCACGGACAGAAACGTCTTCTGTCTGATGGTGTAGACAACACGAATAAAAAACATCGGTGCAAAGTATGGAAAACCTGGCAACCGCTTCCGCGGCTGGTATTCACTCGTTGGCAACTCCGGCCAGGCCATCGCGATCAAATACCCGCGTCATTGCATTAGATGCGCTTCGCGGACTCGCCGTGATGGGAATGATCCTGGTTGTCAGCCCCGGCTCCTGGAATTACCGCCTCCCTATGCTTAACCACGCGCCATGGCACGGATATACGCTGGCTGATCTCGTATTCCCGGCGTTTCTGTTCGCCGTAGGCGTTGCCATTGCTCTGGGTTTTCGTGGAGATCGGCCACTGGGGGCAAGTGTTGCCAGAATTCTGCGCCGAACCTTGTCCCTGATTGGGTTGGGATTGCTATTGAATCTACTGCCCGCTTTCGACTTGGCCAATTTCCGTATCTCCGGCGTCCTGCAGAGGATTGGGCTGTGCTACGGCCTTGCGGCGATATTTGTACTTATGTCGGCGCGAGCGGCAGGATGTACCCGCTACCTGGACGCAACACGCGTGACCGTGGCTGCCGTGACATTGCTTGTAGGCTGGGCGCTTGTTCTGAGTTTCACATCGGCTCCGGGATTTCCGGTGGGGGATGTGAGCCAGGCCGGAACTCTCGGCGCATGGTTTGATCGTCAGGTGATTACACCAGCGCACATGTGGCCCCATGGAACCGACGCCGCGGGCGCTGTCGTGTTTGATCCGGAAGGGATCCTCTCCACATTTCCCGCCCTAGCGAGTGTGTTGATCGGTGTGATGTGTGGCCAGTGGTTGGGCAAAACACCGTCTATGCGTCTGTTGAAACTCGGCGCTGGAATGGGGTTTGCTCTGGTACTGTCTGGTTACCTGATGAGCCCCCTTATTGTGGTCAACAAATGGATCTGGACCCCGAGTTTCGCGCTGGTGTCGAGCGGGTGGTCGCTGTTGGCTTACTGTGCTTTACACTTTGCGTTACAGCGCAGCGCCGGGCAGGCAGTATTGAAGCCCGTTTTGATTCTTGGTGGCAACGCCATATTAGCCTTTGTGTTGTGCGAGCTTCTGGGGAAAATCGCCGGTATCCCAGTCGCAGGTGAGAGCCCTCAAAACTTTGCTTTTCAAACCATGCTGTCCATGGTGAACGATCCATGGATGTCATCGTTTCTGTGCGCACTGGGAGTTCTCGGTATTATCCTGCTGGTGATATGGCCATTGCAGCGGCGGGGTATCCATATCCGGCTATAATTGCCGCTCGTATTGTAAATACGCACATAACAATAACGAATGGATCGAAACTGTGGGGACGACGGCTTTCTTCGCAGTATCGCTTCGTACAGAGGACGCTCGCTATGTCCCATGGCTCCCGCAATCCCGATATTCTCGGTGTCGATGCGCACACCTTCAAAGATCTTGAGATATTCGAGTCGGATACGGGCGATGCCAGCCTGTTTGATTTCTGCAACCGGACGCGATCCCTCGGCGGCGCAGCGGTACTACGGCGGCGTATGCAGAATCCGTGGGCCCGCGCGGAGTACATTGAGGCCACTCAGCTTGCGGTCCGTTTTATTGCCGAGCAGCGCGCTGTTTTCAAAGAGATGCCCTCCATATATGCGGTTGAAGGCACCCAGGATTATCTGCAGGAAATTTTGCCGAACCTGGATTTCCGCAACCGGCTGGAATTCATTCTGGGTTCGTTTCAGACCTGGGCCAATCAGGACAGTCATTACTTCAGTATTGTGCGCGGTGCCCAGGCAGCCTGCCGCCTGATTCGCGCACTGCGCCGATTTCTGGAGATTCCTCAATTAAACCGTGTACCCGGGGAGCTGGGGCCACTGTTACAGCAGCTGCGCGCGCTTCTCTCGCGCCCCAACTTTCGTATGGTGCCGGATTTTGACGTGGGTGGCTGGGGCGTGTGGAGAATGCTCAAACTCGACCAGATGCTCCGTATAAAAGAGAAGGACACACTCAGCCGCTTGATGGCACTGAATTATGAGCTGGAGGCGCTGGTGTCGATGGCGGATGCCAACAGCGAGCACGGGTTTGTTCTGCCGAAAATCGGCGATGGCCCACTGCAGGTCACCGCCGAGGGGCTCTATCACCCCTACCTCACCGATCCCATCGCCAACCCTGCCACTCTCAACCAGCAACGCCGAATCCTGTTCCTAACCGGCCCGAACATGGCTGGCAAGACCACCTACCTGCGCGCCTTTGCCACTGCCCTCTATCTCGCTCACCTGGGGATGGGCGTACCCGCACGCGCTTTCCAGTTTGTGCCAATGCAGTGGCTGTTCAGCTCCATTTCCCTGACGGACGACCTGCGGCGCGGCGTGAGCTACTTCCGCGCAGAAGCGCTGCGGGTGAAAGCCGTGGCGGAGGCTGTGGCCCGGGGAGACAGGGTGCTGGCGCTGATGGACGAGCCGTTCAAGGGCACCAATGTGAAAGATGCCTTCGAGGCATCACTGGCCATCCTCGAGCGCTTCTCTATTCGCGAGAATTGCCTGTTCATGTTTTCCTCCCACCAGATTGAACTAAGCGGTCACCTGCACCGCCTGCACAATCAGGTGGACTGCCGCTACTTTGAGGCGGTGGAGGCGGAGGATCGCCTGCGTTTCGATTACAAGCTGCGCTCGGGAATCTCCGACCAGAGACTGGGGATGCGAGTACTGCGGGAGGAGGGGGTGTTCGCGCTGCTGGATGAGGGTTCAATTGTGGCCTCGGAGAGCATCCGTCTTTAGATCGCAAGTGCTGCCTTTTCCGAGAGAAATTAGTTCATCACCCCATACCGCTGAAGTCATCTCTGAAAATTTTATTAAAGATGTATCCGAAGGGACGACTCCATTCGGTTGGCCCTGACTCAATCAGGTCTGAAGGTAAGGCAGCCTTCAAGTTGCGGTTGGCTGCGGTTTCAGTGGAGAACTGATATAAAAAAAGCCCCGTGGTTGCGGACAACCACGGGGCTTTTTTACGTACGTTGGCGAGCGTGAAATCAGTCGCCGTAGATGATTTTGCTGTTCACCTTAACGGTCAGTGGGTGGTAGCCCGGCTTGGCCTTTTCGAAAATCCGCTTGGCTTCGTCGGTCTTGCCGTTTTCTACCATGTTGCGGTACAGCGGGCGCAGGAATTTGTTGCGACCGATACTGACGAGGAAGTCTTCCAGGCGGGCGTTGGCCGGTTCGTAGTCGTTGCGCACGGCGATCATCAGCCAGCTGAAGGCGATCTCGTTGTTTTTCGACTGGGTCAGGTCAAAGGTGCTGTCCAGCTCCTTCAGCTGATCTTCGCTCAGTTTTTCCGGCATGCCGTCGAGGAAGTATTTCCACTGGTGGAAGGTCCAGTTTTTGGTATCGATATCGCTGGCTTTGCTCTCGCCGTTCAGCCACTTCTCGCGAATCGAATCCAGCTTGGTAAACGCATCGGAGGTGGGTTGCGGTGCGCCTTCCGGAATGCCCGGCTCGAAGATCCATTCCTGAATACGTTCGCGGTCCAGTTTGTCTGGATACTGCTTGAGCAGGGTGTCGTCCAGATACTTCACGAAGTCTTCGGTGGTGATGCTCTGGAAGGCGAAATGGTTGAAGTATTCCATCAGGAACTTGTCGAAGTTCTCGCGGCCCACTTTCTGCTCCAGTTCGTACAGGAACAGGGAGCCTTTTTCGTAGGGAATATTCGAGAAGACTTCATCGGGATCGCGGCCGCGCAGGTCGATGGCCATGATCTCGTCTTTGTCCTCGCGGTCGTCCAGGTCGGCTTTGAGGTCGTCATAGCCCAGAGCCATTTCCATCTGGTAGCGCTCGTCACCGTACACGAACTGCATGATGCGGTTGGTGAGGTAGGTGGTGAAGCCTTCGTTCAGCCACAGGTCGCGCCAGCTGGCGTTGGTGATCAGGTTGCCGGACCAGGAGTGGGCAAGTTCGTGGGCGATCAGTGCCACCAGGCTTTTGTCACCGGCGATGACCGTGGGGGTGATAAACGAAAGGCGCGGGTTTTCCATGCCGCCGAAGGGGAAGCTTGGGGGCAGGATCAGCAGGTCGTAGCGGTCCCAGCGGTAAGGGCCGTAGTTTTCCTCGGTCACCTCGAGCATGTCTTCGGTGTCTTCGAATTCCGCGGCGGCGGCATCCAGTAATTCCGGCTCGGCGTAAACCCCGGTGCGCTCGCCCATGGGCTTGAACTCCAGATTGCCGATGCCGATGGCGATCAGGTAGGACGGAATCGGCTGAGGCATTTCAAATTCATACACGCCGTCTTTTTCCGTTTGCGGGTCGTTGTTGGCGCTCATCACTGCCAGCAACTCTTCCGGGGTGCGGATGGTGGCCTTGTAGGTCATGCGCACTTTCGGGGTGTCCTGTAGGGGGATAAAGCTGCGCGCGTGGATGGCCTGGGCCTGGGTGAACAGGAAAGGGTGCTTTTTGCCCGCGGTCTGCTCGGGTTCCAGCCACTGTACGCCGGAGGCGCCGGGGGAGGTCTGGTACTGGATGGCGACACGGTTGGCGCCTTTGGGCAGCTCAATTTTCAGCGGGGTGCCCAGGTGCGGGTCTTTTTTGCCCATGCTGAATTTGGTGTCGGCCAGGCTGTCGCCGATGCCTGCGCGCACGGCGGTCACGTCGATATCGCGGGTGTCGAGGATCAGAGCGGGATTTTTCTGGGTGAGGCGCTGGATATCCAGAATTGCTTCACCCTTGAGGACTTTCTTGTCAAAGTCCGCGGTGAGGTCGAGATCCAGGTGCTTGACGCGGTAATCGTCGGTGTTGGCAAAGGAGTGGTAGTCGATGCCTGATTTCGGGGCGTTCCCGTCCCTCGATTTCTGGGCCATGGGGCCTTCTTTTTCGAGGTTTTCTTGAGTGTATTCGGTGGCGGCTTCCGGAATATCGTCAGCGCCCTGGCTGGCGGCGGGGCGCTCTTCGATCTGCTTCTGGCGGGCCGGGTCTTCGGACTTGCCACAGGCGCTCAGGGTGGCAAGGCTGCAGGCGAGTAGTCCGGCGCCGATCAGACGGCCGAAACTGGCTTGGAACAATGGGGGCTGCATGGTGGGCTCCGTAATTGTTGTATTTATGAACTCAGAACTGGGTAAATTCGTCGCGGCACAGAATACCCAATTGCCGATGTGACTTGGAAGCTTTCGATATCAAGTTGTGCGTATTCGGCAAGAATAGTCTTTTTTGTGCGCATTGTAGTAGCGATTGCGGGCAATATAGGGTTAGAGGGCGAGGTCGCGATGGGGGGAGAAGCACCTCCGGCGTATGTTCGGCTTAATAATTACAAGTAAAAGGACTTCTGGATGTTTATTTGCAGGTTGGGAAGGTGTGTGATGTGCGCACTGACAATGGTGATCTTCAGCGGGTGTAGTACTACCGCAGAGGTTCAGGTTTATACCCAGTACTTGTCTGTCGATGACAAGGCTGATCTTGCGCGCCGTTTTAGTGATGTTAACTTTGAAGTGAATTTCAATGACACGCCAATTCCTGCGGGTATACGCCATACAACATTAATTTACTCTCCGCATATCCCGGATATCGAAGCGATAACATCTCTGGTGGAGCTTTTGGAAACCACCAAGCATGGAGTTCCAAGATTGGCATTGACTGGGACGGAGAATCACTATTACTCCCGCGATATTCTGGGGCTTTACCTCGTGCCGGAGGCGAAAGGTATCAATACGCAGGTTCAGGTGAGTGAAGCGCTGGCGGTTGAATACAACGGGCGATGTGAGAGTGTAGATGTGAGCCTGAGCCTTAATAAAAATGGCACGTTGCTAATGGTGAGTGATTTGTGGGATGAGGAGCAAGATATTGGCTACAGTGAAAGCCGAAGCGGGGTATGGGTATTTTCTGACAGGCAAATTTCAATCACTCTTGAGGGCGATAGCCCGGTCGAATTTGACGTTGCCAGGTTTGAGAAAAAAAGTGGCCCGCAAGGGAATACATTAGCCGTAATCGAGCTGAACAGAAGTGGTAGTGCACCGTTTTACGATGGATGTGATTTCGTTTATCAAGCCATGGTGTATTAGCCATAAATTCAGTAGCGCGTAAACAAAGCCGGTAAGAACTTACCGGCTTTGTTCTTTGAGGTGGGTGTCAAAATTTTGAGCCCATTAAGTGTTCCCGGGCTCGGGCTGGCCCCACAAAAAGGCAGTGATGATGCCTAAAAAAAGCCCCGAATGGTGTATTCGGGGCTTTTGCTTGGGGCTTTTTTTGAGCTCTTTGTCAGGGGCGAGAGAGCCGAGTGATCACCAGCTTGGGTGCGCTGGTCAGGCTGATGACTGAGAGGCCATCGGCAGACAGTACCAACTGCCGTTGCCTGATTTCATTTCCGTAGCTGGAAATGTGGCCGCTCAGTTCGTTGACGCCATCTTTGCTGTACCACCAGTAGTCGGCACTCCCATAGTTGTAATGATCGCGGGCGCCAGCAAGCAGATCGTCATCGGTTGCAAGCTCGACACAGCAAGGGTAGGCAACGCCGGGGAAGTTACCTAAAACGGTGCCGCTGCTGGTGTCGAACTTGTCAAAGCTGTAGCCGGAAGTTCCAGAGAGGGCGTAGACAAAATCACCGTTGAAACTCACTGCAACATCACCTTCGCCGGAGGGTTGGGCGCGCTGTGTGGAGCGGATGTCGTCATGCAGACTTGAAAATGCGATATCAAAGCAGGCCATTCCAGTTCCGGTGGAGCAGTACACTTGGCCATTTTCACTCACGTCCAGTTCATCTCTATAGGCGGAATTAAACTCGGTGGTCGCTGTGATCAGTGACAGGTCTACCGCATCGATTACCTGCAGTCGGCCAAACGTGGAGTATTCGCTTTCCCGATAAAAAGTAAGCGCCAGTGGTTTACCATTTACCCGCCCATATCGGACATAAAGTGGATGTTTGTCGAACGTATTGGCGGTTTCGGTTTTGAGTGACAGATCGTAAGCCGTGACCGTACTTTGCAGGGTGTCTGTTGCAAATAGCGTATTGCCATCACTGGAAATCGCCAGGGAGCTAATTTCGTCCACCGACAGGGTGACGGTGTCTTCAAGGTCGCCGCTGTAGATGTTGTATATTTCAACGGTGTTGCTGCTGGCGACATATGCGTAGGGCTTGGCCGGGTCCGCCAGCACGTGACCGTAATCGCCATCGATCTCGATAGACTCGGATGGATTTGTGCTGCCTACCCAGAGGCTTACCTGAATGGTTTCAGTGTTGCTCACCGCGGTGTTGCTGGAACTTATGGCAATTTCCGCGGTGTGCAATGTATCCAGTGCCAGGCCATCCGGATTCGCCGAAATGGTGAGGTTTTCACCGCTGACACCGGCACTGTTGATCGTCAGCCAGTGAGCGTCTGTGGACGCCTCCCATGACACACCGCCCTGCCAGTAGCTGTCTTCAATCAATACCGATTTCTGCAGCACCTGCTGTGCGGGGAAGCTGGAAAACGCAATCCCATTATCGTGTGCAATTAGCCGGTTTTCTGAGCTTTTGATTGTGAAGTTATAGCTGGTGTCGATCGCTTCACCGTCTACGGTTGCCGATAGGGTGACCGTGCCGCTATGGGTTCCTTGCTGAAATTTTGTCGGGTCAAAATCCAGTGCGATCTCGTGTTGCTCGCCATCGACATACAGCTCCGGCGCCACCTCCCATGCACCGGCAAGTGGGAAGTCCACCGCAACACTTGTGATGTGACTATTGCTGCCGGTACCCAGGCTCACCTGATTGACCAGCGCGGTGCTGTTCCAGCCAAAGCTGGCGTCCAGCTCCTGAGTCGCTTCTGCAACCGTGAGTTGTGGTAGTTGAATGTCAAAATTGAATGTTACTTGTTCGACGTCGCCAGCATCGGGATCCGTGATGGACACGGTTTCGATAACCGTGCTAGCAGGGATCTGGGTCATGTCCAGGGTGAAGACCACCTGACCATCACCATGGCCGCTGGCTACGTCTGCACTAATGCCTGCCACAGTGTCGGAGGCTAATTCCCAATCCAGGTTTTCGGCTACAACATCGACGGCGAAGGTAAATGTACTCTCGGAGCTGCCGCGGACATAAGTAACGTTGTGTGTGCTGTTGGTAAGTGCCAGCTTTGCCCATTTTTCGGGATCGTACGGATAGTTGTCCGAGGTGTCGTCGTAGCCGTCGTTGTCATCGTCGGTATCGGCGTTGTCTCCGATACCATCGTTGTCGTAATCGGAGGCCTCATTCGGATTGGTCGGGAAGGCATCGTTCTCATCTGCTACGCCATCATTGTCGTCGTCACCATCGGCATTGTTGCCAATACCATCACTATCGCTATCTTCCCACTCGTTGGGATCACTCGGGAAGGCGTCTTCGCTATCTGGAACGCCGTCATTATCGCTATCGGGATTGCCGCCGCCAGAGCTGCTACTACTGGAACTGCCACTGCTGGAACCGCTACCGCTCGAACTGCCGCCTGAACCGGAAGAGCCGCCGCTGGAGCTGGACGAGCTGCTGCTGGATGAACTGCTTGAAGAAGAGCTACTTGAAGAAGAGCTGCTCGATGAAGATCCATCGCCACCGGTATACGAACCGGTGTAATCGGTGAGCTGGAATTCGTAGTCGGCGTCTGCCAGTCGCGCAATACCCAGGTCTTTGACGAAGGCAAAGCCGTGGTAGAGCTGAAGTAATACCTGGGTTCCGCCGATATTGGCCGTGGCGTCGAGAGCGAGTTGCACAACGTGTGCGTTGTCTTCAGTGTAGCTTGTGGTTACCGTGCCTTCGCCCTGATAGCCGCGTGCTGCATCATAGCTAAAGGTATTATTGCCATATTCTGGCGAGATATGGACGGTGCCACTTCCGCTCTGCTCATGAAAATTGCCCGCAGCCAGATTTTCATCCCACAGTAGTATTTTCTCATTCAAACGAAGATCTACGGTATAGGTGCCGACTCCGTCGATATAGAGGTCCGGTGCGTAAAAGCCGAGATAATAAATGCCGCTGTTGTCGGATACGAAGTAATACTTCGCTCCGCTCGGGAATACCAGAGCGCTGGCACTTTCTGAATTAATCTCCACATCTTCGAAATGAGCGGGCTCTGTGCTCCAGTTGTAATAGAGCTCAATATCGCTGCCTGTGGGGAGGTAGGCGTTGCCGCTGCCCGAAGAATTATTGTCTCCTCCGCTGCTACTGCTACTGCTACTGCTACTGCTACTGCTCGAATTACTACCAGACGAGCTACCAGAGGAACTACCAGAGGAGCTACCGGAGTCGCCGCCGTCTCCGCCCCCACCGCAGGCCGTGAGTGTTGCCGAAAAAACCAGGTAGAGAAGGACCCTGAAAATCGAATGTTGCATGCATTATTCCCTAAAATGCTTATTTGTCCGGTCCATCGGCAGGCCCGTCTGAATTAACGCCCGATATGACTTATTAGATCGAGTGACTATGCCGGTGGAGTGCCGCAGTATCTTACTTGGACAGCCGTCACCAGAGGCACGCGGAGTATGCTCCTGGCGACGAAATGTCTGCCGAAATTGGAATAATCGACTATACCATCAAGGTTTGTAAGAAAAAAATGCCGCCATCATGGTCTGAGCAAGTCGCTCTGCTAAGCGGAGCGGTAGGAGGTGTGCAGGCGCCTCACGAGGCACTCGCCACCTTCATCAACACCAGCCCGGCGACAATCAGTACCGCGGCGGTGATTTTCAGGGCGTTGGCGGGCTCGCCGAGTATGAGGGTGCCCACTAGGAAGGCGCCCACGGCGCCGATGCCGGTCCAGATTGCGTAGGCGGTGCTGAGCGGCAGGGTGCGCATCGACATTGCCAGCAGCCAGAAGCTCGCGATCATGGCGACGAGGGTGATGACGGTGGGGGTGGGCTTGCTGAAGCCTTGAGACTGCTTCATGGAAAATGCCCAGACGATCTCGAGGATGCCGGCAGCGAGAAGATGTAACCAGGCCATGTGGCCCTCCTTTTTTCAAGGTAGGAGCCAGGTCGTCCTGGTGATTTTTCCCGGTATGGGGGAGGTCGTTCCTCCTGTGCTGCCGATTCTACTCAATCTAAACTGAAATCAAAGTCCATCTCATCCCCCGGCGGCTGTACATAGTAGCCCTGGATGTAGTCGGTGCCGGTCTGCCACAGGGTGGGCAGCATGCTGGCTTGCTCGACGTGGGGGACGATAACCTGGGTATCGATTTCTTTCAGCTGGCCCACCAGTTTGACCAGTCCTTCGCTGTCCTCGCCTTCGTCCTGTACTTCGCGAACGAAGGAGGCGTCGATTTTGGCGATGTCGACTTTGACGTGCTCCAGGGCCTTGAACGGGCTGAGGCCGGTGCCGAAGTGGCAGATGGCCACGCGGCAGCCCATACCCTGTACCTGGGCGGCGAAGTCGCGGGCGGCGTGCAGGTTGCTGTTGATGTCTTCGGCGCGCAGCTGGAAGGTGACCGCATTGGGCGGCACCTTGGCGGCTTTGAAGGCAACGCCGAGCCAGGCGGCGAGGCTGGTGTCTTTCAGGGAGGCGACGGTGAGGTGCAGCAATACGGAAACCGCCTCACCTTTGGCGCGTTGTGCCGCGGCGGCCTTGATCGCGCTGAGGATTACCCAGCGGTCCATCTTGGTGGACAGGCCGGCGTCGCCGAGTGTCTCCAGGAAGGCAATGGGGGCGAGCTGTTCCTTGCCGTCCACCAGGCGCACCAGTACTTCGTAAATCTTTTCACCGCTGCCTTGCAGGCTGAGGATCGGCTGGTACAGCAGTTTCAGGTTGCCGGCTTCCAGGGCCTGGGTGACGCGGGCGCGGTGGTAGGTGTTGGCGTCGCCCTGCTGTTCGCTGTCGGGTTCGTACAGGGCGAAGCCGTTGCCGCTTTCTTTCTTGTACGCCTGGTCGTGGGCTTTTGAGGCCTGTTCGAGGACCTTGTCGGCGTTGCCGGACGTTTCACTGAGCAGGGAAATACCGACAGACGCGGTAATGTGCAGGGTTTTGCCGGCGGCTTCAAAAATGGTGTCGGCAATTTTTTGCAGCAGTTCTTTGGCGCGGCCTTCCGCGCTGTCCGGGGTGGTTTCCGGCATCAGCAGGCAGTAGCTCTCTTCGCCGTAGCGGGCGACTACGTCACCGCGGCGCACGCTGCTCTGCAGCAGCTGGGCAAATTTGCGGTGCAGGTCGTCGGCACCGGCAACGCCGACAATCTGTTGCACAGACTCTTCGAAGCGGTCGATTTCGATATACATCAGGCCACCGGTGCGCTGGGAGCCGGCGGCGGTCTGGATGGCGTTGTCCAGCAGCTGCACGAAGCGCTGGCGGTTGTAGAGGCCGGTGGCGCCGTCACGGTTTTTGGCTTCGCTGAGCTGGGCTTCGAGCTCCTCGGTATTGCCGCTGCTGGCGCCGATACGGATCTGCAGGCAGCGCTCTTCGTCGTACACGGTGGAGAGCACTTCCGCTTTGGTGCCGAGCGGCGCGCCGCTGGCGGTTTTGGCGGTGAACTGCCACTCCTGGGCTTCCACTTCATTGCTGTTGATGGCGCACTGGCGCAGGAACTCGCGCGCATCTTCCTGCTCGCCTTCAGTGAGCATGTCGATCAGTGGTTGGTATTCGATGTCGTCGCGGTCGCTGTAGCCGAAGCGCTCGGCGAAGGATTCGTTGGCGTAGACGATCAGGCCGTCGGACACGTAGGCGATGGCGTCCTTGGAGCTGTCGAGCAGTTCTTTGGCGCGGTTCAGGGTGGCGTGGTAACGGCGGTCGTGCAGTCGCGCATTGCGGCGCTCTTCCAGGGCAGTGAGCTCGCGCTGGATTACCAGAAGCAGATGCTGGTCTTCGTCGACGGTGACCACGTCGCGGGCGCCGGACTTGAGGCCTTCCACCACTGGCTGTGACCCTTCGCGCTCACTGAGCAGAATGGTGGGCACGTCTTTCTGCAATTTGTTGATAGTGCGGATGGCGGTCGCGGCTTCGAGCTGTTTGCTCTGCTCGGCGGCGATCAGCAGGTCCCAGGTGTGTTCCTGCAGAAGCTTGGTCAGGGCCGCCTCGCTGGCGACGTGCTGGGCCCGGTTGGGGCGGCCGGCATTGTGCAGCATGCTCACCAGTCGCTGGGCTTCAGTGGGGGTGTCGTTGATCAGAAGAAGGCGGATGGTGTTGTCGCTGCTCATTGTTTTCCTGTTGTACTGCGTCGCGGCGGTATTGTCTGGTTCGACTGTTTCATTCTGTGTGTAACCGCTTCCATGCTGTACCTGAGGGTCGGGTCGGTTGGCGTTCAACCGTCAGGCAGTCCGTGAGGCCGCGAACCGGGTAGTGTAGTTCGCGTGAAATGGCGCAAACAAGTGCATAGTCGGCACTCTGGGATCTGCTATGGAGATCCTACGTTAAAACAACGGTTTTTGCGCCATTTCCCTCAGGAAAACTCGAAGATGGCAAGGCTGCCAGTGGCGAGGCTCTGGGTGTGGAGGGTCACTGTGCGCGCCTGGCCGGCGCTGACGATATCCACAGTGTCACCGGTCTGGAACAGGGGGATGGGGAGTACCAGCTCCGGGGGCAGCCCGGCGTCGCCGGTGAGCAGACCGGCCATGGGATCTGTGCGGCGGCCGCCGCGGGTGTGGCGGTGCACGAGTACCGCGCTGGTGTGACCACCCAGGAATTCTACGCCCGCGCGACACTGGTCCGGCAGGGCGAACTGCCAGCGGATCAGCGCCACTTCCCAGTGACCTTTGCTCCACAGGGCGACCAGCTCGCCACAGCGCAGCCGCTCCTGAATGTTCGAAGGCAGCCGCAGGCCGGCGCCACCGTTGCTGGTGTTGAGCAGGGTGGCGGGAATCGGCTGGTAGCGTTGGCGTGCGGTTTTCACACCGCGATTGCGCGATACCGAGGGTGCATCGGGTAGCAGGCAGCTGCTACTGCTAACACTAGAAGTATCGGACGCCGACACTTCGTAGCTGCCGAGGGTGCGGCCCGAGCGGAAGTCGATGCTGTCGACGTCCATAACCAGGTCTCGGGCTGCCTCGTGGCTGGAAAAGGTCGCCTCAATTTCCGGGGCGGGTTCATCGCCGTGCTTCAGGTGGTGACAGATGGCGCTGATGCCAATCACCATCTGGCAGCGGATATTGACCGGTGTACGCTGCCCGCCACGGCTCTTTTCGCCCGCCCAGATATCCTGCACGCGCTGCAACAGATCGGTGCTCGCCTCTTTGCTGCGACGCAGGCGTTGTTGCAGGTGCTGCAGGGGGTGGGTGAGATCCAGAACCCAGCCCTGCGGCGCGGAGAAGTGCTTCATGTCTACCCGGCTGCGCTGCAGGCGGATGGCGGGAATCGGGGGTTGGTCGAGCCTGATGCTGGCGAGTAGCCCTGGTGTGCCGTCTTGGGGGCCGTCGAGTAGTCGGGTTTTCCCAGACCAGTGGCGGCAGAAGTGCCACAGCTGCAGTTGCTCCCTGGTGTCCAGCTGCATGGGATTGGCGCTGGCGAACAGCGCAGTCTGCAGGTACGCCTGCGCAATTCGGCCCCAGCGAAAACCGCCGGCCAGCAGGTCGGTGATAGACGATGCGAGCGGATCGGATACCCGCCGCTGGTCCAGGTGTTGCTTCCGGGCCAGTTGCAGCAGGCGCTGTATCCGCCCCCAGCTGCCTTTGGGGCTGGCGAGGAAGAACAGGCTGCTGGTGAAGATCAGCCGGCGGTAGCCGTCGATCCCCCGCTGCAGGGCTATAGCCAGACGACGGCGAGTCAACAGATTCTGCGGTGCTGAGGCGAGTTGCACACAGACGCTGGTGTAGGCCAGCGCCAGATGCTGGAACAGGATGATGCCCGTCAACAGGTCGCGCCGCTGCTCCTGTGTCTGCGCAAAAGCGGGGGTTTCACGGGCCTGAATCAACAGAGGCTGGATCAGTTGCTGGCAGTGCGCCACGACGACCGGGCGCAGGATCTCCAGGCTCGCCAGCCGCGTCCCCGCAGGTACTTTCCAGCGCGTGATCTCGGTGAGCAGGCTGCGCAGGGTGCCGGCGTTGCGCTGTGCTTTATCCGCCAGTGGGTTCTGTTGCAGGTAGCTGCTTATCCAGCGCTTTAATTGACGTGGGGAGTGACAGCCGCAGGTCAGGGCTGGCAGGTCCAGTACTGCCGGTGACAGGCGCTCCAGCAATGATGAAGGTGCGGTAGTCGATGTCGTAGAAGGTCGCGCAGACGATGTAGACGCAGGTGAGGCGTGCCTGGGGGAGGTCGCCCGGGGTTCTGGGTGGCCGGCTTCACTGCCGGTGGGGGCTTTGCCCGCAATTTGAGTATCGACTGCTTCCTGCATGACTCTGACCGGATCTTATCTCTCCGCAGTATACGAGACATCCGGGCATAAACAATCGTACCAGTTGAATGTGGCGACACATGTGTGTGGTTTTTCGCTTTATGGGTGCGCTCGCCGTCCCGCTGTTGGCGTCTGTTGGCTCTTTTTAGGGGATCGTTAGCCCTTTTTAGGGGGCTTCGGGGGTGTGCTTTTAGAGCGGTGTTTTGGATTTTTCCGCGGGGATCTCGCGCACCAGTTTGGGCACCAGGTAGCCGGGTAGCTGCTGGCGCAGCTGTTCAATCAGGTCGCGCGCGCGGGCGTCGCTCACCTCGAAGTGCGCGGCGCCCTGCACCCGGTCCAGCTGGTGCAGGTAATAGGGCAGCACCCCGGCGGCAAACAGTCGCTCGGACAGGGCCGAGAGCACATCGGCATTGTCGTTAATCCCCTGAAGCAGTACCGACTGGTTCAGCAGGGTGACGCCGGCGGCACGCAGCTTGTGCAGGGCTGAGGCTACCGCTTCGTCGATCTCGCTGGCGTGATTGCAGTGCAGTACCAGAACCGGCTTGAGGCGACTGCGGCTGAACCATGCCAGAAACTCCTCGTTGACCCGTGAAGGGGCCACGATGGGCAGTCGGGTGTGGATGCGCAGCTTGTCCAGTTGCGGGATCTGTTCCAGCTCCCCCGCCAGCCAGCCCAGTTGTCGGTCGCTCATTACCAGGGGGTCGCCGCCACTGAGAATCACTTCGCGCAGGTCCTTCTGGCTGCGGATATAGTCCAGCGCCTGCTGCCACTGGCTGCGGCTGAGGTGGTTGTCGCTGTAGGGGAAGGCGCGGCGGAAGCAGTAGCGGCAGTTTACCGCGCACTGGCCGGCGGCAATTAACAGCAGGCGGCCGCGGTATTTGTGCACTACACCCGGTACCGGGTTGGCATTGGCCTCCTCCAGCGGATCGTCACTGAACCCGGGAGTGGGCTGCAGTTCGGCGGCACTGGGCAATACTTGCAGCAGCAGCGGGTCCTGCGGGTCGCAGGGGCGGATGCGCTGGAGGTAGGGGCGCGGTACGCGCAACTGGAACAGCCCGGAGGCGGCGGCCAGCTGCGGCAGTTGCTCCGGCGCCAGTTGCAGCAGGTCGAGCAGCTCTTGCGGATCGGTGACCAGATCGGCCATTTCGTCCTGCCAGCGTCGCTCGGCGGCACTTTCCCCGCCGTGGGTGCGGATTTCGGTACTGCTGATTTCACGGGAGGGCTGGCGGTGCTGTATCATATCCGGCTGTTTTTTGGCGTGGTCGCGGGTTGCTGCTGAGTGGCTCATTTTCCCGGTATCGGGGCGCGCGAAGTTTAATCAATTTGTCAGCGTAATGCTGTTATTTCGAGGAACTCATGGGTACATATTCCACTAACGAATTCAAAGGCGGTCTGAAGGTAATGCTGGACGGCGACCCCTGCTCCATTGTGGAGAATGAGTTCGTGAAGCCCGGTAAGGGCCAGGCGTTCAGCCGCGTGAAGCTGCGCAACCTGAAGACTGGCCGGGTGTGGGAGCGCACCTTCCGTTCCGGTGAGAGTCTGGAGTCGGCGGATGTGATGGACCGGGATATGGAGTATCTCTATAGCGACGGTGAGTTCTTCCACTTCATGGAGCCGGAGACCTTTGAGCAGTATCAGGCGGATGCGAAGGCGGTCGGCGATGCGGCGAAGTGGCTGAAAGAGCAGGATGTGTGCGTGGTGACGCTGTTCAACGGTGCGCCGCTGGCGGTGACGCCGCCGAATCATGTGATTCTGGAAATCACCGATACCGATCCGGGTCTGCGTGGTGATACGGCGCAGGGCGGTAACAAGCCGGCGACGCTGTCTACCGGTGCGGTGGTGAAGGTGCCGCTGTTCCTGGAGATCGGCGAGAGCATCAAGGTGGATACCCGCACCGCGGAATATCAGGGACGCGCCAAGGAAGACTGATCTTTTCTGATCTGGTGACTCTGAAGGGCGGATACTCTGGTATTCGCCCTTTTTCTTTCCAGCATCGGTGGCTTTGGTTCTCGGCCCTGTGGCGGCAAAGCGCTGGGTGCGCATCTGCGCTTCGTGGTTGTTGGCAGCTAAACTGGTATCTCCTTTCGATTGATTAATCCCATGTCTGAATCTCTCTGGCGCCCTACCGCCCCTCTGGAAAACCTCCGCCGCCGCGCCACCCTGCTTGCGGACATCCGTCGTTTTTTCAGCGAGCGACAGGTGCTGGAAATGGAGGTGCCGCTCCTGTCCCGTCGCGCCACCAGCGATCCCCATATCGACTCGATCACTGCCGGCTGCAGCGGTGCGCCGGCGTTTCTGGCCACCAGTCCGGAGTTTGGCCTGAAGCGCCTGGTAGCCGCGGGGATCGGCGATTGTTACTACCTGGGCAAGGCGTTCCGCAACGGTGAGGCCGGGGGCCGGCACAATCCGGAGTTCACCATGCTGGAGTGGTATCGGCTGGGTTGGGATGACCATCGGTTGATGATTGAGGTGGGGGAGTTGCTGTCGCACGTGTTGAGGATTTCCCGGGTGCGTTCCTACAGCTACCGCTCGCTGTTTTTACAGCACCTGGATGTTGACCCGCACCGGGCGTCGCTTGAAGAGTTGAAAGCGGTGGTGGCGCGGGTGCTGGAGTTGTCGTTTGAGCCGGCGGGGCGGGATGAGTGTCTGGATCTGTTGATGAGCCATCATATTGAGCCCCGTATGGATGGGGATGGCCAGCCGGGGATTACGCTGGTCTACGATTTCCCGGCCTCCCAGGCAGCACTGGCGCGGGTGGAGGACGATGAGCTTGAGGTGCCGGTAGCGCGGCGGTTTGAAGCGTATGTGGGTGGTATGGAGCTGGCTAACGGCTACTGGGAGCTGACGGATGCGCCAGAGCAGTTGCGCCGCTTTGAGGCGGACCGCCGCTATCGGGAGGACAACGATAAGCCGGTGTATCCGTTTGAGGAGCGGCTGGTGCAGGCGCTGGAAGCAGGGATGCCCGATTGTGCGGGTGTGGCACTGGGGGTGGACCGATTGTTGATGCTGGCCTGCGGGGCAGGCCGGATTGAAGAGGTGATTGCGTTTCCGGTGGAGCGGGCCTGAGCTGGATTTTAAGCCAGTCAGGCGCTTCGTCGGTCGTCGTCCAGGTCACTGTCTGGGGCTTCACCGCTATTGGTGATATGCGCGCTGCCGCGCTCGGGGGTAAATTCGTAGTGCGCCACTTCGCCGACGGCGTAAAAGCCCGCGTTCAGCCAGATATCCTGCTGGTCTTCTCCCACCAGGGCCACGGCGTGCTTGTGGTGGCTGTGTATGACTTCGTTGATCAGGTGCTGTAGCAGGGTGCTGCCAATGCCGCGCCCGCGGTGTCCCGGCAGGGTGGCGAGATCGTAAAAACCCAGTGAGTCGGCGGAGGAAAACAGGGTGCCGGTTGCGACAGGTTCACCCTGGTATTCACCGAGGTAGAGCTTCAGGCGGCTGTGTTTGTGTTCCGGCAGCTCAGAGAGTTTCTGGTAAAACTTTTTGATTTGAGCGGTTTCGCGCGGGCAGTCCTGCATGTTCGCAATCAGGTCGCCGAAGGCAATAATACCGTCGGCGGTGGTGACCGGTTTGATCTCCAGTCCCTCGATTTTTTTTTCGTCCGCGGCCAGCTGTTTTACTTCCGCCGCCACAGCGATTTGTGGCGCCTGTCGCTTCAGGTGCAGCGTGTCCATGGCCTCATCATCGAGAGATTTGCTGGCGCAGTGCCACAGGGAAAAGGGGCTGTGGCGTTCGGCGAAATAGTCGACCACAAAGCGCTGCAGTATGCGCATCTGCATCACCGAATTACTTACCACCTGGTTGAAGCGGCTACTGAGCAGCCCGCTGTCGGTTCGCAGCAGGCCGGTAATTTCCTTGCTCTGCTTGGGGTTGAGGAGATCTGCGCAGTACCCGGCTTTGTTTTCCAGGTTGCGGCACACGAGGTTTTTTGCGCTGAGACTGTATTTCATGGTTACAGAATAGTCCTGCCGGTGGTTGGCCGTATCTATAGTTCATAACCTGTGACAGCAGAATCAGCGCAATTGATCCACCTGCGACAGCGCGCACTGGTTCATCGACAGGGCTGGCTGGTCACAGCTCGCGGTGCCGATGACTTCGGCGGGTACCCCGGCCACCAGGGACTTCTCCGGTACGGCTTTGAGGACCACACTGCCGGAGGCGATTTGCGAGCAGCGGCCGATTTCGATATTGCCAAGGATTTTGCTGCCGGCGCCGATCAGCACGCCACAGCGCACCTTTGGGTGACGGTCGCCGGATTCCTTGCCGGTGCCGCCAAGGGTGACGGACTGCATGATCGAGACGTTGTCTTCCACTACTGCGGTTTCACCAATCACGATTCCGGTGGCGTGATCCAGCAGGATGCCCTGGCCCAGTTGCGCCGCCGGGTGAATATCTACACCAAATACCACTGAGATACGGTGCTGCACGAACAGGGAAAGGGAGCGGCGATTCTGCTGCCAGAGCCAGTGGGCTACCCGCCAGGCTTGCAGGGTGTGAAACCCTTTGAAAAACAGGAAGGGCTCGTAGAGGGATTGGCAGGCGCTGTCGCGCTCTTGGATGGCAGCCAGGTCGGCGCGCGCAGCGAGGCCAATGGTCGGGTCGGCTTCCAGCGCCTCGTCGATCACCTCGCGAATCAGTAGCGCGGGCGCCACGGCACTGTCGAGTTTGTTGGCCAGGTGGAAGCTGAGCGCCGCTTCCAGAGCGTCGTGGTTGAGAATGGTGGCGTGCAGAAAGCTCGCCAGAATCGGCTCCCGCTCCACCTGCACCGCCACTTCCCGGCGGATGTTGCTCCAGAGGTCGTCCTGTTCCACTCGGGGTTGCACGCTTTCCATTTGCCTATCTTCCGTTTGCCAGTCTTTCATCGGTTCCATTCACTCAGTGCCCGGCTACACCGCACCGAGGGTCAGTGTCGGCTCCTGCAGGGCGGACAATTGTTCGCGCAGCGCCAGAATATGTTCCGCCCAGTAGCGCGGAGAGTTGAACCACGGGAACGCCATGGGGAACGCCGGGTCCTCCCAGCGCCGCGCCAGCCATGCGGCGTGGTGCATCTGGCGCAGACAGCGCAGTGGTTCCACCAGCTGCAGTTGCGCCGGATCAAAAGGGTAGAAGGTTTCATAGCCTTCCACGACCGTGTCGAGGTAAGCGGTTGCCTCGGCGCGGTCACCGGAGATCAGCATCCAGATATCCTGAATGGCCGGGCCAGTAAGGCAGTCGTCCAGGTCCACAAACCAGGGGGTCTCATCCCGCCACAGGAAATTGCCGCTGTGACAGTCGCCGTGCAGGCGCAGGGTTTCCCACTGGCGGTCGAACAGCGGTGCAATCTGCTCGATGATATGCGCGGTGGTGGTTGCGTAGGCTTCCACGTTCTCTCGCGGTAGAAAATCCCCGGCGAGAATGAATTCGCGGCTGTCGATGGCGAAGCGCTGTAGGGTCAGTTCTGAGCGGTGTTCGAATGGCCGCGCTGCGCCGACGGCGTGAATACGCCCGAGCATGGTGCCCACCTGCTCGAGGTGCTCGAAGTTGTCCAGTTCCACCTGGCGGCCACCGCGGCGAGGAAAGAGCGCAAAGCGGAAACCGTGGGCCTCGTGCAGGGTGTCGCCGTTGATCTGCATCGGTGCCACCACCGGCACCTCCGCATCCGCCAGCTCCAGTGAAAACTGGTGCTCCTCGCGAATCTGCGCATCGCTCCAGCGCCCCGGGCGATAGAACTTGGCGATCAGTGGTTGCGCCTCGTCGATACCCACCTGGTAGACGCGGTTTTCGTAGCTGTTGAGGGGGAAGATGCGCGCATCGGACAGCAGCCCCACGCTCTCCACGCAGTCAATCACCCGGTCCGGGGTGAGCGCATCGTAAGGGTGTGACGATTCGGTCATTACAGCGCTCCGGCGAGCCCGCGGGCCCGTTTAAATAAGGGGCGCTATGCTAACGCGGTTACCCAATACCGCCAAACTTCAAACAAGACCCGCAGGAGCCTGCCCGCAGGCGAACCCAGCCGCAGGCTCACACCCAACTAAATCCGGAGACCTGATGAAATACATCTTCGAAGTCACCATAAAACCCGGCCACACCGCCGAACAATACGCAGATGCCTGGGTGCGCGCGTCAGAGCTGATTCAACAGGCGCCCGGCGCCATGGGCACCGAACTGCACCGCAAGATCGGCGAGCCGGACAAGCTGATTGCCATTGCCCGCTGGGCCAGCAAAGCCGAGCGCGACGCGATGGAAGCCCGGCACAATCCTGAGATCGAAAAGATCATCAAAAGCGCCGCACCGTTTGTGGAGATACGCAGCCTGGGCGGCTATGAGGAGCCGGAGTGGGTGGTGCTGCCGCCAGGCGGCGGCAGCGAACAGTAGGATTGCGCGGTCGCCGAGATTAAACGACGACTTTTTCCAGCGCCAGGCTGCCAATGGAATAGCCTGCACCAAACGAGCAGATTACCCCCGTGCTGCCCACCGGCAGATCGTCGCTGTGCAGGTTGAACGCGATCACCGAGCCAGCACAGCCAGTGTTGGCATATTCATCCAGCACAATGGGGGCGCGCTCGGGGGTGGCGTCGTTGCCCATGAGTTTTTTTGCGATCAACAGGTTCATGTTGATATTCGCCTGGTGCAGCCACCAGCGGCTTATTGAATTCGGCTCCATATCCAGCTCGTTCACCTGGTTTTCCAGGTGTGCCGCTGCCATGGGGCAGACTTCCTTGAATACCTTGCGACCGTTCTGGCGGAACAGCTTGCCCTCGCCGAACGGGTCCACATCGGCTGCGCGGGAGGTGTAACTGACGTTGGAGCGGATATTGTTGGAGAAAACAGTTTTCGCCTTGGTGCCGAGAATTTCCCAGGCAGTATCGGCGTTGCAGCTTTCCTTGCGCTCTACCACCGTGGCTACCGCCACATCGCCAAAAATAAAGTGACTGTCGCGATCGGTGTAATCCACCTGAGGTGAGGCCAGTTCCGGATTGATCACCAGCACCGCTTTTGCGGAGCCAGAGCTGATGGAATCTACCGCACGTTGCAGTGCGAAGGTGGCAGAAGAGCAGGCTACTTCCATATCGAACGCAAAGCCGTCGATACCCAGTTCGCCCTGAATCTCGATGGCGATGGCCGGGTAAGCGCGCTGCAGGTAAGAGGCGCCCACGATCACCGCGTCGATGTCTTCAGGCTTCTTGTTGGCTTTTTCCAATGCCAGCTTTGCCGCCTTCAGGCCCATTTCCGCCTGCAGGCACAGCTCTTCGTCTTTGCGCTCCGGCAGGTAGGGGCGCATACGCTCCGGATCGAGAATACCTTCTTTACTGATCACATAGCGGTTCTTGATCCCGGAAGCCTTCTCGATAAATTCCGCAGAAGAATAGGGCTTGGCCTGAACCTGGCCAGATTCGATGGCGTCGGCATTTTCGCGGTTGAATTTCTCCGCATGGGTGTTGAGCGCCTGTACCAGCTCTTCATTGCTGATGGCGTCCGGCGGTGTCCACAGTCCGGTGCCGCTGATCACGATGCCGCGGGGCATGTTGAATTCACTCATGTTCTTTATCCCATCATCCTGTGCTGTCCACCCGCGGAAGCCCTGAACCAGGTGGGCCGAATCGGGCGAACTCTATTTATAACGTTAGCAGCCGGTGGATTTTTGCGCAGCTGCGGAAAAGGGCGACTATTGTGGCGCCTGGAGTCACATGGGTCTAGAAATGAGCACGGGAGTACCGCTTGGTCACCGGGTCAAACTGGCTGAGGGTTGGGGTGTTTTGGCCACTCGTGTGTGCCGCCCGGGATTGATCCTTCAGATACTGCGGAGGAGCGTTTCGTTCAGTTGCGCAGTTTGCCCCCCTGGGGCAGGATTCCTCAGAGTATCTAAAGGAAGAAAAAATGATAAGAACAATAGGTATCGTTGTTGTGGCAGCCCTGATGCTCTCAGGGTGTGTGTCCAAGGTGACGTCCATCCAGCAGGATCTGGACTCCGGCCTGGAAAAGGGGGAAGGCTATTTACTGATCGGGGTGGATACGAATCAGCAGCTTGATGAGATTCATATTTCGGGCTGGCGAAGCTTCATTCTTACCGAGTCTGACCTTGATAAAGAACAAAATTATATCCTGTTCAAAGCCCCCGCCGGTGAGTACAGGGTTCGTAAAGTTGATATCAATTACTTTTTCGGATTTCGGTTGAATGATGATAACTGGGGCTTCTCGGTAAAACCCGGTGTGATCAGCTATGTAGGTGACCTGAAAGTGCGAACCAATCGCTGGTCCCTGATTGGTGAATTCGAGTTAGTGAATGAGTCTTCGCAGGCATTGGAGTATCTGGAAGAAAAGTTCCCACACCTGCTCTCTAGTCGGCGAGTAGAGTATTTTGGCCCCGGCGAGGATGATTTTTTTCGGTTGGCGGAAGGTTTACAGGGCGGAGGTGAATCATGAGGTGTTTTACCCCTTTCTTGTGGCTGGCAGTGGTGAGTTTGTTCCCATTGGGTAGTGCGGCGAAAAGTATTGATCCGGAAGTTCTGTTCAGCAACCCCAATATCCTGACGCTTGAAATGAGCCCTGACTCGGAACAGATTGCGGGGCACCTCCTGGACCAGGGGGAATTCCTGGGGGTGTTCAACCACAAAACAGGAATTTTTGACGGGCTGATCAATTTTGACAAAGATTATCTGGAGTTGTCCGGGTACGGCTGGGTGGATAACGATACCCTGCATTTCCGTTATCAAGACACCAGAATCAATCGTACGAGTCATGGCTTTGTGGATCTGAGCATCGTTGATGGTGAGGTGAGCTTTGATGTTCGATACGTTGCCGAGCACGGGTATATCGTCGATTATCTACCAGACTCAGAGAATGAGGTTGTGTTCGCTCATCGATCAGACCGCGATCCAAGTAGCCAGAAACTATATCGCCTGACTGTGGACCAGCTGGTGGAAGAAGATTTTGGCCGCAGAAATCGCTTCCGCAAAGAGATAGACGATGCTCTCTACTATCTGTGGGATGCGTCCAGTGAAAGCTTGATTTCCCTGGTTAGCGCGAATGGCTCGGTGGAGATCTGGGTGCTGTACAGGGATGCGCACGACTGGCGCAACATCTACCGGATTGAATCTTCGGTTGAGGAGTTCCTGCCTGTCTCGATGATTGATCAATCCAAAATGATTGTATTGAGTAACAAGGTGACCGATACCGTAGCGCTTGTTGAATACGACCTGGATAGCAACCAGTTTGGAAAAGTGCTTTATCAGCATGAGCGTTATGACCTGGACGATGCGGATATCGTCCTCGTGAGTGCCGGTAAAAACGACACCGTTGAGCAGAGTGTGCACATCAGGTCTGTAACCTACTATGACCATGGCCGCCGTTCAGTGCGTTATTTTCTGGATGAGGATGTCAGGCAAAATAAACTTCTAAGTGCTGCATTTCCTGGTAAGCAAGTTGCCGTGGTCTCGGAAGGGTTGAAAACGGAAAGGAAGGTATTACTCGTGTCTTCCTCTTCAGATCCGGGCGCCTACTATCTCTATGATTCGCAGCGCAAAGAGGCTGCGCTGATTGGCGAGCGATTTACCCGGATAAACCATTCTCTACTATCGGAGTCAAAGGTGATGACCTCCGAGATGGAAGATGGAACCCTGGTTGAATCGATATTTACCGAACCGCGCAGACATTCAAACAATGTACTTCTGGTGATGCCTCACGGCGGACCGGTCGGCGTCAGGGATTACGCCCACTTTAACCCGGAAGTTCAGTATTTTGTCAGCCGGGGATTCTCTGTACTGCAGGTAAATTTTCGCGGCTCTGCCGGCTTCGGGAAGAGGTTTATCGCCAGCGGTCGCGGGGAATGGGGTAAAGCCATCGAGCAGGATATATCGGCCGTTGTAAATCAAGTACGTGCCGATCACGACTTCAGAAATACCTGCTCAATTGGCTCCAGTTATGGGGGCTACTCCGCCCTGATGTTGGCAATCGATCAACCTGCTATCTACGATTGCGCTGTTGCCATGTACGGCGTATTTGATATTCCTCTGCTATTCAATACCAGCAATTTACGTTTGCACGAGGGTTATCTGAAAAGCGTGGAAAAAGTGGTTGGAAAGTTCGATGAGGGCATGAAGGTGCGGTCCCCTTTCCGGCTAGTGGATAAAATTGATGTGCCGGTTTTGCTGGTGGCCGGCAAAGAAGACAGTGTTTCCGGGTTTGAACAGAGCAACCGGATGAAGTATGTGTTACAGCAAAGCGGAGGCGACGTCGAGTTTCTTGCCTATGAAGCCGTTGGGCACGGGAACCATAACTGGGTGGGCGAGCGGCATCAGGCTGCGCTGGTGAATGAATTTCTGGTGCGTAAACTGGGGTTGCCCGATCAAAATTTTGTCGAAGACTCAGTGCGGATTGACGAGGCAATATTGCTTGCAGATTCCTTCTGGTTCGGAGCTGCCACAGTCAAGGACCTTCCGCGCGCAATCTTCCACTACACTCGTGCCGCGGAGCTGGGTAGCGGCAAGGCAATGTACATTCTGGGACAGTACTTCCGGCGGCCGGGTCCCCACAAGAACCTTGAATTGGCTTCGAACTGGTATCGGCGCGCTATGGATGAGGGGTTCGCTCCCGCACCGTACTGGCTGGCCCGGTTGGCAGAGGACGGGGTATTTGACAATGTCAGCGATCCGGAACTGCTGCAGTATTACACCCGTGCTGAAGAGCTGGGCTACGAGTATGCCGCGTTGGATATCGCGAGACTGAATTGTCTGGGGGGCGAAGGATTCGGTCAGAACCCGGGCAAGTGCCTGGATTTATTGGCTTCGGATCGGGAGAGCACCGATTTGGAGGAAAAAGATGACGACTTACTGAAAAAATTCGATCGCCACAGGCTGAGTATACTTGCGCAGATCGTCACCTCGCCCCGGTATGATCGTGCCTCGGCCGATGTGGTGCGGCAGGTCCTTGAGGAGGTGTACGATGTGGATACCCATGACGTTTCCGTACATCTGGAAGATTTTGGAAATGTCGCAAGGCGTCGCAACGCGAACAGGGTATATGTCCGTTCAACGAAAGACCGTATCGATGTCAACGAAGACTCCCGCTTCGGTATAGAAGTGGAGGTTGAGGACCGGTTTGTGGATGGGAAAGAGGAACCCAAAGTGGCGATTGTGGTGCGTTGGCGTTTCCCTGAGTTGGAAAATGAGCAGGGCGATCGCACGTCTGAGTCATCGCAGCTGCTCTTTCCATCCGTGGGCGATGAGACGGTCGTTTACCAAACCATGGACGAGGAGTGGGAAAAAGTCCCTGGGGATTGGGCCGTGGATCTTTTGTCGGTGGACGGGACAGTACTGGCATCCAAGCAGTTCACGGTGACAGATTCCAGGCCGGACTGAGTATCTGATATTCGAATCACGGCACGCGCGCCAACGCAAAGGTGCTGACTTTCTCGGCTCCCGCCTCCAGCAGCGCCTGTGCCGCGACTTCCAGCGTGGCACCGGTGGTAATCACGTCGTCGACAAGGCCAATGTGCAGGCCGGCAACGCGCCCGTGCGCGGCAAAGCTGCCGGACAGGTTATTCAGGCGCTCGCGACGGCGCAGTTCCTGCTGGCTGCCGGTCAGTGCGACCTTGCGCAGGACGCGAGTATTTACGGGTATGCGCCACTGATGGCCGAGCCGCTCGGCGATCAGCCCGGCCTGGTTGTAGCCGCGGGAGAGCTGCTTGCGCCAATGCAGAGGCACGGGAACGAGCAGATCGGGTTTGTCTTTCCCTGGATTGAGCCGGGTTGCGGCCAGTTCCGCCAGGGTGCGGCCGGCGGTTAGGTCGCGGCGGTATTTGAAGCGTTGGATCAGCTGTGCCACCGGGTAGGCGTAATACCAGCAGGCGCGGCTGATCGCTTGCGGCGGTGGCTTCTGCAGGCAGCGGGGGCACTGATGGTCCGAGACGTGTTGCAGCGGCAGTGCGCAGCTACTGCAAGCGTGGCCGATGGCGGGCAGGTTCCACTGGCATGACGGGCAGATCCCCGCACGAATATCGTTACCGCTGGCGCACAACAGGCATACGGCCAAATGACGGTCGATAGTGCGGTCAAGCAGCTGTCCCAGCAAGCGCATTACCATGGATCTTCCCTCTCTCCTTCCCTTTCCTTTTGGGGCCCGCTAGCCCCCATCCTCGCGGTGTCAGACTTGTAAACCAGAATTGGTTTTCCAGGTTGACAGCGAAGGGGCCGCGGCTAAACTGGCAGGCTTTGATGGAAACCCGGTTAATCAACCGACCCCGACGCTGTGACCCAGTATGTTGACTGTTTAGTCCCGTCGCCCGAGGAGAATAATTCCTGTGACTGCCAACCCGCAAATGTCTTCTGAATCGTCCACCTACGGCCAGCTGCGCCACGACTGGACTCGCCGGCAGGTTCTGGACCTGTTTGCGATGCCGTTCAACGATCTGCTGTTTACCGCGCAGACGGTGCACCGCCAGCATTTTGACGCCAACCGGGTCCAGGTGAGCACACTCTGTTCCATCAAAACCGGCGCCTGCCCGGAAGACTGCAGCTACTGCCCGCAGAGCGCCCGCTACGATACCGGCCTGGAGCGCGAAAAGCTGATGAAGGTGGAAGCTGTGGTGGAAGAGGCCCGCGCGGCCAAGGCCAGTGGCGCCACCCGTTTCTGCATGGGGGCCGCCTGGCGCTCGCCGAAGAAAAAAGACATGCCCTATGTCACCCAGATGGTGAAGGAAGTGAAGTCCCTGGGGCTGGAAACCTGCATGACCCTGGGCATGCTGTCCGATGACCAGGCCAAAGACCTGGCGGATGCGGGCCTCGATTACTACAACCATAACCTGGATACCTCGCCGGAGTACTACGGTGACATCATCACCACCCGCACTTATGAGGATCGCCTGAATACCCTGTCCAATGTGCGCTCCGCCGGTATGAAAGTCTGCGCCGGTGGCATTATCGGCCTGGGTGAAGAGGAAAAGGACCGCGCGGGCCTGCTGATGCAGCTGGCGAACCTGCCGGAGCAACCCGAGTCCGTGCCTATCAATATGCTGGTGAAAGTGGCTGGCACCCCGCTGGAAAATAACAAGGATCTCGACCCCTTCGAGTTTATCCGTTGCATCGCTGTCGCTCGCATCATGATGCCAAAGTCTCACGTGCGCCTGTCTGCCGGTCGCGAAGCGATGAACGATGAGATGCAGTCTCTGGCGTTTCTCGCCGGTGCCAACTCCATTTTCTATGGCGAAAAACTGCTGACCACCGGTAACCCGGAAGCCAATAAAGACATGCAGTTGTTTGGCCGCCTGGGCATCAAGCCGGAGGAATTCCACCAGCACGAAGACGAAGCGGCGGTGGAAGCAGAGCTGCAGGAGCGGGTCACCGAACAGCAAAATGATTCCTTTTTCTACGACGCCGCCAAGGCGTAAGTTCTGTTGCTGTTGTGACCTCTCTTCAGGATTTTCTCAAAACGCGCCTGGCCGAGCGCCGGGCGCAGCAGCTGTACCGCAGTCACAAAACCCTCACCGCGGCGCCCGGCCCGGCGGCTGTGGTGGATGGGCACGAACTGGTTACCTTCAGCAGTAACGATTACCTGGGTCTTGCCACCCATCCGCAAGTGATCACCGCGCAACAGCGCGGTGCAGAACTGGGGGCCGGTGCCACAGCGTCCCATCTGGTCAACGGCCATTTCGAAATCCATGAGCAACTGAAAAATAAAATCACCGAAATTACCGGGCGTGAAGCCGCGCTGTTATTTGGCAGTGGCTATATGGCCAATATGGGCGTGATCAACGCACTTGTCGGTCGCGGTGATGTTGTGGTGCAGGACAAGTTGAACCACGCTTCGCTGATCGACGGTGGGCGCATCTCCGGCGCCCAGTCTCTGCGGTTTGCTCACAATGATCTGGATGGTCTGGAAATTCAGTTGAAGCGCGCCCGGGGAAAAAACAGCGGCAATATTTTGCTGGCAGTGGACGGCGTTTACAGCATGGACGGCGACACCGCGCCGCTCGCGCAGATGGCAGCATTGTGCGCCCGCTACGATGCCTGGTTGATGGTGGACGAGGCCCACGGTTTTGGCGTGATGGGCAGTGATGCCTATCCCAGTGCCGGCAGTGTCGCCGCAGCGGGGCTGGACCAGGACTCAGCGCCCATCGTGATGGGCACCCTCGGTAAAGCCGCCGGTAATGGCGGTGCGTTTGTGGCGGGCTCACAGGCACTGATCGATTATCTTGCGCAATTTGCCCGCACCTATATTTACACCACCGGCATGCCGCCGGCGGTGGCCGCCGGTTGTCTGCGCGCGCTTGAGCTGATGCAGCAAGAGCCGTTGGCTGAAACCCTGCAACAGCGCATTGCGTATTTTCGCCGCAATGCCGCGGCAAAAGGCCTGCCCCTGGAAAGCTCTACCAGCGCCATTCAGCCGCTGGTGCTGGGCTGCGAGAAAATCGTATTGAACGTTGCCGGGCAGCTGCAGAAATCGGGATATCTCGTCGGCGCGATACGCCCACCCACGGTACCCGCCGGCACTGCGCGTTTGCGTATTACCCTGTCAGCCGCACACAGTGAGGCGCAGATTGATGGTCTACTCAATGCATTGGCAGCGGCGCTCAGAACCAGCGAGGTATTGGTATGAGCGGCGATATGAATATCGCTCTGTTGCACGGCTGGGGCGGTGATGCCCGTTGCTGGCGGCCACTGCTGGAGGCATTGAGAAATCACTTCGGCACGATAGTAAATATTGAGCTGCCGGGGTTTGGTGCACGCGCGGAAGCGCCATGGCCCGACCCTCAGGAATTGCTCGCTCAGCTGGACGCGCAGTTACCGGAAAATTGTCTGCTGCTGGGTTGGTCACTGGGCGGCATGTTGGCCACACAGCTGGCGGCAAGCAGCAATAAAGTACGCGGCCTGATCACCATCGCCGCCAATGGCAGTTTCGTCACTCGCGATGACTGGCCGGGTATGGAGCCAGGTACCTTTGCCGATTTCTGCCATACCCAGCGGGAAATGCCGGAAAAAAACTACCAGCGCTTTTGTGGGCTCGAAGCGCGCGGCGACAGCGCTATGCGCGCGCTACTGAAAACCCTCAAAGGCTGGCAGCCACAGCAAATCCCCGAAAGCTGGAGTAACGCTCTGGACTACCTTGGAAATCTGGATAACCGGGCGTTGTTGGCGGAACTCGCTGTGCCCGCACTGCATATTTTTGGTGAAGGGGATGCGCTGGTGCCGGTTGCGGCGGCGAAAAAGATCGAAGCGCTGGGTGTGGGAATAGGAGTGATCACTGGTGCTGGTCATTGCCCGCATCTGAGTCAGCCGCAAGAGGTAGCCGGGTTGATTGAATCGTTCCTGGCGTCGTTGCACCTGGAGCCCGCGCCGCTGGAAAAAACCTCTGTGGCCCGGGCTTTTGGCCGCGCCGCACAGAGTTATGATGCGGCTGCTCACCTGCAGCGGGCGGTGTGTCGGGAGCTGATTCAGCGCGCAGGCGAGAACTGGTCACCGAAACGTATCTTGGACCTCGGCAGTGGCACCGGCTACGGCAGCGAGCTGTTGCGCAAACGCTTCCCCGATGCGGAAATCATCGCCCTGGATATCGCCCCACAGATGCTGGCATATGCCCGCGAACACCGGCCGGTGAGTGCTGGCTACGTTGCCGCGGATGCGGAACAGCTACCGCTGGCGGATGGTTGCGTGGACCTGGTGTTTTCCAGTTTCGCACTGCAGTGGTGTTACCAGCTGCCGCAACTCTTCGCAGAAATACGCCGGGTATTGGCGCCCGCGGGCAATACCCTAATTTCCACCCTGGTACCGGGCACTTTGTCAGAGCTGGAGTCCAGTTGGGCGGCGGTGGATGGCGCTGTGCACGTCAATCGTTTCCTGTCGTGTGAAGCCTGGCAAACCGCCTGTGTGGGGAATCAGCTGGAATGCGCGGTAACCTTAGAGCAGCGGGTACTCCATTTCGACAAGGTCACCACCCTGATGCGCGAGTTGAAAAGTATTGGCGCCCACAATGTGAACCGGGCTGCGGGCAAGGGGTTGCTAAGCCGGGATAAGCTGCGGAGGCTTACTGCGGCCTATGAACAGCAGCGCACCGCCGCGGGCCTGCCCGCTACCTATCAGGTGCTGTATCTCAAACTGGCACACAATCTGGCACGCAGCGCGGCCATGGATGCGGCGGTATCCGGCTAATCGAACCGGTCAGTCCTTCGGAATAAACGCGACGATACGTGTCGGCCCGCCACTGCCCCCGCGAATCTTCATTGGCAGCGCGATCAGGGTAAACCCTTTGTCCGGCAGCGCATTCAGGTTGGCCACATTTTCCAGCGCGGGAATATTGCGTTTGAATAATTCCCGATGGGTTTTGAAGAGGCGCGAGCCGCCGTAGTCGATACTCGGCGTATCCAGCCCGACGGCTTTCACCCCACGTTTTTCCGCCAGGAAAATGGCTGCTTGCGGCGATAGCCCGGGGAAGTTCAGTTTCTCAACCGCCGCCTCACCGCGCTCCGCGGTACCCATATACTTCTCCGCATCCGGCCAGTACTGCGCGCTGCCGGTGTCGAACAGCACCAGGCTGCCTTTCTCGATGGTGCCGTGCTGCTGTTCCCAGCGCGTAATATCCTCAACAGAAATCAGATAATTGCGATCCTTTTTGTCCTGCTTGCCAATCTGATCCGCTACACGAATCACAATCCCCGGTCCGATCAGTTGCTGCAGTGGAATCTTGTCTACCGTCGGATGATTGCGCGCAAAATGCACCGGCGCATCCACATGGGTGCCGCCATGTTCCGCAGTTTCCAGGTTGTAGGCCGAGTAGTAATAGCCTTTGTCGGTTTCCCCGGCGAATACGGTGCTCTTGGCGAACTTGTCCGCGGTGGGCCAGTAGAGGGTGTCTTCGGCAAAATCGTGGGAGAGGTCCACCCACTGGCCTTCAGTCAGTGCATCTGCCAGCAGGCTGATGGGTAGGCAAACGAGTAGAGCGAGGGTGAGGCGTAAAGGGGTCATGGCTGGGCTCCGGGTGTACTTTGGCGCTTCCTGCTCAATCCCTTACAGAAGTGCGCCCTGAAAGCCTATACCAATGTACGCATGCTGCCAGCGGGTGGTCGTGGAGATACAGAAAGGCCTCCGTAACGCACGCCTGTTGCCAGGCGTTTGTTCTCGGAGGCCCTAATCGGTGGGGTGCTGATAAGAGGCGGGTTTACACCTGGACGACCACGTAAACCTCGCGGCCGTCGCGCTGGGTGGGCATAAAGTAGTGGCCGCCATAGCGGTAGTACTGGATGCCGTTGATCACCTCGGCCGCATAACCAGCGGGTAGTTCATTTACCACCTGGCCCGGGGAGTAGGCGGGCTGGGTACTGCCAACTGCCGGTGCGCTGGCAACGACGGTTGCGGGTGGTGGAACTACTACATAGCGGTTCATTTGCGGGCGCCACTGGTAGTAGGCCGCACCGTACTGGTAGAAGGTGCCACCGCCAATCTGTACGCGCACGGCGCTACTTGGCAGGGTCAGTACCGCTGCGCCCAGAGGCGCGTCCACGACCACGTATCCGGCGCGGGCCGGACGATAGTAATAGCCGCCATGGTAGTAGTAGGGCACGCCGCCCACCGCCATGTTCACGTACCCTGCCGGCAGAATGGGGACGGTAAAGCCGATACCGATACGCGGGCCGCGGAAGCGCGGGCCCCAGTAGCCGGGTCGGTAAGCCGGGCGGTAACGGGGTCCGTACGCCGGCAGATGTCCGTGGTGGTGACCGCGGTGGCCAGAATGTGCGTCTGCCGGTGCGGCAAACGCAAACGACAGTAGTGCGACCAGTCCGGTGCCAAATATCAGACATTTGACCGCTTTTTTCATGGGTCCCCCCGTATGTGAGTACTTGCTATCTGTCCAAATAATAACCGCATTCGAGGGGGCGCGCTAGCGGCTGGTCACGGCTTAGCGTTAAGAAATGTCAGATCATCCCGGGAGTTACCCACAGCCTGGTTTCGCTGTGGATAACTGGTCGATTGTCCGGTTATGTATTGCTGTGGCGCGGCGTTACTGATTGCGCTGGATGATACCCATCAGCTTGTACAGCAGCTGGGCGGCGCCAAACTCGTAGGCATGGAAGCCTTCGATGGGCGCAAACTCCAGCAGGTCCAAGCCGATGATCTGCCGCTGCTTTGCCACAGATTCGAACAGGCTCAGGGTCTGGTACCAGCCCAGGCCGCCCGGTACTGGTGTGCCGGTGGAGGGGAAGACCGATGGGTCCATGCCGTCAATATCCAGGGTGAAAAACACCTGGCTGGGGAAGTCGTCCGGCAATTGGATGGACTGCACCTGATTCGGAACCAGCTGGTGGGCGTCCATAAAGCGCACGTTGTACTCCCGGCGCGCTTGCATTTCCTCTTCGCAGTAGGCGCGGATACCCAGCTGATACAGGGGCACGCCGGCTTCGCATACCAGGCGCATGACACTGGCATGGCTGTGCTTGTGGCCCTCGTAACGGTCGCGCAGGTCGGCGTGGGCGTCGATCTGCACTACGCCGAAATCGGTGTACCCGGCATCCAGGTAGCCCTTGATGATGCCCCAGGTCACCGAGTGTTCACCGCCGATGCCCACAGGCATTTTGCCGAGGGTGAGGATTTCGCGGGTGGCGGTCGCGATATTCTCCATGACCTGCTCGGCGGGGCCGCTGACGTCTATGGCGTCGTGGGTGTAGATGCCGAGGTCGCAGGGGGTGGAAAAGTTGTCGAAGGTTTCCAACTGGTGGGATGCTTCGATAATCGCCGCTGGTCCCTTGCCTGTACCGCCGCCGTAGGAGACGGTTTCTTCGTACGGAATTGGCAGGATATGGAACAGGGCGTCTTCTGGTTTGGGTTGCTCGATTTCGGAGCCCAGAAAAACATTGGGGTCTTCTTGGTGCATGGGTTCTTTATAACCGTTTGTGGCGGCGGAGTGCCGGGTGAAAGGTTTCACCGTCACCGCAATTGCTTCAGAGCACCTGCGGTGGGCTGGAGTCACGAGAGACGACTTTTAAAGTCCTCGTACCCGAATTCTTTAACCATGCGCAATTCATCGGTATCCGAATTCCACAGCGCAATGGAGGGCAGCGGGATGCCGTTGAACGTATTGGTCTTTACCATGGTGTAGTAGGCCATTTCCTCAAACACAATCCGCTCGCCAATATGCAGTGGCTCGGCAAAACTGTATTCGCCGATCCTGTCTCCGGCCAGACAGCTCTGACCGCCAAGCTGGTAACTGTGCGGCAGCTCCTCCGGTAGAGAGGCACCGGTGATTTCCGGGCGGTAAGGCATTTCGATAACGTCGGGCATATGGCAGGTGGCAGAAACATCGAGAATGGCCTGGTTTTTACCGTTCCAGGTGAGGTCGATCACTTCGCCTACGAGCACACCGCAAAATAGCGCGACTGCTTCGCCTGGTTCCAGATAAACCTGAACATCGTGCTTGCTGGAAAAGGCTTTGACCGCAGCAATCAATTCTTCCACCTGATAATCACAGCGGGTGATGTGATGGCCGCCGCCGAAATTGATCCACGCCATTTGTGGAATCAAATCGCCAAACTTGTCCTCGACTGCCTGGATGGTGCGCTCCAGGGGTTTGAAGTCCTGCTCGCACAGCGTGTGGAAGTGCAGTCCACTGATGCCGTGCAGGTCTTCCCCGTCAAACTGATTGCGCACGATACCCAGGCGCGAACAAGGGGCGCAGGGGTCGTAAATCGGTGTGTGCCCTTCGGAATGTTCGGGGTTGATGCGCAGGCCAAATTGCAACTCCGGGCGCTGCTTTTGCGCGTCCAGACACATGGCTTTGTAGCGCTTCCACTGGGAAAACGAATTGAAAATCACGTGGTGGGCGAAGCCCAGAATTTCTTTCAGCTCCGCTTCTTTGTAACCGGCGCTGAACACATGCACTTCTTTGCCGAGGTCCTTGCCACCGTACTCTTCAAAACCCAGCTTTGCTTCATTAATGCCGCTGGCGCAGGTGCCGGAAAGATACTCGGCCACAATGTGGCCGACGCTGAACATGGAAAAGGCTTTCAGTGCGGCCAGTACCTTGGCACCACTGCGCTTCTGCACATCGGCCAATACTTCCAGGTTGTCGCGCAGGGCGATTTCGTCCACCACGAAGCAGGGGGTGGGGACGCGAGTCGGGTCAAATTCGCCGAAGTAGTCTTTGCGGGGAGTCAGGTCCATTTATTCTCACGTTGTATTTGCAGGAGCCTGCCCAGCAGGCGAACAGGGCGGATGCCGAGGTGGTTCGCCAGCAAGCAGGCTCCTGCAGGGAGGTCAAGGTCATGCCGGCGTGGGCCGGCAGTCCAGTGCAATTAAACGAAAGGCTTATCCAGCCAGGTTTCCTGCCACGGCAGGCCGTACTTGTTCAGATCGTCCATAAACGGATCCGGATCCAGCTGTTCCATATTCCACACGCCGGGCTTCATCCATTTGCCTTCCATCATCATCTTCGCGCCGATCATCGCCGGTACGCCGGTGGTGTAGGAGATGGCCTGGGACTGTACTTCTTTAAACGCTTCCTGGTGGTCGCAGATGTTGAAGACATAGTAAATCTTGTCTTCACCGCCGCCCTTGGGAGTACCCTTTACGATATTCCCGATACAGGTCTTGCCCTTGGTCAGCGGGCCGAGGCTCGCCGGATCCGGAAGCAGCGCTTTGAGGAACTGGATCGGTACAATCTGTTGCCCCTGGAATTCGATTGGCTCGATGCTGGTCATGCCAACATTCTGTAAAACTTCCAGGTGCTTGAGGTAACTGGAACCGAAGGTCATCCAGAAGCGTGCGCGCTCGATTTCTGGGAAGTGCTTGGACAGGGATTCCAGTTCTTCGTGGTACAGCAGGTACAGGTCTTTTTCACCAATACCCTCCGGGAATTCGAACACTCGCTTTTCTTCCATGGGCTTGGTGGTCACCCATTTACCGTCTTCCCAGTAACGGCCATTCGCGGTAATTTCGCGGATGTTGATTTCCGGGTTGAAGTTGGTGGCAAACGGAAGGCCGTGATCGCCGGCGTTACAATCGAGAATATCCAGGGTTTTGATGCGGTCGAAGTGGTGCTTCTTGGCATAGGCGGTAAATACGCTGGTTACGCCGGGGTCAAAACCACTGCCCAGCAGTGCCATCAGGCCTGCTTTCTCGAACTTCTCCTGATACGCCCACTGCCAGCTGTACTCGAACTTGGCTTCTTCTGGCGGCTCGTAGTTGGCGGTGTCCAGGTAGTGCACGCCGGTTTCCAGGCAGGCATCCATGATATGTAGGTCCTGATATGGCAGGGCCACATTGATGACCATGTCTGGCTTGACCTTTTCGATCAGGGCGACCATTTCGCTGACATTGTCAGCATCCACTTCCGCGGTATTGATTTTGCGCGGCAGCATATCGGCGATTTTGTCGCATTTGGATTTGGTGCGACTGGCGAGGGTGATATTCTCAAACACCTCTTCTACCTGCGCACACTTGTGTGCAACCACCTGACCGACGCCACCGGCGCCTACAATTAATACGTTGGCCATATCGTTCTCCCTTTGGGCTTCGTCGCCACCGGACCGGCGTTAACAGGACTTCGGCCCGTGAAATTTTGGTGGATACGCTTCGCTTATCCACCCTACAAAATACACTCGAAAATCGATTTACTTTTCGAAGTAGGTGTAACCACTCATGCTTGCAGTGTAGGTGTGCAAAATATCCTTACGCTGCTGCGCAGTAATCCGCTTTTCTTTTACCGCTCGCTCTGCGAGCTTGCGGAAGCGTTCAAACAGATCCTGCGGTGAATATTCCACGTAACTCAATACATCCGCGATGCTGTCGCCGTGGATCTCACGGCTGTAATCGACACTGCCGTCTTCTTCGATACGAACGCTCACCACATTGGTATCACCAAACAGATTGTGTAGATCCCCCAGCGTCTCTTGATACGCACCAACCAGGAAAGTACCGAGAATATACTCTTCGCCTTCCTTCAGCGGATGCACCGGCAAGGTTTTACGCACATCCTGGCGGTCGATAAAGCGATCGATCTTGCCGTCACAGTCGCAAGTGATGTCCGCAATAATCGCCGAGCGGGTCGGCGCTTCATCCAGGCGGTGTACCGGTACCAGCGGGAACAGTTGGTCAATCGCCCAGATGTCCGGCAGCGATTGAAACACACTCACATTTGCGTAATAAATGTCGGACAACACTTCCGGCAACGCCTGCAGGTCTACCGGTACCTGCTCCACTTCATCCAGCAGTTTGCGAATTTTCTGCGCGCACTGCAGGAACAGGTTCTCCGCCAGTGCACGATCCCGCAGGCTGACCTGCCCATGCAGGTAGAGCGCGCGAATCTCGTCGCGGTAGTAGAGCCCGTCGTTGTAGCTTTCCTGCAGGTTTCTCGGTGTCACACTCTGCAGTGCATGCTGCAGGTTTTTCAACATCGGGTGCGCATCATCGCTGATGCTGTCCTCTTCCAGCTCGATCGGCTCGAAGCTGGTGGTGTCCAGAATGTTGAACAGCAATACCGACGAATAGGCTACCGTGGCGCGGCCGGACTCGGTAATGATTACCGGGTGCTCCACGCCCTCGCTGTCCAGGGTGCCCATGATGGCTTCCACCACATCCACACAGTACTCATCCAGCGAGTAGTTCTTGGAGTGGGTGTAGTTGGTCTTGGAGCCATCGTAATCCACTGCCAGGCCACCGCCCAGATCCAGGTAACCCATGGCGGCACCTTCTTCCACCAGGTCTGCATAGTAGCGACAGGCTTCCAGCACGCCGGTGCGGATATCGCGGATATTCGGTACCTGCGAGCCCAGATGGTAGTGCAGTAGTTTCAGGCAGTGCAGCATGTCGGCATCACGCAGCTTGTCGACCATCGCGATCAGGTCGTTACTGCCCAGGCCAAAGATACTGCGGTCGCCGCTGGTGGCGTTCCAGTAGCCGCCAACCTTGCTGGCCAGCTTGATGCGCACTCCAATGTTGGGTTCCACTTTCTCGCGCTGGGCGCAATGAATAATGGTGTCCACTTCCGATGGAGTCTCCACTACAAAGAACACCTGTACGCCGAGGCGTTGGGCCTGTAAGCCCAGGTTGATGAACTCTTCGTCTTTGTAGCCGTTGCACACGATCAGTGCATCGGTGTTGTCCAGGATCGACAGGGCGGCGATCAGCTCCGCTTTGCTGCCGGCTTCTAGGCCGTGACCGAACTGGCGGCCAGCGCGGGCGATCTCTTCGATCACCTGGCACTGCTGGTTCACCTTGATCGGAAAAACGCCGCGGAACACGTTGTTGTATCCGCTGCTCTCAATAGCGCTGCGGAAGGAGTTGTTGATGCGCGCGATCTGGGCGTCGAGCAGGTTTTCAAAGCGCACCAGCAGTGGCATGCCGAAGCCGCGCTCGGTGGCACCCTGTGCGATATCCATCAGGGAAACGGCGTGCAGGTCCCCGGCATCGTTCTTAACTTCAACCGTGATCTCACCAGACTGGTTCAAATTGAAATAGCCGGCACCCCAGTTGCGGATGCCGTAAAGCTCTGCTGAGTCTTCGCAGGTCCAGTTTTCGATCTGTTGTTGTTTCATGGCGTCTATTAAGTTGGGGAATCCTAGGGGGTTCTGAAAGTGTGTACCGGAAAGAGTTCCGGGGTGCGTCAGCGGCGCGAATCTTGGGGCCAGAGTTTGTGGAAAGCAATAACTATAGAAAAGAAAAATGGCCTTTTTTTAAAGGAAAAAATTAAATTTTTGTTCGGTTTTTGCGCTGTTTGTGAATGCGGACATCTTTGGCGCGGGGTTTGCCGGGTTGGCGCGCGCTCGAGATATAAAAAAGGCGACTCGAGAGAGTCGCCAGAGGGGCAATAACCGAACTTTCATTCGGTTGTTGGGGTTGGGAGAAAACCGTTCCTGTGAGCTTCCTTTCCAGTCGAATTGGTGGAATCAATCCCGCATTACAGGAAGCCGGGGTTGTGTACTACTAAGTAACCGTTGCGGCGATGGTCCCAGCGATAATAGGTGTCGTACGCGACGAAGTAGTTGAGGCCGTTGAAGCTTACGCTCATCGCTGTGCCCGGCAGGGTGCGCACGAAGGCGCCAACCGGGGCCTGGGCAACCACATATCCGGCGCCGTTAGGGCGGTAGAACACCCCGTCACTGAAGTAGTAGCCCAGGCCGCCAAACGTCAGGCTGATATAGCTTTTGGGCAGGCGTTTCCAGCGGTAGCCGTAACCGTAGTGCTTCGGGCGCCAGCGATGTTTGTGTGGGCGATGATGCGGGCGGTGTGGCTTGTGACTGGGTCTGTGTGCAGGGCGGTGGGGTTTGTGGCCGCCATGCGCTTGTTTCCTGTCGTTGCGGTTTTTGTCGTAGCGGCGGTCATAGCCTGCGTACTTCAGGTATTTGTGCTTGTCTTTGCCGTGCTGCTTATCCTGTCGGTCGTCTTTTCCTTTGTGGTTTTTGCGGCGGTCCTCACGGGCATTTTCGCGGTCCAGGCGGCGGTTGTGGGCATCCCGGCGCTTGTTCTCCATATCCCGTATCTTGGTGTGATGCTGTTTGTTGCGGTCCTGCTGCTGCACGAACTTGCGGTTGTGGTCGTTGCGGTGGTGGCGGTCGTCCCGGTCCGCCAGTGCCGGGCCGGTGGCCAGCAACAGGCCGGCGGTGGTGATGGCAGTAATCAGTCTTTTCATGGCTTCTCTCCACAGCCGCCGGTGCGGCTTGTCGGTGCCCGTTATCGTGGGCTTTCTGGCTAACTTGGGACCAGTGTGCCCGGAGTACACTGAATCCTTCCTGAACCAGCCCCGCAAGTTTGTTAACCCGTAGCCAAAAACCGAACTCGACCAATGTTTTGATCTGGTTCACGTTATTTGTTCCGCCCGGCGCCGGAAGGTAATATGCCGCCCGTGTATACCTCTGGCGGATCCCCGGCAATGCAAGTTTTTCACCATGTGGCCAGCCTGCGCGAAGCGCTGGGCCAGGCCCGCCGCGATGGCAAGACCATCGGTTTCGTACCCACCATGGGCAACCTCCACGCCGCCCACATCGAGCTGGTGAATCTGGCCCGGCAGCAGTGCGACCTGGTGGTGGTCTCCATCTTCGTCAACCGTCTGCAATTTGGCCTGAACGAAGACTGGGATACCTACCCCCGCACCATGCAGGAAGACATGGCCAAACTGCGTGCGGCAGATTGTGACTACCTGTTCCACCCGGAAGAGGCCGAGATCTACCCCAACGGTATGGACCAGCAGACCCGTGTGGTGTGCCCGGCCATGACGGATGTGCTGTGCGGTGCGAGCCGCCCGGGCCACTTTGAGGGGGTAACGACGGTTGTCGCCAAGCTGTTCAATATTGTGCAGCCGGACAAGGCGGTATTCGGCATCAAGGACTTCCAGCAGCTGGCGGTGATCCGCCGCATGGTCGAAGACCTGTGCATTCCGGTTGAGGTGGTTGCGGCACCGGTACATCGGGAAGAAGATGGCCTGGCAATGAGCTCACGCAATGGTTATCTCACCGAGGAGGAGCGGCCGAAGGTGGCGGTGTTGAACCAGTCGCTGAACTGGGCGCGTACAGAAATCGAAAATGGCCGCCGGGATTTCGCCGCACTGGAGGACGAGGCGAAAACACGGATTGAAATAGCGGGATTCAAGGTAGATTACTTTTCCATCTGTAACAGCAAGGATCTGCAACCCGCTGCACACGATGATCGCGCGATCACGCTACTGGGCGCTATGTACACCAGCGGTGCACGCCTGATTGATAACGTTTCTTTGAGTATGTAAAGGTAGGGATCTGTTTATGCAAATTGAGATGCTGAAGGGCAAACTGCATATGGCCGCGGTCACCCAGGCGGAGCTCTGGTATGACGGTTCCTGCGCGATTGATGAAGATCTGGTTGAGCTGGCTGGGCTGCGCGAGTTTGAGAAGATCGATATTTACAATGTTTCGAATGGGGAACGTTTTCACACCTACGTGATTCTCGCGGAGCGTGGTTCCGGGATTATTTCTATGAACGGTGCGGCGGCGCGTCGAGTACAGGTGGGAGATCGGGTGATCATCGCCGCCTATGCGCAGATGTCTGAATCTGAGGCAGATTCATTTAAGCCCAAGCTGGTTTATCTGGATGAGCGGAACCGGGTCGAGCGGAGCGCGAACACAATTCCTGTTCAGAAGTTAGAGTCGGTATAAATTGCTAAGTTAGCAGGGGAAACCTCGGTCGCCGATTCCTGTAGGTGAGGCCTGGGAGTCGGTTGTACCCATTCCTGGGTTGCTGGAGTGGTCGCGGATTGCCAGGCCGTGAGATTGTCAGTAGTATCATCGAAAAAAGTAGCGATGAAATGCGGGACAGACACCCTCCACTCAATGCCATGTTGTGCTTTGTCAGTGCAGCACGGACCCTCAACTTCAGCCGTTCGGCAGAAGATCTGTGTGTCACCCGATCTGCGATAAGCCGGCAAATCCGCGGATTGGAAGAGTTTCTCGGCCTTCAACTATTCGAACGCTGCAATAAAAATCTGGCGCTTACGTCGGCTGGTAAACAATACTTCGAAGCAATTGCCCCCTTATTTGTAGAGCTAAAAGCGGCAACCGATCGCTTGGTGACGGGACGGGCAGAACAAAGTTTCCGTCTGAATGTTTCCGCCACATTTAATGCGATGTGGCTAATGAGTCGCCTATCGAGCCTCGAAGCGCTTTCTCCCGGCTTCTCCATCTCCTTTATCACAAACAACGTCGATGCCAGCTACCCGGCACTGGATCTTGGCGGATCTATGGATGCTGCAATTCGCCTTGGCCGAGGAGACTGGCAGGACTGCCTGTTTGACAAGCTATTCGATATTCCCATTCAGATCATGGGCGCGCCAAAGCTGATCGGCCGGACCACGCCCTTTGAAAATCTGGAGTCGTTGGCCGAATACGACTGGCTGCACTATAAGCATCTGCCAGATTTGTGGCCCCAGTGGCTCGCCGCAGCGGGCGTTCCAGAACTGAAATCTAAGAAGCGCAATATCATTCTGGATAATGTGGCTGTAGCCTCCCAGGCCGCCGCAGATGGTTTGGGTTTGATCCCGATGTACATGCCTCTGACAGCGCCGCTTATCGCGGATGGCAGAGTGGCATGCGCACACAGTTTTGCCATGCTGAAGGAAGAATCTTACTACCTGCTCTATCCAAAAAATTATGCACAAAATCCGGCGACCGTTTTTTTCCGGAATTGGCTACTTCAAGAAGCCAATGCACCGGAGAGCGTTCATCCTTAAACCCGGGCCTGCTACCCCTGGCCTCAGGCTTCTAATCCCGTATCTTTTCACATTCTAGCGTCGCAAACTGGATTCAGTGGGCCTGGCTGGTCTCATGGCTTGCAAGGCTCGCGCGGTAGTGCGGCAGGGCTCGCCAGAGCAGCAAGGCGGAAATAGTGAGTGCACACCCGGGTGCCAGCACTAATGAATAACGCAGGAGGTTCGGGTCTTCAAACACGTAGTCCGTGGCGAGTGCAATGCTCAAGGGCCCCAGCCCCAACCCAATGATGTTGACGACAAACAGATACAGCGCCGATATTTGCCCGCGCATATTCGCCGGCACCACTTCCTGAATGGCCGCCGGCCCCAATCCCATCATAAAGTTGGTGAAATAGGTTGATATGGATAGCAGTATCAGTACGCCTGTGAGTGACGGCATCAACGGATAAAGCAGTGTTGGTGCCAGCCCCAGTAGCGCCGCATACAGTGCTGTGCGTGGTTTACCATCTTGCCGTCCGCGCTGCCCCAACCAATCTGCAATACGGCCGCCGCTGACGACACCTGCCGAGCCAAAGATCAAAACGATCAAGCCAAAGGCAAGGCCGGCTTCGGCGAACCCCAGTTGATGGGTGCGAATAAGAAAGCTCGGCACCCAGGCCACGGAACCGTAGCCGGCCAAGGATGCCAGTGCGGCGCCGAGAATCAGCAGGATAAGGGTGCGGCGGTTGTGCCGCAAGAACTGCCAGACATCTGCCAGTGGAATCGCAGTACCACCGGCGTTGGCGCGACGGGGTTCGCGCAGGGTGAGTACGAATGGAACCAGTAGCAGCCCGGGCAGCCCGACAGCCAGGAATACCAGCTGCCAGGAGCGGATTTCCCCAATGAGCGGAACCACCACGCTGTCTATATTCACCGCCCAGGCAACCACAGCGCCGCCGGCGATCAGTGCCAATCCGCCGCCGATATAAATACCCATGGAGTAGACACCGATGGCGGCGGCCAGGTTTTTGCGATCAACGCTATCGGCAATGAGGGAGTAAGCCGCTGGTGACAGTGAGGCCTCACCCACGCCAACGCCCATCCGCGCGACAAACAGTTGCCAGTACTGTCCTGCCAGGCCACAAACCGCTGTGGCTAAACTCCATAAGGTTAATCCAGTGGCGATAAGCCCGCGCCGGCTAACTGTATCGGCGAGGCGCCCCATCGGTAAACCAAGAATGGTGTAGAACAAGGCGAATGAAAGCCCCTGTAGCAAGCTCACCTGGGTGTCGGATATCCCCAGGTCGCGTTTCATCGGCTCCACTAACAGGCTAAGTATCTGGCGGTCAATAAATGAAAATGTATAGGCCACCAGTAGTATGCCGATCATATACCACGCATAGCGACTTGATTTTGCGGCGACTCTACCGGCAGCGATAGACTCGGCAACGGGAATTTTTAAACCTTCTGTGTGCATGTTGGGAACTCCGAATTAGTACGCGGCGCGGTAAATCTGCAGTGCATCCTGCTCTGATACCGTACGTGGATTGTTGACCAGCAACCTCTGCTGCTGCATGGCATCACGGGCCAGACCGCTCAGGCTCTGTTCCGGTACTTGGACTGCGCGCAACTGATTCGGGAGTTCCAGCTTTGCAATCAGCTGTTCAATGTAGTGAATCAAATCGAGACTTCTCTGCGTTGGGTCTGGGGCTACACCTGCGTCATTCTTCACTATGATCTCGGCCAGTTCCGAATAAAGCGGCGCCGCTACCGGTAAATTAAAGCGCATGACATGCGGTAATACGAGCGAATTACTGAGCCCGTGGGGGATATGAAAATGGCCGCCCAGCGGATAGGCGAGTGCGTGAACGGCGGCAACCGGCGCATTGGCAAATGCCTGCCCGGCGAGGAGCGAACCCAGTAGCATCGCACTGCGGGCGTCGCGGTTTTGTCCGTCGTAAACCACCGTCTCGATGTTACTGCTGAGTAACCTCAGAGCTTCTTTGGCAAGCATGTCTGAGTAAGGATTTTTTTTGATCGCACTGGTGTAGGCTTCGATCGCATGCACCATCGCGTCGATACCTGTGGCCGCGGTAACCTGCGGCGGTAGGCCGAGAGTCAGGTCTGCATCCAATAGCGCAATATCGGGCAACAACTGCGGCGACACCACTCCGGCTTTGGTGGTTTCACCGGTGGTGATAATGGCGATGGGCGTGACTTCTGAGCCAGTCCCTGCGGTAGTGGGGATTTGGATCAAGGGCAGCCGGCTACCCTTGATATTGCCCACGCCGTAAGCATCTTCCAATGCGAGTTGTGTGTGAAATAGTGCAGCGACCAGTTTGGCCACGTCCATCGAACTGCCGCCACCGAATCCAATCACACCGTCGATATTGTGGTCCCGCGCAAACTCGATGGCATCTTCGACAATAGATTCTGGCGGGTCTGCAACGACGTCGGTATACAGTAGACACTCAACGCCGGCCTTCGTCAGTGAGTCTACCGCTGACTGGTGCAGGCCTGCATCAACAAGGCCGCGGTCCGTTACCAGTAAAACCCGCAGAGTCCCCAGGTTCACGCTGAGCTCGCCGAGCCTGGCTATTGCGCCGGGTTCACAGACGATGGATTTACACGAGTCAAAATTGAAGTGCGACATGAAAAGCTACCGGATAAAAAGCGCAAGCGATCCGAGTTTCAAACATTAAGCATCGCTTGCGAAAAGGGAGTCACTGGTAGGTATGTGCAGGCGGAAATAATGCGTTGCCGCCTGCACACCAGATTTTTAGAAGTTGTATTTAGCGCGTGCGTAAAATACACGACCCAGAGGGCTGTGCTGTTTGGGATCGTAGCTAAGATTCGCGCCGTTATACGCGCGCGGCGGCGCCTCATCCAGCAGGTTCTGAATGCCGACGCTAAGAGTCGTTTCAGCGTCATCGCTCAGGCCAAACGCAAACCTCTGGCTGTACTGAGTATCCAGCGTTACAAAGGAATCTACACCCTGTTGTTCGGTGGATGGTACCGCTTGGCGCATGTCATAGCTGGAGGTGTAATTGACGTTCAGGCCAGCTGACTGGTTGTCGGACATCCAATTGATTGAGAGGTTTGCCTTGGTTTCTGGCATGGACCGCGCAAAATTGTCGTAGTTGAAGTAGCCGGCCGCTTCCACAGTGTCGCTCGCTTCATTAGTGAGTTCATAACTCAGGAAGCGCGCAATATTCAGTGTCGTTGACCACTGATCACTGATCTGCCAGATGGACTCAAAGTCAATTCCCGCCACGTCAACACTGGAGGAGTTGAAGTACTCGACGTTGATTCCGGACAGGTTGCCGAACTGATCGCGCTGAATGTCAGACCCATTCAGGTTGGCCAGTAGTTTGCCTTGAGCATTTTCTACGGTAATAAGGTTGGTGTAATCAACACGCCAGTAATCAAGCTTGAAATCCAGGTTGTCAGTTGGCTGGAAAATAACACCAAGGTTGTAGTTTTCAGACTCTTCGGGTTTCAGCGCTTCAGAACCCGTAGCGGCTACACGAATAAACGCAACACCGCCTTTGGTTGTGCCATCGGCGTTGAAATCTTGAATGCCGTTGAGGGTGACTGCCGTCGCGTATTGCTGTGATAGCGAAGCCTGGCGAAATGCTGTGCTTGCTGAGGCGCGCAGTGTCCATTGATCTGAAATCTGCCAGCGAGCGGCAAGCTTCGGGTCGAAGCTGCTATCGGTATCCAGATTTTCATAGCGCAGCGCGCCGGTAAGCTCGAGATTGTCGGTAAGCGGTGCTTTGACCTCGGTAAATATGGCCGCCCCACTGCGAGAAACATCCACATGAGACAGGCCACCCAAGAAAATAAGGTCGACAGGGACTGGGTTACCATTGGCGTCTTTTTTGAGCTCGTAGACATCATCAGTATCCACAGCGAAGCCTTCGTTACGAACCTGTACCCCGGTCGCAAAGCTCAGCGTTCCAGCAGGTAGTTCGATGAGATCTCCACTGATAACCGCATCCCATACCAGAAGGTCGGTTTCACGAGTTGCTTTGGTTTCATAGGAAAAATCGTCGATCACACCCGGGCTATTACTGGTCGGAGAGAATGGGTTGAACCATTCGTCATTGTTCGGGCCGCCGGTTCCGCTGAGACCCGCAAGCAACCGGGACTTGAGCGTGTCTTGTTGAAACTGTGTGTAACTATTGGCGCTGTAGGTTAGCGCGGTATCCCAAGACAGGCCGCCGGCGGTATCTCCGGTTAACTGCACTGAGGTGCGCAGCGTATCGTTCTCACGCGCTGCAGTCGGAGGTTCAAAGCCGGCACCCAGCGGGCGGCCGAGCCAAATAACCGGTACACCGAACGGGTTGCCGGGGTGATCTGAACCGATAACGGGGAATGTCAAATCTGGATAGCTGGGCGACTGCGGATTGTCGGTGACTTCGCTCGTTGAGTATCCGAGTTCCGCAAATAACTCCACTCCACCGGTGAACTGTTGGGTCAGATTGCCGTATACCTGCGCGTGGTTCTCTGTATTAACCAGGTTGTAATATTCGCCGTAGTGAAAGCCACAGTTTACACCGCTGGGCTGCGGAATCAGCACACCTTCCTTATTGTCGGTACACCCAGCATCCGGTACCGACTCGAAGGGCATATAAGTGCCGGCGTATGCGCCGCTGGCCACCGTGACTGGTGCTGCGGCATAAGGAAGAAAGGAGTTTCCGAGCGAGCTGATGGCATTGTCGACAAGTTCGGGCCGATCCGCTCCATTGAGTGGCGTGCGGTCAAGATAATGCGCGGAGATAGTAAAGCGCGTATCGTCATCTCCACCACCCCAGACCATGCCAAAATTTGTATCCTGCTGGCCGCCATCGCTCGTCCTGCGAACGCCACCGTTTATTTCAACACCCTCGAAATCGCTGCGCAGAATAAAGTTTACTACACCGGCAACCGCGTCGGACCCGTATGCAGAAGCGGCGCCCTCTTTCAGTACTTCCACGCGTTCAATGGCATCGACTGGAATCGTGCTGGTATCGACAAATACGCTCCCGTCATTGCTGAGAGCCCCGGATATAGTTTGTCGCCGGCCATTGATCAGCACCAGGGTGGAACTCAGACCCAAACCACGCAGATTTACGTTCGAAGTACCCTGGGTTGAACCCTGAGTAAAGGAATCAGCCTGATTTTCTGAACCGGAGATTAAAGGCAGTTTGGCAATCACATCGGCTACCGTCGTGGCTCCGATGGAATCGATAAACTCACGGCCCACTACTTGAACCGGAACCGCCGCATCGCCAGGTGATGACTTGATATAGGATCCGGTCACCAGAACCTCTTCTAGAACGCCGTTATCCTGTGCCGCGACAACGCTGGATCCGCCCGAGATGACTAGGGATATGGCAACGCCCAGTGTTTTTTTATTAGAAAATCTTGTATTCATCGCTATCTCTCTTTTTATTAAAACGGTTGTAGTTATGGTTACCTCAACTGTTACTGCGCAGTCAGACTTATATTCTAATTAGAATCAATTTCTTGCTCTCTCTTTCCTGCCGATACGCGCATTGCGCGTAATACCGTTGCGCACTCCGACAGCGCCAGCCGGCACTGGCTCAAAGTGCCAAAGTTGATAAATCCGTGAAACATGTCGGTATAGCATGAGTGGCGGACGGCGCTACCAGCGCGTCTCAGTTTTTCCGCATACGCCGCACCCTCGTCTCGCAGTGGGTCGAATCCCGCGGTCAACACAAACGCCGGGGGGAGATTGCTGTGATCTGCAGCGTGTAATACGCGAAATCGCCAGTCGTCGTCTTCGCTATGTGAAATGTAATGGTTGTGGAACCACTCCAGCCCCGCTTGCGTAAGCAGAAGGCCATCCGCAAATAGTTTTCGACTGGGCGTCGCTGCATTGCCTTCCGTGCAAGGATAAATTAATAGTTGCAGGCTCGGGCGTGGGAGTTTTTGATCGCGATTCAGTAGACAGGCTACCGCCGCAAGGTTCGCCCCAGAGCTATCACCACCGATTGCGAGGCGGCTCGCATCCAGGCCCAGTGTGGAGGCTCGCTCGTGAATCCAGTTAAACGCATTTTGAGTATCGTAAACTGCACTTGGAAACCGGTGTTCCGGCGCAAGCCGATACTCCACTGAAACGATCGCGCAGCCAGAAAGTGCCGCGAGTTGAGCGAGACAGTTGTCATAACTATCTATACTGCCGAGAACGAAACCACCGCCGTGAAAGTAGACCAGTGCTGCGAGCGGATACTCATCGTTAACTTCCGGTAAGTAGATCCTTGCAGGTAATGTGCAGTCGGTCAGATCAACGGAGATATCGCGACGAAGGACGCCACTGGGGTTCTCGTGATCCCATGGGTTTCCGCGCACCAAACGCTGTTCGCGTACTTGACTGGGGTGGTACTCGACCATGGCAGGTAGGCTGTTGATCGCCCGCAAGATGTCGCGTCCCTCGGAAGCAACTTCAATCGCGGCCAGAGGGGTGCTGGATATATAAGTCTCACCAGCAGTCTGTTCCGCGAGTGGTTTGAGGTCCAAATTTTGAAGCCAATGAAGGCTTCTATCTTCGGCAACTTCTAAATCGAACATGTGGGACACTGCTCCGAATACCGTTTTTGTTATATCAATTGAGGTTGGCGCGTACAGCCATAATGGCGTGGGGTGAGCAACCGACACAAGCGATTAAAACTTGACAGTTTGTTGCGTGAAACGCGACAACGACCAACAGGAGGCGATTCCATTGCACCCTGTGGTTCCTGGAATTCAACTGATCAAGTGTCATGAAATTCCCTGGTGCATTTCCGGCAACAGCTGTTGAAATTTGGTTGCTTGACCGGCAGTCGAGCAATTAACACTATTGACCCTGCCATCGGGGGCCGCGGTAATCGCGGTTGTGATACGTATATTGACTGGACAAGTAATGCTTCACTTAAATGACCAATCGTTACTGAGAACTAGAGCATTTGTGGCTGGAAGCTGGGTTGAAGAACCTGAACTGGGGGAATTCTCAGTATTCAATCCCGCAGACGATAAGGTACTTGCGTCAGTTGCCAACACCGGCCCGAAAACGGCAAATACCGCGATTGAAAAGGCCGTGGTGGCAATGGAGGGCTGGAAGCGGCGTACAGCGAAAGATAGAGCGCATATTCTGCGCAAGTGGTTCGACCTGATTCTTACGAATGCGGAAGATTTGGCACTCATAATGACGGCCGAGCAGGGTAAGCCACTTGCGGAGTCCCAGGCTGAAATTCGTTATGCCGCGTCCTTTGTTGAGTGGTTTGCGGAAGAGGGTAAACGTGCCTATGGCGACGTAATACCCGCGCATGCGCCGGATTTGCGCTTGCTAACCCTGAAGCAGCCAGTTGGTGTAGTAGCGGCGATTACACCGTGGAACTTCCCGAGTGCGATGATTACACGCAAGGCGGCACCGGCACTGGCCGCCGGGTGTGCGCTGGTGATCAAACCCGCCGCTGAGACGCCGCTCTCCGCGCTGGCATTGGCGGAATTGGCACATAGGGCTGGATTCCCGGATGGGCTTATCAACGTTGTTGTCGGCACGGATGCAGTGGGAATTGGTGGAGTGCTCAGTGGCCATCCGCAGGTGCGTAAACTGACGTTTACAGGGTCCACTCGAGTGGGAAAACTGCTCATGGCGCAATGTGCGGCAACCGTCAAAAAAACATCGATGGAGCTTGGGGGCAATGCGCCTTTTATCATTTTTGATGACGCGGACCTGCGTGCGGCAGTTGCCGGTGTCATGGCTTCTAAGTTTCGCAATGCGGGGCAGACCTGTATCAGTGCGAATCGAATTCTGGTGCAGGAGGGTATATATCCCGACTTCGTTAGAGAGTTAACCCGCGCCGTAAAAGCATTGAGGCTAGGCGATGGGAGGGATCCGGATACCGATATTGGCCCACTAATTGATGGCGCGGCGCTGGACAATGTTGACTCCCTGGTTAGGAATGCCCTGGATGGCGGTGCCATGGCGATGGCGGGAGGCCAAGCGTCTGTTCTAGGTGGGCAGTTTTATGAGCCTACGGTGCTTGTCGATGTCACCCCCGAAATGCGGGTATTCCGCGAGGAAATATTTGGTCCGGTTGCGCCTGTTGTGCGGTTTTCTTCCGAAGCCGACGCGATCGCGATGGCAAATGATACGAGCGCAGGATTGGCGAGTTACATCTATACGCAAAATGTTTCGCGAATTTTCCACATGGCGGATGTTTTGGATTATGGGATGGTCGGTATCAACGAGGGAATGATTTCTACCGAAGTCGCCCCATTTGGTGGCATGAAAGAATCTGGTGTCGGTCGGGAAGGCTCCAAGTACGGCATCGACGACTATCTCGAGATTAAGTATCTGTGTATCCGCGGTGGTTGAGCACTGGTGACGTTGCCATGTGCGAGTTTGTGAATATTAACAAGCATTGATAATGCAAGGGTTGAGGCGATAAAGTGGCCAGGAATTACCCACCGCTGAACGCGCTGTTGTTTTTTGTTACTGCTGCGCGCACTTTGAGCTTTACGCGAACAGCGGAAGAACTCTTTGTTACTAGATCTGCAGTGAGCCGGCAAATCAAGGGGCTGGAAGATTTTCTCAGTGTCGGCCTGTTTCATCGGGCCAAATCTGGATTGGAGCTGACCCCGGCGGGTGTTAGTTATGCCAATGCGCTATCTCTTTGCTTTGCCGATATAAAATTGGCAACCGATACAATCATGGGGCAGCAAGGAGAGAGAAAATTCAAACTCGGGCTTTCAGCCACCTTTAATTCAACCTGGCTGATCGGGCGTTTGAACAGACTCTATGATTTACATCCGGAACTGGCCGTCGCTTTTGTAACCAATGCGCTGGATACTACGGAAGAGTCGGTAGACTTTAGTAGTGGGATAATGGACGCAGCCGTGCGATTGGGTAATGGAAAATGGGCAGGGTGTCAGAGTGATAAGCTGCTGGATATCCATATTCAACTGGTGTGTGCTCCTGAACTATTGCGTGCACCAGATGCGGTAATGTCGTTGTTCGAACTGGAAGCTCAACCATGGTTGGGGTACAAGCACCTTCCCGAGTTGTGGTCAAATTGGCTCGCGGAAGCGGGGTGTGGCAGTTCGGTTCTGGCGCGCAAGCGAGTGATGACCTTTGACAATGTGGCGGTGGCGGTGCAGGCAGCAGTGGACGGACTCGGGATCATTCCCATGTATCGGCCGCTAGTTGACCCTTTGCTCGATTCAGGAAAATTAGTCGTAGCACACGATTTTAAAATGCTTAGCGAGAAAGCATACTATTTTGTATGCCCTTCTAATTATACCGCTCACAAACCGACGGTACTATTTCGAGAGTGGATTATTGCGGAAGCGGAAATGTTTATGCGTCGGCGGTTTTTGCCTTCTGGCGAGTAGAAGCTAGACAAAACGATAAACGACTTAGCTGGATCTTTCTGTCATTAACCTTGCCTTCAGTGTCATATTGGTGAGGCTGGAGACCTCCGGAGCCGCACAAGCCCGGCTCCGGAGGGAGTTCGTCGAATCTAATACCTGCAGATCAATACATTCGATTACGGACAGCTGCCCGCTTCAAAGTAGCCTTCACTGGTTTCTGATACAGTGGTGTAAGAGAAGGGCCCGGCAAACGCCAGTTCCTCACCACTGCCTTTTGCATAGTAATGATAGACCCAATTGAAGTACCAAACCGTTGCTCGCTGGGGAGTGCTGTTGTAGTGGTAGGTGTTGGTTGTTGTGTATTCTTTACATGTCCAGGCACTGCAGGCCAAATCACTGCCACTACAGTTCTGATCAATGCCGTCATCACATATCTCAATCGCATCGGGGTTGATGTTGGCATCCTGGTCATTGCAGTCGCTGCCGGAGCTGAACCCATCGCCGTCGCTATCAACCCCAGAAGAGCCACCAATTCGACGATTGTTGTCAAAAAACCATTGGGTTACGTAGTTGGGGTAGTCAACTTTGGTGTTGACGAAGTAGCCGAAGTTGCCGCCATTTCCCGTAGACCAATCGTGTCCCATGCCGCTGACTGAAATTCGAGATACCCGAGGTCCAGTGGTGTCTGAAAATATGACTTTGGTGCCACCGTTTGCGATGCTGGTCGCCAGCCCTTGTATGGGCGCGCCGTATACGAGGCTCATTATTTCTGCGCCATGTTGATTGAAGCCCGGTGCCACGGTGGAGTCTGAGCTACCGTGAATAGTTGAATAGATTTGTGTGGCGAGATGTGGAGCGTTACTGCCGGCTAAATTATTGCAATGCGCTGCTTTACTGGTGTCCGAGTAATTCCAGGGTACGCTGGAATATTGATAGACGCTCGTGCCTAGTCCCGGGCCTGCGGAGCTACCGACACCTGAAAAAATATCCGGAGCGAGGCAGGCGATAACATTGGCTTGTCCGCCGCCGGAAGAAAACCCGGTGATGTAAACCTGGTTTGGGTCAATATTCAGTGCGGGCCGGCTAATCAGGTCAATCGCTAGGTTGATGATTTCGTTGTTGTGTTTGTTGCTTCGGGTATGACTCTCGCCATAGTAATCCCAGCAGCTCATATTTGATGCACCATTTCCCGGGACATCTGGCAGGGCGACAACCATTCCGAACTGATCGGCCGTGGGCTTCCAGTCCGCATTATTCTTCATGTCGGTGTTGCTCATGGAGCAGCCGTGAAGATTTATCATCAGTGCGCGTTTATTGTTTACAAGTGGTTGAGTTGTCGGCAGGTAAATATGTACGGAGTCCATACCCGCAAGGTAGTATTCCGTAGTCCAGCTGCCGGCATGTGATTGCATAGAAATCAACAGATTCAATGCCGTGAGCATGTATATGATTCGGAAGAGCTTTCTATTTGATGGTTGTGATTTTTGTTTCATTATTCTCACCATGTTTATAATGTATTGTTATAGTTAGGTCGGTTTTGAAGTGAACTGTACAAATACTCCTGATGCATTTAGGTGTTTGTTTGTGAAATTTGATGCTCAACAATCATCCGAATCGGGTCAAGTGATTTAAAGTAACCAGGTGTCAACCTGAGATCACCAGAATTTAAGTGTGCTTTTCGGTTTTACTTTGACGAGTGCGCGACACTTGGCTGTGTTTGTTTTTTGTTCTGCACGGAGGTGTGACGTATAAACGCCGGGGGATTTGCCTGGTTTCTGGCGGGCGCTGTCACGTTGAATTTCTCATGGATGTTCGGGTTCTCACCGCCTACCATAGACTTACCCAATTGGTAGGAGCCCACTCAACCCAATGCCACCTCTGACAAGTCCGAAAACCGATGAAATCATCCCGTGGGATCAGCTGCTAAAAAGCGGCTGCCGAATTTTTCTGGGCTCTCACGCCGCCGTGCCCAACGCATTGATGACTGACCTTGTTGCCAATAGCCGGGGCCTCCATGACATTGAAGTGACCCACGTATTTACCCTCTCTGACAACTTCTGGGCTGAGCGCAAATACGCCGAACTGTTCACCGTCAACGCCCTGTATATCGGCGGTACCGCGGTGCGCAATGCAGTGGCGGAAGGGCGTGCGGATTACACACCGACCTTCCTTTCCGAAGTGCCCAAGCTGTTCGGTGATCATGTACTGCCATTGGATGCAGCATTGATCATGGTCAGCCCGCCCGATGAGCTGGGGTACTGCTCTTTGGGCGTGAGCGTGGATGTGGTTTCCTCTGCGGTAGAAAATGCCCCGGTGGTGATTGCCCAGGTAAACCCGGCGATGCCTCGTACCAGCGGCCATACGTTTATTCATCGCGATCAGATCCACGCCTGGATGACGGTTGAAACACCTATCCCAGAGTCGCCACCGCCAGAAATGGATCAGGCGGTGGAGCAGATCGGGCAGTATGTATCGGTGCTGGTGGAGAATGGCTCCACCCTGCAGATTGGTATGGGTAAAGTCCACGATGCGGTATTGCGCTATCTGGGGAACCACAAAGACCTGGGCATACATTCGGAAATGATTTCTGACGGTGTGGCACAACTGATGAAAAGCGGTGTAATCAATAACCGCAAGAAAACCTTTCATAAGGGCAAGACCATCACCAGTTATTGCATGGGGTCGAAAATGCTATACGACTTTGTCGATGGTAATCCCCATGTGGAGCTCTACCCCGCGGAGCATGTCAGCTCGCCGGTTAAAATCGCCCGCAATGAAAAGATGGTGGCGATCAACAGTGCCATCGAAGTGGATTTGACCGGACAGGTAGTTTCCGACTCCATCGGCAGTTTGCTGTATAGCGGTATCGGCGGGCAGGTGGATTTTATTCGTGGTGCCGCACTGAGCAAGGGAGGAAAGCCGATCATTGCGCTGCCGTCTACTGCGAAAGACAAGGATGGTAAATTGATCTCCCGTATCGTCGCGTCGCTTACTCCTGGCGGGGGCGTGGTGACGTCCCGTGCGCATGTGCACTATGTGGTAACCGAATACGGTATCGCTTCACTGCGCGGAAAGAGCGTGCGCGAACGCACCCTGGAAATGATCCGCATCGCCCACCCGGATTTTCGCCGCGCGCTGTTGGAGAAAGTGCGCGAGTTCTACTGGGTGCCGGAATACCAGGAGCAGGCGCCCACTGCGGTACCTGAATTGGGCCCGGTCGACCAAAAACGCTATACGTTTGACGGCATCCGCTATACCTTGCGCCCCCTGCGCCCTTCCGATGAACGGCGGCTTCAGGAATTTTTCTACACCCACAACAAAGAAACCCTGATGATGCGTTACAACCACCATGTAACGCAGATGTCCCGGGAGAAATCCTGCAATCTGGTCAGTGTTGACCAGCGCAAAGATCTCGCACTGTGCTTTACCGACCTGGATGGGGCCAGTGAAGTTATCCAGGGGGTGGGGCGCTATTACTTTTACGAAGCGAGCAATAGCTGCGAAGTCGCCTTCGTTATTAAAGAGAGCCGACGTGGCCAGGGCATCGCCACCACCCTGCTGAAAGAAATGGAAACCGTCGCCCGCGCGCGGGGTATCGAGAAGATGTTTGCCTGTGTGCGCCGGGACAATACACCCATGCTCAAAATTTTTGAAAGCAACGGTTTTGTTTCCCGGGTGGGTGACAGTATGGACGAGCTCTATCTGGAACTGGATTTGTCCGCCGGTAATACACAAGAACAAAAGGACTGAACTGCGCATGGCCACCGTCGGATTTTTTTCCAGTCCCGCTTGTAGTAAACACGATATGGGCGGTGAACAGCCCGAGTGCCCGGAGCGCCTCGATGCCATCCAGGATCAACTGCTCTCCAGCGGCATGGAGTTCGTCCTGCGCTTCTTCGATGCCCCACAGGCGACTCGTGAACAGATCGAGCAGGTGCATACCCCGGAATATGTCGAATCCATTTTCGCCCGCGCCCCCAGTGAGGGTATCGAAGTGCTCGACGAAGACACTCGCATGTGCCCCCACACCCTCGCCGCCGCTCTCCACGCCGCCGGCGCCGCCGTGGACGCTGTGGACAAGGTCATTGCCGGCGAACTCAATGCCGCCTTCTGCGCCGTGCGCCCCCCGGGGCACCACGCCGAGCGCGACAAAGCCATGGGCTTCTGCCTGTTCAATAACATCGCCATCGCCGCCGCCCACGCCCGTGCGCAGTACGGCCTCGACCGCGTCGCCATCCTCGACTTCGACGTCCACCACGGCAATGGCACCGAAGACTTCGTGGCCGGTCGCGAGGGCTACCTGCTCTGCTCCAGCTTTCAGTCCCCTTACTACCCGTTCACCGGGACCGGCGAACTGCCGGATAACATCGTCAACTCGCCTCTCGAGGCCGGTGCCGGTGGCGATGCCCTGCGCGAAGTCGTCGAAAAACAGTGGCTGCCGGCGCTGGAGAAATTCCGGCCGCAGATGCTGTTTATCTCCGCCGGGTTTGATGGGCACGTGGAAGATGCCATGGCGCAGTTGCGCTTTAAGGAGGAAGATTATTTGTGGGTCACAGAAAAGCTGCGAGAGTACGCAGACCAGCACTGCGAGGGGCGAGTTGTCTCGGCTCTGGAAGGCGGCTATGCGCTGTCCGCCCTCGGCCGCAGCGTGGTCGCCCACCTGAAAGGTCTGATCGGCAGCTGAATCCCAGCCGCCACACACCCACATAGTGGATGCCTCAACCCCAGAAAAAAGGCACCAGAATCCAACCCAAAACTGGGAATCCGCAAACTCCGCACGCTATGATGAAGTGATAGAAGGGGTGACAGCGTTGTCATTCCGTGGTCGCCAATGGTATAACTTATCGGGATAAATGCCCTCACGCCGCCCTCCGGGATCGCTCTCCAGAGCACTTTCCGGTAAGCCCGGCCCGGGGCGTAATAGCGATGACCGCGTCAAAGTGACTGCCCACTAACCGCAGCACTCAAAGGAAGACGCAGCAGCCCGATAATACTAATAAGGGAGAAAACGATGTCTGAAGTGCACACCTACCCGGTGCCCGAAGCCTTTGCCGCTAACACCCTCGTCACGAGTGACGACTACCAGCGCATGTACCAGCAGTCCGTGGAAGACCCACAGGCCTTCTGGTCGCAACAAGCCAACGATTTCCTGCAGTGGAGCAAGCCTTTCACCAAAGTGGTGGAAGAGGATCTGACCAAAGGCCACGCGGCCTGGTTTGCCGACGGCGAGCTGAATGTTTCCGTCAACTGTATCGATCGCCATCTTCCCGCGCGCGCCGACCAGACTGCATTTATCTGGGAAGGGGACGACCCCGCCGACAGCAAAAAAATCACCTACAGCGAACTGCACGAACAGGTCTGCCGGCTGGCCAACCTGCTTAAGGCGCGCGGTGTGAACAAGGGCGATCGCGTTTGTATCTACATGCCGATGATCCCCGAAGCCGCCTATGCCATGCTCGCCTGTGCCCGTATCGGCGCTGTGCACTCCGTGGTCTTCGGCGGCTTTTCGCCAGACTCTCTGAAAGACCGCATTCTCAATTCCGATTGCCGTCTTGTAATCACCGCCGACGAAGGCGTGCGCGGCGGTCGCAAGGTGCCGCTGAAAGCCAATGTCGATAAGGCTCTGGCCAGCTGCCCTGATGTACACACCGCCATCGTGGTCAAGCGCACCGGCGCCAATGTGGACTGGGACAGCAAGCGCGACATCTGGTACGAAGAGTCTGTCGCCGAGCAAAGCACCGAGTGCGAACCCGAAGCGATGAACGCGGAAGACCCGCTGTTTATCCTCTATACCTCCGGCTCCACCGGCAAACCCAAAGGGGTGCTGCACACCACCGCCGGCTATCTGCTGATGTCCACCATGACCTTCAAATATGCCTTCGATTACAAGGAAGGCGATGTGTTCTGGTGCACCGCGGATGTGGGCTGGATTACCGGCCACAGCTATATCGTTTATGGCCCGCTGGCGGCCGGTGCCATCTCGCTGATGTTTGAAGGCGTGCCGACCTATCCCGATGCCTCGCGCTGCTGGCAGGTGGTCGAAAAGCACAAGGTAAACACTTTTTACACCGCGCCTACTGCCATTCGTGCACTGATGGGCGCGGGCGATGATTTCGTCACCAAGTGCGACCGCAGCTCCCTGAAACTGCTCGGCACCGTCGGCGAGCCGATCAACCCGGAAGCCTGGGAGTGGTATAACGATGTGGTGGGCGAGAAGCGCTGCCCGATCGTGGATACCTGGTGGCAGACCGAAACCGGTGCCCACCTGATCACCCCGCTGCCCGGCGCCACTGCGCTCAAGCCCGGCTCCGCCACCAAGCCCTTTTTCGGTGTGCAACCGGCACTACTGGATGAAAAAGGCCAGGAGATCGAAGGCGAGGGCGAGGGTGCGCTGGTGATGAAGGCCAGCTGGCCGAGCATGATCCGCAGTGTGTATGGCGATCACCAGCGCATGATCGACACCTACTTCTCCACCTTCCCCGGTACTTACTTTACCGGCGACGGCGCGCGCCGCGACGCGGACGGTTACTACTGGATTACCGGGCGCATCGACGATGTGCTGAACGTCTCCGGCCACCGTCTGGGTACCGCGGAAATCGAAAGTGCCATCGTGCTGCACGAGGACACCGCCGAGGCTGCGGTGGTGGGCTACCCCCACGACATCAAGGGGCAGGGCATTTATTGCTACGTCACCCTGAAAAACGGTCGCGAGCCATCCGAGGAGTTGCGTAAGGAGCTGATCAACCTGTGCGTGCAGGAAATCGGCCCCATTGCCAAACCCGACATCATCCAGTGGGCCCCGGGGCTGCCGAAAACCCGTTCCGGCAAAATCATGCGGCGTATCCTGCGCAAGATCGCCAGTAACGAGCTGGATTCCCTGGGGGATACCTCGACCCTGGCCGATCCTTCCGTAGTGGATGAGCTGGTGGACCACCGGGCTAACCGTTAATAGCCAAGTGCACGTTCACTGAGCGCTGAAACGAAAAACGCCGGGCATTGCCCGGCGTTTTTGTTCCACCTGCTTTTTATCAGTAGGTGTAGCTGAAGCCCAGTTCGTAAGTGGATCCGTACTCATCGTACTGGGACAGACGGCTCTCATTGCCGAAGTAGTAGAACTCCGGGCGGTCGTTGAGGTTCATGGCGGCCGCATTGATGGTCAGGTTGTCATTGACTTCGTACTTGGCGGTCAGGTCAACCTGCATGAAGTCACTGGTGTAGCGATCGGTCAGTGCGCTGTCGCCGAGCTCATCCAGGTACTTGTCGCGGTAGTTGGCCGCCAGGCGGACATCCCAGGCACCCTTGTCGTAGCCGACCGCCAGGTTGGCGGTATTGCGCGCCTGCTTCACGTAGGGTGTGCTGCGGTCGCCGTAGGCGGAATCCGCGGGAAGGTCGGTCTCACCATCGGCAAAGGTGTAGTTGATCATCGCCAGCATGCCGTTGTCCCAGGCGTGCTGCAGAGCCAGTTCCGCACCCCAGATGCGGCTGTCGTCGGCATTGATGGTGGTTTCCATGCGGTCCCACACCTGGCCGCGCAGTTCGGCGTCGCTTGCGCTGACTTCGACGATCGCGTCCTGGATGTCCTTGTAGAACAGGCCGGCGCCGATAAAGGTGCCTTCGCCTACGTAGTACTCGTAGCTGACGTCCAGGTTCCACGCGGTGGTCGGATCCAGGTAGGGGTTGCCGCCCTCGATCTCGTTGTCTTCCAGATCGATTTTCGCTCCGGCGCTGGCCTCACCAAAGCCCGGGCGCACCAGGGAGCGGAATGCGCCGAGGCGCAGAATCTGGTCGTCGGCAAGTTGCAGTTGCACGTTCAGCGAGGGCGCGAGGAAGCCGTAGTCGTTGTCGTAAGCAACGTCGCCGGCGTAGGCATCGCCATCGAACTGCTTGCCGCGATAGGTTGCGCGGGTGTCTTCGTAGCGCAGGCCGTAGACGTAGGTGGCGAAGTCGGTGGTGGTGGTGGCCATCAGGTAGCCGGCGAAAATATTTTCTTCGGCATACCAGTCGGCGGCGATGGACTCCTCCTCCTCGTCACCGCTCATTTCGTACAGATCGCCGGGCGCCCGGCAGCTAGTGCCGTCGGACAGGGCAAAGCTGCCATTGCCCAGGGTCGGAATCAGGTCGCGCACGCCGTCATAGGTAGGCGAGGGGCCGTGGTTGTTGCCGAAGTAATCGCCGATCACACGGTTGTCGTGTTCCGCCAGGGTGACATCGTCAATGGGCTCGTAGCCGCAGAAGTCGAATTCGTTGTCCTTATCCCGCTGGCGATACTTGATGCCGTATTGCAGTTCGGTGACGTCGTTCAGTTCCAGGTTCATATCCACCCGCAGGCCGAAGTCCTGGTCGGTAGACAGGGCCGTTTCACTTTCCAGCGCCTTGAGGAAATAGTTCTGCGGATCGTACAGCTCCGGCGCGTAGTTCAGCACCGGCTTTTTCGGATCGCTGTTGTCGTAGGTCATCGGCGTGTCGAGCTCGATGCTGCGGTAGATGGCGTTCCACTTGTTGGTGTCGTCCTGCTCCGCTTGCGAGCCGAAAATTTCTGCCTTCAGGCTGCTGCGCTCGCTCAGCTGGAACTCACCGCCGAACTGGGCAGAGCTGATGCTGCGCACTTCGACCCGCGGGCGGGATTCGGTATCCATACGCTGGGTGGGGTAGGTGGCGATGTCGCCTTCGATAATGGCGTCATCCTCCAGTGAGCGGGTTTCCCACTTGGCGCGATCTTCGGTATCGGTGTATTCGTTGTGGAAGAAACGCGCGAAGTAGCTGTTGCCGCTGTCGGCCTGGTAATCGAAATTCAGTACAACACCCTGGCGCTCGCGCTCCAGGTCGTAGTGGCGCATTTCAAAATCGGAATCGATGGCCTCGTCGGACCAGCCGCCGGTTTCATTGTTGCGCGCGACGATGCGACGGCTCTGGTCGCTCACCACCATGGCCACACCGAGCTCGCCGTCCTGCATGCGGAAGCGGTTGGTGGCAGTCACCGCCAGTTTGGGGTTGTTCGCGTCTTTGGTCAGCTCGTTGTAGGACGTCTGGGCTTTTACCTTGCTGTGGAAGCCGTCGTATTTGAAGGCGCTGATGGTTTCCAGATCAATGGCGCCGCCGATGGTGTCTGCGTCGAGGTTCGGGGTCAGGGTCTTGTACACGGTCATGGAGTCGAGCATGTCCGAGGGAACACCGTCCAGCATCACGCCGCGGCGATTCTCCGGCGAGGCGGTGCTCACACCGTTGATGGTCATGGCGTTCAGGTCGGTGTTCATACCGCGCACCGAGACGTAGCGGCCTTCACCCTGGTCGTTTTCCACCATGATGCCGGGAAGGCGGCGCAGGGACTCGGAGACGTTGGTGTCGGCGAAGTTGCCCATGGCGTCAGAATCGACAACGCTGGATACTTTGTCGGATGCGCGCTGTTTTTCCAGTGCGTTGGCCAGTGCTGCACGGGAGCCGCCGTACACTTCGACCTCCTCCATGCTTTCGCCACTCTCTTGGGCCATGGTGGCGCCGGAGACGGCAACCCCAATCACCAGTGCGAGCAGTTTTTGCTCGCCGAAAAATTTCCGATTATTGTGTGTGTTCTGGCGCATGGGGGCTCCTTAGTCTGTTTCCCTGAGCAGTCGATACTGGTGTACAACGTTGATTTACAGGCCGGGGAGACTAGGGCGTTTTTGTTGCAGTGCGGTGAACGTACTGTGACATTGGCGTGCTGATTGTGAATTGAGGCTCGCGTTGGTTGGTGGTGCGGCTGAGTATTGAGGGAAGAAATCGGGTTGCTCTCTGCACTAAACTGGGTTTTGTCGGACGACAGAAATTCAGGAATCCCTCGAACTGGAGACGTTATGTACAAGATTCTCGTTATTCTCGATAAACCAAAGCACGAGCAGGTCGCTTTGCAGCGGGCGCTGGACCTGGCGAAAAATGCGGGAGCAATGTTGCATCTGGTGAGCTTTGTGTACGAGCCGGTGGTCTCCATTCCCCTGTTGTCCGGTTCCATTCTCAATATCAGCGACCAGATCCAGCAGGAGCGCGCCACGTGGTTGCAAACCCTGCAAAGCGAGCAGTCCCTGCCCGAAGGTTCCACCGCTGAAGTCATCTGGCACCACGACATCCCCAACTGGACGCTGGAATACCTCAGCCAGAACCGCGTCGACCTGGTGGTGAAAACCGCGCAGAAACAATTTGGCCGCGGTGGCTTTGGCTCCATCGACTGGCGTCTGATCGAACACCTGACCAAACCGCTGTGGCTTGCGGTCGAGACCCACTGGATAAAGCACGACCGTGTTGTTGCCGCGCTGGATCCGGCCGTCGAAAATACCCTGCACGTGCAGCTCAACCAGCGTGTGCTCGCTTTGGGCGCGGAAATGAGTGAACATCTGGGCGTGGACCTGGAAGCCGTGGCCTGTGTGCCGGCCTCGCAAGAAGTCGCCGATCTGGACGAATTCCGCGAACACACCGGTGCCCTGCTGGATGCCGTGGATCAAGTCATTGCCGATAGCGGCGTGACCTGCAATAAAACCCATTTCGTCACCGGTAAACCCGCCGCAGAAGTTAATCGTGTGGTGGACAGAAACAAGGCGCGAGCCATTCTGGTAGGGCGCGGTGTGCGCAAGGGGCCGAAGGGCTTCCTGCTGGGGAATACCGCCGAACGTATTCTCGGCCGTGCCAATACTGATGTGGTGGTTGTGCCCTAAGCGTGAAGCGAACATTCAAACCCGCAGGCAAATAACAATAAGCGAGAACCTCATGACACTGCGTCTCTGGACAACTTTCACATACATTGCACTGCTGGCTTTTTCCGCTCAGGCGGATACCCAGCAGGAGCAGCCTGGTTACGATGGGCAGTTGGCCGCGGAGCTTGGCGCGGACAACTACGGTATGCACCGCTACGTGATGGCGCTGCTTAAAGCCGGCCCCAATCGGGACCTGGACAAGAAAGCCGCCGCAGAATTACAGCGTGCGCATATGGCGAATATCCAGCGCCTTGCGGAAGAGGGCGTTCTGGTGCTGGCCGGGCCGTTTCTGGACGGCGGTGCGCTGCGCGGAATCTATGTGTTTGATGTGGACACCGTGGAGGAAGCAAAAAAACTCACCGAAACCGACCCCGCAGTAAAAGCCGGCAGCCTGGTGATGGAACTGCATCCCTGGTACGGTTCCGCCGCCATAAAATCCATCAACGACCTGCACAAACGCATCGCCAAACAGGCGCCGTAACTTCGCAGTACGCTAAAAAAACATTGCCGGAACTGTATTGCCGGAGGAAAAGGAATTACCTGTGAACGAGCAGCAGTACCTCTGTGACCACTACCGTTTTAATGCCGAACAGCGCCTCAAAGCATTTAATTTCTTCGTGGTGCTTTCCATGTTTGCCGACGGTGGTGTTTTTACCGCGGTAGAGAAGAGTTTTGACCCTCTGATTCTGGTGCTGTTGGGTGGGTTTGTGGTGATTGTCTCCGGTGTGTTCTGGGTGATGGACCTGCGCAGCCGCGAGCTGCTGAATCTGGCCATACCGGGATTGCGCGCCATCGAACAGGAGCTTCCGGAAGCGGCGCGGGTATTCAGCCGAGATCTGGATACCCAGCATCGGTTTATCCGCTACACCTTCGCGATTCGCGCGCTGATCCTGGGGCAGTTCCTGTTTGGTGCCGCGGTGGTTGTGTACGGCACCCTCGCTTTTTTCGGACTGATCTGATCTCCAGCGGGCCTTCTATACTGATTTTCCGGATACGGGAATCAGGACTCACTTTGGAAGGGAGAACGAAACATGCTGGACCATATCGGTCTGATCGTGCACGACTACCAGCGCAGCAAAGGGTTTTATCAACTGGCACTCTCCCCCCTCGGCTATGAGCTGGTCTCGGAAATGGCCGGTTGGGCGGGCTTTGGCTGGGGCGGTAAACCGCAACTGTTGATCAAGGGCGGCTCCAGTACCACACCCGCCGTGCATATCGCGTTCAGTGCCGAAGACCGCGAAACGGTGCAGGCATTTTACGACAGAGCGCTGGAAGCCGGTGGCAAAGACAATGGCGCCCCGGGGTTGCGCCCGGAATATCACGAGCACTACTTCGGTGCCTACGTGCTGGATCCGGATGGCAACAATATCGAAGTGGTCTGTCACATTCCCGCCGATGCATTTTAGGGCATTAACTTTATCTCGCTGCCTGCGTCATTTGACGCAGGATTGATCCCGCCTGTTCTGGCAGTGTAACCAACCTCGACTATCTTGAAGCTTGACCGGGCAATCCTGTCGTGGAGCCATCTGCCCTGTGCGCAATAATTGATAAAGAAAATGAGGTCTCAATGTCTGTTGCCCTGCTTGTGGTACTGGCTGCCAATGGTGCGATTGAATCTTCCGCGGTGAACCGCGTTGCAGCAAACAGTGAAGCGGTGGAGGAAGTCTCCGTCCTCGGCCGCCAACTGAACCTGAACGGCGAGGCCATCTCTGCCTCCCAGGGAGAAGTGGGGCCGACGGAAATTGGCGCCTGGCCGTTGATCCGCACCGGTGACCTGATGGAGTTTGTTCCCGGCATGGTGGCCACCCAGCACTCCGGCAGCGGCAAAGCCAACCAGTATTTTCTGCGTGGTTTCAATCTCGACCACGGCACCGACTTCGCCACCTTCGTGGACGGTATGCCGGTCAACCTGCGCACCCACGGCCATGGGCAAGGCTATACAGATCTCAATTTCGTCATTCCGGAAACCGTTGAGCGCCTGCGCTATCGCAAAGGGCCCTACCACGCGGATGTCGGGGACTTTTCCTCGGCGGGTTCTGCCCGATTCGTAATCGCGGAAACGCTCAATCGCGGCATTGCCGAACTGGCGTTCGGTGAGCATGGCTATCGCCGCGGCGTGGTGGCGGACTCGGTGCAGACCGGCAGCAGCGACCTGTTATTCGCTGCCGAGTGGCAGACCTACGATGGCCCCTGGAGCGATATCAGTGAAGACGTCAACAAAGTAAACCTGCTCGGCAAGGTCGCCAGCGACCTGGCCGGTGGCCGTGCGCACCTCACGTTGATGGGGTATGACAACCAGTGGAATTCCCCGGACCAGATTCCCGCGCGTGCGGTGGCGCAGGGCATCATTGACCCATACGGATCTCTGGACCCGAGCCTCGGCGGCGACACCCGTCGCTACAGTCTGTCCGGGGGCTGGACCGGCGCCTTCGTCGGCGGCGAACTCTCTGTCAGTGCCCATGCCATCGATTACGACTTCAACCTCTGGTCCAACTTCACCTACCAGCTGGAGCACCCGGATAGCGGCGATCAGTTCCAGCAGCGGGATGACCGTCGCATCTACGGTTTTGCAGTGGCACAGCAGTGGCAGCGCGAAGCCGCCAGCTGGCAACTGGGCGTGCAGGGGCGTCGGGATGATATCGATCAGGTGGGGCTGTACCACACTGCCGGGCGCGAGGTGCTGGGCACGGTGCGCGAGGATCGGGTGATGGAAGACAGCCTGGCGCTGTTCGCCATAAACCAGTACCAGTGGAGCGACACTCTGCGCTCCTATGTAGGGTTGCGTTACGACCACTACGAGTTCGATGTAAACGCGGGACTGGCGCAAAACAGCGGTCAGCGCAGCGACGCTAAATCCTCGCTCAAGGCGAGCCTCGCCTGGCAACCCTGGCCAGTATCCGAGTTTTACCTTAGCTACGGCCAGGGGCTCCATTCCAACGACGCCCGTGGCACCGTTATTCAGGTGGACCCGGTGTCTGGCGAGCCGGTTGCAGCGGTCGATCCACTGGTGGAGTCCCGCGGCTACGAGCTGGGATCACGACTATTTGTTACCGATCAGCTGCACGCCACCCTGGCCCTGTGGGAACTGGATCTGGATTCCGAGCTGCTGTTTGTGGGAGACGCGGGCAATACCGAGGCCAGCCGTCCCAGCGAGCGCCGTGGCGCAGAGTTGGGGGTCTACTGGTTTGCCTCCGAGCGCATCAGCGCGGAGCTGGAAGTGTCTTATACCGATGCACAGTTTGCCGACCGCGATGCCGCGGGCAACGAGGTCCCCGGCTCGATTCCGCTGGTGGCCAGTGCCGCGCTCAATTACCAGGGCGATCGTGGCTGGTTCGCCTCCGTGCACCTGCGTCACTTCGGCGCTTATCCCCTGATTGAGGATCGTAGTGTGCAGTCTGAGGGTTCCTCTCTGGTGAATGTGCGAATGGGACGGGACTTCGACAACAGCTGGCGCCTGCAACTGGACCTGTTGAATGCCCTGGATTCCGGTGACCACGATGTGGACTACTTCTACGCCTCGCGTCTGCCGGGTGAGGGGGCCGAGGGCGTGGAGGATATCCACTATCACATTTTCGAGCCGCGCACCCTGCGTGCGTCGCTCCGCTACAGCTTCTGAGTTGCCGGGCGCCCCATGAAACTGTTGTCGATCCTCGCCGATGCCCGGGATGCCGAGCGCATAGCCGGTATTGCCGAAACCTGTGCAGCCGAGGAATTCCGTCTGGATGCGCATGTACCCAGTGGGCACCAGAGCATGCGTATGCTGGTGAGCGACGACAAGGTGCAGTCGGTGCTGGACCTGCTGGCGCCCCTGGTAGAGCGCGTGGCCGGTGCGCGTGTGCTGGTGATTCCGGTGGAGGTGTCGCTTCCCCAGCAGAGTGAAGAAGAGCGGAAGAAAGAAGACACCGCATTGGCGGCGCGCGAGGCGCTTTATGCCAGTGCGGAAAAAAGCGCACGCCTGGACCGGGATTACCTGATCCTGGTCGTACTCTCCACCATTGTGGCCGCGATCGGCCTGCTGGAAGACAACGTAGCGGTGATCATCGGCGCCATGGTGATCGCACCACTACTGGGGCCGAACATGGCATTTGGCCTGGGAACGGCCCTCGGGGACACCGGGCTGATGCGCAGCGCCCTGGCGTCTCTGTCGGTGGGCGTTCTGGTTGCGGCGGGGATTTCCGTGGTGATCGGGCTGGTATGGCCCTGGAATGAATACAGTGTGGAAGTGCTGGCGCGCACCAATGTGGGTTGGGACTCGGTGGCGCTGGCGTTGGCTTCCGGTGCCGCGGCGGCTCTTTCGATGACCACGGGATTGTCCAGTGTGCTGGTAGGCGTGATGGTGGCGGTGGCACTGCTGCCACCGGCGGCTACCTTCGGCATGATGATCGGCGCGGGCAGGTGGCAGCTGGCGGCGGGTGCGGGTCTGTTACTGGCGGTCAATATCGTGTGCGTGAACCTCGCCTGCAAGCTGGTATTTCTGGCCAAGGGCATAGAGCCGCGCACCTGGTGGCAGAAAAAATCCGCGCACCGCTCTATGATCATCTACATCAGTGTGTGGGTGGTGACCCTGCTGCTGCTCTCCCTGGCCATTCATCTGCGCAACCAGTTCAATCTTCAGTGATTGGACGCATCCAGTTTTTCCAGTAATTCTTCTGCCCAACGTATCCAGGTTTTCTCGGTCTCGATGCCCAGCAGCAACGGCTGGTGGGCGAGCCACAGGCGCTGTTGCTGCTCTTGCGGGCGGCGGTAAAACCGCTGGTTTTGGGCTTCGTAGGTAGCGAGCATCGCCCGGTGCTCGTGTAAGTGCCGCTCCAGCTCCGCGCGCAACTGCGCGCTGCTCAGATGGTGGCCGGCAAACAACTGGATCAGGAAGGGCTCGCGGATTTTCTGTGCCGCGGCAGGCCTGGCTGCCCATTCCGCCAGCGCCATGCGCCCGGCCCCGGTAAGCGAATAGATTTTCTTGTCTGGCCTCCCTTCCTGGGGCTGCTCTGTGCAGTCCAGTAATCCCTCTCCGTGCAACTTGTGCAGCTCGCGGTACATCTGTTGGTGGCTTGCGCTCCAGAAGTAACTGACGCTGCGCTCAAAGCGGCGTTTCAGGTCGTAACCGCTGCCGGGCTCGATATCCAGCAGGGTCAGTACGGCAAATCTCAGTGACATATCAGTGACATCGTTGGCGTGCTTGGTGTTGGTGTACTTGGTGTTGGGGTGCGTGGGGTGGCAGTGTTTGGGCCGTGTGGCCCGGATACCGGTACTTCATTACGCTTTGTCGCTATGCAAGTAGTTGCATAATCCTCTGTCGAATAGGGCAGTGTAATCGCTGGTGGCCACCCGGGCACGGACTGAATCCTCGAAGCCGGGGTAGTGAGGGTGTGCAACCGTCCGTCCCGGTGGACAAATCTCTACCTGAATAAATGGTCATAGTTGTTGCATTTCGGAAAACCGGAATATTTAGGATGCACATGTAGGGAATGGTGGAAAGTTAACTTGCGGGGCCTAGTAATTAGATTTTCTGTAGATATAATCGCCGGCGCCACCAAAAGTGGCTGAATAATGTCCAATCGCAATTCCGGCGGGTTACCCCCTGCCGTATATCGGATCCGTTTGTCGCCATGTCACCGCAATCCCTGTCTCAGGCCACTGAAGCCATCCCCGTCTCCCCACCGGTCATGGTGCTGGAAGACGAGCAGCCGGTAGAGACCAGCCAGTCCACCAATACTGAACACAATGCGCGACAGAATCGCCGGACTCGCCGGGACGAATGGTTGCTGGATGTGTTCGCCATGAACAGTTTTTCCTGGGCGATTGCCATCCCTATCGAGCTGGTACTGGCGGGCATGAGTTGGCGGGAACATCTGCAGGTACGCCTGCTGGCGGTAGTGTTCAACACGGTGATTGCGCGCCCGTTCAGTCTCTATCGCAACTGGGTAGTGGCACGTTTTGGTCGCGGCAGTGGCCTGCACAACTACGCGGTGGACACCTTCGTCTTTCTCAGTTTCCAGCTGCCTCTGTACACCCTCAACATGATACTTGGCGGTGCCTCCGTGGCGGAAATCGCCACGGCATGTATCACCTTCGTATTGATTGCCGGCGCACTGGGGCGTCCCTATGGAATGTATCTCGACTGCCTGCGACGGCTGTGGCTGAATAGGCGGCCGGGAGCGAATAGCGTCTCTGCCGGCTGACACTTTTTCATCAGATATCTCCCGTAAACAGTACGGGGCGGAGTATTCCGGGTATGCAGAATAAACATATAGAAAACAATGGCATACAGAGTGATATGGCGACCATCGGGGTGATTGCCGGTACCGCCACCGATACTCGCTTCGGGCTCGAATTTCTGGCCGCCCGGCAGGTGCCGGGAATGGGCCTCGCGATTTCCTCGTCGCCACAGGCCCAGACTCAGCTGCAGGCGCTCGGCCGCAGCGATCTGACCCGCCAGTTGATCGATGCTATTGCACGGCTGGACGCTGCGGGTGCTGGCGCGGCAATGATCTACTGTAACTCCCTGTCCGGTGCCGTGGATATGGCCGCGGTGCGCTCCGCCGCGGCGATCCCGGTGATTTCGCCGCTGGATGTCTATGCCGAGCTGACTCAGCGCTACCGCAATTTCGGATTGCTGGCGGCCAATTGCCAGAGTTGTGCCAATATCGAGCGCGAAATTCTCTCCGGCAATCCCTCTGCCAAGGTGATTGGTATCGGCAACCTGCAGATCGTGGAAGATATCGAGGACGGTATGCCCGCCGGGGTGATTGTGCGGCAGCACGCGCTGGACGACCTGGCCGCAGCCCTGGTGAAGAGCGGCGTGCAAATTCTTATCCTCGGTTGTACGCATTTCGACTACTTTTATGAAGAACTGCTGTCGTTCTGTGATGGAATCCGCCTGTTTCTGCCTTCTGAGCGAATGCTGGCGATTCTGCAGGAGCGGACGGTTCAGGCAGCTTAATAATTGAGCGAATTAGTTGGTACGGGTGTTTATTTGCGCCTTATGCCACATTTTCACACTGTATTTTCTGCCAAATGGCGTAAAATGATCTTGTTCGTGCCCTGAGTTTGGGGTATCAAACGCGCGAGCAAGCGCACACTAATAAATCGGAATGGCTTCCCGGCGTTACCTGCCGGGGCCTGCAGTCAGCAAGGCAAGCCGTCCGACCGGGTCGCAGGAATGACCCGGCACATAATTGGTTTTCAAGGATGAATACAGCCATGCCCTTCCACGGCTCCGTCAGTCGTTCCCTGTCCAGTATCCCTGCCATCGGTGTATCCGCATACCAGCGGACATTGCCTGTGCTTCTCGTGCCACTGGCCGGTTTCTCTAGCCCCGTATCCGCATTTCCTGGAGAGACGCTGCTCCTGGATACCGAGGTGCCTTTCATCTGGGTGCTTGTCCTGGCGCTTTCAACGGCGGTTTTCGCGTTTGCCTGGATCGTTGCCCGGTCCAAGATCCGCACGGCGCTGGATGCGGGCGCGGCTCAGGCCACGGATTTGCAGGCGGAAAACGCCAAACTGTTTCGGCAAGTACAGTCCCGGGTGCACGAATTGATGACCCGCGACAAGCTGCTCGAGGAAGCAAAGCTCGAAGCGGAACAGATGCGCGAAGAGCACTGCGACTTCCTCTCCATCACCGGCCACCGCATGCGCAAGCCCCTGGAAACCCTGGTGAGCACCATGAACCTGCTCTCCCGCGGTACCGATGGTGAAGTGCGCCAGCTGGCCGAGGCAGCGCTGGGGCAGTGCCGGCAATTGCGCAGTAATATCGAGGACATACAGCGCACCGGGCAAATGTCCGGACAGGTGGTTCCCGCGGCGGCGACCCGGGACAGCGCCCAGCGCGAGCTGGAAGTCCTGCTGATTGAAAACGATACCCACCCTTCGCTGCGCACGCGTCTTGAGGCCCACGGCCACCGTGTGCGCCGGGAGACCAATGGTGTGGATGGCGCGGACGCCGCTCTGCGCGGCAAGTTTGACCTGGTACTGATCGACGTCCGGCTGCCACTGATCGACGGTGTGGAAACGGCGCGTAAAATCCGCGGCGACTTTGGCAACAAAGACCTGCTGATCTTCGGCATGCTGCCGGATCTGCGTAAAGGCGACAAAGAGCGCTACATGGAGCGCGGCCTGAGCGGCATCCTTCCGCTGCCCGCCAGTGACCCGCAATTGCTGCAGCTACTGAGTTGGGTGGAACAGAAAACCCGTGAGACTGCCCCCGCGGCCAAGCCCGCGCGCGCGGCGAAAATGCTGAACCCGACCACGCTCGAGCGCCAGCGCGACACCCTGGGGCACCTGGCCTTTGCCGAGTTGCTGGGTGAGCGTCTCGCCAATATGCCGAAGAAGATCACCTCCTTTACCAGCTCGCTCACCGGCCGCCACTGGCTGGATGCCCAGCACCAGGCCCAGGCCATTGCCGCAGAGGCGGAGAGCGTAGGCCTGGAAGTGGTGGCAAGTCGCCTCAAGGCGCTGTCGGCGCGTCTTTCAATCGACAGCGAGCGGGACTATTGCCGCCATCAGCGCACCGAGATTCTGGGTTTGATGCGCACGTCGATCCAGCAACTGAAGTCCTGGCGGGAGAAAAACGTACATACCGAGTGGGCTCTGAGATAAACACCGTGCTTGCCGCGACAGTGTGTAGCAGAACAGCGTTATCTTCTGCGGGATTTGCCCTTACACTTACGGCTGCATTTTTTAACGGTATTTCCTGAAGGAGCCCAGAGCCTATGTCCGAGCAGTACCCAGCCCCACAGCAGGCCGAGCGCGAGCGCTCGGGCCGCGATATCGCCACGTTGGTGTATCTGATTCAGGCCATCAGTCTGTTTACGGCGGTACCTTTTTTCGTCGGTGTGCTGATCAACTATGTAAAGCGCGGCGACGTGCGCGGGACCCTCGCCGAGTCCCACTTCCGCTGGCAGATCCGCACCTTCTGGTACAGCCTGCTGTGGTTTGTGGTGGGTTGGGCCACGGTATGGATTCTGGTGGGCTTTGTGGTGTGGGGAATCAGCTGGGTGTGGATGGTCTACCGCGTGATTCGCGGCTGGTTGACCCTGTCGGACAACCGCCCCGCCTATGCCTGAGCGCGAAGCGCAGGGTTTAAGGAATTGATGTAATACCAGTAAACGGTGAGAGAAACCGTTGAGCGGCCCAGGTGGCCGCTCTTTTTTTGCCAGTGAAAATGGGCTCGGGTTTTAGGCTCGCGCTCTAGAAGCCGCCCATCAATGCCAGGACAAACAGGTCGGCGGGCAGTTGCTGTCCGTTGACCTCGAGCTTGCCGCGCTCCAGTTGCAGGTGCATCGACAGCTGGCCATTGTTTTCTTTGAGGAATCCGTACTGCTTGAGGGCGCTGGCCTGCATGATCAGCGGAGATTGCATCAGCGCTTGCTCGGCAGCGGAGATATTCGCGGTGCCGTTCAGGCTGTCCAGCCAGAACAGCTTGTCGTTGCCCACTTGCCGGTTTCTCGGCATCCCCTTCCAATCCACATCCATCTGCAGCTGCATGGGGCCATTGGCGCTTTCGATGTCCAGTTGCTGCTGCATCTTCAGCGGTCGGTCGAACACCTGCGGCCAGCTGCGCTGGGCGGATGGAGTCAGCAGGGCGGTGTACAGATAGTGGTGCAGGTCGTCGTAACCGATCGCCGGCAGGTTGATCTGCTGGGTGAGGGCGCGGGCCGGGGTGGAAGACTGGATTTGCGGCAGCTTGATGGCGGTCTGCACATTCAGGGTGCGGGCGGCGACCAGTTTGCCAGTGTAATCGAATTCCACGTCGCGCAGTTCCAGGGGGCCCGAGTCGTTGTTGGTGCGCACCAGGGGCAGCTTGGCGTGCAGGGACCCTGCACCGCCGGGAGAAAGCTCGAAGTTGCCCTTGGCCGACTGCAGGTAGAGGGATTCCCGGTGGCCATCCATGCGTACGAACTCGCCGAGTTCGAAGTGACTGGCCTGCTGTTGCCCCTGGTAGTCTGTCACCATCTGGATACGGGCACCGGCAAACTGGATCTGCTGGTCCGCGACATTGCGGTCGATGGGCAGCAGGTGCAGGGTGTTGGTGACACGGTTGTTAGCGCCGACCAGGGTTTCCACCACGATGGGGCTGTCTGCGAGTGTATCGCCGATAGGCCCGTAGTAGGCCTCCAGCTGGTAGCGCAGAGTCGGCTCCAGCTGTTTGCCGGTCAGCCGGGTCTCCGCATACAGGGCGCCGATACGCGGGCCGCTGCGGGTGAACAGAACCGGGCCGTGCTGGATCTCGGTAAGGGTTTCGGAGACGCCGTCTTTGCCCTTCATTAAGGTCAGAGCTTCGGCGCCAAACCAGCCGCCCCGATAGCCGGTCAGCTCGATATTCGGCTGCTGGGCGAGCTGCTGCTTCAACACCGCTTCCACTTTCGGGCCGATCAGGCCGGGAGCAATCAGGGCCGCCAGCAGGAGAAGAGCGGAGAAGGCAATCAGGATAAAACGTAAAGCTTTCATGTGGTCAAATATCAGGCGTTTGTATCGAAGCGCCCGATGGTAGCAGATCGCGATGAATCCCGTGACCGCAATTCGCCTCAATCCCCCTTGATTACCCCACATTCCCCGGCAATGGCGCGGGCCACTTTGGAGCCGCTTTCCCGGCCCAGGGCGCGGGAAATAAAGTTGCCGGCCTTGGCCAGGCGGCCCAGGTCGATGCCTGTGTGGATTCCGAGCCCGTCCAGCATATACAGCACATCTTCACTGGCCACATTGCCGGAGGCGCCGCGGGCGTAGGGGCAGCCCCCGAGGCCGGCCACTGCCGAATCCACCACCGCGACACCGGTCTGCAGGGCGGCATAGATATTTGCCAGTGCCTGACCGTAGGTATCGTGAAAGTGCACCGCCAGTTTTTCCAGCGGCACCTGCTGTGCCACGGCTTCAATCATGTGCCGGGCCCGGTCCGGGGTTCCGACGCCGATGGTGTCGCCCAGGCTGATCTCGTAGCAGCCCATGTCCAGCAGGGCCCGGCTTACTTCTGCGACCTTTTGCGGATGGATGTCTCCCTCGTAGGGGCACCCGAGTACGCAGGACACGTAGCCGCGCACGGGAATACCGTCGGCGCGCGCCTGCTCGGCCAGCGGGCGGAAGCGTTCCAGGCTCTCCTCGATGGAGCAGTTGATGTTCTTGCGGGTAAAACTCTCGGACGCTGCACCGAATACCGCCACTTCGTCAGCGTTGGCATCCCGCGCGCGCTCGTAGCCCACCATGTTGGGGGTGAGGGCGCTGTAGATGACGCCGGGTTTGCGCGCAATGCCTGCGAGCACCTCTTCACTGGCGGCCATCTGCGGCACCCACTTGGGACTGACGAAGCTGCCGGCTTCGATCGCCTGCAGGCCGCTGTCGCTCAGCAGGTCGATCAGTTGCACGCGCGTCTGCACCGAGATGGGTTCTTTTTCATTCTGCAGGCCGTCGCGTGGGCCCACTTCGACGATTTTTACGCGATCCGGAAGCGTCATCTGTTGTGGCCTCATTTTTAAGCGTCTGCAGTTTCAGCGTTGAAGTCGATCAACAGGCTGCCGCCGTCCACCAGTTCGCCCGCGGCGCAGAAGAACTGATTGACGGTACCGTCCGCCGGCGCGCGCAGGGTGTGCTCCATCTTCATTGCTTCCATCACCAGCAGCGGCTGGTCTTTGCTGACTCTGGCGCCGGGCTCCGCCAGCAGGGTGACGATGGTGCCGTTCATCGGCGCTTCGAGGCCGTGTGCGGCGTCGGTATTTTCACCGGTGTCCGGCGGCAGGATTTTGAAGTCCACCTGTTCGCCGCTGACAAACACCGTGCCTTCGCCGTCGTGGGCGACGCTGGAGTAATTCACCCGGCGTCCGTCCAGTACCGCCACATTCTGGCCGTGGTGCGAGGAGATGGTCCCGCTCTGTGCGTCCACGGCAGAATCGCAACGCCACAGCAGGGCCTCGTCGTTGCCGGAAAAGTGGATTTCGATTTCGCGCCCGTGCACTTCCACTTTTTGGCTGCGCCACACGGTCAGTCCGTTGCGCCAGTTGCTGCCGCTGTGCCAGGGTGAGAACGGATCGGCTTTGGGCGCGCTGCGGTGTTGCGCGCGGGTTTCACTGTGATGCAGGAAGGCGGCGATGGCTGCACACTGCTGCGCACGCAGTTGTTGTTCCTGTTGCAGGATTTCCTGCTCGTGGTCTTCGATAAAGTGTGTGGTGACACGACCGTTTACAAACGCGGTGTGGTTGATCACCCGGCGCAGGAATTCAATATTGTGGCGCAGACCGGCGATCTGATACTGCTGCAGGGCGCGGTCGAGTTTGGCCAGGGCCTCGCGGCGGTTGCGGCCGTGCACGATCAGTTTTGAGATCATCGGGTCGTAGTGCACGCTGATTTCATCGCCGGTCTGCACGCCGGTATCCACGCGCACTGCCTGGTCCTGACGCGGGGGCTGGTGACGCAACAGCTTGCCGGTTGCGGGCAGGAAGTCGTTATCCGGATCTTCAGCGTAGATGCGCACTTCAAAGGCGTGGCCGACGATGTGCAGGTCGTCCTGTTCCAGCGGCAGGGCTTCGCCCGCGCCCACTGCCAGCTGCCAGGCCACCAGGTCCTGGCCGGTGATCATCTCGGTGACGGGGTGCTCTACCTGCAGGCGGGTATTCATTTCCATAAAGTAGAAAGCACCGCTGCCGTCCAGCAGGAATTCCACGGTGCCGGCGCCCACATAGCCGATGGCGTGGGCGGCGCGCAGGGCGGCTTCGCCCATCTTTTTGCGGGTTTCTTCCGGCAGGCCAGGGGCCGGCGCTTCTTCGACCACTTTCTGGTGGCGGCGCTGTACGGAACAGTCGCGCTCGAACAGGTAAACGCCGTTGCCCTGTTTGTCGCAGAACACCTGGATTTCCACGTGGCGCGGGTTCACTACGTAGCGCTCGATCAGCATGATGTCGTCGCTGAAGGCGTTCTGCGATTCTCGCTTGGCGGCATCGAGGGCTGCGTGAAAATCGTCGGCCTTGTCTACCCGACGCATACCTTTACCGCCACCACCGGCGGCGGCTTTGAGCAGCACGGGGTAGCCAATCCGGTTGGCGTGGCCTTCGAGAATCCCTGGGTCTTGATTGGTGCCGTGGTACCCGGGTACCAGCGGCACATTGGCTTCTTCCATGATCCGCTTGGCGGCAGATTTGGAGCCCATGGCTTCGATGGCGCCGGCGGGAGGGCCGACAAAGATGATGCCGGCTTCGTCGCAGGCGCGGCAGAAGCGGGCGTTTTCTGAGAGGAAGCCGTACCCGGGGTGGATGGCGTCTGCGCCGGTGCGTTTGGCGGCGGCGAGGACTTTGTCGACGTCCAGGTAGGATTCTCTGGCCGGTGCGGGGCCGAGGTGCACGGCTTCATCGGCCTGCTGGACGTGCAGGGCGTTGGCATCTGCGTCGGAATACACCGCAACGGTGGCGACGCCGAGGCGGCGCGCGGTGCGGATAATACGACAGGCGATTTCGCCGCGGTTGGCGATCAGCAGTTTGCGAATCATAGCTGGCTCTGTTTGGTCTTTCCCGGGTTCTTGGGGGCTCTGTTCTTCGACGGTGGCGGCCGGTCGTCGGGGGCAGGTTTTCAGGACCGCTGTGAACCCATCCCTGGGCGCTTCGGCGCAAACATCCTGTTTGCGACGATCCTGAAAACCTGCCCCCGACGCCCGCCCTTCAATTTAAACTTCAGTGCTTCGTAAGCTCTGGATTCCGGGGCGAGCCCGGAATGACGAATCCAAAAAATAGTTTGGGGTAATGTCATCCCGGACTTGACCCGGGATCCAGCCAGCGGGGCTCAATCCTCGCTCGAATTCATCCAGCTCGGCGCACGCTTCTCCAGAAACGCACTCAATCCTTCCTGCCCTTCCGGAGATACGCGAACGGCAGCAATTAGAGCACTGGTCTGCCCCTGCAGCTCGTCGTTGACGACGCGGTTGGACATAGACATGGCCAGCTGTTTGGCCATGGTCACCGCATTGGGGCCATTGTCGGTAATGCTGTTCACCAGCTTCTGTACCGTCAGGTCCAGCTCTGCTTCCTGCACTACTTCGGAAACCAGCCCGATTTCTTTTGCGCGTTCCGCGGAGAAGCGCTCGGCGGTGACAAAGTAACGGCGCGCCTGGCGGGTGCCGATGGCGTTGATGACATACGGGCTGATGGTGGCGGGCAGCAGGCCGATTTTGACTTCGCTCAGGCAGAAGCTGGCGCGCTCGGCGGCGACGGCGATGTCGCAGCAGCTGACCAGACCCACCGCGCCGCCAAACGCAGCACCCTGTACGCGGGCGATGGTGGGGGCGGGGAAGTTGTCCAGTTTGTGCAGCATGGCGGCGAGGGTGGCGGCGTCGGTGCGGTTTTGTTCTTCACTGTAATCCGCCATGCGCTTCATCCAGTTGAGGTCGGCGCCGGCGGAGAAGTTTTTGCCGTTGGAGGCGAGAATCAGTGCGCGAACACCGCCGCTGCGAGCGAGGTTATCGAAGGTTTCGCCCAGCTGGCGAATCAGGTCGTCGTCGAAGGCGTTGTGGATTTCCGGACGGTTTAGGGTAACCGTGGCAACGCCTTCGTTGTCGATTTCGCACAGCATTTTTTCGGTCATGGTGATTCCTTGAAATTGGCTATAGCTACGGAGTCGGTAAGGTTCTGATGCCGGTATTGGTTTGCTGGACCTTCAAAAACATGGATGTTTTTGCAGAGCCCCCAGGGATGGGTTTACGGCGTGTCCAGCAAACCAATACCGGCAGCAGGACCCGCACCATACTATCCCCGTGCTCAGAACTACATTCGAAAGACCCCGAACTTGGTCTCTTCAGGTTCCTTGTGAGTGGCCGCAGCCAGACACAGTCCCAACACGGTGCGGGTGTCTTTCGGGTCGATCACCCCGTCATCCCACAGTCGCGCGGAGGCGTAATATGGATGCCCCTGGTGTTCGTAGTCATCGATGATCGGCTGCTTGAACTTGGCGATCTCTTCCTCGCTCCAGTCCTCACCTTTCGCCGCCATTTGATCTTTCTTGACCTGCGCCAGTACACCGGCGGCCTGTTCGCCACCCATCACCGAGATGCGTGCATTTGGCCACATAAACAGGAAGTTGGGATCGTAAGCGCGGCCACACATGCCGTAATTACCCGCACCGAAAGAACCACCGATCAGGATGGTGATTTTGGGCACTTTGGCAGTGGCAACCGCGGTCACCATCTTGGCGCCGTGCTTCGCAATACCGCCAGCCTCGTACTGCTTGCCCACCATAAAACCGGTGATGTTCTGCAGGAATACCAGCGGAATATTGCGCTGGGCACACAGCTCAATAAAGTGCGCGCCTTTTTGGGCGCTCTCGGCAAACAGGATGCCGTTGTTGGCAACAATGCCCACCGGGTAACCGTGAATCCGTGCAAAACCGGTCACCAGCGTAGTGCCGTACATCGCCTTAAATTCATCAAATTCAGAACCGTCCACAACCCGAGCGATAATCTCGCGCACATCAAACGGTTGGCGGGAATCCTTCGGCACAATGCCGTAGATCTCCTCCGGCGGATAAATCGGCTCGATCGGCTTTTGCACATCAAGCCCGGGATTCTTCACCCGGTTCAATCGCGATACGGAATTGCGCGCAATCTGCAGCGCGTGGGTATCGTTATTGGCAAAATGGTCGGAAACCCCGGAAGTCTTACAGTGCACCTCCGCACCACCTAGCTCCTCCGCCGAAACCTCTTCCCCGGTTGCGGCCTTCACCAGCGGCGGTCCCGCCAGGAAAATCGTGGCCTGCTCCTTCACCATAATGGACTCATCCGCCATCGCCGGCACATAAGCACCACCCGCGGTACAGCTGCCCATCACCACAGCAATCTGTGGAATATTCTGCGCAGACAGATTCGCCTGGTTGAAGAAGATACGCCCGAAGTGCTCGCGATCCGGGAATACATCGTCCTGGCGCGGCAGGTTGGCACCGCCGGAATCCACCAGATAAATGCAGGGGAGATTGTTCTGTTCGGCAACGGCCTGCGCGCGCAGGTGCTTCTTCACCGTGAGCGGATAATAGGTGCCGCCTTTTACGGTTGCATCGTTGGCAACAATCACACAGGGCTGGCCCGCAACGGTACCAATGCCGGTAAGAATGCCTGCAGCCGGCACGTCTTCACCGTAAACGTCATAGGCGGCCAGCTGGGAAAACTCCAGAAACGGGCTGCCCGGATCCAGCAGCGTGTCGATACGATCGCGAGGTAGTAGTTTTCCTCGGGAGACATGCTTCTCCCGCGCCCGCTCGCTGCCGCCTTTGGCGATGGTTTCCAGCTTCTCCCGCAGGTCATCGACGATGCTCTGCATCTGTTCACGGTTTTCCGCAAACGCCGGGTCTCGGGAATTAATCTTGCTCTGAATCTGATTCATAAAATCTTACGAAGTTGATTCGTGCTCAGTGCCAAAAGCGAAGGCGCTGATGCCGGTATTGGTTTGCAGGACCTTCTGCGACAGGGATGTCGCGGAAGAGCCCCCATGGATGGGTTCACGGCGTGTCCTGCAAACCAATACCGGCAGCAGGGCCGCCACGGAGCTTGCAACGAAGCTCACGCGAACCTAATTAAGAACTTAGCGAGTCTCGTTAAACAACTCGCGCCCGATCAACATGCGACGGATCTCGGAAGTGCCCGCGCCAATCTCATACAGCTTGGCGTCGCGCAGCAGACGGCCGGTAGCGTACTCATTGATATAACCGTTACCGCCCAGCGTCTGAATAGCCTGCAGGGCCATCTGCGTCGCACGCTCCGCAGTAAACAGGATTACCGCCGCAGAATCCTTGCGCGAATCCTCACCGCGGTCACAGGCCCGCGCCACCGCATACAAATACGCACGGCTCGCATTCAGATCCGCATACATATCCGCAACCTTGCCCTGCATCAGCTGGAACTCACCAATCGCCTTGCCGAACTGCTTGCGCTCGTGCAGGTAGGGCACCACGATATCCAGGCACGCCTGCATAATCCCCACCGGGCCACCGGACAGAATCGTCCGCTCGTAATCCAGACCGCTCATCAGCACCCGAACGCCACCGTTCAGCTGCCCCAGAATATTTTCTTCCGGCACCTCACAGTCCTCAAACACCAGCTCACAAGTGTTGGAACCGCGCATCCCCAGCTTGTCCAGCTTCTGCGCCTGCGAGAAGCCCTTGAAACCGCGCTCAACAATAAACGCCGTAATACCACCAGAGCTGATGCCCGGCTCCGTGCGCGCATAGATCACATACGTGTGTGCATCGGGACCATTGGTGATCCACATCTTGTTGCCGTTCAGGATAAAACGGTCGCCTTTCTTTTCCGCCTTCAACTGCAGGCTCACCACATCGGAGCCGGAGTTCGGCTCACTCATCGCCAGCGCACCAATGTGCTCACCGGAACACAGCTTAGGCAGATACTTCGCCTTCTGCTCCGCAGTGCCGTTCTTGCGAATCTGGTTCAAACACAGGTTCGAGTGGGCACCGTAAGACAGACCGACCGATGCGGACGCGCGGGAAATCTCCTCCATCGCCACCGCATGGGCCAGATAGCCCATATTCGAGCCGCCGTATTCCTCTTCCACGGTCATGCCCAACAGGCCCAGCTCGCCGAACTTCTTCCACATGTCGGCGGGGAAAAGATTGTCTTCATCGATCTGCGCCGCGCGCGGGGCCAGTTCTGCCTGACAGAACTTGTAGACCATATCCCGCAGCATTTCGATGTCTTCACCGAGGCCGAAGTTGAGGGTTGGGTAAGGCGTGTTCATGGGCTGCTCCGCAATGAATCAGTCAGAGTGTGTTTGAAATAAGGTTTTCAGGGTTATTTGCTTTGTTCTTTCAGCGCCGCCCGGGTGCGGGCGCTGGCATCGTCCAGCTGTGCGAGCATCTTTTCGATGTCCCGCTGCTGCTCGCGCAACTGCTGGCGCTTGCTGTCGATGCGGTCGAGGAGACGGTTGAGCTGCTCCACATTGCCGTGGGCCGGGTCGTACATATCGATGATTTCCCGGCTCTCATCCAGCGAGAAGCCCAGACGCTTGCCACGCAGGATCAGCTTCAGGCGCACCCGGTCTTCCGGTGTGTACACACGCGTCTGCCCGCGCCGCTGAGGGGTCAGAAGCCCCTTGTCTTCATAGAAGCGGATCGTGCGGGTGGTGATCCCGAACTCCTGGGCCAGCTCGGAGATGCTGTAGCTGTGGGCGGTGGTAGTGCTCATTCGGCCAGGGTGCTCATGGATAGTCCTCAGATCTGCCGGAAGTCTAGTTGACGTTTACGTTAACGTAAACCTCGATCTTCGCCAATGCATGACTGTTGTTGGATGGTTGGTCAAGGCTGGGTGGGCGTGGAAAGCGGAAAATGGCGCCCATGAAAGGGCGCCAGAAATGATCAGTCTTCTTCTGTCGTGTTGGTAGCAAGGAGCGATTTTTTCGCGACAGCTTCTTTCAGACCAGGTACAAATTCGGCGCCTTGCACCACTTGGATGCTGGAGTCCGAGAGGTCATCACCAATAGGCTGGAAGCGCCCGCCTAAACAATCCGCGAGGAAAGACTCGGCCGCAGCAAAGAACGAAAGGTTGTTTTCTGGCTTCTGGAAGCCGTGGCCTTCGTCCGGATACAGGATATACGTCACCGGTAATTGCTTGGCCTGCATGGCACTCACAATCTGGTCCGACTCGGCTTGTTTAACCCGTGGATCGTTGGCGCCCTGCCCAATCAATAGCGGCTTCTTGATATTGTCGACGAAGTTGAGCGGAGAGCGTTCCTCCAGAAGTTTTCTGCCCACTTCAGTTTCCGGATTGCCGACTGCACTGTGCAGTACTTTCTTGAAGCCTTCCCAATAGGGCGGCACGGACTCAAGCAGGGTATTCAGATTGGATGGGCCGACGATATCCACACCGCAAGCAAAGGTTTCGGGTGTGAAGGTGAGGCCGACCAGCGTTGCGTAGCCACCGTAGCTGCCGCCCATAATGGCCACGGTCTCTTTGGTAGTGACTTTCTTGTCGATAGCCCAATCCACCGCGTCCAGCAGGTCATGGTGCATGGCGGCGGCCCACTCACCGTTTCCCGCATTGACAAAATTTTTGCCGAAGCCGGTGGAAGCGCGAAAGTTGACCTGCAGCACCGCATATCCACGATTGGCGAGCCAGCTGGCGGCGGCGTCGTCGGCAAAGTTGTCGCGGCTCCAGGGGCCTCCGTGCACCAGCAATACCATGGGAACTGGCGAATCGACTTTGCCACCTTTGTCCGCTTCAACCGGCAGTGTCAGATAAGACACCAGATCTAGGCCATCCCGTGATTGGATGGTCTGTGGATAAGTGCGAGGAAGCGCAAACGCATTGAGCTCCGGTTTTCCCGCGAACAGCGGGGTTAGGGTTTGCGTGCTGCGGTCGAAAACTTCGTAGACATCAGATTCGGTATCACGGGAAGAAACGGTCAGCCACTGCATGCCATCGAGTGTGGTACCGAGTATGGTGATATCGCCATTGGCCTGTTTGTTCAGTGCGGCCACATCGTCCTTGACCTTTTCATCCAGCCCTATCCATTCGTGCTTGTGGAAATTGACTGCGTAGGCCATCGGCGTGTGGTTGGTGGGATTCATTACCACGCTGGAAATATCCGCCCTGTTCGACTCGGCCAGCACGGTAAGCTTGCCGGAGGCCAGTGTCAGGTGTGTCAGTGCAGCCTTGTCCCGGCCACGGCTGTCCTGCAAATAGATGCCGCTGTTGTCTTTGTCGAAGCCGAGAATATAAGTGGTGAGCGCATCCTCCCGCGGAATATCGAACAGCTCTACCCAGTCCTGCTCAATTTTTTGTGACACGGTAAATCCACCGTTGGCGGATGGGGTCAGTCCGAGTCTTACCTGCAGGTCGTGGTCGACAATCAGTTCGGCAAAACCGGCATTTTCCACCAGCAATGTACGCTCCGCGGTCTGCAGATCAATCAGGTAGGGGTCATGCCAGCGTGGATCCCGGTCATTGATACCGACGACAACTTGCCCGGGGTGGTCCTCGCTTTGCGCGATCATCGTGGCGGAGATATCTTCGTATGGGGTCAGGTCGGTAATTTCGTCGGTGTGTAGATCAACACTGAACAGGTGCCAGTTTTCATCGCCGTTGTTGTCGCGAATAAACAGCAGGTTTTCGCTGTCTAGCGACCAGAAATGTTGCCGGATACCTCGACCGGTATCTTCGGTGACGGCCCTGGCGGCGTCGAAATTACCCGCAGGTGCCACCCAGACGTTCATCACGCCGTCCAACGGAGCGAGGAAGCTCATCATTTCGCCGTCCGGGCTCAGGCGCCCCTGCCAGCGAGTGGGATTGCCGAATAATAAATCCCGGTCAATCAGCGGAGTGGTTTGTGCTGTTTCAGAGACGATATCGGTTTCTGTGGAAGCATCTTCTTGTTTTGGGGCGCATGCCGCGATCAAACCTACGATGGCGAATACACCAATAACTCTCCTGTATCTGTTCATTGCCAGATTCCTTCGGTGTGAGGGGTTATAGGGGTACATCAATGCAATATCCTGCTCAGAATTACACAGGATGAGACGAGATGATACGGGACCTACTCGAGGTCTTGAGCTCGCCGGCTGCACAATTGGAAAATTTATGTAAGGTTTTGGCGCCTCTGGGTACAGTAGTTGGCTATACCCGCATCAGGCGGCCTCAACCGATGGACAGAAGAAGCATAAATTGGACGCGCGCGAACAACTATTTCAGCAGCTGATCGAGGACTGCGGTGGCGGTATTGCCCGCCTGGCGGGCAGCTATGTGCGCAACCGGGCCGAGCGGGAAGACCTGGTGCAGGAGATCTGGCTGGCCATCTGGCGCGCCCTGCCTGGCTTCCGCGGGGATTCAAGCCTGCGCACCTTCGCCTACCGTATTGCCCACAATCGCAGCGTTACCCAGTTGGCCCGTCGCCGTGATAGTGAAGACAGCGAGGTGCTGGATACGGTCGCCGACGAGCGGCCGGGCCCGGAGGCGCAACTGGTGCAGAGCCGTGACGCCGAGCGGCTGATGCGTGCGGTGTCCCGGTTGCCCCTGGGGATGCGGCAGGTGCTGACCCTGCGCTTCGAAGGTCTGAGTTACAGCGAAATATCCGAGGTGCTGGGGATCAGCGAGTCCAATGTGGCGGTGCGCCTCAATCGCGCGCGCGAACGCCTGAATACAAAACTGAATGAAACGGTGTGAATCAGCACATGAGTAAAAGAGAAAGCGGCCAGCCCGCCGCTGATCAAAACGCAGATGATGGCCTGCAGGAATTCGCGAACCTGTGGCAACAGGCTCCGGTAACCCCGCCGGTAGCCGAGGCCATTCGCGCACAGGTAGGCCGGCAGGAGCGTCGCATGCGCTGGTATGCGTGGTTTGAGTGGCTCGCGTCGCTGGTGGTCGGTGTGGGCGGTATCTATCTGATGCTCAATAGTGAGGCTGGCGATGCGCTCTGGCGCGCGCTGCTGGTGATCGTGCTTTTGGCCTGTGCCATGGCCTTTTCTGTTTCAAACCGCCGTGGCGTGTGGGAGCCACTGGAGGAGTCGGTGCGCGGTTATCTGGATCTGGCGCGACTGCGACTGGTGCGCAAGCGCCGCATGTTGCGTTTTGCCTGGCTATTTTTTATTGCGGAGCTGGGGATTTTTGCAGTGTGGCAGTGGCTGTCGGGCTATGGCTGGCTGGAGCCCATTTTCGCAGGTGACGGTCGCTTTGCTGCTACCTGGATATTGGTGTTTGCACTGGCGATGGGTGGCTGGAGTATCTGGTACTGGCATCGGATTAAAAGTGGTGAGCAGCAGATTGCAAAATGGCAGCGGGAAAATATCGAGGCGACTGAAAAATAAAGTGTAAGAAAACGGATGGCGCTGATACTACACAAGGTGTCGATCGATTCGCTATTAATTCACGCAAATAATCTGAGAGAGTTTCATCATGTTGTCGAACCTTGAACAAAAATTTTCCGGCTTCCTTGATCTGCTTGCACAAATGGGCCCGCTGCAGACTATGGCCTTCGTCATTTTCTTTTTTGCGATCTGGTTTTTACCGAGCCTTCTCGCAATCTTTTTCAACCGTGGGCATCTTGGGAAGATTTTCCTCGCCAATATTCCTGCAGGATTGTCGTGGATCGCCTGGGTGGCACTGTTGGTATGGGCTACAACCGGCAAGATGAGCGGAAAGCTGGCGAAAAATACGGGTCTGACGGTTCGCCGGTGGCGATGAAGGCGGAGAGCTAATCCCGACACATAGGCCCGGTCGCAGTGTTCGAATAGCGCATTGCAGAGCCTTCGCTTGTACCCGTGAAGGGGAGCAAGCGAAGGCGCTTAGTGCCTGGGTTCGGTGCAAGTGTTACTGGTTGCTCGGCAGCATCTCACTTGCCAGGTATTCGCGGTAATACGCACTCGCCAGCAGCTGCTTGGCGTCCTCGATATCCGGCGCGAAGTAGCGGTCCTTATCATAGAAGGGCACACGCTCGCGCAGAGCGGCCTTGGCGCTTTCCAGTTTCCCGGTAGTCTTCAGCGGCGCGCGGAAGTCGAGGCCCTGACAGGCGGCCAGCAGTTCGACGGCGAGGATGCCGCAGGTATTGTCGGCCATATCCCGCAGGCGGCGACCGGCGAAGGTGGCCATGGAGACGTGGTCTTCCTGGTTGGCAGAAGTGGGCAGGGAGTCGACGCAGGCCGGGTGGGCAAAGGTCTTGTTCTCGCTGGCGAGCGCCGCGGAGGTCACCTGGGCGATCATAAAGCCGGAGTTTACTCCGCCGTTGTCTACCAGGAAGGGCGGCAGGCCGGACAGGTTGGAGTCGATCAGCAGCGCCATGCGGCGCTCGGACAGGGAGCCGATTTCGGCGATTGCCAGGGCCAGGTTGTCCGCCACCATCGCCACCGGTTCCGCGTGGAAGTTACCACCGGAAATGATGTCGGAGTTTTCCGGATTTTCCTCATCGGTAAAGACCAGCGGGTTATCCGACACCCCATTGGCTTCCGCCAGTAACACTTCAGATGCAAAACGGATCTGCTGCAGACACGCACCCATCACCTGGGGCTGACAGCGCAGTGAATACGGATCCTGCACTTTCTCGCAGTCTTCATGGGATTCGCCAATCTCACTTTTTTCACCCAACAGATCGCGGTAGCTCGCGGCCACATCGCGCTGGGCGATTTGGCCGCGGGCGGCGTGGATACGATCGTCGAAAGGGCGGCGGGAGCCCTTGGCGGCTTCCAGGGTCAGCGCTCCGGTCACCACCGCGCCGGCGAACAGGTCTTCCGCGCTGAACATTCCCTGCAGGGCAAAGGCGGTGGATGCCTGGGTGCCGTTCAGCAGTGCCAGACCTTCCTTCGGTGCCAGCACCAGCGGGCGCATTTCCGCAAAGCGCAGGCCCTCGGCAGCCGCTTTGCGCTCGCCATTGATAAAGCACTCGCCTTCGCCCAGTAGCACCACGCTCATATGGGCCAGTGGCGCCAGGTCACCGGAGGCGCCTACGGAACCTTTTTCCGGAATGGCCGGATACACGCCGGCGTTGACCAGTTTGATCAGCGCCTGAATCACTTCCAGGCGAATGCCGGAAAAGCCGCGGGCCAGGGAGTTGATCTTCAGCACCATCAGCAGGCGCACGGTGTCTTCACTCATAAAGTTGCCGGTGCCGGCGGCGTGAGAGAGGACGATGGCGCGCTGCAGGGTTTCCAGGTCTTTCTTTTCGATGCGGGTATTCGCCAGCAGACCGAAGCCGGTGTTGATGCCGTACACGGTGCGGCCCTGTTCCAGCACGTCGGCCACGGTTTTGGCGGAGGCTTCGATGGCGGCGTGGGCGGATTTATCCAGGGTCAGCTTGACCGGCTCGCGGGATACGCGGCGTAGTTGCTCCAGGCTCAGTTGGCCGGGGGTGATTTGCAGTTGGTACATAAGTTTTTTACCGAAATCCGAATTTGGGTCTTGCCTGTAGGAGCCTGGAAGCAGGCTCCTGCGGGGTGAAAATGCTCAGGCTGTGGCGTTAATCCTTGAGCATCGGCAGGTCCAGGCCCTGCTCTTTCGCGCACTCTTTGGCGATGTCATAGCCTGCATCCGCGTGGCGCATCACACCGGTGGCCGGGTCGTTCCACAGTACGCGCGCGACACGTTTTTTCGCCGCCTCGGTACCGTCACACACGATCACCACACCACTGTGCTGGGAGAAGCCCATGCCCACGCCGCCGCCGTGGTGCAGGCTCACCCAGGTGGCACCACTTGCGGTATTCAGCAGCGCATTCAGCAGCGGCCAGTCGGAGACGGCGTCACTGCCGTCCTGCATGGATTCGGTTTCGCGGTTGGGGCTGGCGACGGAGCCGGAGTCGAGGTGGTCGCGGCCAATCACAACCGGTGCTTCCAGTTCGCCGTTGGCGACCATTTCGTTAAACGCCAGCGCGAGGCGCGCGCGGTCTTTCAGGCCGACCCAGCAGATACGCGCGGGCAGGCCCTGGAACTGGATGCGCTCGCGGGCCATGTCCAGCCAGTTGTGCAACTGGGGATTATCCGGGATCAGTTCTTTTACCTTGGCATCGGTTTTGTAGATGTCTTCCGGGTTGCCACTGAGTGCCGCCCAGCGGAAGGGGCCTATGCCCTCGCAGAACAGCGGGCGGATATACGCGGGTACGAAGCCGGGGAAGTCGAAGGCGTTTTCCACACCTACTTCAAATGCCATCTGGCGGATGTTGTTGCCGTAGTCGAGGGTGGCGGCGCCGCGCTCCTGCAGGGTGAGCATGGCCTGCACCTGCACACCCATGGATTTTTTCGCTTCTTTGACTACCAGCGCTTCGTCGCGCTTACGCATTTCGGCCGCCTGGTCCATGGTCCAGCCTTGCGGCAGGTAGCCGTTTAGCGGGTCGTGGGCGGAGGTCTGGTCGGTGACGCAGTCGGGGAGAATGTTGCGCTCGACAATTTCCGGGAATACATCGGCGGCGTTGCCGAGCAGGCCTACGGAAATGGCTTCACCTTTTTCCATGGCGTCGTTGATCATCGCCAGAGCTTCGTCGAGGCTGGTGGCTTTTTTGTCGACGTAGCCGGTGCGAAGGCGGAAGTCGATGCGGGTTTCATCGCACTCGACGGCGATCATGCAGAAGCCGGCCATGGTGGCAGCCAGCGGCTGAGCGCCGCCCATGCCGCCGAGGCCGCCGGTGAGTACCCATTTGCCTTTGGCTTCACCGTCGAAGTGTTTGCGGGCCACTGCGGCAAAGGTTTCGTAGGTGCCCTGGACGATGCCCTGGGAGCCGATGTAGATCCAGGAGCCGGCGGTCATCTGGCCGTACATGGCCAGGCCTTTTTTATCCAGCTCGTTGAAGTGTTCCCAGTTGGCCCAGTGGGGGACGAGGTTGGAGTTGGCGATCAATACGCGGGGGGCGTCGGCGTGGGTTCTGAACACGCCGACGGGTTTGCCGGATTGGACCAGTAGTGTTTCGTCGTCCTCTAAACGCTTGAGCACTTCAACGATTTTGTCGTAGCACTCCCAGTCCCGCGCAGCGCGGCCGATGCCACCGTAAACAACGAGATCTTCCGGGCGTTCGGCCACGTCCGGGTGCAGGTTGTTCATCAGCATGCGCAGGGGGGCTTCGGTGAGCCAGCTTTTGGCATTCAGCTTGGTGCCGGTAGGTGCGGCGATTTTGCGGCTGGGGTCGTGGCGTTTATCGGTCATGGTTGCCTCGTTTATTTCCAAATTCTGTGGGTAATTTTGAATCGGATTTTTGGTTGGGCTTTTAGCCCGGTGGTATTGGGTGCTCCGGATTTAAGTCCGGTGGCGGCGGGGTACCGGGTAAGAGTTTTCAGGACCGCTGTGAACCCATCCATGGGCGCTGCGGCGGCGACGTCCCTGTCGCCGACGCTCCTGAAAACTCTTACCCGGCACCCCACCTTAAATTCGAGTTTCTGTGCTTCGTTTCTGACTAGTTAAAACCTTAGTTGTGCGCCCAGTCGGTATCGGTTTCCCGGATGTACCAACCGCGCAAAACTCACCGTGCCCGCACTACTTTTAGTCCGTCGCCAGATCTGCAGGCAGGCGGTGCCCGGCTGGATCTCCAGCGCGCTTCCGACGGTGTCGTCTGCGCCAATGGCCTCAACCGTGGTATCCACCTCCGTCAGCGGCGCCACGCGGGTCAGGTATTCATTGGGTGTAGCCGTGCTGAAGTCCTGTTGCAGGTATTCCGGCACCAGTGTGGGGTTGGTATAGCGTTCTTCGAACTGGATCGGCAGGCCGTTGTCCAGGTGCACGATGATGGAGTGGAAGACAGCGCTGCCTTCGGTCAGGCCGAGGGCGACGGCGACTTCGGTGCTGGCGGTGGTTTGTTCGAGCTTGAGGATGCGGTTGCTATAACTGTGACCGCGGGCGGCGACTTCGTCGGCGATATTGCGGACTTCCAGCAGGGAGCCTGCGGGCACCGGTTCGGCGACGAAGGTGCCGAGGCCCTGGGAGCGGATCAGCACGCCCTCGTCGGTGAGCTCGCTGAGGGCGCGGCGCGCGGTCATGCGGCTGACGTTGAAGTCCTGGGCGAGCTGATTTTCCGAGGGCACGCGGAAGTGGGCGGGCCATTCACCGGATTCGATCTGGGCGCGGATATGCGCCTTGATGGCGGCGTAGCGGGGCTGGCTGCCGTTCTCTGCGCCGGTTGTGGAAAACTGACTGCTCATACTTGTGTGGTCTTTGCTTGCTCGGGTAGAGTGTGTTCCGAGTTGTACATTCTTGTATATACAAGTTTGTTGATGGGGCAACTATGGATTTGATCGGGGTTGCTGTCAATACGTGGGGCGGTTGGTTGCGTTCGCGCAGGTACCCGGCCGCCACGGAACTAGAAAGACCCCAAGTGAGAATCCGCGCCAAACTCCTCCAACAGGGCTATCGTTACAAATAACGCCAATTCAGTGAGTGACTATGACTGAACGCTGTGATCTGCTGATTACCAATGTCCACGCGGCCACCATGGACCCGTCCCTGCCCGGCGCTTATGGCGCGGTGGAGGATGCCGCGGTGGCGGTGACGGGTAACAAAATTGTCTGGATCGGTCCGCGCCGGGAGCTGCCGGAATGCACTGCCGATCTGGTGATCGACGGCGAGGGCCAGTGGCTGACGCCGGGGTTGATCGACTGCCACACCCACCTGGTCTACGGTGGCCATCGCGCCGGCGAGTTTGCCCGGCGCCTCGGTGGCGAGAGTTACGAAGAAGTCGCCCGCGCGGGCGGCGGTATTCTCTCCACCGTGCGTGCCACCCGCGCCGCCAGCGCCGACGATCTCTACCACAAGGCCGAGCCGCGCCTCAAAGCATTGCTGCGCGAAGGCGTTACCACCATTGAAATCAAATCCGGCTATGGTCTGGATCTGGACACCGAGCTTAAACAGCTGCGCGTCGCCCGCCGCCTCGCCCAGCACTACCCGGTGACCATTCTCACTACCTGCCTGGCCGCCCACGCTTTGCCGCCGGAATACGACGGTCGTGCCGACGAATATATCGACCTGGTGTGCAACGAAATCCTGCCCGCCGTGGCCAAAGAGCAGCTCGCCGATGCGGTGGACATGTTTTGCGAAACCATCGCCTTCTCCGTCGAGCAGTGCGAAAGAGTCATCAAGGCCGCGCAACAGCTCGACCTGCCGGTAAAAGTCCACGCCGAACAGCTCGCCGCCACCGGGGCCACCCGCATGGCCGCCCGCGCTGGTGCGCTGTCGGTGGAACATATTGAATACATTACCGATGAAGATGTCGCGGCCATGGCCGACAGCGGCACGGTTGCGGTATTGCTCCCCGGCGCCTTCTATACCCTGAAAGAAACCCGTATACCGCCGGTGGACAAGCTGCGTGCCGCCGGCGTGCCTATGGCGATTTCTACCGACCTGAACCCCGGCAGCTGCCCCATCGCATCATTGCGACTGATGATGAACATGGGCTGCAACCTGTTCGGCCTGACTCCGGCGGAAGCCCTCGCTGGCGTCACCCGTTCCGCGGCCCGCGCCCTCGGCGTGTGCTGCTCTCGTGGCGTGCTGCACGCCGGGCTGCGTGCGGATATGGCCCTGTGGCCGATGGAAACACCGGATCAGCTTGCCTATGAAGTGGGCGCGCTGAAGCCTTCAGAAATTTTTGTTGGGGGGCGCCATGTTACAGCTGGCTGATATGCGTCTGTGGAGCGGGCGGGTGGATGGCGAAGACGGCAAGGCCGGCAAGCGCTGGCATCAGGATATCGTCCCGCTGCACCTCGACAGTCCGCCCGGGCTTGCCATTCTCGGTTTTGCGTCCGATGAAGGGGTGCGCCGCAACAAGGGGCGCGTTGGCGCTGCCAAAGGGCCTCGCATTCTGCGTCTGGCGCTGGCAAACCTGCCTAAAACCTTTAGTGCACCGCTGTATGACGCGGGCAATGTGCGTGTGGAAAAAGACGACCTGGAATCCGGCCAGGCGATGCTCGGCGCGCGGGTTACTGATCTGATGGGTGCCGGTCACTTTCCACTGGTACTCGGCGGTGGCCATGAAATTGCGTACGGCAGTTATCAGGGGATCGCTCGCTGGATGCGTGAGCAGCAGCGCGACAAGACGCTCGGCATCATCAACTTTGATGCCCACCTCGACTTGCGCCTCCCTACGCCGAAAGGTTCTTCCGGCACCCCGTTTTTCCAGATTGCCGAGCAGTGCGACGTCAACGGCCGGCCATTCAATTACCTGTGTGTCGGCGCCGCTGCCACCGCCAATACTCCGGCGCTGTATCACCGCGCAGAAGAATTGGGTGCGCAGGTCATTTCCGATCGGGAGATAGTGCCCTGGCGGATCGACCTGGTGCAGAAGCAGATCGCGGACTTTATCGACCGTGTGGACTTTGTCTATCTCACCATCGACCTGGATGTGTTTCCCGCCGCCATCATGCCGGCTGTGAGTGCTCCGGCCGGGCGCGGGGTGGCGTTTGAACTGTTCGAGCCGCTGCTGGATACGGTGCTGGAGTCGAAGAAGGTGTGCCTGGCGGATATCGCCGAGTTCAATCCGTATTTCGATATCGAAGATCATGCCGCGCGCACTGCGGCACGGGTTATCTTCCAGATTGCCAATGGTATCAAGGGGTAGGTTTTAGCCGCCGTCGCGGCAATCGGGACATGGCGGGAGAGTCGTAATGCCGCAACAGTGAAGCGTGATGGGTGTCGCAATTTTGTTGCGATATTGCTTTCTGTTTTGGGTAATAAATCTGATTTTTGGAAAAAAGCGGTATCAAACTGTCGCAATAAATAGTGACGTGTGAGTCATTGTGGTAGCGTCCCTAATTGGAACTCGTCGAAACGCTGGTTGGCTGTTAATTGGTACGGGGGTACCAATTAGCGGTTGGATTTAACCGCTGAATTCCCGGCGAGTCTGCCTCTATCAAACTAACAATCGTTGGGGATCATCATGACTAAGCGCCAGTTTAGCGGACGGCGGCCAATTGCCTTGGCCATTGCCGTTGCCGCAGGTTCGGTAGTGCCATCCTTGGCCAATGCCGTCATCATCGAAGAAATCATCGTTACTGCGCAGAAGCGCGAACAGAACGCGCTGGAAGTGCCGGTAACGGTGGATACGTTCTCTACCGCCGATATGGATAACACCAATGCGCTGAAGCTCAGTGACATGGATGATTTCATTCCCGGTTTTAACGTCAGCTCCAGTATCACCCAGTCCACCATCGGCATTCGCGGTGTGAGCAGCTCCAACATCAGTGCCGGTGGCGACCCCTCCGTTGCGGTGTTCTACGATGATGCCTACGTACCGGGCGCGGCGACGTCTATGTCTTTCGCCGATATGCAGCGCGTGGAGATCCTGAAAGGCCCGCAGGGCACCCTGTTTGGCCGCAACGCAGCCGCGGGTACCGTGAATCTGGTGCCGAACCCGCCGCAGGCGGATTTCGATGCGTTCGTGTATACCCGCCTGGGTAACTACGGCCTGACTCAGGTCGAGGGTATGGTCAATGCCCCGCTCTCTGACAACTTCTTCGTGCGCGGTAATCTGATGAGCTATCAGCGCGATGGCTTTGTGGAAAATGTCACTCCCGGCGGCGAAGATGCGGGTGCGGAAGATGTGGTTACCGGTCGCCTGTCCGCCCTGTGGCAGATCACTGACAACACCGCAGCCCAACTTTCCTACGACTGGGATGAAGTGGACAACGCTGCGCGTCAGTCCATCGGCGTGAGCGAGTACGCCTACAGCGCGAATCCGTTCGACCACAAGGTGGAAAACGATGTGTTAGACGGTGGCGAATCCCGCTCCATGTCTTCCATCAATGCCAAACTGACCCACACCTTCAGCGATGCTTGGCGCATGAAGTGGGTATCCAACTACCGCGAGTGGGAAACCCACAACCGCGAGGAAGAAGACGGCACCGCGGATATCACCCGCTACCTGGATACCAACAACACCTTCGATTCCGACATCGGCTACCACGAAGTGCAGTTCAACTTTACCGGCGACCGCCTGAGCGCGGTGATGGGTGCCAACTACTCCCGTGAAGACATCTACCAGCGCACGGATGTGACCGCTTCTGCCGAGTCTGTTTCCCGTCTGGTGACGTCTCAGATCGTGAACGACCCGATGTTGCGCGGAATGATCGAAGGCTCGGCAGGTGAGATGGGACTGGCGATGCTGGACAGCGTCGACCACCTGTGGGAAGCCGACGACTGGGCGACCTTCACGACGCTGGTAGCACCGGCGGTGGGTGCGCAGGGTCCCTTCCCTCAGGACGGTCTCTACTATGACCTGGTGGGCCAGGGCCTGGGTATTGGCGGCATGCTGTTTGGCCCCGAATACGCCGGTCAATGGTGGACCGAGTCGGTGGAAAACACCGGTGACTTCACCAACTACGGTATCTACGCTGACTTCGATTACACCGTGACTGACCGCCTGAGCGTGCTCGCCGGTCTGCGTTACAGTAGCGACGAAAAGACCTTCACCTGGCTGACGCCGGGCACCAGCTTCGAGCGCGACGGTGTGGAAGAAGTGATCTTTGCCGCCGGTGACAGCTATAACGTGGGTGAGGGTGTGCGCCGCGCGTCCGATGAGTGGAGCGCGACTACCGGCCGTATTGTCGGTCAGTACGACCTCACCAACGACATCATGACCTACCTATCCTACTCCACCGGCTACAAGTCTGGCGGCTTTGACTCCCTCAATCTGCTTACCGCCGACAATCCGATCGAGCCGGAAGAAGTGGACAACATCGAACTCGGTATCAAGGGTGACCTGCTGGAAAACCTGCGGGTTCAGCTGAGCTATTTCGACATGACCGTCGACAACCGCCAGCGCGGTGTCGAGAGCCTGCGTGAAGGTTCTGACGTCGCTCTGCCCACGGTGATCAATGGTGACCAGCAGATCGACGGCGTGGAAATTACCCTTGATTGGGCGATGACCGAGTCCACCCGCCTGGGCCTCGTGACCACCCTGCGTGATGTGGAATCCCAGTGGCAGCCGTACTTCGATGCCGAGGGTGTGGAGCAGGTTGACGGCGACAAGTCTTCTACTGACACCGCCTACACCGTCACCTTTGACTGGGCGCCGGAAATTTCCGTAGGCGATCTGAACCTGCACCTGAACTACATCTTTGCCGAGAACAGCGACGGAAGTCAGCCGGGCTTTGTGGCTAGCTTCGCCGACATCCCGGGTGTGGGTGCAGACGACGAGCGCCTGAACGGACGTATGGCGTGGATCAGTGACAGTGGCCAGTACGAACTGGCGTTGTGGGGACGCAACCTGCTGGACAACGAGCGCACCTCTGTTCCCAGCGGTCGTTCCATGGCCTACTTCGGCACCCCCTACACTTCCGTATCCGAACCGCGCACCTACGGTGCCGAGGTCCGCTACAACTTCTAAGGGCTTCGGCCCCAATGGTTGCGGGCTCAGCCCGCGACCTGGAAGTGACAGAAGTGAAAAAACGCCGTCCGTTTCGCGGGCGGCGTTTTTTTGTATTCAGCGCTCAGGCACCGAAGGCTCGGTTTTTACCGGGTCCGGTGGCGTCTGTCGCGGCGGCCGCCGCGCTGCCAGATAGCGCTTGATATAGGGTTTATGGGTGTAGATTACGTCGTCTGGCAGGTTGTGCAGTTCGAAGAATCGGTAGCCGTAAATTTCCCCGTCGCGGATTGCCACCTGCTTGTCCTTGAGGCGCCCGCGGATGGCGATATTGATGATTCCGGAGCGCGGCACCTTGTTGACCTCCAGCACCTCAAAATCATCAATCTTGATATCCAGCTCCTCGCGCAGTTCTCGCCGTGCGGATTCTTCAAAAGACTCATTGCGCTCCACCCAGCCCCCGGGTAGCGCCCACTTGTCCTGGTACGAGTGACGCACCAGCAGCAGCTGATTATCCCGCTCCACGAAATACACCATCCCCGCGACGAACTTGTCGGTGAGTGCATAGGAGATGTTCCAGCGGATTTTCGGTGGCAGCTTGCGGTAGAGTTCATACTTGAGCCCGGGGAAGGCCACAAACGCCAGCGCCACCGGCACTGCAAGCGCCAGTAACAGGAAGATGGCTTTTTTCAGAAATGATCGCATGGGCCCGGAACTGCTTTCACTGCAAACGAGGGATTCCTTAAAGTGTATCCGAGGCACGGCGCGGCTTTCGAGTACTCTTTTACTGTGGTGAAGTGAACCGGTACTGATATTGCACTAATCAACCCGCTCACAGTCATACCCAACGTAAGACACAGACAATAATCAACAGTTTCACAGGGACGCCCAATGCTGCCATCTTCTGTCGTACATCGCCCAAAGAACAAGTCGTTACTGGGGATGATTCTGCTGTCCTGTACCTGGTTGTGGATAACCGCGCCGGTGGTGGCGCGCGCGAACACACTCACTTCGGAGCAGCTGGAAGCGGCAGTGATTGACGCCATCCAGCCAGTCGTTGAAAAACACCGGATACCGGGGATGGCCCTGGCGCTTACCATCGGCGGCGAGCCCTACTTCTTCAACCTGGGGGAGACCGCACTGGACGGTGGCGAGCCGGTGACGGAGCACACCCTGTTCGAGATCGGCTCGGTCAGTAAAACGTTTACCGCCACCCTGGCCGCTTATGCAGAGGCGAAGGGCGCGCTGGATTTCACCAAGCCAGTTAGTGCTTACTTGCCGCCACTGCGGGGCAGCGCCATGGATTCGGTTTCGATACTGAACCTCGCCACCCACACGGCCGGGCATTTTCCGTTGCAGGTGCCTGAGGAGATACGCGACGAAAAAGCATTGCTGACCTATTTCCGCAACTGGGATCCCCAGTACGCGCCGGGCAGCAAACGCACTTATGCCAATCCCGGCAGCGGCCTGCTTGGCGTAGTGGCCGCGCGCAGCCTGAACCAACCATTCGCGAAGGCCATGCAGGAATTCGTATTTCGCGGTCTCGGTCTGTCGGATACCTTCGTCGAGGTGCCGCCAGAGAAAATGGCCAGCTATGCGGAAGGACACAACAGCAAGCACCAGCCGGTGAGAGTGAATATCGGCCTGCTGGGGGCGGAAGCTTACGGAGTCCGCTCCAGTGCAGCGGACCTGACCCGGTTTCTGGCCGCGCAGATGGCGTTGGTCAAGGTGACCCCGGAAATGCAGCAGGCGCTACAGACCACCCGTCAGGGTTATTTCCGCACGGATTACTATGTGCAGGATATGGTGTGGGAGCAGTACACATTGCCGGTGAGTAAGGCCCGTGTGCTTGCGGGCAATTCGCGAAAAATGATCAGCGGTGATCATCCGGTCACGGCAATCTCACCAGCGCTGCCACCACAGCGCAATGTGCTGATCAATAAAACCGGATCGACCGATGGATTCTCCACCTATGTGGCATTTATCCCCGAGAAAAAGTTTGGCTTTGTGCTGCTGGCAAACAAGTATTTTCCCAACGACGAACGGGTAGTGATGTTGTACCGAATCCTTGAGCAGATTCTTCCTGAGGCAGTTTCTACCGCGGAGCCGGTGCAGAAACATGCCGATTGAGAATGCGTTCATCGGCAGGGTGCACTCCGAGGCACACGAGAAAACCGGTGCGCGTCTGGTCAGTTGCGAGTTCGATTCGGCCAACTATCAACCGGCGCTGTATCGGGAGTTGGGGGTGTCCATGCCCGACTCCATCGCCCGCTCGGTGCCCAGGCGCCAGGCAGAATTTCTTGCCGGCCGCTACGTAGCAGCGCAGGCTCTGCGCGATCTGATGCCGGCCGCGTATCACCCTGAACAGGTCGGTATCGGACCTGATCGCAACCCGATCTGGCCCGATGGTGTGATCGGTTCCATATCCCATGAGGATGGGGTTGCAGTGTGCGCGCTCAGCGGTAACCGGGAATTGGATTACCTGGGTATTGATGTGGCCGCGCCGATGTCAGCGACGGTCTGCAGAGAGGTGGGTGCAGTGGTGGCCAGTCCCCGGGAGCGGGCCTTGCTCGATTCTGCCGGCCTGCCGGAGCAGATAGCCCTCACCTTGACCTTCTCGGCCAAAGAAAGCCTGTTCAAGGCGCTGTACCCTTGGGTGCATGAATATTTCGGGTTTGAGGTCGCCGAGGCCACGGCGCTGCATCTCGATGCGGGGACCTTGTCGCTGCGTCTGACCGAGCACTTTGCCGCGAAGCACAAGTTGCCGCGGGACTACGAATGCCAGTTCACCCAGGGCGAACACTGGATACAGTCGGTCACCAGCGGGAAGTTTCCAGCGGCGCGAACTTGAAAGATCGACTGAGCCGATGGCGGTTATTCTGTGATTTGGGGGCGCAAATTCCGCAGGAAATAGCGGGAGCAATTCGGCGCTATCGCTGTCTCAGGATACCGGTGATCGTCGTGGGCCCCTTTAGCGAGGGCCGCATGACGCACGCAGGCCAAATTGCTCGTCGGCTTCGCGCAGAAGCTGTGGAATGGGAAATGTGAACAGGGAGCCACAAACAAGGATTTGTACGACAAAACGGCCGGTGTGTGTGCACAACTTGTACGATTGACCAATAATTGACCGTTGTATAGGGTGCGCCATTCGTTTCCCTGTGCTCTGTACCTAATACTTGTCTGAGGCAATCAACATGGTAACCAGCATCGGCGCTGGCAAAAACGCTCCCGGGAGTGCATCCCGTGAACCCGCTGCGGTCAACAAGAAGGCCGAAAAGCGCGAGATTGCCAAGGCCAAGATCCTCAATGCCACCCTGAATATCATCGCGGACAAGGGGCTTGCCGCTTTGTCCCACCGCTCTATTGCCAGCACCGCCGGCGTGCAGCTGGCGATGACGACCTATTATTTCGGCACTATCGACAACATCCTGGTGGCCGCTTTCCGCGAATTCAGTAAATCCATGGAGCCGGTCAATGCGGATCTGGAGAGCAAAGGCAAAGCGCTGTTGGCCCGGTCACAGGGCGCCGACGGTGAGTTGAGGAGCTGCGAGCAATACATAGAAGGTGTGGCCGAGATTTTCGCGGGGATGATCGATGCTGGGCCAAGCGCCCGTTTGCGTCAGCTGAGGATCGAGAGCCAGTACCTGTTTGAGCAGCACACGTCGGAGGCCCTGGCGGAGGAAATTCAGTCCTATAGCGACTGGCTCGCGAGTATCGCGCTGAAGTTTATCCAACCGATCGGAAGTGATAATCCAGATCTGGATGCGCAGCTATTCCTGTGGACGGTACAGTGTCTGGAGTTTTCACACGTCAGTAGCTTCACGGTGAAGGGGGCATCCAGCCGGGAAGTATTATTGCGCCTGTTGCGCGGATTCTGCCGCTGAGCATAAGCCATTACTTGGGCCAGAAGTCCGAGGTAATGGCCAACCCACTGCTCCGGGCCGTTCAATGGTTTCTCTGAAAAGGGGGCCATATGCGAGATTTCACTTTTTCCACTACCAGAACCGTCGTTTGTGAAGCCGGTGCGGCGTCCCGCCTGGCCGGCCACTGCCGTACTGCCGGTGCCAGCCGGGTCATGCTGGTGACTGACAATGGCATTCTCAATGCCGGCCTGCTGGATGCGGTACTGCCGGGGTTTGACTGCACCGACCTGCGCCTGGGTATCTTCGACCGGGTCGAAGCCGATCCCAAAACGGCAACCGTGGAGGCCGCAGTACACGCTGCACGGGCTCTGGATGCGGAGATGGTTGTGGGGTTCGGCGGCGGCAGCTCCATGGATGTGGCCAAAGTGGTTGCGGTGCTGGCGCACCCGGATTGCCGTCAGTCACTCGGCGAGCTGTACGGTGTCGGCAACGTGCTCGGCCCACGCCTGCCCCTGTTACAGGTGCCCACCACCGCCGGTACCGGTTCTGAAGTAACCCCCATCGCCATCGTCACCACCGGCAAAACTACCAAGGTCGGTATCGTCTCCCCGCATCTGCAGCCGGATACCGCACTGCTGGATGCGAAGCTTACCCTCGGCCTGCCCACACAGGTCACCGCGGCTACGGGAATCGACGCTATGGTGCACGCCATCGAGGCTTACACCTCGGCGCACAAAAAGAACCCGGTCTCCGACATGCTGGCCCGCGAGGCCCTGCGTCTGCTCGCCAGCAATATTGCCACCGCCACTCACACCGGCAGCGATCTCACGGCGCGGAGCAATATGCTGCTGGGTGCACTGTACGCGGGGCAGGCCTTTGCCAATGCGCCGGTGGCCGCGGTGCATGCGCTCGCGTATCCACTGGGTGGCCATTTCCACATTCCTCACGGTCTCAGCAATTCCCTGGTGTTGCCCCAGGTACTGCGCTTCAACGCACCCGCCGCCGCCCCTCTGTACGCAGAGCTGGCTCCGCATATCATGGGCAACGATTACCGCGGCGGCAGTCTGCAACAGGTGACCGAACAACTGACCTGTTGGCTGGAAAATCTGATTGGAGAGCTCGGCCTGGCCACTCGCCTGCGGGACTGCGGCGTGACGGCAGAAAGTCTGCCGCGACTAGCGGCGGACGCGATGGAGCAGCAGCGCCTGCTGGTGAATAACCCCCGGGAAGTCGCCGAAGCCGATGCCCTCGCCATTTACCGCGCGATTTTTTGATTGGCCGCCAGAGCGAGAAAGAAAAGAGAAAAAAATAGAGAGGCAGTATGCAGTCAGATGACGTTTTTCACCGGACGCACTATCGGGCTTTCTACCCGATCACCACCCGCTGGCACGACAACGATATCTACGGCCACGTCAACAACGTGACGTATTACAGCTACTTTGACAGTGCGGTAAATCGCTACCTGATCGAAGAGGGCGGCCTGGATATCCACAACAGCAAAACCGTCGCCTTCGTGGTCAATTCCAGCTGCGATTACCGCGCCCCACTGGCGTATCCCCAGCAACTGGAGGCGGGCATCCGGGTGGAAAAACTGGGCAATAGCTCCGTGGTGTATCGCGTTGGCATCTTCGCCGCCGGAGAAGTGCAGGCCTCGGCCAGTGGCCGCTTTACCCACGTGTTTGTGGCCCGCGCGGAAAACCGTTCGGTACCCGTTCCACAGACCATTCGCAGCGCGTTGACTCGGATTGGCTAAGCCGGTGTCGTGACCGCGGTAAAGACCGAATTGTGAGGCTACTCTCTGCCGAAAGACGGGTCAAAGGAGGGAGAAAGCTAGTAACCTTCAGGTTGCTCCAACTCTTGAATGATATATCCCACTTCTTCGGCCTTTTCGTTAAACACCTGCTGCGCGTCGAACAGTCCGCGATTGTAGAAAGCCGGCCCCAGTTCCCGGGCGAAAAAGTCGATCAGAAACTCCGCCTCGAATCCGCCGATATCCTGATTCAGCTCATCACTAAAGTAAGACTTGATCTTGCCGACCATCCGCTCTTTCTGATCTTTTGAAAACTCGATTTCTTTCACAGTCATCCCGCTAGATGTTTGCCATTTTCTTGTTCTTCAGCGCGCAGTGTCAGAACCTCGTAACCATCTGCCGTCACCAGCACCGTATGTTCCCACTGTGCGGACAATTTTTTATCCCGAGTCACCACCGTCCACCCGTCCTTCAACGTTCTGGTTTTGTGAGTCCCCTGATTGATCATCGGCTCTATGGTGAAGGTCATTCCTTCCCGCAATATCTCACCGGTGTTGGGGCGCCCGAAGTGGAGGACCTGTGGGGCTTCGTGCATTTCCCGGCCTATACCGTGGCCGCAGTATTCCCGCACCACGCTGTAGCCATATTGTTCTGCGTGTTGCTGGATGGCGTGCCCGATGTCGCCGAGCCGGGCCCCGGGGGCTACCTTCTGGATTCCTTTCCACATGGCGTCATAGGTGGTCTGAACCAGTTTGCGGGCAGCGGGCGTGACATCGCCCACCAGGTACATTTTGCTGGAGTCAGAGACAAAGCCATTTTTCTCCAGGGTGATATCCAGATTGACGATATCGCCGCTTTTCAGCTTGCGCGATGCGCTGGGCATACCGTGGCAAACCACTTCATTGATGGAGCAGTTCAGAGTGTATGGATAGTCGTACTGACCCTTGCTGGCGGGGCGTGCGTGTAGCGTATTGACGATAAAGTGTTCCACCTGGCGGTCGATTTCGATGGTGGTAACGCCGGGTGCAACAAAGTGATCCAGCATCTCGAATACCTGGCTGAGCAACCGGCCTGATTCCCGCATCAGTGCCTGTTCCTGGGGTGTTTTCAGTTGCACCTTATTCACGGGTCAGAGTCTCCAGGCTTGGAGCGGGGTCGCGCAGGAGCTTTTTGCACAACTGGTTGTAGGTCAGGCCGGGATTGAGCTCCGCGAGCATGCCGATACGAATCCAGAATTCTGCCTGGGCGTTGATGGAGCGGGACATGACGCTGCTCGCCTGACGGATCTCATCATGCAGTGCGTCGGATATTTTCACGATTCCCAAGGTGTGTTCCTGCGGTGGCGGTCGCTGATGGCAGCGGGCATGAATATATGGTTCGCATATATATCGTATATTAAGCCCGGATAGCAAGGGGTGGCTGAGGTGGCAGGGTGGGCAACCTTTTTGCTTGCGGGCCAAATTTGCGTAAGCTTGCAGGAATCTGACGTTGTGCCGAGTCCCCGTTTTGCGCCCCTACAATCCCCCGACTGTTCCTTTTCTGGATGTCGTCTTCAGTGACGCCCATCTGCTGGTGCTCGATAAGCCCAGCGGCCTGCTTACCGTGCCCGGTCGCGACCCCGCGCACAAAGACAGCCTGGCCAGCCGCGCGCAGGCGGAATACACGGATGCGCTGATCGTACACCGCCTGGATATGGATACTTCTGGGCTGGTGGTGATGGCGTTGGGGGCGGAGGTGCATCGTCAGTTGAGCAAGCTTTTTCAGGATCGCCAGGTGGATAAAAGCTATCTGGCGCGGGTGTGGGGCGAGCCCGAAGCCGATGAGGGTGAGGTGGATTTGCCACTGATCTGTGACTGGCCGAACCGGCCCAGGCAGAAGGTGTGTTTCGAGTCTGGCAAGCCGTCGCTGACCCGCTGGCAGAAGCTCGACAGTGACGGCAAAACCAGTCTGTTGCAGCTGACCCCGGTTACTGGCCGCTCGCACCAGTTGCGGGTGCATATGCAGGCCATGGGGTACCCGATTCTCGGTGACCCTTTTTATGCCCACCCCGATGCGCAGGCCGCGGCGCCGCGGCTTCTGTTGCATGCGCAGGAGTTGGCGTTTGAGCACCCTGTTACCGGCAGGGCGTTGAACTTTCTGTGTAATCCGGGGCTCGACTGGTAAGTGGCTGGAACAGCCGTCACAAAAAAACAGTCCCACTGCGCTGGCGGTATCGCAGCCCATGGCTGGAAGCCAATCAGAAGGCCCGGTCTACGGTTAGCATGATCCTGGCACCTCGCTGCCGTTCGGTGAGCTCAATGGTATCGGCGATACCACTGCGGTCGTTCTCGTAGAGCCAGCGCTCCCACCTCTGCTTCTCTCCTCCCAGTTGGTCCGCTTCCAGGCGTAGTTTAAGCGCATCGAAAATGGCCGTTTCTACAAACGCTGCCCAGTAGCCGCGGGTATGTAAATAGCTGTATTCATTCACGAAGAATTCTTCGCTCTCCTCACGACTTTGATAGCCGACACCCCATGAGAGACTGTGGCGGGATATGTCTTGACGAAAGTTGGCGCTATACGAAGGGCCGCTGATGTCTGTCAGTTGGCGAACTTTTCCGGTCACCGGGTCTTCAAACTCGGTGTCGATATAGTTTGCGTTCAACGCTAGCTCTGCATTCGGAATCAGTGCGGATAGTGGCAGGTTCAGCGTTGTATTCAGGCCGTGGCTGATGGCATCACCGGCATTTCCCAGCGCGGATGCGCCGGAAGGTAGGATGATGCGTTCCAGGACATCGTGATGCCATTCACGATAGAGCGTTACCGCGAGTGCCCCCTTATCTGAGAACCGATAATCCACACTGGTGGCGGCACGGTATTTTGAATCTGGTCGCAGGCGAGGGTTTCCGGAAAACTGACGGTCGTTGACCAGATCGGCGCTTGCCGCAAAGTCGCTGAAGTCCAGCTGACCTACAGATCTACGTAGATCGACTCTGAACTGTGTTGATTCACCGGCTTCATAAGCCATGGCGAGTGACGGCTTTAGAAAAAATAGTGACTGTTGATCTTCGCTGTCTCCGGTAACCGCCAGCTGTGAATATTCTGCCGCTAGCCCGGAATCTAGCGTAACCCCGGACAGCTGAAAGGTCGCGCTTGAGAAGACCTCGCCACGTTGTTCCTTGGCTTGAGAATATGTGCCGCCAGCAGTTGCCGGTGTGTTCAGAGCGAGATCTCGACTCGACAAGTCGAGCCAGCTTCGCAGGTGGCTATACGCGGCCTCTACCCCAAACTCGTAGCGGCTAAGTCGCCCGGGGGAGTCTGGTGTGAAGCTCAACAGCGTGCGCAACACATGCTCACCCTTGCGCTCTTCGAAGGCTAGATTAGATATGCTTGCGGGGCTGCCTAACGGAATTTGCGTAAGCGAATCTGAGTCTACGGTCCAGTTTTGCGCATTATTGATGGAAAGAATGCGCAACTGGAGCTGATCGCTCAGGGGCTGTTGCCATTCGAGCCCCACTTCCCCGGTATAGTAGCGGCTGTCTCGGTCATTGCCGAAATACCGTTGTGAAGCGGTGCTTAACTGTGGATCCTGGGCTTCTTGTCTGGTGGTTTCCGTAAGGTACTGGCTCCAGCCGATACGCCCGTTAACCAGTAGCTGGTTACCATTGGAAAACTGTCGTTTTGTGTCTCCGGAAAGAAATATCTCATTGAGTGTACTGGGGCGCTCTTCTTTCTGAAGACCTGTCAGTTCTCGACTGTTTGAATAGGTGCGTATCTCTGCCGCACGAGGTTGTCGTTCCTGTGTGGCATTCAGCTTGATTGCACTCTCCCAGTCGCCGAATGTATCTGAAATTCCGAACTCCGCATCCGAAGACAGATCCTCGCCCTCGGTGCCACCAATAGACAACGTAAGCCGTTTTGCAGAAGTGGAATCTTTTCGTATGACATTGGCGAGGACCGCTTGTCCGGAAGCGTCAGACAAACCAGACGCGCCTCGAATGATCTCGATTTTTTCCACCAGCCGCGCAGGAATACGTGATAGCGCCTCCTCGATACCACCGGATTTTGTGGTCGGGCGCCGGCCATCAATCAGTACGTTGCCGGCACCCGCCACAAACCCTCGGACATCATCGTCGGTTTCTTTCAGGGAGAATCCGGGTAGACGTGAAACCATATCCAGCGCTGTCTGCGGTGTGTAGCTGGCAAAATACGCCGGTGAGTAAACCTCGCTTTGCGCATCCGATTGTGTATTCGGCTGGGCCTGAGACGGCGAATGGAGTAACAGCGCAATGCTCGCGCCAGCGATCCACAAAGGTAAACATTTCGGTTTCATGTCCGTTTCCCGGTTGCTTAGCGAGTCAGCTTAAAATTGATAGTCCAGAACTATCCTGGCGCTGCGAGGTGCGCCGAGCATTAGCTGGTTGGCATAAATGAAACCGGGGTTGTCCTGGTGCAGGTAGAACAGGTCGGACCAGGACACATAATCTTCGTCGAAAAGGTTATCGATTCGCGCCGTGATCCGGTAGTTTTCCGCACGATAGGCCGCAAACAGGTTGGTGAAGGTATAGCCTTTCAGCAATACCGTATTGGGGTTGTCGCCATAGCGGTCGTCGATATAGTGCACCGAGCCGCCGACCTCTAATGGCAGGTCCGCGACGTTATCAACACTGGTGAACAGGCTTGCAGTCAGCTCGGGGACGTTGGGTGGTGTATTGCCAGCGAAGGTATCGATGTTGGCAGAGCGCTGGAAGGAAGCATTGGTATAGGCCGCATTGGCACCTACACGCCAGTCATCACTGAGGGTGAAAGAGGTGGAGACCTCGAGGCCTTCGGATTTTCTTCCGCCCACGTTGGTGACACTATCCAGAGAGAAACGCTCATAGATATCGTCTCTCTCAATACGGTAAAGCGCGATGGTTGACTCTGCATTTCCCTCAAGCCAATTGGCTTTCAGACCGATTTCTGCTTGAGCGGCATCGGTAAGGTCAAAGTCTTGATTGTTATTTACCAGAAATATATTTGAACTAACCGGATCTTTGGCATTGCTGTACTGGGCGTAGGCCATCACATCTTCGGAAAAACTATAGACCCCGCCGAGGCGCCAGCTCAACCAATCATAATCCCGTGCGAAGCCATTACTTTCCGGTTCTCCTTCCGCATTGAAGTTCTCCCGGTTGAGGTCCAGAGCCTCGTGACGGATGCCGGTGACAACACTGAGTTTGTCGGTGAGTTGTAGTGCATTGCCAAAAAATACGGCGTAAGTATCGATATCCGTTGGGCTGACACCGCGGAGCTCCCGTGGGCCGTAGCTACCTGGCTCTGGGTTCCATGGGTCGATTCCGTCGCCCGTTTCCTGGGCGACGCTTCGACGGAATCCTCGGGAGCGAACAAAATCCAGCCTGGTATTTTCAACGCCAAATACAGACCGACTTTCGATACCAGTGAATTCCGAATCGATGTTCAGGGTCAGCCGGCTTCCCAGAACCTCCTGTTCATGGTCTAGGATAAAATAGCCGTAATAACGTTGCACTTCACCCTGCTGGGTACAGGTGCCCACAACATCGGTGCAGTAGACATAGCCCTCGGCATTCTGCCATGCGCGGTCAGCATCAAACTTAAACAGAGTGTGCTGCAGGCGTGTGCTGTCGTTAATTTTCCACTCGCTGTCCAATCGCAAGAAAAGCTGGTCTGACTTCGCATAGGCATCGGAAACATTGTAATTATTTGTGCGCATCGCACCGTCAATTACTTCATCGCGGTCTGTACGGATCACACCGAGAGGGTCGCGCGCGTCTGCACTAGGAACCAGTGGGGTGCCGTAATAACTGCCGGCATCGTCTTTCAAGTAGTCCGCACTCAGTTTGAAGTTGAGGTTGTCGCTGGCTTTCCAGAATACGCTGCCGGTCAGGTTGTTTGATTCAGCATTGGTACGATCAATAAAGCCTTCTCTGTCGTAGTGGCTCAAATCCAGGGTGTACCAGAGATCCTCTTTAATCTCCCCCTGGCTACCAACTCCGATGTGCTGGCTATCAAAGCTCCCGTAGCCTAGCTGCAGGTTAGCGCCCTGATCCATATCGGCGGATGCCGATTTGGTGATCGCGTTTACCGTGCCGGCCACGGAGCCGATGCCATTCAATACGGATGCCGGGCCCCGCAGAATTTCTACTCGTTGCAAGTTGAATGTGTTTTGCGGGCGCATCACCATGGTGCTGGGCCCTATCCACAAGCCGTCGCGCAATACCGTAATCTGGCCGCGGGTAAAGCCGCGCATGGAGAACGTGGAGGGGGCGGAAGGCTGTTCACCGGTTACAACACCCGGCAGGTTTGCCAGCGAATCCGAAAGTTTGGTGTATCCGCGCGCGCGCATCACTTCCGCATCAATAACCTCAATGGTAGCGGGCGTCTCCATTGCGGTAAGGCCAAGGCGGTTTGATGTGGTGGAAGTTTCATTCAGGCCGAGGTTTCCTACCGGGCTTCCGAAAACAACCATGTGCTCGACGGGTTTGCTCTCTGTTTGATCTGATGTTTCGACATTTTCTGTCTTCGCTTCGTCCGCTGCCTGAGCATAACCGGCAAAGACGATGGATGAGATCAGGACACAATAATGCAGGCGTATTCCAGTATTGATATTCATGATGGTGAACCAGTTTGTAGTGAGGGTAGAAATTGCGCTAAGCGCTTGCAGTATTTCCGGGAGGGGGATTTACGGTTAGGTTTTTGCCGACCAGCTTAAACAGCAGGAAGGTGCTAATAAGTCCGATAAAGCAGTAGGTTACCCAGGGCAGTGCGGAAAGCTGATACACACGGGCGGTGTCAATCAGCATCCCGCCGAGCCAGCTTCCCAGCCCACCACCAACAGCCAGACCCAAAGAGCTGAAACCCATATAGCTGCCCAGCGCCTTGTCGTTTGCGAGGTTGGCCGTGATGGTTTGCTGCGTGGGGCGCGTCATCAGAACGCCGAAAGTATAAATAGCCACCAAGCCCAAAAATAATGGAAAGCTGGTCGTAAACCCGATAGCACCACAGGTCAGAGACATGATGAGAAGGCCTGTAAGAAAGATCTGTAAGGTGCTGAACTTCCGCTCTAGTTTCTTTACCAGGTGGTATTGGGCAACCACCGTTATCGCTGCGCTCATGGTATACATGAACCCAACGCTTTCCTGGTGTGTACTCAATTTTTCCGCCCAAAGCGGAAAGCTGAGATTAAACTGCACGGATGTAAACCAGTAGCCCATCATGAACGTGGTAAAAAAGACAAACCGCTTGTCGCTGAATACCAATGCCAAGTTGCTGGCGCTTGAATTTCTATTCGCTTCTGGACGACAAGTAGGGATAAATGCGGCGGCAATCAGGCTGTTGGCCAGAAAACATAGTGCGGCAACGTAGCAAACGATCTCGAAATTAAATTGCAGGAGCGCTATGCCTAAAAGTGGTCCGAGCGCAGTCGCGATACCGCTGACCCAATTGCTCAGCAAATAATAGTGGGCTCGGTCTTTTTCTGTCGTGAGTGCCACAATGCTCGCTTGGTAGGGTGCTTCGAACAGGGCGCCACCTAGAGCCGAGAGTATCATTGCCAGTATTAGCCCGGCAGGATCCGTAGCTGTGGCCAGGACTGCAAAGCCGGAGGCTCGCACCAATACGCCAACGCAAATCATTGGTTTGATGCCGAACTTATCACTCAGCAAGCCTCCGACAATGGTCAACCCCTGTTGAACGACTTGTCTGACCGCCAGTGCGATGCCAACGATCGCCGTCGCCATACCCAAGTTACTGACGAAGTGCACCGCCACTAGCGGGATGACCATGCTGAAACCGATCACCATGAAAAAAGTGTACACCAGTAACCAGCGTAAGCTGGATCTGTGCAGGCCCGGTAAATCGTTGTGGAGCTGGTGGTGTTGTGACATGTCTAATCTGCGCGATACAGATAAATAGAACTCGGCTCCGCACTGAACTGTGAATACGGAAATGGCTCAGCGCAAACAGCGCTTACGCCCTTGCCCAAAAACTGCGGCACAATGGCACTGCCTGTCTGTGCATAGACTAATAGTGGAATATTTCGTTTTTTAGCAGCTTGTAGGATTGTGTCAAAAGAGCCATTGGAAAGGGTCATACCTGTCACGATCAGCCGATCGGCGCGGCGTAGGACTGAGTCCATATTCCGTGTGACGTTTAACCCTGTGCTGGTGCGTTTCATGTTGAAATCGCAAGGTAGACAGTATGCGCCGCGCTTTTCAATCTCTTCCACAATGGGATTGACGACGCCGATAAGCCCGACATTCTCACCTGCTTTCACAGTTTGCAGGCTGACTATGGCCTGATCCCGGGCGATTGCCCGCTCGTAGGGTGTGCCTTGCGGCAGTTCTACTCTGGTTGCCTGTGACTGGTTTCGGTGTGGCTGCAGTAGCGCAAAATAGGCATCGAGCGCGGCGATACGCACCGGCAGTATCGGGCACTCCAGGAGGTTGGCCAGATTGACTCCGGCAAGCGACTCTGCATTGATGATATCGAGTTGGTCAGGTTCAACGCAGCACCCTCCAAAGACAGATTCCACTCGCAATAGTAGGTAGAAGTTTCGATACGTATTGTTTGCGCCGGGAAATTTGGTGAACTGCCGAATGGCAAAGGCACCGGCTACGGAGCACTGATGTGCATCTAGTGCAAATTGCCCTTGTAGAACCTGGGTGATCAGGCTGTCGACGGGTAGCGCTTCCTGCGATTTGATTGTCATGGCTCAGGCTTCCGCTTCTTCCTGAATATCAGGAGTGAGTTGCATGATTGCCTGTTCTGCGTAGTCGCGGGCTTTCATACCGCTTTCATCATGTGTGATGACAAAACCGAGATAGCAGGCGTTGTCAATCGGTGGGTAGATGTCCTGTTGCTGGGCATTCTTTAGCGTCCATCGCTGAACGTTTGCACAAGACTTCAGTTGGTCCTCGCCATTGATCGCGATCAGTTTCCCGCGGGATTGCGGGATCAAAAATTTGATGGCCGCACTTCCCTGAATATTCTCCAGGCTGGAGAGATCTGGTTGTCTGTCGAGTGCCAGCTCAATGTGCACGTTGAGCAGGTCAATGCCGGTCACCCTTTGGATGAGTTCGACAATGTAGTTGCCCCCGGGGCGGGGGTTGATCTCCACCAGCCTCGGTCCTTTGGATGTCAGTTTTACTTCTGTATGACTGATTCCGTGATCATGGCCAACGGCTTCCAGCGCTGCACGCGCAAAATCCACAATCTCACGGAATTTTTCTTCCGGTAAATCTGCCGGAAACATATGCCCGTCTTCTATGAAATATGGCAGCCCGGTCAGCGATTTGTCCGTTATTCCCAAGACCGATGTCTTCCCTTGATGAGTAATGGCTTCCACGCTTACCTCCGCGCCATCCATGTACTCTTCAAGCAGGCAGATGGTATCTCTTGGTTGGTCGCGAAAGTTGTGGGTGAACCCCGTCAGCTTGTCATACGCAGCGCGCAATTCATCTTCATTGCGTACCAGCTGTACATAGGCGCTGGATGCCAGGTCGGAGGGTTTGGCGATCAAGGGATAGCCAATGTTGGCAGCCGCTTTCCGTGTGCTGGACCAGTCAGTGCCGGCAATGAACCTGGGATTGGGCAACCCCGCACGCTCAAGCGCTTCACGAACCAAGTGCTTGCGTCGGATGGTTTTGACATTGGAGGAAAATGACTGGGGTAATTTCAGAGCGCGGGCGACCTGACACACGGTGTCAACATAGTAGTCACAGATTGTTAATACACCGTCGAACTTCAGCGCCTGGTGCTGAATGGAGAGAAACTCCATTAGTGAGTCGATATCGTTGGTTTCGGCGGTAAGAATATTTTTCGCATAGAAAAATATTGGATGCATCTTCTCAGACGTTTCGTCCAGATAATGGCTGGGGTTGCGGGTGATAAATGTGAATGTGTGACCAAGATCACGAATGGCTTTTGGGAAAAGCCTACCAGTACCCTCAACCCAGTTCTCAATCAGTAGCAAGTGTGCCATGGAAATTCCCTTTGTGAGCTCCCAGAAAAATCCTGTTCTGGTTTTAATCGGCTGTTTAGTTGTGTTATACCGTAACATTGAGGGGGCGGAGAGGCAACCCGGAATCGACAAGAAGGAACTTGCGCCAAATGCTGAATGAATACCAGGCCAATTTTAATTCCCGGAATAAATATATTTCGGGCGAAGGAGCTCTTGAGGGTCGGAAACCATTTGTTGGAGTTTGCCGTGGGGCGCTCGGAGAATTGTTCCAGGGACCGTCGGTCGACGAATCCGATGAAATCGTGGTGGTTTCGTCACTGATACCAAAATACAGCTGGGCATATTTCACGCCATGTGACACAGGCTTTAGCAGTTTACAGGACCAGAAATTATCGGCGCCAGAGCGGGCAAATTCATTTCACGCGCTGGAGCTATTCTGTCGGGATCATGAGATTACCTGGCCGAGCGGTTACTGGTCCTTTAACAGTGATTTAGAAGTCGCAAGGGGGATGGCCAGTTCTACAGCAGATATTGTGGCTATCTTGCGTTGCGCTGCGAATTGTATCCAGCACCCACTGGCGGTGGATGAGGTGATACGGATTCTGGCAAAAATTGAGCGATCCGATGCCGTATTCTTGAATCAGTTGTCCCTTTTTTGTAGTTCAAATCACAAAATCATTCATCAATTCGATAAGGTTCCTTCCCTATACGCTCTTTACATGCACGAGGCAGCGACTGTAGACACCAAGGGTACCAAGTCACTTTTGGTCGATTTCTACAAAAGTAACTACTTCCATTATCGGGACCTTTTTCAAAATGCGGAACTTGCGCTCTCGTCGGCGGACGTTAAAGCCATGTGCGATGTGTCGACAAAAAGCGCTGAGCTCTCGAATGAAGTGATTCCGAAACCCCACTTCCAATCAATTTTTTGCGCACAGTCTAATTTTTCAGCGGATGGCGTCATAGTGGCGCATACCGGCTCTGTGGTCGGGCTTCTTTACTGCCAGCCACCTTGTGTTGATGTGTTTGAAAGAGTGGCAAAGTTTTACCGGGAACTCGGCGGTTACTGCCAGTTTGCAGAGATTCGCGCATGATCCACTCCCATATTTCTGAAGCGATAAAAGAGCCCGATCTGATACACCTGAACGGTAACCTCTACTTTGCCCGTTTTGAGTCCATGAAGGTGTATTCAACCCTTGCCGCGGTGGAGTACCTGCTTGAAAGCGGAGTTGTGAAGCGGGGGCAAACACTACTGGACAGCTCAAGTGGGATATACGCTTACGCGCTGGCCTTGGCCTGCCATAAATACGGATTGAATTGTCATATCGTTGCATCGAAAACTGTTGATCCAGCGCTCAAACTGCAGCTTGAGATTCTTGGCGCGACGGTCGAACCCGCTGCTTCCGCTCCCAATCTGAAGATGGATCAAAATAACCGCGTGCGGCGTATACAGGAAATTTTACAGCAGCGTGATGATGTACATTGGATGCAGCAGTACCACGACAGTATTCATTATCTGGGTTATCGGGAGTTTGCCTGTTTACTGGCGAACAAATTCTCCGAGGAAAAACTTACTCTGGTAGGCGGAGTGGGGTCGGGTTGCTCGACAGGTGCAACAGCAGGATATTTGCGAGAGATGGGGCGGAAGGTTTCCCTGCACGGCGTGCAGCCATTTGGTAGTGTGACATTCAACTCTCAGCATGTAGAAGATCCGGATATTATTATCGCAGGCATTGGTAGTTCAATACCATTCATGAATGTGCGTGCGAGCTCATACGATTATATTCACTGGATTTCTTTTGATTACAGCCGGCACGGGTCTATTGAGCTATTGAAAAAGTATGCGGCTTTCTCGGGGCTATCGACGGGCTCCTGTTACACCGTGGCGCAATGGTGCGCGAACATATTCCCGGATGATGGTCCGTGTATTTTTATTGGTGCTGACTTGGGCTATCGGTATCTGGAGCCGGTTTTTTCAACCTATAAAGGCGCCGAAGATGTGTCGAATTTTCAGCCAAGGGTAATCGAGTCGACAAATGATCTTTCTCTGGACTGGTGCATCATGGACTGGCGGCGTCACGGTGTTTATTGCGATCAGGACTCAGGCTCTGGTGCTATAAGAAGAGATCGAACAGCCGACTTGGCGGAGGTATAACAATGTCTGAACAGATACAATCTACAAAAGACCGGGTGATTTTGCTCGACGCAATGCGTGGCTTTGCATTGTGCGGGATCATTTTTGCTAACCTGGTGAGCTTCACAGGGTTTTATTCTTTGAGTCTGTCTCAGATTCAGGCGTTGCTCGGGATTGATCGAGCAATTCTATTCGCCATTGATTTTTTTGTGGAAGGGAAGTTTTACAGCATTTTTGCGATGTTACTTGGTGCCGGTTGCTGGTTGCAGTACTCAAGATTTCAGCAGCATCAGCGAGGGTTTTCTGTATTCTGGCTGCGACGCATGCTGATTCTGTTTGTACTCGGGATATCGCATATGTACCTGATATGGCATGGCGATATTCTGACGTTGTACAGTCTTCTTGGTGTCTGTCTTCTGCTGTTTCTCCGGGTTGAGAATCGCCTGCTCATGCCCTGCATTCTGGCGCTTCTCACTTTCCCTTTACTTATTCACGTTGTTTTGGCCGTTTCATATACGCATCCCTTTTGGGGCGCGCTGAACTCGGCGGCGGATTCCCTCAGGCAATGGTTGGGGTATCAGGGGGTAAGTCTATTGGTGCTGCGGGCAGGTGGTGGTGCCGAGGAGGTTTTTTGGGGGAACGTATTGAGTGCGATACCCCGCGCCATGTCGTATTTGAAGACCGGGCGCCCTTTTCAGGTGCTGGGGCAGTTTTTACTGGGTGTCTATCTGGTGCGTATTTACCTGCAAGGGAATGCATCCATTCCCAGTTGGCGCAGTGTCTTCAGCCTGCTGTGCCTGGGGGCGCTATTGAATCTGGGTTATGCGTATATCAAGTATGAAACAGGTAGCCCGTTTTCCGTGAGCGCTCTCGGGTTGGTTCAGGGTGTGATTTATCACTTGGGGTGCATCGTTCTGGCGTTGGGGTATATGGCGCTGTTCTACCGTTTATGGCACGCAGGCGCCGGATTCAGAAATTTGGCGAGAATGGGGCGGATGGCTTTGACGATGTATTTGATGCAAAGCATTTTATGTGTGCTGCTTTTTTATGCCTATGGATTGGGGTTGATGGGGCGGGTGCCCTTTTATTCGATCGTCGTATTTGGCTCCGGGATTTTACTGATCCAGTTTCTGTTCGCGCGATTCTGGCTGGGCAGGTTTCAGTTCGGGCCGGTTGAGTATTTGTGGCGTCGCTTGAGCTATTCTGGTGAGCCGAGACCAAGCACCAAGCCCCGATCCGGTATCGCATAAAAACGAGCCGTGAACGGAGCTCGCTTTGTTCATCGCTACTGCCGGGTGTACTCACCAAAAAAATGGGCGGCCATTGGCCGCCCATTTTTTGGTTTCTGAAGTGGCAAAAATTACTTCTTACCCTTCATCGCCGCAGCAAGAATGTCACCCATGCTGCCGCGGCCACCGCCGGCATTGCCGCCGCCCTGTTGCTGACGGCTGCGGTTGTTGTGGCGCTGGGCTTGTCTGCTCTCGCGGTGGTCGCCTTTCTTGACACCGCCGCTACCCTGTTCACCGGGCTCGTCGCTCATGCGCATGGACAGGCCGATACGCTTGCGCGGCACGTCGACTTCCATCACTTTTACCTTGACGATGTCGTTTGCCTTGACCACTTCGTGCGGGTCTTTAACAAACTTCTCGGATAGTGCAGAGATATGTACCAGGCCGTCCTGGTGTACACCGATATCCACAAACGCGCCGAAGTTGGTGACGTTGGTGACGGTGCCTTCCAGTACCATACCCGGGCGCAGGTCCTTGATTTCTTCCACGCCGTCTTCGAACTTGGCGGTGCGGAATTCCGGGCGCGGGTCGCGGCCGGGTTTTTCCAGTTCGGCGATGATGTCTTTGATGGTGGGCAGGCCGAATTTTTCATCGGTGTAATCCGCGGGATTCAGCTTGCGCAGAAAACCGGAGTCGCCGATCAGGCTGTTGATCTCGCGACCGTTTTTCTCGGCAATGCGCTTGACCACCACATAGGCTTCCGGGTGCACACCGGAACGATCCAGCGGATCTTCGCCGTTGTTGATACGCAGGAAACCGGCGGCCTGTTCGAATGCCTTGGGCCCAAGGCGCGGTACTTCTTTCAGTTCCTTGCGGCTTTTGAAGGCGCCGTTCTGGTCGCGGTAGGTCACGATATTGTTGGCGATGGACGCGCTCAGACCGGATACCCGGGACAGCAGCGGCGCAGAGGCGGAGTTCAGCTCGGCGCCAACGCCGTTTACACAGTCTTCCACTACCGCGTCCAGGGAGCGCGCCAGCTGGGATTGGGAAACGTCGTGCTGGTACTGGCCCACACCGATGGATTTGGGGTCGATCTTCACCAGCTCGGCCAGTGGGTCTTGTAAGCGGCGTGCAATGGAGATGGCGCCGCGTATGGTCACGTCCAGATCCGGGAATTCGCGCGCAGCGAATTCGGAAGCGGAGTACACGGAGGCGCCGGCCTCGTTCACCATCACTTTCTGCGCGGTGAGTTTGTACTGCTTGATGGTGTCGCCGACAAACTTGTCGGTCTCGCGGCTGGCGGTGCCGTTGCCGATGGCGATCAGGCCCACATCGTATTTGTTACAGAAGGCGGCGATGACCGCGGCGGATTCCTGAATGCGGTTTTGCGGCGGGGTGGGGTAGATGGCGGTGTGATCCAGGATCTTGCCGGTGGCGTCTACCACGGCAACTTTCACCCCGGTGCGAAGGCCCGGGTCCAGGCCGATGGTAGCCTTCTGGCCTGCCGGCGCCGCCAGCAGCAGATCTTTCAGGTTGCGCGAGAACACCTTGATGGCCTCCTCTTCCGCCATTTCCCGCAGCTGGCCCAGCAGGTCGGTTTCCAGGCTGGTGAGCAGCTTGATGCGCCAGGTCCAGCGCACCACTTCACTCAGCCACTTGTCCGCAGCGCGACCGTGGTCTTCGATTTCCACGTGGCGGGCGATCATGGCTTCGCAGGGGTGGGCCTGAAGCGCGGTGCGCTCTTCGTCACCTTCAAGACCTAGATTGATGGCGAGGATGCCTTCATTGCGGCCGCGGAAGATGGCCAGCGCGCGGTGGCTGGGTACTTTGGAGAAGGGTTCGGCGTACTCGAAGTAGTCGCGGAACTTGGCGCCCTCCTGTTCCTTGCCGTCCAGCAGCTTGGACTTCACCTGACCCTCGCGCTGTAAATAGTCGCGAAGCTTACCCAGCAGTTCGGCGTCTTCGGCGAAGCGCTCCATCAGGATGAACTTGGCTCCGTCCAGAGCCCCCTTGGTGTCTTTGACATGCAGGGCGGCGTCTTCGTTGTCGCTGTTGAGGTACTGCTGTGCCTCTTCCTCCGGATTCAGGGTCGGGTCGGCAAAGAGGGCGTCGGCCAGTGGCTGCAGGCCCGCTTCGATGGCGATCTGGCCCTTGGTGCGGCGCTTGGGTTTGTAGGGGAGGTAGAGGTCTTCGAGGCGGTTCTTGGTGTCGGCGGCGTTGATCTGGGTGGCGAGCTCCGGGGTCAGTTTGCCCTGCTCGTCGATGCTCTTGAGGATGGCGGCGCGGCGCTCTTCCATCTCGCGCAGGTAGCGCAGGCGATCTTCCAGGGTCCGCAGCTGGGTGTCGTCCAGCTCGCCGGTCACCTCTTTCCGGTAGCGGGAGATGAACGGCACGGTGGCGCCCTCGTCCAGCAGGCCTACGGCGGCGGCCACCTGTTGGGGGCGCACGTTCAGTTCTTCGGCAATACGGGCGTTGATATCCAGCATCTTGTTATCTACTTCCTCACAGATTCATATCGAGCGTTTCGTTATTCGACGACAGCGCCGGGCGCTTGAAAACGGCGGCCATTATGGGCCATGGAGCGCCGGTGACCAAGATTGAAGCGGCGGCTTATTGTACTTGAGGAGCTGGCGCGAACTTGCTCACAGCGGCGGTTTGCGGTCAAGCGCATATTGACGCGACGGTCTGCATCCAATGGCAGTTCCAAAGTTGTCCAAGCCCTGTAGAATGCGCAACTAGTTAAATTTTGATCAATGGAAGTATCTGTGAATCCTTCGAATAAAAGCACCAGTAAAAATAAAATCTTGGGAATCGTGGTTGTGGCCGGCATCGCTGCAGTAGCCGCAGTTACTCTTTTGGCACCAAAACCTGAGGAAAAGGTTGCAGAAGTAGCGCTGCCTCCAGTGGCGGATGTGGTTTATGCGGAGCCCGGCCGCCACACGCTGCTGGTCCCCAGCCAGGGTTCTGTTCACGCTCGCCACGAGATAGAAGTGGTCGCCCGCGTGGGCGGCGTAATCGAGAGTGTGAACGACGCTTTTGTTCCCGGTGGCTTCTTCCAGCAGAGCGACTCTCTGATCCAGATCGAGCCGGCGGATTACCGCCACGCCTTGACCCGCGCCGAGTCCCAGGTGGCTACGGCCGCCGCGACACTGGCGCAGGAGCAGGGTATGGCCAAGCAGGCCCAGCGCGAGTGGCGCGATCTCGGCACCAAAACGGCCAATAACCTGTTCCTGCGCAAACCGCAGCTGGCGGCGGCGGAAGCCGGGCTGGCGGCGGCGAAAGCCGATCGCGACCAGGCCAAACTGGACCTGGACCGCACCTCGGTCAAGGCGCCGTTTGCCGGTCGCGTGGTGGAAACCCTGGTGGATATCGGCCAGTACGTGACCCCGGGCACCAAGCTCGCGCGTATTCACAGCACCGGTGTTGCCGAGGTGCGTCTGCCTCTGACCGATCACCAGCTGTCCCTGCTGGAGCTGCCGCTGGGCACTGCCATCAGCAATGGCCCCGCGGTGCGTGTCACTGCGGACCTGGCCGGTAAAGAGCGCGAATGGCGCGGTCAGATCGTCCGCACTGAAGCGGCGATCGATCCCAACAGCCGTTTTGTCTACGCCGTCGCCCAGATCCAGAACCCCTACGCTGGCGAAGCGCCGTTGATCAACGGCCTGTTCGTGGAAGCCCAGATTGCCGGTAAGACCTACGACGACATCAGCGTGCTGCCGCGTCAGGCACTGCACGAAGGCGATCATATTCTGGTGTTGAATGACGAAAACCAGCTGGGCTTCCGCGATATGCAGCTGCTGCAGGCGGTGGGCGACCAGGTCTGGTTGCGGGGCGAGCTCGCTACCGGTGAGAAGGTGGTGATTTCCAGTCTCGGCTATTCCCGTGGGGGCATGGTGCTGACCCCGAACCCGCTGAATGAAAAGCCCTCCGGGCTGATGCTGGGAGAAAAGAACCAAAAGGAACCCGACACTGACGAATCGGCCTCCGGCGCCAACAGCGCCACCGTGTCCGCGCAGGGAGATTACTGATCATGCAGGGCATCATCGGATGGTTCGTCCGCAACGGTAAGGCCGCCAACCTGTTGATGATCATGATCATCATCGGCGGGATTTTCGGGATTTCCCATGTGGGGCGAGAGGTGTTCCCGGCCATCAACCCGGGCATCGTCAAGGTCGATATCAGCTATCCCGGCGCGGGTCCTGCAGAAGTAGAGCAGCAGGTCACCCTGCGGGTTGAGCAGGCCATCGCCGAAGTGAAGGGCATCAAGGAGATGAACTCCTGGTCCGCCCGTAGCCACAGCACCGTGCGCATCGAAGCGCAGGAAGGCTACGACGAACTGCGCCTGCTGAACGACATCAAAGTGCAGGTGGACTCCATCAGCACCTTCCCTGCAGACATCGAGCGTCCGGTGATCGCGCTGGAAGAGTGGGAACAGCAGATGATGATGATCGCCATCGGCGGTCCCGTGTCTGATCGCCAGCTCAAGCAGACCGCGTTGGACCTCCGTGACAAGCTGATGCTGCTGCCCGGTGTGCGCCGGGTAGACGTGTGGGGCGATCGCGCGGATGAAGTTTCCATTGAGGTTTCCGAAGTCAATCTGCGCCGCTACAACCTGACCTTTGACGACGTGGCCAGCGCGGTGCGCCGCTCCTCCCTGGATCTGCCGGCGGGCCGTGTGCGTTCCGACCGCGGTGATATTCAGGTGCAGACCCGCGGCCAGGCGTATACCCAGGCGGACTTTGAGCGTATTCCGCTTTTGAGCCGTGCCGACGGTACCCAGCTGTTGCTGGGCGATGTGGCTGCCGTCAATGACGGTTTCGAGGAAGAGGGGTCTATCATCCGCTTCAACGGCGAGTCGGCCATGAACCTGCGGGTGATGCAGGGTGAACCGCTGGACGTGGTGGCCACGGCCGAAGCGATCCGCGAGTTCATGAAAGAGGCCCGCGAGACTCTGCCCCCGGGCATGGAGTTCGAGACCTGGTTCGACTTCTCCGAAGCCTACGAAAGCCGCATGAGCATGCTGTTCTGGAACGCGGTGACCGGCCTTGCGCTGGTATTCGTGCTGTTGATGCTGTTCCTGCGTCCGGCGCTGGCGGTCTGGGTAACCATCGGTATTTTCACCGCGTTTATGGGCGCCTTCTGGTTGCTGCCGACCACCGGTGTGACCCTGAATATGCTGTCGTTGTTCGCCTTCCTGATGATCCTCGGGATCGTGGTGGATGACGCCATTATTGTGGGGGAGGCCGTGCATGCGGCCCACGACCGGGGCGAGACCGGGCTGGAAGCGGCGGAAACCGGCGTGAAGACGGTGTCCGCGCCGGTGATCTTCGCGGTGGTGTCTACCATGGTGTTCTTCGTGCCCATGCTGTTCCTGCCCGGGGTCACCTCGCAGATGATGCTGTCGCTGCCGGTCGTGGTACTGCTGTGTCTGGCGTTCTCGCTGGTGGAATCCCTGCTGATCCTGCCGGCGCACCTGGTGAACCTGAAACCCGAGAAAAAAGCCACCTCAGGGATTGGTGTGAAGCTGCAGGCCCTGCGCGGTAAGTTTGCCGGCGCCATGCAGCAGGCCGGTGACAAGTACTATATGCCGCTGCTGGAAAAGTCCCTCAGCAACAGCCGCGCTACCGTAATGATCTTCTTTGTCGCCCTGATCCTGTCGTTTGCGGTGTTCAAGGGCGGGTATATCGGCTCGGCATTCTCTCCGCAGGTACCGTCGGACATGCTGGAATTGCGCACCACCATGGCCCAGGGCGAATCGTTTGAAGAGTCCCGCCGGGTACTGCAGAAATTCGAGCGCGCCGGACAAAAGCTGGCAAAAGATCCCGAGATGCTGGCGCTGAATGGCGGTGAGCCGTTTGTGGAAAACACCATGGTGTTTCTGTGGCGGGGCAATGTGACCGTGCTGCTGCAGCTCACCGACGGCGAAATGCGCGATGTGACTTCCGAGCAACTGGCGTTGAAGTGGCGCGAGTATGTGGGCGAACTCCCCGCGAGCGTGGAAGAAATGAAGATCCACCACACCATCAACGATGGCGGTGCGGGGATGTCGTTGAACCTGAGCACGTCCTCCGGCGATATGGATGAGCTGCGTCGCGCCGCAGATGCGGTAAAAGAGGCGCTGAACAATTTTGCCGGTGTGTACGATGTGCGCGATAACCTGGTTGCGGCCCGTCAGGACATTGAAATACAGCTCAAGCCCCACGCCACCAATATGGGCATCGGCCTCGCGGATGTGGCCAAGCAGGTGCGCCAGGGCTTCTACGGTGAAGAAGTGCAGCGCATCCCCCGCGGTCGCGAGGATGTACGTGTAATGGTGCGCTACCCACAGGAGGAGCGTGCCAACGAGGATCAGATCGACCGTATCCGTGTGCGTACCAACGAGGGCGAGGTGCCGTTCAGTGCGGTGGCCGATGCGGTCTATGTGCCGGGCTACACCACGATCCGTCGCAACGATCGCGAGCGCACGGTGCAGGTCACTGCCGAGTTGATCCCGGGCTCTGCGCCGGCGTTTGAGATGCTGAAGCAGCTGCGCGACGAGAACCTGAAGCAGTGGGAAGCGAAATTCCCCGGTTTCAGCCTCAAAACGGCGGGTGAAATGCAGGAAGAGGCGGAGTTTGGTACCGCGATTCTGGCGTTTTTCATTCTGTCACTGTTCGGAATTTATGCGCTACTGGCCATCGCCTTCCGCTCCTATTCGCAGCCGCTGCTGATCCTCACGGCGGTGCCGTTTGGATTCTTTGGTGCGATCCTGGGGCATCTGTTGATGGGGTACAGCATTAGTATCATGTCGATGCTGGGTTTCCTCGCCGCAGCGGGCGTGGTGGTGAATGACAACCTGGTGTTGATGGACCGGATCAATCAGTTGCGGGCGCAGGGGCTGGCGGTGATGGATGCAGTGGTTCAGGCGGGCCGCGATCGTTTCCGTCCGATTATCCTGACTTCCATCACCACCTTTATTGGCCTGGTGCCGATCATGTTCGAGCGCTCGATTCAGGCGCAGTTCCTGATTCCGATGGTGGTGAGCCTGGCGTTTGGTGTGCTATGTGCGACCTTTGTGACGCTGATTCTGGTGCCGAACCTGTACAAGGTGATCGAGGTGCTGCGGGTCAAGTTGAAAGGCGACAAAGCTACTGCGGACAATTTTGTGAGTTTTGAGGCTGATCCGGCTTTGCCGGCGAGCTCTGCGGAAGATTGACTGAATGCGGCCGGACTTTGATTGGTCTGGTGGCGCCCCTGATCGGGATGGGGTAATCCAATACTCCATAACCTCATCGGCAATCGTTCCGTATCGGATCACTCCGCCCTGATCAGAGCCGTGTGGCGCTCCCTGATCGGGGCGGGGTAATCCGATACCCCACAACCTGACCGGCAATCGTTCCGTATCGGATCACTCCGTCCTGATCAGAGCCGTGTGGCGCTCCCTGATCGGGGCGGGGTAATCCGATACTCCACAACCTGGCCGGCAATCGTTCCGTATCGAATCACCCCGCCCCGATCAGGGGCTTCGCTTCGGCCCTACAACTTACTTCCCGCCTGTATTACCCTTCACGCAACTCCGTTCTCTTTTCAGGATCTATCGTTGCGTATTCCCCGTATTTTTTCCGCTGAGCCATTGGCGGGTAAATCTGATGTTCAGCTGGATGAGGCCGCCTCTCGCCATCTGGTCAAGGTGCTGCGCCTCGGCCCTGGCCGCCCGTTGATTCTGTTTGATGGCAAGGGCGGGGAGTACCGGGCGGAGCTGCTGGAGGCGGGTAAAAAGGCGCGGGTACGTATTGGTGACTTTTCTGAAGACGATCGTCAGTCGCCCTTGGCGATTACTCTGGCGATCGGTATTTCCCGTGGTGATCGCTTTGACTGGGTGATCCAGAAGGCCACCGAGCTGGGGGTGACAGACATCCAGCCGTTGTTTACCGAGCGCTGTGAAGTGAAACTTTCCGGCGACCGCCTGCAGAAGAAGCTCGGCCAGTGGCAGCAGATTGCCATCGGTGCCTGTGAACAGAGTGCGCGCAACCGTGTGCCGCAGATCCTGCCGCCGATGAAAATGCCGCAGTTTCTGCAGGAAAGCTTTGATAATGCAGAGAACAGCGGTTCACTGAACCTGGTGCTGCACCATCGTACCGAGGAAACTCTGGCGCAGTTGGAGCAGGCATTCGGGCGGCCGCAGTCGGCGCTATTATTGGTGGGGCCTGAAGGTGGCCTCTCAGAGGTAGAAATTGAATTGGCCCTGGCGCGTGGATTTCACGCGATGAGGCTCGGGCCGCGGGTACTACGTACGGAGACTGCGCCGGTCGCTGCACTTTCCGTGTTGCAGTTCCAGTGGGGTGATTTTTAAATTTTTTTTGCAAGGAGCAAAAAATGAAAGCAATAGTCTGGTTGATCGGTGCGGCCATCACCGCCATGTCGGTTCTGGTGATCCTGAAACCGCAAATCGCGCGGGACATGAGTGAGCGGATGAACCCGCAGATGTTCTATTTTGGCGCCTGGGCACGGATTGTGATCGGCATTGTGTTCCTGCTGATTTCCGATACCCGCAACTGGGGCACTCTGTTTAACGTGCTGGGTATCTTCCTGGTGGTGATTGGTGCTTACGCCCTGCAGACGGGTTTTGAGCGCACCCGGGAGTTTGTGCTCGGTATCGTGCACGGCAACGAAAACCTGGTGCGTGTTGCCGGGGGCGTGGGGGTGTTGATCGGGATATTGTTGATCTCCGCCACCTGATAGCTATTCCACAAACAGCGGTATTAAGGACGTTCGATGGATAACCCCTTCGCGGAAACGCGCCTGGTCATCTTTGATTGCGATGGCGTGCTGGTGGACAGCGAGACGATCGTGTGTCGTGTGCTGGCGGAAGAAATGACCAGACTGGGCATGCCGGCGACAGCGGAGGAGCTGGATGAGCAGTTCAGCGGTCGCCCGTCCAAAGACTGCATCCTGGATATCGAAACCCGTTACGGTGGCCCATTGCCGCAGTCCTATTTCAACGCCACCGAGAGTCGCATCCGTGAAGCCTTCCACACTGAGTTGGAAGCGGTGACGGGCATTCGCGAGGTGTTGGAAAAATTGCAAACTACGGGTCTGCAAACCTGCGTGGCTTCCTCCGGCCCCCATGCCAAGATGCAGATTACGCTGAACAAGACCGGTCTGTGGGATTATTTCCACGGGCGAATTTACAGTGCCGATGACGTGGGCCGTGGCAAACCCTGGCCGGATCTGTTCCTGCACAGTGCCGCGCAGTTTGATGTGGCGCCCGAGCACTGCCTGGTGGTGGAGGATTCCATTGCCGGGGTCAAGGCTGCGGTGGCAGCGGGGATGCCGGTGATCGGCTACAGCCACAACAGTGTGCGCGCCCGTCAGCTGGAGGCAGAGGGCGCGCGGGTGATCAATGATATGCAGTTATTGGTGGATTATTTATAAGCCGGCGGTAATCAACGCTACTGAGTCAGGCGAATATCCACCGAGGCGCTGCGGCGGGTGTCTTTATCGTCCACAAAGGTGCGGGTATAGCGCACCTGATAAATGCCGTTGCCCACCAGTTCATCGACCAGCCCCGGTGGCAGCATGACGGTTTCTTTCAATGTACTTTTCCCTTCTGCCACTAGCGGCTGGGCCACTTCGTACACCACCTTGTCCCCCACCAGAAACTGACCGCTCTCGGATACGGCACTGATGCTGCCGATATCGCCGTTGAGGTTCCACGACAACATCATCTGCCGGGATTTTCCACTCACTGTCTGTGACGGCGGGGAGGCCTCGACCTGCGCCAGACGCCCGCTTGCATCCAGGTCAAACAGGATGTGATTGGACAGGCTGCCCGCAGCGCCGGCAAATACCCGTCGATAACCCACACGGCGCACACCATTCGCATGCCAGCTGCGGGCCTGTTCAGGAGAGATCTGTACAGTCTCGGTGACTTCGCCGCGGTCGCCGCTGAATTCCAGAATCTGGTCCACAACCGCCAGTTCTTTATTGTTGTCCAGGTTGACGAAAACACCCCGCGGTGACGCAGCGCCCCCTTTACTGGCCACCCGCCAGGTGACGGTTTCCTTGTAGCCCTCGCTGGCACTCAACCATCCATCACCCGGATCCACGGTGACGATCTGTTGCGCATTCACCGACGAGCCCATTACCGCAGCAATCACGATTGCGGCAGCGCCGAGCAGGGTCAGAAGTAACTGTTTGTTCATTGCGGTCTCCCAGGGAGTGCGGGCATCTGTACAGGGTAGGGTCTGATGGATCATGTCAGAAACCGCGCGTCGCGCCTACTGCCTGCTAATCGCGTTCCGGAGAATCGGGTTACGGATTGCCGGCAGCGGATCCTAAGATTTCGCGAACGCCTGGATTCTGCGGACACCAGCCGTTTCATTTGAAATTCCGTTTGTAATAGAGAGGAGCCGGCCCTATGCCTGCACCCCTTCGTGTATTCCTTGGCGGCGCCGTTCGAAAATTGGCGATCGGGACACGCCTGCAGTCGGTGCCGCTGCTTGTGCTCGTTCCCACGCTACTTCTTACGGGCTGCCCGGACCCCACCAAAAAATACACCCTCGACCCGCGCGACTTGGTCAGTAATGGCCTGGGCGAACAGTCTGCCCGTATGGCTGCGCCATTCGGTGACGATATGGTGCGCTACCTTATGGGGCAGACCCGCGAAGAGGGCGATGCGTTTGTGCTGGATGTGGACTTCGAGCCCGGTGGCTTTGCTCCGCAGATGGATACCCTGGGCGATGTGGAAGCGCTGCTGATCATCATGCGCGATTTCCCGGCGCTGAAGATCGTTGTGGAGGGCCACACCGACAACGCGGGCGATCCGAAGAAAAACCGTAAGCTGTCCCAGTGGCGGGCCAACTGGGTTAAGCAGTTTTTACTGGAGCGCGGTATTGCTGCGGAACGGGTGGAAGCCGCCGGTCTCGGGGACTCGGATCCCATCGCGGATAACGATACCCAGCGGGGGCGCGAGAAAAACCGGCGGTTGGTCGTGCGGGTGGCTGATTATGATGGCAGACCGATCAAAGTGCAGATGGGCAAACCCGAAAAGCCAGGTGACGGATAGGCTGCCGTCAGATAAAACCAACACCCGGTGGCGCTTTCGCCACCGGAGTGGATAGTGAATCAGCCTTTCAGATCCAGCGCATTCAAAATGGCTGCAGTCGGATTCACCTGGTTCATGGTGTAAAAATGCAGGCCTGGTGCACCGCCTTCCAGCAGGGTTTCGCACAGGTCGGTGATGATCTCCAGCCCCAGCTTTTTCACATCTTCCGGATCTTTGAAGCTTTCCATACGGTACTTCAGCCAGCGCGGAATTTCTGCGCCGCAATTGCGGGAGAAGCGCGCCAGGTTGGTGAAGTTGGTGATCGGCATGATGCCCGGGTAGATGGGCTTGTCGATACCGGCCTTCTGGCACTGATCCATAAAATAGAAATAGGCATCCGGATTGAAGAAGTACTGGGTGAGGCCGCTGTCGGCACCCGCTTCAAACTTGCCTTTTAGGAAGCGAATGTCGTCGTCGTAGCTTTCCGCTTCCGGGTGGATCTCTGGATAAGCAGCCACTTCTAGATGAAAGTGATCTCCGTGGTGGCGACGAATAAAGGCCACCAGCTCATTGGCATACACCAGCTGCGCCACCGAGCCCATACCGGAAGGGATGTCGCCGCGCAGGGCGACGATACGATCGACACCCGCTTCCTTGTAGCGCTCCAGTAATCCCAGCACGGTTTCTTCATTGTCACCGCCAAAGGACAGATGCGGTGCAATGGAAATACCGTCTTTGCGCAGGCTGGTGACGATATTCGCGGTGGTGTCGCGGGTGGTGCCACCGGCACCATAGGTCAGCGAGAAAAATTCCGGGTTGAACGCCTGGAGTTGCTCGCGGGTGTTGTACAGTTTTTCCTGGCCCTGTTCGGTTTTGGGCGGAAAAAATTCGAAACTGATACGTAGCTTGCTCATTGTTCTGTTCCATTCCCTCGGTCTACTGGATCCCGGATCAAGTCCGGGATGACGCTGCGTCATACCGGTACAGGCCGGCATCCAGAACCCAAGAGCTCAATTAATACTTGTAACTTTCCGGCTTGTAGGGGCCATCCACGGACACGCCAATGTAGCTGGCCTGGTCTTCGGTCATGCGGGTAATCACGCCGCCAAAACCTTCCACCATATACTTGGCCACTTCTTCGTCCAGATGCTTCGGCAGCACTTTTACGTACAGCGCTGAAACCTTCTGGTCTGCCGGCAGGTCGGCAAATTTTTCTTTGAAAAGATGGATCTGTGCCAGCACCTGGTTGGCGAAAGAACCGTCCATGATGCGGCTCGGGTGGCCGGTGGCGTTGCCCAGGTTTACCAGGCGGCCTTCGGACAGCAGCAGCAGGTGGTCGTTGGTGGCCGCATCGCGCACGATCTTGTGTACCTGCGGTTTAACTTCGAGCCACTCCCAGTTCTCGCGCATAAACGCGGTGTCGATCTCGTTGTCGAAGTGACCAATATTGGAAACCACGGCGCCGGATTTCAGTGCCTTCAGCATGTTCGCATCGCACACGTTGACGTTACCGGTGGTGGTGACGATCAGGTCGGTCTTCGCCAACAGTTCCTTGTCGATGCAGGACTCGCTGCCGTCGTTGACGCCGTTGATGTACGGGGAAACCAGCTCGAAGCCGTCCATGCAGGCCTGCATGGCACAGATCGGATCCACTTCGGTGACCTTAACGATCATGCCTTCCTGGCGCAGGGAAGCGGCGGAGCCTTTGCCCACGTCACCGTAACCGATGACCAGTGCTTTCTTGCCAGACAGCAGGTGGTCGGTACCGCGCTTGATGGCATCGTTCAGGCTGTGACGACAGCCGTATTTGTTGTCGTTTTTGCTTTTGGTGACCGCGTCGTTCACGTTGATCGCCGGTACTTTCAGAGTGCCCGCTTTCAGCATGTCCTGCAGACGGTGTACGCCGGTGGTGGTTTCTTCACTGATGCCGTGTACCGCGTCGAGCAGCTCCGGGTATTTGCGGTGCAGTAGTTCGGTGAGGTCGCCGCCGTCGTCCAGAATCATATTCGGCTGCCAGCCGGCAACGTCTGCGCCGATGGTGCGCTCCAGGCACCACTCGTACTCTTCTTCGGTCTCGCCCTTCCACGCGAATACCGGAATACCGGAAGCGGCGATGGCGGCAGCGGCGTGATCCTGGGTAGAGAAAATATTGCAGGACGACCAGCGCACTTCCGCGCCCAGGGCCACCAGGGTCTCGATCAGTACCGCGGTCTGGATGGTCATGTGGATACAGCCCATGATGCGGGCGCCGGCGAGCGGCTGCTCTGCGCGGTATTTTTCTCGCAGTGTGATCAGCGCGGGCATCTCGCCTTCGGCAATTTCAATTTCCATACGGCCCCAGTCGGCCAGGGAAATGTCGGCGACTTTGAAGTCTTTGAATTCGGTGCTCATGTGTTAAATCCTGATTTTGGCGTATTTGTAGTGTCCGTAGGATGGGCAAAGCGCAGCGTGCCCATCGGTGGCGGTGTGTTGGGCACGCGTTGCTTTGCCCAACCTACGTCCTACTTGTGCATTTCGAATTAAATACCCGCTTGCGCGCGCAGGGTCTCGGCCTTGTCGGTTTTTTCCCACGGGAAGGCGGTAAAGGTTTCCACCTGTTCCTTGCCGTTGTTGTCCGTCCACTTGTAGCTGTGCTCGAACGGCTCGCGGCCGAAGTGACCGTAGGCGGCGGTGAGCTGATACATGGGGTGCAGCAGGTCCAGCGCTTTGGAGATCGCGTAGGGGCGCAGGTCGAAGTTTTCGCGCACCAGTTCGATCAGCTTTTCATCGCTGACCTTACCGGTGCCAAAGGTGTTGATGGAAACGGAAGTGGGCTCGGCTACACCGATGGCGTAGGAAACCTGAATCTCACAGCGGTTGGCGAGGCCCGCGGCAACAATGTTTTTCGCCACGTAACGACCGGCGTAGGCCGCAGAGCGATCCACCTTGGACGGGTCCTTACCGGAGAAGGCGCCGCCGCCGTGACGGGCAGAGCCGCCGTAGGTGTCCACAATGATCTTGCGCCCGGTCAGGCCGCAGTCGCCCACGGGGCCGCCGATCACAAACTTGCCGGTGGGGTTGATGTGATATTTGGTGCCTTCGTGCAGCAGTTCGGCGGGCAGCACGTGGTGCACGATCAGTTCCATCACCGCTTCGCGCAGGTCTTCCTGGGAAACTTCTTCGTTGTGCTGGGTGGACAGCACCACCGCGTCGATTGCGCAGGGCTTGCCGTTTTCGTCATAGCGGAAGGTCACCTGGCTTTTCGCATCCGGGCGCAGCCACGGCAGCAGGCCAGACTTGCGCGCTTCTGCCTGACGCTCCACCAGACGGTGGGCGTAATAAACAGGGGACGGCATAAAGGTGGCGGTTTCGTCGGTGGCGTAGCCAAACATCAGGCCCTGGTCGCCGGCACCCTGGTCTTCCGGTTTTACCCGGTCCACACCCTGGGCAATATCCACGGACTGTTTGCCGATGACGTTGATCACACCACAGGTTTCACCGTCGTAACCGACGGCGGAGGAGGTGTAGCCGATATCGGTAATCACCTTGCGCACCAGGTCTTCCAGGTCCACCCACGCGGAGGTGCTGATCTCACCGGCAATCACCGCGATACCGGTTTTCACCAGTGTCTCACAGGCAACCCGCGCATTCTTGTCACGCGCCAGCAGCGCGTCCAGAACCGCATCGGAAATCTGATCGGCAATTTTATCCGGATGGCCTTCGGAGACGGACTCCGAAGTAAAGATGCTGTATTCACTCATGTGATTTCTCCATTTGCGCCGCCGGCGCTCCTTGTTCCACTCTTGCGGAATTAAACTTTCAAAAATTCTTGAATCTGAATCTGAAACCCGTTGCGCAGGGCACTGTGTACACTGCGGCCTTTTGTCAGGCCCGCATCAGCGGCCCATTCCACCAACTGTTGTGGCGCAAACCCAAGCCACAAATCCCCGCAGGCATCCCGCGCCCAGTCCTGCCCGTGGTCGTGCAGCTCGGTAATCAACAACTGCCCACCGGACTTCAGGGATTTCTGCAAATCGTGAAAAATCTGCGCAGGCTCCGGGGTGTGGTGCAACACCATATTCACCACAATGCAGTCCGCGCTCTCCGGGCGCGACGCCGCCGCGCGGGTGTCGTCGCAGACAAATTCGATATTCTGCAGGCCCTTCTCATCGGCGAAGGTCTCCGCTCGCTCCAGCATCGTCTTCGACAGATCCAGCGCCGTTACCGTGCCAAAGCGGTTCGCCAGCTCCTGCAGAAACTCCCCCTCACCGGGACCCACTTCCAAAGCGTGACGCCCCGGTTTCAGCAGCTGTGCTACCTGCGGGCCGTAGACGCTATAACTGGCGATCAACTCCTGTTGCTCGCGGAAGCGGTTGCCGTAATCCGCGAAGAAACGGCGCGAGGCCTCGGCGCGCTCCAGCGCGATCTGGGCCACGGTGGCCGCGCGGGAATCCGTCAGCGGCAGTTGATCCAGGCCGCTGAACAGCTGTTGCAGCAGCTCGCTGCCGGCGGTGCGGCGGTAGAACAGGTTGTTGCCCTCGCGGCGCTTGCTCACCAGGCCCGCCTGGGCCAGCACCTTCAGGTGGTGCGACAGGGCCGGCTGGCGCAGTTCGAAGATGCGGCACAGCTCCAGCACGCTATAGGAGTCCTGGCTCAGCAGGCGCAGTATCTCCAGCCGCAGCGGGTCGCCGGCGGCCTTTAAGGTCGCCGCCAGTTGCGGGATCAGATCGCCGGCGTCGTTTTGACGGGCGGCAGACGATTGGCTGGAGTCAAGCATGGCGCGGAGTCTAGCAGCGCTGCGCACCTATATCAAAATATTTTGATTTAGGTGCATCGAAAAACTTTGATGCAGATGTAACTAGCGCCGGTTGGATGGGCTGGCAAGTGGCAGGATTGCGATTTGTTAGGAAAATGTTGCTGTCATCGGCAAAGAATTAAACCCGCGGCCTTTGCGCCCGGCGGGGGTTTACGGGAAAATACGCCCCCCGATTTGCCAGTCACAGACAACCGCTGGCAGCGCGGAATCGCGGCAAGCTGGCCGTCAGAGCCGGGCCCGCAGCGCATCTGATGAACCGTAGATCCCAAACCGAGAGATCCCTATGTCTTCTACTCCGTCTCGCACAGAAAAGGCTAACGCCATTCGCGCCCTCGCCATGGACGCGGTCCAGAAAGCCAAAAGCGGCCACCCGGGCGCCCCAATGGGTATGGCAGATATCGCCGAAGTGCTGTGGAACGACTATCTGAAACACAATCCGGCCAACCCCGAGTGGGCGGACCGCGACCGCTTCGTGCTGTCCAATGGCCACGGTTCCATGCTGCTGTATTCGCTGCTGCACCTCACAGGCTACGACCTGTCCATCCACGAGCTGCAGAACTTCCGCCAGTTGCACTCCAAGACCCCGGGCCACCCGGAATATGGCTACGCCCCGGGTGTTGAAACCACCACCGGCCCCCTTGGGCAGGGCATCACCAACGCCGTGGGCTTCGCCCTGGCCGAGAAAGTCCTCGCCGCCCAGTTCAACCGCGAAGGCTACGAGCTGGTTGACCACAACACCTACTGCTTCCTGGGTGACGGCTGCCTGATGGAAGGCATCTCCCACGAAGCCTGCTCCCTGGCCGGCACCCTGGGCCTCGGCAAGCTGATCGCCTTCTACGACGACAACGGCATCTCCATCGACGGTGAAGTGGAAGGCTGGTTCACCGACGACACGCCCAAGCGCTTCGAATCCTACGGCTGGCACGTGATTGCCAACGTCGACGGCCACGATCCGGCCGCGGTCAAAGCCGCCATCGAAGAAGCCCGTGCGGAAACCAGCAAGCCCACCATCATCTGTTGCAAAACCGTGATCGGTTTTGGCTCCCCCAACAAGCAGGGCCGCGAAGAGTGCCACGGCGCTCCGCTGGGTGACGAAGAGATCGCACTGGTACGCGAAACCCTCGGCTGGAAACACGAGCCGTTTGTCATTCCCGAAGACCTGTACCACGCCTGGGACGGTCGCGCCAAAGGCGCCGAGCAGGAAGACGAGTGGAACGACATCTTCGAAGACTACAAAGAAGCCCACCCGGAACTGGCGGAAGAATTTGTGCGCCGCATGAAGGGCGACCTGCCCGCGGACTTCCTCGCCAAAGCCGACGAATACATCAAACAGTGCCAGGCCGACGGCGAGAAAATTGCCTCCCGCAAAGCCAGCCAGAACAGCCTCAATGCCTACGGCCCGCTGCTGCCGGAATTCCTCGGTGGCTCTGCCGACCTCGCCGGCTCCAACCTCACCATCTGGTCCGGCTCCAAAGGTGTTTCCGCAGACGACGCATCCGGCAACTACCTCTACTACGGCGTGCGCGAATTCGGCATGAGCGCCATCATGAACGGCATCGCCCTGCACGGCGGCTTCGTGCCTTACGGCGCGACCTTCCTGATGTTCATGGAATACGCCCGCAACGCCGTGCGCATGGCCGCGTTGATGAAGCAGAAAGTCATCTTCGTCTATACCCACGACTCCATCGGCCTCGGCGAAGACGGCCCTACCCACCAGCCGGTCGAGCAGCTCACCGCCCTGCGTTCCACCCCGAATCTGCAGACCTGGCGCCCCTGTGACGCCACCGAATCCGCCGTGAGCTGGAAAATGGCCGTATCCCGTAGCGACGGCCCCAGCGCCCTCATCTTCAGCCGCCAGGGCCTCGCACCACAGGCGCGCACCGATGAGCAGCTGGCCAACGTCGAGAAGGGTGGATACATCCTGCGCGACTGCGATGGCGAACCCGAAGCCATCATCATCGCCACCGGCTCCGAAGTGGAACTCGCCACCGCCGCCGCCGAACAACTGTCCGGCCGCAAAGTGCGCGTGGTTTCCATGCCGTGCGCCGAAGCCTTCTCTGCACAGAATGCCGACTACCGCGAATCCGTGCTGCCTTCCAGCGTGCGCGCCCGCGTCGCCGTGGAAGCCTGCCACAAGGACTACTGGTACAAGTTCGTCGGCTTCGACGGCGCCATCATCGGCATGGACACCTTCGGTGAATCTGCGCCCGCGGGCGATTTGATGAAGCACTTCGGCATCACTGCTGAGAAGGTTGTGGAAGCGGTTGAAGGACTGCTGAAGTAAAAAAGCTCTGACTGCAAAAGCTCCTAGCGGAGCATTGCAGCCAGAATTGCAGGCCGGGTGCCGGGTACGGGTTTTCAGGAGCGTCGCAAACAGGATGTTTGCGCCGCAGCGCCCAGGGATGGGTTTACAGCGGTCCTGAAAACCCGTACCCGGCACCCGGCCGCCACCGCACTGGAAAAGAATCAAACCGAGGGTGGTGGATCAAGCCCGAGGTACGCATGTCCAACCCAATAAGACTCGCCATCAACGGCTACGGCCGCATCGGACGCTCTGTCTTGAGAGCCCTGTACGAATCCAACCTGCGCGACCAACTGCAGATCGTCGCCATCAACGAACTGGCCGACTGCGCCACCATCGCCCACCTCACCAAATACGACACCGTCCACGGCCGCTTTCACGGCAACGTCGAAGTGCACAACGAAATTCTGCACATCAACAATGACCAGATCGCCGTAACCCATCACCGTGAACTCGAAGACCTCGACTGGCACAAAACCCAGGTCGACATCGTTCTCGAATGCACCGGCAGCTTCACCGAACGCGAGCGCGCTGAACTGCATTTGAAGGCTGGAGCTAAAAAAGTTGTCTTCTCCCAGCCCGCCACCAGCGACGTCGACGCCACCATCGTCTACGGCGTCAACGACACCGCCCTGACCGGCAATGAAACCATCATCTCCGCCGCCTCCTGCACCACCAACTGCAGCATCCCCGTAATAGCGGCCCTAGAGAATGCCTTCGGCATCGAAGCCGGCGTCATCACCACCATCCACTCCGCAATGAACGACCAACCGGTAAACGACGCCTACCACCATACCGACCTGCGCAAAACCCGCTCCGCCATCTGCTCCATCATCCCGGTGGATACCGGGCTCGCCCGCGGTATCGAGCGTATACTCCCCGACATGGCCGGCAAATTTGAAGCCCAGGCCATGCGCGTACCCACCATCAACGTCTCCGCCATCGACCTCTCCGTGCAGCTGAAAAGGCCCGTCACCCAGGCAGAGGTCAACTCCGTTCTCAAAGCGGCTGCGGAAAGCCGGTTCTCCGGCGTACTCGGCTACAGCGAAGAACCCCTCGCCTCCTGCGACTACAACCACGACCCCCGCTCCGGCATCGTCGACGCCAGCCAGACTCGCGTCGCCGGTAACAAACTGGTCAAGGTATTGATCTGGTTCGACAACGAATGGGGTTTTGCCAACCGGATGCTCGACGTTACGCGTCAGTTGCATAACTAAATTAGCCCCAGTCTCAATCTGACCCTCCTTTGCACCATTATTGGTCTTACCAATACCCTAAATCTTGCGGGCAAAACCTGTACTCCCGAAAGGCTTCGGTATATAACTATTCGGCTATTTTTTACCCATAACAATAATTGTCTGTACGGGGATGATGTGAAAAAGATGACTGCAGTATTGAGGATGTCGGCGGTATGCCTGCTTGCCACTTTGTTGGCGGCTTGTGGTGGTGGCTCAAGTGGTGGACCGGGTGGGAACGACGGTCCAGTGACTCAAGAAAAGCTGGAACAGGCTGCTCTTGTGTTTGAGCATGCCGAAGTGGAGTACTACCTCTATGGTGAGATCGGTGAAAATACTCCGACTGGCGGCTCGGGGGAAGGGGCGTTGACTTTCGGGTCCACTGACGAGAATGTCGCTACGGTGGATACCGCTTCCGGCGAAGTCACCGTGATTGCTGCCGGAGTCACAACAATCGAAGTGACTAAAGCTGCGGACGATACCTATAAAGAGGCCGCGGCAGAATATCAACTTACGGTCGTAGGGCCGCCAAGTGAATTGGAGGTTGATATTGGCACGCTGGATTCGCAACTCTCAATCAGCGGGTATTTCACGCCCACCGATTTCTACCGGTATACCAACAGCGACTGCGATATCGAAAGCTACGCAGTATGTACCTTCGGCAACCTTACAGTGGTCGAGGCAGAAGGCCAGTTGCCCGTTGAAGACGACTATATCGCTATTGATACTCCGGCTTATATTCAACTGAGTAAGGAAGGATTGCGCAGTGAACCGGTAAGAGTCAGTGCTGAGCGCCCCCCATTTGTTCGCAGAAGGGGCGCAGCGATGATCAGTTTTAATGGCAAGCTGTTTGTTATTGGTGGCCAGGATAATAGTGCTGGCGAATCAGGTAACGACACCTATTCCTATAACGATATCTGGTCCTCTGTAGATGGCGTAAGCTGGGAACTTGAAGCAGAAAATGCAGGATTTTCTGCGAGAGCGTTTCACCAGATTGTTGAATTTCAAGGCTCTCTGTACCTGATTGGCGGTGAAGAGAGTCTTGGCACCGGTGGCGCAAGCTGGTGGCATCGGGATGTATGGAAATCGGATGACGGCATTGCCTGGACCAAGGTTGTCGAGGAAGGCCCATTCAATACAGAAGGGCAGAGTATTGTTTTTGACAATAAGATCTGGGTGATCGGCGATAGCGCTTTTTCTGGCGAGTCAAAAGTTTACTCTTCCACGGATGGGGTAGCCTGGGATTTGGAGCTGACCGAGTCTCCATTTGGCTCAAGAGAGCAGATGGCAGTGTTTGCGTGGCAAGGGAAGCTGTTTGTTACCGGAGGCATGGGGTCTACTGGATCTGACGATCTTCTCAACGATGTCTGGTCCAGCCCGGACGGCCGGGTCTGGACACAAGAAACCACTGATGCAGGCTATGAAGCCCGTGTCGGGATGAGTGTTGCTCCTGTTGGAGACAAGCTGGTGATGGTCGGGGGCCATTCGTTTTCTGATGGGCACAATTCTGTGTACGAATCATCAGACGGTGTAACCTGGACATTGCTGGTTGCAGAGCCCTTTAAAAGGATGAATCAGACTCACTCTCTCGCCGTCCATACTGAAAAACTTTGGGTTTATTCTGGTTTGGTTGATGATTATGTCTGGTTCTCGGAAGACGGTGAAAGCTGGAAAGCCCCAGCGCGTTTCCCGCTGCAATGGCAGGTGATTCCTCAGGATTAAATGCCATTTCTTTTCTAGGCTTCGATCAAAAAAGCACGGCCTCGCCGTGCTTTTTTGGTTATGCCATTACGCTCAGGAATCCGTAGTAGAACGCATGTGAAAATAGTCCTGCTTACTCACGAAAGGGAGGTAGAACGGCCGACGAATACCGGCGTCCTGGCGCTGGCCGGAGGGCGTGGCGGTTTGGTCGAGCGCCGGGTCTGGAGTCGTGTAGCCCCTGACCAATCTCTAGCTCAGATGCTGGAGGGTAATAACGTAGGCCTTCTCTACCCACTTTCTGAGTCAAGTGAGAGTGACGGTACTGAAGTCGTGCCTATAGAAACCTGTGAACAGTTTGTCTTGCTGGACGCGACCTGGCAGGAAGCGCGCAAGATGTATAACCGCACTGCCTATCTGCAAAAGGCTCCACGAATCGATCTGGCTCCGTCGCAGGCCTCCCGGTTTCGCCTGCGACGAAACCAGAAATCTACCGGGTTGTGCACGGTGGAATGTGTGATCGAAATACTGCGTTGCAAAGGTCGGGGAGAGCTTGCCAGCGATATGGAACGGGCGTTCCTCGCGTTCAATGAGCAGTCAAACTGAAGTGGCGCTCGTACCTGGCCACTACATCATTATCCGCGCTTTACTCCACAGGACCCCAGACGCATCTTGTAGGGTTGAAACTGATCCAGAAAAGTCGCGTACTCCGCGCGAAAACTGCTGCAGGATTGCGTTGCGTCATCCGATGTACCACAGCATCGGATAATCTCGCTCAGCGCTCTTTGTGATACTTCGTCAAAGGCGTCCGAATGCCCCGCGCCGTACATGATGCTGTCGGGCCAGGACTTTGCCGGTCGCCAGGAATTATTCCCGTAGGCGCCGCCGTAATAGCAGCCGGTACCTTCCAGGCAATCAAGACCGATATCCTCTGTGCCCCAGGCCGGTGTGCACTGAGAGCCAAAGTAATCATCCTCTTTTTCGTCTGACCAGCTGCAACAGGCCACAGTACCGCCATCGGCGGTTGTACATTCACCGGATTCAGTGCGGTTGTGGCTTATACAGGCATCCCTGCTTTCGAAAGTGTTGCAGGCAGCACTCGCGGAAAGCGTGTATTCGGAGGCGGGCTTGAAGCTGTTGCACCACTTGGCGCAACCGGGGCCATCGAGATTGTGCCATTCCCGCGAGAGATCGCTGGGCCAGCCGGTAACGGCAGAGCCATCGGCATTGGTGCCTCCGTCGTACAGGTCGGCGAGACCGAAATTGTGTCCGACCTCGTGCACAACCAGGTTACGCAGGTTGAACAATGCAGTGTCCGCATCGGGCCAGCGGCCATCGCTACCGAAATAAATCACTTCACCCCCGGAGGCGCCGTAGCCGGTATCCGCGATCACCACCTTGATAACACCGTGGATATCGTCCACCTCGCACTGTTGCAGAAAGGCCTCATTGACCTTGTTGTTGTCGCAGGCGAAGGAGGCACCGCTGTTGTTGCCGGTGGCTTCACATCCAAGTTCCTTCGCGTTGGACAGAGCGAGCCGAAAAAAAGCAAAGTTAGGCTCGTAATCCTTGAGTGGCGCGAGCTCTCGGAACTGGTTGTGAATCGCGTCTTCGACAATTTCATCGAAATAAGGCGCATCTTCCAGATTGGCGAACAGCAGTTTGAACTCGGCAGTTTCACTGCCGGCGATCAGGGGGCAATCGGGAGTGGCACTGACGCGTGCGTATTCACCTGGCTGGACAGAGACTAGTGATCCAGGCGGTGCCGTTGACGTATCAGATGAGGCATCTGAGCCATTCTTCGACCCCCCGGGAGCGCTGGCGGGTGGTGGGACCTGAGGGAGTTCGGCTTCCTCACTGGCATTACTGCCTCCGCCGCCACAGCCGACCGCGAAGGAGAGGATGAACCACAGGCTCGATAGCCAGAAAGTACGGAAGCGCATCTTTATAGGATTGAGGTTGTCTAATCGTGGACTCTTGGTCATAGTCCACTGGTTATTGATATAAGAGCTCAATCCTTCGCGCGTCTGTTTCCGGAGCCCCAGTGTCCCTTTCCGGTCAGATTTGTTTTGACGTAAAAGTGCGTGATTCTACGGTTAAGAATTGATCGTTTCCACCGATTAAGTCCGACCGCCTTGCGTGAATGATTAGTCAGTTTTTAGCCCGGTTCATACCCCAAAAAACCGGAAAAATATGGAGACATGTGATGAGAAAAGTATTCTTGATGTGCGCCCTATTGGCGATTGTATTGCCCGCATCTGCCCTGGAAGTGGGCGACAAGGCCCCGGAGTTCTCTCTGCAGGCCTCCGATGGCAAGACGTATACGCTGTCCGACTTCAAGGGTAAGCAGGCGGTGGCGATTGCGTGGTATCCAAAGGCCTTTACCAAGGGCTGCACCATCGAGTGCAAATCCCTGGCGGAAAATGGCCACCTGATCCGGGAATACGATGTAGCCTACTTTATGGCCAGTACTGATGAAGTGGAAGACAACAGCAAGTTTGCCGAGGAGATGAAGGCGGACTTCCCCTTGCTGAGTGACCCCACGGGTGAAGTTGCCGAAGCCTATGATGTGAAAATGCCCGTATTGAACATGGCCAAGCGAGTGACCATCTATATCGGTAAGGATGGTGACGTTCTGAAAATTGACCGCGATATCAAGCCGGCGACAAGTGCTGAGGATATGGCTGTGACGCTGGGCGAGCTCGGGGTTGCTAAAAACGACTGAGGGAGGCCGCCGCTATAAAAAAAGGCCGCGCTTGCGGCCTAACACTGGGGGGCTTTCCCGGACTGCCGGGAAACTCTAAATTCCGATTGGAGGCCTGGAAGTGCATTGCCTCCGAAAACATTTTTCAGTTAACGTCAATCAGTTCGAACGTCGCCATCGCCGGAATGGATTCCTGAAGCTCGGTTTCGATAGTGTCCATTACGGCCAGGTTATGGCAAAGATTTTCCGCGCGGGATTCCAATAGCAGTGCTCGTGCCTCGATAACTTCTTCGGCGGCTTCTGCTGCCGCCTCTGCATCGCGTTCAATGCTCATACCTCCTGTAAATACGGCTTTCAGCGCGTGCCAGGCCAGTTTGCCAGCGGATTCGCGCGCGATGTTTTCGATGCGCGGTTCCAGTTCTCGCTCAATGATTTCTTCGACAGTCTGCTCGATATTTTCTCCCGCTGCTTCGTCCCAGTTGTCGCCGAGCACGTAGATACCATCCTCGTTCAACAGTCGCTCCCGGGTCGCCTGACGCATTTCATCCGCCGCGAGCCGGAATTCCACGGCGTCCGGGTGATCGGCGCCAGCCAGAGTTGTCAGAGCGACACCAACACCTTCCATTGCGATATCGACGGCGTCGATGGTGATGTTCGTAACATCCCGGCCGGATTGTAGTAGGCCCGCGTGGTAGGCCTCCATTTGATTCTGTTGCGCCGCATCCAGTGTAAAGACTTGGTCGTTGATCTTAAGTTGCCGGGGATTCTTCGCTTCATACAGCAAGGTTTGCTTGTCGTCGTGAGTGACTTCAAAGAAGTCCGCGCTTACTCGCGTGTTGTGATGCAGGCTCATGGAGCAGCTCACTTCTGTGTGGTGGCTGGGTTTGATCTCCCCGGCTGCCGCTAACGTCGGTGCGACAAGAGTCGATGCGGACAGCGCTGCGACAGATAAGAAATTCAGGACTTTGTTCATGGTGATTTCTGCAAATTTCATGTTGATAGCGGTATGACGCACCTAGCTTTCTGGTTGGATGCATTGACGATGAAAAAAAGTTGTTCACCGCACCACAGGTCTAACTGGCACGCTTATTGCTCTTTCTGAGTTAACGGCAGTCGCGGTTTCTCTGCACCAAAAGTACCCGAAGTAAAAACGAAAAGTTTTATTGCGAATCCTCTGTGATACGCAATACGGGCAGTTTTTGCCTCAAAAAAATCTGGTTCTGGCAATTGTTCAAAAGACGAGTGGGGAAAAGAAAGTATGAAGCGTAAAGCTCTGAGTTGTGCTGTGATGGCGGTCGCCGCCGGGTTTGCTATGGCGCCGGTGACCCCGGTAGTGGCAGAGGAAATTGAAGAGGTAGCGGTTACCGGTATGCGGGGGAAGCCGCGTTCGGTGTCTGATTCCCCGGTGCCGGTGGACGTGTTTGGCAGCGAGGCGTTGCAGTCGGTGTCTTATACGGACACCAATGATGTGCTGAAAACCCTGGTCCCTTCCTACAACGTAAACCGGCAGCCGATCAGCGATGGCGGTACCTTTATCCGCCCGGCCCAGTTGCGCGGGATGCCTACCGACAAGACCCTAGTACTGGTGAATTCCAAGCGCCGGCACCGCGCTGCGCTGGTACAGATAGGTGGTTCTGGTACCCAGGGGCCCGATATTGCGACTATCCCAAGCTCTGCCCTCAAGTCCGTCGAAGTGTTGCGCGACGGTGCGGCGGCGCAGTATGGCTCTGATGCCATCGCCGGTGTGATCAACTTTATTCTGAAAGATAATCCTGATGGAGGTTCATTCAGTGTTCGGACCGGCGAATACAGTGAAGGCGATGGATTCCAGACCACCGCGACCGGCAACGTGGGCTTGCCTCTCGGGCAGGACGGTTTTCTGAGTATTTCAGGTGAGATGGCGCAGGCTGACTTTACCTCGCGCAGCGAGCAGTACTGCGAAAGCTGGTTCTGTCTGGATGACCAGGATCCGGAATTCATCGAGGCGGCGAAAAACGCCTCCCTGGAGGGAGATGTGGTCCAGCCATGGGGCCAGCCGAACTCTGAGGCAACAAGACTCTTCTTCAATGCAGGATACGATTTGGGCGGAAGCAAAGAGCTTTACGCGTTCGGTAACTACTCGGAAAGTGAGGCGGACGGTGGTTTCTACTATCGTTATCCGGGCAATGGCACCATTGAAGACCTGCGTGAAGAAGATGGCTCCATTTACAGTCCGCTGGAAAAATTTCCAGGCGGGTTCACTCCTCGTTTCGCAGGCGAAGTAACAGATTACTCGCTGGTCAGTGGACTAAAAGGGGAAATGGTTTCGGGGCTTCTGTACGACATCAGTGCACGCTACGGCCACAGTGAAGTCGCTTACACCCTGAAAAACACCATCAACCCGTCCATGGGGCCGGATAGCCCCACATCGTTCAAGCCGGGCACTCTCGCCAATGAAGAAGTCCAGCTGCAGGCTGACTTCTCTAAAGAGTTGAGTTTAGGGTTGAGCGCGCCGGTTGTGGCCGCCTTTGGCCTTAGCTATATGGACGAGTCCTACGACCTCAGCGGCGGTGATTTGGATTCGTACGCAGCCGGCCCCTATGCCACACAAGATCCATGGGGATTCTGCGATGGTGACATGCCCACGGCTGCAGGTCAGGTGGTGATTGCCGGCGGGTCGAGTCTGAACTGTGCCGACGAAAGTGATCCTGTCTATACCGTTGTAGGTGTGGGGTCCAATGGCTTCCCTGGCTATTCTCCAGAATACTCTGGCAGCTACACCCGCGATTCCTACGCGGTGTACGGTGACCTGAGCAGCGATGTGACTGATCGCCTGTTTATGCAGGTCGCCATGCGCTTTGAAGACTATTCCGATTTTGACTCCGAGCTGGTTGGCAAGCTGGCGATGCAGTATGACCTGACGGAAAATATCGGCCTGCGCTCTTCAATGGGCACCGGCTTCCGCGCACCAACACCGGGCCAGCAGGGAACCACTAACGTCTCAACACGTTTACCCGACGGCTTCCCGGTCGCGACTGGTCTGTTCCCCGCCAGCAGTTCCGTTGCCCAGGCATTGGGCGCCGAGGCGCTGAAACCGGAAACCTCCACCAACTTTACATTCGGCTTTACCGCGGATTTCGACAATCTGAGTATGACGGTGGATTTCTATCGTATTGATGTGGATGACCGCACCTACGCGATTTCCACTCTGCCGGTTTCACCGGCAAGCGGTAGCGACGGGTACGACAATTATCTTGCATTGGTCGACGCCGGGGTTGTGGGTGCCGAATCCATCGGTGGTGTTTTCTATTTCACCAATGCTTTCGATACCTCTACCCAGGGTGTCGATGTAGTGGCAACCTACCCGTTGTCCTGGTCTGATACTCAGGTAACCAACCTCACGGCATCCGTCAACTATAACAAGTCTGAATTCGCGTCTGATCCCAGTGCTTACCTGAATGAAGAAGACCAGTTCGACTTTGAAAATTTCCAACCAAAATTGCGTGGCGCGGTCACCGCTATGCACGATATCGGGCCGGTTTCTCTAATGGCGCGTGCCAACTGGTACGGCAGCTACGAGAACTTCAACGCGGATCAGGTGCAGGAGTTTGACCCGGTTGTACAGGTCGACCTTGAAGGTAAATACCACATTACTGACTCCACCAATGTCAGTCTCGGTGGACGGAATATCTTCGACGAGTACCCCGAGCTGGATCAGATCGGTGATTACTGTTGTGGCGCCCGTTACCCATCGGATACGGTTGTGGATTGGCAGGGTAGCTTTTATTACATGAGCCTGAATCACACTTTCTAAACTGCAGTTGTCTTCTGCAATTTTGAATCCCCGCCCCGGCGGGGATTTTTTGTGCCCGGTATTTCTCTGTGCAGTTTTCTCAGGGTATAAAAAAGGCCAGCAAAGCTGGCCAGTGGAGCATTTGAATATAGCGTGTATCAGCTCATCCGGTGCAATACCTTGGGCAGTGCGGATGTGTACTTCTGTACATCTTCCAGATAACCCATGCTGACGCGCGACCAATTGTCGTAGTCCCGATAAATGCCGCGGATCAATACGTTTTCTTTGGCCATTTCCGCACGGAAGGTGTCTGCATTCAGATCACCGAGATTGACGAACATAAAGTTGGTCACCGATGGCAGAGCGGTCAAGCCATTTTCCTTGACGGCGGCACTCACCATTTCCCGCGCTTCTTTCACCTTTACACGGCTGTAGTCCATGAACTTGTGGTCTTCATAGCTGGCAATGGCCGCAGCCAGTCCCGCCTGATTCAGGCCGTACCAGCCAATACCAAAGCGCTCCATCTCCTGGATCTTCTCCGGCTGTGCAATCAGATAGCCTACGCGCATGCCCGCCAGGCCGTAGATCTTGGAGAAGGTCCGCGCCACAATGATGTCGTGGCCTTGCTTGATCAATGGGACTACCGTATTGGCATCGCTGTTATCGGTGAGTTCGTTATAGGCTTCATCGGCAAGTACAGTGCACTTCTTTGATGCCTTGATACAGAAATTGCGCATGGCGACGGGGTCGATCAACATCCCGGTCGGGTTGTTGGGGTTGGTGACCTGTACCATGGAAACGGAATCATCGATTGCCGCATACATGGCATCGAGATCGATGGCGAGGGATTCCAGTTTCGGCAAGCGTTTTATTTCACCGATGTCCTGAATTTCTACTACGCGCGATGTGGTATCCCAAAATAGATCCGGCCCGAGGATGTTGCCTTTGTGTCCGGCGACGATCGCCGCAGCGACCAACCCAGCACTGGAGCCCGAGCCGAGGGCGACGTGCTCGGGTGTGAGGCCGTGGCGCTCGGCAATCATGGTTTTCAGGCGGGTAACACTGTCATAAACGTAGTAGGCCCCTTTCTGGCTCGCTTCCATCATGGCTTTGAGCGCTGCGGGGCTGGGTCCGTATGGATTTTCGTTGGCATTCAGCTTGGCAACTCCGGGCGGAGGCCCGTAAAGCGGCGTCGGCCGGGATATTTCTTTTGCTGAGGCGCTACTGGCGAGCCCGCCAATGGTTGCTGCGGAGAAGGCCGCGCCAGTGCCTTGTAAAAACATCCGCCTGCTTAATGATTTGTGCATTATTTTATTCTCCCCATTTGAGTGTCGTTTTTCAGTGCGTTGCACTTTTCGTTGAAAGAACCCTTGAAAGAACCGGAATAGGTTGTGAAATGAAAAGCATCAAGCCTTGGCAAACATCGCCATGGATACTGCAATCAGGTACACCCCAAACAATCGTTTCAGGTGCAGCTCGTTCATACTGTGTGCCCAGCGGGCCCCAATTGGGGCGGAAATAATCGAGAAAACAGAAATCGCAACCAGTGCGGGAATATTGATATAGCCGATGGATCCCATGGGCAAATCCGGTGCGTGGAGCCCCATAATGAGGAACCCGATGGCGCCAGGTAGGCCAATCAGGAATCCGATACCAGAAGCGGTAGCCACAGCCTGATGTGCGGGTCGATTGCACAGCACCATGGTCATCACAGTAATGGTGCCGCCGCCTATCCCCAGCAGCGAAGAGAAGCCTCCGAGGAAGCTCGCCAGCCCGGCGCGTGCAAAACCGGTTGGCATTTCCAGCTTGCCTTTAAGTCCGTCGAACAGATTGGGAAACAGAAAATAGATGGAATAGAGCAGTACGCCGGCGGCGAACACATATACCAGGCTTTTACTGTTGGTAAAGGAAGCGATATACAGGCCGGCGCCTACGCCCAGCACAATCCACACCGACCAGTCCCGCAATACCTTGAAATCCACTGCCCCCCGCTTGTTATGCGCCTGTACCGAACGCGCGGAAGACACCACGATGGACGCCAGCGAAGTGCCGACTGCTACACGCATCATTTCATCCGATGCGCTATGTAAAAAGGGGAAGACAGCGAGCAGTGCAGGCACCACCACAAAGCCCCCCCCATTGCCGAATAAGCCGGCAGTGATGCCGGCAATCAGGCCTGCAGCGCACAGCAGCAGGATAAAGAGTGAAACTTCTTCAACGCTCATGGCCTCTCCCGGTGTTCCTCATTGAACACCCTTACAAAAGCATTAACCGTGCCAATGGACGCCCGGAGAATGGTGCTGAGACAGATGGAAGGTAGGTGACGGTGAAGTGAATACCACGCTGTAATCCGGCGGTATCCTAAATGGTATGTGGCAGCTGCGACGCTGCTTGTTGGTGCGAGCAACAGGTGCATAGAGGTTTACGGATGAGTGATGGCTGGTTATCTTCGTCGTTATTGCATCAAAACAATTATTTGGCGCTTCGAAGGCGCACCGGGGGAGACATGCTAAAAAGAATCATGGTGATGGCGGCGCTGCTGTTCAGTATGAGTACGCAGGCCGAAACGATCAGCAAATTGACCGCGACCATGGACCGACAACAGGGGTTGTTCGATTTTTACTGGGATGCAACCAAAGGGCGTGTGCTGCTGGAGGTCGACCAGTTCGACCGGGAGCTGTTATTGCTTTCCGGCCTGGCCCAGGGGCTTGGCTCCAATCCAGTGGGCCTCGATCGCAACCAGGCTGGCGAAAGCCGCGTGGTGAAGTTTGAGCGCGTAGGGAACAAGGTCTTGATTCACCAGGTCAATCTGGATTACCGCGCGCAGTCAGATAACCCCGCGGAGCGGCGCGCGGTAGCAGAGGCATTTGCCACCTCCGTGCTGTGGGGGTTCGAGGTGATTGCGGAAGAAGGCCACGGGGTACTGATTGATTTCACCCCCTTCCTGCTGAGCGATCAGCACGGTATTGCAAAGCGGTTGGAAAATGCCAAGCAGGGCAGCTACTCGATTGATGCGAGCAAATCGGCAATCTATCTCCCGCGGACCAAAAGTTTTCCCCGCAACAGCGAGTTTGAGGCCCAGCTGACCTTTGCCGGTAGTAAACCCGGCGATTATATGAAGGAAGTAGTGCCTACCCCCGAACTCGTCACCCTGCGCCAGCATATTTCCCTGGTGGCCCTGCCAGACGAGGGCTACCAGCCGCGCCAGTTCCACAGCCGCAGCGGTTACTTCCCACTGAAGTACCGCGACTACGCAACGGCGATTGACCAGCCGATGGATCAGCGCCTGATCTTTCGGCACCGTCTGCAAAAGAAGCCGGACAGCAATGAAGTGGTGGAGCCCATCGTGTACTACGTGGACGCCGGTGTGCCAGAGCCCGTACGCAGTGCTTTGATCGATGGGGCCAGCTGGTGGAACCAGGCATTTGAAGCGGCCGGGTTTGAAAATGCGTTTCAGGTAAAGATATTGCCGGAAGACGCCGATCCGCTGGATGTTCGCTACAACGTGATTAACTGGGTGCATCGCTCCACCCGAGGCTGGTCCTATGGTTACTCTATTTACGATCCTCGCACCGGTGAAATCCTCAAAGGCAATGTCACTCTGGGTTCCCTGCGCGTGCGGCAGGACTTCCTGATCGCTCAGGGCCTGTTGCAGCCTTATGGAGAAAAAGAGGCGGATACAGAAAACCTCAAGGCGATGGCGCTCGCGCGTATTCGCCAGCTCTCTGCGCACGAGGTGGGGCATACCCTGGGGCTCGCGCACAACTTTATTGCCAGTACCGAAGATCGCGCGTCGGTGATGGATTACCCGGCTCCACTGGTATCCCTGAAAGGCCGCAACCTGGAGCTTAACGACGCGTATGCCACGGGTATGGGCGGCTGGGACAAGCTCGCTATTCGTTATGGGTACGGTATCGCTGAAGGGGACGAATCGGAATATCTTGCTGAAATCATTGAGCAGGCGGAAAAGCAGAAGCTGCGGTTTATTTCCGACCCGGATTCCCGCGTGATCAACAATGCCCATGCCGAATCGCACTTGTGGGACAACGGTGAAAATGTGCTGGAGGAGTTCCAGCGCATGACGGACTTGCGCCGCCACGCACTGGACAACTTTTCTGTGGCTGCAAATCGGCCGGACGTGGCCCGGTCGTCTCTGGATGAAACTCTGGTGCCGGTATATTACGGCCACCGCTACCAGGCGGAAGCGGTGGGCAAGCTGATTGGTGGCCTGGATTACAACTACCTTTACAACGATGCCGAGGGCGAGAGTTACACCATGGTGCCCGCCGAAAAGCAGCAGCAGGCCATTGATAGCCTGGCTGCTACCCTGAAGCCGGCGTTTCTCACCCTACCGGAAAATGTACTGCGGTTACTGCCGCCCAAGTCCTATGGCTATAGCCGCACCAATGAGAGCTTTCCGGCTTATACCGGTGTTGCCTTCGACAGCATTGCCATGGCAGAGGCCGCTGCAGGCCATACCTTCTCGATATTACTTAACCCCCAGCGCGCCGCGCGTTTGCAACAACAGCAGGCACGGCGCGGCGAGAGTCCAGGATTTAACACCCTGCTCGCCCAGTTGACCGAGCAGGCGCTGGATGGTGATCGCTATGAGGGATTGGAGGCGGCGATCCACCAGCGGGTCAATCATGTGTATATCCATCAATTGATGCTGCTGGCAGGCAACAACAAAGCACCGGAATCCGCCCGCGCCCGCGCGAATTTTGAGCTGGCGAAGTTTCAGCACGCGATCGGTGGAATGAAATTATTCGGCGATGATCCCCACGGGTACAACGCGCACTATTTCTATGAGGCCAACCGCATCGCGTCTTTTATGGCGGGTGATTTGGAAGTGGAAGCCGGTGACCTCAAATCCATGCCGCCGGGCTCGCCGATCTGACTGTTGCCCGCAGAAACGCAAAGGCCGTGCAAATTGCACGGCCTTTGCGTTTCTGCGGATTGAGAAGGTCAGAAGAAGCACTGCCCGCCCCAGCGGAACCGGCAGGTTGCTGTCACGGCCATCGACACAGAGTGGCTGGCGCCGTCGTTGTCGGTGACGGTCAGAGTGACGGTGTAGGTGCCGTCTTCCGTGTACGCATGGCTGGGGTTCTGTGCGCTGGAGCTGGTGCCGTCCCCGAAATCCCAGAGCCAACTCTGAATGTTGCCGTCGCTATCGCTGCTGGTATCGGTAAAACTGGCGGTTGAGCGGGAAACGGAGACTTCGAAGCTTGCTTCCGGGGGCGTATTGCCCGCCGCGTCGCTGACGGTGATTTGCTGGTTGGTGGCGTCGGTGGCACCTTCGTCATCGGTGACCGTCAGCACCACAGTATAGGTGCCAGCAGCGGCATAGCTGTGTGCGGGATTCTGGGCCGACGAAGTGTTGCCGTCGCCGAAGTCCCAGCTCCAGGAATCGACGCTGCCGTCACTGTCGCTACTACTATCGGTAAAATTCGCGTCCAGCCCGTCGGTGGTAAATGTGAAACGCGCTTCCGGCGCCGCGTTTTCTGACGTCCCTGACACGTTGAATGATTGCGTGCTGCTGTCGCTGGCGTTCTGGTCGTCGGTTACCGTCAAGGTTACCTGATAGGTGCCGTCGCTGGCGTAGGTGTGTTGGGGATTCTGCTGGCTGGATTCATTCCCGTCGCCAAAATCCCATGCCCACTGAGTGATATTGCCGTCGTTATCGCCGCTCTGATCGGTGCAGCTCAGGGTCAGTTCATTATCGGAGCAGGTGAACTGTGCGTTGGGCGGCTGGTTGCCGTCACTCACTGCATCCAGTGCCGCACGTGCATCGACAATACCTGCGCCGCAACCACCACTGCAGCTCCCGGGAACCGGCCGGGCAGTATCCTGCATCGCCTGCAGGACCTGGTCCGGTGTGAGGCCGGGGCTCGCCTGGTGCAGGAGTGCGGCAACTCCGGCCACATGCGGCGCGGCCATACTGGTGCCTTGATAGTGTCGATAGGTTTCCTGCGCCGGTCCCTGCGTGCCGCTATTCAATGTGGAGAGCACGCCGTTGGCCGTGGTGCCGGTTTCACCGCCCGGCGCGCTGACTTCCACGGTATTGCCGTAATTGGAGTAAGGCGCGCGATTGCCCTGGCGATCCGTTGCTGCCACCGTCACAACGCCATTGCAGTTTGCTGGTGAGAAGTCTGCGCTGTCTGCATTGCTGTTGCCGGCGGAAATGACCACCGTGGCGCCATTGGCGCGGGCGGTATCGATGGCGTTCTGCATGGCCGCACTGCAACTGCCCTGACCACCCAGGCTCAGGTTGATGACCTGTGCGGGGTTGGCATTGGCGGGTACCCCGGACACACTTCCGCCGGACGTCCAAACGATGGCATCGATAATATCCGAGGTGTAACCACCGCATTTACCGAGTACCCGAGCGACGAGCACTTTTGCGCCTGGCGCGACGCCGGCAACCCCCTGGCCGTTATCGGTCACCGCGGCGATGGTTCCGGCCACATGGGTGCCATGCCAGCTGCTGTTTCTCGGCTGGGAGGGGTTGAAAAAACCGCATTCCCAGGCGCGCAACCAGTCGCCAGGGTCACTGGGGTCCGCGTCGCGCCCGTCGCCATCGTTGGCAACGGCGGTATCGTCGATAAAGTCGTATCCGTGGATGATGTTGGCGCTCAGGTCCGAGTGGTCGGTAATTCCGGTGTCGATCACCGCTACCACTACGCCACTGCCATCGTGGGTGCTCCAGGCGGCCTCCAGGTTGATACCGCCGGTACCCTCGAAATAGTGCCACTGTTCGCTGTAGCGGCTGTCATTGGGTACGGCGGTGTGCTGCATCATGCGGTCAGTTTCTACTGACAGCACGCCGGGCTGGCGTTCCAGTACGCGGATCAGTTGTTGCAGGGCCGCGTCAGGCAGTTGATGTTGCAGCCGTACCAGATCGAAGCGCCCCCCGGCCAGGCTGCGACGGAAGTGCAGCTCGGTTCCGGTGAGCTGTGAAAGATTGGCGGCGAACTGGCGATGGTCACGCTTTGCCAGCGGCTCGGCCAGTCTCAGGATCAGTTGCTGTGGCAGCGGATTCGTGTCTTGTAGGGATTGCGCTACGCCGATTGTCGTCATGAGTGAGGCGAGCCAGAAAAATAGACCGACTGCCACGAAGCGGGTGTGTGTTGAGCTACGGAAGATCACGGATGCGTCCTTGCACTGCAGGCGCAGGGAAAGCGCCAGGGTTAGTCCTTTGCGCCGTCCTGGCGCCGCTAATTTAAGACTAGCAGCTGAGTTTTGAGTCTGGTTTTGAAGGGGGCTTTTTAATCGGCGAGTGGTGGCGGGCTCAGGCGGGAATGGGAGACGGGGAGGCCTCATGGTCACTGACGACACAATTGCGGCCATTGGCCTTGGCGCGATACAGCAGGCCGTCCGCGCGGATCAGTGCCTGGAAAATATTGTCTCTGCTCGGGCACATGGAGACGAGGCCAAAACTGGCGGTCATTGAAAATTGCCAGAATTTCCCGGTTATCGGCATTAATTCGATGGCGGATTTCAGGCGCACGAGTATTTGTTTTGCCTCTGATAAATTACTGGCGGTGAACAGAATCGCAAACTCTTCGCCGCCGACGCGCGCGCGGAGGTCATTGCGGCGCAACTCGTGATTGAGCAGTGCGGAAAAGCGCCGCAGCGCCATATCGCCTGCGGCATGGCCGTAGCGATCATTAATTTTTTTGAAATGATCAATATCGGTCAGCGCGAGAAAAGCCAACTCATCGTGTCGGCGACAGTTTTCCAGAAAACGGTCCGCGGCTTCAAAAAAACCACGCCGGTTGAGCAGTTCGGTGAGTTGATCGGTGGTGGCTAAATGCCGCATCCGCACTGAGAGATCGTCGGCAATGATCAACACGGTAAAAAGCCCGAGTCCGCTGAAGACCGCGGGCATGAGTAGCAGGTTCATCTGTTGATAGATACCGAGCCAGTAGGTATCCAGCTGCGGGCCCTGCATCAGCGCCACAGTGCCGTAGCCGATCTGGGCAATCGCATACAATGTGTAAATGACAACCACGCCCCATTCAGCAGCGCGCAACGTCTTACCTTTTTTAAACAGGGTGATGACACACAGTACACCCATGATGGCGCCGCAGTATGGGGTGAACATCATGCGCAACCCCATGTGGTAGTCCACCAGGGTAAACCAGGTAATCGCAATTTCTACGCACAGCAGAAAGCCGATAACCGGTAGGGGAAAGGGAGATAGCCCTGCACGCACGCGGTAGCCCGCCAGAGTAAGGGCAAGCATGATCAAGGTTGAGGCGTTGACGATGACCCAGTAGATGTTGCGATCGGGGAAGAGCTCGCGGGTGGCATTCATCAACATGTTGATCGCTGACACCCAGAATACGGCCGACCAGAAAAGCGCGTGCGGTTTTCGCTCGATGGTAAACCAGGTAATCAGGAATATGCTGCCCAGCATTGAGCTGGTCAACAGCATGGAGATGAAAATATAGTCCGTTGCCGCCATGGCCTTTTCCCTGGGTATTTATATGTTGATCCAATCAACTGGATCGGCACCCTGTATCGATATTACCCGCGAATAAACTGGGACTTCCTGATCCAGTGCTTTCCGCGGTAGTTGCGTGTGGGAGCCGAGGTGGTCTTGGCCCAGAAGTAGTTCCGGTTGAACTGAAACTCCACATCGTAACCCTCTGCCAGTGCGGCCAGGGGCATCGCCTGCCAGTTGGACTGGCGGCGTTTGCTGGTTGCTTCCAGCAGGTATTCAGTGTTGTTCACGATGGCCACCACCCAAGCGTGCCCTTCGCCCTTGTGGGTGCCGAGTGCAACCCGTGCATCCACACCCAGATTGATCAGCCAGTCCGCCAGCAGAATCGCGTGGTCCTCACAGTCTCCGCGCTTTTGATAATAGGCCTGACGAGAGGTCTGCCAGATATCCGCAAGCCCAGCGTATTGCAGGTGGTCGTACTGGTATTCCTTGCGGATGGCGAGGGTGTAGAGCGGTACCCAGAGATCCTTGGTTTCAAATGGCTGGAACCCCACCAGGTAGCTGTTGGCGAAGTGGTGCAGCTTATCCAGCCCGCGCGCGGTGGCGGTGACCGATTCCAGGCCTTGCCAGTTCCAGATGGAAATATAACTACTCTCGTGCTCGGAGCGCTTGCCCACGGCTCGGTGCACCATGGGCTCCGTCAGCGGTGACTGACTTCCTGTCACCACCACTGTGCCGCGCTGATTATCCTTTTGTTGAGCAGTGTCAGCGTTGCGGTCTGACGGCCGTTGCTGGGCTTGCAGGATGTATTTGTCCTGCTCCGACTGCTGCCGCTGTTGCAGCAGCTCTGGCAGCATCAATATGAATCCCAGGAGAATACCAGTCAGTAACAGGCGCACGCTGGTTGCCTCAGCCCTTGAGGCCGAAGGAAATAATCAGGGCCACAAATACCAGAATGGTGGAAGCAAATATGGCCACTGCGATGTTGCCGTTTTTCAGCTCCGCCTCAATATCCACGTGCTTGAGTAATTTCTTATCGATGATCAGCAGCGCCACCATGCCGATCAGCAGTGCCAGCAGGGTGTAAAGCAGGTTCAGCCCAAGATTGAACAGGGTCGCGGTGAAGAATTCAGATTGCACGATGATTGATCCGTTTAAGCCATATGCGCGCGCAATTAGATCATATCGTGTGTGAGTTTTCCGCCAGTTTGTCTCTGCTCCACGCCGGAGCGAACGGCAACCAGCGAAGCCCTTCTTATGGGAAGTATCGACTTCTTAAGGCAAAAAGGGGGGGGGATTCTGCCTAAGATGTCAGGGCTGACTTTTTGAGTGCTCGAAGTCGGTTGATTGCCGTGAAAAGCGCGCGAAAGAGGCTCTGGCGGGCTGGAAAATCTTGCCACAAAAAGGTCGGCGGCAGAGGAAACCAGTGCGCATCTGGATGCTTTACGGGAAGAGCAGCAGTCTGAAATCAAAGGAGAAAAAACGGCTGACCAATAACCCGTGGCGGGTTCTGGAAAGGTAGGATTTTAGCAGATTTTTCTGTGGGGAATGGCAACGGCGCTGAATAGACTTCCTGACACATTGGGAGATGAGGAGATCATCATGCGTTATCTGTTACCTGTAGTTCTGTTTTGTTCGCTCTCTGGTGTTGCCCTGGCGCAGCAACCGATGTCTCAGCTGCCTGCTGGTTCTTCGGAAGTACAGATCCTGGGTAAAACCTATTGGCACAGCGGCGATAACTTCTATCAATTCAATGAGGAAACCGGCATGTTCTATCAGGTTCCTCAGCCCACTGTACAAGCGCATAAAGACCGTGCATCGCAAGCGCACATGTCTCAGCGCAGTCAGACCCTGCCGGGTACTGGGCTGACCGGTGACCAGATCGAAGGTTGTCGTAGTGCGGCTGCGGATAAGTCCAACGAGGTACCTAACCGCGGTAGTGAAGTGTATATCAATGAGTACAACAGCTGCATTAAAGATCTGCAGTAAGTTGATCTGACCCTTGGCCCCGGCCTGTGGTCGGGACATTAAGTCGGAAAAAATGGTTTGTCAGCTAGCTGGCAAACCATTTTTTTGTCTGCGCGAAAAATGAGAAAAGACGTCTTTTCGGTTGGGCGCTAACAACTTGATTTCATATGCGATATATCGGGCTTGCGGGGGGCGTATTGCCCAGTTTCGCTCGACTCAGATAAAAAATCATGCGAGCCGCGCAGGCGTTCACCGATAAAACCGGTATTCCTGCCAGCGAAAGTCCCGATATCGTTACCCAGGATGCGCGCCCGCTACAGGAAGACAATATTCACGTCTGTGGCGAGCACTCTCAAGCGTCGTTTTCGTGCTTGAGCTGTACCTGCCAGTCCCCCGCCATATCCACGCTCACCAGTACCTGAATCGGGCGGCAGCACACGGTGCAGTCTTCGATATAGTGGCGGCTGCCGCCGGAGGTGTCGATCAGCATCAGAATACTCTCGCCGCAGTAGGGGCATTGGTCGGTAAATTCTTCCACACGTGCCTGCATCGGTCTCTCCACATCGGTTTATCCTCCGCGCATTACCCAATATAGACCTCGCCCCAGCCGGCCCGGAAGCGGGCAAATTCGCGCTGAAGCGATTTTCTTTGCGTTTTTGTAATAATGACAGCGGTGTCAGTGCGTTATCGGAAGTGTGCGGTAATTCATTTACAAAACGGATTGATATACTCGCGCCTGTTTCAGCCGGCCCAGGGTAGCCAAATTCCGGAGCCCCCGGGCGGTGACCGCCAGCGGCGCAAAAGCGTATAATCCGCGCCCGCTTTCCCCGCTCTAGCGCTGGGGGCAGCGGTGAGTAAGTATTCAGGGCACCTCTAGTAGAGATCGTAGCGAGCGGACGCCGTCAGGCGCCCGCGCAGTAGATTTTCCGAGATGCCCTTCAGTGACCAGCAAAAGAGGATTGAACATGGCGGTTAAATTGATGAAGGACCAGGATCTGGCGGGTAAGCGCGTATTGATCCGCGAAGATTTGAACGTACCGGTAAAAGACGGTGCGGTCACCTCCGACGCGCGTATTCGCGCGGCACTTCCCACCATCAAGGCCGCCTCGGACGCCGGTGCCAAAGTCCTGCTGATGTCTCATCTGGGTCGCCCCACTGAAGGCGAATACGCCGAAGAGTTTTCCCTGGCCCCGGTCGCCGCCCACTTGGGCAAGTTGCTGGGTAAAGACGTCCCGGTCATCAAGGACTGGCAGGGCGGCGTGGAACTTGCAGATGGAGATGTGGCACTGCTGGAAAACGTGCGCTTTAACAAAGGCGAAAAGAAAGACGATGAAGCGCTGGCCAAGCAGTATGCGGCGCTGTGCGACATCTTTGTGATGGATGCCTTCGGCACCGCACACCGGGCCCAGGCCTCCACCCACGGTGTGGCCAAGTTTGCCCCCGTTGCCTGTGCCGGCCCGCTGCTGGCCACGGAACTGGACGCGCTGGAGAAGGCCCTGGCGGAACCCGCGCGCCCCATGGTGGCCATCGTCGGTGGCTCCAAGGTTTCCACCAAGCTGACTGTGCTGGAGAGCCTGTCGGACAAAGTAGACCAGCTGATCGTCGGTGGCGGCATTGCCAACACCTTCCTCGCGGCAGCCGGCAAGCCGGTGGGCAAGTCTTTGTGCGAGCACGATCTGGTTGATACCGCCAAGAGCCTGATGGAAAAGTGCGATATCCCGCTGCCTACAGACGTGGTGACCGGCACGGCGTTCAGTGAGTCTGCCGTCGCTGAGACCAAAAACGCGGATTCCGTTACCGAGGACGATATGATTTTTGATATCGGCCCAGATTCCTCGGCGGTACTGGCGGAAATCCTCAAGGGCGCCAAGACCATCATCTGGAATGGCCCGGTGGGTGTGTTCGAGTTCGACCAGTTCGGTGGCGGTACCGAGCGTCTTTCCCGGGCGATTGCCGACAGCGACGCCTTCTCTATTGCCGGCGGCGGCGACACCCTGGCAGCGGTCGACAAATACGGCATTGCCGAGCAGGTTTCCTATATTTCTACTGGGGGTGGCGCTTTCCTCGAGTATGTGGAAGGCAAGGTGCTGCCGGCAGTCGCGATGCTGGAAAGCCGCGCCGGCGAGTAAGTCTTTGCGCGACGCGCCGGCGTTTGATGTCCGCGCGCGTCGCTTAGCTGTTTCAATGTTTTTCCGATGTAGATACAGATGTAGATACAGAAGTACCCAGATTAAAAAAATAGATGCGACCGGGCCCGGCTCAGGAATCGCACACAAGCAGTACCAAATACCAATTTAATTTCGACGAGAAAGGGTTTTTCCATGGCTTTAATCAGCTTGCGTCAGCTGCTGGACCACGCCGCCGAACACGGCTACGGCGTGCCGGCGTTCAACGTCAACAATCTGGAGCAGATGCGCGCGATCATGGAGGCGGCCGACGAGTCCGACTCTCCGGTGATCGTTCAGGCCTCTGCCGGTGCCCGCAAATACGCTGGCGCGCCTTTCCTGCGCCACCTGATCCTGGCGGCAGTGGAAGAGTTTCCGCACATCCCTGTGGTCATGCACCAGGATCACGGCACCAGCCCGGCGGTGTGTCAGCGCTCTCTGCAACTGGGCTTCAGCTCAGTAATGATGGACGGCTCACTGATGCAAGACGGCAAGACGCCGGCGTCTTACGAGTACAACGTAGACGTGACCAAGCGCGCGGTCGAAATGGCCCACGCCTGTGGCGCCTCGGTAGAAGGCGAGCTGGGCTGCCTGGGTTCTCTGGAAACCGGTATGGCCGGAGAGGAAGACGGCGTGGGTGCCGAGGGCAAGCTGTCTCACGACCAGCTGCTGACCGATCCGGAAGAGGCCGCTGACTTCGTTAAGCAGACTCAGGTCGACGCCCTGGCCATCGCCTGCGGCACCAGCCACGGCGCTTATAAGTTCACCCGTCCACCCACCGGTGACATCCTCGCCATCGACCGCATCAAGGAAATCCACGCGCGCATTCCGGATACACATCTGGTCATGCACGGTTCCTCCTCGGTACCCCAGGAGTGGCTAAAGGTCATCAACGAGTTTGGCGGTGAGATTCCCGAAACCTACGGTGTGCCGGTCGAGCAGATCTGCGAAGGCATCAAGCACGGTGTGCGCAAGGTGAATATCGATACCGACCTGCGCCTCGCCAGCACCGGTGCGGTGCGTCGCTTCCTGGCCCAGAACCCGGCCGAGTTTGACCCGCGTAAATTCCTCAAGGTCACTACCCAGGCCATGAAGGAAATCTGCCTGGCCCGCTATGAGGCCTTCGGTACCGCTGGCAATGCCAGCAAAATCAAGCCCATCAGCCTGGAGACTATGTACCAGCGCTATGAGAAGGGTGAACTGGTTCCCAAGATCAATTGATCGCTACTGGAATCAGAACGGGTGAGTAAAAAGGGCGAACTTCAGTTCGCCCTTTTTCGTTTTAAAATGCAGTACCATTAAGTCATGGATCTGCTGAAAGAATTCAACGCTGTCGACCCCAGCCCGGTGATCCGCCGGCCAGACTATTCCGCACTGCGCAAGGAATTGCCCGAGCTGGACTTCGCCTGCGATCAGCCCCTTCCCGAGTCGGTAGCGTCTTACCGCAACTACTATCGCCTCAATTTCGGCGAAGCATTCGGTACCGGCATCGGCACCTTCAGGGCCACGGGCTTTGAGCTTGTCGCCCAGTACTGGCAGGTTGCCCGGCCCAAGGGCACCCTGTTTATTTGTCACGGCTATTTCGATCACACCGGTATTTACGGCGCGGCCATCCGCTTTGGGTTGGAGCGCGGTTTCAATGTGGTCGCAGTGGATTTTCCCGGCCATGGACTCTCCAGCGGCGAGCCGGTGGCCATCGATACGTTTCTGCAATATCGGGAAGTGCTGGAAGCGCTGCTGCGGCGGGCGCGGGGCAAAGTGCCGGAGCCGTGGCATGGCCTGGGGCAGAGTACCGGCGGTGCTACTCTGTTGAGCTATCTGCAGTTCAGCCTGTGGCAGCCCTTCGACAAGGTGATGCTGCTGGCACCACTGGTACGTCCGGCCAACTGGCATCTGCGTAAGTGGATGTTCTACCTCGGGCGCTATCTGATGCCGCATCCCAGCCGCGGGTTCAATATCAACACCCACGATGCCGAGTTCGCGCGCCGCCAGGCACACCGGGATCCGCTGCAGTCTCCAGTGATGTCGATCCGCTGGCTGGGGGCAATGGTGGACTGGCTCAAGGTATTTCCCAAAACCAGCCGTAATCCCAAGCCGATCCTGGTGATTCAGGGGACTGACGACAAAACCGTGGACTGGCGTTACAACATGCGCGCCATTCACGGTCGCTTCCCCAACAGCAAGCGCGTGATTATCCGCGGCGCCCGCCACCAGATGATCAATGAGACCCAGCCCTACCGGCAGCAGATTATTGCCGCCCTGGACGAGTGGCTGGAACAGCCCTGAGCGTCCCTTCTAGATGGTAGCCCTGAGCGTCCCTTCTAGATAGCCTTGTTCCTCAGCACCCGCCGTTTGCGCCGCAGTATCAGCGCGTCCGCTGAATAAAAGCCCAGCGCTATCCACACAAAGATAAACGTCACCAGTTTGGTTTTATCGAACGGCTCGTTGTACAGCACCACCGCGAGGAAAAACATCAATGTCGGCCCAAGGTATTGCAGGAATCCCAGGGTGGACAGGTTCAGCCGGCGCGCGGCGATATTGAACAGGAGCAGTGGTGTCAGTGTCACCGGGCCAGCCAGCATCAGCAGGCTATTCAGTTGCCACGAATTATTCAGCAGGTCGCTGGTGGGGCTGCTGGTCCAGAACAGGAAACCCACCGCCAGCGGCAGCAGGAACAGGGTTTCCACGGTGAGCCCGGTGAGGCTGTCCACCGGTGTCTGCTTGCGCACCAGTCCGTAGAACCCGAACGTGATCGCGACGCCCAGGGCTACCAGCGGCAGACGGCCAAACTGCCACAGCTCGTAGGTGATACCCACCGTCGCCAGCGCCACTGCAATCCACTGCAGCGGGCGCAAGCGTTCCCCGAGCACCACCACACCCAGCAATACGCTGAGCAGGGGGTTGATGTAGTAACCCAGGCTCGCATCCAGCAGGTGCCCATTGGTCACCGCCCAGATGAAGATCAGCCAGTTGGTACTGATCAGGGCAGTGGAGACAAGGAGTGCGAGCATAGTTTTGCGGGAGGCAAATATCGAGCGCAGCCCGCGCAACTTGCCTAGCAGTGCCAGTAAAATCAGCGCCAGTAACAGCGACCAGATACTGCGGTGGGCGAGAATCTCGGGGGCAGAAAGGTCGCTCAGTAGCTTGAAATAGAGCGGCGCAAATCCCCAGATGAGGTAGGCGCCGAGGCCGGCCAGCAAACCGGTGGCGGCGTCGGAATTTTGGTTTTCTACAGCCTGGTTGTGCACGTGGGAAGCCGCTTAATCGCAAAGACAGGAAAAAAGAAACCCGGACAGCGCATTAGGCTGGTCCGGGTTTCGAAAAGTGTAACAGACCTGGGCGAGGTCCGTCAGAAGCCGGCGCCGGGTACCCGGCGCGGTTGGAGTCAGAACAATACGCGACAGCGCAGAGTGCCGGGGATATTTTTCAATTTTTCCAGCGCCAGATCGGAGTACTCGGCATCCACGTCGATCACCACATAACCCACGGTCTCGTTGGTCTGCAGGAACTGTGCGGAGATGTTGATACCGTTGTCGGAGAACACCTGGTTGATGGCGCCGAGTACGCCGGGCACATTCTTGTGGATGTGCAGCAGGCGGTGCGCGCCGGCGTGGCTCGGCAGGGCCACCTCCGGGAAGTTCACCGAGCTGGTGGTGGTGCCGTTGTCGGAGTAGAGCGCCAGCTTGTCGGATACTTCAACACCGATATTTTCCTGGGCTTCCACCGTAGAACCGCCCACGTGCGGGGTCAGCAGGGCGTTGTCGAGGCCGCGCAGGGGGGAGACGAACTCGTCGTCATTGCCGCGAGGCTCTACCGGAAATACATCGATGGCGGTGGCCGCCAGGTGGCCGCTCTTGAGGGCTTCCGCCAGCGGTTCGATTTCCACCACGGTACCGCGGGACGCGTTCAGCAGGATTGCGCCTTTCTTCATTTTGGCGATCTGCTCGGCACCGATCATCCACTTGGTGGACGGCAGTTCGGGGACGTGTAGGGATACCACGTCGGACTGCGCCAGCAGCTCGTCCAGGCTGTTCACCTGGGAAGCGTTGCCCAGGGGCAGCTTGGTGACCACGTCAAAGAAGATCACGCGCATACCGATGCCTTCGGCCAGCACGGAGGTCTGCGAGCCGATGGCGCCGTAGCCAATGATGCCCAGTGTCTTGCCGCGGGCTTCATAGGAGCCGACAGCAGACTTCTGCCAGCCGCCGCGGTGACAGACCATGTTCTTCTCGGGAATGCCACGCAGCAGCATGATCGCCTCGGCAATCACCAGTTCGGCTACGCTTCGGGTATTGGAATAGGGCGCGTTGAATACCGCGATGCCCAGGTCCGTAGCGGCCTGCAGGTCGACCTGGTTGGTGCCGATACAGAAACAGCCCACCGCGATCAGCTTGTTAGCATTCTCCAGTACCTTGCGGGTCAGCTGGGTGCGGGATCGGATCCCGACAAAATGCGCACTGGCAATCTTCTCGATCAGTTGGTCTTCTGGCAGGGCGGTCTTGATATATTCCACATTGGTGTAGCCGCGGGAAGACAGCAGGTCCACCGCGGACTGGTGAACGCCTTCTAATAGCAGAATACGGATTTTGTCTTTCTGAAGAGAAGTCTGAGGAGCCATAGCGGGTCTCTTGGCCGGGCGCGATCAAGATGTATCGCGGCGGGTTAAAGAAAATCGGTTTGGAAATCGCCGGGGGCCCGGCGAGGGCGGCATCATAACACAAGGGCTTTATAAAGCTTTATACGCAATATCTATCCTAGCTATCGAATATGGTTATGTATCAGCACACTTTTACCTGCAAAACTCCCGTCGACCTCCCTCTGGGCAAGATTGTATGCGTGGGGCGCAATTACGCGGCGCATGCGGCGGAGCTGAACAACCCGGTGCCCGATGAGCCGCTGTTGTTTATCAAGCCCGCTACCGCGGCCGCGCCCATGTCCGAGCCGGTGCATATTCCCCGGGGGCGCGGCAGCTGCCACTTCGAAGGGGAACTGGCGCTGTTGATCGGCGAGCGATTGACGGATGCCAATGCCGCGGATGTACCCGGGGCCATTGCCGGGCTGGGGCTGGCACTGGACCTGACTCTGCGGGATTTGCAGTCAGACCTGAAAACACTGGGACAGCCGTGGGAAAAGGCCAAGGGCTTCGACGGCGCCTGCCCGCTGTCGCCTTTTGTAAAACTGGACTGGCTGCCGGACTGGGACAACCTCACCTACACGCTCTGGCTGAACGGCGAGATTCGCCAGCGCGGCAAATCCAGTCATATGCTCACCCCGATTCTGGACCTGGTGGCCTATATCAGCAGCTATTTCACCCTGCTGCCGGGAGATGTGGTGTTGACTGGTACGCCAGCGGGTGTCGGTGAGCTGGCGGTCGGTGACCGGGTTGCGATGGGGTTGGAGGAGGACTGGTTACTGGTGGAGACTTCTGTCGCTTGATGTTTGCTCATGTGCGCCAGAAGTGGAGTGCAGCACAAGGCAAACTAAGATTGTCCCATTCCAAAACCACCACTAAGATGCGCATTTTTGTACTCATTCAGCGGGCAAAACGATGACAGAGATCAACCAGAAGACCACTATCCGCATTCTCACCACCGGTGGCACCATCGAAAAGAGTTATTGCGAGTCCGAGGGCACCCTCAAGAACCGCGCGTCCATTATCCGCGAGGGTCTGATCAGCAGCCTGCGCCTGCCCTATACCCATCTGGAACTGGAGAGCATCCTCAACAAAGACTCCCTGGAGATGGACAACAGCGACCGCGACCAGATTTGCGCAGCCATCGCGCGCACCGCCGATCAAGGCGACCCCATTGTCATCCTGCACGGCACCGATACCATGGCGGTCACTGCCGAATACTGCTTTGAAAAAATGGGCACACCCAAGGTGCCCGTGGTCTTTACTGGCGCCATGCGCCCGATGGGCTTCATCGATTCCGACGCACGCCAGAATGTAACCGAGGCTCTGCTCACTGCGCGGTTGGCGGAGCCCGGCTTCTATATTGCCTTCCACAATCGCGTGTTCCGCATTCCCGGTGCGCGCAAGAACCTGGAAACCGGCACCTTTGAGGCTACCTGAAGACATCTCAAGCCGCCTGATTCGGGATGACGGATAAAAGCCATCCTTTGATTTGTGATCACATTTTAGGTATAAACTGAATATTCCTTCAGTTTAATAGTTAATTCCCCAATACGAGGTGTGCCATGACCGACCAGGCCAGCAACAAGCCGACCCCGCAGACGCTTCAGGAGTGGCTCGCCATGGCCGATGCCCTCGCGATCGAGGGCCGGGCGTTTATTAACGGTGCGTACGTCGATGCCCTCTCCGGCAAAACCCGCCCCTCCACCAGCCCCGCCGATGGCCGCGAGCTGGCACAGGTGGCCAGCTGTGGCCCGGAGGATGCCGAGCGCGCGGTCAAGGTTGCGCGGGATACTTTCGAGTCCGGTGTCTGGTCCCATATGCCACCCATGGATCGCAAAAAAATCCTGGTGCGCTTCGCTGAACTGATCGAACAAAACCGCGATGAGATCGCCCTGCTGGAAAGCCTCGATGCCGGCAAGCCCATTAGCGATACCATGAATGTGGACGTGCCCGGTGCCGTTACCACTATTCGCTGGACCGCCGAAGCCGTTGACAAAATTTACGATGAAATCGCCCCGACCGGCCCCACCGAAATCGGGCTGATTACCCGTATGCCCCTGGGGGTGGTGGCGGCCATCGTGCCGTGGAATTTTCCGTTGTCCACTACTGCGTGGAAGCTGGGTCCGGCGCTCGCTACCGGCAACAGCGTGATCCTGAAGCCCGCGTCCAATACGCCGCTGACTGCGATTAAACTTGCGGGCCTCGCCAAAGAGGCGGGCCTGCCGGATGGCGTACTGAACGTGTTGCCCGGCCCCGGCAGTACTCTGGGGAAAACTCTGGGGCTGCATATGGATATCGACGGTCTGACCTTCACCGGGTCTACCGAGGTGGGCAAAACCCTTACCGAGTACTCCGGTCAGTCCAACCTGAAACGCACCTTCCTCGAACTGGGCGGCAAGAGCCCGAACATCGTATTCGCCGACGCGGACCTGGATAAAGCCGCGGAAGCCGCCGCACTCGCGGTGTTTTACAACCAGGGCGAAACCTGCACCGCCGGTACGCGCCTGCTGGTGGAAAAAGGCATCGCTGACACCTTTATCGAGAAGGTGAAAAAAGCCTCCGAGCGCTTCAAGCCCGGCCACCCGCAAGATCCGAATACCGTCATGGGTGCCCTGATCGACCAGAGCCAGTTCGACACCGTGGAGTTTTATGTGGCGAAAGGGTTGGAGCAGGGCGCACAGCTGGTCTGCGGCGGCAAGCCGGCGGATGCGGTGGAAGGCGGGCACTACTACGAGCCGACCATATTTAAAGGCGTAAGCGGCGATATGAAAATCGCCCGCGAAGAAATCTTCGGCCCGGTACTTTCGGTGATTGAATTCGAAACCGAAGAAGAAGCGCTCAACATCGCCAACGATTCCATTTACGGCCTTGCGTCCGGTGTGTGGACCAAAGACATCAGCCGTGCACACCGTATGGCCCGCGATATCCGCGCCGGCTCCGTGTGGATCAACAACTATTTTGGTGGCGACATCACCGTGCCTTTCGGCGGCTTCAAACAGTCTGGCAATGGCCGCGACAAGTCCCTGCATGCGCTGGATAAATACTGCGAGCTGAAATCCACCTGGATTGACATCAGCTGACCAGAGAGTTTCGCGAAGGCGTAAATCTGACTCCACTGGGCCGCAATCGCGGCCCATTTTTTATCGCGTTCAGCGTGCAGTCATCCGCGGCAATGAATAATGAAAGTGTGATGTGCAGCGGATGCGGAAACCGGGAACCGGTTTACCATGGCGCTATTCCATTGACCATTGATTTTGAATGCTAGGGAACCAGATGATGAAACGCCTGACCACTGCCCTGGTTGCAGTCGCTCTTGTCGCGCCGGTAGCCACCGCCTATGCCAAACCCGACAAACACGGCGACCTGCCTCCCGGCTTACAGAAAAAAGTCGAGCGCGGTGGCGAGCTACCCCCGGGCTGGAAGAAAAAACTCCAGCCGGGTTATATCCTTGAGGACGATATCTACCACCACGCCGTCGTCGTGCAGCCAGTGGATCGCCACGGGCTCGTTACTGTGCGCATTGAGGGCGAGCTGGTGCGGTTGATCCACGCTACCCACGAAATAGTGGATATTCTGTCCTACTGAATTCCGGCGATAATCTAAAGCTGAACTTTGTGGGCCGCACTTGCGGCCCTTTCTCGTTTATCCGTGGACGTTCCCTCTCCTGGTATGGCGCTGGGCATTGTTAACCGGCTACGTTATACCTGTGTGTAGACCTTTATGCGGAATCTGGCCCTCGCGTCAGGGGAGACAATGAATGGGCGAATACCACCACGGTTTTTCCGTAAGCATCGAGCGCACCGGCAACGAGCGTGTGTTACTGAGTATGCACGCACGGGGCAAGCTGGAGCACGCGGACTACGAAACCCTCGTGCCCATGCTGGAGTCCGCGATTGCCGGTATGGAGCACCCGACAATTGATGTGATGATGGACATGCGCGAGCTGCAGGGCTGGGAGATTCGCGCGGCGTGGGATGATCTGAAGCTCGGGGTAAAACACGGTCGTCAGTTCCACAAAGTGGCCATGGTGGGGAACAAGTCTTGGCAGGAGACCGCGGCCAAGATCGGCAGCTGGTTTATAGGCGGCGAAGCCCGTTTTTTCGAAGACAAGGCGCCTGCCTTGGCGTGGTTGCAGGAAACCTCGTAAACTCCCCCTCTATTGACGCTAATGCGGTTATCTTCCTAGCGCAGCACCTTCACGGGTGCTGTGTGATTCCTATGACAATAAATTGACAGGAACTGTTGCATGTTCGAATGGATTGCGAGCCCGGAGGCGTGGATCGCCCTGGCCACACTGGCTGCCCTGGAAATCGTTCTGGGGATCGACAATATTATCTTTATTTCCATCCTCGTCGCCCGGCTGCCGGAAAAACAGCGGGAGTCCGCACGTTTTATCGGCCTGGCGCTGGCGATGATTACCCGCCTGGGGCTGCTGTTTTCCATCGCCTGGATCATGGGCCTCACGGAACCCTGGTTTACCGTGTTCGGCGAAGAGATTTCCGGCCGGGATGTGATCTTGATCGGTGGTGGCCTGTTCCTGCTGTTCAAGGCGACCCATGAAATTCACAACAGCCTGGAGGGTGTTGATGGCGAGACCACCAGCACGGCGACGGCTACTTACGGCATGGTGCTGGCGCAGATCGCGGTTCTGGACATCGTCTTCTCACTGGATTCGGTGATTACCGCGGTGGGGCTGGTGGATCATATTTCCATTATGGCCATTGCGATCATTCTTGCCGTTGCCGTCATGTTGTTGGCCGCAAAGCCCATTGGCGATTTTGTCGATCGTCATCCCACCATCAAGATGCTGGCGCTGTCGTTCCTGATCCTGGTCGGGGTGACGCTGATTATCGAAGGCTTCGACGTGCATGTACCCAAAGGTTATATCTACTTCGCCATGGCATTCTCGATGGCAGTGGAGATGCTGAATATCCGAATGCGCGGTAAGAAAGCGAAAGCGGTTAAGTTGCACAAGCCTATTCGCGAATAGTAAGTGAATCGCTTAAATTGAGCACAAAAAAAGGGGCGATTTAATCGCCCCTTTTTTTGTTGCCTGAAAGCTTTACTGGCACAAACTGCGAATGCTGTGCGCCTCCTGTGCTGCATCCATCCACAGGTACTCGTCGTCATCGCCAAAGTAGTAGTACAGCGAGTTGTTGGGCAGGATGAGTACGGAAATGCCGCCGTAGCCGGACATGAACGGCAACCACAGTGGGTTGCTACAGCCACTGATACTGCCGCTGATTTCGTGGGCCCAGAAACCATTGTTGTACTTGTAGTCGTTCAATGGTTCCAGTCCGCGATCCGTGGCGTCACGCTGCATGGCGGCGTCCAGTTGTGCTTGATGGAGGGTGGACTGGCTGCTGCCGGTAAACAAACTGCCGATTTTTGCCACATCGTCCCGCAGCCAGATCAGTCCCCAGCCAGCGAATGCCTGTTGCACACCGTCGTAAGTGCGGCGGGTGAATTCAGCCGTGGGGCTCACATTGAGGGGCGCCAGCACTTCGTCCAGCAGGATGTCCTGGAAAATGTCGCTGCTGCTGCCCTCGATTCCCTGTAAATACGCATTCATCGCGGTGCCGAGAATGTAGGTATCCGAGGTGTGGTACACCCACTTGGTGCCGGGGCTGGCCTTACGCGAGTACTCGGTGCAGCTGTAATTGATTTTACTGGCGTGGTCCTCCGGCAGGAAGAGGTCATTGGTATGGCTGGCTCCCTCATCGCTCATATAGCCGGCGAGTTTGTAATTGCCGGTACCCATATCCAACGCATTGCCGAAGGTCACATCGTTCCAGTTGCCATTGCCGTTGCACTCGCCGATGTAGCTGCCGATAGACTGGTTAAATGTGCCCGGATATTTCTGTTCCAGGCGCATCATAGCGCCACCGGCAAATACAGACTTGGCACTGGAATACGACGGCACCACCAGAGATTCGCAGTAGGGATAGTCTCCTTCGCGTGTGCTGCAGCCGCCCACATAGTGGGTACCATCAATCACAAAGCCGACCAGAGAGATCGCTGCCGGATCTTTGCCATTGGGGGTGGCGAAGGCGGTGTAATCGGTACCCGGATAGTCCTGTGCGAGGACGCTCAGCGGTTTGCTTGGCATACGCGCGGCTACTTCTGCCTGGTAATCACTTACCAGCGCGGCCCCGTTGCTGACCGATTGTGGGTTATAGCTCGCAGAGAGCTGGCCCCACATATCGAATTGATAATATAGGCAGGTTTCGCTGGCGATCTGGTAAGCGACGTCCGATACGGAACCGTCATCCTTGAACAGGAATGTCATAACGCCGTTGTGCATACAGTTGGCATTTTTCTGCTGTAGCGCGAAGGGCAGTGCCACACGGCTGTAGCCCGCGTCTCCGTTCTCGTTCCACACACGCCCGGGTGTCAGTACATATTCCCACTCCGGGTGTGCGCTGGCGATGGAGCCGCGTTCGCTCGGAACAATATGGCTGCCGGTCTGCACAAATTCAAAATTGAATTCCGGCAGGTGCTTGCGCGTGGCATCCTGCGAACCGGTGTAGCGGAAGGTATCTTTGATTTCATCAAAAGCGCCACCGCTGGCTTCACCGAACAGTTCCAGTGCACCTTCGAATTGATTGGTGGGCATAGCGGCCTGCGCCGGTAGGGCGTAGTTGGAAAAGTCCACGAGGCTGCCCGGGTCGCTGCCATTGATCAGCGTGGTCATCGTCAGCGCGGAGCGGGATACATTGCCGTTGCCTGTGAGCGGGTCAAAGTCCTCGACACTGCCACCGCCTTCACTGGAAGAGCCGCTAAGCGCGATGGTCACACTGGGCTCGTCTGGATCGTTCGATGTTAGAGTGATACCACTGTTGAAACTGCCTTCCGCTGAAGGTGCAAACGTCACCGAGATAGCGCAGCTGCTGCCAGTGGAAACGGTCGAGCAGTTGTTACTGGAAATACTGAACGGCGCCGCTGGTGCACTGGTACTGCTGATCACCAGTGCTGCTGAGCCCTGGTTGGAAACCGTGATCGACTGTGCGCTGCTGCCACCGGGAGACAGGCTTCCAAAACTGACCGCGCCGGGTGCGTCGATATCGGGATCAGTCGGTGCGCCTCCTGTGCCGGTCATCAGCGCCTGGTGGCCGTAGCAGTAATCGCCAGTGGTCGAGCCTGTGCCGCGAAAACGCAATTGCACGCTGGTGTTGTTGTCGATGCCGGCAGGTGCGCTGTTGGCACTGAACTGGCTGCCGTTATCGTCGCCGTTGGCAACCGTTACCGCCGTCGTCCAGCTGCTGCCACCGTCGGTGGAGATTTCCGCGTAGCAGAACTCGTTGTTTTCCAGGGACCCGGCAGACATGGTCAGGGCGACGGACACAGAGGAATAACTTGCCGTAGAAAGGGTGTGGCTCGCGCTGGAGCCACCGCGCAAACGGATGGTTCCGTTGTGTGCGTCCACGTTGCCCGTCGTATTCCATCCGCTGATATCGCCGCTGCTGAAACTGTCAGCGTAGATGGTCTCTGCCTGGAGACTGGCGGAACCAGCTGCACTAAACAGTAAAAAGACAGCCGCAAGCCTGGCTCGAGGCAGTTGATATCTCGATTTCATATTCGCACCTTGATTATTGTTTTGAAGCGTCCGTGCAACTCCTCGACCTGGGAGCGCGAAGTTGCATGTTAGTAACATGAGGGGAGCGGCCCGTTTACTGTAGGACCAGCTATGGGTGCCGGGTAGGGCCAGAAAAGAACAGGCGCGAAAATTTCTATCTCGAATTTCGTGGATATAAAAAAGGCGGGCCCGGGTACGGGCCCGCCGAAGCGGGATCACATAGGAGACTCAGGAAATTATGCTTACTGACAGGCGCTCTGTATCTGGTGCGCCTCTTGTACCGCTTCGAGCCAGTAATAGGTGTCGTTGTCACTGAAGTAGTAGTAGACGCTATCGTTTGGCAGTAGCACCACGGTGATGCCACCAAAGCCGGACAGGAATGGAATCCACTGATTACCACTGCAGCCACTCAAGTTGCCGGCCACATTGTGCGCCCAGAAGCCGTTGTTGTAGCGATAGTCGGTCAGCGGCACGGTCCCGGTATCGGTGCTATTGCGCTGCAGCGCGGCATCGAGCTGGGTGCTGGACAACATTTCCTGGCCATTGATCTCGCCATCATCGATGCCTACAAAGCTTGCGATTTTTGCCAGATCATCCGGCAGCCACATCAGGCCCCATCCGGCAAACGGTTGCTCCACCGAATCGTAACTACGGCGTGTGTACTGGCCGGTAGGGCTGACATCGAGCGGCGCCCACAGGTCCGCAACAATGGTATCGGCAAAGATATCCGCGCTGCTGCCCTGCTGGTCCTGCAGATAGTCATTCATGTGGGTGCCGGCAATGTAGGTGTCAGAGGTGTGGTATACCCACTGGCTACCCGGCGTGGCCTTGCGCGTGTACTGGGAGCAGCTGTAACTGATCTTATTGCTGTGGCTATCGGCAAGGAAAAGGCCATCGGTATGGGCTGCACCCTCATCCGACATATAGGTAGTACTGCCGTAATTACCGGTGGCCATGTCCAACAGATTGTTCAGGGTGACGTCCGACCAGTTGCCATTACTGCTACAGGCGGGAACGTGACTTGCAACACTTGTGTTGCGCACGCCCGGGTAAAGTTTCTCCAGGCGCATCATGGCCACACCGGCAAAGAAGGACTTTGCGGTGGAGTAGGAAGGTACCACCATGGAGTCACAGTACGGGTAATTCCCATAGCGAGTTACGCAGTCGCCACGGTAGTGCACACCACCGTAAATAAAGCCGGCAGTGCTAACGTGGCTGGCATCTGTGCTGTTCGGTGCTGCAAACGCGGAAGGGTCGGTACCAGGATAGTCCGTGTTGAGATCAGACAGTGGCTTGGTCGGCATGCGCGCGGCAATTTCCGCCTGATAGTCCTGTATCAGCTGGCTCTGGTTGGCAATGGACTCGGGCGTGTAGGTGGCGCTGAGTAGTCCCCACCAGTCGGCCTTGAAGTAAAGGCACGTCTCGCTACTGATCTGGTAGGCGACTTTTGAGGTGGAGCCGTCTTCCTTGAACAGGAAAGTCATCACCCCGTTGTGCATGCAGTTGGCATTGCGCTGCTGCAGTGCGAAGGGGATGGCGGCGCGGCTGTAACCATTATCACTGGTTTCCTGCCACACTCGCCCTGGTGTCAGCACGTATTCCCAATCCGGATGGGCGCTGGCAATAGAGCCGCGCTCCAGCGGAAAAATATGGCTTCCGGTCTGAATAAACTGGAATTCAAATTCTGGTAGATGCTTGCGCGTGTTGTCACCACTGCCCGTGTAATTGTAGGTGTCCACGACTTCGGAAAAGCTACCACCGGTAGCTTCACCGCTCAGGCTCAGTGTGCCCGCCAGCGCGTGTTCCGGGTGCGCAGCATTCTGTGGCACGCCGTAAGCAGACAGATCTACGCGGCTTCCCGGGTCACTGCCGGTCATCAGCGTCGAGTAACTCAACGAGCTGCGGGAAACACTGCCGGAACCGGTCAGCTCATCGTAGTAGTCGTCATTGCTACCGCCGCTGCTACTACTGCTGCTGCTACTACTGCTCCCACCGCCGCTATCCAGGTCGCCGGTCACCAGAATATTGTCACCGTAGCAGTAATCGTTGTGGCGGTTTACTGCATTGCGATAGCGGATGACCAGTTGGCTTTTATTATCCGCATCGATTGCCACGCTGCTGGCGGTATACAGGGCGCTGTTGTCCTGGCCGTTCTCCAGCGTAATCGCATTTACCCAGGAGTTGCCTCCGTCGTTGGATACCTCTGCGATACAGCGGTCGCCATTTTCCAGCGAGTATGCGGATATATCCAGCGCGATGTTGACGTTCACGTAGCCTGTGGTCGACAGAGTGTAACTGGCGCTGGCATTGGCCCCGCGCAAACCCATGGAATAATTCCCGTAATAGGCGTTGGCGTACACGGTTCCAGTGGTACTCCAACCGGCAATATTGCCGTCCTGAAAGTCCTCGTCGAGGAGGGTGTCAGCATGGAGGCCTGGGGCTGCACAAGCACTCAGAAATGCCGCCATTGTGAGGTGTCGAATCATTTTCATTGTTTTGTTCACACAGATCGGGTGGATGAATGGCCTGATGTCGCGGGCACAATAGAAACAGCTCGTTCGCTCGCAACCTGAATCTTCCAGTTCAGGTTCTCGCAATCCGATCTTTCCAGTTAGCGCCACCTGCAGGGTCGCAATAGGTCCAGTGCCAGATTCACGGGGTTCCGTTTTGTGCGAAATTTAATCGAATTCGAAATGCATCACAGTTTGTGAGACATTAATCACTCAACCAATACCAATTAGAGGTGTCACCGAGATGGTTTCGATCGCAGGTGGAGCAACAAAACTGCTGACTGTCCGGGCAGTATTCCGGGCCTGCAGTATCGCGATACTCGTGCTTCTTGCTGCCTGTAGTGGTGAGGATGGCCATCAGAAAAGTGGTGAACACGCGGTTCAGGAATCGCCGCAAGACCCGGAAGCCGTGGCTGATCAGCGCGCTTCGGAGATAGAGGCGGATGAGGACCTTCTGCCCCAGTTTGAAAATTACATCGAGCAGGGCGACCTGGATGCCATCGCCGCGCGTGGAACTCTGCGCTTACTGGCGCCCCTCGGACTGGAAGAAGAATCCTTGCCCCGCGACGGTCTCCCCACTGGCGAATGGCGCGCACTGGCGGAAAAGTTTGCGTTGGACCGCGGTCTGGAGCCGCAATGGGTGTATGTGGATGATTTTGCTCAGCTTGTTCCCGCGTTGATCGAAGGCCACGGCGACCTGATTGCAGTAAATTTCTCCCGAACCCCCGAGCGGGCGATGCAGGTCGCATTTACCCGGCCGCTGGAATACGTGCAGGAACAATTGATTACCCGTGCTGATGCGCCAGCGAGCAAACCCACCCTGGACGTTGCTCTGAGAAAAGGCAGCGCCTTCGCGACAACACTGAAACAGCAGAGCACCGAATCCCGCGCACTGATAGCGAAATTTCTCGAGGGTCCGGTGACCCAGGACGAGCTGCTCGAGGGGGTTGCCAGCGGGGAATTTGACGCGACTGTGATCGACAGTAATCTCGCCGACGTTCTACTGACCGATTATCCCGCGTTACAGGCAGAAAACCTGCGAGATAGCCGTCGCGCGATCGCCTGGGCCGTGCGCAGAAATAGCGCGAAGCTCGAGCAGGCTCTGAATGAATACTTTACCGAAGAACATTTAATTGCCGCGCAACGTCGCGCCAGCGCACTGCGGGACTGGCAAGAGATACAGGAAACACGCACCCTGCGCGTGCTGACCCGCAATCACCCGGCATCGTATTTTATGTGGCGCGGGGAATTGATGGGCTTTGACTACGACCTGCTGCAACGATTTGCCCGGGACCACGGCTTGCGCTTGAGCATGGTCGTGCCTGGTCCCGATGTGGATCTGGCAGAGGCCCTGGCGGCGGGGCAGGGCGACCTGATCGCTGCTTCGCTCACCGTGACGGAATCGCGCAAAGCCCAGGGGCTGGTATTCACCCGCCCGTATATGCAGGTTACCGAGCAATTAATTACCGCTGTCGACAATGTGCCCAACGGTAGCGCTGCAGGTGATATAGCCGCGGTGCCAGTGATGCAACGCTTGCAAGGCAGTTCTGTCGCAGTAAACCCGCTCAGTAGTTACTACAGTAATCTGGCGATCCTGGCGGAAGCCAGTGACGCCGCTGTGGAGGCTCTCCCTGTTGCCGGTGCCACTACCGAGCAATTGATCGATGCGGTAGTCGAGGGCCGCTACGACTATACCGTGGCCGATTCCCACCTAGTTAACATCGAGCAGACCTACCGGGATGACTTCGCGGTGGTTGGCGATATCTCCGGCGAGCGGGATATCGCCTGGGCGGTGCGTGGCGATCAGACTGCTTTACTGGGACAGTTGAATGCATTTCTGAACAAGTATTATCGCGGACTGTTTTTCAACGTTACCTACAACAAATATTTCCGCGAGGAAAAGCGCCTGAAGCGAAAACAGCGCGAGCGCTTGCGGGATACCAGCAGTCTGTCCCCTTACGATCCCCTTGTGCGCGAACACGCGATCCCTGCCGATCGGGACTGGCGCATGGTGGTGTCGCAGATGTACCAGGAAAGCCGCTTTAACCCCAAAGCAAAGTCTTTTGCGGGCGCGCGCGGCCTGATGCAGGTAATGCCGCGCACCGCTCGCCAGATGGGAATCTCCGGGTTGTACGAGCCGGAAAACGGTATTCGAGCGGGCGTCGCGTACATGGGCTGGCTGGAAGAGCGCTTTCCAAGGAGCCTGCCGTTTGATCAGAAAATTTATTTTACGCTCGCTGCCTACAATGCCGGACACGGCCACGTGCGGGACGCACGGGTGTTGGCGGAACAGTTGGGGAAGGATCCAAACCGCTGGTTCAACAACGTGGAAGACGCAATGCTGTTGCTGTCCAAGCCGGAATATTACAAAAAGGCGCGTTTTGGTTATGTGCGGGGGCGTGAGCCGGTGAACTATGTGCGGCAAATTCGAGATCGCTATTTCGGCTACCTTTCCGTCGCCCGACAGGAACGGATATCCGAGCAGTCTCTGTAAAACAGTTTGAGGCGCGGTTACCGGCAGAGCGTCACCGCGCCTCAGTCAGGCCTCACTTCCGCGCAGTAACCTGAATTTCGATCTTCATGGCGTCGTCCAGCAGGCGCGCTTCAAACACCGTCGCCGCCGGGCGCACTTCTCCCAGCCACTTCTGAAAAACAGGCCAGCACGGCTTGAAATCATCGCGATTGGGCAGGATGTAAGTGACTCGCGCAATCTTGTCGACACTGCTGCCCGCTTCCTTCAATGCCTGCTCGATATTGGCAAAGCACTGGTCGGCTTGCTCGGTCACATCGTCACTGATGCTGTTGGTCGCGTAGTTGAAGCCGGTAGTCCCGGACACGAAAACATAGTCGCCGTCGACGACCGCTCGGGAATAACCGATCTTGCTTTCAAATTCCGATCCACTGGAAATCAGTTTTCTGCTCATCGAGTGTCTCCTTGAGAATAAAGTGCCGTGAGGTGGATTCCTGTGGTGGCTGGAATTCGGGCCTCAATAGGTTGGGCGCGGGATAATGCCACGCTCCTTGCCGATACCAAAGCGTCGGTCGGTAACAGGTGAAACCTGTTTTCTGAGTGCGGGAATCCTGCGAGTCGACGAGTTAATTCCCAATTCCGTTTAATTCCTGAGCAAACCGTCTGTTTGACACCCAAAGAGCTATCAAAATGCCGAAAAAGGGCCATTGTGGCGCTTAAACTATCCATTCATCATTCCGGCTGAGTCCGGTAGTGTGATGTGCGTCACGATCTTGGTGTCGACTATTCCCTGTCGGAGTCGCGAATATCTACGACTTCAATCGCTGCATTTTGGCATCTGGTGGTACGCGGTGCAGCAACATAACTTGTACTTGAAAGGGGAATCAGGAATGTACAAAAAGCTCGCACTGGCCCTCGCGGTCACTGCTCTCACTGCCTGTGGTGGCGGTGGTAGCAGCAGTGGTGGTGACAACGGTGGAAGCAGTTCAAGTTCGAGCAGCTCCAGTTCCAGCTCTAGCTCCAGTAGTTCTGGCGGCAGTAGTTCCAGCTCCAGTAGCTCCAGCAGCGGCAGTTCGAGCTCCAGTGGTAGCAGCTCCAGCAGTGGCGGCAACGGCTCCTCGATCCCTGTTGGCGGTACCGCCGCAAAAGGCATTATTTCCGGTGCCAAAGTAGAAGCCTTCAGCGCAGATGGTACTCTGCTGGGCGCCTCTGAAACCGCCACCGACGGCTCCTATTCCATCGCGCTTGAGAATTACAGCGGCCCGGTGAAACTGCTACTGAGCAGCCCGGATGAAGGCGTTGCACTGGTAACCTGCGATACCGCCCAGTGCCGTACCGCCGGTGACAACGACCAAGACACCGATAGCGACGGTGTGATCGAATTTGGCGAGCAGTACGCGCTGGACTACACCCTGAGCGCCGTGACGTTTGTCGACGAGACCGCGGACCATATTGACAGCAGTATTACTGCGCTCACGACATTGGTTGCTGAAAAGGCCGGCGCTGCGCTGACCCAGGCTTCCATCAGTGCCGCCAACGCGTTCGTAAAAGAAACCTTCGGCCTGGACGCCGACCCGGCCACCATTGAACCGGTGGATCTCACCAGTGCCGCCGAGGCCGATGAACAGCAACTGCGTTTTGCGCTACTGAATGCGGCGATCGAAGAGGCTGCAGTAGGTGGTGACGTTGCCGCACAGCTGCAGGGTCTGAGCGCCGGCTTCGCCTCCAACACCGTTAATGCGGAAATGCTGTCAGCCGTCACCGAAGCGATTGATGCAGTGGCCACCGCGACCAGCGTCAATAATGAAGACCTGGGTGGTGTTGCCGATGCCGCGGGCGCGGCACAGGACGATGCCGAACAAGCGGTTGCCGACAACTGCGGTGACAGTGCTACCTGCAAGCCTCCGGTGCAGGTGGTCGGTGAAGACGCGACCAACCTGGAAGCCGCAAAAGCGCTCGTAGCGACTGCGCGTAAGGTTTCTATCGAGGCCATCGAAGCAATTGAGTCCGAGCTGGACGAAGAATCCGAGTCGTACAACCAGGACAACATCATCGCCAAGCTGCAGGGCACGGAAGACCTGTTAGACGAATCGACACTTGATGTGATTACCGCTTTCCGCGAAGTCAGCGATGTACTGGTAAACCAGCTGTCTGCAGTTGAGCTGGGCGATGAACCGGAATTGAATACACCACTTGAGAGCCTGGGCGATGCCGCTGGCTATCTGTGGGATAAATACGACTATGAGTTCTACAACGACACCGACTACGCTACCCGGGAGGACGCGATTGCACACTTCCCGGCAGGTGACGTGGCCAATACCGGCAACGTCTGGAGTGTAACCAACGGCATATACGACCTGGATGGCGACGCGGAAACCACAACCGATCAGGTTGCCGTAAATATCACTATCACCATTCCGGAGCTGTCCGGTGAGCCGGGAAGTCTGGCGCTCGCCGCGGGTGAAAATGTGCTCGCCATTGAGGGTGAGGCAAGCCTTGGCGATTCAAGCTTTGCCCTGTCGCAAACGGCTGACTCACAGCTTACGCTGGTACTGAGTGAGGGCTTTGGTGAAGAAAGTGAGGGCGAACCTGCAATCGATCGTATCGGACTGCTGGTGAACGCCACCCTGGCAAACGCCGATTACAGCTTTGACGGTATCGTGGAACTGGGTGTTCGCAAGTCCACCGGCCTGGAATCACTTTCACCGCAAAATGATCATCTCTCCCTGTTGCCGGAAAAAGTCGCACTGCAAGGTGTATTCAGCGACCTTGGCGAGCAGACGTCTATCGAAGCTGCGGTATCGCTAACGCTGGACAATGTGGATGACTTTGCTTTCATTGCTGAAGGTCGTGTGCGCGACGATCTGACTACCTTTTCTTACGATGAAGAAAGCAATACGCTTACCTTGGTCCATGGTCTGGAAGGTAATCAGGCTACCGTCACATACGCGCACTCGAGCGTTGAGTACGAAGGCTACAGTGAGCATTTCGTTGATGTTTCCTGTGTGACTGAAGGTATCGCCTACTGTCCCGGCAATGGGCAATACGGAATCTGGGGCGTAAACACCCTCGTGCCTGAGGCGACAAACGCCTTTGACTGTGAGAGCGAACCGCATTGGGGTTGGTGGGACTACGACAGCGAGCAGTGTGTACGTGGCGCTACCCCGCAAGAGGCCGGTATCCCTGAAGATATCCGTATTCTCTTTACTGCAGACTATGAGTATTTGTTGTCCGATGTAGAAGCGTATGTTTCTGGTGAAGGCTGGTACAACCCGGGCCCGCAGAACTGGTGGGATGAAGGCTACTGGACTGAGTCCGTATTTGGCACGGCCGATAGCGGCTCGCTCACTTCCTATCTTGATGCGTCAGACCTCGATGTGGATGCAGAAAACCGTTACGCGAAAGCAACCCTGCGGGTAAACGCTGCAGGCAAACTTTCTGCCGACCTGCCGGAAATGGACATGGAGCTGGTGGCCAAGCGCACCGGATACGAGCTGGGTGAAGTGGCCCTGACCCTGTCCTGGGGCGCGGACCTGCTGCGCATCGATATCGACTACACCGGTGAAGATCTCTCCGAAGCCACCCTGACGGACGGCACAGGTGCAGCATTTATGGTGGAGTTCGCAGATAGCGACGAAGACGAAACCCTGCGCGGATATATCACCAAAGACGGCACCGTTTACGGTACCCTGACCAAAGAAAACGATATCTATCTGATTACCTGGATCGACAATGCAATCGAGACCCTGCTCTAAGCAGTGTGACTCACGCAGAAACGGAACGGGCCACCTTGGGTGGCCCTTTCTGTTTCTGGGGCTGATGAATGTGCCTCTACAGTCAGTCGCACTGCCCAGCCCCGAAGTGACACTGAATTTTTACAGCCGCACGGTAAGTGAGGCACTGCCGATTAGAGAGTTTGCCGGAAAGTGGGAAAACGCCCCGGAATCTGGAGACAGCACCTGGACGCGGAACCGCGTGGATGCCGGAGGCTGGCTCGGCGACTGGGGGATGAGTTACACCCTGCGCTATGACTATCAGTTGCAGTACAACCACGCCACCGCAGACCTCTATTACCGCGATGAAGCGGACCTTGCACCACCAGAAGGTGCCGTACCGGTTTACCTCGACGCGCTTCAGCTATTGGCCGATGGCATCAAGCTTCGCCGCCGCTGGAGTTTCTACAATGGTCTTTTCCTGCAGGCCGATCTGAGTGTGCTCAAGGCGCGGGAATTTCAGGACGGTACCATCGACGGCATGATGAGTGCCGGCGAGCAGTTTTTTAGCGGCAACGCCTCGCTGGATTACCGCTATACCGACGACCTGCTGCTGGAGCATCAGTTTGAGCAGCCGGAGGGCGAGGGCATCTCCGTGGATATTATCGCGGGCTATCGGGATAACGACCGGGTGCTTTCGCTGCAGGTTCAGGATGCCTATAACGTGATGCGTTTTGAGCGCGCGCCCTATACTCACGGAAAGTTCGATACCGCCGACCGGGATATTGAAGACGAAGTGCAGTTGGCTCCGGTATTTTCCGGCTGGCGCGAATTGGAAGACCACGAGTTTTCCATGCCGGTTTACGCGCTCGGCCATTACTCGGAACAGCGCAATGGATACCAATGGTCCATGGACCTGGAGTATTTTCTGGGCGATCTGTTTTACCGGCCCGGTATGCGATGGGGAACACTGCCCGGCAATCCGTATATCGGTTACGAGGGTAGCCGCGGACAATGGCTGTTGGCATTTACCGATGACCAGCAGATCTGGAAGCTCCAGCTCGGGTTTGATGACGTCAATTTCGCTGAGGCTCACAGTCTGACGGTCAGCATGGGAATGGCGGCACGCTGGTAACTGTTGTCAGTCGCTACAGGCGCCGCCGTCAGGACTCTTTGCCGCTGTGATCGGGTTCATCGTTTGATCGGGATAGGCTGCGTGTGCTTTGCAGCTGATATACCCAGCGAAGATTATTTTCGGCCGCCGTATTTTTGTCGTCCAATGCCAGCGCACGGGTATAACTGAGCTCCGCTATCTCCAGGTTGCCGGCCTGCCGGTACGCGTATCCCAGGCTGTTCCACAGCAGGCTGGCGTCCGGTGTCAGCGTCAAGGCTTCCTCCAGCAGCGACAGTGCATCGTCGTGCTGTTTCAGTTTGACCATTTCCAGTGCCCGGTTATTCAGGTAGAGCGACTGCACTGTCGCATCGCTCAATACCTGATGCCGGTAATTAAAGCGCGGTTCGAAGTTGAACTCGAATATCCGCGTGGTCCAGCCAAGCGAGACTTCTGCGTTGATATGCAGGAAATTCTGAACCAGTAGCTGGCCGCGGCCACTTGAAATGGTTCGGCGCTCCACTGGTGCATGTACCTGATTGAAGTGCGCTTCCAGTCCCACCTCTCGTGCCAAAGCTACGATCAAAGCTGCAAACGAAATACAGTTCCCGCGCTGTAGTGCAAACGCTTCCGACGCAGTGGTGGTGCTATTCAGGTCGTACTCTAGTTCAAAGTGCTGCATTTTCAATGTGCGAAGAAGTCGCCGAAACCGCTGCTTTGGGCTAAGCGATGGGTCGATCGAATCGACCAAGGCTTTCATTTCCGGGCTGAGCGACAACAGTTCTCGCGCATGGGTAGTACTTCCGTTTGTAGAGCGGGTGCCAGCCCGTTCTACGGGTTTCGGCGCGTCCAAATTTCTCGCCAGCACCGTATCCAATGAAGTGGATGTGCGCTGCTCAGGCGTCGGAAAGGTCGCTGGCAGTTGACCGTTTGCGCAGCCAAACTGGAATACCGCCATCAATACCGCCATCCATCGCATTGGTTGATCCTCCTGTTGATGCGACTATAGACGCACAAAAATTTTGCTAAAGATGCATTCGGTCGATGAACCTACCGATAAATCCGTTGAGTCGCACAGGTGGCACGGTGGTACCAATTTCTGCTGCGGCGAATGGAGGAGGTGGGTCGGTGGACGGTAAAGCCGATACAGTGCGCTAGCGCGGATATTCAGCGGTTTTGTGCCCTGCTGAACAAAATCCAAATAGTTCACCTGCACCGTGTAACTTTTTTGGTGGTAAATCTTGTGTAGGATGGTCGCCGCTTGGCGGTACACACACTCTCAGCAGCGCTGGCTATTCGCGAACTGAATGGGGCCTGGCTGACTGTTTAATTCGTAGATTTACAAGGATGAGGAAATGTTGGTTGAAAACCTGAAAGGAATGCCTGGTTTTATCCTAGTGTGGGCATTCATCGCGGCGGGGAGCTTGATTGCTGGTTGTGCACCAGACACCGATACGCTGGACGAGATCAAAGCGTTCTCTCAGCGCACCGAACAACTACTGGAGCAAGATCGGGCGTTAACTGAAGAATACAGCGCACATATGGCGGAGCTGACACGAACGCTGGAAGAAACCGGCAGCGCAAAGGCCGCGGTAGAGTCTGGCGTGTACAGCCGTTTGGCCAACAATATGGATAAGGCGCTGGCCTTGGGTACCCAGTACCAGCAGGAACTTGAAGTGTTATTCGGAAAGCTCGACGAAGAATCTCCGTGCTATTTCCCTGAAATTGCTGCGAATCTAAAGGGTGTTATCGCGGAGAAGCAACGGGTGGCCAATACCTTGCGAGAATTCCAGAGCGCCGGTCTGGAAGAGGGCGGTGCAGTACTGGCAGGCCTCAGTGGCTCGACCGCCTCATTCGCAGCGGGCATGAGTAACTTGACCGAAATGTTCAAAATTTGCATGGTGCCGGCAGCCATGGGGTTGACCAAGTCGGAGATGGAAGCGCGCTCAGAGCGGGCGGCAGATGAAGAAATTTCAGACGACGATCGTTTTGAACGAGGCGCTGAGCCGCTGGAAGTTGAAGAGTACACCCGCAAGCGCAGCGTCTTGCCGATGCGTCCGCTATGGTTGGGGCGACAGCTGCCGATCGATGTCAGAGATCCATCTGACATAAAGAACGTCGAGTTCAGTGACGGTGTGACTGTAGACGAAAATTTTGAACTGGTACTGCCAGAGCCCTTTCGCAGTGATTCGAGCAAGCTCTTTAGTTTTCGTATCACTGGCACGGTCGCCGATGAGTACAATAAGTATATTCTGGATGTGGAAGTGAGCCGGGTTGGTTATACACCTATGGCATCGCTGCGCGTCAACAATGCAGCCTTGGCAAATTGCATCGATACGATTGTCGCGAAAGAAGGCTTCCAGTTTATGGAAGAGTTCACCGAAATATCCTGCCTGGCTCAGGAGAACTCACAAATATCCTTGGATGAACTTTTTCAGTTCAAAAATCTGGACGAAGCCACGCTGACTAATTTTGATATCGAGGGTATTGCAAAAACATCGTTGCCGGAAAAACTCTCAGCGCTGATGTTCTACCGCTCCAAACTCGATGGGTTGCCCAGGTTTACCAATACCAGTGCGCGCATGGAGCTGTGGGATTCCGAAGTGAAGGACTGGTCGGGGATTGCGCAAATGTCCATCGAACATCTGATGGTGGATACTGAAACCGCTGATTGCGACCTGGTGCGCTCCTGGGACCAGGATCGTTCAGACCTGGTAATCGTACACGACGGCTTGAGCGTCGAAGAGAAGATGGCGCGCAGAATTCGCATACAGGATGATGACGCGGTTACCGGTGTCCTTTCGCGGTGTACCCTGTAGCAGGATCATGCGCGACACCTTTAAAAACGCTCTATAGAAAGGCCACGCACGCCGGGCTGCGTACGCGCAATATGGACTCCTGATTGAAGGTGGTTTTGTAGGCTTCGACCGCGGCAGTGATGGAGGTTTCCGTCTCGGGCGTTCCGGGGTGAACGAGAGATAGTACGTGGCTGCCCTCGCGCACGATGGCCCCAGAGCTGGAACGCCACTGCCCGGTACCCGTCAGCACGGTCAGGCCGTCGGGGAAGTGGCGGGTCAGCACTTCCCCGAGAAAGACATTCCATTCAGCCGTGGTGACAGTGTGCTGCCCGCCATCGCCTCTCGAGGTGCCGAAATACAGCAGATCGTGAAACTGTAACCTTTGCCCCGATTCGCAGCGCAACACCGCCTGAGAACTGCAGCCCGCAAGGGCTGCAACCATTATTACGCTCGCCAGCCTCTTCATCCGTGCCCTGTGCATGGTTCTGTGTAAGACTCCTTCGACATCGTTGCGCACGGCCTACTCGGCGGCGCCCTATCAAGTTAGCCCACAATCTGCGAATTTGTATGCCCGCCACTCCCGAGCCAGACACTGCCCGCCAAGTAGAAAATGCCAAATCGGATACTGCCGCCAGCATGAGCGCAGGTCAGATGATGTCGGCACTCTGGCATTTCATGCGCCCCTATAAATCGGTTCTATTGGGTGCCGGCGTGGCGCTGGTGTTTACCGCTGGCGTTACTCTCGCCATCGGACAGGGTGTTCGCCTGCTGGTCGATAGAGGGCTGACCGGAGATTCCAGCGAAGCTCTTGCGCATGCAGTAGTGATCCTGCTGATACTGGCTGGCTTGATGGCCCTCGGCACCTACGCGCGCCACTATCTCGTCTCCTGGCTGGGGGAGCGGGTGGTTGCTGATCTACGCAAGGCGGTGTTCGATCATATCGTGACCCTGCACCCGAGTTATTTCGAGACCAACCGCAGTGGCGAGATCATGTCGCGCCTCACTACTGACACTACCCTGCTGCAGCATATTATCGGTACCTCATTTTCCATGGCGTTGCGCAGTTCGCTGATGTTCGTGGGCGCACTGATTCTGCTGCTGATTACCAATCTGAAATTGAGCCTGATCGTGCTGATTGGTGTGCCGCTGGTGCTGTTGCCCATCGTGCTCTACGGCCGCCGGGTGAGAAAGCTTTCCAAGGCCAGCCAGGACTCCATCGCCGATGTGGGCAGCTACGCCGGTGAAATCATCCAGCACATCAAAACCGTGCAGAGCTACACCCGCGAGGGTGCAGAGATGCGGGCGTTTGGTGCGGAGGTGGAAACGGCATTTGATGTGGCCAAACGGCGCATACGTCAGCGCTCACTATTGATTGCGGTAGTGATCCTGCTGATGTTTGGCGCAGTGAGCGGGCTATTGTGGGTTGGTGGCAACGATATGATTGCCGGGCGCATGTCCAGCGGCGATCTGGCTGCGTTTGTGTTTTACGCGGTGATGATGGGTTCAGCCGTGGCTACCACTTCCGAAGTGTATGGCGAATTGCAGCGGGCTACCGGTGCCACCGAGCGCCTGATGGATCTGTTACATGTGCAAGCGGATATACCCGCCGGCAGTCTCGACGAGCCGCTTCTGCACCCCGGCGGCGGCCCGGGGCAGGTGGTGTTTGAGGCGGTGGACTTCTGCTATCCCGCGCGCCCCGATCACCCCGCGATCCAGAAACTCGAGTTGAATGTGCCCGCCGGTAAAAGCCTGGCATTAGTCGGCCCGTCTGGCGCCGGCAAGTCCACCCTGCTGGAGCTGTTGCAGCGTTTCTACGATCCCCAGGGCGGTCGTATTACGCTGGACGGTACGGATATCCGCGAACTGGATACCGGGGCCCTGCGCCGGCAGATTGCCGTGGTGCCTCAGCAGCCGGCCCTGTTTACTGCTGATGTCTGGTACAACATCCGCTACGGAAAGCCAGAAGCGAGCGATGAAGAGGTGATAGCCGCCGCCAAGGCCGCCCATGCCCACGAATTTATCGAACAGCTGCCGGGTGGCTACAACAGCCATCTCGGGGAGCAGGGTACGCGCCTGTCTGGTGGCCAGAAACAGCGCATCGCCATCGCCCGCGCGATTCTCAAAGACCCGAAAATCCTGCTACTGGACGAAGCCACCAGCGCGCTGGATGCGGAAAGCGAGTACCACGTGCAGCAGGCCCTGCAGGCCCTGATGGAAAACCGCACCACTATCATCATTGCCCATCGGCTGGCGACCATTCTGCACGCGGACAGCATTGCCGTTCTGGCGAATGGGGAACTGGTGGCGCAGGGCAGTCATCGGGAGCTGGTCAAAATGTCGCCGCTGTACAAGCGGTTGGCGGAGCTGCAGTTTCAGGACTCGGAGCGGCAGGTATCACCGGGGGCGTAGGTCGAGGGGGCAGGGAAATAGAGCGGTGGAAAGAAAATCGAATCGAGCACAAACAAAAACGGGCCCCGAAGGGCCCGTTTTCACATCCGAAGGGTAATTAAACCACTACGATGTTTTCAGCCTGCGGGCCTTTTTTGCCTTGAGTTACGGTGAACTCAACGGCTTGGCCTTCGGTCAGGGTGCGGAAGCCAGTGCTGGTGATGGCGCTGAAGTGAGCGAATACGTCTGGACCAGACTGCTGCTCAATGAAACCAAAACCTTTTGCTTCGTCGAACCATTTAACGGTTCCAGTAACTGTATTAGACATAACTAATTCCTGAATTAAAAAGAGTGTTGCCTCGAAAGGCGGGTAGTGCTTGATGTAAAGGCTCTTAATAACTGCAGGACGTAGTAAAACCAAATCTGGTAAAACCAGATCATGGGATTACAAATACGACAGTGATATAGCGGTATAAATAAAAGTCTTTCTTTCTAGCAGGGCGTACTCTATACGCATATCGCCCCCCTGTCTAGAAATCGTTCAGAGACTGTCCAGTGTTGTTCAAGTGGCGGGGAGTGGCTCCCCCGTGGTCTGCTAGGCTGCTATTCAGCGGATTGCCTCGCCGCATGGCTCAAATTGCGCCAAACGGCGTGGAAAAGCTCGTAAACATGGCCCATCAGCAAAGTCCGTAAACGAAACCCGTAAACAGAGGCCTGTGGGTATCGGTAGACGGTCGGAACCGTTCATACAGACAAGGGATTATCGTGAAAGCATCGGATCTGTTCGTGCGTGCGCTGGAGGCGGAGGGCGTCGAGTTTGTGTTCGGGATCCCCGGTGAGGAAAACCTGGACCTGCTGGAATCCCTGCGCGGCTCCAAAATCAAACTGATCGTCGGCCGTCACGAACAGGCCGCGGGCTTTATGGCCGCTACCTACGGCCGTCTCACCGGCAATGCTGGCGTCTGCCTGTCGACACTCGGGCCTGGCGCTACCAATCTGGTCACCGCCGCGGCCTATGCGCAGCTGGGCGCCATGCCTATGGTGATGGTCACCGGCCAGAAACCCATCAAAAGCTCCAAGCAGGGCCAGTTTCAGATCATTGATATCGTCGACATGATGCAGCCGCTGACCAAGTTCACCAAGGTCATCGTCAGTGGCGACAATGTGCCCGCCCATGTGCGTGAAGCATTTCGCCTGTCTGAGGAGGAGCGCCCTGGCGCCACCCACCTGGAGTTGCCGGAAGATATCGCTCGCGAACAGTCCACCATGCCGGTGCTGGAGCCCACCTTCACCCGTCGCCCTATTGCCGAGTACAAAGCCGTGTGCCAGGCCGCCCAGGCGATCGCCGCTGCACGAAAACCACTGCTGTTGATTGGTGCCGGTGCCAACCGCAAGCTCACCGCGAAAATACTGCGTGAATTTGTCGCCAAGCTGGGTGTGCCGGCGGTGACCACGCAGATGGGCAAGGGCGTGATTGATGAGGTGAGCGCACACTTCATTGGTAACACCGCGCTGTCCGATGGGGATTTTGTTCACCGCGCCATCGACCAGGCCGACCTGATCATCAACGTCGGTCACGACGTGGTAGAAAAGCCGCCGTTCTTTATGCGCCCCGGCGGTCCGGCCGTGGTGCATATCAACTTTAATTCCGCCCAGGTGGACCCGGTGTACTTTCCACAGATCGAAGTAGTGGGGGATATCGCCAACAGCTTATGGCAGCTGAAGGAGAAGTTGGAGCCGCAGGAGCACTGGAGCTTTGCCGACGCACATCGCATTCGCAATGCACTGCAAAAACATATTCACGAAGGGGCGCAGGACGACAGCTTCCCGGTTAAACCGCAGCGGCTGGTCAAGGAAGTGCGCGAGGCGGTGCCCGCCGACGGCATCATCGCGCTGGACAACGGCATGTACAAAATCTGGTTTGCGCGCAACTACCAGGCTCACGCGCCGAATACCGTGCTGCTCGACAATGCGCTTGCCACCATGGGTGCCGGGTTACCCTCTGCAATGGCGGCGAAGCTGGTCTATCCAGGGCGTAGTGTGCTCGCCATCTGCGGCGACGGTGGCTTTATGATGAACTCTCAGGAGCTGGAAACGGCGGTGCGGCTGAAGTTCGACCTGGTGATACTGGTGCTGCGGGATGACGGTTACGGCATGATCAAGTGGAAGCAGGCGCAGATGGACTTTCACGATTTCGGGCTGGATTTCGGCAACCCGGATTTTGTCGCTTACGCGCAATCCTATGGTGCCAGTGGTCACCGAATCGAGGCCACCGCGGAAGTGCGCCCCACCATCGAGCGCTGTATGCAGGAAGGTGGGGTGCACCTGATCGATGTGCCGGTGGATTACGCGGACAACGACCGCATCCTTAACCGGGAAATCCGCGAGCTGTCGCGCAAGCTTTAGGCTGCCTGGGCTTCCAGCCTCGCACGGTCCGCCAGGTACTCGTTATAGGTTCCCTGGAAGTCGTTCAGCTTGTGATCCTTGATTTCCAGCACTCGGGTCGCTAGCGAGGACACGAACTGGCGGTCGTGACTGACGAATATGAGTGTGCCTTCATACTGTGACAGCGCCTTGTTCAGCGCCTCGATGGATTCCATATCCAGGTGGTTGGTGGGTTCGTCCATCACCAGCACATTGGTGTCCATCATCATCAGCTTGCCGAACAGCAGGCGGTTCTTCTCACCACCGGAGCAGACCCGTGCCTTCTTGTTGGCGTCGTCGGCGGTAAACAGCAGGCGGCCGAGCATGCCGCGCACGGCGAGGTCATCGTGCTTGGGGGTGCGCCACTGGGACATCCATTCGAAGATGGTGAGGTCGTTGTCGAACTCCGCGCTGGCGTCCTGCGGGCAGTAGCCGATGGCTGCATTCTCCGACCACTTCACCACGCCACTGTTGGCCTGTAGCTGGTCCACCAGGCAGCGCAGAAAGGTAGTCTTGCCCACGCCGTTCTCGCCGATTACTGCCAGGCGCGCGCCTGCTTCCAGGATCATCTCGCCACCGGCAAACAGCGGCTCGCCTGCAAACCCGTGGGACAGGCCTTCGAGGGTCAGCGCCTGGCGGTGTAGCTTCTTGCTCTGCTGGAAGGTGATATAGGGTTTTATCCGGCTGGAAGGCTTCACCTCGTCCAGCTTGATCTTCTCCATCTTTTTCGCGCGCGAACTGGCCTGTTTGGCTTTGGAGGCGTTGGCGGAGAAGCGGTTTACAAACGACTGAAGCTCTTCCAGTTCCGCTGACTTCTTGGCGTTCTCCGCGTGCAGTTGTTCCTGAATCAGGGTGGATGCCGCAACGAAATCCTCATAATTGCCCGGGAATACGCGCAGCTCGCCGTAATCGATGTCTGCCATATGGGTGCAGACCTGATTGAGGAAGTGGCGATCGTGGGAAATGATGATCATGGTACTTTTGCGCTGGTTCAGCACTTCCGCCAACCAGTGAATGGTGTGGATATCCAGGTTGTTGGTCGGTTCGTCCAGCAGCAGAATGTCCGGGTCGGCAAACAGTGCCTGTGCCAGCAGCACCCGCACCTTCCAGCCCGGTGCTACCTGCTTCATCGGGCCGAAGTGCAGGGATTCTTCGATCCCGGCTTCCAGCAGAATCTCGCCCGCGCGGCTCTCCGCACTGTAGCCGTCCAGCTCTGCAAACTGGACCTCCAGGTCGGCCACACGCATACCTTCTTCTTCGCTCATTTCCGGTAGCGAGTAAATACGGTCGCGCTCCTGCTTGATCTCCCACAGGCGGGTGTCGCCCATGATCACCGCATCGACCACCGAGTACTCCTCAAACGCAAACTGGTCCTGGCTCAGAACGCCGACCGTACAGCCGGGCTCGATGGACACATTGCCTGCGCTGGGTGCCAGCGCGCCGCTCAGGATCTTCATAAAGGTGGACTTGCCACAGCCATTGGCCCCAATCAGGCCATAGCGGTTGCCGTTGCCGAACTTGGCAGAGATGTTTTCAAACAGCGGCTGTGCACCAAACTGCATGGTGATATTGGCGGTGGTGATCAAGAGAGTCTTCCCGGGGGCTTGCAGGTGAATGGAGCGTGGCTGTGTACGCGCGCGGATAGCCAGCGTCGCCATAACGCAGAGGTACGGCGGGCCGCGCACTATAAGGGCTTGGGGGTGGTATGTCGAGCAAGTTGTCTATAAAGCATCCAGCTCGGGTGGGTGACAGTTACTTTTTCCACACTCCCGTATGAGGTATTTTGCGCTGCTCGATTTCACTTACATAGTCACAACCTGACAGGAGTCTCCATTGAACCGATTGGCCCATCTGGATGCGCTGCGCGGTATTGCCGCCTTGCTCGTGGTCTGGCAGCACACATCAGAATCTTTTGTGAAGCTCCCCGGTGTTGCCGAACGAGGCAGTTGGCTCGCGGATGTGGCTTGGAGTGTGGACTTCGGTCGAATCGGTGTCGTCTGCTTTTTCCTGATATCGGGATTTATCATCCCGTACAGTTTTTCGTCTGGACCAGGCGCTGTGCGAACATTTGCTATCCGCCGTTTTTTCCGCCTCTACCCTGTGTACTGGGCTTCCGTGGTGCTGGCTGTTTTGGTGGGTTCCGCCTTCGCCGCGCACAGTTGGGATACGGCGACCCTGGTCGCTAACTTCACAATGATACAGAAAATCATCGGCTACTCGCACATCCAGGGACTGTACTGGACGTTGCAAGTCGAGTTGATCTTCTACCTCTTGTGCGGGGGGATATTTTACTTTGGAAAAATGCGGAGTGTGCCATTTCTAATTTTAGCGACGGCGCTGCTATTGGTATTGTTTGTCGGGGCTGAGTTGGCTTTTCGGACAGTATTGAAAGGCAGTGATTTCCCATCCGAACTGCAGTATATCCCTTACTTTCTTTCGATCATGTTCTGCGGGGCGATTATTCGAGAGATATTCCTGGGTGAGCATTCCCTCCATAATCGACTCATATTTGCGCTTGCACCAGCGGCCGTATTTGGTATCCCCGCGATGGTGCTCTTTCTTTATTCGCTCGGGTTTCAATTCACTCAAGAGCCGATACGATTCGGCGTATCTTATTTGATGGCACTGGGTATTTTTATTGCGGCTATGTTTGTCAGATGGCCTGTGCCAAAACCGTTGGCGTGGCTTGGGTTGATCAGTTATTCCATTTACCTATTTCATCCGGTTTCCATGGTGCTTATTCGTTGGGCGCAGAGGCAACCTTGGGCTGGGTTTACCGAATCATGGGGACTCTGGATGTACATGTCAGTGGCTGCTGCGATAACAATCGTGTTGGCTACCGTCACTTATTACGTCATTGAGCGACCTTCTATTCGCCTGGGGCGATACTTTAGCCTGCGAGGGGCAACCCCCTCGACTCATATGATCGTGCAACGTGGAACCTAGTGGTCTGGAAATCTGTACAGTTACTTGGGTATGTCTGGCTGTATTCGATTTTACGTATCAGCATCCACCATCCTGGTGAAAATATTTCTGTTGGTGGTATCCGCGGAAAGCAAAGAGTATGGCGGCGGGGCAGTAAAATTTGTCCGGTTTTTGAACAGCTGGGGTGTGGGCTTTGCTAGTATTGGGACAGCTTGCATCGGTCCAATCTGGAGACACCATGAAATCCAACTGTATGCATCTCGCCATCCCCGCCGGAGATCTGGATACTGCCAGGAGGTTTTACTGCGACATACTCGGCTGTAAAACCGGCAACAGTGAAGCGGGACACTGGGTGGATATCGATTTCTGGGGCAACGAGCTCACGCTGCACCAGAGCAGTGAGCAGTTGCCCAATGTGCGCCACGAAGTGGATATGGGGGCCGTAGCGGTGCCACACTTCGGCGCGCATTTACCCGATGATGAGTTTCAGGCGCTGAAAGCGCGGATCAATGCCGCCGGCCTTGAGTATCTGGATAAACCCTACCGCCGTTTTGTTGGTGACGAATACGAGCAGGAAACGTTCTTTATCAAAGACCCCAACGGTAACGTGCTGGAAATGAAATCCATGGTGAACCCGGAACTGATGTTCAGGACTTAGCTTTGTCACTGCGTTCACCGCTATCGTTCTGAATAAATACACTGCCTGCCTACGGCCTTCGAAATAAATAACACGGTGGTGCCAGTTATCGACGCGTTTTCTGTGATCAAAAGACACCGAATGTAATCGCGTGTAAGACGATGTACGCCAACTGTTATCTGCGTGTTTATTCAGTATTTCTTATCGATATCAAACAGTTGCCGCTCACCAATTTTTAGTTTGATTCGCTTCGAGAATATCTGTCGCTAATCCCATTTTTGAACTGTTGTCTGGAAAAATACTTCACTGATACTCTCCCCGCGCGCTCTGGTTGTCCAGGAAGGATACAGAAGCCTGGGTAGCGTAAATGCCTGTCAATACTCAACCGTATTCATTTACCGCAAAAAGGAATTTAGTGATGCCAGATACAAATAATGAACCCAAGGCAATTCAGTTCAGCGAAGCGGGTCAGCCTGCGAAGATAAACTATCAGGTACCTCTGCCCGGTGCCCATACCGGCCGCCGGATAATGGAGCTGGATCTTGGCCTTAACGCGAACGATTTCACCACCCAGGCCAAATCGGCGGGAACCTCATATAAAGACTCACTCGGTATCGACCCGAAAGTGAAAGAGAACCTGATTCCCAATGACGCCAAAGTGAACAACTTTCTCAGCGAGAGTATTCACCGCATCAGCACTCGGGTTACCCGGCTGCCACTCGACGTCAAACCTGCCCGGGCAGCAGTGGAGTCGACCGCCACCGCAAAAAATGCAAGCCCTAAAATGCATACCATTGCGGCACTCAACTACGCTATTGACCCGGAAGTCTTCAAGGAAAGTATTCAAACCGGTATTGTGCTGGTACCCACGGTTGGCTGGGCTGGAAACCTGCTCTATACCCCGCACCCGGTTGATGCACCGGAAAAGCCGAAGATATTTCTGGTGGAACGTTACGGCGTCAGCTCCTTCCTCGGCGATTACGGCATGGGGAAAACGGTGAAAACCTTCACCCTGCTACCCGGAGAAACCACGCGTATTTCCATGCGCACCTGGCAGAGTACCAAGGAAAGCCGTGAAGAATCCTCCAGCATCATCGACTCCCACGAGCAGTCCGCGCGCGAGCGCTTTGCCGACAAGATTCAGAACGAGACCACTGACAAGCAAACCAAATCCAAAACCGAGGAGTGGCACGTGGAGGCTGAGGTCTCCGCCAGCTGGGGCTTCGGCAGTGCCAGTGTGTCTGGTGGTGGTAGTGGAGAGTATTCCAGCGGGCGCGAGCAGTTTGCCAAACAGGCTGCGGAATCGGTAAAAGAGCATGCTGCTGAGTCATCCAGCAAGCGTGAGATGTCCGTGACCAGCAGCTCCGAACGGGAAGAGGAGTCCGGGTCAGAAACTATTATCGAGCGCACCATCAGCAATGCGAACATGCGCCGGGTTCTCAATTTTGTGTTTCGCGAACTCAACCAGGAATATATTACCAAGCTGCACCTCAAAGACGTCCGTGTGGCCTTCACTAACGGCCGCCGCGACTCCTGGCGCGAAGTGCCGATCTCCGGGCTTTTGGGCTTTCTGGAAGAGTTTGTTGTTGCCAGCAAAATCCCACAAGTGGCTGGCGCCATCCTGAAAATTGCCGGCTATATTGCCGACAACGAAGATGTCATGGTCCCGACGCTCGAGCGTGTAAATCTGGTGGACCACGGTACGCGTATAGAAATCGAACCGGCAACCCTCGACAGTGATGGCGAATTCCCTGTTCCCACGCCCACCAGCTACTACCGTTTCAAAACCGGTCCCCTCCGCCAGGAAGAGTCCAGTAATCCTGTGGATGGTGTATTGCTGAATGATTCACGAATCACCATGCGCACTGACAGCGTCCTCGTCGAAGCGCTGCTCGGGCAGGCCGACGCGCTGGATGAATATGCGATGGCGATTCAGCGCGCCGCGGCGAACAAAGAGACCCTGGCCAACGAGCGCGAGCGGATTGTGCAGCAGGCAATTGCCGACGCGAAGCTTGAGGACCGTCTGGAAACCATTGTCGACCTGAACCGCCTGTGTGCCGTAGAGCCGGCAGAATAAGGAGGGCCACACGATGGATCCAAATCATCCAGTCACTGATGTGGCCCGGTTCCTCAATGCAACGGAGCTGACGCAGACGCCGGTGGCAGACACCAAAGCGGCCAAGGGGAGCGGATCATCCGCTGCCAAGGGGCCGTCAATTAATACGCTGATGCTGTACGACAGTGGCGACTCGGGGATTGGCAAGTTCGCACCGATACTCGCGCGCGCCTATTACCCGAACGCAAAACTGGTGGGCGTAGGCTCACTGGCTGAACTCGCCGCGGCCCTGAGCAAATACGGCAAGATTGATACGCTGATCATCGACGTGCACTCGGGTCCAGGGTTCCTGCTGATTGGTGGTGCAAGTCCCACCACGAAAAAAGTACGTCAAGCGCTGGCGAAAACGGGAGTGATTGTACAATCGAAGATCGTCTTCGAGGGCTGCCAGATTATGCAGGACCCGATCGATACCTGTCAGATGGTGGAGTCAATCTGTGGGCCGAACGCACAGGTCTCGGGCTTTACCTATTTCAGTATCTCCAATACATTCGAGATTGATTTCACCGAGTTTGATGATCCTGCGGAGATTCAAGCGTTCTACGATGATTTCACCATGGACTATATAGTGCCCGGTCTTCCAAGTGCGAAAGCATCTGTGGGGCGGGTCATTACCCACGGTCGGCGCTGGTTCCGCAGTGATTTCAATGAAACATTACCCGAAGATGCCGGCGGTGCGCGAATCAAGAGTTTGCAAGATCTTAAGGATTACCAGATCAAAAACGCTCAGGATGCATTAAAAGCCAAGGCAGACTTCTCGGGGCCGGTAGTGCCGGGGGCAAAAGTAACTGTGACGGATGTAGCTGTTGTAGCGCAGGCGAATAGCCAGAAATCGTCAGCGCCCGTGCCTGTCGCGCCCTGAGTGGTCCAGGTTTTGTAAGCCAACCAGGGGGCGCGGTAAGAGTTACCGCGCCCCCTTTTTACATACATATACGGAGTTCGTGGATTCATCGCTCAGAAAAGGGTTGTAGAACGACACCACATGGGACTCGACGGTTTCAAACACCGTTCCCAGCAGCCGCTCAAAGTCTGGTTCGGGGAGGTTTTGCGACCACATGGCGAATACCCCGTTCGGTTTGAGTTGTTCCGCCATCAGCGCCAGATTCTCGGTGGTATAAAAGCTCGCATTCGCCGCGTTCAGATACTCCGTTGGCGAGTGGTCGATATCCAATAATATCGCGTCGAAGCGTCTGCCCGCCCTGTTTGGATCAAAGCCCGTTGCCGGATCAGTAGCCAGATCGAAGAAGCTGCCGTGTACATAGCGGTGCCTGCTATCGGCGTTAAGGATCTTACCGAGCGGCACCTTTTCATCTTTGTGCCAGTTGATTACCGTATCCAGGGCATCGACCACCAGCATTTCATCAACCCGCTCATCCTTCAGCGCGGCCACAGCGGTGTAACCCAGTCCCAATCCGCCAACCACCACCTCGAGATCGTCGCCCTGACAGGCTGCCAGGCCAAGCGTAGAGAGTGCCTCTTCAGCTTCCACAAACATGCTCGACATCAGGAACTCATCGCCGAGCTTCACTTCGTAAATATCTCGCTCGCCCAGTGCGGGGATACGCCGCCTACGCAGGGAGATTTCACCCAGTGGTGAAGGCTGGCTATCAATTTCTTCAAATAAAAGCGACATCGCGGGCTGTCCTATGGGAATCTGTTGTGTCCGTTTGTCGACATACTAGAGTGAAATGCTCAGAGGGTGAAGGCCGACTACTTTCTCTCATCGTGCCTGTTGATGTGAGGGCGATTATGAGCCTGTTTGGGCGCCGTATCCAGCGCTCGCATCAGGGCCTGATCTGCTACCAGTCAATCGCCCCTCCTGGTCCGATGAAGATCGTTGTGAGAGTTGATGTTTAACGCTCGCTTGCTTCAATGTGTATTTTGCTGTTGAGTTTTTTCCGGCTTATGTCTGTTTACTCATCAAACGGAAAGCGGCTGTAGCTGCCGAGCAGCGCATGCAAAAAATCTGAGCCCGCGTCTGTATACATCCAGATTGTAGCCGCTGTACTCGCCAAAACAGTAACCCAGTAGATGAACTGGAACGGCTGTTTGCGCGTTTTATGCCTGAGCCGCTTTTGCGCCAGTAGAGCACCGGGCCAACCGCCGAGAAGTGCGCATAAATGCAGAGTACTTTCCTGGGTGCGCCAGCTATCGCTGCGCGCTGCAGACTTGTCCCGATAATAGAGTAGATAGGTAAAAAGGCTCATAGCGATGAAAAAGCTGGGTATCAGCGGGGGTAGCTTCCCGAGCCCTACGGAGATTGCGAGAGAACCAAAAAATAACAAGGCGACTAGCATTGGCCAGGTGCTATGTGAATTACGTTGAGCGTGGGGTTTATACCCAGGGCGGAGCGCTTTGATAGCGCGCGGCCGCCCTTGATGGTCGGAAGAAAGTTCGTAGGTGACCAGCTCACCCGGTTCGGGCCGGCGCTGGCGCTTGTCGAACGCCTTGATATGGATGAAAGCCCGCTTGCCCCCAAGCACCGGCTCAACAAAGCCGAATCCTTTATCGTCGTTCCAGCTGGTGAGTTTCCTTTGGTTCGATTGCCGACCGGAGACTTTCTATTTGCCATATCGCGCCAGCGACTACTTAAATCATTCAATATTCTTACGTTGTTGATTGGGCGGCATTGTCCTGCAGCGGTCGATACTATCCTCCGTACGGCAAAGTGCGGCCAGATAAATCGAGCTGGCTTCCGTGTAACCATTCTCGGTTAAGTAGTCAACGATCTCGACAAATGGCGCGGCTGACACGTTGAGGTCACGTAGTGCATAGTGAAACATGGGCTGGAGTTTGGCGTGAGATTCTGGCGAGCCTCCCACAGAGTATCGGGCAGTAATCTGTTGCAACATCTCAATCGAAGGAAGGGCGGACAGGCCGTAGCGATTAGACAGAGTGTCATAATGTTTCTTGATCCCTGCTGCACCGGACATTTTTACTGGGCCGGAAGGTGCCCACTCAGGGAAGCTCTCTTGAAGAGCAAACTTCAATGACGGATGTTTCGTGCTGCGATGTGACTCCTCGGGGAAGTGGCTGGATGAAAATAGGAAACCACTGTTGCCTTTAAGAAGTGATTCGATCTTGGTGTATGGGGTATACATGTGCTCGCCTTCACTCGCCATAGTCAGTGTCAACGGCTTAAGCTGTATATCTTTGGCGTTCGGCAGTCTCTGAATCTTATCGAGAAGGTAGCCATCATCCAGAGAGGGGCTGAAGGCAAAGTATTGGGTCAGCGGCAAGGCGTCCATCAGCCACTGATGCATTACAAACTTACCAGCGTGTGAGTGGCCCGAGAGAATCCGGTAGTCTGCGGCAGGATACTCTTCCTCTATCAGTGGAAACAGCTCTAGTTGCAAGAAGCGGGCAAAGGTGTCTGCACCATCAGATACATTTAGCTCTGGCCCTCGGCTGTCGATACCGACCACCATGAACTCTGGAACTGTTGTGGCTATCAGGTCTAGAGTGGCTACTGCGGGTAGCATGTCCCACTGTCCATGCAGTAAGTACAGTACCGGGAACTTCTGGTCTGGATGACCTGTTTCCGCAGGTAGGTAGACTTGAATGGACTTCTCTTTCCCTAATATTTTTGAATTTAATGTGCGGGACTCTCCAATAGAGCGCGGCTCAGAAAACGCTATGGTTGTCAGCGTCATTGAAGAAAGCAGGGCGCATAAGGTAATTATTTTTTTCATTTTCCAGTCCTTAGGATAAGGAGACCTGCGCGATCTATACGAGATTACAAGGCATAGCGAGCAATATAGTGCGCGATATCCAAAAGTCGCGATTTTCCGCTAAATTCAAAACGTACCTTTCCTAGGGCAGAGAAATTCAGCTCCAGCTCACTGTCGATATCGAAGGTTCCGCTCGTCTCCACCGAATAGGCCACGATATTCTTGTACGGCAGGGAGGTGAAATCCTTCTTGCTACCGGTAATACCCTGCACGTTGACCGCAATAATGCGCTTGCTGGTGAAAACCACGCCGTCACGCATGGATTTGAACGAGTCCAGAACTTCCTCTCCTTCCAATAGCAGTGGCGCTACTTTTTCAGCGAATCCGGTATTCTGCTTGAGTTTGAACAGGCTCTTGTTTTCGAAGTCGATCATTTTAACATTATCTATTTGTGTGGTGGATCGGTAGAGAATGCCATATCTTCGCCATAGTAAATAGCCTGTTCAATTGCGTCGAATCCAACAATAACCACGTCTATGCCTGAATCAATTCAAGTCCGGCTGCAGGAAATCTATCAGACCGAATCCCGTCAGGTGCTGGCCACCCTGATCCGGCTGCTGGGTGATTTCGATCTGGCCGAAGAAGCACTGCAGGAATCCTTCGCCGCCGCGCTCTGCCAGTGGCCCGCGGACGGTATACCAGATAACCCTCGCGCGTGGCTTGTCTCCACCGGGCGCTTCAAGGCCATCGACCAGCTTCGCCGCAAAGCGCGCTTTGACGTGTCTTACGAGGATGTGGCCGATCGCCTGGAAAACGAACTCGCGACCGAAGACACGTTGGAAACTCACGCCATCGAGGACGACCGCCTGCGTCTGATCTTTACCTGTTGCCATCCAAGCCTGGCGCCGGAGGCGCAACTCGCGCTGACATTGCGGGAAGTGTGCGGTCTCACCACGGAAGCGATTGCCAGTGCCTTCCTCATCTCTCCCCCGACACTCGCTCAGCGCATCGTGCGCGCCAAGGCGAAAATCCGCGACGCGAAAATTCCCTACGAAGTGCCGCGGGCGGATCAATTGGCGGAGCGCCTTGCGAGCGTACTGCACGCGATTTATCTCATCTTCAATGAGGGCTATTCCGCCTCAAGTGGCGACAGCCTCGTCCGCCGGGAACTTGCCGCAGAAGGCATCCGCCTCGCGCGCCTGGTGTGCCAGCTGTTGCCGGAACCCGAAGTGGAGGGCTTGCTGGCGCTTTTGCTGCTGCAGGATTCCCGCCGCAAGGCGCGGGTAACGACGGAGGGCGATCTCATACTGCTGGAGCAGCAAGACCGCAGCCTGTGGGATCAGGCGCAGGTCAATGAGGGCTGTGCGCTGGTGCTGCGCGCGCTGGCCAGCCGTCGATTCGGCCCCTATACCCTGCAGGCCGCCATCGCCGCGGTACACGCGGAAGCGGCGACGGTCGAAGCGACAGACTGGCCTCAGATCGTCGGCCTCTACGATGCTCTGCTGGAGCGAATGCCATCACCGGTGATCCAGCTCAACCGCGCCGTTGCCCTCGCAATGCGTGATGGCCCGGCACAGGGCCTAGTGTTGATCGATGACCTGCTGACGCGGCCGCCCCTGTCCGATTACCACCTGGCACACGCGGCACGAGCTGACCTCTGTCGTCGTCTTGGTCAAAAAACTGAGGCACAACAGGCGTATCAACGGGCCCTTGCGCTGGCGCAACAGGGCCCGGAACGGCGCTTTCTCGCCCGGCGACTGGCGGAGCTGGATGACGATTGACCGGGCGGGCAGAAATTATCAAAAAATTTTTGCCTGACTGTCGAATTCCGTCATCCCCAATCGACTACCTATTGAAACCACGGATTTCGGAACTGCTTTTACATCAACAAGGAGCACAAGATGAAGTATCTCGCGCTGGTCTATTACGACGAAAAACGCATGGAGCAGAAGACCCAGCAGGAGTGGGATGCACTCAATCAGGAGTGTATTGCCTGTGTGGAAGACCTGAGCAAGAGCGGCCACTTCATCACCGGCAGCCCGCTGATGCCCACCAGTGCCGCGACCACCGTGCGCGTGCAGGACAAGCGAGTCACCGTGACCGATGGCCCGTTCGCGGAAACCAAGGAGCAGCTCGCGGGCTTTTACATGCTCGAAGCGAAGGATCTCAATCAGGCCATCGCCCTGGCCGGAAAAATTCCACCGGCCCGCTACGGCTCGGTAGAAGTCCGTCCCGCCCGCGAGCTGATGGAAACCGGTAACACGGCTGGCGGCAACGCTGGCTGAGTTAACGAAACGCGCTAATAAAGAAAATAGAGGAGAATCACCATGCCCGGCACTGTCCGTTTACATCGCGTATTGCGCGCGCCCGCCGAGCGCGTCTACCGCGCATTTATCAACCCCCACGCCATGGCAAAATGGTCCCCGCCCGATGGCTTCTATGGCATTTACGAGGATTTGGAGGCAAAGGTAGGGGGTACCTACAAGGCTTCCTTTGTCAACTTTACCACCGGCGAGCGGCACTCTTTTGGTGGCGAGTACATCGAGCTGGTAGAGAATGAACGGATCCGCTACACGGATACCTTCGACGATCCGAATATGCCCGGTGCCATGACAATGACCGTCACCTTGAAGCCTGTTTCCAGCGGAACCGAACTCACCATCGTGCAGGATGGCATCCCCGATGTAATCCCGGTTGAGATGTGCTATCTCGGTTGGCAGGAGTCCATGTTGGCCCTGGCTCGCCTGGTCGAACCGGAAATCAAACAGTAACCACGTTCAAACAAGGAAGGGACTAGCTATGAAAAACTATCTGGCCATGTATCTCGGCAACCCAAAAAGCAGCAAAGCATGGGATAACCTCACCGAAGAAGAGCGACAGCAGCGGTTAGAGCAAGGCATGGCCGCCTGGGGCGGCTGGATGGAAAAGCACAGTGACATTCTCGTGGCTGAAGGCGGTCCGCTCGGGAAAACAAAGCGCATCGATGCCAGTGGTGTCAGCGATACCAGTAACGACATGACCGGCTATGTCATCGTCAAGGCGGAGAATCACGAAGCGGCCGCGAAGCTATTCGAAAGCCACCCGCACTTCAGCATCTTCCCCGGGGATTGTGTGGAGGTGATGGAGTGTATGCCGATGCCGACTCCCTGAGAGCGGCGGCACAACTGCCAGCCTGGACCTGCGATTTCAGGCTGGCACCATTCAACGATCCAGTAACATTTAAATCTAAGACAGCTGAAATACTTCGTTATTCAAGCCTTCGTCATTGCCAGCAGCCTCTTCGCATGCCGCCGCAGTTCGTCTTTAAGATCGGGCGGTGAAAGCACTTCAAAAGTAAAGGGCATTTGCACCAGCTGCAACGCAAACCAGCCCAGGCAGCCGGTTTGGGCCCGCCACAGAACCGAATCTCCTTTAGGCGTGAGTAGGCCCACTTCATCACCGAGCCTTGCGCTCGCGCTGGCGAGATCCGTGTGCAGCAATAGCTCCGCTTCAATAGCCGAATCCATATTGGAAAAGCTTTGGGTCAGATAGGCGGCGGCGTCAAAATCTTGTGGCCGTTGAAAGGGAGTGTCCAGCTGGTGGAGCTGCTGTATACGGTCGAGGCGGAAGGTGCGCAACTCGGCACGCAGGTGGCAGTGGCCCACTGCATACCAGCGGCTGCGGCGAAAAACCAAACCGTATGAATCGAACTCGCGTCGCGTTCGGGCTTCGTCACCGTTTGCATCGGGGCTACTGCCCACATAGTCGAACACTGTTCGGCGGCGATCCTGCGTGGCGGATGCCAGGGTAGCCAGTGTAGCGCTCGCCGGTGCAGGAGACGGTAAAAAATCCAGGGTGATGTTCTCGTCCAGTGCGCGCAATTGCTGCTTTAATTTCTGCGGCATTACCCGTTCGAGTTTCGCCTGAGCACTGGCCACAGCCGTGGTCATATTCCCCATATTAAGGCTGCGTGCCGCCAGCAGGCCGAGCGAGATCGCCAGGGTCTCCTCATTGGTAAACATCATCGGGGGCAGCTTGTAGCCGGAGACCAGCCGGTAACCACCGTAGCGCCCGCGCTCCGCTGTCAGCGGAATACCGATTTCTTCAAGAATGTTGATATAGCGGCGCAGCGTACGGCCGTCCACACCCAGCTTTCTTGCCAGTTCGCCACCGCTGGCATGGCTGTGAGACTGGAGCAGTTCCAGTAGCGCCAGTACCCGCGTCGTTGGATTCGACATGAAGTGCTTTCCGTTTGTTTTTAATAGGGCGGAATATAGCCTAATTGCCCCTTACAGTGCTTGCCAGATTTCAACGGAAGAACGGGAGACTACCCATGACGAACGAAGTATTGCTTTACACCAACCCTCAGTCCCGCGGGCGCACCGCGCGCTGGATGCTGGAGGAGCTCAATGCCCCCTATCAGGAAAAAATACTCGATTACGAGAAGGCGATAAAAGCGCCTGAATATCTGAAACTGAACCCCATGGGCAAGGTGCCGGCGATCGTGCATCGGGGCCAGGTAGTGACCGAGTGCTCCGCCATCTGCGCCTATCTGGCAGACGCTTTTCCGGAGGCGGGACTGGGGCCGTCGCCGGAAGAGCGTGCCAGTTACTACCGCTGGCTGTTCTTTACCGCGGGACCGCTGGAGGCAGCGATCACCGATAGCAAGATGCTGGGCATCGAGGTCGATGCTGAAAAGCAGCGCATGGTTGGTTACGGTAGCTACGCAGCGGTGCTGGATACCCTTTCCAGCTGGTTTACGGAGCACAGCTATGTCACCGGCGAGCGCTTTACCGCCGCCGATGTGTACGTGGGCGCGCAGATCGCCTGGGGGCTACAGTTCGGCACCATCGAAAAACGTATTGAATTTATCGATTACGCGAAACGGGTAACCGACCGCGACGCGCACAAGCGTGCCAATGCCAAAGACGATGCGCTGATGGAGCCAGCTCAATGAAGAAAGCCTAAACCTGCGAGTGGGGCGTCATCATCAAACCGGCACCTGTAACCGCAATTTAGTCTGACCCGCTTTTCCATTTTTCGAAAGGCCGGCAGCCAAGCCTGCCGGTTATTTTTTAACGGAGCCCCAGGGGCTTTTGGGCGCGGTACTTTTCGTTGCCGCCGGTGTCTTTTTTGTACCGCGCTCCTTAGCGGGGGCGCTTTTCTTTGGCTTGCCGCCCTTCATGGAAAAGTTCAGGTTCGACGCCGGCAGGTCTTTTACCACCGGGAACGCTTCAATGGTTACCCGGTCGAGGATCTTGCCCAGCCGGCGTTCCACCGCACACAGGCGTTTGAAGTCATCCTTGGACACCAGCGATACGGCCTCACCGGATGCGCCCGCGCGGCCGGTGCGCCCGATGCGGTGGATATATTCATCGGCATCGTCGGGCATATCGTAATTCACCACCCGTTCCAGCTCGTCGATATCGATACCCCGTGCGGCAACACCGGTGGCGACGAGAATACTGATCTCACCGGATTTAAACGCTTCGAGAATCCGCGAGCGCGACGCCTGGCTGCGGCCGCCGTGGATCGATTCCGCGGCAATACCGCGTTTTTCCAGCTGGCTCACCAGCTTCGCCGCGCCGTGTTGGGTGCGAATGAAGATTAACGCCTGGGTCCAGTTGTGCTCTTTCACCAGATGGCTGAGCAGCGCCGACTTGTTGTGCTTGTCGACGGCAATCAACCACTGGGAAATTTTTGGTGCGGATTGGGTATCGCCGCCAATGGAAACCTCAAAAGGGTTTTCCACCACAGTGCTCGCCAGCGATCTCACCTGGGGCGACAGAGTTGCGGAAAACAGCAGGCTCTGGCGCTGTTCTGGCAGGCGCGCAATGATCTTGTTGAGGTCGTCGATAAACCCCATGTCCAGCATGCGGTCCGCCTCGTCCATCACCAGCATCTGCAGCTCGTCAAAATGGAGTGCGCGTTGGTGCGCCAGGTCGAGCAGGCGCCCCGGTGTCGCCACAACAATATCCACCCCGTCGATCAATTGCTGCTTCTGCGGTTCCAGATCAACGCCTCCCACCATGCACATCGAAGCTACCTTCAGATGTTTTCCATACAGCCGGATGTTGTCCTCCACCTGCATCCCCAGCTCGCGGGTGGGCACCAGGATCAGCGCGCGCAGGCGTTTTGCCCGCCGCTTGCGCTCACCACTGAGCTTATCCAGCATCGGCAACACAAAGGCTGCGGTCTTGCCGGTACCTGTCTGCGCAGTCGCAATTACGTCCCGCCCTTGCAGAATGGCAGGAATCGCCTTTTGTTGGATTTCGGTGGGGGTTGAATAGCCTTTTTCTTCAAGGGCTTGCAGGATCGGGGCGCTTAATCCCAGGGATTGGAATGACATCTGAACTCTCTATAGGGGCACTGGCCGACAAAGCACCGGCGGTTAGCTTCAGCGCGGCATGGTAACAGTAAAGGCCAGAATCAGTGTCTATCATTGATCTAAACCTTTCTGTCGCCTTCGCAACAAATCTACCCCCTGAAAAACCTGGAGTGATTCATGAAGCCTGCGGTCATCTTCTCCGTGTGCACGCTGCTGCTTGGTGCTGCGCTCACCACTGCTCAGTCTAACGATTCGATCCCTCCCGCCATTGCCACACCGGGTCAGGTCGAGACGCGCATTGGCACGCTCGAATTTGACGACGGTGTGCCCAGCAAAGCGACGCTCGATAAAGTGTACGACAACCTGGACTTTACCCACGCCTTCCGGGCGTTCACAGATACCCTGCAAGGTGTCAGCATTTATGCAGTCCGCAAAGGTCTCCGGGATATCGGCGTGAAGGACAACGAGGTGATCGTCTTCTCGGAACTGATGGATTCCAAATCCCTGTTCCTAACGGCCAATGCAGACACCATCTATATGATCGGCGGGCTTGACCTCAGCAAGGGCCCGGTGGTGATTGAGGTGCCACCGCAAGTGCTCGGCACGGTGCAGGATGCCTGGTTCCGCTGGGTCATTGACGTCGGCCTGCCCGGGCCCGACCGTGGTGAGGGCGGCAAATACCTGATCGTCCCACCGGGTTACGAGGGCGCGCTGCCCGAAGGGGAGTTCAATGTTGCGCACTCCAAAACCATCCACGGTGTCTGGTTTGCCCGCGCCTTCCTCGACAACAACGACCCGAAACCGACAGTCGAACGAATTCGCAAGTTCACTAAAGTCTATCGCTATGAAGCAGGCGGGCTCGGCACTCCCATTGCCGAGTTTCTTGCGGGTAATGCCAAGCTCGGCAAAATTACCCCGCCACCGAAGACCATCTTCCATGAAGGAAGCGGGAAGGTGATGAACACCATTCCCCCCAACGATTGGACGTTTTACGAGATGCTGAACGAGGTAGTACAGCAGGAGCCCGCTACCGCGCTGGATCCGGAACTGATGGGGCCCATAGCCGCGATTGGCATCGTTAAAGGCAAGCCGTTCAAGCCCGACGCGCGCATGAAGAAGATCCTTACCGAGGCGCTGAAACTCGCCAATGCAACCTCTCGTAGCCTGTTCATGAATCCGCGGGACCGCTCCTGGTATTACTACAAGGACGCCAACTGGCAGAACATGCTATTTGCCACCGGCCACGAATTCGAAACTCCGATCCCGCTCATTACCAAGGAGGGGGTCAAACCCTTTCCGACTACCGGCTATCGGAAACTGGATGCACGCTCTGCTTTCTTCTACGGCGTCACCGGTATCACACCGGCAATGGCGATGCGCCTGCCAGATATAGGCTCCACCTATCTTTGGACCATGGTGGACGCCGATGAGAATTATTTTGATGGAGCCAAGACCTACAAGGTGATGCTGCCGAAAGACATCCCCGCTGGAAAATTCTGGTCATTTACGCTGTACGACACAATGAGCCGCTCCATGCTCGTCACACCGCAACGCTACCCGCGCGCCGGCAGCCAGAGCTATCCGTCGCCCGCCGCCGAAGCCAATGCCGATGGGACGACCACCATCTACTTCGGGCCTGAGCAACCCAAGGGTATTGGGCGGGGTAACTGGATCCAGACGGTGCCGGGCAAGGGTTTTATTCCGGCGCTTCGGCTGTACAGCCCGCTGGAGCCGTTTTTCGAGAAGACATGGCGGCCGAGTGAGGTTGAGCTGGTGCGATAAAACCTGGCCCACTAAAGAACCGATAAGCGAGCGGGGGCATCGGCCAGTCTGCCTTTTCCTCCCTCTCGCTCTATTTTTTCTCGTCTTTTCTTCTTGAAGCTTTCACTATTTTCTCCGTATCTTTCTCCGCACAATTTCTGACCGGCCATCCCTGGGTCAGTAAGACAGCGTCTCGCGAACCTGCGGCAGTCGTGATATAACCCCCGCCTTAGAAAAGTGTGCGGCAGGTCACAGCCCGCTTCGCCCTACGGGAGCACGCTTATTTCAGTCACAACACAAAAACCGGCACACCCTGACTGTCCGGTTCTGCGTTTAATGCCGTTCAGGAGGTATCAATGGCGTTCGATTACGGATCGATCGACCTGGGTCTCAAAAATCCTTTCAAGACCGAAGGTAAAGTCACCGCGATACGCGGGGGTGTGCAGGCAATTGCCGGGCTGACCCTGCTGATCTCTGCAGCCGCCACAGTCAAGGACAACGCCGGTGCCGGCTGGATTCTGATGGCTTTTGGGCTGGTCATGCTGGGCGCGGGTATCACCGTGGTTACTGGTGGTGTCTATGCGGTGCTCAGATACTTTGTTGGCCGCAACCACCCAACCTCACTGGCCGCGAACCACAGCCGTTCTGAAAAGTCGACGGCACAGGAAGAGGCCACTACCGTCGCGTACAACGCCAAGCAGCTGGAAGAGATGCTGATCGGGCGCAAGAACACGACTTTCGCGGAACCCCAGGGCTTTCTCGCACGCCTGCTGCACACCGTCATGCCCAAGCTGCTGTTCATGCCATACCCGGTACGGAACTTCGCCCAGCGGGTATTCGGCGCCTGGACCAGCACCCTGGTCGCTCTGGTGGCCTACGCCCTGGTGGCGTTCGTCTCACTGGCCGGATTTGCCGGCGCTGCCGGGGAGCTGCTGTTCCCGGTCTATTCCGTACTGCTGATGGTGTATCTGCTGGTCATCTGGCGGCGGGCGGGCAAGCCCATCAACCGGGATGCCGAACGCAACATCGAATCCCTTGGCGGCGGTGCGCTGTCCAGAACCATTACCCAGGCGCTGATACTGCCAGTGCTGGCGGGCCTCGTGGCGTCCTGGGTACTGAACAAAAGCGACGTTACCCCGGCCCAGCTGGACGCGTTCATGGCGCAGATCCCGGACCTCAACCCGGGCTTCTATATCGCCTCGGTATTGCTGCTGGGTGTCGCCTCCAGTGCGCTGGCCTTTGTGCTGCTGCGTCAGCGCCTGACGGCCACCGACCCGGTGGCGGAAGTTTCCGAGCTGCGGGAGAACTGGCAGGAATCCGTGCACCCGAACGAGATCTTTATCAATCTCGACAATCTGGTGATGGCTAACCGCCGCTACAAGGAAGTGCCCAACCGCGTATACCGGGAGCTGGATCCGCAACTTCAGGAACAGACCGACGGTAAAGGTGGCTTCCGCGGTGAGATGATTCAGGAAGTCCAGCCACGTGTGAAAGAGATGGACCTCGGCGAGACATTCCGCAAAGCGCGTCTGGCGGCACTGTTCGGCGGCAACCTGCTCAGCATCATCGCCCTGGCATTTACCGTGATGCTGGCGTACCAGTCGGTGGATATTTACAACTTCATTGCCAGCCCCGGATCCGGCTCGCTGGAGCAGATCATCAACAGTGAGCAGATCATCACTCTGCTGGGCCTGGCGATGAGCGCCCTGCATATTCTGCTGATCGGCTTTCTGCTGAAATCCTTTGGGCAGCTGCTGAGCAATGCCGCACACCTGCACTTTGCCGAGATCCAGTTCGAGTCGCTGCTGGTGTACTTTAAGTGCGAAGGCACCTTTACCGAATCCCGGATTTCCACCGGTACCGGCATTCACGACAGTACCCGTTCGGAAAATACCCTGATACGCAGTAGCATAACCCCCTGGGTGGTGGTATCCCGCATCGTTACCACCACATTCGCCTCCACCGGTATGAAAAACCTGGAGCACCCGCGGCATATCCTCGAAATGCACCGGGACGATCAGGAGCTACAGGCGATCAAAACCGATGTCATTGGCTTCCTGAAAGACCGCGAATCCATCGCTTCGATCACCAGCAGCCGCGACCTGGGTAACGCCTCTCAGATCCACCAGCTGAACGAACAGACCCGGGCCATGCCCAATCAGCAGAGTCTGCAGCAAGACAGCGAGCAGGCTGGCTATCTGCGACGGGAAGAGGAAGTCTCCCTGTCTGAGCCGGAAAAGGGCAAGTAGTTTATTTGCGCCGGTCTTGGCCGCGACAAAATCCGCGGCCAAGGTCTCGTGTGCTGCAGGGCAGCCACCAGGTTCAGCAACGGCGCAGTACACCGGCTTTCAAACGGTTTGGAACGTTTCTTTCGCGCTCTTGGGTGTCGAATTCGTCGTCGAGTCCGCGCTCTCGGTGTGTGGTAGCAACACCCGCAGCCGGTAGTGGCGCCCCGGCTGCACCGGGCTGATCAAAGGTTCCGCAAGGTGTTCGCCATCGGCATACACCTGTACGCCCGCCTCTTTTTGCTCCCAACCATCATGCCTCTCGCCGCCTTGCCCTTCGCCGCAGGGGCGGCGCTCAAATTGCACTTCAAACACGGCGCCGCGGAAGCGGCGTTCCACCCGTGCCTGCCGCCAGTGGGAGGGCAGTTGCGGAGCAATGCGCAAGCCCTCGCCCTCACCTTTTAACCCGAATAGCGCCTCTACCAGGCAGCGGTAGATCCAGGCCGCGGTGCCGGTGTTCAGCAACTGGCTGGAGCGGCCCGCGTGTTCGGGGTACTGGTGCCAGGCGCCGCGATAGTAGTTGGGAACAAACACCGGTAACTGCCCGCGTTTTATCAAATCCTCTCGATCGGGGCCGGGGATCATCTGCCGCAGTGTGTGCCAGGCCCGGTCACTCTCGCCGACGGCGTACAGACTGTAGATGTAAAACGCCGCAGCATGGTTGTACACAGAACCGTTTTCAGCGGAGCCCGGATGTTTCTGGGTGACGCGACCCACATCCTCGCGCATCGCGGTGTACGCGGGGGCCAGCATCATTGGCCCGTAGGGAGTTTCCAGTTGTTGCTCCACCGCACGCAGCAGGCTTTTCTGCTGCGCGGCAGTGGCGGCGCCGCTCAGCAGCGCCCAGCTCTGGGGATTGAGGAAGATACGTCCCTCGCGATCTTCGCGCACACCAAAAACAGTGTCGTCGTCGGTGATGCCGCGCGCGAACCACTCTCCATCCCACAGGTGGTGATTGACCACGCTGTTGATCTCCGCGGCGATGCGGGCATATTTTTCTGCGGGCGCTGTCTGTTTCTGCTGCGCACAGATTTCCGCCCACAACTTCAGTGCATAGGCGGTGGCGAGGGAAAGCCAGCCAGATACGCCGCGCCCCCGGTAGCCCACCATATTCATCGGGTCGCACCAGTCTCCCTGGCCGATGTAGCTGAGGCCGCGTTCGTCGCGCGCCGCTGCCAGCCAGTCCAGAGCGCTGTTCACACGCTCAAACACACTGCGTTCCTCACACCCGCTTTCCGCACTCACCCGTTCGTCGAGTAGCGCGTAATCGCCGGTTTCATCCAGGTAGGCGTGCAGAAAAATCGGCAGCCACACACAGTGATCCGTATGCGGCACCTGGTTGATATATTTCAACTCTGCCTCAGCGCTGAGCAGAATGCCGTCGGGCAGGGAGCCATCCGGCTTTTGCTGGCTGAGTGTACGCAGTAGGGCGGCGCGCGCAGTTTGTGGCTGGATATAGGCCATGCCCAACTGGTCCTGCAAATAGTTGCGGGTTTGCGGGTCTGTGGTCAGGCGGTTGACGTCGCCGTGGTAGAACACCTGACGCGGCAGCCAGAGGTTGGCAAACTGATCCAGTTCCCGGTCCGGGGTTTCGATCTGCAGGCAGCCGCGCCCCTGTTCCAGATAGCACTGATATTCGCTTGCCGCCGCGGCGAATCCGGCGGCCGACAGGTACCGCTCGCGCAGTGCAAGGATTTCCTCATCGTCGCGGGCCGGGCCGAATAGAAAGCGCAGTGTGCGCTCCTCGTCGGGAGCCAGTTGCAGGCGGTATTGCAGCGCGGCCGCCGGCACCTGATAGCGGGCCTCGCCGCCACCTAATAACGGCTGGCGCACAGCGTCGGGATTGTGCAGCCCGCCCTCGCCCTCGAAGTTCGCCTGAACAGATTCCCAGGCGTCCGGCGCTGTTTCATGCAAAAGAAACGTTTTGTCTTTCAGATGGCGATTTTTGAAGTAGTCATCAACCTTCTGGTAGGGCGTAATACTGGAGCAGACGATGCCTCCCAGGTCCGCACGGTATTCGCCGGACTGGTTCATCCAGCTCATATAACCAGCGGGAAAATAGGGGTAAACAGAAATACGTCGCGGCCTGCCGGAATAATTGCGCAGGGTGCATTCCCACAATTCCACTGCGTCGTCCACAGGAACACGCAGTGTCATGCAAACTTCCAGGTCGGCGTTGTGCACGCGCCAGCTAATATCGCCACTGCCGGCGGAAAAACAGAATTGCTCGGCGCTCGCGCGCACCGGCTCGTAGGGAGCGGAAAACAGTTCGCCGGTATCCTCATCCTTTAGATACAGGAAGCGGCCCGGGTGGTGTGCATAGAACGGCTGCTCCGGCTGCATAAACGTTTTGGCTTCGAGATTGGGGGCGTGGGCGTAGGCGGCCGGCTCCGGCTGCATATGGCGCGCTACCACGAAGCCGCGGCAATTTACCTGTACCAGCATGCGCCGGTTCCACAAAAAGGCGCTGGCGGCGGGCATGGTCGTGGGGCTCGCAAGCTCGCAGCGTGCACCATCCTCGGAACTGGTGAGCAGTGCGGAATGATCGGTTGTGTTGTTCATACGGTAGCTTCCTTTACGACGTCGCGGTCCCCGCCGGCGGGTTTCCACCGGGCGCTATTGGTTGCGTATCCAGTGCTCCGGGGGTGTCCCGTTCTCCAGTCGCGGTACCTTTTCCCAGCTCCTCCTGAATGCGCTCGAGGCGCGCATTGTTCAGTGGATAGAAACTTGCCACGGCGGCAGCGAGCAGCGCGAAGGCACCGGGTATCACCGTCTGCAACATGGCGATACCGGTTTGCGAGGCACCGCTCTGCGCCTCCCGTGCCACATACCCGATGGCTGCCAACACCCACAGCATCAGTGCAGAACCCATGGCCCCGCCCAGTTTCATGGAGAAGGTGGCGGCGGAAAACGTCATGGCGGTGGCGCGCCGCCCGCTGCGCCACTCGGTGTAATCGGCGCAGTCTGCGAACATGGACCAGGCCAGCGGTGATTTGGGCCCCAGTGCCAGGCTGATCAGAATGTTCAGGGTAAACATCAGCCATACCGCATCTTTTGGTACGAAATAGAACGCCAACGAAAGAGCGCCGACAATCCCCATCAAAACTACGATCAGACGCGCTTTATCTACATAGCGGGTCAGCAGCGGTGTGATCGCCGCACCCACGGCCAATGCGAGCGCCTGCACGGCCAGATAATTGGAAATGAGTTCCGGGCGCTCCACGTAATACATCAGGTAGTAATAACTGGAGCCGCCGCGCAGGGTAATGGTCAGCATGATGACCATCTGCAGCCCCACCAGAATTAACCAGGGACGATTTCGCAGCAGATCCTTGATGTCGTCCAGGGGGGCGGTTCTCTGCACTGCCGGCGGCTCGATACGCTCGCGGGTGGTAAAAAAAGTCACCGCGAATATCACGCAAGCCAGAGCGCCGTACACCATCATGGTGAGCTGCCAGCCGAGTTGTTCATCCCCCCGCCCCAGCCATTCCACCAGCGGCAGGGTGTACTTATTGACGAAGGTCATGCCGATAAAAGCGGCGATAAACCGCCAGCTGATCAGGGTATTGCGCTCCTGCGGGTGAGCAGTCATCACCCCGGAGAGAGACGCGTAGGGGGTGCTCAGCAAGGTGTACCCCAACATCATCGCGCTGTAAGTGATATAGGCGTAAATGATTTTGCCGGTTTCATCGAGATCCGGAGTGGTGAAGGTGAGCACCGAGGCCGCGGCCATAGGAACGCCGGCGAACAGCAGGTAAGGGCGGAACTTGCCCCAGCGGGTCTGGGTACGATCCGCAATGGCGCCCATCAGCGGGTCTGTCACCGCATCGATCAGCTTGGTGATCAGCAGTAACGTACCCGCGATGGCCGCCGGCAGGCCAAATACATCGGTGTAAAAAACCGCAAGAAAAGAGGCGATACAGGTCCAGTAGAGGTTGAAACCGAAATCGCCGATGGCGAAGCCCGCTTTTTCACCGGGGCCCAGCCGTGCGAGGCGCGGGTTGTGGTGCTCCTTACCAAGATTCTGAAAGTCAGGCGAAGACATGGCCGGCTCCATTTTTATTGTTGTTGTGAGGCAGATAAGTGACGTAAATACGCATGACGCCAGTAACAACGGGCGCGTCATTCAGCAGGTCAGCGGTAGATACTTTGTGCGCTGATATTAAGTAGTCGTATGAGATGGCCTAAAAGAAGCGGAGATCTGGAGAAAATGGCGGGCAATGCATCTTAAGGGGCTGGCCGTCGTGGGGGGGCGTCGGGGGGCAGGCCGTAGATGAGTAGTCGATTTTCGAGAGTTTGGAAGCCAGAGGAGCTACTGGGCTCGGCTGTACTGTATTTTGATGGTCGCAATGACAACTGGATGAATATACCGACGGAGATGCGGCATCTCTGGAGGTCTGAGTGGCGCTTCCAAAGATTGGGCCGCTTAGTACTATCGTTCGAAATTAAGCGGATTTTTAAGCGCCAAAGCCCATTCTTTTGAGAGTTGCAAATACCAAATCTCTATGGGATAACCCTGATCTACTCAAGAGGCCGGCATATTTTATTCGGCACAATTGGTACAGAACTAGTAATTACAGTGAGTGAAGATATCGAGGTTTTAGTGAAGGGATTAAATTGTGACTGACAAACGAAATTTTGACGACTTCTCCATGGGCGAGATAACGGAAGCCGCCTCTGAAGCCGGGCTGAAAGCCCGTAAGGAAAGTCTGGAAGCCGGGCTGGAAGTCTTGTCTCAAGACCTGGAAACAGGTGAGTTTTTTTACGAAAAGCTGGATAAAGACGGCAACGCCGTCAAGCGCAAGCTGACCAAGGAGGAAGTGGAGGCGCTTAAAAAATGACGAAGCCTAGAGTAATCCTGATTGCCGGGCCAAATGGATCAGGGAAAAGCACCCTAACTGAAATGTTCATGAATAAAAACATGGACTTTGGTGAGTACATAAATCCCGATGAAATTGCCGAGGAATTAGGCGGGGATTACGATGCCGCAGTCCGTGAAGCGCAAAGAATCGCCGAGTCGCACCGCACAGAGCTTTTGAACAGTGGTATATCTCACAGCTTCGAAAGCGTTATGTCTCACCCTTCAAAAATTGAATACCTGGTTACCGCCAAAACGAAAGGCTTTGATATTCTGTTGCTATTTGTGGGCATCAATGATCCTCACGTAAACGTGAAGCGGGTGGCCGATAGGGTCGCTAAAGGTGGGCATGATGTACCGACAGAAAAGATCGTCGAGCGATACAAGCGCACCATGGAGATGCTGTATGACGCGGCAATTACAGCGGACCGCGCTCTAATTTTTGATAACACCGATTCTTCCGCAGGGATAACGCCTGCCGCTGAAATTGAAGCCGGAAAACTCATCAACTGGAACCCTCGATTCCCGTGGATTCGAAAGTACCTTGTCAATAAGTTTGAGGGCTTTTGATAATTCACCAGCGAGATTAATCTGCTAGGCAGGATCTAGGGTAAGAAACTATCAAGGCGGCCATACATGGCCGCCTTGATATATCGTAGTACAGTGAGTTAAACGTCATTTTTCTGAGCCGCAGCCGGATCCATCCACATAAACTCCCAGATATGCCCATCCAGATCCCGGAAGCTGCGGCCGTACATAAAACCGTAGTCTTCCGGTTCCCTGTAGCTGGCAGCGCCTGCAGCTAGGGCCTTTTCTAGCAGCGTATCCACTTCAGCACGGCTCTCGGCAGAAAGGCAAACCAGTACCTCGGAATGCTTGTCGGTATCGCAAAGCTCAAGGCCGGGGGTAAAGCTGCCAAACTTTTCGCCGGTAAGTAGCATGACAAAGTTGCTTTCCCCGACAATCATGCAGGTGGCGGTTTCATCGGTGAACTGGGGGTTGAAGTCGAAACCGAGCTGCGAGAAGAACTCAACCGACTTCCCAAGATCCGCCACAGGCAGATTAACGAACATCATTCTGGACATGGTATTTCCTTCGTTTGGCCAACGATGAATTGCGTTGGTATAGGGTAGTCGTCTCAGATGGTTCGTATTCGACAGCACCCGGAAAATTATTGAAGATTTCGGATATGCGCTTTCACCCTAAAATTTAATGCCAAGCCCGATTTCAGTGATATCCGAGCTCTCCCGAGTGATCGCATTTTCGCCCTTCGAATAACTTACCACTACCGCCAGATTCTCATTATTGGCGATTGGAAGGTGCAGGCTTACTTTAGTCTGTTCCAAGTCTTCATAGTCGTCGTTTAACTCTTTGACCCAGTCATGGGTGACTTTCAGGTTGGCACCGCTGGTGGTTAAAGGCGGAAAGAACGTGAGGGAAGACTGGTAACCCCAATAACGATAGGAGCGATTGCTTTCAATGTCCTGTGAATCACCGGGATCGCTGACATCGCTGATTGCCAGTGATGTATTTACATCAAGCATGACCTGGAATAGAGAAAAGACCTCTTTCGGGATGCCGGTATATCGGGAGAAAACCGGGCTGTAGCTTGCCGACAGCGTATTAATGTTCCGGTCAAAGTCGAAATCTGTATTTTTGGCAATGTCGACAGTAAAGGAATGCTCCATGGAGCAAGTGCTGGTTACTGCCGGATCACAATTTTCATTGAGCGTGATCCAGGACCATTGTGATCCGACCTTGAAAGCAAGGGTGTTGATGTCGCCCTTTTCATTGTCTGAATCCACACGATTAAACTGAACTCCGCCGTACAGCCCCTGTTTAACCGTGCCATCCACTATGGATGGCTCCAAATCCTTACCGTAGAAGAGGGCGCCACTCAGTGAAATGATCTGATTGCTGGCTTCCCGATTGTCGGTAAAGCTGATTGTTGCGGATTCAGATTTTTCGAGCTTTTTGACCGGAGTTTCAAAGTTCTTTCGCAGGTGGATATTTTTTAAGATTGGAGGCTTGCCATTCTTTGCTGTTTGCTCCGCTAGATAGGCGGTTACCTCTGAGTATGTCATTGGTACTCGCTTCTTGATCTCGGCGATCTCTGCCAGCCCACCATGTTCGTCACATACAGAACCATAGGCCGCATCGAGTTCATGCCCGGCCGAGGTTTCAAGAAAGTATGCGCACGGGTCAAGCGATTCAACCCCCTCCACTGCTTTGAGGAAATCCTCATGCCGCCCACCGCTCGGTAGGGTAACCCAATCCAGGTAGCCATCGTGATTCTGGTCCCGGTCTCTGTATTCATCAGAGAAGTTGGGCAAAATTATCGAGCGGAGCTCTATCGCAGATATCTGGCCATTATTGTCTTTGTCGAATTTGGCTGGGTCGACTGTTTCATCAGTCGCGAAAGTGGAGTTGCTTAAGGCGGCGATAGAAAGTGCCAATAAGCCGATTCGATAGTCTGTATGAGTTCTATTTTTTGACATGGTTGAACAGTATTTCCCTGGCAAACGCCCAAAATGTTTTGGAGTTGTCTAGATTCTTGTTGCCCAGCGCTATCTCAAGGCGGTCATTCAGTCGCCTTGCAAGCTCTCGCAACCCAGCGGCATTGGGAATTTCCGACTTTAGCTTTTTATTAAAAGGTAGCGGTCTGGTCGACTCGTAACTTTTCATTATGCAGACCTCTTCCCAGATAATTCTGCATATATCCCCGGTATCATATTCTGATGGCATATGGGGCTCTCGTTTATTGGTTGGTTGATATTCTGACGTATATTTGCGTGGCGTCTTTTATAACACGGTAGTCTTTATTCGGGGAGGTACTGTAAGCGGCTGTAATTTGGGAGTTTGTGCTTACTTACCCATGCGGTGCGGTAGGAGTGATGCATATCTCCAAAATGGGGCGAAGATATGCATCTAGCTATTTCACTGAGATTTGACGGGGGTGTATCAGCAGCTAGAAAGTACTACAGAGAGGGTCACTGCTTTTCTTTTTTGCGCAACTGGTACTGCGCTTTGGCCAGTTCGTTGTAGCGCTCAAGCAGGCTGCGGTCTGACTCTTCCGCCGCCAGCGCGATCAAGTCGATCTTGAGCTCACCGTGCTGGTCGAACTGGCTGGCGTAGGTACCCATATCCGGCATATCCGGCATATCCACTTCCCAGTTGGTCAGCTTGCCAAATACATAATTGCCGAACTGGAACGCCTCGTATTCATTTAGCAATGTCAGGAAATCACTGAAGGAGAAACCCTTCAGGCTTTTCTGTGCTTCGAACGCCGCGGCGTAACCGCTGATTACCGCGTTTTGCGTATCTTCCGTTTCGCCAAACGCGTGCTGGAACTGAAACGAGTGGCGGGTCTCATGGATCAGGAACGCCAGCGACTCATATTTGGGCCGCTCGGCCAGTTTGGCCGGGTTCAGGTACACGGTACCGGTGGAGGGATTCTTCGGATCGAAATCGAAATACACCATGCGGCCGGGATAGCTGTGATCGTCGATCAGCAGCTTGGGTGCCTCTACGCCCATGATCGCGATTTCCAGTGCAAACACCCGCTTCAGGTAGGGAATCTGCTGCTCCATAGTCAGGCTCGGCCAGCGCGCAATCGCCTCTGCCAGCTCCTTGTCCGCGCGGATCGCCGCCACCAGTGCATTGCCCTGTTCCACCGTCTGCTGAAAAGCTGGTTTCAAGAAACCGCGCGCCTGCGGTTGCAGCGCGAAGGCAGAGGGCATCTGCTCTTGCAATTCCGGGTTGGCAAAAAACTTGGCGTCCGCGACGGCCGCAGTGCTAAAGAAGGCGCAGGAAATGGTGCTGATCACCGTCAGGGCGAGGGCGGGAAAGCACATCGTTACTCCAAATGGCTTCGAGGTGTGGCTGGGCATTATACGTATCTCGCGAGGGTGGCCCGCCGGTCTGCTAGGGAAGTTTCACTTTGAATACGTGGCCGGTGCCAGGCCTGCAGTATGTCCACATCCGGCAGCTGGAGCTGGCAGGGGTAGGCCCTCTTTATCGCTACGGGGCAAATCTGTTCAGGTGATGGCCCATGCCAAGAGTGATAGCACTAGTCCTGCCAGCAGGAAAATCAGGCCCTTGATCATCAGTGATTTCGGGTAGCTGGCTTCCTTGTGAATCAGGGCATAAGGAAGTCCCGTTATCGGGCCGAGCACAATCGACAACAGCCCCCAGGCCCAGCGGTTATTACCCAGCGCTGTCAGCGCAGCCATCAGGCCACCGAACCAGAACAGCGTAACGCCGATTACCAGGATGATGAATATCGGTATGGTCAGCCATTGGTTGGCCAGAAATACGTTTAGGATTTCATGTTCCATAATGCTTCCGGGTGAATATTTTGGCGCGATTGTAACAGGATCAGCTGAAATATCGCGCGGCCATCAGAGCTGGTTCCGTGAAACTCTTGACCTATGCCAGTGATCCACTGATACGCTAGTTTACAGCCGCTTGCCGGCGCAACCTGTCAGTGGAGACCTGATATGAAGAAACTGTTTTCGATCCTTGTAGCCCTACTGGCGCTATTGTCCGCAAGCCTGGCCCAAGCCGCGCCGCGGGTGCTGATTGTGGCCACCAGCCACGAGCAGATGGGCGACACCAGCGAGAAGACCGGTCTGTGGCTGTCGGAACTTACCCACCCCTACCACGAGCTCAAGAAAGCGGGCTTTGAAGTGGAGATCGCCAGCATCAAGGGCGGCGCAGTACCTGTGGACGCGCGCAGCCTGGCGGATGATGATGCGGTGAACTTTGAATTCCTCGCCAGCCGCAAACCCGCAGCCTGCTGGACAACACCCGCAAGCTCGCGGACGTCAGCCCCAAGCGCTTCCAGGCCATCCTGTTCGCCGGCGGCCACGGCACCGTGTGGGACTTCCCCAAGAGCCCGGCGGTAAACAGCGTTGCCTCTGCCATCTATGAGAGCGGCGGTTATGTGGCGGCACTGTGCCACGGCCCGGCCGCGCTGCTGAACGTCACAGGCCCAGACGGCAAGCCGATTATTGCCGGCAAGAAAGTCGCGGGCTTCAGTAATGTGGAAGAAAAAGCGGTAGGCCTGGTAGAGTTAGTGCCCTACCTGCTGCAGGACGAGCTGATTGCACTCGGCGGCGACTACCAGGAAGGGAAAGCTTGGGAAAGCTTTGTGGTGCAGGACGGTCGAATTATTACCGGCCAGAATCCGCAGTCTGCAGCGGAGCTGGGTCGGGTGCTGGCCAAGGCTTTGAACAAGTAAACGCTAGCTCGTAAACGCAAAGAGCCCGGTGACTGCCTGTGTTGAGACTTACGCAGACGGTCACCGGGACCTCCTGCCAGACTCGACAACATATAGAATACGAGCCCCGTGCCCTTTCTCGGTTTTTTTCGATTCTTGCAAGAACATCTTTTCTAGCGAAGTTTTTAAAGAAAGGCTTTTTTTGATTTAGCGCTTTAGTAACCGGCACCGTTTTGCTGCGTCCGGCGCCTGAAAGGCGCGTAGTTGATTGACTTGTTACGCATTTACGCGCCTCATTAACTTTCTTAAGTTAGTGTACCAGTGCTGTTCAGCAATATTCTTCAGCTCGTCTACAAGCTCACTAGAAAGCTCACCTTTTCTGCATTCAAAGGTCCTATTTGCTTGCCAAGATTTACCGTGTCCATCATCCACATAGTACCCCACACGCTGTAAGGCATAAGCGCAGGTTTCAAGTAAAGCAGGTGGGATTTTCTTAAATTTCAATGTTGTTAATATGTCTAGAAGAACTGTGAGGCCTTGATCGTATGCTTCGAATGCTCCATGAGGCTCGGCTCTAACCCAAGTTTCATCGATGCAGCTGTTTAGGAATGATACAAACCCAGAGATCAGGTTTGTTGAGAATGTACTTAGGGTTTTAAGTAGTTCAATCCTAAATTCTTTATCGTCGATAAACTTGTTTATAAGATCCTCGTCAGGAGATTCCAGTTGAGCAGAAAGGTTGTGCAATGCAACATTCTGCTTATCCTTCTCTTCTTTTAGTCTTTCATGAGTATCGGAATACTCCTCGAAAAATTTAGTTAGCGCTGATGTTTCGATGATGAGAATCCCATTCCGGTCGCGATAGGGAGCGTCTTTAGGGTTTTCTGTACGGTATATTTGAATTACATCATGCGGGTAATTTTCTTGTTTATTTACGAAAACATTTTTAGACCAGTCGATGGCTGTCAACACATTTACATCACCTAATCCATAACCAAGGAGTAAGGTTGTAGATTCTTTTATCGTGAGTGCTAACTTTATTTGGCGATACTCATTAGGCCGAAAGAGAGATACGTAATCTTCCTGAGCAATTATGATTCCTTCAGGATTGGTTCTGATGCCATGTAGATGATAAACAGGAACTTGATCTTTTGGGGAGGTGAGGGATTCGTCTGGCCCAAGCGGAATTGACTTTCCTGTCAATAAGCTTTCGATAATTAAGTCATAATTAGTAGTAACTATCCATTCGGCATCTAAGTTATTCAGGTAATTCGAGTACTTTTCTCGGTTTTCTTTATCTGGGTACCAGCTGGTTAATAGAGCGAGTTGTCGCTTTAGTTTAGAAAGTGCTTCGTTGTAGGTGCAATCATTATTTTCGCTATACCTTACACATATACTGGATGCCACATCTGGATAGCTGACACCTTCTTTCCATATGTCTCCGTAGTCAATATCGAGCTTTTCTGAGGCCTTTTCTAGAAGCTGGTCCCATGATAATGCAATTTGATCAAAGTCATTATTCATTACGGCCTTGGAAAACCCTGCACCGATAAATAGACCAAGATTTCCATACATGCTCGACTCAGAAATAAATTCAATTGCTTCTTTCCGAGTTGGTTCTTCACCAAGCTTAGCGTTCACTTCTTACTACCCATTTATATGTGTAACATTTTATTCAATAGCCCCAGATTTAGGCGTAATAGCTCGATCTGGAACTGAATGCCTATATCTAGGCATTCTGCCTAAATATGTTCGGTCTCTGTCTAAAGATACAACGGCACTAGTTTACCTGGCATGGCGTTAGCTATGCTGACTTGGTGAGGGATCTGCAGCTCTCATCGGCTCCCCAGCTTTTATTTTTTGGAGGGTAAAAGCTCTGTGAGCAACGGAGAGCCTCTAAAGCGAAGTGTGACGCACTTCTCTTTTTCCGGTGTGGCGCACTTTATAGCACGCTTGTTTCGGGCAGGCGAGATGCTGTAATCAGCTGTAATTTTCGAAGTTTGTACTTACTTACTCTATGCGTTTCGGGTTCTTGGGTGTTGCCGATCGTTAAGAAGTTCGCGGTATGGATTCTTTCGCCAGCTTAATGAGTATTCGCTAGCGTGTATCCGCTAAGGCATTTCGGTCTTTCAAGGAGTCACTCCTCAAAGCCGTATCTCCACTATCCATACCCAATTTAACCTCTGCCTACCTACACCCCGTCGCCCAACCCCACCACTCCTGCTATCTTCCTCTGCATAACAATGCAAAGGATCGCCCCATGCCCCGCAACCTTACCGCCTCCCTGGCGCTGCTGACCGCACTTTCCATCCCGGCTCCCGGCCTGTTCGGCTGCGACCGCTCCAATGCCCAGTCCGAGCCGAAGCCACAAACAGAGGCGGCGTCAAAAGCCCCGGCCGAGCAAGAGACCAAGCCAGATTTCTCCATCGACTACCAGCAGTTCCAGCTGGAGAACGGCCTCAATGTGCTTTTCCACATCGACCGCTCCGATCCGGTGGTGGCGGTGTCGCTGACCGCCCATGTCGGCTCGGCGCGGGAGAAGGAAGGGCGCACCGGCTTTGCGCACCTGTTCGAGCACTTGCTGTTCCTGGAGTCGGAGAACCTGGGCAAGGGCGGGCTGGATGCGATGAGTGCGCGTATTGGCGGTTCCGGGGCCAATGGTTCCACTTCCCGGGATGTCACCAATTACTACCAGACGGTGCCCAAGGATGCACTGGAGAAGATGCTGTGGGCGGAGGCGGACAAGCTGGGCTGGTTTATCAATACGGTGACCGACCCGGTGCTGGCGAAAGAAAAGCAGGTGGTGAAGAACGAGAAGCGCCAGGGTGTGGATAACCGCCCCTATGGCCACAGCCAGTATGTGGTCGATCGCAACCTCTACCCGGAGGGCCACCCCTACAGCTGGCAGGTGATCGGTTCGCTGGAGGATCTGGACAATGCCACCCTGGACGATGTGAAGACCTTCTTCCGCCGCTGGTATGTGCCCAACAATGTGACCTTGGTGGTGGCCGGAGATTTTGATCCCAAAGAGGCCAAGGCGCTGGTGCAGAAGTACTTTGGTGAGATCCCCGCGGGGGAGGCCATCGAGCGTGCGCCCAAGCAGCCGGTCACCCTGAAGGAAACCAGGCGACTGTATTACGAGGATAACTTTGCCCGCCAGCCCCAGCTGAGTATGGCCTGGCCGACGGTGCCGCGTTACAGCGCAGACAGTTACCCGCTGGCGGTACTGTCGGCATATCTCTCCGTCGGCAAACGCGCGCCTCTGTATCGGGTGCTGGTGGAAGACGAGCAGCTGACCGCGTATGTGGCCATGAGTGCCTATGAATCGGAGCTGGCGGGACAGATGCAACTGGAAGTGCAGGCGTTTGCCGGTGGCAATCTGGACGATGTGTATAAGGGTATCGAGAAAGGCTTTGCCCTGTTTGAAAAAGAGGGTATTGCGGAAGAGGACCTGGAACGAATCAAGGCGGGCCAGGAAGTGGCGTTTTATAACAGCCTCTCCAGTGTGCTGGGCAAGGGCTTCCAACTGGCCCAGTATCAGATTTACGCGGATGACCCGGGTTATGTGAGCAAGGATATCGAGCGGTTGCTGGCGGTCACCGGGGAGGACGTAAAGCGGGTGTACGACAAGTACATCAAGAACAAGCCCTATGTGGCGACGAGCTTTGTCCCCAAGGGGGAAAAGGCGCTGGCGCTGTCCGGTTCCACGGCCGCGCAGGTTGTGGAAGAGAAGGTTGTCAATGGCGCGGAAGCACAGTTCGATGCCTCCGCCAGTGCCGAGTACGAGAAAACCCCGTCGAAGATCGACCGCTCCAAAGAGCCGGCGTACGGTGATCCGGCGCAGACCACAGTGCCGGACGTATGGCAGGGCAAGCTCGAGAACGGGATCGAAGTTTTCGGTATCGAAAACAGTGAAGTGCCGGTTGTGACCTTCAGCCTGGTGATTGACGGCGGTATGTTGCAGGAGAGCATCGACAAGACCGGTGTTGCCAACCTCACCGCCATGTTGATGGAGCGCGGGACCAAAAATCGCACTCCGGAAGAGCTGGAAACGGCGATCCAGAAACTCGGCGCCAGCATCAGTGTTTCTGCCGGGCAGGATGCGTTCCGCTTTGATGTGACCACCCTGGCGCGCAACTTCAATGAAGTGTTCGCGCTGTTGCAGGAAATGCTGCTGGAGCCGCGCTGGGACGAGAAGGAGCTGGTACTGGCGAAGAAGAGTGTTACCAGCCAGATCAAACGCGCGGAAGGGGAGCCCAATGCCATTGCCCGCAAGACCTTTGCACGCCTGCTGCACGGCAAAAACAGTATCCGCGGATACAGCGGTCTGGGCACCGAGCAATCCGTGGCGGCGATTACCATGGATGATCTCAAGGCCTACTACAAAAATTACCTGTCGCCGTCTGTGGCTAACGCCCATGTGGTGGGGGATATCACCCGCGGTGATTTCCTGAAGTCTGCCGGGCAGCTGGCCAAAGAATGGCCGGCTAAACCCGTAAAAATCCCCAATCCCGCATCCGAACCGGCTGCGCCAGGAATCTATTTTGTGGATGTGGCGGATGCCAAGCAGTCGGTACTGCGCATCGGCCGCCTGGTGATGCCTGTAGTGTCGGAGGATTACTATCCGGCGGTGTTCACCAATTATATTCTCGGCGGTGGCGGCTTTGCCTCCCGTCTTACTCAGGAGCTGCGCGAGGGCAAGGGATATACCTACGGTATCGGCTCCAGTGTCAGCGGCGGAAAGACGGAAGGCCAGTTCGCCATCGGCACCGGTGTGCGCGCCAATGTTACCGCGGATTCCACACAGCTGATTCACGACATTCTCAAGCAGTACGCGCCAACCTATTCAGAAAAGGATCTGGAAACCTCCCGCTCCTACCTGGTGCGCGCTAATACCCGCGCGTTTGAAACGGCGCGGGCCAAACTCGGCCTGCTGGAAAGCATGAGCGAATACGGCTGGCCCGCAGACTACGTGCGCGAGCGCGAAGCGACCGCCGAGGCGATGACTATTCCGAAAGTGCAGAAGATTGCCGAGGAATATATGCAGCCAGATTCGATGATCTGGCTGGTAGTGGGCGACCGCGCAACCCAGTTCTCCGGCCTGGAAAAACTGGGATTAGGGGAGGTGACGTTGCTCAAGCCAGGTGAGGATACGCCGCATTAAACAGGTGCTTCAGATCCAGCCTTTTGATCAGCGTTTTACCCAGGGATTGTCGTCGGTAAAGGTCGTGATATACAGCGCTTCCACCTTATCTCTTGCCCAGGGCGTCTTGCGCAGAAATTTGAGGCTGGATTTTATCGACGGGTCTTTTTTGAAGCAGTTGATGTCGATTCGCTCAGCCAGCCCTTCCCAGCCGTAGTGTGCTTCCAGCTCTTCCACGATAGTGGCCAGCTTGATGCCGTGGAGGGGGTTGTTGGGCTGGGAATCGTGCATACCGTGAATACTCTTTGGTGTGGGAGCGTATACCTTGAGTAACTCCCGGAAAATGATCAGCCCATTATCTCATTAGTGCATGCATAAATCCGCTGCACCTGGGGATCTGGGCAGGCGTGAGATATTGCCACTGGGCGCGACCGGTTAGAAGTGCGTATTGACGGCGGTATCGGGTATGTCATCGCCTTTGCGCTCCGGCACAGAGTAGGCCACACCCCGGCACTCCATATAGGTTTGGCAGGCCCCATAGGCGGCGGTGCCGCAAGCCTCAACAACCAGGCCATTTCCCCCCATTTTTTGCGTGCGTACTTTCAGGTCCCGAACCAGAGCAGATTTGCTCGCCTTGCGCTCGTTGATCTTTTCCTGGCAGTAGGACGCTTCCACAAAGCCCAGGGTAGTGGCGTTGTACTGGCTGATTTCAGAAATTGTATATTCCCGAACAATTGAGGCGCCGATACGGTCGGAAACATAGGGCCCGGCGTTGGTATTGAATTGAATGCCATTGCAGCCGGCAAAGGAAAGTGCGCATAACGCAATTCCTGCGAGAGTGAGTTTGTGGTGCATCTGGCCTCCGTTATCGGTCGTTATTATGGGGTTCACAGCTTGGTCCGGTTAATCCTATAGACCTGAACGGGGCATGCAAGTTTCCCGCCCGCCACGTAGTTCGGAGAGTAGCGGACTTCCGGTCGAGTTGTACGGCGCTTGTCTGGGCATTCAGTATCGCGATGCACCATAAGTTCAATATTCTGAATCGACCTAACCGGATGAATTTACTGCCGTACACTGTTGAGAGTGGTTCCAACAAACACGGCCGCAAGGCTCGTAACCGCAACGCAATCGCGAGGTACACAAATGGCTGACAATCTATTGGAAATGGCGGTACGCCATTTGGGGGCATCGGGTCTGAGTTCGCTGGGCAGCGCTCTGGGGCTTGGTGATGGCAAAGCCGAGTCCGCATTTACAACCGGCGCCGCCTCGGTGCTGGCAGGTATGTTGAACAAGGCGGGCAGCGAAAGCGGCCTTGGTGCGCTGCTGAATATGGCCACCAAAAGTACCAGCATGGATCTGTCGTCACCGTCTGACATATTTGCCAGCGCGGACAAGATGACCAGCCTCCAGGATGTGGGCGGTAGCATGCTCGACTCACTGTTCGGTTCTAACCGCGGCGGTGTGACGAACGTGATTTCGAGTGCACTGGGCCTCGACAGTACCAAAAGCGGCTCGCTATTGCGTATTGCCGCACCGGTAATCATGTCGCTGGTGGGTAAACTGGTGAAAAGCAAAGGCCTGAATATGGAAGGCCTGGCGGCACTGCTGCTGGGGCAGAAAACCCATATCAAAGATCAGTTACCCCCCGGCCTGATGAAAGAGTTGGGCGCAAGTAATCTGGACGAGCTGGCGGAGCGCACGGTGGTGGAAACCACTCCGCGTCAGACTGCTCAAGCCGCGCATACGCCTCCTCCGGTCAAGAAAAGCGGTATGGGGAAATGGCTGTGGCCATTGCTGATAGCGCTCGGTGTACTGTGGGCGCTGAACATGTGTGCCAAGAAAGAAAAAGTGGACGATGGTTCCGGTGTGGTGATGGAGCAGGACGAGGTGATCGTGGAGGAAACACCGGCGGATCCTACGCTGGATGACGGCACCACCGCGGCCCCGGATTCCACAACTCCCGATGCCACCACAGACAGCGGCGATTTTGGTCAGTCGTTCCAGGAGTACCTGAACAACGCCAATCGCGATCCGAACCGCGAATTCGCGCTGAATATCGAGTTCCCGACCGATGGCAGCATGCCGAACGCGGCGTCACTACCAGACGTGCAGACGCTGATTAAAATCATGCAGGATAACCCGGGATTGTCGGTCGCTATCGAAGGGCATACCGACACGGACGGCGATGCCGGCGCAAACCAGAAATTGTCGGAGTCCCGCGCCCAGGCGGTGATGAAAATGCTGGTGGATGCCGGTATTGATTCCTCCCGCATCAAGGCGGTAGGCATGGGCCCAGCGGATCCAGTCGCCGACAACAGTACCGAGGAAGGCAAGCAGAAGAACCGTCGCATTGCGGTGAAGGTGACTTCCTTCGATCAGCAATAGCTTCTGGTTACTGTCCTAAACAAAAAAACCCGCGGCGTGCCGCGGGTTTTTTTATGGGAGGCGAACCTGTTCCGGTATACGGTATTCCCGCGCTGTTTTTATTATCCGCGATGTTTGTCCCGGTAGGCGCCGGGGGCGAGCCCGGTCCATTTCTTAAAGGCGCGGTTGAAGGCGCTGGGTTCTGAGAACCCGAGCCGCTCGGCAATTTCTGCCACCGCGGTTTCCTGTTGTTTCAGCTGGTACATGGCCATATCCCGGCGCACGGAATCCTTGATGTCCTGCCAGCTGTTGCCTTCGTCTTTGAGGCGGCGACGCAAGGTTTGTGGAGAGGTATAAAGGCGCTCCGCTACATCGTCCAGAGACAGGTTTTCGATCCCGTTATCCCCCTGCAGCATGCGGCGGATACGGCCGGTAAAGCTGTTGTCGGATTTGTACTGGGTCAGCAGGCACTCGGGGGCGCGGGCGAGGAATTCACTGAGCTGCTGGGCGTCGCGCGCCAGCGGCATACTCAGGTAACGGGTGTTGAACACCAGGCAGGTTTCCGGCTGGTTGAAGTAGTGCCGACACGGGAACATATCGTTGTAGTCTTCGTCGTAATCCGGCGGTGGGAAGGCGAGGTGAACCCGCTCCAGCAAAATGGTGCGGTCGATCATCCAGCTGAAAAAGCGCAGCCAGATTACCGCCATGGATTCTACAAAATTCTGGTTGGGGAGTTGCTTGTGGTTTTCGTGATGGAAGATCAGCTGCGCTTCCTCGCCATTTTCTACCAGCTTGATGTGAATGTCGTCGCTCACCATGGCCACAAAGCGGCTGGAGCGCAGTAGTGCGCGGCGCAGGGTGGGGCAGGTGATGGTGGCGTGGCCCATCATGGCAAAGGTGCCCGGGAGCCAGGGGCGGGCAAGATAGCCGCCCGATTCGTCGCCCAGCTGATCCCACAGCAGTCGCAGCAGTCGCGCCAGTTGTTCGCGGCCAATACGCGCGCCGGGAGCAGTGGTTGCGGCGGGTTCGATACCGGCGTCGCACAGCAGCTGGTCGCAATCGATCCCGGCGGCGCGGGCACCGGCCAGATGGGCAAATACCGCGGCGGCCAGAATGCCCGGTGCGGTGTATTCCTTTGCTGGCTGATCCGTGTTCTGAACGAGGGCTTCGGTTTCCACAGGCACGCTTCCACTGTCAGTGAGGTGTGATCCCGGGGCATGTAGCGCGACCGGAATCCGAGTCATGAAAAAGTGGGATGATTATGCAAAAAGGTGCATAAAAAGTCCCGCGTTGTGCGGATTGGAATGCGGGGGGATTTGGAAGTACGGGCGCTGTATGTGCTACAAATGCATTCGACTACCCATTCACTGCGAGACAGGAAGGCGCCATGGCCGATCTCCACACCGATTCCAGCCCCGGGCTCAACCTCAACCCCACCATCTGCCGCCGCCTGCTGGTGGCCTACCTGATTGAAAGGCTGCCGCGGCCGAACAATCCTGCCCTGGAAGACATCACCGGCTGGCCGCGCCGTACGATTCAGGATGTGATTGCCAAGGGGTTGCCGGGGCATGGAACGCTGGTGGAATTTGTGCAGCAGGGGGTGCGTAACAACGATGGATATTACGAGCTGAGTGACTGGGGTTCTATTGACGGGGAATGGGTGCGTGCGCACCTGGCAGATATCGCCAGGGTGCTTGAGCTGGCGCCGGATCAGATTCCGGCACCGGACTCGGGCGTCTAATCGTGGCCGATGCGGTTACTGCGCGCTGGCCGATTCCTGCAGAATATTATTCACCCGTTGCAGCAGCGCAGGGTCGTTGCGCAGTTGGGTGGCAATGCCTTGATACTCTTCCTTGCTCAGGCCGGCACCTTTTACCGCGGCGACCATTTTGGACTGGGCTTCCACATTGATGGCTTCGGCAGCGGCGGCATCGGCGGCAGCTTTGATTTTGGGTGCGTATTCCTGGCTCAGGGTAACGATGGAGCGGTAGGCGTCGGCAAACTTGTGCAGCTGGGTATCGCTCACTGCGGTTTCGGCAAAGGCACTGGAAACGGCGAGAGCCAGAGCAAGTGCGGCGGAATAGATGGCGGTCGGCTTCATGGAGCACCTCTCATTATCGAAAAAAACGCATCTGTGCGGAGTTGCACGCCCAGCGTAGGTTGAGGGCTACAGAGCCTTGGCATTGATCGGGTGCTGCAAAGCGCTGTCTGCAAAGGGTAGTTGGTATTCCGAAGGGTTTGCGCAATTCGCCGCCAGATCAGGCTGGCGGCGAAGATTTTGTGCGCCGGTATCGGGGCGGGCTCAGAAGATACCGAGGAATTTTTTACGCTTCTTGAGCGAGGCTTCGCAACTGTTCAACTGCCGCTGATAGCTTTGTGCCCGCGCGGAGACCTTGTGGGCCACATTTGTTAGCCATTTTTTATTGCGGTAAGTGCGGCGGTTAAACCCGCCCTGTCCTTCGTGATAGGCGAGGTACAGGTGGTAAGTATCGTTAGGCTTGATTCGGCACTGGCGCTGGCTGGTGTTGTGGTACCAACCGACAAAGTCGATGGCATCCTCGAAGTCGTCGCGGTCACCGCGGTAATTGCCAGTGGCCCGCTGGTAGCCTTTCCAGGTGGACCCCAGGGCCTGTGAATAGCCGTAGGCATCGGACGGGCGCGGGCCGGGAATGATCCACAGGATTTTGGTGCGCGGCGGTTTCGCATCGTGCACAAAACGGGATTCCTGGTGCAGGGTGGCCATCATGGTGGCGATGGGGGTGTTCCACTTGCGTGCGGACTTGGCGGCGTCGTGATACCAGTCGTCTTTCTCGCGGAATATTTCACAGAGATCGTCGGTATTGCTGGGCGGTGTGGTGGCGCAGCCCGCGGCCAGCAACAGCGGCAGGGCGAGCAGCGCCAGTTTCAGTTTCTTATTCTTGAAAATCATCAGCTCTCAAACAATGGCTTAAACTTTTGACTTCACCGTCTTCACACCGTCGGCGGTGCCGAGCAACAGAATGTCGGCGGGGCGCGCTGCGAAGAGGCCATTGGTAACTACGCCGGTGATATTGTTGATGGCGTCTTCAAGCTCCAGCGGCTTGGCAATCTGCATATTGTGCACGTCGAGGATGACATTGCCATTGTCGGTGGTCACACCCTCGCGGTACACCGGGTCACCACCCAGCTTGACCAGTTCGCGTGCGACATAGGAGCGGGCCATGGGGATGACCTCCACCGGCAACGGGAAATTGCCCAGAACCGGCACCCATTTGCTTTCATCGGCAATACAGACAAACTCTTCAGAGCAGGCAGCGACGATTTTTTCGCGGGTGAGCGCGGCACCACCGCCCTTGATCAGTTGCAGCAGCGGGTTGGTTTCATCGGCGCCGTCCACGTAGACACGGATGCCGTCTACCGCGTTCAGGTCGTAGACCGGGATGCCGTGGGACTTGAGGCGTTCCGCCGAGGCATCGGAGCTGGCGACAGTTCCGTCAAACAGGCCCTTCTTCTCCGCCAGAAAGTCGATGAAGTAGTTGGCGGTGGAGCCGGTACCCACGCCTACAATGGTGTCGGCGTCCAGCATGGGGGTGATGTACTCCACCGCGGCGCGGGCGACGTCCTGCTTGAGTTGATCCTGATCGATGGGCTCTTTCATGTGGAAAAGCTTCCTTGTGCAATATTTGCGATAAAAACGCCCGTTCGCGAAGCATTTTTCGCGTAAAACCGGCCTTCGTGTAGCTTTGCTGCTGCGTAGCGATTAGACTGGCGGGCTCCCTAACATCTACCGGCTGCCGATTTCTGTCATGCCCAAGTCCTATATCAAGCGCATTTTAGACGCGCGCATTTACGATGTCGCCATCGAAACCCCACTGGAGCCGATGCGCCAGTTGTCGCACCGCCTTGGCAACCGTGTTCTGCTGAAGCGGGAAGACCTGCAACCGGTGTTCTCTTTCAAAATTCGCGGCGCCTATAACAAACTCCTGCAGCTGGCACCGGAGCAGCGCGCCAAAGGCGTGATTGCGGCCTCGGCGGGCAACCATGCCCAGGGGCTTGCCCTCGGCGCCCAGCAGTTGGGGGTGCGTGCCACCATCGTAATGCCTTCCACTACGCCGGCGATCAAGGTGAACGCCGTGCGCATGCGCGGCGCGGAAGTGGTGCTGCACGGCGATACCTTCGACGAGGCAGCGGCACTGGCCAAGCAGCTGGTGGAGGAGCGCGGCCTGGTGTTTATTCACCCCTACGACGATCCCGATGTCATTGCCGGCCAGGGTACGGTAGCGATGGAGCTGTTGCGCCAGCATCCGGGTAATCTCGACGCCGTGTTCATTCCTGTGGGCGGCGGTGGCCTGGCCGCCGGTATGGCGGCCTATATCAAGTACGTGCGCCCGGAGATCAAGGTCTACGCGGTGGAGCCGGAAGATGCGGCCTGCCTCAAGCTGGCGATGGGCGAGGGCAACCGCGAAGGGCGCCTGCCGCAGGTGGGCCTGTTCGCCGACGGTGTGGCGGTGGCGCAGATTGGCGAGGAAACCTATCGCGTGCTGCGCGAGACCATCGATGGTGTGATCACCGTAACCACCGATGAGATCTGCGCGGCGATCAAAGACATCTTCGAGGATACCCGCTCTATTGCGGAGCCCGCTGGTGCCGTGGGCCTGGCCGGGCTGAAAAAATACGCGGATCAGAGCGGCGAGCAGAACCAGGCACTGGCGACCGTGTGCAGTGGCGCCAATACCAATTTCGATCGCCTGCGCTATATCAGCGAACGCACAGAAATCGGTGAGAAGCGCGAGGCTGTGCTCGCGGTCACCATTCCGGAAAAGGCCGGCAGCTACCTGCAGTTTTGCCGGGATCTGGGCGACCGCTCGATCACCGAGTTTAACTATCGATACGCCAACAGCGGCGAAGCGCATATCTTTGTGGGCATCCAGGTGACCACCGATGTCGACCGCGCCCAGTTGATCGCTCAGCTGGAGAGCGGCGGCTACCAGGTCACCGACCTCACCGACAACGAGATGGCCAAGCTGCATATCCGCCACCTGGTCGGCGGGCGTGCACCGGGGATTGAAGACGAGGTGGTGTACCGCTTCGAATTCCCCGAGCGCCCCGGGGCTCTGCGGAAGTTCCTCGAGCAACTGGCGGGGCGCTGGAATATCACCCTGTTCCACTACCGCAACCACGGTGCCGCCTACGGACGTGTGCTGGTGGGGCTGGAAGTGGCCAAGGATGAGCGCCCAGCGCTCAGGGCACTGCTGGACCAATTGCACTACCCCTTCTGGGAAGAAACCGAGAACCCGGCCTACCGGTTCTTCCTGTCGCGGACGCGCGAACCTGAGAAAAGCTGAGGAAAATCGGCGACTGGCGGGTGCTACCTCTTAAAAACAGTGCGTCAGTCGCTATTTTTTGCGGCGAGTAGATCACCCCTGGGGATCTGTCGAACTTGCAATTCTCAAAGTGTGAGCGTTTTCTCAAAAAAAAGATCTTGACGGGTTACTATTTGGGCATCGATCGAGTATCTTTTGACCGGTGATTTGCCCAGTTGGGTTAGCCTGAAAGCAGATTTCGGGGATTCACAGGGCTCATGAGAGCTTTGTGCTTCTGCCGGGAACTTTCCGGTTGTCTGTGGTCCAAATCGCCACTGGCGGCAAAGATCGCCGGTTTAATAAAAAGAGTTCGCGAACAAAAAGAATTCAAATCTTACAGGATGGTCCCCATGAAACCCGATGCATTGACACTCGCTGTAGTTGTCTTTGTTGCGGGCGTACTGCTGAGCAGTTCCGGTCTGACCGAGGTGTTCTCTTCCGACCAGGAAGAAGAAGCCCCGGCGGCCCTGCAGCAGGGAGTGGTCACTCGCTGACCCCTTCGCTCGCCGGCTGATGCCAAAGCAAAAAAGCCGAACCCCTGGAAACAGCGGTTCGGCTTTTTTGTGCCTGTGGGAAAGTGGCTGGCGGCTAAGCGCGTCGGTACAGGCGCTGATCCGTAGCCACCAGCTTCAGCGGGATATCCCAGCTTTCCACCGGCAGGTGCTCAACGCACTGCAACTGGTGGGCGACTCCCACAAGGTGCGGGCCAGTGCCCGGACGCTGGTGTTTGAACGCAAAGGTGCGGTCGTAATAGCCAGCGCCCATACCGAGCCGCGCGCCACTGGGGTCGAAAGCCACCAGTGGCAGTAGCACCAGGTCCAGCCGCTCCGGGCTGATCGATGTGCTCCGTCCCACCACCGGCTCCGGTATTCCGTAACGGTTGCGAAAGCGCAGTGTGGCGCCGGGCCAGTGTAGAAAGGTCATGGCGGTGCGCGCAGCCCGCGGCAGAGCCGGCAGGTAGAAGCGCTTGTGGGGAAAGCGCTTTAGCAGCGGGCGCGGATCTATCTCGCCGTCCATCGGCCAGTAGAGGCCGATATGGCGGGCGCGTTTCAGTTCCGGGCACAGTGCCAGCCGGGCACACAGGCGGCGGCTGGCCATTCGCTGGCGGTGCGCACTGAGTGCACGACGCGCGGCGCGAATCTTGCGACGCAGCTGTTGCTTGGACGCCGTCTGAGTGGCTGGTGTGTGGCTGGGTGGCGCAGTCAAGGAGTCTGGCATTGGTAGTGCTGTCAGAGCGGGCTGCCCGGGTCGGACGACCACTCCCGAAAAGGAATATTAGGGGAAGGGAAATTAGGTGCCCCGAAAATGCGGCTGATGACATAGCCTTGAACCGTAAGGCTCAAGGTGGGGGTTTCCGGAATGCATAAGGCTTTCCGCTGCATGGCGGACTTGCACACCAACATCCGCTGGGAACCTCCAGGGTAGAATTATCGGCTCAGGACATAGTCAACTGGCCAACACTTCAGGGCGAGGAATAAGTATACCCCTTGTGGCAATCATTGGCTAAACGGACTTTCCCGCCAAAATGTGCATTTTGACGATAGTCAAGTGACGAGGGTGCCGCGCATCGGTCGCGACAAATCAGGATGCGTCGGGCGAGTGCGGGTGGAGAGTTGCGGGGAGGGAGAGACCGGATTACAGGTTGTCGAACTTTTCCAGCGCGGCCTGTACCTTTTCATGCAGGCGGTCGAGCATCTGTTCTTCTACTGGCTGCCGGGCGAGTTCGGCCTTGGCCTGGATCAGCTCGTGAGCAATATTCAGCGCCGCCATCACTGCGATGCGTTCGGCACCGATGACACTGCCGCCATTGCGAATTTTGGCCATGCGTTCGTTGAGCAGTTTTGCCGATGCCTGCAGGCCGGCCTGCTCTTCTTCCGAGCAGGCAACGCGATACTCTTTGTCGAGGATCGTTACCGCGACTGTCGCTGGGTTGTGCGCTTTACTGCTCATCGATTTTCTTGGCCCAGGCCCTTGAGCCGGTTGATCATGGTTTCAACTCGGCTGCGAGCCACTTCGTTGTTTTTTATTAGCCGTTGGCGCTCTTGCAGCCACTGGCCTTCCTGCTCGCGCAGCACGCGATTGTCTGCAGCCAGCTGCTGGCACTGCTGCAACAGTGAGTCCAGCTTAAGTTCTAACGCCTGTATTTTATCCATAATTCCTGCGTGTTCCGTGGTCCTCCCATTCCCGTGACAGATCCGCAACTGTCCTGCGACCTGCGCGAGGCGGGGGATTCCGCTACTATATTGCCGGTGTATTTGGGGGTCAATTGCCCCCGTTGACTAAGTGCGTGCCAGTGTGGCGTTGATATGGGTTGAGACCAGTCAATATTTCGCCACTTTGGTGATTTATTCGCACATCCGTGTTGCGTGTGCCCATTTTCCGCGCTGATCGTGTAATTTTCCCGGGCGCCGTTCAAATTTTCAGCAGAACGTAAATTATTTTACGGTGCCGGGTATTCCTTTTGCCCGGTCGCGTTCGCAGAAGTCTTCAGGAGTTTTTATGTCCGCAGTGCAGGTTTCGTTCGACGATCTCGCCAACCAGATAGTCGCCGCAGGCGGCAAAATCGGGCCGAGCGAATTGCACGGATTTATCTGTGGCCTGCTCGCCGCCGGGGCGCGCCCGGAAAAGAGCCGCTGGCAAAAAGAGATCGCTGAATTTCTCGACCTGGAAGCGCTGCCAGCGGATCTGACTCGCGACAGCCTGGCGCTTGCGGAGCAAAGCAAGAAAGACCTTTCCAGCAAAGACTTTTCGTTTCAGCCGCTGCTCAGTTCCGGCGATGATCTGGCCGAGCGCGGTCAGACACTCTGCCTGTGGTGCGAGGGGTTCCTGCACGGTTTCGGCGTCGGTAAATATTCCGGTGAGCTCCCGCCCACCAGTAGCGAGGCGCTGAAAGATTTCGCCGATATTGCCCAGCTGGATGCCGCCTCCCTGGAAAATGACGCAGAGCAGGAACGGGAGCTGTTTGAAGTGCAGGAATATGTGCGCATGGCGGCACTGAATATTTTTGTCGAGTGCAATCCGCCTTCCACAGCGGACGACAGCCAGAAACCCGCGGGCCCCACCCTGCACTGAGCGCCATACTGAAGTTCTCCTCATGAATATTTCCAAAGCCGAATACGCCCGCCGCCGGCAGCGTCTTATCGAGGGGCTGGATGAAAACAGCCTGGCGATTGTGCCCGCCGCCCGTGAGCAATTGCGCTCGCGGGATACCTACTTCCCGTTCCGGCAAGACAGCGACTTTTCCTACCTGACTGGTTTCGACGAGCCGGAATCCCTGCTGGTGCTGGTGCCCGGGCGCAAGCAGGGGGAGGCTCTGCTGTTCTGTCGCGAGCGGGATGCGGAAAAAGAGATGTGGGATGGCCCGCGGCGTGGCCCCGAGCAGGCGGCCGAATATTGCGGCCTGTGCGATGCCTTTCCCATCGGCGATCTCGACGACATTCTTCCCGGGTTGCTGGAAGGGCGCGATCTCATTTATTACACCATGGGCCGCTTCCCGCAGCTGGACCGCCGCCTGCAGGGATACCTGCAGACGATCGAAAGCGCGCCCGCCAGCAGTGGCGCGCCGGAAATGTTGAGCCTGGACCCTCTGCTGCACGACCTGCGCCTGTTTAAAAGTGCCGCGGAAATCCGCCTGATGGCAAAAGCCGCGGAGATCAGCGCCGAGGGGCACAAGCGAGCCATGCAGCGCTGCCGCCCGGGGATGTTCGAATACCAGCTGGAAGCGGAGTTGCTGCACACCTTCACTGCGGCCGGTGCCCGTGAGCCCGCTTACTCGAGCATTGTTGGCGGTGGGCGCAATGCGCTGGTGATGCACTACATCGCCAACAGTGCACCGCTGAAAAATGGCGATCTGGTATTGATTGATGCGGGCTGTGAATATCGCGGCTATGCGGCGGACATCACGCGGACCTTTCCAGTCAACGGTCGTTTCAGCGGGCCGCAGAAAGCGGTGTACGAAATTGTTCTCGCCAGCCAGCAGGCGGCCATTGAAAAAATTGTCGCCGGCAATGATTGGGACCATCCGCACCTCGCCAGCGTCGAGGTGATCGTGCGCGGACTGAAAGACCTCGGCCTGTTGAAGGGCGATGTGCACGGGCTGATCGAATCCGGCGCCTATCGCCGTTTTTATATGCACCGCGTTGGCCACTGGCTGGGAATGGACGTGCACGATGTGGGGGATTACAAGGTGCACGGTCAGTGGCGCCAGCTGGAGCCGGGGATGACCATGACGGTGGAGCCCGGCATTTATATCGGTGCTGAAGAAAGCGGTGTACCGGAGAAGTTTCGCGGTATCGGTATCCGGATCGAAGACGATATCGCCCTGCTCAAAGACGGCGCGCAGATATTGTCTGCCGCAGCACCTAAATCCGTGGCGGATATCGAGTATTTGATGCGCTCCGGCGATCTGGTGCAGGAGGCGCTGCTGTGAATACGCAAACCGATGTAAGCGCGCAGACCGATGTGGCCATTGTCGGCGGCGGCATGGCCGGTGCCAGCCTGGCGCTGCTGCTTTCCCATCACTGCCCCGGCGTGAAAATAACGCTGCTGGAGCGCCACGCGCTGCCAGACCGCAGCAACGTCTTACACCTGCCAAGTTTCGATACCCGCGCCACCGCGATTGCCGCCGGCAGCCTGCAGATTTTTGCTCAGCTGGGTCTGTGGCCCGCGCTGCGCGAACACGCGGCCCCCATCACCCGGGTTCAGGTGTCGGACCGTGGGCATGCCTTCGGCGCGAGCCTGAAAGCTGCGCGTGAATCCGCAGCCAACTTCGACGGCATGCTGGGCGCGGTCATTGAAAACGCCGCCCTCGGCCCATTACTGTACCGCGCGCTGGAAAATACCAGTGTGCACGTACTCGCTCCGGCGGAAGTGTCCGATGTGACGATGACAACGCAGGGAGCGCAGCTGACCTGGCACGGGGCGGCGCAAGGCGAGCCGAGCACTCTTCGATGCCGCTTGCTGGTGGCGGCCGACGGAGTCCGCTCGCCTCTCTGCCGGCAGTTGGGCGTCGCGACGGAAGAGGTGGATTATCACCAGCAGGCACTGGTGACCACTGTCGGTTTACAGAAAGACCCGGGTGGCGTGGCGTTCGAACGTTTTACCGACAGCGGCCCCATGGCGCTGTTGCCACTGCCCAGCCGGGAAGGTGTGCACCGCGCGGCTCTGGTGTGGACCTGTGAGCAGGACGACTGGGAGCACATTGCCGCGCTGCCTGAGCCGGCATTTATCCAGCATCTGCAAAAGACCTTCGGTTGGCGCGCAGGGAGGTTCGTGCGCGCCGGGCGGCTGCAGGGTTACCCCCTCAAATTGTCTCTGGCGCGGGAGCAGGTGCGCCGTGGGCTGGCACTGGTGGGGAACTGCGCGCACTTCCTGCACCCGGTGGCGGGGCAGGGCTTCAACCTGACCCTGCGGGACTGCGATGGGCTGGCTCGTGCCATTGGTCGCGAAATGGCGGCGCAGGGCACGGATTTCGGGCAGACCGGACCCGGCGAGCTAGACTTATTACAGGCCTATTGGCGCGAACGTCAACATGACCAGCAGCTGACAATCGGCTTCAGTGACCGTATTCCCCCCCTGTTTGCCTCACGCAGCCTGCTTCTGGGAGGCCTGCGGCAGGCCGGGTTACTGGGGTTGGCCCTGGCCCCCGCCCTGCGCGCGGGCTTCGCCCGTCAGGCGGCGGGGCTGGCGTTCTAGCGGTGGCTGTGGCGGTCAAAAATAGAGAGTTGGTTCGGTCCCTGTTCTGTTTGACCGCCGTTCACACTATAACCGTGCAGATGTTCAGGCTTCCTGTTGCGAACGCCTGGCCACGCAAACAAAATTTTTTGGGGAGCAACTGCCTATGAACAGACAGCGGATGGACGTAACCATCGTCGGTGGCGGCATGGTGGGGATGGCTCAGGCGGCACTGCTCGCCGTGCGCCACCCGGAATTGCGTATTTCGCTGCTGGAGGCATCCAATGTGGACCCCCAGGTTCGGGAAGACACTTATGACGCGCGCGTTGTTGCGCTCACCGAAGCTTCTCGCGCGCTGCTGGAAGAAGTGGGTGCCTGGCAACGCATCGCCGGCCAGCGCGAATGCCCCTATACCCAGATGCGGGTTTGGGACGCGGAAGGCACCGGTTCCGTGTGGTTCGACTGCCGGGATGTGAAGCTGCCGAACCTCGGTCATATTGTGGAAAACAGTGTGATTCTGCAGGCGTTGCGGGAACGTATCGCGGAGTTGAGCAACGTCGATCTGGTCACTGGCTTCCAGCTGGAAAGCTGGTGGCGGGATTGCGGTCTCTGGCATTTGCAGTCCCGCAGCCCAGACCGGGACGCGGTGGAAGGCCTCGACAACCAGTCGCCGGTTCTCACCACACGGTTGCTGATCGGCGCCGACGGCGCGCGCTCACGGGTGCGCGACTTGCTGCGCATTCGCACGCGCGATGTGGAGTATCAGCAGACCGCACTGGTGTGTGTCGCCCGCTGTGAACAGTCTCACCAGTCCACCGCCTGGCAGCGTTTTCTGGACACCGGCCCGCTGGCATTCCTGCCATTGGCTGGCCTCGGCGATGACCGCCACTGTGCGGTGGTCTGGTCTGCCGACGACAGCCTCGCCCGCGAGCTGGTAATGCTGGACGACAAAGCCTTTGCGCTGAACCTGGAAAAGGCCTTTGAGAGCCGCCTGGGAGCGATCGAGTCGGTCAGTGAACGCTTTTCTTTTGCCCTGCGTGCGCGCCATGCGGAGTCTTATTTTGGCCCCGGCGCAGTGTTGATTGGCGATGCCGCCCATAGCATTCACCCGCTCGCGGGGCAAGGCGTCAATCTGGGGCTGATGGATGTATTGGTACTGAGCGAGGAAATTGATCGCGCCCTCAAACGGGAAATATCGCCAGCCCACGCATCTGTGTTGACTCGCTACCAGCGCCGCCGCCGCGGCGAAAATGCGGCAACCCTGAAAGCCATGAGCACCTTCAAATCCCTGTTCGGTGCCGGTGACCTGCACTGGCGCTGGCTGCGCAACACCGGTTTGAGCATGGTGGATTCCAGTCCGTTGTTGAAAAAGCGGATCATCATGCGCGCCATGTCGGTGTAATCACCGCGGCGTACCATTGAAAATCGGTACACAAAAACGCGGCACTTTAGCCGCGTTTTTTGTGCCCGTAGCCTGTGCCCGTTCCCTCGGGGCCGGATTCCGCCGGGGAAATTTGATAGAGTCGCGCCATCGCATTTTCTTATTCAAGTAGGCCTCCATTTGAGTAACTGGATCACCGTCTGTGAATTCCCTCTGAGCAAAGATCTCTCGGCGGTGGCGGATTTTATTCGTCGCCATCAGCTGCCCCTGCGTATCACCGAGGAAAGTAATCGCCAATGTGTTGCCAGCCTGGCTCCGCAACTGGTGGAGCCGATGAAGCAGTTGCTGGAGCGCTGGCAGGCGGGGGAAGTCGATCTCGCGCAGATTCAGGTGCACACCTATGATGAGAATTCATCGGCTGGGAGCAGCCCACAGCGCGATGCAACGGAAACCGATGTGAAGCCTGACGGTGACGCGGTTGCAGATGGGAGTAATGCCAGCGCAGCGGCGGCGCCTCGATCACAAGCGGCCGTATTGCCATCCGTCATCCCTCAGTGGTCTCTGCGACAGACGCCGGTGAGCCTGGTTTTGATCGCACTGTGCTTTATCGGCTGGATTATGTTGCGCCAGGGCTGGGCGGAGCCGCTGGTCATTTTTCCGCAAAAGGTCGGGGATTTTGACGGGGCGCAATCGTCGCTCGCGTGGCATCTCGCGCGGGGAGAATTCTGGCGCTTGTGGACCCCCGCCATTGTGCACTTTTCGCTGCCCCATGCGCTGTTTAACAGTCTGGGCGTGTGGATTGTGGGGCGCTCGCTGGAGGCGCGCGCCGGCAGCTGGTGGTTTGCATTGCTGGTACTGATCAGTGCACCGGTATCCAACCTGGCCCAGTATTACTGGGCACCGCAAAACCTGTTTGGCGGCATGTCCGGTGTAGTGTACGCATTGATCGGTGCGGCATTCGTGATCCAGCGCTGGCAGCCCCAGTGGCGGGATGTACCGCCGTCGCTGATATGGCTTGCGGTGGTATGGCTGCTGGTGTGTATGCTCGGGGTGGTGGATTATTTTATTCCCGGCGGTATCGCCAATGCCGCCCATATTGGTGGTTTTGCTGCGGGCCTTTTACTTGCGCTGCTGTTCTGTGTGGGCGGCGGTGCGCGACGGTACTTTTCTCGCACCGGTACCAGTACAGTTTCTCGCACCGATTCACACCGCGAGACCGACACGCCCGTATCACGCAAAAAATTCTGATCGACCATGCTGCTACTGATTGTTTACGTCCTGATTGCGCTGGGTTTTTCCTTTCTCTGCTCTATTGCCGAGTCGGTGATCCTCAGTGTCACCCGCCCCTATGTCAGCCTGCTGGAGCGCGAGGGGCATAAATCCGGACGTCTGCTGCGAAAATTGAAAGACGATATCAACGCGCCTCTGGCGGCGATTCTGACCCTCAATACCGTTGCACACACCGTTGGCGCCGCGGGCGCCGGCGCCCAGGCCGCGGCAGTGTTTGGCAACCAGTATCTGGGGATTGCCTCGGCGATCCTCACGCTGTTGATTCTGGTGTTCTCCGAGATTATCCCCAAAACCCTGGGGGCGGTTTACTGGCGGCAACTGGCGCCGGCCACGGCCTATGTACTGCGCTACCTGGTTATTCTGCTGAAACCGTTTGTATGGCTGTCGAACTGGCTCACCCGCGGGCTCGCTCATGGGCCGACGCTCACTGGTTTCAGCCGCGAGGAGTTCGCGGTGATGGCGGAAATCGGTGAGGCCGAGGGGCAGCTGGAGCGTCACGAATCCAGCATTCTGCACAACCTGTTTTTTACCCTGCGCGATCACACGGTGCGCGAGGTAATGACACCGCGCACCGTGGTGTTTTCCCTGTCGCAGAATATGACTGTTGGCGATGCCTACGAGCAGGTAGAGAAAAGCCGCTTTTCCCGTATCCCCGTGTACGAGCAGGACGACCCGGATCTGGTGGTGGGCTTTGTGCTCAAGCAGGACCTGCTGCAGGCCTATGCGCGCGACGACCGCGAAAGCTCCCTGCGCAGCCTGCGCCGCGACCTGTTGATGTTGCCGGAAACCGCGGCCATCTATCAGGTGTTTCACAAAATGCTGGCGCGGCGGGTGCAGATCACCGCGGTGGTGGACGAGTACGGTAGCCTGGAAGGCGTGGTGACCCTGGAAGATATTCTGGAAACCCTGCTGGGCGAAGAAATCGTCGACGAGGCCGACAAAACTCCCGACCGCCAGGAACTGGCCAAGCGCCTGTGGCGCTGGCGCTCCAAACGCTACGGTTTGCGGGTGGATGAGTTCGCGCAGCGGGAGCAGGATAGTGAAGATCCGCAGGATATTCTGCGTAAGGAAGTTCAGCAGCAGCTCGACAGTGAGCCGGGCGAGCCTCAGGACCCGGGTGCCGAGGGCGGCCAGGGTCGCGATGCGGATATAAGCGGCACCGAGGAAAAGAAAAAGTAAGCGGCTATCCCGGGTTCGGTGAACAGGTTTTTTCAACGGTTCGTCGCAAGACACTTGAAAAATGCTCGGCCCGGACGGATAACGTTACTTACTGGCCACGGCGCTATTGAGCCCCGGGCGCTTGATCGACAACCCTCGATAAACCTATCTAATGGATTTGAAGTGCGCGTTGGAATTCTACTGATACTGCTGCAATCTGTACTGCTCTGCGCGGAAGCCCGCGCAGAGGGGCAGGCGCTACAGGCAGAATCTGCAGATAAGAAGATCGTGCGTGCGCTGGTATTGGAGGGCGATACCCAGCAGCAGGAGGAGCCGGACGCTTCTCCACTTTCCTCTCCGGCGGCGACCTTCTCCGGTGTTTTTGAAACGCCGAAACCTGACTACGACGCCACACAATTTTCTTCACCGTACTCTGCCCATCCCATTCGCGGGCCGCCAGCCCGGCAATAATTCTTTGTTATCGAATCCTGCGCTGATGACGCTTCGCTTTGTCGTCAGCGCACCAGAATAATTTGGTCGCGATGGCTTCCGGTTACGGAATCTTGCGCCCAGAAAAAGAGAGTTGTTGTCATGAAAAAACTGGATCTCGCCCCTCTGCAGGACAGCGACAAACTGGTTTTCCCTGAGGAATTTCACGAGCTGAGCCTGGATTCTCCCGCGCTAAAATTCGTTACGGATTTTAAAAAACACCACCCGGCGGTATTGACTGCTTCCGTTTCCGCGCTGGATGCGGCCCAGGTTCTGCGCACCGGACATTTATCCTGGGTGCTGGTGATGGACCACCGGGGTGATTTTATCGGCCTGTTGACCGCAGAGGATGTGTCCTACCAGCGTGTTATGCAGTGCGTTGCTGCTGGGCAAAACCGCGGCGATCTTACCGTGGGTGACTTGATGCGTCGCCGCAACCGGTTGCAACTACTGAACCGCGAACAATTGGAAGGCGCTTCCATTCGCGATGTTCTGGAGACCATGCGCCACAACGGGCAGCGCCACTGCCTGGTGGTGGATATGCAGCAGCACCATGTGCGCGGCGTGATCAGCACCGAAGATGTGGCTGCACGACTGCATATGGAGTACCCGATTGATACACCGGAGAACTTTGTCGAACTGCTACGCACGGTGGCGGCGGTGCACTGATACCCGATAGTTGCACCTTGTCGAGCCGGCTCCTAACGGGCCGGGTCGACCGTTTCTCCGAGGCTGTTATTCACCCGAAACCAGCCGGTAACACTGTAGCGCGGCCGGTTGGTAGTGAGCACCTCATGGGGAAACTCTTCCGAAAGGAAAATCACCATCTGTCCGAAACGCGGCGCGACTTTTTCGGCCACAGTGTCGCTGTCCGGTGCGTAGATTTGTAGTTCGCCGCCGTCTTTGGGTTGCCAGTTGGGGGTGAGGTACAGGACTGTGCTTACCACCCGGTTGGTGCCACCTTTGAACGCATCCATGTGTTTCTTGTAGTAGCTGCCGCGGTCGTAGCGGGCGTAGTGGCACTCGTAGTCAAACAGTCCCAGAAACAGCCGCCGGTTCAGCTCAAGACGCAGGTTCTCCGCCCAGCTCAGGTAGGCCGCCACTGCCGGGTTACTCCGGTCCAGCCAGAAAATCTCATCCGTGCGCACAAACTGGTTCACCTGGTGCTCCCGCTCGCGACCGATGCCCGCGGCCTGAAAGCGCGCGCGGTCGATGGAGCGGAAATGGCGCAGCAGTGATCCCAGCAGGGCCGGTGGCAGGGGCGCCGGTAGCACGATATAGCCGATTTCGCGCAGTGCAGCGGCGATGCGATCTGCAGGATCGCCGTCATCGGGGCCGCGTTGCCAGGAGTTGGTTACACAAGTGTCCACGAGGGAGTCCGCGAGCGGAGTTGTGCACTCAGCCGCCAGGGGAACAGCGTTCAATAAGGTCAGTTCCGAAAGGCTGCGCGGGAAAGCGGCCGAGCCGGCGGGTGCGGGCAGGGATGGGCCGTCGAGTGCAGCGGGGTTGGTCAGGGCGGTCTTTATACCGCCGCCCAGCCCGCCGCGCCAGTGATTTAACGAGCGTGTTTTATTGGCCCAATCTAGGGGCTCAGGGTGAGATTCCAGCCGCTGATCAGAATGGTCACGGTTACCGCGCCGATCAACAGGTTCATCGGAATACCGACCTTCAGGTAGTCGGAGAATACATAGCCGCCGGGGCCGTACACCATCAGGTTGGTCTGGTAGCCCAGTGGGGTGGCGAAACTGGCCGAGGCCGCCATCATCACCGCGAACATGAACGGCTCCGGGTTCAGTCCGGCGCCGGCGGTAATCTGCAGCACAATGGGCACCATGATGATGGCTGCCGCATTGTTGGTGACCATTTCGGTCAGAAGGGAAACACAAAGGTACACCAGGATCAGCATCAGCCAGGGGTGGCCGTAGGAGAGCGAAATCACACCTTCCGCCAGTACGCTGGCCACGCCGGTTTTCTGAAGCGCTACCCCCAGGGCAAAAGACGCTGCGATGGTGATCAGCACTGGCAGATCAAGGCTTTTCTGCGCCTGGCTGACCGAGCAGCAGCGGGTGACCAGCATGGCACCGGCGCCGATCAGGGCCGCATTCAGCATACTGATAAGGCCGGTGCCGGCGGCCAGTACCATGGCGATCAGGATCAGCCACGACGTAAGTCCCTTCTCGTGGCGGGGGCTTTCCGCTTCCAGATCGTTGATCAGCAGGAAGTCTTTGCTGTAGCGCTGGCGCAGAGCGAAGCCCGGACGCGCCTCCAGCAGCAGGGAATCGCCCGCTTTCAGTTTGATGCTGCCCAGGTTACCGGCTACCCGCTTGCCTTCGCGCGCGACTGCCAGTACCGCTGCACCGTAGCGTTTGCGGAATTCCGCATCGCGGATACTTTTGCCGATGACCTCGCAATGGGGTGAAACCACGGCTTCTACCAGGCGCCGTTCCTCCACGCCGCTGGTGAGTGCCACTTCGCCGTCGTGGTGATCTGACGGCACAATGCCGCGCATGCGCAACAGGTCGGAAATCGCTTCGGTGTCGCCGGCAAATACCAGCCGATCGCCACCGCGCAGGATTTCTCCCGAACGCACCGGGGTGATAACCCGTCCATCCCGCTCAATTTCGACCAGGTACACCCGGCGCAGCCCCCGCAGGCCGGCATCTTCTACCGACTGCCCTACCAGAGGGCCGCTGCTGTCGATGGCGACTTCCAGGGTAAATTCCCGCAAGTTGCCGAAGGGTTTTTTCTCCCGGCGATCCGGCAGCCAGCGGGGGAAAAACACCAGCATAAAGGCGATACCCACCAGCGCTGCGGGCAGGCCCACGGCGGCGATGGAGAACAGAGAGAAGCCCTCGTTGCCGGTAATGGCCTGGTACTGGCCATTGACCACCAGGTTGGTGCTGGTGCCGATCAGCGTCAGCGTGCCGCCGAGAATGGCGCCGTAACTGAGAGGGATCATCAACTTGGACGGGGCGATGTCGATACGCTTGGCCCAGGCGTTGAGCGCCGGGATCATGGTGGCGACAACCGGGGTGTTATTGAGGTAACCGGACAGCGCGACGACCGGGGCGAATACCCTCAGCATCGCAGCCCGCACCGTACTCGGGCGGCCCAGCAGGTGCTTCACCATCATGTCGATTCCGCCGGAGGCGTGGATGCCGGCGGCCACCACAAACATCGCGGCCACGGTGATCAGGCCGCTGTTGCTGAAACCGGACAGGGCCTCGGTGGGCGTAAGAATGCCACTAACGCTCAACAGGGTGAGTGCCGCCATCATGACCAGATAAGCCTGAACGCGAGTGAATATCAGCGTGGCCAGTACGGCGAAAACGAGAAACAGGGAAAACCAGCCAGACCAATCCATAGCAGCGTGTAATCATTCGGAGACAGATGACGGCTAAAGCTACTGCAAACCCTTTGGCACCAAAAGTGATTTTTTCGCATATTGATATAGCGACGCCAAAAGTGCTGTGCCGCGGTTGCTCTCGTGAGCGCGTGAAGACTGCTTCATAAGCGCCAGCGGGTAATATTTTTCACTGCGGCTGCTAGTCTTTGCAGAGTATCGGCATCTGGTAACGGCCGTTGTGCGGCCGGTAGAATACGCGACTTTCTTACGATGGCTCTTAATAACCATCGATGGCACGCGCTATAAACAACACGCAGTCCGGGCCTTCACTTCCTTATACAGAGACTCAAGACACGGGATTCAGCACAGAATGGGAAATAAAACCGCGCTTTACGATGCCCACGTTGCCATGGGCGGCAAAATGGTGGATTTCGGTGGCTGGGATATGCCACTGCACTACGGTTCGCAGCTCGAGGAGCACCACAAGGTGCGCAAGGGCGCGGGCATGTTTGACGTGTCTCATATGACGGTAGTGGATATCGATGGCGATGGTGCCCGCGACTTCCTTCGCACCCTGCTGGCCAACGATGTGGCCAAGCTGGACGGTAACCCCGGCAAGGCGCTCTACACCGGCATGCTGAACGACAAAGGCGGCGTGGTGGACGACCTGATCGTCTACCTGCGCGACCCGGGCTACCGCGTGGTGGTAAATTGCGCCACTCGTGAAAAGGATCTGGCATGGATGAATCAGCAGGTCGGTTCTTTCGATGCCACCCTCACTGAGCGTCCGCACCTGGCGATGATCGCGATTCAGGGCCCAGACGCTATCGACAAGGTCAAGGAAGTAATGGGGATCGACTGGACCGCGGCCATCGACGGCCTCAAGGTGTTCAACAGCTTTGCTCGCGGCGACTGGTTTGTAGCGCGTACCGGCTACACCGGCGAAGACGGCCTGGAAATCATGCTGAGTAACGAGGACGCGACCGGCTTCTGGAATGCGCTGGCGGACGCGGGCGTATCCCCTTGCGGCCTGGGCGCGCGCGATACCCTGCGCCTGGAAGCCGGTATGAACCTGTATGGCCACGAGATGGACGACGAAACGTCCCCGCTGCAGGCGAATATGGCCTGGACCATTGCCTGGGAGCCGGAGGAGCGCAAGTTTGTCGGCCGCGAGGCACTGGAAGCGGAAAAAGCGGCCGGAGTGGAAAACAAACTGGTGGGCCTGGTGTTAGAAGACCGCGGTGTTCTGCGCGCGGGCCAGGAGGTTGTGGTAGACGGCACCGATCGCCGCGGTATCATCACCAGCGGAACCTTCTCCCCAACTCTGGGCTTTTCTATCGCCATGGCCCGGGTGCCGGTGAGTGTTGGTGATACCGCACAGGTTGAGATTCGCAAAAAGCAGATCCCGGTGCGGGTGGTCAAACCGAGTTTTGTGCGCAATGGTAAGTCTCTGGTGTGAGATTATTGCCGGGCCGCAATTGATTTTTTAAATACCGTTTTTTCAAATAGACTGTTTACAGCTAATTTTTGAGCTTTTTTGAGGGAAGAACCCATGAGCGAGATTCGCAGCGAACTGAAGTACGCCTCCAGCCACGAGTGGGCGCGGCTGGAAGAGGATGGCACCGTAACCGTGGGCATCAGTGACCACGCCCAGGATTCTCTGGGCGATGTGGTGTACGTGGAGACTCCGGAAGTGGGCCAGACCCTTTCTGCCGGGGAAGAAGCGGGTGTGGTTGAGTCGGTAAAAGCGGCCAGCGATATTTACGCGCCGATTTCCGGCGAAGTGATTGCAGTTAATGGCGCGCTGGAAGACGAGCCGGAGACGGTGAACTCCAGCCCGTACGACGATGGCTGGTTCTTCAAGATCAAGCCCAGTGATGAAAGCGAGCTGGATAAGCTGCTGGACGCGGACGCGTACAAGGCGGAAGCCGACGAGGGCTGATCCCTCCGGGTCTTCTGACACAAAAACGCCGGGCATTGCGCCCGGCGTTTTTGTTTGGAGTGGGTTTGGTGGCCGGGCCTTCGCATCCACGGCTCAGGTGTTTGAACTCGTCTCGGCCTGCTGCGGCTGCACCAGTCCGCCGATACCGAGATCGTGCAGATACCCGTGCAGCTTTTCTTCAATCTGTTCCGGGCTCTCCATCAGCAGCACCTGTTGCAGCAAACGGTCCAGGTCCGATTTATTCACCTCCCGCAGTGCGGCTTTCACCCGCGGCAGGTTGGTGGCGTTCATGGAGAGCACGTCGTAACCCATGGCCACAAGCAGTAGTGCACCGCCCGGGTCGCCGGCGAGTTCGCCGCAGATACCCACCTTGGTACTGGTTTCGTGCCCGGCGGTAACCACCTGCAATAGCGCCTGCAATACCGCCGGGTGGAAGCTGTGGTAGATACCCGCCACGCGGCTGTTGTTGCGGTCCACCGCCAGCAGGTATTGGGTCAGGTCATTGCTGCCCACGGACATGAAGTCCACCCGCTTGGCCAGTTCGCGCGCCTGGTACACCGCGGAGGGTACCTCGATCATGATGCCCAGCGGCGGGCGCTGGATGGCGTAGCCTTCGTCGATCAGTTCATCAAATGCCCGGTCTACCAGTTTGCGTGCGGCTTCCAGTTCGCCCACGCCGCTGATCATCGGCAGCATGATGCGCAGGTTGTCGAGCCCGAGGCTCGCTTTCATCATTGCGCGCACCTGGCCGAGGAAAATTTCCGGGTGATCGAGAGTGACGCGGATGCCGCGCCAGCCGAGGAAGGGGTTGGTTTCCTCGATGGGGAAATAGGTGAGCGCCTTGTCGCCGCCGATATCCAGGGTGCGCATGGTCACCGGGCGCGGGGCGAAGGCCTGTAATTGTTCGCGGTAGATTTCCCGCTGCTCTTCCTCTGAGGGGAAGCGGTCGCGCAATAAAAACGGGACTTCGGTGCGGTACAGACCGACGCCTTCGGCGCCGCGTTCCAGAGAACGCACCACGTCTGCCATCAGGCCGGTGTTGACCCACAGGCGTATGCGGTGGCCGTCGGCGGTCTCACAGGGGAGCTTGGCCAGGTGGTCCAGGTTGCGCGCAAGCTCGCGCTCCTCTTCGACGATCGCGTCGTAGCGGCGTCTGAGTTCTGCGCTGGGGTGAATGTGCAATTCGCCACGGTAGCCGTCCACTACCAGGTCGACGCCGTCTACCTGCTCCCAGGGCAGTTCCTGGGCGCCCATCACGGCGGGTACGCCCATGGCGCGGGCAATGATCGAAACGTGGCTGTTGGCGGAGCCTTTGATGGAGATGAGGCCCGCGAGTTTTTCCCGCGGTACGTCCGCCAGCACCGAGGCGGTGAGCTCCTCGCCGACCAGGATGGTGTTGTCCGGGTATTCCCGCCGGCTCTGCTCCTGCTGGCGCAGGTGCATCAGCACCCGCCCGCCGAGGTCGCGCACATCGGCGGCGCGTTCGCGGAAGTAGGAGTCGGACATGGCTTCAAAGCGGCGCACATGCTCCAGCATCACTTCGGCCCAGGCGCGGCTGGCGGTGAGCTGTTGGCGGATCCGCTCGCATACTTCAACGGCAATGGAGTTGTCGTCGAGCATGCTGATATAGGCATCGAAGAGCGCGCGCTCTTCCTTGTTCAGATCGTTCTTCAGCCGCTCGCCCACGTTGCGGATCTCGTCTCGCGCTGCGGCCAGAGCCTGGTGGAACAGGTTCAGCTCGCCTTCCACATCCATGGTGCAGGCAAAGGGGACGGTGGCCAGGTTGGCCGGCGGCGCAACAATATGCGCGCGGCCAATGGCGACGCCGGGGGAGGCAGCGAGACCGGTGAATTTCGCTTCGTTGCGCTGCTGGCCCATATTGACCAGGGCGCCGGTGGCCTCAGCGTGGGCGATGACCCCGGCGAGCTGGGCGGAGAGGGTGACGAGAAAAGCCTCTTCCCCCTCGTCGAAGCGGCGCCGCTCGGTCTGCTGCACCACCAACACGCCCAGGACATTGCGGTGGTGGATGATGGGGGTGCCAAGGAATGCGGAGAAGCGTTCCTCACCGGTGGCGGGGAAGTACTGGAATGCGGGGTGGGCCTCGGCGTGCTCGAGGTTGATCGGCTCCTCGCGGGTGGCCACATTACCCACCAGGCCTTCGCCGGGGGCAAGATGGACCTGGCCGACGGCGTCCTGATTCAGGCCTTCGGTGGCCATCAACACGTAGTTATCGGATTGTTTGTCGCGCAGGTAGACAGAGCACACCTTGGTGTCCATCACCTCCCGCACCCGCCGCACGATAATATCGAGCGCCGTGGTGAGATCCCGGGCGGTGTTTACTTCCTGAACGATACTGCGCAGTGATCCGAGCAAATTGGCTTTCCTCGCCGTATTCTTGCCGCCGCCCTCGCAAGTGCGGCCGCCGGTGGCTGTTTGATCCTGATTCTGGCGGCGAACAAGCCGCCGCGGTTACAGGGTTACTGGTCACGCTTCAGCCAGCGTCTTTCCAATTGTAATTGTGTCGGCGCCAGCTCGGTGAGCGCGCGCCGGTAGACCTCCCGTTTGAAGGTCACCACCTTGGTCAACGGGTGCCAGTAACTCACCCATCGCCAGTGATCAAATTCCGGTTTGCAGCCATTGTTGAAGCTGATGTTGCTTTCTTCGGCATTTATCTGCAACAGGTACCACTTCTGTTTCTGCCCGATGCACAGGGGCTCCGAGCGGCGTCGTACCAGACGTTGCGGCAGACGGTAGCGGAGCCAGCCGCGGGTGCAGGCGAGCAGGGTTACCTGGCTGCGGGTCAGGCCCACTTCTTCATAGAGCTCGCGATAGAGCGCATGCTCGGGGGATTCACCGGGGTTGATGCCGCCCTGGGGAAATTGCCACGCGTCTTTGCCACCTACCCGGCGGGCCCAGAGGGCCTGACCGCGCTCGTTCAGGACAATGATGCCGACGTTGGGGCGGAAGCCCTCACTGTCGATATTGCTACTGTTGTCCGAAGTTGCACCAGTATTCTCCGCGCCCGCTTTGGGCGTGCTTTTACCGCCGCCGGATTTCTCGTTGCGCGCGGATGACCTGGCGGGTCTGCGGCGGTTTTTACGCCCGGCGGGTGTCTGCTTGCCGTCGCCCAAAATACCGTCCTCAAATTTGTGTGGTGCGCAATTCGTCAGGTAAGGGATACCTCCGCACCATAATGTCCTGCATTGTTCCACAGCGACTGAAATACGGCAATTCGGTGACGTCGGTCGGTGTAACCCCTTCCTCGGCAGGGTAAAATCATCCGCCTTTCTGGGGCCTCTGGGGCGGTTTTTTTCCGTTCGCAATGGAACAGCAGTACCGGTTTGACGTAAAAAGTTGCCATCTGGGCAACCTGCGCGTCACCGGTGCCCTATAGTCAATAAAGGAGATTCTTTGTGCAGTTGGCGATTTTTGATCTGGATAACACCCTGATAGGTGGCGACAGCGACCACGCTTGGGGGGAGTTCCTGGTGACCCGCGAATGTGTGGACGGCGAGCGCTTCCGCAGCGAGAACGACCGCTTCTACCGGGATTACCAGCGTGGGGATCTGGATATCTTCGCCTATCTGTCTTTTGCGCTGGAGCCCCTGGCACAGCTTTCCCGCGGGCAATTGCAGAACCTGCAGCGGGAGTTCATGCATGAGGTGGTGGGTAATATCTGGTTACCCCATGCGGAGACACTAATCCAGCACCACCGGGATGCCGGCCACCACATCATGATCATCACCGCCACCAATCGCTTTGTGGTCGAGCCCATCGCCACCAAACTGGGAGTGGATACTCTGCTGGCGACGGAGCCGGAAGAGGTAGACGGAAAGTTCACCGGCCGCGTGGCGGGCCAACCCTGTTTCCAGGAGGGCAAGGTGGTGCGGCTGCAGCAGTGGCTGGATCAGCACCCGCGCTACGCCGAGGGCGAAAAATGGTTTTACAGCGATTCCATCAACGATCTGCCGCTGCTGAAGCAGGTGGAGCACCCGGTGGCAGTAGACCCGGATGCCCAATTGCGCGATGCGGCGCTGAGTCGCGGCTGGCAGGTCATCAGCCTGCGCGGTGACCGCGAGGATTTTGCCAGCGCGCTGACGCGGTAATCGGGTGCGCTTCGCCTACGCTACTAGTTCCCTTCTACGCACAGAAACGAGTTCGGAAATCACGTGAAATACGCAGTCTTCAAATCTTTTCCCGCCCTGGCCCGGACCTTGCCGCTCGCATTGGCCCTGACTGGAGGCCTGTTGCTGACAGGCGGTTGTGAGCGCAAGGCGCCACAGACCGAGACAGAAACCGGTACCCAGTCGGCGCCAGTACAGGTAATCAACGAAGCCGCCGCCGATGCCTTCTCGTCCGAGTACTGGCAGGCCGGGCAGGCGCAGATTATTGATGCGGAGGCCGCCGGCCAGGCGCTGGCGCGGGCAGTGGCAAAACTGCTGGAGTCTCCCACCGAAGATCACCTGGAGGCCGCCAAGCTGGCCTGGCTGGACGCTCACCGGGAGCTGGCCGGTTCGATGCCGTTTATCAAGGTGGCTTTCTCGCCCGCGGATCTTCAGCAGCAGGGCAAAGAATTGCTGCTGGCCCTGGACAGCTGGCCCACCCAGGCCGGATATCTGGATACGGTGCCGGGCTACTCGTCCAGTGGCATCGTCAACGACACTGCCATCGAACTGACTCTTGCCAATCTGCGCAAACAGCACCGCTTGACCGCCCATGAAGAGGCCAGCACCGGGTTTCACGCGCTGGAAGTCATGTTGTGGGGGCCGACCAGTGAGCGCACTGCGGGCCAGTTTGCCAAGGCGAGTGCCGGAGAGAAGCCGGAAGCCCAGGCCGCCAATCGCCGCCGGGAGTTGACCCGCCTGATCACCCAGGGGATCAGCGAGGATTTGTCCGGTCTGTCCGCGCGCTGGCCGCTGACCGCCAATGACCTCTCCCAGCGCTATCTGGCCAAGCCGCCGGTGGCGCGCCTGCAGTGGATCCGCTCAGCGCATATGGATCTGCTGCGCAATGAGATTCTGCCGCGCTTGCCGGAAAGCTCAGAGAGTGATGTGGAGAGCGGCCGCGCCGCAGACTCCAAACAGGCGCTGCTGGCCATGTTGCGCAATCTGCAGGCCAGCTGGCTGCCGGAAGGCGGCGGTGGGCTGGCGGACCTGATGCTGGACCGGCACCAGACCACCGCGCTGGCGCAGACATTTGCCGAGCTGGAGGAGCGGCTGCTGAAAATGGAGGACCCCATCGAGCTGGCGGCGCCGGATGAGCTGCAGCGCAGCCGCCATCAGATCGAAGCGGTATTGGGGCTGATTTCCGGTGATACCGAGGTCCCGGCGCGGGAAGAGGATATGACGCCGGTTAGCGTGACGATGCCGGTCGAGGATTAGCCGCCGACAGTCGTCCAAAAACCGTATTCGCAAACGCAGAAAACCCAGGCAATGCCTGGGTTTTCTGGTTTGGGAGCTTGTTTAGACGCTTGCCCCCGGGCCAGCGTGGCTGGTGATTACCAGCGGCGTACCGGACCGGTGTCGACGTGTACGAAGTTACTTTTCGGGTAGTAACCCACACCGCCAGCCTTCAGGTTGATTGCCGCCTGGCGCAGCTTGGACAGTGCGACACCCGGCATGCGGATATCCAGTGCCATACCGCGGGTGTGGTAGCTTCGGCGCGCCACGCCCCGGCCAGCTGCGCGCAGCTTGGCGTTGGTCTTGGGCGAGCGATATCCGGAGATAATCTCGACTTCGCCGTTGTAGTTCAGCTTTTCTTTCAACTTGTACACGATATCGAACAGTTTCGGGTCCATACGTGTTACTTCGTTGGCGCGGTGGTCGCGCAGCAGGCGATTGAATTGCTTCAGGCCGCTGCTGGCGTAGTCGCCGTCCGCCCAGTAGGCGGTATTCAGGCGCTCACCGGTGTGCAGGTTGCGCATCTTCAGGTTGCGCGACTTGCCCACTTTTGCCATTGCGGGGCCGGCTGAAACCGCCGCCGCGGTGGCTGCAGAAACTGCTAAAAACCTGCGTCGTGAAAGTTCTTTCATACCCTGTTACCGCCTTTGGTCTAGTCGTGAGTGTTGCCGTCTTGAGCATCTGATCTTCGAGTTGCTTCCGGTGCCACTCGGCATGGATGCACTGTACGAAAAATAATCATTGGTTACAAACAGATCAGCGCTTATCACTAATTGATCAAAAAATAACCTGGTGTTTTTTTTCTAGCAGGCTAGGGAAGGCGGATTATTTTTGCCGGTCAGTCATGGGGAAGCCCTAAAAACCGGGTGACAGCGCTGTCATAATTAGAATTAAATTTTTCTCTGACTGGTGGGTGTTCGGTTGGCTTCCATTTGCTGGCCTCGCCGAGACTGCCGGGTTCTGGGGACGGGAAATGCCGGTTTCAGGGCTGTCCAGACGGCTTTCCGGGCTGGGAAGGCGTTGCTGGGGCGGGGGGGGATATACGAGATGACGCAGAAGAGGGGGAGTGCGGAACGGATAAATTGCTCATCCACATCAGGAAAATGGGCCTCCCTGGTCGTTTGCGCACGGGGGAGGCCGCTGGGGTCAGTTATCCCGGTGATAGACGTCCGGGCGGAACTGCACCTTGCCCAGGCCATCGACCCAGGCGGTTAGGTAGGCAATGAACAGTTTGGGCGGGTTATCCACTTTGATAGTGACCGACTCGTCTCCTGTGGTCGATTGAGCGACCCGGGTTCTGTCCCAGCCCTGGGGGCCGAGCAACGCATAGGCCAGCTCTTCCGGCTGTTCCAGGCGGATACAGCCGTGGCTGTACGCCCGGTGCGGGTGTTCGAACAGGCTCTGGGCCTGGGTGTCGTGCAGGAAAATCGCCTGCTTGTTGGGGATCACGAACTTCACCCGCCCCAGGGTATTGCCCGGGCCTGAGATCTGGCGCAGGGTCGCCTTGCCATTGGCGGCACTCTGGATGCTTTCATCGCTGATGGGGGTGGTGGTGTTGGTACCGTATTTCACTACCCGGTAGCCCCGTTTGTGCATTGCCTCAGGGTTGTTGCGGGCCTTGGGTAACAGATCGGTGAGCAGGATACTGCGGGGCACCGTCCAGGTTGGGTTGAATACCACCGAGACCACTTTGGTGGTCATGTCCGGGGTGCGTTTGCTGCTTTTGCCCACCACGGTTTTCATCGACAGCGCGATGCGCCGGTTGTCGATCAGCTGCAGCTGGTAGTCCGGCACATTCACCAGAATGTAGCGTTTGCCCGGCTTGTCCGGGAGCTTGTCCCAGCGCTCGGCATTGATTTCCAGTACCCGCGCCAGCGCTTCTGGCGGGCGCTCCAGCTCTTTCAGAGTGGCCCTGTCGGCAATGCCGGTGACGGGGATACCGTGGCGGCGCTGGTAGGACTCCAGTGCCAACTGTAATCCCGCGTCAAAGCGGTCGGGGCTGGCGGCGGCTTCGATAATTGGCCCGGGGTGTCCGCTGTAGTCGCCGAACAGCTGCAGTAGCTTGCGCAGCTGTGCGACGCGCGGCCCCTGGTCACCGGCGCGCAGAGTCGCGCCGGTGGCAATGGGCTGCCAGTGGTCTTTCAACTGACGATAGTGCTCAGCCTGTTTGCGCAGGGTATCGCCCGCGGTGGCGAAATTCACGGCGCTGTCTTCACCGGTGTAGGGTGTGCCTGCGGCATCTGCGGCATCTGCGGCATCTGCGGCATCTGCGGCATTCGCTATATTTGCGCCGCTTTCTTCTTTCTTCGGTTCTGATGCCGTTTCTACGTCTGCTATTTTTTCCGTTTGTTGGTGTGCCGGTTTGTTTTTAGCGGTTACCTGTCCTTCCTCGGGTTGTTCGGCTTTTTCTTTCTTCGCTTTCGGCTGTTCGGCTTTTTGCTCGGCCTGCTGTGCTTGTTCCGTTTCCGCCGGTTCTGCCGGCGCGGACTGTTCCACCGGTGGTTCGACAGTGTCTTCGACAACGGCGTAGGTCGTTAACGGCAGGAGTGCACAGCAGCTGACAGCCACGATGGCGTAAAAGTGACGGCTACTGGTTCGTCGGCAATGTGATCTGGCGATGGTATTGGTGCGCATGGAAACCCCCGTTCCTCATTCGGCCTGGCTGCTATTGCTGCCTGTGGGCTGGTCGCGGTCGTAGATATCCGGGCGGAAATTCAGCAGCCCCTCTTCATCCACCCAGGCTGTCCAGTAAACGATGTGCACGGGAATTGGCTGATCCAGGGCGACGGAGCGGGTGCGGCTGCCACTGGTATAGCGGGTGAGCCGCTCCGCGTCCCACTTGCTGGGCCGGGAGCCCTGATCGGCGAGAACGATCTGCGCGAACTCCTGGGGTTTTTCCAGGCGGATACAGCCGTGGCTGTACGCGCGCTTGCTGCGGCTGAACAGATTTTTTTTCTGGGTGTCGTGGAGAAAAATCGCCTGTTGGTTGGGGATCACAAACTTGAAGCGCCCCAGGGCATTGCCCTCACCGCCGCGCTGCTGCAGGGCCACACTGCCGAGGCGCAGAGCCCGCAGGTTGTGGCCGCTGAAGGGCACGGACTTGCCGCGGTTGTTCACCAGGCGGTAGCCACCGGCGGTCAGGTTGGCGCTGCCCTTTGGCAGCAGTTCGCGCACGGCGATATTTCTTGGCACCGTCCAGGTGGGGTTGAAGACAACCCGGGTAAGGCGGGTGCTCAACTGTGGGGTCGGGTGCTTGGATTTCCCCACCACCACTCGCATCCGGTACTGCTCCTGCTCGCCCTCCATCAGGCGCAGGGTGTATTCGGGGATATTGACCACAATGTGTCGCGGCCCCAGGTCTTTGGGCATTTTCTCCCAGCGGTCGAGATTGGCCTGCAGGGTGGCGAGGCGGCGCGCGGGAGGTGTGTTCAGATGCTCGCGGGTGGCGCGGTCGACAATGCCATCGGCACGCAGACCGTGGCGGCGCTGGAAGCGCTCCACTGCCCGGCGCACATCGCTGTCGTAGAGCTCGGCGGCGGCTTTTGTGGCACTGGCTTTCCCGTTTTCGTCGAGTTCGGCACTGGCCATATCGTTGGCGGTGGGCAGGTCCCCGTACTGCATCAGCAGGCTGCGCAGTGCTCTGACCTGCGGGTCGCGCACGCCTGGGGCCAGCGTCTGGCCTTTGGGCAAGGGTTGCCAGTGCTCCCCCTCACTCAGGGTGCGGTAGCGCGCCAGCTCTTCGCGCATCAACGCGTACTGGCGGCCGTAGGGGGTAAACGGGCTGTATGAGCCGGAGACGGTGGCGAATTCGGAAGGGTTGGTGGAGGTGACCGGCTGTTCCGGTGTCTGCTCCTGTGTCTGTACCGGCGCCTGCTGGCTGTCGGTACCCGGCGCTGTGGATTCCAGTGACGCCGCATCCAATGAGAGCGAGAGCATCACCGCCGCGCCCAGATTCAATTGAAAATCCCGTCTGTTACCCATCGGTGACCCCTGAAGCCAGTCTCAAACGGCCGGTTGGCCGCAAAGCGTATGAACCGGCCCAGAATTTCTCCGGACGAGCTCTGACCCTCTAATTGGTAACTTGTGACCGGGTTGGCGCCAAATAAGATTGGGGTATGCGGAGGGGGACTTTGTAGCGGATTCGGAATAACTGCCTGGGAATGGCAGCTCTGGAGTAGCGACTCCAGAGGAGCTACCGGGTGGATCTTCCACCCGGTAGCTGAGGGGGGCAGTGAGAGAAGTGGGGTTAAACGGTGTTCAGTTGATGGTTACTGGAACTGGTTGACCGCGAGGCCGTCTTTTCCGTAGATGTCCGGACGGAAGTGCATGCGACCCTGGCCATCCACCCAGGCGGTCCAGTAGGTGAGATAGACCTTCACGTTCTGGCTCATGCGCACCTCGGTGGTTTCGTCGCCGATGGTCAGCTGCTCGATCCGGTAGCGGCTCCAGTCGCCCGGCTCGTCTCGCAGCAGTACCTCTGCCAGCTGGCGCGGCTTGGCCAGGCGTACACAGCCGTGGCTGTAGTCGCGGTCGGTGAGGCCGAACAGGCTCTTGGCGCGGGTGTCGTGCAGGTAGATATCGTCCCCGTTGGGGATCTCGAACTTCACCCGGCCGAGAATGTTTTGCTCACCACCTTTCTGGCGCATCAGGAAGCCACCGGCGGCGGCGCGTTTCAGGTTCTGGGAATTCAGGGGCAGGTATTCACCGCTGCCATTGACCACCCGGTATCCCATGTTTTCCATGCCGTGGGGGTTGGCGCGGGCCTTGGGCAGTATCTCATTCACCAGGATGCTGCGGGGCACCGTCCAGGTGGGGTTGAATACCACCCGCGCCACGCGGGTATTGATCTCTGGGGTCTGGTGGATTTTTTTACCCACCACCACGTTCATCGAAAGCTTGATCCGGTCGTGCTCCACATAGTTGAGGTTGTATCCGGGAATGTTGACCTGAACAAAGCGTTCGCCGAGGTTGGCGGGCAGCTTTTCCCGGCGGCGGATATTGGTCTCGATGATATGTGCGCGCGCCGTGGGAGAGATGTTCAGGCGCTCCCGGGTCTGGCTGCCCACGATACCGTCGGGTTTCAGGCCGTGACGAATCTGGAAGCGAACCACTGCCTGGTGCAGGCTCTGGTCGAACTTCTTGCTGTTCATATCGCCGTAGCCGTAGTAATCCCCGTACACCGCGAGCATGTTGCGCAGGTGGACCACATTGTTGTGCTTGGCCCCCATGGTCATCGCCGGGCCAGCTGGCAGCGGGCGCCAGCGGCCGGAAGCGGCCATGTTGCGGTAGTGGGCGAGCTGCTCACGCAGGGCCTGGGCATCGCTGCCAAACGGAGTGTTTTCCTCGACGAACAACCCTTCGCCGTGGCTGGGAGCCCGCCCGGCGCCTTCACCTTCTCCTTGCAGGTTGCGGAAGCGGGGCATAACCCGGGGGTAGGTCTGCGGGTAGCTGCGGGTGGAGTAGCGTGCCGAGTGGCTGGTACCGTAGCGAGAACCGCTGCTGTAGCTGTTGGCTCGCTGGGTACTGTCGCGCTGTGTGTAGTAGCGCGACCGATCCACACTCTGGCTACCGCGGTTGTAGCCGCGGAAGTACTGGCGGCCGCTGTCGTTGGCGGCAAGGTGTATCGGCTCTTCGGGCCAGTCGTCGGCAGTGTCGGAGGAAAGGCTGCGGGTGCTGGCCATCTGGAAGCCTCCTTCAGTCAGGTTCACCGGGGTGATGTCCTTCCCGCGCAGGCGCGGCTGGTGCTTGGGCGCGCTCGGGTTGAGCTTGTCCAGCTGGGTGTCCTGGGCGTAGGAGATGAACGCATCGGTCAGCAGCACATCGAGTACCGCGGCCATCTGCAGTCGCTGTGGCGTATCCCGCAGGGTGCGGTCGAAGTAACCCAGATGATAGCGATAGTCCACCATACTGCTGGGGTTCCCCGAACTGGACGCGGTGAGCTGCTTGAGCAGATCGTTGGCGGTATCGCTCAGGCTGTAGTTATCGAACCACAACAGGCGGTAGTCCGTGCGGCGATAGATGCGGCGTACCGCCACCGGGTTGAAGATGGGGTCCTGGGCGGGCCAGGCGTCGGGGTTGTCCTCCAGCCAGTTCACCAGATGTGGACGCACGGCGTTCTCCGGCAGAACCGGGACCGTTTTCTGATTGGCAGTGAAAGCGTAATAGAGGGCGAACACGCACAGGCTGCCGAGAAAAATCAGTGGCAGCGATGATTTGCGTTTGCGACGCTCTGGAATGAAATATGACATGGTACCTCAGCGATACTGCAGGGCGCCGGTTTACAGTGCGGAAGCCGGGTGCCCGATCGTTCATACCTTCCCAACCTTCGGCGCGCCTCTCCTGAAGCAATTGACGAAAAAGTCCGTCAACGGCGCACCTAAGTCGAGCATCCCGCGCGACCTTCCTTTTATTGAAGCGGATATCGAGAACACTTAGCGCGTATCTCAACATCCGCCTGCCTGTGAAATTAAGTATGGCAACAAATGCGAAATTTGCTTGGCGCGAACTTCATTTCACCTTACGAAATAACGGGCCGGGAAATGATCGAAGCGCAACTGGTCGATCGCGGTGCCAAGTTGATGGGGAAAAGACGCCAAACTGGCGGAAAATAACGGGGTGGAATGGTTTGCGAGATTTGAAAGAAACGGGCGGGGATTACTTGGCGGGACAGGAAAAATAACGCGGATTGCCACTGACCACCCCGTCAGTATAAGTCTGCTCCCACAGCTGCACGCCTCCGTTTCTGTCTACCGTGACCAGTGTGCTGGCACGGGTCCCGTACCCGCCACCTAAACCGCTATTGCCGTCGGTATCCCGGTCATTGATACGCACAAAAATGGAGGACAGTGCCGATTCCATGGCGGGGCCTACCCCTGTATCGGGCAGCTGTGGCTCCGGTGCGCGGCTATCGTCGGCGAGCAGCGCCAGTGCGGGGGTGACAAAATTGCCGGTATCTAGCCTGCTCGGCAGTCCATCGATGAGGGCCGCCAGCCCTTGGCAGCCGTCGCGGACCTTGGGCCAGGGCGCGTCCGGAGCGCCGTTGGAGATGCCGTGTACACCGGCAGGCATGGTAAAGGGAGCGTGGCGATTGTTTGCACAGACCAGACCGTTTTCAGTGTGGTGGTCAAACAGCAGGGCGTTGAAACCCCGGTAGCGGGCGCCCGGCAGCGCTGCGGCATAGTCCTGTGGGGATTGACCGCCGTCGAGAAAATTGGCCGGTATCTCGCCGCGCGAGAGCACCCTTGCAGGTTCGGGTGTGCCCGGTTCTCTGATATTGGTCACCGCAGCGACCCGTCCTCCCGGAGTGATGCCGAGCCAGGTGCCCCCCGCCTCGAGATCCCGGCCGGCAATTATGGCGCTGCCAACCCAGTGGTGCGCCGGTTCCGTCGGGCGCCGGTAAAACTCGTCCCTGTTCGCCAGTAGAAGGAGTGGATACTGGGGGTGCTGCTGGTAGGCGATCAATAGAAGGCACATGGATTTTCTTCTCGCGTCCTAACTCGGGCTTTAAATGGCAATGAGTTTCCAACCATAATAACGCCCACTTTGAATAACCGCGGTTCGAGCATGCTGACTTACCCCGAAATTGATCCTGTTGCGCTGGCCATCGGGCCCCTCAAGATCCACTGGTATGGCCTGATGTACCTGGCCGGATTTGCCGCAGCTTGGTGGCTGGCCATGCGCCGGGCGCAGAAACCGTGGTCGCCGGTGATCAAATCCGAAGTGGAAGATCTCATCCTGTTCTGTGCCATCGGCGTGGTGCTGGGTGGCCGTATCGGATACATGTTCTTTTATAACTTTAATGAGCTTGTGGCCCACCCGCTCAGCCTGTTCAAGGTGTGGGAAGGCGGAATGAGCTTTCACGGGGGGCTGGTCGGTGTGATGCTGGCGGCCACAATTTACGCGCGCAAGATCGGCACCACCTTCCCGGCGCTGATCGATTTTGTTGCCCCGTTGGTCCCCATTGGCCTGGGCCTCGGCCGTATCGGCAACTTTATTGGTCAGGAGCTGTGGGGCCGCGAGACCGACGGTCCCTGGGGCATGGTCTTCCCGCGGGACCCGGAGCTGCTGGTGCGTCACCCGTCCCAACTGTATCAGGCCTTTCTCGAGGGGCTGGTGCTGTTCGTGGTGCTGTGGATATTCTCCAGCAAGCCGCGCCCGCGTCTGGCAGTGGGTGGCCTCTTCATTCTTCTATATGGCATCTTCCGTTTCCTGGTCGAATTCGTGCGCCAGCCGGATGTGGGCATCGAAGTGATGTTCGGCTGGATGACCCGCGGCCAGCTGCTGTGCCTGCCGATGATCGCCGCCGGTATCGCTCTGCTGATCTGGAGTTACCGCACCCAGCCGATGCCCGAAGGGCGCGGTCAGCAGGAAGAAAAGCCGAATGCTTCCAAAGGTGGTGCCCGCACCGCCAAGAGCGAAGCCAAGTAAATTTTTAGCCAGCGAATTAGTAGTCATATAAATGAAACAATACCTGGACCTGATGCGCCACGTGCGCGATAACGGCACCGACAAGAGCGACCGCACTGGCACCGGCACCCGCAGTGTTTTCGGCTACCAGATGCGCTTTGACCTGGCGCAGGGCTTCCCGTTGATCACCACCAAGAAGTGCCACCTGCGCTCCATCATTCACGAGCTGCTGTGGTTCCTGAAGGGCGATACCAATATTGCTTACCTGAAAGAAAACGGGGTGCGTATATGGGACGAGTGGGCAACCGCAGACGGTGACCTGGGGCCGGTCTACGGCTATCAGTGGCGTTCCTGGCCCACCGCCGATGGCCGCCACATTGATCAGATCAGCGATCTGGTGCAACAGCTCAAAACCCGTCCGGATTCCCGTCGTCTGATCGTCAGTGCCTGGAATCCGTCGGATCTGCCGGACGAAGGCGTCTCCCCGAGCGACAATGCCAGTGCCGGTAAAATGGCGCTGGCTCCCTGTCACGCCCTGTTCCAGTTCTATGTCGCCGACGGCAAGCTCAGCTGTCAGTTGTACCAGCGCAGTGCGGATATCTTTCTGGGGGTTCCCTTCAATATCGCCTCTTACAGCCTGCTGACCCTGATGCTGGCGCAGGTGTGTGACCTGGAGCCCGGGGACTTCGTGCACACCTTTGGCGATGCCCACCTGTACTCCAATCATATGCAGCAGGTGGAGGAGCAGCTTTCCCGGGAGCCGCTGCCACTGCCGCAGATGTTGCTCAACCCCGAGGTCAAAGACCTGTTTGACTTCCGCTTTGAAGACTTCGAGCTGAAGGGCTACGAAGCCTATCCGCATATCCCTGCCCCGGTGGCGGTGTAATGGCGGCGGCCTCGCCAACGCTGGCGATGATCGTGGCCATGGCCCGCAACCGCGCCATCGGCCGGGAAAATACCCTGCCCTGGCGCATCTCCGGGGACCTGCAGTTCTTCAAGCGCACGACGATGGGAAAACCAATCGTCATGGGGCGAAAGACCTTCGAATCCATCGGCCGTCCTTTGCCTGGGCGGCCGAATATCGTGATCACCCGTAATCCGCAATGGGGTGCCGACGGGGTAACCGTTGTATCTTCGTTGGCGTCGGCTCTGGATGCCGCCAGCCGCGACGCCGGGCGTGACGGCGCCGATGAGGTGATGGTGATCGGGGGTGCAGAGATATACCGGCAGGCCATGCCGCTGGCGGGGCGTTTGTACGTCACCGAAGTGGATGCGGAGGTGGAGGGGGATGCTTTTTTCCCGTCGCTGGACGCATCCTGGCAGGAGGTCAGCAGGGACTGTTACCAAGCCTCTGATAACGACGAGTACAACTACTGCTTAGTTCAGTACGACAGGTTTAAATAAAAAACAGTTTGACTAAAAAGTACTCTATCGAGTAGTTTTGATTAAATGTTGCACAAAGTAGCCCGCCGCATATGTGTGCATGAAACCCGAGGGTGTTACCCAGGTGTTACCCAGCTACACAGCTGAGGCGGTGCAGTCAATCCGCATTTGAATAATCAAATCGGCTGTTTACAATGTGCGGCTCTTAGCTGTCTTCAAACCAAAAACTACCGCGTTGTGGCAGCTAATCCATCGCGACCATGTTGTGAAATATTGAACCCACTGGGGGGTCTAATGAAAACCAAGCGATTCATGGCTGTGGCGCTGACCACTGCGCTGTCTGCCGGCGCACTGTACGGTAGCGTAGCCACTGCGGACACTATCAATACCGTCCTCAAGGTCGGCGAGCAGAAAACTGCTGCGGCCACCGCATCTCAAAAGCGCATCGACACGATCGCTCAGGAAACCTCTGACCTGCTGCAGCAGTTCAAGGTTGTGAACAAAGAAATCGACGGGCTGCGCGTATATAACCGCCAGCTCGAGAAGCAGCTGGCTAACCAGCTGTCCGTGATCAAGGATCTCGACGAGTCCATCGATCAGGTAACCGTGATCGAGCGTCAGATCCAGCCGCTGATCCTGCGTATGCTGGATGGTCTGGAGCAGTTCATCGAACTGGACGCCCCCTTCAAGTTGGCCGAGCGTAAGTCCAACCTCGAAGGTGTTAAAAACAATATGGACCGTTCCGATATCACTGTAGCGGAGAAATTCCGTCAGGTGCTGGAGCTGTACAACTTCGAAGCGGAATACGCGCGTAAGATCGACAGCTACGGCGACACCCTGAACGTGGGTGGTCAGGATCGCGAAGTGAACGTACTGCAGATCGGTCGTATCGCTCTGGTAGCTCAGACCACCGACTCCAAAATCTCCCTCGCCTATGACAAAGCGCAGAAAGCCTGGGTTGAAGTGGACGCTGGCGAATACCGTCGCGCCATCATGCAGGGCCTGAAAATCGCTAAGAAACAGGCCACTACCGATATCATGACTATGCCGATTCCGGCTCCGGAGGCTGCGCAATGAAAACCTCTATCGCCAAACGCGTCCTAGCCGTTGCGGCCGCTGGCCTGATCAGTGTTTCTGCTGTAGCCCAGGACAAAGCATCTTCCCTGGACCAGCTGCTGAAGATGGTTCAGAGCTCCAAAATCTCCGAGTCCGCCGAGCACAAAAAGCGCGAAGCTGACTTCCGTCGCCAGAAGGCTAACCAGGCTTCTCTGCTGAGCCAGGCGGAAAATACCCGTACCTCCGAAGAAGCCCGCTCTGCGGCGCTGGAGAAGAAGTACGAAGAACAGGAACTGCTGGTACAACAGAAACGTCAGCAGCTGGACGAGCGCCTCGGCTCTCTGAAAGAGCTGTTCGGTCACCTGACTTCCACCGCTGGCGACCTGCGCGCCAACCTGCAAACCTCTCTGGTTTCTGCCCAATACCCGGGCCGTGCCGAGTTCCTTGATCAGCTGATCGAGAAAATGAACTCTGCTACCAAGCTGCCGACCATTCAGGAAATCGAACGCCTGTGGTACGAGCTTCAGCGTGAAACCGTAGAATCCGGCAAGGTTGTGAAGTTCAACAGCACCGTAATCCTGCCCGACGGCGAACAGGCCGAGCAGGAAGTGGTACGTGTTGGTAACTTCAACGTTGTTTCCAATGGCAAGTACCTGGAAATGAACGACAGCCAGAAACTGGCCGAGCTGATCCGTCAGCCCAGCGGCAAGTATCTGAGCATGGCTTCTGACCTGCAAAGTGCTACCAGTGGCTTCAGCGCCTTCGGTATCGATCCTACTGGTCCTACCGGTGGTTCCTACCTGAAAGCAATGATCGCGAGCCCGAGCATTGTTGAGCGCTGGCATCAGGGCAAGATCGTTGGTTACATCATTACCGCCGTTGGTGTGGTTGCGGTGCTGCTGGCCATCTGGCGTCTGATCGTGCTGTCTGGTGTGAATGCCAAAGTGAACTCTCAGCTGCGTTCTTCCACTCCGAACACCAACAACCCGCTGGGTCGTGTTCTGGCAGTGGCCGAAGAGAACAAAGGTGTAGACGGTGAGACTCTGGAACTGAAGATGGAAGAAGCGGTGCTGAAAGAGCGTCCGGCCATCGAATCCGGTCTGAACCTGCTGAAGATCATTGCCATGGTTGCCCCGCTGCTGGGTCTGCTGGGTACCGTGACCGGTATGATCATCACCTTCCAGGCGATCACTATCTTCGGCGCAGGCGATCCCAAGGCAATGGCCGGCGGTATCTCCTCTGCACTGGTAACGACCGTACTGGGTCTGTGTGTGGCTATCCCGACTGTGCTGCTGCACACCATCGTGAACGGCCGCGCCAAACGCATCCTGCACATCCTGGACGAACAGAGCGCCGGTATCGTTGCAGAAAACGCTGAGCGTAAATAAGAGGAGGCGGCAACATGCACGCATTAAATGACGCATGGGCCGCCGTTGTCGCCTTTATGGCGTCGGGCGGGCCAGTACTACTTCTGATCGCCGGCCTGACCTTCTTCATGTGGACGCTGATTTTCGAGCGGGTCTTTTACTTCAATGGCAGCCTGAAGCGTGATGTTCAGGGTGCAGTGGACAGCTGGGAAGCGCGCCCTGAGCGCAAATCCTGGGGTGCCCACCAGATCCGCTACGCACTGGTTTCCCGGGTATCCGAGAAGATTCAGAGCAATATGGACATGATCCAGACCTGTGTTGCCCTCGCGCCGTTATTTGGCCTGTTGGGTACCGTCTGGGGCATGATCAACGTGTTCGAAGTTCTCGCGATTACCGGCGGTGGTGATGCTAAGCAAATGGCCAGTGGTGTATCCATGGCCACCATCCCGACAATGGCGGGTATGGTGACCGCACTGTCTGGTGTATTTGCCAATACCTACATCACCCGGACTGCCGAGCGTGAAACCCAGCTGCTGGAAGACCATCTGACGATGGATCACTAAGGCACCACAATAGCGTTGCTGACGTGGCCGAAAGGGTACGCCGGTAGCGGAGAAGGTTTAGCCAGTAAGGGAGCTTCCATTTGTACTGAGTGCAATGGAGGCTCCACAGGGCCAAATCTCGCTATTAGCATTTCGCTAGAGAGAGTTGCAATGAGCAGAAAAAAGACTACGGCAGAAGAAGAAGGCCAAGCGATTGACCTCACGCCCATGCTGGACGTGGTGTTCATCATGCTGATCTTCTTTATTGTCACCGCGACCTTTATCAAGGAACCGGGTATCGACGTTCTGAAGCCGGAAGCGACAACCGCTGATCTCAAAGCCGCCTCTATTCTGGTAGCGATTAACGACAACAACGAAATCTGGATTGCCAAACAGCACGTAGACGATCGCCTGGTGAAAAACACCCTGGAACGTCTCTACGCAGAAAACCCGAAAGGGTGGTTGGTCATTCAGCCCGATAAAAAGGCGAGTATCGAGAAGGTTGCCCTGATCGCAGACGCGGCCAGGAAGATCGGAATCGAGAAAGTGTCGGTCGCTACAGAGAAGAGTTAACAGCTATGAACCCGGTAAGACTAGTAGGGGCGGGTGCGCTGGCGGTAGCCACCACTTTTGCCCTGATCTTCACCATGCATGCGCTGATCGAGGCCAACCTCGGTGCTCCGGAAGAGGAGGATCCGATCAAGGTTGCCGACGTCGTGATGCCGGAGACGAAGATCGAAACAAAATACGATACCAGCAAACCGGATAAACCCGACGAACCTGAACAGCCGCCGCCCGATATGCCGGAGCCAGAGTTTGACCAGCCGGATATAGACAATGCTCTGAACATGTCTGCACCCGCTGCAAGCGCTGGCATTCAAGTCGGCGGAATTGGTGGTTTCGCCTCTGAAGGCGATTACCTACCGATTGTGAAGGTGCAGCCCCAGTATCCGCGTCGCGCACTGCAGCGTGGCATCGAAGGCTGGGTAGTTGTGGAATATACGGTGACCAAGAACGGTTCTGTACGTGACCCGCGTGTGGTGGAAGCTTTCACAAAAGATGGCAACCCGACCACAATCTTCAACCGCGCTGCGGTGAAGTCTGCGCTGAAGTACAAGTACAAGCCGCGGGTTGTTGATGGTGAGCCGATTGAAGTGCCTGGTGTAAAAACCAAGATCAGCTTCAACATGGCGCAATAAATAGGGGACGCATATGAATATGACGACCGTGACGAAAGGCCTGTCCAAATTCGTCCTGCGCACGTCCGTAGCGCTGCCCCTGGTACTTGCACCAGCAGTAAGCGTTACCGTACTGGAAGCTGTTGGCGTGTCTGCTTCTTTCGCCCAGGCCGAGGCCCAGGGCGAGCAGCAGACCCGCAAAGTACCGGCCATGCGTGAAAACGTGTTCAAGAAGCTGGGCAAAGTGCAGGAAGCTGCCGATGCCCAGAACTGGCCGGCCGCGCTGGCTGCGCTGAAAGAAATGGAAGCCGGGAAGGACAAGTACAACGGTTATGAAACCGCCCAGATGTACTACTTCTATGGCTTTGTTTACTACAGCATGGAGCGGTATCCGCAGGCGATTACCTACTACAAAAAAGTACTGCAGCAGGGTGAACAGAACCTGCCGGTAGCACTGGAAGTGGGTACTCTGCTGACCGTGGCCCAGTTGTACTTCGTGCAGGAAGACTACAAGCAGGCACTGAGCTACCTGAACAAATGGTTTGCCGTAGCGGATAACATCAGTGCGGATTCCTACGCTCTGCGTGCCCAGGCATACCACCAGGTAGGCAATGCGAAAATGGCGATGGCCGATATCTCTACTGCTATCAGCATGTACGAGAAAGAAGGCAAAACGCCGAAGGAAAACTGGTTCCAGCTGCAACGCTACTTCTACTATGAGCAGAATGACTACAAAAATGTAGCCAAGGTGCTCGAGAAGCTGGTGAAGCACTACCCGAAAGGTGAGTACTACAAGCAGTTGGCGGGTATGTACGGTGAGCTGAAGCGTGAAGACGATATGCTTCACATGATGGAAGCTGCCTACATCGCCGGTGCCCTTCAGAAAGAGAAAGAGCTGTTGAACATGGCTTATCTCTTCATGGGTGCTGAGATGCCGTACAAAGGTGCCAAGGTCATCGACAAGGGCATCGACGAGAAGAAGATCAAGCGCACCTCAAAAAATCTGGAAACTCTGGCGCAGGCCTACCAGATGGCTCAGGAGCTGCAGAAGTCTATTCCCGAGTTGGAAGCTGCTGCCAGCATGTCTGACAAGGGCGATCTCTACTCCCGTCTGTCCGGTATCTACCTCGATCTGGACAACAACGAGAAGGCCGTCGACATGGGTGCCAAGGCGCTGAAAAAAGGCGATATCAAACGCCCGGATCAGCTCTATATCGTTCTCGGTATGGCCAATGCCAACCTGAAGAAGTACGACAGCTCTTTGAAGTACTTTGAGAAAGCGCTGGATGACAAACGTTCAGAGAAGTTTGCCAAGCAGTGGATTACTTTCGTCAAAGCAGAGCAGGAGCGTGAGAAGCAGCTCGCCATGTAAGTTTTACATGCAAGCCAGTCGCTTCATGCGAACCGGAAAAGCCGCACATTGTGCGGCTTTTTTTTTGGCCAAAATTCCGCAACTCTGGCGCAATACTGATCAATTAATGCGAATTATTTGCAGTTTCGTGAGAATCAACTAAATACTGAAAGTAGCTGATCAGCTTTTTCCACCGCGCCGCTACAGGTATCTCGGCGCGACCAATCAACACCTTAAAATAAAAAGGAGAGGTGTATATGGAACAGGCTTATCCGCTCAATTCCAATCCTCTATTTGCTCTATCCACGAAAGCCACAACCCTGGTGCGCAATGGCGCTCTGGCCCTGGGGGTAACGGGGCTGTTGCTGCTGGGAATGACCCAGCTTATCGCCACGGACTACCGGGCTCCTCCAGAGGTACTGCCGCCACAAGTGGCAGCTATCCATATGCCGGATGTAAAGCCCACCGTGCACAAAGCGGAGCCGATCGAGAAGCCTCAGGATGTACCTCCGTTGATGGAGCCAATGCCGGTCGAGCGCACGATTGAACCGGGGGTGGTTCCTGTCACTATCGGCGCGCCGGTGGTGGCGGGGCAAAAGGTCGATGCGACGATTGTGAGTTCAGGCCCTCTGCCCATCTACAAACCGGCCCCGCGGTATCCGCGGCGGGCACTGGCGAAAGGGCTGGAGGGGTACGTCGTGGTTGAGTTCACCATCAGTAAAAACGGTAGTGTGAAAGATCCGAGAGTTGTCGGTGGCTACGACTTCAGTGGCGCGCCAACGGAAGTGTTTAACCAGTCCGCCCTGAATGCGGTTGAGCGCTTTAAGTATCGCCCGACTGTGGTCGAAGGGAAGCCGGTCGAGAAGCACGGCGTGCGCAACCGGATTACTTTCAAGATGGCCGAATAAAAGGAGTGTAAAAAAATAGCGGGCAATGCCCGCTATTTTTATTCTGGCGTGTTTCAGTGCTAGCTTCAGTCGATCTCTCGGATGGCACCTTTATCGGCGCTGGTGGCAAGAAGTGCATACGCCTTGAGTGCACGACTGACTTTGCGCGGGCGTACCTTGGCCGGCTTCCAGCCCTCAGCACCTTTCGCGTCCATGGCCGCACGGCGACGCTGCAACTCCTCTTCTGGAATAGCCACCTCGATCAGGCGGTTGGGGATATCGATACGTATCGGGTCGCCATCCTGCACGAGAGCGATGTTGCCGCCTCCCGCCGCTTCCGGGGAAACGTGCCCGATAGACAGGCCAGAAGTACCGCCGGAGAAGCGGCCGTCGGTAATCAGTGCGCAGTATTTCCCCAGCCCTTTGGATTTCAGGTAGCTGGTGGGGTAGAGCATTTCCTGCATCCCCGGACCACCTTTGGGGCCTTCGTAGCGGACGATGACCGCGTCACCTTCCTTAACCTTGCCTTCAAGAATATGCGCCACCGCATCTTCCTGGCTCTCGACAATATGCGCCGGGCCCTCGAACTTCCACAGCTCTTCTTCTACCCCGGAGGTCTTGACCACGCAGCCGTCTGGGGCGAGGTTGCCAAACAGCACCGCAAGTCCGCCCTCGGATGAGTAGGCGTGCTCCACCGAGCGGATACAGCCCTGCTCGCGGTCGCCATCCAGATTGTTCCAGCGGCAGTCCTGGCTGAATGCGGTTTGTGTGGGGATGCCCGCAGGGCCTGCGCGGAAAAATTTGTGTACTGCAGGGTCGTCGGTGCGACGGATATCCCACTGCTCCAGGGCTTCCTTGAAGGAGTTGCTGTACACCGTGGGCAGGCTGGCATCCAGCAGGCCACCGGCTTCCAGTTCACCGAGAATGGCCATCACGCCACCGGCGCGGTGTACGTCTTCAATATGGTATTTCTGGGTATTGGGCGCCACCTTGCACAGCTGCGGGATCTTGCGCGACAGGCGGTCGATATCCGCCAGAGTAAAGTCGACCTCACCCTCTAGCGCCGCCGCCAGCAGGTGCAGAATGGTGTTGGTGGATCCGCCCATGGCGATATCCAGCGCCATGGCATTGCTGAACGCGGCACGGTTGGCGATGCTGCGAGGCAGGGCGGAATAGTCATCCTCTTCGTAATGGCGCTTGGCCAAGGCGACGATCTCGCGGCCGGCGCGCAGGAACAGCTGTTCGCGGTCTGCGTGGGTGGCCAGCATGGTGCCATTGCCCGGCAGGGACAGGCCTAGTGCCTCGGTCAGACAGTTCATGGAATTGGCGGTGAACATACCGGAGCAGGAGCCGCAGGTTGGGCAGGCGGAGCGTTCGTATTCGGCCACCATTTCATCGCTGGCGTCGTCGGTCGCGGCGATCACCATGGCGTCGACCAGGTCGAGCTTGTGCTCGGCGAGCTTGGTCTTGCCCGCTTCCATGGGGCCGCCGGAGACGAAAATCACCGGAATATTCAGGCGCAGGGCGGCCATCAGCATTCCCGGGGTAATCTTGTCGCAGTTGGAAATGCACACCAGCGCGTCAGCGCAGTGGGCATTTACCATGTATTCCACTGAGTCGGCGATGATCTCGCGGCTGGGCAGGCTGTAGAGCATGCCGTCGTGGCCCATGGCGATACCGTCATCCACAGCGATGGTGTTGAACTCTTTGGCCACACCACCGGCTTTCTCGATTTCCCGCGCGACCAGCTGACCCATGTCTTTCAGGTGCACGTGCCCGGGCACGAACTGGGTAAAAGAATTGGCCACGGCGATAATCGGCTTGTGGAAATCGTCATCCTTCATGCCGGTGGCGCGCCACAGGGCGCGGGCGCCGGCCATGTTGCGGCCAGCGGTGGAAGTGCGTGAACGGTACTGAGGCATAGCGGTTCTTAAACGTGGTTTACAAAAATGGATTGGCCTGGGAAGCAGGCGAGGGCACTACATCGGCGTTGACCGGTGTAGACAACAACGGAGCGCCCGCGAGCCCGACAGGTTAGCAAAACGGGAGAAAATTTGCGCGGTTTGCGGCGCAGCTGGCTGTGGGCGCAAGGCTTGTCCGTCATGCGCCCACTTGTCCGCAATCCTATTGCCCGTTGAGCCGTTTGCGTAAAACGCGCGAATTGCGCTGGATGTTGTACAGGGATTTGCGGCTGGTGGGCAGCTCGGACACATCTACCTGCTCAAAACCGCGCTCGATGAACCAATGCTCGGTCTGGGTGGTGAGCACATAGATTTCCGGCAGCTCCAGAGCCTTTGCCTGCCGTTCCAGATGCAGCAGCAGTTTGGCCCCGCGGCCGCCACCACGAAACTCCGGGTGAATCGCCACACACGCAATCTCTGCCGCAATCATATCCGCCTGATCGTCCAGAATCGGATAGAGGGCCGCACAGGCTACGGGCGTACCGTCCACTTCCACCAAGGTGAAGTGGTCAATTTCCGCCTCAAGTTTTTCCCGCGAGCGCCGCACCAGAATACCCTGTTTTTCCAGCGGCCGGATCAGCCCGAGAATGCCGCCCACATCCTGAATGCGTGCGCGCCGCACCACCTCGTAGCTGTCGCGGTAAATCATGGTGCCGGCGCCTTCCCGGCGGAACAGCTCCTGCAGCAGGGCGCCGTTGTCGCCATAGCTCAGCAGATGTACCCGCTGAGTGCCAGCATTACAGGCGCTGATCGCACAACTGAGGGTTTCACTGTCCAACTGTTCGGCCACATCCTCTGCCTGGTGAATACTCAGATCGTAGACTGGCTCGCCGTCCACTTCGAGCTGAGGTTTGTCGCGGAACAGAACCAGCTTTTCCGCGTTCAGGCTCTTCGCCGCCTCCGCCGCCAAATCCAGATAGTTCAGATTGAACAGTTCCCCGGTCAACGAAGTGCCGAGCGGCGACAGCAGCACCAGCGCACCCTCTTCCAGGGCGCGGCTGATCGCTTTAGTATCCATCCGTCGAACCCGACCGGTCCAGCGCATATCGGTTCCGTCGATAATCCCTTCCGGCCGCGCGGTAACAAAGTTGCCGGAGAGCACCTTGAGCGAAGAATTGGCCATGGGCGAATCCGGCAGCCCCTGGGAAAACGCCGCCTCGATTTCAAAACGCAGCCTGCCCACCACGCCCTTGATCACTTCCAGTGTCTCGCGATCGGTGATGCGGGTATTGCCCTGGAAGCGGCTCTGGATGCCGGCGCATTCCAGTGCGCGGTTCACCTGCGCACGCGCACCAGGCACCAGTACCAGGCGCACGCCGAGGCTGATCAGCAGGGCGAGATCGTGCACCAGGTTGCGAAAGTTCTCGTGCTCAAACCCTTCACCCGGAATGGCGACCACCAAGGTTCGCCCGCGCAGATCATTGATATAAGGCGCGGCGTTTCGGAACCAGTTGAGGTTGGTGGTTTTGGTGTTCACAATCGTTTCTTGTCAGCAGTTAAGTGGGTTGGTGGTGCAATATACCGTATTTTCTGCGGCATTGATGGTTGTGTGCGCACGCATTCGCCGTCAGACCTACAGGAGCCTCGGTGAAGGTATCACCCGGTAAGGTGACCGCCAGTATGTCGTGCGTATACGACTAAAGGCAGAAGCGCCCAATCATGCCTTTAAGGATCTCCACCATCGGGTCAATCCGCTCCAGTCCCAGGTATTCATCCGGCTGGTGCGCCTGATCGATATCCCCGGGGCCGAGTACGATGGTCTGCATCCCCAGCTTCTGCAAAAACGGCGCCTCGGTGGCAAAAGCCACGCTCTCGGCAGTGTGGCCGGTCAGCTTCTCGGCCACTTTTACCAGCTCCGATTGTGCCGGCTCCTCGAATGCCTCCACGCCGCCAATCAGTGAATCCATTTCCAGCTGAATCTTTTCACTGCCCACCACGTTTTTTAGCCGTTGGTGCAACTCACCGCGCAAATCGTCCATGGGCATCCCCGGCAGCGGCCGCAGGTCGAACTGCAATTCCGTGTGGCCGCAAATCCGGTTGGGATTATCGCCACCGTGAATACAGCCAAGATTGAGGGTCGGCACCTGCACCGCAAAGCCTGGGTTTTTATAGCGCTCCTGCCACTCGCCGCGCATTTTCAAAATCTCGCTCATGGCACTGTGCATCGCCTCAAGCGCACTCGCGCCGTAAGCGGGGTTGGAGGAGTGCCCTGCCTGGCCGGTAATGCGCAGCCGCTCCATCATCATGCCCTTGTGCATGCGAATGGGTTTGAGCCCCGTAGGCTCACCGATTACCGCATAGCGGGCTTTGGGCATCCCGGCTTTTACCAACGCGCGTGCGCCGGACATGGAGGTTTCTTCATCGGCGGTGGCGAGAATGATCAGGGGCTGTTGCAGGACTTTTCCAGAAAAAGCTTTTGCGGCCTCAATCGCCAGCGGGAAAAAGCCTTTCATATCCGTGCTGCCGAGACCGTAAAAACGGTTGTCCCGCTCGCTCAGCTTGAACGGATCCGATTGCCAGCGGTCGTCGTCGTATGGAACGGTATCCGTGTGCCCGGCGAATACCAGCCCGCCGTCTCCCTGGCCGAGGGTGGCGATCAGGTTGGCTTTATGGGGTTGCTCTTCAATGGGCATTACCTGTACAGAAAAGCCCAGTGTTTCCAGCCAGGCGGCCAAAAGGTCGATGACGCCACGATTACCCATATCCAGTTTTGGGTTGGTGGCACTGACGCTGGGGCTGGCAACCAACTGTTTCAGCTGGCTCTGCAGATCGGGCAGCGTGTGGATGCTCATTGTTTTGTCCTTTTAGCGAGAGATCAAATCCGTCTATGTTTGTTGCGCCATTCGCTGATCAGCACGGCGGCAACGATGATGGCGCCGCCGGTGGCAAGGCGCGGTAAATCTGCATCGCGATTCCAGATTAACAGGTTTACCAGTAAACCGGCGGGAATCAGCGCGTTGTTCATGGCCGCCAGGGTACCCGGAGAGACCTGAGTGGCGCCTTTGTTCCACAGGAAATAACCAAGGCCGGAGGCAATGGCGCCCAGCCACACCAGTACGCCCCATTGAACGCTGCCGGTCGGGTACTGCGGTTTGCCAAGTATCAACCAGGCAACACTTGCCACGATACTGGCACCGATAAAAAACCAGCCGAAGGTTTGCCTCGGTGGCAGAGAGTTGCCGCGCTTTGTCTCAGATTGCATAAACTGCCTGTAGGCTACTTGCCCTGTGGCAAAACACAGGTTGGCGCCCTGCACCACCAAGAAGCCGCGCCAGTAGCTATCACTCAGGTTGTCCCAGCGAATGACGGCGGCACCGATGACGGCGATGGCGGCAATCAGCAGGTTCCAGAGGGAAAATTTCCGTGCCAGCAGGTCATAGATCAGCGCGATATACACCGGGGTGAAGATGGTGAACAGCAAGACTTCCGGTACGCTCAGTAGTAAAAATGACTGGTAGTAAAAAAGGTACATGAGCCCGAGCTGGACCGCGCCGATGGCCATAAGGGTCAGTGCCGTGCGCGGCGGGGTGCGCCAGTTGAGGAAGGGCAGAAATGCCAGGGTGGCGAGCAGTACCCGGGTGAGTACAGAGAAATAGCTATCTACCTGGCCGGCGAGATAGACGCCGATCAGACTGAAGGAGAAGGCCCACAGGAGGGTGACCAGTATCAGTAAAATCATGAAAATGTGTGGTGTCCGGTGAATACGCTGGCGGATTACATAGCTTTGGCGGCGCTGGCGCAATTGGTTGAGCGGCTAAAAAAAGTTCGTGCATTCAGTTTCAATGCCAGCAATGGCCCGGGCTCGCAAACCAACTGGCGCGGGCATGGGCGCGGTGAGGTGGAGGTGACAAGCTTCGGTGCACATACTCTGTTTGCGGAGCGTGCTGAGTTTACCGATGGCGATGGTCACAAAATTGACCTGCAAAATACCTATCGCTGGACACGCTGTATCGACTTTGTGCGGCTGGAGCATTTGCGCCGTGAAAAGCCGGTGCTGCTTTTCAACCTCGTTCCGTTGACCGAGCATGGGTTTCGTCACCAGTCTCCGCATTTGTGTGGCGAGGATACCTATACCGCCGACTTGATTTTGCACCCGGATGAAATTGAGTTGATCTGGCAGATTGATGGGCCACGGAAAAACGAGAAGCTGCATTATCACTACTGGTAGCTTTGCACTTTGGCAATAGAGCGAATTGTTCCTCGTGCTTGCTGAGCCTTATGAAGGTGGCTTGAATGTGGCGATACCCGGAAGCGGCACCGCCACTGAAAGCGAAACGGCCGGTACCACCGGATATCTATAAGCTAATCTGCCCCCGCAAATACGTCACCGCCTTGCCCCGCATAATCACCCGATCACCTTTCAGTTCACAATCCAGCTCACCACCGCGCGGCGAAATCTGTTTTGCCTTGAGTGTTGTTTTATCCAGTTTTTCCGCCCAGAAAGGCACCAGTCGAGTGTGGGCAGAACCGGTTACCGGGTCTTCATCGACACCGATGGCGGGCGCGAAGAAGCGGCTGACGAAGTCACAGTCGAATCCATCACCTGGCGCGGTGCAGATCAATCCCTTGTATGGGAGCTTGGCAACGGCGCGCATATCCGGGGCGAGGTTGGCAACGATGTCGGCAGAGGCTAGTTCCACCAGCAGCTGGTCATCGGAGCCGGCGATTTCCATCGCAGATACGGGTGCGGCACCCAGCGCATTCGTGTATTCGCTTGCCAGTGCAACCGGCTGGTTATTCTGAGCGGGGAAATCCAGTGCCAGTAGTTCACCTTCCCGCCGTACCACCAGTTCGCCGCTGCGGGTGTAGAAATGGATTTCGTTGTCGATGAATCCCAGTTCGCTCCACAGCAGGTGGGCGGTAACGAGGGTGGCGTGGCCGCACAGGGGGACTTCTTCGCCGGGTGTGAACCAGCGCAACTCGAAGCCGTGTCCTGCGGGCACGGTGAAGGCCGTTTCGGCGAGGTTGTTTTCCGCGGCGATCTGTTGCATCAGGGTGTCGTCGAGCCAGCGGGTGAGTGGTACGTAGGCGGCGGGGTTGCCTTTGAAGAGTTCTGAGGTGAAGGCGTCAGCCTGATAGATGGGCAGTTGCATGGGAGTGTCCTTCTCACATTGCCAGCGGAAACAAAAAAGGGAGAGCAATTTGCTCTCCCTTTTTATCAAGTGCGCTCGGTAATTTCCATTCCCAGGCGAATACCATCGGCTTGCCAGCCGCTTGTTACCAACCAAAGACGCCCTTGAAGAAGAAGAAGAACAGGATCGCAAGGCCGGCGCCCGCAGGCAGGGTAACGATCCAGGAGGCGGCGATGGTGGTGATCATGCGCAGGTTGAGTGCGCCGATACCGCGGGCCAGGCCGACACCCAGTACCGCGCCCACAAGTGTGTGGGTGGTGGAAATGGGCAGGCCGGTGCCGGAGGCAAGAACCACGGTGGAGGCGGCGCCGAGTTCGGCGGCGAAACCGCGGCTCGGGGTCAGCTCGGTGATTTTGCGGCCGATGGTGGCCATCACCTTGAAACCGTAGGTGGCGAGGCCGACGACGATACCGGCACCACCCACCAGCAGGATCCACGGCGGCATCACGGCCTTGGCGGTAACCGCACCCTGTTGCACGGTATTGACCACAGCGGCCAGCGGGCCGACGGCGTTGGCCACGTCGTTGGAGCCGTGGGCGAAGGCCATGGCGCAGGCGGTAAAGATCATCAGGATGGCGAAGACCCGCTCTACATTGGCAAAGCGGTTGTCTTTCTCGATCGCCGGGTCGCGCTTGATGCGCTTGAGCAGCATGATGCCGATGCCCATGACAATCAGGCCTACAACGCCGGCAATCAGCGCATCTTGCCAGAACGCCAGGGTAATACCGGCATCCTTGAAGACGTGCTTGAGTCCCTTGGTGAGGGTCACCATGGAGATCATCCAGCCCACCGCAAACATGTACAGGGGGATGTACCGCTTGGCGTTGGTGAAGGGGTCTTCGGTGTTGAGGATCAGCCTTTGTACGCTTCGGAATAACAGGAAGGAGATCGTTCCCGCCAATACCGGCGATACTACCCAGCTGGCGACGATGCTCGCCACCTTGCCCCAGGCCACCGCATCCACGGAGATGCCCACGGCGGAGAAGCCGACGATGGCGCCCACAATGGAGTGGGTGGTGGAAACGGGCCAGCCCAGGATGCTGGCGATCATCAGCCAGGTGCCCGCGGCCAGCAGGGCCGAGAGCATGCCGTACACCAGCAGCTCTGGTTTGTCGTTAAACAGATCCGGGGCGATGATGCCCTTGCGGATGGTGGAGGTCACTTCCCCGCCGGCTAAATAGGCGCCGGCGAACTCGAAGATCATGGCGATCACGATCGCCTGTTTGATGGTCAGTGCGCGGGAGCCAACGGAGGTGCCCATGGCGTTGGCCACGTCGTTGGCGCCCACACCCCAGGCCATGAAGAATCCGAATACACAGGCCAGAATCAGGAAGATATGGCCGTACTGAGCAATGATATCCACGTTCTCTCTCCCCGTTAACGCGCCAGTAGCAGCTGTAGTCGGTTGCCCACGCCGTGGGCCTCATCCGCCAGGTCGCCGACCCACTCGATTACCCGGTAGAGAAAAATCACGTCTACCGGCGGCAGGTCTTTTTCTAATTTGAACAGTGAGGCGCGCACTTCCACCTCGAGCTTGTCGGATTTGCGTTCCAGGTCGTCCAGCTCTTCGGTCATGCGGCGGGTGATGTCCACTTCGCGCCCGGAGAAACCGGATTCCAGCAGCTCGTCCAGCTCGTTGATCGCTTTCAACGCCTGGGCAGAGGCGGCCACGGCACTTTCCACGAAGGTGGCCATCATGGCGTGCATGGATTCGGGGATCTGCATCTGGCGGCCGGTGGCGAGGCCGGCGATGTCCTGCGCTTTGTTGGCTACCTTGTCCTGCACGTGCAGCAGTTCCAGCAGGTCGGTGCGGGAAACTGGCATAAACAGGCTGTCCGGCAGGTGCAGGCGCAGGTCTTTTTTGATGTCGTCGGCGCGGTTCTCACTGGCGGAGATGCGTTGCTGGACGGTGGTGGCAGTGCTGTAGTCGCCCTTCATAAGGGCTTCAAAGAAGGGCACCAGATCCGCTGACGCCTCGTGGGCGGTCGCCATGTGCTCCTTGATCGGCTTGATCGGCGAGCGGCCGAACAGATTGGCGATATTGGACAGGGGCATGGTCTGTTCCTTTTTCCGGTCCTGACAGTTGGTTGGAAGCCACAGGCGCGGCCGAATTGGGCGGCATGGTACCCCAACCTGTGCGCAGGTCACAGTGACGGTTTGGTTTCGCCCCGATTCCGTTGACGCGGCGCACTGTTGCCGCTGGACATAAGAGCTACAATGCGCCTTCACACTAAGCGTAGACGGGTGGCAAGGTATGGCTGTAAGCACGGGTACGAGAGGGGCAGACCGGGTTCTCGACCTGCCGGGTTTGCTGGAGGATCTGGTAGGCCAGGGGTATGTCAGCCGTATGGATGCCAACCGGTTGATCGGCACACCGCGCAGCGCCGAGCAGGCGCAGATGCACCCGCTGACCTATATCGCCAGCTGCGAACTGGAGAACCAGAAGAAGCCCGGCAAAATCCTGGATGCGGGGACTCTCACCCAGTGGCTGGCAGATACCTCCTCCCACGGCCTCTACCATATCGATCCACTGAAGGTGAATGTCGCTGAAGTCACCGAGGTGATGAGCTTTCAGTTTGCCAAGCGGCACCAGATCCTGTGCGTAGAGGCCTCGAAAGAGATGCTGCTGGTGGCCACCGCGCAGCCTTATACCTCCGGCTGGGAAGAGCAGCTGGAACACACCAGTGGCCGCACGGTTCAGCGGGTGGTAGCGGATCCGGCGGACATCAAGCGCTACGGCACCGAGTTCTACTCCCTGGCCAATTCTATTTCCGGCGCCAGTGGCTTGAAGGGCAGTTCCGGGGCCGGCAATTTCGAGCAGCTGCTGGAGCTGGGTAATCTCAAGGACCCGGAAGCCAACGACCAGCACATTGTTAATATTGTCGACTGGCTGCTGCAGCACGCATTCGATCAGCGCGCCAGTGATATTCATATCGAGCCCAGAAGGGGCATTGGCCGTATCCGTTTCCGCATCGACGGCGTGCTGCACCCGATCCACGAATTGCCGGATCAGGTCAACGCAGCCATCACCAGCCGCCTGAAAATCCTCGGTCGTATGAACGTGGCGGAGAAGCGCAAACCCCAGGACGGCCGAATCAAGACCAAGCGCCCGGATGGCAGCGAGGTGGAGCTGCGTCTGTCGACTTTGCCGACGGCATTTGGGGAAAAGCTGGTGATGCGGATCTTCGATCCGGAAGTACTGGCGCGCTCATATACCGACCTGGGTCTGGCCGGCGACGATCTGGCCCGCTGGCACAAAATGCTCGGTCGCCCAAACGGCATTGTGCTGGTCACCGGCCCCACTGGCTCCGGTAAAACCACTACTCTCTATACCGCGCTGAAACAGCTGGCGTCCACGGAAGTGAACGTCTCTACCATCGAAGACCCCATTGAGATGGTAGAAGACAGCTTTAACCAGACCCAGGTGCACCACAGTATCGGTCTAGATTTCGCTGCCGGTATCCGCACCCTGATGCGTCAGGACCCGGACATCATCATGGTGGGTGAGATTCGCGATCTGGAAACCGCGCAGATGGCAGTACAGGCGGCACTCACCGGCCACCTGGTGATCTCCACCTTGCACACCAACGATGCCCCGACCGCTGTCACGCGACTGCTCGATCTGGGCCTGCCTCACTACCTGCTGAAATCCACCGTGCTCGGCGTAATGGCCCAGCGTCTGGTGCGTACCTTGTGCCCCAGCTGCAAACGCAAGGCCGATGTGAGCGATGAGGACTGGCAGGCGCTGGTGAAGCCCTGGAAGGCACCCAAGCCGGAAGTGGTGTACCAGCCGGAGGGTTGCCTTGACTGCCGCAACACCGGCTACCTCGGCCGCCAGGGCATCTATGAAATTCTGCCATTTACCGAGGGGGTGCAGGCGCTGGTCACGCACGACTGTGACCTGCAACAGGTGCGTCGACAGGGCATGCGCGAAGGCATGAACAGCCTGCGTTTATCCGGCGCGAGGAAAGTGGCTGCCGGCATCACCACCGTGCAGGAAGTATTGCGGGTGGCGCCACCGCCGGATATTGCGTTTTAGTGCCCTTGCAAAATTTGTCTGGTGGCGCATAGTCATTAGTAGTCACCAACAGACATAAATGGAAACAATAAAAAAAGGATTCAAAGCATGGCGATTGAATACGTATTACTGGATGTCTTTGCGGATGCACCTTTTCAGGGCACCCAGATTCCCGTGGTCAAACTGAGCGGAAACAAGATGGACGCGGCCACCAAGATGGCCATTGCCAGCGAATTCCAGCAGAGCGAAACGGTGTTTATCGAGCCGGACAGTGCGACGCCCGCAAGCGTGTTCAATAGTCGCGGTCCGCAGAAGTTCGGAGCCCACACCATTCTTGCCGCCGCCCATATCGCGTTTGAAATGGGGCTGACCAAAGACGAAGGTGCCTTTGCCTCGTTTATCCTGCGCCAGGAATCCGGAATCATCGAGAGTTTTATCGATAATGCCGACGGCGCGCCGGGGGCTGTTCAGTTTGCCCGGGTTCTGTCGCCCACCATTGACCGCTATACCCCCGAGTTGGCCCAGCTTGCCGCGGCACTGAACACGGAGGAAAAACATATTTCCTTCAGTAAGTACAAACCGCTCGTGGTCAGCGTCGATACCCCAACGCTGATTGTGCCGTTTACCCGCCCCGAACATGTGCTGGCGGCAAGCCTTAATCACGAGCGTTGGAGCGAACTGCTGGGCGAGCTCTACACCTCCGAACTCTTCTTGTTCGCACCGGGTTCCATTACTGGTGGTACCGAGTTTCACGGGCGCCTGCTCAACCCCAATATGGCTAAAGATGTCTTCCCACCCATCGGTAATGTGATGCCGGAATTTGTGGCCTACCTCGCCGAGCAACAGGAAACCGCTCCGGGTACCCATACGTTTTCTGTCGACCGCGGCAGCATGGAAACGCGCAAAAGCGTGCTGCATGCAGAGTTTGACAAAAAGCCGGGCAAGGAAGTGCGCTGCCGTATTGGTGGCAATGTGATCAAGATGGGCGAGGGCAGGTTGCTGCACGTCTGATTGCCGTCTCGATTTGCCGCTGTTCAAAGGAGAAGTTCCCGATGCCGTTGAGCGAGCACTGCCCGCCGCAACACCAACCTGTATTTTCCCAGCGCTGGAAAAGCTGGTGCGATGCTGTTGAATCCGCGCAGGTATCAAAGGTAGAGGCGCTGCTGGATGCAGAAAGCAGCAGGGCGCTGGTGCGCGCCTTTATAGGGTCGGACTTTTTTGTGCAGCAGTGCACTCGCCACCCCGGCTGGTTAGAGCAGCTGCTGGTGCATGAAGATGCTGGGGTTGCTGCACCGGATCTCGATGCCCTGGCGGACGAGGAACAGCTCGAACACACCCTGCGTGAATTGCGCAACCGGGTAAACTGCGAAGTAATCTGGCGAGACTTTGCCGGCCAGTGGGATATTCCCACCGCCTGTGCACGGCTTACCGAACTGGCCGAGATCTGTATCCAGACCGCCCTCGACTGGCACCGCGCAAAAATGGTCGAGCGCCACGGGGAGCCGCGCAGCCGCGAAGGCACTATCCAGCCGATGGTGGTGCTGGGGATGGGCAAGCTGGGGGCGCGGGAGCTGAACCTGTCTTCCGATATAGACCTGATCTTTGCTTACCCGGAACCGGGCCAGTCCGATGGTGAGAAGCCATTGGAGAATCAGGCCTATTTCCAACGCCTGGGCCAGCGCCTGATCAAATCCCTCGATACTGTTACCGCAGACGGTTTTGTATTCCGTATGGACATGCGTCTGCGCCCGTATGGCGACAGCGGTCCGCTGGTGAGCCACTACGCCGCACTGGAAGATTACTACCAGACCCAGGGGCGCGAGTGGGAACGCTACGCCATGATCAAGGCGCGCCCGGTGGCCGCGTCTGGCGACGGTGCGGCCGCGGCCTCGGAAGAACTGATGGAGCTGCTGCGCCCGTTTACCTATCGCCGCTATATCGATTTCAGTGTGATCGAAGCACTGCGGGAGATGAAAACCCTGATCCAGCGTCAGGTGCGCGCGCGCGGCCTGATCGACAATATCAAGCTGGGGCGCGGCGGTATCCGCGAGGTGGAATTTATCGCCCAGGCGTTCCAGCTGATTCGCGGCGGGCGCGAGCCGGACTTGCGGGTGCGCAATATCCTCAAAGTTCTGCCGATGCTGGAAGCGGGGGGGCATCTGCCGCAAGGCGCGGCGGATGAGCTGCGCGAAGCCTACCTGCTGTTGCGCCGGGTGGAGCACGGGCTGCAGGCGGAAAAAGATCACCAGACCCAGACCCTGCCTCCGGAACTGGAGCGCCGCGAACAGCTGGCGTTCGCCCTCGGTTATGACCGCTGGGAAACGCTGGAAACGGCACTGGTGCAGGCCCGCGCCGCCATCGAGCGGGAGTTTGACGAAGTGATCGCGCCGCCCGAGGAAAGCGGCGAGATCACCGCATCGGACAACTGGGAAATGTTGTGGGCCGGGTGTGAGCGCAGCGACGATCGCGACACTTGGCTGGAGCAACTGCATAACGCCGGCTTCACCCCCGCCGTCAGGGCGCTGGAAGCGCTAACCAATCTGCACGGAGATCGCATTGTCGCTGCGCTGCCTGCAGCCGGCCGCCAGCGTCTGGATCAGACCATGCCACTGTTGCTGGCGGTGGCCTCTGAGGTGAGTGAGCCATTACTGGCGCTGGAGCGGGTGCTGCCCCTGCTGCGCTCGATTTTGCGCCGCAGTGCGTATCTGGTGTTAATCAACGAAAACCCGCCGGTGCTGGCACAGCTGCTGCGCCTGTGCAGTGCGTCTCCCTGGATTGCCGACCAGCTTGCCCGCCACCCGATTCTGCTGGACGAAATGCTCGACCAGCGGCGCCTGCTGCAACCGTCCACCGCCGAGGATATCGCCGACGATCTGCGTCAGCATATGCTGCGAGTCGATGAGGATGACCTGGAGGCGCAGATGGAAGCCCTGCGCCATTTCAAACAGGGGCAGAGCCTGCGTATCGCGGCCCAGGAAGTCACCGGCGCACTGCCATTGATGAAGGTGAGCGACTCCCTGACATGGCTGGCGGAAGCCATCCTGCAGCAATCCCTCGCGCTGGCCTGGCAGCAGGTGACGGAAAAACACGGCATGCCCAAAGGTGCCAGTACCGATGATCTGCGTTTTTCGATCGTCGCCTACGGCAAACTGGGTGGTCTTGAACTGGGGCACGGCTCGGATCTCGATATCGTCTTTGTGCACGATACCGAGCCCCAGCAATACACCGATGGCGACCGGTCCATCGACAACCTGAGTTTCTATACCCGGCTCGCCCAGCGGTTGATTCATATCCTGCAGACCCGAACCTTGAGCGGTCCGCTCTATGAGGTGGATACCCGCCTGCGCCCGTCCGGCAATTCCGGACTGCTGGTGACGTCTCTCTCCGCCTTTGAAAAGTACCAGCGTGAGAACGCCTGGACCTGGGAACACCAGGCTCTGGTGCGCACGCGCCCGGTTGCCGGCAGCGAACGCCTCGGAACGGCGTTTGAATCCCTGCGGACCAAGCTGTTATGTGAGCGCAGAGACGAGCAGAAATTGCGTAAAGAGGTGGTGGAGATGCGCAATAAGATGCGCGGACACCTCGATAAGAGCAATGATCGACAATTCGATCTCAAGCACGGCAGCGGCGGTATTGTCGATATCGAATTTATGGTTCAATATGCCGCATTGGCCTGGGCGCAGCGCGCCCCTTCTATCGTGCGGTTTACCGATAATATCCGCATTCTTGAAAGCCTCTCTGAGGCGGGCCTGATGCCGGCCCACCAAGCCGCGCATTTGATCGACGCCTACAAAGCCTACCGATCAGAAGGTCATCGCCTGGCATTACAACAGCTGCCGGGGGTTGTATCCGGTGACCAATTCGAAGCGGAAAGAAAGACCGTTGAAACAACTTGGCAGCAGATATTGGGTTGAGCTTCCCTGTCGGGAGAGTTGCGCCCCACAACTTCCGCTGTCCGCTTAAACTGTTTTTCACCTGGCTCTGTGCTGTAGGAGCCAGCCTGCTGGCGAACTGATTCGATCCTCCCTCCAGAACGGGCTCGACCATCCTCCCCCAGGCCGCTCCTACAGGCGTTAATAGAATTTTGTAGGAGTTTTCCATGTCTTTTGCCGATAGAGACGGCGTTATCTGGTTTGACGGTGAACTGGTTCCCTGGCGCGATGCCCGGGTACATGTACTCACCCACACCCTCCACTATGGAATGGGCGTTTTCGAAGGCGTACGCGCCTATGAAACCGCCGATGGCGGTACAAGTATCTTCCGTCTGAACGAGCACACCCGTCGCCTGTTCCGCTCCGCCAAGATCATGAACATGCCCATGCCTTACGACGAGGAGCAGCTCAACGAAGCCCAGCGTCTGGTCGTGCGTGAAAATGGTCTCAAGGAAGCGTACCTGCGCCCGATGGTGTTTTACGGCTCAGAAGGGATGGGCCTGCGCGCCGATTCCCTGCAGACCCACGTGATCGTTGCCGCCTGGGAGTGGCCGAGCTACATGACCCCGGAAGCCCGCGAACTGGGTATCAAGGTCAACACCTCGTCCTACACCCGCCACCACGTGAATATCTCCATGTGTAAGGCCAAGGCCAACGGCAACTACATCAACTCGATGCTGGCGTTGCAGGAAGCCATCCGCAATGGCTGTGAAGAGGCTCTGTTGCTGGACCCGGAAGGCTACGTGGCCGAAGGCAGTGGCGAGAACTTCTTCCTGGTGAGCGACGGCGTCATCTACACCCCGGAGCTGACCTCTTGCCTGGACGGCATCACTCGCGCCTCGGTGATCCAGCTGGCCGACGAGTGCGGCTATAAAGTGGTAGAAAAGCGCATCACCCGCGATGAAGTGTATATCGCCGACGAAGCCTTTTTCACCGGCACCGCCGCCGAGGTACTGCCGATCCGAATCCTCGATGGTCGCACCATCGGTTCCGGCCGTCGCGGCCCGATTACCAAGCGCCTGCAACAAATGTATTTTGATGCGGTACAGGGCAAGAGCCAGGCCCATATGGGCTGGCTCAGCGATGTGCACGAAACCTGCGAGCAGGTAGCAGCATCGGCCTGATTGGCGAATCGCCATAACGAAGGGGCGGACCACCGGAAGGTGTCCGCCCTTTTTTGTGCGTGCACACTGAGAGCCTGTCCCTAGAGGCGTCTATGTTTATCCCTTAGAATGCTTGCTAGCCGTTACAGATTACATAGAACAACCGCACAGGGCGGGACAGGTTTTATCAAATGTTCTCCTACTTTATGAAAAAGCGTCTGCGCAAGCACGACGTGGTCAACAACCGTAAACTGGAATCCATCCTCCGGGTGCAGTTGCTGCAACAGCAGTCACTGACCAGTATTGAGAAGGGTGTCGGCAATGATAAAGAACACAATATCGTTGTTTCCCTGACCTCGTTTGATCGCCGTATCCACAATGTGGTTTACGCGGTGGAGAGTGTGTTCCAGCAGTGGGTAAAACCCGATGCGGTCGTGCTGTGGTTGTCCAGAGAGCAATTCCCGGACGGACAGCTTCCAGAGAGTCTGGTGCGTCAGCAGAAGCGCGGCCTGCAGGTGTTTTACATCGAAGATCTTGGCCCCTACACCAAATATTACTACGCCTTCGATAAATTCCCTGACAGCCTGATCATCACCGTGGACGACGACACGGTGTATCCGCCGGATATGATTGACCAGTTGTACCGCGCCTGGCTGCGCCACCCGAACTGGATTCACTGTCACCGCGCGCACCTGATGCGGCTGGACAAGCAGGGCAAGCTCAAATCCTACGACGACTGGGGTTCCGACTGGCGCTGGAAAGAGTTCGACGGCGACCCCTCCCCGCTGGTGTTTCCAACCGGTGTTGGTGGTGTGCTCTATTTCCCGGGCTCGTTGCACCCGGACGCCTTCGACAAGGAAAAATTCCTCAAGCTCTGCCCCAATGCCGACGATGTCTGGCTGAAGGCCATGAGCCTCAAGCAGGGCACCCCCTGTGCCCGCATGCCAGATCCTCGCGACTGGTCCGGCCGCTTCTTTACTGTGGGTGGCACTCAGGACGTGGCACTGCGCAAGGAGAACTGGCGTTCGCGCGGCGGCAATGACTGCAAAATTCGGGACGTGTTTGAGCACTACGATCTGTACCAGTTGCTGCGCTGACTTCGCGAAGCAATGGGGAGGGTTGCCCCCGGTAGCGGCACCGCCACCGGGACAGATTCGAAGTCCGGAAAGAGGTGTTACTGGCCGCCGGCCACCTGCGGACGCCCCACACAATAGTATTCAAAACCGGCTTCGGCCATATCCAGCGGGTGATACAGGTTGCGCCCGTCGAACACTACGGGGTCGGTCAGGTTACTGCGCACCGTGTTGTAATCCAGCGATTTGAATTGCTGCCACTCGGTGGCAATTACCAGCGCATCGGCACCGGACAGGGCGCTGTCGCGGGTACCGCACAATTGCAGTTCGTCGCGGTTGCCGTAAATACGCTCGCACTCGTGCATCGCCTCCGGGTCAAACGCCCGCACCTTGGCACCCATTTCCCACAGCTTTTCCATCAGCACACGGCTCGGCGCCTCGCGCATATCGTCCGTATTGGGTTTGAAGGACAGCCCCCACAGGGCAAACGTCTTGCCCGATAGATCCTTGCCGTAGCGCTCCACAATCTTGTCCAGAAGATAGTGCTTCTGAGTGTGGTTGCGCTCCTCCACGGCATTCAATACTTTCGGGTCCAGCCCCAGCTGCGCGGCAGTGGTTTTCAGAGCCTGTACATCTTTCGGAAAACAGGAGCCGCCGTAACCGATACCCGGATAGATGAAGTGGTAGCCGATACGCGGGTCGGAACCTATCCCCTGGCGAACGGACTCGATATCCGCACCCACGCGATCCGCGATCACGGCCATCTCATTCATAAAGCTGATCTTGGTGGCGAGCATACAGTTGGCCGCGTACTTGGCCAGCTCTGCACTGCGCACATCCATCACGATGACCTTGTCGTGGTTGCGATTGAAGGGCGCATACAGCTGGCGCATCTTCTGCTCGGAAGCGTTTTCCGAGGTGCCGATGATGATGCGGTCCGGCTTCATGCAGTCCGCCACTGCAGAGCCTTCTTTCAGAAACTCGGGGTTGGAGATTACATCGAACTCCAGATTCAGGGCGTTGCGCGCCTGAAGCGTGCGGGTGACTTCTTCACGCACCTTGTCCGCCGTGCCCACCGGTACCGTAGATTTGTTGATAATGTATTTCTTGCCGTCCATATGCTCGGCAATGGTGCGGGCCACAGTGAGGACGTAGCGCAGATCCGCGGAACCATCTTCATCCGGCGGCGTACCGACCGCGATAAAGATCAGTTCGCCATGGGCAACGCCATCGGCGGCGCTGGTAGAGAAGGTCAGGTTACCGGATTCGTTGTTACGCTTTACCAGCGGCTCCAGCCCCGGCTCAAAGATCGGAATATGGCCCTGTTTCAGGCGCTCGATCTTGTTTTCATCGATATCGATACAGGCTACGCGGTGGCCTGCCTCGGCCAATACGGCGGCTTGTACGAGTCCAACATAGCCAGTGCCGAATACGGTAACGTTCATGATCTTTTCTCCAATTCCTTTCTTGTTCGGTTACCAGGCGCGGCAGGTGATAAACCGGCACTCTGGTGAACTCTAAATAGTAAACGTGACGGCGATATGGCCGTAAGCTTCCTTTCTGTCAGCGGGGGCACCGGCCATCACCGGGCCCACACATAGTCGTGGCTGAATTTTGAGCCTGTTGTGGCTTCCACAATATATTGTGCGAACAGGGTGTTATTCATCTCCCGGTGGAAGAATGCCCTGCAATTTCCCGCCCAGTGCTGGCGTTTGGCATCATCCTGGTGAAATTCCCGCAGCTGCAGCAGCAGTGAATCTTCGCTGTCGAAGTAGGCCAGTGTCTCCGGCGGTACAAAATCCTCAAACGCGGCCGCGGCGTGGGTCAGCACCAACAGGCCGTTGCCGGCCAGTTGCGCGATACGCGCGGAAGAATACCACTGAAAGCCTTCCTGCCGGTTCAGGTTCAGGCCCATTTTGCTGTGTGCCAGCTTGCGTTGGTAATCGAGCCCCCACAGGGTGGGCTGGTCGAAGAGCCCGGGGGTGTGAAAGCGGAAGTCTTGTGGAAGCTGTTCGCGAAGCTCGGAAACCAGTTGACCGCGCTCGGTGTGCTGGCGGGAGTTACTGCAGAACAGCAAGTCCGCTTCCAGTGCCGGGTCGTCGCCGGCGATGACGCTGACATCGGCATTCTCCACACTGGGGTCCACCGGGTTCGGCATATGCCAGAGGCGGGCGCGGCTGCCGGTAAAGCGTTTGAGCTCGGCTGTGCCAGTGGAGACAAACATGGCGTCGGCGATGGTGCAGCGCTTTTCGATGTTGGTTGCATTGCGCGGGACAAACAGTGGATCGTTGTTGCACGCCGCGAGAAGGATGTGCGGGTGCCTGCGGCGGATCTCGACAAAGGTCTCGTTGTCGATCAGGTCGCAGTGGCCAAATACGATGAGTTCCGGCTGGAAGGCGTCAACGGTCTGCAACAGGCGCCGGTTGGTTTTCTTTTTGCCCAGTTCGCGGATACCCAGCGGGGCTTCGAATCTGGCGACGTCGCGATCGCTGAAGGCGAGCACATTGTGGCCGGCGCGAATCAGGCCGGTATATAACTTGAGTGCCCAGCTGACCCGGATGTAGCCGTACTTGCGGTGCTGGTGGTTGTCGACGTGAAGAATGCGCATAAAAGAGCTGGCACCAGCAGGACAGGCCCGCACAGGCAATTGGACTAGGTGCCCGGCATTATACTGCCGCGCTCCCGCGGTTCAATTGTGACGAGGACGGCGGTTCGCGGGGTCCTGTATTCCCTCCCTTGCCTGGGGTAGCATTCTGGCTTTCTGACGGTAAGTACCGGGGTGGCCGTATGAGGCGAACGCATTGCTGACAATCTGGCGATTTATGGACGGCAACCGCGCGCACGAGAAGCAGAGTGCTGCGCTGGTCAGTGGGCTGCGAGCAGTACAGGGGGCGGACCAGGTCGTATGTTGCGACGTCTCCTGCGCAGAAGCCCATGTGCCCCTCTGGGGGCAGCCATCACAGGCTCTGCGGGATCTGCCCGCGCCAGACTTTATTCTCGGCGCCGGCCACCGCAGCCATTGGCCTGTGCTGCGCGCACGTCGTCTGTTTGGTGGGCGCAGTGTGGTGGTGATGAAGCCCACTCTGCCGCTCGCCTGGTTCGATTTTGTCATCGCGCCGGAGCACGATCAGCCCCGGCCGCTGCAGAACGTTATTCTCACCCGCGGCGCGCTTGCCGAGCCGCTCCCCGATTTTCCAGCAGAGTTCAATCGCGCGCTGTTACTCCTCGGTGGCCCCAGCAAACACTTTCACTGGGATGCAGCAAAAATTGCCGCTGTCACCGGCAGGCTGTTGAAGCAACCGCGCCAGTGGATAGTGTCCGACAGCCGTCGCACCCCCCAAGACACCCTGGCCCAGTGCGCCGATTCCGGTGCCGAACTCCATCCGTGGCAGCAGTGTTCTGCCGACTGGCTCGGGGAGCAGATGGCCCGCGCCGGGCAGATCTGGGTCACCGGCGACAGTGTGTCGATGATCCACGAGGCGCTGCAGAGCCGGGTACCGGTGGGCGTGATCCCAATGCCCAGCCGCAGCCCGTGCAACAAAATCCGCATGGCCGTCGACCGCCTTCTGGATGAGGGCTTGGTGACGGATCGCATCGATGGAGATCTGCATACTGCGGCACCGCGTCAGCCCCTCGCCCAACAGGTGATGTGTGCGCAGGCGCTATTGCGGCGTAGCGGTTGGCGGGAAGCGCAGCCGGTAATGCAAGGAAGTGCCCTGTGATACTGATCGCCACCCAGTGTTTCCCGCCGGATCGCGGCGGCATCGAGGGGCTGATGGGAGGGTTGGCGGATGCGCTGTGCGCAGTAGAGCGCGAGGTCATCGTGTTTGCAGATCGCACTCGCGCGGCGGAAGTGCCGCGCCCCTGCGCTTTTGAACTGCATCGTTTCGGCGGCTGGAAGCCCTGGCGCCGCTGGCGCAAAGCGGTGGCCGTGCGCGCTGCGTGCCAATCCGAAAGCGTTGCCGGGGTATTCGCGGACTCCTGGAAAAGCGCGGAAAAACTGGGCGCACTGGGTGTGCCGCTGGCGATACTGGCTCACGGTATGGAATTTCCCGCGCGCCCGTCGGGCGGAAAAGCCGCGCGCATTCGCAAGGCTCTGTGTCATGCGGATACCGTCATCGCCAATTCCTCCTATACCGCCGAGCAGGTCAGACCCTATTTGCAGGGGCATACCCGGCTGGTGGTGATCAATCCACCCATTGGTCCTCAGCCGCCAGTACTAGAAAAAACACTGGCGACGATGCGCGCGCGTTTCGGTGGCGCGTCGCCGGTACTGTCTACCGTTGCCCGGCTGGAACCGCGCAAGGGCGTCGATATGGTGATCCGCGCACTGCCCGCCATCCGGAAAACATTCCCTGCGGTGACTTACCTGGTGGCGGGCAGCGGGGAAGATCGCGAACGTCTGGATGGCCTTGCCCGCGAGGCGGGTGTGGCAGATTGTGTGCACTTTCTGGGAATGGTGGACGATGCACAGAAGGCCGCGATCTACGCGCTGAGTGACCTGTATGTGATGCCGGTGCGGCGCGAGGGGAATTCCGTAGAGGGGTTCGGCATCGTCTATCGCGAGGCCAACTGGTACGGTGTGCCGGTATTGGCGGGGCGCGATGGCGGTGCGGTGGATGCAGTGGAGGAGGGGGAGGCCGGTGCCCTGTGCAATGGCGCCGACCTGGACGAAGTATCCGGGGAAATCCTGAAGCTGCTGCGGGATAAGGCGGGACGCCAATCCATGGCCGCGCGCGCCGCCGAGCTTGCGCGCGGACCGGCGCAGTGGAAATCGGCGGTGCACCAATTCCTCGCGACGCTGGGTCCCGCTTCCCGCTAATTACATTTTTTACGCTCGTTCCGCTTTCTTCCAGGGAATGCTGCGGTCGGAAATTTCCCAGTGAATGCGCTTCCACATTTTTTCGATACGCCGTTGGATATAGCGTCGGCGAGATATGGAAAAATGCTCAGACAGTGGCAGAAATGCCGCGTTCCCCAGGCCATCGACCAGGTAGAGTTCCAGTTGCCTGTTGCGGGTTACCACAACCAGATTGTGCGGAAGCAGATTTTTGGTGAGCACACCGGTAGCACGCAGCCACTGCGAAAAACGCTCCAGCGCATCTCGGATGGCCACGTCCAGCCCGACATTTTTCAGATAGGTCTCCAGCGTCATTGCCGGCGCCCCCTGTTCATCCAGCAGCAACTCCGACACGGCGCCGGGGCCCTCGCTGGTTTCTGTCATTCCGTACCAGCGCGGGAGATGCTCCCACACAGAACTGTGTGAGGACGCGCTTCTCAATACCCGCTGGCGGTAGCCGGCCACTTCCCGGGCGTTGTCATCAAAGTGGCTGTCGCGGGCCAGCGCTTTGTACCAGGGGGCGCGCTGGCGAAGCTCGGCGACGCGGCCCGGCAACATGACTTTGACACAGCGGTCGGGGAAATCCGGGTGGTGATAGCAGTGGCGGTTGCCGCCGGAGGCAAAGGGCTTGCTGTTGCTGAGGTCGATCAATTCGCCGGTTCCGCTTTCTTTGCTGATGTTTTTTTTTGCCGTGCAAGCCGCTGGTAGAGCGCCAGTGTGTGTTGCGCCTGCTGCTGCAGGGTAAATTCTGGGGCGAGGCGTGGGGTCGCGGCGGCGCGCAGCAGTTGGTTGGTTTTGTCCAACAGTTGGTGGCGGTTACCATCTTCCACCAGCCCCTGGGGAAAGCAGGCGTGGAGGGATTCCGCCGGGCCGCCGATGTCATAGCCGATGACCGGCACCTGCATGGCCAGGGCTTCGATGACCGTGCGCCCGAAAGGCTCTGGTTTACGCGACAGGTTGTACACCAGTGCGGCGTGCCGGTACCACTCGCGAATATCGTTGCGGTGGCCGGTAAAGGTGATCTTGTCGGCGATGCCGTGCTCTGCCGCCAGTGCGCGCAGCTCCTGTTCGTAGTGCTGCTTGTTTTTTTCCGCGCCACCGATGATGACGCCGTGGATATCACCCTGCTGTTTTGTCAGCTCGGCAATCATGGCGATGAAATCTTCCTGCCCTTTCCAGCGGCTCAGCCTTCCCGGCAGCACCAGCCAGCGGCGGTCGCGCAGCTCGGGAAACTCTCCCAGGGCATTTTCCAGCCAGTCTGTTGGCACCGGAACCTGAGGCGAAAATTCATTGGTATCCACTCCGCGATAAATCACCTCCGGTTCTGCCTGGAGGTCGGCGGCGTAGTTGCTGAGCAGATAGTCTTTGACACAATCGGAAATCGCAATGACCTGCTCGCTGCGGGCCATGATTGCGCTGTAACGGTTGATGGAATAGAGCCCGTGGGCGGTACTGACCAGGCGCGGCCGGGTGGCCGGGTCAAGTTTCTTCCAGGCAAGATAGGTCAGCCACGCCGGTACCCGGGAGCGGACATGCAGGATGTCTGGTTGTAACTCGCGGATCAGTCGCCGCAGAGGGTGGACCTGTAGCAGGCTGGTGAGGGATTTTCGCTGCACCGGCAGCGCAATATGTCGGCTGCCTTCCATTTCCAGTTGTTCCACCATGCGGCCGCCACTGGAAATGACGATGGACTCGTGGCCCTGCTGCACCAGTGCGCGCGCCATATCGAGGGTGCCGCGTTCCACGCCTCCGGCATTCAGGGCGGGCAGTAGCTGGATGACTTTCAACAAAGAACCGTCTCCCTCATAGAACTTTCTCCATCAAATCGCAGCCTCTAACAAAGAATCCGCCGGCTCAGAGATGCTGAGTTGTCGTGGCCTGCTGGCGCTTTGCCGCCCACAATTGGGTCAGTAGTCCGCCGCCGACCAGCGCCATAACGAAGCGGCCGCTATCGTAAAAGAGGTAGGATTCGAACAGATTGATCACCCCGAAAAACACCGCAAAAGAAACGCTGAATAACAGGGTACTGCCGGAGATGAGGCCGGCCCTGTAGTAGCGCAGGCTGCGATGCAGCAGCCAGAATACCAGCGCGCCCAGCAGCAATAATCCCAGCAGACCAAAATTCACCACCAGATCCAGATAGCTGTTGTGCAGGTGGCCGAAGTTCTGCTTGATCGCTGCGGGCAGGTTTTCCGAGTGATCGAAGATCAGGCTGCGGCCGTTGCCCCCCCAGCCCACCAGCGGCCGCTGGGCGATCCACTGCAGGGCTTCCGTCCAGGTGCGGATGCGCACGCCAGTGCTGGTAAAGGGCAGGTTCTCCAGCTCGCCCTGCTGTACGAGGGTGATGGTTTGCCGCTCGGCATCCAGGCGGTTGCTGACGATGTCACCGAGGCTCAGGTAGCCCGCCAGTAGTGCCGCACCGCAGGTGGCCATGGTGGCCGCGGCGATATAGCGGCGGTGGCTATGAAAGTGTTTGCGCAGGGTGACGATACCGGCACAGGCGATCACCACCAGCGCAAACAGCATACCCACCCAGCCGCCGCGGGTCTGGGTCAACACCACGGCGGTGATACAGGTGGCCAGGGCCAGCAGCCAGCCGGCGCGAATGATCCAGCAGCCGCGGCGGGTGCGCAGTATATCCGGCGCAAATGCCAGCAGGCCCAGGGCGCCGGTACCAAACAGCATGGCGGTGTGCTGGGCGTTGTGCAGGCCGAAATCCACCCGCACACCGGCAAACCCCTGCTGCCACTCCTGCCAACCGCCGCCGGAAATCCACGGAGACAGCAGCAGGCCGCAGAGGGCAACGAGCCAGATCGTATAGGTGTTCTTTACCTGCCCGCCCAAGAGTATTGCTACCGGAATCATGGCAAACCAGTTGGTGAGCCGGTGCACTTTGAACGAAGATTCGGCCCAGTGGGGGTGAGTCAGCCAGGAGCAGCCCCAGGAAATCAGAGCTACCACGATGGCCGCAATCGCCAGCCATAGAATGCCGGAGCGCCGCAGGGAAACCCCGTCCACCGGCCGCCCGTAGATAGCGAGCATCAACAATCCGCACAGGAGCGCCAGTTGACCGGCTTTGTCCGGCACAGAGTCCAGGCTGATGCCGAAAAAGACATACACCAGTAACGCGGGCACGCCGAGTGCCGGCAGCCAGGCGCGTGACTGCAGCAGCCGGTTGGGTTGCCACCAGCGCTGCAAGTCGACTCTGTGACTGAGACGGTCGTGCTCGGCTGGGGATGAGGACGGTGTGGTCATTGGGGGATAGGCTCGGATACAGCAGAGTTCGACACTGCGGGAATTGGGTCGCACCAGCGGGGCGCATAGATGGGGTAGAATGCTACCAAACGCGGGGGGCATTTCCACGGACTTTGTCCCCACTCTGACAATGTGTACGGGCTTCCGTTGTAACCTTGATGCGCCATTTTTATACCTGGTTTTTCCGGCTCACTCTGCCACTGATGCTGCTGCACCTGTGGTGGCGGGGCCGCGCCGACCCGGCCTACCGCAAGCGCTGGAGCGAGCGCTTCGGCCTGGTTCCCAAGCGCGCGGGCACGCGCCGTCGCTGGCGCGAGCGTTTCGGTGTGGTACCGGACCGCGCGAGCCGGGCACCGCTGATCTGGATCCACTCGGTTTCGGTGGGCGAGACTCTGGCCGCAGTGCCATTGATCGAGTCCCTGGCGGCCCGCCACCCCGGCTGGCAGTGGCTGGTCACCACCACTACGCCCACCGGCTCCCAGCGCGTACACGATGCGCTCGAGCCGATTCTCAATGGGCGCCTGCTGCATTACTACCTGCCGTTTGACCTGCCTGAATGCCTTACGCCATTCCTCGACGCCCTGCGGCCCACGATTCTGGTGAGCATGGAGACCGAACTCTGGCCCAATCTACTGTCGGTCTGCCACCGGCGCGAAATGCCGGCCATTCTGGTCAATGGTCGCCTGAGCGAAAAATCGGCTCGCGGCTACGGGCGCTTCTCCCGTTTAAGCCGGGATATGTTGAGCCACCTCAGCAAAGTGGTTGCCCAGTATCCAGCCGACGCTCAGCGCTTCATGGCGCTGGGGTTGCCGGCCGAGAAGGTGACTGCAGTGGGCAATATCAAGTTCGATCTGCATATCGGCTCGGGCCAGATCAGCAGCGCACAGGCGCTGTCGCATCAATGGCGGGGAGCTGCGAATCGGCCCGTATGGCTGGCGGCGAGCACCCACAGTGGGGAAGATGAAATCGTGTTGCAGGCCTATGGCGAGCTCCGCGATGAGTTTCCGGATTTGCTGCTGGTGCTGGTGCCGCGCCACCCGATTCGCTTCGACAGTGTGGCCCGCTTGTGCCGCGAACAGGGCTTGCGCGTGGCAAGGCGCAGTGACGGCAACCCTCCCGGTGCCGGGGACCAGGTCTTGCTGGGCGACACCATGGGCGAGCTGCTGCGCTTCTACGGCGCCAGTGACGTGGCCTTTGTGGGCGGTAGCCTGGTGCCGGTGGGTGGGCACAATATGATCGAGCCCGCAGCCTGGGGAGTGCCGGTGGTATGCGGGCCCTATCTGCACAATTTTGCCACCGTCTCCAGCCTGCTGGAGGACGCCGGTGGTCTGATGGTGTGCGAGGATGCTGCACAGCTGGCACATCAGGTGGGTTACTGGCTGCGCGACGCGGACAAACGCGAGATGGCGGGTGCCCGCGGGCGCGAAGTCGCTGCGCAGAACAGCGGTGCACTGGCGCGCACGGTCAGTGAGGTGGAAGCGCTGATGCGGAGCTATTGAGCCAGGCTTAACCCATCTCTGCGCCAACCCCGCAACACAAAAAAGGCCGGTCGCGAAAGCGCCCGGCCTTTTTTGTGTCTTCTGTGGCTACTGGAGCGAAGGCGCGGCAAGCGAGTGCCGCGTCAGTGCTTGTCTGTCGCCTTGCGTACACTGCTGCGGATCTGGGTCTGTAGCTTGCTGCCGGTATAGCGGCCCTTGCTCACATGGCGGATACGGTAAACCCCAGGGATCTCGAGAGGCTCCCCTTGGGTGCCCAGCAGCCAGCGGAAGGCGCGGTCTTCGTGGGCTTTGCACCAGCGTTCAGCGGGCTTTTGGTAATAACTCAGGCTGTCGCAGTAACCGCCCGCGCGGGCCATATCGCCGTGGGCAATCTGCAGTGGCCCGGTGGCGCGGTCGCGCGTCTGTTCCACAAAGCGGCTGTCGTCGATCTCGATCACGCGCAGTTCCGCGGGATCGAAATTGAGCATGGGGTCGTCGTCGGCGAGCAGAGAAGTGATGCGCTCGCGGGCCGGGAATACCAGGCTGTCGCGGCGGCCTTGCAGCAGCTCGGTCAGGGTGTCGATGCAGTGCTCGCGGAACATCAGGTCGCAGTCAGTAAACCAGATCCAGTCTGCTTTGGTGGCCAGCGCCGCCTCGTTGCGGCCGATGGCCCGGCGGTAAAGGGATTCTTTGGGGAGCTCTTTCCAGTTCCAGGTGATTCCCGGGACCTGTTGCTTGGCGAAGAAATCGAGCACCGCGGCGGTGCGGGTGTCTTCGCGGTTGTAGTAGACGGTCATGGTGACCGTGGCCTTGGTGGGTGGGTAGAGCACCAGGGAGCTCAGCTGATACACCAGGAAATGGGAGTACTGCCAGCAGTGGCTGACAACCTCGATGTCCAGCACGCCGGTGCGCGCCGCACGCTCGCTTTCCGAGGGCAGCGGTTTCTGGAACAGGGAGGCCGGTATCCAGCCGCTGGCCGCGAGGCGCAGGAAGCGGCTGACAATCGGGTCGGACCAGTGTTTTTTTGGGGTGGTAGCGTTCATTGCTTGGCTCTTTGGTACAGGCCTTCAGGCCTGCGTCTGGCTGGTGTTGGTGTGGTCATCGGCGGCGTATCCGCTTTCGGTCAACTGGCGAATTCCCCGCGGGGTTTCCACAATGCCCTCTTTGGCAACGCGCACGCGCAGTGCCTTGTTGCGGGCGACAATTTCTGGATCTGCGTAGCCGCGGGGGTGGTCCAGGTGGATGCAGATCGCATCAAAGCGCACATGCCGCGGCTTGATACCGGCATTTTCCAGGCGCACGCCAAACTCGCGATCGAGCCCTCCCCAGGCCATGCGCTCATCGAAGCCATTGACCTTGAGGATGTCGGCCTTCCAGGCGGAGGCGTTGGAGCCCTTGAGGTTGCAGGCGGTGGGCGTGAGGCGATTGAGTACCGGCGCCCAGCGCGCGCTGGCGCGCAGTTTCAGGGTTTTGCGTCGGGTCTTCAGGCCATTGGCCTTGAGCCAGGTGTAGTCGAAGCAGCGGCCGGAGAGGATATCGTCCCGGGTGATCGATTCGCTGGTGCTCATGGGCAGCTTGAAGTAGCTGCCAGACAGAAAGTACCCGGGCTCCGCACGCTGCTTGTGCACCGCGAGAAAATCCGCCCGTGGGATGCAGTCGCCATCGGTGAAGACGATGTAGTTGCCGCGGGCCTGCAGTATGGCCTTGTTGAGGATGCGGCACTTGCGGAAGCCGTCGTCCTTCTGCCACACGTGGCGGATATCCAGCCCGGTTTCGCCGCGCAGGCGGGCGACCAGTTCGCCCGTTTCAGGGCCGGAGCCGTCGTCCGCCACAATTACCTCCAGTGGCGGTTCGCTCTGGCAGCTGTAGCCCCACAGCACCTTTTCCAGCCAGGCGGGAGAGTTGTAGGTGGTCATGATCACGGAGATTTTCATGGCGGTCATGGTGGGTAATTCCAGTGCAATCTAACGGTGTCAGAGTATGGCGATCAGAGCTGGTAGCCGTAGCGATTGGCGGCCAGTGTCAGTTCTTCGCGCAGGGTATCGGGCAACAGGTCCAGGGTGATGTCTTCGCGCTTCTGCCCGCGGGTATTCACATTCCGGGGCAGGCTGTTGAAGGTCTCTTGTACCTGGTCTTCACGGTAGCTGAATTCGACACTTTCCAGAATGTGCAACAGCAGAGGCAGGTCGAAATCTTCGATTCGGTACTGTAGATACGTCTTGCCCTCAGAGCACGATTCTACCAGCGCGTTCCAGTCGATCCAGAAGCGTGCCAACCAGGCTGCCTGCTGTTCCAGGGGCAGGGCGGCAAACTCCGCCTTGTTCATTTTGGGGATATGCGGCAGGTGGCGGCTGCGAAATCGGCCGTGAACCCAGCCTTTCTTCTGCCGCGAGCGGATGAATTCCAGCGGGTGGCGCACCTGGTGGAAAACCTGGGTGCTGTCGGCGAGGTGCGGCAGCCACGGAGCCGCCTCCCAGGCCGCCTCACCCACGGCGGAGGCTTTCCACTGTGGCTGGCGCAGGCCACTGCGGGCGAGGAGGCCCGCGATCGGCGACGGTTTGCTGCCGGTAAAGACCTGTTCGTGGGTGCACACACAGCCCAGCTGACTCAGCAGTCTGGCGGTGTAGGTGGTGCCGGATCGGCCACAGCCGGTGATGACAAAACGCTTGGTCATACAGGTCTCGAAGTCTACGCTGAGCCGAATCCATGGCGTAAAAACGGCGCATTCTAGGTTGTTTTTCCGGCGACTGCACCCCGGGTGTCCGCGAGTGTAAGCAGAATGGTGTGCCCCGGTAGTATGCGCTGCAAGCCGTCGTGGCATGGCGACTTCTGGTATGCTGCGCGAAATTTCTACGGATGTCGGGAAATGCACATTTTTGTTTTCTCCTATAACCGTGGCCCTTTTCTTGAGAACTGTATTCGTTCTATTGAAACCTGCGCGCCACAGTGTGGATTGACGATCATTGACGATGGCAGCGACGACGCAGATACGCGCCGGATACTGGCGGAAATCGGCGAGCGCCACCGGGTGTTGGATAAAACCGCGAACTCTGGCCACAAGCTCGGTGGGCTCTATGCCAACATGCAGGCGGCGTTTGAAATGGCCGCTGATGATGAGCTGGTCTGCTTCCTGCAGGACGATACCCAGATGGTGCGTCCGCTGAGCGATGCGGATCTGGATGAGCTGCGCAATAGTTTCGATCAGCAGCCGGATCTGGGCTTTATCTCTCCGGCGTTTGTCCGCGGTATCTCGATCAAAAAAGCCGCCAATCGGGATTTCCGGTTCGACGCCGAGCGCAATTTCTGGTTCTGGTACCCGCGCAAGCGCTCCACCGGCACCTGGTTTTCCGCTCTGCTGATTGCCGACCCGCGCCGTTTGCGCAAGGTGGGCTGGCAGTTTGATGTGGGGGAGTCGGTCAACAACCGCAAGGCGGCAGATATCTTCTGTCGAATGGCCCGCATGCGTGCACCGTTTTCCATGTGGTTGCCCAATGGGCGCGCTTATCGCGGCAAGCAAAAATCATTGGCGCTGCGTTTTGGTGAGTGGTCGCGCCGCTGCGGGCTTTATCCGCTGGCGATCATGAGCGAGCAGGAAGTGCAGGCACTGAAAACGGCGGAGCCCGCGCGTCTGCCGGTGGCCGAGGATTGCCTGAAAACCACCCGCGGTGCGATCAAATCGCCCTGGGCCTACGATCCCATGCAGGGTGCGGGCTGGCTCAAGCTGCTCGACCGGTTGGAGCGCAAGTTGCGCGGGCTGTTTTCCTGAGTTGGAGCCCGCTGCCGGATGCTGTGGGATCCTGCCGCCCGGCATTAAAATAAGAAATTTTGTAATTACTAAAATAGTACAACGACTAATCTGACGCTGGCTGTAAGTGTATTGGTGCAGCACCGTCTACTGAGGGGATTTCCGGTGGGGTATCGGCAATTCAAAAGCAAGCTCGCACGGGTCATCTATGACGATGCACTGGTGGGGGCCGATTGCGAGAAGCTCTTTCATCTGGACTGGCTGCAGGCCAACAGCCGCTGCGCCACGGTAGAGCGCGGCAAAGCAGTCATGTTTGAATACCGCGGTGTGGAACTGGTGTTCAAGCAGTACCACCGCGGTGGTCTCGCTGGACGGGTGGTGGAAAAATCCTATCTATACAGCCGCTTGGCCAATACCCGGGTATGGCGCGAGTTCAATATGTTGCGGGATATGCGCAAGCTGGGCCTGCCGGTGCCGCGGCCGGTGGCCGCGCGCTGTGTGAGTGTGCCACCGCTGGCTTACCGCGGCGCCCTCATTACCGAGCGGGTGGCGGATTCGCAGAATCTCACTGAGGTACTGTGTGAGCGCCCGCTCGACAATGAAATGTGGGAAAAACTGGGCGGTTTGATTGCACAGTTCCACGCAAAAAACGTGTACCACGCGGATCTCAATGCCAGCAATATCCTGCTGACCGGAAGCGGTGCGTTTTACCTGATCGATTTCGACAAGGGGGTGATTCGCAAATCCCTGCCCCGCCAGGATGCGCTGTCGAACGTATCCCGTCTGCGCCGTTCTCTGGACAAGCTGCAGGGCAAGCACAGCCCTTTCCATTTTACCGATGAAAACTGGCAGGCTCTGGAAAAGGGCTACTCCGCGGGTCAGTCAGCCTGAATCACGCCCCCGGGGTTACACGGAATAGTAATCTCGGTACCAGTCCACAAATTTTTGCACGCCTTCACGCACACTAGTATCCGGGCGGTAACCGACAGCCTGCTGGAGCTTCCGTGTATCGGCGTGGGTGTCCGGAATATCTCCCGGCTGCATCGGCAGCATTTCGCGAATCGCCTCTTTGCCCAGGGCTTGCTCCAGTGCGTCGATGTACTCGGAAAGCTGGGCGGGATTGCCGTTGCCGATATTGAACACACGAAACGGTGCATTGCTCGTGGCGGGGGTGGGCGCTGCACTGGACCATTCGGGATCCGCAGCCGCGATCTGATCGGATGACTTGATGACGCCCTCGACAATATCGTCGATGTAGGTGAAGTCGCGGCTGTGGTGTCCGTGGTTGAACACTGGAATCGGCTTGCCCTCGAGGATCAGGCGTGTGAATTTGAACAGCGCCATATCCGGGCGGCCCCAGGGGCCGTACACGGTAAAAAAACGCAGTCCGGTGGTGGGCAGCCGGAACAGGTGGCTGTAACTGTGGGCCATCAATTCGTTGGCGCGCTTAGTGGCGGCGTAGAACTGCAACGGGTGGTTGGCACCGTCGTCTTCACTGAACGGCATGGTGGTATTGCCGCCGTAGACACTGCTGGTGGTGGCGTAAGACAGGTGCGGGGTTTTGGCGTTGCGGCAGGCTTCGAGCAGATTGAAAAATCCGACCAGATTGCTCTCGACATAGGCCTCAGGGTGCTCGATAGAGTGGCGCACACCGGCCTGGGCGGCCAGGTGAATGACCCGGTCAAAATCGTGGCGTTTGAAGCAGTCATCGATCGCGCTTTTGTCGGCGATATTGGCGCGGACAAATTCATATCCCACCTCGCCGCCCTGCTGGCCGGCAAGTTCCGTCAGCGCTTTCAGGCGGTCCTCTTTTAGGCTGGTCTCGTAGTAGTCGTTGACGTTATCGATACCCACCACAGAATCGCCACGCTCGAGCAAGGTCTTCGCTACGTGGAAGCCGATAAATCCTGCATTGCCTGTTACCAGATACTTCATGCCAGTGTCTTCATGAATGTTGTCAGTTTGTAAAAGTCGGTGGTGGGGGTGACTGTCATTGTAGCCAGCCCACAAAAAAGGCCGGCACTATAGCAGTGCCGGCCTTTTATTTCTGCGCCCTGGGTCGGGTTCTTTCCTGCGCCAGGTGCATGCTCGGGGTTTGGGTCCTGCTATTTGCTGAAGCCCGCTGCGCCGCTGTCGAGGATGTGGGCACGGGAAACCGGGCTGGCCGGGTTCAGGCTCGCATCCAGCTGCTGCAGGTCATCCGGTGCCAGCAGGCCGGCTACCAGTTTCAGGTTCAGGGTGTTAAGGATGTAGTCGTACAGGGCATTGGCGTAGTCCGTGCGCGATAGTGCCAGGGTGCGCTGGGCCAGCAGCACGTCGACGATATTGCGGGTGCCCACCTCGTAACCGGCCTGGGTGGCATCCAGGGCGCTCTTGGCGGAGATCACCGCCTGCTCGCGTGCTTCCACCCGGCTGGTATCGGTGGTTACCGCCCGGTGCAGGGTGCGGGTATTCTGAATGGTGTTGCGTTCAGTCAGGTTGCGGATGTCTTCCGATTGGAATGCCAGATTGCGGGCTTCGCGACGGCTGGCACTCAGGCGGCCGCCACTGTAGATGGGCATCTCAAAGGTGATGGCTGCAATCTTTGTTTCCGTTTTGTCGTCAATCGGCGTGGCACTCAGGAACGGGGTAATACCAGGAAAGCGCAGTGTGCCGTTGCTGTCGCCATCGACGTACGACTTGTCATAGGCGAGAGACCCGTAGAGCTTCGGTAGATGCTCAGCCGCTGATGCGCGGGCGTTATAACGCGAGGCATCCGCAGAAAGACGCGCGGCCTTGAGGGAGAAATTATTGGCCAGGGCAAAGTCCACCCAGGAAGCGCGATCCACCGGGTCTGGCAGTGCCACGGTAAAGTTCGGTTGTAGCGGTGCCACCACGTCGTGATTGCGACCGGTAAGTACAGACAGGGCATCGAAATTGCTGAGCAGGTCGTCCTGCGCGGTAAGGCGGCGGGCTACGGCACTGTCGTAAGCTGAGCGGGAGTCGTACACGTCGGTAATGGCGGTGAGGCCCACTTCAAAGCGCTGTTGGGTCTGTTCCAGCTGCTTGGCCAGGGCCTCTTCTTCGGCGATGGCTGCGTCCAGTACGTCGTGCGCACGCAGTACGTCAAAGTAGGCTGCGGCAACACGTACCATCATGTCCTGCTGGTTGGCGCTGAATTCGGCTGTGGCCTGTTCGCTGATGGTTTTGCCCTGCTTGTAGCCGAACCAGGCCGGCAGGTCGAACAGCGCCTGGTCCAGCCGTGCGCCGTAGCCGTGGCTGTCTACGTCTCTGTCACCACTGGAAATACCGTTGACCAGGTCGATTTGATCGCACAGTCGGGTACCGTCTGGACAGGTCTGGGCGATGGATTCTGATTCGACGCGAGTTTTGGTGTAGTCGGCACTCGCGTTCACCTGCGGTAACAGGGCGGAACGACCAAGATTTTTGGCTTCCAGCCCGGCGCGGTAGGCGGCGCGGTCGGCGGCCAGCTGGGGGTCGTTATCCAGGGCCTGCAGGTACACTTCCCACAGGGTGTCGGCCTGAGCCTGGATGGCAGTGAAGCCGGTACCCAGCCCCAGTACGGCGGCGGCGAGCAGAGATTTGAGCGGGCGGCCGATCTGGCGGGTTAGGCGCCCTTTTGCACTTCTTGTCATTACTGTTGATTTCCTGTGACAGCTGCGGTCTTCAAGTTTCCGTGGCGTCGTCGATGATGGATGGCTACGCCCACTGCTTTCCTGTAAACCCCGCTTCCTTTGTATAAGGATCTGAAGCCAGTCTGTAATGTGCTCTGAAGGCGGTGCTGGCTTGGCCCGGTACAGTGCTCCGTGTTGTGGAGCCTGCCCCGTATCGATGACGGAGTTCGGGCCTGCGGTCGCGAGAGTGTACCTCCCGGCTGCAGGAGCGTCGAGGCGACGACCGGCGGAAATTGGTATATCTTCGTTAAACGGACGCGAATGTGCGTCCAGTGGCAAAAGGTTCCCGGCTGCCGGTCTGTGTGCTCTATATCGCGCCACTTCCCGGTTACTCTGACGCATCCGAGCGCGTTGCTGGATGCAGGTGGGGTGAGAAAAGCTCGGGATGATTAGCGAATTTGGAAGGGGCATGGGACAAGAATCCCCGCAGGGTGTCATTAGCAAAGTATCCGGACGGGACGACCCTCGTCACCGGACGTTGGCGTGGAAGCGCGCCTGCCACCAGTGCGACCTGTTGCTGACCCGCGCGCACGCGCCGATTGGGCAGCGGCTTTCCTGCCCCCGTTGCGGGGCCACCCTGCACCGCAATATGGATCGCAGTGTTGCGCATACCGCGGCCCTGAGCCTGAGCGGCCTGCTGCTGTTTATCCCTACCGCGACGCTTCCGCTGCTGGAGTTCTCCCTGTTTTCGTTCGGCGCGGAAAACACGTTGATGAACGGTGTTCAGGCGCTGTTTGCCGCCGGCTATATATGGTTGGCCTCCATCGTGCTGTTCTGCAGTGTGGTGGCGCCGCTGGGTAAGTTTCTGTTGCTGGCGTTTGTCAGCTGGGGCAGTGCGTGGTCGCGCATGGCGAAGCCGGTGGCCCGGGCCCTGCGCTGGTACCACCATCTACAGGAGTGGGGCATGCTGGATGTGTACATGCTCGGTATTTTGGTGGCGCTGGTAAAAATGTCCGATCTCGGCAAGATGTCGGTAGAGCCGGGGCTTTACTGTTTTGTGGCCATGATGGTGGTGTCCAGCGCTGCCTCTGTGTCGTTTGATGCGGAAACCATCTGGGCGCGTCTCGCCCGGCGCGCCGCGGATAATGACACTGCAGAAAATACGGAGGGCACCCAGTGAACCGTCCGGCGCGGGCTTTGTCTCAGGGGTTCTGGACCTGCCTTGGCTGCCGTCTGCTGGTGCGGGCGCCCAGGGCAAATTCATGCCTGTGCCCGCGCTGCGGCGCGCGTATACACGGGCGTGTCGAGAGCAGCATCATGCTGACCTGGGCACTGGTCATCACCGGAACCCTGCTGTTGATTCCCGCAAATGTGCTGCCGGTCATGACGGTCATCTATCTGGGCTCTGGCGACCCGAGTACTATTGTCGGCGGTGCGCTGGAGCTGTATCACAATGGCCTTTGGGGCATTGCGCTGATCGTGTTCGTGGCCAGTATTGCGGTGCCGGTGATGAAACTGGTGGGGCTGGTGCTCCTGTGCCTGATTGTGCAGCGGCGCTGGGATGTATCCCCGCGTCAGGCGATGCGGGTTTACCGGGTGGTGAATGCCATTGGCCGCTGGTCGCTGTTGGACCTGTTCATGATTTCGATCCTGGTAGCGCTGGTGGATATGGGCGCTATTGCCGAGGTCGCCGCCGGTGCCGGCAGTACCGCCTTTGCCACCGTGGTTGTGGTCACCATGTTTGCAGTGCGTGCGTTTGATCCGCGGCTGATCTGGGACGTCGTCGAAGAAAAACACATAGCCGAAGAAAAAATTGCCGCTGCCCAAGTGCGCGGGAAAGAAAACTCTCACAGGGAGAATGGATGAGCGAACCGCCATTGGAATACGACGCCCAGCCCGAAGGGGTGGCGCGCCGCAGTCGCGGTCTCTCGCTGGTCTGGCTGTTGCCATTGATAGCGGCGCTGATCGCTGTCTGGCTGCTGTACAAGGATTTCACCCAGGGAGACATTCGCGCCACCATTCTGTTTTCTACCGGCGATGGCCTGGTAAAGGGCAAAACCGCGGTGAAGTACTCCGGGGTGGAAATCGGTGTGGTGGAGGATTTCCGCCTGGTGCCCAATGCCAAAGAGCTCAACGGGCAAGACGGCGTGCTGGCCGAAGTCTCGTTCAACCGCAGTGCGGCTTACCTGCTGACCAAAGGCAGCAAGTTCTGGCTGGTCAAGCCGGAAGTGTCGCTCACCGGGGTACGCGGCCTGGAGACGCTGGTGTCCGGCAACTATATCGCCATCGAACCCGGCAGCGGTGCCTCACAAAAACACTTTGTCGCCGTGCCCGAACCTCCGGCCTATGTCCGCGGGGACGGCTTGCGGGTGACCCTCAAGGCGCCGCGCCTCGCCTCCCTGAGCCGTGGCTCGCCGGTGTATTTCCGCCAGCTGGAAGTGGGGCAGGTAGAAAGTTATCGCCTGGCAGCAGATGACAACGAGGTGGAAATCGACCTCTTCATCCGCCGCGAGTACGCGGACCTTGTGCACCGTGGCAGTCGTTTCTGGAATGCGTCCGGCGTGTCGATTCAGGGCAGTATCAGCGGAGTAAACGTCGAGCTTGAGTCCCTTGCCTCACTGATTGCCGGCGGGGTCAGTTTCTACACGCCGGCCTCCCAGAAGCACACGCCGAAGGCGGCGGATGGCAACACGTTCAAACTCTACAAAAGCTTCGCGGAGGCGGACGCCGGCATTCCGATTACCCTCAATTTCAATCGCGGCGTCAGCCTTACGGAAGGCTCTACCCAGGTGATTTACCAGGGGATCCGCGTGGGTGAGGTGAATTCAGTCAAGGCCAACCGCAATATTGACGGTATGGAAGTCGAAGTGCTGATGGACCCGATTACCGACGACCTGCTGACCGAAAATACCCGCTTCTGGCTGGCCCCTCCCACCCTGGATTTCACCTCCGGGGTCAACGACCTGCTGAAAGGCAATCGCATCGAAGTGGATCTCCGCTCCGGCGACCGCTCGGTGCGCACCTTCGAGGCGGCGAGTGCGCCACCGGCGCGGGACGCCCGTACCCCGGGCCTGCATCTGAAACTTACCGCGCGCAATACCGGCTCGATCCAGCGCGGCGCCTCGGTGTACTACCGCCAGATGGAAGTGGGTCGTGTGCAGGGCATGGAGCTGGATAGTGATGGTTCCCGGGTCACTGTCTATGTGGTGATTGAGCCTCAGTACGCGCACCTGGTGAACAGTGACAGCCGTTTCTGGAACGTCAGTGGTGTGCGTGCCAGTGCGAGCCTGCAAGGTATCGAGGTAGAAACCGATGCTCTGCTGTCGGTGGTGCGCGGGGGTATCGCCTTTGGCAGTGGCCCCCATCACAGCAAAAACGCCGCGCGCGCACGCACCGGCGACAGCTTCCGCTTGTACAGCAGCCGCGAAGACGCGCTGGAAGAAGGGGTTAACATCTACATTGACCTCACCGGTGATGAGGGCCTGAAAGAGGGCTCGCCACTGCGTTACCGGGGGATTCAGGTGGGGGAGATCACCCGCCTGCGTCTCAATTACGAACTGGATGGCGTGCGCGCCAGAGCACGCCTCTACCGCCGCGCGGAGCGCTTTGCCCGTACCGGCACCCGTATGTGGGTGGTGGGCCCGAAAATCGGCCTGGGCGGTGTGGATAACCTGGATACGCTGGTGACCGGGCCTTTTCTGGAGCTGGATCCGGGGCTCGGCAACGATCCGCAGACAGAGTTTGTCGCCCTCGCTGCCAAGCCTGAGCCGGATCTGGCGGATACCATGATGATGCCGGGGCTGGCGCTGATTCTGGACGCCCCGCGCCGGGGTTCCCTCAAGCGCGGCAGCCCGGTGTACTACCGCCAGGTGAAGGTCGGGCAGGTGACCGGCTATCAGCTGGGGGAACTGGCGGACCGGGTTTACATCTATGTTTATATAGAGCCCGAATATCGCACCCTGGTGCGGGAGCACAGCAAATTCTGGAACGCCAGTGGCCTGGATGTGAATTTTGGTGTGATGACCGGGTTGGACGTGCATACCGAGTCGGCGCAGTCACTGCTGGCGGGCGGCATCGCCTTCGCCACACCCGACAATTCGGAGATGGGCCTTGAAGTCGAGTCCGGCAGCCACTACCCACTGTATGGACAGCCCGAAGATGAGTGGCTGCTGTGGAGCCCGAAAATCGAACTGTATCCAGCGCTGGAAGACAATTTTAAATAGGCCGGTTTTCCGCCTGTGCGGTCGGGATATCGAACAAATCTCATACAAGACTCAGACGAGAAAAGGAAAAACGGATGCGTATTACAATAAACAGCCTGCTTGCGGGGCTGCTAGCGGTGGTTGGCCTCACTGGCTGTGGCACCCCGACCCAGATCGAACGGATCGAATCGCGTACGCCCGCGGTTAGTTTTCAGACCTATGCCTGGGGAACTGAAGTGCTGACCGGTGACACCGGTGCACCGGCACAGCTGGTGGAGCTCGATACCGAGTTGCGCCGCACGGTGGGTGCGTTGATGCAGTCCCGCGGCTACCATCAGGTGCAAAGTGTGGACAGTGCGCAGATGGTGGTGGAATATCAGATCGCGGTGATCGAAGAAGAGTTTGCCAGCGAAGAAGAGAACGAAAGCTGGGATGCCCAGTTCGACAGCAACGCCCAGCGCGGTGTTGTGGAGTTGCCGGACCGCAGTGGTGCGCCGCGGGTGACGCTTTCCGTGGGTATCGGCCCGCATAATGCCATGCCCATCTGGGGCGGAAGCGCGACCAAGCTGATGGCGCGCCCGGAAGACAAAAACGAGCGTCAGCGTATTCTCAACCGGGCAGTGAGCGATTTGCTCAAGGACCTGCCGCCGGCCAGCTGATGGCTTAGTGTCGGTATTGCACGTCGATCGTCAACAGAATAATTTTTTCATTCCAGTTCGGCAGGGACGCCGGGACTCTCAACCTCAACAGGAGAGCACATGGCTTCACTGCCTCGTATTTTTACCCATCGCCTGAACAGAATCTTTTCTGTCTTTGCCCTCGGGCTTGCCCTGGCCCTGGGGCTCGGTGGCTGTGCCACTCCCGATCGGGTCGCCGTGGATTACGACCCAGCCTTCAAATTCGCCAACCTGCGCAGCTACTACCTGTTGGATACCCTGGCCAATGGCCCGGTTTCACCATTTGAGAGTAAACGCGCTAACCAGGCAGTGAACGACGTATTGAGCGGTAGTTACCAGCCCGCGGCCAGCCGCGAAGAGGCAGATTTCCTGGTGCGCGTGCAGTTGTTCAGCAGCGACAAGGTGGCCGTGTATGAAGACCCCTTCAGTATTTACGGCGGCTACCGCTATTTTGGTTTCGGCTGGCGAGCGCCGCTGCGGGTGCGTGAGTATCGCGAGTCTTCCCTGATCGTTGACGTCATGTCGCCCGAAGAGGCTCCCCTGTGGCGCGGCAGCATGCCGTCGGTGGCGAGTCGTTACGATGATCCCCGGGAGCAGCTTTTCCGTCTGCGGGAAGAAGCCGGAATGATCCTGGCCAAGTTCCCGCCCTACAACGATGTCGGTTTCGACTGATCGTTTGATGCTGTGGAGTGGACCCCGTGACTGAACACAAGGATCTCAAACCGCAATTTACCCGCGGTGCGGTAGATGTCATTTCCCGTCAGATCAAATACGACGGCTTCTTCCAGATTCACAAGCTGCGCCTGCGCCACCGCCTTTACCGCGGTGGCTGGAGCGGAGATATGGAGCGGGAACTGTTTGTGCGCGGCAATGCGGTGGGGGTGCTGTTGTACGACCCGGAGCACCAGCTGGTGGCGCTCACCGAGCAGTTCCGGATCGGTGCGCTGGAGCGCGCGAGCGGCCCCTGGTGCCTCGAAGTCGTTGCCGGCATGGTGGAGGAGGGCGAGTCCCTCGAGGACGTTGCCCACCGCGAGCTGCAGGAAGAGGCGGGGCTGGAAGTGGCTGAGCTGCACTTTATCCGCAGCTACCTGCCGAGTCCTGGCGGCGCCAGTGAGCGTATGCACCTGTTCTGCGCCTGTGCCGATCTCAGTGGCGTCGAAGGCTATTTCGGGCTGGCCGATGAGCACGAAGACATCCGCTTGCGGGTGTTTGCGCTGGACACGGTACTGGAAGCGGTTGCCAGCGGTGACAGCGCCATCGACAACGCCGCCAGTATCATCAGCCTGCAGTGGTTGCAGCTTAACCGTGACCGCCTGAGAGGCTGACCTGATCCTGGCCTGCCGGGAAACCAGCAGTACTCCGTGAGAGTATTCAGTCATTTACCGGACGTTGCGTGCCGATAGGCACAGACAAATGGCAATTCCCCCCAGGGGCTGCCAAGGTTAAAGGTATTCCCGCGCCGCTTACGCAATTCAGTCGCGCAGGGTGTATAAAAACTGTCCATCGACGCCGTAATTCCCTCCCCACTCCCGGTGATACGGGCAATTTGAGAGATGAATCACGGCGCGGACTCAACAGGAGTGTCGATAATGGCGGTACCGGCAGGCACTGGCCGCAGCAAGGCAATATCGCAGGCACAAGGGGGCTCGAAAGAGCTACATGGCGGGCGCGGCAAGGAGCGTTATCGCGTCGATCTGCCTACCTATCACGCCGATTGCGATGCAAATTACCTGCGTCTGTGCAAACTGATGCCGGAACTGGCAAGTAACCAGAGCTGGTCCTACCAGATGCCCGACGGCACCCTGGAAGTGGCCGTATTAGAACGCAGCAGGTACACCACCGAGGTATGCCTGCAGGCCTCTCCGCTGAAAGGCGGTAGCGGTGAAAGTAGTGGAAACACTGCGGACAACAACTGGCTGACGCCGCCCCCCATTACCGTGCGCCTCTATCACGATGCGCGTATGGCAGAAGTGGTGGCCGTGGATGGTCAGGGGCCGGTAGGCGGTGACGGGCTGAATTTCAGCTACCCCAATCCGGCCATGCACAACGAAGACGAGCGCCAGCAGGTCAATCGCTATCTGAGCGAATGGCTGGCGCATTGCCTGGCAAACGGCCGCGCCGAGGTCGACCTCCCGTTTCGCGGACGTCAAACCTGAAGCCAGCCGGGCATCGCACAAGCGAACACGGATGTGACGGCAAGGTGAGACAGTGAATATCGAGGCAGTACAATCGGCACAGCGGCTGATCCAGGTCACCGACCCCCATATTGGCGGTCGGCCGGATTATCAGTTGCTGGGACTGGATACCGGGCACACCTTGAATGAGGTGCTGTCTGCCGTGTCCGGCGAAGCTGCTTCCTCCGATCTGTTAGTCGTCACAGGCGACGTCTCCGCCAATGGCTCCGAAGCTTCCTACCGCCGCTTTCTGCACAAAATGCAGCCGGTCACTACTCCCTGGTACTGGCTTCCCGGCAATCATGATAACGCCCAGAAAATGGACGAACTGGCCCCCAGGCGGCGGCCGGAAGTGGTCGCCCTCGGCAACTGGCGCCTGCTACTGCTGGATACCAGTGTGCCCGGGCAGATCAGCGGCGGGTTGAGTGCCGAAGAAATCGACCGCATTCGCGAATTACTGCGGGATAACCGCGAGCACCCGCTGATGCTCATGATGCACCACCAGCCGGTCCCGGTGGGTAGTCACTGGATCGACGGGCACATGCTGAAGCAGGGGCGCGACGAATTCATCGAGCTGGTAACCGGTGCAGAAAATGTGCGCGCGATCAGCTGGGGCCATGTACATCAGCAGTTCGACAGCCACCTGGGGCAGATCGGCCTGCACGCGACGCCTTCCACCTCGGTACAGTTCACCCCTGGCAGCGGCCCCTTTGCTGTGGATAGTGAAATGCCCGGCTACCGCTGGTTTGACCTGCGCGATGACGGCAGCTACGACACCGGTGTCGAACGCGTAGCCATCGCAGAATACAGTGTGGACCTGGCTTCCTCCGGATACTGATTCTGCGTCAACCGCAGAAGTTGGGCCAATCGTCCATTTGCACTTTTTAACCTGTCTTTTATGACCCCTCAGCCATGCATCTATCATAAGATGGCACGTGAATTCGCGGTTTAGCGGTACCGGATTCCTGCGGTAGAGTGGTGGCAAGTACCATACTCCGCCGACATCACACTCGAGCCTACAGACGTGCTTACCAGGAAGGAGGTCACCATGCAGACAATTCCCCCTACGATCTACAAGATAACCTTTTACAAGCAAATAACGTCACTGCTGCTTCTTGCCGTTGTTCTGTTGACGGGCTGCGCACAGCAACCGGTGGCCTCCCCGGAAGACGAAGCCGATGGCCTACTGCCTCGCAAAACCGGCCTGGACAGCGTCAGTGCTGCCTACGCCTTCGACCTGAGCGGCGCCAAGGTGTACCTGGAGCCTGTGGGCGTAGAGTACACCAAGCGTTTCCGTGGCGCCGGCTCACCATTGAGCGCAAAAGACTACGAACTTCGCGACAAGGACATGGCCCGATTACAGGAGGTAATGGGTGAAACGCTGAGTGAGCGATTTCTTGCGCCGCGCCGCAGCGAGCTGGTTGCCGACAAATCCGAAGCCGATTATGTGATGCAGCTGGATCTGAGCCGTTTTGCTCTCGGTGCGCCGCTCGACCCCCAGCCCTGGTTGTGGCGGGTCTATACGGACCAGAGCGCCTACGGGACCCTGTCCGGCGAGCTGCAAGACAGTAGCGGCAACCCGGTGATGCGCTTCAGTGACCGTCGTGATATCGGCGAGAACTTCGGTGGCCTCGGCCCGAGCGGCCGCTTCGAGCGGTTCAACCAAGTCACCTTCTGGCGTGATATGAAAGTGGACATGCGCCGGGCATTTGCCAGCCTGGATGAATCCCTGCGCTAGTACCTACCGAACCCAGTCGGGGAACTGCCGCCGGTACATCTGCCGGCGGCACCGCTATAATCCCCGCCATGTCACTACAAGATCCCTATAAAAAGGCCGAGCAGCCCTCCTCCGGTGAGCGCCCGCTACTGGTGTACCTGCACGGCTTTCTGTCCTCGCCGCAGTCCTACAAGTGTCAGGAGCTTAAAACCTGGTTGATGGAATTTCGTCCGGATATCGTGTTTTACGCACCGTTGATTTCCCCCTACCCGGAGAAGGCCGCAATGGCACTGGGCGCTGCCGTGGGAGAGTTTGTCGCACGGCATACGGGGCCCATCGGCCTGGTGGGCAGCTCTATGGGCGGGTTCTGGAGCACCTGGCTGGCCGAGCAGCACCAGCTGCCCGCAGTGGTGGTCAACCCCGCGGTCACGCCCTCACGCTTTATGCCCGGCTATCTCGGGCAAGATCTCAAACCCTACAGTGGCGAGATGCAGACCTATCGCCTGCAGCCCGCGGATGTGGATAAGATGCAGCAACTGGAAGCCGCCATACCGACCAGTCTGAGCGGGCGATACTGGCTGCTGGCGCAGCGCGGCGACGAGACTCTGGACTGTCGCGAGGCTGAAGCTTTTTATCGCAACCAGCGCCAGACTATTGAAGATGGTGGTGATCACAGCTTCCAGGGATTTGCCCGCTATGCCGAGGCACTGGTAGATTTCCTGTTTCCAAATAAATAACAATCCTTAAAACAACCCGCAAGCAGTAGGCGCCGGCTACGGCGAACAAGACTCTATGGCCAATTACTCCGCAGAAGATATCGAAGTATTGACGGGGCTGGACCCGGTGAAAAAACGCCCGGGCATGTACACCGAGACCACAAGGCCCAATCACCTGGCCCAGGAAGTGATCGACAACAGTGTCGATGAAGCCCTCGCCGGCCACGCCAAGAAAATCGAAGTGGTGCTGCACAAGGACCACTCCATATCCGTCAGCGACGATGGTCGCGGTATGCCGGTGGATATCCACCCGGAACAGGGGCGCCCCGGGGTTGAGGTGATCCTTTCCACCCTGCATGCCGGCGGCAAGTTCTCCAAGAACAACTACCAGTTTTCCGGTGGTCTGCACGGCGTAGGGGTGTCGGTGGTGAATGCCCTGTCCAACGTACTGGAGGTGACCATTCAGCGGGAAGGCAAGGTCCACCGCATCGGCTTCCAGAATGGCGACAAGGTTTCCGACCTGGAAGTGGTGGGGGAATGCGGCAAGCGCACCACCGGCACCAGCGTGCGCTTCCTGCCAAACCCGAGTTATTTCGACTCTTATAAATTTTCTGTACCGCGCCTGCGCCACCTGCTGCGCGCCAAAGCGGTACTCTGCCCCGGCCTCAACGTCACCTTTATCAATGAGCAGGACGGTGAGTCCGACCAGTGGTACTACGAGGACGGCCTTAAGGACTACCTGGCTGCGGCCAACCAGGGCTGGGAAGTGCTGCCGGCAGAACCGTTTGTCGGTGTCTTTTCAGCGGAGACCGAAGCCGCGGACTGGGCGGTGCAATGGTTGCCGGAAGGCGGTGAAGTGACCGTCGAATCCTATGTGAACCTGATCCCCACCGCCCAGGGCGGCACCCACGTAAACGGCCTGCGCGCCGGCCTGCTCGACGCCATGCGTGAGTACTGCGAGATTCGCAGCCTGCTGCCGCGCGGCGTCAAGCTGGGACCGGAAGACATCTGGAACCAGTGCTCTTACGTTCTCTCAGCCAAGCTCGCCGATCCACAGTTCTCCGGCCAGACCAAGGAGCGCCTGAGCTCCCGCGAAGCCACCGCGTTTATTTCCGGCGTGGCCAAAGATGCCTTCGGCCTGTGGCTGAACCAGCACACCGAAGACGGCGACAAGCTCGCCGAACTGTGTATCAGCAACGCGCAAAAACGCCTGCGCTCTGCAAAAAAAGTCGCGCGTAAAAAAGTCACTCAGGGCCCGGCGCTGCCCGGTAAACTCGCAGACTGCTCCAGCGGCGATACCAGCCGCTCGGAACTGTTTCTGGTGGAGGGTGACTCCGCCGGCGGCTCCGCCAAACAGGCACGCGATCGGGAGTTTCAGGCCATCATGCCCCTGCGTGGCAAAATCCTGAACACCTGGGAAGTGGACTCCAACGAAATCCTCGCCAGCCAGGAAGTCCACGACATCGCCGTTGCCCTGGGCGTTGACCCGGGTACCGATAATCTCGAAGGCCTGCGCTACAACAAAATCTGTATCCTCGCCGACGCCGACTCCGACGGCTTGCACATCGCTACCCTGCTGTGCGCCCTGTTCCTGCGCCACTTTCGCCAATTGGTCAGCAACGGCCACGTTTACGTCGCCATGCCCCCCCTGTTCCGTGTCGATATTGGCAAAGACGTTTATTACGCACTGGACGACGCCGAGCGCCAGGGTATCCTCGATCGCATCGCCGCCGAGAAAAAGAAAGGGAAGATTCAGGTAACCCGCTTTAAAGGCCTGGGTGAAATGAACCCCCTGCAGTTGCGCGAAACCACCATGGATCCGAATACCCGTCGTTTGGTGCAGCTGTATATCGACGACGGTGACAATAGCAATCAGTTGCTGGATATGCTCCTCGCGAAAAAGCGAGCGGGTGACAGGAAACAGTGGTTGGAAAGCAAGGGGAACCTTGCGGAAATCAGTTGATTTAAAAGCCTCGCAACGCGGGGCTTTTTTTGGGCGTCAGGGGGTAAAAAGTGATGCCTATATCTAGGCATGTGCCCAGTACAGGGGTATGGGTATATCTAGGCATTATGGGCGTATATAGGCACCCCATGCCCAGATATAGGCAATATGCCTATATCTGGGGCTTTTGAATAAAACTGTTAGCTCCTCAGGAGTAGTGAATGACAACCAATGAAGGAAGAGTTTATTTTGCTCTTGATGGAGAGGTTTTTGATCCCGATGAACTCACGGAATTTCTTGGCATAGAGCCAACCTCAATCCAACGGAAGGGAGCTAAAGTTCCAGGCAGAGTTCCGAAGACGAATTCGTGGCAATTCTCTACAGAAAATGTAGTTAACGATTACATCGATGTCTTTCACTTGTCTTCGCTGGTCATTGAACAATTAAAACCAAAGAAGGATCTAATATTAAAGGCAAAGGAAAAATTCAGCGTACTCCCAAGACTTGAAGTTGTTCTATCTCTTTCTATGAATGAGCAGCATTCAACGCCCGCGATTGGATTTCACGTGGAAACAATGGAATTTTTAGGTGAAATTGGGGCGTTCGTTGATATTGATACATACAAGCACTAGTGCGAAAGAGCTAACAAGGCCGGGCAATTTGCTCCGGGCCTACGGCCCTCCGCGGGACAGCTTACCTTGTGCACGTTTTGCGCGGGTCGCTACGCTCCTATTATTGCGCAAAACGTGCACAAGGTAAGCTGCCCCTGCCGGCGGCGTTAGCCCCTTCTGGTTCTGAGACATAGAATGGATATAGATTCTAAATCGATAAAAATTATAAAAGCCAAATACTGGAAAAATGGCTGGATAGATTCAAGTAAAAGGAATTTATCTGGCTCCGATGCCGAACACCTTTCTAACCATGGCTGGAATTTTGGCACTGTAAAGCTTAGCCATGACCAAATAATCAGTGACGTTGTCGAAAAATGTAGAGATATGAGCTTAAAGGATGGCGCTGCATTATTGTCCCAGTCGCTTTCAACAAGAAAGGTTCAAGATCGATCATTTATTTCTTCTGTAATTCAAGCCTCAAATATGCCAAAACACTCGCACACTACAAGTGATCGATGTCCAATTTGCGGCTTATACAATGAGGTCGAGATAGATCAAGATGTCCTACTGTTTGAAAAATTAATGTGGGGCGGGGTTCGTTTAACAAATATTGAATATGTTTGGCTTGACTTGAAATTGATAGATAGAAATTGCCACCAGAAGGCCAACTTCGAGGATCTTATAAATCTGGTAATGAGTTTCGAGGCAAGGAGTGACAAGCTGTCAGCTTCAAAATTTGCCGCATCTCTTAAAGAAGTTAAAGGCAACAAAGCTGAGCGTGAAATTCTCTGTAGTATATTGGGTGTTTGCAATATCCTTCAGCATCCTGAACATACAGGGTTCCTGTTGAAGTATCATCCGGCAAATGAGAGGCAACTGCCGAATCAGCACTTCATTGATTTAGAATGGCCCTTCTGCTGGTACAACAGTAGCTTTGGTGTTAACAAAGGCGCATTGGAAATACTAACCAACAAATAGGGCTAACAAGGTGCTGCTAGGGACAAACCTACGCTACGCTCCGGTTTTCCCCAGAGCACGGCGTTAGAGAAAACTAATCAAATCTTTATGAGAACTATCAAGCTATTCTGGGTCGGAATTTTATTTGGATTGGCTGCTTGTGCATCACTCCCAAAGAAAGAGTTCAGTAATATTGCTGATGTCGTAGAGGGGGTGTGGGGCTGGTCTGACACGAATGACTGTGTCGAGAATTACCATGAGATTGATATATCAAATAATCGGAAAAGAATGACTATAACATTTAGAAATGTGGGGTTTGCTAGTGAAACCGATTCTAGGAAAAAGTTTGAATATCAGATTTTAATGATTGGCCATAATATTATTTCAACGAAAATGGATGATGATCTAAGAGTCGATAAATTTGGTAACCCTGTGACGTGGAATTTAGTCTTGCTAGATAATAAGAATTATTGTTGGCAAAGGGGGGTGGGAGCCTGAGCAATGCACCGAAATAATCAACCGGTGCCCGCTCTAACAAGCAAAGCAGCAGGGCTGCGGCCGGGATATTCCATTGCGTGGCGCGTCCCTGTTTGCGGCGTTATGCGTGCAAAGTAAGTCATTACAAGGAGAGAGCATGAAAAGGTTGCTGGATGCTAATAGAGAGCTTCTGTTTTTTACTGTTGCTTTTATCGTTGTAATAGTGAATACAATAAACGTTCGTTACTTTGGTGAAAAGCTTGGTTCGTTTTCCGAAATCGCAATCCTGGCTGATTTCGCAATATTTCTACCGCTTCTGTATATTTTATTTTTCCGGTATGAGTTAAAGAAGGCGTTAGTGAAGTCTTTAGGTATTGCCTGCATTGGCTTTTGGGGAGCCAGTGTATTGGTGCCGGGAATACAGCAAGACATACTCTTAGACTATGGATTTATCCGTTACGTTGGGTTATCCGTTTTGGTGTTCATAGAAGTTAAGGTTACGTTTGTAATTTGGAAGGCGGTTTTTTCAGGTAAAGATCGAGATCAGATACTTAAAGAAGCCAAGGATCGAGCGGATATGCCGGAATGGGTTGCACGGCTCATGGTTTGGGAGGCCTCATTCTGGAAAAAGCTAGGTAGAGCCATCGGGATCGGCAAAAAGCGCAAATAGTACGTATCCCATACAAGGCCGGGCAGTTTGCTCCAGGCGTTCGGCCTTCCGTACTCCCAATATCGCGCAAAACGCACATGACATGCACAGGGTAGGCTACCCCTGCTGGCGACGTTAGCTGCACAGAGTAGTTTCATGAGAAAGAAACAATATAAAGCATCAGAAATTTACGAAGAAATTGGCCCAAATCTGGTCAGCTGCTGGATCACTTTATATTTAATGGGAGTTCTCTTTCTCGGATCTCTTGCTTCTACAATCCTTGGTGGCATTGGCTACGATACGATTTTGCTAGTTTTCTCGGGGTTGATTCTCGTGCAGGCCATACGCGGAATCGTACAATTGAGGGGTTTACGAGTAAGGCTTCAGAACGATCCTGAATCGGTTCGCATGTCAGATGTACTGGCTGCACCAAGTTTCAAGGGTATTTATGCCTTCGTCAGGTAGCAGGTTGTTCTACGGTCCTTCAGGCCTTCGCGGGGCGACTTACCTTGTGCGCATTTTGCGCGGCGCGCTGCGCTCCCAAGTTCGCACAAGATGTGCATAGCATTGATCGCCCCTGTTACGGGGGTATGCAATATTTCAATCAGATGGAGCTCGAAATGAAATTCTTGGTCTTCTTGGGCACCCTGCGGGATAGTACGCCTCCGACGCCGGCACGCCTGGGGGTTAGGGTTACAGAAGCAGTTTTGGAGTGCCTGAAAAGTCGATATGCCGAACATGACGTTGAGTTGGTTGATGTTCTGGATTATCCGCCAGAATCCGTCTTCAAGCCGCACTTTGCTTACCCTCGGAGCAAGGCACCTTCCGCTCTAAACCAATTGGCAGAAAAGATAGAGAGTGCCGATGGATTCGTTTTGGTTAGCCCTGAATATAACCATTCAATGAGTCCGGCGCTTGCCAACTTGTTGAACCACTTTGGCAGTTCCTTGTTCTCCTACAAGCCAAGTGCGATTGTTACCTATTCAGCAGGCCAGTGGGGCGGGATGCGTGCAGCGGTCGGCATGCGCACGTTTCTTTCAGAGCTGGGCTGTCTGCCGGTTTCTGCAATGATACATGTGCCCAAGGCTCAAGAAATATTTACGGCGGATGGCTCATTGCAGGCGCAAGAGGATCAAGGCTCCTGGTTCGATTATTTTGGTCGGACATTTAACCAACTGATTTGGTGGGCACAGGCAGCGAAGGGCCATCGAGCGCAGGTTGATCCGCATAAGCTGGTAAGAGATTTCAAGACGGACCCATCCCAACGCAATGCACCATAATCGGGTGTTATGCGTCATCGAGTTTATGAGTGTCGAGATAGATACAATTAGACAACTGGAGCAGAGAAAGCAGTTTCTTTTGTTTCCAGTATCAATTGCGTTTACGTGTGTTTGGATAGCGCTGCATGTATTCCATGTGAGAAACCACATCTATGTATCGGGAATTCACCTTTGGGGTGTTTCGAAGTACATCTGGCTGACTACCACTTTCGTGCAAGTGCAATAAGTAAGCCGCGTCTGATTGCGCCTTTCCCCGGAGTAGGGCAACGGGTTCCTTACTTTAGACTCCCCCTGATGAACACAATCATGTCGTTTAGAGTATCCGGTGCGTCTGCATCAAAACAGCTGCCCAGGTACTCATTGCACCCGGTGTCCAGAAACGCGTGATTTTTGTCGGGATACTCTTTGTACTTCACCCGTTGGCCGGCGGAATCAAGTTTTTCTACAAAGGCGTTTACTGCCGCAGGCGGTGTTGTGGTGTCTTTGCTACCTACACTTGCAAAGATCGGGGGCAGCTTTTTATCTTCGGCACTGGGGATCAGATGTAGTGGGGATGCTGCGCGGTAGAGGCGGGGGCTATTTACGATGTTGTACCCCTTACCAAAAATTCCGCGGGGTTCGGCACCACCCATTTTCCAGAAGAAGTTTCCCGCGGACTCCAAGCCCCGCTTTGCTCGACTTTCCAGGTCAAATACACCATAGCTGAGAACCGCCGCCTGCACGCCCAGCGCTCCGTGTTCAGCTATTTGCTCCGCTGTTTTCCCGGGGGGAATGTACGTCGGCCGGAATGCGAGATTATCCGGTGAAAATGGCTTGCTGCTCAGCTTGTCTCCTGCCAACACCACCATGGCGCTCAGGTGACCACCGGCGCTATCGCCCGTGACTACGATGCGTTCTGGGTCACCGTGATATTGGGCAATATGCTCTTTTACCCACAGGACGCCACCGAGGGCATCTTCGATGATGTCGTCCATGGTGGTGGTGTTGTTGTTATCACCCAGAAGTCGATAGTTCATGTTTGCCACGACAAATTCTCCGTGGCTGGCCAGGTATTTTGCCGTGGACTCCATAATGCTGTTGTTGTTGATCAGCCAGCCTCCGCCGTGATAGATCACTACGACCGGGTAGTTTTGGCGCCCGGTATCAGGAACGAATATGTCGGCCGTCAGGGTTATATTGCCGGCCCTTGCCCAGCGGATATCCCGGTGTGCGAGGAGGGGCGTTGGAATTCCTGCTGGTGATACGGTGGGTGCCTCTGCGAGTGCGGAAGGGGTGCCAGGGATGAGCAGAAAAACAGCAATGATCAGTGACTGAAGGTGGGATGGCAGGGGCATGAGTGACCTCACTTTTTGCTATGAGGTCACTCTAAGGGGATTTCGGGGCGTACGCCAGATACCGTCGAGCCGGTGTTATCCCACTTTCGCAGCGTGGGATGATTCGGTTGCCGTTTTCGATGGCGATGAACTGCTTTTGACAAATCGTCTTCCGTACGCCGCTAACAAAAAGCCGATGGGAAACATGATCACGCCGTAGATGGCGGAGGGTACTGACATATCGCTGGACTGCAGCAGCGTCAGTGTCACCATCAACCCGAGGGTGCCGTTTTTGATCCCCAGTTCTGTGGCGACGGCGAGGCGCTCGCGGCTTCCCAGGCCCGCCATACGAGTGCACAGCAGGCCGACGGCTATGCCCAGTATGTTCAGAGCGATGGCGGCAGGGCCTGCCTGAATCAGCAGGTCGACAACACGGTCGCGCATCCCATATACGATGCCGGCAATCAGGGCGGCCAGCACTACACCGCCAAATATACTCACCACGCTTTCTGCGCGCGCGGCCAGTGCGGGACGCAGCGCTTTGACACCCATGCCGATGGCGACCGGTAAAAGCACGATCGCGGAAAGCATCAGCACGGTTTTGCCCAGCGGCAGGCTGATCTCTTGCGCAGTGCCAAAATAGAGCTTGAGGGCAAAGTTGGCGAACAACGGAATGCTCATGATGGTGATGAGGCTCGCGGATACCGTAAGCACAATGGACAGCGCCACATTGCCTTTTGCGAGCAGGGTGAACAGGTTGGAGGTGGTACCGCCGGGGCAGGCGGCGATAATCACCAGGCCGACAGCCATTGCCGGGGGCAATTGCAGGACCCAGGCGAGGGCGAATGCCAGCAGGGGCATGACCAGAATCTGAGCAATGGTGCCGAGGATCAATCCAGCGGGTTTTACCGTGACCTGATGGAAGTCCCGGGCGGTGAGGGTCATGCCGATGCCGACCATGATGATGAACAGAGACAGGGGGAGTCCGATTGAGATAAGCGGGCTGGATTCCATGGGAAGCTCCAAATTTATTATTCGATCTTATTTTGTATAGCCCAAACTGCCGGAGCTTCCATCGGTTGGCAAGTTTTCTGAGGACTTTGTGTTGGCGGTATCGGAGGCTGGGTGCGAAAACGACGGGCTGTTTGCCCGCCGTTTCCTTAAGCCCATCAATACGCCGCGTTAGTGGAGGCTAAGGGAGTAGCGCAGGGTGGTGTAATCGTGGGGATCCGCCTTACACGCGAACCCCAGTTCCCGTGCTACGTGGTCAATGGCGCTATTGCTGGCAGATTCGATGGAGTAGATCTCGTCCAGCCCATCTGCCTTGGCCGCATCCACCAGCTCCTGAAGCAGGAGTTTACCCAAGCCGACATTTTGCCAGTCATCGGCTACTACCACGGCACACTCGCAGGCGTGACCGTCCGGGTCGCAGGCGAAATTGGCAACACCTACGGCGTGCATCGTACCGGCCTCGTCCTCATGCAAAGCAATAAACGCCTCGTGCTGGGCATCGTTGTCGGTAAGGATACGCATCAGGTGCTGGGTGACGCGCCCAATCCCGCCGAGAAAACGCATACGACTGGAGTCTGGTGACAGGCTTTCGATCATTTCTCGCTCCATATTGCCATCTGAGGCCTGAACCGGGCGAATGGCCACTTGGCGGCCGTCACTCAGGGTGTAGCGGAAAGCGCCGGCCTCACGGCCATTGCCCGAATACGCTCGCGACGACGACTCCATCGTCGAGGGTGGTGTTGAGGCTCGTGTAGGTATCGTTTGTGAGGTGCGTGCTGTACTAGACATGATGTGCCCTCCCCGTTTTGCAGTGGAGAAATATTACGGTCGGGCAACCGTGGTCGAAAGGTTCCACTGGTTAACGGCGGGAGAAAGGAACCGAATAAGGCGTTTATTGTTACTTCGGAAATAAAACTGGGCAGTCTGCCGCCCTGTGGTATAGTGCCGCGGCTGGCGCTACTGCCAGTTGCGTCATCTGTAGGCCGGATTGATTTTCGGCTCATTTCTGGAACACAGTGCTACACAGTGTATCCGATCCCCTTCTACTGAATGCCGCACCATGCCGAATGAGAATTTTCGGCCAACGCCTCTGGCGGCAACCAATCTCAGCTCCGTGGAACATCGGCCTTATCAAAGGCACGGCGGATTGAGTATTCCAATTTTTGCCCTGAGCGACAGGCTTGGGCGTAACGCGGGTCGGTGTGATTGTTCCCCCGGCCGCCCTCAATAAAGAACCTCTATGTTATTTGAAGATCTCGGCCTAGCGCCGGAAATCGCCCGCGCCGTTGCGGAGCAGGGCTATACCAAACCGACCCCGATTCAGGAGCAGGCTATCCCCGTCGTAATGCGCGGTGGCGATGTGATGGCGGCGGCACAGACCGGCACCGGTAAAACCGCCGGCTTCACCCTGCCGTTGTTGCACAAACTGAGCGCAGGCAAGCGCGCGGGTAACAATCAGGTGCGCGCTCTGGTACTGACCCCGACCCGCGAACTGGCGGCGCAGGTATTCGACAATGTGCAGAGCTACAGCCAGTACCTGCCCATGCGCCACTCGGTGGTATTCGGTGGAGTGAAAATCAATCCGCAGATGATGCGCTTGCGCGGTGGTGCGGACATCCTCGTGGCTACCCCCGGTCGTTTGCTGGACCTGTACAACCAACGCGCGATCAAGTTTGACCAGCTGGAAACGCTGGTACTGGACGAAGCCGACCGCATGCTGGATATGGGCTTTATCCACGACATCAAAAAAATCCTGCGTGCGCTGCCGGCCAAACGTCAGAACCTGCTGTTCTCCGCGACCTTCTCTCCGGAAATTCGCACCCTTGCTAAAGGGCTGGTCAATGATCCGGTAGAGATCGATGTGAGCCCGCGCAACACCACCACCAAGACCGTGCAGCAAAAACTGCACCCGGTGGATAAGTCCCGCAAGGCGAATCTGCTGTGCCATCTGATTAAGGAAAATGGCTGGCATCAGGCGCTGGTGTTCAGCCGTACCAAGCACGGTGCCAACCGGTTGGCCAAACAGTTGGAGCAGAACCGGATTCCGGCAGCGGCGATCCACGGTAACAAGAGCCAGAATGCGCGTACCAAGGCGCTGGCGGATTTCAAAAACGGCAAGGTACAGATCCTGGTTGCGACAGATATTGCTGCCCGCGGTATCGATATCGATCAGCTACCTCAAGTGGTGAATTTTGATTTGCCGAATGTGCCCGAGGATTACGTGCATCGAATCGGCCGTACCGGCCGTGCCGGTGCCAGCGGTCAGGCCGTTTCCCTGGTCTCGGCCGACGAGGCCAAGCAGCTTTGGGATATCGAAAAGCTGATCAAGAAACCCATCGAGCGCGAAGAGATTGAAGGCTACGAGCCGGATCATCAGTTGCCTGCTTCCGGTGGCAAGCCCGGCAAGGGCAGCCAGGTGCGTCGCGGTGGCGGTGGAAATGCTAGCGGGAATGGTGGCGGAAACGCCGGCCGCAATAAGCCGGCAGGCAACAAGCCCGCCGGTGGCAGACGCGGTTCGAGCAACCGGGCGTCCGATGGCCGCTCGGAAGGTCGCTCGGAAGGTCGCTCGGAAGGTCGCGGCGGCAATGATCGCTCGGGCAATCGATCTGGCGGCAACGCGAATGGCAATGGCAACGGTGCCGCAAAGCCGGGGCAACGTCGTCGTCGGCCGCGTCGGAACACCGAATCTGCCTGACTGCTAGGAACCGGCGCTGTGTAACAGACAGGGCCAGCAAAAAAGGGCCGGCTGACGTGAAGTCTCCGGCCCTTTTTTTCGGCTGTCAGAAATTGGTTTCCGCGTGCCCCAGTACCGACTTAATTTTTCTGGCGATCGAAATAATCCAGTGTCAGCTGGGTAATCGCCTTGGTGCCAATTGCCAGTGCGCTTTCATCCACGTAAAAACGCGGCGAGTGATTGCTGGCAGCGGTGGCCGGGTCAGTGCCTTTCGGGGTGACGCCGAGGAAGTAGTAAAAGCCGGGGATCTCATTGGCGAAGAAGGAAAAGTCTTCGGCACCGGTAATTTTCGGAATCACCATCACCTTGTTGTCACCCGCCGCGGCCTTGAGTGCGGGGATAGCGGCTTCCGTCAGCGCCGGGTTGTTGACGGTGACCGGGTAGCCTTCCAGTATTTCCACTTCTGCACTCGCGCCGCTACTTTCGGCAATATTCTCCGCGGTTATCTTCAATCGCTTGAAAATTTCCTGGCGGTTATCCATATCGAAGTTGCGGATGGTGCCGTTCAGGTAGACGCTGTCCGGAATAATATTGTTGCGCACACCGCCGTCGATCACGCCGAAAGAAACCACCGCGGGCTCCTTGGTGATGTCGATCTGGCGGCTGACGATGGTCTGGGTGCCCATTACGATCTGGGCTGCGGCGGTAATCGGGTCGACGCCGCCCCAGGGGCGGGAGCCGTGGGTCTGGCGACCTTTCACATTGATGCGGAACTCATCCGAGCTCGCCATCAGCGGGCCGGAGCGGTAGCCGATCACGCCGACGGGCAGGCTGGAGGTGACGTGCTGGCCGAAGGCCACGTCCGGTTTGTATTTTTTAAACAAACCTTCTTTCAGCATCAGTTCCGCACCGCCTTCCTCTCCGTCTGGCGCACCTTCTTCCGCGGGCTGGAAAATAAACAACACGTTGCCGGCCAGCTCATCGCGCATCCCTGCCAGCACCTGCGCGGCGCCCATCAACATGGCAACGTGGGTATCGTGGCCACAGGCATGCATTACGCCCACTTCTTCGCCGTTGTATTCGGTCTTGGCCTTGGAGGCGAAGGGGATATCCACCTGCTCGGTGACTGGCAGTGCATCCATATCGGCGCGCAGGGCGACGGTGGGACCGGGCTTGCCGCCTTTCATCAGGGCGACGACGCCGGTGTGGGCGATACCGGTTTCCACTTCCAGTCCGAGGGATTTCAGGTGTTCGGTGATGTATTTGGCGGTTTCGAACTCGCGGTTGCCCAGCTCCGGGTTCTGGTGCAGGTGGCGGCGCCACTCGACGACCTTGTCTTCAGTCTGCTTCAACTGTTTGTCGGCGTCAGCTGCTTGCGCTGTAGAAGCCAGGGCAAGTGCGGGGGCGAGAGAAACAGAGAGGGCGAGGAGTGCTTTTTTGATCGGGTTATTATTCACAAGGAATTCCTGTGTTGCAGTACATGACCAGTGGTGAGGTAACCATGCACTGCTGCAAGAATCAATCCCAGCTCCCGAGTGCTGCGGTGGGCCGTGCAACCAGGCGTAAAAAAACCGCGCCGGAAGGGCGCGGTTTTAATAGGAAAGGTGATTCTCTCCGGGGCGACTTACATGGTGAAGTAAGTGGCTGCTCCGGGCCCAACGGGCATACCTGCGACAAATACCCACAGGAAGAACAGCGCGGTCCAGCCGATAAAGAAGAAGATGGAGTAGGGGATCATGGTGGCAATCAGTGTGCCCATGCCCAGGTCTTTCTTGTAGCGGGTGGCGAAGGAGACGATCAGGCCGAAGTAACTCATCATCGGGGTGATGATGTTGGTAACCGAGTCGCCGATCCGATAGGCCGCCTGGATCACTTCCGGGGCGTAGCCGAGCAGCATCAGCATCGGCACGAAGATTGGCGCGGTGACGGCCCACTGGGCGGAGGCGCTGCCGAGGCTCAGGTTGACGATGCCACACATCAGGATGAAGAACACGAACAGTAGCGGGCCAGTCAGGCCGATACTCTGCAGGGCCTCGGCACCCAGCACCGCGAAGATGGTGCCCAGGTTGGTCATCTTGAAGAAGGCCACAAACTGCGCGGCGAAGAACACCAGCACGATGTACATGCCCATGGTGCCCATGCTCTTGGACATGGCGTCGATCACATCGCGGTCATTCCGCATGGTGCCCACGGTCTTGCCGTAGACAAAGCCCGGAATGGCGAAGAACACCACGATCAGCGCCACAATGCCTTTCAGGAAGGGCGAGCCGGCTACTGCGCCCGTCTCCTGGTTACGCAGTACACCCCACTCGGGCACGATGGTGAGTGCCAGCAAACCGCACACACCAAGAACCGCGAGGCCTGCATATTTCAGGCCGCGTTTTTCCTCGGCGGTGAGCTGGGTCATCTTGTCTTGAGACAGGTCCACGGAGGCTTCGCTGTTGTCGTACTTGCCCAATTTGGGTTCGACGATCGCCAGGGTCACCCAGCTACCGAGGGTAGTGATCAGAAAGGTACTGATGATCATGAAGTACCAGTTCACTTCCGGGCCCACCACATAATTGGGGTCGATCATGTGCGCGGCGGATTCGGTGATTCCCGACAGCAGCGGGTCCACGGTGCCCAGTAGCAGGTTGGCGCTGTAGCCACCGGATACACCAGCGAAGGCCGCAGCCAGGCCGGCCAGTGGGTGGCGGCCGAGGGAGTGGAAGATCATCGCGGCCAGCGGAATCAATACCACATAACCCAGTTCAGACGCGGTGTTGGAAATGATGCCGGCGAATACCACGATCACCGTGACCGTGCGTTTGGAGGCCTTGAGCACCATGCCGCGCACGGCGGCAGACAGCAGCCCCGAATGTTCGGCAATACCCACACCCAGCAGCGCTACCAGAACGGTGCCCAGTGGAGCAAAACCGGTGAAGTTGGTTACCAGCGTGGTGACGATGGTCCTGAGCCCCTCGCCGGAAAGCAGGTTGACTACATGAATGACCCCGTCAGCGGCGCGGCCAGCAGCGCCCACCGGGCGCGGGTCTTCCACTGAGAGCCCGAAGAAAGCGGCGATACCACTGAGGATGACGACGCCCACCGCAAACATGGCGAACAGGGTAATGGGGTGGGGGAGCAGGTTGCCCAGCCACTCGACGGTATCGAGGAAGCGGGTAAAGGCTGTTTTCTTGCCAGATCCGGCGGGCTGGATGTCACTTGAGGAAGTGGATGTCGTCATTATTTCTCCTGTGGCTCGCCTGCCGGCTAAAAAATGATCAGTGGCGCGCAATCATACATTGGAAATGACAGCGATGCCATTTGGGCAGCGAGACCGGCTTTTATTCTCTGAGTATGCAATTTCCGGGCAATGTTCCGCCCAATTATCGGTTCATAAAAGGACATGCTGCCAGTTTTTTGGCGCAGAATGCAATGTCTGTCATGGTGTGGACAGCTGAATACGGCGTGAAACTGAGGGAGAAGCAGGGTAGCGGGGGTTGTGGGAGCCGTTCCTCGTGTACGGGCACCGGGGGCCCGCACACGACTCTCGAGGTCAGAACTTGTAACCGAGTCCCACCGAGTAAACCCAGGGGTCTACATCGACATTGGTAGTAATACGGGTGTTGTAGCCTTGGCTGGTGCGGAAGTCGATCTTTGCCTTGGTGTCGATATCCAGGTACCAGACGGCGGCGTTGAACAGCCAGTTACTGTCGCGGCCAAACTGGATGTCGATCCCCAGTTCACCGGCCAGCCCCCAGGAATCGTCCAACTTCAGGCTCGCGTTACTGGATGCATCGAGTACGTCCTCAAAATACTCCTGCGCAACATTACTGATATCTTCATCCATAAAGGTGGTGAAGTTCACGCCGATACCTACATAGGGCTGCACCCAGGACTCGGTGCATACCGGGAACCACTGTACGGTGAGGGTGGGCGGCAGATGTTCGATACTGCCGAGGTCCACTTTGCCCAGCAGTCCCCCGGTGGCGGGGTCTGGCAGACCGGCTACTGCCAGGTCGTGCTCGAACGGCAGTGCCGCCAGCAGACCGAGGCCGAAGTGGTCGGCGAACAGCCAGGTGGCGGTAAAGGTGGCGCTGTCACCGTCATCCACATACACACGGGTGTCTGGCAGGGTGGTGGTGTTGTCGATGCGCAGCCAGTCGGAGTCGTCATCCGGGTCGACGAGCCCCCAGCCGATGCGGACGACCACATCGCCCTGTTCGTAATCGGCGAGGCACTGGCCGGCGCCGAGAACGGCCGCCAGTGCGGCGGATGTGAGAATGGCGGCTTTCATGAGTTCGCTCCTTGAACTTCTTGGGGGTGTGGCGCAACACTTTTAGTCTAGCCGGGAGTTTCATTACGCAATATTTTTGCGTTTACTCTGGTGTCAGCCTGTTGGCAGTTGCCGGGCCGGTATCTCAGCGCAATAATGTGATCACAAAGTTTGACGTTTTATTCCGTTGTGCGGTACTGCTTGGCGGGTGGTTATGGAGAGTAGTGCGGATATGAAGATTGGCGTTCTGAAGACCGATGATGTGCGCCCCCAGCTGGTGGGGGAGTTTGGTGAATACCCGGAGATGTTTGCGGACTTGCTGAAACGTGAGGATCCGTCTCTGGAATTTGTGACCTATGAGGTGCAGCACGGGCACTATCCGGTAGATATTAATGAGGTGGACGCCTACCTGATTACCGGCAGCAAGACCGGGGTGTACGACGACCAGCCGTGGATTCCGCCATTGATGGAATTTGTGCGCGAGCTGCACAAGCGGAAAAAGCCGACCCTTGGGATCTGTTTCGGGCATCAGTTGATAGCCCATGCTCTGGGTGGTGAAACGCGCAAGTCTGAGAAGGGTTGGGGTGTGGGTGTGCACAGTTACCAGGTGCAGGAAACGCCGGCCTGGATGGTGGCGCCGCAGCAAAATTTCAGTCTGCTGGTGAGCCATCAGGATCAGGTGGTGACGCCGGCGCCGGGCACCAAGGTGATTGCGTCCAGTGACTTCTGCCCTTATGCACTGCTGCAGGTTGGTGAGCATATGCTTACCATGCAGGCGCACCCCGAGTTCACCAAACCCTACTCAAAGAGTTTGATGGAGTTGCGCACAGAGGTGTTTGGGGAGGATATGGTGGACAAGGGGAAAGAGTCACTCACCAACGATATCCACACCAGCGCAGTGGCCCGGTGGATGCTGGCTTTTTTGAAGAGTGCTTCGTAACACGAGTTGACCCCATGGCTGTGGAGAAAACTTCGCAGCCGGTTTGCTGGTCTTTCGCGGTAACCTCACAGGCATGAATAACCGCGAAAGCCCAACCTGTGGCTATTTCCACTTAATGTTGCAACCAATAGACGGCGCTTGATCCTCCGCAGGTTTTTCTCCTGCCAGCACCTTATCCACAGCCACGCGTAAATCCTTCCCGGTCACCGGCTCATCAGTTCCCGGTCGGCTGTCATCAAACTGGCCGCGGTAAGCCAGCTTCCCTTCTTTATCGAATAGAAAAAAGTCCGGCGTACAGGTCGCATCAAAAGCCCTGGCCACAGACTGATCCTCGTCCACCAGATACGCGAAGCGATACCCCCGTATGGCCACTTCTTCCTGCATTTTCTCTGGGCGGTCTTCCGGGTAGCTGGCGAAGTCGTTGCTGTTGATGGCGACGATGCCGAGGCCGGCGGGGATGTACTGTTCGGCCAGTTCCGACAGGCCCGCAGCGATATGTTTTACGAAGGGGCAGTGGTTGCAGATGAATATGACCAGCAGGGGCTTGCCGGCGTAGTCGTCGCTACTGACGAGGGTGTCGCTTTGCGGCTGAGATGTGTCGGGAAGTTGGAAGCTGGGCATGGGGGTGCCGAGGGGGATCATGGCGGATGGGGTGAGGGCCATAGGGACTCCTTTCCGGGTTATGTGGTTCCGACGGTTGTTTCTGCAAGCGTGGTCTGAGTGTACGGCTTTTACAGGTGTATTCCAGGCCGCACTCTATTTGGTGTGTACTACGTCAATTAACGCATACCCCTCGCTTCTGAATATTGTTTCCATTGGCCTTGAATCCAACCTGTTGGCGGGCGTATTGCCGGGCTGCGGGAACAAGCTGTCAGTGCCTTTATGAATCAACTCGTAATCCCGGATCCCAACCTGGCAGAAGCTGCCAAACCGAGCCGTTGGCATGCGGATCTGGAGTTGCAGTTTGCGCTGGGCACGCGGGGTTGTCGCCTGGCGCGCAACCGGCATACGGGGCCGCTGTATGTGCAAAAGCCGTTTTTTCCAGAGGGGCGGGATCTGGCGCATGTGTATCTGTTGCACCCACCGGGTGGTCTGGTTTCCGGGGACCGGCTGGATATTCGTGTGGCGGTGGAGCAGGGCGCAGGTGCGCTGGTGACGACCACTGGTGCAGGGCGTGCTTATCGGGCGCGGGCCGATGGTTTATTGCAGAGCCAGCATACGATGCTCAGGGTGGAATCCGGGGCGAGCCTGGAATGGCTGCCGCTGGAAAATATTGCCTACCCCGGCGCCAATGGTGCCATGCACACACGGGTGGATCTGGAGCGCGGTGCGCGCTTTGCCGGTTGGGAGGTGACATCGCTGGGATTGCCGGCGTGCGACGCACCGTTTGCCGGTGGGCAGTTGTTGCAGCGGTTGGAAATATTTCGCGAGGGTGTGCCGCTGCTGGTGGAGTCATTGCGATTATGTGGTGCTGACTTATCCGGCAATAAAATGATGAATGCCCGCGCGGGCCTGCAAGGGTTGCCGGTAAACGGCCTACTGGTGATGGGACCGTTTGAAAGCGCCCCCCTGGACTCAGTGCTGAAAGAGTGCCGGGAGATCATCGCCAGGCACGAAAAGCACAGCACCGCTGGCGTTACGCTGGTCGGGGAAATGCTGGCAGTGCGCGTGCTGGGGCGCTGTGCATTCGAAGTGCGCGGGCTGTTGACGGAGTTGTGGGAGCGCCTGCGGCCGGAGTGGCTGGGGCGCGCGCCCTGTGCGCCGCGCATCTGGCGTACGTAACGATCAATTTATAAAAGTCTCTGCAGGTTTTTGCATGGAATTATTGCCACGAGAAAAAGACAAGCTGCTGGTATTCACCGCAGCGCTACTCGCCGAGCGTCGATTGGCGCGTGCGCTGAAGCTGAATTATCCCGAAGCCGTGGCACTGATCACCATGGAAATCATGGAGGGCGCGCGGGACGGTAAAACCGTGGCGGAGTTGATGGGCTATGGCCGCGAAATTTTGAGCGCGGATCAGGTGATGGACGGTGTTCCGGAATTGATCCGCGAGGTGCAGGTGGAGGCGACCTTCCCCGACGGCACCAAACTGGTCACCGTGCACAACCCGATCAGCTAACCACGCAAGGGCAGAAAATGATTCCCGGAGAAATTCAGGTCGCGCAGGACAAAGGCGATATCGAACTTAACCCCGGCCGCGAGACGTGCACGCTGCGGGTCGAAAATATTGGTGATCGTCCGGTGCAGGTGGGTTCCCACTATCATTTTTATGAGGTCAATCCGGCGTTGCGATTTGAGCGGGAAAAAGCCCGTGGTTTTCACCTGAATATTGCGTCCGGCACCGCGGTGCGCTTTGAACCGGGGCAGGGCCGCGAGGTGGAGCTGGTGGCGTACGCCGGTGACCGCAAGGTGTATGGATTTCGAGGCGAAGTGATGGGCGCCCTGGATGTGAATGACGAGGGAGGGCCTGACGCATGAGCCGGATGGACCGAGAAAGCTACGCGCAAATGTTTGGCCCCACCACCGGCGACCGCGTACGCCTGGCGGATACCGAGCTGTGGTTGCAGGTGGAAAAAGATTTCACCCGCTACGGTGACGAGGTGAAGTTTGGTGGGGGTAAGGTGATTCGCGATGGTATGGGGCAGAGCCAGCGCCCTTCTGCCGAGACCCCCGATCTGGTGATCACCAACGCGCTGATTCTCGATTACTGGGGTGTGGTGAAAGCGGATGTCGCAGTGAAAGACGGCCGCATCTCGGGTATCGGCAAGGCCGGCAATCCGGACGTGCAGGAAGGGGTGGAGATCATTATCGGCCCGGGTACCGAAATTATTGCTGGTGAGGGTTCCATCCTCACCGCCGGTGGCATCGATGCGCATATTCATTTTATCTGCCCGCAACAGATCGAAGAGGCGCTGATGTCTGGCGTCACCACCATGATTGGCGGTGGCACCGGTCCGGCCACCGGCACCAACGCCACCACCTGTACCCCCGGCCCGTGGAATATCGGCAAGATGCTGCAGGCCACTGACAGCCTGCCAATGAATCTCGGTTTTCTCGGCAAGGGTAATGCCAGCCTGCCGGAGGCCATCGAAGAGCAGCTGGAAGCCGGCGCCTGCGGCCTGAAATTGCACGAGGACTGGGGCACCACCCCTGCGGCCATCGACTGCTGCCTGACTGTGGCAGAAAAATACGATGTGCAGGTAGCGATTCACACCGACACCCTGAATGAATCTGGCTTTGTGGACGACACGCTCGGTGCTTTTAAAGGCCGTGCGATTCACACCTATCACACCGAGGGTGCCGGTGGCGGACACGCGCCGGATATCATCAAGGCATGCGCTTCGGAAAATGTGTTGCCATCTTCTACCAACCCAACCCGGCCTTACACGGTAAACACGGTAGACGAGCATCTCGACATGCTGATGGTGTGTCACCACCTGGATACCAGTATTCCGGAAGATATCGCCTTCGCAGATTCTCGTATCCGCAAGGAAACCATCGCCGCCGAGGATATCTTTCACGATCTCGGCGCCTTCAGCATGATCGCCTCGGACTCCCAGGCCATGGGCCGTGTGGGTGAGGTGGTTACCCGCACCTGGCAGACGGCCCACAAAATGAAAGTGCAGCGCGGCAATCTAGCGGAAGACACGGCCGGTGAAACCGCCGGTGCCGATAATTTCCGCGCGCGCCGATATATCGCCAAATACACTATCAATCCCGCCATCACCCACGGTGTCGCTCACGAAGTGGGTTCCATCGAAGTGGGGAAACTGGCGGACCTGGTGCTGTGGAAGCCAGCATTTTTCGGTATCAAGCCGTCCATGATTATCAAGGGTGGCATGATTGCAGCCGCGCCTATGGGCGACCCCAATGCCTCCATTCCTACGCCCCAGCCGGTGCACTATCGGCCCATGTTTGGTGCCCACGGCCTGGCCGCAGCCAAAACTTCAGTGACGTTTGTCTCCCAGGCCGCACTGGAAAATTGTGTGGGCGAAAAGCTCGGCCTGCAGCGCAAACTGGTGGCCTGTAAAAATACCCGCAGTATCCGCAAGAAAGACATGCTGCTGAACGACTGGCAACCGGATGTCACTGTTGATCCACAGACCTACGAAGTGCGGGCGGACGGAGAGCTGCTCACCTGCGAACCCGCCACTGAGTTGCCGCTGGCCCAGCGCTACTGCCTGTTTTGATTTTGAGGAATTTGCTTTGACTCTGGAAATCTATCAACGCCTCGGCACCACGACTGGAAAGACTGCACAGTTCACCGTGGTACTGGATCACCTGCAACGGGATCGCGGCCGCCTGCGTGCGCAAGCCAGTGACGGCACCGAGGTACGCATTTTTCTGGAGCGTGGAAAGCCATTGCAGGTGGGCGAAATACTACTCAGCGAGTGTGGCAAGTTTATCGAAGTACAGGGGGCGGCAGAGCCAGTAACCACGGCCCGTTGTGAAGACTGGTTTACCTTCAGTCGCGCCTGCTACCACCTGGGTAATCGCCATGTGAAATTGCAAATTGCAACTGTGGAAAATGGGGAGGGTGAAAGCGAGCGCTGGTTGCGCATCACGCCCGATCACGTACTGGAAGAAATGCTGGAATTACTCGGGCTGAACCTGACCCGGGAGAACGCGGTTTTTGTACCCGAGTCCGGCGCTTACAGTGGTGGTCACTCCCATAGCCATTCGCACCATCATTCACACAGCGCGCACGAGCATCATGAGCATCACCACCACTGATGCGGCGCTGCTGCGCCTGTTGCAACTGTCCAGTGCCAGCCTGCCGGTGGGTGGCTACGCATTTTCCCAGGGGCTGGAATATGCCATCGACACCGGCTGGGTAAAGAATCTCGACGACACGCGGGACTGGTTCTCGCTGCAACTGATCGACTCCCTGGCTCAAGTGGATTGCCCCATCCTGTTGCGCTGCCATCGCGCCCTGCAGCAGAGCGACGTAGAACAATTGCAGTATTGGAACCACTACGCGCTGGCCTGCCGAGAGACCCGCGAGCTGCGCCTTACCGACACCGCCACTGGCAACGCCCTGATTCGGCTGTTGGTTCAACTGCAAATAGAGCCTGTTCTACCCAGGCAGGAAACCAGCTTCGTCGCCGCCTTTGCCATTGCCGCCAACTACTGGCAGCTGAACGAAGATGCGGCAATGCTCGGGCTGGTGTGGACCTGGCTGGAAAATCAGGTGGCCGCGGCCACCAAACTGGTGCCGCTGGGGCAGACCCAGGCGCAACAACTGATTGGTGAGATACAGCAACAGGTGCCCGCCGCAATTCGGCGCGCGTACCAGCTGGACGATGGTGAACTCGGCGCGGGGCTGCCTGCACTGGCCATCGCCAGCGCTAAGCACGAACATCAGTACAGCCGTTTATTCAGATCCTGAACGTATTTACGGGACGATTATTATGACTACAGTCAACTTGACGACAGGTAACCTAACCGCAACCAAAAAGCAGACCCTGCGTGTCGGTATCGGCGGCCCCGTAGGCTCCGGGAAAACAGCGCTGCTGCGCGAACTCTGCAGCGCGATGCGCGATCACTACGATATCGCCGTCGTCACCAACGATATCTACACCCAGGAAGATGCCAAGTTTCTCACCCATCATGAAGCCCTGAGCGCCGACCGTATTCTCGGTGTGGAAACCGGTGGTTGCCCCCACACCGCCATCCGCGAAGACGCCTCGATGAATCTCGCTGCCATCGACGAACTCATCGCCCGCCATGGCGACCTCGACGTGGTCTTCGTGGAAAGCGGCGGCGACAACCTCAGCGCCACCTTCAGTCCGGAACTCTCCGACCTCACTATCTATGTCATCGACGTCTCCGCCGGCGACAAAATACCGAGAAAAGGCGGCCCCGGTATCACCCGTTCCGACCTGCTGATCATCAACAAAATCGACCTCGCTCCACTGGTGGGTGCGTCCCTCGACGTCATGGACCGCGATGCAAAAAAAATGCGCGGCGAGCGCCCGTTTGTCTTCTCCAACCTGAAGGCACAGAAGGGCCTCAAAGACATCATCCAGTTCATCGTGCGCGAAGGCATGCTCGAAGAAAAATCCATCCCCGCAATCGCTTAACTCCCACACCAGAACATCAAGAAGTAGAGACCAATTATGAAACTGAGAAAACTACTGCTCGCATTTACCACTTTGATCGCCGCAACCGTCAGTCTGCTTGCTCAGGCCCACGAAGGCCACGCCCCGGCAGGTGTTGTGCACGAATTGCATCACATGCTGTGGGTTGTGATGGCACTTGCAGTGAGTGCAGTAGCAGTATTCCTGATCAGAAATCACGGAAAGAAAAAAGAAAACACAGAAGACTAATCAGCTACGAAGCCCAGTGTTAGACGCGCAGGTGGAGTGGCGGGGGCGGGCTTTCAGGAGCGTCGCAAACAGGATGTTTGCGCCGCAGCGCCCAGGGATGGATTCACAGGGGGGCGCCTAGCTCGGTCCTGAAAGCCCGCCCCCGGTGCTCCACCGCCACACAACGAAATAAAAGACCACCAAAGACCTCAGGAATCCGGGTTTAAGGCCCGAATAGCAATCCCCGCTGCAGCGGTCCGATTCTCAACCCCAAGCTTCGAAAAAACCCCCTCGAGATGCTTGTTCACAGTCCGAGGACTCACATCAAGAATCTCGCCAATCTCACGATTCGTCTTCCCGTTGGCAATCCAGAATAAAACCTCCGATTCCCGCTTGGTCAATGCAAGCTTTTCCCGAAGAACCTCTTCACCCGCGGGCCCACCGTCATCGACCAGTTTCAGCAAGAAGGTGTTGCTGTCGCGCTGTTCGATAAACACCACCGCCAGTGGTTTTTGTAGCCCGTCCAGTTTCAGCTTGTGCCCTGCAGCCGGATTGCGTGATAGCCACACCTGTAACTCCGCGCCCATTTTTTGCTGCAACTCCGATTCCAGTACACCTGCACTGCTCAGCAGGGCGTAGGTCTGTGGTGTGGCCCAGTGCATCCTGCCCGCGGCGTCCACGGTAAACAGAAACTGCCCGGTAGAATCCAGGGCCTGGTGGGCACTGGATGTCAGGCGGGCATTGTTCAGGTGCACCTTCATTCGCGCCAGCAACTCACTGGGCTGAATTGGTTTGGTCAGATAATCCACTCCGCCACTTTCCAGTCCGCGCACGATATTTTCCGAGTCGGTCAGCCCGGTCATAAAGATCACCGGGATCGACGCCAGCTCCGGATCCGCTTTGAGCAAGCGGCAGGTCTCAAAACCATCCAGCCCCGGCATGACCGCGTCCAGAAGGATCATGTCCGGGCGCAGGCGGCGGGCGATATTCAGCGCCTGGCTGCCGTCCAGTGCTACCAGCGCATCGATGCCCGCCTGCTCAAGTGTGTCGTTGATCAGACTTAGGGTATCCGGCGAATCGTCCACTACCAGCACAATATCGCCGGTGTGTGGGTCCGCATTTGCCGTCGCCGGGTTTGCGGTATCGTCGCGGGGTTTCATTCGCTCTCCTTGATGGCCAGGGCTTCGCTCAACTGTTCGAAGCGCATGGTGTCCGCCAGCTGGCGAAATTCTTCAATCTGATTTTTCTCTACCACGGATTCAGCGGCAAGCCGATCCAGAGTGCGGTGTACACCGCTGCGGTAGCCGATACGGGCATAGGCCAGTAACTCGGCCAGTAGCGGGTGGTCGGGCAGTACCTGTGTGGAAATGGGTTGCGGCGCGGACCTAGCGACAGGTTTATTTTCGTTGGCGTAGGTCCACTCGAATGTCAGCAGGCGCGCCAGGGTGTCGAACAGCTTCTGGTTCACCAGAGGTTTTACCAGGTAGGCATCGTGGTGGGCCGGTTCGCTGTCGCCGGGTTTCAGGTGCCGTTCATGGGCGTCGGCGGAGAGCATCACGATAGGCGCGGTAATGCCGTTTGCCCGCAACCGCTCGGCCAGTGCCAGCCCGTCCATACCGGGCATGGTGACATCCAGTAAAAACAGGTCTGGTGTTTGCTGCTGTACCAGCGTCAGGCAGTCCTCCGCGCTCTGCGCTTCCAACAGGGAGAATCCCAGCGGGGTCAGCAGGTCGCCGATCAGTCCGCGGTGGATGGGCTCGTCGTCCACCACCATCACGCTGCGTCGCCTGCCTTCATAGCCGGTAATACGGCGAACCGGCACTTCGCGACGATGATCCGAATCCACCCACGACAGCAACAGGGAAACCGTAAAGCGGCTGCCTTTGCCGGGCTCGCTTTCGAGGCGCAACTCGCCACCCATGATTTCCGTCAGCAGATAGGCAATGGTCAGGCCGAGGCCTGTGCCCGGTGCTACGGGTGTGGTGCCGTTGCGCACCCGCTCGAAGGGTTTGAGAATCCGCGCCTGGTCCTCAGGATCAATGCCCACGCCGGTATCCACAATGGTGAATTCGGCCACCTGGTTGCGGTAGCGTATATGAAATTCCACCTGTCCCTCGCGGGTGTATTTGATCCCGTTGGAAAGGAGGTTGATCAGAATCTGCCGCAAGCGTTTTTCATCGGCGATTACGGTGGAGGGCAACCGGTTGTGGATATGGCAGTAAAAGTGGATGCCTTTCGCTTCTGCCTGTGGGCGAAACATTTCCACCATCTGCTCCAGCAGTTCCGGCAAGCGCACCTGGTTGCGATAAATATCCAGTCGGCCCGCTTCGATCTTGGAAATGTCTAACAGTCCTTCGATCAGGTCTGTCAGGTACTCGCCGCTGCGCTTGATAATACGCAGACCATTGCGGTGTTTTTCCGGGATGTCCTGCTGCTGGTTGAGCAGTTGGGCGTAACCGAGAATGGATTGTAGGGGGGTGCGCAACTCGTGGCTGATACCAGAGAGGTATCGGCTTTTTGCACTGTTTGCCCGATCCGCCTGTTCTTTGGCGGCCTGTAGCGCGCGGTCGGTTTCCTTGTGCGCGTCGATTTCGTGGAGCAACAGGCGTGTCTGACGATTGGATTCCGTCTGCGCGACGATACGGCTGTCGTGGGTGAGCAGGAACAGCCAGCATAAAACACCCGCAATCATTGAAAGGACGGCAAACAGTGTCCAGAAGGCCTGGCTCAGCAGCTCCGCTTCGCTGTGGTTGGCCGGGTGCAGTTGGCCGTAAATCAGCGACAGCACCCCGGCGATGCACACGCAGGCGCCCAGCAGCAGGGTGGCAAAGCGGCCCAAGCGTGCATCCACCCGCTTGGCCACCTGCTGCGGTACCAGCAGTTTCATCAGCGAGGCCAGTTGCTGGGAGAATCGTGCATCCGGTTTGCAGGCATCCAGGCAGCGGGAATCCAGCGAACAGCACAGGGAACAGATGGGCCCCTGATAGGCCGGGCAGTGGCTCATGTCGGCGGGCTCGAAATCGTTCTCGCAGATACAGCAGGTTTTGGCTGTCTGGATGGCGCCCAGTGCCTGCCTGTCATTGCCGTTGTCATCGCCATCGTCATCCAGGGAGTCCCGGTGGCGCGCCAGATAAAAACGCCCGCCAGTGGCGATGCCCAGCAGCGGCACCATCACAAAGCAGATACCGAGGCTGATAAAGCTGGCGAAGTTTTTTGCCCCTTCACCGAAATGGCCGAGATAACACACGATACCAATCAGTGAGGCCAGCAACATCGAGCCCACGCCCACCGGGTTGAAGTCGTACAGGTGGGAGCGCTTGAATTCCACATAAGAGGGGCTGATTCCCAGCGGCTTGTTGATCATCAGGTCTGCCGCCAGGCAGCCCAGCCAGCTGATCGCCACCAGGGAGAAAATCCCCAGTACCCCTTCAAGTGCGCGGTAAATCCCCAGCTCCATCAGGATCAATGCAATGCTCACATTGAATACCAGCCACACCACCCGTCCCGGGTGACTGCGGGTCAGCCGCGAGAAGAAATTCGACCAGGCGATGGAGCCCGCATAGGCATTGGTGACGTTGATCTTCATCTGCGAGATCACCACCATCACACCCGCCAGAATCAAGGCCATGGTGGGGGACTGGGTGAGATAATTGAACACCATCTGATACATGCGCACCGGGTCCGCGGCCTGCTCGCTGGACGCGCCGGCGGTAATAGCGAGGTAGGCCAGAAAAGACCCGAACAGCATTTTGATCACCCCGATAAAAATCCAGCCGGGCCCGGCCAGGGTCAGCCAGAACCACCAGCGTTTACGATTCTCCCGGGTTTTTTCCGGCATAAAACGCAGGTAATCCACCTGCTCACCAATTTGCGCCACCATCGCAAAAAACACCGCACTGGCCGCGCCGAACAGCATCCAGTTGAAGTCGGCTCCTGCGGGATTGTGCTGTGGGGTGTACTGGGTCCAGTCCTGCACTCGCGACAGTTCAAACCAGGCGGCGATGCCGAGGGCCAGGCACTGCAGAAACAGCCACAGCGGCTGGGTACCGATCTGGAATTTGCTGACGGCCCGGATGCCGTGGGTCACGATGGGAATCACCGCCACCGCACACAGGATATAGCCAATGGCCGGGGGAATACCGAGCAGGGCGTGCAGGGCAGAGGTGAGGATGGCGGCTTCGATGGCGAAGAAGATAAACGTGAAGGAGGCGTAGATCAGCGAGGTGATGGTGGAGCCGAGGTAACCGAAGCCTGCACCGCGGGTGAGCAGGTCGATATCGAGGCCGTGTTTGGCGGCGTAGTAGGTGATGGGGAAGCCGGTGATAAAGATCACGGCGGCAACGGCGAGCATGGCGGTGACGGTGTTGATAAAGCCGTAGTTGAGGGTCACCGCGGCGGCGATGGCCTCTAGCGCGAGGAAAGCGGTGGCTCCCAGGGCGGTCTTGGCCACCTGTTCGATGGTAAAACGTCGCCCGCGCACGGCGGTGAACCGCAGTGCGAAGTCTTCGAGGGTCTCGTCTCCCACCCACTTGTTGTAGGTCCGCCGTACGCGGAATACCTGTTGTGCGGGTCGCATGGCCTGTTGTTCGTTGTCGTTATTGTTGCCCGTAAAAATCTCAACCACCGGGTACTGCCTACTGCTGATTGCTCGTCATATCGTTTTTCTTGCAACAAGAATACCGGATTTACCCGGTAGCGGTGCCGCCACTGCACGAGACCCGAAGCCCGGGATCTTTAGTGTACGTTCATCCCTTGCCCTGAAAACCGTCAAATGACGTAGTCCAGTACCCCAATACGCGTATGGCTCCTCTGTCCGCTCGGTCGAATAATCGATAGCACCAAAAAATAACCAATCGAGACCAAGGGGAAAAACATGGATATGTTGTCAGGAGGTTTCCGACTGCAAGGGGTATCGCAGTCGGAAAGCGTGTCGCAGTCGAAGAAAATGTTGGCCCGCAGCGCCTGCGCCGCGGCGGTACTGGCGGCTAGCGCGGTATCACTGCCGGCGGCGGCCAAGCAGTTTGAATCCGAAGGTGGGCAGACGTTCAGTATTGGTGCGGGCTTCCGCTCCCAGTTTCAGTCGGTGGAAGGGGACAGTGAATTCACTCTGCCGGATATCCGGGTTTACACCTCCGGGCAGTTGAACGACACCGTGAAGTTTACCTTCAACCTGCAACAGCGCGATGGCGACACCGCCGATGTGCTGGACGCGATTGCCCAGTTCGAGTTCAGCCCGCAGTTCAATATCTGGGCGGGGCGTATGCTGACCCCGGCCGACCGTATTGAAATGAGCGGCCCGTTCTACGGCCTTAGCTGGAACCAGTATCGCCAGCCGCTTTACGCCTCCGACCAGGGCGGCGAGGCGGGGCTGATCGGGCGTGACGAGGGCATCACCTTCTGGGGCACTGCCGGCAAGTTCCAGTATGCCGCGGGCTCGTTTATCGGCCTTGACGAGTACAGTAATCAGGACGAAAACCCGCTCTACGCCGCGCGCTTCGCTTACAACTTTCTGAATATGGAAGCCAACCCCGGCTACTACACCAGCTCCACCTACTACGGCGGGCTCGGCAATATTTTCACCCTCGCGTTCTCCCTGCAAAGTCAGGAAGACGGTGTGGGTAGCGCGGAAAGCGCGGGCGATTTCTCCGGCTGGACCGTGGATATGCTGTCAGAAACCGTGCTCGATGCCGGTGGTGTGATCACCGTCGAGGCGGAATACAAAAGTTTTGATGCGGATTACACCCTCGCTTCGCAACCGGCAGTCGGCGACTGCTTCTGCCTGTTTGACGGCGAATCTGCCTTCGCCACCGCCGCCTATCTGTTCCCGTCCAACGTGGGCCCCGGCAAATTCCAGCCCTACGCGCGCCTGGTCGAAAACAGTCCTTCGGATGCTGCGAGCAGCAGCTCCACCGAGCTGGGGCTCAACTATGTGGTTAATGGCCACAACACCCGTTTGAACCTCAGCTTTGTCTCCGGCGATGCCAATGCCTCCGGTTACGCGGGTGCCGATGTCGATGTGCTGAGCCTGGGCATGCAGGTACAGCTGTAACGCCAGACTGAAACCGAATTACGAAAATAACGAACAGGAGTCATTCCTATGAAACTGAAAAAATTTGTTGCCGGCCTGGCGCTCGCCGCCGGTACCAGTGTGATTAGCGCCGCGGCACTGGCCGCGGAAACCATCAAGGTGGGTGTGCTGCACTCGCTGTCCGGGACCATGGCCATCAGCGAAACCACCCTCAAAGACACGGTCCTGATGATGGTGGACGAGCAGAATCGCAAGGGCGGTCTGCTGGGTAAAAAACTGGAAGCCGTGGTTGTGGACCCGGCGTCCGACTGGCCGCTGTTTGCAGAGAAGGCACGCGAGTTGCTGACCAAGGAAAAAGTGGATGTGATCTTCGGCTGCTGGACATCTGTGTCGCGCAAATCCGTACTGCCGGTAGTGGAAGAGTTGAATGGCCTGATGTTTTACCCGGTGCAGTATGAAGGGGAAGAGTCTTCGAAAAATGTGTTCTACACCGGTGCCTCTCCCAACCAGCAGGCGATCCCAGCTGTGGACTACCTGATGTCTGACCTGGAAGTAGAGCGCTGGGTACTGGCCGGAACCGACTATGTGTACCCCCGCACCACCAACAAGATTCTTGAGTCTTACCTGGAAGCCAATGGTGTTGCCAAGGAAGACATCCTGATCAACTACACACCTTTCGGTCACTCCGACTGGCAGAGCATTGTTTCCGATATCAAAAAATTCGGTAGCGCAGGCAAGAAAACGGCAGTGGTTTCCACGATCAACGGCGATGCCAATGTGCCCTTTTACAAAGAGCTCGCCAACCAGGGTATCAGTTCCGAAGATATTCCGGTGGTGGCCTTCTCTGTGGGAGAAGAAGAGCTTTCTGGTATTGATACCGGCCCACTGGTGGGCCACCTGGCAGCCTGGAATTACTTCCAGGGTATCGACAGTGAGTCCAATGAATACTTCGTCCAGCAGTGGAAGAAGTTTATTGGTGACGAAAAACGGGTGACCAATGATCCCATGGAAGCCACTTACATTGGGTTCAATATGTGGGCCAAGGCCGTGGAAAAAGCCGGCTCTACAGAAGTGGATGCGGTGGAGCAGGCGATGATCGGCATCGAGTTCCCCAATCTTACCGGCGGTGTGGCCAAGATGAACAAAAACCATCACCTGTCCAAGCCGGTGTTTATCGGCGAGATTCAGGACGACGGTCAGTTTGAAGTGGTGTGGGAAACCGACGGCGTTGTTGCCGGCGATGCCTGGTCCGACTTCCTGCCGGGTTCCAAAGACCTGATTGCCGACTGGACCGCGCCGATCAAGTGCGGAAATTACAACACCAAGTCCGAGGCCTGTAGCGGCCAAGTGCAGTAATCCGATGGTAGTGGTGCGTGGTTGCTCTTTTTTCTTCATGGATGATGCAAAAAGAAAATCCTCAAGTGAACGCACCACTGCACACAGGGTGAGCCGAAATACCCTCTGCCTGTAGGGTGTTTTGGTTAGGGAGTTGGCCCCGGTAATTCAGAAGTATTGGATTGCCCGGGGCCTGTTTCCGTTTTTGGTGTTATCCAATAAGTGCGACTTGCGCTTGTTGTCGGGAACCGTGTCGCGGAGCTATCTGTGAAAAAGTTGTCTGTGAAAAAGTTGTGTGTGAAAGAGCTATCTCTTCAAAAATTAATACAGTGTTGTGGCCTGCTGCTGGCACTGCTTGCCAGTGTTTGCGCCCAGGCACAGCCGAACACCGCCCCACCGGCGATGGATGCAACCCTGCAGCAGCTGACCAAGGCTAGCCTGCGCGAAACAGGAGCGTTGGTGGAACATCTGGAACGCGTCGGTGGAAAAACCATGCGCCCCTTGTTTGAAACCATGCTGGCGGGGGATCTTCATTACCACAAGGAGACCGGTCAGTTGATGGCCGTCAGAAAAAACGTGGACGGCGACCGACTTGGACGCGACGTGTTTAGTGGCGCAGATTTTGGCGTGCAGCAACGCAGGGACATCAAGAAAATCCGTGTGAACAACCGCCTGCGCAGTCAGTTGCGTAGTGCCCTGGGGCGGATGGATTTATTTCACGGGAGTGAGGCGGAAAAGCGCGCAGCCGTTGAAGCCATTCTCGACGATCTCAGCACCGAGAATATGCGCCTGTTAGAGAGTGCCGCGGATGCCGGCGTTGGCGCAGCGGTAACCGATCTGATTGATCTGGCGGAAGCCATGGTACGGTTACGCGACAGCAGTATCACCGACGAACGCCTGGCGGCAATCGAGGTTATGAGTGAGCGCCTGGAGGCACCGGTACGAAACCAGTTGCAGCGGCTCGTCGATAACGAAAATGAACAGGATATGGTGGTCAAGGCGGCTGCCGCGAAGGCGCTGGATAAAATTTCCGGGCGCATTGAGTTTTACGGACAGCTGGAGCAGCTGTTTTTTGGCCTGAGCCTGGGTTCGGTGCTGTTGCTTGCGGCCATCGGCCTCGCCATCACCTTCGGAGTGATGGGGGTGATCAATATGGCCCACGGCGAGATGATCATGCTGGGGGCCTACACCACCTACGTGATTCAGCAGTTGATGCCTGAGGCAATCGGCTATTCGCTGCTTATTGCAGTGCCGGCGGCGTTTTTGGTGTCCGGCAGTGTGGGTGTGCTGATTGAACGCGGGGTTATCCGCCACCTGCAGGGGCGCCCGCTGGAGACGTTACTGGCAACCTTTGGTATCAGCCTGATCCTACAACAGGCGGTGCGCAGCATTTTCTCGCCGCTGAATATGCAGGTGGTTACCCCGGAGTGGATGAGCGGATCGCTTTCGATCAATCCGGTGTTCTCCGTCACATTTAACCGCTTGTATATTCTGCTGTTTGCCATCGCGGTTTTCGTCACCCTGGTGATGATTCTGAAAAAATCCTCCCTCGGCCTGAACGTGCGCGCGGTATCCCAGAATCGGGATATGGCGAAAGCCATGGGCGTGCGTACGGAAATGGTGGATGCCATGACTTTTGGCCTGGGCTCTGGCATTGCCGGGGTCGCCGGTGTGGCACTTTCTCAGCTGACCAATGTGGGGCCGAATCTGGGCCAGTCTTACATCATCGACTCGTTCATGGTGGTGGTTTTTGGCGGAGTGGGCAATCTGCTGGGTACGCTGGTCGGTGGCTTTTCACTGGGTGTGGCGAACAAGTTTCTTGAGCCGAGCACCGGTGCGGTGCTGGCGAATATCATCGTACTGGTCTGTCTGATCCTGTTTATTCAGAAGCGGCCCAAAGGGCTATTTCCACAGCGCGGGAGGGCAGCGCAATGATTAGGGTGAACCCTGCGTTGAATACGGTAGTGAAGAATGTATGGAGTACAGTCGGCAGTGTGCTGAGTAACTTGCGTCAGCCCGGGAAAGGTTCGTCCATGCTGGTGGGCGTACTGCTGGTCACCACCCTGGCCATGTCCGCGGCTAACCTGCTATTGCCGGTGGATTCGCCGCTGTATGTGAGCACCTACACCATTACGTTGATGGGGAAATATCTGTGCTTTGCCATGCTCGCCATGGCGGTGGATATCATCTGGGGCTACTGCGGAATTCTGAGCCTGGGCCACGGGGCATTTTTTGCCCTTGGCGGTTATGGCATGGGCATGTACCTGATGCGCCAGATTGGCGATCGCGGTGTGTACGGTAATCCGGATCTGCCAGATTTTATGGTGTTCCTCAACTGGCAGGAGCTGCCCTGGTACTGGTCTGGTATGGACCAGTTCTGGTTTGCGGTATTGATGGCGCTCGCGGTGCCCGGCCTGCTGGCGTTTGTGTTCGGCTGGCTGGCGTTCCGCTCGCGGGTGACTGGTGTTTACCTTTCCATCATGACCCAGGCTCTGACCTACGCGCTGATGCTGGCTTTTTTCCGCAATGAAATGGGTTTTGGTGGCAATAACGGGCTGACGGATTTCAAGGATATTCTTGGCTTTGATTTGCAGTCAGATGCCACCCGGGTAGGGTTGCTACTGGTTACCACCCTGTTGTTGGTGATTGCGATCCTTACCAGCCGTGCGATTGTGCAGTCGCGTCTCGGTCGCGTGATTGTGGCTGTGCGGGATGCGGAAGCGCGCTCGCGTTTTCTTGGCTATCGCACCGAGCACTACAAAGTGTGGCTGTTTGTCTACTCCGCATTGATCGCCGCCGTCGCGGGCATGCTGTATGTGCCGCAGGTGGGCATTATCAATCCCGGCGAATTTTCTCCGCTCAACTCCATTGAGGTTGTGGTGTGGGTGGCTGTGGGTGGTCGCGGCACACTTTACGGCGCCATCGTCGGCGCCTTGTTGGTGAACTACGCAAAAACCCGCTTTACCGCGATTATGCCGGACGGCTGGCTATTCGCGCTGGGCGCACTGTTTGTGATCGTGACCGTCTATTTACCCCAGGGGCTGGCAGGCTTGTTGCAGCGTTTTTCCGGTGACAAGCCCGAGCAAGCTGCCGGGCGGGAACTGGATAGCGATGCCTCAAACGGGGTGAGCGGCCGGGAGGCAAATGCATGAACAGTCTGAATGAATTTACCGGGCAGGCGCGAGAACTGATGCGCCGGGATACCACCTGGCCATTTCTGGTGCCGCGGCGGCGTTCGCCGGATGTGTCAAAAAACGTGATCCTGTATCTCGAAGGGCTGAGTGTCAGCTTTGATGGTTTTAAAGCATTGAATGATCTCAACCTGTATGTGAACGACGGCGAATTGCGCTGCCTGATCGGTGCCAATGGTGCCGGTAAAACCACGCTGATGGATGTTATCACCGGTAAAACCCAGTGCGACAGCGGCAGTGCCTGGTTCGGCCAGAATATCGATTTACTGGCTCACGACGAGGCAGAAATTGCTCAGCTGGGTATCGGTCGAAAGTTCCAGAAGCCGACGGTGTTTGAGGCGCATACGGTCTTTCACAACCTCGAGTTGTCGCTGCAGGGCAGCAAAGGTGTGTGGAGTGCACTGACCGCAAAACTCTCGGGCGCTGAGCGCGACCGTATCGACGAAGTGCTGAATATCATCGGCCTGGAGAAGGCCCGTTTCCAGATGGCGGGTGCGCTCTCTCACGGGCAGAAGCAATGGCTGGAGATTGGCATGCTGCTGGCGGCGGAGCCGCGCCTGTTGCTGGTGGATGAACCGGTGGCAGGGATGACGGCGGAAGAAACCGAGCGCACTGCGGAGCTGCTGACATCCCTGGCCGGCAAACACACGGTGATTGTGGTTGAGCACGATATGGAGTTCGTACGCAGTATCGCGCGCACGGTGACGGTGTTGCATCAGGGCTCAGTGCTGGCGGAGGGCACCATGGATCAGGTGCAGAACAACCGGGATGTGATCGAGGTTTATCTGGGAGAAGAAGCGTGATCCGGATCGAGAAACTGAATCAGAAATACGGCGGGACGCAGATTCTCTGGGATCTGGACCTGAATATCGAGCAGGGTTCCTGTACCTGCATTATGGGAAGAAATGGCGCCGGCAAGACGACGCTGTTGAAGTGCCTGATGGGTTTGTTGCCGGCCAGTGATGGGCAGATCCTGTATGAGGGGAAGCCGATTGAGGGGCGGCCGGCACAGGCGCGGGCGAAGATGGGGATTGGTTATGTACCTCAGGGACGGGATATTTTTCCGTTGTTGACGGTGGAGGAGAATCTGCAGATTGGTTTGCCGGCGCGCCGCGATGGCCTGAAGACGATTCCGCCGCGGATTTTTGAGTTGTTTCCGGTGTTGCAGGATATGTTGCATCGCCGGGGTGGGGATCTTTCCGGTGGTCAGCAGCAGCAGTTGGCGATTGGTCGCGCGCTGGTGATTGATCCGAAGGTATTGATTCTGGATGAGCCGAACGAGGGGATTCAGCCGAATATCGTTCGTCAGATCGGGGACGTGGTGACGCAGCTCAATGAAGAGGACGGGCTGACGGTAATCCTGGTGGAGCAGAAGCTGGGTTTTGCCCGTCGCGTGGGCAAGGAGTTTCGTCTGATGCAGAAAGGTTCGGTGGTGGCGGCGGACCGGATGGCGAATCTGGATGACGGACTGATTCGCCAGTACCTCGCGGTTTAGTGTTTTTCGGCTTTGATTTCCCGACAGCTTTGATTGCTCGACGGATGTGATTTCCCGACATAGTATCTTGCGGACTTTTTATCAGCAAAAAACCTGCAGGTACTCCCTGTTCCCATAAAAGTGAAATTCTTCCAATGCGCTGTACGCCAGTTTGATCACATGATCATCGTCACTGTGCAGCGCCTTTTCTGTGATTTCCGCCTGTCGTTGCGGGATGTCCTTAATCACTTCTGATTTCACCGGCTGGATCGTTTTTGGCCCGGTACTCAAATACGCAATCACCAGGCCCTGCCAGAAATAGCGCAACGCCGCCTCCTGATCTGTGCAGTAGGGCAGGATCAGGCGCAGAGCGTGACAGCCGGTTACGCCGTGTAGCAGGGTGAAGTCCCGGGTGCCGAGGTAGGCATCGATCGCGACGCCGGCAATGTCTTCAAGGCCGAGCAACCTGGGTTGGATTGTTGCTTCCATCCAGCCCGCTTGACCGGTGACGGAGTGCATATGGTCTGCGATGTTGCCTGGGGCGAGGGGTATTTCGGGGTATTTATCGGTTACCCGCTGAATCACTTCTTTGGCGGTTGCGATGGCGGGGGTGGTTTCTGTACGACTCGTCAGTTCGTGGTAGTCGAGGTTCCAGTAAGCAAGACCCATGGCGATTTCTTCCAGGTGGCGAGCGTCGACGCCATAGGCGGTGCGAATTAGGCCGTGGAAGGCGGCGGTGGCGATGGCCGGGAGAAGTTTGGGTAATTCCTGCTGCAGGCACTTGGCGATACCGAGGTGCTTGAGCTGCTGTTCGTAGTAGTGCAGAGCGCTGGGGAATAGGTCGTCGCGATTGCGACATTCGGTGATATCAGTGATTTCCTGCACCGGGCTGCCGGGGCGTGGTTGCAGGTGTGGGGTGCTGCGGTCGAAGGTGTGCTTGAGCTCAGTGGGGCCCGCTGACAGTTTGTCCAGAGCGATCAGCACCATGGGCAGATGGTTGGCCAGCCGGTCTCCGTAATGCACGTGATAGCGGCTGCCCGCTTCGAGTAATTCCACACAATTGCGGGTAATGCTCACAAATCCTGCCTCCGCTCAATAAATGGCCATATTTTTTAATTCCGAGCTAATTCAATAGTTTATGTCGCCACAGGCATCCTCCCCAAACCTTCTGTTTGGTTATTTTCCTTTCTTATAAACAATAATATTGTCCAACAAATAGAGTTTTGATAGCGTATTGGTTCTTCGGCCCCGGGTGGTCGAGGAAAGCAAAAATAATTGAATAAAAATGCGATGAGAGGGAAATGCCTTGAATATCAAGTATTTGATAGGCCTTGTCCTGCTCGCCAGTCTGGCGGGTTGTGATAATGGCTCCAGCAATAATTCCAATACCAACCCACCGGATGTGACAGTTCCCGATCCCGATCCCGATCCCGATCCCGATCCCGATCCCGATCCCGATCCCGATCCTGAGCCTGAGCCCGAGCCCGAGCCCGAGCCCGAGCCCGAAACCGGCCCCAACTTCACCCGTGGCAGCCTGGGGGATAACGATTCCGTTCCCGCTATCAATTGCGACAGCACCGTAAACAGCACTTCCGAGCTGGAAGAAGCGGTCAGTTACGACATGGCTGCAGGCACAACCGTGTGTCTGGCTGCTGGTGAGTACACCGGACTTGAGCTGAGCTTCGGCGGTACTGGTACCGAAGAGGCACCGATCACAGTGGCAGCCGCCGAGTCCGGTGCAGTGACTATCGGTGGCGAAGTCAGCGTTAACATGAGCGGCGAGTTTGTAGTGCTGCAGGGCTTCGTGTTCAAAGATGGTAGCTCGGCCAACAGCGACCTGATCCAGACTCGCGGCAATAGCAATACTCCGTGTAACAACTGCCGTATTACCGAGCTCACTATTGTCGACTTCGATGTGGACAGCGAGGACTCCGGCAAGTGGGTGCATATCTACGGCGCCAACAACCGTGTGGACCACAGCTGGTTTGCCGGTAAAACTACCCGCGGCGCATTGCTGGTGGTGGATCGCTGGCTGGACACCGACGGTGGCATGACCATTGAAACCATGGAAGTGGATCGCGCGACCATCGATCACAACTACTTTGGTGATCGTCCGCCGGTAAACGGCAAGGCTTACGCGGATAACGACGATAACGAGTACGAAGCGATTCGTATCGGTACCAGCGATTCCCACACCGGTGATTCTTTCTCCACCGTGGAATACAACTACTTCGAGCGTATCCAGGGCGAAGCAGAAGTTATTTCCAACAAGTCTGGTAATAACACCATTCGCAACAACACCGTGCGCGACAGCTACGGCTCCATCACCACCCGCCACGGTTCCAGCGCTACCATCAGTGGCAACTTCATCCTGGGTGATGACCATCCGTTTGCGGCTGGCCTGCGTGTAATTGACGATGGTCACACCATCGTGAATAACTACATCCAGGGCGCACGCTACAAAGACACCCTGCATCACGGCGGTATTGTGTTACTCGGTGCGGATGGCAATGACGACAACGGCTACCAGCAGGTGGAAAATGTGCTGATCGCCCACAACACCATTGTGGACAGCGTAAACAGCCTGAACGTAGACGGCGGTGGTAAAGCCACCAATCCACGGGATATCTACCTGCACAACAATATTATTACCGACGCCCTGGGCCCGGTGATTGTTGAGGCCGCGGATGGCATGCCGTCGAACTCCGTTGTTGGCGGTAACATTTTCTTCGGCCAGGCGTTCTCTGATAGCGATTCCCTGAGCACTGTGGAAGGCATCACCTTTGCAGACGCGATGCTTGCGGCAGACGCCAAGGGTATTTATCGCCCCGACGGCAGTGTTGATCTGGCGGCAGCCACCGGTCTTGAGAGTGGTACCTTTGGTGCAGTGACTGCGGATATGGACGGCCAAGTTCGTACCGCCACTACCCTGGCCGGTGCCGATGAAACTTCTGACGATGCGGCCACCACAGGCTTGTTGAATGCGGAAGATGTTGGCCCGATCAATTACGTTGCGCCCATGAGCCGCGGCTTCGTGAAAAAAGTGGACATCGCCAACCACGACTTCGACAACGGCCTGGAAGGCTGGACGAATAATGGCGCCGTGCTCACGGATATGGCCGACGAGGTGTTCTCGCGCGGCAGCAGCGTCAAGCTCGACTCGCCGACCGCAAGTGTGTCCCAGACGGTGACTGTTGAGCCCAATACAAACTACACCTTCTCTGCCTTCGTGAAAGGACATGCGGCACTGCAGGTGGTTGCCGGAGGAGAAACTTTCCGCGGCGACTTGAGTTCCACTGACGATTTCCGTCTTGCTACCGTGAGCTTCAACTCTGGTGACGCGACCAGCGCTGAAATTTCCGCACTGATCGATGACGACATTGCCAATGAAGCGGTGATCATTAATCCGGACTTTACCTTAGAGGACCAGGAAGGCTGGGATGTATACGAAGGGACCGGTATCGGCCAGGTACAGGACTCCAGCAACTCCGCCAGTGGTGCTGACGGCTCTATCAAGTTCAAGTACAACGCTGGTGAAGATTTTGGCGATCCCGCCGATCCCAGTATTTCACAAACTGTCAGCGTGCTGGCGAATACCGACTACACCCTGTCCATGTATATTCTGGAAAAAGATGGTAATGACGCCAAGGTGAAGTTTGGTGTGAAAGGAGCAGACGGTACCACGGTTGTTGCCGAGAAGGTTTCGGATTACAGCCTGCTGGATGAGGCGCTCGAAGCGGATGACAGCTTCCGTCCGGACTCAGTATCGTTCAATTCAGGTGACAACACTTCACTGACCATATTTGCTGAATATCAGGGCGATGGCAGTGAGAATCGTGTCGATGACTTCAAGCTCGCGTTTGAAGGCGCCCCAGCGTCCGACACTGTTGTTCTGTTCGACAGCTTCCGCCTGGTTTCCCACCAGGGTGCTGCCGAGTAATGGATGATCGCGCCGGCCGCAAGGCCGGTGCGAATATCCACGGGGCCATATCGCCGGATCATAAAAAAGTGCCACGCAATAAAAATACATAACGTGGCACCACTATCAGGAGCCAGATATGAACCTTTGGAAAAGCGGACAACTGGATATTCTCTGGTTATGGGGAGGGATGTTGTTGACTTCCTACGCCTGGGACTGCTTCCAGTAATGTTCAACGTAAAAAGCCGGCGATTGCCGGCTTTTTACGTGTCGGTTGTGGCAATTGCAGTGAAGTCAGGACTCACCGAGTCGATGCTTATGGCTTTCCATTAGCGACATGCTCGCCTGCATGGCTCGCTCGGGATCTTCCGCCATAATCGCTTCGTATATCTGCCGGTGCTCATCGATACAGACGCCGCCCTCTTTGGAAGAAAAGCGGATAAACCACTGCAACATAGCCGCCATGACATTGCCAAACGGTGTGTAAAAACTGTTCCCGGTAGCGAGAAAAATAATGCGATGGAACTGGGTGTCGACTTCTGTCCACTGTTGCTGATCGAAGTTTTTGGCGATAGCAGCCATTTGCTCAAACGCCTCAGTCAAGCCGGCGCGTTGCTCCGGTGTGGCCCTGGTGGCAGCCAGTGCGGTGGCCTGGGGTTCGATGGCACGGCGCAATTCGAGGAACTGCCGGTAGACACTTTCAGTAGTTTCTACTCCGGCCATCCACTCCAGCAGTTGCGCGTCGAGGAAGTTCCACTGGGTTTCACTGCATACCCGGGTGCCTACCTTGGGCCTGGATTCCAGCATGCCCTTGGACTGGAGCAGCTTGATCGCTTCCCGCAGCACCGTCCGGCTCACCCCAAACTGGGCGCAGAGGTAGACCTCACCGGGAATGATGCCGCCCTGGGGGAGTTCTCCGGAAAGGATCTTTTGGGCGATTTCCCGGGCAATCTGGATGTTCAGATTGCGGCTGGTTTCGGTAATCACCTGGAATTGCGCTGTCATCGCCGTCTCGTGACTGATCGGTATTTGACCGCAAATTGTATAGAGGTTTGGGCGGGAAGTGAATTTGTTACGGCATTGGGTCTAATGGGTGGCAGGGAAAACGTGGCCAGCCTGGGATTTTGAGAGAAAGAAGAATAGGTACAGATGCAATGAAAATTATCTTATTGACGATGGGACTGTTGTTTTTTGGGTTGCTTCCAGCCAGCGTGGCCTGGTCGAAAAGTGGTAACGATCTACCGGATGTCCGCGCTTACGGAGCCTTGCCAACGATCAGTATGGTGGCGCTGTCTCCCAGTGGTGAGCGAATCGCCTACCGAATGCATCAGGATGGCAAGCACTTTGCCGTGGTGTACTCCCTGGCGGAAAACCGCCATATCGCCTCTATGGATCTCGCGGAAATCACACCGAAAAAAATGTACTTCGTCGGCGAAGATGAGCTGGTTCTTGTGGGCTCGGTGGTGCGCTGGTTGATGGGCTACAAAGGTAAGCACGAGTGGAGTACGGCCTATGCTTTTAATGTGAAGCGGCAGGAGGTGCGACCGCTGCTTACACCGGGTGATGGAGTCTATAAATCTCAAAGCGATTTGGGGACGATTGTCGGTATGTCATCCGACAAAAAATATCTGTATATGCCTGCCCTGGTTCCCGACAGCGTTAATGACCTGTCACCGCGGCATTCACTGATGGCGGTTGAAGTGGACTCTCCGGACCGGCCAAAAGTGCATTTCAAAGGGCGCAATTCCTCGGTGGATTTTATCCTGAATAAACAGGGAGAAGTGATTGCCCACGTACTGTTCGATGACCATCGCAATCTGTACCGAATTCTTGCCCGTCAGGAGGAGGACTGGAAGGAAATTTTTCGCGACGAAACTTCCATTCCACGCATTGCCGTCGTTGGTACCACACCGGATATGACATCTCTGGTTATCAAGGCGGTAAACAGTGGAAGCCGGCGTATTGATCTCTACACACTGAATCTTTCAGGGGGAGAGCTGGTGCAAGCGGAAATAGGTCGTGGAGATGCGGATATCGAACAAATATATATGGGACTGGATCGTGTGGTGCTGGGGGTCCGATACTCAGGCTTCAGCCCGTCGTACAAGTTTTTTGATGAGACACTGGATCAGCGTCTGAGCGCGATTCTCACATCATTTCCCGAACATTCCGTTTGGCTGGCTGACTGGAGTCAGGACCTGCAGGATCTGGTTGTGTACGTTGAGGGATCACAGATTTCTGGTAGTTACTACAAATTTACCGCGGGTGAGCCGCCTCAGCATGTGGCGGATACACGCCCGCACTTTGGCCCCGAGACGATCAATCCCATTGGCAAAATAAATCTGAAAGCGCGGGATGGGTTGATCATTCCAACGTTGCTGACGATCCCAGGTGATCGGGTGCAATCCATGAAGAACCTGCCCGCGGTCATGTTGCCGCACGGTGGTCCGGAAGCGTATGACAGTCTTGGGTTTGACTGGATGGCTCAGGCCTTGGCCAGTCGAGGTTATCTGGTTATCCAGCCGCAGTTTCGCGGCTCTGCCGGGTTCGGTGTGGATCACCGTAATGCCGGGCATGGGGAGTGGGGCAAGAAGATGCAGGACGACCTGACGGATAGCCTTGCTGCACTGGTGGAGCGCGGCATGGTTGATCCGGATCGCGTTTGTATCGCGGGGGCCAGTTATGGCGGTTACGCAGCACTGGCCGGTGGTGCATTGACCCCAGATTTATACCGTTGCGTGGTCTCCATCAATGGTGTCACAGATCTCGAAGAAATGATGCGGGATGAAGAGCGAGAGTATGGTAGTGACCACTGGGTGGTGGCCTATTGGGCGGATATTATGAGTGCGGGAGATACCGGCAAAGATCGTTTGCGGGAAGTTTCTCCAGCCTACCATGCCGATTCTTTTCAGGCGCCGGTACTCTTGATTCACGGCGAGGACGACATGATAGTGCCGTTCGAGCAGTCCAGGCTTATGTATAAGAAACTCAGGCGGGCAAAAAAGACGGTACAGTTGGTCGAACTGGAAGGGGAAACCCACAACCTGGTGAAAAGTAAAACACGGCAGAAAACCGTCGAAGCGTTGGTGGGGTTTGTGGATAAACATCTGCAGCCGGTCAATGCAAAAGCGGTGGTGATGTAAATGGAAAGTGCGCAGGGCACGAAAGCGATTTTCGTGCCCTGCCATTCGATGGTGCAACTGTCCATCGGACTGTGGAATATACGGAAGGAACCCCTGATTCAGCGTACTTCTATCCGGTCGCCCACACAGATGGTCGCGGCTTTCTGCTCCGCCGCCGCCGGCGCCAGGTTCATGCCAAAGTAAATCTGCCCATCTTCCCAGCGTCGGTAACTGGCCAATGTTTTCAGCGGCTCTTTTTGCGCGCGCCCGGTGAAAGGATGCAGGCCGGGAATAGCACAACGGGCGCAGGGGTGGGTGCAGTCGAAGGTCAGCGGGCCGTCGTGAGTATGGATGGTCAGGGTTTTCCAGTTGTCTTCGGCAAAGGGTTCGCAGCCGCTGATCACCAGGTTGGGGCGAAAGCGCAGCATGGACACTGGTTCTACCAGGCGGCTGTTGAGGTCATCGAGAGAGGCCTGACTAATCACCAGAAGTGGCGCCGCATCCGCAAAGCCTACCTGGCGGTCTTCGCGTGGCACCTCCAAAGGCCGGCTGAATTCTTCGCCCATGGCCACGAGGCGCACCGGAGTTTGCAGTTGTTCGCTCAGCCATTGGGCCGGTTCATCACCGGCATCGCGGGCGGTCACGTCGTCGCTCCATACACGTACGGTTCTGCGCTCGGCATCCGCCGTCGGTTGAATGACCTCGAAGCGTTCGCCATCGGCATTTTCCAGCCGTAGTCCCTGTGCCGTCACTGTTGCCTTGAGCTGTGCCATGGCACGGGTGCGGCGCTGGGTGACGAATTGATTGTCCGAATCCACCAGCATCCAGCGACGGTCGTTCACCGCACCGAAGGCGTCCAGAGGCAGGGATTTGGACTTGTGTCCCTGCAGGGATTTGACCGGGAAATGATAGAGCGCAGAAATTTCCACTTCGGGTACCTGAATTCGAACTGGGAGTAGTAAGGCTACAGGTAAGGGTATAGACAAGTGGCGCGACAAAAAAGCCCCGCAAGGAATACTTGCGGGGCTTGTAACTGATCAGGCTCTGGCCGTTCGCCGTGGATCTTACAGGTGTCTGCGTTTAAAAATTCTTGTTCCAACCGAGGCTCAATGTGCGACCGCGACCGGCAAAATAGGTGCTGTCGTTCACATAGGTAAGGGTCTGAGAGTAATAAGTGATGTACGACTCGTTCAGCAGGTTTTCCACACCCAGGGTGAAGGTGCCCAGTTCGGGATTGGTGTAGGTGGCCACGGCGTCGAGCAGGCGATAGCCATCGAAGTTGTGTTGCGGCAGGCCACCGTCAAAATCCCGGTCCAGCAGTACCGAGTACTGCAGCCGTCCCTGAACTTCTTCTGCCAGGGGCCCAGCCACGTACAGGTTTACCCGGTCCGGAGCGATATTGCGGCCGTCCAGGTCTTTGTCCAGGCGGCCGTCATTATCGCTGTCGAATCGGCCTTCCAGCTGGCTGTAGGCAATACCGGAGCGCACGCCGGATTCAGACTGGTAGCTGACGCTCAGTTCCAGGCCGTTGATTTCGGTTTTCTGGCGAGTGATTTCGCCCACACCATTGACTACCAGTATGCGCGAGCCGAAATCGGAGTTGGACCAGAAGTAGCTGCCGGCAACTTCGAGGCCGCCGTTCTGATAATTCGCACCGAGTTCGGTGTTGTCGGCGATCACCGGCTGCAGGTCCACCAGGTCCGCTACGGTCTGGTCCGGGGTGTTTACGCCGCGCAGGATCAGGCCGGCGTCCGGCATGGTGAAGCCTTCGGCGAAGGAGGCGAAGAGGGTGAGGTTATCGGTCACGTCGAATACCGCACCGGCGTTGCCGAGCACTTCGCTAAAGTCCGGAGAATCTCCGTCCACAAAGGTGTTGTTGGCACCGGCCACGGTGGTGAAGCTGGGGACTTTCAGGGTGACGTTTTCAACGCGGCCACCGGCGGACAGGCGCAGGCGGTCGTCGATCAGGCGCTGTTCCAGCTGCACGAAGGGCGCCCAACCCTGATACACCATATTCGGAACCCACAGGCGGTGGGTCTGGGCCAGTTCCTGGTAGGTGTTATCGCGCAGGTAGTCGAGGCCGGTCACCAGTTGCAGGCCGTCAACCAAGGTGTTGTCGCGGATAAAAGTCAGCTTGGCACCGGCCTTTTCCGAGGCCAGAGCAGACTGGTCAAACAGGGTGCCCGCGGGGGCAATGTCCGGATCCTGGAATGCAGGAAAGGTACCGCCGCCGTAGAGTGCGTAAAAATCGTAATAGAAGGTCTGCGCGCTCAGCTCACCGCCCAGCAGATCGCTGTGGGTGTAGCTGAAGGTGAGGTTGAGCGCCTCGTTTTCTGTGGGATCGCCATCGCCACGGCCTTTTTCGGAGGTGGCAGGGATGCCCAGGGCCATGTCACCGGGGACCACGCGGTAGTCGCCATCGCCGGCCAGGTTGAAATAGTTGGCGGAGACTTCCAGGCGCTGCGCGGCGTCCAGGTCGTAGCCGAATTTGCTGAACAGGTTCCAGCTCTGGCTATCCATAAAGTCGCCCTGGATCGGGTCTACTGCGATGGGATCGCCGTCGGCGTCGTAGTAAATATCCTGCGCGTCGTAGGCGATGCCGGTGACGAAATCACTCTGCTCGAATTTCTTACCCACCAGGCCGGAGATCTTGTAGTGGTTGTCGCCATCCAGCAGGGCGTCGGTGGTCATGGTGGTATTGACCCGGCGCAGCCAGTCGCCGGAGTCCGGCGCGTCCACGGTGACGTAATTGATTACACCGCCGGTGGCACCCACGCCCTGAATGGCATTGGCCCCGTAAATCACTTCCACGCGCTCGATAAAGTCCGGGTCGATGGTAAAGCCGCTGCGCTCGCCGTTGCGCAGGGGGGTGGACTGCGGCACGCCGTCGGCCATATACAGCGGGGTACGCCCCCGCAGGGTAACGCCGTTGCTGGTTATCTTTTGGTGGGCGGGGGTGAGGCTCGGCACGGTAAAGCTGAGGCTGTCCAGCAGGCTGCTGCTCATGGCCAGTTGCTCGTCCAGCGCGGCGCGGTCCAGCACCTTGACGGTATTCGGAATGGCGCTGATCGGCTTGTTGCTGCGGCTCGCGGTGACGGTGACCGTTTCGATGGATTCGTCTGCGTGGACCGCAGCGGACGCGCACAGGCTGCAGATCACTGCGGCCAAGGTGTTTTTTTGGATGGAAGTCATTCCCTGCCCCTGATTGAGATGGTGTCGGTGTTCCCGGGTGCTGGGGCATGTGGATTCATCAGCCGAGTCGGCCGCTGCCCCTGAGGGTGCGAATGATATAGATTATCAATCGCTCGCTCAATGTGGCGAAGGGGAAAGTGTGTGGGGAAAGTGTGCGGGGAAAATTGGGGGGACAGGCGAAGTGGGGAAAATAAGGCGGCACCCGGGTTCGAGAGTGCCGCGACAAATTATTTCAATACGGGTTACCACTTCTTGTGGAAACCGATACGCGCTTCAAACCCGTCGAACTCGCTGGAGTCGATATCGCGGGTGTAATCAATAATGCCGAACAGGCTGGTGGTGCCGCTGAAGTCTGCGGTGAGGCCAACGCCCGTTTCCAGTACTGCCTGACCGCGGTCCACCAGAATGGACGTGGTGTTGAATAGCACGGCGTCGGAGCCGTGATCCTCGTACCAGATATTTGCCTTGAAGTAGGGGCGCCAGCGGCGGTTGCCGCGCACAATATCCGCAACAATGCGTCCGCCTATTCGCGCGGTGAGCGCATCGACATCGTCAAAGTGGATGTCTGAAAATGCATCGAGGGTATTCCGGGTGCGCTGGTGCAGCCACACCAATTGCGCCTGGGGTTCGAGGGTCCATACCCCGTCGAGGGGAATCGGCACGCCCGCTTCCATGGACCCGAGCCACTGGTCGCCATCAATATCCGCGCGGATCCCTCGGTGTGAACGGCTATCGCCATCAAAGTTTGCATACATCAGCACACCATCGAAGTAAGCGCCACCCGCCCAGTGGTGGGTCCAGTAACCGCCCAGGTTGTACTGATCCAGTTCTACCTTGCCGGTATTCAGGTTCTCCTCGGCCAGGGCAAAGCCACTGACATCCCCGCTGGCGCCACTGACGCCAAACATAATGCCGAAAATATCCCGTTGCCCGTCTATTGGTCCGCGGCCATACAGCGGCGCACCCAGTTGTACGCCCCACAGGTCGCCGTCAAATTCCGGCCGCACCGAGCCGCCTTGGGATTGTTGCAGGTGATTGCCAAAGGCGCGCATCCACAGGCCGCCGAGACCGTCGTTGCGCTTGGACCAGGCCTGCTCACCCTCGCGCTCGTGGAAGGTGCCAAGACTTTCGAGGCCCAGTGCGCGGCTTACCGAAGGCAGGGTCACGTGCACCGAGACTTCCGGCCGGTAGATGGGGATGGGGTCGGTAAGGATCTCGGGACCACCGGAGCTGCTGGATGATGAGCTGCCACCGGAGCTGGAGCTACTGCCTGAACTTGAACTGCTGCCTGAGCTCGAGCCGCTACCTGAACTGGAACCGCTACTCGAGCCGGATGAGCTTCCCGAAGAGCTGGAACCGCTACTGCTGCCTGAAGAACTACCGGAAGAGCTACCGGAAGAACTGCCAGAGCTCGAGCTGCTGGAGCCGCTAGAACTTGAGGAGCTGGAGGATCCAGAGGAGCTGCTCGATGAACTGCCACTGCCAGAACTTGAGCTGCTGGAGCCCCCAGAGCTTGAAGAACTTGAAGAGCTGGAACTAGACGAGCTGGAACTCGATGAACTCGAGGATGAGCCGCCGCTAGAACTGGAGCTTGAAGAGCTACCGCTGGAAGAGCTGCTACTGCTACCAGAGCCACTGGAGCTGGAACTGCTCGATGCGCTGCCCCCCGAACTACTGGAAGAGCTACTTGAAGAGCTACTGGAGGAACTGCTCGTAGAGCCGCCGGATGAGCCGCTCGAAGAGCTGCTTGAAGAACCACTGGACGAGCTACTCGACGAACTGCTGGAACTCGATGAACTACTGGAACTCGATGAATTGCTACCACCAGAACTGGAAGAGCTACTGGAGCTACTGGTCTGTATCGGGTCGATATTTTTTGTATGCGAGCGCAGATACCAATTGTTTTCGGTACCGGCAGACACACCGCCGCGGAACAGGAAGTACTCATAGGGGCCGGCCGCGACAATACCGCCGAGGGTAAAAGCGCTGCTGCTACTGGTGCCGTTGCGCACCTCATTGACGAGAATGCCATCCCCGCGGGTCATCGCGCCCTGGCCGAAGGTGTTGTTAATAAACAGGGTGGTAGAGCCGGTCTCATTGCCGTCGACAATCATCCGGTCCGATGGCGAGCCGTCACTGCCCAGTACGGTATCCAGGTACATACGCCCGTTCACACCCGCATAGTTGCCGGTCACGAGTAACTGGCCGCTGGCATTGTCGTTGCCAACCATATCGATACTGCCGGCATTGGTCAGGGTGACGCCGTTACCGGAAACCGCCGGAGCAATACGGCGCTGGCCATTGTTGGCCAGCAGGGTGGCATCGCGGTCGATCAACAGGGTTCCGGTACCGGTATTGCTGTCGCCAAGTATCAGGTCGCCGTTCATGGTCAGCTGAGAACTGCCGAGCAGACGAATCTGTTCCCACTGGGTCAGGCGGTTGGGCCTATCGCCGGTGGAGGATTCCCAGTCGAGACGGTCGGAACCCTGACCGCCATTGATCGGATAGCCACCCAGGTTGCTGTCGTCCAGCCCAATCAGGCGAGCGAAGTCATCGCCCTCCTGCATATTCACATTGCGGACCTCCCCGCCGCTCCAGGAGAGTTCGTCGTTGCCCGCACCAGCCATGTAGGTCGGCAGTTCGCCGTCGAGAATGACCGCGCGATCGTCTCCGGCACCCTGTTGCACGCTATTGACGAATCCGCCTTCCATCAAAAAGGTATCGGTGCCCGCACCTTGGTCAAGCTGGGTATTGATTCGGCCACCGGCACGGTTGATGACTGTATCCGCGCCGGCATCCAGGGAAAAAGGTGAGCCTTGAATAGTGCCGTAGTTATCCACCCGCGTATCCGCACTGCCAACGACTTCAACGCCGCTGTTAATGGTGCCACCACTTTGATTGAGGATACTCAGGCTGCCGCCGCTGTTCACGCGGACTCCCTGATTGACGGTGCCGTCATTGGTAAACGTCACCATGCCGTTGTTCAGCAGATTCAGAGAGCTCAATATGCCCTGGTTGTCGATGGTCAGGGAGTCGATCATCTGTGCCTGTAGTGGCCCGTTAAAGCTCGTGCCCGCGAGGATGTCGATAGTGAGGTCGCTGAGTCCGCTGACAGAAAACCCGTTGCTGGTTCCGCTACAGGTGACAGTATCTCCAGAATTAGGCGGGGCAGGTTGGCAATCGGCACGAGTGTCTAGGGGAATGAAAGTGCTGCTTAAAAGCAGGGTAACGGATAAGACGGTACTTGCCCGTGCGCAGGCGCGGTCGCTTTTTGATTTGAATGCCATTGCTTGAACTTTTATTTCGATACGCAAGAGATAACCGGCCGGATTTTTCCGGGGGTGCCGGTTCTACTGTGGCTGGCTCGGCACCCGCTTCCGGTCATTTGGATGGAACCAGTTTAGGTCGATACCGAAGTTTGGCCTGGGAATGGAAGGCGCTGTGGTAATATTCCGTGTCATAAATACATCAAAAAATGATCGGGGCGCAGTGCGATGAAGATCGCCAGTTGGATATGGGGATTGCTGTGGATCGCTCTGGCGACAGCGGTGGCAAGGGCCGAGGTTTCGATGCCCCCAATGCAGCCATTGGTCGTCAGTGAAGGCGTGGCGCTGCAGACATTGACGCCGCATTTACGCCTGCTCGAGGACACGCAAGGAGCGCTGACGTTTGATGCTATCCGTGTGACCGATAGCCTGAACCCGTTGCAGCCGGTCCCCGCCGACCAGACAAATTTCGGTTTCAGCCGCGCCGCCTACTGGGTAGCGTTTTCTCTTCATAACCCGTCAAGTGACCGTTTGCGGCTGATTGTCCGCCAGGACTACCCGTTGATCGACCGGCTGGATTTCTGGCAACCGAATGTCGAGGGCGGCTGGACGCATACTGCCACCGGCGATCGTCGCCCCTTCCATTCTCGCCCACTCAATCTGCGGGACTTTGTGTTCCCTATATCCCTGCCCGCCAACAGCACGCAAACCTTTTATCTGCGCTATCAGACTGCAGGTTCGATGAATATTGGCCTGAGCGTCAGCAGTGAAACGGCGTTTCTGCCACAACTGGGTAAAGAGCAGATTCTGCTGGGGATCTATTACGGTGGGTTTCTGGTACTGGTGATTTACAACCTGTTTCTGTTCCTGGCGGTGCGGGATCGGGCCTACGCCTATTACATGGGCTATGCGATCAGCTACGGCCTGTATTTTGGCGTACACAACGGGCTGTCATTTCAGTATCTGTGGCCGGGTAACCCGTGGCTTGCCAATCAGAGCCTGGTGATACTGCTCGGCCTGACGCTGATCTTCGGTATCCAGTTTGTGCGCACCGTCTGTTGCGGCCCGCAACTGGCACCGCGCACTGACCGGGTAGCGCGCTTTCTGTTGTACCTGCTGCTTCCCCTGACGGCCATTGCGCCGTTTGTCAGTTACGGCCCAATGATCCTGAGCCTGGCCACCCTGACCCTGCTGCTGTCGATACTGTTTATGGTCATGGGGGCGATCAGCCTGTTGCGCGGCTCGGTGCCCGCGCGCTATTTCCTGGTGGGTTGGACGGCGCTACTGGTGAGCGTGGTGATCTATATGCTGAAGACCTTCGGCCTGGTTCCCCACAATAGTTTTACCCACAATGCCTTCCAGGTGGGCGCGTTGGTGGAAATGGTGCTGCTCTCTCTGGCGCTGGGCGCCCGGGTTGGCGAATTGCAGCGGCAGGGATATACGGATCAATTGACCGGGCTGTTCAATCGTCGCTACTTCGATGAACAGTTTCCGAGGGAGTTCGCACTGGCCGCTCGCAACGGCACGCCGCTCGCCCTGTTGATCCTCGACCTGGATCATTTCAAGGCGATCAACGATCGCCTGGGGCACGCGCGGGGGGATGCCGCCCTGTGTGCCGTGGGGCAATTGATTCGCAAGCAGGTGCGCAAACCGGTGCTGGCTTGCCGTTATGGCGGGGAGGAGTTTGCCATTTTGTTGCCGCGGGCAAACCGGATACAGGCCGCATCGGTGGCCGAGCGATTGGTCAAGGTGGTGGCGGAGATGGAACTGGAGGATATGTCGCTCACTGTGAGTATCGGCATTGCCGCCTGTGAGCAAGGGAATGTGGCTTCGTCCCTGCGGTTGTTCGAAGCGGCGGATGCGGCGCTGTACCGGGCAAAACAGGCGGGGCGCAACCGGTACGAAGTCGCACTTGTTTCCAATCCGGCGGTCGGCCCTGAAACTCCTGCACTGGCGGCCGCCATACCTCGGTAAATTTCAGCGAGATTGTTCAGCCCAGCAGCAGGCTATTTTCAATTGGAATAAATTCGCTGGCGGCATTGATCAAGGTGTTCGCGGTCAATGCCGCAACACCGTACACCTCAACCTTTTTACTGCGGCCCTCTCGCAGTTTCTGCACCAGTAAATCAAAATCCCCATCGCCGGAGACCAGAATCACCACATCGGCACTCGCACTTTCTTCCAGTGCATCGATGGTGATGCCCACATCCCAGTCCCCCTTGGCGGAGCCGTCGGCGCGCTGGATAAACGGTTTCAGTTTTACCTCGAAACCGATGGCCCTGAGAATATTCTGAAATTCCCGCTGTTTCTGGTCACCGCGGTCAACTGCATAGGCAATCGCGGTGGTGACCTGCCGGCCTTCTGTGGCTTTGCGCCAGAAGGTATTGTAATCAAAGTTGCGATTGAAAATTTTTCGCGCGGTGTAATACACGTTCTGTACATCCACAAAGATGGCGACTTTTTGTGTTTGTGGCGCTGGGGACAAGGGCGCGTTGGGCATTGGCGCGGTGGACATAAACAGGAGCCTGGGGCGATTCGCCAAGGAAAGTGGGATTGAAGGCGCACTATAGCACTCCGGTGAACACTCGATTGGTACTGCCTATCAGTCTGATATTTCCACGCTATTAGTGTCGGTTTTTAGATTGTGGTTCTCAATAAGGTCGATAATAACGTCTAATTTCAAGGTGATTGCGTGCCCCTATAGGATTCTCTCGTCTGATTGATGAGACTATAAGGAACGCAACCCAATGCTCAAGAAATCCCTCTCTCTCGCCGTGGCACTGGCAACCGCCATTTCTGCCAGCGCTCACGCTGAGTCCTCCAAACCCATGTCCAACCAGGACTGGTGGCCGAACATGGTCGACCTGCAACCTCTGCGTATGAACGCGGAAAAGTCCAACCCAATGGGCGAAGACTTTGACTACGCAAAAGCTTTTGAAAGCCTCGATCTGGACGCAGTCAAAAAAGATATCGAACAGGTCCTCACCACCTCGCAGGACTGGTGGCCCGCAGATTACGGCCACTACGGTCCCTTCTTTATCCGCATGGCCTGGCACAGTGCCGGTACCTATCGTGTGTACGATGGTCGCGGCGGTGCCGGCGGTGGTCAGCAGCGTTTCGAGCCCCTGAACAGCTGGCCGGACAACGTCAGTCTGGACAAGGCTCGCCGCCTGCTGTGGCCAATCAAACAGAAATACGGCAACAAAATTTCCTGGGCAGACCTGATGGTGCTGGCTGGCAACGTGTCCCTGGAATCCATGGGCTTCGAGACCTTCGGTTACGCCGGTGGCCGCGAAGACGACTGGGAAGCGGACGTGGTCTACTGGGGCTCCGAGCGCGAATGGCTGGGCCAGGACAAACGCTACGACGGCGAAAAACTCGAGAAACCGCTGGCGGCCTCTCACATGGGCCTGATCTACGTGAATCCGGAAGGCCCCGGTGGCAAGCCCGATCCCAAAGCCGCCGCGGACCGTATTCGCCAGACCTTCAGTCGCATGGCCATGAACACCGAAGAAACCGTCGCCCTGATCGCCGGTGGCCACACCTTCGGTAAGGCCCACGGCGCTCACAAGGCCTCCGACTGTGTGGGTGAAGCACCCTCCGGCGCGGCGCTGGAAGCGCAGGGTTTTGGCTGGAAAAACAAATGCGGCAAAGGCCACTCCGAAGACACAGTCACCAGTGGTCTCGAAGGTGCCTGGTCGGCAAACCCCATTGCCTGGTCCACGCAGTTTCTGGATAACCTGTTTGGCTTCGAGTGGGTGAAAACCAAGAGCCCCGGTGGCCATATCCAGTGGGAGCCGGAAAATGCCGAACAGGCGAGGTTTGTGCCGGATGCGCACATCGAAGGCAAGCGCCACGCGCCAATGATGTTTACCACCGACCTGTCGTTGAAAGAAGATCCGGAAATGCGCGAAATTTCCGAGCGTTTCCACAAGAACCCGGACGAATTCCAGAAAGCCTTCGCCAAGGCCTGGTTCAAACTGACCCACCGCGATCTGGGCCCGCGCGCCCGCTACCTGGGTGATGAAGTACCGGCAGAAGTGCTGATCTGGCAGGATCCAATCCCACAAGTGGATTACAAGCTGATCGATGACGCCGACATCAAAGTGCTGAAAAGCAAAGTGCTGGACAGCGGCCTGAGCACCCAGGAACTGGTGCGCACCGCCTGGGCTTCTGCTTCAACCTACCGTGCCACCGATATGCGCGGTGGTGCCAACGGTGCCCGAGTTCGCCTGGCGCCGCAAAAAGACTGGGTGGTGAATGACCCGCAGGAACTGGAGAAGGTGCTGGACCGACTGGCGAACATCCAGAAGGACTTCAACAGCAAGGCCAAAGGTGGCAAGCAGGTTTCCATGGCAGACCTGATTGTGCTCGGCGGTGCGGCGGCCATCGAGCAGGCCGCAGGTGAAGCGGGTTATGACATCAGCGTACCGTTCAAGCCGGGCCGCAACGATGCCGCCCAGGCGCAGACCGACGTGCAGTCCTTCAGCTTTATGGAGCGCAAGGCGGATGGCTTCCGCAACTATTATCACAGCGAAGCGCATCTGGCGCCGGTGGATGCACTGATTGATAGCGCCAACCTGCTGGATCTGAGCGTACCGGAAATGACCGTACTGGTGGGCGGGCTACGTACCATCGGCGCCAACCACGACGACGTGAAGCACGGTGTATTGACCGACAAACCCGGTGCACTGAGCAACGACTTCTTCGTCAACCTGTTGTCCATGGAGACCGCCTGGAACAAATCCGCGAAACAGCCGGGTATTTATGAAGGGCGTGACCGAAGCAGCGGAAAATTGAAGTGGACCGCCACCCCGGTGGATCTGATTTTTGGTTCCAATTCCGAGCTACGCGCGCTGTCCGAGCTGTACGCGACCCAAGACAACGACGAGAAGTTCGTCAATGACTTCGTCAGTGCCTGGACCAAGGTGATGACCGCAGATCGCTTCGACCTGAAGTAGTCCAGTCTTCACAGGATGGACTGGCTGTATTTTCATGCGGCCAAATAAAAATGGGCAGCCTTTGGCTGCCCATTTTTTTCCTTCTGGTACGGCTACATGGACTACGCCGGCTCCGTGCCCAAGCCCAGATTTTTCTGCAGGGCGGTGATCAGGTGCGGAAGAGCAATGGGTTTGGTCAGGTAGTCGTTCATACCGGCGTTGAGCGCAGCGCTTCGTTGTTCACTGAATGCCGCTGCCGATAGACCAATGATCGGGGTTTTGCGGATTTCCGGCATCTGGCGGATTTCCTCTGTCGCTTCCAGGCCGCTCAGGCCGGGCATCTGGATATCCATAAAAATCAGGTCCGGGCGTATATCCATAGCCAGCGCAATCCCCTCGCGACCGTTGGCCACAAAGGTGGCGTTTACGCCCAGGTCGTCGCAAAACGCCTGCATCAGCGTCTGGTTAAGGGCGTTGTCTTCAAAAATCAGTACTCTGAATCCCCGCAGGTTCTCCACTGATGCCTCATCGGTTTCGGGCAGAGGCTCTATCGGCAGCCCCTGGCGCAAGGGCAGTACTACCCGAAAGCGGGTCCCCACATTGGGCTCGCTTTCCAGGTGGATTTCGCCATTGAGCAGTTCCACCAGCCGGCGGGTAATCGGAAGCCCCAGGCCGGTTCCCCGCGCTTGTCCGTCAGCGGATTTATCCACTTGTTCAAACGGCTCAAAAATAACTGCCTGCTGCTCCGTGGAAATACCGATACCGCTGTCGCTGATCTCGATGGCAATCTGCTCTGCGTTTTGTTCGTCCTGCTGATAGTGCAGCTGGATATCAATCGCGCTGTTGGCAGGGGAAAACTTGATGGCATTGCCGATCAGGTTGATCAGGATCTGAGAGAGTTTGCCGCGGTCACTGCGAATGACATCAGGCAAGCGCGCATCGATGTTGCGCTGTAGGCGGAGGCTTTTCTGACTGGCCTGTGACTCACAGGAAACAAGAATGCAATTGATCAGGCTGCGCAGCTGGAAATCTTCCTCTACTGCTTCGATTTTTCCAGACTCGATACGGGAGATGTCCAGCACATCGTTGACCAGTTCCGCGAGCCCCTGGCCACTCATGGCAATTTTTTCCAGAAAGTCACGATATTCCTGTGGTAAGCCGTTCGCTTTACTGCGGTTCAGCAGCACCTGGCTAAAGCCCACGATCCCGTTGAGGGGTGTGCGGATTTCATGGCTCATATTGGTGAGAAATTCGGTTTTGGAGCGGCTGTAAAACTCCGCCTTTTCCTTGGCCGCCACCAGTTCGCGCTCCAGTGTTTTGCGATCGGTGATGTCAAGAATCACACCGATCAAACCGCCGAGCCGGCCATCCTTCAGTTCATACGCTGCCTTGTTGAAAATAACATCGTGCAGGCTTCCATCGGCGTAAACCACCTGGGATTCGTAAACCTGATGGCCGCGCTGCTGCATCAGTTCAATATCTTTCTCGTGGTATATCCTGGCCTGCGGCCCTGGTGAAATACCGTAGACCGAGTGGCCGACAATGTCTTCCCGGCGCTTGCCTAGAAATGCCTCGAATGCCCGGTTGCAACCGGTGTAAACGCCCTTGGCATTTTTGTAAAAAATGGGCGCGGGGATGGCGTCCACAAGGATCTGGAGAAACTGCAGCTGGTCTGACAGTGCCAATTCCGTTGCCTCTCGCTCCAGTAACTCCCGTTGATACCTGTCATTCAGCTGCTGTTGGTGGTTGACCGTGTCGGACAGACGACCAGTAAGTTTCTGTTGTCGACGGAACATTCGGTAGCCGACAAAGCCGAGAAGTAGGGCGAGAAGAGATAACCGTGCCAGGGAGCGTGTGAGGGCGGGGGTGTTTGAGAGGGGTTGGGACATGAGTACCCATTCCAGGGCCCCCATGAGCGCCAGTACCAGTAAGCCGCCGGGAATGAAGTGGCGAAGCCAGGGAGACCGTACTTCTGTTGGGGTGTACATGACGATGTCTATATTGGCAGCGAGTACTTATTACCCTACTTAAAATGCGGAAACTCGGCAATATGATGATGTTGCCACGTGTCCACAAGACGGGCAGTGTCGTGGTTCTGCCAGGGATCGCATGGTATTAATGGCCACTGCTGACGGGCGCGGTGTTCACACATCGTCAATGCGGGCGCTTTCGCGCACCACCTGTCAATCACCACGCATCGTGCAACCCGAATGAAGGATACCCTTTTGAATACCACTTCCCCTGAGAATAAAGCAAAGGTTGTACTGGAGAATGCCGCGGGTGTACAGGTGGAGGTCAGTGCGTTGGGGGCGGGGCTGACGCGGGTGCGAGCGCCCGATCGCCATGGTGTGGTGGAGGATATCGCCCTGGGGTACAGGGACGTGAGCTTGTGGCAAACCAACCCGCTCTACCTGGGGGTGACGGTCGGCAGGGTGGCCAATCGGATTGGCGGCAGCAAATTTTCGCTGAGTGGAAAATCCTACAGCCTGATCGCAAACGAGGGGGCCAATCAGCTGCACGGTGGTCCAAAGGGTATCTCGACCCAGCACTGGACATTGGAAGACGGGGGGAATGCCAAGACATTGGCGTTCCGATACAACAGTCCTGCGGGCGAAAACGGCTACCCGGGGAATGTCGAAATTTCGGTCTCTTATCAGCTCACGGACGACAATCGACTGATTTGTGAATACCGCGCAAAAAGTGACTGCGAGACACCAATCAGTCTCGCCAACCATGGGTACTGGAATCTGGCGGGTGCTGGTGACGTATTGCAGCACGAGCTGGAAATTTACGCCGATAACACCGTGGAACTGGATGCACAGCAGATACCAACGGGCCGGATAAATCCGGTATCTGGAACAGCGATGGACTTCCGTGTGGCGAAGAAAGTCGGGCGGGATATTGACGCGGTGGCCGGTGGGTTCGATCACTACTGGGTAGTCGATGGGAGTGACACAGGAATATTAAAGCCCGTTGCGTGGTTGTATGACCCGTCCAGTGGGCGCAGCATGGAGGTCTCTTCAACGGCGCCCGGTGTGCAGTTTTACAGTGGCAACTTTCTGGATGGCAGCTGCGAGAATGTCGATGGGTCGCCAATGTCACGTCACAGCGGGCTGTGCCTGGAAACACACGGTTTCCCGGATGCGGTGAACCGCCCGGAATTTCCGTCGGTGATGATCGGGCCGGACATGCCCTACCAGCAGACGATGATTTTGAAGTTTGGCGCGGGCTAGGTTTCAGTTTTAACAAGATACAAAAAAGCCCGCAATCGCGGGCTTTTTTGTTTTATCAGAAGGCCAATCAGGTCTTGATCTTCTTGTACTGCATCCGGTGCGGGGTGGCGTTCTCACCGTTGCGCGCCACAAAGTCCTCGTGGTACTCGGTGTAGTTGCCCTCAAAAAATACCACGTTGCTGTCGCCTTCGTAGGCGAGGATGTGGGTTGCTACACGGTCCAGGAACCAGCGGTCGTGCGAGATCACCATGGCGCAACCGGGGAAGCTCAGCAGGGCCTCTTCCAGGGCGCGCAGGGTTTCGATATCGAGGTCGTTGGACGGTTCGTCCAGCAGCAGTACGTTGGCGCCCTGTTTCAGGGTGTAGGCCAGGTGCAGGCGGCCGCGCTCACCACCGGAGAGTTCGCCCACGCGTTTCTGCTGGTCGCTGCCCTTGAAGTTGAAGCGACCGATATAGTTGCGCGAGCCCACTTCGTAGTTGTTGATCTTGAGCATATCGTGTCCGTCGGACACGGCTTCCCATACGGTCTTGTTGTCGTCGAGATTTTCGCGGCTCTGGTCGACGCTGGCGATCTGTACGGTTTCCCCGATGTTGATCTCACCGGAGTCCGGTTGTTCGGTGCCGTTGATCATGCGGAACAGGGTGGACTTACCCGCGCCGTTGCCGCCGACGATACCGACGATGGCGCCCTTGGGTACGCGGAACGAAAGGTTGTCGATGAGTACGCGGTCGCCGAAGGCTTTGCTCACATTGTTCAGTTCAATCACATTGTCACCCAAGCGTTCGCCCGGCGGAATGTAGATTTCGTTGGTCTCGTTGCGGGCCTGGAATTCCTGGGACTGCATTTCTTCCAGGCGGGACAGGCGGGCCTTGCTTTTAGACTGGCGGCCTTTGGGGTTCTGGCGGGCCCACTCCAGCTCTTTCTGCATGGCTTTGGCGCGTGCCTGCTCACCTTTCTGTTCCTGCTCCAGGCGCTTCTCTTTCTGTTCCAGCCAGGTGGTGTAGTTGCCTTCCCAGGGAATGCCGTGGCCGCGGTCCAGTTCCAGAATCCAGCCGGCCACGTTGTCGAGGAAGTAGCGATCGTGGGTAATGGCCACCACGGTGCCGTCGAAGTCGTGCAGGAAGCGTTCGAGCCAGAAGACGGATTCGGCATCCAAGTGGTTGGTGGGCTCGTCCAGCAGCAGCATGTCAGGGCGGGACAGCAGCAGGCGGCACAGGGCCACACGGCGCTTCTCACCACCGGACAGATTGTTCACGTCCGCATCCCAGGGCGGCAGGCGCAGGGCGTCGGCCGCTACCTCTAAACGGTGCTCCAGGTTGTGGGCGTCCCAGGCATGGATGACGTCTTCGAACTGCTGCTGCTTTTTGGCCAGGGCATCGAAGTCGGCGTCGGGTTCGGCGTAGTCGGCGTAAACTTGTTCGAGGCCGGCGAGGGCATCAATGGCTTCGCGCATGCCGTCTTCAACGTTGCCGCGCACGGTTTTGGACGGATCCAGTTGTGGCTCCTGGGGCAGGTAGCCCACATTGATACCGGGCATGGCGCGGGCTTCGCCGTTATAGTCCTGATCGACTCCGGCCATGATGCGCAGCAGGGTGGACTTACCGGCACCATTCAGGCCGAGCACGCCAATTTTGGCGCCAGGGAAGAAGGACAGGGAAATATCTTTCAGGATCTCACGCTTGGGCGGAACAACCTTGCCCACGCGGTTCATTGTGTATACGTATTCAGCCATTAGAGCATCATTCCAGTCGGTCAGAATTTGCGCGCAAGTTAGCAGTTTGGTGGGAAAGTTCAACCTGCTGTGTTGTGTTGTTTTTTTGCTCGCCGCGAGGGAAGCGCCAGGTAATGCCAGTGCAAGCCCATCTATGTTTAACTTTGCCCAAACCAGACAAGCGGGAACCAGTATGACCCAGGAATCACCTCTCATCGTCGAGCGTCAGGGCCCTATCGGCAAATTGACGCTCAATCTGCCCAAAGCCCACAACGCCCTCAACCTCGAGATGATTGACTTGATGGCCGCCCAGTTGGACGCGTGGGAAGCCGATGACAGCGTCGCCTGTGTCTGGGTTGAAGGCGCCGGTGACAAGGCCCTGTGTGCGGGAGGCGACGTGGTAGCGCTGCACAAAGCCTCCGGCAGTTACGATGCGCCGGGCGCCGGTCAGTTTGTGGAAGACTTTTTTACCCGGGAGTACCGCCTCGACTACCGTATCCACACCTTTCCTAAACCGATTGTGGTGTGGGGTAACGGCATTGTCATGGGCGGCGGTATCGGCATCATGAGCGGTGCCAGCCATCGCATCGTTACCGAGACCACGCGCATGGCCATGCCGGAAATCACCATCGGGTTGTTCCCGGATGTGGGTGGCAGCTGGTTTCTGAATCGTATGCCCGGGCGCACCGGATTGTTTCTCGGTCTTAGCGGCGCGCAGTTTAATGGTGCCGACGCGCTGTACTGCGGTATGGCGGATCGCCTGCTGGCCAGTGAACGGAAGCAGGCGCTGATCGACAAACTGGCAGAGCAGCCATTTGGTCCAGTTCGTCAACAGAATCACGCGCTGGTCAGCCGTGCCGTGCAGTCACTGGAAATGGAAGCGGCAGAGTACCCCGCGCCCAATCTGCGCGAGCACTATGACGCGATTCAGAAACTTACCGACGCGCCAACTCTGCCGGAAGTCTATCGGGATATCGTCGATTACGCCGGCGACGATCCGTGGCTGCAGCGATCCGCGAAAACCCTGAAGGCCGGTTGCCCGCTCACCGCGTGGATCGTGTGGGAGCAACTGCGTCGCAGCAAACACATGTCGCTCGCGCAGGTACTGCAGATGGAGCTGGCGCTGGCGCTGAATATGTGTAGCAATGGGCAGGTCAAAGAAGGGGTACGTGCGTTGTTGATTGATAAAGACCGCTCCCCACAGTGGCAGCCTGCGCGTCTGGACGATGTGACGAGGGAGCAGGTGGAAGCGTGTTTTGCGGAGCCCTGGGACGGAGAGAATCCACTGGCAGACCTCTGCTGAATTGGTGGATACACGCTCAGACAGGCCGGACAAACAAGCCAGAAAAATAATAAATACATGGAGTTAAACAAATGAATCAAACTAAAAATATTGCCTTTATTGGCCTCGGCAACATGGGCGGCCCCATGGCCGCAAACCTGGTCAAGCAAGGCTTTACCGTCACCGCGTTTGATCTTTCCGTGCCCATGCTGGAAAACGCCGTCGCCGCCGGTTGCCAGAAGGCCGATAGCGCCCACGCCGCCATCGAAGGCGCAGATGTGGTGGTTTCCATGTTGCCCAGTGGCGAAGCGGTGCGCGCACTTTATCTGGGTGTGCACGGCCTGTTGCAGGCGATGGATTCGAAAACCCTGTTGATCGACTGTTCGACGATTGCCGCCAACGATGCTCGCCAGGTTATCGCCGCCGCCAGTGAGCGCGGAATCGACGCGCTGGATGCGCCAGTCTCCGGTGGCACGGCCGCCGCAGCCGCAGGAACACTCTCGTTCATGTGTGGCGGTGAGCAGAATGCCATCGCGCGGGCGCGGCCGGTACTGGAGGCCATGGGCGCAAATGTGTTTCACGCAGGTCCCGCGGGCAGCGGGCAGGTGGCGAAAATCTGCAACAATATGTTGCTCGCCATTCATATGATCGGCACCGCCGAGGCCCTGCAACTGGGGGTGGATAACGGCATGGATCCCGCTGTGCTGTCGGAAATCATTGGGGCCAGCTCTGGCGGTAACTGGTCGCTTGAAAGGTACAATCCCTATCCGGGGGTGATGGAAAATGTACCCGCCTCCCGGGAGTACCAGGGCGGTTTTTCCGTGGCACTGATGCTGAAAGACCTGGGTCTTGCCATGGACACTGCCGCCGGCAGCGCCTCTTCTACCCCCCTCGGTGCACTGGCGAAGAACCTCTACCAGCTCCACGGCGGCGACCCGATCAACAGCGCACTGGATTTTTCGTCCATTCAAAATTTGTTCCGCCGCCCGGTAGGTGACTGATCCGCGGTCAATTGCGCCGCACTTGATCCAGATCAAGTGCGGCCGCTGCCGGTTTACGTAGCCTCCCCCTCCTTGTGACAGGAGGCTTGCCAGATGGACACCGCAGAATCTCTCTCCCTGGCGCTATTACAGCGCTACGCCGGACCTTGCCCACGCTATACCTCCTACCCCACCGCAGACCGCTTCGCCCCTCTCGATGGCGCGGCGTCGGGCCCGGCCCCCTGGGGCGCGCTGCAGAGTGTGAAAACCCTGTCGCTATATGTGCACATCCCGTTCTGTAAATCCCTCTGCTACTTCTGTGCCTGCAACAAGGTCATTACAAAAAAGTACGATTCTGCCGCGAATTACCTGGAGACCCTGTTGCGGGAAGCCCAGTGGTATAGGGACCGGGTGGCCAGAGCGCCGGTGATCCAGCTGCACCTGGGCGGTGGTACGCCGACCTTTTTGAATGACAGGGATCTCACAACGTTGATCCACGGCCTGGGGGAAATCTTTGATCTGCGCGCTGGGGATGCCGTGGAATACAGCGTGGAGGCGGATCCGCGCACTCTCGAACCCGGCACCCTGGAAACCCTGCGCAGCCTCGGTTTCAACCGCCTGAGCCTCGGGGTGCAGGATTTCAATCCGCAGGTACAGCAGGCGATCAACCGTATCTGTACGCCAGCACAGGTGGCGGCGCTTACCCGCGGGGCGCGTGCGCAAGGTTTTGGTTCCATCTCTTATGACCTGATTTACGGCCTTCCCGGGCAGAGTGTGGCGAGCCTGGAGCGCACGGTGGATATCGTGCTGGAGCAGGCTCCAGACCGCATAGCGCTGTATCACTACGCCCATTTGCCGGAGCGCTTCAAAGCCCAGCGCCTGATCGATTCCGATTTGATGCCGGCGCCGCAAGAAAAAATCGCGATGCAACTGGCGGCGACGCAACGGCTGACCGACGCGGGCTACCAGTTCCTGGGAATGGATCACTTCGCACGCCCTGAAGACAGCCTCGCTCGCGCCGCGAGAGAGGGGCGCCTGGCACGTAACTTCCAGGGTTATACCTTGATGCCGGCAGATGCCCTGGTCGGGCTTGGCGCTTCGGCCATCAGTTACAGCCGGGATGGTTACTGGCAGAATCAGCACAGCATCAAGGAATACAGTTACGGGGTGGCGGAGCGGGGGCAGGCGATTACCCGGGGTTGGCAACTGGACGACGAGGATCGACTGCGCCAGTGGTTGATCATGGAACTGATGTGTCAGCTGCGGGTGGACAAGCAAGAGGCGGCGCGGCGCGCAGGGCAGCCGTTTGAAGCGGCTTTTGCCGAAGCGCTGGTGCGGCTGGCGCCGATGGAGAGGGATGGCCTGGTGCGGATGGACTCCTGTGACCTTGTCGTCACTGAGCGTGGCCGCTGGTTCCTGCGCAATATCGCCGCGGCATTCGATCGCCACCTGAACCCGTCGCAACGCGGTGCCCGCTATTCCCGGGTGCTGTAGTGCACCGCCAAAATTGCGGGTGAGAACCCCCAGTGCGGGCACAAGTGTCGCCAGCAGCCGGCGAAGATACAATGGAATAATATCCGCCCTGCAGAACTGCGCGGCGGTCACGCAAAAATTGCGCAGCTGGGAGTGGACTCGGTTTGGGTGTGAAGAAAATGAGCGCGGCGGTCAGCTGCGCGAATTGCTCGGTCAGGGCGCTGTGCCTGCCTGCGGGCCTGTCGAAAAGCGATATCGATCGCCTGGAGCAGGTCGCGCACAAGAAAACTCTGGTACAGGCGGGAAGTACGTTGTTTCGGGCCGGGGATACCTTTACCAGCCTCTACGCGATCCGTTCGGGCAGTTTCAAATCGGTGGTCATCGCGGCCGACGGCGATGCGCAGGTGACCCACTTTGCCCTGCCGGGCGAGCTGCTGGGACTGGATGCGTACAGCAATCAGTTCCACCCCAGTTACGCGGAGGCTCTGGAAGACAGCAGTGTGTGCGAATTGCCCTTTTCACAGCTGGAAACTCTGGCCCAACAGGTGCCGGGGCTACAGAAGCAGATATTCAATCTGTTTTCTGACGAGTTGCGGCAGGAGAAAGAGATGGTGATGCTGCTGGGCAAGCGCTCCGCAGAGGCGCGCATGGCCGCGCTACTGGTGAACATCTCCGAGCGCTACGCGCGCCGCGGTTACTCCGCGACCGCCTTTAATCTCACCATGCCGCGCACGGATATTGCCAACTACCTGGGGCTCACCGCGGAGACGGTAAGCCGGTTGATATCGCGCTTCCAGAAGCAGGGTGTGATGAAAGTGAATGGTCGCGCTGTCACCCTGCTGGATAAGCCCGGCCTTGCGGCACTGGCGGGCGTCAGTTGTGATGTCTTGCAGGTAGCGAACCGGTAGCAAATAGAGAGCGAAGAGCCAGCGCAGAAATACATCCTGCGCTGGGTCGGATCAGGCAGCGTTGCTGTTCTTTTCTTTGTGCCCATCCTTCAGGTGTAGTGCCACCTGTTTTTCCATACCTTCCAGAGCGTAGGCCTGGCCAAATCCTTTCACGTAGCGGCCAGCACTGGGCTTCAGTTCGAACAGGTGGAAATCTTCCAGGTCTTTCAGGTGGTCCATTACCGGACCGAACTTTTCCCGCAATTGCTCGATGCGCTCCTGCCACAGCGGCAGCGCGCGGCCGATTACGCCGGCTTGCACATTGAAGGTTACGCGCAGACGGGCGAAGGCCTGTTTGGTGTCCGCCTCGTCCGCATTGAAAATCACGGAGGCTTTGCTGTTCGCTTTCAGGTTGGCGCAGTGCTCGGAAAGGTCGCTGATAAACAGGTAAAAGTTGCCATCTGCGGCCAGGAAGGGTGCGGTGCTGGCGTGGGGCTGGCCGTCTTCGGCCAGGCTGGCCAGGTTCAGCAGTTTACGGGTGGCGATAAAATCGCGTACCTCGGCAACCAGGTCGGCGCCGTCATTGGTTTTCGGGGTTTGATGCTGGTTTTGTTCGGTCATGTCCTTGTCTCCCTCAGGAATGTGCAGCGCCGGCGCCTGCCAGTTGCTGCTTTAATTGTTTGAACCGCGCGACCTGTTCCGGGATCAGTTTGCGTTCTGCATCCCGGCCCAGAAATACTTTGAATACGCAGTTGCCGCTGGGGGCGAGAAAGACCATGGAGTGGCTTTCGGCACCGCGGTGGGGTTTGCTGACGAAGGCGATTTCTACGAGCCCTTCGACCAGCAAGTGGCCGTGGAAGGGATTTTTGTGGTGCATGAAGTTGTAGTAACCGTGGGCAATGCTGCCTTTGGGAAACTCGCCTTTAAATTCAAACACGGAGCCTTCGTTCTGGACGATGGCGGTCACTTTGCCCCAGCTGGGCAGTTCTTCGATCAGTTGCCATACGGCGTCGCTTCCGGCGAGTGAGGCCATGTCGCCCGGCAGGTTGGCAATAATCTCGCGCACACTGGTGTCGAGCTGTTTCGCCATCTGTTCCAGGGTGAAACCTGATTCACTGGCAAGTAGTTCCTGTACTTTCTCTTTCATCTTTTCTTGCATTAGCAATACCAAACGTTCTCTGTATCAATCCACCACTACAAAATTAGCCGAGTCAGTGTTGGCCATTGCGAAAACGATTGCCGCTAGGTTGTTTGCGCAATGGCCACCACTGGCTCGGCGGGCTACGGAGCTAGAAAGACCGGCTCGGTGGACCGCGCTCTCCAAAGGTCTTAGCTCCGCGAGTCGCGGCCTCCGGGGTACTTACCTGTCAAACAACCTAGCGGCAATCGTTTGCCAAGTAAGTACCCCGGAGGCCGCTCGTTTGTAGTGGGTTTCGATTCTGGTTTGTGATCAGAAACGGTAGCTGGCAGACAGTTTAATGTTGCGGCCCGGCATATACAGTTCCTGGAAGGCGACCCGGTATTCTTCGTCGGTCAGGTTATCCAGGGCCAGGCCCAGCTTGATACCGTTCAGGCTGCCAGCGGCTGGCTCCCAGGTCATGTAGGCGTCGGCCAGGGTGTAGCTGGTGTAGTCGCGGGTTTCTTCTACCGGCAGCTGATCCTGGGCGGAGACTACGGAGGTGCGCAGGCCCGCTTTGAGGTCACGTTGCAGGAAGTAGTGGCCGAGATCCAGTACGAACTTGTCCGCGGGGATGCTGGTCAGGTAGCTGTCGTCGGTCAGGTCACGGCCTTCGGTCTGGCCGTAGCTGGTGCCGATTTCGAGATCGTTGATCCGGTAGTTGGCGCTCAGTTCAAAGCCTTTCAGTTCCGCCTCGTCCACGTTCAGGTAGGTGGTGTTCATGGGGAAGCCGAACATTGGGTGCGGGTTGGTGACTACCTGCTCGATAAAGTTATCCACTTTATTGCGGAATATAGCCGCGCTGGCGGTGAGCTGGTCGCTGCTATTGGCGAGGCCGCTGAAGGCAAAGTCCGCGCGCAGCTCGGTGTTTTGTGCTTCTTCTGCTTCCAGGTCCGGGTTGGGAATGAAGGTGTTGCAGAAGGGGCCGAAGTAGCAGAAGTGGGTGCCTTCGGTGTACATCTCTTCCACGCCTGGTGCGCGGAAGGCTTTGGCGTAGCTGGCGCTGAGATTCAGCCATTCGGTGGCTTTGACGGCGGCGGCGATGGAGGGGGAGACGGCGGTGTCTTCGCGGGTGGATTCGCTCAGCTGCTGGCTTTCGGCTTCGAAGCGGTCGTAGCGTACCCCCGGGGTCACGGTGAATACATCGCCGAAGGTGAACGCGGCCTGGGTGTAAATGCCCAGCACGTCGGTGTCGGCGTTCAGGTTTTGCGGGCGGTTGTCGCCGTCGCGCACGGTGGTGACGTCGTCCTGATACCAGTCGAGACCGTAGACCCACTGGGCACTGAGGCCTTCTGTTGCATTGGTTAGGGCGAGGCCGGTGGTGGTGACTTCGGTGTTGTCGTTCTGACCGGCCTCACCCTGGGTGGGGCGGAATTCTTCGAACTGTGTGTCGTTGCGGTAAAGGGTGACTTTTGTTGTGTGGCTGGCGGCGCCGTCGGTGTGCGCGCTTTTTCCTGCCTGGATCAGATAGCCGGCGGTGACATTCTGATCGGTGATGTCGCGCTCAACCAGCGGTGAGCTGGTGCCCACATTGGCATTCGGGTTGGACGGAACGGCTTCTTCGCGATTGTTGTGGCGGAAGGACAGGTCGATGCGCTGGTTGTCGCTGATTTTGAAACCGCCGCGGGCGAGCAGGGCGGTATTTTCGCTGGCGCTGTTTTCCAGTTCCTCGCCACCACCGATTTCCACGTTGTCGTGCTCGGAGAAGGAGCCGTTCACCAGGTAATCGAAATCGCCGGCCAGGCCGTAGATGGCGGCGGTGGTTTCGGTGGAGTCACCGTTGCTGCCCAGTTCCTGTTTCAGGTAGCCGCCGAGGTTGTTGTTGAGCGTATTGCCGCTTTTCAGCAGGTCCGCAGCGCTCTTGGTGGACATGGCCACCACGCCGCCGATGGCGCCGGAGCCCCACAGACTGGAGGCGGGGCCTTTTTTTACTTCCACCTGTTTCAGCAGTTCCGGGTCCAGCTGGTAGGTGCCGCGGTGGCCGGAGTTGAAGTTCTGGCGGGCGCCGTCGATGGTTTGCAGTACACGCACGCCCTGGAGGCCGCGAATATTTGGAGCCTGGTTGGAGTAGCGGGGGCCGCCGGTGACTTCGATATTGGGTTCGTATTTCAGTGCCTGGGCGATGGACTCCGGCTGTTGCTCTTCCAGCTGTACGCGCTCGACCACGGCGATGCTTGCGTCTTTTTCCTTGGCGGCCGGGTTGCGGTCTGCGGCGACGATTACTTCACCGAACTGGATCACTGGCTGGTCGCCAGTCTCGGTTTCGGTCGCCTGTGCCATGGCGCTGTTTGCACACAGCGCCAGTACCGCAGCGGCGAGAGGATGAAGTTTCAGAGTCTTGAACTGGCCCATAACGGTGCCCCCTTTTCGTGTTCCCAAGATAGGTTCCCAATTGAATGTCCGTATTGCCGACCGTTATTTCGAGGCCGGTCGGTACGGTTGCGCCGAATCATAGGTCCAGTAAATCATATTGTAAATGCAAACTATTATCGTTTGATATTAAATCTGCAAGTTGCTAGTCTTCCCTGCGTTGGATGTTCGGCTGGGACATCCGTATCAGCATCGGCCAGGTAGCAGGAGCTAGAAAACGGCGTGGAGACGAACAGTGAGGTATCACCGTGAAATGGCGCATGGCCACAATGGTGTTCCTGTCCTTTGCGCTGCACGGATGGTTGCTCTGGGCAGCGCCGGTACGGGAAGTACAGGCGCCCTCGGGTGTGGTGGCGCTGAAACTGGGGCAGGTGAAGCTCGCCTCCGCGACGCTGTCTGAGAAGGAAGTGGCGCCGCCGGAGAGGATCGCCGAGCAGCCACTTTCGGAAACGCCAGAGCCGTCGAAGCCGGTGGAAAAGGTGCTGCCCAAGCCGCTTCAGAAGCAGCCACCTAACAGAATGGTTGAAAAGAAGCCGATTGAAAAAAAGCCGGTAGAAAATAAACCAGAAACGGAAAAGCCAGAGGTGGCTGTACCGCCCAAGCCCTCGCCGGTTGACGAGGCTGTTGCCGATTCTGAGCTAAGCCAGGTATCCAGCGCGCCAGCGCCGACAAAACAGCAGAGTGTCAGTGAAGAATCCGTATTGGTGGAGCGCCCGGCCTTCGCCAGCCCACCCGGCGCACCGGCCTACCCGGAACTGGCGCGGCAGCGCCGCCAGCAGGGCACTGTGGTAGTCGAGGTGCAGCTGGATCGCACCGGTGCGCAAGTGGTTCGCCGCCTGTTGCAGTCTTCCGGGGTCGACAGCCTGGATGAAGCGGCCTTGAAGGCGGTGGCGGGGTGGCAGTTTCTGCCCTACCGGGAAAACGGTCAGGCGCGATTGTCCCGAGTGCGATTGCCCATTCAATTTTCTCTGTAAGTTTTGTTGGCCAAAGTCGTAATAAAAAACGAGAGCGCTATGTTCGAACATCAATCCTGGTCTGAATTTTTCGCCCAGCTCGGCCCAATGGGCTGGCCGCTGTTGGTGGTGTCGGCGGTTGCGCTGGCGCTACTGGGTGAGCGTCTCTGGTTTCTGCTGACCACCGCCCACCGCGGTATCAGCGGTTCTTTCAAACGCCTGCAGTGCACCGCCGAAGCGGAACTGGATCAACTGGGCAAAACCTGCGAGCAGGAGCGCGCCCTGGCCAGCCGCGCCACCGCACTGTTGCTGCAGCATCGCAAGGTAGACAAGCCTCAGCGGGAAGAAATCGCCGCGGTATGGCTGCAGGATCAGCGTCGCCAGTTGCACAGCGGTCTGCGCCTGTTGATGGTGGTCGGCATCATCAGCCCGCTGATGGGTTTGCTGGGCACGGTGCTCGGCCTGATCGGTATGTTTGCCGGCCTGTCCGGCAGCAACGAACCGGTGACCCCGGCGCTGCTGGCGGATGGATTGGGTATGGCGCTCAGCACCACCGCCGCGGGCCTGATCGTCGCACTGCCGGCCATTGCCGGCGCGCACCTGTTGGCGATCTGGAGTGATCGGGTGGTGGCGGATCTGGAGCACCTGTTCAATCGCGGCAACCTGTGGCTGGAGGGGCTGGACCCTTGCTGCAAAACCCCGGATGCGTGTGTGCGCGAGCCGGTCAATATTGCGGTGCCGGCGCAGTGATCAATATCAATCCCCCCAATCAGCGGGAGTTTTCCCTCGCCAATCTGGCGCCGGACCTGACCCCGCTGCTGGATATCATCTTTATCGTTCTGGTGTTCCTGCTGTTGACCGCAAATATGCGGTTGGCGTCGCTGCCCATGGACCTTCCCGCCAGCGAACATGCGGCGGCGACTATGCCGTCCGACCCCATGACCATTTCTCTGTCCAACCACGGGCCGGACCTGTGGGGGATCGATGATCGTGGCTACGCTAGTCAGGGGGAATTTGAACAGGCGTTGATGGCCTCGCTGGTGGCGAACCCGGAGCGCCCGGTCGCTCTGGCGTCGGATCGCAATGTGCCGGTACAGCGCATGCTGGATCTGTTTGCCCTGTTGCAGAAGCAGGGGGTGGAAGTGGCGGAAATTGCACTGCAACCGCACGCCGCCGCACCCTGACCGATTGAAAGCCCTGCGTGGGGGTTTTTGGTTTTTATCGACTGGACTCGAACTATGACCTTTTCAATGCCTCGTCCTTTGAATTGCCCTCTGATTTTCCTTCTGGCGCGCGCATGCCACACCTTTCTTTCGGCCGCTGCACTGCTGCTGGCCAGTAGTGTTGCCGCCGCGGCACCGGAGCGGGTGATCAGCACCGGCCATTCCATTACCGAACTGGTGCTGGCGCTGGGCGCCGGCGATAGCCTGATCGCGGTGGACTCCTCCACGCGCCTGCCGGCGGATTTCAAAAAAGTGCCGGTGGTGGGTTATTACCGTCAGTTGCCGGTGGAGGGCATGCTGGCGCAGCGACCGCAGTTACTGATTGGCGGCGAGCATATGGGCCCGGCGAATACCCTGACTCTGCTTCAAAATGCCGGGGTAAAAATTGTGAAGCTGCCGGAAGCAGAGAACGGCGAGCAGTTGATCGCCAATATTGATCGCCTTTCCAGAGTGCTGGAAAAACCCGCTGCTGAATTGACAAAAAGTGTCGTGCAGCAGTTGCGTGCATTGAAACGTGCCCGCAGCTCACTGTCTGAGGCACCGCGCATTTTATTTGTGCGCGCCCAGGAAGGCCGCGGTCTAAAGGCCGCCGGCACCGGCACCAGCCCGGACAGTCTGATTCGCATGGCGGGCGGTGTGAACGCGGTGGAATTTTCCGGCTACAAACAACTGTCGGATGAGGCGCTGATTGAACTGCGCCCGGACTGGATTCTGTTTTCTAGTGACCAGGATGCGCAGCTGAAAGGCGGCGCGGCACTGTTGGAGTGGCAGCCGCTGTTGAAGCTGACACCGGCAGGAAAAAAGAAAGCCTTTTTCTCCGTGGACGGTTTTGCGCTGCTCGGCGGCATGGGATTGGCCAGCCTGAATGAAGCGAAAAAGCTAAACGAAAAATTTTCAAGAAACTAAATATTCTTTAGTAGACGCAGCATTCCGGGCGAAGGCGTCGATGCCGGGTGCAAACTTGTGAGACCTTCAAAAACAGGATGTTTTTGCAGAGCCCCCAGGGATGGGTTCATGGCGTGTCTCACAAGTTTGCACCCGGTAGCGGTGCCGCCACAAAAGTACCCGAAGCGGCACCCCGATAGTCAAATGAAATTGAGGTACCCCTCCCTTGGAATTTCGCCTGAGTGACAAAAGCCTGCTGCCAGCGCTGATTGCGCTGTTGCTGTTGGGGAGCTGTATTTCCCTTGCGGTGGGCGCCATGACCATCGGTTGGCGGGACGTACTCGCCGGCTTGCTACAGTGGAGCTGGCCCGGGATTCTGGATCAGGATGTGCCGGAGCAGTACGCACTGGTGCTCGGTGAAATTCGTTTGCCGCGCCTGCTGCTTGGTTTGATTGTCGGCGGCACCCTCGGCGTTTGTGGTGCAGTGATGCAGGGCATGTTCCGCAATCCATTGGCCGAGCCAGGGATTATCGGCATTTCTTCCGGCGCCGCCGTCGGTGCCGGCATCGTGCTGGTGTTTGGCGGTGTTCTGAGTGTTTGGCTGGGCACTCTTTACGAGAAATTACAGTGGTTACTGTTGCCCACCTTTGCCAGCTTTGGTGCCATCTTTGCCACCTGGCTGGTGTATATCCTCGGTGACCGCGGCCGCTCGGTGGTAATGATGTTGCTCGCCGGTATCGCAATCTCCGCACTGGCCGGCGCCGCCCTCGGCATGTTCGCCTATGTGGCGACCGATACCGCACTGCGGGATATGACCATGTGGCAACTGGGTTCCCTGTCCGGGGCTACCTGGACCACGGTGCTGGTATCCGGAATTATTTTTGCCATCAGCGCCGGGCTGCTGTGGGCACGCGCCAGCGATCTCAACGCGCTGTTGCTGGGTGAATCGGAAGCCCGCCACCTGGGGGTGGATGTGGTTGGCCTCAAGCGGCAGATTATCGTGCTGAATGGCATCGCCGTGGGTGCGGCGGTATCCGTATCGGGAATTATCGGCTTTGTCGGTTTGGTGGTGCCGCATATCGTGCGCCTGCTGCGGGGGCCGGATCACCGCTATCTGATTCCCTACAGCGCACTGCTCGGCGGCCTGTTGCTGACCGTGGCAGACACCATTGCGCGCAGTGTTTTTGCCCCGGCGGAAATGCCGGTGGGGATTATTACCGCACTGCTGGGTGCACCTTTCTTCCTGTTTCTGCTGTGGCAACAGCGCCAGCAGATTTTCTAAGGGGAGGGTGCCCATATGTTGCTGGAAATTTCCGACCTCTCAATTCAGTACCCCCGCGCGGCTTCGCCGCTGCTGGAGCACATCTCCCTGGGCTTTGCCTGCGGCGAGGTAACCGCGCTGCTCGGCCCCAATGGCTGCGGCAAAACCTCGCTGCTGCGTGCCATCAGCGGTGAGCTGGATTATTCCGGCCGCATTCATCTGTTCGGTCGCCCGCAGGCGGACTGGTATCGCAGCCAACAGGATCACCGCGCCCTCGCGCGCCGCTACGGTCTGCTGGCCCAGCACTCCAATCTGAATTTTGCCTTTACCAGTCGCGAAGTAGTGCAGCTCGGCCTCGGCCCGGGCAGCTTGTCGCGGGCGGAGCAGGGCGAGCGGGTTGAACACTTTATGCAGCGCGCGGATGTATGGCACCTGCGCGACCGGCTGTTCCCCAGTCTGTCCGGCGGTGAAAAGCAGCGGGTGCAGCTGGCGCGAGTCCTGTCCCAGCTCAGCCTCGCCGACCCCGGGGATAAAAAAATCCTGCTGCTGGACGAACCCACTTCCGCCCTCGACCTCAAGCACCAGCATGAGGTGCTGGCGCTGGCCTGCGAAGTCGCCGGCGACAACACCGCCGTGGTCGCGGTCCTGCACGATCTCAATCTCGCCGCCCGCTACGCCGATCGCATGGTCATGCTGGCCGATGGCCGGGTTCAGGCCGACGGCACCCCCGCCGAACTGCTGCAGCCGGACCTGGTGGAGCGGGTCTATGGCTACCGCGGGCAACTGGTGGATATGGCGGGCTACAGTGCCCTGTTGTGATTCCTGCCAGCGGCACTATTCGTTGATTTCTGCGTCAACTGGTACGCCCGCAGCGGACGAATCTCCCGGTGGCGCCAACTTGAACAGAGTGGGGCGCTGAATTGAATTTGTTTCATGTGCACCCTTTGCGCCGACGCCACTCCCTTGGTGTACAATGCGCCGCTTTCTGGGGCGGGCCGGTCACATTTGGGTCGGGATTTGCCCTTGTCGAGATTATGCTTGCGCGATTCGCGCCTTATCATCCGAGGGAATACCATGTTTGATAAATCCGTCACCCTAGCTTCCTACGATCCCGATGTGTGGTCCGCCATTCAGGACGAAGATCGCCGCCAGGAAGAGCACATCGAGCTGATTGCCTCGGAAAACTACACCAGCCCGCAGGTGATGGAAGCCCAGGGCACCAGCCTCACCAACAAGTATGCCGAAGGCTACCCGGGCAAGCGCTACTACGGTGGCTGTGAGTACGTCGACAAGGTTGAAGCCCTGGCCATCGAGCGCGCTAAAGAACTGTTTGGCGCCGATTACGCCAACGTCCAGCCGCACTCCGGCTCCCAGGCCAACGCCGCGGTTTACCAGGCGCTGTGCGCCCCCGGCGACACCGTGCTCGGCATGAGCCTGGCCCACGGCGGCCACCTGACCCACGGTGCCAAGGTTAACTTCTCCGGCAAAATGTACAACGCGGTGCAGTACGGCCTGAACGCCGACACCGGTGAAGTGGACTACGAAGAAGTCGAGCGCCTCGCCCTGGAGCACAAGCCGAAAATGATCGTGGCCGGCTTCTCCGCCTACAGTCGCATCATGGACTGGGCCAAGTTCCGCACCATCGCCGACAAGGTCGGTGCTTACCTGATGGTCGACATGGCACACGTGGCCGGTCTGGTTGCCGCGGGCGAATATCCGTCTCCGGTCCCCCACGCCGACGTGGTCACCTCCACCACCCACAAAACCCTGCGCGGTCCTCGCGGCGGCATCATCATTGCCAAGGCTAATGAAGAGATCGAGAAGAAACTGAACAGCGCGGTATTCCCGGGCGGCCAGGGCGGCCCGCTGATGCACGTGATCGCAGCAAAAGCGGTTTCCTTCAAGGAAGCCATGAGCCCCGAGTACAAGGCCTACCAGAAGAAAGTGGTAGAGAACGCCCGCGCCATGGCCGAGACCTTCCTCGACCGCGGTATCAACATCGTGTCCGGCGGTACCGACGACCACCTGATGCTGGTGGACCTGATCGGCAAGGAGTACACCGGTAAGGATGCGGACGCGGCCCTGGGCAACGCCAACATCACCGTGAACAAGAATGCCGTCCCCAACGATCCGCGCTCCCCGTTCATCACCAGTGGCCTGCGCGTGGGCACCCCGGCCATCACCACCCGCGGCTTCGGTGTGGCGGAAACCAAGCAGCTCACCAACTGGATCTGCGACGTGCTGGACGCACTGGAGAAAGGCAATGCCGATGCGACCATCGCCGAAGTGAAAGCGAAAGTGTTGGAAATTTGCGCGAAGTTCCCGGTTTACAAGGGCTGAGCGGCACCGCAAAGCCAGTAGTACATGAAAAGCGGCTCTTCGGAGCCGCTTTTTTTATGTCTGTCTCCCACCCAGGGGGCTCTTCTGCATTCCTGCCGTAGCTCCCTTTCCTTACTCTGTTTTCCCTGTGCCTGGTTAGTCTCTAGTCCAAGATTCTCCGCGCCCCTCAAAAATTGAATTTTTATTCGATTTTTGGGTGATCTTATGTAGAATTACGCGCGTATATAGCAAATGTGAATAACCCGGTTTTCCTTTATTCCTGCGGCGCCTCGATTGGGGCGCCCATGCCGGTAAGACGCCATTAGGGGTCGGAAGGGGTTAACCGTGGACGAATAAGAATACAAACCCACGGCCCTGTGATTTTTGGGTCGGATATTTTTCCTGGCTGTAGGAGAACACCATGCGAAGCCGTAAATCCCAATCACCGCTTGCCAGCCTGATGCGCCGCCTGGGCGCCGCGCAGGAGCTGTCTGAAAAGGCCGGTATCTCAGCTGACGAGAGTCTCGATATCATCAATGAAGGCACTCGTCACACGGGCGCCAATGCTTCGGAAGAAGGGCGCCGTCAGTTCCTCAAGCAGTTGGGACTGGGGGCCGCGGCACTGGGTACCGCCGGCGCAACCAGCACTATTTCTGCCCCTGCGCAGGCGGCTCCCGGTAGCTCAAACCCCGGGCGTGTTGCGGTTATTGGTGGCGGTGTTGCGGGTGTGCGCTGTGCCCACCGGCTACAGCAGTACGGCATTGCTAGTAAAGTGTTTGAAGGTAATACCCGCCTGGGCGGCCGCGTAAACACCAATCGCAGCATCTTTGGTCGCCCGGTCGAGCGCGGTGGCGAATTGATTTCCACTGAGCACACCTATACGCGCAACCTGGCCAACAACCTTGGTCTGGATGTCGAGGATGTGAATGGCAACGCGGTGCCCGGCGGCAATGAGGTCTACTACGTCAATGGCCAGCACTACACCGAGCACCAGCTAAACGAAGAGTGGCGCGATGTTTACCGGATCTTCAAGCGCGCGCAGAAGGATGCGCCCTGGGTGCCCACCTATGAGAGCCACAATGCCATGCATCGCGAGCTGGATCATATCGATGTGAACAGCTGGCTGGATGCCGTGGGTATTGGTGCAAATTCAAATATGGGCCAGGTCTTCCAGGCGGATATCGTTGCGGAATACGGCATCCAGCCGGAAGAGACCACGGCACTGAATCTGATTTACCTGCTGGCATGGAACCCCATTAATACGGCCTTGCCACTGGCGGGAACCGATGAGCGTTTCCGCATCGCCGGTGGTAACGATCAGCTGGTGACGCGTATGGTCGAAGAGTTGCCGGAAGGCACCATCGAGACCGCGCGTAAATTGGTGGCCATTCAGGGCGACCTCAACGGCCCTTACAATCTGGTATTTGATGACGGCCACGAATACAGCTGTGATCGCCTGGTACTGGCAATGCCGTTCTCCACCCTGCGCGACGTGGATATCGATTCCCGCATCTACACCGGGTTCCGCCCGCAGAAGCGCATGGCCATTGAGCGTATGGCGTTCGGTTCCAACGGCAAGCTGGCAATGCACTGTGCTGCCCGCCCGTGGACGCAACCGCAGATGATCAACGGGGAAATGTTCACCCCAAATGGTGTGACCTACGTGGGCCGCCCGGAACTGTTCGACACCTGGGACTCCACTTCAGTGACCGACGGCAGCGACGGGATTCTGGTGAACTTCTTCGGCGGTGACTACGGCAAGCAGATCGGTGGTGATCAGCCGTTCGCTGCGCCAACCAGTGCCGATCTGAATCACTTCTTCGGCATTGTCGATAACATCTTCCCCGGTACCAGCAATGCGTTTACCGGAACTGCGATGCAGTCCAAGTGGGCGGCCAATCCCTGGTCCAAAGGCTCTTACTCCACCCAGACGTTTGGCGACTACACCGAGTGGTGGGGTGCGGCTGGTTTGCAAGAGGGGAATATCCACTTCTGTGGCGAGCACACCGCACTGGAGGCGTTTGGCTACATCGACGGCGCCATCAGTACTGCCGAGCGGGCGGCGAAGGAAATCCATCAAGCCTGATGGCAGCATGCACCCGGCGCCACTTCGGTGGCGCCGGGTGAATAAATTGCGAACGGAAACAGCAGGTTGAGAGTCGCTCATGCGCGCAACATCCAAATTTTTCATCATTCTGCTCGCAGTGGTCGGGCTGAACCTCAATGTGCAGGCCAAAGAGTTGCATTTCGCCAACTGGTCTGAGTCCATTGCCGAAGACACGATTGCCGACTTCGAAGCCGCCACTGGGATCAAGGTACATTACTTCGAATTCGACGATATCGAAGAGCTGGAAGAGGTGTGGTTGAAGGAGGGGCGCCGCTTCGATGTGATCGTGCCCGGTTCCGACAATATCCCCAAATACATTGCTGCCGGCCAATTGCAAAAACTCGATCGCAACCGTATCGACAACTGGTCCCAGAACGACCCGGAGTTTATGCGGCGTCTCGCCCTGTTTGACCCGGGCAATGAATACGCCTTTCCCTACCTGTGGGGCACTGTGGGTATTGGCTACAACGTACAGGCGGTGGAAAAGGCCTTTGGTGGCTACTTGCCCGAAGACAGTTGGGACCTGCTGTTCGACCCGGAAAACCTGGGCAAATTGCATCACTGCAACGCGACACTAATGCGCTCGCCGGAGGAGATCTTCGACGTGGCGCTCAAGTATCTGGACAAAGACCCCAACTCCATGAGTACTGCTCACCAGTACATGGTGGCAAACCTGCTTTCCAAAGTGCGTCTGCACCTTACCGATTTCGACTCCGGTGAATACGTCGAGGATCTGGCGAGTGGTAAACGCTGCATTGCTCATGCCTGGAGTGGCGATGTACTGGTTGCCCAACAAATGGCGAAAGAAGCCGGCAAGAACTTTGATATTCGCTATGTGATGCCAAAAGAGGGTTTTCCCCTGTGGATCGACGTTGTCTCTGTTCCCACTAATGCCCAGAATGTCGACGCCGCCTATCAGTTCCTCAATTACCTGATGCAGCCCAGTGTCATCGCCAATATCAGCAACGAAACCCAGTATGCCAATACCAACCTGGCCGCGCAGAAGCTGGTCGATCCGGAGCTGCTCAGCAATCCGGCGGTATACCCGGGGCCGCAGGAACTGGCGCGCACCTGGATTCCCGCGGCCACCAAGCCCCGGGTGCTCTCCCTGCGCCATAAGCTCTGGCAGCGGATTATCGAGCGGGAAGACATGTAATCTCCTGGCATTCATGCCGGCACCCTGAAAATGCTAGAATCGCCGACACAGCAGACGGGTACCTTTCCATGAACAAAAGACAGATAGAGCAGATTCTGAATCGGGCTGATGAGCGCTGCCGGGCCAAAGGCACGCGCTTTACCGAGAAACGGCAGAGCATCCTGCGTGCACTGCTGAAGTCCCCGGTGCCTCTGTCGGCTTACGAGATTGCCGATGCCTATCGCGATACGACCGGTGAGACCATTCAGGCCATGTCGGTATATCGGATGCTGGATTTTCTGGCGGAAAACAGCCTGGTGCACAAGCTGGCCTCGGCCAACAAGTTTGTAGCCTGCGCCCATATTGCCTGCCATCACGAGCACGAGACGCCGCAATTCCTGATCTGTGAGCGCTGCGGGGCGGTGAAAGAGGTGGGTATCAAGGGCAATGTAATCAAGGCGTTGCAGCAAGGGGCCGCGAATGCCGGCTGGCAGATGCTGAGTCCGGCGCTGGAATTGCCCTGTCTGTGTGATCGCTGCGCCGCATAATAAACGGCGCTTGCTATTAAGTGTTTTTCTTAAAAAATGGCTCCTTTTTAGAGGCCGTTTTTGGTGGGGAAATCTAACTGACCCGATCAGTGGTAACTTGTTAAATAGGCTTCAAGTCTTAAGTCGCACTACTGCTTGGTAAAAACAAATCGATCCGCATTCCACTCCCAGGTCGAAGAAGAATTGCCTGCACCGCGAATTCGAAGGGTTTGTTGTCCGGCTTGTAACGGTATTGCGGTAGAGGAGCGCAGTTCTACGAACGAATCCCAGCCTCCATTGTTACGTACGGTCTGGTGGATGTATGGATGGTTGTTTACCAGCACCTCAATTGCACCGCCAGATTGGGTGGTGCCGGTCCAGGCAGAGAGCAAATAGTTGCCCGTTTCTGGCACATTTACAACATAGTCCGCCCAGTCTCCCCGTTGATTAAAGTTGATCGCACTAATACCTGCCGGTGTGATGTAACGATTGAAGCCGGCATAGGGGCCACCGGTAGCCTGGAAGTCTTCCGCTTCAACGGTGAAGATGACGGGGGTGCTGCTGGTGCTGGGGGAGAAGCGAATCCAGTTTAAATTAAAGTTGCCACCCATCGCGTCTAGACGCAGTACTTGGTTTGTGCCGCCGTTGATATCAATGTTTTTGACCTGGACGGTTTGCCACTGTTGCCAGCCGCCGGTACCTGTTAGCGGAATACTAACGATTTGACTATTCGCCAGCTGAATCTGAACGCTTTTGTTGCCGGTAGTGCCAATTGCGGCATAGCGCAAATCGATATCATACCGCCCGGCGGTCACAGATGAGATGGTGTATTCCAGCCATTCCCCATCTTCTATCCAGCCGACGTTGTAGGCGTTGGTGCCGTCTCCACTGGATTGAATATCGACATTATCTTCGGTGCGATATTCGTTTCCGGCGTTGCCAGTAGCCGTGTCAAAGTAAGCGATATTTTCGCCGCCGGTATCGAAGTCTTCCACCTGGATGGTCCCGGGAACAAACAGTGTGGTAAAAGCATTTTGTGCATCGCCTGGAAAAGCGGGCGGTGTTGGTTCCGCACCTACATAGCGGTAATAAGCAACGTCATCTAGAGTTTCGGATTTCGGGTTGCGCTTGTAAGCGTTGTCGCTGGTCTGCCAGACATAGTTGTTGTAGAAAGTAACTGAATCGCGGTCGATCACGCGATTGGGGTGAAACGAAAAGCCCTGCTTCCAATTCGAGGGGGAGTCTACGTAGAAGATATGGTTGTTCTTCCAGGTATTGCGTGCAGTAGCAGGCTGGCCATTGCTTTCGCTGCCGTTTTCCTGAAAACCACCGTCTGCACCGTTAACGTGGATGCCGACGTTGCCGTCGATCATGTTGTCGGTGGAAGCAATTTCGGTCCACACCATCCAGCGACTGCCCGAATCAATCAGGAGGTTGCGCAATGTTTCCGAGTTTTTGGTATATGCATCGATATCAATGCCGTCGACATCCGCGTCATAGATGAAATTGTTGATAATCTGTATGCCATTCGAAGCTTTTACGTGAATGGCGCGCCGGGCCGAGTTGTAGATAAAGTTTCCTTTCGCCGTACTGCTTCCATACACATTGTTTAAAAACAGCACGTTGCGGCAGGTGTCGGTATTGAGACCCTCTACCTGCAGGTCGCGGGCGTAGCGCACATACACTGCGGAAAGCCTGTCGTTCCCGAGTATTTTTCCGCGCTTGGTGCCGAAGATTTTCACATTGGGTTTGGCGAGATTATTGGTTCCGCGCACTTCAAAAATGCCATTGATCACGTCGGATACGGAATACTCATCCGGCGCGGTTCCCGGAATCTCGGAGCCAGTATATCTGACGGTGCCATCGACCCAGATTGTGGTGTTGGCTCCAACCTGAATCAGAGAATCTTTCGAGGGGATATCAATAGTTCCCCGGAAAACAAAGGTTCCGCCATTACCGGCGATTGCTGCGCGATGCTGCTCTAGGTTTGCGCTGGTGACGATGGTTCCTGCACCCGAGTAAGTATCGGGACGTGCGTTTGCCAGATAGTTGAGGGTCTCCGTAACGGCCTCAAGTTGTGCAATGTTGTACGCGTATTCGCCGGTGGTTAATTGGGAGTTTCGTACATCGGCTGGGAGCTGAGCTTGGGTCGCAAGACTTCTGACAGTATTGATGCTGCCGGAGCCACCGGGTGCATCGCGCAGCTTTACTTGCCCGCCATTATTGGCGGTGGTAAGGCTATAGCTGGAATTGTCCACATTGGATTGGGCGGTACCAATCAGGGGTGCAAAAAGGATAAGGGTGGCCATACGTCGCGCGCTGGATATGAAGTTTGTGGGGATAGGCATACTGTCCTCGTTTATTTTTATGACACTGTTTCGCAAGGGATTGGATTGGCCGACCGAGCAGCAATATATGCATTGTTAACAATTTGCACCAAGTGAATATGCTCAGGGTGAGCAGTGAGTCATGTTTTGAGTGATCATATTGGCGGGATATTTTCCGTGTGGTGTTTCGGGGCGCCAAAGGAGAGCGGTGAACACCCGTCCACCGTTCCGGGGGCGATTTTGGGGTGCCCGAGGCCTTTGCTACGGTGATAGGCCCCTGTGTGATAAACTGCCGCCCACTTTTTCGAGGGCCCTCTCCCCATGCACTGTCCCTTCTGCAGCGCAGATGAAACCAAAGTCGTAGACTCCCGCCTGGTGGCCGATGGCGATCAGGTACGGCGCCGTCGCGAGTGCCTGCAGTGCCACGAGCGCTTCACCACCTTCGAAACCGCCGAACTGCTGCTGCCGCGGGTGGTGAAGCAGAACGGCCAGCGCGAACCCTTCAACGAAGACAAGCTGCGCGCCGGTATCCAGCGCGCGGTGGAGAAGCGCCCGGTGAGCACCGAGCGGGTGGAGGCTGCTGTGGCCCAGATCAAGCACGCCCTCCAGGCCACCGGTGAGCGCGAGCTGCCCGCCATGCATATTGGCGAGCTGGTAATGGAGCAGCTGCGCGAGCTCGACCAGGTGGCCTTCGTGCGCTTCGCCTCCGTTTACCGCCGCTTCGAAGACGTCAGCGACTTCAGCGACGAGATCGAACGCCTGAATACGCCCAAGGGGAGCAAGCAGGGAGAGGAAAACTGATGGCCTTTACCCCGCGAGAACTGATGGTCCGTGCCATCCAGCTGGCCGAGCGCGGCGTTTACACCACTATGCCCAACCCGCGGGTGGGCTGCGTGATTGCCGATAGCGAGGGCAAGATTGTCGGCGAGGGCTGGCACAAGCGCGCCGGCGAGGGCCACGCCGAAGTGGAAGCCTTGAAAGACGCCGGTGCTCTTGATGGTGGAAAAGGCGCCGCCGGCAATATTGCCTACGTCACCCTGGAACCCTGCAGTCACAGTGGCAAGACAGGCCCCTGTGCCGATGCCCTGATCGCCGCCGGCGTGGCCAAAGTGGTGTTTGGTATGGAAGATCCCAATCCCAGTGTGAGCGGGAATGGGTTACAGAAACTGCGCGATGCGGGCATTGAAGTGGAAGGCCCGTTGCTGGAAGAATCCTGCCGGGCGCTGAATCCCGGGTTCATCAAGCGTATGACCCTCGGCCTGCCTCTGGTGCGCACCAAGTCCGCCATGAGTATCGACGGCCGCACCGCCATGGCCAGTGGCGAGTCCAAATGGGTCACCGGCCCCGCCGCCCGCGCCGATGTGCAGAACCTGCGCGCGCGCAGCTGCGCCATCGTCACCGGCGTGGATACTGTGCGCGATGACAACCCGAACATGAACGTGCGCCCGGAAGAGATGGCGCTGCCCGAGGCGGACGCGGCTGCCGCGGCGGCAAAGCAGCCACTGCGGGTGATCGTCGACAGCACACTGCGCACTCCGGCCAAGGCCTTTATTTTGCAGGGTGACGCCCCCACATTGGTGGTCACCACAGACGCCGCAGACAGCGAGCGCCGCGTGCGCCTGGAAAAGGCTGGCGCCGAGGTGCTGGTACTGCCTGCGGACAAAGCTGGCCGCGTACACCTGGGCGAATTGCTGAAAGAGCTTGCCCGTCGCGAGTGCAACGAGGTGCTGATCGAGAGTGGTGCGACCCTCTCCGGCGCCTTCATGTACCAGGGCCATGTGGACGAAATCATCGTCTATATGGCGCCCAAGATTCTTGGCTCCAGCGCAAGGCCGTTGTTCGAGCTGCCGATTGAGCGCATGGGATCCATGCTGCCCATCACCATTACCGATATGCGCGCAGTCGGCCACGACTGGCGCATTACAGCCACTACTGACATTGAGCGTTAATGTTTACCGGAATTGTTGAAGCCGTAGGGGAAATCACCGCGCTGCAACCGAAGGGCGGCGACCTGCGCCTGCGGGTGAAAACCGGCAAGCTGGACCTGTCCGACGTCAAGCTCGGCGACAGCATCGCCACTAATGGCGTCTGCCTCACCGTGGTGGACCTGCCAGGCGATGGCTACTGGGCCGACGTCTCCGCCGAGACTCTTGCCGTAGCCACCCTGAAAGACTGGAAGCTGGGCGCAAAGGTGAACCTGGAAAAGGCTCTCACGCCACAGACCCGCCTCGGCGGTCATATGGTCAGCGGCCATGTGGACGGTATCGGTGAAGTGGTGTGGCGCAAACAGACCGCCCGCGCCGAGCAGTTTCGCCTGCGCGCACCCAATGAGCTGGCCAAATACATCGCCCACAAGGGCTCCATCACCGTCGACGGCACCAGCCTGACGGTGAACGCTGTCGATGGCGCCGAATTCGAGCTTACCATCGTGCCCCACACCATCGCGGAAACCGTGATCGGTGGCTATCAGGCGGGCACCAGGGTGAACCTGGAAGTGGACCTGATAGCGCGTTACCTGGAGCGGCTACTCTTGGGAGATGCCGCCGCCGAGCCCAAAAGTGAAGGGCTGACGATGGAATTTTTGGCGCAGCACGGATTTTACAAGGCCTGAATCCGAGTACAGAGGGAAGGGACGCGGGTAACTTTTGTGGCGGCACTGCCATCGGGTGACCATTCGCAGGACACGCCGTGAACCCATCCCTGGGGGCTCTTCGAAAAAGTCCCTTTTTTCGAAGGTCCTGCAAATGGTCACCCGATGTCAGCGCCTTCGCATCAAGACAAGTGGCCACGAATTGATTTTGAAAGGTGAGAGCGTTGACCTCATCGAGCAAACTAGAGGTTTTATGGAACTCAATAGCGTTGAAGAACTGATCGACGATATCCGTCAGGGCAAAATGGTTATCCTGATGGATGACGAAGATCGCGAGAACGAAGGCGACCTCGTCATCGCCGCCGAGCAGGTGCGTCCGGAAGACGTCAACTTCATGGCCACCCACGCCCGCGGTCTGATCTGCCTGACGTTGACCGGCGACCGCTGCGAGCAGCTTGACCTGCCGCTCATGTCCCGCGACAACGGCGCCCAGTTCAGCACCAACTTCACCGTCTCCATCGAAGCCGCCGAAGGTGTCACCACCGGCATCTCCGCCGCCGACCGCGCGCGCACGATTCGCGCCGCCGTCGCCCGCAATGCCAAGCCGTCCGACATCGTGCAACCCGGCCACATCTTCCCGATCAAGGCGCAACCGGGTGGTGTACTGAGCCGCGCCGGCCACACCGAAGCCGGTTGTGACCTCGCGCGCCTCGCCGGTTTTGAGCCCGCCGCTGCCATCGTCGAAATCATGAACGAAGACGGCACTATGGCCCGCCGCCCGGACCTGGAAAAATTCGCCCAGCAGCACAACCTCAAGATCGGCACCATCGCCGACCTGATCAACTACCGCGCGCTGAACGAAAAAACCGTCGAGTGCGTCAACCAGCGCAATGTGCAGACCGAATTCGGTGAATTCAAACTGCGCACCTACCTCGACAAAGCCCGCCGCGAACGCCATTTCGCGTTCAGCCTCGGCGACTTCCAACCGGAAGAACCCACCCTCGTGCGCGTGCACGTCGCCAGCACCCTGCGCGACGTATTCTCACTGCGCCGCGGCGACGAGAAATACGAGCCCTGGACCTTCCGCAACGCGCTGAAAAAAGTCGCGGAAGAGGGCAGTGGCGTGGTGGTTGTGATCTGCCACAACGAAACCACCGACGAAATCGAAGAAAGCATCGACTGGCTCATCAGCGGCAAGCAACAGCGCCCGAGCCAGGATCTGGTGTACAAACAGGTGGGCACCGGCTCACAGATTTTGCGCGATCTGAAGGTGCGCAAAATGCGTTTGATGAGTGCGCCGTTTAGATTCAGCGCCATTTCCGGGTTTGATCTGGAAGTGGAAGAGTACCTGAACGCGGAAGAAATCTAAGACAAATTGCATTGGTGATTAATACCACCAATGTACAACTTGAAGGTGGAGTGCCGGGTATCAGTTTTCAGGAGCGTCGCAAACAGGATGTTTGCGCCGCAGCGCCCAGGGATGGGTTCACCGCGGTCCTGAAAACTGATACCCGGTGCTCCACCGCCACTGCACCAGGACCCGAAGCATTAAAAGGGACCCGCAGGGAACTACCAGAAAACGGAAAAAACCATGAGCAATATCAAAGTCATCGAAGGGGATTTCGTAGGCAGCACCGGTAAATACGCGCTGCTGGTTAGCCGTTGGAACAGCTTCGTTGTAGAAAGCCTCAAAGACGGCGCACTGGACACCCTGCGTCGCAAAGGCATCAAAGAAGAAGACATCACCATCTACTACGCACCGGGCGCCTTCGAATTCCCGCTCGCCGCGCAGAAAATTGCCGAAACCAAAAAGTTCGACGCCGTGATTGCACTGGGCGCCGTTATCCGCGGCGGCACTCCGCATTTTGAATACGTCGCCGGCGAATGCACCAAAGGTCTCGCCCAGGTCTCCATGAACACCGGCATTCCTGTGACCTTCGGCGTTCTCACCGTAGACTCCATCGAACAGGCCATCGAGCGCTCCGGCACCAAAGCCGGCAACAAAGGCTGCGAAGCAGCCGAAACCGCCCTCGAAATGGTCTCCCTGATCGGCAAGATTTGAACCGGATAAAATTGAAATGAGTGTAACCGCATCCACCCGCCGCAAGGCCCGCCACTTTGCCATGCAGGCGCTGTACCAGTGGCAGATGACCGGCGCCAACCTGGGCACCATCGAAGCCGAGTTTCATGCCGACAACGACATGAGCAAAACCGACGTCGCCTACTTTCGCGAACTGCTCCACGGCGTAGCGAAAAACCTCGACGACATCGAAGGCGCCTACAGCCAGTACCTTGACCGCGGCGTAGAAGAACTGGATCCGGTATCCCGCTCCCTGTTGCGCATGTCCACTTACGAAATGAAAAACCGCGTCGACGTCCCGTACAAAGTCGTCATCAACGAAGCCGTCGCCCTGGCCAAAAAATTCGGCCCTACCGATGCCTTCAAATTTATCAACGGCATCCTCGACAAAGTTGCAGCCGCCGAGCGCAGTGTCGAAGTAAAAGCCGATAAAGGCTAACGCGCCCATGCCCGGTCCCGGTGAATTTGAACTGATTCGGGAGTATTTTAGCGCTCGCTTTCAGGCCAGTACCGGGGCCAGCGGCGACCAGGGCGTGGTCCTCGGCATCGGCGACGACTGCGCCTTGTTGACCCCTCCCGCCGGTAAAATACTCGCTACCAGTGTCGATACCCTGGTGGCGGGTGTGCATTTTCCGGCAGACGCTAGACCAGACTTTATTGCCAGCCGAGCACTGCGGGTCAACCTCTCTGACCTCGCCGCCATGAACGCCGAGCCGCTGTGGTTCACGCTCGCACTCACCTTGCGGCAAAGTGACCCGGAATGGCTGGAGCCCTTTGCCCGCGGCCTGGCGGAAACCGCAAAGCAGTACGGTATCACCCTGGTGGGGGGCGATACCACCAAAGGCCCGCTTTCCATTACCATTCAGGTCACCGGTGCCTGTGAAAAACCACTGCGTCGGGATGGCGCCCGTGCTGGTGATACCATTTTTGTTTCCAATCAGCTCGGTGCGTCTGCGGCGGGATTGCCGCTGATATTGAGAGAGAGGGATGGAAGCATAAAGCAGAAAGAGCAGGCCTATCTCGCTTACCATTTTCCCCAGCCGCAATTTGCCGTGGCTCGCGCCATCGGCCCTTATGCCAGTTCTGCGCTGGATATTTCCGACGGCCTGCTGGGTGATCTCGGGCATATCTGTGCGGCGAGCAAGCTTGGGGCGGAATTGAATCTGAACGATTTGCCGGTTGCAGAGCTTGCGTATTCCATGAATGCCGACACCGCCCTGGAAACAGCCCTGACAGGTGGCGACGACTACCAGCTGTGTTTTACCGTACCGGAAAAGCATCTCGATATCGTACAGAATTTGCAGTTGCCCATTACCGCCATCGGCACCATGCACCGGGAGCCGGGCATACAGTGCACATTGAACGGTAAATCCTGGCAGCCTCGCAGCACCAGTTACCGGCATTTCTGAGGCAGGAAAAGAATAATCATGACAACCACAAAAGCGCCTCTCCCTACACCCACCTGGTCGGAACTGTTTCGCAGCCCGGTGTTGTTCCTCGCCTTTGGCTTTGGCTCCGGCCTCGCGAAAAAAGCGCCGGGCACCTTTGGCACTGTTGCGGCTATTCCCCTGTGGTATGGCCTTCAGTTCCTGTCGCCATTCGCCTATATGAGCGTGATCGTGGTGACCTTTATTCTGGGTTGTTACCTGTGCGGCGCCGCGTCGAAAAAGCTCGGTGTACACGATCACGGTGGCATCGTGTGGGACGAATTTGTCGGTTACTGGCTCACCATGTTTATGGCCCCGGCGGGATGGCTTTGGGCGCTATACGGTTTCGTACTGTTCCGGATTTTTGATATCGCCAAGCCTCAGCCCATCGGTTGGGCCGACCGCAAGGTGCACGGTGGCCTGGGAATCATGCTCGACGATATACTGGCTGGTATCTATGCCGCGCTGGTATTGCAGGGCACGGCCTATCTGATCCACTCACTGTGAGGCGGGATGCCCATGATACTGCGCTTGTTTTTACCTTTTTTATTGCTGCTGGCATTGCCGGTGAGCGCACAGGATGTGCGCCTGCAAGCTATTTTTGGCACCAGCGCTATGTTCGAGATCAACGGCAAACAGCGGCTGCTGAAATCCGGTAAAACCTCCCCGGAGGGGGTGAAACTGGTTTCCGTGGCCAGCGGCTATGCGCTGGTGGATATCGACGGGCGGGAGCAGAAACTGACCCTGGCGGCGCCGGTGGCGGCTAATTATGAAGCAGCGGAAAAGGCGGAGGTTCGCCTGAATCCGGACAGCCGCGGCCACTACAGCACAACCGCCTGGATCAACGGCCGTCGGGTCAATGTGATGGTGGATACGGGCGCGACCAGTATTGCGTTCAACTATCCCACGGCAAAAAGCCTGGGGCTGGACCTGTCCCGCGCACGCCCGATGACCGTGTCTACCGCGAGCGGTGTCGAGCGGGCGTATAAGTTACAGCTGGCCAGCGTCACTATCGGCGGTATCACCGTGCACAATGTGGATGCGACGGTGTTGGGCAGTGATTTCCCGCAGGTAACCCTGCTGGGTAACAGTTTTTTGAGCCGCGTGGATATGCAGCAACAGGGTGGCCTGTTATTGCTCCGCGCGCGCAATTAATGACGCACATTGATGGAATACGAGGTATCAGTTTGACCATTCGTTATGTGGAATCCTCCAAGCTGCCCACGTCCTGGGGCATGTTTGAGATGCACGGTTTCGAGGAAGTGGAAACCGGCAAGGAGCACGTGGTTCTGAGCATGGGCGACCTGGATACGGATGCGCCGGTGCTGGCCCGTATTCACTCGGAGTGCCTGACCGGCGATGCGCTGTTTTCCCTGCGTTGCGACTGTGGTGCACAGCTGCAGTATGCCTTGCACCGGATTGCCACCGAGGGCCGCGGCGCGGTCTTCTATCTGCGCCAGGAAGGCCGCGGTATCGGTCTGCTGAACAAGATTCGCGCGTACCATCTGCAGGATGCCGGGGCAGATACGGTGGAGGCCAATGAGCAGCTGGGTTTTGGCGCGGATATGCGCGATTACTCGATTCTGAAGCCGATGATCGATCACCTGGGTATCCAGTCGATCCGTCTGATGACCAACAACCCGCGCAAGGTGAAGGCGCTGCAGGATCTGGGCGTGGAAGTGACCGAGCGTCTGCCGCACCAGTCGGGTCGCAATCCGCACAATACGAATTACCTGTCGACCAAGAAGGGCAAGCTGGGGCACCTGTTCGACGATGAAAAAGGTGACTGAGAGCGGTTTTCACCGTCATCAAACCTTCACAAATCCTTCACGTGAAGGAAACGGGAAAACGCCAATCTATACGTGAGCAAGATGTTGATCACGCAAAACGCTCAGGAAGAGCAAATGAGTCACTCAGGGAGTGCGGGGTCAGGAAGTACGTCTATACTCAAAGTTATCGGATCGTTGATGGTCGAGAAAGGTGATGTACCGTCAGCGCGAAGATATAAAGGCCGGCTTTATGCCGGCTTTTGTTTTTGTGGCTGTTACCTTTCCACGGCAAGCAGGCGCTCCGACCAGCGGCCTCCTCACGAACCGGTACGGTGGCGTCACTGGCCGGATGCTTTCAGTTCTGAGTACTCGGGTTCTTTTCGAGTAGAGTTGTCTGGCCTATTGTCCTGGCTGGAAAATATTGCTAGATTGCGCGAAATTCCACCAGCGGAGGATTGTTGATGAGTGTATCCAACCCCCGCCGGGCCAGCCGCGACTAAAAGGTCGCATACAGCCCGGCAAGTTCCTTTTGTCGGGTTTCCCCTTAAATGGAAACCCCTTCAAACTGCGCCCAGACTTAAGTTCTGAGGCTTGGATGATTTGCGCCTGCGTGTCATGAAATCGCGTGTGCAGGCGCTGTTGAGGGTTAGAACCTTGAGTAAATCCCTGATTTCACGCCGCCCGGCTTTCCGGCGCGGTGCTTCTGTTGGTGCTGGTGCGGAAAATACTCGTCCCGCCAGTGTATCGCCCTTGCAGGCACTGGGCTGGAAGCCGTTTTTTCAGCAACAGTTGAGCCTGGAGGACCTGAGCGAATACCAGCCAGTAAAAGTCATGGCGGTGCACCGCAGCCAGATCGAGGTGGTCGGTGAGACCGGCGACGAGGCGGTCCAGGTGCACGGGCCGCTGTTTGAGGATTTGGCGGAGCGGCCTACGGTGGGCGACTGGTTGCTGCTGGATCGCGAGACGCGCAGGCCAGTGCGCCGACTGGATCGCAGCAGTCTGTTCAAGCGCATGGCCCCGGGGGCCAAGCAGGCGCAGTTGATTGCGGCGAATGTGGATAACGTGCTGATCGTTTCCTCCTGTAACCACGACTTCAATCTGTCCCGGGTTGAGCGGTATCTGGCACTGGTGAAAGAGGCCGGTTGTCGCGCCTGTCTGGTGCTGACCAAGGCAGATCTGGATCAGGATCACGACCGGTACCGCGAGGCTCTGAAAGGCCACAGCGATCTGCCGGTGGTGCTGGTGAATGCGCTGGATACGGAGAGTGTCGCGCCTCTGCGAGAATACTGCCGCAGCGGAGAAACCCTGGCACTGCTGGGTTCCTCCGGGGTGGGCAAGTCGACGTTGCTGAACAGCCTTGCGGGTATCGAACTGGCGGCGACCGGTGGTATCCGCGAAGACGACAGCAAGGGCCGGCACACCACGCGGCATCGGGCGTTCTACGCGATTCCCGATGGCGGCCTGCTGCTGGACAGCCCGGGGATGCGCGAGCTGGGCCTGGCGGATGTGAGCGAGGGCCTGGCGGCGACGTTTGCAGACATCAGTGCATTGGCGGACAGCTGTCGCTTTGCAGATTGCGCCCACGAGCTGGAACCCGGCTGTGCGGTGCAGGCGGCGATCGAATCCGGGGTCATGGATGAGCGCCGCCTGCGCAACTGGCGCAAGCTGGAGCGGGAGGTGGCGCGCAACAGTAAAACCCTGGCGCAAGCCCGCGCGGACGACCGCGCCCTGGGGCAATTCTACCGTTCGGTGCAGAGCCAGTCGCGGGTCCACAAAAACCGTCGGGACTGAGCACCTGCCGTTTAAAAACCCGATAACCGGATACTTCCACAGTGTCTGGTTATCGGGTTTTTTTATGCCAGTTTTGATAGTCTGCGGTGCACTATTTCGACCGCCGGCGAACCCCAATGACCCCCGACCCCAGCCTCTCCCGCATCCTGATTGCGGAAGACGACCCAGCACTGAACCAGCAGATCGCCGCCATCATGGGTGATGCCGGTTACCAGACGTTTAGCTGTTTTGACGGCGAGTCCGTTTTGCAGGAAGCCGCCAGGCAGCCCTACCAATTGATTCTGCTGGACCTGATGCTGCCGGAGCTCGACGGCCTTTCGGTATTGCGACTGTTGCGCAAAGCCAGTCAGGTTCCGGTCATCATCGTCACCGCCAAGGGAGCGGAAGAGGAGCGGATTGCCGGCCTGCGCCACGGGGCAGACGATTACATCACCAAGCCGTTTAATCCGAAGGAGCTGTTGCTGCGGATCGAGGCACTGCTGCGCCGCAGCCTGCCGGTCGCCCCACTGCAGCGCGACACTCTGGAGTTTGAACAGCTGAAATTGCAATTGTCGGACCTGAAGGCGAGTGTCGGCGCCGAGGACCTGGAGCTGACGGCCATCCAGTTCAACCTGTTGTGGGAGCTGGCGGCCAATCGCGGCGAGGTGTTGAGCAAAGCCTACCTCTCTCAGCATGTATTGAATCGCCCTCTGGGCGCTTATGACCGCAGCCTGGATATGCACCTGAGCCGGGTGCGTCGCAAGCTTTCGAAGGCCGGCTGGCGCGGTGAGCGGCTGCAGACGGTGCGGGGCAAAGGATACTGTCTGAAATGAATCGCCGGTTGCTGTGGAAACTGATCCTGCTGGTGACCGCCGGCATCGTCGCGATGTTCTATCTCATCAACTACGTCACCGGGCGTGCGGAAGAAGAGATGAGCATGCTCAGCCAGGCGCACCGGGACGAGCTGCGTGATTGGGGGAGGCAGGCTGAAGCCCTGTATTTTTCCGCTGACACAGGCGCGCTGGAGCAGTGGCTCAGCGAGCTGCAAGAGCGCGAAGATACGCTGGCGGAAGTGGTGGGTTATCGCATCCGGCACCTGGCCGGCAGCCGCGGCCTGGAAGAGCGCTACAGTGGCAATAAACTGGGGCGGGATGTGGAGTGGAAAATCCACCTGTATTTTGAAAACAACCCGGTAATGGAAATCCCGTTCGAAAAATCCGACACCAGCTTCCTGGTCCTGTTGCCCGATCGCATGCGCCCCGGCAGCTACTGGCAGACCACCTATCTGCTGTTACAGATTTTCCTGCCCGCGCTGATCCTGGCCATACTATCGGTCCTGTTATACCGCCATATCATGCGGCCACTGTGGAGTCTGGAGCGGGCCACCCGGGAGTTCAGTCGCGGGGACTTCTCCGTGCGGGTGCGCCCACAACTGGGGGCGCGCAAGGATGAGTTCGCCGAACTCGCCAACACCTTCGATCAGATGGCCGCGCGTATCGGCGAGCAGCTGCTCAACCAGCGACAGCTGATTGCCGACTTTTCCCACGAGCTCAGAACGCCACTGACCCGGCTGGAAATCGCAATCGGCCATATCCGCCAACAGTACCCAGCGGACGAGAATGTGGAGCGCATCCAGCGGGAGGCCCGGCACTTCCGCAAACTGACCGAAGACACCCTGACACTGGCGTGGCTCGATAACGAGCAGCCCCAATTGCAGCAGGAAACACTGGATCTGGTGGACTTGATCGATGTGATTGTGGACGACGCCCGTTTCGAATTTCCCGACCGGCGCATACACACCGAGCTCCCTGATTCCGCCGAAATCACCAATTCCAGCCACCAGGCCGTGGGGCAGGCGCTGGAGAATATCCTGCGCAATGCATTGCGCTACACCCCGGTGGGGGAGATGGTGGAGGTAGCGCTGGCGACATCGAGTGGTAAGTCCGGCGCCGCGGAATTTCAGATCGCGGTCAAAGATCGCGGCCCCGGTGTGCCCGAGGTCATGCTGGAAACCATTTTCCGTCCCTTCTTTCAGGCGGACCCCTCGCGCAGTACCGAGTCCGCTGGTGTTGGTCTCGGTCTGGCCCTGGCTCGCCGGCAATTGAGCGCCGTCGGTGGACATGTGTTTGCGGAAAACCGGGAGGGCGGGGGCCTGTGCATGATCATCACGTTACCGGTGTCCTGACCGTTTTTTGGTCAGTTTCCGGGTCTGGTACGCCCGCGCAATGTAACAAATGCAACAGCGCTGTACTTTCAAAGGGCTAATAGGAATAATTCGCGTTTACGATTAATGACCAACTGCGAATCCACCTGGAAGGAAAGCCCAATGTCCAACAAGTCCCTGCTCAACCACTGTGCGCTGCTGCCCCTGCTCGCCACCGGCGCGCTCACTGTAGCCCCGGCATTCGCCGAGGAAAACGCCGATCGGGAAACTCTTGAGACGGTTGTTGTGGTAGGCGTGGCCACCGATACCGAAATCACTCCAGAACAGCTTGAGCAGCAGCAGGCCAACGACCTGAGCGATATCTTCCGTCATATCCCATCCGTATCTGTGGGTGGTTCCATTGGTATTGCCCAGAAAGTCTATATCCGCGGCATGGAAGATACCCTGCTGAACGTCACTGTGGACGGGGCCCCGCAGACCGGCACCCTGTTTCACCATATCGGCCGCGTTTCCATCGAGCCGGAATTGTTGGACAGAGTTGAAGTACAGTCCGGTGCCGGTGAGGCCACCAGCGGCCCCGGCGCCATCGGCGGTGCCATCCGCTTCAAGACCAAAGATGCCAGCGACCTGCTTGCCGACGGCGAACAGCTGGGCGCGCGGGTCAAGGGTGCCTACTTCAGCAACGACGGCAAAAAAGGCAGTGCCTCGGTATACGGCAAGCTCAGCGAGAACTGGGGCCTGATTGGCTCGTTTGTGCAGGTCGAGCGCGAGAACATGCAGGATGGCGATGGCAACGAAATCCTGGGCACCTCTGCGGACCAGAACCTGGCATTTTTCAAAGTGAGTGGCGACATTGCGGACAATCAGAAGCTGACCGTCAGCTACGAGCAGCGGGAAGAATCTGGCGAACTGGGTCGCAGACCAAACTGGTTCGTACTGGAAGGTGACACGCTTTATCCGATGGATGCCGAGCGCGAAACTCTGGTCGCCAACTACAGCGCCAGCCTGAGCAGTGCCGTGAACCTGGAAATTACCGCCTACGATACAAACTCCGACATGGTGCAGGATGGCCCCTGGGGACTGTACGGCGGTAATACCGCGTCGATTGGTTTTGATATCCGCAACACCAGCAGCTTCGGCCAGCATACCTTGACCTATGGTATTGAACGGCGGAATCAGAAGGTGGTTGCTGGTGGTCGTGAGGCTGATTCCACATCAAGCATTTCGGAAAGCGGACGGGTGCAGGGCGCCTACATTCAGGATCACTGGCAGGTGACCGAGCCGCTGATGCTCAGCTTTGGGGTGCGGTACGACTCCTACGAACTGACCCAGAACAATTTTGACGGCGAGTTCAGTAGTGACGACATCAGCCCGAATGTCGGTTTGTCCTATGCTCTGAACGAGAGCTGGACGCTTTCTGGGGGCCATGCCAAGGCCGTGCGTGGCAAGGAAATCGGTGACTCCTTTACCCTGGAAAGTGCTCATATCGACCCGGCCCTGAAGGCAGAGTCTGTCGACAATAATGAGCTGGCGCTGGAATATGCTGGCGAAGCCCTGGCGCTGAAGGCTGCGGTTTACCAGAGCACCATCGACGATGTGATTTACGACGAAGACCTGTTTGAGAATATCGGCAAACTGGAATCCGATGGTTTCGAACTGAGCGCCGCATACTCCTACGATAGCTGGTACCTGTCAGCTGCATACAGCCACAACGACTCCACCCTGAATGGCAACGATATCGAGGGCTATGAGCACAACGGGCTGGGCAATACCCGCGGTGATACCCTGACACTCGCGGTAGACTACGCACTTACTGATCGCCTCGACTTGGGCTGGAACCTGACTCATGTTCAGGGAATCGACGTTGAAGTATTGCATCGCTCGGTTGAATTGGGCTGGATTGATAGCGTGCAGACGATCAACAAGTCCGGTTATCAGCTGCACGACATCTACTTGCGTTGGCAGCCACTGCAGGACGATAGCCTGGCGGTTAACTTTGCCGTGCAGAACCTTTTTGACGAGCACTACCGCGATCACTCCAGCGTAGGGGATTACTCCGATATTCCCGGTTGGGGCATTGTTTCCGGTGTTTATGAAGCGGGTCGCGACGTCCGCCTGTCTGTAGATTATCGTTTCTGATTTATCAGAATGCGGGGTAAAAAAGGCGCGGTGTGAAAGCACTGCGCCTTTTTGTTTGTTGTTGGCGTACTAAAAACTAAAAAGATTATGAAATCCAGAACCCGTTTATTGTGGATAAAACTCCATACCTATTTTTCCTGCTTCTTCCTGCCGCTTGCTGTGATGTACCTTTCTACCGGTATGTTGCACATGATGGATATCGATGGTGGCGTGCGCAGTGAGAGTCAGTTCGAAGTGAGCCTGCCGAGCGGTATTCCCGAGGCCGAGGAAGATGTGCGGACAGTCATATTGCCGCTGATGCAGGAAAAAGGGCAGGATATGAAGTTGCCCGCGGACTACTACTACGAACCGAAAGAAAACTATATCGGTTGGTATGGCTACAAAGGGCAGGTGTACTTTGAGCCGCTTGAAGATCCGGACAGGGCGATACTGCATGTCAAAAAACACGATCTCTGGCACCAGTTTCTGTTGATCCACAAAGGGCACGCGGGGCCGGTCTTCTGGGTGTTGGGTATTATGTTCGGTCTCAGCCTGTTGTTCAGCCTCGTCAGCGGTCTGGTGATTGCGATTGCGGTTCCCATGTTCCGCAAAACCTCCATTGTATTTACGCTGTTGGGTACTGCCACCCTCGCTATTGGCATAGCGTTGAGTGTATAGAGTTCTCATTTTTTGATTTTGGCGCAAACAACTTAAATAATACTGCGCCAAAATCACCTGATCTATCAGGCCAATTTGTACTGGCGGGCGTGTAAAAAGTACGGCTCGTTTCAGGCAGTACTTTTCTTTCTATATCCACCCGGAATTATTTTCAAAAAATTTCTCTTTTGTTTTCATCGGCCTACAGGCATTGGTTGACCAATAAGTCATTATTTGGCGCAATTTTGAATATCTCTGTTGATTTAAGTTTCTCTATTCTGTAGCCGTGAACATCGCCATCGTTCCGTAAAAATATTTCTTATATTTTTCATTGCGTTATATTTTTTGGTTAACCAATTACGGTATTTTTTCTGAATTTTATTTTCTCCAGCGGGAGATAAATTTCAGAAAATTGACAGTTTCCTCAGGCAGCCATTAGCCTTTCCCGCGCTTCGCAATTTCGTTTTTTACGCATACCTCCTGCTGACTTGGCGGGAGATATGTATGTGATCGACGGGGTGCGGGGTTTAATAGCGAGTAGAAGTTCCGTAATAAAAATCAATAATCAGGTCTCTATGCGATGAGAAAAATCATACGAAGTAATTTGAGTCGAACGCTGACGTATACAGCGCTCTCCCTGGCCGTCGGTATTTCTTCAGCCAGCGCCGCTACCATTGAAAACGCTGGTTTTGAATCTGGCTGGTCCGGCTGGGACGATGCCGATCCCTCCGCCATATCCGGTATTGCCCGTAGCGGTAGCCAGAGCGCGAAAATTACCGGTTCCGGTGGTGCCTTTTCCCAGGAAGTGGCCGTGGATCCTAATACGGATTACACCCTGAGCGCCTGGTTGCAAGGTGCCGGCGGTATTGAAGTCACCGTGGGTTCCGATACCTACAGCGATGCCGGTAATTATTCCGATTGGGGCGAGTTGGGCGTGGCCTTCAATTCCGGCAGCCACAGCAGCGTTACCGTCTCGGGTACCTATAACGGCGACGAAGGCCGCTTTGACGATTTTTCCATCGCGGACGGTGCGGGCTCCGGCTCCAGTTCCGGGGGGAGTTCCAGTTCGAGTTCCAGTTCCAGCTCCGGATCGGGCTCCAGTTCCGGCTCTGGTGGTGGTTCGGAGTTCTGTGATATTCAATCCTCCAGCGCCAGCTCCGATGACGGCAATGGCCCGGCCAATGCCCACGACGGCAATCTCGGCTCGCGCTGGTCGGCCAACGGTTCCGGCCAGTACATCACGTTTGATCTGGGCAGCAGCTGCATGGTGAGTGCGCTGAATATTGCCTGGTACAAAGGCGACAGCCGCATGGCCTCGTTTGAGGTTTATGTGGGTGACAATGAAAACAGCCTGACGTACGTGTACGGTGGCAACAGCGCCGGCGATACACTGCAACTGGAGCCGCACAACTTCGATGACTTCTCCGGCCGTTACGTGCGGGTGGTTGGGCTCGGCAATACCGCGAACAGCTGGAACAGCATGACCGAGATTGAGGTTGTGCGCGGTGAGGGAGGCCCGGGCACGCCCACTGCGGATATCCAGGTGCCAGGCAATGTCACCGTCGGAATTCCGTTTACCCTGGATGGTAGCGGTTCTAACAACTCCAATGGTGGGTCGCTGAATTACAGTTGGGATTTCGGCGACGGTATTACCTCCATGGAAGAGAGCCCGGTCCACACCTACAACAACACGGGTGTGTATGCGGTCAGTCTGCAGGTAACCAATGCCGGTGGTATTGCCGATACCGCCAGCGCGGAAGTCACGGTCAGTGAATTACCTTCCGAGTATCCGGTCGCTACCATCAGTGGTTCCACCACTACGCGCGTGAACACCAGCCTGAACCTGAGCGGTTCGTCGTCTTACGATCCGGATGGCGGCGACATTACTGCTTACGCCTGGGACTTTGGCGATGGCAGCAGCGGAAGCAGTGCCAATGTCTCTCACACTTACAGTGAGCAGGGTAGCTATACCGTCACACTCACGGTCACCGATGATGAAGGTTTTGAATCTTCCTCTACGGAAACCATCACCGTGGATAACGCTGTCGTGGAAGACCTGTGGCCACTGGTCAACAACAGCTTTGAGCTGAGCTCGTCCACCGGCGGTTGGGTAGAAGAAGATCCGTCCAATGTGGTTTCCACCAACGGTACGTCCAACCCTGTACCGCCAGAGGGCGGGCGTCTGCTGGTGATCAAGGGTGATGGCGGGCGTATGAAACAGGCCATCTACAAGCCCGTTGCCGGCAACCGCTATCAAGTCACCGCCTGGGTCTACAACCACGGCACCATAGGTATTCAGGACCTGGGGTCCGACAATGTTTATGAGGTCAGTACCAACCACGGAGAGGGCTGGCAGCAGATCACCGTGGAGTACGTATCCACCGGTTCCCCGGCACTGGCTTACGCCAGGTATGGCAACGGCAGTGGCGATGCACTGTTTGATCTGTTTGAAGCGGAAAACGTCACCACCCAGGCGGATCTCGATGCAACGCCACCGGCGCCGATCATGCGCTACGCGTCACAGGTGATCGACCTGTCCTGGTGGAAGCTGACTCTGCCGATCAACGGTGCCGAGGAGCACTACACGCCGGACCTGTACACCTTCTCCAGCGACGAGTGGTTCAAGCTGATCTACGACGACGCCGAGCAGGAATACGCGGTGCAGTTCCGGGCCAATCACCACGGGGATTCCACCAGCGGTTCCAGCAACCCGCGCAGTGAACTGCGGGAAATGATGCAGAACTACCACTTCCAGAACTCGAAGAGCGCTGCTGCCTGGTCGAATACCGATGGCAAGAAGCACACCATGTGGATCAAGCAAAAGGTCACCAACCTGACCCATGTGAAGCCACACGTTGTGGTGGGGCAGATTCACGATTCCGGGGATGATGTGGTGGTTTTCCGTATGGAAGGTCACAACGGAACCTGTCCTCCGGGCACCGATGACGACTGGGATAACTGCGGTACCGTCGGCAATCCGGACACCCACGCCAACCTGTGGATTACCAACGGTAACGATCGCCACGGTTATCTGGTGGACGGGAACTACGAGCTGGGTACCGTGTTTACCGTGAAGATGGAATCCTATGACGGGCAGACCCACTTCTATTACAACGGCGAGAAGGTGCCCTACGTCCACGATGAATCGATTTCTGGTTGCTACTTCAAGCTGGGTAACTACACCCAGTCTCACGACGGCACAGCGCCGGGAGAAAGTTACAGCAATTATGCGGAAACCTATGTGTACGATTACTACGTTTCTCACGAGTAATCACTGCTGAAAACCTGAAACCGGATTATTGGTTTCAAAACAGAAAAGGGCCGCGATAGCGGCCCTTTTCTTATTTTCAGGTGGAGCGAATTTATTAATTCAGCGCCGCCTGCCCACCGGCATCACTCATCGGTTGTGCGCGACTGATTTCACCGCCCTGGGATGCAATCCAGTCGTTCATGCGGCTTTCCAGTACATTCAGTGGCAGGGCACCAGCGCCCAGCAGGGCGTCGTGGAACTGGCGGATATCAAAGTTATTTCCCAGTGCTTCTTCGGCGCGTGCGCGAATCTCTTTGATTTTCAGCTGCCCCACCTTGTAGGCCAGTGCCTGACCTGGCCACACCAGATAGCGGTCGATTTCCACTACCACATCGTGCTCCGGCTTCGCGCTGTTATTCATGAAATACTGGATAGCTTCATCCCGGCTCCAGCCCAGCTGGTGCATACCGGTATCTACCACCAATCGCACCGCGCGCCACATATCGTAAGTCAGCGCACCAAACTCGTTGTACGGATCTTTGTACAGACCGAGGTCGTAGCCGAGGCTTTCGGAGTAGAGCCCCCAGCCTTCTACAAAACCGGTGTAAAACTTGTTGCGGCGCAGCGGGTGAATATCTTTCTGTTCCTGTGCCAGCGCGATCTGCAGGTGGTGCCCGGGCATGGCTTCGTGCACCGTCAGCGCTTCCATTTCCCAGGTCGGGCGGCTTTTCAGATTATAGGTGTTGGCAAAGAAAACCCCTGCGCGGCCGGCCTCGTAGGAACCCGGCTGGTAATAGGCTGTGGTCTGCGATTTTTCCGAGTAGCTTGGGATCGGCTTCACCCCATAGGGCAGGCGTGGCAGCGTGCCGAACAGTGCCGGAAGCTCACCGTCGATTCGCTTGGCAATATCCCGGTAATTTTTCAGCAGGTCTTCTTTGTTGTCGTAGTAGAACTGCGGATCGTTCCGCAGGAATTCAGTAAATACCTTGAAGTCCCCAGCGAAGCCCGTTTTAGCGATGATAGCGTCCATCTCATCGCGAATACGGCGCACTTCTTCCAGTCCGATGCGGTGAATTTCCTCCGGACTCAGGTCGGTGGTGGTGGTTTCCCGTACCTTGTAGGCGTACCAGCGAATACCGTCTTCATTTTTAGTGAAGGCGGTATCCGTGGTGGCATTCGGGATATAGTCGCGCTCGACGTATTCGGCAAAGCGCTTCCAGTTCGGCACCAGGGTTTTTTGGTAGATATTCTGCGCGCGGGTGCGCAGGCGATTTTGATGCGCCGCAGAAATACTTGCGGGCATTTCATAGAAAGCTTTGAGCAGTGGGCTCTGCTTTGGGTCTGCTGGAATCAGTGCGCGGATCTGGCCGGGAAGGTCGCGCAGGGTGATTTGGGGTGGAGTCAGTTTCTGCTCCGCACCTTTTTCCATGAGAATTTTGGTCTGCTCGATGAGGCCGGGCAGTTTGTCGAGGCGCGCCAGAATATTTTCATAATCGGCAGTGGTGCGCTTGGGCATCGCATTCAGTACGCCGGGTACACTGCGCTGGATGCCACTCATGTGATTGACGGGCAGCAGGTGCTCGGGGAACTGATAGCCGCGGACTTCAAGCAGCAGATCCTGGTACAGCAACTGGTAGTCGAGTTTTTCGGCGCTGCTCAGTTTGTCTTCGTTGAGATGACGGCTGGCGGCGAGCAGCTTCCGGGTCTGGCCTTTGCGGCGCTCGATCCCTTTGACGGATTGATCGGTCCAGTTTTCCTCGAAACCGGGATAGCCGCGGTAGGTGGCGGTCTCGGGGTAACTTTCCATTATCCAGCGGTAGCGCAGGTCCTGCAGTGCCTGAAGTTTGTCACTGGCGCCACTCTTGGGCAGTGTGTCCATGGCTTTTTCAAAGGCTTTGTGGTCCATGGCCTGAACGTTCAGGCTGGCGGCCATGATGGCTGCAGATAATCCGAGAAGTTTGGCGTTCAGGATTTTTTTAATGGATTTGGAAAAGGACATCGTACTTCCTGTCTCTGAATTATATGTTGTGTGTTTGCTTTGCTGGCGACAAGGTGCAAGGCCAAAATTTAAGGCGGGTCACAGGGGGAAGCTTTTCGGAACCGTCGGCGACGTCCCTGTCGCCGACGCTTTTGAAAACGAATCCCCGGCACTTGGCCTTCGATTCGAGTTTTGTGTTTTTTATCGACTTTGTTTTACGTTATATCGCTGCAGCCTGACCGTTTGACTGCGCCTGATGCATTTGTGTCTGGCGTTTGCGAATCTGTTCTTCGATACCTTTGGCATCAAGGCCGATTTCGGCGAGCAGTTTGGGGTGCTTGCCGTGTTCGATGGTTTTATCCGGCAAGCCCAGTTGCAACAGTGGTACTGGAACGATGCGCTGGTTCAGGTACTCCGATACCGCGCTGCCAGCACCGCCGGCGACGGTGTTTTCTTCCAGCGTCACCAGCAGCTCGTGGCTGTCCGCGAGCTGGTTGATCAGCGCTTCATCCAATGGCTTGACCCAGCGCATATCCACCAGGGTCGCACCGAGTCTTTCCGCCGCTTCGCGGGCCGGAGCCAGCAAGGTGCCGAAGCTCATGATGGCCACGTTACTGCCTTCCTGAATCACACGGCCTTTGCCGATGGGCAGCTCGGTCATGTCTTTTTCGATGGTGACACCCGGGCCGGTGCCGCGGGGGTAGCGCACCGCGGAGGGGCCATCGTACTGGTACGCGGTGTAGAGCAGCTGGCGGCACTCGTTCTCGTCGCTGGGTGCGGCAATAACGATATGTGGCAGGCAGCGCATAAAGGTCAGGTCGAAACTGCCCGCATGGGTGGGGCCGTCTTCACCGACGAGGCCGGCGCGGTCGATGGCAAAGGTGACATCCAGATTCTGGATGGCCACATCGTGCACCAGCTGGTCATAGCCGCGCTGCAGGAAGGTGGAGTAAATCGCTACCACCGGTTTCTGATCTTCGCAGGCGAGTCCGGCGGCGAGGGTGACCGCGTGTTGTTCGGCAATGGCCACATCGTGGTAGCGCTCCGGGAAGCGCTCGGCAAACTCCACCATACCGGAGCCTTCGCACATCGCGGGGGTGATGCCGATGAGCTTTTCATCCTGCTCGGCGGTGTCACACAGCCACTGGCCAAAAATATCCTGGTATTTCGGGCCTTTCTTTTTTGTTTCAGCCGCTGCCACTTGAACCTTGGGTTTCGGCTCCAGCTTATTCAGCGCGTGGTAGCCCACCGGGTCTTCTTCCGCGGGGCCGAAGCCCTTGCCCTTGGTGGTGACGATATGCAGCAGCTGCGGGCCGCGCTGATTGCGCAGGTTGCGCAGGGTGTGCACCAGATCCTGCATGTTATGGCCGTCCAGTGGGCCCACATAGTTGAAACCCAGTTCCTCGAACAGGGTGCCGGGGGTAATCATGCCCTTGACGTGTTCTTCGGTGCGGCGTGCCAGCTGCCAGGCCTTGGGGATGGCCGACAGGATCTTGCGGCTGCCCTCGCGCATGTTCAGGTACGTCTTGCTGGCCAGAATCCGCGCGAAGTAGGTGGCGAGGCCGCCCACGTTCTTGGAGATGGACATGCGGTTGTCATTGAGTACCACCAGCATGTCTTTGCCGGTATGAGCGGCGTGGTTGAGCGCCTCGAAGGCCATGCCCGCGGTCATGGCGCCGTCGCCGATCACCGCAACCACCTTGCGCTCGTCCGGGGAACCCAGGGCCATACCCAGGGCGGCACTGATAGAGGTGCTGGAGTGACCGACGCCGAAGGTGTCGTAGGGGCTCTCGGAGCGCTTGGGGAAACCGGACAGGCCACCCTGCTGGCGCATGGTAAGCATCTGCTCACGACGGCCGGTGAGGATCTTGTGCGGGTAGGTCTGGTGGCCCACATCCCACACCAGGCGGTCTTCCGGGGTGTTGTAGATGTAGTGCAGGGCGATGGTGAGCTCTACGACGCCCAAGCCGGCACCGAAGTGGCCGCCGGTCTGGCCTACGCAGTAGAGCAGGTATTCACGCAGCTCCGTTGCCAGCTCTGGCAACTGTTTTTCCGACAGGGCGCGCAGTTGGGCCGGGTCGTCGATCTGGTCGAGAAGCGGCGTTGACGGGCGCTGGCGGGGTATCTCGTCGAACATCTAGGGTCCTGAATTCGGGCGTTCGGGCCCGCTTTCGGGTGCCGCTTTCGGTGAAAAGTGGCGTCGGGCCCAAGGTATCAATTGCAACTGATAGTAGAAGCGAATTGTATGCCCACCGCGGGGAGATTGCATCCTGCGCGGTATCTGGGTTTCCGGTCATGTTTTCACCGGTTACAGCCACCCGAGTATCAGGTAAATCCCCAGCAGCAGTACTACACCGGCCACCATGCTGCCGGTGAGCCAGTTGCGGGCCATGATGCCGTCGGCGCGGTGGTGCACCGTCACGCCTTCCACCAGCCGTGCAACACCGCCCACGGCCGCGGTGCGCAAGCGCTGGTCGAGGGCGAACAGGCGGTTGAACAGGGTGCGCAGGACGTCCGGCACCAGGCGGCGGTAGATCCACTCCACATCCAGATTTACCGATGGCAGCTCTGGCGGGTACAGGTGGCGCAGGTTCAGCCATACGAAGGCCAGGGCGGAGAAGAACAGCAGCTGCAGCTGAGTCAGCACGTGGGTCACATCGTAAGGCGTGTAGGCCACCTCGTGGGGTAGCAGGCTGTACAGGGCCTGTGGATAGATACCCACAGTCAGACACAGGGCGGCGGCGATGCTCATGGCGATCAGCATATTCACCGGCGGCTCCCGCGCTGGCAGCTTGGCGTCGTGGGCGAAGAAGGCGAAGTAGGGAATCTTGATGCCCGCATGGTGGAACACCCCGGCGGAGGCGAACAGCAGGATCAGCCATACCCAATCGTGCCCGTTCTTGATGGCCGCGCTCATCACCATGGACTTACTGACAAAGCCGCTGAACAGGGGGAAGGCGGAAATGGACGCGGCGCCGATAATACACAGCACCGTGGTCTTGGGCATTTTCTTGTACAGGCCGCCGAGCTCTGAGCCGTTGATCTTGCCGGTCACATGTAGCACCGCCCCCATGGACATAAACAGCAGGCCCTTGAAAATCACATCGTTAAAGGCGTGGGCCACGGCGCCGTTGATAGCCAGCGAGGTGCCGATGCCGATACCTACTACCATAAAGCCCAGCTGGTTAATCAGGCTGTAGGCCAGTACCCGGCGCAGGTCGTTTTCGATCACCGCAAAGAAGATCGGGAAGCAGGCCATGGTGGCGCCGATGTATACCAGCAGCTCGGTGCCCGGGTAGGCCCGCGCCAGTGCGTAGATGGCTACCTTGGTGGTGAAGGCGCTCAGGAATACGGTGCCCGTGGGTGTGGACTCCGGGTAGGCGTCGGTGAGCCAGTTGTGGAAAAAGGGGAAGGCGCACTTGATGCCGAAGGCGAGGAAGATCATCCAGCTGTAGGCGCTCTCATTCAACCCGATCTGGCCAAATTCCAGGGAACCGTGGGTCTGGCTATAGATGATGATTCCGCCCAGCAGCAACAGCCCGGAGAGGATATGCAGGGTGAAGTAGCGCAGCCCGGCCATATAGGCGCGGCCACTGCGCCGCGCCCACACCAGGAATACCGAGGTCAGTGCCAGCAGTTCCCAGAAGATAAACAGAGTCAGCAGGTCGCCGGCAAACACCGCACCCAGGGCACTGCCCGCGTACAGCATGCTCGCTACCTGTTGCAAAGTATCGCGCACGTGCAGGGCATAAATGACCGCGATCAGGGCTGCGATATGGAACAGGTAGCCAAACAGCAGGCTGAGTTTATCCGTCTTGAACAGCAGTAAATTAAAATCGAGAACGGTGTAGTGGCCGAACTCCACGCCCGCGTCGGCACCGGCACCCAGCTGCCACAGATTGATAAGGCCGAGAATCGGTACCGCGATAAACAGCAGCGCCCGCGCCCAACCGCGCAGGAAAAGTCCTAAAGCCGCGGCAATAAAAAACGGAATAAACGGAGCAATTTCAAGCATGATCGCGCCCTCCGCCCAGGTGGATGGTGGGGGGCACGTCTACCGATGCAATATCGTCTGGCTCGTCATCGTCTGCCAGTTCCCGCTTGTCGTAATAGTCTTCCGGGCGCATCAGGAAGGTGCGCATCCACTTGGCCACAACCACCAGCGCGACACAGCCCACAAAACCATAAACGGGATAGAAGCCCGGCAGTCCTTCCCAGCGGTATTCCGTGTGGCGGTGAATCACAAAGTCCAACGCAAACAGAACAAAGCAGGTGGCGTAAAACACCCGCAGGACTTTGCGGATATTGTCCGGATTGTCGAAGAAATAGGTTTTTTCGCTGTTCATAGACTGGTCAGATTCCCGCGGCGATCAATCGGTAAAAAATATCCGGGTACAGCAACAGATAAACACAGGCCGAGGCGGTTACGGTCAGCGCAATCACTGAAGGCAGAGGCGCTTCCTTGAGTACCACCGCGGTGCCAGCTTCAATCTCCAGTGGCTTTTTGCCACCAAAGAACGCCTGCAGCGGAATCGGCAACAGATAGGCAATACTCAGCAGGGAGCTGATCATCAGCAGTGCCATCAGGATCCATTGCTCCGCCTCAAAAGTGCCGAGCATCAGATACCACTTGCTCCAGGTGCCGCCGGTGGGCGGAATGCCGATAATGCACAAGCTGGCCACAAAAAACGCCGTCATTGTCACCGGCATCTGTCGGCCCAGGCCGCGCAGCTCGTTCACTTCGGTTTTGTGTGCGGCGACCAGAATGGCGCCCGCGCAGAAGAACAGGGTGATCTTGCCAAACGCGTGCATCACAATATGCAGCGCACTGCCGGTCATGCCCGCGCTGGTGGCGAGCAGGGCGCCGAGGGTGATGTACCCCAGCTGGCTGACAGTGGAATAGGCCAGGCGTTTTTTCAGGTTTTGTTGACGCAAGGCGATGATGGACGCAAACAGAATCGAAACGCCCGCCAGGTACAGCAGCCACTCGGTGGCGGGAATGCTCTTCAGGGTGTCGATGCCAAAAATCAGTAGGCAGATTTTCAGCAGTACAAACACGCCCGCTTTAACCACCGCCACCGCGTGCAGCAGTGCACTCACCGGTGTGGGCGCCACCATGGCGGCGGGCAGCCAGCGATGGAACGGCATGATCGCCGCCTTGCCCACACCGAATACAAACAGCCCCAGTAATACTGAGAGCAGCGCCACCGAGGTGCCCGGTGAAAAGATCCCGCCTTGCTTGAACGACAGGGTGCCAGCCAGAAGCCAGGTGGCAATAATCGCGAGCAGGAAAAACCCTACCGAGGTGCCCAGCAGTATCCCCAGGTATGTCCGCCCACCCTGGCGCGCCTTGTCAGTACCCGCGTGGGTCACCAGCGGGTAGGTGCACAGGGTCAGCAGTTCGTAAAAGATAAACAGGGTAAACAGGTTTTCTGCAAAGGCGATGCCCATCACCGCGCCGATGGACACCGCAAACAGGCTGTAAAACCGTGTCTGGTTTTGCTCGCCGTGGCCGCGCATATAGCCGATGGCGTAGAGGGTGGTGATGATCCACAGGAAGCTCGCTACCAACGCAAACATCAGACCCAGCGGCTCGACGCGGAAGGCGAGGGCCAGTCCCGGCAATATATCCAGCCAGTGCACGGCAATGGTCTGCCCATTCAGCAAGGGAAGATAAAGCTGGGCGACGGTGGCGAACAGGGCGCTGGCGGCGATTAGCGAAACAGCTTCACGCACATTTTCCCGGCGGGCTGTCAACTGAATGCCAACCACCGCCAGCAGCGGGATCACCAGGGAGAGTTGTAACAGGCTGGCTGAATTCATTGCGCAGCGCCTCCGAGCAGGAATTGCGAGGCTGCGGAAGTAACTTCTACCGGCAGGCGGGTGTCGATGCCAAAATAAATATTCGCGGCGATCAGCAGCCAGGTGGGTAGCAGAATACCCAGTGGTGCTTCCTTCACAGCGTCAACCTCCGGCGCCTGGAAATAGGCCGCTTCCACGAGCTTCCAGATATACGCCACCGCCAGCAGCGAGCCCAGTACCACAAGCACCGCTACCCACCACAACTGTTGCTCAATAGCTGCGGCAATCAGATACCACTTGCTGACAAAGCCTACGGTCAGCGGCATGCCGATCAGGCTGATACCGCCGACCACGATGGCTGCCATGGTCCAGGGCATGGTGCGGCCGAGGCCGCGGAACTGTTCGATGCGGCAAGCGCCCAGTTGGTACACCAGCCCCGCCAGTGCCAGAAACAGCCCGCCCTTCATCAGCGCGTGGTTGAACATGTGCAATAGAGTGGCCTGCAGTGCCGTGGCGGTGCCAATACCGATTCCCACAACCATATAACCAATCTGCGCCACGCTGGAAAATGCCAGCATGCGTTTGATATTGGCCTGATAGATGGCAACGATGGAGGCGGCAAATACGCCCACCAGGCCGAGCCCTACCAGCAGGATATCCAGCGGCAGGTGCGACAGGGAGAAATCCACTCCGAATACGGTAAAGGTAAAGCGCAGTAACAGATACAACGCGACCTTGGTGGCGGTAGCGGCGAGAAAGGCAGTTACGATTGAGGGCGCGCAGCTGTAGGCGTTGGGTAGCCATAGGTGCAGAGGGAACAGGGCGAGTTTGAGACAGATACCCAGAAAAATAAATGCAAAGGCGGCGAGCACCGTGGTGGACTCACTGAGCGGCGGAATGCGCGCAGCCAAGTCCGCCATATTCAGGGTACCGGTCATCATGTACAGAAAGCCGATACCGATCAGAATAAAGGTCGCGCCGATGGTGCCCATAATCAGGTACTGGAACGCCGCCCACAGCGCGCGCCGGTCTTTGCCCAGGGCAATCAGCGCGTAGGTAGACAGGGACGAAATTTCCAGAAAAACGAATACGTTGAAGGCATCGCCGGTGGCGACGATGCCCAGAAGCCCGGCGAAGCACAACAAATAGAGGGTGTAAAATACCGTCTGCCGATTGGGTTCCAGCTCTTTTTGGACACTGGTATGTGCGGCGGTCAACACCACGGTGCTCAGGGCCGTGACGATAAACAGCACCCAGGCGTTGAGCAGGTCGATGCGATATTCAATACCCCAGGGCGCCTGCCAGCCACCCAGGGTGTAACTGATCGGGCCAGTAGCGTACACCTGCTGCAACAGCAGTACGCTGACAATCAGCGCGGCGAAGCTGACTGCCAGGGTAAACAGCCACACCAGATTGGCTTTGCGAATCAGCAGGCAGGAGGGCGCCGCCATCAGCGGCAGGATTACTTGCAGGATTGGAAGATGTGCCAGCATCGTTTATTGCTCCTTGCCGGCAGAAACCCGGGCATGATGGGCGCTGCGTTCCTGCATTTCTTCCGCTGCCTGAATGTCGCGCTCCTCAATGGAGCCGTAGGCGCGCTTTATCCGGATGATCAGTGCCAGTGCCAGTGCGGTCGTGGCAATGCCCACCACAATGGCAGTGAGAATGAGTACGTGGGGCAGAGGGTTGGAATACAGAACTTCCCCTTCGTTCAGGATGGGCGCGCCGCCGCCGTCCACTTTTCCCACACTGATATAAAAAATAAAAACCGAGGTCTGGAAAATATTCAGGCCAATGATTTTTTTCACCAGGTTACCCTGGGCGATAACCATATACAGGCCGATCATCATCAATGCGATAACGATCCAGTAGTTGTAGTGTGATGCGAGTAACATCTTAACCAGCTCCCTGTTCCAGCGGCTGCTTGGGGGCGGCAGGATTCGAATCCCCGCGTGGATCATTTTTGTTCCCGATCGACAGCACCGCTTCGCGGTCGCGCAATTGTGCGGAGAACAGATAGGAAATCATGATCATCACCGAGGCGACGGTTATGCCAACGCCCAGCTCAATCACGATAATACCGATGTGCTGGCCGGTGACCGGGTCACCGGCCAGGGCGCTGTAGTCGAGAAAGTTTTTGCCGCTGGCAAAACTCAGCAGGCCAGTGCAGCCAAAGATCAATACCCCTACCGCTGACAGCAACTGGACCAGCCCGTGACTGGCCACCTTGTGCACCGCATCCAGGCCAAACACCAAGCTGTAGAGAATAAAGCCCACGGCAAAAATAACCCCTGCCTGAAAGCCGCCGCCGGGGCCGTACTCACCGTGGAACTGTACGTAGAGTGCATACAGCATGATCGGAGCAATAAGTACCTTGGCGACCACGCGCAGAACAATATCGCGGGATTGTTGCTGTACCGGTGATTGTTCACGCAGAACCTGTGACTGGGAGGCGTTCGCCATCAGCAGTGACAACACTCCGAGTCCGGCGGTAAAGATCACCACTACCTCACCAAAGGTATCGAAGCCGCGGTAACTGGCCAGAACCGAGGTGACAATATTGGGGATACCGATCTCTGCCATGGACTCCTGGATGTAGTGCGGCGCTACATGTGTCTGGGCCGGCGCGTCGGGATCGCCAAACGACGGCATATCCACGGTGGCGGTGACCAGCAGTGCGCCAACGGTAGCCACCAGAATCATTGCCAGGCGCGCGCGATTGCGATCAGCGCGCTGGTAGCGGCCGCAAAGGGCGAGCGTTAACAGAATCAGCAGCGGGGAAATTCCGGCACCCACCGCGGCCTCGGTAAAGGCCACGTCCACGGCGCCCATGGTCATGAAAAAGCCCGCAGAAAGCAGCCCGTAAATGCCGGCCAGCATGGCCGCGGCAAACAGGTCTTTGATCCAGGCAATTGAAACGGCAGTAACAAGCAATAGTGCCAGTAGTGCGATATCCAGCAACAGGTCCATCAATCACATTCCCAATTTCTTTGTTTTGATTTCATAGCCGTTGCTCTTGTCAGCACTCAGGTGCGTGTATCAACCGCCGTTTCAGGTTCAGGGCCCGCTGTATTGCTTTCGGAAGTCGCCATTGTGCGCGTACGCTTGTTGTTTTTGTGGGTGGCTTCCGCTGGCATATGGGGCAGCCGTAGGGCGCTGAGCTGGGCCGAGCGCGCCAGTGCATGGCTGGCGGTAGGGCTGGTAAAGAAAATAAACAGCATAATCAGGCCGAGTTTGAACAGCGCCAGGCTCCAGCCCGCTGCCAGCATCAGCCCGCTAATTATCAGGAAGGTGGCCAGGGTGTCGGTAATACCCGCTGCGTGCATACGCGAATAATAATCCGGGAACCGCAACAGGCCTATTGCACCGGTCAGCATAAAAAAGCAGCCCAGTAACAACAGCAGGCCACTGGCGTAACTCAGCAGAGTGTCAATCACGGGTGGCCTCCGGTGTGGAGTCGGCGTTGCTGTTGCGGAATTCGAAATAGCGCAGCACGCCGATCACACTGACGAAGTTGATCAGGGCGTAGACCAGGGCGATATCCAGGTATTCCGGCTCACCCAGAGTGAAGCAGATAACCGCAATCAACAGGACCGTTTTGGTTCCAAACATGTTCACGGCCAGAATGCGGTCGTGAATGGTCGGGCCGAGTACGGCGCGAGTCAGAGCCAGCGCCATTACCACCAGCAGCGCGATCAGGGTTGCGTTCAACATCAGTTCTTCTGCTCTGCGGGTCGATGGGACCTGGGCCTGTTTTCTGTCAGCGCGGCAATGCGCTTCTCCATTTCTCCCTGCTTTACTTCCTCCAGCCCGTTGCGGGTCAGAGCGTGAACCAGCACCGAATTGTTGTCGATATCGATGGCGACGGTACCCGGGGTAAGGGTGATGGAGTTGGCGTACAGTACTCTGCCGAGATCGGAATGCAGGTTGGTGTGAATGCGTTCGCTGCAGGGGGATATGGCTGTGGTGGCGTGTTTGCCTGACAGTAGCCCTTTCCAGACACAGGCCGCGACTTCCAGATTGCTGGAAATGATTTTACGCAGTAACCAGAGGTAATACCCCGGCAGGGTCGACCACAATTCCAGGGGAAGGGATTCCCCGTCCACCACTTTCATACGGCGGGCAATCAAGATGACGAACAGAATGGAGGCCAGCCCGAACGCAAGAATCAACGGCGTGTAGTGGCCGGAGTTTGTCAGCCAGATAAAAGCGAGTACTGCGAAAAGACAAAATGTGTAACGCATGAAAGTTCCACAAATTCAGGCCACAGAAAAAGTTTACACGCGGCCGTTAGGTGTTCGGTGGGTATGCATTTTCTTACCCCGATGGTTTGCTCGGGTTACTTATTAGGATGTCGACTCGCACTGGTAGTGGCGGTCAAACACACTCAACAAAGCGGACTTCGCCGTGGCAGTTTCGGTAAACGGCTGGGAAATTTCTGCCACTCGGACAATCAGCGTATCGATGGTTGCACTCGCCGGCAGGCAGTAGCGGCTGCTGAGACGTTGCCTGGCGTCGTCGGAAAGGCGGGCAGCCCGGGTTCGGATGGCGCGGGCTACAAAGCCGGAGGGACGCTCGTCAACCGCAACAATATCGTTACTCGCGGACAGATAGCCCTGAATGAATGCCTGGCAACTGGAAGAGCCGGGCTGCTGCTCTGCCTGGTGGTTCTTGCACGCCTCTACCAGCTTCGTTGCAGTGAGAGGTTCAGCTAGTACACCGGGTGTCAGGCCAATTGTCAATGCGGCGACGGCCATAGGGGCAATCACTGCGCGCAGTTGTCGCTTCATACTCATCACCTTTTTATTCTTATTTGTATTTTTAGTGCTGCACTGGCCTGGGCACCCTCCATTTTGTTTTGCTTTCGCGAGGTGTGCGTGGCTTGAAAACTGTGCAAGCTGTAGTAAATCTTGCAGAGTTTTGGGTGTTCGTCAAATTTGTTCGGGTACCAGAAGGAAGGTTTTTTCTGGTTTTATTTGTCGCTTGTGACGGCAATTGAAGGGATTACGTTATTTCAGGAAAGAGTGGTGCACAATATTTCACAAGTTTTGGCAAAATTTGCTGTGCGTATTGTTGTGTGGGGGGTCAATGGTCCCGCTTAACGATGTAATCGGCCAGTTGCTGGAGAATCCTGGTGTTGACGCTTTCTGTGTTGCTTGAGATTTCGAGTAACGCCTGGCTCGCCTCTTCGTGGAGTTCTCTCGCCTTGGCCTGGGCGCCGTCCAGCCCCAGCAGCGACACATAGGTGGGCTTGTTGCGCGCAACATCGGCGCCCTGGGTCTTGCCCAGTACCTCGGTATCCGCTGTCACATCCAGAATATCGTCCTGTACCTGGAATGCCAGGCCAACGGTCTCCGCGTAGCGGGTGATGGCATTGAGTTGTATGTCGTTGGCACCGCCGATCATGGCGCCGATTCGAGCGCTGGCGACGATCAGTGCGCCAGTTTTCAGCCGGTGCATTTCCTTTAACTGCTCGAGCGCAAGGGTGTGATCCACCGCGGCGAGGTCGATCGCCTGACCGGCGACCATACCGCGCGCGCCGGAGGCGCGGGCCAGCTCGGCGATTACCCGGACCTTCAGTTCGGCCGGCAATGGCGAGCCTGAGAGCAGTTCAAATGCCTGGCACTGCAGTGCGTCTCCGGCGAGGATCGCGGTGGCCTCGTCAAACTGGATATGGCAGGTGGGTCGGCCGCGGCGGAGGTTATCGTCATCCATGGCGGGAAGGTCATCGTGCACCAGTGAGTATGCGTGCACACATTCCAGCGCGGCGGCGGCTTCATGGCTTTGGTTGACGGCTCCCTCACCCCCCACTGCGCGGGCGGCGGCATACACCAGTGCGGGGCGAAGGCGCTTGCCGGGGCCCAGGGCGGCGTACTGCATGGCGGCGAAAAGATCGGCGGCCGTGGACTGGTCGGCGAGGACGGCATTCAGGGTCTGTTCGACCCGGTGGGCAGAGGTCTGCAGGAATGCCTTGAGCCCCGAGGACATGGCTGCAGCGGTTGTAGAAGCGCTCACTTACTCCGCGTCTCCGGCGAAGTCATCGGCGGCATCAAAGGGCAGCTCCTGGACCTGGCCGTTCTCTTCCATCAGCACCTTGACCTTCTGTTCGGCGCTGGCCAGCTTCTTCTGGCATTCACGGGTGAGTTTCACCCCGCGCTCGAAGTCTGATAGCGCTTCATCCAGTGGCAGGTCACCACTTTCCAGTCGTTCTACCAGCTGCTCCAGTTCTTCCAGTGCGCTTTCAAAGGAAGCGGCTTTCTTTTTGGCGGCCATGGGGAAATCTCTGCAATACCGTTCAATTGCGGGCAACCTTAGCGGCTGGCGCCAGGGTGGTCAATTGGCGCGTCCGGACGCCACTTTAGCGGACCGCTGTCGCACCCCCTGCGACAATATGGCGCACTTGTGCGAGGGGCATTTTCGGTAGCATTTGCACGTCGACTTATAACGCTACGAAAGAACACCACACAAGGAAGACGCTGTGTCTCGCTCCGCCCCCTTTTTACGGCGACCGCTCGCGCTGGTCGCCCTGCTCCCGGCCGCGCTCGCCGGTGCCGAAACCCCGCACCATCCGGACAATGCCCTGGAACAGGTGATTGTCACCGCCACCCGCGAGGCCAAGACCCGATCGGAGCTGGCGGAATCTGTCGGCGTGATCAGTGAAGAGCAGCTGGAGCACATTGCGCCTGCGCATCCGGCAGACGCGCTGAACCGGGTCGCGGGGGTGCATGTGAACAACCTGGGCGGGGAGGGACATATGACCTCCATCCGCCAGCCTATCTCCACCGCCGGGGTCTACCTGTTTCTGGAAGACGGCGTTCCCACCCGGCCCACGGGGTTCTTCAACCACAATGGGCTGTACGAGATCAACGTCCCCCAGAGCGCCCAACTGGAAGTCACCAAGGGTCCGGCATCCGCGCTCTACGGCAGTGACGCGATCGGCGGGGTGATCAATGCAGTCACCAAGGCCGCACCGGAATCGGCGGAAGTGAGCCTGAACGGCGAGGTGGGTGCCGACGGTTGGCAGCGTGCGCTGATCTCCGGCGGCAACCGCATCGGCCAAAGCACCGCCTTCCGTTTGGACCTGAACAGCACCGCTAGTGAGGGATTCCGCAAGGACGCGGATTACACCCGCACCTCCATGAGTGGACGTCTGGACAGCCAGTTTGCCGAGGGCTGGGACAGCAAGACGGTGCTGTCCTACTCAACCATCGACCAGAGCGGTGTCTCCGGTCTGGAGGAGGACGACTACCGCAACAATGTCGAGAACAACCTGTACCGGGGGGATATCGGCAACCGGGAAGTGGAGGCCTTCCGCCTCTCATCCGAGCTGGCCTATACCCCCAGCGAAACCAGTCTGATCACTGCCACCCCGTTTATACGTCACAACACCATGGCAATGATGCCCAGCTGGATGGTGACCTACGACCCGAATATCCGCGATACCGAATTCAGCTCCTACGGCCTGCTGCTGAAGTACCGCCGGGATTTCGACCGCGGTGAAGTGATTGTCGGTGTGGATGCGGACTACACCCCGTCCGAATACCGCGAGGAGCGCATCGAGGTTACCCGGGACGGCGAGTACTTTGTGGATTACGCGCGCACCGGTGAGCTGACCTATCACTTTGAAGCGGAGCAGACATCGGTCTCCCCCTACGTGCACGCGGAGTTTGCCCCCAGCGCAAACTGGCGGCTGTCTGCAGGGCTACGCTACGACGTATTCGAGGTGGACTACGAGGACCAGATGGGTACCCCGAACACCGATGCCTCCCACTTCCGTCCAGCGTCCCAGTCTCGGGACTATGACAACCTGAGTCCCAAACTGGGCGCGGTGTACAAGCTCACCGATAACCACCAGCTCTACGCCAGCTATCGCCACGCCTTTCGTGCACCCACCGTGGGCACGCTGTTCCGCCCAGGCTCCTCCACCGGCACCACAGAGCTGGACCCTGTCACCAGTGTCAGCCAGGAAATTGGCCTGCGCGGTATCGTCGGTGAGCGGGTGAACTATGAGGTGGCGGCGTACGACATGACCACCGAAAACGATATCGTCAGCTACATCGAGGGCAATGATCGCAAGACCACCAACGCCGGTGAGACCAGCCACAAAGGTGTGGAAGTCTCGCTGCAGGCGCCGCTGGGGCAGGCGTGGGAACTGGGCATTTCCTACGCGGCCATGCGCCAGAAATACGAAGATTTTTCCTATATCTACGGCCATTTTGATCCGAGCTGCCCCTGTTATGTGCAGGAAAATCTGAATTTCGCCGGCAACGACATCAGCCGCGCGCCGGAAGCCCTCGCCAACGTCACTCTGGCCTACACCCCCGAATGGCTCAGCGGCCTGCGTATGGAGCTGGAGTGGTCCCACATGGGCAGCTACTACACCGACGAGACCAACACCCAGAGCTACGCCGGCCACGAGCTGTTTAACCTGCGCGCCACCCACGACCTCCGCGAAGACCTGTCTGTGTACGCGCGCCTGTCCAACGTCACCGATGAGCGCTACTCCACCTATACCTCCAACCAGGTGGGCGACGAGGACCTGAGCTACCGCCCGGGTCTGCCGCGCTCCCTGTTTGCCGGTGTGCGCTACCGCTTCTGAGACTCTGTTAGGAAAAGAAAAAAATGAACCTGAAAAAGCAGTGGCTCGATTGGCACAACAAGCTGGGCTGGTACGCACTGGCGGGAATACTGGTGTGGGCCGTCTCCGGTATCAGTCACCCGATGATGGCCTGGTTTGGCCCCAAGGCGGCCAGCTTTTTTCCGCCCTCGGTAAGTGTGAGCGCGAACCAGCTGAATGGCTTGCCACAGTTGCTGGCGGAGCCCAGCCATGTGCGCGACGCGAAAGTGGTGAAAGTAGTGCCCTCAGCCAGTGGCCCACTGTTGCAGGTGACCAGAAGTGAAATCGCGCCGCGCGATTACTACCGGCTCTCCGATGGCAGCGCAGTGGCCGAGGGCGACCAGCAACAGGCGCGTTGGCTGGCGGGTTATTACAGCGGCCGCAGTGAAGACCAGATACAAACCATCCGCCTGCAGACCAGCTTCGACAACGCCTACCCCTCGGTCAATCGCCTGCTGCCCGTGTACCGGGTGGAATACGCCGGCGACGACGGTCTGACCCTGTTTGTGCACACCGAGACGGCAGCCCTGGCGTCCATCACCGACAGCCGCAAAGCCACCATGCAGGGCATCTTCCGACAGCTGCACACCTTCGCCTGGTTGGACGGACTGGAGTACGGCCGCCTGATCCTGATCGGCCTGCTGATGCTGACCTTGTTTGCGTTTGCCGCTACCGGCCTCGCGCTGGTAATTGCTTTGCGCCCCGCCAACGGGAAACAAAGAAAGATCAAAGACGGCAAACGCCGCTACCACCGTCTGCTCGGCTATGTCCTGTGGCTGCCACTACTGGGCTGGTCTGCCAGCGGTTTCTACCACTTGCTGCAATCATCCCTGGTGGAACCGGCACAGGGCCTGCGCCTGGGGCAAACCGCCGAGATTCAAAACCTGAGCGCGGATTTCCGCTGGATGGATACGCTCGCGGGCCGCGCCATCAACAGCCTGTCCCTGATCAGCGGGCCTGACGGCGCCCCCCTGTACCGCGCGGGGTTTGCCCCGGACAAATCCAGCGCGCCCGGCAGCCGCGACCAGCGTTTTGACGGCCGCCCCTCGGAAGCGGGTGCTCTGTTTGTGGATGCGCGCAGCGGTGCAGTGCTGGACAGTTTCGGCGATCGCGAACAGGCCCAGTTACTCACCATGCGCCATACCGGTATTGCCGAGAGTGAGATTGCCAACCTGCAGCTGGTGACCCGCTACGGGCCCGGATACGACTTCCGCAACAAGCGCCTGCCGGTGTGGCAGATCGACGTGGCGGATGACAGCAAACGCATGCTGTTTGTGGACCCGGTAACCGGGGTGTTGGTGGACCAGTCCCGGCGTGTCGATCGCGCCGAGCGCCTGTCATTCTCCCTGCTACACAAATGGAGCCACCTCACGCCCCTCACCGGCCGTCAGGTGCGCGACGGTATGATCGTGTTTACTCTGCTGCTGATATTGGCCAGCAGTGTTATTGGCGGGATCATGTTGGCCGGACGCCGCAAGAAGCGCGCGCGGAAATCCAGCCCAGCGAGCGCTGGCCCAATCCCGGCCCCGGCGACACAATAGAGGCCTGAATTTCTGCGAGAGTCGGTCTCAGTGTCATCGGAAACGGCAAAGCCCCCGGTTGCGGGGGATAAAACCATCATCACCAACTTGCGGCGCCTTACCGCGCTGCGAGCCATCGCCCTGTCTGCGTATATCGGCGTCAGCCTGTGGCTGGCGGATTCCCTCAGTGGTGGCGCCCTGGCGTTTGTACTGCTGGGGGTGATCACCACCCTGATCAGCGGCTGGCGCGCCCGCGGCAGCGTCGCGGTGGGGCGCCCCGAGTTTTTCGGCCATCTGTTGATGGACTGGCTGTGGCTGCCACCGCTACTAGCGTTCAGTGGCGGCGCCGCCAATCCGTTTGTGACCTATCTGCTGGTGCCGCTCACCATCGCTGCCGCCACCCAGCCGCGGGTCTACGCCTGGCTGATGGCGGGCATCAGTATTGCCATCTATACCGGGCTTATGGCGTTCTTTCCGGGCGTTGACGCTGGCCACAGTTCCCATGCCGGACACGGTATGGGGCATGACATGGGGCAGGGTAGTGGCGGCGATTTTTATCGCCATCTCATCGGCATGTGGGCCACCTTCACGTTTTCTGCACTGTTGATCGCCGGGTTCGTCAACAGCATGGCGGAAGCCCTGCGCAGTCGCGATCGTCATCTGCACCAGTTGCGTCAGGAACAGGCACGGCGGGATCAGGTGCTCGCTCTCGGCACCCTCGCTGCGGGTACGGCCCACGAACTGGCCTCACCGTTGCAGACCATCGGCCTGTTGGTGGAAGAGCTACAGGCGCAGCTCGGGGAAAACGCCCCGGGAATGCGTGAGGATCTGGCGCTGTTGCAGCAGCAGGTGCGCCTGTGCAAGCAGGCGCTGGAGCAGCTGAAAAGCCGCGCGCGGGACCCGGAGGGCAGTGATGAACCACAGCCGGTGGCAAAATTTATCGACCGCAGCCTGGAGCGCTGGCAGCTGCTGCGCCCGGAGGCCCGTTTTGCGCTGACCCGACAGGGGCCGCCGGCGCTCACGGCGCGCCTGCCACTTACTTTGGAGCAGACCCTGATCAATGTATTAAACAACGCCATGGACGCCACCTTGGCGGCGGGCAGTCAAAACCCGGTGGCGATCTCCGCGCACTGGAGCGCGCACAAATTGCGTATGGAGATTGCCGACAACGGGCGCGGAATGAATGCTGAGGGTGAATCCGGCGGTTTTGGCATCGGCCTGCTGCTGAGTAAAACGGCACTGGCGCAGCTGGGTGGGCAGCTCACCCTGGCAGCAGGGGACGATCACACCGGTACCGTTGCCACCATCGAGCTGCCGCTGGATACCGAAACCGAGACGGAGCGGAACGAGGGCATGCTGTCGTGAGCGAACATCGGCTGCGCCTGTTAATCGTCGATGACGAGCAGAGCACCCGCGATATGCTCGATCGGGCCATGACCCGCCGCGGGTTCGACACCCGTGTTGCGGAGTCTGTGGATGAGGCACAGGGGCTGATCGCGCGGGAAAAGTTCGACTGTGCCCTGCTGGATCTGAAAATCCACCACGACAGTGGCCTGGAGCTGATCGCTCCCCTGCGCTCCGCCAACCCGCGTGCGCGGATTATTCTGCTCACCGGCTACTCGAGTATTCCCACCGCCGTGGCGGCGATCAAACTGGGGGCGGACGACTACCTGTGCAAGCCCGCGGGGGGGGAGCAGCTGGTAGCGGCTTTGATCGGTGAGCAGGGGAGTGCCGTTGAGGAATCGGAGCTACCGGAAATATCCAGCGCCCCTCCTTCGGTAAACCGCCTGGCGTGGGAACACATCCAGCGGGTGCTCGCCGAAAACGATGGCAACATTTCCGCAACCGCCCGCGCACTGGGTATGCACCGGCGAACGCTGCAGCGAAAATTACAGAAGCGGCCCAAAGGGCAGTGAGCGCCTGCCAAAAAGTTCAGGCAAAAGCCGTACTCAGGGCAAAAAGTTTTCCAACTGCCGCCCGCCACCCTGGATCTCCCGCTCCATCAGAAAATGCGCAAGCGCGCGCTTCTGGCTGTCGCTGAACGCGTAATTGGGCATCGGCGGCGTCGGCGTATCAAAATAGTCCGCCAGCTGCTTGAGCGTGTATTTGCGGCTCAAATCTCGGAGTGGAATCTGCTGGTGGCAGCGCACGCAATTGCGGCGCTCGTAAATCTGCGCCCCCTGGCGTGCCGCACCGCCGTCAATGGCGAGAGGTTTTTTCGGGGCGCTGATAGGGGGGCGATTGGCGACTGGCGCATCCCTATCGTTCTGGTGGGCTTCACCGGGCTGAACCCGATAGACCGCACCGGCGTAATCATCGGAAATATAAATATTGCCGCGCACATCCTCAGCGATATCCACCGGGCGGCCGTACACCGTGGTTTTGTCTTCCCCGAGAAAGCCCCACATAAAGTCTTCTGAGTGGATGCTGCCATCTTCCCTCCAGTGCAGCGCCACCACCTTGTAGCCATCCTTCACATCTCGGTTCCAGGAACCGTGCAGGGCGACCAGTGCGGCTTCGTGGTAGCTATCAGGCTGCTCCGGGCTGCGCAGGAAGTGCATGCCCAGCGGCGCATTGTGCGCGCGAAATTCGAATACAGGAGGAACGGACGATGCGATTGTCTGCTGAACCTCGCCGTCCATTATTTTGCCATCCTTACCCACACCAAAATCCGGGTCGGGAATCCGGTTGCCATTGGCAAAGGGCCAGCCGTAGAAATTTCCCTGTTCAATCCGGTTCAGTTCACAGGGTGGAAAGTCATTGCCAAGCCAGTCGCGGCCGTTGTCGGTTGCATAGAGCGCCCCATCTTTTGGCGACCAGTCAAACCCCACACTGTTGCGCAGGCCGGTGGCGTAAATCTGAAAATGGCTGCCATCCGGGCGGAAACGCATGATCGTTGCGCGCTGTGCGTCTTCTTCGATACATACATTGCAGGTAGAGCCGCTGGAAAGATACATCCAGCCATCTGGGCCCATACCCAGAGTCTTGGTCCAGTGGTTGCCGGTATCGGCGAGGCCGGTGACGACTTTCTGGTAGCTGCCCGCGATGCGGCCGTCGGAATGATCAAAGGGCACGCGTCCCACGCCGTTGCTTTCCGCGATATACAGCCAGTCTTCAAACAGCACCAGGCCGTGGGGGCGCTGCAGGCCGTCAATCAGTACACGCTGTCCGTCAGTTTCACCATCACCATTGCGGTCGGTGAGCAGCAGGCTCACCTGGCCGAGCTTTGGCTGCGACACCAGCAGATCGCCGCGACGGGTCACCGCCATAAAGCGTGCGTTGGGCACATCGTCACTAAACAGGTGCAGACGGTAGCCGGGCGCGAGCTGCAAATGGCGTTCAACGGTTTCTTCGTCTGTACTTGCGCCCAGCAATTGTCCCCACGGCACATTGATGCCGGGTACAAGCCCCGCCAAAACAGCTGTAATCAGAAGAATGACGCCAATGGCAGTAAAAGCCACCACACGGTAAAAAGTTAGCGCCTTTTTCGACGGAGTTCTCACGATTGTCTTGATCTCGTAACAGAAGTAACTATAGTAAGCCGCTGAATGTCGCACAGACGTACCAGTTGCGATACGCGCCAGCCGCATCCAAAAGACCTGTTCAGGTTAAATGTGACGCCCGTCACATGCTTGTAAGACATCTCTTACAACAAGTTCAGCACTTTCCCACTACCTTAACTTTCTCTTTCGACCATAATGTATTTGCAAGGACGGAGAACGGATTGCAACGGCGGCAAGGACAGGTTCCCAAGGAATGGAGACCGCGCTGCCAAGCTCGAAAGGATTCGGGCACCATCCTGTGAGACGCACCGCTTGGGCCGGATTGCCTAAGCGGTGTTTTACGTTTTGGGGTAGCGAAAAAGTCATTGTGATTTTTTACGCGGCTCCGGATGTCTATACAAGTGTTGCCAAAACACGTCATTGCTCTCGCGCCCATCACCTCATGCCACTTATCCGTGCTTTCCAAGCTTGCCGTTTTTTGTGATTTTTCACCATAACGGGCAAAGTGTCTGGAAATCGTAACAAACCTCCGCTTTAATCAGGACAGGACGGTCCAACATCGTGACCGCGGAGGATGACGCATTCAGTAACTTAGTGCTGTTAAGGCTTCTTACGCAACCACCTTTTCTCCATTGGTGGGCAAGCCTTCATCGGCTCCAGATTTCGCTGTATTCCTCCAGCTCCACTCGCTTTCCCAAATTCTTCCCCGACTTCTCCCAACGCATCCCCAATATTGTTCTGTCGTATTACTTACAAAGCCTCGCAGGATCGTCCGCGGGGCTTTGTGCATTTTGCCGTTCGCAACATTCGGAGGTGGACTCGTGCAAGCACAAATCCTGAGGTTGAATCTCGCCGGGCAGCCACTGGAATGGCTGAGCTGGGAAGAGGCCGCCTGCCTGTATGTGCGGGAACTGGTCACCTGGACACTGGGCGGTGTCGTACAGACCGTACACGGCGGCATCAATCGCCTGGGCGAACGCTCCACCCTCGATCTCGCCGCCATCATCGCCTGCGGCGGTGACCGCATGGCCCGCCCCCGCACCCGCCCACCGCTCAACAACCGCGCCCTGTTCGCCCGCGACCAGCACACCTGCCTCTACTGCGGCAACGGATTCACCATCCGCGAACTCACTCGCGACCACATCCACCCCGTGTCCAAAGGCGGCCGCGACATCTGGCAAAACGTCGTCACCGCCTGCCGGCGCTGCAACCAGCACAAGGGCAACCGGTTGCTGGAACATATCGATATGGAATTACTGGCGCTGCCGTTTGTGCCAAATGCTGCGGAATATCTGGCGCTGACCAACAGCGCGCGGATTCGTGGGGATCAGATGGAGTTTTTGCGAGGGCAGTTTTCGCGGAAAAGGCAGGACGGGTGGTTGTCAGAAGTAATGCCTCAAGCAATTTAGTAATCGCCGAGGCAGCATTAGAAACTTGGGGTGAAGGCTTTACCTGGTCGCGGCGCCGCCACGGCGCTCAAGAGACCGCTGCGTGGATTAAAGCACCGAGGTAAGAAGAAAAATCATGCCCCTGATTCTGCAGCATCTTGGGGAACATGGAGATAGGCGTCATACCCGGAAAGGTATTCACCTCATTCAGATAAATCTCCCCATCATCCGTCAGAAAGAAATCAATCCGCGAAAGATCCTTTAACTGTAAACCCACAAACGCCCGCTTTGACGCTTCGTGAATCCAGCCCAACTGCGCATCCGACAAACCTTCCGCCACTACATGGGTCTGCGCGCGGCTCGCCTCTGCGTATTTTTCCTCGTAGCTGTAAAAGGTGTCCTCCGGCGCACACACCTCACCGGGGGGCGTTACCACCAGCTTGCCTTCGTAAGTGTACGCCGCCACCTCCAGCTCCCGCACCTTCAGGCACTTTTCTACCAGCACATAGGGGGAAAACTTGAAGGCCTCTCGCAAGGCTGCATCCAGCGCATCCGCATCACTCACCTTGTAACAGCCCACGGAAGAGCCCTGGTTTGAGGCCTTCACAAACACCGAGCCCCACTGCGCCAGTGCATCCTGCGCCTTTGCCGCCTCCTCTGCGTTATCTGCACACAGGAACTGGTAGGGCGTGTTGTCGATACCCAGCGCCGTCAGCCAAAGTTTGGTGGTGATCTTGTTAAAGCAGGTCTTGCTCGCCTCCGGCCCGCAGCCGAAATAGGGCAGGCCGAGGATTTCCAGTTGGGATTGCAGATCCCCGGTTTCGCCGGGGTAGCCGTGAATGGAGGGGATGACATAATCCACCGGCTGCGCACTGCCGGAGTTGCCGCCGGAGGCGCTGTACAGCAGTTTGTCTGAGCGCAGTTCGCGCACCTGCCCGGTTGTATCCACAAAGCGGCCATGCTCATCCATGGTCACCCGGGTCAGTTCAAACTCCGGGGATTTTGCCAGCTCCCGCTGGATAAAATCTGCCGTGCGCAGGGACACATCGTGCTCACTGCCGCCACCGCCGCAAATCAGTAAAACGTGGATCGTCTTCGGTTTTTGGGCCTGGTTACTCATCGGGCTCTCATCAATTTGTTGTCGCTCGCCCGCTGTTGGGCTCTGCCGGTGCGGCCAATACCTGGGCGCACTGGGCGGGCATTTCCGGTTTTTTGGGTGGCTTGTCCGGCTTGGGTTTGACCGGCGCCGTGCCGTTCAGGATGGCGTAAAACTCATCACTAAACCACCAGTCCAGACCGCCGCCGCAGGGATTGCCGCGCACCTTGGCTTGCGGCTTGCAGTGCTTGTCGCCCGGTGGGCAATTCAGGCGCACATGAAAATGGTAGTTGTGCCCCCACCAGGGCCGCACCTTGCGCAGCCACTCGTTATCGTCCCCTGAAATATCGCACATTTTGCGCTTGACGGTGGGGTGTACAAAGATGCGCGCGACACGGGGGTCTTCCGAGGCAATACGCAGGATGTTGGGAATACGCGGATCCCAGTTTTTCTCCAGCAGAATATGCTTGCGCTCATCCGCCATGGGGATCGCGGAGATATTGTCGCGCTCCCAGGACGTCAGTGGGCGCTCACCGGCGCGCTTGTCCTGGGAAAACCAGATGTCTGCATCCAGCCCCTGCTGGTGGCTGCGGTGGCCGCTGGTAAAGGGGCCGCCCCGGGCCATGGACATATCGCCGATCTGCAATCGTCCGAGGTCGTTCTCTTCTACGGCGTTGGAAAAGTCTTTCAGAAACTCCACCAGATACGGATTGCCGTAATGCCGGTCGCGCCCGGTGCGCACCAGCTGGAAGCCTTCACCGCGCAGCGGCATCTGTTCTGCGCCGCTCAGGCAGCCGTTGCTGTAGCCGCCGATACTTTCCGGCAGCTGGTTGGAGGGCTTTTTGACCGCTTCCCAGGGGTTTCCGGCGGCAGCCTGGGACGATAGCCCGATGGAGAGACCGACCGCGAGCGCGGTCACGGCGATACGAAGAAATGATTTTGAGAAAGGCGACATGATTACTGCGATTGCGTCGATTAGGGGTTTAGTGGTCGGGAAATTATAGAGGTTCCCTGAGGAACCTCGCCGAATCACCTCTCGAATTCCCCGAGGAGCGGTCTACAAAATTTCCCGACAGGCCGCCACCAGCGCACCCATTTCTTCATCGGTGCCAATACTGATGCGCAAGTACTCACTAATCCGCGGTTTGTTGAAGTAGCGCACGATGATGTTGCGCTCGCGCAGCGCCAGGAACAGCGCCTCGGCGGAAACCTTTGGTGGCTTGGCAAAAATAAAGTTGGCGGTGGAGGGGACGATATCAAAGCCGAGTTCGGCCAGCTCGGCGCAGGTCCACTCGCGGGTGGCGATCACTTTGGCGCAGTTGTCTGCCAGCCATTCCCGGTCCGCAATCGCCGCCGTCGCCACCTTCTGTGCGATGCCGTCGATAGGGTAGGAATTGAAGGAGTTCTTCGCCCGGTTCAGCGCCTCGATGAGGTGCGCCTGGCCCATCGCATACCCCAGGCGGAGACCTGCCAGCGCATGGGATTTGGACAGGGTGTGGGTCACCAGCAGATTCGGGTAGCGGTTGATCAGCGCCACCGCACTCTCGCCACCAAAATCGATATACGCCTCGTCTATCACCACCACCCGCGACGGGTGCAGCCGCAGCAGCTTTTCGATATCGGCCAGTGGCAGATAGCGACCGGTGGGCGCATTGGGGTTGGGCAGAATCACGCCGCCGGCACCTTCAATCGCGAAGTCTTCCACCTCAATGGAGAAGTCGTTCCGCAGGGGCAGGGTGCGAGCCTCGATCTCGTAAAACTGACAATACACCGGGTAAAAGCTGTAGGTGATATCCGGGAACAGCAGCGGCTCGGGGCGCTTGAAGAAACTGTAAAACGCGTGTGCCAGCACCTCGTCGGAACCGTTGCCCACAAACACCTGTTCGGGCTTCAGGTCGAACTGCGCGGCGATGGTCGCGCACAGTTCGGTGGATTCCGGATCCGGATACAGGCGCAGGTGGCGGGCCAGGCCGTCTTGTGTCAGAACCGCCTGAGCCTTGGGTGAAGGCGGGTAGGGGCTCTCGTTGGTGTTGAGCTTGATCAGCCGCGCTGTCGTCTTGGGCTGCTCGCCCGGTACGTAGGGGTGGAGCTGCGCGACTGCGGGGCTCCAGAACGGATTGTTTCGGGGCTGATCACTCATTGGATCGCTCATGCTGTCACTCCTTCGCTGGGCACTGGGTGTGGGCGCTCGGTATTCGTATGGGGCCCAGCGGGCGGAGATTTTAAGCGTTGCGGGCGCAGACTTCGACGGCTATTCGCCCTGAATCTCCAGATCACCGTCAGAAACTTTCTTGCTGGTGGCCTTCGCGCGCTTTTCTTTGCTTTCCTCGATGGAAATATCAAACAGCGCCGGAGTGCTGGCGAGGAAATCGTTCAGCGGCTCTGGCTTGCGCCACAGGAAGTCCTTGGATTTCAGTTCCTTGGAAACCTCCGGCGCACCGCTGAACTCGTGCATCTTGCCGATCTCCACCGCCGCGGCAAACCCGAGGAAGCTCCAGGGCAGCAGGATGGACGCGACAAGCCGCCAGTGCGGTGCGACATTGAGCGCGAGAAACGTAGCGCACCACAGCATCACCGGTAACAGGATTGCCAGCGCGAGAATATTCAGCAATGGCATGATCTGGTGCAGGGAGAAATTGAAATTGAGCAGGGTACCAAACCATTGCCAGCCGGCGTAGATAAGCGCCGCCGATGCCGCAATGGAGAGGTGCGCGAGGAAATGCGCCTCGTGTTTCACCACCTTGCCGATAAACGCCCAGGCTGCCGCGTAAATCAGCAGGCCGATCACCGCGTCTGTCAGCACCTCGATGGCGCCGGTCCACTCGAACTCACCGGTGTTGCCCAGGTACGCCATCCACAGGCTGAGCGCGCCCACCACAACGCACAGGGCGATGGCCACAAACGGCGTTGCCAGGCGGTCAAACAGCGTTTCTGCCGAGTGCATGGGGATTGCCGGCGGTACACTCATATCCGTGTCGATAAAGCGCAGGCAGCTCTTGCCGATCTGCACCTCATCACCACTTTCAATCAGATGTTCGCGGATATTCGTGGGTTTGACTGACTTGTCGCGGAAATTACGCAGCAGGCGCATGCCGTTCAGGCTGTCCAGATCCCGTAATACGTAGCAGCCGTCTTCGTCGCGCACTACTTCCGCGTGCACCGCACAGGCGTGGGGGTCTTCCACCATCACCGCGTTGTCGTAGCAGCGGCCAATAGTGGCGCGCTCTCCGTCCATGCGGTAGCGGTTACCCACCCGGTGGGCACGATTGATTTCTTCGATAATCAGTGCCATTCGATCTCGCTCGCAAACTTCTGGGTAAACGCGATGGCGGATTCCTGAGTGAATCCGGACAGGGTGAAGTGGCTTACCAGGGCGCGGTTATTCTGGTCCACGGTGAGGCTGACGTAAAACACATCAAACAGGTCCGGGTAATCCTTGTAGCGGCGCACGCAGTAGGATGTGCGCGCGATTACCGGATCGCGGGAGCCGTTGGCCCTGGGGGGTTTCTGTTCTTCACCACCTTCAGCCTCCGTAGATTCTTCACCGCTATCCTCCGCCTTTGTAGCGCCGTTGCCGTTGCGCGGATGGCTGGTGAATTGCTGCTTGCAGTTGAAATCGGTCACATCGTCTTCTCCGGCGCTGTTACCGGGAAAGAAACCGCTCATGTTTTCTTCGTAGGCGCTGTAAAAGCGCGAGGAGCGAAGGCCGTCATCTGCCTCCAGCCAGAAGAACTCATATTCCACCCGGCCAGTATCAAAATCTTCCGACAAATAGACGATATCCTGCCCGGTGCAGCCTTTCGCCACCTGGGTGATGGGCTCATCGTCATCTTCATCGGTGGAGTTGCCCCAGCACTGGACCGAGGGCACGATTTCACCCACCACCAGTGCATCGCCCAGCGGGCGCAATTGCCAGTCCGCGGCGAGTATCTGGTCGATGATGCGCTGTTGATTCTTGTGTAACTGACGGTTGATCACCGGCTGTAGTTCCAGCGCGCCGTTGTCGGCGGAGGATTCTTTTTTGTAATCCAGCAGCAGCGCCACCAGCTTGTTCACCGGTACCAGAAAGCTGATCTGATTGCCGGCGGTGGCCACGTTGATGCCCACTACCTTGCCGCTGCGGTTGATCACCGGGCCGCCGCTCATGCCGGGATTGATGGAGCCCGAGAAGTGGATGCGGTCGTAAAAGCTGCCGCTGGCAATACCGTTATAGGTGCCAGGCACAATGGTCATTCCGAGATCCATGGGGTTGCCCATGGAGACAATCGTCTCCCCCTTGCTGGGAGATTTTGACGCCAGGCGCAGAAAGTCGCGGCCCGGCTCCCCCTTCTGGCGCAGGATGGCGAGATCGTTGATCACATCCACGTCCAGTAGCTCCAGCTCGCCCTCCTTGCCGTCTACGGAAAGATATTTGAGCGTGTACTTGTCTGGATCGTGCACCGCCTCGGAGACCACGTGGTAATTGGTGGCGATCAATCCGTCGGTGGAAATCTGGAAGCCGGAGCCCAACCCCGCTTTGGAATTGGAGGACTGCTCGATCAGGCGGATCTGGTACAGGCTGCCGCGGTAATCGCTGTACAGCTGCTCATAACTCTGGGACAGGGCAACGCTGGCGCAGCAGGACAACAACAGCAGGGCGATCAGGCCCGTAAAAGGTTTCAACATCGTGTAGTTGGCACTGATTAAATTGTGGGCGAAAAGACGCCTGATGTTACGGGATACCCATTGCGGCAACAACTAGAGGCAGCAACAGGAGCGACAGTCGGGGGCAACCCCGGAATCACCGCGGGGCAATAAACCGGCCGCACAGGCATCCGGACAATAATAGAAAGCCCGATGGCTAAGTGTAGTGAAGCCTTGCGCCCCCGTTCACAGGGTGTGGCGTGTAATTGCGTGTAATGGCGTGTGATCGACCTGTAATGGCGAAATCCGTAAATTGCACTACAAGGTTGAAGGGGACGCGATGCCCAGCCGTCACAGGAGTTGCGGCAAGGTGGATTGCAGACACCCCGGAACCGGTGACCATCACGGAAGGTGGAACAAGGAAGGCGACGGATCTGCTTTCCGCACCGGAACCGGTACAGCGCCCTTCGACCATATTTACCAATGGATTGGTAGTTATCCATCGCCGCAGAGCCTAGGAGGTGGGTAGCAATTCAGGAAGACTTCGGCGCAAGCCGAACCGTCAGGCCGGCCCGGTAACCACAGAGCCTAGGAAGCCGGGATTGTGGAAGGGTCTGACAGAGGCACGGATGCCTCATTTCGCTCTTGATAGTGTTGTTGTAACCGTAGATGGCTGGGACCATCTGTTTATCACCGGCAGTAAGCTTGCTTACTGCCGGTTTTTTTTCATCAAAATTCTATGGAATTTTGTTGAGCGGTTGCAGTAAGCTGTGTGACGCAGTTCTCGTTCTGAGTCTGTGTTTGATTTCAAAAACTTTTCAAGACCATTGAGTGCCCTGGGCGGTTTGCAGGGAAGGTGAGTAAATGCTCACCGCATATAACTATAGGGATGACAACATGAACAAAGCAGAAGTGGATAATTATTGCGATACCTTGCCAGTGCTGGACATACAGGTGCCCGCAGAAGGTGTCGAGATCGATATGATGCTGCGCCCGGTAGAGCCGGAAGATGGCGTTGCCCAGTACTGGCCTTTTTATGAAGCCTGCAACCCGAATGAGCTGTTCGGCAATATGGACTTCCACTTTGGTGGCCGTGGGGGCAAGGTGAAAATCAAGCTGACCCTGGATCTGTCCGCCGTGCCGGAACGGGATCTGGAGTTTGCGCTGAGTACTGGCCGTAAACTGGATGGGTTGTTGGCGCTAAGCCCGGACTTTAAACACCAGTTTAAAGCAAACGCAAAGCGGGTGGATGGACGCTATACACAGCTGAATATCACCGTTAAAGATCAAGACGATAAGCCGGATAACTTTTCCTTCTACTGGCTGTGTGAATCTGTAGACGGTGGAATGCACTTTGTTTCGGGTGATCCCAATGCGAAGATTGATCCGCTATAATCACTCGCAGATAGAGATTTTTAGTCTTTCTGAAGCCTGAGGTTGGGCGCAGAGCTGCTGGAACACCGGCATGCTAAACCACTCTGCGCTCATGCCTTGATCTAATAGTTGTTCAATATAATAGTTGGCTGAACTCCACTCGCCGGCTAATGCATAAATTTGACCGGCGCTATATCTTACATCAGTATCATTTGGTGCAGAACTTATTAGCTCGTTTATTAGAGCGATAGATTCTGAAGTGTCTCCCACGTTCGCGTTTGCAAGGGCACGGTAAATTTTCGACTCCAAGGTGTTCTGTTGGTGAGTAAGAGATAAGATTTTTTCATACTCTTTTTGGGCTAAACTTTCCTCACCTAATACTATATAGGTGGCTGCAATTTCTTCGATTGTTTCTACGCTGTTCGGCGTTGCCTCTAGTACACTTTTTTGTATCTCTAGAGCCTTTAAATATTTTTTCTGTAAAAAATAAATAACCCCCAAGTTCGATTTGGTGCGCCAGCTTCGCAGGTTTTCAGGTATTGTAATAATGGCGGCTTCGGCAGAGGGAAAATTCCCGCTTTCCAGCTCAATAACACCAAGCAGCGAATAAGATGACCAGTGTTCGTGATATTTATTGGTGACTGTTTTTAGTGTTAAGCGAGCATCGTCGTAGTTTCCACTTGCTGTCTGGTTTATCGCGACCAAATAAAGGTTATCGGCAGACGGATTTAATGTGGCGGCTTCTTTCGCGTAATTTAACCCGGCTTTATAGTCTCCACTCCTATAAGATTGGCGAGAACGCTCAGCTAATATTTCCGCAATAGGGAAGTCCGATTGTTCTAGTTGCTCAACAATCTTCTGGTGTTGTTGAGGGCGGTCTCCTAGCCCGTAAATAAATAGTTTGAGGCGGGTTGTTAGGTGTTCGCTGATATTGAAATTTTCAGCTTTTTCAATCGCGCGCAAAGCTACTTCTAAGTGGTCGTTGTTATCATCGAGGACGAAAAGTCTAGCCGCTACATCGGCTATCCCTTGATAGATATAAATATTGTGAGGGTACCTGTCACTCATCGATGTAAGTGTTCGAAGGTCACTTTCATCGAATTCTTTAGATTCCAACCGGCTTAGGATATCGAGGTACAAGTCATAGTCGATATCAGACATGACATCCAATTCAAGTTTAGTATTCTGATAAGAATTGGCGAATAATCTGGCAGTGGTTTTGAACGTTCGATCTTGAGCTTCTTGGTTTTTATGGGTGAGAAAAGAAAAGCCCTCTTGCATTACAATTTGACTATTCGTTGGACTTAGTCGCTGAAGCTCAATTTCACACCGAACTTTCGCACACTCCAGTCGTGCAAACAGTGCATCGGTTACACCTCTGTCTTTTAATTTTTGCAACTGCTCCTCAAAACCCATCCCCTCCTTCGGCTCAAAACTCACCAACGCACTCGCCTTCAATTGCGAAACCGAGTTCATCAGCGCCTGTCGCACCATAGTCCGCGTCAGCGCCTTGGCATTCTCCTCGCCACGAATCTCCCCATTAATCTCCACCGGCATCACCGCAATATACTGCGGCTCCAGCCGGGTAATTTCCTTCCAGCCCCAGTAGCTTCCCACACCCAGCACAAAGGCGGCGGCAACACCGGCCAGCGCCCGCTGCCAGCGGCGGCGGTTTTTCACTTTGTGGTGGGTAAACAGGTCGGTCAGTGTTGCGGTGTAATCGTCGGTATCGGATTCCAGCCCCTGTTTGTACAGCAGCTCAAAACCCTGGTACACGATCTGTGCGCTCTCGGGGCGCTGGGCCGGGTCTTTGGCGAGGAGTTTGTCCAGCAGTACCGCCAGCGGCTCGGGGATACCGGGCCAGGCTGTTTTTGGCGGGATGTGGGGTTCGCTGGTGATGCGGTGGGCCATGGCGAGTGCGCCGGCCTCGTGCTTTGCAAACGGGCGGCTGCCGCACAGCAATTCAAACGCAATGGTGCCGAGGCTGAACAGGTCGCTGCGGGCATCCAGGGTTTTACCCAGTACCTGTTCCGGCGACATGGCGGTGATGGTGCCGGCCAACTGGTTTTCGGCGGTCAGGGTTTCTTCGTCTAGCGCCTGGGATTTGGCGATGCCGAAATCGGTGATTTTCGCGGTGGGCTGGCCCTTGGCGTTTTCGGCAATGAGGATATTGTCGGGCTTCAGGTCCCGGTGAATGATGCCGAGGTCGTGGGCCTGCTGCAGGCCCTGGCAGATCTGCATCAGCAGGCTGAGTTTCTGTTGCAGGTTGGGTGTGCGCTCGCGCATCCAGGCGCGCAGGGTCGCGCCCTCGATATATTCCATCACCAGCGCCACGCTGCCGCCTACTTCCAGCACATCGTGCAGGGCGACGATATTGGGGTGGTTTAGCTTGGCGAGCAGGCGGGCTTCCTGCTGGATGCGGTCGCGGGCGTTCTGGCTGGCGGCGTCGTCCTTGAGCTTTTTGATCGCCACCTGGCGGTGCAGTTTCAGGTCTTCGGCCAGGTACACAATGCCCATGCCGCCGGCACCCAGTGTGCTGTGGACGCGGTAGCGGTCGCTGCCAATAAAAACAGGAGTGGCGGTGCGGGGCTGCTGTTCAACCTCGGGGTCTGCAATGTCCATCTGCGTGTGTTCTTTTTGTTAGAGCCTAAGAGCCTAAGAGCCTAAAAAGTGTACCCAAGCGCTACCCCTGCCCGGGTGTTTGGCGAGCCTACTGCACGCTGGCGGGGCCGCCGCTCAGAGCTTGGTGCTGGTCTCGTCACCGCGGGCAATCTGGGAATCGCCCGCATTGTTGTGTGCCGCACCGCCACAGAGCCCCGGGTATTGTTGCCGCAGGTCGTTGAAGGCGGGCAGATTGCAGATTTTGACAAACCGCGCGGTGCAATACCAGATGGGTGAGATCCCCTGTTCCAATGTTTTGCGAATATGCGCCTTGGCGGAGAGCAGGTCGCCGGTGGTGATATACACCTGGGCGCGGGCGTAATTGGTATAGAGATCGTCGGGGGCGGCGCGGCGGATCTTGAGCAGGTTTTCCACCGCTTTCTCCCCTTCACCCAGTTCCGCGTAGGCGCGGGCCTGCATCAGCAGCCCTTCCCAGTCGGTGCGCTGGCGGGTCAGTGCCAGTGCCTGTTCGGCAAAGTCTTCGGCGCGTTCGGGCTGCTGCTGTTCGCGGGCGATCTCGGCGCGGTATAGCAGCGGGTCGGCGTCTTTGGGGGCGAGGTCGGATACCCGTTTAAAACAGGTTTGCGACTGCTCAAACTGATTCTCGATGTAGTAGGCCAGGCACAGGTTGTAGGTGTCCATGGGGCCGATGCGGTCGAGGCCGGCTTTGGTGAGCAGGCGGATGGTCTCCTTGGCGTTGCCGGTATCGAGCATATTGGCAGCGAGCAGAGAGATGGCCTGGATGGCTTCACTGTTGAGGGCGATGGCTTCCTTGAGTACTTCGTTCGCGGCGTCCATGTTGCCGCCGAGGGTGAGGTTCAAGGCCTTCTGGTCGAGGTAGGCGTAACTGGTACGCAGGGCGAGGGCGCGGTTGATGCTGTCCAGCGCACGGTCGTAGTCGCCACGCGTCTGGTAATAGGCGGCGCTCAGCTGGTGGTACCTGGCTTTGTCTGGCAGGGTCAGCTTCAGTTTTTCCAGTAGGGCTTCTGCGCGGCCGGGATCACCGAGCATCATCGCCAGGTACAGCTCGCTAATCAGCAGTTCCGGGGTTCCATGCAGTCGTGCGGGGGCTTTTTCCAGCAGTTCTGCCAGGCGGTCGTCGGCCTCGGCGGCGCGGGTATTGAAGTCGTGGTCAATGACCATTTCCCCGTACAGTTCATACAGTGGGGCGAACCCGGGGGCCCGTTGCTGCAGGTCATTGAGCTGGTCGAGGAGTTGCCCCAGATGCAGACGGTCTGAGCGGCGCTCGTAAATTTCCAGATAGGTGAGATAGTCTTCGGCGCTGATCTGGGCGGCCCCTGTGGTGGCCTGCGCGGGGTATTCGGCGAGCAGGCTATCGACCTGGTGCAGGGTGCGTGCGCGGCTCTCCAGTCCCTCGTCGATGACGAGCCGGGTGCTCTGGCTGCCGATAACGGCGAGGGTTTCGCTCTCCAGTAATTCCAGAGACAGTTCGCAGCTGTGCTTCTGGCATTCCACATCGGGTATCAGCAACAGGTCGGCGTTGAGGGATTTTGCCTGGCTGGCCAATGTCTGCCCTGCCAGTTTGCGGGATTCAGAATAGGAAATCAGATGCAGCTCACGCCGCCCAGACAGCCCTTGCTTGAGTGCGGTCTGTACGTTGCTGATCAGCAGGCGCTGGTCGCGGGACAGTGTGCTTTCCTGCCCGCGGACGCTGGGCTCCAGTACCGCGATATAGCGCCCTTTCTGAGATTCTGCGGGTGGTGAATACAGTGAGATACCGAGCACCAGGGCGGTGCCGACCGCGCAAGCGGCGAGCGCGCCGATTGCTGTGCGGAGATACTTGCGGCGGGGTCTGTAGGGCTGGTGAAAATAGCCTTCGGAGGTCACCGTGGCGGTGACGCTATGGGTGCGGGTAAAACTGGTGCCACTGCCGCGAATCTGTTGCAGTAGGGACTCCAGCTCCCCGGCCACTTCGGCGGCATTGAGCGGGCGCTGATCGGGCTGCTTGGCCAGCAGCCGATCCAGCAGGTGGCTCACCGCGGGTGGTAACTCGGGGGCCAGTTTGGAGGCCGGCGGGTGGGGGCTTTTGACGATGCGATCGACGATCACATAGGGGCTGTTGTTGTCCCCGAACGGATTCTGCCCGCACAGCAGGCGGTAGGCGACCACGCCCAGGGCGAACAGGTCGCTGCGATTGTCGAGCGGTTTGCCCTGAGCCTGTTCCGGTGACATGGCGCCCCAGCTGCCCGCCACATGCTGTTCGCGGGTGAGATCGCTGTCTTCGTGCCAGTTTTTGGCGATGCCGAAGTCGGTGATCTTGATGGTGCCATCGCTGTCCACCAGGATGTTTTCTGCTTTCAGGTCCCGGTGGATGATGCCGGCACTGTGGGCGCGGGCCAGGCCGGCGCAGATCTGTTTGAGCAGTTGCAGCTTTTGCGGCAGGTCCAGGGTGCGCTCCCGCTGCCAGCGGTCGAGGCTACTGCCGTCCACATATTCCATGACCAGTGCAATACCGCTGTCATCCTCCACCACGTCGTAGAGCTGTACGATATTGCTGTGATTGAGTTGTGCAAGTAGCAGTGCTTCGCGGCGGATGCGCTCGCTGGCGTTACTGCTGTTGGGATTGCGCAGCAGTTTTTTGATCGCCACCTGGCGATTGAGGCGCTCGTCGAGGGCCAGATACACCACGCCCATGCCGCCGGAGCCGAGCCGGGCTGTGGCGTGGTAGCGGCCGATGTAAAAAGGTAGCTGCTCTGATTGCATGGTATTGACTGCGGTAATAAATCTACGGGTAAACCGCCGTCCGTGGATTGTGATGCCCGCTGCGGGCGGGCCTGGCGTTACATCGCGGGTTCCGTGCGAATGTGTGTTCGCTGATGCCTACTTGTCTGTTGCCTGTTTTTTGCTGATCAGGGGTCAGGCCGGTTCCGGCGATACCTGAAACTCGCCGGTGCTGGCTTCCAGCTTTTCTTTCTGCGAGCCCTTGAATATATCCAGCATGTAGGCGCCCAGGCGCATTTCGTAAGCCCGGCGCTCCACCAGTCGCGAAGTGTCGATGGCGTCTGGCAGGCTGTCGGCGATCTGCTTGCGGGCGCGGAAAATTTGCGTATTCAGGTGGTTTACGTTGATGCCCAATTCGCGGGTGGCGAGATCAATGGCCACCCAGCCCTGGTCGGGGGCATCGACTTTGCGTTGAATATCGCGGATGCGGGCGCGCGCCAGATACAGCAGTAAATAATTGTGGGTGCGTGCGGCCAGGTCGAGGCGCATATCGTCTTTGGTCAGCTGCAGCTGAATATGCTCTTCGTGGTGGCTTACCGTAAAACGCAGGCGGAAATCAGAAACACACAGGCTTCTGAGTGAAAGCTCTGTCGTGGTGCTCTGGCTGGCAGCGAGGAACAGTTGCCAGCTGGTGTGGCCGCAATCGATACGGCTGCCGTGGTTGACCACCTTGGCGCTCTCGGCGTGTTCGGGGCTTTCCAGCAGCTCGTAGATCCACACACCGTTTACCGGGTTGAAGTGCAGGCTGGCGATGGGGTCGTGCTCATCCGGCAGCAAATGATAGGACTCAAGAATCTGGCTCTCGCCGCTGTGAATATCAATCAGCAGGTTTTCCGGCGCGTCGAGGTTTTCCACCTTCCACACGGGATTGGCGTCGCGGCCAAAGGCGAGCTTGTCGCCCAGCTGCAATTGCTGGTTTTTAGCGGGGATTAGTTGCTGCCCATTCACCCAGGTGCCGTTGCGGCTTAGGTCGCGAATGATCCAGTGGCTTCCAGTCCACTGAATGGCGGCGTGAATGCCGGAAATTTCCGGCAGTGTAATACGTGTATCGGCAACCCCCTGGCGGCGGCCGATGGTGTGGTGCGCCATCAGGTAGACCGGTTGATCCCGATCCGGATGCTGCAAGCTGGCCATGAATAGTCCCTTCCCAATAAAGCTGCAGCCTGGTGCCGGACCTTGTTACTCAGGTTGCCGGTGATTGCCCGTGTTGGGCTGGCGTGCAGAAATTATCAAGACAGGGCGACCGGAGTGGTTCTCGCCATGCACGGCCATGTGCGTAGCGGATGCGTCGATTGCCCTACCAGAAGTAAGGGCGGGCAGCACGACCAATTCTTTTCGCCGGGGCGCAGATGCGGCTTTGAGTGGTACACCATTCGCCGGGTATGACGATGTGATCCACTTCTCGTTTTGGTGCCGCAGCAGAGCTTTTCGCCACTGTCTTGAGTCAGTGACCGCTAACCCAAAGGGCGAGCGTCCACTTTAGTGTTGTCGCACCATTTATACCGGACTGCGGCCTGAATGCAATGATTGGATGCGAATTGTTACCAAATAGAACATTCCTTGCGCTGGCGCCTCAGTCAACCCGGAGGCGCTGGCCCTGAGAATCAGTTTCCGCCGTGGCTTTCCTGGTCTTTTTTGTCGTATTGAGAGGGAAGGTTGCGGCTGTCTTTGCGGTCCAGGTCGCCCACATCCAGTACCGGGGAGGCGTCGATATGCTCGGCGTCCATCATCAGGGCGACGCGCTGTAGCGAGGAGATGATCATAGACTGCTCCCACTCGCGCAGATCGCGGAACTGCTTGACGAAGTGCTCCTGCAGTGGGGTGGGGGCGTCGCGGATGATGTCGGCGCCCTTGTCGGTGAGGTGGGCGTGCACCTTGCGTTTGTCTTCCAGTGAGCGCTCACGATACACCAGCCCGCGCTTTTCCAGGCGGTCTAGAATGGTGGTGACGGTGGCCTGGCTGAGGCTGATTTCTTTCGCCAGAGCGCCGATGGTGACCTGGCCCTGTTCGCGGATGGCTTGCAGCAGCAAAAGCTGGGGCGCGGTCAGGCCCGCGGTCTTGACCAGCTGCTTGGAGTGCAGGTCAGTGGCGCGGATCAGGCGGCGCAGGGTAATCAATACTTCTTCAATCTTGTCCATCAGCAGCAGGCTCTCAAAATCAGGGTGGCGGGCGCGGCGGCTTATTTGCCCACGGCCGATTTTGGGTTCTGAGTGGTTTTTGTCAATTCCTACGTCGGGTTGTTCTGCCTTCTGGGTGCTTTTTGAACCATTAGTCGGTTTCTGGGTGGTGTTTGGTGCCACCTTTTTCGGGGGCTCCGCGGGTGCGTTCCGGCGCCCGTCGATGGTGCGCGCGCCCCGTAACTGCGAGGGTTCCGCCCGATTCTGGGGCTCTTCACTGGCGCCGTAATTGGTCGCGTTCTGATCAAATTGCATGAGGCTTGGCCTTGCACCCTCGATAATCTTTAGAGTACTATGGATTTAAATATTTAGAGCAGTAAATAACTTTTTGCGAGAAAGGTCAAATTTCAAGCGGAATTCAGTCGAAACGACCGGGTTCCGCGCTTCATGTGCGGAGTGTTACAGAAGTTTGATACTGTTCTAACAATTTGATGACTAAAGATTGAAATCGAAAGGTATAGGTTTGAGCGCGACAAGCGAATTGAAAGAAGACGACTCGATTGACGACAAGGTAAAGCTGGCGCAGCAAGTGGAAGCTCCTAAGGCCGGCGAGGCCGACTCGAAGAGTGCCCAGGTTCTGCTGCGCCGCCCGGTCAGTGAAGACGGTGCGGATGTGCATCAGCTGATCGGGAATTGCCCACCCCTGGATACCAACTCCCTCTATTGCAACCTGCTGCAGGCCAGCCACTTCTCTGCCACCAGTGTGAGCGCAGAGCTCGATGGCGAGCTGGTAGGTTTCATCTCCGGCTACATCGTTCCCGACCGCCCCGAGACCCTGTTTGTCTGGCAGGTGGCTGTGGCTGAAAACGGCCGCGGAATGGGACTCGCTGGCCGCATGCTGCGCGAGATTCTCGCGCGCCCTGCCTGCAGTGCGGTAAGCCATCTCGAAACCACGATTACGCCAGACAACGACGCCTCCTGGGCATTGTTCCGCAGTCTTGCGCGCAAGCTCGACGCGGAGCTGGCTGAATCGGTGATGTTCGACCGCGAGCGCCACTTCAAAGGCCAGCACGACAGCGAAATGCTGCTGCGCATCGGTCCGTTTGCCCGTTGAGCGGCGATACCGCTCCAGAGCACGTGATCAAGTTCCAAGTTTCCGTTTTTGTATTTAACCAACCACTAGAAAAGGGTTGTCACAATGAAAGTATTTGACGAAATTGAATCAGAAGTAATGAGCTACGCCCGCGCTTTCCCGCGGGTTTTTAACAAGGCCCAGGGCGAGTACCTGTACGACGAGGAAGGCAACCAGTACCTGGATTTCCTCGCCGGCGCCGGCACCCTGAACTACGGCCACAACAACCCGATCTTCAAAGAAGCGCTGCTGGAATACATTCAGCAAGACGGCATCACCCACGGTCTGGATCTGCACACCAAGGCCAAGCGTGAATTCCTGGAAGCGTTCTACGAGAACATCCTGAAGCCGCGCGACATGAGCTACGTCATGCAGTTCACCGGCCCAACCGGCACCAATGCGGTAGAAGCGGCGCTGAAGATTGCGCGTAAATATAAAGGCCGCGAGAACATCATCTCCTTTACCAATGGCTTCCACGGCTGCAGCCTGGGTGCACTGGCCGCTACCGGTAACTCCCACCACCGCGGTGCTTCCGGCGTGAGCATGAGCAGTGTTGCGCGCATGCCGTATGACGGCTACCTGGGTGACGAGTTCGACACCACAGCGTACCTGGATAAGGTACTGAGCGATTCCTCCAGTGGTGTCGACCACCCGGCCGCGGTACTGGTGGAAACCGTACAGGGCGAGGGCGGTATCAATGCGGCGAGCGTTGAGTGGCTGCGCAACCTGCAGGACGTGTGTAAAAAGCACGACGTGCTGCTGATTGTCGATGACATTCAGGCCGGCTGTGGCCGTACTGGTAGCTACTTCAGCTTTGAAGAAGCGGGTATCGACCCGGATATCGTTACCCTGTCCAAATCCCTGAGTGGCTACGGTCTGCCGTTCGCCGTGGTGCTGATGAAGCCGGAGCTGGACCAGTGGAAGCCGGGCGAGCACAACGGCACTTTCCGTGGCAACAACCTGGCATTTGTTACCGCCACCGCAGCGATCAAGCACTTCTGGAGCGATGACAAGTTCGCCAAAGAAGTACTGCGCAAGGGCGAGTACATCGAGAAGCGTCTGCAGACCATTGTCGACAAGTATGGCGATGGCAACATGACCACCCGCGGTCGCGGTATGTTCCGCGGTCTGAACTGCGTAAGCGGTGAGCTGGCAGACAAGATTACCAGCGAAGCCTTCCGCAAGGGCCTGGTGATCGAGACCAGTGGTGCCGACGACCACGTTGTGAAAACCCTGTGCCCGCTGACCATCAGCGACGAAAACCTGACCAAGGCGCTGGATATCGTGGAAGCGGCGGTTGCCAAGGTATTGAAAGGCGAAGACGTGCCGGTAGAGCACGACTTTTTTGCCGATGAAACCGAGCAGGAAGGTGGCAGCCTGGCCGGCGCAGCCTGATACAGAGCGCCGCGCACTGAAATGAAATGCGGCCTGCTATAGGCCGCATTTTTCCAAGACCTGATTTAAGAACTGATTGTAGATAGAGCTAGTAATGATCGTACGAAAACTGCAAGAAGCTGAACAAACCAACCGTCGCATTGTTTCAGAAGGTTGGGAGAGCACCCGTCTGTTGCTGAAGAACGACAACATGGGCTTCTCATTCCATATCACCACCATCTATGAAGGCGCCGACCTGCACCTGCATTACCAGAACCACCTGGAGTCTGTGTACTGCATCTCCGGTGAAGGTTCTGTGATGGCGGAGGATGACGGTGTGGTGCACGAGATCACTCCGGGCACCATTTATATTCTGGATAAGAACGACAAGCACGTACTGAAGGCCAAATCAGAAATGAAAATGGCCTGTGTATTCAACCCACCTCTGCACGGTAAAGAAGTGCACAACGCTGAAGGCGCCTATGAGCTGGATGCGGAAGAGGTAAAGGACGAAAAATAAGCCGGTTGTGAGCAACATAGCAGCGGAGTTTTGGGGCACTACCCGCAAATATTTTGGTGTCCCTCTCGAGAACCCCGAAATCGGTCAAAAAAAGGATCCCATGAAAACACATACGGTTGAAAAAATTGGCGGCACGTCCATGAGTGACTACCGCGCAGTACGTGACAACATCATTCTGAAAAACGGCAAAGCGAAAACGGAAGGACTGTATCAACGTGTTTTCGTGGTGTCTGCTTACGGCGGCATTACCGATATGCTGCTGGAGCACAAAAAATCCGGCCGCCCGGGTGTTTTTGCCCTGTTTGCCGGTGCCGACGACGAGCGCGAATGGTCCGACGCTGTGGAAGGTCTGCGCACGCGCATGGAAGAGATCAACGCGACCCTGTTTGACGACGATGTGACCCTGGCCAAAGCCAACGGTTTTATCGGCGAACGTCTGGACGACGCCGCTAATTGTCTGGCGGACCTGGAGCGGGTGTGTCAGCACGGTCACTTTGCTCTGGAAGGCCACCTGGATGTGGTTAGCGAAATGTTGGCCAGCCTCGGTGAAGTTCACAGCGCCTGGAATACCGTGCAGCTGCTCAAGCAGGAAGGTATCAATGCGCGCTTTATCGACCTTACCGGTTGGCGCGACGGCGAACACATGACCCTGGACGAGCGCATTGAGCGGGCCTTTGCCGATGTGGATTTCGACAAAGAGCTGCCGATCGCCACCGGTTATGCCCATACCGCCGATGGTCTGATGAAGACGTTTGCGCGTGGTTACAGTGAAATGACCTTCAGTCGCATCGCGGTAAAAACCGGTGCCAAGGAAGCCATTATTCACAAGGAATATCACCTGAGCAGCGCTGACCCGCGTCTGGTCGGCGAAGAGCAAGCGGTGCCTATCGGTCGTACCAACTACGATGTGGCGGACCAGCTCGCCAACCTGGGTATGGAAGCGATTCACCCCCGTGCCGCCAAAGGCCTGCGCCAGCAGGAGATCCCGCTGCGTGTAATGAACACCTTTGAGCCCGAGCACCGCGGTACTCTGGTAACCGGCGACTATGTAAGCGACACGCCGCAGGTGGAAATCATCGCGGGGCGTAAAAACATCTATGCTGTTGAATGTTTCGATCAGGATATGATGGGCAGCATGACCAGTTACGACCGGGCAATCAACGAGATTATCGCGCGCTTCAAGGGCAGCGTGGTGACCAAGGATACCAACGCCAACACCATTACCCACTACCTGGGTAACAACCTGAAAACCGTTAAGCGGATCAAGAAAGCCATTGGCGAACTGTTTCCGGATTGCGATATTCAGGTGCGCAAGGTGGCGGTGGTTTCCGCTATTGGCAGCGACATGAAAATCTCTGGCATGTTGTCCCGTGCGGTGAGTGCGCTGGCCAAGTCCACCATCAGTATCCTTGCGGTGCACCAGTCCATGCGACAGGTGGACATGCAGTTCGTGATCGACGAAACCGATTACGAAAAAGCGGTGAAAAGCCTGCACGCCGCCCTCGTGGAAGTGCACGAACACGGCGACGCAATATGCGCAGCCTGATTCTGGCTCTCACGCATCGACTGCCGCCACATTTGTTGGCGGCAGTATTCGTTGTGGCCTGGGTAATTTTGCCCTTCGGTGAATCTGCCTGGGCACAGGATGCCACTGCGCCAGATGTGCCGGTGGTGACCGCGGCAGAGCAGGCCGCTAACCAGAAAAAGCTCGAAGAACTGGACCGCGTGGCTGAGGCCGCCGCCGACCTGGACAAGCCGCTCTACACACCCTTTATCGAGCGCTACGTGCTGGATGAGCTGAAACAACTGCGGGTGGATCTGGCGGCGCAAAAGGTCTCTCTCACGGAGAACATTGTCGACCGCCAGTTGAGTGCGGCAGACAAAGCCATCACTTATGCCACCGATACCATTACCTATTTCTTCTATCTCATTGCCGGCTTCAGTTCCCTGCTGGTGATTATGGGCTGGACCTCCATTCGCGATGTGAAGGAAAAGGTACATACCCTCGCCAACCAGGAGATTTCCAGCCTGGTGGAGGAATACGAGGGGCGTTTGCGCAGTATCGAAGAGCAGTTGTCTGAAAAGACCCAGCATATCGAAAGCAACCGGGATGAGATCGAGCTGACCCAGGAAGTGCACTCCCTGTGGCTGCGCGCCGGACGCGAACAGACGCCTACCGGCAAGATTGCGGTTTACGACCAGATTCTGAATCTGCGCAAGGACGACGGCGAAGCGCTTACCTACAAAGCCGACGCAGTGCTCGAACTGGATGAGCCCCAATGGGCCATCAATCTGTGCCTGCAGGCCCTGCAGATCGACAGTGAAAATGGCAATGCCTACTACCAGTTGGCTTGTGCCTACGCGTACCTGGAACAGTGGGAAGAGTCCATCAGCTACCTGCAGAAAGCACTGGATATTTCGCCGGCCTACCGCGACGAGGCGCTGGAAGACTCCGCCTTTAACGGTTTGTATGACTCGGAAGAGTTTGCTGCACTCATGGGTATTCAGCAGGAAAATAAAGGCGCTGATTCTAGAGGCCCGGAAGCAGGCCTCTGATCAGCCGTAGACACAGAATAAGAATAACGGCCGTAGCTTCTTATTAAATAATCAATAAATACCGAAACTGCTTTAGGGGAATGGACGTGCTCATCAGTTTTCTATTTTTTCTGTCACTTTTTGCCGCAGTGGGTATCAGTTCCTACCGCAAAAGCCGCGGCACCAAAAAAGACTATTACCTCGCAAGCCAGGACGTCTCACCCATGTTGGTGGGGCTCTCTGCCGTGGCCACCAACAACAGTGGCTATATGTTTATCGGTGTGATCGGCTACACCTACGCCACCGGCCTCGCGTCCATCTGGTTGATGCTTGGCTGGATTCTCGGTGATTTTCTCGGTTCCCTGTGGATGCACAAAAACCTGCGTGAGGCGGCAAAGCGCAGTGGTGAATCCAGCTACGCAGGCGTGCTGGCCTGCTGGCAGGGCACCCGCTTTGGCACCTGGCAGAAACTCGCCGGTGTTCTCTCCCTTTTATTTCTTCTCGCCTACGCCAGCGCGCAGCTGGTGGCCGGTAGTAAAGCGCTGTACGTGGTACTGGAACTGCCGATCTGGAGTGGCGCGGTCATTGGCGGTGTGATTGTTGCGGCCTACTGCCTGGCCGGTGGTATTCGCGCATCCATCTGGACCGACGCGGCCCAGTCGCTGGTAATGGTGGTGGCTATGGCGCTGCTGTTGTATGTGGCGATCCAATCTGTTGGCGGTATCGGCGCGGCCTGGCAGCAGATGGGCCAGGTGGAAGGCTTCCTCAACTGGTACCCGCAGGACCTGTTATTGCCGGGTATTGCCGGTGGTGTGCTGTTTGCCCTGAGCTGGTTATTCGCCGGTATTTCCGTGGTGGGGCAGCCCCACGTCATGGTGCGTTTTATGGCGCTGGATGATGCCGGGCGCATGCTGCAGGCGCGCTGCTGGTATTACCTGTGGTTCACGATCTTCTACTTTATGGCGACCGGCGTGGGCATGTTGTCGCGTATTCTGCTGAGCGACCCGGGTTCGTTTGACGCGGAACTGGCGCTGCCAATGATGGCGATGGAGTTGCTCTCGCCGGTGTTTGTCGGGTTGATTCTCGCGGGTATTTTTGCGGCGACCATGTCCACAGCGGATTCTCTGGTACTGAGCTGTTCCGCGGCACTGACCCACGACATCCTGCCGCAACGCACTGAGAATACTCGTCTGTTGAAGCTCGCTACCCTGGGGATCACTGCGGCGGCGGTGGTGTGGGCGCTGGTGAACAAGCAGACGGTGTTCAGCCTGGTGGTAATGAGCTGGTCTGCCCTGGCCTCTGCATTTGCACCGTTGTTGATGGTGCTTGCTGCTGGCGGCAAGCCGTCGCAGAAACTGGCCATTGTGATGAGTGTGCTGGGACTTGCCACCGCACTGATCTGGCGCTGGCTGGGCTGGCACGCGCATATTTATGAGGGAATGCCGGGTATTCTGATGGGGCTGGTGGTGTTCGCGGTGGGTCAGCTTGTCTCTAGGGAGTCTGTAAGCCGCGCGGTTAACGCGTAGCCTCCACCATCATCCCTCGTTAATCCTTTCCCCCAGATACAAGAAACCCGGCACTGAGGCCGGGTTTCTTTTTATCCTGCGAGTCCATCCTGCGAGTCCATCCTGCGAGACGGAAATCAAACGATTACTGGCGGATACCTTCCACATCCAGAATCATTTCGACAGTCTGGGAAGCCGGGCCCAGATCGTAGTCGATACCGAAGTCTTTCAGTTTGAATTCGGTAGTGCCGGTGAAACCCTGACGGTAGCCGCCCCAGGGATCTTTACCACCGCCAATCTCTTCAACGTCGATAGTGATCGGCTTGGTGACGCCGTGCAGGGTCAGGTCGCCTTTCAGCAGTGCTTTGCCATCGCCCTTGGGCTCAAACGCGGTGCTCTTGAAAGTCGCGGTCGGAAACTTGTCTACATTCAGGAAGTCTTTGCCGCGCAGGTGCTTGTCGCGCTCTGCATGGTTGCTGTTCAGGCTGGTGGTGTCCACGGTCACCTGAACGGAAGCGTCTTCCGGCTTGGCTTCATCGTACACAAAGCTGCCATCGAATTTGTCGAAGCGGCCGTACAGCCAGCTGTAGCCCAGGTGCTTGATGCGGAACTGCACAAACGCGTGAGCTCCTTTGGTGTCGAACTGGTACTCGGCCGCCTGGGCTGAGGCGCCGATCAGGGTGGCAAACAGCAGAACTGCAAGTTTCTTCATGAGAGAGTTTCCTTTTGGTGTCGTTAGGTCGTATGTCGGTCTGTTGAGCTGAACGGTTATTCGTGCGGCGCCCGCCCAAGCATTTTTTTCAGGGTTCTGTCTTTATTGACGAAGTGGTGCTTGAAGGCCGCAAGGCCGTGTATCACCACCAGGCCCATCAGGATCCATGCCAACCACTCGTGGATTACCCCGGCAATATCTTCCTGGTTCTCCAGCCCCTGCAGGGTTGCGGGCACACTGAACCAGTTGAAGACATCAATAGCGCGGCCGTCCGCAGTGCTGATCAGGTAACCGGATAGGAAAATCGCCAGCAACAGGCCATACATCAGCCAGTGCGCGGCGCCGGCGACGCGCTGCTGCCAGCGGGGTGCTGGCTCCGGTGCTGGCTCTACATTGATCCAGCGCCACAGCAACCGCGCAACCAGTAATGCAAACAGCAGTATACCCACCGACTTGTGGATATCCGGGCCCTGCCGGTACCAGGGGTCGTAGTAGGAGAGTCCCACCATCCACCAGCCAAGGGCAAACATGCCGATGATGGCCGGCGCCATCAGCCAGTGAAAAAGTACGGCTACCCAGCCGTATTGGGTTTTGCTGTTGCGGGTCTGCACCGGGTGCTCCGTCAGTCTTTTCAGGGTGGAGGCATTATAAAAATTTTGCGGCGGGGGAATAGCGCAAAAAGCCGGAACTATTTTTCGAAAAAATCGCACGGGGTCCAATAGCAGTTTGCTATCGAGCGCGATTGACGGCTTCTATGGCAAGCACCTGAACGGCGGAGGGGGCTGTCCTGGTTTCAGAGGTGTGTAGCGTGTTGGCGCTCGGCGGCGTGCAGGATTTTGCCCAGCAGGCTCGGGTCCAGTTTGGTGCGGTCGCTGAGCTGGTGGGTGAGCCAGTCGAGGTTGTGGGGCGTGTCAGGTTTCCCCTTAAGGTCGTGCTGCTGTTGTTCCTGTCCGGTTTTCTCGCCAGTTTCCATGGCCATCTGTTCCAGTTCCCAGATTACGTCCAGCAATAGCTGAGGTTCCAGTGCGGCTTCGTCATCCGCGGAAAATAGGTGGCTTTCCAGGCGGTCCAGGTCCCGGCGTCGTACCACCAGTTCGGCATAATTGGGATACCAGCGGCTGCTGAAGGGCTCCGGGCGACGGCTGAAGTCGAAGGTAATCTGCAGACGGTTGCCTTTGCTGTCCTGCATCGTCGGGGTATCGTTTTCCTCCGCGGGCAGGGCGGGCCGCTGTCGCAGTACGCCGACGATGGCGCGCCAATCACTGCTGTATTGCGGGCACAGGCGCAGAGGTTCGGTGAGTTCGGTTTTGGGTTTGCCGGGGCGGTCGATGTAGCTGAGCTGTTGACCGGGGCGGTACCAGTAGAGATCCAGGGTGTGGTCTTCGGCGAGCCGGGCGAGGTCGTCGCTGGTGAGTGGGTCTTCGGAGAGGGCGCTCAGGTGGTCGACAGCCTGTTGCACGCTGAGCCAGCGCCGCATATGAAAAGGCTTGTTTGTGGATTTCTCTGCCCCGTTACCGCCCGCCGTTGCCATTATATCCCTGCTTCCCTGAAGTACTTTTGAACCTTTAAAGGTTAGCAGTTGGCGGCGGTATTGGTGGGGCAGTCAGGTTTCTTCAGGTGCAGTGGCGGCGACGCTACCCGGCATCGCCCCGTTTGTGGTTTATAGCCACCCTTTCTTTTTGAAGTACAAATACGGCGCCATTCCCGCCATCAGCATCAACAGTAATGCCCAGGGGTAGCCGAGCAGCCACTCCAGCTCCGGCATGTGTTCAAAGTTCATACCGTAGATACTGGCGACCATGGTGGGGGGGAGGAAGACCACGGCAGCGATGGAGAAGATTTTGATGATCTTGTTCTGTTCGATGCTGATAAAGCCCTGGGTGGAGTCCATCAGGAAGTTGATCTTTTCGAACAGGAAGGTGGTGTGGGACATGAGGGTGTCAATGTCGCGCAGGATGCCCCAGCAGCTTTCGCGCAGTTCCGGGTCGTCTTTCAGGTGCCGTTGCAGAAAGGCGATGGAGCGTTGGGTGTCCATCAGGCACAGGCGGATTTTGCCGTTGGAGTCCTCAAGTTTGGCGAGGTGGTCGATGGCTTCTTCCAGGTCTGCTTCTTCGTCTTCCAGGACCAGGTGGCTGACTTCGCCCAGGGTCAGGTAGTTGTCTTCGAGGGCGTCGGCGAGATTTTCCACTTTCTGTTCGAACAGCAGGATCAGCAATTCCTGGGCGTTGTGGGCCTCTACCTGATTGCGGCGGGCACGCATGCGCAGCAGGCGGAAGTCCGCCAGTTCCGTATCGCGCACGGTAATCAGGCGTTGGGGCTGGAGGATAAATGCCGCGGTGGAGGTGTCGTGGCGGCCCTCGCTCTGGGTGAGGTAGAGGGAGTGCACATGGATGCCCGCGGAGTCGACAAAGAACCGGGCGGAGGATTCGATTTCATCCACATCGTCGGATTCCGGCAGCTCTGTGCGCAGTAGTTGTTCCAGCAGGTCCCGCTCGTCTTCCTGTGGGTCCTGCAGGTCAATCCACGCGGCGTCGGACAGGGGTTGGCTGTGGTAATCACTGCCGGCGTAGGTCTCTTTGATCTTGCCGCGTTGGATCTGGAACAGTCTCAGCATACCCGCTTCCTTGAACGTCAGTTTTACCACGAGCAGGTGCTCGTCAGATTATCTGGGGAATGGTGTCAGGCTGCCGGTGACAAATCAATTGCCGCCACAAAAGTGGCGGCAAGGACGGTGGCTTTTAAGTAAGCATCCCAGTGGTTTTGGCGGGTTAGAGCCACATGGGCAACTGCGCGCGGATCTGCTCGCTGTCGCAGGTGGCGAGATTTTTACGCGATTCACCGGCGATGGTGGCGAGGCAGGGCGAGCTCATGGACAGGCGCAGGCTGCCTGCCATGGACGGTTCCGCGACGATATAGAGGCGGTCGAAGCGCCCTTCCTGGCGGCCCTTTTCGAGCGTGTGTGCAATATCGCGAGCGAACTTCTGTGCCCCCTGCTTGCGCAGGCTGGTGGGTTCCGCCATTGCGTGACGACCCGCCCCGTGACTGTCAAAGGTGCGCCCGGGCGCGTCGGTGAGTAATTCTTGCCCCTTCATGCGCCCTTCCGGGTAAACCATTGATTCTATTTCGTTGAGTGTGCCCGCACGTTTTTCCGCTTCAAATACGCGGGCGTGAGTATGGTTGGCTACCAGAACCCAGGCTTTTGACATGGCCATTTACCTCTGTTTTTACCGAGTCTTTCGACAAATGGTAGGGCGGGGCCGGCCGGGTTCCTATTGTTCTGCGGGCAATTCTCCTGAATTAAATTTGAGCAAAAAAGTGCGTCCCTGCACTCACAACGCCAGCCGGTGGGCGTATAACACCGGCTTGCCCCTGGATTTCTAGATGCGGATAAATCCCGGGGGCAGTGCTTCCCTGCACTGCGTGTCTGAAGCGCGTTGGTGGGCCCGCCTGTGAAATCGGTCCCATGCGCAACAAAACTCTTGCGACTGCTCAGTCTTACAAGGTCCGGGGAGTGTATTCGCTACCTTATTGAAAATCAATGCTAATCGTTATCATTTGCATGTGGTGTGTTTGGTTTGCGCTGCAGGTCATCGGTTTGTCACAAAAAATACATAAGATGCGGGTGTTTTCTGGATTCTTCTTACTACCGGCCACTAATGACCCAGCTGATTCTTTCCGGCAAAAAAGCCTATTGGGTAGTGATGACTCTGCTTGCAGCCAGCGGCCTGTGTTTGAGCCTGTTGCTGTCCACCCAGGCAATCGAAGTACCACCTCTGGCGGACTACCACCTTTACCGGTGCGATACCGGCGAGGGGGAAAGGGCTGGAGCTGCCAGTAATGCTCCGGTGTACCGGATACTGCTGGTTTCTTCCACCGGTGCCCGTGCCATTGCCGATCGGTTGTGCAGTGAACCGGGCATACAGCAACACTACCGTGGAATTGAAGTCTCCTGGCGCCCGCGCGGCCAGCTCAGCGCGGAACAAATACTCAGCGAAGATTACGACCTGATCTGGAGCCGCGATCACACCATGGCCGGTGTAGTACCCGAGTACGGGGACTATTACGAACCCCTGCTGCGCTACGATCACTACCGGGTGTACTGGTTCAGCCGGGGCGCGCCACCGGAGGTGAGCCGCGAATACTTTCACGGTAAACGCATCGGCCTGCTCAACGATAAACAGAGCCATACCCTCTACCTGTTACCTCTGGCCTCGCTCAAGGAGGCCGGAATCGATTTCACATCGGAAAACCTGATTTATTTTGACGATGCGGCCAGCCTTTACCGCGCGTTTGCCCGCGACGAGCTGGATCTGGTGAGCGGCGGGGACTATCTCGATGAAGATATGGACGTGTCGTTTTCTCGCACCCTGATTTCCGGCGATGTCACCGCGGCAACCCTGTTTGTACGCAAGACACGGGTCACCGGGGTGGATTGCCTGGTGGCAGAAGCCTTTGACAGCTTTGCGGTGAAATACCTGCGCAGTCAGCGGGTCTTCAGGGAGGTGTCGCACTGTGCCTCGTGATCCATTTTCCGTGAAAACACTTTATGCCAGGGGTGTCGCCTGGGGCGCGGCCTGGGTGCTGCTCACTATCGTCTTTTGTATCGCCGCCGCATGGCAGGCAGAGCGCACACTGGCACAGGACCTGTCCCGCCAGCTAAATCAGAAATTACCGGAGAAGCTGACACTGGCGCTGCAGATGAGATTGTCGGGCGACGATCTCGCCAGCTGGGTGGCCAGTCGGCTGGAGCAGGATCTGGCATCGCTGCCTGTTTCCGGTTCATTACCGCTGTTAAAGCGTTGCTCGGTGGGCGTTGTCCGGCTGGTTGATGACCCCGCGCTACCCGCCGCGGGCGCGGAAAACATTTTGGTGCGGTGGCAGATTGGCAGCGAGCAGCGCCGCAGCGCATTTTCCCTGAATTGCGAGGTCAGCTGGCCACCGTTGGTGGGGACTTGTGCGTTGCTGGCGCTACTGATCGCAGGCTTGATGGCGTTAATGCCGGCTCCACTTACGTCCGTGCAGCGGGCGCGCATTGCCGGGCTAGTGCAGAAAGGATTGCCGTTCTCCCGGGCGCGGCAGGCCGCGACAAACCTCGATGGGGAGCAACTGCAGTGGTTTGAGCAGGCGTTGCCACTGTGCCACGGAGACACGGATTCAGCGCTGGCCTGTGCCGAGATGAACGATCAGCTCGTGTTTGATTGCCAGCGTCTGGAAATACGCGCGCGGGGTATTCCGATCAAACTTCCGAAAACGCCGTTCTTTTATTATCTCTGGTATGCACAGCGCCGGCAGCAAGGCGAAGGCTGGGTGCTCAACCCGCCGGTCAACCGACCGGACCGCGAGGGCGCGGTGTCATTGATCGCGCTGATGGCGGAAAACGGCGGCCACGCCCGCTCCATCAACGACCTGCGGGAAAATGGCCTGCGGGCAAAAACCCTGGATCAGAACCGCAACAAAATACGCGATGAGCTGGTGTCGGCGTTGGGGGAAAACCTGGCCGCGCCCTATCTGTTCGAGTCTGAACGGGATCTCAAAAGCGGCCGTTACCGCTATCGCCTGGCCCTGGGGGCTGCATTTGTGAATATACAAATAACTGATTTGTAAGAGTTTTTTCTTTTGGAGATATCTCTTTGCGCTGCTAAAGCGTCTTTTTAACCCGATTGTCACACGCAATTTCGATCATGCGCTCCGAGCGGCCCGGAATACACCGGGCCTTTTGCAAGACCGCATACGCAAAACCACCCGAACACATTTCGGAGCAGAGCAATGATCGAATTCAAGCACAACAAACTGTCCTTATTGGTTTCACTTTCCCTGGCCGCTGCCGCAACATCCACACTGGCACAGAGCGTCGATGGTGAGGCTGTGGAAGAGGTCGTCGTCATGGCCTCACCGATCCGGGATAGCCAGAAAGCCGCTATCGATGCCAAACGCGATGCGGACAATAATGTGGACATCATTTCCGCTGACACTATCGGCCGCTTCCCCGACCAGAACCTGGCGGACTCCCTTGGCCGTGTGCCCGGTCTGGCCATCGAACGCGACCAGGGCCAGGCCCGCTATATCAACTTCCGCGGTGCGCCGTTTCGCTACACCGCTCTGGCCATCGATGGCCTGAGCATACCGGGTGCCGAGAACGGCCGGGTACCGCGCTTCGACAGTTTCCCCTCGGTCATTACCAGCCGCATCGATGCCAACAAAGCGATCATGGCGGATATGCCGGGGGATGCCGTTTCCGGTTATATCAATATCGCCACCTTCGATCCCTTCGCGCAGTCTGGCTGGGCGGTGTCCACCGATGTGGGGTTTGGCAACCAGCAGCTGGGTGATGGGGATATCGAGAAACTGGCCCTGCGCACCTCCTGGTCCAACGACACCCTGGGTTTTTCCGTATTCGCTTCCGACAACAGCCGTGCCCAGACCACCGACAACCGCGAGTACAACCTGAGCCGTGACAACGGTGAGCTGCTTGTCAACGAGCTGGACTTTCGCAACTACAAAGTGACCCGGGAAGATCGCGCCTACGGCGGCCGTTTTGAATTTCGCGGTGAAGGTGCGCTCGACCGTGTGTTTGTCAGCACCCTGTACAACGAGTTTCAGGACTTTGAGGAGCGCAATCAGTTCATCTTTGATTTTGCCGGGGGCTCAGGCCTGACCGGTGCCCCCCAGGCGACGGGCGAGAGTGGCGAAATGCAGTTTGCTGCCGTCTCGCGCATGCTTCAGTCCGGTCGCTATGACAGCTCTACCTTCACCAATACCCTCGGTGCGGACTTCCGCTTGGGTGAGTGGTTTGTGGAGGCGCGCGCAAACCTGACCGAAACCGAAAACAACACCTTCCTGCCCATTGCCCGCAGTATGTTCGGCATGGTGATGGCGGACTTCGATGTGTCCGACCTGCACGACCCGCTGGTGGATAGCCTGATTGATCCTGCAGCGGGTGCAGTCGGTATCAACGATATCAATTACGCCGTTGATCTCGGCATGATGGTCAGCAGCGCAATGGCTATCGATGCGACCAAGTTCAAGCTGGACGCCGAGCGCGACACGATGTTGTTCGGTCAGGATGTGGTGGTGAAAACCGGCTTCGAAATGGATGCGCGGGAGGCCGAAGGTCACGGCTTCGTGATCAACATGAGCATGTTCCCCAGTGAGATCAATATCGGTGATTTCGCCACGGACAAAGCCTGGGATACCGGTTTTACCAACAGTATCGGTGGTACCTATTACGACAACGAAAAACTGCGCGCAGCCTGGGAAACCGCCGCCGGTGGTCTCGAAGCGGAGCCCAATGACACTCAGAAAATCCGGTTGCAGGAAGATATTGCCCGCGCCTATGCCATGGTTACGACCGACTACAGCTGGGGCAACCTGGTACTGGGTGCCCGCGTAGAAAACACCGATTACGTGAGCGAGGGCCCGCAAGCCGAGTTTGAGGATTCCTTTACCCATTTCCTGCCCAGCGCGCACCTGAATGTGGACCTCACCGACGATGTCAAATTGCGGGTTTCCGCCACCTCCGGCGTCAGCCGTCCGACTTATGTAGAGTGGCGCGGCTCTGATGTGGTGGATGTGATTTCTGCCGCAGTATCCGCCGGTAACCCGGAGCTGGAAGCGGAAGAATCCCTGGGGGCAGATATCGCTCTGGAATGGTACGCCGGCGATGCCAGCCTGATGTCTGCGGGCCTGTTTACCCGCAGCATCGACAAGGTTATCTACGCCCAGACCCGGGAAATTACCGGTAGCGAATACCGCCCGGAACTGGAAATGGACTCGTGGGATTACACCGAATACTTCAACGGCAAAAACGGCCTGCTGCGCGGTGCCGAGTTTAACGTCATCGCCCAGGCCGCGGACTTTTTGCCGGCGCTGGATGGCTTCGGTGTGAGTGCCAACCTGACCCTGCTGGACAGCGAGTTTGAGTCTCTTGCTGGCAACACCTACAGCTTGCCGGGCACCTCGGAAACCATCTTCAACACCTCCGTGTTCTATGAGATGGAAGGCTTTTCCATCCGACTGAATCACCAGTACCGTGACGACTGGCTCTCCACCACCGAGAGCAGCAATCTGGACGCGGCGGAATACTGGGCCGAGCAGAAACGTGTCGACCTTTCCGTAAGCTATGAGCTACCCCAGGACGTTTTCGGCAGCAGTGTTTCCCTGTATGCCAATGCCAACAACCTGACCGACGAACAGGACGTGCGTTATGTCGGCGATGCGAGTACGCCCAACCAGGTAGAGGGCTACGGTCGCCGCTATCTCGCCGGCTTCCGCGTCAACTTCTGATTCGATTTTCCGAACACCCGCTGTGCCGATGGCGCACAGCGGGCGCCAACTCTTTGACAATGATTTTCGAGGTGTGAAATGCAAAATAAATTTGTAAATGGAATGCTGGCGGCTGCCGTTGCCATCTCTCTGGGTGCCTGCAGTGCGACTGCACCGGTTGCTGAAAAAAATCAGGCCGCTGCGGTTAAATCCGACGTAGAGCAAACCCGCCTGCTGCCCCTGGAAGGCGGCCGCAATTTCCGCGATCTCGGCGGTTACCAGACTGCCAATGGCAAAACCGTGAAGTGGGGAAAAATGTACCGCTCCGGTGTGCTCGCCAACCTGACCGCCGACGACTACGACTACTTGCGCAATCGAGACATCGCCACCATCGTCGATTTCCGCTCCACGAAAGAGCGGGCCGGCGAGCCGACCAACTGGCAGGCCGGCAGCGTGATGGAATTGAAGTGGGACTACGACATGGGCAACTGGGAGCAGGAGTTTGCCAAGGTATTGTCTAACCCCGATTTTGATAAGGAAGACCTGGTCAAGATGATGGACAAGGGGTACGTGGGCCTTGTGCACCAGCAGACTCCGGCCTACCGGGCCATGTTCCAGAAACTGATCGAAAGCGACGATCCGCTGCTGTTCCATTGTTCCGCTGGCAAAGATCGCACCGGCATCGGCGCTGCGCTGATTTTGACCGCGCTGGGTGTCGACCGCGAGACGGTGAGGCAAGACTACATGCTCTCGAACGAGACTCTGAAAGGTTCCAATATGCTGGAACTGCCGGAAGATGCCAGCGAGAAACAGAAGCGCATGTTTGCCTTTTTCTCCCAGCTTCCCCAGGACGTTCGTCAGGTACTGGCAGGGGTCGAGATCTCCTGGCTGGAAGCCGCATTCGCTGAGATGGAGCGCCAACACGGTTCGGTGGAAGCCTATATCGAGACGGAGCTTGACGTCGATCAGACGGAACTGGCGCTGCTGCGTTCGCGCCTGCTTCAGTAATCATTGCGGTATGTTCGCCTGTCAGGTTTGCCTGTGAGGGCAGCTTGCCAGGTGAACCGCGTGAACAAAGCCGGAAAGGACTGGTCTGCGCGCAACGACTGCCGGTAGTGGTCAACTCGCCAGCAGGTTGCGAGTTAGCCTGCAGGTTGCAAATTGGCCCGCAGGTTGCAAGAGTTACGGGATTAAAGGTTATTGCGATATCGGCAAGTCCCACACGGCATGCCGCTTCGTTAACCTGTTACCCCGGAGCGAAAACCATGTCCCCAACTAAAGCATTCCGTTCATACCTTCCCTCCACCGTGCTTGTTCTGAGCTTTGCTACCTCTGTGTTCGCGCCACTGCAGGCTTCAGCCAAAGTCAGTGACAGCTGGCTGGGCGCTGGTAGTGAGGACCCGCTTATCCGGCTGGCAGTAACGCCGGTGAATATTCGTATTGAGGCGCCTACTCCACTCACCGGCAATAATCTGGAGCTGCTGCTTGCTCTGTCGGCTACTAACGGTGGGCTGGGTGAGTTGCGGAAACAGGCAAGTCGCGAATTCAGTCAGCATCTGGACCAGCAGGTGCAGAATCGATTTGGTGAGTTCTTCGACGATGAACGGGTGCATCTGGTGGATAGCCGCGCGCCACTGACCCTGCGCACTGATTTTGATGTTGTTATCCGGCAGACCATTGTCGATATTTTCAGTGGGAAAGATTACGACCTGGAAAAGGGCACCATGACGGCCTATGGAAAGTTTCACTACCGCTTACAGGGAGGGGCTGATGGGCCGGTATTGCGTGAAGCGACAGTGGATATCGCCGACCTTGACCTGCGCGCCCGCTATGCCACACGCGCCCCGAAAGACGGTGGTCTAGTAGAGGACACCACCCGCGAGGCCACCGAGCGTCTACTCGCAGAGATCGCTGAAGAGGTGCTGGATCGTATTGAGGATGATCTGGAAGCGGATGAATTACTGAAGCTGGCCCGAAAATAACCTCGACGGGCCTGTCCACCAGCGATACTGTCCAGTCAGTTGAGAATCGGCAGCCCGCGATACATTTTCAGTGGAAGGTTGGGCGCACCGCGGCCGTCGTGTAATGCCAGTTCGTCCCCGTAAATCATTTCATAAATATCCTTTTTTCCCGTTTTTTGCATAATTTTTTGGCCCCGGTAAAGGCGCTCGGGCGGCTCTTGGCCGGTGAGAAATGGGCTGCCTTTCAGGATTTCCAGTCGGGAAATCAATGCGAGGGATTCCGTGTCTTTGCTGCGGTGCTTGAGGTCGGCAAGTTGGATTTCAAAGTCGAAATCGGAGAAGCGCAGATTGATGCCGAATTCGGCCTGTATCCGTTTGCGGAGTTTGCGCAGGGTATTGAGAGCCTGGGAGGTCATCAACCATTGGTGATCGGTCATCGTTATTGAGCCCTTGTCAGTGTGTACCTGTCTTTTTTGCTTTTGTCTCAATAGGGAGCAAAGACCACGCCAACTTTCCCGAACACACCGCGTCCCGGATCCACCGGCTGGCACCAGCGAAGTGCGCTCTGGCGATAGTGGCGCAATCCATGCCCGCCCGCGGGGCGCTGGTGGCCTGCGATCTGTTAAGCTGTGGCACGAGTCCGGCGTTAGCCGATAAGAATCACAAGAGGATCGGATATGTCTGCAGAGACCATCAAATGCAAAGCGGCAGTGGCCTGGAAGGCGGGTGCGCCGCTGTCCATCGAAGATGTGGAAGTAGCGCCGCCGCAGGCGGGGGAAGTGCGGATCAAACTCATTGCCACGGGCGTGTGTCACACGGACGCCTTTACCCTCTCCGGTGACGATCCTGAGGGTGTATTCCCGGCCATTCTCGGCCACGAGGGCGGCGGTGTGGTGGAGTCCGTAGGCGAGGGCGTTACCAGCGTAGCGGTAGGGGATCATGTGATTCCGCTGTATACGCCGGAGTGCGGAGAGTGCAAATTCTGCCAGTCGGGCAAGACCAACTTGTGCCAGAAGATCCGCGCAACTCAGGGCCAGGGACTGATGCCCGACGGCACCACGCGTTTCTCTGTGAAGGGCGAACCTATCTATCACTATATGGGGACCTCCACTTTCTCGGAGTACACGGTGCTACCGGAAATTTCTGTGGCCAAGGTGAACAAGAAGGCGCCGCTGGAAGAGGTCTGCCTGCTGGGTTGCGGTGTGACCACAGGTATGGGCGCGGTGGCGAATACCGCCAAAGTGGAAGAGGGTGCGACCGTCGCCGTGTTTGGCCTCGGCGGTATCGGTCTCGCCTCCATTATCGGCGCGCGACTGGCGAAGGCATCGCGGATCATCGCGATTGATATCAATGAAAGCAAATTCGATCTGGCGAAAAAGCTCGGCGCCACCGAGTGTATTAATCCAAAAAAATACGACAAGCCCATCCAGGAAGTGATAGTCGAGTTGACCGACGGTGGTGTGGATTACTCCTTCGAGTGTATCGGCAATGTAAACGTAATGCGCTCGGCACTGGAGTGCTGTCACAAGGGCTGGGGCGAATCCGTGATCATTGGTGTGGCCGGTGCGGGTCAGGAAATCTCCACCCGTCCATTCCAGCTGGTGACGGGCCGTGTGTGGCGCGGCACGGCGTTTGGTGGCGTGAAGGGGCGTTCCCAGCTGCCGGAGTATGTGGAACGCTACCTGGCCGGTGAATTCCAGCTGGACGACTTTATTACCCACACCATGCCACTGGAAAATATCAATGAAGCCTTCGACCTGATGCACGAGGGCAAAAGTATTCGCAGCGTGATTCACTACAACTGAGGTGGCCCGAGCATGGTAGAACTTGTCAGTAAAACCCAGAGCTTTGACGGCAGCCAGTGTCAGTACAGGCATCGCTCGGACGTGCTCGATTGCGAAATGCAGTTTTCTGTTTTTCTGCCGTCAATGGCGGAAAAAGACCAGCGCTTCCCGGTGTTGTACTGGCTGTCTGGCCTGACCTGCACCGATGAAAATTTTTCGCAGAAGGCCGGTGCACAGCGCATGGCAGCGGAGCTGGGTATTGCGCTGGTGATTCCAGATACCAGCCCCCGCGGTGATGATGTGGCCGACGAAGAAGGCTATGACCTGGGGAAAGGTGCCGGCTTTTACGTGAATGCCACGCAAGCACCGTGGAAGGCGCACTACCGCATGTACGATTATGTGGTAGAAGAATTGCCCAAGCTGATTGAGGCGAATTTCCCGGTGAGTGATCGTCGCGCCATCAGTGGCCACTCCATGGGTGGCCACGGTGCGCTGACGATTGCCCTGAAAAATCCGCAGCGCTACACCTCGGTGTCTGCATTTAGCCCCATCTGTAATCCCATGGCCTGCCCCTGGGGTGAAAAGGCCCTGGCGGCCTACCTGGGGCAGGACAGATCCCTGTGGGAAGCGTACGATGCGACGGCGTTGCTCAGCCAGGCGACAGTGCAGTTGCCGATGCTGATTTCTCAGGGAGAAGAGGATCAGTTTCTGCAAGAACAGCTGAAACCCAATGCACTCAAGGCGGCCGCACGAGCCGCGGGGTACCCGCTGAAACTGGAGTTCCACGCGGGCTACGACCACAGCTATTACTTTATCGCCACGTTTATCGAGCAGCATCTGCGGTTCCACGCAGATTACCTGCTGCATATTGACTGAGCGTTTCGTTCGTTCGCTGCGCCCATTGACTGGGGATTAATATCCCCAGGGAGTGGGCGGCGTGGCGACGGGCTTGGTCAGATCAAACTGCACACGAAATTCCCGCCCGTTGGGCCTGGTCAGTTCATAGATAAAATACTTGTCCGGGTGAATCTCCATCGCCCAGGTGTTCGTCAGCGACGCATTCAACCCTTCACGGTTGAAGGTGTCGATGGACTCCTGGTCAACGGGGAACTCCTGTCTGTTTTCAGTCCCTTCGCTTGCTGTATTCCCCCCATACATGGTTACCGCATCCTCACTGCCGTCTTGGTGACGGTGGTCGTGTTTGAGCCGCAATCCTTTATCGGTACGGGTGAGTATCCAGGTGCGGGAGTGGTCATCCCCCACATGAAATGGAATGCGTAGCTCTTCGCTGGGGTTGTCGCAGCCGCGCACATGCATCACCAGCGTTTTACCCTCGAACGCATCCGGCTCGTTGGAGCGCGGTTCATTGGCGGTAATCTCACCGGCGAAGGCTTTACCGCAATAAGCCGCAATATTGGTCAGGAACTGATCCTGTGGTTGCGGTGATTCTGTGTTGGCACCACACCCCCCCATGAATAGCGCGCCGAGAAGAAGCGAGACAGTAATATTGGCCTGACTGTGCATACGTGGATTCCGTTTACTGATGTAAGGGCAGTTCAGGCCAGTGTAAATGATTCGGTAACCGAGCGTTATGGTGCTGTTTATCGCGCCCTACATTCTCCGCGTATTTCAACTTCGCCTTGTGTCGCAACCTGTTCAATAACAAACCAGCCGTTGGGGCAGTAGCCGGTGTCAGCCAGCACTATGTCCAGCCTTTCTTGTGCCGCTTTTTCCGGGTTTTCGCGCATTTTCGACGGCATGCTTCCGCCGCCACCTGCGCCGCGCATCCCACCTTCTTTACCACCTCCATGCCTGCCGCCGGCGCCCCCTTTGCCCCGGCCACCGCCGCGGTTGCTGCTGCGTCCTTCGCTGTGGTTTTCCCGGGTCACATTTGCGGTATAGGTAAACAGATGATTCCCCTGGGGAGTGATATTCGTGATGAAGGATTCTGAAAATACCGGTGGCGCCTTCGGTGCACTGGCGCAGGCGGCAAGGATTGATGAGGCCGCCACCAAAAGTGCCAGCGTTTTCGTGTTTTGCATGATTAAACTCTTGGGATAAAAACAACAAGTGGAAATAGGAACGGGAAATAAGACCACAAGCGCGACACCGGGTTTATCGGGTTGAGGTAAAGATGGGTTAACGAGTGTTAAGGCGCCAGCAGACGGGCAACCCTGAAGAATTGCTTTTCCAAAAGAATAAAAAATGGGCGGGGGAGAGCGAAAGAGAGAGACCCGGGGCGATCTCTCAGGTGGCGGATTCGGTCAGCTGCTGAAGTTGCTGCTCAAAGACGCTGACTTCCTGCGCGCCGCTGATCGCGTGCTCGTGATTGAACATAAACAGGGGCACACCGCGGATACCCTGTACCAGAAGTTGCTCTTCGCGGGCCAGTGTCTGGCGGGTGATGGCCGTATCCTGCAGCGCATTCGAGGCCGCTTCCCGCTCCAACCCCGCAGCTTCTGCCGCGTCCAGCAGTACGCTCTCGTGGTTGAGGTTTTTACCTCGGGTGAAGTATTCCTCAAACAGGCGCATCTGCAGATCGGTCTGGTGGCCGGTGGGTTCGGCCCAGTGCAGAAGCCGATGTGCCTGGTTGGTGTTGTATATACGCATCTCGTCGGAGAAATTGAACTCGAAACCCAGTTGGCGGCCGATTTCCGTCAGCTGCTTTCGGTTCTCTGCACTCTCCTGGTCGGAGATGCGGTATTTGCGGGTGATATGTTCACGCAGGTTTTCCCCGGCTTCCGGCATTTGTGGATTCAGCTCGAAAGGGTGCCATACGATGTTGAGGTCAAAGTGATCGGGAAATCGGGCGAGAGCCTGTTGCAGGCGTTTGAAGCCGATGACGCACCACGGGCAGACCACATCAGAGACGATATCGATTCTCAGGTAGGGCTTTGCCATCGTGATCTGCCTTCTTTCTTCATTATGTTTTCGTGTGTCCCTACATAATGACCGGGGATTTTTGGCGTGTAAATATCCATTTGTCCCAGGTTCCGGTTGTTCCACCCCGGTCTCAGTTACGCTTCATTTGCCACTCCTCTCGCCATTCCATGCTCCATTTCACCCTGACTTGGAGGGAGTTTGTGAGCGCTTGCCAATGGCCCGAAAGAGCTGGGGTGCGGTCTTTCCAGTGTATCCCACGCTGGCGGATTTGCAGGGCATGGGTGGTATGGAAGGGGGGTAATGTGCGCTGGTCGACATTCATTGGGTGGCGTCGACAGTGGTAATTAAGGGGTATTCACTCTTTTTTCGCTCTCTCCCCCTTTTATCCTGAAAGTTTCTAACATTTTATTTATTTTTTGTTGAAACTTATTTTCCTGGTTGGTATGTTTTCACCATGCGTAGGCATGTTTGTTCACCTTGTATCGCTCGCAGGCGGGGGTCTTCTTGCACTTAGCCCGTTACCCGCTCCCCGTTGGGATCGGTAACGGCGCATTGGCTGAGTGTAGTGGGGGTTCCTGGAGCGTCTTTTTCGCCACGGCTAGGCCTTATGCGGGGCTGTAGCCGGAGGCCAGATGGGCAACAAACGGCGCTGCGCTTTCCAATAAAAAAAACACACACCACCGAGGGTTTGCCATGACAAGGAAATTCAATAAGAAATTGCTCAGTGTCGCCGTATACGGTGCGATCGCCGGCCTTTTGCCCGGCAAGCTCGCCGCCCAGGAAGCAGAGCGAATCGACGATGCACTGGTAGAAGAGGTTGTGGTCTACGGTGATATGCGCAGCAACTTGCAGTCTGCTCAGGATCTGAAACGGGATGCAGACACCGTAAAAGATGTTATTACCGCGTCGGACATTGGCGCGCTGCCGGATAAGTCCGTGACCGAGGCGCTGCAACGGGTGTCCGGCGTAACGATCGAACGTTTCGCGGCTTCCGACGACCCCAACCACTACGCCGATGAGGGTACCGGTGTACTGGTGCGCGGCCTCGACCGTGTGCGCAGTGAGATCAACGGTCGCGATGCCTTCAGTGCCAACCCCTGGGGTGGTTTGAACTACGAAGATATCTCCCCGGAACTGCTGGGCGCGGTAGAAGTGGTGAAGAACCAGACCGCAGACCTGACCGCGGGCGGTATCGCCGGCACGGTGAACCTGATTACCCGCAAACCGCTGGACTCCGATGAACAGGTTCTCGCTTTCACCGCGAAAGCGAATTACGGCGATTTTCGTGAAGAGGCCACGCCGTCTTTTTCCGGACTGTTTTCCGATTCCTGGGAAACCGACATCGGTAAGATCGGCTTCCTGGTGGCAGGGTCCGGTTCCGAATACAAAACCCGCGGCGATGGCGTAGGGGTAGCCAACTACTATTCCCGCGGCGACGCGTTTATTGGCGTGGAGCAATGGGGTGCTTACGTCCGTCCAGCCGAGAACTCACCGCTGGAAGGCCCGGTGATTCCCGGCCAGGAACCCGGCAGTGTGGTGTATGCACCCGGCCAGTTCTCCCTGCGCACCGCGGAAAATGACCGCACCCGCGAAGGCTTTGCCACCTCTCTGCAATGGCAGAGTAACGATGAAAAGATCACCGCTACTCTGGAACACATCAATTCCAAAGCTGAACTGGAGTGGGAAGAGCGTGTGATCGGTACCCAAGGGCAGGGCTTCCATCCCACCACCTGGTTTGCCGCACATTGGTTGGAGGACGAAGCGCATCCCATCACCTTTGACGATGGTTATCTCACCAGCGGTATCATCCGCGCCGATGCTGAACTGCCAATGCTGGCCTCCTCCCGTTACAATCAGAATATCAACTCGGTGGAAGACACCTCCCTCAATGTCACCTTCCGGCCGACGGATCGCATGACGGTATCTCTGGATTACCAGCGCGTCGAATCCGAGGAGATCGTGCACAACTACGGGATCAACGCCCGTGTTGCCCCGGGCTCCAATGCATCGGACGTATTCCTGGACTTGAGAGGTTCACTACCCACCGTCGAGTTCCTGAACCCCACCTGGAACAATCCGGGTTACTGGTCAAACTGGGCCGGTGAAAACCAGACCCACTACATTGCCACCGCGCTGGACCACGAGGTCAACTCCGACGCCGAGGGCGACAGCTTCCGCCTTGATCTCGATTACGAGCTGGATGGCCTGTTCAATAAAATTCACACCGGCATGTACTACTCCGATAAAGAGTTGACCATGCGCAACACCGAGTATGCCAACTGGGGCTTTGTGAATGAAGGCTGGGTGAAAACTCAGGTGGATAAAGCCGGGCCAGACGTCGCACCGGAAGCCTGGGAAACCGTCGACTTCAGCGATTTTTACGGCGGTCAGGTGCTGCAGGGTGATATCACCAGTAACTTCTATTTCCCACGCATGAGCCTGGTGCGGAATTTCAGTGAAGCTATGCGCAGTGGCTGCGGCACCTGGAACAATGCGCCCTTCGGCTCCGCCGGGCAGCCCAATGCGGAGTGTTACTCTGGCTCCATGGATCTTGCCGACCGCGTCAATGGGCCGTTCGCCGCCCACGATATTTCCAACACCGGGGAAGAGCGCCTTGAGGCATATATCCGCGCTGATTTTGCTATAGATGACAGCGTTGTCCCGGTGCGCGGTAATGTGGGCTTGCGCTATGTCAGCTACCAGCTGGATTCCGACGGCTATGTGGTACTGCCCCCGGCCATTTCCGGCAGTGACAGCCTGGTCAGCGTGTTCCAGGAAACCTATCCCGACCTCTACGCATTTGCCGATGGCACCGGCTCTGTGCAGAGCGTTGAGGGCACCGATTACGATACCGTACTCCCCAGCCTGAACCTGGTGTTCAACCTGTCTGACGATGTGTTGTTGCGCTTCGGTGCCTCCCGCGGACTGTATTTCCCGACATTGGATCAGGCCCGCAGCACAAAAACTCTCGGCATCAGCTACACCGCGGTACGTGAGAACCCGGGTTCCAGCGATACCGACGACACCACCAACCCGGTGGTCGGCGTGACCGACGTCAACCTGTTCGGTACCTCGCTGAACCCGAACCTGGAACCGGAAAAAGCCGACAACTTCGATCTGACAACGGAGTGGTATTTCTCCGACGCAGGCTCGGTGTCCATGGGGCTGTTCTATAAGAAAATGCACGACATTATCCGCAATCGCAGTTTCGTCGAAACCGTGACCAACCCGGACAATGGCATTGCTCAGGAATTCAGCTTGACCGGCCCGGCGAATACCGGCTCCGGTTCCATTCAAGGTGTTGAGTTGTCGTACTCGCAATTCTACGACTTCCTGCCCGGCGCTCTGAGCGGCCTGGGTATGCAGCTCAACTACACCTACATTGATCAGAATGGCTTGGCTGACCCAGAGAGTGGTTTAGGCGCGCAGCGATTTACTGCAGACGGGCAGCCCATCAGTGATCAGCGCGATACTTTCCGCAACTTCGCAGGGTTACCGCTTGAAGGGTATTCGGATCAGAACTACAACATCGTGGGCATGTACGAATACGACGATTTCTCCATGCGTCTTGCCTACACTTGGCGCTCGGATTACCTGGTTACCCGCCGCGATTCCAATGAGTTTGCTCCTATCTACACGGAAGCTGCGGGTATGATGGATGCGAGCTTGTTCTACTCTCTGAGCGATAACTGGAGAGTGGGCTTGGAGATCGGCAACCTACTGGATCTTGAAACCAAGACCCTGGCGCAGGTGAGTGAAGATGGCACCACTAAGGAGTCTCTGAGCTTCAAGACCGACCGTCGTTATGGCCTGACGATCAGTGGTAACTTCTGATCACTCGCTGATTCGACATAGTTGTCATAAAAATTGAAGGGTGTGTCACGAAAGTGGCACGCCTTTTTTTTGGGTTTCGTTTTTAGTTGCGCCATTTAGGTGGTGTTCATATTAGCTGCTATATAGTATTTACTTTTGAATAATCTGTTCGATACACGCTCGTTCATCGCTACGAAAACAGGGAGCTTCGAAGTATGCGAAACCTTCAAATCATACTGTTCGGTGTATTTCTGGCCACAGCGTTTGCTGCGCAGGCCAATTCCTTCAGGTTGCCCAACGGAAAGCTTATCCAGGAGGGAAAGAGCAAGCAGGAAGTGATCTATATTGCAGGTGCGCCACTGTATTCGGAACTGGAAACGATTGCTGTAGATGACGGGAGCGGTGGGACCCCAAAAAAGCGCGAAATTTTAACCTATCGCCTGCCAAGTTCTCTCGGTGGTATGTCTTTGGTGGTAGTCACTATAGAAAACAATGAAGTTGTTGCGGTGGAATCCAAGCAGGAAAGCAGGATGTAACCACTGAGTGAGCCTGGCAGGATTACCCTGCGCTACGGCTCCTCAGTTTTTCGTATATTTTTAATGCAGTCAGCGTGGGATAGCGAAATATTCAATAGCACCGCGCTGCTGCATGGTCACGTAGCCGGTACTGCCATCGGCACTCAGTGCGATATTGGTCGGGTGTTGCCCTTTCAGGCGGATCGTCGCAAGAACATCACCTGCCGGGGAAACCTTGAGTACGGTGCCGGCACCATAGCGGGTGATGTACAGGCTGCCTTCTGCATCTGTTTGCATTCCGTCCAGTCCAAAATCATCAAACGCGATCAGTAGTTTCTTGTTGGCAACATCGCCATTTTGCAGAACATCGTAAACCCACACCCGGCGCTGTACACTTTCGTTCAGATACAGCTTTTTACCACCCGGACTCAGCTCGATACCATTGGTGGTGCCCATGTCCTTTTCCAGTAGCGTAAATTCACCGTCTGGTGAGATACGCCACAACTGACCACTGTTGTTCGCCCAGTCCGGATCGCTGGCATAAATGGTGCCGTTACCCGCAATGGTAATATCGTTCGGCTGGTGCATCTGCGGGTTGTGGAACTTGTGCTGGATTTCTCTACTGGCCGGATCGATTTTCAGCACATTGTGGCCGGTGTAGTCGGCTACATACAGAAAGCCGTCGTGAAAGCGCAGGCTGTTGCCAATACTGCCTTCCGGTAGCGCCAGCCAAACCGCACCGGTGTTTTTTGCGCTGATACGCCCGATGGTGCCTTGGTTTTCGAAATTCACCGCATACAGGCTGCCGTCCGCGCCAACCACCGGTCCCTCCACACCACTGGTGAAACTGCCGTCTGGCATCCAGTCGGTGCTGGCTAATGTTGGGAGCGGTTCGTTGTTGGTCTTGGTGTCAGCCGCGGCGCTTGCGGCAATGGCCAGTGCCAGCAGGGAGGTCGTTAGAATCTTAACCATGTTGTTAATGTTATCCGATTACTTTTGTTGGTTCTTTGTTAAAGCGTATGGCAGCTGGTCCAGCAGCCGCTCGAGAACGTAGGCCGCGGGCAGTGTCACTTCCGCGTGTATTCCTTTAAGCGCTTCCAGTTGCCTGCGGATATGCTTTTCCTCATTTCCTGAGAAGGTTTGTTGATTCTGGTAGCGATCGGTAATCAGCACGGCCAGTTCCAGCTGCTGTTGAACTTTGTCGGCAAGCTGCTGAACTTCAGCGGGCAGTTGGCCTTTTTTAGCCAGTAGAGCATCGGCGGCAACGCCCGCGCGCTGTATGGTTTCGAGGCCGCTCCGCAAGCGTGTGCGGGTGAAGTCCGAATCGGGATTTTCCGGTACGTTATCAAGCAGCTGGCGGAAACCTCGCAGGGCAATGCTTTCCACCGGCAGGCTGTCGGCAAAGCGGTGCAGGGAGTCCCGGCGGGAATAGGTTTCGTTGACAGATTTCTCGTGGTGGCGGTGGTAGTAGTGGGCGGGCTCCAGTACCGCTGAAAATGCCAACGCCTCTGCCTGCAGGTCTTTCGGGAACAGTTTTGCCAGTGCATCCGTCTGCTGGGTTTTGTGCTGAAGCCCCAGCGCAACTTCCGCCCACCGATTGATTCCGCTCAGCCGTTGATAGAGAAAATCCTCATTCTTCATCTCCTTACCCGACCAGAGGCGTTCCGCGACTGCAAAGGTGCGGGGCCATAGGCGCAGGTCGATACTGTGTTCGTCGACCATTTCCGCCCAGAGTGCCGCTTCACCACCGAGGATTTTATTTTTCTGCGCATCATTGAGCGCTACTGCGCCGGCAGAGAAAGAAGGGACTTTACTCTCCTGGCTACTGCTGGCGATCCGTTCACCCGTTGGGTGATAGGGTGCATTACCCACAATAAAGTCACCTCTCAGTGTTTCTTCTTGCAGATTTACACGCGCGCGCAGCGGGCCCATCCAGGTGTCCAGTCTGAAATAGGTGTAGGGGCCGGTACGCCTGACTTGATGTAATGCCGCGGGCTTTTTGCCATTGAACGCCATCACCCCGCGAAGCTGTCCGCTAGAGGATTCCACAACGGTAAATGTGCCTGTCACCGCGCTACCCCGTTTACGCGGAGCTTCAAACTGCCAGGTCTGCCACTTTTCCCCCGGTTGAATGGCATCGAACTCCAGTGGTGTGGGAGTGATGCTGTTGCGGTAGTGGTAGCTGGTGTACTGGGGCTGATCCACATAGAACCCTGTGGACAGAATACCGTAGTACCCGGCGCGGGCGATCTCGCCCAGCGCATCCGGGCCGCGCCAGGATTGTACCGCGGCAGTCGGAGCCAGATTCGGGTGCAGGGTTTCATCCCAGCCGATCATCTTGCGGTCGAGTCCGTTCAGAATGTCTGCCAGCTGGCGGTTGAAATAATTGTGCAGCGCATGGCTGTCGGCAAGGTCGTGCTTCTGCATGTAGCGCTGAATTTGCACGCTCTGTTCCCAGTGCTCGGGGTCCACCTCGTCCCCACCAATATGCACATACTCGAACGGAAACAGCTCGGCGACCTCCCCGAGAATTTTTTCAGCAAAGGTGTACACCGCCGGGTTGGCGGGATTGAGCAGCGGTTTGTGCACGCCCCAGCGGTCTTCCGGCTGATAGGGGCCGGGCGCAGACATCAATTCCGGATAGGCGACCGCAATGGCGCTGGCGTGGCCGGGCATATCAATTTCCGGTACTACAACGATGCCGCGCTCGGCGGCGTAGGCGACAATTTCCCGCACCTGTTCCCGGGTATAGAAGTTGCCGCCGGGCGCTGACTGGTGAAGTTTCGGATAGGCGCGACTTTCCAATCGCCAGCCCTGGTCGTCGGTCAGGTGCCAGTGGAAAACATTCAGCTTGGCCGCCGCCATGCCGTCCAGCTGGCGTTTGATGGTATCGACGGAAAGGAAGTGGCGCGAGGAGTCCAGCAGTACTCCGCGCCAGCGGAATCGCGGGTAATCGACAATCTCGAGGGCCGGCAAGCTAATGCCATTTGGGCCTGATGCTTTGTGCCCGACGCCGCCCAATTGCGAGAGCGTTTGCAGGCCGTGTAGCAGTCCAGTGTCGCTGTGGGCACTCAGTCGCGCTTTAGCTGTTTCAATGCGCAAGCGGTAAAACTCGCGGTTGACGGCGAGTGCCGCCAGCGTGTTTTCATCAATACGTTTCGGTTTGCTTTCAAAGGCAATTTCGATCCGTCCCGCCGTGCCACTGTCCGCGATTTTTTTGCAGTCGACGGCAGCCTGCAGCGCGATATCGCGCTGGCGCTGCAGCCGCGCGCGGAAACGCTCGGTGGCTGCGATCAGTTTGGGCGAGGCTGCGTGTGCAAAGCACAGCTGGCTGTTGGCATCCAGTTGCATCGGATCGGCGGAAATCGGCTGGATCTGGCGGGGGTAGGGCATCAATGGTGTGGGTAGCCTGACTTCCCCGCGGCCCGTGGATTCAGCGCTACCAATTGGTGCGGCCATTACGAGAGCCAGACCTGTCAGTGCGCTGACATTGAATAACAGATTTCCCATATCTTTTTATTCTTATTGTGATGATTAAAAGCAGGTTTCCGCAGTTTCCTGCAGGTTGTAATCATCGTCGATGATCAGTACCTGGCGCCACTTGTCGAACGTGAGGCAGGGGTGCGAGGTGGAGAGCGCGAGTACATCGCCTACCTGAAGATCGGCGTCCCGGGGAATCTGCAGCATGGCGTGCTGGTCCATGATGTTGGTAAGCCGCCAGTCTTCCGTGATTGTACGTGGGGTGGTGTCCCGGCCCGGGCGAAAGTGCAATTCCGGTCGCGGCAATCCCGCGTCATAAGCGGCGTCGCGCTTGCCGAAATTTAGAATCGCCATGCCCGGTTCCGGCAACGATTGCACATAGGCCCAGACTTCCAGGCTCGATTGCAAATCCCCGGTTGGGCAGCAGTGGCCGTGCAGCCGCGCCATCACTGCAGCCTGTGCCTCCTCATAAATGCCCCGGTCGTGGGTGAGGTAACAGCCAGGGCGCAGTACCGGCAGGATGCGCGGCGCCTTGTGATCGGTAAATACCTCGGCAACCAGATCGTACCAGGCGGAACCCGCCCCGCTCAGAAGGACCGTTTCAGTGGCAAACTCTCCTCGCTCGAGCAGTGACAGGCAGGTATCGCGCACCATTTTCAGGTGCTCGGTCACTCGCGCCTCAGCGCCAGTTCCATGGATGAGTCCCTCGTAGGTTTCCACTCCCGCCAGCTGCAACTGGGGCCAGCGCTTAAGCTCTTCGCACAGTGCATTCACTTCTTCGGCATTGCGGCAGCCGGTGCGCCCCCCGGGCACGCCGACTTCTATCAGTACTTTCAGTGGCTGGTTGTTAGCGCCAAAAAATTCACCCAGCTGGCGGATGTTGGCCGTGGAGTCCACCAGGCAATAGAAATCCAGCTGTGGGTAATCCCGAAGTAAGTCACCTGTCAGCTGCATATTTGCCCGGCCCACCAGCTGGTTGGCCATCAGTATCCGGGTTGCCCCTGCTTCCGCCGCCACCCTTGCTTGTTGCGGGTTGGCAAGTGTCATCCCCCAGGCGCCCGCGGCCAGCTGCAGTCGGAATAGCGCGGGTGTCATGGTGGTTTTGCCGTGAGGGGCGAGCTTTACCCCGCGCTGCTCGGCAAAGGTCTGCATCCACTGCAGGTTGTGCTCAAGGCGCGAGCGGTAAATGACCGCGGCCGGCAGCGGGATTTGTTCGCGCAGCAGGTTGGCGGCCGGGGAGGATTGCGGGTTCGTGGGCGCGGCGCTCATAGGGCCAACTCCGTCTCAAAACGATAACAACGATATGGTAGAAAGTATCACATATTTAAATGCAGTATTGAAAGTAACAAACACGATACCTATACTGCATCGACTTGAGTAACATCCTTATCCGCTTTCTAGTGGGCCCGGTACAGACCTGTGTAAGGATCGTGCACCGCCCCATGAACACCAGGAAAACAGGAACCCTGCCGTGAGTCACGAACCGGATATTGTTACCAAAATCAACGCCCATTATGGCCAATTGCGCGATGCGGAGCAGAAGATTGCCCGCCTGGCGATGGACGACATCAGCTTTGCCGCCCACGCCAGCATCAGTGAGCTGGCGGCAAAGGCCGGTGTGAGTGAGGCCACTATCACCCGCTTCGCAAAAGCGGTGGGGTGTAAAAATGTTCGCGATCTGAAAATGCGCCTGGCACAGGCGCTGGCAGTCGGGCAGCGGTTTTATACCGAGGTGAAAGCGGAGCCCGGTGCCAATTATGGCGTCTACGACGAAATCAAGGCAGCGCTGGATCATAACGCGCGCCTGATTACCGAAGAGGTGATCGAACCGGCGGTTGCGGCGCTGGCAAAGGCGCGACAGGTACTGATTTTTGGTGTGGGCGGTGGCTCCACGGTACTGGCGCAGGAGTGTCAGCACCGGTTTTTCCGCCTCGGGTTTCCGGCCACGTCCTATTCGGACCCGATGCTGATGCGTATGGCGGCGTCCACCATCGACAGTAACGACGTGGTGCTGTGCCTCTCCATGGGCGGTTACAGCCCGGATGTGCAGGAAGCCGCGGAAATTGCGCGGGAGTATGGCGCAACCACCCTGGGAGTTACGGTGGCGGGCTCACCGCTGGCAAACATCGTGCACTACCTGGTGCCGATGGAACCGTTGGAGACCGATTATATTTTCAAACCCAGCGCGGCGCGCTACGTCATGCTGGCAGCGATCGATGTACTGGCCACGGAGCTGGCCGTTAAACAAAAACGTAAAAGCCGCGAAGCACTGCGGCGTATAAAGCACACTCTGGACAGTCACAAACACGGCGAGGACCGCCTGCCGCTGGGGGACTGAAGAGAGGGCTACAGGATATGGAATGACGTACGATACGGTGATTCGCAAGGGCTCGGTTGTAGATGGCAGCGGAGCCGCCATGTTTACCGCCGACATCGCTCTTTCTGAAGGCCGTATCCAGCGCATTGCCGAACCCGGAACCATCCGTGGACCGGCGCGAGAAATTATCGAAGCCGAAGGGCTCTGCCTGACGCCCGGTTTTATCGACGTCCACACCCACGACGACCTGGAAGCCATCCACAACCCCCTGGTACCTGCAAAAATCACCCAGGGCGTGACCACTGTCATCGTCGGGAACTGCGGTATCAGTGCCAGTCCCGTTACTCTTCAAGGCGACCCGCCGGATCCTCTCAACCTGCTGGGGGATCGTAGGCGTTTTTGTTACCCACAATTTTCCGATTACGCCCGCGCCGTGCAGCAAGCGCGCCCCAACGTCAATGTGGCTGCACTGGTGGGGCATACCTCCCTGCGCAATAACCACATGGACGATCTGCAGCGCACCGCCACAAATTCCGAGCTCACGGCAATGCGTGCGCAATTGCGCGATGCCCTGCAGCAGGGCGCCATCGGCCTCAGCTCCGGACTCGCTTACGGCAGCGCCAAATGCGCAGATACCGCCGAAGTACTGGAAATGGTTGCGGAGCTTTCTGAGCAGGGTGGGGTATACACCACACATCTGCGCACCGAATTCGACAAGATACTGGAAGCCCTGGACGAAGCCCTGATGACCGCCGGCGAGCACCGGGTTCCACTGATCGTCTCACATCTCAAATGTGCCGGGCGGGGTAACTGGGGCCGCAGCGGCGAAGTACTGAACGCGCTTGACGCCGCAGTACACAAGCAGAAAGTTGCCTGTGATTGTTACCCCTATACCGCCAGCTCCAGCACTCTGGATCTGGCCCAGGTTACCGACGACATTGAAATATTTGTGACCTGGTCTGAACCCTATCCGGATCAGGGTGGCCGCTCCCTCGGAGATATCGCGCAGGATTGGAACCTTTCGCGCCTGCAAGCCGCGCAAAAGCTGCAACCCGCCGGTGCCGTGTATCACTGTATGAGTGATGACGATGTACAGAATATTCTCCGGCATCCTCTCACCATGGTCGGCTCAGACGGCCTGCCCAACGATCCGCACCCACACCCGAGACTGTGGGGTGCCTTCCCGCGCGTACTGGCCCACTACGGCCGCGACCTGAAACTATTCGATTTGGAAACCGCGGTGCACAAGATGAGCGGTCTATCTGCCGGCAACTTCGGTTTGCGCGAGCGGGGTTTGATTCGCGAGGGGTATGCCGCGGATCTGGTATTGATGAATTACATCGAGCTGGAATCCGTTGCCAGTTTTTCAAATCCACAGGCGCCCGCGCAAGGAATTCATCAGGTATGGGTGAATGGAATCTGTGCATATTCTGATGGCGTGGTACGGGATAGCCGTAGCGGAAGTTTTCTCTTCCGCCAATGAACTCAAAACGTAGGAAACCAAAATGATCCAGAGATTTGGCGCCGAGGGTGGAACCGGCACTGGCGGGCAGCATCTTCCGTTTTCCAGCGCAGTGGAAGCCGGTGGCTTTCTGTATGTTTCCGGTCAGACCCCGATGCGAGATGGCGAAGTGGTGGAGGGTGGTATCGTGCAACAGTCACAACTGGCCATCGATAACTGCTTTGCCATCATGGACCGAGCCGGCTACAGCGCGGCAGATGTGGTGCACGTAACCGTAATTCTCACCGATGCGAGATACTTTCAGTCCTTCAACAAAGTCTTCAAAGAAAACTTCGGCGAAAACCCGCCCGCGCGTATCTGCTCGGTATGCGACCTGGTGGTGGACTGTAAAGTAGAAGTTGGCGTAGTGTGCTATAAGTCTCCGCAGGGCGCGTCCTGAAGCACACACCTGCTGCGCTTTACCTTTAGGAAAGGTGGCCACGCCGGCATTGAAACACGTCGGCACCGAAAGTAGCCGCTACGGCGACAGCACGAATAAAATAACCCAATAATTCGCGTTCGATAAAAATAATTTCCCACAATGAATGCCAGTATTTTCCTGGGGTCTTTCGGCCTCTATATCGTATTCCTGATTGCCGTTGGCTGGTTTGTCTCCCGGCGCACCACCGGTGAGGACGACTTCCTGCTCGCCGGTCGCAGCCTGCCGATCTTTCTAACCATCGGCACCACCGTTGCCACCATGGTCGGTACCGGCTCCTCTATGGGCGCAGTGGGTTTTGGCTACGCCAATGGCTGGGCTGGGGCCCTGTACGGAATTGGCGGCGCGGTGGGAATCCTGCTGCTCGGTCTCTTGTTTGCCCCTGCGCGCGCGCAAGGTTTTGCCACCATGAGTGAAGAGCTGGCCTCCTATGTGGGTAATCACCCGCTGGTAAAGAAGGTGGTTGCGGTATTGATTCTGGTGGCCTGTCTGGGTTGGCTCGGTGCGCACATTCTGGGTGGTAGTCTGTACCTCGCTTGGATTACCGGTATCGACCTGCAGCTCGCGAAATTTCTGGTTGCCGCAGGCTTTGGTATCTTTGTGATTGTGGGCGGTTACCACGCAGTAGTCTGGACCGACACACTGCAAGCACTGGTGCTATTTATCGGTTTCCTGCTGATGGCGGTGTTTGCGGTGCATACCGTGGGTGGCTGGGAAGTGATTAAAGAATCCCAGCAGACAGTCGAGCGCGCGCAGCCCATGGGATTCCTGCCGGCGCTTTCGCTGGCTTCCGTCATCGCCATTGGCGTTCTGGCTACGCCATCTTTCCGCCAGCGTATTTACTCCGCGCGCAGCGTCAGTTCCGTACGCAAGTCGTTTTATATTTCCGGTGGCCTTTATCTGTTCTTTTCTCTAGTGCCAGCAATTATCGGTATCTGTGCGTTTGTGCTGAATCCCGCGCTGGAAAATCGCAATTTCGCCTTTCCGTATCTCGCGATCGAAGTACTTCCGCTGGGGGTTGGCGTGCTGGTGTTACTGGCGGGCTTGTCGGCCACTATGTCCAGCGCCAGCTCCGATGCCATTGCTGGTGTCTCCGTGCTGGTGCGCGACTTGAAGAAAAAAACGCAGTCGGACGAAAAGAGCGATGGATTGAAACAATCCCGCATTGGATTGCTCGTGGTAATCGGCATCGCGCTCGCGATGGCGATGATGTCCGACGATCTGATCGGCTATATCAGCAAAATGATTTCCACGGTAATGGCCGGGCTGTTTGCCTGTGGGTTGCTGGGGCGCTTCTGGCCGCGATACAACTGGCAGGGCGCACTGGCCTCATTGCTGGCTGGCTCGCTTACCTCTTTGCTTGTGATGGCCACCGTCAATGGATTCTGGGGTAACCCGATTATTCCCTCTGTTGCTGCGGCCTTGGTGTGTGGGGTGCTGGTCAGCCGCTTGAGTGCACGGATTGACAAACCCACAGACGACATGGCGTCCGCACCTTCTAGCAAATAAAAAAGGGCCGGCGGGGAGCCGGCCAAGGGATGGATGTAGCTTGTGAGGCTAGCTTGGTGGAGCTAAAAGCCTTTAGGTTAGGGGGCTGGTTACCCAGAAACTTTCAGTTTGTTCTGCACTTTTTCAACATCATTGGTGTTGCGCGCAATAGCTTCCGCGAGATCTTTTTCCGCGTCGGACTCTACAAAGCCGCGAAGAATGATGGTGCCATTCTTCGAGGCGACATCAATATCGGTCCCAGCGACTTCCCGGTCCATCAACAAGCGCGTTTTTACAACGGTCGCGATTTTCGTATCGACATACTTCCGGTTGATCTTTTCGCCAATGGGTTCTTCATTGGCAATCGTCAATTTATTCTGGACACTTTTTACACCGTCCACACTGGCGATCAGTTCTTCGGCAAGGCGTCGGTCAACATTACTTTCTACTTCACCGGTCAGCTGTACTACACCATCTGACACATCCGTATTAATCGTAAAGTTGTTGAGGTTCTCATTCAGCAACAAGATGGTTTCTGCTTTTCCGTCAAGCCAGGCATCGCTCATTGCGCCATTTTTGGCATCGTCCGCTGCGTATGTTGTTGCCGATAGGGTAAGCACAGTACCGGCGATAATGGACACCAGAGCGGATTTGGAAAAGTGAGAATGACGTTGCATGTTTACAGTCCTTTTTTGCCTTAGACACCAGGGAGGTTGCAACCGCCGTGCCAAAATTATTTCTGGTGGCTTTCTCGCTTTATCAGTGTGCTCATTCGGTCGATCGTAACTTGTAGCATGGCGGTCTGCGCGGAGATGGCAATTTTCAGTGGCGCGTCGTCCAGTTCTTCAAGCAGGCCAGTCTGCAAGCGCTTTTGCCGGTGCTCGGTGGCAACCACATAGTCGATCAGGTCCGGCCCTGGATATGGGGTCAATAGAGACAGCGACTGGTAACGCAGCGCGATCTCTGCCGCTTCCGAATCAGGGTTTCGGTTTTTCCCCTGTTGCCGTGGGTGCCCCTTACCCAGCTCTATGGAAAGTACATTTTTCAGGTTGCCGTGTAATTTTTTCAGGTTATGGAAACAATGGCGCAGAGGATAGTCCAATCGCAGGCAGAGCCGGGAACCGTAGAACCTGGTCGCGTACAGGCTGGCGTGGCGAATCTCCTCCAGTTTTTGGTGAATTCCGGATGAGAGCTGCGGCGGAACGTCGCGATTCATGGATTTTTGACTGGTCATCTTTACCTCCGGTTCACTTCCCGGTCGCTCAACGGCTGCTGAGAGTGCGGGAACATTCGCGTTTACATAGTGATACAATTCAATCTTTGTGCCAGTCAGTTTCAATCCTTGTGCCAGTCAGGCCGAGCGTTCTGGCGTTGATTACGAGTTGGCTATTGAAGGAACTGAGTATGAGTCGGAGTCGTGTATTTCTGAGAATCAAGGATTCCGTCATCCGGGAGCGAGTGCTCGACGAGCTAGTCAGTTCGCTTTCGGTGGATGATCTGAGCGATGATGAGGGGTGGTTGGAGTCACTGCTGACCCGCTCTTATGAATTCGCGGTGGTAGACACGGCAGGCTGCAGCAGTGACACCCTGCAGCCGCTGGCGCAGTCCCCGGTGCTGGCAGAGTGTGAGTACCTTTTCCTCAGCGACGGCACACCCAATGAGTCCCTGGACGCTGCCACCTCCCGTTCGGGGGGCTTCCACTTTCGCCAGCCATACACTGCTGAAGATATTTGTGAAGCCGTGGTCGAAGTTGCTGCGGAGCTGGACGTCGAGCAAGAAACCAAAGATGTTCCCGTAAGCAGCCAGCTGGACCAGTACGGTCTGCTGGTGGGCTCGTCTCGTCCCATGCGTAAACTGTACCGCACCTTGCGCAAGGTGGCGGCGTCCGACGCAAATGTGCTTGTGGTCGGTGAGAGCGGGGTCGGCAAGGAACTGGTTGCCAATACCCTGCATCAGGCCAGTGACCGGGCGCTCGCGCCCTTCGTGGCGGTCAACTGTGGCGCCCTGAGCCCCGAGCTGGTAGAGAGCGAACTGTTTGGTCATGTGAAAGGCGCGTTTACCGGTGCGCACAAATCACACGAGGGGCTTTTTGCCCAGGCGGAGGGGGGCACCCTGTTTCTCGACGAAGTGACGGAGATGTCACTGGAGCATCAGGTTAAATTGCTGCGCGTGTTGGAAACCGGGGAGTATCGCCCGCTGGGGGCCAGCCAGCTGCGCACCACCAATGTCCGGATTGTGTCTGCCACTAATCGGGAGCCCGAGGTTGCGGTCAGCGACGGCATCTTCCGTGAAGACTTGTATTTCCGCCTGGCCCAGTTTCCCGTGCGTGTCCCACCGCTGCGGGATCGGGAAGGCGACATTGTCGGTCTGGCGCAACATTTTCTGGTGTATCGCAACAGTGAAGAAGGTGCGTCCAAGGCGCTGAGTGCGGCTGCGGTCAAGCAGCTGCAAAGCCACCCTTGGCCCGGCAATGTGCGTGAACTCAAGTATTGTGTCGAGCGCGCCTTTATTCTTGCGGAAAGTGTGATCGAGCCCCAGCATATTATCCTCGGCGAAGTCGAGACGGGTGTAAGCGAGGGCAGTGCAATGTCCGGTGTGCCTGCCGGTATTCCCCTGGATGTACTGGAGCAGGCGGCGATTGAAGGTACGCTGGAACAGAATGACGGCAATAAAACGGAAACTGCCGAGCAGCTTGGGATCAGTGTGAAAACCCTGTACAACAAACTGGATAAATACGAAAAGGCGGCGACAGAGGAGGGGGATTTGTCGGAAGCCGATACGGCCAGTAAATAGGGAGTGCAATGCGCTCCCTATTTACTGGCGTACTACTGATTTCACTCTTGGCTGCAGCGCGGATTAGCAGTCAGTATCTTTGGCATTTGCCCCTTCCTTGACGTCCTCGCAAGCATCCTCGATCGCATTTCCAGTGTCGGTTATGGTGTCGTCGATGGTCTCACCAATGGACTCCGCGCTCTTCTCTTCACTGCATGCGGCGAGGCCCATAGCAGCGGTAATGGCTATCGCAAGATACATTGCTTTATTGAAAAATTTCATCGTTTTTCTCCTCGGTTGATGAACACGATTGTGGTGTTTGATTGTGGTATCAGACTGTGAAAGTTGAATGTGATAAATAAAGCGGTTCGGTTATGGCCTGGGTCCTCGGCCGCGAATCGCATTTACCAGCAGTGCGATTAGCCACAAGACGATAAAGATGAAGAAGATGATCTTGGCGATGCCGGCAGATGCACTGGCAATACCGGTAAATCCGAAAAATGCCGCAATCAGCGCAACAATGAGAAAGGCGATCGACCATCCGAGCATAATGCTGTCTCCCTGTACTGTATGAGTATCGTTGTGTGAATACGGTACTGTTCTGCGTGTTGATAGACTCTGTGTTGATAGATTTGTCGCAAACACCATGCCAAGCTTTTACAGGCCCCGTGAAACCTGGTCCTCGCGTAATTTAAGCGTCTTAACCAGAGGTTGGTCGGCTTCTCTGCCGGAAACAATTTCAGGGTGGTTTGAAATATTTACTCGCAGGTGTACGGGTAATACAGCGGGGTTCGTGTTTTCGTTGCACGCTGTTATTTCTAATTCTGGTTTTTTCCTCGCATTCCTAGCTTTTCCCGTCCCTGTTTGCGCCAGTTTGCTCCCACGGTTGAGGTGCGAGTAAGTTGGCATTTCACTTGCACCTCTCCCTTTGTTGAAATGATTTTGTATCGAACAAAATATCGATAGATCCGTCGTGTAGAGCTCTGTGCGCCGGGCGAGGTAACAGGAGTGAGATTGTTGGCTAAGGTTTCGAAAAGTATTCACGTAGCAGGTCTGCTATTGCTCGTAATGTATTTCAGCAGTGCGATGGCGCAGACATCTGGGGTGAGCGACGCTATGAAGGGCACCTCCGGCACCTCGTCCGAGCAAATGCCGGAAATGACGGCGGATGAAATCGATGGACTGATTCAGACGCTGGAGGATCAGGGGAAGCGCGAAAAATTTGTGGAAAACCTGAAGGGCCTGAAGGCGCTTCAGTCCGCCAACGAACCGGATGGCGAAGCGGGAAATCCACTGGCAATCGCCGATGCAATATTGCCGGAGGAAACTGCAAGCCGGCTTGTGGATAAATACGGTGAGCTGCTGGATAGCATGGGCATTAGTGCAAATAGTGCCGGAAAGTTGATTGTTACGGCCGGCGCACTGATCCTGATCGGGGTTTTTGTGTGGCTTAACGGTCGGCTTGCGCGAAACTTTGATCGCAAATTCAGCCGGGTGCGGCACGCGCTGGGGCTGAATCAGCGGCGCTTCTCCAGTTATTTTCAGCTGCAAATTCTTGCGGGCTATGCCGTCGCCGGGCTGCTTGCGCTGTATACACTCTCTCTGGTTTTCAACCGTACCTTTGGTGTTGTGATTGATGATGACAGTCTGGTCAATGCAGCGGAGGTCGTCTTCTCGATACTGCTGGTCATTCTGGTCTTCAGCAGTATCTGGGAAATGCTCAATGGCGCCATCGAGCACTACACCTGCAAAAACAAGGGTGCGGTAACCGCGCGAGTTCGTACATTGATTCCGCTGGTGCGCAATGCTCTACTGTTCTTTCTCTCGGCGTTGTCGCTACTCGTGGTGCTGTCAGAGATTGGCGTGGATGTCATGCCGCTTCTGGCTGGTGCCGGTGTACTGGGTATTGCGATTGGCTTTGGTGCGCAGACGCTGGTCAAAGATTTTCTGACCGGGTTTACCATCCTGATAGAGGATCTGCTGCAGGTGGACGACGTAGTGACGGTGGGTGGGCGTACCGGCGTGGTGGAAAAAATCACTCTGCGCAAAGTGGAGATGCGGTCTCTGGATGGTACGGTGCACACGGTGCCCTTCAGTGAAATCAGTATTGTGGATAACCTCACCAAGGACTTCAGTTATTACATGCTGGAAGTGGGTATTGCCTACCGGGAAAACACCGATGAGGTGGTCCGTTGCCTGCTGGATATCGACCGTGAGCTGCGCGACAGCGAGGAGTTTGGTCAGCACATTTTGGAGCCGCTCGAAGTGCTGGGGGTAGACCGGTTTGACGATAGCGCAGTGGTCATCAAGGCGCGCACTCGCACTCGCGCTCATGAAAAATGGTTTGTGGGTCGCGAATTCAATCGCCGTATTAAATTGGCCTTTGACGAGCGCAATATCGAGATTCCGTTTCCCCATCAGACTCTGTATTTCGGCGAAGCAAAAAATGGTAAGCCAACCGCGGCCGATGTCCGGCTGCTGTCCGATACTGCAGTGCACAAGGGAATGGAAGCCGGGGAAGATACGAAAGCAGCGGTTAGTGCTGACGGCGGTAATTCACCGCATTCCCGCGGCGTCAAAGAAAATTCCTTCGCCGGAGAGAGTCAGAGCGATGAATAAGGCCTGCGGTGGTGCCGGGATCATGGACGGTGGCCATACGGAATTGTTGCCATGACACACTACAAATTTTTCTGAATTTGTGTCATTTTCACGGCATCCATACCCTAGTAGTCGAAGTAGTTATGAAGCGTCTAGCCCTATCCCTGATTGCCGCCGGTTTTGCCGGATTTTGCTCTGCAGAGCAGCTGACCATCGACCGAATATTCTCCGATCCCGCTCTGAGTGGTACCAGCCCCCGCGCGTTGCAGTACTCGCCGGACGGGAGCCGTGTGACGTTTCTCAAGGGCCGCACAGAAGACTACAACCGCTACGATCTGTGGGAGTACCGTCTGAGTGATGGCGAGACCCGTATGCTGGTGGACTCCGACAAGCTCCACGTGGGTGAAGAACAGCTTTCCGATGAGGAAAAGGCCCGTCGCGAGCGCCAGCGGATTTTCGGCAGCGGCATCATGGAGTACAGCTGGTCGAAAGATGGGGGATCCCTCTTGTTCCCCCTTGCCGGTGATGTTTTCTACTACGACGTAGCCAAGGCTGCCCCCAAACGCCTGACCGAAACGGAAGCCTTCGAGACCGATGTGCGTGTGTCTCCCAAAGGACATTTTGTTTCCTTTATTCGCGACCAGAATATTTTTGTCGTGGACCTGAAAACCGGTAGGGAGCGCCAACTCACCTCCGATGGCAAAGGCCCAATCAAGAACGGCATGGCCGAGTTCGTCGCCCAGGAAGAAATGGACCGCATGACCGGCTACTGGTGGTCGCCGGATGAAAAGCGCATCGCATTCCTGCAGGTGGATGAGAGCCCGGTGGATGAAGTGACCCGCAGTGAGATCTATGCGGACCGCATCGATATGATCAAGCAGCGCTACCCTGCTGCCGGCCGGCCCAACGTGAAAATAAAACTGGGTGTACTCGACCTGGCCAGCGGAAAAACTCAGTGGCTGGATTTGGGTAAGCACGAAGATATCTACATTCCGCGAGTGAAGTGGGCACGAGACAACCTGCTGTCCTACCAATGGCAAAACCGCAGTCAGAGCGAACTGGAACTACGGTTTGTGGATATCCCCAGTGGCAAGACCGGTACCGCATTCACGGAAGCCAGCGATACCTGGGTGAATCTATTCCACGACCTGCGTTTTCTGAAAGACAGCGACCGCTTTATTTGGGCGTCCGAAAAGGATGGCTTCAAGCATCTGTACCTGTACGATTTCAACGGCAAACAGCTGGCACAACTGACCAGCGGCGACTGGGCCATTGATGAGCTGGAGGCGCTGGATGAAAAATCCGGCAAGGTTTATTTCTCCGGGCGTAAAGACACTCCGCTGGAGCGCCACCTGTATGTCACCGACCTGATAGGCAGCGGCAAGATTGAAAAGGTTTCTTCCCGCGCGGGTATGCACAGCATCGAGTTCGCCGACGATGCCTCCGGGTATATCGATACCTATTCCAATCCAGCTACACCGGCGCAGGTCAGCCTGCACGGTGTGGATGGAAAGCGCGTAACCTGGCTGCAGGAAAACAAGGTAGAGAAAGGACACCCGCTCTATCCCTATATGAGTGACTGGATTGAACCGGAGTTTGGTCAGATCCAAGCGCCAGAGGGGCACACCCTCTACTACCGCATGTACAAACCGGCGGGCTTTGATCCAAAGAAAACCTACCCCACGATGGTGTTTCTGTACGGTGGCCCGCACGTACAGCTGGTCACCAACAGCTGGGACAGGCCATTCAATCAGTTTATGGCCCAGCAGGGTTACGTGGTGTTTACTCTGGACAACCGCGGCTCCGCGAATCGCGGCAAAAAGTTTGAAGACCCCATTTTCAAAAAAATGGGCAGTGTGGAAGTGGACGATCAGGTTGCCGGGGTGAGATTCCTGCGTACCCTGCCATTTGTCGACCCCGAGCGTATCGGTGTCTATGGACACAGCTACGGCGGCTATATGGCATTGATGAACATGTTCAAGGCCGGTGATTATTTCAAGGCGGGTATTTCCGGTGCGCCGGTCACCGACTGGGGTTTGTACGATACCCATTATACCGAGCGCTACATGGGCAACCCAAATGAAGTGCCGGAAGCCTACGAGGCCGCCTCGGTATTCCCCTACGCCAAAGACCTGAAAGGCCCGTTGCTGATTTATCACGGGATGGCGGACGACAATGTGCTGTTTACCAATACCACCAAACTGATCAAACAGCTGCAGGACAACGGCCAGCAGTTTGAGCTGATGACCTACCCGGGCAAAAAGCACAGCCTGCGCGGCAAGGAAACCCGCAAGCACTGGCACCAGATGATGAAGGACTTTTTTGATCGCACCTTGAAAGAAGCGGACTGATTGCTTAAACAAGGGCAATAAAAAAGGGCTTCCAGTGGAAGCCCTTTTTTTTGTAGCTGATCCAGGTTGAAACTTAGTTGCCGCAGCTGGCTTCCAGTCGCAACAGCGGTCCTTGCCCGGTTTCCTTGGAGGTCATATCCACACCGTTGCTGCCGCTGTTCGCGGCAATCACCAATCCGGTATTGCTGCCACTCAACCAGGTTTCCACAATACCGGAAGGCAGCAGATCCACCTGATAAGTGCCGGTGCCGTTGGGTACAAAAGTGGCGAGCTGGTTGCCGAGAATGGCACTGCCACCCACGCTGTTCCAGGTGGCACTGCCTTCCTGCCAGTTGGCGCTTGCCTGGTAGAACCCGAACGTATTGCCGGAGCGGTTGGTGACATTCAGTTCCAGTGTGGCTTCAGAGAAATTGCTGCAGTTCTCGGTGCCGCTTATATCAAATTTTACCAGGGTGTACAGCTCGCCGTACTGTCGGTCACTGCCGTCTGCCAGCAGGCCGTCGCTGTCGCCATCAAAGTTGCTGCCACTCTGCCCGGAGCCCACAAACACATCGTCGGAAGCCGCCTGTATCATTTGCTGGCTACTGCTGGAGCCGGAAGAGCTACCCGCGCCAGAAGAGCTACTGGACGACGAGCTGCTGGAAGAACTGCCACCGCAATCCGCATCCACGTAAAGTACCGGCGTGCTGCCGGTTTCCTTGGAGCTCATGTCCACGCCGTCACTGCCGCCGAGTGAAGCGATTACCAGGCCGCTATTGCCGTTGCTCAACCAGCTGTCCACCGCACTGCTGGGAAGACTGATCTGACGAAGGCCGGTGCTTGATGGAGTGAAGCTTGCCAATTGGCTTCCCTGAATACCGCTGCCACCGATATTGCCCCAGGTTGCGGATTCTTCCTGCCAGTTGCTGCCGGCCAAAAACACGCCGTAGCTGCTGTTGGAATAGTTGGTGACGTTCACTTCCAGGGTGACATTGCTGAAATTGCCGCAGCTGGCCACGTCGTCCAGATCGAACTTCAGCAGGGTCATCATCTGCCCGTAACTGGTATCGGCGCCGTCTGCCAGAAGACCCTCGTTGCTGCCGTCGTAGTTGGTGCCGGTCTGGTTCGCGGTTACAAAAACATCGTCGCTGGCGGCGAGTGCGATGGTTGGATTACCGGAACCGCCACTGGACGAGCCGCCGGACGAGCTGCTTGACGAACTACTTGAAGAGCTTGAGCCACCACTGATGACACTGCGGTTGCTGCCGTTGCGGGTGAGCGTCATGGCTTCGCCCACCTGATTGGCGCTCCACCAGTTTACGTTGGCCGGTAGCGCCAGTGGGTCGGCGGCGCGGTCGGCGCGGGTCAGGGTAGCGGCAGAAGTATTGAACTGCGCGGTGCGCACGGTCAGAGTACTGGGGCTGACCTGAATCACTTTGAACTGCTGAATACTGGCCAGGTCAATGGTCCAGGATTTGGGGTCATTGGCCGAGCGGGCCGGAGCGCCCCAGCTGCCTTCGCCCACATATACGGTGCCGCCGTTGGATGCGGTGGTGAATCCGTTGCCGCTGGGTTCAACTGCTTGGGTGAGTTTGGTCATGTGCGTGTCTGACTCCACCACCAGGTTCATACCGTAGTCGTAAAAGTCCTGGGCCCACCAGGTGTGCAGAATGGTGTTTTCGGATTTTCCGGTGTAGTGCGGAAACATCGGCTTGTGGTACTGGGCAAAACGCCACTGGGCGCTGCCGCCGTAGCTGGCGAGATCGCTCTGCAGCCAGTTGTTCATGGCTGTGGCATAGGAGGACCAGCCGCTATTTTTGAATTGGCTGTTCAGTGTGTACACACGCAGTAGCGGCGATACCTGAACTGCGCCGTAGGTATCGCTGGGGTTGCAGTTACCGTCGTTATTGAAGTCGGCACCGAAGACCTGACACAGGGTGGAGTAGTTGTCGTCTTCGTGGTTGCCGTGGGTGGGGATCAACGGGTAAATGCGCTTGTAGCTCAAGCCGTCGATCTGGTCATTGGAATAGGTGAGCTCCCAATCGTCGAGATACGCCGCCATCTGCGAGGCGCTGTTGGCATCGGTAAAGTCACCGCCGTGCATCACCGCGAGCGGGCGGATTTTTGCCAGTAGTTGATTACCCTGGCGGCGGTTGGTGTGGCCGGTGCGGGTATCGCCGCCGGCGATTACCACAAACGGTGAGTTGTCTGCGGGCGCGGTTTTGAACCAGAAGCGGTCACCACAGCCATCCTGGTCGCATACGCGAAAGAAAACGTCCGAGTCTGCGGACAGGTTTTCCAGCCGCACAAAACTGCTGTTGATGCTGCCATCAAACGTGTAGCTCGCATCCACCCCGGCGCTGCTCCAGCTGCCTTCATTGGTGGAATAACCGTAGCTCACGTAAGGATTGGAACTGCTGCCATCGGGAGAAAATCCGATCACGGCACTGTTGCGGCCATCGGTATCCCATACCAGACGGTGGTGCTTGGTGGCGGCGCCAGCGTCTGCCGCGCACAAGGCCATCAGCAGGCTTGCGGAGCCGGCCAGGCGAAAATGGTTACTTCCCAGAAACTGTTTCATGGGTTTTCCTGATTGAGGATTATGGTTTGGGCGAAGGAAAATACAGCGTGGGAAAGTGTGCGGTGGATTAGTGACAGCTTTTTGAATTCTCAGTCACGAGACGCACAAAGGCGGCATTGCGGTGCGGAATTGTGATGGATTGCCCATCCACAAAACTGACGGCCAGTGCGCCCCGGCGCAGATGTTTGTAAACCTTTTGTAATGATTCTCCCTGCTCCGAGGTCCAGTAGTCGCCGCGTTTGGTTTTTGGAAAATAAGCGGTATCGATTTTTGGCTGGCCGGCCTTGGCATCGGTGAATACCAGAGAGTGCAATTCACCCGTAGTCGGCAGGCGCCAGTTCTGTTCACCACACAGCTGTTCCTTTCGTGTACGTCGGATCAGGTCGGCGGTATCGCAGCGCTCGTCTTCGAAATAGCAGTCGCCGTTATTCGGCGTGCCTATGTTGAAAGTGTCCCGCCCGAGGCCGTTGGTGGGAGTACCGGGGTTTGATGAGGCGGCAACGAACTCGCCATCGTTTTCTTGGTACCAGGAATACGTCCACAACCCATCGTGAATCGTTTCACTGTCGGTTTTCACTTCCCACAGCAGCCCGGTGCGCTGGTCGCAAACACACGCCCAGGGTCCGGACCAGTGGGGCAGGGGATTGCCGTTGTAATCAATTTTGGTGAAATGGTGTGGCGTGGGCTGTGGAAAATCCGGTTGGTGCAGGAGCGCCGCAAGTGCTGTCGCCGCAGGTACTACGGTTAACATAAACGCCCGTTGCCAGATTTTCATCGGGAATTTTCCGGTGCGAAGTTCAGACGAATGGCGCGGGTGTGACGGGTATGAGCCACCTGGGCACGATCAAATGCGGAAACCCAAAGGCAGGTGCCATCGTTAATGGGCACGTCGAGTGGAGAACCGGTAACCAGCTTGCGCGCCAGCTCCAGGTGCCAGTATCCGTCTTGCCAGTAGCCGCGGGCACGCACGTCGGCGCGGTCGCCCTCGAAGCGGTTGGAGTTGTAGATCACCGAGGGCATCACCGTGCCTTCCGGGTAGTTCGCATCCTGTTTCGGGGAATAGGGTTTGTAATCGAACCAGGGGATTACCCACTCGGACGCATCTCCGCCGGCGCTTTGTAGCGCGGCCAGTTGCTTTGGATCCGGGGGCAGACGCTTGGGGAGGATGACACCGGGTTTGTACCACTGCCAGTTCATCACATAGGCCCCGGACTCCTTGCCGTCCTGCTGGTAACCGGCGGTGTAACGGCGCTCTCCGGGGCGCGCCTGATCCGGTGGGCCAATAAAATTGTCATCTGCCAAAAACATGTCGTTGGTGCGCACCGCTTTCCAGTGCCACAGGTCGTGCAGTTGCCCGTTGCTGCTGTAGTGGTAGCCCTTGCCGTGCCAGTTGGCCGGGCGATCTTTCAGCGGCTTGCGGCCCAGGTGTGTGGTGCCGGCGGCGCCGAATGTGCAGCTGGAAGAAAGCAGCACCGCAAACTTGTCTTCGTAGTGGCGGGTTTCATCGAAGTTGTGAAACCCCTGCTGTTGTACCTGCCAGCCCCGCTCGGTTTTCATTAGTGGCAGGTGTGCCAGGCTCTCGGTGTCGTCTCGCCAGCGGACAGCAAGATAAAACTCCTCGCCATTGCTGAGTGCACGCAAGGTGACCTCGGTTTCTCCCTCATCAAAGTTCGCACCGCCATCCGTATATACGGTGATGGGGGCTGCCCCTTGCCACTGGGGTTCATCGGTGCGGCCGTCGATTGCCATCGGCGGGTGTTCTGGGTGGAGCAGGGGAATATGTGTGACCGTAAGCGGCAGGTGGCTCTGTTCGCGGGTGGCACTCCACACGCCGGTGAACAGCAAGACGGAAAACACCAGCAGTGTGCTGCCAACCATCCATCGCCGCAGGGAGCGCGGGCCCCAATAAGGAAGGGCAATGCGAAGCAGTGACTGACGGCCCCAGCGGGCCAGATACAGTCCGGCGTGCAAGGCCAGGTATACAAGGACGCCGAAGGCGGCCAGATAATGCAGATCCCGCACGCCCCTAGCACCGCCGGCAAACAGCAACCAGCCGCTGACCAGTGACAACAGCAGCAGCGGGTAGCCCGCGCGGATAATCGCGCGGTGCCAGCCGGGCCATTGCAATACCTGGGCGTGGCCTGCGGCTCTTCGTCCGCCAATCAGGCGATACGCAATATAGATCAGTACGATCAGGGTGATCGCCACCGCGCTGGCAAAGTGCAGCTCGATCACCTGCCCCTGGGGCAGCAGCTCTTCAAACCGGGCAACCTGCGGGCGCGCGAGGCTGGCGATACGCAGGCCGGTCAGCAGGCTACAGATCACCGCAAGCCCGGCGCCACTGTGCAGGAGTATCCAGCGCAGGCTCTTGCGATTGGTCGTCACGCTTCCCTCGTTTACCGGTCAAAGAGGGCGAGAGTAGGGGTGTCTGGTGGCAATTTGATGACACCTGCGTTGGAGCCACCACAGACGCAACTTCAGCAAAATCTAAATGAGAATCTATTGCATTATCAAGACCTCTTCTCTAGACTCCCGTACCAAATTCAAGGGGTAGTTCCTGGGGACTTAAGAATGCCATCCAACCAACGTCTGTTTGCCGGCTCGGTGCTGGCCGTTGCTCTTACCGCTGCCAATGGGGCCATCGCCGCTGAAGCGAAAAAGTCTGAAAAACTCGAGAACGTCGAGGTAGTGGGGGAGCAGGTGGACTCCTACCTGTTGGAAGACCTGGATACCGCCACCGGCATGGGCCTGTCCATCATGGATACGCCACAGTCTGTCTCCGCTATCGGCAGCGCCCAGCTCGAAGATTTCAACCTGTACAACTTGAATGACGCGCTGCTCGCGGTGCCGGGAATTCAGGTTGAGAGCGTGGAAACCGACCGTACCTATTACTCTTCTCGCGGCTTCGATGTGGCCAACTTTCAGGTTGACGGCGTTGGCTTGCCGTCGACCTATGGCAACCGCAGCGGCGAGACCGATACCTCCGTCTACGAGCGCATTGAAGTAGTGCGCGGTGCCAACGGCCTGATGAGTGGCGCCGGCAACCCGTCTGCCACCGTGAATATGGTGCGCAAGCGTCCCACCGACGACTTACAAATGTCCTTCAGTGCGATTGCTGGGTCCTGGAACAGCTTGCGGCTTGAGAGCGACGTTGCCGGTACCCTCACCGATGGCCTGCGTGGTCGCCTGGTGATGACCAAAGAAGACAATGAGTCTTACCTGGATCACTACGCCATGGACAAATCCGTGGTCTACGGAGCGCTGGAAAAAGATCTCGGTGCTTCCACCCAGCTGACCCTGGGGGGTAGCTATCAGGCGAGCCTGGCGGACAGCCCTCTGTGGGGGGCGCTGCCTCTGGTGTATTCCGATGGCTCTGCCACCGATTACGATAGCTCCGCCACTACCTCCGCCGACTGGGCCTACTGGGACAATATTGAGCGCGAAGTCTTCGCCGAATTGAAGCATGAATTCAGCAACGGCTGGGACCTGAAAGGGTACTACAGCACGGCGGATATCGAAGGCGAAAGCGAACTGTTCTACATGTACAGCCTGCCGGATGCTGCAACCGATGAAGGCCTGATTGGTTACGCCAGCGCTTACACCATGGATGCTAAGCAAGACGTGTTCGATCTGCGTGTATCCGGTACCTACCAGCTGCTGGGCCGCGAGCACGATGCATTGTTCGGCTACAACTGGTCCAAGGGTTCCACCGCCGAAGTTTCCCTGTACGACTACACCAACGGTTTCCCGTGGGTCGGTGACTTCACCGAGTGGAACGGCCAGACGCCGGTGAAACCCGTATTCACCGACGGTCTCACCGGCAGTGACTTTGATGAAGAGCAGAGTGCAATTTTTGCCGCAACCCGCTTCCGCCTCACCGACGCCGTGAGCCTTGTAGGTGGTGCCCGGGTGGCAAACTGGGAGGCCGAAGGTGAAGGCTACGGCACCACCAAGGTCACCAAGGTCGACAACATTGTGCTGCCCTACGCCGGCGTGGTGTACCGGGTAACCGACAACTACTCCCTGTACGCCAGCCACACCGAAACCTTCCGCGCCCAAGATGATCTGGCGGAAGACCTGACTTTTATCGATCCCACCGAAGGTGTGAACGATGAGTTGGGTGTGAAAGCGCAGTTCCTGGGTGGCAAACTGATGGCCACCCTGGCGTACTACCAAACCCAGCAGAACAACGTGGCGGAATTCGCCGGCCAGATCCCGGATCCAGAAAACGATCAGGTCATGATCGATTTCTACGAAGGCCGCGACTACGACAGCAACGGCTACGATCTGACCGTCAGCGGCGAGCCGGTTGAAGGCCTGCATATGGAATTCAGTTACGCCAAGGTAGATATCGAGAACAAGGCGGGTAATGGCCTGAATCGCGACTTTATCCCGGCCCAGACTGTGCGTCTGTACGCCAGTTACCGTCCGCCATTTGTGGATAGCCTGAAATTTGGTGGTGGGCTCAACTGGCAGGACGATATTTCCCGTACCCATGCTGCAGGTCATACCATCGAGCAGGAGGCCTACGCCACCGTGCAACTGTTCGCCAACTACAAGTTGACCGAGCAACTGAGCGTTTCCCTCAATGGAGAAAACCTCACCGACGAGAAGTACATCAGCAGCCTCTACTGGGATCAGGGTTTCTACGCCGCACCGCGCAACTTCAGCGCTTCGGTCAACTGGCGCTACTGATACGGTAAGCTATAGCGACGATATTTAGGGAAGTCTCATGGGGCGACGGGCCAAACCACCGTTGCCCCGTTTGTGTTTTATAAACCATCAAAAGAACCATGAATAAAACCCTGTTCAAACTGCACAGCTGGATGGCCCTGGTGGCCTTTGTTCCACTTCTGGTGATCTGTATCACCGGCAGTATTCTCGTGTTCAAGCACGAGATCGATTCCATGCTGCTGGCGGACAAGGTGCGGGTAGAATCCGGTGGCCGCGAGCGTCTTGGCCTGGATGTGCTGGAAGCCTCGGTACACAGCAACTTCCCGGATTATGAAGTGGTTGGCTGGGCACTGTTTCAGGACAAAGATCGTGCAGACCTGGTATACACCATGCAGCACGGCACCGACGAATGGACCTATGCGCTGCTGGACCAGTACACCGGTGAGCCGCTGCGCCCGCCCATGGGACTGACCCACCATCTCACCGACTGGCTACTTGAGCTGCATTTCACGCTGCTGCTGGATGACTGGGGCATGCTGATCAGCAGTATTTTCTCAATCCTGCTGTGCCTGTTGGGGATCACGGGGTTTATTCTGTACCGCAAATTCTGGAAGAACTTTTTCACCCTGCGCTGGAATGCGCGGATGATCGTGTACTTTTCGGATCTGCATAAAATGACCGGCATCATCGGTGCACCGGTTTTGCTGATTCTCGGTTTCACCGGGGCCTGGTGGAACATCACGCATTTCGCCCATGAGATGGAAGAGCACGCGGACGGTCATGAGCACTACAAAATGGCCGAGCGGCTGTACAGTGATGACCTCAACCTGCAGGGGTTGATGGACGATACCGGCAAGCGTATCCAGAATTTCGAGACCACGTACATCTCATTCCCCTGGGAGCCGGGTAAAAACCTCACTTTCTGGGGGGATGTGCATCCCGACAATCCGCTGACCAGCGAATACGCTAGCAACATTACCTACAACGCGCAGAGTGGCGAGCATATGCTCAGTTACGATATTCGCGACGCCTCCCTGGGCGCAGTGATTGTCGACAGCTATCGCCGCCTGCACTTTGGCAACTTTGCCGGTCTGGTGAGCAAGATCCTCTGGTGTGTGATTGGCTTGGCACCGCTGCTGCTGTCCATCACCGGTATCTACATCTGGTACCAGCGCCGCGAGAAACGCCGCAACGCCCGCGTCAAGCGCCGGGCCAAGGCAGCGCAGCTGGCGGGCGCGGCCGCCTGATCTGACTGGCCGCCGACCAACGCATCCTTCAAGCCGGGTAATCCCCGGCTTTTTTGTGCCTGTGTGCCGGGATAGTTTCTTCGGCCGGTGGCATTTGCTACCATCGTTTGGCCTTACCAAATAATGAGGTTCTGTCTGACAGAATCCTGTAGCGAGCAACCGTATGAAGTTTTCTCTCCGTCTGGTCCCGGCTCTGGTAGCGGGAACCCTGATGACCATTTCCGTCTTCGGTTGTAGTGCCAGACCCAGCCCTCTGGACCAGCTGCAGCCGGCCAGCAACATGGACGAATACCGGGCCATCTCCGAGCGGCTCGACAAAATCGACCAGGCTGTGATCAAGGCCGAAGCCCAGCTGGCGGGCCTGGACGAGCCACTCAAGCCGAAAAAGGCCAAGGGCTTCGGCTTCGATGCAGAAAAGGCGGCAACGGACAGCGCCTTCTTTGCCACACCGGAAGGGCGCCAGATTGCGGAGAATCTGCTCAGCTTCCAGACCCCGTCTGGCGGCTGGTCTAAACGCACGGATATGGGGGTGCCGCGCGAGAAGGGGTACCTGTTCGGTGTGGAGAAGAACTACGTTCCCACCTTCGATAACCTCGCCACCAGTACCCAGTTCTGGGTGATGGTGAATGCCTGTAATGCGCTGGATGAAGCCCGCTACTGCGATTCTGCCGCCCGCGCACTCAAGTACATTCTGATCGCCCAGTACCCCAATGGCGGCTGGCCGCAGACCTTTCCGCTGCGGGGCAGGTATCACGATTACATCACTTACAACGACACCGCCATTACCAGCCTGTTGACCATCGTCGCCGCGGCTGCCACTGACGATCCGCGGCTGGCTTTTGTGTCGGACGATTTGCGTGAACTCTCCGTGAGCAGTCTGCAGCGAGCGTTGAAGATGGTGGCGGCTACTCAGGTAGAAGTGAACGGCAAGCCGGCCATTTGGGGTGCCCAGCACCATGCGGATACTTTTGAGCCAGCTGCTGCCCGCGCTTTTGAGCCGGTGGCCCTGGCCACCAGTGAGAGTGCCGATCTGGTGTTGTTCCTGATGACGCTGGAGCACCCGCCCACGTCGATTCAGGAGTCCATCGAAAATGCGATTGCCTGGTTTGAATCGCACCGGATCGATGGGCTGCGATACCGTCGCGGTGGCAGGCTTCCGTCATTGGTGCCTGAACAGGGTGCCGACCCGCTGTGGGCACGGTTTTACGATATCGACAGCGACCGCCCCGTTTTCGGTGACCGCGATGGCGCCGTGTATTTCGACGTGGATGACGTATCGGAAGAGCGCCGACAGGGTTATGCCTGGTATACCGAACAGCCTTATAAAGTGCTGAAGCAATACCGAAAATGGAAACCGTAACGTCGAATCTTTCTGTGGAGCAGCCTGCTTGCAGGCGAACAAAATAACCCCGTCAAACCGGGGCTATTTTGTTCCCGAACCTGAAACGGCTCAGTGGTAGTGCAAGTCCGTGGCCTTGCCGTGAAATACACGATAAGAGAATACCGTATACAGCAAGATCACCGGTATCACGATCACTGCCCCTACCAGAATAAACCGCAGTGATTCTCGCGCACTGGCGGCCTCCCAGATCGTCATTTCTCCGGGAACAATTTCCGGGAAAAAGCTGAAGCCCAGGCCACTAAAACACAGGGTGAAAATAGCCACGACGATGAAAAACGGGATTGCACTGTGGCGATCGGCAGCCTTTGGCATGCGCGCCAGCAGCAGGTCGTTGCAGACAAAGCCTAAAAAACACAGCGCCGGGATCAGCAATACAAACATCACCAGCGGAAAGGTAAACCAGCGGTCAAATACCCCGGGGTTTACCAACGGGTTGATGGCGCATACCGCGATCACACCCACAAGCGTTGCGCGCCCGGTCACCCGCGTCCAGCGCACCGCACGCACTTGCAAATCCTGCTCGGTTTTCAGTACCAGCCAGGCCGAGCCGATATAACTGTAAGCTGCCGTAACGCCCAGCGCGCTGATTGCGCAAAACAAGAGCGACGGTACACTCTGGTCAAAACCCATCACATACTGCCCGAGCATATAGCCCTGGGTAAGGGTAGTGATCAGCGAGCCGGCCTTGAAGGTGCGGTCCCAGGCGAGCTTGTGATCCACCGCTGCCTTGGCGCGGAAGTCGAATGCCACCCCGCGCATGATCAGGCCCACCAGCATGATTGCCACCGGAATATACAGTTGCATCAGGATCAGGCTGTGGGCCGCGGGAAAGGCGATCAGCAACAGGCCAATGGCCAGCACCAGCCATGTTTCATTGGCATCCCAGAAGGGGCCGATGGAAGCGATCATGGTGTCCCGCTGCGCCTCATCCTGCTCGCCCATGGGCAGCAGGATACCTACGCCCAGGTCGTAGCCATCGAGGATCGCATAGGCCAGTACCGCCAGCCCCATCAGGCCGATAAAAATCACCGGCAGCCAGTCGTTACTGTGGTGGATGACTTCGTTCATGGGTTACCTCCCACCGAGCGCGATTGCGGCAGATTAGTGAGGCTGCCGTCAGCGACCGGTTCGTTGGTTTCGAATTCCTCTACATGTACAGACTTTAGGGCCATACGTTTCAGGGTGTGGATATAGGCCCACATCAGAATCACGTAAACGATCAGATACAGGGTGAGCGAGAGCCCCACATTGGCCGGCGCTATGGGGGTTACCGCGTCGGCGGTTTTCAAAATGCCGGTAACCAGCCAGGGTTGCCGCCCCACCTCGGTAACGTACCAGCCCGCGAGTGTCGCCACCCAGCCGGAAAAAGTCATTGCCACCAGTAGCTTCAGAAACGCACGTGGCATTTGCGGACGTCGCAGTAGAAAACAGCCCAGCCAGGCCGTGGCCAACATCAGCAGTCCCATGCCCACCATGATACGGAAGCCGAAAAACAGCGGCTTTACCGGTGGGTGATTGCCTTCGAAAGTATTCAGCCCAGGAATCTCGCCGTCGGTTTCATGGGTAAGAATCAGGCTCGCCAGCTTGGGAATACCCACGGCAAAGTGATTGCTGCGGGTTTCCTCATCGGGTACCGCAAACAGCAGCAGCGGCGCACCTTTCTCTGTTTCCCAGACACCTTCCATGGCGGCAATCTTCTGCGGCTGGTGTTCAAAGGTGTTGAGCCCGTGCAGGTCACCCACAAATGCCTGCAGTGGTGCCAGTACTGCAGCGAGAATCAGTGCGGTTTTCAACGCGAGACACGGTGCCTTTTTTTCATCGCCCTTGAGAATGCGGTAGGCAGAAAGGCCGGCCACAAAAAACGATGCGGTCAACCCGGAGGCCAGCAGCATGTGAGAGAGGCGGTAGGGAAAAGATGGGTTGAAGATCACCTCCAGCCAGTTTGTTGCATGCACCACACCATCGCGAATTTCATAACCGGCCGGTGTCTGCATCCAGGAATTGAGTGCGAGAATCCAGAAGGCGGAAAGGGTGGTGCCAACGGCCACCATCAATGCAGAAAAGGTGTGTAGCTTGCTCGGCACCCGTTTAATTCCGAATAGCATGATGCCGAGAAATGTGGCTTCCAGGAAAAATGCGGTGAGCACTTCGTAGCCCAATAAAGGCCCGGCGATATTCCCCACCTTTTCCATATAGCCTGGCCAGTTGGTGCCGAACTGGAACGACATGGTGATACCGCTCACTACACCCAGGGCAAACGTCAGCGCGAATATCTTTACCCAGAATCGGTAGGCGCGCATCCATACCGGGTTGCCGGTGAAATCGAAGCGCAATTTGAAAAAGAAAAGAATCCAGCAGAGGGCAATGGTGATGGTGGGAAACAGTATGTGAAAACTGATGTTGGTGGCGAACTGGATGCGTGACAGCATCAGGGTGTCCAGCATAGATACCTCGTTGGCAGACGGCCGTCGGGGGCCGCGGATGGGTTACAGCGGATGCCTCAAACTTGGAGTGTTACCTCTTGCGCGGTTACGCCTCTTTGTCTCCGGTGAGGCCTCCTTGTCTCCGGTGAGGCCTCCTATCACTTCCCGGGTTTTTTGGCTTTCGCGCCGGCCTTTAGGTCCAGCAGTTTGTTGAGCCCGGAGCCCAGCTTCATCAGTTTTGCCAGGTCTTTGTGCTCCAGTTTGCTCAGCGTGTTGGCAAACTGGTCGAGCATTTCCAGCAGGCTGTAGACCTCCTGAATTTTTTTCTGCGCTTCGGTTTCCTGCTCGTCCCGGGGTTCGGTCAACAGCAGTTGCCGCAGCAGGGTCAGGGTGGGATCCAGCTCGCGTTTGCGGCGCTCTTCAAACACCGTGCGCGCCAGGTCCCAGATGGAGCCGGATGCGGTGAAGTAATCCTTACGATCCCCGGGCTGGTGATGTAGTTCGATCAGCCGCCATGCCTGCAGCTCCTTCAACCCCATACTCACATTGCCGCGGCTGATCTTCAGCGCCTCCGCCAACTGATCGGCGTTGACAGGCTTATTGTGAATGGTGAGCAGGGCAAACATCTGCCCTACCGTGCGGTTGAACCCCCACCGGCTGCCCATTTCGCCAAAGTGCAATACGAAGGCCTGAGCCTGACTGGAAAGTTTCATGATTTTCTTAATTTTCAGAAATTTCTGAAAATTGTAAACGAAGATTGATCCAAGTCAAGGAGCCTGGCATTTTTACTTGGCAGAGGCGAGCTCGGAGGAGGCGCGTTGTCGCCAGTCGTCTGGCACGATAAATCCACGGCTGATCTCGCCGCTGTCATCGGTGGCCGCGACACAAAGGGGGCCGCGGTCATTCAGCTGGTGGTGAAGCTTTTGCAGGTCAATGGCATGGAGAGCCAGTGGTTGTGCTGTGATCGGGTCTGGGATGCCACAGGAGGTGAGCCAGGTCTGCTTTGGTAGCTGAACCCAGCGGTAACCGGAACTCGAGAAGCATTGCAGAAACTGTGCCGTGTCTGCCCACCAGTGGTGAGCGGGTTCTGGTGAACCTTCCTGTAGTGGCGTAAACAGCCGTCCAGGCATCCGTGTCCACTGCCGCTGTGGTGTCAAACCCGTCAGTGCCAGCTGCGACTGCACTTCCGGGCTCTGGGCTATAGGTAGCTGGTGCTCGCGCATACGCGCCAGTTTGATGTCCAGCCGATCGCGCAGGCCGGGGCCCATCCAGTGTTTGTCCACCTGCAGGTAGAACTTCACGGCCAGTTCCCAGTGTTCCAGCATATCGTCTGGGTGGTGGTGGACCAGGAAATCCAGCTCCCCCAGGGTTTTCCCTTCGTGGCGGATTGGCAGGTTGCGCGCGCGCAGGGTGTAATCCGGATGGTGTTGGAAAGCGAACGCCCAGAGGTTTTCGAAGTAGATACCCAGCCGGTGGCTGTTGAATTGCGCGAGAAAATGGGGCAGTTGTGGGTAGAGCTGCTGGTAAATTTCCGCGGACGAAAAATAGCTGTGTAATGCCTGGCGTCGCGCCGCGGGTAGCCAGGGCAGGGGGTAGTCGGGCGCTATATCATCTGCAGACAGGGCCCACAGCAGGTTTTGCCAGTGGTCCGGTGTGTGTGAGGGAAGTATTGACTTGGTCGGGTTACGCATCCGGCGAGTATAGGGAATTCGTCGGCGCGGGGTAATCCACTACCACTTGAAGCGGAAACCAAATGTCAGCTGGATACTGTCGCTATCGCCAAAGTTTTCCAGGCTGCTGGCGTAATCCACTTCGCCATATACCGAGCAGCCGTCGCCGCACTGGTCATAGGTAAAGCCAACGCCGAGCTGCCCCCACCACTCGTCTCGCGCCTGGCGTAGCGGGGTGCCGGAAACCAGCACTTCGGTTTCGTCATCAAAGTAGTAATAGGCATTAGCGATGGCGTAGAGCCCGATACGTTCCAGTAGCAGGTTGCCGTACATATTCCGATTCACCCGCTGGCTGACGCGCTGCTCAAACGCCAGACCGAGGCGAGTAAAATTACCCTGGTTTTCCGCGTCTTCCATACGGACGCCGTAAGGATCGAAATTATCGTCGATATCTTCGGCGGTAAAGGCCAGTTGTACCTGCGGCGTGAGGGAGTAAAAATCGCAAAGCTTGAAGCTGTGCCCGCCTTCCACTGAGAAGTTAAAACCGATGGCTTCGTTGCCGGTTCCCAGGTACCAGAGCTCCCGTGAATACAGGTCGGAGTCATACCAGTTGAATTGCGCTTGGATATCCGCGTAGCTGCCCTGGCTACCGTACCAGGTCAGTGTACTACCGACGCCGAAGCTATCTGTGTCGATAGTGCCCTGACCAAAGTAGCCATCAAGTTCCGTACTGCCGTACCCGTATTGAGCGAATACCCCGAGTATGAGGCGCCCACGATGCACCGACGGGTCGAATGAAAAGTCGGAGCCAATTTGAACCTGCCCGAAGTCTTGCTGCCACTGGGCCGCCGCGGTTGAGTGATCGGGCGCATTGTCGTCGTAGGTACCATTTACCCGCATCCATAGCCCACCGCCATCGATCGTGCGCTCCACCGCATTGCCGTAGCAGCAAATGCCGCGGTCTTTGAAGCTGGTGCCGGCCCAAAATCGATTACCTACGCGCTTTCGCAATGTTGTGGGTGTATTCATCCTGCGGATTGCCTGCGCGTAGGTCTCGTACAGGACAGCACCCGGTTGCCAGCGTGGAATCAAATTGCCGCTGTTGTTGAATGGGTCGGCGATGGTAGAGCGCAGGTACCAGTAACCATCATCCGGGTCGCTCTCGCTACCCCGGTGCATGGTATAACCGTAGGCACCGCCAACGACGGCTCTTCTTCCATCGTACCCGGTGTAATCCGGATCCAGCCTGAAGGCGCTTCTGGGATTGCTGCCCTGCACCCGAATGATGGGAATGCCATTGCCAGTCGTCACGGCACCATCACCGCCCAGGTTAAAAATGCGCACAGACGTGCGCCCGGTAACGTTGCCGGCAACATTGAAAAAGTCAGTGGGCGCGTTGTCACCTGCCAGCCGGGTGTCCATCCACAATCGCCCGTTGCGCCCCTCGTAGTCACCGAAACGGCCGTCCTGATGTGATGTGATGTTCAGCTGATTGAACACGCCATTTTCCAGCCAGAGCGTGCCCGCGTTGTGTACATCCCCGGAAATCGAAAAGTTCTTTTGCTGTGGCTCTAAGATGCCGCCGAAGCGAATATCTAACCCCAGTTGCTGGCGCCCGTTGCTGCCGCCACCAACGGCAAGTGTATTGAACATACGCAGCTTTGAACTGCCGTTTATGATGATGTTTTCCCAGTTGAGAAGGTTGCCACCGTCAATAAGATGGTCCAGTTTGAAGCGCAATGTATCGATGTACCCATCGTCGGCGGTCAGGTCGTCGCCGCCATCGAGAATCGCGTCCCCTTCATAGGCGAACGCATCGATTTCCACATAGTCAGAACCGTCACCGCCGACAAAGTGATTGATGATGCCTTCGTCGAAATACAGGGTGTCGTCGCCGCTGCCCATATTCAGGGTGTGGAAAACAAAGCCGCCGTCCAGCAGCATATAGTCGTCACCATCACCGGCATCCAGTTCGAATATTAATCCGTCGTACAGCTCAATATGATCGTTGCCCGCGCCCATATCGAGGCCACCACTAAAGTAGCTGCCGATTTCAGAATCCCGCACATCCATGATGATAGTATCGTCGCCTTCCCCTGCGAATAGGTTGGTCTCGATCAGTGCGCCGTTGATATTGATTTGGTCGTTGCCGGACCCGGCATTGGCGGTGCCGATAGTGCCGCCGTTCAGATCAAGGGTGTCATTGCCACCGAGAGCATTGACGTCCGCACCGGCTGCATCATTGTCTTCGTCACATAGAATCTGGTCTGGCCCAGCGGTCCCAGTATTCCCTGGCGTACAGTCCCCCAGTACGGAGAGGGGGAATAAAAGCAGGCCTGCCGTCAACAGAAGTCTGTGGTGGAACCCTCTGCTGCGAGAGAGGGATTCAGAATTCATAGGTGATACCCAGGTTCAATGTCCACGGGTTGGTGTCGAAGTCTGAATACAGCCGGTCGTAGCCGGGATTGGTGGGGTAAGTTACAACGCCATCGGTGCTGGCATCGGTGTAAATGACCGCGGCATTGATCAACCACGATTGTGCAATACCGCGCCCCAGACGCCAGTCAATACCCAGCTGGGCACTGGCGCCCCATGAATGACCCATCCCGAATTTTGAGAGGTCACTGGTCATTCCTTTTCCCATCAGGTATCGCTGGAATTCAGGATTTAACTCGTCGTCGTAAAAGTCGGAGTAATTCACGCCAACTCCCAGATAGGGCTGCCCCAGACAGTCCAGGTCGTTCATATACCAGTTGATAAAGAGGTTGGCGGAGGACATGGAGAAGCGACCAAAGTAAATATTGTCTCTTCCCGGATAAACGCGAAAATTCTCCAGATGCAGAGAGTGGTCAGAACCACCGACATACAATACCTCCAATCCGAGATAAGGAAGTGGCCGCCAGACAGCCGAGGTATTCCAGGTAGTGTCTTCCTCAATTTCCCACTTGGTCTGGTAGAGTTCGAAATCCTGTAATAGGTAGTGCTTCGGCGACGTCGCGTTGTCATCGGGATAAACAAAGCTCGCACCCAGCCGAATATAAAAACGCTTTAGATCCACATCCGAAACAGAAATCTGAGCATTAGCATATACAGGAAACAAAAGTACCAGGATTGCGGCCAGCCTGAGCTTTTTCATTGTTAACTCCGTTTAACATCAGTTGACCGCGGCGATACTGCTTATCGTTAAATATTCGCGTGGCGTGTCAAAAGCCTTGTGATGGCGCGGCAATTATTAAAGTTGGAACTGCCGGGGAAAATCTGAAACACCTGTAAAAATAGCATGGAGAACGAAGGCTGCAGGACAAATGTTGACCGCAAAATAACCCTTGGTTTTGCGCGTCAAAAATGAAAGGGCCCTGCTGGGCCCTTCGTTAAAGTGATTCTAGAAATACCCCGCCGCAATTCACCAGTAACGTTTTTTGCGAAGGAAGATCAGTACCAGTAAAAGCAGTATCACAATCGGGCCCGCAGAGCCGCCACTGCTGCTGGGGTAGGAACGATTACCGTTGAAAGCCGGTTGGGCGCGATCCTGCCGGTGGTCTTGTACCGGTGTCGATGTGCGATCCTGACGCGCGGCTCTTTCATTTTCGACGCGAGCCTTGTTGTTGCGCTGGATCCCCTGCTGCTCAAAGACTTGCTCCTCCACAACAACCAGGGATGTGTAGGGTGTCACCAGCCCGTATTCCACAGCCAGATCGACGATCGCATCTTCGCTGTCACTGTCATGGCCGAGGTAGTCCATTTTGTTCTGGATATCTTCGATGGTGGCGTAGGCCCAGAGGCGCTCCAGTTCGGGATTGCGGGTATCGGTGGCGGGAAATTGCAGGGCCGATGTGTAGGTTACCGCGCGCTCAGAAACCTTACCGTCGATGGTGAGCTTCGCCACGCCGTCGCCCCAGTAATGCCCGAATACAATCAACTGCTGGCCGCGGTACAGCGAGCCGATGCGCTGAGGCGTGATATCGCGCACCTTTACGTCGGACTTTTTTGTATTGGATATGTTTATGTCGATGTCCCGGTAAGACTCGTGCTGCAACTTGTCTGCTGCCTGCACCAGACGCCCGGAAATATCATCGCTGTTGGAGATGGTCATGGCAAAGCCATTGGATACGCTGGCCATACCATCCAGCAGTGGTCGGTTGGCGCTGTTGCCCATCACAAACGTAAACAGGCGGACATCGTGCTGCTCCAGCAAATCCAGGAACGCCTTTTTCGCGGTCACACCCACGTTGGCCACACCGTCGGTTACCAGAATTACGGCGCTGGGGCGATCGGCATCCATCCCATTATAGGCGGTCTTGAGACCGGCAAAAAGATTGGTGCCGCCACTGGGCTGCAGGGATTCCAGCTGCTGTAGATAGTGGTTCACATTGGTGTCGGTTACCGGCACAAAACCGGTGGTCAGCTCCCGCGCCTGATTGTTGAACAGGATCATGCGGAAACGGTCTGTTGGTGGCAGCTTGTTCAGGCCTTTGCGCACGCCTTCTGCAAGGCTGTGATATTTGCCGGCCATGGAACCGGACATATCCAGTACAAACGTCCAGTCGCGGCCCTGTGTCGCCGGCCCCAGGTCATCGCCGGGTGTGAGCGTCAGCATGAAGGTGCCGCGGTCGCTGCCTTGCGGGCGATAGGTCACCATATCTACTGTGCCGGGCAGGCCCTGCTGGTGGCGCCAGTACACAACCACATCCTTGTCGAGTGTGAAGGCCGTTCCGGCGGAGGGGGTGGCCGGCTGTGGCTGTCTCTCTTCGTCGACACCAGGGCCATTGCTTCCAGAGTTCGCCGCATTGGCGAAAGACGCTTTCCATTCCTGACCCGACTGCTGCTGGATCTGTGCCTGAGGGTGTGCCGGCAGCAGGAACTGGTCGATGGGGTAGGAAGAGCGCATGGTGAGATTGAAGCTGAAGGCTTCCTGCACATGCTCTTGGTAGGTAAAGAATGCCGCGCGCTCCTCGTTCACACCGCCTTCCTCCAGCGGGTAGACGTAGCGCCCGATACCCAGGTCGGCATGTACCGGTTGGATATACACCAGGCGAATACGCACCGCATCGTTGGCCTGTACCGGATAGACACGGCTGTCAAAAGTGCGGTATTCGTCCTGTTCGGTGAGGGCGGTGTTTCTGCCCTGCGCTTTTTCCTGCTCGTAGAGAGCGCGTGCCTGCTGCTTGGGGAGTACCTCACCTGTCACCGGCTGGCCGTCGATCCAGTAAGTAAACTCACCCACCGAGGCTTTTTCCGGCACCGGGAAGCTGTACACCGCCTCGAGTGCGCGATCGTTCGGATTGTAAAAGGTCTGGTCTACTTCGGTGATCGCGTAGCCATCTTCAATGACCACGTTCACGTGGTGTTCTCTGATCTCTAAGGCAGGCAGCGAACCGTCGGCGGGCGTTAACAGCCCTGCAGCTACCGCAAGTTGCGGGGTGAGTGCGCCCAGTAATAGACAGGTAAGCCAGTGAATGGGGTTGCGCCATAAACGTTGCATTGTCGGTTCCTCCGGATGCCATCGCAGGCTGAAAAGAAAAATGCGCCGGGATTGTCCGGGCACCGGAGTATTTAGGGGTAAGGGCTCACAATAATCACCTTGAACCGGTAAAGTTGCATTATCTGACCCCAAAAGCACCGAATAACGATACCAAGGTGGTGAAATGAGCCAGACTCAGGCACTGATGAAGACCCTCAAGCAAGAGCTGAAGGCAAGGGGGGTAACCTATGCCGAGGTTGCCAGACACCTGCAGCTATCGGAAAGTAGTATCAAGCGCTTGATCAGCGGCGACACCCTGTCGGTCACCCGACTCGAAACCCTGTGTGAGATTGCCGGCATGGATTTCTCCGACCTGGTGCGCAAGACCAGCGAAGCCCGCCGCGGTATCACAACCCTGACCGAGGAGCAGGAACGGGAGGTTGCCGGCGATCCGCACCTGCTACTGGTAACCGTGTGCGTTATCAACCAGTGGACCGTCGAACAGATACTGCAGACCTATGCGCTCAGTGAGCCACAGTGTATCCAGTTACTTGCCCGGCTCGATCGGCTTAAATTGATTGAGCTGTTGCCGCTCAATCGTTACCGGTTGATTGTCGCCAAGGAGTTCCGCTGGTTACCCAATGGTCCCATCCAGCAGTTTTTTCAGAAAGAAGTACAGCCGGACTTTCTCGCGTCAAACTTCTCCGGTCCCGGTGAAAAAATGATATTTCGCACCGGCATGTTGTCGCGTACTGCCAACGCGGAGCTGATGCGAAAAATGGATCGGCTGCTGGCGCAGTTTCAGGAGCTGCACGAGGCGGATAGTGGTCTGGCGTTGGATGAGCGCTTTGGTTCCAGCCTGATGGTGGCGCTGCGGCCCTGGGAGCTTCAGCATTTCAGGCGGTTGCGGAAGAAGGATATGGAGAAGGTATTTCCCGAGTAGTGGGTTGTCGAAGAGCCTGCAGGTGGAAGAAAGGGAGGGCCTGAGCCCTCCCTTGTCTGGTTGTTCAATCCTCGGTGGATTTAAAAGCTGTATGTCATCTTCCCATACACAAAGCGCCCGCGAGGGTCGTGTTGGCTGGAAACATACCCGTACAGATCCGAGTCACCGTCGCCAATGGCAAAAGGTGGCTCTTCGTTTAGCGCGTTGTCCGCGCCAAGACTCAGCACCAGCTTTTCAAAGCCGGTGTAACGGGCCTGCAGATTCAGCGTCATAAAGGAATCGACCGTGCGCGAGCGGTTGGTGTCGTAATCCTGGGTGCCATCAAAATCGATGTCCGGTGTATCCTCAAACTCACCGATGAAATTCAGTCCCACGGTAAACGCGAAGGTATCCAGTGCCCAGTCGGCAGATGCAGCCCAGCGGTGTTCCGGGTATTCATATTCACCGGCCAGGTCACGGGTCAGAAAATCTTCCCCCGTGGAGTTCAGCTCTACCCGCTCAAACTCGGTCAGGTAGGAGTAATCCAGGCGTAGGCCCAGGTCTCCACCGGCTACCGTGAGAGCGGAGTACACCATGCTCAGGTCCACCCCCGACACCGTCTGCTCGCCGATATTGATAAACCCGCTGTTGATGGATTGCAGCGAACCGAGCGATTCGCCGGGTAGCGGCGCAGAGCGCACACACACGGTACTGTTCTGATCATTACAGAATTGACTGTACAGGTAGCCGAAGGGAACCTCATCGATCTTGCCTTCCTGCGTAATACTCCATACATCCAGCGACAATTGCATATTATCGACAGGCTTGATCACTGCCCCAAGGTTGAAGGACTCCGACTCCTCCGCTTCCAGGTCAGGGTTGCCGGAAAACACGATGTTGTAATCAGTACTGGCACAGTAGGCATCGTTGATTGCGCAACCGTAAGAGTCGATGAAGAACTGCGATTCCTGGGATGGCCCCAGGCCGATCTGTGCCAGCGAAGGTGCCCGGAAGCCGGTCCCCCAGGAGGCGCGCAATGACAGCTTGTCACTGGCGGTCCACAGAAGGTTGGCCATTGGGTTGGTGGTGCTGCCGAAATCACTGTAGTCGTCATAGCGGCCGGCCAGTGACAGATCGAGATTGGCAGGAAGTGGGATAGCGAACTCCACAAATGCGGAGGTGATATCGCGGCTCGCGGAGGCAGAAACAGATTCGGTACCGAATATCAGTCCGCGCTGGAACTGGTCATCGGGTATATCGGAGGCTTTTTCTTCGCGGCGCTCAAGGCCGGCGGCCATGGCGACGGCACCATTACTGGTATCGAATAGATCGCCATTGATCGTAAAGTCCATGCTGCGCAATTCGGATTTCCCCTGGCGTACCAGGCTGGTGGTAATGGCATTGATAACCGACTGAGGATTCTGAACGCCGCCAAAAGGGTTGTAGCGGCCAGCGTCAATTTCCTTTTGCAGCAGGTCGGTTCGCACCCAGCCCTGAGAGCGGTCACCGGTCTGAGTGGATTCACTGCGGGAGCGCTGCACCGAGGCTTCCCAGTCCCAATCGGAAATGCTTCCGCGCAGCCCAAACACGCCGCGTAGATTATCTGTTTCGATATCCCATTGGCGGGCACCGGCGTCGACGGTGCGGTAGCGGCCGATAGCGATGGTACTGGCCCCGGCAAAAGGATTGTTCGGGTGATTTATGGGGGCGGTGAGGCCCGCGTCTTCGTCCAGTGGTGTCGGTGCGCCCTGGGCAATGGACGTATTGTGTTGTACCGCGAGCTCGCTGAAAAATTCCACATTGTCGGTCAATTGCGCGCGGCCCAGCATCAGAACGCCGGTGCGCTCAGATTCCGGGGCGAGGAGTGTCCAGGGGCCGTAGTCGTAGACACAGGTCTGTCCGAAGGCACTATTGTCCGGGCAGTTGGGGTCGATCGTGGTTTCGCCGTCCACAATAAAGCGACCTGGGTAGCCGCGGGAGGAGCGGAAGTCCATACCGCCGAGGGCGGATTGATCTGCGGTGTCCAGCCCGTCTCTTTCTATGCTCGCCAGCGTGGAATTTGTCTGGTGATCAAAGATAACGGTGAGGTTGGAATCCTCTCCATTGATGCCCCAGACCGCAGATACCGATTGTTCGTCGTATCCATCGGCACCGCCGTAGTCGACGGAAATCTCAGTTCCCTCGAAGTCTTTGCGTAGCACCAGGTTGACCACGCCGGCCACCGCATCGGAGCCATAGATTGCGGAGGCGCCGTCTTTCAGTATTTCGACGCGCTCAACGGCGGCAAGAGGAATTGTATTTATATCGACAAAGTTTGTAGTGATGCTTTCGGCAAACGCACTGATGGCCACACGTTTACCGTTGACGAGAACCAGCGTGGCATCGGCACCCATACCGCGCAGGCTGACTGCCGCCGCTCCATTGGCGGTTGAGTCCTGATTGTTCCCGCGGGTGGAAAATGTACCGTTGCCTGCGGCAGGGTTCTTTTCGAACATCTGCTGCAAGTTGGTATAGCCCGCCTTTTCCAGGGCCTCGCGGTCCATGACCTGGATCGGTGTCGCTGTCTCAAACTCGGCGTTGCGCTGGATTCGCGACCCGACGACTGCCACTTCTTCCATCGCACTTTCTTCTGCAGCGAAAAGTGCTTGTGGCACTGCGGTGGTGGTCGCCGCCAAAATGGCGCTTGATAAAACGCTTCGGCGTAATAACGATTTTTTCATAATTATTGCTCGTCCATTTGCGTGCTTTATTGTTGGATGACCAGAACGGGGTTTCCATTCTTGGTCGAAATCAACATTATCAACAGTCAAATTCTTAAGCAATAAGGTTGCGACGTGGGGGAATTTATTGGGACACCTTTTGGTTTTCGTCTGCATTTCTAGTGTGAAATGCTTTTCAAAAAGTGAAGTGATGAGGCGACATTGGCAGGCATTTGTAGGGTATTTGGCGGCTAGTGCCACCTCAAAAATGGGTGGCACTAATATCGACTACTGTGGCTTCAGTCGGCCAGAGCAAGTTCTATTTTGCGCCGTTCCATGTCGACACGAACAACGCGTACCGTGATCGAATCGCCGATGGCAAAGCTGCTGCGGCCGCGTTCGCCCACAAGACGTTGCTTGGCGGCATCAAATTGGTAGTAGTCTTTTTTCAGTGCGGATATATGAATCAGGCCTTCAACCTGAACGTCATTGATTTCGATAAACAAACCGAAATTCGTAACGCTGCTGACAAACCCGTCGAAGGTATCGCCAATAAAATCCTGCATGTATTCGCATTTCAGCCAGGCTTCGACATCCCAACTCGCCTTGTCCGCGCGGCGCGAGGCACTAGAGCAATGGGTTGCGAAGGTGTGCATTACCGCCTTGTCGTACGGATAACTTTTCCCGGGGTCCAGCGTTTCGGCACTATCAAAACGTTGCACCGGTGCGCTCCCAGAGCCAAGCACGAAACCTAGTGCGCGCTGAATCGGGTTGCGCGGTTTTTTCTGGCGGATAACAGAGCGAATGGCTCTGTGTACCAGCAGGTCCGGGTAGCGGCGAATGGGCGAGGTAAAGTGCGCATACGCAGAATACGCCAGACCGAAATGGCCCTGGTTATCCGGGCTGTATTCCGCCTGGCTGAGGGAGCGCAGCATCATGGTGCGAATGGTCTGTGCGTCGGGGCGCTCGCCGATACTGCTCAACAGCTGGTCATAGTGGGTCGGCGCGGGCTTGTCTCCGCCCCCAAGCTTGAGACCTTTCTCGCCCAGGAAGGCGCGCAATGTGGTCAGTTTTTTATCCCGCGGTCCGTCGTGCACCCGGTACAGTGCCGGCAATTTCTGCTTTTCCAGAAAGTCTGCGGTTGCCACATTCGCGCTCAGCATGAACTCCTCGATCATCTTGTGCGCGTCGTTGCGTACCACAGGGACTATGCGCTCGATCTTGCGGTCTTCGGTAAACTCGAATTTGACTTCCGGCTTTTCAAAATCCATGGCACCGCGTTTAGAGCGGGCTTTTTTCAGGGCTGTATACAGCTGGTGCAGGGCGTGGATATGCGGCGCCGTGTCTTTTAGCTGGCGCGCGGTCTGCCGGCCCTGGGATGACTCCGGGGCGGTGATAAACGCATTTACCTGGTTATAGGTAAGTCGGGCATGAGAGTGGATGACGCCTTCTGAGAAGGTGTAACCGGTCATTTTACCGGACTTGTTGATAGTCATTTCACAGACCATTACCAGGCGGTCTACCTTCGGGTTGAGCGAGCACAAACCGTTGGAGAGGGATTCCGGCAGCATCGGTACCACGCGGCCGGGAAAGTATACGGAGGTTGCGCGATTTTGCGCTTCAAGATCGAGTGCCGTCTCCGGTGCAACGTAGTGAGAGACGTCGGCAATGGCGACGAACAAGCGCCAGCCAGCAGAACCGTCTTTTTCACAGTACACGGCATCATCGAAATCTTTGGCATCTTCGCCATCGATGGTGACAAACGGCAACTGACGCAGATCGGCGCGATGCAGTTTGTCGGCTTGGGGTACTTCACTGCCCAATCGCTTCGCTGCGTCGATGGCATCCTGCGGCCAGTTGTGTGGAATCTCATGGCTGCGGATTGCCACGTCAATTTCCATACCGGGGCCCATGGCGTTACCGAGTACCTCGGTTACGCGTCCGAAGGCGTTGTAGCGGTAGCTCGGGTAGTCGATGACCTCGACGAATACATATTGTCCGGGCTTCGCGCCCTTCAAGTGCTCACTATCGAGGTCAATTTCGTGGGCGATGCGGGTATTTTCCGGCTGGAGAAAGTAGTCGCCATCTTCCTGTTGCAAGCGCCCCACCAGGTGGGTGGTCTTGCGCTCCAGAACATTGACGATAGCGCCGGTCTTACGGCCACGTCGATCTTCTCCGCTGATGCGGGCCTGCACGATGTCACCGTCAAACACGGTCAGCATTTCGTTATCGGAAAGAAAAAGATCTTCGCTGGACTCTTCACTGGTCAGGAACCCGAAACCATCCGGGTGGCCGATTACTCGGCCAGTTACCAGATCTTCCGGTTTGATCAGGCTGTAGCCACGGCGGCGGTCAAAGGATATTTGCCCATCGCGCTCCATGGCACGCAGGCGACGGCGCAAGGCTTCTTTTTGGTCGTCATCAGAAAGATGCAGGACTTTTGCCAGCTGCTCCCGGTCGAGCTTTTTTTGGCTCTCTCCGAGCAGGCTCATGATGAACTCGCGCGCGGGAATGGGATTCGCGTATTTTTCAGCGTCCGCTGGATTAAACGCAGCTATTGGGGATTTGCTCATGATTTCCTCTTGGGAAAACCGCCAATAAGATTGCGCTTGGTAATAACTTGAGTGATGTGTCAGGGCAGATCAGGTGTTACTCGGCAAGGTATGCAGGCGGAAATTACTCAACGACGTTGAGGGGGTAAAAACAGGTGGGGCTAAAAACTGTGGCCAGTCAGAAGGCCCGTTTTTCAGGTCGAGATGCCGCTCTGAGGGCATCTCAACCGGAGTGGCCGGGGGCCACTCCGTCGCCGACCCGAGCTGGGTCGGCTGAAGGTGTGAGCCTGAGGGCTCAGATGCAAACAATATTTTCAGCTTGCGGGCCTTTAGGGCCTTGAGTCACGGAGAACTCAACAGCCTGACCTTCGGCCAGGGTCTTGAATCCGGAGCTGGCGATTGCACTGAAGTGTGCGAAGACGTCAGGGCCAGATTTCTGTTCGATAAAGCCAAAACCTTTGGATTCGTTAAACCACTTAACAGTGCCAGTAGTAGTGTTGGACATGATAATTTCCTGTAAACAAATAAAAATACGCCTTCAAAAGGCATGAATAGCAAAGAAAAGTCTGGAATTTAGATGCTACAGGACGAAGGGGTGATGCTACGAAACTGACGATTTAAACAAGAGGCTTACTTTTACCTGTCGTCACTGTAGGCGGGCGTGTGAGGTAAGTCAAAGTATTTCTTTCAAATAGTTGCCAAATTAAAAAGGCCCGATACCTTGCGGTACCGGGCCTTTTTAATTTGGTGGAGGTGGCGGGAGTCGAACCCGCGTCCGTCAGCACTCCGCCAGAGGCTCTACATGCTTAGATCCGTCTATTGATTTAGCGCATTACAGCCCAACGGGCAGGACGTAACTTGCGAGCCTGAATAAGTTTTAGGCCATCCACGTCAGGCACGCTTCAGGACGATCCAGTTCTGTATGACAGCTTTCAGCGCGGTACTGGCACCTTACTAAAGGCCGCTAAGGGACGAACCCTTAGTTAGTGCGTCACAGGCTGCTTACGCAGCGAGTTGGGCACCGTAGTTGTCGTCGTTGGCAACTAATAAATTGCAGCTTTGGATTTACGTGATTGGCTACCCTCACGGCATGCACCCATGGTTTTGTCACCGGCGTCGAATCCAAGTCACCCCCGAATTCTGCACTCAGTGCTAAAGCACGTTTGCGTAACGATCAGTATACCTGAAGCCGGATTGTCACCATAGCCAAGTAGTGAAAAATAATGACTACGGGTTCAGCTCAGGTTTTCTCAAACAGGGCGATGGACTCCACATGGGTGGTGTGGGGAAACATGTCCATTACACCCGCTTTGCTTAGACGGTACCCGCGCTGCAATAGTTCCGCAGTATCCCGTGCTAGGGTGGCGGGGTTGCAGGAGACGTAGACGATGCGCCGGGCATTGAACTGGGCGATGTTGCGCACGACTTCCAGCGCGCCGGTACGGGGTGGATCCAGCAATACCTTGTCGAAGCCACCGCGGGCCCAGGGGCTGCGGGAGAAATCGCCGCTGAGATCGGCGGCCTGGAACTGGATATTGTCGAGCCGGTTGGCTGCGGCGTTCTCCTTGCCGCGCTGTGTCAGAGACAACAGCCCCTCGACACCGACCACTTCTCGAGCACGGGTGGCAATGGGGAGGGTGAAGTTGCCGAGGCCACAGAAAAGGTCCAGTACGCGGTCGTCCTGCTGAGGGTCCAGCAGCTCAATCGCTCGATGCACCATTTGTCGGTTGATGTCGACATTCACCTGAATGAAATCCTGGGGGTGGAACTGCAGGTTCAGAGAAAACTCGGGTAGTCCGTAACTGAGCCGGTCCGACTGGTCATCCGGCCACACCTTGTGTGCCAGGTCGTCGGCCTGCAGATAAAGGTGCAGTTGGTGCGTTTGCGCGAGGGCCAGCCAACGTTCCCGGTCCTCTGCTGGCAGTGGCTGCAGGTGTCGCACTACCAGCGCACTGTGGTCATCACCAATGGCGATTTCGATATGGGAAATCTGCTTCCTTGTGGAGCACACCTCTATGGTGCGCCTGAGCTCGGGGATCAGTGCGGAAATGTCTGTGGGCAGCACTGCGCACTGCTCGATATCGGTGAGGTCGTTGGATCCTTTCTCACGAAACCCCAGTACCAGTCTCGGTTTGCCGCCACTCTTCGGCTTCACAAAGCGAACGCCCAGGCGGGCCTTGCGTCGGTAACCGAGGGGATCCCCAATGATCGGTGGCAGCACTTCCTCCGGTGAGGTTTTGGCAAAGCGCTGGAGCTGGTCGAGCAGGATCTGTTGTTTCGCGCGGACCTGCGCGTCTACGGCCATATGCTGCAGAGCGCAGCCCCCGCAGAGATCGAAGTGGGGGCAGGGCGCGGTGCGGCGGGATTCTGCGGAGTCGATGACCTCGATTGCAGTGGCTTCATCGAAGCGTGCGCGGTGTGCGGTATAGCGGACCTTGACGGTTTCCCCGGGCAGGGCGTTGTCTACAAACAGGGTTTTGCCGTCGTGGCGAGCAATGCCGCGGACCTCGTGACTGAATGCGTCGATGGTTACGGTCGGTGTGTTTACGGACGGTTTCGCGGACGGTTTAGTGGGCCGCTTCGGCGGTGCGGCATTTCGGCGTTTACCGGGTGCTCTGAAGGGCGGGCGTTTCGATGGCATGGTGGAGCGGGTTCTGGGTTGCGCAGTCTTGTGGGCGGCAATGATAGTCCGCTGTGGTGAGAAATGCGCGCCTGGCCGGTGGGTTTCCAGCGACCAGGCTCGAGCGGATCTAAATAATAGTCTGTACGAATGCGGCCAGGATCAGCAGTGGGCACACGATGCGTACATACCAGGGCCAGACTTTCCAGAACAGGGTCTTTTCAATGCCTGGGTGCCCTTCCTGCAATTCTGTCAGCAATTGATCACGGCGCCAGATCCAGCCGGCGAAAATACACAGGGCCACGCCCAGCAGTGGTTGACCGTATTCGGTACTGATGGAAATCACCAGGCCGAACAGAGCATCGAAATTGAAAATGATCAGAGTGCTGATCGCAAAAATGATGGCGCCCGTGAGCAGGGTGGCTGGCTTGCGCTTGAGCCCCAGGTTTTCAATGGAGAAGGCCACCGGGACTTCCAGCATGGAGATGGAGGAGGTGAGGGAGGCGATGGTCATCAGCGCGAAGAAGGCGATGGCAACGAACAGCCCGGTGGCGCCCATGTTATCGAACAGTGCGGGTAGTACCTGGAGGATCAGACCGGGGCCAGCAATCAGGTCGCCAGTTTCGGAGAAGATTTGCGTGCCGGCTTCCTGCGCCACATACATGGCGGGGAGGATCAGCAGGCCGGCAGTGAATGCGATACCCACATCGATCAGGGTAACCAGCGCGCCCAGGCGCGGCAGGCTTTCCTGTTTGCTGAGGTAAGAGCCGTAAATCAGCATGGTGCCCACACCCAGAGACAGGGAGAAAAACGCCTGCCCCATGGCGGACAGCAATAACTGCGGGGACAGCTCGCTGAAGTCCGGCTTGAGGTATGCCTCCAGGCCCGCCATGGCTCCCGGCTGGGTCAGCACATAGGCGATTAGCAACAGGAGAAGGATGATCAGTGCCGGCATCAGTAGGGTGGACCAGCGCTCGATCCCTTTTTCCACACCGCTGGCGATGATCAGCATGGTGAGACCGCTGAAGATTGCGGTAAAAGTAAAGTTGCGTGCTGTGCTGTCGCCGGTGAGCCAGCTGGCAGTGTCACTGGCGCCGATCAGGGTGGCGAACGGATCTATAAGATGCGCCACCATCCAGCCGGCCACAATGGCGTAAAAACTGAGGATCAGCGATGCGACGAGAATACCGCCGAAGCCGGCCAGGGTACCCACACCGCGGGTGACCGGACCGGTTGAGATGCTGCGCAGGGCCTGAACCATATTGCGACGGGCGTGGCGGCCGATGGCGAGCTCGGCCATCAGCACCGGGTAGGCGAGTAGAAACGCCAATATCAGGTAAACCACCACAAAGGCCGCACCGCCATTGGCGGCCACGTTGGTGGGGAAGCCCCAGATATTGCCGAGGCCAACGGCAGAGCCTGCGGCGGCCATCAAAAAACCGAAGTTGGAGCTGAACTGTCCTCGCGGTGCACTCATGGTAAATCTCGTCGTTATTCTTCTAGTGTAATTTTCTATCGACAGGGGGCGCTATTAGCGGTGTTCAGTGCGCATTACGCGCTGCTTCTGCCGGTTCCACTCCCGCTCTTTTTCGGTTTCGCGCTTGTCGTGGGAGGCCTTGCCTTTTGCCAGCGCGATCTCGCATTTGATCAGGTGCTTTTTCCAGTAGACCGCGGTACACACACAGGCGTAGCCCTTCTGGTTGACCGCGGCGAAGAGTTTGGCAATCTCGCGTTTGTTCAGCAGCAGGCGGCGGGTGCGATCTGGTTCGGTCACATAGTGTGTCGATGCACTCGTCAAAGGCTGGATACGCGCACCCAGCAGCCAGGCTTGGCCGTCTTTGAACAGCACGTAGCTGTCGGTGAGCTGGGCCTTGCCTTCGCGACAGGATTTGACTTCCCAACCCTGCAGCTCCAGGCCAGCCTCGAACTTTTCCTCGATAAAATAATCGTGCTTCGCCTTCTTATTGAGGGCAATGGTGTTTGAGGACGGAGCCCTTTTCTTTTTCGCCATGGATACAACTTAATTGAGAGTGAACAGGCTCGTATTGAAAAATTTCAACAGTACGGTGTTGATGAAGACGAGCAACAATATTGCGGGGATAAAGGTCCCAAGGGAGAAGTTGACGTACTTCTGCGACAGGGTGCCAGCAAAGCCCGTATCGCCTTCCTGCAGCTCTTTGTCAAAGTTGGCCCGCTTCCATTTGTAGATCACGAAGATACACACCAGCAGGCCATTCAGAGGCAATATGGTGTCGTAAAACAGAATTTCTACCAGGTCGAAGAACGACTTATCGCTGCCGGCCAGGGTGACGAACTGGGTTAGCCAGTCTGCCATACCAAAGGACATTGCGCAGCATACCGCGAGTACAAATTGCACCGCGGCGACGGTATAGATGGCTTTCTTGCGGGACATGCCGCGCTCGTCGCGGAGCGTGGCAATGGGCACTTCAATGATGGACACCAGGGAGGTGAGTGCGGCCACGAATACCAGGAAAAAGAAGGCTGCGGCGAAAATACTCGCGCCGGTATAGCCGATGCTGTCCTGCAGCGACAGGAAGATCTTCGGCAGGAACAGGAAGATCATCCCGGCGGAGGAGTCGCTGAGCGAAGTTGTATCAATATTCGGGTTGAAGTGGAAAATACTCGGCAGGATCAGCAGGCCTGCGGTGAAGGCGACCATGGTGTCGGTGAAGGCGACGGCCTTGGCCGAGCCGGGCACGGAGTCCCGCTTTTTCATGTAGGAGCCGTAGGTGATCATGATGCCCATACCCAGGGACAGGGAGAAAAACGCCTGTGCCATGGCCTTGCTCACGACTTCACCGCTGATTTTGGAGAAGTCCGGAATCAGGTAGTACTTGACCCCCAGCATGGCGTTTTCCCGGGTCAGCACGAATATCACCAGCGCCAGTAGCATCACAAACAGCATTGGCATCAGGGTTTTGGCCGCGCGCTCGATCCCGTCTTTGACTCCCAGCGACAGCACCCCATTGATGATCAGCATCAGTGCGATGAGGTACAGGAACACCGTTTTGGAATTGATGAACTCGCCGAAGTAGGCCTCAGTGGTCAGTGAGGTCAGATTGCCCTTGAAGATTTCCACCAGGTAGCCGAGGACCCACACAGTGACCACCATGTAGAATACCGCGATCATGAACGGGGTGATCAGGGCCAGCCAGCCGGGGATCCGCCACAACCGGGAGCCTCCAGAGAGTTGGCGATACGCGCCGACGGGGTCTTTATCGGTGCGGCGGCCGAGGGCCAGTTCCGCCATCATCACCGGCAGGCAGATAAAGAAGACAAACAGCGCGTATACCAGCAGGAAGGCACCACCGCCGCTCTTGGTGGCGGCCACCGGAAAAGAAACCAGGTTGCCAATGCCTACGGCAGAGCCGGCTGCAGCCAGGATAAAACCAATACGGGACCCAAAATGTTCTCGCGTTGCGGACATAGATTTCTCGCTTGCCTGTTATTCTTGTCGCCAGAATGTGCGCTGCGCGGGCCTGGACCCCCTTTCAACAGGGCGCCTGCTGCAGCGGTATCAGCCCACCGTGTATCGGGCCGATAAAAAACCGATTGTTGCAGGATTTATCCGCCTTGAGTAGCTTCGCTGGCGAAATTCGCCTCTCGAAACACAGGATAGGCAAGAAACCCGCCTGTGCGAGGCAACATCTGGGCAATGAGCCTGTTACGAGCATTACAAAAGTTGATCGATGACAAAAATTGAACGCAGTGCCCTGGTCATGTACAGCGCAAGCCAGATGTTTGACCTGGTGAACGACGTGGCCAGTTATCCGCAGTTTCTGCCCGGTTGCCGCGCGGCGGAGATACTGCACCGGGACGAGGACACCCTGGAGGCGCGTCTCGACCTCTCCCGAGCCGGGATCAATCAGAGCTTTATCACCCGCAATCGCCTGTATCGCCCGGACAGGATGGAACTGGTATTGGTAGACGGCCCGTTCAGCACATTCAACGGTTGCTGGACGTTTACCCCGCTGGCCGAGAACGCCTGCAAAGTGATGTTTGCCCTTGAATTTCAGGTTCAGAATCGCCTGCTGGGCGCAGCCGCGGGCAAGTTGTTCAGCGGCATTTCCAACCAGATGGTAGACGCCATGTGTGAGCGGGCGGGGCAGATTTATGGAGACAGCAAATGAGTAGCAAGAACACTATTGCAGTGGAAGTGGTGTATGCCCTGCCGCACGAGCAGCGTCTGATGAGTTTGCTGGTGGAGCCTGGCACGACCGCGCTGCAGGCACTGGAGTTATCAGGGATTCCCCGCGAGTACCCGGAAGTGGATCCGGCCAGTGCGAAGCTGGGTATCTTTGGGCAGGCGCTGGGCACCAAGGGGCTGGCGGCCGCACAGGAGTATGTTTTGCAGCCGGGAGATCGGGTAGAGGTGTATCGGCCGTTGATTGCCGATCCGAAGGAGGCGCGCAAGCAGCGCGCGGAGAAGGCAAAGCGTCAAGCGCAGGGCGGTTGAGCCCTGCGGGCGGAGAGACTCAGCTCAGCCTGGGATCAGGGCCAGCCGCTGGGCTGCCAGTCGCCGCTGGTCTCGATCAGGAGGTCACCGTTGAAATACACGGTAAGGCGCTTCTGAGATTCCTCACCCTTGGGGGAGCGGATGCGGTTGATGTAGTCCCAGCGGTTGGGGTTGAAGGTGTCTTCCAGCAGTGGCGTGCCCAGCACAAAGCGCACCTGGCGACGGGTCATACCGGGCTTCAGCTGATCCACCATTTCCTGGGTGACGATGTTGCCCTGCTGTACCTGGATGCGGTGAACACCAGGGAACTTGAACAGGCTACAGGCTGTAGCAACGCTACACAGTGCGGTGATCAGTAGAATTCGTACAACTGATGGCATTGAATGCTCCATCTGAATTTTTATTGGGTTCCGTTTCTCGGGGCGAGGCCCGAGCCGCCTGAGCTACACCATAGACGCTCCGGCGAACGACTGATAGTCGTCAAATTGCCGAGATAGTTCCCTGATGCCGTGCAAAAGCCGGTAATGTGCGCGGAAAGCGGGGCCAAGTTGGCCAATGGTGAGTGTTTGCTCACCGGGGAGCCACCGGCTATTAGACTGATTGCCCGGTTGGGGTTCCGCTACCTTTGCTGGGCGTGGATAATACCCGAACTGCGCGCCCGCCAACAGGCGCTGCGCCGATTACAATATCGCGATTACGAGCACACACACCCGGAAATTATTACTCATGTCGAACGAAAACCAGGAACTGCGTAAAGCGGGCCTCAAAGTCACTCTGCCGCGAGTGAAAATTCTCCAGTTGCTGGAAAGTGCCAGTGAACAGCACCTTAGTGCAGAAGATGTGTACAAAATGCTGCTGGACGCCGGGGAAGATGTGGGGCTGGCCACGGTTTACCGGGTGCTGACCCAGTTTGAAAGCGCCGGCCTGGTGATTCGCCACAACTTTGACGGCGGCCATTCCGTGTTCGAACTGGATCGCGGCGATCACCACGACCACATGGTGTGTACCGACTCCGGCCAGGTGATCGAATTCCACAATGAGCAGATCGAAGAGCTGCAGCAGCAGATTGCGGAAGAGCACGGTTACGAGCTGACCGGCCACAGCCTGGTGCTGTACGTAAAGAAAAAGGAAGGCTGAGGCTCACCGTCTCATCCTGAATAAAAAAGGGGAGCTGCGGCTCCCCTTTTTTATTTGCCCGGATCAGTCACACCGGGGGGGTATAGTCATCGGGGTGCTTGCCGACCTTGGTGGCGTAGAAGGCGCCGAAGCGTGCCAGCTCTTTGGCCAGGCTTTCACCCATTTCCATCACTGGCCCCAGTCCCGCCTCTTTTCGGGGGAAGTCAACGAAGCCGCAAACCACCGGTACCGCTGCGCCGCGCGCGATGTGGTAGAAGCCGGTTTTCCAGCGCTCAGATTTGCCGCGGGTCCCTTCCGGCGGTACAGCGATCACTAGCTCGTCACGTGACTTGTACTGGTTGACGGTGCCTTCGACCAGGTTGTTGGCCTTGCTGCGATCGACAGCGATGCCGCCGAACCAGCGCATGGTGCCGCCCAGAGGAAACTGGAACAGTTTGTCTTTGCCCATCCACTGCGGGTTCACCTTCAGCTTGAGCGCCGCGAGGATGAAGAAGTACCCATCCCAGTTGGAAGTGTGAGGGGCGGCGAGCAACACGTATTTTTTGAGTTTCAGCGCGCGCTCGTCGGCCACGACTTTCCAGCCGTGCAGCTTCAGCAGCAGGCGTGCCAGCAGGCGCAGGCAGGGTGTCAGGATGGGAGTGTTGAAAATGGTTATCTGCATGGTATGACCGAGTTCTTTGCCCGTCAGTGTAGTTGTTGGATCCCCGATTGGGCTTGAATGAGGGCGCGGCAGTATAAAGTGAATTAAGTGCCGCTTTCGGTCAATTTCGGCCCTGGCGGATCGCCGGGGCCGATTATCCTGGACTGGTGGGTTCTGGTTTTTGGCTGGGCGGCCTTTGTTCAGGCGCATGTGCGGCGTCAGGCGCGGCTCAGCATTTCCTGCGCGTGTGCGATGGATTGGGTGGTGGCTTCCCCGCCCAGCATGCGTGCGATTTCGGTACTGCGTTCCACATCCTTCAGTTCCCGCAGAGCGACAAAGGCCGCGGCACCATCACTGTGTTTTTCCACCAGGTACTGGCGGTGGGCACGGGCGGCCACTTGCGCCAGGTGGGTAACGCAGATCACCTGGCCGCCTTCGCCCAGTTGGCGCAGCAGTTTGCCGACAACATCGCCGGTGGCGCCGCCGATACCCACATCCACCTCGTCAAACACCAGGGTGGGGGTGCGCGAGGTCTGTGCGGTAATCACCTGGATTGCCAGGCTGACCCGTGACAGTTCGCCACCGGAGGCGATTTTACCCAGGGGCCGGGCGGGCTGGCCGGGGTTGGTGGAAATCAGGATTTCCACTTCTTCGAGGCCGGTAGCGGTGGGCTTGTCCAGCTCGCTCAGCGCCAGTTCGATGCGGGCGTGGGGCATGGCGAGATCGGCCAGCTGATCATTGACGGCCTTGGCGAGTTTTACCGCGGCCGTGCCGCGCAGCTTGCTGAGCCTGGTCGCGCTGCCGCGGAACTTCTGTTCCAGTGTTTCGCATTCGCTGGCCAGCTTATCCAGCGCGTCCGGTGCACCGATTTCTTCCAGTTCCTGCTGCCACTGCTGGTGCAGTTCTGCCAGCTGGTCCGGCTGTACCCGGTGCTTGCGGGCCAGGGAGTAGATTGCCGAGAGGCGCTCCTCCACTTCCGCGAGGCGCTCCGGGTCCATTTCGAAGCGGTCGATATGCCGAGACAGGGTGCTGCCGGCCTCATCGATCTGGATGCGCGCGCTGTCGAGCATCTGCGCCACTTCCGCCAGCGCCGGGCTCTGTTCCGGCATGGCGCCTACAAGCTGCATTGCCCGGTGCAATTGCTCGGCGATATCGCCCTCACCGCCGTTCAGCAGGGCGGCCAGCTGGTAGCTGCCATTGAGGATGTCGCCGGCGTTGGCCAGCTGGCGCTGTTCGCTTTCCAGGTCTTCCAGTTCGAGGGGCTTGAGGCCCAGCTGTTCCAGTTCTTCCAGCTGGTACTCCAGCAAATCCCGGCGAGCCTGGGTTTCCTCGGCGCTGTCGGCGAGCTTGCGGTAGCGGCGGTACTGGTCCTGCCAGGTCTTGTAGTGAATACGCACTTCGGCGCTCTGCGCCTCGGCGTGGGCGTACTCATCCAGCAGGCGGCGGTGGGTGTCTTTCTTGAGCAGGGATTGGTGTTCGTGCTGGCTGTGGATATCAATCAGCTGCTCGCCGAGGGTGCGCAGCTGCATCAGGGTCACCGGCTGGCCGTTGATATAGGCCCGGGAGCGGCCGTCGGCACTGATGGTACGGCGCAGGATTACCTCGCGGCCGGCATCCATCTCCTGCTCTTCCAGCCAGGCGCGGGCTTCCTGGTGGTTGCTGATATCGAAGGTGGCGTGAATGTCGGCTCGTTTGGCGCCGGCGCGCACCAGCTCGCCATTGCCGCGGTCGCCCAGGGCGAGCCCTAGGGCATCCAGGGTGATGGACTTGCCCGCGCCGGTCTCGCCGGTGAGGGTGCTGGTGCCTGGTCCGAATTCCAGCTCCAGCTGGTCGACCAGGGTGAATTGGCTGATAGACAGGTGCAGCAACATGAGATTATTTTCGTGGCTATCCGAATAGTGGTTGTTTATACAGTATATCGCCGCGTCCTTTCAATCACCCCGGGCGCTGAATGTGCACGAATCGCCCCTCGCGGTCGTGTTGGGCCCACACTACCCTGTCGATTGCATCAGCCGCCTGCACCCGCCGCCATGCGGCCTCTTGAAGTGACTGGCGCAGCCCCCATATAGCCCTGCATCCCCCGGCGACTGTACCGGCCGCCCCGGGGAACTTTGTTTCAACATTGTTTCAATATCGATTTGACCAATTGGCAGTAGACCGACGGACACAGACGGAGAAAGCAGTGGCCAAAGAGCGCAGCGAAGACGAACAGATTGAGAGCGGCGAACCAGGGGCTGAGCCCACCGCCGAGGTGGAAAACCCGAATGCCGACGAGCAGCACGCCGCCGAAGAGGCGCTGGCCGAAGAGCTGGCGGCAGATGCTGGCGAAAGTGCACAGGAGGAAGAAATCGCCTCCCTGCACCAGCAGTTGGCGGACCACAAAGACATGGTGCTGCGCGCCCAGGCCGAGGTGCAGAACGCCCGCCGTCGCGCCCAGCAGGATGTTGAGAAGGCACACAAGTTTGGCGTAGAAAAGCTGATTAAAGAGCTGTTGCCGGTAGTGGATAACCTCGAGCGCGCACTGTCTACCATCGACAGCGAAGACGAAGCGCAGAAGGCCGTGATAGAAGGCATCGAGCTGACCCAAAAGTCGTTTATCGACACCTTGAGCAAGTCTGGGGTGGAAGTGATCGATCCGGCCGGCGAGCCCTTCGATCCGGAGCTGCACCAGGCCATGACCCAGGTGCCGAACGGCGATGTGGAGCCAAATACCGTGCTGGACGTGTTCCAGAAGGGCTACCGCCTGCACGGCCGCCTGGTGCGTCCGGCGATGGTCGTTGTCAGCAAGGCGCCATAAGGCCTCGCAAGACATACGCGAAACCCTGACTACAAACCTGACCACAAAACCCTGCAGTACCGCCCTTGAAATGTGACAGGCGGCACCAATATAAGCAGGCAACCGAATTAAACCGCGCAGCGCCAGGCCCGACAACAGGTTCAGAGCCGGCGCGCGCCGCAAAGTGAGGAATCAGATCCATGGGAAAAATCATCGGCATCGACCTGGGTACCACCAACAGCTGTGTGGCGGTACTGGACGGCGACAAGGCCCGCGTTATTGAAAACGCCGAAGGCGATCGCACCACCCCGTCTATCGTTGCGTTTACCGACGACAACGAAGTACTGGTGGGCCAGTCTGCCAAGCGCCAGTCTGTCACCAACCCGACCAATACCCTGTACGCGGTAAAGCGTCTGATCGGTCGCAAGTTCAAAGACGACGTTGTGCAGAAAGACATCAAAATGGTGCCTTACTCCATCGTTGAAGCCGAGAACGGCGACGCCTGGGTAGAAGTGAAGGGCGATAAGAAAGCACCGCCGCAGATCTCTGCCGAAGTGCTGAAGAAAATGAAGAAAACCGCGGAAGACTTCCTCGGTGAGAAAGTAGACGCCGCGGTTATCACCGTGCCGGCCTACTTCAACGATTCTCAGCGTCAGGCCACCAAAGACGCCGGCCGCATTGCCGGTCTGGACGTGAAGCGCATCATCAACGAGCCGACCGCGGCTGCACTGGCCTACGGCATGGACAAAGCCGGTGGCGATCGCACCATCGCGGTTTACGACCTGGGTGGCGGTACCTTCGATATCTCCATCATCGAAATTGCTGACGTCGACGGCGAGAAGCAGTTTGAAGTGCTGTCCACCAATGGTGACACCTTCCTCGGTGGTGAAGACTTCGACCTGCGCCTGATCGATTACCTGGCCGAGCAGTTTAAGAAAGAGCAGGGCATCGACCTGAAGGGCGATCCCCTGGCCATGCAGCGCCTGAAAGAAGCTGCGGAAAAAGCCAAGATCGAGCTGTCCTCCAGCCAGCAGACCGAAGTGAACCTGCCGTACATCACCGCAGACGCCACCGGTCCGAAGCATTTGGTGGTCAAGCTGACCCGCGCCAAGCTGGAAAGCCTGGTGGAAGAGCTGGTTACCCGCTCCCTGGAGCCGGTAAAAACCGCACTGGCGGACGCCGATCTGTCTGCATCCGGCATCGACGAAGTGATCCTGGTGGGCGGTCAGACCCGCATGCCGCTGGTGCAGTCCAAGGTCACCGAGTTCTTCGGTAAAGAGCCGCGCAAAGACGTGAACCCGGACGAAGCGGTTGCCGTGGGTGCGGCGATTCAGGGTGCGGTACTGGGCGGCGACGTGAAAGACGTACTGCTGCTGGACGTAACCCCGCTGACCCTGGGTATCGAAACCATGGGTGGCGTGGCCACAGCGCTGATCGACAAGAACACCACTATTCCGACCAAAAAGTCGCAGACATTTTCTACTGCCGACGATAACCAGAGTGCCGTGACCATTCATGTGGTGCAGGGCGAGCGCAAGCAGGCGGCGCAGAACAAGTCCCTGGGCCGTTTTGACCTGGCCGACATTCCGCCGGCGCCGCGCGGCATGCCGCAGATCGAAGTGACCTTCGATATTGATGCCAACGGCATCCTGCACGTACACGCGAAAGACAAAGCGACTGGCAAAGAGCAGTCCATCGTGATCAAGGCCTCTTCCGGTCTGTCCGATGAAGAGATTGATCAAATGGTGCAGGACGCCGAGGCCAATGCCGAAGCGGACAAGCAGTTCGAGGAGCTGGTGACTACCCGCAACACCCTCGACGGCCTGATCTCTGCCACCAAGAAAACCCTGGAAGAAGCCGGTGACAAGGCGACTGCGGAAGAGAAAGCCGCAATCGACGCCGCACTGGCCGAAGCCGAGGAAGCGGTAAAAGGCAACGACAAGGCGGCCATGGAAGCGGCCACCACCAAGCTCACCGAAGCCTCTGGCCCGGTAGCCCAGAAAATGTACGCTGAGCAGGCGCAAGCCGGTGAAGCGGCCGCGGAACAGGCCGAGCAGGCCCAGTCTTCCGGCGGTGATGACGCAGTGGACGCTGAGTTCGAAGAAGTCAAAGACGACAAGAAAGAAGACAAGTAACTGATTCCTCGTATCACTACTTGCCTCAGCCCCAACACCTAGGCGCCAGCAGGGCTGGCTCCTGCGGGGCAAAATAAAAAGGCGCGGAGGCTCTAAACGGCTTTCGCGCCTTCTGCAGTTTAAAAAGAACACACAGAGCTATGTCCAAACGCGATTACTACGAAGTCCTCGGTGTCAGCAAAGGCGCGGACGATAAAGAGCTGAAAAAAGCTTACCGCCGGGTGGCGATGAAATTTCACCCGGACCGCAACCCCGACGATAAAGAGGCGGAGAACAAGTTCAAGGAAGCCAATGAGGCTTACGAAGTACTTTCCGACCCCCAGAAAAAAGCCGCTTATGATCAGTTCGGACACGCCGGTGTAGACGGTCAGGCGGGCGGCGCCGGTGCCGGCGGTTTCGGTGGCTTCTCCGATATCTTCGGTGACGTGTTTGGCGATATCTTTGGCGGCGCTGCCGGTGGCGGTCGTCGCGGCCCCCAGCGCGGCTCCGACCTGCGTTACGACCTGGATCTGGATCTGGAAGACGCGGTGCGAGGCACCACCGTCAAAATCAAGGTGCCGACCCTGGCCAACTGCGGCACCTGTCACGGCTCCGGCGCCAAGGCCGGCTCCCAGCCGCAAACCTGCGGTACCTGTGGTGGTGCCGGTCAGGTGCGGATGCAGCAGGGCTTTTTCTCCGTCCAGCAGACCTGCCCCAATTGCCGCGGTCGCGGCTCCGTGATCAGCGATCCCTGTGGCAGCTGCCATGGTCGCGGTCGCGTTGAAGAAACCAAAACCCTGTCGGTGAAGGTGCCCCCGGGTGTGGATACCGGTGACCGCATCCGCCTCGCGGGCGAGGGTGAAGCGGGCCCGGATGGTGGCCCTGCGGGAGACCTGTATGTTCAGGTCATGGTGCGCGAACACGAGTTGTTCCAGCGCGATGGCAAGAACCTCTACTGCGAAGTGCCGATCAGCTTCGTCACCGCGGCCATTGGTGGCGAGATGGAAGTGCCGACCCTGGAAGGCAAGGTCAAACTGAAAATCCCGGCAGAGAGCCAGACTGGCAAGCTGTTCCGCCTGCGCGGCAAGGGTGTAACCCCGGTGCGCGGCGGCGCCCCTGGTGACCTGCTGTGCCGCGTGGTGGTGGAAACTCCGGTCAACCTGAGCGCCAAGCAGAAAGAGCTGCTGGAAGAGTTTTCCAATACGCTCAGCGAAAAGAAAAACTCACCCCGTCAGACCGGCTGGTTTGAGGGTGTGAAGAACTTCTTTGGCGATATGAAGCTGTAAGTTGCATTAAATCGAGCAATGAACAGGCATAAAAAAACCCGGCAAATTTGCCGGGTTTTTTTATTGTGGGCAGTGTCAGACTGTTCTTTCGATGGCAAAGCTGGCCAGCTGCTTCAGGGCAGTCTTGTGTTCGCCCTCTGCCAGAAACTCCAGCTTTTCCATGGCCAGCTCCACCTCGGCGCGGGCGCGCTCGAAGGTGTAGTCCAGGGCGCCGCAGGCATCGATGGCGGCGACGATCTGTTCCAGTTTGTCGGCACTTTTCTGCTCGATGGCTTCTTTCACCAGCGCCACCTGTTCGGGGGTGCCGTTGGCCATGGCGTAAATCAGCGGCAGGGTGGGTTTGCCCTCGGCGAGATCGTCGCCCACGTTCTTGCCCAGCTCCTCGGAATTGCCCCGGTAGTCGAGGGCATCGTCCACCAGCTGGAAGGCAGAGCCAAGATGGCGACCGTACAGCTTGAGCGAGTGGCGCTCTTCCGCGTTGCAGCCGGCGAGGACGGCTGCAGTTTCACAGGCGGCCTCAAACAGGGCGCCGGTCTTCTTGTGGATCACGTTGAGGTAGTTGGCCTCAGTGACCGCAGGATCGCCGGCATTCACCAGTTGCTGCACCTCGCCCTCAGCGATGGTGTTGGTGGTGTCCGAGAGGATCGACATGATGTCCATATCCTTCAGGGCAACCATCATCTGGAAGGCGCGGGAGTAGAGGAAGTCTCCCACGAGCACCGCCGGCGCATTGCCCCACTGGGCATTGGCGGTCAGGCGGCCGCGGCGCATGTCTGAGGTGTCCACCACGTCGTCGTGGAGCAGGGTGGCGGTGTGGATGAACTCGATGATGGTGGCGAGGCCGATGTGCTCGCTGCCGCTATAGCCAGCGGCGCGACTGCACAGCAGCACCAGTAGCGGGCGCAGGCGTTTGCCGCCGGCTTCCACCAGGTAGTGGCCGATGTTCTCCACCAGGGGAACGTCGGAGTGCAGTTGATCGAGAATATGCTGGTTGACGGCGGCGAAGTCGTCCGCGGCTACCTGATGAAAGGGCAACATGCAGGGTCCTTATACTTCTACTCTATCGGGGTACGGCGGCAAGCCTAGCGGTTTTGGCCGCGGGCGGAAAGGAAGGCTGTCGGAAAAGTGCACTATTGTATCAATCGTGCGAATTGATTAGAATCTGCGCCCCGCTCAATCCGGGCCGTCTTGTGGCTGCCTCTCGGGTGGGGGAAAGAAGTATCAATCATCAACGGCGCAAGCTCCCAAAATGCTGGCTGACCGGTCACCTCCTTTCGGTTCTGTGACCCTGCCGCTGCTTCGTGTCGTCCATTTTGTTGGAGCATAGAAATATGTACGCTGTTATTGAGAGCGGTGGTAAACAGCACCGTGTAGAAGAAGGCGAAGTACTGCGCCTGGAAAAAATTGAAGTCGCTACTGGCGAATCTGTCGATTTCGACAAGGTTCTGATGGTAGTGAACGGTGACACTATCAACATCGGTGCGCCGGTTGTGGATGGTGCCAAGGTGACTGCAGAAGTGCTGAGCCACGGCCGCGGCGAGAAGGTGAAAATCATCAAGTTCCGTCGTCGTAAGCACTCCATGAAGCGTCAGGGCCACCGTCAGTGGTACACCGAAGTCAAAATCACTGGCATCAAAGGCTAATCACCAGGTAACAGAAGAGGAGTAACTACTCATGGCACATAAGAAAGCTGGCGGTAGTACGCGCAACGGGCGCGATTCTGAAAGTAAGCGCCTGGGCGTTAAGCGCTTTGGCGGCCAAGCGGTTTCCGCAGGCAGCATCATCGTTCGTCAACGTGGCACCAAGTTCCACGCTGGCATCAACGTTGGTATGGGTAAAGATCACACCCTGTTCGCTACCGCCGACGGCGTAGTGAAGTTTGAGGTGAAAGGCGCGAACAACCGCAAGTTTGTTTCTATCGAAACAGCCTAAGCGGCGACCACGCCCGATCAAAAAGCCCCGCTCTCGCGGGGCTTTTTTGGTTTGATCTGCCGCAAATTACACTGAAGGCCGGTTTACCCGGTAAGTAGAGTCATGAAATTTGTAGATGAGGCGCCGATTACGGTGCAGGCCGGCAACGGCGGTAAGGGATGTCTGAGCTTCCGGCGCGAGAAATTCGTTGCCAAGGGAGGCCCCGACGGCGGTGACGGCGGCGACGGCGGCTCCGTGTACCTGGTGGCTGATGAGTCACTGAATACTCTTGTGGACTACCGCTACCAGCCCAATTACCAGGCCCAAAATGGCGAGGGGGGGCGCGGCCGCAACTGTACCGGTGCCAAAGGGGAGTCGCTGGAGCTCAAGGTGCCGGTGGGTACCACGGCGATTGACGTGGACACCGGGGAAACCCTGGGTGATCTGCTGGAGCCCGGTGAAAAGCTGCTGGTGGCCCAGGGTGGCTGGCACGGCCTCGGCAACACCCGCTTCAAGTCCAGTACCAACCGCGCGCCGCGCCAGACCTCGCCCGGCAGTGAGGGTGAGTGTCGCAATCTCAAGTTGGAACTGAAGGTGCTGGCAGACGTCGGTATGCTCGGCCTGCCCAACGCGGGCAAGTCCACGTTTATCCGCGCCGTGTCGGCGGCCAAGCCCAAAGTGGCTAACTACCCATTTACCACGCTGGTGCCGAATCTGGGTGTTGTGAAGGTGCAGAAATACCGCAGCTTCGTGATCGCCGATATCCCGGGATTGATTGAGGGTGCGGCAGAAGGTGCCGGCCTTGGTATTCGCTTTCTCAAGCATTTGACCCGCTGCCGCGTGTTACTCCACCTGGTGGACCTGGCGCCGTTTGATGGCTCCGATCCCGCGCAGAACGCGCTGGCGATTGAGCGCGAACTGGAAGCCTTCAGTCCCACCCTGGCGGGACGCGAGCGCTGGTTGGTGCTGAACAAGACCGATCTGGTACCGGCAGATGAGCTGGAAGAGCGCTGTCAGTCAGTGGTCAATGCGCTGGGCTGGCAGGGGCCGGTATTCCGTGTGGCGGCTATCCGCGGCGAGGGCACTGACGTGCTGTCTGGCCAGCTGATGGACCACCTGGAAGAGGTTAAAGAGCAGGAAGCGCTGGATGGCGAGCTGTTTGAGGTGGAGCAGGAAGCGCAGCGTCAGATGCAGCGCGAGGCGCGCGAGCGGATCGATGAGTTGCGTGAAGCCCAGCGTGCCAGACGCAAGGCGGCGAAAGAATCGGGTGAATCTGGCGAAGATGATGAAGATTGGGACGACGATGACCATGACGTCGATATAGAATATCGTCCCTGAGTTATCAGCCCCTCCAGCGAAATATTCTGTTCTGAGTTTTTCCTGTGGGGGCGCGTCCTGACAGAGGAAGACATGGACCCCATCTCGCCGCGCCAACAGTTATCCGCCAGCCAGCGCTGGGTCATTAAAATCGGCAGCGCATTGCTCACGGACAATGGCCGCGGGGTAAACCGCGCAGCCATCCTCAATTGGGCTGGCCAGATCAGTGCCCTGCGCCGCCGGGGCATCGAGGTACTGTTGGTATCCTCGGGTGCGGTGGCGGCGGGTATGGACCGCCTGGGCTGGCGCAAGCGTCCGGAATCCATTCATCAGTTACAGGCGGCCGCTGCCATCGGCCAGAGCCATCTGGTGCAGGTGTACGAACACGCCTTTGGTCAGTACGACTGCCGCACTGCCCAGATCCTGCTGGATCACGACGACCTTTCCAATCGCACCCGTTACCTCAATGCCCGCAGTACCATCAAGACGTTACTGTCGCTGGGTGCCGTGCCCATCATCAATGAAAACGATACGGTAGTGACCGACGAGATCCGTTTCGGCGATAACGACACCCTGGGTGCCCTGGTGGCGAACCTGGTGGAGGCGGATGTGCTGTTGATCCTTACCGATGCTGACGGTCTGTTTACTGAAGACCCCCGTGACAACCCGGATGCCGAGTTGGTGCGCGAGGCGGTGGCGACGGATCCGCGTCTGGTGGCGATGGCGGGGGATTCCCGCAGTGGTCTCGGCCGCGGTGGTATGGCGACCAAAGTGCGCGCGGCGCAGCTGGCGGCGCGCTCCGGCGCCCGCACCGTCATTGTCGGTGGCGCCAATGAGTCGGTGATCGAGCGTGTGGTGGCGGGCGAAGACCTGGGGACACTACTGCTGCCGGAAGCGGACCCGTTGACGGCGCGCAAGCGCTGGTTGGCGGGCCAGCTGCAGGTGCGGGGGCAGCTTCAGCTGGATGCTGGTGCGGCGCGCGCACTGTGCAGTCAGGGCAAGAGTCTGCTGCCTGTCGGTGTGGTGGCGGTTGATGGCCGTTTTCATCGCGGCGAGCTGGTGAGTTGTGTCAATGAGGCGGGTGAAGAGGTGGCGCGCGGACTGGTGAACTACGACAGTGGCGAGGCGCAAAAAATCTGCGGCCAGCCCTCAGACCGGATCGTCGACCTGCTCGGCTACCGCGATGACGATGAGCTGATTCATCGCGACAACCTGATTTTGCTGTAACTGGGCGTGGGGAGGCGCGCAGGCGTCTCGCTGCCGGTTGGAGCCTTTTGCTTCCACTTTTTTCAGGCAATAAAAAACCCCGCCATGGCGGGGTTTTTTATTGCTCAGAAAGCGGGTCTGCTGAAAATCAGGCAGCCAGCTTTTTAACCTGGGCATTCAGGCGGCTCTTATGACGAGCAGCCTTGTTCTTGTGGATAATGCCTTTGTCGGCCATGCGGTCGATGACCGGCACAGCTTCCGCGTAAGCGGTCTTGGCTTTTTCCGCATCACCTGCATCGATGGCCGCAACTACCTTTTTGATGTAGGTGCGCACCATGGAGCGCAGGCTGGCGTTGTGATTGCGGCGCTTTTCGTTTTGGCGCGCGCGTTTCTTCGCTTGAGGTGAGTTGGCCACCGGTTGCTCCTGTCTGGAATCTGTAAAATCTCGAACATTCGGGCCGGGGGCCCGTTTGGGACGCGACATTATCCCCAGCATTGGTTGTTTGTCAACCGCTGGGGCGGGCTGTTTGTGACTCTTCAGGCTGTGGTGGGTGCGCCGCGGGGGAGAGTGAGCGTAAACACCACGCCATCGCCCTCTTCACGGTTCGCTGCCTGCAGTTCTCCGTGGTGAAAGTCCGCGATCAGTCGGGCGATATGTAGCCCCAATCCCAGGTGCCCGGCTTTGCCGCCGTCGTCGCGCACGGATACCAGTGAGTCGAACAATTTCCGCCCGAACCCTTCCGGCAGCAGCGGTCCGTCGTTGCTAACGCTGACCCGGTATAGTTTTTCCGTCGCCTCCAGTTCCAGCTGAATCGTCGTGCCCTCCGCTGCGAAGCTCACTGCGTTGTCGGCCAGTTTGTCCAGCAGTTGGGCCAGTAATTCCGGTGCGCCGTAGTAGTGCTGGGGGCCTTCGGGGCTGTGCAGGGCAAAGCGGTGCCGGGGGTGAGCGTCGGCGTAGCTCTGGGTGAGCAGGGTCAGAAGGTCGTGCAGATCGAACTCTTCCCGCTCCGCCTGGCTGATGCTGGCTTCCAGGTGATTCGCTGCAGACAGGGCATTGAGGATAGAGGAGAGCCGCGCACCGCCGTCTGCGGCGCGCTCGGCATAGCGCCGGCTGTCGGCGTCGAGTTCGCCGGCGGCGAGGTTGTCGAGCGACGAGCGCACCACCGCCAGTGGGGTGCGCAGTTCATGGGAGAGTTTGCTGGCGAGGCTGCGCAGATACTGGTGATAGTGATCCAGCTCGGCCAGCAGGCTGGCAAACGCACGGTTCAGTGCGCCCAGCTCGTCGTTGAGGTAGGGGCGGGGGAAATCGCCGCGCAGGCGCCCGCTGGCATCTACTGCGGTGCGGGCGGCGCGGTGCAGGCGGCGGATGCGCCAGGAGAGCCAGCTTGCGTAACCCAGCAGTAACAGCAGTACCAATCCTGCGGCGCCAGCGGTGGTCAGCCACAGGCGGCGGGCGGCGGATTCGGTGAGGGATTGCAGGGCGCTGGCCGACTGGGCGGCGATGACGCGGCCGAGCAGGGGGCGCTCGATGATATCGTCGGCGCGGGTGACCACCGGCACACTGACTGCGCCAATACGCTCGTCCCCGGGGGCGCGCCGGTCGTTTTCCGGAGCGGAAAACCACTGCGAGGCAGTTTCCCGGTTCTCGGTCAGTGTTTTCGGGTACTGGCCATTCGGCAGCGGTGGTAGTTGGTCCGTGCCCAGTACCTGCCGATAGAACCAGTCCCGCAGCCAGCGGGCTTCTTCAAGTGGTGCGGTTTGCTGTTCCGTATCGCGTCCTGTCATGTGGCCGGAGCGGGCCAGTACAAAGCCCTCCTGATCGACCACGGTCAATTGCAGCTCCGGGCGCGCGAAATGTTCCAGTTCCTGCTGCAGGGCGGGCAGTGGCTCTACCAAGGCGCCTGGCCGGCCATCGGCGGGCAGGGTGGTGGCGAGGCTGGCGGGAGCGCCGCCGTCGCTCCGCACCCGATCGAGCACCCGAATAGCCAGCTCGCCACCGGTCAGTGAGAAAGGCAGCGCGAGTTCCAGCTGGTAGCCGCGCGGGGAGGCGCTCCAGCGCCCACGTATGCGCAGTTCGCGCTCGTAGCCTCCCCGCCGGGCGTTGTAATACAGTGCGCGCACCGGGCCTTGGCTTGCTACTGGCAGGGTGTATTGCTGGCGGGCGGTGTAGATTTCGACGGTGTCGCCACTGGAAAGGCTGTCACTGCGGGGGTCGTGGTAGCTGGCACTGCGGTCTTTTGTGGTGAGCAACAGGTATACCTGACTGTCGCGCTTTCCGAGCGTGATTTGCGCCAGCGATTTGTCATTCTGGTCCAGCAGTGGCCGCGGGGGCAGGTTGAGCGCCCGCCACTCGTCGCCGTAACCATCCAGTACGGGCTTTTGTGGTAGCGGGTTCAGGTACAGCTGGGCTCCCGGTGGTCGCCCGGTGCGGCGGGGGTCCGGTGCAATCAGTTCCGGGGCGCTGGCAAGGCGCGCGGCGATGGCGTTGCCCGTGGCCTCCAGTGTCTGGATCTGCCCCTGGCTCAGGGCCTTGTCCACCTGGCGCAGGTACTGGCAGCCGGCCCAGGGCAGGGCGAGGGTGCACAGGCTGAGCAGTACCAGCTGGCGACGAAGTTTCATCCGACCTGCCAGCGGTAACCCATGCCGTAAGCGGTGCTGATAGCGTCGAAGTTACGGTCGATGGTCTGGAATTTACGGCGAATGCGCTTCACATGGGAGGTGATGGTGTTGTCGTCCAGCACTACGCGTGCGGCTTCCATCAGCTGGCTGCGGGACTTTACGTGCCCGGGGCGCTTGGCCAGGGCGTGCACAATCCAGAACTCGGTCACTGTCAGGTCCACCGGCTCCCCGTTCCAGTGGCAGTGCAGGCGCGATACATCCAGAGACAGGTCGCCCTGGGTGAGGGTTTCACCTTCGTCACTTTGAGACTGCATGATGCTTACCCGTCGCAGCAGGGCGCTGATGCGGGCCTGCATATGGGGCAGGGAGATGTCTTTGGTCAGGTAGTCGTCGGCGCCCAGTCTCAGCCCGGAAATGATATCCAGCTCGGAGTCCCGCGCGGTGAGAAACAGGATTGGCAGGGTGGGGGCCATGGCACGCAGCTCCCGACACAGGTCAAAGCCACCCTCGATTTCCGCGCCCAGGCCCACGTCAATCACTGCCAGGTCTGGCAGTCGCTGCTGAAATGCCGCGAGGGCCTCCGGGCGTGTGTGGTAGAGGTTCACCTGGTAGCCGGTGCGGCGCAGGGCATCGCGGTAGTTCTCGGCAATGGCGATTTCGTCTTCGACGATGGCAATGGTGGGGCTACTCATGGGACTGTTCTTAGGGCTGATTAACCGTTTATTGGAATGGGTCGCGCGAAAATCATGCCCGAACAGTGGGGCAATAGGCAAAGTAAAGTGCGCGTTGTCGGATTGGCAGGCGGAAAAAAGCGCGCAGTCATCAACATGCTTGCGCGCAAGGTTACTGCTTACAGGGTTGCACTTGAGGTTGCTCGGGGTCCCACCGGTCGACGCGTTTGTAGAGCGGTAACCGGTGGGTAAATGGGGTGCTTAGAAGGAGCCGGCGACCGCTTCGGGCATGCCGAAGTGGATGTCTACCCGGCGCTCCAGTGCGTAGCCATCCAGGTCGCCTTTGTTGGCTTTGGACTGGCTGGCGCCGAGGGCGCGGCGTTCGATACGCTCAGGGGCGATGCCGTAGGCTTCCAGGGCGCGCTGAACGCTGAGGGCACGCTGGTCAGATAGTACATTGTTGTAACCGTCGCTGCCGCGGGGATCGGAATGGCCTTCCAGGAGAACCTGCAGCTGTGGGTGACGGCTGAGGAAGTCGGCCATGGCGGCGACCTGGCGCTCTTGCGCTTCCTGCAGTTCGTCATCACCGGTGGTGAACAGCATCTGGAATTCCAGGCTTTCCAGTGCCAGCTCGCGGGCGTCGTTGGCGGACAGTCGCGCCGCATCCAGTTGTTGCGCCAGGTTGCCCAGTTCGCTACGGCTTTCGGTGAGTTGAGTTGCGAGCATGTCTGCCTCTTCTGCTTGCTTGATCTGTTCGCCCAGCCAGGCTCCACCGAGGGCGCCGGCGATAAAGCCAACCGGGCCACCTACGGCGGCGCCCGCTACTGCGGCGCCGGTAAATACAGTGGCCTGCTTGGCCGGAGTCAGGGGGGAGCCCTGTAATGCGTTCTCGGTGTCAGTGGCGGCCTCTGTAGAAGCAATGGTGCTCAGGGTCAGACTGCTCAGTGTTACTGCCATCAACAACTTTTTCATGATCGTGTTCCTTGCGATTGGATTGAAATGACTGCTCTCTGTTTCCGATCGGGTGTGTTTCCCGCTTCGGTTGAGAGTCATTTAACTCCTGCAAGGAGGCACTGACATGGCGCCCATGGGGCAAATTCCGCAGCAATTATGGCGAAATGTGGCAGCTTGCCCTGTGACGTGGTTCAACCCCTGAGTTGAGCCTGTCGATCAAACGCCATTTCAGCCCTGCCGACGCCGGTAGCGCCGGTCCCGCGGTTGGTCGATGCGCACCCGAACCCGCTGGGGGCGAGGGCCCATCGCAATCACGGCATACAACAATACCGCCAGAATCAGTGCGATAATCAATGCGTTGATGGTCATTCCATTTCTCCTCTTTTGCCACCACTCCCTGTGGCTCGCCAACTGCTTACCCTGAGTATAGTTCCCCCTCGCGCCAACCGTAGGCTCGGAATTGGCAAAATGTAGGAGGCTTCTGCCGCCGCAGGTGGCCGGGGCTCTGGATTGCGGTAGACTTGCCGGCCATTCTTTAGCGATCGCCAACCAGGAATCACGGACGTGGCAGCATCTTCGCCCGAACAGGAATCACAAGATCAGGCTCCGCAGGTCAAGAAAGATAGCCCGCAAAAGGGGCTGTTGCGCGGAACCTCCGTAGTGGGTGGTGCCACTTTATTGTCGCGTGTGATGGGGCTGGCGCGGGACATCGTATTTGCGCGACTCACCGGTGCCAGTGATGCGGCAGACGCCTTTTTTGTGGCGTTCAAGATTCCCAATTTTTTCCGCCGCCTGTTTGCCGAAGGCGCCTTTGCCCAGGCGTTCGTCCCCGTGTTGGCGGAATACCGGCAGAAGGGCGGCATTGCCGCCGTTCGCGAGTTGAATGACCGGGTGGCCGGTGCCCTCGGTGGCACCCTGCTATTGGTGACCCTGTTCGGCGTATTGTGCGCGCCGCTTGTGACTGGTCTCTTTGCGTTCGGCTGGTGGTGGGGCGGCAATGAGCCAGAGAAGTTTGCGCTGGCGACGGAAATGCTGCGCATCACTTTCCCCTACCTGATGCTGATTTCCCTCACCGGCTTTGCCGGGGCCATGCTCAATAGCTTTGACCGCTTCGCCATTCCCGCGCTGACCCCGATACTGCTCAATCTGGTGCTCATTGGTGCGGCCACGATTGCTGCGGGTTGGTTTGAGCCCCAGGTGATGGCGCTGGCCTGGGGGGTGCTGGCTGCCGGGGTCGTGCAGTTGCTGTTCCAGATTCCATTTCTGATGCAGCAGGGCCTGTTGCCGCGCCCCAAGTGGGACTGGGGGTACCCCGGTGTGCGCAAGATCCTGCGTCTGATGGCGCCTGCTATTTTCGGTGTTTCCGTCACCCAGATCAGTCTGGTGCTGGATACCATACTGGCGTCTTTCCTGCCCACGGGCTCCGTGACCTGGCTGTACTTCTCCGATCGGCTGGTTGAGCTGCCACTGGGAGTGTTCGGTGTGGCGGTGGCCACAGTGGTATTGCCCAACCTGTCCCGCCAGCACGTGGGTGGCGACCCCCGAAAATTCCGTCACACCATCGACTGGGCCCTGCGCTGCGTCACCCTCATCGCCCTGCCTGCGACGGTGGCCCTGTTCGTGCTGGCCGAGCCGCTGCTCACGGTTCTTTTCCAGCACGGCAACATGACCCCGTGGGATATGGAAATGGCCGCCTGGTCCCTGCGAGCCTACACCTTCGGTCTGCTCTTTTTCATGCTGATCAAGGTGCTCGCGCCTGGTTATTTTGCCCGCCAGGACACCGTCACCCCGGTGAAATTCGGCCTGATCGCCATCGCCTCGAAGATGGTGCTCAGCCTGTTATTCGTCATCCCGCTGCACATGTACTTCCAGCTTGGCCACATGGGCCTGGCCGCCGCCACGGCCGGGCAGGCCGCGATCAATGCTTTCCTCCTTTACCGGGGGCTGCGCGAGGGCGGTGTGTACGCGCCGGAGCCCGGCTGGTGGGGGTTCCTGTCACGTTTGCTGTTCGCGAACCTGGCGATGGCGGTGGTGTTGCTCGGAATTCTGCATTTCTGGTCCGGCTGGCACGATTGGTTGTGGTGGGAGCGGGCCTGGCGTATGGGGGTTATGGTTGTCGCCGGTGGCGCCACCTACGGCCTTATTCTCCTCATCAGCGGCCTGCGTCCGCGCCATTTTCGGGCGACTTCATGACCGCTGACGGTGCCCAGAAGCCATTGAAATCCGTTATACTGCGCCGCTTGATTTTGCAAGGGCGACGAAAAGTGGTGGAAGCACTGTGACCGAGCAACGGGAGCTGATTCGCGGGCTGCACAATCTGCGGCCATGCCACCAGGGTTGCGTGGCCACCATCGGATCATTCGATGGCGTACATCTGGGGCATCAGGCGATCATCACCCAGCTGCGCGCGCGGGCGGCGGAATACAAACTGCCTTCGGTTGCGATCGTCTTTGAGCCTCAGCCCCACGAGTACTTCTCCGGGGAAAAAGCCCCGGCGCGTCTGATGCGCTTCAAAGAGAAGGTGCTGGCGCTCTTCGATGCGGGTGTGGACCGGGTGCTGTGTCTACAGTTCAACGAGCGCCTGCGCAGCCTCAGTGCCGAAGCGTTTATACAGCAGGTGGTAGTAGATGGCCTCGGTGTGCGCCATCTTGTGGTGGGTGACGATTTTCGTTTTGGCTGTGATCGCAGCGGCGACTATGCGCTGCTGCAAAAGGCGGGCGCGGCGGCCGGCTTTACGGTCGAGGACACTGCAACGCTGGAGATTGCTGGTGAGCGGATAAGCAGTACGCGTATTCGCGAAGCCCTGCAAAGCGCGGACTTTGACCTGGCTGAGCAGCTCTTGGGTAAGCCCTACCGGATTACGGGTTTGGTTGCGCGCGGTCGAGCCCTGGGCCGTCAGCTTGGAGCACCTACCGCCAATGTGCGTTTACATCGCTACCGCTCTCCGCTAGTGGGGGTGTATACGGTCACCGCAAAACGCACCAACGGTAGCCCGATGGCGGGAAGCTGTATGGAAGTGGCCGGTGTGGCCAACGTGGGCTTCCGCCCCACCGTAGAGGGCGAGGGTGCAAAGCCATTGCTGGAAGTGCACTTGTTCGATTTCAGCGGTGATCTGTACGGCCGGGAAATCGCAGTCACTTTTTGCCACAAGCTGCGCGATGAAGAGAAGTTTGCGTCACTGGACATTCTCAAGCAGAAAATCGCCGAAGATATACATAATGCAAGAGCCTGGTTTGCAAGTCGCAATTCTTGCTAACTGAAATTTCCCATTCGCATCAGAATGCTTCAAAACTCAGATGCGAAGGCGGAGCATCGGGTACAGGGTTTTAGGAGCCGAAAATAGAGCTCTGCTGTTAGCCCCATTGCTCCCTCTGAGATTTAAATTCCTGTACTCCGTAAGCATTGGAGCTCTGCAGGATATTTCGAACAACGAATTATTTTCCAGCTACAACCGAAGTAGATAGCTAATGACCGACTACAAAGTGACCCTGAATCTTCCACAAACCGACTTCCCCATGCGCGGCAATCTGCCGAACCGGGAACCGGAGATTCTGAAAAAATGGCAACAAGAAAAGCTTTACGAAAAGATTCGTGAAGCCCGCGCCGGTCGTGAACAATTTATTTTGCACGACGGCCCCCCCTACGCCAACGGCGACATTCATATCGGTCATTCAGTTAACAAGATCCTGAAAGACATCATCGTCAAGTCGAAAACCCTCAGCGGCTTCGACGCGCCCTACGTGCCCGGTTGGGACTGTCACGGCCTGCCCATCGAACACAAAGTTGAACAGAAGGTTGGCAAGGCCGGGGCCAAGGTGGACCACAAAACCTTCCGCCAGAAATGCCGTGAATACGCCGCCAAGCAGGTCGAAGGCCAGAAGAAAGATTTTATCCGTCTGGGAGTATTCGGCGAGTGGGACAACCCCTACCGTACCATGGACTTCGAGTTTGAAGCCGACATCATCCGAGCCCTCGGCGGCGTGGTGAAAAATGGCCACCTGTCCCGCGGTTTCAAGCCGGTTTACTGGAGTGTTGTGGGCGGCTCTGCGCTGGCGGAAGCGGAAGTGGAGTATCAGGATAAAACGTCCCTCTCCATCTATGTGAAATACCCGGTTACCAACGAGACCGCACTGGCCGTCGCCGATGCGGCGGGCGGCCACGCCGGTGATGGCGACCTGTCGGTAGTGATCTGGACCACCACACCCTGGACATTGCCATCTTCCCAGGCGGTTTCCGTCAATGCGGACCTGGAATACGTCGTGGTACAGGCGGGCGATGAACGCCTGCTGGTCGCCGCTGAATTGAAAGAAGCGGTGCTGGAAGCGGCTGGCCTGAGCGGCGACGTGGTTGGCCGAATCCAGGGCGCGGCGCTGGAACACCTGAAAGTCAATCATCCCTTCTACGACAAAAAGTTGCCAATCATCCTCGGCGATCATGTCACCACAGACGCCGGTACCGGCTGTGTGCATACCGCACCAGACCACGGCCCGGACGATTTCAATGTGGGCAAGGGCTACGGTATTGAGACCCTGAATTACGTCGACGACAACGGCCTGTTCCGCGACAACGTACCGGTATTCGCCGGTGAGCACGTGTACAAAGTCGACGGCAAGATCGTCGAACTGCTGAAAGAAAAAAATGTACTGCTGCATGAAGACAAACTGGTACACAGCTACCCACACTGCTGGCGGACCAAGACCCCGCTGATTTATCGCGCAACTCCACAGTGGTTTATCAGCATGCAGCAGAACGACCTGTTGGAGCACGCGCAAAAAGCGGCAGACGAAGTGCAGTGGATCCCCGGCTGGGGCAAGGCGCGCATCGACTCCATGCTGAATGCCAGTCCGGACTGGTGTATCTCCCGTCAGCGTACCTGGGGCGTGCCCATTGCGCTGTTCGTGCACAAAGAAACCCAGGAAATTCACCCGGATACCCCGGCGTTGATGGAAAAGATTGCGGAGAAAGTCGAGCAGGGCGGTATGGATGTCTGGTTCGAACTGGACGCCAAAGAACTGCTGGGCGACGACGCAGACAACTACCAGAAGGTCACCGACACTCTGGACGTGTGGTTCGATTCCGGCGTGACCCATCACGCGGTATTGAATCGTCGCGAAGGCCTGCGCTTCCCTGCAGATCTGTACCTGGAAGGTTCCGACCAGCATCGCGGTTGGTTTCAGTCTTCTCTGAAAACCTCGATCGCCATCAACGACTGCGCACCTTACAGGCAAGTGCTTACTCACGGCTTCACCGTGGACGCCCAGGGCCGCAAGATGTCCAAGTCCATCGGCAACACCGTGGCGCCGCAAGACGTCATCAACAAACTGGGCGCGGATGTGCTGCGCCTGTGGGTGTCTGCCACGGATTTCAGTGGTGAGATGGCGGTGTCTGACGAAATTCTGAAGCGCACCGCGGACTCCTACCGCCGCTTGCGCAACACCGCGCGTTTCTTCCTGTCCAACCTGGCCGGCTTTGACCCACAAAAAGATCAGCTGCCCGTGGACGAGTTACTGGCACTGGACCGTTGGGCCATTGAGCAGGCGTCCAAGCTGCAGGAAGAAATTGTTGCGGCCTACGACCGCTATCAGTTCCACCAGATCTATCAGAAGTTGCATAACTTCTGCGTGGTGGAAATGGGTGGCTTCTACCTGGATATCATCAAGGATCGCCAGTACACCACCAAGGAAGACAGTATCGCGCGCCGCTCTGCACAGACCGCTCTGTACCACATCGTGCAGGCCTTCGTGCGCTGGGTTGCACCGATTCTGAGCTTTACCGCCGAAGAGCTGTGGCAGTTTGTGCCCGGTAATAGCGAAGATAGTGTGATGTTGGCGGAGTGGCATGAATTCCCGGCATTGCCGAAAAACGCGGAAATGAACAGCGAATTCTGGGAAGCCATTGCCGATGTGAAAACCGCGGTCAATAAAGTGCTCGAAGAGCAGCGCGGTGCCGGTAATATCGGCGGCTCTCTTCAGGCATCCGTTACCCTGTTCGCGGACCCAGCGCTGCAGCAAAAACTGGATGCACTGAAAGATGAGCTGCGCTTCGTACTGATCTGTTCCTCCACTTCTGTGCAGCCGCTGTCCGATGCCGCCGGTGCCGAAGAAACTGAACTGGCTGGCCTGCGGGTTGCAGTACATAAAGTGGATGCGCCCAAATGCGGCCGCTGCTGGCACTACCGCGAAGACGTCGGTCGCAACAGCGAGCACCCGGAGCTGTGTGGACGCTGCGTGGAAAACGTGAGCGGCGAGGGCGAGGTGCGTCACTATGCCTAAGACGATGCAGAAGGTTCTCTCTACTCCCTGGTGTTGGTACCTGCTGGCGCTGGTGGTGATTGTTATCGATATCGTCACCAAAGTGTGGGCAGTTGAGCGCTTTATGTACGGCCCGGCGCTGCAAATCATTCCCGGGTTCCTGCAGTTCACATACGCAGAAAACTACGGTGCAGCGTTCAGTTTTCTCGCCGATGCCGGTGGCTGGCAGCGCTGGTTCTTTGGTGCCATCGCCGTGGTTTTCAGTGTGGTGGTTACTGTCTGGATCAAGCGCCTCCCGCTGGAAAAGCGCTGGGAGCCCATCGCGCTGGCATTGATTCTCGGTGGTGCCCTGGGCAACCTGTGGGATCGTATGGTGCTGGGCTACGTGCGGGACTTTATCTCCGTGTATTACGGCAGCTGGCATTTCCCCGTGTTCAATGTGGCGGATATGGCCATCTCCGTTGGCGCCGCCATGTTGGTGATTGAGCTGCTGTTCTTTAAAGACAAGAGTGCGCAGGCCGACAATAACGGCGCCGAAGTGTAAGGGTTTAGAGTAGTTTTATGAGCAATAACGTAATTGGCGAGCACAGCCGGGTAACCCTGCACTTCAGCCTCAAACTGGACGACGGTTCCGAGATCGACTCCAACTTTGAAGGGGATCCGGCCACCTTTATCGTGGGCGATGGCAATCTGCTGCCGGGCTTCGAGCAGTCCCTGTTTGGCCTCAAGGCTGGCGACGAAGCTGAAATTGAAATTCCCCCGGAAGCGGGTTTCGGCCAGCGCAATCCATCAAATGTCCAGAAAGTAAAAAAAGGCCATTTTTCGCCGGACATGGAGCTGGAGGAAGGTTTAGTTGTCTCCTTCGATAACGGTGACGGTGAACTGCCCGGAGTGATCCGCGAGATCGGTGAAGATGACGTGGAAGTAGATTTCAACCATCCTCTCGCGGGCCAGACCGTATTCTTTCACGTAAAAATTCTCGAAGTGGCCTCGGTCAACTGATTGATTGGTTCGACAGGTCAAGGACATAGCAAGATGCAAATTCGCCTCGCCAACCCCCGCGGCTTCTGCGCCGGCGTCGATCGCGCTATCGACATCGTCAATCGCGCCCTGGACGTGTTCGGTGCACCGATCTATGTACGGCACGAAGTGGTACACAACAAGTTCGTGGTCGACGGCCTGCGCGAGCGGGGTGCGGTGTTTGTGGATGAGCTGGATGAAGTGCCAGACGATGTGATCGTCATCTTCAGTGCCCACGGTGTCTCCAAGGCAGTACAGAAGGAAGCCTCTGATCGCGGGCTCAAAGTCTTCGATGCCACCTGTCCACTGGTGACCAAGGTGCACATCGAGGTTAGCAAGTTCAGCAGTGACGGTAGCGAGTGCATCCTGATCGGCCACGAAGGGCACCCGGAAGTTGAAGGCACCATGGGTCAGTATGACGCGACAAATGGCGGTGCTATATATCTGGTGGAGGATGAGCAGGACGTGGCGGCACTGGAAGTGACTGACCCGGACAACCTGACGTTCGTCACCCAGACCACCCTGTCAGTGGACGATACCTCACGAGTCATCGACGCCCTGCGGGCCAAATTCCCCAATATCCGTGGCCCCCGTAAAGACGATATTTGCTATGCCACCCAGAATCGCCAGGATGCGGTAAAGCAGCTGGCGCTGGAGTGTGACCTAGTACTGGTCGTGGGGAGTCCTAACAGCTCAAACTCCAACCGCCTGCGGGAGCTGGCTGAGCGCTGTGGTGCTGAGGCCTATCTGATCGATGGGTCTGGATGTATCGATGCGACCTGGTTGCAGGGGAAAAATACCATCGGTATCACCGCGGGGGCATCCGCGCCGGAAGTCCTTGTTGAGCAGGTGATCCAGAAATTGCGGGATCTGGGTGCCGATACGCCGGATGAGATTGCCGGTACGCCGGAAAATATCAGTTTCAGCTTGCCCAAAGAGCTACGTTCTTAAGGGCTGGTTTTCAACAATCTGCGGCGGACAGCGTATCAATTCTGACGCGACCACCGCGGGATAGTATCAACTGGTAGCCATTCCCTCCGGTCTCTGGGCAAATGGTAAAGCTTCCAGCCTGAAAGCCGCCATTACTTACCGTGCCTGCAAGGCGGCTCTCCCCGGTGCCAATAAATGAAACATAATTGGCCAGAGGGCCGTTCGTAGTGACAGTGACCCCGGTTAGGGCACTGCTCGTAGCGATCGGCGGCTCGTCCGTGTCCCGCTCTCCGTCAAAATCTCGGTCAATAAACACCTCCCAACCGGATTGCCATTCTCCGAGCTTTCGCATCGTCGCACGGCGATTCGTGGCAACGGCTTTACCGCGAGTGAGATTGATGGCTCCCATCAGCATATCCGCCGCCGAGCGGGTGCGACTGGACTCGAGTTGTTGTTGAAAGCTGGGAATCCCTATTGCAAGAAGAATCCCGAGAATACTGAGTGTGATCAGAAGCTCAATTAAAGTGAGACCGCGTGCCTTCACAACTCCTCCCTGAACTGCCTGTATTTTGGTCGACGTCCGTCCTGGTCGCCGTTTGCCCCCTCCAAATTGCCGTTTATCGGTGATTGCTGATACCTAAGCCCGCGGCGTGATAGGGTGCAAAAAAATTAACATTGCGCCAAATATGTATCCAGTGACGTTCCGCTGATTTTTGTGGGTCAGATAGAATATGCGCCAGTATTTGGGGTGCATCCGTACCAAATTGGGTGATTGACTCGCTAGTTCAAAAGGGCGGGCAAAAAATAGACAGATATCGCGCAACGATATCTGGGTTATTGGGGAGTTTCCAAACCATGGTATACCGACAGCAGGGGCTTACCCTGATCGAATTGATGGTGACACTTGCAGTGTTGGCTATTGTCATTGGCATCGCCGTACCCAGCTTCAGCACCATGATTAACAACAATCGTTCCTTGGCTCTTGGGGAGGAGCTTGTGTCTGTAATGAACTACGCGCGCAGCGAAGCCGTAAAAAGAGGGGGAAGGGTTTCGGTATGCGGCAGTACCGATGGTGTGACATGTAATGGTAGCTGGGCGAATAACTGGCTGGTGGTGGTGGACTCCGCAGCCACTGATGGCGCCGCCGCAGTCTCAGTGGAAGAGGTGCTGCGGTTATGGGAGGTTCCCGGCAATAACGCTTCGGTATCCGCTACCCAGAACAGCACTGCGGTGAATTTTGTCCGCTTCAATCGCCTTGGTGTATTGGGTAATTCCACTGGCGGGGCGATCTCATTGTCCGCCAGCATTACTGGTTGTGCTGGGGATGCCGCTCGCACAGTGACCGTTGGGCTTGCAGGGATGTTGAATGTAGCCCGTAGCACTAGTGGCTGCTCCTAATTCTGAGGATGAGAAAGATGCAAAAACAGCAAGGGGCGGGGCTGATTGAAGTTCTGGTTACCGTTTTGATTCTTGGGACTTCTCTGCTGGCGCTTGCAGCACTGCAAAGTAAATCTCTGCAATACAATCACAGCGCCTATCTCCGCTCGCAGGCCAATATCCTAGCTTACGACATACTCGATCGTATCCGTATTAACCGTGGTGCTATTGCGGATTACAGTATGGCTATGGCCGACGATGCTCCAACAGGCACTACTACTGCGCAAGAGGATCTTGCCGAGTGGCACGTCAATTTGACCGAGATGCTGCCCGGGGCGGATGGCGCCGTTGAATGTGTGGCCGCTACGAGCCTGTGTACAGTGACCGTGCAATGGGCAGAACAAAACAGCTCCGGTGATACAACTGAAGATCTCGGTTCATTCGTCTATACCTCTCGCCTGTAAGGAATCAATCATGCGTAAGCAATATGGTATTTCTCTAGTCGAGCTGATGATCTCTATTACCATCGGCTTGATCTTGATGACTGGGGTAATTCAATTGTTTCTTTCCAGTCGTGCGACTTTCTCTACCCAGCAGGCGGTGGCGCGGGTTCAGGAAACCGGGCGGCTGGCGATGGAGTTTCTCTCTTCAGATGCTCGGATGGCGGGCTACATGGGTTGTATGAGCCGTAACGCCAACATCAGCAACATGCTTAACACGCCCAATAGTCTCTTGTATGACTATGCTACGCCTCTTGAGGGGGTAGATAATGCAACCGGCACATTGGAGGCCGGCTACCCGACAAATGTACTTGCGGGGACCGACGTGCTGCTGGTCCGTAGTGCCAGCGGGACTGCCGTAGGGGTAGCCGCACCAAATACCGGCACAGCGGTATTAGCCGAGTTTACTAACTCCGCCGTTACCTGTGCAGACAATTCGGCGGGGGTCAGTGGCTTTTGCCCCAGTGACATTGTGGTAGTTTCAGATTGCACGAAGGCGCGTGTATTTCAGGTCAGCGGTGCCGCTGCAGCTTCTGGTAATACACATACAATTCTTGATCACGGTGCGGGAAGCAGTCCGGGTAATGCTACGGTAACCTGGGGTGGTGCCAGTGCAACAGGCCTGTACGAAACCTTCGATACAGATGCTGAAATAGCCAAGCTTAATACCACGATTTACTACATCTCCGATCAAGGTGCTTCGGGTGTGCCGGGCTTGTGGCAGAGGGTGAACGGCGGCAATGCGCAGGAGCTACTTGAGGGCGTGGAGGATATGCAGATTCTTTACGGTCGAGATACTGGCAGTGATGGCGTGCCGGATGATTATCTCACTGCGACGGCGGTTGGTGCCGCTTGGGATCAGGTTACCAGTGTGCGTATCCAGCTGCTGGTTCGCAGTGGCGAAAATAATGTACTCGCTGAAGCGCAGCCCTATACCTTCAATGGTGCTACCACAACCCCAGCCGACCGCCGTTTGCGCCAGGTGTTTAGTAGCACCATCGGTATACGCAGTAATCTGCAATGACTTCATTTACGAGAAGACGAAACAGGTAGAAACCCTATGTCTCAAATAGCAGGTATCCAATCCATGCAGCAGCAGCGTGGAGCCACACTGATCGTTGGCCTGATCATGGTGTTATTGATGACCATCGTTGGTATGGCTGCGATTCGTGGCAGCAGCATGCAGGAGCTGATGGCGGGTAACCTCCGCGATCGTAACCTTGCTTTTCAGGCTGCGGAGGCAGGCTTGCGCCAAGGGGAGTCCATATTGAGTTCGCTGACCCCGCCAGTTTTTGATAACGATGTTTCGGATGGGTATACAACAGAGATGGACGGTTCCACTCAGTCGGGTTTTTGGGATACCTACACTTGGGCCTCGGGTTCTCAGCAGCAAGATATCGGACTTTTATGGGTTAGTCAGCAGCCGCAATTTGTGATTGAAGAGGTAACCACTTCTTCTGCAGTAGTATCGGAAGGTGGTGCGATTGATTTTGAAACTAGTCTAAAAACGGAAGAGCGTACTTTCTACCGGGTTACCAGTCACGGTTTCGGTGGTACCGACACTTCGGAAGTCATTCTTCAGTCCACCTACAAGAAATAACAGCGGCCGTCAGGATGAGTACAACGATCATGTTAAAGAAATTTAAAACCAAGCTGTTACAGAATATCGCCGCGCCTCTACTCAGCCTCGGGGTCGCTCACAGTGCCTTGTCACTCGAGCTGGCGCAGTCGCCGCTGTTTTTGGCGCAGCCGGTAAAGCCGCTGGTGATGCTGAATATGTCCAATGATCACCAGCTATATTTCAAGGCTTATGATGACTATACAGACCTTGATGAAGATGGTATCGCCGATACAACTTATATGAATGACTATGACTACTATGGCTATTTTGATAGCAATAAGTGTTATAGCTATGAATCCGGACGTTTTGAACCTGAGGCGTTCACAACCAATCACTTTTGTGATTCTGTGGACGGTGAATGGAGTGGCAACTTTCTTAACTGGGCCACCATGACCCGTATGGACGCAGTGCGGAAAATTTTGTATGGCGGCCTGCGCTCCACGGATGGTGATAAAGACGGAATTACTGTTCTTGAACGCGCGTTCCTGCCTCAAGATGCTCATGCTTTTGCCAAGTACTATAACGGCCCGAATATCAGTAAATTAACGGGGCACAATTTTCCGGCGGGAACTTCGAAAGATTCCGGTATTACGCTATGTAACGCAACGGATAGCGCTACATACGACAATAGTACAAATGTTTTTTCCCAGACTAATAATCGTGCTCCCAAGATTATGGTAATGAAAGGGAATTATTCATTATGGGCGAGCAATGAGCGCTGGCAATGTCGTTGGGGGAGCGGGAGCAATGGTAACAATTCTTCCGATAGTCAAATCAATGCCTATTCCAGTGCGCCGAGCAAAACCGATGGCTTTGAATATAATGCTAGAGTTCAGGTGTGTAAGGCTGGGCTTCTCGAGGAAAGCTGTCGCTCCTATCCAGATGGTAACTCCAAGCCTTCAGGCTTGCTGCAAAAGCACGGGCAGAACGGAGAAATTCTATTTGGGTTGATGACTGGATCTTACGGAAAAAATAAATCTGGCGGTGTTTTGAGAAAAAATATCGCGGATCTTAGTGATGAAATTGACGCGGATGCAGATGGCCGCTTTATCAGCTCGGCAGGTATTGTCAGCACCCTGAATAAACTGCGTATATACGGATATAGGTATAGCGGTGGCGGTAATAATGGTGCCTATAACGACGATGTTGCGGATGACTGCCCGTGGGCGTTGAATTCATTCTCGGACGGGCGCTGTTCCAACTGGGGTAATCCCCAGTCAGAAATTTATCTCGAGTCCTTGAGGTATCTCGCCGGTAAATCGGTCAACACAGATTTTGATCCAAGTGGTGCTGATGATACCAGTTACATCTCCGGATTAAGCTCCGCTACTTGGGTTGATCCGATTGGTAGCGCTAATCACTGTGCAGCCTTGAATATTATCCAGTTCAATGCATCCAGCAGCTCTTATGATGATGACTTTTCTGATGCATCTGATTTGAACGCGATTGGCACCATTGATTCCTGGACAAATGAGATTGGCACCGCGGAGGGTGTCAATGGTAACCACTATTTCGTCGGTGAAAGCGGAGGTGATACCAACCAGTTGTGTACTGCCAAGTCGGTTGCAAACCTTTCTGACGTGGCAGGTACCTGCCCCGATGCGCCCCGCCTTGGCGGAACTTATGACATTGCTGGCCTGGCTTATTACGCACGCAGCTCTAAGATCCGGACTGATTATGACGTAGGTAATGTAACTACGTATGGCGTTGCTCTCGCTCCGGCGGTACCCCAGGTCACTATTCCGGTCTCGGGTGACGGCAAGTCTGTAACCATTCTGCCGGCGTGTCGAAATAACAAGGTGTCGGGGAATTGTGCGATCGTCGACTTCAAAATTATCGAGCAGACTACAGATGGGACGTCGGGAACTTTGTACGTCAACTGGGAGGACAGTGAGCAAGGTGGTGACTTCGACCAGGATATGTGGGGGTTGATCAAGTATCAGGCAACTGCAACAGAAGTGAAAGTTACAACACAGGTGATGGCCCAGTCTACCGGTGATGCGATGGGGTTTGGTTATGTTATCAGTGGGACTACCCGGGATGGTTTCCACGCGCATTCTGGAATTAATGGCTTCACTTATACGCCGGAAAATATTCTGGATAAAGCTTGTGGTGTCAGTGGTGGTTGTAATTGCCGAGTTGGGGATGGCTATGGCGGACAAGGTGCGTGTAATTTCAGCCATTCTGATGCGCTTGCCAGCGTAGAAACCTATTCTGTTGGCGATTCGTCAGGTACTTTGCTGGAGTCGCCGCTATATTACGCTGCAAAATGGGGTGGGTTCGGTGATGATGAAAATGGACAGGCCCCGACTGTTGAAAGTATCAGTGCTACTGATCCAGAGACATATTATTTTGCTATTGATCCTGCCGAGTTAGAAGAAAGTCTCAGCAAGGCTCTGGACCAGGTGGCGTCGGCCGCTGGCGCAGCCTCGTCTGTAGCCACTAACTCCACTCGTCTCGGCACCGATACCGTGGTTTATCAGGCAATGTTCGACAGTGCTGATTGGTCCGGTCAACTGACTGCGCGTCAATTAACCGAAAACGGCACGCTCGGTTCTACTATCTGGCAAACCGATGACAACAAGTTCGCCTCTCACGCTAGCCGGAATATTGGTACTAGCGCGAATGGTAGCGGTGTAGATTTTCTTTGGGCTAATCTCTCCGATGTACAAAAGGCCGCGCTGATCGGAAGTGACACTGAGGCCGACGGTATGAACCGGCTGGATTGGGTTCGAGGGGATGATGTTGATGGTTTGCGTGACCGTGAATCGATCCTCGGTGATGTGGTGAACTCCAATCCAGTGTTTGCGGGGAAAGAAAAGTACCGTTTCGATAATTTGCCTGCTGATCTTGGCGGGGGTAGCTACCTCACCTTCTATAACGCATACAAGACAAATCGCGCGGAAGTGCTGTATGTGAATGCCAATGATGGAATGTTACACGGTTTCAATGCTGCTAACGGTAATGAGCTGTTTGCGTATGTTCCCTCAACTATTTACGACAAGCTGAAAAATCTCACAGCGCCAAACTATGGGACTGGTAGTAATCCTCATACCTACAATGTTGACGGCCCGATTTTTGTTGGCGATGCCTATATAGGCAATAGTTGGAAGACTATTCTGATAGGTACTCTGGGTGCTGGCGGGAAAGGGTTGTTTGTGCTGGATGTTACGGATCCGGCGAACTTCGATCCTGAAGACGATGTGCTGTTCGAGCTTACCGAAGCGGATTTTCCTGAATTAGGCAATATCACTGGGCAGCCCGTTATTGCTCCGACTCTGGATGGTTGGAAGGTAATTCTTGGGAATGGTTACAACTCTGGCGGGGTGGATTCAGAGCGTGCGCGGCTATTTGTCATCGATCTGGAAAATCCGACGACCGAAACTCGTGTGATTCAGGCCGGTACATCCGGAAGCAACGGTCTTGCTGCACCATCTTTATTGACCAATGGCAATGGGCTGGTGGTAACGGCATACGCCGGTGATCTGCTGGGTAATATGTGGAAGTTTGATTTGAGCGATTCTACAGACCCGGATAATTGGGGCGTTGCATTCCAGTCCGGAGGCGTCGATGTACCTCTATTTACTGCAACGGATGGAACGAACCGCCAGCCGATCACCGCAGCGCCGACACTCGGTCTCAACGAGCAGATGAACAATGCAATCATGGTGTACTTCGGTACCGGCAGTTACCTGTCGAGCAGCGATAACGAAGTGGGGAGTGTCGTTAACAGCTTCTACGCTATAGCCGATCAAGGTGCGGCAGTTTCCGGTCGCAGTGTGCTGATGGAAAAGGATATTAGTTCAGAGTCGAATACCCGCACCATTTCGAATAATGACACCACGTCTTGGTGGGCCACCCAAAAGGGCTGGTATCTGGATTTGAGTGTTGACGGTTCAGTAACTGGCGAGCGTGTAATCAGTAAACCTTTGCTGAGATATGATCGCCTTCTGTTCCCGACCCTGATCACTTCAACGGACCCCTGTGCGTTTGGTGGTAGTGGCTGGCAGATGGAACTCAAGGCCGTCGGAGACAAATTTCCGAACCATTCAATTTTCGGTGAAGACGGCGAAAAAGTAGATTATGCAATCATCGGGTACTCCGATATGGTTCAGCACGGTGAAAAGGCATACCTGCCGACCAACAACATCAAGGGAGAGCTGGAGGTGCACGAGGGTTCAATCCCGGGTGATGCGGTGGGCCGTATGTCCTGGCGGCAATTGCGTTAATCAAAGGTTTTAAAGTAATGAAAAAAGTACAAGGGTTTAGTTTGATCGAACTGATGATTGTGGTGGCAATCATCGGGATTATTGCCGGAATTGCGTATCCGTCGTATATGGAATCCGTACGCAAGAGTAATCGTGCAGATGCGAAAGCATCGCTAAATGATGTCAGCCAGCGGTTACAGCGTTGCTACACGGCGTATAGTAGTTACGTGCACGCGAGTTGTAGTGTCGGAGCTACGCTGAATACTGCAGGTGGTTCTATCGCCTCCGGGGAGAGCATGTATAGCATAACCGGTGCGTTGACAGCGACAACGTTTACACTTACGGCGACGCCGATTGCTGGTGGCGTGCAGTCTTCAGATGCGAAATGTACAACCTTGACACTGAGTCAGTCTGGAGTGCGTAACGCCACAGGTTCTAATCCTGCCAGCTGCTGGTAAAGGCGAGGCGCGGATAGTTTGAAGCACATGGGATGTTTCTTGAATAACCCGGCTTTTGCCGGGTTATTCGTTTTCAAGCCCCAGTTTTTTCAGTCGGTAGCGCAGTGACCGAAAGCTGATCCCCAGCCTTTCCGCCGCAGCAGTACGGTTCCAGTCTGTTTCACTAAGTGCATCTTCGATTGCAGTGCGCTCAATCGTCTGTAGGAATTCATCCAGTGTGGAGTAATCGGAAGCGGAGAACTGGCCTGGATAGCTTCGTAGCTCCGATTCCATCAGTGGCTTGAGGCCTAGTGGCTGGCTGGTTGTGTGTTGGCTTTTTGTTGGCTCTGAATATAGCGAGGCGCCCGCTGCGGGCTGCTCGGCCGGAATCAGCAGATCAGTTGCGTAAAGTGTATTCCGCTCGCAAAGGGTGACTGCCCGTTCAAGAATATTTTCCAGTTCCAACAGGTTCCCTGGGAAGGTGTATGCCTGAAGGGCGTTAATGGCATCCTGAGATGCCTTCGGTACACCACCTCTACGATCCACCGAAATTTTACGTAACGTGTTGCGTACCAGTAGTGGAATATCATCTTTTCTCTGCCGCACTGGTGGGGCGTGCAGCTCGATGACGTTGATGCAATAGTAAAGGTCACTGTGAAAGCGTCCGGTGCGGACTTCTTCGATCAGGGGAGTCTGGCTGGCGCTGAGAATACGCAGGTTCAGGTCCAGGCCTGCATTTCCGTTTGCGCCGGGAAGTTTTTTATCCTGGATGGTCTGAAGAAGCTTTATTTGTGTTTCCGGCGGAAGGCAGGAAACTTCATCGAGAAACAAGGTGCCGCCGTTCGCTGCAAAAACGATACCGGAGCTAAGACTGTCGGAATCCCTTCGCCCGAATAGAGTTTCTTCGATATTGTTTGCCGGGACCGCTGCGCAGTACACGGGGATAAAGGGCTTGTCCGAGCGGGGGCTTTGTTCGTGGATGCTGCGTGCCGCCAATTCTTTACCTGTGCCGGTTTCACCGACTATATGCGCGGGCGCATCACTGCGCGCTATTTTCTCGATTTGAGAGCGCAGTTTTTGAATGGATTCCGAAGGGCCCTGCAGCAGCGGCGGAAACTCCTGCTGCTCAACAACTCGGCCTTCATTCAATCGCAGAGCCAGTTGTACCAGGCTGCGCAGACGCTCAAGGTTGACCGGTTTGCTGACGAAATCAAATGCGCCAAGCTTGAGCGCCGTAATGGCGGTGTCCATATTCCCGTGTGCGGTGATGACCGCTACGGGGAGCAACCGTTCCGCCGGGAAGTCCTGAATTTCCGCAACAATCTCCAGCCCCTCGCCATCCGGCAACCGCATATCCGTCAAGCAGAAATCATAGTGCTTTTCGTTCAGACGTCGTTTTGCTTCCGTCACCGACATGGCGATATCTGCGCGGACGCCCATCCTGTGCAGGGTCATTGATATCAAATCACAGATATCGGGCTCGTCATCGACGATCAGGGCAATGGGTTGGCGGTCGGGCATATTGGTCAAAAATTATTTTTGTTGTCGGGGCCAGGAGTGGTGCTTAAAAGACCTGGTCGGCATGGGAAAATTCTACTCTGAAGCAGCTGCGCTTGTCTTGGCTTCGACAGTAGTAGATGTTGGCCCGGGTGGACTCGCACAGCTCCCGGGCAATATACAGGCCGAGGCCTGCGCCGGAAGACTCGGTGGTGAAAAATGGTTCAAAAATCTGATCGGCGTGCTCTTCGGCAACACCGTTGCCCATGTCGATTATTTCGAGACGGGCACAATCCCTGTCGGCTATATGAGTGACAGACAGCTCCACTTCGGGTACACCGGTTGCCAGACTCGAATGTCTGATGGCGTTGTTGCACAGGTTGGTAACCACCTGCGACATCTGGCTCGGGTCGAAGCGCGCCGGTACCGGTGTGGATGGTACGGTGTACTTGATAATGGTGTCTGGCGATACGCTTGCGGTGTAGTCCCTCAGAAATTCTTCTGTCCAGCGGCGCAGGTCGAGCAGTTGCGGTGCGGGCGGCTGGCGTCGGGAAAGCTGCATCACGTTTTCCACAATCTGATTTACGCGCTGGCTGTGCCGGCTGATGATTTCCGTCAACTGCCGGTCTTCGTTGCCTATGGAGTCGGATTCTGCCAGTAGTTGTGCCGCGTGGCTGATGGCCCCCAGTGGGTTGCGTATCTCGTGGGCGATAGAGCCGGTCAGGCGGCCCAGCGACGCGAGCTTTAATTGTTGTGCCTGCTGGGAAAGTTTGCGGTTGTCCTCAAGGAATACAAGGGTACTGCGTCTGTTTTCACTGGTGCGATCATTGGACAGGCTGGTGACACTAGCACGCAGTTCGCTGTGCCCTGCCCCCTGGATGATGCCGCTGTGGGAACCGGATTGCCGCCGCAGGGCCTCCAGAGATTCATTTAAGGTCGGGCTCAGTTGCCCGCCGACGATGCGGTTTACACCGAGTAATTGCTGCGCAGAGCGGTTGATAAGCTCGGCATTCCCCTGGCCGTCGAGCACCAACACACCGGTTTGCATCTGAGCCACAATCTGCTGCGTCAACCGCTGAAGATGCGCAGCCTGCCGTCGTTCCTGCTCTGCTTTCTGGTTGGCGATACGGATGTGCGCGGACAGGTACTGCAGCGCGGTGACACAGGTGAACAGCAGAATACCGAGGCTGCCTGCCGAGACGATGTCTTGTGTGGTGGCTTCTCCGGTGAGCAGTCCGAACAGCTGTTGGATAATCACCGCAATACTGGCGATGGCGGCGAGGAACGCGCCCATCCTGCGGTCCAGCAGCAGTGATCCTACCGCGCAGGTTGTCAGCATCAAATAACCGACGCCGGAGTTGAGGCCGCCGCTGGCCTGGATCAACAGTAGGAATACCAGAATATCGCAGCTGAGGATGCTGCCTTTCCGCAAAGGGGATGCCTTGAAGTGGCTGGGGTAGAGATACAGCAGCCACGCGATATTGAGTACTGCGTAAGTGATCGCGGTATTCAGGTACAGCGCGGGGTGCAGGGTGCCCACGGCGCCGCGGCTAATCCCCGAGGCAAATAACCCCAGGAGAACCAGCGCGATAACCACCCGGTACCAAGCGTAGATCTTGAGCAGGTCCCGCTGGCGCAGGCGAGGGCGGGGTAGTTCGGCGTTGTGGGGGGCTGGAGCTTGCGCAGGTGTGTTGTCCCGGGGTATCGCAGCGTCGGATACAGTCTGGCTGCTCACTTTTTGTTCTCGCTGTGCTTTTATTGCTATTGATCTGTGGCGAATGGCAAAGCCAGTGCCGGGCAGATGTTGTGCGCCCGGGTGTCGTGGCTACAATAGCCGCCTCAGATTAACGGGGTAATAAGATGTCTACTTTGCAGCTAGTGCTGGCGCAAATCAATCTGTTGGTGGGGGATATTCCCGGTAATACCGACCAGGTGGTCGAAGTCGCCGGCCGCGCGCACCGGGAACACGGCGCGGATCTGGTGCTGTTTCCGGAGTTGACCCTGTGTGGCTATCCCCCGGAAGACCTTCTGTTGCGCCCGAGTATGCAGAAGCGTATTGACGCCGCCCTAGCCAGGCTGCGGGAGGCGAATCTGCCCTGCGCGGTTCTGGTGGGTTATCCCCGGGTGGTTGCCGGCACGGTACTGAACGTAGCGGGCCTGATTCAGGATGGCGAGCTGGTGGCCGAGTACGCCAAGCAGAAACTTCCCAACTTCCAGGTGTTCGATGAGCTGCGCTATTTTGTGCCCGGTGATCAGCCTTGCGTGGTGGATATCAAGGGGATACCGACCGCTATCACCATCTGTGAAGATATATGGCACCCGGAGCCCATTGCCCAGGCGGAGCGCGCTGGGGCCCGGCTGATGTTGAATATCAACGCGTCCCCATTCCATCGGGGTAAGGCTCAGGAGCGGCTCGCGCTGCTTGGCGGGCAGGCGAAGGCCGGCAAGATGCCTATTGTCTATGTCAATTCTGTGGGTGGGCAGGACGAACTGGTATTCGACGGCGGTTCCTTTGCCGTCGATGAGAATGGCGAGTTGAGCGCTCGCGCGCCGGAGTTTATCGAGAGCCTGCTGCCGGTGACGGTGGAGGCCGCAGGCGATCGGGTGACACTTGCCAAAGGGAATGATGCCAAGCCACTCGATGGGCTGGCCTCGGTGTACCAGGCACTGGTACTCGGTGTGCGCGATTATGTGAACAAGAATGGCTTCAGGGGCGTGGTACTGGGGTTGTCGGGCGGGATTGACTCGGCACTGACACTGGCGGTAGCGGTGGATGCGCTGGGCCCGGATCGGGTCGAAGCGGTGATGATGCCATTCCGCTATACCTCGGACCTGTCGAAAAACGACGCTGCCGACCAGGCCACCCGATTGGGTGTGCACTATCGGGTAATCGGCATTGAGGGGATCTTTGACGCGGCCATGCTGGCACTGGAGAACGAGTTTGCCGGTAGTGAGCGGGATACCACGGAAGAAAACCTGCAGGCGCGTGCCCGCGGCATGTTGCTGATGGCCATTTCCAACAAGAAAGGCTTTATGGTGCTGACAACCGGCAACAAAAGCGAGATGGCAGTGGGTTATGCCACGCTCTACGGGGATATGGTCGGTGGCTACAACGCTCTCAAGGACGTCCCCAAGATCCTGGTGTACGAATTGTCCCGGTACCGTAATACCGTTTCACCGGTCATCCCGGAGACGGTGATCACGCGCGAGCCCAGCGCCGAATTGGCGCCGGACCAGGTGGATTCCGACAGCCTGCCACCCTACGAGATACTGGATGAGATCCTGCGGCTGTATATCGATGAGGATCACAGTGCCGCATACATCATCCGCAAAGGTTTTGATGAAGCGACCGTGATGCGCGTGGTTCGTCTGGTGGACCGCAATGAGTACAAGCGCCGCCAGGCCGCCGTGGGCGTGCGGATTTCGAAGCGTGGCTTCGGGCGAGACCGACGCTACCCCATCACCAACGGCTGGCAGGCGGGAGAGTAGCGTCCGCAGAGCTTGTTTGCTCTCCATTCGTCCAAATAAAAAAGGCCCCGCTGGTACCAGTGGGGCCTTTTTTGTTGCCGGTCCTTCGGATCAGCGATCAGAGCTCCGGCGGCAGAGGTGCATCTTCCGGGCGGTACTCGGCGTTGTACAGCTCGCGGCTGTCGAACCCACGCGGATCAGACTTCTCGAACAGGCCGAGGGTGATGCGGTGGATAAAGCTGCGGCCGCTGGCGCCCGCGTAGTACTTGTAATTAAAGGAGCCGTCGTCGCGGAACGCCGGGTGGTGCGGGTAGTTGGTGCGCAGTACGGCCAGCGAGGTCGACTCTAACTGTGGCATTTCCAACAGGTTGTATGACTGCACCATCACTGCCAGCGCATCCGGCACCGCCGGGGTCTGCTGGAAGTTTTCCACTACATAGCGGCCGCGGTTGGCGGCGGCCAGGTAGGCGTTGCGCTTGAAGTAGTAGTTGGCCACGTGAATTTCGTAGCGGGCCAGCAGGTTGCGCAGATGGATCATGCGCTTTTGGGCGTCCGGGGCGTAACGGCTCTCCGGGTAGCGCGCCATCAACTGGGCAAAATAGGCGAAGGATTCCCGTGCTGAGCCCGGGTCGCGGCGGGTCATGTCCGTGGGCAAAAAGCGCTCAAACAGGCCACTGCCTTCGGTAAAGGACGCCAGCCCCTTCATGTAATAGGCGTAATCCACGTTGCGATGCTGCGGGTGCAGACGGATAAACCGGTCTGCTGCGGAAATTGCCGCATCATTCTGGTAATCGCGATAATAGGCGTAGATCAGTTCTAATTGAGCCTGTTCGGCGTAATTGCCAAAGGGGAAGTTGTCTTCCAGGGCCCGCAGGTTCTTGATCGCCAGCTCCCACTGGCTGGATTTGAGCTGCCGCTGGGCGGCTTCGTAGAAGGCCTGCTCGGTGCGGTTTCCAGAGGGAAGCCCCTCTTCTTCTTCATCGGTACTGGCGCACGAGGCTACCAATACAGCCAGCATTGCCAGCAATAGCGTTTTCCAGGCCTGATTATTCCAGGACCACATCGCCCCTCGCTCTATCATTATTCGTCTCAACCTTATTAAACTAGCCGCCCAAAATTCACCGGGGGCCGAAGGGCAGCTATTTAACCACAGCGCCTCGCCAGCCCAAAGTACCAGCGGCCTGCTGACAACCACATTTATTGTGTTACAGGACACTAGACCCTCTCGGATGAGCAATCAAATACATATCGATATTCAAGTGCCCGCGGAGTACGCCGGGCAACGGTTTGACCAGATCGCAGCGGATTTGATCCCTGATTTTTCCCGCGCGCGTCTTCAGGCCTGGATAAAAGGCGGCCAGCTCACGGTCGACGGACGCTCCCACAAGCCCAAAGACAAGCTGTTTGGCGGCGAGCAGCTCCAGTTGCGCGCGGAACTGGAGCCCCAGGGCGAGTGGCAAGCTCAGGCGATGGACCTGAATATTGTCTACGAAGACGACAGTCTGCTGGTGGTCAATAAACCGGCGGGCCTGGTAGTACACCCCGCAGCGGGCAACCCCGACGGTACATTGCTGAATGGCTTGCTGGCGCACTGCGCGGGGCAGCAGAATATTCCCCGCGCTGGCATAGTGCACCGTCTCGATAAAGACACCAGTGGCCTGATGGTGGTGGCAAAAACACTGCAGGCGCAGGCCGACCTGGTGAACCAGCTCAAGGCCCGCACCGTCAGCCGCCAGTATGATGCCGTTGTGCTCGGCACCCTGAGTGGTGGCGGTACCGTCGACGCCCCCATGGGGCGCCACCGTGTACACCGCCTGAAAATGGCGGTACTGCCGAATGCCAGTGCGGGGGCGAAGGAAGCGATTACTCACTATCGTCTGCAGGAGCGATTTCGCGGTCACACCCTGGTGCGCTGCCAGCTGGAAACCGGCCGCACTCACCAGATCCGCGTGCATATGGCGCATATCCGTCATCCGCTGGTGGGCGATCCGCTGTACGGCGGGCGCAATAAACTGCCTACCGGCGCAGAGCCTGAACTGATCGAAGCACTGCAGCAGTTTCCTCGTCAGGCGCTGCACGCGGCGGAGTTGGCACTTATTCACCCGGTAACCGCCGAGACCATGCACTGGTCGGCATCCATGCCGGAGGATATGCTCCAATTACTCGCGCTGTTACGCGCTGACAATAGCTGAATACAAACCACTGATTTCCACAGGATTGCCCATGGCTGCCGACCACTACCTCAAACCCGAATGGCCTGCGCCCGCCAACGTGCGCGCTGCTGTTACCCTGCGCCGGGACGGAAGCAGTGAGGGACCCTATGCAGAATTCAATCTTGCCGACCACGTTGGGGATTCGCCGGACGCGGTGGCCGCAAATCGCCAGCAGCTGCAACAGGAGTTGAGCCTACCCAGTGCGCCGCAATGGCTGGAACAGATTCACAGCGATAAGGCGGTCCAGGCACAGAATGATGGCAAGGTGCGCACCGCGGACGCGAGTTTCACCACTGACAAAGAGATTGTGTGCGCAGTGCTCACCGCCGATTGCCTGCCGCTGTTGGTGTGCAATCGCGATGGCTCTGAAGTGGCGGCGATCCACGCGGGCTGGCGCGGCCTGACTGGTGGTGTTATCCGCGAGACGATTCACGCCCTGTCGAGTGCACCGGAAGATTTGCTGGTCTGGCTCGGCCCGGCCATCGGGCCTGAAGCATTTGAGTGTGGGGTGGATGTATTGGAGGCTGCATTCGAGTCTTCCTTGAGCGAACCCCATGCGGAAGCCATCGCCAAATGCTTTGTCCCCCACGCGAACAAACCGTTGCACTTCCTTGCGGATATCTACGCCCTTGGGCGCGCCGAGCTGGCGGAGTTGGGAGTCACGCAGGTTTTTGGTGGTGACCGCTGTACCGTTCGTGAAGACGCCGAGTTCTTTTCCTATCGCCGCGACGGCGATACCGGCCGAATGGCTTCACTGATCTGGTTTGAATAACGTTCCGAACGGTGGATGTGCTCTCTCCTCCCGCTTGAAAAGCCGCCGTCAGCCCGCAAATTACTGATCAGCACTAGACTGTATTCGTCATTGCGTTTCCACGCGTCGTCTTTTCCGTTTTCGACGCGTTCATGATCAGGAGAGGGCCCGAGTACCATGCGCATCGACCGGATGACCAACCCCCTACAAGCCGCCATTGCCGACGCACAATCCATCGCCGTCGGCCGCGACCACAACCAGATTTATCCCGAGCATCTGCTGCAGGCACTGCTGGACCAGTCCAATGGTAGTGTTACCGCATTTCTGAACCAGGCCGGTTTCAATATTAACGGTCTGCGTAATGACCTGGCCAAGCGCCTCGACAGCCTGCCTACCGTGGGCACGCCGACCGGGGATGTCGGCATGTCCCAGGAACTGATGCGTCTGTTCAATCTGGCGGATAAAAAAGCGCAAAAAAATGGCGACAGTTTTATTTCCAGCGAAACCGTTCTGCTCGCCGCATTCGACTCTGCCGCCGGCGAAGTGTCAAAAATCCTCAATGCCCAAGGCGACCTGAAGCATCTGCAGGATGCCATCACCAAAATCCGCGGCGACGAGAAGGTCAATGACCCGCAGGCCGAGGAAGCCCGTCAGGCCCTCGACAAGTACACCATGGATCTGACCGCGCGCGCGGAATCGGGCAAGCTCGACCCGGTGATCGGCCGCGACGACGAGATACGCCGCACTATCCAGGTCTTGCAGCGCCGCACCAAGAACAACCCGGTACTGATCGGCGAGCCGGGTGTGGGCAAAACCGCCATCGTTGAAGGACTTGCCCAGCGGATCGTAAACGGCGAAGTCCCCGAAGGCCTGAAAGACAAGCGCCTGCTTTCCCTGGATCTCGGCTCCCTATTGGCCGGTGCCAAGTTCCGTGGTGAGTTTGAAGAGCGCCTGAAAGCGGTGCTGAACGAGCTGTCCAAACAGGAAGGCCGCGTCATTCTGTTTATCGACGAATTGCACACCATGGTCGGCGCTGGCAAGGCCGAGGGTGCCATGGATGCGGGCAATATGCTGAAGCCGGCGTTGGCTCGCGGCGAACTGCACTGCGTCGGCGCCACCACCCTGAACGAATATCGACAATATATTGAAAAAGACGCAGCACTGGAACGGCGCTTTCAGAAGGTGCTGGTGGATGAGCCCAGTGAAGAAGACACCATCGCGATCCTGCGTGGGCTCAAAGAGCGCTATGAGGTCCACCACGGCGTGGACATCACCGATTCGGCGATCATCGCCGCCACCAAACTGTCCCAACGTTATATCACCGACCGCCAGCTGCCGGACAAGGCCATTGACCTGATCGACGAAGCGGCCAGCCGGATTCGTATGGAGATCGACTCCAAACCCGAGGAAATGGACAAACTGGAACGCCGACTGATTCAGCTCAAGATCGAGCGCGAAGCGGTGAAAAAAGACAAAGACGACGAGGCCGCAAAAAAACGCCTGCAAAAACTCGAGGAAGACATCGACGGCATCGAAAAAGAATATGCCGATCTGGAAGAAATCTGGAAGGCGGAAAAAGCCAAGCTGGCCGGTAGTGCGGACATCAAGAACAAGCTGGAGCAGGCCAAGCTGGATATGGATGCGGCGCGCCGCGCGGGCGACCTGACCCGCATGTCGGAAATCCAGTACGGAGTGATTCCGCAGCTGGAGCAACAGCTGAAGCTGGCATCGGACACCAGTGATACCAGTGATAACCAGTTGCTGCGCAACCGGGTTACCGATGAAGAAGTGGCGGAAGTTGTCTCCCGCTGGACCGGAATTCCTGTGTCCAAAATGCTCGAAGGCGAGCGCGAGAAGCTGCTGAAAATGGAAGGAGCCTTACACGACCGAGTGATCGGTCAGGACGAGGCGGTGGAAGCCGTGTCCAACGCGGTGCGTCGTTCCCGCGCCGGGCTCGCAGACCCCAATCGCCCGAATGGTTCTTTCCTGTTTCTCGGCCCTACCGGGGTGGGCAAGACAGAGCTGTGCAAGGCATTGGCGGAATTCCTGTTTGACACCGAAGACGCCATGGTGCGTATGGATATGTCGGAGTTTATGGAGAAACATTCTGTCGCCCGCCTGATCGGCGCGCCTCCGGGGTATGTGGGTTACGAGGAGGGCGGTTACCTCACCGAAGCCGTACGGCGCAAGCCATACTCTGTGCTGCTGCTGGACGAAGTGGAAAAGGCGCACCCGGACGTATTCAACATCCTGTTGCAGGTACTGGAAGATGGTCGCCTGACCGATGGTCAAGGTCGCACCGTCGACTTCCGCAACACCGTGGTGGTGATGACGTCTAACCTGGGCTCGGACCTGATTCAGAAGTACGCCAGTGTCAAAGACGACGATGAGGTGGATAGCGAAATCCACTATCGGCAGATGAAGGCCGCGGTGATGGATGTGGTGGGCAGTCACTTCCGCCCGGAATTTATCAACCGCATCGACGAGGTAGTGGTGTTCCACCCGCTGGATCGTACCGAGGTGCGTTCCATCGCAGAGATTCAGCTGCAGAATCTGCGCAACCGGTTGGCGGAGCGGGATTTGAAAATGGATGTTTCCGAGGAGCTGCTCGACAAATTAGCCGATGTCGGATTCGATCCGGTCTACGGTGCGCGGCCGCTGAAACGTGCAATCCAGATGTGGCTGGAAAACCCGTTGGCACAGGATGTGCTCTCCGGGAAATTTGTCTCGGGCGATACTATTCACGCGACGCTGGAAGGAGACAAAGCGGTATTTAGTAAATAGTACCGTCTGTTGTAGTAGGGGCATGCCCACGGACGGGCAGTAATCAATGGATTTGACGTATGGCACTGGCAGGGCAGATCTTTAACCGGCGCATGCTGTGGATGCTGCTGGGTTGCCTGCTGGTTTTTGGCGGTATTTTTGCGTTCAAAGTGTTCGGCAACTACATGATGAACCAGGCTCTGGACAACATGGCGTTGCCGCCCGCTACCGTTACCACGGCCCGGGCCGAGCAGCAGCGTTGGCAGAACACTCTGAGCGCCGTGGGCAGCCTGCGCGCCGTCAACGGCGTAGATGTGACCACCCAGGCACAGGGGGAGGTTCAAGCCATTTATTTTGAATCCGGTCAGCGGGTCAATAAAGGCACCGTGTTGGCAGAGCTGACGGCGGCGCCGGAAACGGCACAGATTGAAGTGCTTGAAGCTGAGCGGCGCTTGGCCGAGCGGGATTTCAAGCGTATTTCCGAGCTGTATGAGAAAGGCGTGGCGACCCTGCGCGAACTGGATCAAGCCCAGGCCACCCTGGATCAGGTAGTGGCCAATCTGGCGGTACAGCGCGCCACCATTCGCGAGCGAACCATCAGCGCTCCGTTTTCCGGCCAGCTGGGAATCCGGCAGATCGATCTCGGGCAGAATGTAGCACCGGGCGATGCGGTGGTTTCCCTGCAGCAGCTGCAACCCATCTTCGTAGACTTCTCACTTTCCGAACGGGATTTTTCCCGTGTGCAACAGGGGCAGGGCGTCACACTGATCGCAACCGCGGTTCCGGAGAAGACATTTCAGGGGCGGATCACCGCCATCAACCCCACCATCGACCCCCGCAATCGTACGTTCATCCTACAGGCCACCCTGGAGAATGCCGAGCAGCTGTTGCGCCCGGGAATGTTCGCGGATGTGTCGGTTAAAGTGGAAAATTTCCGTACCGTCGTCGTGGTGCCGCGCACATCGATTAGCTATGCCCCTTATGGCAATTCCATTTTTGTCATTCGCAAAGCGGACAAAGAGGCCTGGGAAAAAGCAAACGCAGGTGCGAGAAACCGGCAGGGGCAGGAAATGCAGCCGCCTGACTGGATCGCCATGAAGCGATTTGTGAAGACGGGAGAAGTACGCGGTGACCTGATTGAGATTACCGAGGGCGTAAAAGCGGGAGAGCAGGTGGCAACCAGCGGGCTGTTGAAGCTGCGCAACGAAGGCGCGGTGATCATCAACAATGAAAACCCGCCCCCGGATCAGCTGGCCCCGAAACCGGATAACAGTTAGCGATCGCCGAAGCCTGGCAAGGATGCCGTGTGAATTTTACCGATATCTTTATTCGCAAACCGGTACTGGCCTGTGTGGTCAGCCTGTTTATATTCCTGCTCGGCCTGCGCTCGACCTCCGAATTGAATGTGCGCCAGTATCCGGAGCTGGAAAATGCGGTGATCACGATCACCACCGTGTATGTGGGTGCAGACTCGGACTTGGTTCAGGGGTTTATCACCACGCCGCTGGAGCAGGAAATCGCCAGCGCCGACGGGCTCGACTATATCGTCTCCACCAGTGTGCAGGGCGTGTCGGTGATTCAGGCATATGTGCGGCTGGACTACGACCCCAACGAGGTGCTCACCCAGATTGTTGCCAAGGTCAATAAGCTGCGCAACGAATTACCACTGGAATCCGAAGACTCGACGGTGGACCTGGCAGTGGGCGAGACGATCGCCGCTATGTACCTGTCGTTTTCCTCGGAAATTTTGAATAACAATGAGATCACCGATTACATCACCCGGGTGGTGCAGCCCAAGCTTTCTACGGTTGCCGGTGTGCAGCGCGCAGCGCTGCTTGGCAACCGTACCTTTGCCATGCGCATCTGGTTACGGCCAGAAGCTATGGCCGCGCAGGGTGTAACCCCCGGGGATGTGAGCAACGCACTGCGGCAAAACAATGTGCTTGCGGCCGTGGGGGAAACCAAGGGCACGCGGGTGGCCATCGATATTCGTGCAGATACGGATATCGCCTCGGAAGCCGAGTTCCGCAAACTGGTGGTGCGTGCTGACGATGATCAGTTGGTGCGGCTTGAAGATGTGGCCGACGTGGAGCTGGGGTCGGAATCCTACGATACATCGGTCACCTTCAATGGCCGTTCGGCAACCTTTGTTGCCGTGGAGGTGGCCCCCGATGCCAACGCCCTGGATGTCATTGCGGATGTGCGGGAAAAACTGCACGGCGAAATCTTCCCGCAACTGCCCGAGGGGATGATTGGTGATATCCCCTACGACAGCACCGAGTATATTCAGGACTCCATTAACGAGGTGATCAAGACCATTGCCGAGGCGGTGTTGATTGTCATCGTGGTGATCTACCTGTTCCTGGGTTCGTTGCGCAGCGTGATCATTCCGGCAGTGGCGGTACCCTTGTCACTGGTCGGCGCCATGTTCCTGATGTTGTTGATGGGGTTTTCCATCAACCTGTTGACGCTTCTTGCAATGGTACTGGCGATCGGCATTGTGGTGGATGATGCCATCATCGTGCTGGAGAACGTGCATCGCCATATTGAAGAGGGAATGTCACCAGAGGATGCGGCGTTAAAAGGGGCGCGCGAGCTGGCCTGGCCCATTGTGGCAATGACCACCACCCTGATTGCGGTGTACCTGCCGATCGGTTTTCTCGGCGGACTTACGGGCACGTTGTTTGTGGAGTTTGCATTTTCCCTGGCAGGTGCGGTGCTCTTGTCCGGTGTGGTGGCGTTGACGCTGTCGCCCATGATGGCGGCAAAGGTGCTGAAGCCGCAGGATGGCAGGCGCAGCAACCGCTTTGAAGTCTGGCTGGAGCGAAGGCTTGATGGGCTGGAATCCACTTATCGTCGCCGCCTGCATGGTGCGCTGGATGATCGCCTGGTGATCCTGCTGTTCGGGCTGATCGTACTCGCCAGCTGTTACTTCCTGTTTATCACTTCTCCCAGCGAGCTTGAGCCCAAAGAAGATCGCGGCTTTGTGTTGGGTATCGCCAGTGCGGACTCTTTCGCCACCATCGATTATATGGAGCAGTACACCGCGGAGATCAATGGCGTGCGCGATCGTCATCCCGAGGTGGAAAACCTGTTTCTTCTGAACGGTGTGGGTGGTTCCGGAGACAGCAGCAACAGCGCCATTGCCGGTTTTGTGTTGTCTTCCTGGAACAAGCGGGATAAAGGCACCCATGAAATGCAGTTGCTGATCAACAATGAGGTGTCACAGATTGCGGGGCTCAAAATCGCGACATTTGTGCCGCCGAGTCTGCCCACAGCTGGTGGTCAATTACCGGTAGAGTTCGTGATAGGCACCACCGAACCCATTGCCAGCCTTGCGGGATTTTCGGAAGAAATCATGGCGCGGGCGCTGGAAAGCCGTAAGTTTATTTTTCTCGATTCGAATTTGAAGCTGGACAAGCCGCGCCTCTCGGTGGTGATCGACCGCGATAAGGCGGCGTCTATCGGTGTAACCATGGCGGATGTGGCGAGGGAGCTGGGCTCCATGATGTCCGGGGCCTACACCAATCGCTTTTCGCTGGAAAACCGAAGTTACAAGGTGATTCCGCAGGTGGTGCGGGCGAATCGCCTGAGCGGCGATCAACTGAAGCAGTACTATATCCGCGCCGGCGACGGAACCCTGGTGCCCCTGTCGACCCTGGTGCGCCTGCGCGAAACCGTCGAGCCTCAGCAGTTGAAACGCTTCCAACAATTGAATGCGGTGACCATCTCCGGCGTGCCGCGCCCGGGGATTCCCCTGGGCGAAGCCTTGGGTGTGCTTGAATCGGCAGCGGAGGAAATACTCCCACGAGAATATTCCACGGACTATTCCGGCCAGTCCCGTCAATATAAAAATGAAGGTTCGGATCTACTGCTGACGTTTGCCTTTGCCATGATCGTGATCTACCTGGTTCTCGCCGCCCAGTTCGAGTCCTGGCGCGACCCGCTGATCATGCTGGTGACTGTCCCCATGAGCGTGTGCGGGGCGATGATCTTTGTCAGCCTCGGGTTGACCACATTGAACATTTACACGCAGGTTGGATTGGTGACCTTGATTGGGGTTATTTCCAAGCACGGTATCCTGATCGTGGAGTTTGCCAATCAGTTGCAACTGCAGGGCCGGAGCAAGCGCGAGGCGATTGAGGAGGCTTCGAGTATCCGTTTGCGTCCGATTCTGATGACGACGGCCTCACTGGTACTGGCAATGGTGCCATTGTTGCTTGCAGCGGGGCCCGGCGGCGGAGCGCGGTTTGCCATGGGCTTGGTGGTGGCGTCGGGTATGAGTATCGGCACCCTGTTTACCCTGTTTGTGGTGCCGGCGATGTATCTGTACCTGGGAAGGGATTACGCTGGAGGGAAGCAGTTTGAGAGGGGTGGCCCGGCGGAGAAGAGTGCTCCCGCCGGGTAGGGGCGCCGTATAGGGCCAGATATCAGCAGTTTGTCTGCAGGATTTGGCGGGTTCGCTGGATGCGCTGCTGGCGCTCCTCTTCTGGCAGCACGCGGTAATTGCCGCTGGCGTCGATTTCGCGTATCCGTGCGTGGCTTTCCAGTTCCTGAATCCGCTGTTGTGCGCTGCGGCAGCGCTGAGCGCGGGCGGCCATCTCGGCGTCACTGGGCCGGTTGTTCGCGGTGTCCTGCCCCGTTTGCTGGGTGGGCTGTGCCGCCTGGGTAGCCGGCTTGTTCTTCTCCGCTTCGGCGGCGGTTTCCAGTTTGCGCTTGTCGACCAGCGCCTGCTGTTCACTCTGCCAGTGTTTGTAGCGCGCCGATTTGGGTGCTTTCACCACCTCTACCTTTTCCTTCTGGGGAGGCTGAGAACCAAAGTGCACCACGCCATCCTCGTCCACCCACTTGTATATACCATCGGCCTGTGCGGCCGCCGCCAGCAGGCTCAGCGACAGGGTGAGTGTTGTAACTAAAGTGCGCATGGGAGAGCCGCCTTGATCTGTGAGTATTCTTGTCATTTTGTATTGGTATCGGGCTGGCGCGAAATTCGCGTAGCATCCGCATTGTAACGGGCAGGGGTGGGGACATCGCAACCCAGTTAACACTTTATACGCAGGAAAGGTGCCCGGAGTATCGCTGGCGCCGATCACTGGTTGACACCCGGGTCACAAACTGGACAATTTGCCCCTTACTCGGCGAAGTAGATGTTCCCGCAACACCCTGCGGCTCGCACTCTCTCCCCGGTGGGTTAACCGCCCACCTCCTCCTGCCGAGGAGGCCCTCCCCATCTGGAGGCCTTGGTGCCCGCGCTCCGGTTCCGCTACCGGTCGGGGACCACGCAGATTTTGCGTTGCCGTGAAGTTATCCTAAAAAACGGGCTGAATCTGCGTTTAAGGCTGATATTTATCACGCTTTTCCTTTAGAATCGCCGTCTGGCTTTCGCGCCGCCCGGCTATTCTGTGGTTTGTGGATGATGCGGATCCTAAGAATTGGGAAATTTTGAGGGGGCTCAAGTGGAATTACTCTCCGGCGGCGATATGTTGGTTCGCGCGCTGCAGGATGAAGGGGTAGACCTGATTTTCGGTTATCCCGGCGGTTCGGCACTGCATATATACGATGCCATTTTTCGGCAGAAGAGCATCAAGCATCTTTTAGTACGTCACGAGCAGGGGGCAACCCACTCGGCGGATGGCTATGCCCGTGCTACCGGCAAGACTGGCGTGGTGCTGGTCACCTCTGGTCCCGGGGCCACCAATGCCATCACCGGTATTGCCACCGCCTACATGGACTCTATTCCCATGGTGGTGATCTCCGGGCAGGTGCCTTCTGACAAGATTGGTGAAGACGCTTTCCAGGAAACGGATATGGTGGGCTGCTCCCGCCCGATCGTTAAACACAGCTTCCTGGTCAAAAACGCGGAAGAGATTCCCGAGATCGTCAAAAAAGCCTTTTATATCGCGTCTACCGGCCGTCCTGGCCCGGTAGTCATCGACGTCCCAAAGGATATTACCAACCCGGTAGACCGCTTCCCGTACCAGTATCCGGACAAGTTGCGCATGCGCTCCTATACCCCGGCGGGTAAAGGTCACACTGGCCAGATCCGCAAGGCGGTAGCCTTGCTGCTATCCGCCAAGCGCCCGGTGATCTATGCCGGTGGCGGTGTGGTACAGGGCGATGCTGCCGATTTGTTGACCGAACTGGCGCAGCGCCTGAATTACCCGGTGACCAATACCCTGATGGGACTGGGTGCCTATCCGGGTACCGACAAGCGCTTCCTGGGTATGCTGGGTATGCACGGCACCTTTGAGGCCAATACCGCCATGCACCACGCCGATGTGATTTTTGCGGTGGGCGCGCGCTTTGACGACCGGGTGACCAACACCCCGAGCAAGTTCTGCCCCGGCGCCAAGGTCATTCATATCGATGTGGATCCGGCTTCCATTTCCAAAACCATCACTGCCGATGTGCCTATCGTGGGTACGGTGCAGTCGGTGCTGACCGAAATGCTGGAGATGCTGAAGGCTTCGAAGGAAATGCCGGATCAGTCTGCCATCGTCGACTGGTGGCGTCAGATCGATGACTGGCGTGAACGTCACGGCCTGTACACTGCCCCGCGCTACCGCACCGATGGCGATATGATCATGCCGCAGGAAGTGATCAGTGCGGTGCATCAGATCACCAAAGGTGATGCCTACGTGACCTCGGATGTTGGTCAGCACCAGATGTTCGCGGCGCAGTATTACCTGTTCGACAAGCCGCGCCGCTGGATCAACTCAGGCGGTCTCGGCACCATGGGCTTCGGCCTGCCCGCTGCGCTGGGGGTGAAAGCCGCCTACCCGGATGCGGAGGTGGTCTGTGTTACTGGTGAAGGCAGTATCCAGATGTGTATTCAGGAGCTGTCTACGGCTACCCAGTACAATCTTCCGGTAAAAATTCTGTGCCTGAACAACCAGGCTTTGGGCATGGTGAAGCAGTGGCAGGAAATGCAGTACGAAGGGCGCCTGTCCAACAGTGTGTATGAAGACTCCCTGCCGGACTTCATCAAGCTGGCGGAAGCCTACGGGCACCTCGGTATGAAGATCGAGCACCGCGACGAGCTGCACGGCAAGCTCGAAGAGGCGTTCGCGATCAAGGACCGCACTGTGTTTATCGACGTTTATGTCGATCCGGCTGAACACGTTTATCCCATGCAGGTGATGCCCACGGGCTCCATGCGGGATATGTGGCTCAGCAAAACGGAACGGACGTAAAAGGGAGATAAACAGGATGCGCAGAATCATATCAGTTCTGATGGAGAACGAGCCCGGTGCATTGTCGCGGGTGGTTGGCCTGTTTTCCCAGCGAGGCTACAACATTGAAAGCCTCACGGTAGCGCCAACCGAAGACGCGACCTTGTCGCGTCTGACGCTGACAACCATCGGGGACGACCACAAGATCGAAAAGATCACCAAGAATCTGAACAAATTGATCGATGTGGTAAAGCTGGTGGACCTTACCGAAGGTTCCCATATTGAGCGCGAGCTGTTGCTGGTGAAAGTGCGCGCGACCGGAGCACAGCGTGACGAAGTCAAACGCAGTGTGGATATTTTCCGCGGTCAGATTGTCGATGTCACCAGCAACATGTACACGGTTCAGGTATCTGGTACCAGTGAAAAACTGGACGCTTTCTTACAGGCGCTGGGCGAGCACACCATTATGGAAGTGGTTCGTTCCGGTGTTTCAGGGATCGCTCGCGGTGAGAAGATCCTCAGTATTTGAGTGTCAAAAATCGAAGTGTAGGCTTCAGGCTGTCGAGCCCGGAGCCGGAAATTCAAAGCACATTTAGCAGGAAGTAAGTTATGCAAGTTTATTACGATAAAGATTGTGATCTCTCTTTGATCAAATCCAAAACCGTTGCCATCATCGGCTACGGCTCTCAAGGCCACGCCCATGCAAACAACCTGAAAGATTCCGGCGTAAGCAATGTTGTCGTTGGTCTGCGCAAGGGCTCTGCTTCCTGGGCCAAGGCTGAAAAAGCTGGCCTGCGTGTTGCCGAAGTGGCCGATGCAGTGAAAGACGCGGATGTAGTCATGATCCTGGCCCCGGATGAATACCAGGCGGCGGTATACCGCGAGCAGGTTGCTCCGAACCTGAAATCCGGCGCTGCACTGGCGTTTGCACACGGCTTCAATGTGCATTTCGAGCTGATCGAGCCGCCGAAGGATGTGGACGTAATCATGATCGCACCGAAAGGTCCGGGCCACACTGTGCGCTCCACCTACCTCGAAGGTGGCGGTGTGCCGACCCTGATCGCGATCTATCAGAATGCTTCTGGCAAAGCGAAAGAGCTGGCTCTGTCCTACGCTTCTGCCAATGGCGGCGGCCGTTCCGGTATCATCGAAACCAACTTCCGCGAAGAGACCGAAACCGACCTGTTCGGTGAGCAGGCGGTACTTTGTGGTGGTGTGTCCGCACTGGTTCAGGCGGGCTTCGAGACCTTGACCGAAGCGGGTTACGCCCCGGAAATGGCCTACTTCGAGTGTCTGCACGAGCTGAAGCTGATTGTTGACCTGATGTATCAGGGCGGCATCGCCGATATGCGCTACTCTATCTCCAATACTGCAGAGTACGGTGATTACGTAACCGGACCGCGCATCGTGACCGAAGAAACCAAAGCGGAAATGAAGCGCGTACTGAAAGATATTCAGACCGGCAAATTCGCCAAGGACTTCATGCTGGAATCCCTCGCTGGCCAGCCGCGCCTGAAAGCAGAGCGTCGTATTGGCGGTGAGCACCAGATCGAAGAAGTTGGTGCCAAGCTGCGCTCGATGATGCCCTGGATCAAGGCGAACAAGATCATCGACAAGACCGAAGGCAACAGCTAAATACTGGCCTTCGAGCAAAAAGCGGCGGGACTTTGCGGTCCCGCCGCTTTTTTTTTGCCGGTTCGCCACTGTACACTCCCGGTGTGTAACCAATTCGTGGTTTTTAAGGAAGCTTGTATGAGCGAAAAACAGGGCAACCGGGCAGAGAGCCCTCGGTCCGAAGAAGAAATCCGCCTGCCGGTGGATGAGCATGTGGAAGAAGAGGTGTCCGCGAGTGGTAAGAAGGTGCGTGCGAAGGGTGTCTACCTGCTGCCGAACCTGATTACCACCGGTGCACTGTTCAGTGGCTTCTACGCCATTATTGCCGGCATGAGTGGGAACTTCGAGGCGGCGGCCATCGCCATTTTTGCTGCCATGATCCTGGATGGTCTGGATGGCAGGGTTGCGCGGCTTACGGACACCCAGAGTGCATTTGGGGTTCAGTACGACTCCCTTTCTGACATGGTGTCTTTCGGCCTGGCGCCTGCATTGGTGGTATTCAGTTGGGGGTTGGGTCCCCTCGGCAAGCTTGGCTGGGCGGCGGCATTTCTCTATGCCGCCTGCGCCGCGTTGAGGCTGGCTCGCTTCAATACCCAGGTGGATACGGTCGATAAAGGCGTGTTTATCGGGCTGGCGAGTCCTACGGCCGCGGCCATTGTCGCCAGCATGGTATGGGCGGGGCACGATGCTGAAATCGGCACCGGGTTGGGGGTTGTTGCGGCTCTGGTCACAGCTGCGGCGGGCCTGTTGATGGTGTCTAATTTCCGCTATTCCAGTTTCAAGAAGCTCGACTTCAAAGGCCGGGTTCCTTTTGTGATGATGCTTGCCATCATCCTGGTGTTCAGTCTGGTGACCATTGATCCCCCTCGGGTGTTGCTGGTGATCGCTATCATCTACACCTTTTCTGGCCCTGCCATGTGGGTCTGGACAACTCTGCGTGGTCGCCAAAAAGCCGCGGCGCCTTCTGCGGTAGGTGGCGCTCCCGAAGCGAGCGCGGAGGATGCCGTACAAGAGGGAGATAATGACGGGCAGCCCTCAGGCAGTGATAAACACTAACCTGTATAGACACTGGCCAGTCGCTGCGTGATTGGCCGGCATTTCTTCCTTTGCCGTTTGGCAGTTTCCCAAGCTGACACTATCCTGAAGGAATCCCCTGAACGAAAGTGACGGGCTACCCATGGTGGCCCGGGGCTTCTATTGCTCGAAAACGCCGGTGGGGGAAGGAAATTTAACTTTTTCCAGAAAGTGCTTGCGAAGGCCCTTGGGGGCTCGTATAGTTCGCGCCCTCGCTGCTTGAGCGGCAACGCAAAGCGCAGCGAGATGGCAAGATAAGCGATTGATTTTCAACGAGTTTTTCTCGGAAAAAGAAATTCAAAAAGCCCTTGCCAAGGTCGAAGAGGTCGCTATAATGC